>NZ_JAJJMP010000001.1:1127500-3527500 GCF_020905415.1 Myroides oncorhynchi | reverse complement strand
AATAATGTTATATTATTATCTTAAAAATAGAAGATAGCCTTACCTCACCCTTAACCACATACTCATATTATTATAATATCTACCATTGTCTTTAATAAAGTTAGGAATAACATCTATTTCTTTAAAGCCTAAATTCTTATAAAGATTGATACCTGCTGCATTCTCTGTATAGACTTGTAATGTGATTATCTCTAGTATATTATCTCCTTTAGCCCATTTAAGTCAGCTCCTTTCTTATATGTTCAATTTACTTTCGTAACTTTGCCTAACATCTATTTTCTTATAAATCAATGTTTTTAGCCCCTCTAAGGCTTACATATCTTATCACTTACCTCAAGAAAAAAAGAAACTCCTTTACTTATCAATTCTTAGTTATACAGTTGCTATATGGTTTTATATGAAAGTATATTGACAGCATCCTGCGTGCATAGTGTGTCCATTAAAAAGGCTGTTTTAATGGACTCACAATGGACTCAGTCAAACCAAGACAGCATGAAGATGGCTATCCTTCCTATTAACGTATATTATTCTGATTATTTTTAGATATTCGCCTAGAAGATTGGCATAAAAAAAACTATTGAGTTCTTAAAATCAATACTTTGTAAAGATACATATTAAAACCAAAACATTTTGTACATCTTTGTTTTTTGCTATAAAATAAAATTATAAAGTCAAGATGACTTCAGTTACAAGTAGAATAAAAAACAACGTTAAGATATTCTAATAATAGCACGGATATACCTTCGTTTTTTGTACTTTTCCTTACGAAAAGGAAGTAGGTCAAGTAGGCTATTTACCTTTAAAGATATAAATGATTTACAATCGTAAATTTATAAAACTCAAAGAAATGAAAATAACGATATTAGATGATTATCAGCATGTAATCAAAACCCTAGAATGCTTTGACTTATTAAAGGAACAAGAGGTATCAGTCTTGCACCAGTCAGAGAAAGATAATGCTAAGTTAGTTGACTTATTAAAGGATACAGAGATTTTAGTGCTAACAAGAGAAAGAACTGAGATAACGGAAGAATTGTTGAGTAAGTTACCCAACCTAAAGTTGATTAGTCAAACAGGTAAGGTATCTAACCATCTTAATCTAGATATTTGTACACAGTATAACGTAGCTGTAGCAGAGGGTATAGGTTCTCCTGTTGCTCCTACAGAGTTGACTTGGGCATTGATACTAAATACAGTTAGAAAAATTCCTCAAGCTATACAAGGTATGAGAGAAGGGAAGTGGCAAATTAATATTGGTACTAATGTGAGTGGTAAGACTGTTGGTATTTGGGGATATGGCAAGATAGGGCAGAAGTTAGCTCAGTATGCAAAGGCATTTGATGCTAAAGTATTAGTATGGGGAAGTGAATCTTCTAGAGCTAAGGCTGTAGAAGATGGCTTTATGAGTGCAGATACTAAAGAGGCATTTTTTAGTACAGCTGATATTATTACTGTTAATCTAAGACTAAACAAGGATACTTATGGTATAGTTAAAGAAGCTGATCTAAAACTGATGAAAGAAAATGCAGTAGTAGTCAATACTGCTAGAGCTGAGTTGATAGAACGTGGAGCACTAGTAAATGTATTAAATAGTGGACAGAAAATATTAGTAGGAGTAGATGTATATGAAGAAGAGCCGATATATGACACCAACTATGAGTTGTTACATTTTGAAAATGTAGTTTGTACGCCACATATAGGGTATGTGGAAGAATCTAGTTATGAGATATATTTCGGAACAGCTTTCGAAAATGTGATAAGTTATATTAATGGTAATCCGATAAATATCGCTAACCCACAGGTATTATAAAAACCAAAAGGCACTCTGATAAAGAGTGCCTTTGATATTAACAAGTTGACTTATTAATGACTAAGTAGGTAAGTGGTCTACTATTATTATATTATCCAAAGACCCCATTGATGTAGTTCTTTGTCATTTCATGTTTAGGATTCTCAAAGATATCTTGAGTCAATCCGCTTTCTTTCACTTCACCCAAGTACATAAAATACGTTTGATCAGCAATACGCTGTGCTTGTTGCATATTATGGGTTACGATAGCGATCGTGTACTTTTCTTTAAGGTGTAGAATAAGCTCTTCTATTTTAAGCGTACTCACTGGGTCAAGAGCAGAACATGGCTCATCCATCAAGATAACCTCAGGTCTTAGAGCAACTGCTCTAGCGATACACAGACGTTGCTGCTGTCCTCCTGATAGGCGGTGAGCAGGCATCTTTAAATCGTCTTTTACCTCATCCCATAAGAAGGCCTCTGTTAAGGCTTTTTCAATTACACCCTTATCGTGAGGTAAGTTGTTTATCTTTAATCCGTAAGCGATATTGTCATAGATACTCTTAGGGAAAGGGTTTGCTTTTTGAAACACCATTCCGATGCGCTTTCTAATCTCTGTTACGGGAATATTCTTTGAATAAATATCAATATCCTCAAGCATGATCTTTCCGTTGATCTTAGCGTAAGGTACTAAGTCATGCATGCGGTTAAAGCTTCTAAGTAAAGTACTCTTACCACAACCTGATGGTCCGATAAGGGCAGTTATTTTATTTTCTTCAAACTCGACGTTTACACTTTTTAAAACTTGCTTGTTTGCAAAACTGATACTTAAGTTTTGTGCAGATAATTTAGTTTTCATTTTTTCTGAATTTATAACGGATATAAAATGCGCTTAAGTTTAATAGGAACACGACTAAAATTAGTACTAATGCTGTTCCGTAGGCGATAGGTCTAACTTCATCAATAGCTTGATGTTGTGTAGATAACATATATAAGTGATAAGGGAGAGCCATAAACTCTTGGTTTACATATCCATTCGTATCACTGATATAGAATGCAGCACCTGTGAATAGGATAGGAGCTGTCTCACCAGCCGCTCTTGATAGCGTTAGTACTACTCCTGTTAATATCCCAGGTACAGCAGAAGGTATCACGACATCTTTGATAGTCTCAAATTTAGTTGCACCCACTGCTAATGCAGCTTCTCTTGTACTATTTGGTATTTGCATTAATGCCTCTTCTGTTGTGGTAATAATATAGGGTAGAGATAATAACCCTAAAGTAAGACCTGCTGCTAATAGAGATGTACCTAATGATAATGCCTGTACAAATAATGCTAATCCAAATAATCCGTAGATAATAGAAGGTACTCCTGACAAGTTACGTATCGCTGCACGGATAATCTTTGTTAGCCAATTGTTCTCTGCATACTCGTTTAAGTAGATTGCACAGAATACACCAAATGGAATACTAAATAGCGCAGTGATTAAGGTGATTAATACTGTACCAATAATAGGAGTAAGGATACCACCTTTAGTCATTCCTTCTTTAGGAATAGTAGTGATAAACTCCCATGATAAGCTACCTACGCCTTTAGTGACAATCTCAAGGATAATCACTACAAGGAAGAAACACACGATAAGTGTTGTTCCTACTAATGTTCCCCATTCAATGATAGAGGAAAATCTAAATCTTTTATGCAGCATGGTATTTTCTTAATCTGTTTATAAAATATTCTCCTACTAAGTTGGCGATTAATGTCATAAAGAACAGTACTGTTGCCAATGCGTATAATCCGTAGTAGTGTGTAGTCTGATAAGGAACTTCTCCCATCTCAATAGCGATAGTCGCTGTCATCGTTTTTACTGAATCAAAGAATCCTGTAGGAATTAGAGCGGCGTTACCTGTAGCCATCAGTACTGTCATCGTCTCTCCGATAGCTCTACCAACACCTAACATAATAGCTGATATAATACCAGGACCTGCAGCAGGGATAATGACTTTGCGTAGTGTCTGCCACTTGGTAGCTCCTACACCGTAGCTTGCCTCCTTGTACATTTTAGGTACAGCATGTATAGCATCTTCTGCAATCGTGATAATAGTAGGCAACGCCATAATAGCAAGTAATATCGCTCCGTTTAAGGCATTTAAACCGTTTGGTAGATTAGCCATATCAGCTAATCCAGGGCTTACTACTACGATACCTAAGAAACCGATTACAACTGAAGGTACTGCAGCTAACATCTCAACTGCTGGCTTTAGGATATTCTTTAATCTTTTGCCTGCGTATTCAGAGATAAATGCAGCTGTTCCGATACCTAGAGGAATAGCGATAAGCATAGCTCCGAAGGTTACTATTGTTGTACTTAATATAAGCGGAAGCATTCCATATTGAGGATTCTTACCTGTAGGATTCCACTCCATTCCAGTGATGAAATCAAGTGGTTTAACATCCATGAAGAAAGATATTGAGTTGTATATTAGCATTGCTAATATACCTCCTAATAAGAAAAGCACTAAAAGACCAGTTGCTTTAAAGATATACTTGAATGCGATATCTAAGCCTATTCTAATTTTATATTTCATTTTATGGTCGTTCTATGATATAATACCCGTGATCAATGATTATTTTCTTACCTATTTCACTACTTTCAAAGTCAACAAAAGGCTTTACCTTCTCCCAAGAGTCTTCTAATATGAATTGATATAGTGGTCTTTGGAAGAAATATAGACTGTTATTAATCGTTGCTGCATCTATCGGTGAGAAAGCTTGAGAAGTAGCAGTTTCTTTAATATTAAGAATCTTTACAGTAGGGTTAGCAGATACCTCGTGTGAAATATATCCTGCACCGACGTAGCCTATCCCTGATTTGTCTGCTTTCACTCCTTCTAATATCTGAGCATTACCTGTCATTTCTTTAGCTGCATTAGAGAACTCTATCTTTAGTTTCTTTTTGATAAAAGAATGTGTTCCAGAGCTACTTTGACGACCGTAGATGTTAATAGGTAGATCTACTGCAGTGACTTGATTCCAATTAGTAATCTCTCCTTTTAGAATCTTAGCTAGTGTTTCAAGATCTATTTCATTAATTGGTAAATCTTTGTGCACGACAAAAGCAGTTGCATCTTCAGCAAATACAACAGTGCGTACTTTGATGTTCTTGTCTTCAAATTGTTTGATTTCTTTATCCGATAAAGGACGAGAAGAGTTAGCGATGTCTGCTTGACCATTTAATAAGGAAGTAATTCCTATACCAGATCCTCCGCCAGAGATGGCAATACTAAAGTTAGCATCTATTTGAGTATATTTCTCAGCCAGATTAACCGCTAGGTTCACTTCGGTATCAGACCCTTTCATTTTAATTGAATGGTTCTTGTTACCGCAAGAAAGTAGTAATAAGGAAGAAAAGACTAATACACCTTTTCTTACAAATAAATAGTGTTTTTTCATCGAGAACAAAGTACCTATCTAATTGTAATCTGTGGGTTATTGGTATGTTACTAAAATATTAAGCAATGTTTTTTATAGATTATATAATTAGATTGATAAAATAATTAATATAACTTTATAAAGTATAGGTTATTTATTAATAGTCAATATTATTTTTAGAAACTACTTGGATTGTATGAGAAGATGTTGAGTTTAATTATTGTTTACTATGTTATTAAAAGGTTAAGAAGAAGGGTAGATTAAATATAGGTAAAGAAGATTAGGACAATCGATAGTTGATAAAATGTACTAAACTATAAATATGGCTTACCGTTAAACCCAGAATCAGTGTTAGCCAAATACTACAAAGTAATTCTATTTCATAGCCCTTTTATTAGCTCTAAAACCATACTGTAGTATGCTTGTATCGTTACTTCAAACCTATCTTGTATAATTTATTTTCGTTTATATTTCTATCACTTATTCTGGGTTAAATTAAAACACTCCTTATAGCAGTAGCTGTAAGGAGTGTTTTTTAATTAATGGAGTTGCCTTTTAAATAAGCTAAAAGCTTAAGTGAACCAACCAAGCACCTCTATTTATAAATATTAACTAAGGATTAAATATTAGTAGTGTGAACACTGCAAATAAGACTAAGTGCATAATACCCATAATAGGAGTAGTACGCTTACCTAAGAACGTCATTAGACTAAGTAGTAGGGTAATGACAAATAAAATAGTTTCTGTGCTATTCATCCCAAATAACACAGTCTTGCCTGTAATTAACCCAATGATAAGAACAGAGGGTACAGTAAGTCCCACAGTAGATACAAATGCTCCGTGACATAGGTTTATCGCACGTTGAAACTCATTATTTAGAGCTGCTTTAACAGCTGTCATAGATTCGGGTGTAAATACGATAATAGCGATTAATACACCTCCTAATAGCGTCGGTAGATTAGCTGCTTTAATACCATAGTCCACTACTACAGCCATATTATGAGATAATAGTACAATAGGTAGTATCATTCCGATTAAGATGATAGAGCGTATCCATATCTCTTTCTTTCCATCGGTAGCAGTATGTTCACTATAAGCGGTTACATTATTCGCTATAGCTCTATCTTTAAAGAGAATTTCCATTGATCCCTCTTTGGGTTGTACATATAGGTGTCTATATCCTGTCATTTGGAAATATAAGAAGACAGCATAAAGAACAATAATAAAGACCGCTAATACAACAGCTTGTGTGGTGCTAAACATACCTCCACCGGCACCTTGTATAAAATTAGGAAGTAATAAAGCGATTCCTCCTAGCATAATAATCATTGCTATATAAGACATCGTTCCTTGCGCATTATACTCTTGTTCTCCATATTTAAGCCCCCCTAATAGGATACATAATCCTATCACTAAGTTCATAATGATCATCATGACAGAGAAGATAGAGTCTTTACCAATAGTAGGGTTTTCTCCAGGACCTAACATTACTGCTGAGATTAAGATTACCTCTATAGATACAATAGATAAAGTAAGAATAAGTGTTCCGAAAGGTTCTCCTAGTTTATGTGCAAGTTCATCCGCTTCTTTTACTACGCCAAAAGCAGCGACTATAATAGTCAATAGTAGTACTATGAAAACAGTAGTTGCTACTAAGGGAGAGAGTGAGTCTCCTATAATAGCTCCTCCAAATACCATAAACAGTATGACGATAAGCCATACACCTATTAAGCGTATTCTTGTTTTGGTTGGAAAAATACTCGCTAAGGATAACCCTTTGTTTACATTGTCTTGTGTCATAATTTATCTCTTATTTTTATAGGTCAAAAGTATAGTCTCTCGTTATTTTACTAATTATCAAATGATAAATAATATAGATTTAAATGTTAAAAACCAGAGTTCGATAAATAATAGGATTTTATAAAACACATAAGAGATACACATACACACTATAGAATTGTAAATGTATGAATATCCCATTACTTATTGTGGGATTTTAAACTTTATAAATAGTTGATTATGAAATATATTCCTTCTCAATACGGATCTTTAGACTAGAGGTAGTTTTCTACAGATTTCCATTATAGATTACTAGAGGGTTGCTTGCACCTTTTTTTGAGAAAACCACCTTCTGGGCAAGTAAACCTTAAGGATAATCCTAGTAATCTCCTAGAAAGTGCAAGGAAAAGATTGTTTATTACTCATAAGTAATGGAGTTAAAATTCTCAGTTCAATTTAGAAAAATAAGATTATAGGCTATTTTTAGACTATCACAATACTTCACATAGCGACAAAAATTTACATGCTTAATGTCTTTATGGTTTTAATGTATTGTTTTTAAGGTTGTTATGTTTTGTCCACCCCTTTGTCCACCCTTATAAAAGCAATACTCTTAGATGGAATTATAATTTTATTGTCTAGAGCTAATTTTTGAAATTCACCACACTCAACCAATAGCTAAATTTATAATAGTAAACAGATTAATGATTTTTCTTTGTAGAGAAGTCCTGTTTTTTTGTAGTGTAGGTGTTTTTAGAATAGTGAATCTAACTAAACAATACGAATATGAAAAAACTATTACTATTATTTCTTTTCTTGATTAGCTGTTTTTTAATGGCTAATACATCTTATAAGATGTCTAAAACTACTCTAGATGGGGCTAGTGATAGATTTAATTCTGATTTGGTATTTTCTCTAAGGCCATATACTTTTATTAATAAGAACTATTATCAGGTGTTACCTGTCTTAAAGAATAGTATTAAGGCAGTAGATATTAATTGTTTAGGTAGGAAATCAGGAGTTATAACTGGGATTATAGAAGGGTTAGATGAAACAAAAGTATACTATGTTGAGTTGCTGAGCAGTACAGGAATAATACTTAAAAGTGAGAAAATAGTTGGTGGAGTTGTATTGTTTTCTGAGCTTGAGATAGGCGAGTATAGAGTTAGAGTATATTTAGATACTACAACAATATTTGTTTTTGACCAAAACTATACTATTTCAGATTCTAATATCTTAAAGGCGGATATTTCTAAGACTAATATAAGTTGCAGAGGAGCAAGTGATGGATCCATTACTGTTAATCCTTCCAAAGGAACACCGCCATATAGTTATTTATGGAGTAATGGAGCTACTAGTTCAAGTATATCAGATTTATCAGCAGGTACTTATAGCGTTACAGTTACAGACGGAAGTGGGTGTAAAGTACAAGCTAATGCTACAATCAATGAACCATCTTCATTAGTAGCTAAAGCTACACATAGTAATGTTAGTTGTTACAATGGTACTGATGGAACAGCTAAAGTAATTGTAGTCGGAGGAACGCTACCTTATACTTATTTATGGGATAATGGAGCTACTAGTGCAAGTATATCAGAATTATCAGCAGGTATTTATAGCGTTACAGTTACAGACGGTAGTGGGTGTACTGCTCAAGCAAATGTTACAATCAATGAACCCGCTGCATTAGTTGCCACCGTAAAAGGCACTGATGTTAGTTGTCATAGTGGTACAGATGGAACAGCTACAGTAGCTGTACTAGGAGGAACGCTGCCATATAGTTATTTATGGAGTAATGGAGGTACTAGTTCAAGTATATCAGAATTATCAGTAGGTACTTATAATGTTACAGTTACAGATGGTAGTGGGTGTAAAGTACAAGCAAATGTTACAATCAACGAACCTGCTGCATTAGTTGCCACCGTTACAGGTACAGATGTTAGTTGTCATAGTGGTACTGATGGGACAGCTACAGTAATTGTAGTCGGAGGAACGCTACCTTATACTTATTTATGGAGTAATGGAGGTACTAGTTCAAGTATATCAGAATTATCAGAAGGTACTTATAGCGTTACAGTTACAGATGGTAGTGGGTGTACTGCTCAAGCAAATGTTACAATCAACGAACCTGCTGCATTAGTTGCCACCGTTACAGGTACAGATGTTAGTTGTCATAGTGGTACTGATGGGACAGCTACAGTAATTGTAGTCGGAGGAACACCGCCTTATAGTTATTTATGGGATAATGGAGCTACTAGTTCAAGTATATCAGAATTATCAGAAGGTACTTATAGCGTTACAGTTACAGATGGTAGTGGGTGTACTGCTCAAGCAAATGTTACAATCAATGAACCCGCTGCATTAGTTTCCACCGTAAAAGGAGTAGATGTTAGTTGTCATAGTGGTACTGATGGAACAGCTACAGTAGCTGTACTAGGAGGAACGCTGCCTTATAGTTATTTATGGAGTAATGGAGGTACTAGTTCAAGTATATCAGAATTATCAGCAGGTACTTATAGCGTTACAGTTACAGATGGTAGTGGGTGTAAAGTACAAGCAAATGTTACAATCAACGAACCCGCTGCATTAGTTGCCACCGTAAAAGGAACAGATGTTAGTTGTCATAGTGGTACTGATGGGACAGCTACAGTAATTGTAGTCGGAGGAACGCTACCTTATACTTATTTATGGAGTAATGGAGGTACTAGTTCAAGTATATCAGAATTATCAGAAGGTACTTATAGCGTTACAGTTACAGATGGTAGTGGGTGTACTGCTCAAGCAAATGTTACAATCAACGAACCTGCTGCATTAGTTGCCACCGTTACAGGTACAGATGTTAGTTGTCATAGTGGTACTGATGGGACAGCTACAGTAATTGTAGTCGGAGGAACACCGCCTTATAGTTATTTATGGGATAATGGAGCTACTAGTTCAAGTATATCAGAATTATCAGAAGGTACTTATAGCGTTACAGTTACAGATGGTAGTGGGTGTACTGCTCAAGCAAATGTTACAATCAATGAACCCGCTGCATTAGTTTCCACCGTAAAAGGAGTAGATGTTAGTTGTCATAGTGGTACTGATGGAACAGCTACAGTAGCTGTACTAGGAGGAACGCTGCCTTATAGGTATTTATGGGATAATGGAGCTACTAGTTCAAGTATATCAGAATTATCAGCAGGTATTTATAGTGTTACAGTTACAGACGGTAGTGGGTGTACTGCTCAAGCAAATGTTACAATCAATGAACCCGCTGCATTAGTTGCCACCGTAAAAGGAGTAGATGTTAGTTGTCATAGTGGTACTGATGGAACAGCTACAGTAGCTGTACTAGGAGGAACGCTGCCATATAGTTATTTATGGAGTAATGGAGGTACTAGTTCAAGTATATCAGAATTATCAGTAGGTACTTATAATGTTACAGTTACAGATGGTAGTGGGTGTAAAGTACAAGCAAATGTTACAATCAACGAACCTGCTGCATTAGTTGCCACCGTTACAGGTACAGATGTTAGTTGTCATAGTGGTACTGATGGGACAGCTACAGTAATTGTAGTCGGAGGAACGCTGCCATATAGTTATTTATGGAGTAATGGAGGTACTAGTTCAAGTATATCAGAATTATCAGAAGGTACTTATAGCGTTACAGTTACAGATGGTAGTGGGTGTACTGCTCAAGTAAATGTTACAATCAATGAACCCGCTGCATTAGTTGCCACCGTAAAAGGAGTAGATGTTAGTTGTCATAGTGGTACTGATGGAACAGCTACAGTAATTGTAGTCGGAGGAACGCTACCTTATACTTATTTATGGGATAATGGAGCTACTAGTGCAAGTATATCAGAATTATCAGCAGGTATTTATAGTGTTACAGTTACAGACGGTAGTGGGTGTACTGCTCAAGTAAATGTTACAATCAATGAACCCGCTGCATTAGTTGCCACCGTAAAAGGTACAGATGTTAGTTGTCATAGTGGTACTGATGGAACAGCTACAGTAGCTGTACTAGGAGGAACGCTGCCATATAGTTATTTATGGAGTAATGGAGCTACTAGTTCAAATATATCAGAATTATCAGCAGGTACTTATAGCGTTACAGTTACAGACGGTAGTGGGTGTCAAAAATATTTGGATATAAAAATTAAGGATGGAGAAATGATAGATATCCCAACTGGAAATAATAATTTAAACTATTACTATGGTGATAATACCAAAGAGTTAATAGTTGATAAAGTTTCAGGAAATAGTTTAAAATGGTATTTAGATGATAATACTACTCCTGTACAAGGGAGTAAAACAGCCCCTATACCATTAACAAATAAAGTTGGTGTTCAGGTTTATTGGGTTAGCCAGGTTAATTCTAAAGGGTGTGAAAGTGAGCTATTAAAAATACAGGTTAATGTATTACCTGCTAAATTAATAGTAACAGCTAATTCTAAATCTAAAGTATATGGATCTGTAGATCCTAAGTTAGATTATGTTGTATCAGGGGTAGTAAACGATGATAAGAAGGAAGATGTGCTAACAGGAGATGTATCTCGCGATAAAGGAGAAAACGTTGGAATATATAAGATTACACAAGGTAGTCTTAAAGTAAATAGCAATTATACATTAGTCTATAAAGAAGTTGATTTTGAAATAACTCCAGCTGTGATAAAAGGTATAGAACTTAAAGATGTAGAATATATTTATAATGGAAAAGAGTTTGCTTTATTGCTACAAGGAAAATTACCAGAAGGGATACAAGTTAAATATGAAGGAAATAGACAAATAGAGGTAGGTGAGTACGTTGTTTCTGCGTTGATAAGTGGAGCTAATTATCAAGATTTAGTTTTAAAAGCAAAACTTACAATTAGCAAGGCAGAACAAACAATTACCTTTAATAAATTATCATCAGTGGTATTCGATAAATCACTCCAATTACAAATGACAGCAACAAGTAGTTCTAGACTGCCAATTTCTTATACTTATTCATTTGAAGAGAAGGCAGCAGCGATAGTTAGTTCTTCTGGATTAGTGACTATTGTTCGCCCTGGTAGTATTGTTATAACTGCTCATCAAAAGGGAAGTAATAATTATAAGTCAGCAAAAAGTGTAAGTCAAATCCTTGTGATAAATGGTGATGATGCTAATATTATCAGCTTAACTATCAATAAGGATAAAATAAATAAACCTTCCCTAAAAGAGTTTATTACATTAAAATGTGATGACATAGGAGATATGGTTACTATAGATTTGGAGATTAGTGCAGGAGCTACAGTCAGTACAGGTCATAGTTTTAACATATCAACTCCCAAAGCGGGTATCTATCACCAAGAGATAGTAGTTACTTCTCAAAGTGGCCTTATTACTAAAACGTATGAATTGGTTATCGAACGTCCTTTTATCTTTGACGACATAGTTATTCAGAAATTCGATAATACGCTTTTGGTTAATAACAATCCATCAACTAATGGAGGGTATCGCTTTACAGGGTATAAATGGTATAGAAACGGCCAGTTAATTAGTACTGATCAAGTTTATTCTGTAGGGCATCATAAAGAGGATTTGTTAGATAAAAATGCCCTTTATAGTGTAGAATTAGTAACAGATAAAAAGGAATTGTTACATACTTGTGCTTCTATAGTTCAGTATGCACCTTCTAATACTATAAAACTATATCCAAATCCAGTAGCAAAACATGAAGTATTAGAAGTAGCACTCGATTACCCTACAGCTTCTCTTAATAATGCTGTTGCTTCTATTTATAGTCAAACAGGACAATTCTTATGGAAGGGACCACTTCACAGCCCTATATCTAAAGTACAATTACCTCATGTTTTAGTAGAGGGAGTTTATATGATGATTATTGAAATAGAAGGACAAAAAAAGACTCTTAGATTTACTGTAAAGCCTTAATTATGATGAGTTTAGATAAAAAGAAAATATATGGATTAATGCTAGTTATACTTGGAAGTACGATAAGCATTGCACAAGAAATAAATGTTTCATTAGGCGGACACCTTATTGTGAACTCTCAGAGCTATACTAATTATAAAGCAACAGGTGCATTGGGATATAACGCAGGGATGGGGTACCGTTATTATTTAAGCCCACAATGGAGTATAGGTTCAGAGGTAAGTTATCAAAGGTATAACCATAAGTTTAAAGAATTAGAGCCAAAGGGAAGTTGGAGTGCCACTGATACAGAGGAAAATAACTATGAGTTTAGGTATAAAAGTAGAAATAGAAAAGAGCAAATTAATTATCATATTATACAGATTCCCTTAACTATCCAGTATGAGACTAAAGGGCTGGTAAAGTGGTATGTACAGACAGGTTTTGGTATAGGTCTTATAGTGGGTACAGCGCAGTCTAAGATAACAATGAATGATTTGACTACTTCTGGATATTATGCTCAATGGGATGCTGTATTAAATGGACCTAACTTTATGGGGTTTGGAGATTTTAAGCAGATTAATCAAAAAAATGATTTAGCATTAAATACACGATATTCTTGGATAGTTGAGTCTGGTATAAAACAAGAATTAAGTGATAGTCAAAGTTTATATATAGGAGGTTATTTAGATTTAGGATTAAATAATTTGTCAAGAGATAGTAATTATGTAAGCAAGAATCCAATCAGTATAAAGAATGATTATGATAATTCTATTGATTTACACAGTTATTGGACGCAAGAAGAAAATAGATTAGAAAAGTTTAAGAATTATCAAATAGGAATAAAAATTAGGTATTCTTTTAAAACCAGAATGCGTGCTAGATTAATTAAGGATGATAAGTTTTACTAAATATATTTAACCTTCTGTTAAGCAGTGTCTTAATTTAGATAATACTATTTGACGAGTCTTTTGTAAACAAAAGACTCGTTTTTTATTCTATTAGGAGTAAACTATAATAATCTTGTATAGATTTAAAATATATATTTTCAATATGACCGTTAGAAATATCAAATTCACCACAAAATCTAATGATAGACGAGTGTAAATAATCAAACAGATAGTGGGGAAGTTGTTTAGTAATATGTTTTGCAATTAATACACTTAATATGTCTTCATTAAATTGAGTTTCATCATACATTCTAATCGTGTCAATTAAATTTTGAAAACGAGTACTAGACAAAAAAGAAATAGTTAAATACAATACTTCATTCTCAGTAAATTCTCTATTATGTAAAAAAGTATTAATCAATTCTGAAGTTCCTATTGAAGGAAATTTACCTTCAAGATTTACTAAATTAAATTCTTCTGTTGGGATACTCTGACTTTGATTATGTTTAGCTATGCTAAAGTCATAATATAGTGTATTCAAGATTGAAACACTTCTTCTCTTAGATTTTTCAATGAATTCAAAAGAGAAATGATTAGCTATAAAGTCTTGAGCAGTAGATGATGTCATTGTATCAAAAATTTAGTATAGAGAAGTTTTATATTTAAAATAGATATAAAACTTCCCTATTGCACTTTTATTATAACTAATTAATTGAATTCAAATTTCGAAATTAACATTTTAATCATTTAGTTGCAAGCTATATTAACAAATTGGGATGAATATAAATTACTTCATAATTAAATGAAATAAAATGTTTTAGCTTGTTAAGCTAGATTGTACTCTTTGTTTGTATTATCTATTTTGCTTTGCTTTTTGTCTAAGGACATATAGGTATAAGCTTTCAACTTTATCCCGTGCCCATGGAGTTTTCCTTAAAAACTTAAGGGAAGAATTAATACTAGGATCATGTGTAAAACAACGAATATTTATTTGATCGCCTAAACCTTCAAAACCATTATAATACTCTACTAGTTCTTCTAGGATATCAACTAATTTCTTTCCGTGTAATGGATCTTTAGATACTTGCATACTTTATATTTAAAGGCAAATATACGCTAAAAAGCTTCCTTTTAAAATTATGAATCTATTAAGTACGTGTCTGTATCGAAGTTTAAGGGGCATCCAAACTAAAAAGAAATATAGTACTTAAAATACATCTTAAGGGAGGTTTGTCTTTTACTTCACTTTAAACAAAACTGTAGGTTACTTTAACAAGAACCAACACCATCCCATTTAATTCAGGGTATGACTTTAATAGACCTTATCATATTTATGTTGGGTATAAAGTAAATAAACTATTAATTACGAATCCCATGGTTTGTCAGAGATTATTAAATGATGTTTTGTTTAGTAATAAATAACTACAAAAAACGGACATTATATACTTAATTAAGTATATGATGTTACTGATTTAAAATTAGCTGCAAATGTACTTTTGAAAACTTGGATTTCTTTTTTAGTTTTTACTTCTACTAGTTTATATAAATCCTCAGGAATGAATTTATTCTTTTCAATAATATCTTTAATTATGTATTCAGCATTGGTTTCAATATCTATTACTTTATCTTTAATTTTCATAAGTATTATTTTTTCGATGTAAAATTACAAAATATTGATATGTTATTTTGCTTTTATCATAGTTCGATTAGCAATTAGACTTATAAACTAAATAAGAGGTAAAATAAACTCCTAGTAGAGATGCTAAAATTCATTTTACTATAAAAACAATTAGTGAATAATAATATATTTCATAATCGTTATGTATCTCCGTTTAGTGTCATACTGATAATTTATAGGTTAAAGTAACTGATCATGTAAACAAGTAACTAGTTAATATACAGTAATTGTAAAAACTGGTATTATCTAGTTTAATGGGGTAATTACAACATTACACCCTCTTATTACATCAAACGGACATACATTAATCGTTTATGGTTTACTTGAGGATTTTAAGTAAGAGATAAAAGCTATATGGTTTTGTATGAATGTACATTGCTAGCATCGTGCATCCATAGTGTGTCCATTAAAACAGCCTTTTTAATTGACACACTATGGACTCACTCAAACCCATATAGCATAAAGATGCCTCTTTTATCCTATTAATGTATAATCTGATTTTTTTGTGAAATGACCTCGAAGATTGGTCTTTAAAAGGACA
Organism: Myroides oncorhynchi; assembly: GCF_020905415.1. Lineage (NCBI taxonomy): Bacteria > Pseudomonadati > Bacteroidota > Flavobacteriia > Flavobacteriales > Flavobacteriaceae > Myroides > Myroides oncorhynchi. Next base: position 3,511,513 of record NZ_JAJJMP010000001.1, on the reverse strand, counting down.
GTGAATTTTGAAATTCCTACATTGCAAAGATATGTATTAAATCTTACTATTTTTAGAACACCCTTCTCCATTATCTAATTAAATGGATGTTTTTTCAACTAAATTTAAAAGTAAACTATTGTTGTATAGTTGTTTGTGTGGATTTATGATAGTATAGTGATAGTCTGCTATATTTTCTTAAATTTGTTAAGTATTATTTAATTTACACTGTTTTTTTAAAACTATATAAACATAAGTAAGTGAGCCAATTGACTTTAATATCTACCATCTAGTTATTGTTTTCATGGTACGCCTTATTTAGAAGAGATTATTGTTACGCTATGGAACAAAACATATCGATTAAACTATCTGTACAGAAGTATAATTACTTCAATTACACTTTTTGTATACAGAAATATCATTTTATACAACGACTTTTAATTGAAAACCAACAGACTTCTTATGAAGGAGTGAAGATAGTTATCACTTCACAACTTGGTTTTTTTGAAGATAATAGCATTCATATAGAGCGATTAGAAGCAAATACTGCTTATACGATTGTTAAATTTGACTTTAAATATAATCTACATTTTATCCGCAATATCGTGGAGAAAGATATAGATACGATACAGATTAGATTATATTCTGAAGAGGAGATTATTGCAGAGACTTTCTTTCAGATTGATGTATTGCCAATAGACTATTTCGGGGGAATTGATGTTTTTCCTGAGTTGTTGGCGTCTTATATCTTACCTAATCACGATGCTATTTTGCCGATTAAAACGAATGCGATTAGAATATTAGAAAGCAATAAGTTAACTCCCTCATTTGAAGGATATCAGTCTAGAGATAGAGAGCGTGTACTACAGATGGTATCAGCTATCTATCGTTCTATACAGAGTATGGATTTGGTGTATAGTGCATTACCACCTAGTTATGAGCGTACAGGACAGCGTGTTAGGTTATTAGATCAGGTAGTAGAAACTAAGTTTGGTAACTGTTTAGACATTACCTTGTTATTTGCTGCGTGCCTTGAAGCTATTAATCTTAATCCTATTTTGATCTTAACAAAAGGGCATATTTTCGTAGGAGTGTGGCTAGTTGATGATCGATTTGAATCGATGGTGAACTTTGATCAGACAGCTATTACTAAGCGTGCGGCGGCTAATATTAGCGAGCTAATCGTGATAGAGTCTACGATGATGTGCAAGGGGGCAACTCATACACTGAAAGAAGCGATGGCTTCTGCGGAGTCACAATTACTGCGTTCTTCTGATTTCTTATTGTCTATCGATGTAATGACAGCTCGTATAAATAATATATTGCCTTTACCTATCCATCGCAAGATAGATGGGGAAATTATAATAGAGCAGGAATTCGAAGTGAACAAGCCAAAAGACAATATAGACAAGCGCTTTGAACAGACGAATGTGTATGCTGATCTAGAACTAGGAGAGGGATTAAATATCTCAAAACAACGTGTTTGGGAACGCAAGCTACTTGATCTTTCGCTGAGAAATAACCTGTTAAATACCCGTTTCACTAAAAGTATCTTACAATTAATAGATGTCAATGTCAGCAGTCTTGAAGATTCATTAGCTGAAGGCAAAACATATACTATACAGGGAAGCAGTACACAGGAGATATTGAGTAGATATAATCTGTATTTTCCGCCTTTGCATTCTTCTGATAATTTGTACGAAGTAGTAGAGTCAGAGTTTAAAAATAATAGATTATACAGCTATTATAATGAGTATGATTTAGATAATATCTTAGTCAATCTACATCGTAATTCTAAATTAGCAGAAGAGGAGAATGGTAAGAGTACACTATATCTAGGAATAGGATTGCTAAAATGGTATGAGCCAAAATCAGCTGACACTGTTAGATATGCACCTATTCTATTAGTTCCTGTAGAGTTAAATCGCCGTTCTATCAACTCTAAATTCGTCTTGCGAGGTAGAGAGGAGGAGACGATGATTAATATTACATTGCTAGAGTACCTACGTCAGGAGTTTAAGCTTGATATGTCTGCTTTAGAGGATTTGCCTATGGATGAGTCAGGTGTTGATGTTCCTAAAGTATTGGCTTTAATTAGAAAGACGATTCTCAACTTAAAGGGATGGGATGTACTAGATCAAGTTATTCTAGGGACATTCTCTTTTAGTAAGCTGATCTTATGGCAAGACATTTCTAAATACTCAGATAAATTACAAGAAAGCACGATTGTTAAGAGCCTTTTGACAGGGAGTCTTACTGCTCCATTTGATACTTTAAGCAGTAGTGACGAAGAGTTAGAACAGCTATCTTCGTATGAATTGACTTTGCCGATATCGACTGATAATTCCCAATTAGAGGCAGTTAGAAATGCCCACGCGAATAATAGCTTTGTTCTTCACGGACCTCCAGGTACAGGTAAGTCGCAGACTATTACTAATATCATTGCTGATGCGTTAGCGAATGGTAAAAAAGTGCTATTCGTGGCGGCTAAGAAGGCTGCTCTAGATGTAGTACATCACAGGTTAGAGAAGATAGGATTAGGGCCATTCTGTTTGGAATTACACTCTAATAAAACGAGAAAATCAGATGTATTAGCACAGTTTGAAGCTACGCTAGACGTGCCAATGTATAAGGGTACTTACGACTTTAAGGAAGCGTCTAATCGCATAGATGAACGAAAAAGTGAACTGAGAAAGTATGTGGCGCAACTACATCATTGTTTTACGATAGGGTGGACTTTATATGACACCATAGCTTATCTAGAGCTAAATAATGTTGAGTTAAATAACAACGTTATTGTGAACATCAAATTAGAAGAAGTAAGCCAAGCGAATTATTTAAAGTGGACAGATTGGGTGATTCCGATGGATGCTTTATGTAAGAAAATAGATAATCCGGCTACGCATCCTTTACGTTCTTTAAATATAATAGAACATAAGTATGACATTCAAAACAACATAAAAGAAGTACTATCTGACTATAAATATGTAGCGCGTGAGTATGAACATTTAGGTTTAGAGTATAAGTTCGACCTGCTGTCTAATAATCACTTGAATCCAAATAACTTAAAAGAGCTTTTTGAACTTATAGCGAAGAGCAATTTATCTTATGAATTAGTTGATCTATACTTTGATGAGAATCAGTTTAACTTACTGAATAAGTGGGCAGAATTACAACAAAGAAGAATTAAGATAGAGGAAGTTATAGGACGTCAGTTTAATAAGAAAATATTAGAGATAGATTTGTCTCTCTATGAACAACAGTGGAATATTTCTAAGCACCAATGGTTCTTACCTAAATGGTTAAAACAGAGAAAAGTCAAGTCATTCTTAAACGGATATGCTAAGTTAAAGGTGAGTGAAACTGCTGATATAGAACAGTTATTTGCGCAAGCTGAAGAGTATAAAAAAATCAAACAGAACTGTGAGAATGCTATTTACAAGGATGTAAATAAGCTATCTAATGTCTATTATTCAAATAACAATCTAGATATAGAGACGATATATAAAGAATTAGACAATCTTAGCCTTATTTCTTCTTTATCACATCAGTGTGGCTTCACAGGTATTGATACTTGGTTATTACACTTCTATAAAAACACAAATGTTAGAAGAGGAGTTTCGGAGATTCTGACATTCTTAAAAACCTTTACTGTTAAGTACCAAGGTATTCAAGAAATTACTAATTCTACTTCGGCGCCTTTAAGTAGTGAAGTAGATACTATTTTAGCGAACCTAGATAAACTAAGTGATTGGATTAATTATAATGTTTATAGACGCGAGGGGATAGCTATTGATCTAGAGTGGTTTATTAAGTTGTTAGAAAACGGTGTTATCGATAAAGATAATTTGTCTAATGACCTAGAGCGTATCTTACACATTAATCTGTTTATACAGACAGTAAGTCATTCATTTGCCTTAAGTGGTTTTGATTCAAAAATATACGAGACGCTGATCAAACAGTATCAAGATATACATAACGAGTATACAGAACTTAATAAGAGTCAGTTAATTCTGAAACTTAGTAGTCGTATTCCTCGCTCATCTAATGAGTTCATTCAGAATTCAGAGCTAGGGATGCTTAAACGTGCTATACGCAGTAGAGGTAGGGGAATGAGCTTGAGAAAGCTCTTTGATCAAATGCCTAACTTACTACCACGCTTAAAACCGTGTATGCTAATGAGCCCTATCTCTGTGGCACAGTACTTTAATGTGAGTACAGATCACTTTGATTTGGTGATCTTTGATGAGGCATCTCAGTTGCCAACCGCAGAGGCTATTAGTGCATTAGCTAGAGCAAAACAAGCGATAATAGTAGGGGATCCTAAGCAGATGCCACCGACTACTTTCTTTGCGTCTAATAAAATAGATGAAGACAACTTAGAGTTAGAGGATCTTGAGAGTATCCTAGATGACTGTTTAGCATTATCATTACCTTCTAAGTATCTGTTAAGACACTATAGAAGTAAGCACGAGAGTTTGATCTCATTTAGTAATGCTAACTTCTATGATAACAAGTTGTTGACGTTCCCGTCTAAAGATGATTTAGACCGAAAAGTAACGTTCGAGTTTATAGCAGATGGAGTCTATGAGAAAGGGAAATCACGTACAAATAAATTAGAAGCTAAAGCAATTATTCAATACATCAAACTTCACTACGAACAGCCTAACCCTAAAACATTAGGAGTGGTTACATTTAGTCAAACGCAGCAGACCTTGATAGAAGATATGCTAACAGATATGCTTAAGAGTAATCCGACAGTAGAGGAGAAGATGTTAGGAGCTTCTGAGACCTTATTTATCAAGAACCTTGAGAATGTACAGGGGGATGAGCGTGATATTATCTTATTTTCTATTGGGTATGGACCTGATGAAGAAGGTAAAGTGTCAATGAACTTCGGTCCTTTAAATAGAGATGGAGGATGGCGTCGTCTGAATGTAGCTGTGACTAGAGCGCGCTATGAAATGAAGATATTCTCTTCTATTAAAGGAGATCAGATAGATCTAAGACGTACTAATTCTGAAGGAGTTAAAGGATTGAAGAACTTCTTAGAATTTGCAGAGAAAGGGTATGTAAATCTTGTCGAATCAGAAGAAGTAAGAAAGAATGACAAGTTAATTCAGTCCATCGCGAAATACCTAAATGCCAATGGTCTAGAGGTGAAGATGAACATAGGTACTTCCGGTTACCGCTTAGATATAGGGGTAGTGGATAAGAATAATCCTAATCAATATATCGTCGGGATATTAGTGGATGGATTAAACTACTATAATGTCAAAACCACTAATGATAGAGAGCTATTAATACCAGGGGTATTAAAAGGATTAGGATGGGATATTTACCGCATATGGACAATCGATTGGTTTAAGAATAAAGAATTAATTATCAAGGATCTTAAGGAGAAGATAGATAATCTTTATACTAACGCAGTAGAGCCAGTAGTGAGTATTAATCCTAATGATTTTATTCATAAGCACTTGGTTGAGATTACTGATACGGGAATTATCTCTAATCAAAAAGCTTATAATCGTGTTGCTTTACAAACGGTGGTTGAGGCTAATCCTGAGGCTATCTATGAAATGAGTAATCGAAATATGATACAGAATCAGATGTATGATCTTATTCAGATAGAGGGGCCCATTAGCCAATCGTATCTATTTAAGAAGATTATGAATGCGTGGAGTATCTCTAGAACGAGCAGTAAATTACAAGCTTATTTCGTGGAATTAGTAAATGCTGTACCTAATACAGTTAGCGTTCCTTCATATCAAGAGTTTTATTGGAATGAAGAAGTCTATAAACGTGGATTGACACATTATAGAGATAACACTATCGAGAAGAGAAATATAGAAGATATCAGCCCTGAAGAGATAGAATTGGCTATTATAGAATTGCTGAAGAGCAACTTTAGTGTGCCACACGAAGATCTAACAAAGGCTATCGGTAAAGCATTTGACTTTAGTAAGCTAGGTAGTCAGATGGATCAAGTGATTCAACATGTGATTAAAAAGATGCTAGTAGAGGACAAGATTATTTATCAGTTCGATAAGATAGTCCTGAAAGAGTAATCTTATGATAGAGAGAGTTTATAGGTAAACCTTGATAGTTCTTATAAATTCTCCTATTTTTGTTATAATCGTAAAATAGAAAGAAGATGAAGACATTAGAAATAGGGCAACCAGCCCCAGCGTTTAAAGCATTAGATCAAGCAGGTAATATACACCAATTAAGTGATTATAAAGGAAAGAAATTAGTGGTATTCTTTTATCCTAAAGCAAGTACGCCAGGATGTACGTGGGAAGCGTGTAACTTACGTGATAACTACGCTGAGTTAAAAGCTAAGGGTTTTGAACTACTAGGTGTCAGCGCAGATTCAGCAGCTAGACAACAGAAGTTTATCGATAAGAATAACCTTCCTTTTCCGCTATTAGTAGATGAAGAGAAAGAGGTACTAAATGCTTTCGGAGTATGGGGACCTAAGAAGTTTATGGGGCGTACATATGATGGTATCCACAGAATGACTTTCGTGATCAACGAAGAGGGAATTATCAGCGATGTGATTAGTAAAGTAAAGACTAAAGATCACGCAGCTCAGATATTAGAGAAAGCATAAAATAAGGTACAAAAAAGCACAGTTTTATAAGAACTGTGCTTTTTTTTTGTATAATTTACTGTTTACTATAATAGTCGTAAGCTGCTTTGGCTACTTGTGCTATGATGGAAGCATTTGTTTTATCATCTTCTAGTGAATCTTTTACTAGAACAGCTATGGAGAACTGTTTTCCATTAGGAAGATAGACAAGTGCTAAGTCATTATCCGCAGCTCTTAATCCCTTGTCGTTTCTAAATGACATCCCTGTTTTATGAACCACAACTGTGTTTTTAGGAAGTAAAGCTTTAACTTTATCTAGTCCAGACTTAGTATCTATCATTGCTTGTTGTAAGAATACTTTATACTCAGGAGATAATAATTCTTTTCGGTGAAATAACTCTAGTATTCTTGTTGCTTCAAGCGGGGTAATCCAGTTGTCATATTGGTTGTTGAAGTCTAGACTCATTTCCTCTTCACTAGAGATAATCTCAAACTCCTTAATCCCAAGGCTTCTATAGTATAAGTCTGTCATCTTAGGACCTATTAGGCTACTGAAAAACAAGTTAGAGATATTATTATCACTGTGAGAAGCGGTATACTGTATTAATTCCCCGATAGGTATATTAAAGTCTCCCATAGGGCATTTATCTCTAAGCGGACTATAGGTACCTTCTTTTAAATCCTCTTTCTTAATAAACATCGGAGTGTTTAATTCAATATTGTGTTTATCCATATAATCCAAGATAGTTAAGGCTTGAAAGAATTTATAAACACTCATAGTAGGGTATTTATGATCATTATTAAAGGTCAGTGTATCTTTTCCATCATAAATGATAGCAATACCTACAGTTGCTTTTTTATGCTGTAGAATTGACTCTATTTGTTGTTTTAATTTTTGATTTTGTCCAAATGTTATAGAAGAAATAGACAGTAGACATAGTAAGAATAATAGTCTCATTAAAAGCTTTTTAAAATAAGGTACAAAAGTAATTACAAAAAATAAAGTCTAAAAGAAGTGCAAATAAAATAGATCTAATTTTAACAGATTATCATTTCTAAGCAATTTTTTTATTACGTTTGACAAAAATTCTATGAAAGAAAAAATAGATAAGGGTGACTTATATCTCTTAAAAGAGCACAGTTCGCTTTCAGATATACAGCTTAGGGAGCTCTTAGAGCAGAAGAGTTATGCTAATCTAACAGACTGGCAGAAATTCACTAAGTACTTCACCTTAATACTAGGCGCTGGATTATTTGTTTCGGGGATTGTGTTTTTCTTTGCTTATAATTGGGCTGACCTAGATAAAAACATCAAGTTCTTACTTGTTTTTGGGCTTCTAGCGATATGCATAGGAGGATCAGTATATCCTAAGTTTAGTACGTTGATTAAACAGATAAGCTTACTTAGTGCAAGTGTATTAGTAGGTGTGTTATTTGCCGTATTTGGACAAGTTTATCAAACGGGCGCTAACGCCTATGACTTGTTCTTTATGTGGGGCTTGGCAGTTACGCCGTGGACACTATTGAATAAATTCTCAGCACATTGGTTGTTTTATGCTGTATTAGTGAATACCACTTTAATACTGTATTACACACAATTAAGAGAAGAAGACGAACTGTTCTTTAGCGTATTATTTATGTTACTGTTAAACATAGCGCTTTATGTAATACCTGTTATATTAGGGAAGTTCTTTAACTATACAGTGGCTAGATATTATACCGCATTAGTTACATTCGCTAGTATTGCACTTGCTACTGCCGGAGTGGTTATGTATATCTTTTTAAGCACAGATCAGTATATCAAAGCAGATATATCAGGATTATATTACTTAGTAATAGTTTCTATACTTTGGCTAGTGGGAAGTTTCTTATGGGGTAGAAAGACGAAGGACTTATTAGTGTTTAGTTATATCTATTTAGCCTTGTTTGCTATTGTATTTGCTGTACTAATTAAGATTGCTGATTTTAATGTAGGAGCATTATTACTATATGCACTTTACACCATCGGAGGAACATTCGCTATCGTAAAACTTATTATGAATCAGAAAAAACTTTGGAACAATGAGCAAGAGTAATTTTAAAACCTTAGTCTCTTCGTTAGAACAGAGTGGAGTAGAGATAAACCACGAGTCTTTAACTGAGGCAACAGATAAGGGAGCGCTAAAGTCGATTATCATAAGAGTGGTATCAGTATTAGGAAGTTTACTAGGATTAGGTTTATTCATCGGATTTATAGCCTTGATATCTGCTGATTTATTCCGAAATCAAGCTGTGTTAACAGGTATTGGAATTGCCTTTTTAGTAGGCGCATTCTTCTTTAATCGCAGTAAGGATAGCGCTATTACAGATAGTATAGCCGTATCACTCTATATCATAGGACATTCTTTCTTGATCTATGGACTCACAGGAGATAGTAATATAGGAGGTTATATTGCCTTAGCGACTTCTATTATAACGCTATGTGTATATAATAATCAGATTATTAGTTTTTTAAGTACATTAGGTGTGCTAATCTCAATACACGTTATAATGTTTAGCTTACATATAGAGAACTTCTATTATATCTATTTAGCTTTTGTACTGCTATTTGCAGTATACCTATTTTGGCACGAGCAACAGATTAGAACGCAGAATAGCATCCTGAGAGAACGATATTTGCCTGTATTTACGGCGTTCTTTTGCTATATCTTAGTGATGGGAATTATAGCATCTACAGAAGATTATGGATACTACTATTTTAGTGAGTATAGCGCAGTTCGCGTATTTTTACTACTTGTAATATTAGGGTTAATACTTGCTACAGTGTATTTGTTATTAGATAAAATGAAGGTTGCACAGTTAAATACGAAGATTATAGTGTATCTGTTTTCAGTATTATTTACTGTGTTGATAGCCTTTAATTACCCTGCTTTTGGTATCGCATTCTTATTTTTGCTATGGAGTTTTAAGCAGCAGTTTAAGGCAGGTATTGCCTTGAGTATTGCTACATTTATATGGGCTATGGGGATGTTTTACTATGATTTAGGACTTACCTTATTAGAAAAATCTATCTCGATGATGATAGTAGGAGGTCTGTTTTTAGGAGTGTATTATTTAATTCAAAAGAAAGGAGAGGGATATGATAAAGTCTAAGAATAGTATAATACTAAGTGTTTTCGTATTGATAGGAATCTTCTTTGTTAGGGCAGTCTTACAAAAAGAAAATACCATTAAGGAAGGTCAATTAGTTCTTTTAGAACTAGCACCTGTAGATCCTAGATCACTTATACAGGGGGATTATATGATCTTAAATTATGCGATATCTAATCAGACCCGTGCATTTGATCAGGTGATAGTAGATACTATAGTTCCTGCGCTTAATGATAGTATCGCAGTTAGTGAGGTAGAGGAGAACGTCTTAAGAGCACAGCAGGATATCCAAGAGGCTGTAGAGAAAGCAGAACTAAATAAGCGCGGTTACGTCTTATTATCTTTAGATAAGGATAATGTAGGAAGTATGGTGATGATGATGAATGAAATGGGAAAGAAGAAAGAGAACCAAATCTATATTAAGTACTTTAACTATCAAGGTTGGAGATTTAATATCGGTGCGGAGAGTTTCTTCTTTCAAGAGGGAGAAGCCAAAAAATATGAACAAGCAAAGTATGGTGGACTACGTGTAGATGAGCAAGGGAATAGCGTGCTTATCGGGATGTATGATAAAGATCGCAAGCTAATTAATTAGGAATTATTTGCTTACGGCATTTGATATAAACAGGGAGTTTGTGCTCCCTGTTTTTTGTATTACCTCGTTTCGAAAGTCAAAGTATGAGTTTCTGTATTCGGTTCTTCTAGATAATTATAATTACTGCTAATCGTTATATCAGTAAAACCAACTGCTATCAAGGCTAATTCAAACTCTTTAACTCCCCAAAAACGCAGAGAGAACAAATCTATTTCGGAGTTAATTAATCCTTTCTCATTATCCCAATGCTCATATCTAAGTTGAGAAAGAGTGGTCTGTTTAAGATAAGAGGTTTCTACTCTAGATTCTGTTAATGTAAGCATTCCATTATCGACATTCCATTGTCTCGCTAACATAGGCCTTTCAGCTAATGCAGAGATTGGAGATAAGTCTATTATTAATCTACCACCTTCCTTTAGAGCTAATTTAAAACGTTTTAATACCTCTATTGCTTCATCAGTATCGGTGATGAGTTGAAAAGATCCTGCAGGGATTATAATTGCTTCAAATGGCTCAGAATAACTAAAGTTATTAAACATTTCTTGTTTGATAACAGTTTTAAGTTTACGAGTTTCGCATTCTTGTTTACAGTAAGATAGCATTTCTAATGACGCGTCAAAACCTTCTACTTGTAACCCTCTTTCTAATAGAGGAATTAGTATTCTTCCATTACCAGTAGCAGGCTCTAATATTGTTCCGTTACAGTTTTTTAATCGTTCCAAGTAATATTCTACATCTCCGAATGACCTTCCGATAGGTTTATCTATGTGATATACCCATGATGCGATTGTGCTATATCTATTAGTTAATTCTGTGTTTTTCATTGTTTAGCTTTGATTCTAGACTGTAAACATAGCGTTTTTGAGAATTTATACAAAAAAGAAATGGCATTCTTTGTTTAAATTCAAAAGTAGCTATACATTTGCGACAGTATTAACGAATAATAGTCTAAATGTACACAGCTAAGTAAAGATTGGTTATATAACCAATAGATAAAAGGACGTACTTCAAGTCCGACGAGTGGTTATCATCTTTATAAATTAGGCAACAGTCTTATGTTGTCATAATACTTAGTATCGTGTAAATACATATTTTTTGACCGTGAGGAGTGGTGTACGGGCCACGTATGGAATATTCACATCAGTAAACATAGACTATGAGCATAGTTATATCAAACTTATCATATTATCACGCAGATAAAACACCGTTATTTACCCATATCAACCTATCTATTCATACAGGAGAGAAGGTCAGTATTATCGGGCAAAATGGAACAGGAAAAACAACTTTATTAAAATTAATAACAAGAGAATTAGAGCTAGCAGATCCTTCTATTCACATAGTGGGGAGTGTATTCTACTTGCCTCAAAATAAACAATTAGTACAATCACATACTATCTATGAAGCAGTAGGTGTTGCTACTAAAGTCAATGCCTTGCGTGCTATCTTAGCGGGTTCAGTAGAAGAGTCTGATTATGAAATCCTAAATGATCAGTGGGATATCGAGGAGCAGATAGGGAAGGTGTTAGCCTATTGGGGACTAGAGACTATCTCTGCCGATACGACGATGGACTGTCTTAGTGGAGGACAGCAAACTAAAGTGTTATTTGCTAAGATGATGCTGAGTCAGGCGGATATATTATTACTAGATGAGCCTACTAATCACTTGGATGCGGAGACAAAAGCGTTGTTTTATACTTTTGTTCAGGAGTTTAAGGGGACAGTGGTTATCGTTAGTCACGATAGAGTATTATTAGAATTAATGCCAATTACGTTTGAAATTACGCCAACTGCAGTTTATAAATACGGAGGAAATTACAGTTTATATAAAGAACAAAAAGAACTGAGATTACAAGGAATTCAGAGTAAGTTAGATCACCTCTCTAAAGAGATAAAAGAGGCTAAAAAGGCTGATGTCAAACGAACTGAGCAAATCAATAAAGACAAAGCACAGAACAAAAAGGCTGAGAAGAATGCAGGGCTTCCGAAAATCGTTATTAATGCGATGCGCAATAAAACAGAGAATAGTGTAGCTAAACTTCAAGATGTACACCAACAGAAAAAGGAAGGTATACAGTCTGAACTCAATGACTTGAGAACGCAGTTAGAGAGGGATAAATTATTCTCTATTCGCTTCCCTCACTCTAAACTTCACAAAGGAAAAATACTGTGGGAAGCAAAAGAAATGAACTATCGATACTCACCAGCTTTTGAACCTATATTTAAAACAAGTCTTGATTTTAAGTTACTGAGTGGAGATCGTTTATTATTAAAAGGAAAGAACGGTTCAGGAAAATCTACTTTGTTCAAATTGTTGCAAGGGGTTTACGTTCCTACAGCAGGAGAGCTTTATCGCGGGGAAGCTAAAGTTATTTATCTCGATCAGTTTTACTCTTTGTTAGATAGTAATCTTACACCCGTAGAACAACTAGAAAGTATTAACACAGCTAAATACTCTACAGCCGAACTTCGTAATTTGTTATTTCAATATGGAATAGGTGTAGAGTTATGGACTAATAAGATTAATACTTTTAGTGGTGGAGAGAAACTAAAGTTAGTGTTGTGCTACCTAACTATTTTACAATCAGAGATAGATGTCTTATTATTAGATGAACCAACTAACAACTTGGATATTATCAGTATAGAGGGTTTAACTAAAGCATTGAATGAATTTAATGGAACAATGATTGTAGTTAGTCACGATAGTAGTTTTATTAAAGATTTAGGGATAGTAGATGTGCTTGATTTGAATTAATAGGTTTAAAGCAATTAGTAAAGCCATCTATTATCAATAATTTAATAATTAAGTTTTAATAGCTCATTAATTTTAGAGTTCACTAAATAATATTTAAATTGCGGAAACAAAAACAATATATAATGTCAAACAAAATCACTTCAGCTCAAGTTATTGAGTTAGAAAATAAATACGGAGCACATAATTATCACCCACTACCAGTAGTATTATCTAAAGGTGAAGGAGTGTATGTATGGGATGTAGAAGGGAAGAAATACTATGATTTCTTATCTGCTTATTCTGCAGTTAACCAAGGACACTGTCACCCAGCTATCGTTAAGGCGATCTCTGAACAAGCAGGTACTTTAGCACTTACGTCTAGAGCATTCTATAATGATAAGTTAGGGTTCTACGAAGAGAAAATCACTAAGTTATTTGGTTTCGATAAAGTATTACCCATGAACTCAGGTGCTGAGGCTGTAGAGACTGCTTTAAAACTATGTAGAAAGTGGGCGTATGAAGTAAAAGGTATCGCTGAGAACCAAGCTAAAATCATCGTATGTGAGAACAACTTCCACGGAAGAACAACTACGATTATTTCTTTCTCTAACGATGAAGATGCTCGTAAAAACTATGGTCCTTACACAGACGGATTTATCCGTGTAGCATATAATGATGTAGATGCTTTAAAAGCTGCATTAGAAGCAAATAAAGGAACTGTTGCAGGTTTCTTAGTCGAGCCTATTCAAGGTGAAGCAGGTGTGTATGTACCAGATGCTGGTTACTTAACTGCTGCTAAGGCATTATGTGAAGAACACAAAGCATTATTTATCGCTGACGAGGTTCAAACAGGTATCGCTCGTACAGGTAAAATGCTTGCTATCGACCACGAAAATATCAAAGCTGATATCATCGTATTAGGTAAGGCATTATCAGGAGGAGCTTATCCTATCTCTGCTGTATTAGCAAATGACGAGGTTATGAATGTAATCAAACCAGGTCAACACGGGTCTACTTTCGGTGGTAACCCTACGGCTGCTGCAGTAGCTATCGCGGCATTAGATGTAGTACTAGATGAGAAGTTAGCTGATAACGCTGAGAAGTTAGGACAACTGTTTAGAGCTGAGTTAAACAAGTATATCGCGAATAGTAATATCTGTACGTTAGTACGTGGTAAAGGACTATTAAACGCTATCATCATCAATGATACTGAAGAGAGTGATACAGCTTGGAATATCTGTCTTAAACTAAGAGACAACGGATTATTAGCTAAACCAACACATGGTAACATAATCCGTTTTGCCCCACCATTAGTAATGAACGAAGAGCAGTTATTAGACTGTGTACGCATCATCACTGAAACATTAAAAGAATTCGAGAGATAGTATTTACTACTAGTTTTGATAAATATAAAAACTCCCTTATAAGATTGCTTAATCTCATAAGGGAGTTTTTTTATAACAGCAGCAGATAATTGTATTTGCATTTTTATTCGGAGTTTATATTTTAATCTGCAAAACTTAGTTTCTTCACTAACTCTATAAAACTATTAGTACTTGTTTTATAAAGAATATTTTTTCGATGAGTCAATATTGTATTTTGACTCACATTAAGAGCATTAGAGATTTGTTTACTTGTTAATCCTTCTTTGATTAAGGTAAGAACTTCTAATTCTCTATTGGTAAGATTATATTCTTTGTTTAAATCCAGATATACATTATTTATTCTATCAAATACCCTGTATTCACAGTACTTATATGAAGTATCATTCCTAAGAACTTTATGTGTAACTAATGTCTTAGATAAATGTCCACTCTCATTTACTTCTAAAGCTTGACATTCCTGAGATATGGTTATATAAGAACCTTTAGCATTTTTAATTCTATAATTGTATCTATATAGATATCTAAAATGTTCATTAAATCTCAAGTTATTAGTGAATTCAAGTCCGCGTTCTTCTTGTTCTAGAAAGTGGTTCTGATCTTCAGGATGGATAATGTCAATAAGGAAATTTAGATTAAATTCGCAAGCATTGTAGCCTGTTATTTTGGTAAAAGATGAATTGATAAAAAGAATAGTATTCTCATTATAGTCAAAAATAAAGAAGTATGTACAAAGCTCATTAGTAGAGGAGACTTTGTTTTTTTCTTTTGATTTGGAATTCTGTCTATTGTATAGATCTAGCCATTGTTCGTTAAAAGATGATATATTCATTTGTGGTGGTTTTGAATAGTTGTTAGTAAGGATAATGCGTTGTTTAATTTGTTAGATTCTGTATTTAAGTTTTTAGGTGAAGGATATTAAAGCATTGTTTTTTGATATGTATTTATCATCACTTATGTTGTAATAATTATTCTTTGTAAAATTGCTTAAAATATTCTTATAAGTGACATTTTTAGTGGGTAGTAGGTGGGTAGTTTATAACTATTACTCTAATTAATCTTGCTTTTTTACGTAAAAAATATATTGTAATATATTGGTTTATAGTTTTTTATAACTAAACTTGAATGTTCTGTCTTTTTTAAGTAAATACGACAGATGAGTAGTCTTAAACTACTTTGTTTTTACCTCATAATCATTGTGAAATTGCATAATAAGTAAAAAAACAGAAGTGTCTAAACTTGATAAAAGGTAATAGTTGGCTTTATAACTATTTTTAATTTTCACTATGAAGAACAATTAATCAAAATCGGCACCAATAAAAACAAAAGAGGCTATCTATATTTGATAGATAGCCTTTTGATTTCTACTAAAAATATATCAGAAACTACTTAGTTCCAGTCTGCCATGAAGGCATTTTTATATTTAAGTTCTCTAGTCTTACTACTAATTGTTTGTATATAGATATCTTTCTGAGATCTACCATCGTTAGAAGTATTTGTGAATATTACATAAGCTTCATTAGGAGAGAAACGAGGTTCTAAATCGTTAGTTCCTAATTTTATGTCTTTTGAATAATCAGTTGAAGTAGAAGTAGATCGGTCATAGATAAATATTTTAGAACTAATTCTCCTATAAGACATATTTTCTTCACCTGATGTGTCATAAGCGTAGAGTACTTTCTTTCCATTGGCAGATATTTGCAATCCACTAGTAGCACCTTTTGCATTTTTTAGAATGTCAAATCGAAAATTACCTTGCAGATCTATACAGTATAGATGAACGTTATAGCCATTTGAGTTATTTGTTTTTAGAGCAATTAGGTTTTGTTCAATGTTGACATCTACTTCAGAAATAAAAGAATTATCACTAGTTTGATAAATCATATCTACTCTTTGCCCATTAGAACTTATGGTATAAAGTTTATTAAAGTTGGCAAAGTATATCTTATCACTATTGGATGGCCAACTAAAGGTTATTTCATTTAAATCAAACCCTGTCGGTTTAATAGTAGATGTAATTTTCTGTTGATTAGAACCATCAGGATTCATAGTGTATATATCTGTTTGTGTTCCAGTAGTACGAAGAAAGGCTATTTTGTTAGAGTAAACATTCTTTATAGGTCTAAAACTATTGACAGAACTATTCGTTAATTGAAATTCTTCACCTGTTTCTTGATTAATAGAAAATATAACGAGATTTCCATTTATATTTTTAGTATATACTATGCGATTATCTTTAGGAGTAGTATATACAGTAAATGAACTGACTTTACTGCTAACTTCTGGATTAAATGTATCACCTGCAGATACTTGCCAGAAATACTTGTATCCTAACTTTAGATCTTTATAGGTAAAAGTAGTATCTTTTATTGAATTAAAGATTTCAATGTCATCATTGGTATCATTGTATAGGGTCAATGTATAAGTTAATTTATCTTTGTCTGGATCAGATGCAGTCCATAGAAAAGTAGCATTAGTATTGTTGATAAGCTCATTTTCTGTTGGTGTTAAAAGTATTGGTTGTAAGGGAGGTTTGTTGTTCCCTTTGGATACAACCATTTCAAAAACAGTATTACTTGTCTTATCAGTGTACACAACAGCTCCTTTAAATGCAGTTATAAATCCTTTGAATTCCGCCTTAACAGAGTAGTTACCTACTTTAACATTTTCTAAAGTGAAGTTTCCTTTTTCATCTGTAAAGACCGTATTAGAAATAGGAGAAGTCTCTATTTTTACATTAGCCATTGGTTCATTAGTTTCAGAAGTTACTACTTTCCCTATAATAGTACCAGTACCTTCATTGTCCATGTAATCCTCACTACAAGAGAAGAGAATAAAGAGTAGGGCTAACCAGCTGAATTTTATATATAAGTTTTTCATAAGATATCAGAGTTAGAAATAATATTTTAAGCCAAAGCCAAAATTGAAATAGAAGTCATTTCGCTTACCATATTTCAGGTTGTCTAGATCATCTTTAAATGTAATGTTCTGTTCAGCAAACCCAAATAAAGCCAAATTAGTAGAGAAACTATAATGTACTCCTAAACCATACTGTATTTTAAAAGCAGTAGTTTTATACTCACTATTTTCAAAAAGAGAATTGTTTGTTATGATACCTGGTCCTACATAAACGTATGGAGCTATCTTATCATAAGGTAAAATAGTAGCTCTTATATTAGTGTCTACGCTATACATCTGTTTTTTAAAGTTCTTTCCTGATACAAATTGTATAGGATTAGCACTTACTTCTAACGCAAATATATCTGACAACTTTCTTGCATAAGCAAATCGAAATGAATATCCAGGCTTTTTATCTTTAAGATCTCCATCAAATACAGTAATGCCTGCTGAAGCAGAAACCTCATTCTTTTGTGATCTGTCTATTTGTTTCCTATCGTATAGTAAAGTTGATTCTTCAAGTTGCTTTGCAATATTATAATTGGTAATTAACTGATCATCTATTTCTTTTCCCGCTGCAGTTTTCCATAAACTATCTTCTATACCTTCAATAATAATACTCTCTACAGCTTTTTCTATAGCATCTTTAAGTGCCAGCTGAACGGGTTCGTTTACAGTAAAACCTGTTTCGACTTCGAGTAGTCGTTGAAAGTTGACATATTTAAAGATATTAGCAGATACAGCTTGTGATAGAATAGTTTTAGATACATAAACTGTTTTTAATACTTTTCCATTGGTTGTAGAGACTGCACGTAGATATACTGTTATTCGATCTTCTCTATATTGCTGAGAACCACCTACGCCAAAATATCTCGCTCCTGTACCTCCAGTAATCATATTAGTATCATAAGACACAATACCTCCCTCTAGTAAAATACCAGCAAATAAGAGAGGTGGTAATTGAGTTTGTGAGGCATCACCTGCTTGTCTATATTGTTCTCGCGTGGTATTTATGATATTTCTTTCGTTGAGAAGATTTCCTAAGTTTTCTCTCTCCACTACTGTAAACCATCCACTATCCTCTAATGCCTTGGTAAGCATAGTTGTTCCTCCTTGAGGAACAGCAGTACTGAAAGAACTTCCGACTTCTATATTTTTATATTGACCAGTCTGATCTCTAAAGTTATAAACTCCTGTCACGATTGGTTCTTTAGGTTTTGGAAGTTCTTTTAGAGTCTTGCTAATAGCTGTTAATTCTCCTGTTCGCGCTTTTTGTTTAGTCATTGGTTGATTTAAAAAAGCTCCGCAGTTACTAAGAAATAAAGCTGAAAACAAAACTAAAAAGGTAAGTTTTATACGTTCCATACTCTTTACTAATAAGAAGGCATTATTATCTGTGTTTGTTCTCCAGTGTCTGTATTGAGAATATTGACAACCATACCTTCAGCAGAGCTATAAATCTCTACTGATAAACTTCCAAAAGTAAAAGTGCCTTCTTTTAATTCCTTTCCAAAAGAATCACTAAATAACTGACGTGATATCTGATTAAGCAATTGAGTATTTAAACGCTCTGTAAATTGGTTTAAACTATTTGCATCTTTTTTATTTGCTGCGTTAGGGTCTTTAAAAGAATTTTGCGCATTAGCAGAGCTAAGCATCATTTGATAATTAAATACTTCTCCGCCAAAGAATGGATTCATTGGCTTATAAGTTAACTGTTGTGCAGTGCACAATGTCGTCGTCATTAAAGCTAGTAAGTAGAATAAATATTTCATGGTTTAGAATATTTTGGTTCGTTTCTCATTAAGTTTTAAGTTCTCTAGGTATTTGATTGTCATCTTAAGAGCAGTATCACTTACAGATTTGATATAATCGTACTTGGTCTGAACAAAAAACTCATAAATCACTTTGTTTTCTGTCTTAATTGTTATTTTTGTGTTATTACCTAATGTGATACTTTCTGTAACTGTAATTATATGTTCAGAATTTATATTATTAACTAGGTAATTAGAATAATACAACTGATAAAAATCTTTTCCTGCTTTTGTTTTTGTCTCGTCAACGACAATACCCTTGAAACTTATTTTGTAATTTATTTCTTTTGATTTGCTAGAAGAAATTGTTTTTTGTTTGTCTAATAGAGTAGACATTTCTTGTTTAATACTATCTTGGTCTTTATTGTCATTATAAACATATCTGCCTGTACCTATTAGTTTTTCGTTGGCATTATAGATAAGAAGTAACACAATAATTCGATCAGCTGTGGAAGCATTAAAGCTTGTTTTGCTTAAAACTGTTTTTTCAAAAGACTCTATTACTTTTAATCCAGTTTGATCTGTTTTTGATTGATTGTTACTATCCGCATTGTTCTTAATCACTGATAATTTATAAGAAATACTAGTAGTAATATCCGTTTTGTTTTGCGCTAATGCAGTAATACTAATAAATTCACCTTCTTGTTTAGCATCTATTATTCCTTCTATATAAGTATTTATGCTCTGAGCCCAAAAGTTCTGTACAAAAAAAGTGAGTATAATAAGTATTATATATTTCGGTTTCATAATTTTTCTATGTAAAAGGAAGGTCTTGCTAATTAAAATTTCTGATTATCAGTGATTTGTCAGAAGCTTCCATTTTAATAACCATATCTTTAGACATAGAGTTTTCTCCAAATACCTCAATGTTTTGCTTGTTTCCATTCTGCATTACATTGATACTTTGACTTTCAAGTGGACTATAGCTGTACTGCGTAAAGTTATTTTGGTTGCCTATTTGTGAGATTATTTGATTAGTGTCTTGACTAAAAGTCAATACATCTATAGTATTACTATCGCCATATTGAGTGTAATGAATATTCTTGGAGTCTGTAGTTATAGTAGTAGACTGTACAGTATTGTAATTTCCTATTTGAGTTATAGTAGTGTACTGTTGATTATTCACAAAGTTTTGTTCTCTCTGTAAGGATGTAATATTGTTTAACTTATTAAAATCACTTTTGTTTTCAATTAAATTCAAAAGTGTATTGCTCTCTTGTGCTAGTAAGCTATTTGTACTAAAGAATAGAATAGCTAATATAAGTAAGGTATATTTTCTCATTTTGAATTGATTATTTAGTGAATTTTATTCATATTCAGTAAAATAGGAAGTTGCCGTTATAATAACGGCAACTCTGTTGTAATAAAAAGTATTCTCTTCTAGCTTAGAAAGAACCTTGACTAATAGTAGAACTATTAGCTAAACCAAATTGATTTACTGTACTTAAGTTATTATTAGAAGTTTGATCTATTAAACTTGTATTAAAACTTCCATTTTGAGTTACATAAGCTTGGTTTTGATTTCCAACTTGGTAAGTCATATTCATATTGTCTGAACCGTTAGTTTGTCTTAGCTCAGAGCGGTTATTATTACCTTCTTGAAGCATTGCATTATAGTTGTTATCAGCTTCTTGGTATGCATAAGCCATGTTTTGATTTCCTTCTTGATCGATATAAGAAGTATTGTTACCTCTTTGATCAATTGCAGCGTAATTGCTATCACCTATTTGAGCTATCTCAGAGTAGTTAGACCCTGTTCTAAATTGATATACATAAGCCTCATTATCATCTCCTGTTTGAGCAACTTCTGATATGTTATAAGAACCATCTTGTAGACTGCTTACATAGTTGCGATCACCTGTTTGAGCAATTGTAGATTTATTAAAATCACCTTCTTGAGTAACTTCAACTAAGTTATCAGATCCTAATTGCATAGAGTTAGAGCTGTTCTCATTACCAGCTTGATCAACGTAAGTTTGGTTAGAGTTCCCTTGGCTTAAAGCTAGTGTATAGTTATAATCTCCTGATTGCATAACTAAAGCTTCATTTCCATTTCCTCCTTGACCAATTCCAGCTGCATTAAAGTCTCCTGTTTGAGAAATTCCAGCTTCATTAAGATTACCTCCTTGTGAAGTAACAGCAATGTTTCCATCACCTTCAGATACTACTTCAGTAGAGTTTAATATTCCATCTTGTAAAGTAAGTGCTAGGTTATAATCGCCTGTTTGAGCAACTTCAGCTGAATTAAAAGTTCCTAACTGAGAAACCTCTGCTTCATTTCCATTTCCATTCATAGAAGTATTAGCTTCATTACCTAAACCATTTTGATCAACAATTGCTATATTATCATCCCCTCTTTGAGTAGCATTGTTTTCATTGAATGTACCTGTTTGAGTTAAAGTGAAGTTGTTTCTTTCACCTTCTTGGCTAATTGTAGAGTTGTTTAAAACTCCTGTTTGGTTTACTGTTGCTTTGTTGTTTTCTTGAGCAACTGCAGTAACCCCCATTGTTAGCATAGCTAAGCTTAAAACTACTTTTTTCATAAGTAAAAAAAATTAATTAATAAATGTTTTTAAATCGTTATTTTTGATATTTTAACTAAATAGCATAGGATATTAATTGTATAATAAGTGGTTTCTACATTAATATTTTTATAATACTATTGTTGTTTTTATTTTTTTTTATTCTATTAGTAAAATATTGTTCTCACTATTGATGATTTAACGAACATGACAAATATCATATATCAAGTGAGTTCTCAAAATACCCTATTTAGGTGATTTTTGCATTTAAGTATACGAAATGTGCTTATTATAGTAGTTTTTCTTGGCTAATTGTGATGAGAAGCAGTGTTTTTTCTCAATGATAGAGAGATCTAATATTGATAGATATTTGCAAAGGAAAAATGTATTAATATCTGCCATATCAAAACCAAGAAGCCTGTTAAAGACAAGCTTTGAGTCTGATACACAGGTAGATAATTTGTGCAGTTAGAGTAGTTTTGTCAGAAAGACTAATGAGAGTACTATGATTTAAGTAAATAGCTCTATTGTATTTAGAATCTCAGTTCGATAAAATAACTATTACATTCATCTAAATATAGAGTACTAATTTACCTGTTTATAAATCAATAATTAGCGTTTCGCTTGCACTTTCTAAGGGATTACTAGTAGTATTATTGCCAAGAAGGGCTTTTCTTCAAAGAAAGGTCCAAGGGCTCCTCAAGGAATACCCAAGAAAATACTAAACCATCTAGTCTAGGGATGTGTAACAAGGAGGAGGTATAGATTTTACTTCTTATGTGTTTTGTAAAATCTAATTAATAATCAAAATAAGGTTCTTGATTATTGGGATACCTTTTATACTTCAGATTAATCTAAAGAAATTAGAGAGAATTAAAGTGTAGGAATATATCTTATGATTACATTTCACTATTACCTCAACACAAATATTAAAAAGAAGTTAATCACTAAACATTTTAATGATAAAAAGGTAAAGGATTGTATTGAGAACTTTCTATTAATCATCGTAGCGATGACTAGTACAGGCAAGATGAATAGCGCATAAAGCATCGGATCATAAGCTTCTTCGAATACCCATTTAAAAGGCTCTGATGTATTGGTCTCTATTACATAAAGTCCTCTCATTATCCACAAAATTAAGTTGGTCGTACACAATAGAAATAGCACGATATCTATTGTCTTTATCCAGAACATCTTCATTACTTGTCTAGTTTTGGTTTATCCTTAGCATTTAAGATTGTCCAGGCAGTAGCGAAGGCCAGCTGTGTACGAGTCTTTAGCTTCTGGAAACTAATCTTGTCATAGGTATCACTTGGTTGGTGATAGTCATTATGTGTTCCGTTAAAGTAAAACATTGCTGGTATCCCTTTCTCTGCGAAACTATAATGATCAGAACGATAGTAGTATTGATCAGGGTGCTTTTCGTCGTTATAGGTATAGTCTAGCGTCACATTGACAGAATTAGCATTAGCAGATTCGGACATCTTATGTAGGTCTTGACTTAGCTTATCCGCTCCGATGACATAGATATAATCTTCTTTACCTGCGTATTTCTTATCTTCACGTCCGATCATATCAATGTTGATATTAGCGATGATATTCTCTAATGGAACGATAGGATTGGCAACATAATATTTAGAGCCAAATAGCCCAAACTCTTCTCCTGTAAGGTGTAAAAACAGTACAGAACGCTTAGGTCTGATACCTTGTTTTTCTAATGATTTGAAGACTCTAGCCATTTCCATTACCGCTACAGTACCTGATCCATTATCATCAGCACCATAGTAGATTTTGTCAAGTAATATTCCCATATGGTCAAAGTGAGCTGAGATGACTAGTACTTCTTCTGATTTTTCACTACCTTCTATAAATGCCATTACATTCTCACTGTCTTTAAGGCGCATCATTGCACCTCTCATAAATTTGGCAGGTACAGGCTGAATGTAACTAGTAGCTTGTTTTGGATAAGTGATATGATGTGATTGATAGAAGTTGACTAAATACTCGGTTGCTTTCTTTTGTCCAGGTTCACCCGTTCTTCTTCCTTCAAATTTGTCAGAAGTCAATACTTTTAGATTAACAGCCATAGAATCCGCAGATATCATTTGCCAATAATCAGCTGTAGTCTGAATAGATTCTACTGCTGTACTTGATGTTTTACATCCTGTAAGAGAAAGGGTGATAACTAGAAGGCTTAAGCTTATTTTATATAGGTTCATCGTATTTATTCAAATTGTGTTTGTTGTAAAGATAAGCATTCAGTGTGGTTTGCTATAGTTTTAGTATAAGATAGCTATAGTTTTTTTATCTTTGTTTTAAATCAAAAAAACACAATGAGTAAAATCGTTTTTATTACAGGAGGTTCTTCCGGTATAGGTAAGAGTGTAGGTGAGTACTTGACACAACAAGGGTGTAAGGTATATGGTACAAGTAGAAATCCAGAGAAGGTAGTAGATTCAAAGATTCCATTAGTCCGTCTAGATGTTCGCGATACAGCGAGTATTCAGTCTGCTATTAAGGAAGTTATAGCTATAGAAGGTCGAATAGATGTCTTAATTAATAATGCAGGAGTAGGAATCACAGGGCCAATAGAAGAGGTGCCTGCTGAACATATTTTAAACAACTTTCAGACGAATGTATTCGGGCCTATTGAGGTGATGAAAGCCGCGTTGCCGTTTATGAGAGAGAGACGATCAGGATTGATCATTAATGTAACGTCGATAGCAGGGTATATGGGATTGCCGTTTAGAGGAGTTTATTCCTCGTCTAAGGGGGCGTTAGAGTTGATTACTGAAGCGATGCGTATGGAGTTAAAACCATTCAATGTAGAGGTGACTAACGTGGCTCCAGGTGACTTCGCTACAAATATAGCTGCAGGACGTTATCACGCGCCTGTATTAGAAGATTCGGCTTATAAAGAGGTATATCAAATGTCTTTAGATATGATGGATGAACACGTGGATAGTGGAGGTGATCCTATCGAGATGGCTAAAGCAATACACACGATTATCAATACGCCAAAACCAAAAGTGAGATATGTAGTAGGGGAGCCACTTCAGAAGTTCTCACTTATATTGAAGAAGATATTACCGGGTAAGATGTATGAGAAGATGTTGATGAAACACTATAAGATAAAATAAGGTTTTTTTGTGATGTTGTGATTTTGTTTTTTGAATATAGGTTTAAGAGATTATTCTTTTAGAAGAGACAAAAAGATCAAGCAACAAAAGACCTTTTATCTTGCTGATATATAAAGATTATAAAGTGTGAATAAAAACTCTTAACAAATCATCGTTTAGAGAGATTTATATCGTACTTTTGAGCTACAACATAACATAATATAAGATATATCATTATGAAGTTTTTTATTGACACAGCTAATTTGGATCAAATTAGAGAAGCTGAGGCACTTGGAGTGTTAGATGGAGTAACAACTAACCCTTCTTTAATGGCTAAAGAGGGAATCACAGGGGCAGAAAACATTTTAAATCACTACAAAGCTATTTGTGAAATAGTAGAAGGTGATGTAAGTGCAGAGGTTATTTCTGTAGATTACGAAGGAATGATTAGAGAAGGAGAGCAGTTAGCTGCACTTAATCCTCAGATCGTAGTAAAATTACCAATGACTAAAGAAGGAGTAAAAGCGTGTAAATACTTTTCTTCTAAAGGGATCAAAACTAATGTAACATTAGTATTCTCTGCTGGACAAGCTTTATTAGCAGCTAAAGCAGGTGCTACTTATGTATCTCCATTTATCGGAAGATTAGATGATATCTCTACTGATGGATTGGTATTAATCGAAGACATCCGTCTTATCTATGATAACTACGGATATGAGACTCAAATCTTAGCTGCTTCTGTACGTCACACTATGCACATCGTTAACTGTGCTAAGTTAGGTGCTGATGTAATGACAGGGCCTTTAAGTGCGATCACAGGTCTTCTAAAACACCCATTGACAGATAACGGATTAGCTCAATTCTTAGCTGATTACGCTAAAGGAAATAATTAATTTATTGTCCTATATACAATTTACAAACTACAAACTAAGAAAAAGGTTGCCTTAATAGGGCGACCTTTTTTTTGCTTTCTAGAGAGGTGCTAGATAAAATATAAATAACTGTTTTTAAATGATTTATATGTGGATTTGTTAAGTAAAAAATATTTATGTATTATTATATATAGAAAAACTGTATTATGATAAAACAAGAATTATGTTGTCTAAAGAATGTTAAAAGGACAATGACTTTAATAACTCTATTGCTTAGTAGTGTGTTAGCTCATAGTGTTTCAAGTAATTATAGCGTATTAAATCAACAGAATAAAATACAGATTAGAATAGTAACATTAAATAAAGAATCTCTTCGATCACTTCATCAAGGAAATCATAGTATAAAGAGTATTCATATAAAAGAAAATCAAAGTTTAAAAGTAGGTGATGACATCGCAACAGTGATGGTACTAAAATATGGTAGTCAAGAAGATAGAGCTGTTTATCTAAATGAAAATAAACGTTTACTACTAGTATTAGATAAACAAATAGAGGAGTTTAAGAAAACAAAAAGTTTATCTGACGAGAATAAGGTTAAAGATACATATAGATTTTTAGACTCTTTAAAGCTTAAATATAGCGAATTAGAAGAATATATCGTTAAGCACATTGGACATCCTAGTGTCGTTACTAATATACGATTAGAAGAAGGGAATGCCATTAAACGAGGTGATATTATAGCAGAAGCTTTAAGTATGGGAGTTAAACTGCCCAAAGGTACTATAGATGAAGAATATTACAGAAGTAAGTTAGATGCTTATGATGTAGTAGTTTAGATTAGTGGAGAGAACCTATCTAAGCAAGAAGTTAGTTTATCTGAATTATTAAAGAATAGAGATACTTCTATGATATGGTCTTCTCACGGGAAGCCTTCAATAGGTGATTTAGTTATTATCTTGGATAAAGGAGATATTGCATTCTTAGATCAATTAGTAGAAGTCGAAATATTCTTGAAGAAGAAATAGTATATTGCTTATAAATAGCTAACCTATGCCAACAACTTTAAAACATACCTACCTGTCGCTACTAACTAAATATTCTTTAGATAAGTTACTTATCAATGAATTATGGCAAGAAGTAGAGAACAGTTATTCTAGTGTCGGAAGGCACTATCATACACTAATACATTTAGAAAGTATCTTACTACAGTTAACTGTTATAAAAGACAAAATAGATAATTGGGATGCTATGTTGTTTACGCTTTTTTATCACGATATAGTCTATGATGTATTACAATCTGATAATGAAGAGCGTAGTGCTGAAATTGCTTTAGATAGAATGAGGCAACTATCTGTTCCTAAAAGTACAATCGAGTTGTGTCAAATTCAAATCCTAGCTACTAAGTCACATTCGACAAGTCTTAATGATGATATTAATTACTTCTTAGATGCAGACTTATCTATATTAGGGCAGTCTTTTGATTTATACACTAAGTATTTTAAAGAGGTGAGAAAGGAATATTTGATTTACCTTGATGATGTTTATAATCTGGGGAGATTAAAGGTTTTAAAACATATCATCTCAATGGATAAGATATTTAAAACAGCATATTATTATGATAAGTTCGAAGCGCAAGCAAGAGATAATATTGGTAGAGAGATAGAAATACTAAGTTCAGTAAACATATAAAAAGTTAACTATTGTAATGTTTAAATCAGATGTGATATCTAAACTATTAGTTTATATATAGCAGTTATTTTAAACTAATTGATAGTATAAAAAAGCCGAGAACTAAGTCTCGGCTCTTAAAATTAATCTGTTAGAATATATTATTCTAGCTATTTTTTAGTCTTTAATTTCCCGTTTTCAGAATAAGATTTACTACTTTCTTCTTTGCCTTCTTTCCAGTAAGATTCTGTCTTTAACTGACCGTTTTCATAATAAGATTTACGAATTCCTCCTTGTGTACTACCTATTTCTTTTAACTGTCCATTTTCATAATACTCTTTAAAAGTACCATCTATACTATTTTCTATCCAATTGAATTCATGCTTCAGCTGTCCATTTTCATAATACTCTTTTTGAGAGCCATGTCTGTATCCTGATTCCCAATTAGATTCAATCCATAATTGACCATCATAATAATAGGATTTTGATAAACCATCTTTAGCTCCATGTTTCCAATTTTCTTCAGACTCTAATTGTTCATTAGGGTAAAATGATTTAAAAACCCCGTTTTCATTTCCAAAGACCCAATTAGACTCTTTCCATAATGTACCATTTGAATGGAAAGTTTTACTAATACCTTCTTTTCTTCCTTCTTTCCAATTTTCTTCGGATTCTACAAATCCTTGAATGTAGTGAGTTTTAAATACACCGTTTTTTCTTCCATCTTTAAAAGATCCTTCTTTTTCTATCTTTTCGTATTTATCATAAGATTTTGCACTACCAGTAAACTTTTCTCCAGTGTCTCTATCGTAATAGAGGTTGTCCTTTACTTGAAGCTGATTAAAGTCAACGTCTTTTTTACAGCCTATAAATAATGGAATAATTAATAAAATAATTAAAATCCGTTTCATGATTACCTAGTTAATAAGTATGTGTTTGTTCAATAAAATTATATCACTCTTTAAGTAGAATAAATATACAATAATATGTTCATTCTACTCTTTATCATTTTATAATTAATGTATGCTAATAGGTGATTTAAAGAGGAGATACTAAAACAAAAAAAGCCAAGAACTATGTCTCGGCTTTTCTATTATAAAATATTATTTACTCTTAGGTTTCTCTAAATAATCAAAGAAATACTGTGCTATCTTATCATTTAAGTGCACTCTATCTATCCCTTGTACATTGTGTTCGTGAGAAGGGTATAAGAAGTAATCTACTTGTTTCTTCGCTTTAATAGCTGCTTCTATAAACTCCATAGAGTGCTGCTGGACCACTACAGGGTCTTGTGCTCCATGGATGATAAGTAGTTTATTATTAATCTTATCAGCTTTGTTTAATAGGCTTGTTTTCTCGTATCCCTCAGGGTTCTCGCTAGGCATATCCATATAGCGTTCACCATACATAATCTCGTACATCTTCCAGTCCATCACAGGTCCACCTGCAACACCTACTTTGAATACTTCAGGGTGATTAACAGAAAGCGTAGTCGTCATAAAACCACCATAGCTCCATCCATATACACCTATCTTATCTTGATTTACATAAGGTAGCGATTTTAAGTAATCAATTCCTTTCATTTGATCTGCCATCTCCGCTTGACCTAATTGTCTATGGATAACTTGCTCGAAGTCACGTCCTCTGTTAAAACTTCCACGGCTATCTACAGTAAAGACGATATAGTCATTCTGAGCCATATAGTTAAAGAATAAGTTAGCGCCACCTAACCAAGTATTCGTTACTAACTGTGCGTGAGGTCCACCATATACATACACCATCACAGGGTACTTCTTAGTAGCGTCAAAGTTAGTAGGGTAGATGATACGTGCATTAAGAGGCGTTTTACCATCAGCAGCTGTGATCGTTGTAAACTTCGTCTCAGGCATTGTTACCACGCCTGAATAAGGGTTCTTAGAAACTAATATTTCCTTCTCTTTCTTAGATTCTGCATTAACGATAGATACTTTATTAGGAGTCTCAAGGTTATTGAATTGGTCTAAGAAGAGTGATTTGTTCTTATTTAGAACCACACTATGCGTTCCTGATAAGGTAGTGATTTGCTCTGTTTTACCTTTCTTAAGGTTTGTTTTAAACAGTTGTCTATCTAATCCTTGGTTCGTTACCCCGATGTAATAAAGATTCTTAGCATCGTCATCAAATCCTAAGAACTCATTCACGATAACGTTCTCATAACCTAGTTTTTTGATTAACTTACCTGTTGTGTCATATAAGAATAACTGTCTATATCCGTCTACTTCAGAGAAGTATAAGAACTGATCAGTAGTCCCTGGTACAAACACTAAACTGTTAGAAGGCTCTGTGTACACTTTAGATTTCTCTTCAAATAATGTTTTCTCAAGAGCACCTGTAGCTGTATTGTATTGGTTAACTTTTAGGTGATTTTGCTCTCTATTAAGCACTCCTACATACACATAATTACCTGATGGATCCCAAGTAACCATAGTTAGGAACTTATCTCCTTCTCCTGTTTGTAGTGTAACCTTCTTACCCGTATAGACATCATATACCACTAATGATATTTGCTCATTAGCCATACCAGCCATAGGGTATTTGATATTCTTAACTGTTGCTACACGTTCACTCCATTGGATAATAGGGTAAGAAGACACCATACTTTGGTCTTTTCTATAGTAAAGAAGTTGGTCTTGTTTAGGATTCCACCACATTCCTTTATTGATACCAAATTCGTTACGGTGTGTATCGCTATTACCATTGATAATATCAAGGGCAGGATCATTTGTCACTTTTGCATCCCCCCCTTTATTAGTAGTAACTACGATATTATTATCGTCTAACCAAGCGATGTGATCTCCGTTGCGAGAGATGATTTGTTGCGTACCTTTAGCATCGAATTTGAATGAGTTAACCACTTTTTTATCAGCTAGGTCAACCTTGAAGTAATACTTTAACTTGTTAGTACTTTCATTTGTATAAAACTCTACTTCACTGTCATTTAACCAAGTTAGGTTAGAAGGTATTGTTCTTAACTTAAAGGTACTCCCTTTAGCAGAAGCATTGATAATCTCTTCTAATTGTTTAACTGTTAAAGCTGTTTGAGACTCCCATTTATTTGCTTGACTTTTGATTAAAAGGCTATCTCTATTTTTGGTTACAAAACTTAAGGTATTGTCATTTTTCCAAGAGGGCTGAAGAATTCTCTCAGTAGCAAATTGTCTACCAAGGCCCATCGTAGCCTCAGTCATCGTGAAGTTGCGTTGTGCAAACATCATGTTCCCTACTACTAAAAAGAATAGTAATGATTTGTTCTTCATAATTTGATTATAGTTGTTTTTATGGATGCTAATTTAATTCCAAATATATCAGTAGCCAAATACTGTCGTAAATTTCTCTTGTTTTGCTAGATGAACTTCTGTTGAATTAGAGAAAATGATTACCTTTAAAACTTAAATCTATAAGTATGCAAAAAGTAGTTTATATAACAGGAGGAACAAAGGGAATAGGTAAGGGAATAGCAAAAGCTCTCTTAGATAGTGGATATAAAGTAGCTATCTCAGGGCGTAATCTTAAGGCTGTTAATGAGGCTATTAACGAGTTAGGATATAGTGATCAAGTATTGGCTATACAATCAGATGTGAGAAATTATGAAGATGAAGTATCTGCCGTGGAGCAAATAGTAAATAAATTCGGTAGGTTAGATGTCGTTATTGCCAATGCAGGGGTTGGGATATTCTCATCTGTAGAGGATATGAGTCTAGAAGACTGGAATACGATGATAGATACTAACCTTACAGGGGTATTTCACACACTTAAAGCTTCTGTCAAACAGCTAAAAGAAAACAAAGGATACTATATATCTATCGCTAGTTTAGCGGGTATTAACTTCTTCGCTAATGGAAGTGGCTATAATGCAAGTAAATTTGGTGTAGTAGGATTTACACAAGCTGCAATGTTAGATCTTAGAAATGCAGATGTAAAGGTGACTACTATCTTACCAGGGTCTGTATCCTCTAACTTTAATGATCATGAGCCTTCAGATGCTGACCATTGGAAGATACAGCCTGAAGATATGGGACAGTTAGTCGTAGATATCTTAGCAATGAATCCTCGCGTATTGCCTAGTAAAATAGAGGTAAGACCAACTAAGACAAAATAACAGAATCACAATATCACAAAAAAAAACAATAAAATATGAATGCAGATTTTGGAAAGTTTCTCCTTAGATTAGGAGTAGGTGGACTAATGATATTCCATGGTATACACAAGTTGATCCATGGACATGATTTTATTATTAGCCAATTAAAGGCACATAATCTGCCTGAGTTATTATGGATAGGAGTGCCTATAGGAGAGATAGTAGCACCTATATTTCTACTTGTAGGATTTGCCACTCGTATATCTTCTTCTATTATTGCATTTACGATGTTTATGTCGTTATTCTTAGTTAAAGGAATGGGAAGTTTCGGTATAGACCCTAATACTGGAGGATTAAATGCAGAGTTAAACTTGTTATATCTATTAGCAGCGTTAGCTATTGCGTTTATAGGGCCTGGTACTATTCGTTTTTATAAAGGAAAAAGAGGTATTTGGGTATAGTTATTTTGCTTTGATTTTGTTCTTTTGGTATTTCGTAAACTTAAATGCCAAAAGAACAGAACATCGCACTACCAAAGAGCTTTACAACTCAACAACATCAAAAAAACAATAGAATGAGAGTATCATTTGATTTTGACGGAACGTTAACTGAACCCGTAATACAGCAGTATACCAAAGAGTTAGTGGCCAAAGGGATAGAAGTATTTATCATTACAGGTAGATATAATGAGTTGCTTCGTGTGATGAATGGCGATAAGACTAATGATGATCTTTTTGATCTAGCAGATGAGATAGGTATACTTCATAAGCATATTATTTTTACTAATCGTGCAGATAAGAGCTATACAATAGGTGGGAGTGGCTTATTTTGGCATTTAGATGATGATTTAAACGCTGTAAATGATATTAATAGGTATTCTGATGTTAAAGGAATTTGGATAGGTGACGATGGCTGGAAAGAGAAATGTGAAGAGTTGATCACTATATTAAGCGTCTGACTTTATTTCTTTCTCAGCACAACCAATTTCTCTTTTAATGTCACTATCTCAAAGTTAAACTGTTCTGCTACGTATTTAAACGTGTCAAAAGTATAAATAAATACGTGGGTTTTATCTTTTCGATAGTACCAATTTTTAAAGTCTATTTGACTAGTGTATAAATGAGTTTTGATAATTAATAATCCACTAATTTTAAGGATGTTATTCAACTTTTCTAATTCTGCTTTAGGATTATAAAAATGCTCAAACACCTCACAACTAAAGATATAGCCATACTCTTTAGTTAAATAAGTTGTATCAGGGTAGAAGTAAGGATCATATAAATCTACCTTATATCCTTTATCGTGTAATTGCTTAGTGATTACAGGTCCTTTTCCACATCCATAATCTAGCCCTAACATATCAGGTGTACATTGGTCTAAGATAACATTCGTGACAGGAG
The DNA here is from genome assembly GCF_020905415.1 of Myroides oncorhynchi. Lineage (NCBI taxonomy): Bacteria > Pseudomonadati > Bacteroidota > Flavobacteriia > Flavobacteriales > Flavobacteriaceae > Myroides > Myroides oncorhynchi. The sequence goes on along the minus strand of NZ_JAJJMP010000001.1, from coordinate 3,478,692 downwards.
CAGTGAAGTTCTGATAACCAATATCATCCACATCGTTATTATGACATTCGTAATGACTCTTTTCTTTTTCTTGATTATAGTACAGTTCCTTATCCTTTAAATAGGCATTACAAGTTGGACAGATGTAGTATTCTTCATCTATTTTAGTCACTAAAGGGGTTTGACACAGTGTACAGTTCATAAGAGATTACCTTTATTAATGAGCTAAATTACGGGTTTTTAATTTACAGTAATAGTCATTAATTTTTTACTTCAAGTAATAGTAATGTAGACTGAGATATCTATTATGTTTCTTTATGTAATATTTCATTTAGATTATCTGTTTTTTCTCATCTTTTCTTTACTTTAGTTCCCAGAAATACAACTATTATGAATGAGAATTTAGAAGACTTATATACCCTATTGGTAAGTTTGTAATACCTATGGAGGTTACAGATAACTTAATAAAAGAATGGATTAAACCCAGAATTAGCATTAGCCAAATACTACAAAGTAATTCTACTTCATAGCTCTTTCATTAATGATTAAACCATACTATACTATGCTTTAATCATTAATTCAGACCTATTTTGTATAATTACTTTTCGTTTATCTGCCTATCACTTATTCTGGGTTAAAACAATAGAATTTTTTTCTGAGCAAGTTAAGAGCGAGATTAATAATCTATCAGAAGAGCAAGTATCTAAACGATATAGACCCCAAGGCTGTATTTATCATCTTACATATATAAAAAACGCAAAAGAGTATGACTACAAATAGAAAACACTGGATTCCTTATCCTACAGTTTTACAAGGAACAACAATAGACCTAGTTCCTTTAGAAGAACATCACTTAGAAGAATTATATCAAGCAAGTGGAGATAAAGAGCTTTGGAAGCAAGTACTATCAGATTGTTCTGATAGGGATACCTTCTTTACTGTATATAGAATGGCTTTGGAGGTAAGGGATAATGGCATGCAATATCCCTTTGTTATTATAGATAAGCAAACTAAAAAGCTAATAGGCTCTACTCAATTCTTCGAAATGCACGAAGCTGATAAGAAGTTAGAAATAGGGTGGACGTGGATAACCTGTGATTATTGGGGAAGTGTCGTGAACTTAGAATGCAAACTACTTCTGTTAACCTATTGCTTTGAAGTTTTAAAAACAAATAGAGTACAATTAAAAACAAAGGATGATAATCTTCGTTCTAGAAAAGCAATTGAGAAAATAGGCGGTGTGTTTGAAGGGATTTTAAGAAAGGATAAAATACAGAAGGATGGTACTACTCGTAATGCAGCTTATTACAGTATTCTAAATGATGAATGGGAAAGTGCTAAGAATAACATTCACGTACTAATGAGTAGTAAATAGTCTTAGTTTTTAGTAGTAAAATATAGTAGTTATATTTAACATATTAGAATTCTTTTAATGTGATAAAAATCATAGTTAATTAATTATTGTTTTTTTCTCATGGTTTAATACTTATAAGTGCTTTTATTATATAGAAAATCAAAGTATCTTTAGGATAACTTAATTATTGAGTAGCTATGATTACAGGAAAAATATTAACTGATTATGGAGCAGTAGAAACTATCTTTGAAAAAGATGACTTTCTGTTCGAAGTTGGAATGTCTCCTGATTATTATTATTATATAGTAAGTGGTCAGGTCAAGCTCAATATATACGATGATGATAATAAAGAGTTTATATTTAGCTTTTATCAACGAGGACATAATCTTGGAGAAGGGTCTATATTTTTAAATAAAAAATCTAAGTACACGACAAAAAACAAAATACATTGATATTTAGTTGATTAACTTTAGAATGAAATAGTCTAGCCAAGTAATCAAGGCCTAATTTTACTACACTAATACTTCTATTACTATGTTTTTTGAAGGATATAGGTTTAATGTATGTATCGATATAATCTCCAATTTTATAGCACCAAACAAGTGCAAGCATTACTAGCATAATGAGCTGTTCAAGTTTTTTCATACACTTTAAATGCGTGTCTTCAATATTAAAACCACTTGACTTCATTGCTCTAAATAATGTTTCTATTTGCCATCTTTCTTTATATTTTTCAGAAGCATTTTCGGGTTTATTAAAACTTACAATTATACAATAATCAGTTTTGCCATCTGTCATTATCTTTGTGGCTGACAGATAACATAGTTGTCCATGTAGATACACAATTTTTTCATAAGCTCTAAACTCTCCAACTTTTAAATTGTAAAACAGATGATATGCATATTTATCTTCTTGCTTATGAGGTAGATAAACTTTAAAATTGTTTCGAATACGTATATAATACCTAATTCTTTCGTTATTCAAATATTCTATCCAACGTTCTCCAATAAACTCTCTATCAGCTAATAAGCATTCTATACAATCTTTTCCAAACCATTCTATAAAATCATTAATGAGTTCTTTTCTCTCATTGGTATTTGAGTTTCCTTTTTTATCTAACATCTTAAATATTAAAGGGAAAGCAACATTTTTGTAACAAACACCAAGCATCAGTATGTTGATGTTTTGATTTCCAAACTTCCAGTTTGTACGATCTATAACAAGGGTATATTTATCTTGTTTAGGAAGAATAGCAAAGATGAACTTAGCTACAAGTTCAGATGTTAACTTAGCATCATAAACAAAACGTTGAATACGCCTACAGTTACTTTCTGCTTTAACTGAGTTGTCAAATGCTATAGATATATTTGTAAAATTGACTGACTTTACTTTGCATAGAGCCACGATAAATAAGGAAATAAAACTGATCCTAGCTAAATTGAGTTTATCCTTAAAACCTCCTTTTAATATCGTTAAAAGTTCTGTACTTTTGTAATCTAGGCTGTTGTTCGTTTCTAAAGGCATTACGTGAGAATTTTTCCTTTAAGATACTGAATATCAGCCTTTTTTACAAATATACGTCTCGCCTATTTTGTTGTAAATCAGATATTTAACATTTTTGTCGGGTACTAAGATAAAAAATATATATGTAACGCTATAGCAGTAGAGCCAACGAAGGTACTGATATTAGCTAAAGATCTTTTTCTTTTGATGCTTAAAGAGAATTATGAGGAGTTTTTGAAGATCTCACATAATTTAGCTAATAAACTATATTTTCAAGAAGTAATGGCTCCTACGATATCTTCCCAAGATGCTGAGAAAAGAATCATGACATTACTTAATTATTTAAAAGCTAAATGGACGACTAATCCGAATGAGAAATATACAGTGGATCTAACTAGGCAGGAGATAGCGGATATGACAGGCTTAAGAGTAGAAACTGTCATCCGTACTATCCGTAAACTTAAAGAGCATAATGAACTGAAGGTCGTCAATAGTAAGATTATTCTTTAGAATAATAAAACAATACCCTCGTTAGACTTAACTAACCAGGGTATTGTTTTATTATTACCAAATATCTATCTCTTTTGTATAAGTTTGGTCACCATCAACTTCTATAATGACTTTACTAGGGATAAAGCTATCTCCTTTATATTCAGGGAAGGCTCTATACTGAAGATGTAAACCTTGATGTAGAAGGGCTTCTAATTCTTTATCTATTAATTGTTTTTGGTTGACAGCTTCTAATGGTGCATATAGAATGTTAACATTAGAATCATCACCTCCAAAAGCAAGACCTATTAGGTAAAGCTTACCCAGTTGACCTGTCTTATAATAATGTTCTGCCTCTTGATTATTACAGACATCTGCATAATTACATTCAAGAGGAGGATCAGTAGTTGTTTTCTTCTTTAAGAAGTCAAATAGTCCCATTGTTGTTTGTTTTGTTAGTTAATAGTTATGTAAATATAACTAACCATAGACTAAATGCAATACCTCTAAGTAGATAACTCTATTACCTTAAATCGGAAACTACCATTTATTAGGAATGAATTCTACTTTACATAGCTCTTTCATTAGCGCTATAACCATACTATAGTATGCTTAATCTAATTTTACTCTGTTTTATACAATTCTTTCTCGTTTAAACGTTATCTGCAGATTTAAGGTATTATAACTTCCCTTTTTTAGATAGAAGAACAACTCCCATAGCTAAGAAACTCCATACTAGCATTTGTGTCAACGAACCTTCCCATCCGCCAATATTCCAACTAATCAGACCAAAGAACGTACCTATACCTGCTCCTATAAAATAGGCCGTCATATAGACTGTATTTAATCTACTATGAGCTTCTTCATTAAGTGCATATATGCGTGTAAAGTTAGTAATCTGAGTTGCCTGAACTCCTATGTCTAATAAGAAAATAGCGATAATTAATACCCAAATAGAATGAGGGAAAATCAACATTGCTATTAAGCTTATGATGATTAAAGAAATAGTCAGGAACAAGTTTTCAAATATCTTTCCTTTATCTGCTAACTTCCCAAAATAAGGAGCTACTAAGGCTCCTCCAATCGCTACAATAGCAAACATACCGATAGCTGAGGGTGTATAATTAAATGGTTTTCCACTTAGATGGAATGTAAGTGTTGTCCAGAATGAACAGAAGATACCGAAAGTAAACGATCCTAATAAAGCAGCCTGTCTAAGTGTTTTATGTTCCTTAACAAGGCATAAAGTAGATTTAAGTAAACTGATATAACTTCCTTTAAACTTGATAGGTGCATTCGGTAAGAAGAACCACATCAATACAATGCTTATCACAATCATTATCGCTGAGAAGGCATATACACTTTGCCATCCCCATAGATCTGTTAAGGATCCACTGATTAATCGAGATCCTAATATTCCACACAGAATACCACTAAACACAATACCTACACTCTTCCCTCTATTCTCTTTATTTAGAAGCGCTGCCATCGGTAAGATGATTTGCGCTGGAGTAGAGCATACTCCTGTTAGGAAGCTAAGAATTAAAAGAGGAGTAAGTGAATTCGTATTAGCGATAATTAGTAAGATCAAAGTCTGAATAATAGAAATAGTGATGATTAATCGCTTTCTATTTATTTTATCACCTAAGGGAAGTAAAAAGAACATCCCTACACCATAGCCTATTTGCGCTAGCATAGATACTTTCCCGACTGCTGTTTCTGCTTCACCTAAAGTCTCTGCTATATTCTTAAGAATAGGTTGACTATAATAGACATTGGCGACAATAGTTCCTGCAGTAAAGGCCATGACAGGGATGGCATATTTGTCTTTATTTTTGATTGACATATAAGTTGAGTTTGTAAGTAGGCAAAAGTAGAAGAGTTCTAGAAGTTAATTTGGTATAAAGTGTTATATTAATAGTATAATTCGTTAAGTTTGTGCTATGAAACTAGTCCAGTTTGAACCTCTATTTTTAAGGCATTTCCGCACAGAACAATGGCCTTTTACATATCATAACCATAATCACTTTGAGTTAATGCTCTTAAGTGAAGGGTATGGTGTACACGATTTAAATAAAGAGGAGTCTAATTATCAAGGAGATACTATTATATTTTTATCTCCGGAGGATAGTCATCACTTCTATATCGAGGGACAGACTAGGTTTAGAGTGATAAAGTTTTTGCCTAGTGCTGTAAAGGATGGAATTAATACAAGTAGTACTGACTACTGGGATAATCTGTTGACTAGCTTAGCTCGAAAGTGGAACTCAGGTAAGTTTAAGACTGATGATTTAGCATTAGTTAGTAAGATTATAGTCATTATAGATTTGATGATCATAGAATGGGAGGAGAATAAGCAGCAAGTGTCTGAGTTGCATATTAATCTACTTAGAAGTGTATTAATCCTTATGGATAAATATTGTACAGAACCTACCGTGGCTTCAGATGCCTATACAGCCTCTAAAATAGAGCGTATACAGAACTATATACATGGTCATATCCACTTCCCTGAAAAACTAGGATTAAAGCATTTGAGTACAATATTTGGATTATCAGAATCAGGCTTGAGAAACTTCTTTTCTACTAAAATGGAGATGAGCATTAGCAGTTATATCAATGCTTTAAAAATAGAAACTATCAAGAATAGAATAAAGCATACAGATCATTCTTTATCCTCTATAGCGATAGAGTTTGGCTTTACAGATGCTAGCCATTTTACGAAGTTTTTTTTTAGACATACAGGGATGAGTCCTTTAGAGTTTAAGAAGAGGAGGTGATTGTGGTGTGTGTAAAAATTTTCTGCAAAAAAAAGAGGCTTTGCATTTAATAACACAAAGCCTCTCCAAAAAAAATATATGAAAAAATCTACTTCTTATTTCTATAAGCCCAATAGAATACTAGCGGTAGGATAGTAAAGGAAAGTATCATACAGATAAGTAATCCTCCTACAATCATAATAGCTAATGGCTTTTGGATCTCAGATCCCATTCCATTAGACAGTGCCGCTGGTAGTAGTCCCATCGATCCCATAAGGGCAATCATAACTACTGGTCTAATACGACTCTTCACTCCATCTTTAATGGCGTCTATTAAAGGCATTCTGTGCTGTAGGTTTTCTCTCATTACTCCGATTAGTACAATACCATCTATCGTAGCAACACCAAAAAGAATAATGAACCCTATACCAGCAGATATTCCAAATATCGTGCCAGTCATCCATAATGACATAAATCCTCCAATAAAAGCAAACGGAATCGTAAGTGCCGCAATAGCAGTGTCTTTTACATTCCCAAAGTTGAAGTATAATAGCACTAGGATAAGGATTAAAGAGATAGGTACAACAAGGGTTAGCTGATTAGCCGCACGTTCTTTACTCTCAAATTCTCCTGCCCATTCCATTTTATTAGCTGCTGGCAGTTTTACTTCTTTATCTACTTTAGCTCTTGCTTCTGCTATTGTACTTCCAAGATCTCGTCCTTCAATACTAAATCCTATACCGATATATCTACTACCACCTTCTCTATATATAAAGGCTGGTCCTGTGTGATAATCTATTGTAGCGATTTCTTTTAGTGGTACTTGTTTACCATCTAATGAAGGGATTAATATCTCTTCTATTTTCTCTGCTGAGTCTCTATATCCTTTGTCAAAACGCAGTACCACGTCGAACATTCTTTCATTTTCATAGAGTGTCGTAGCTGCCTGACCACCAATAGTCATTGCTATTACTGCCTGAGCATCTGCTGTAGTTACAGCATACTTGGCCATCTTGTGATCATGTAGTTTTATTCTTAATTCTGGTTGACCGATGTTTTTAAATACATTTAAGTCAGTCACTCCCTCTACATCTTTAATGCTTTTGGCTACTTGATTAGCGTATTTCTCTAATTCGAATAAATCATCGCCAAATATCTTGATTACAAGAGAACTCTTAACTCCTGCTACGTATTCCTCTACGTTATCCTGTATAGGTTGGCTGAATCCAAAGTTTACTCCAGGGTAATTATCTAACTGTAATCTTATTTCCTCTAATAGTTTGTCTTTGGATATCTTACGTTTCCATTCATTTTCTGGTTTTAACTCTGCGTGAAATTCTATATTAAAGAATCCAGTAGGGTCTGTACCATCATTAGGGCGCCCTGTCTGAGATAAGACAAACTTGACCTCATCAAACTCTCTGATCTTCGCCTTCATTTCCTTAGATAGACGTACTGATTCATCTAAGTTAATACTACTCGGTAGTGTAGCTCTGATATAAAGTGCTCCTTCGTTAAGTTTAGGTAAGAATTCTGAACCATAATAATGAAAACGCACACCACAGATCACTAATAACCCTACAAATAGAGAAAGAGTTAATTTCTTATGTGTAAAACTCCAGTTGAACATCTTATAGATATTGTTTTTGAAGAACTTAGAAATCATATTCTCGCGTTCTTTAATGTCCTTAGTCAATAGCAATTTACACATCGCAGGCACATAAGTTAAACTCAGTATTAATGAACCAAGTAAGGCATATCCTAATGTAAAGGCTAGGGGAGAGAACATCTTACCTTCTACTTTTTGGAAAGAGAAGATAGGCATTAAAGCTACAATTAAGATTAATAGGGCAAAGAAGATATAACTTGCTACACTCGTAGCACTTTTCTTAATCGTTCCTAGTTTAGACATTCTATTAAACCTTGCCATACCAACTTGTTCTGCTCGCTTCTCTAATCCGACGAAGACGTGCTCTACGATGACAAGTGTTCCTTCTAGTAGTAAACCGAAGTCTAATGCACCCATCGAAATAAGGTTAGCTGGTAAGCCTTGTATCTTTAGCATTATAATAGCAAATAAGAATGCCAGGGGAATAACAGAGGCTACGATGAACGTCGTACGCCAGTTATATAAGAAGATAAAGACGATAATAGATACTAATATCACACCTTCTACTAAGTTTTTAGAGACAGTGTGTACTGTATTATTTACTAAATGTGTTCTATCTACTACAGTTTCTATTTGAACGTTCTTAGGTAAGATACGGCCATTTAGATCATCTATTTTTGCTTTTAAACTTTCGATGACAGCACTTGGATTTTCTCCACGTAGCATCACGACGATACCTTGTACCACATCTTCATCGTCTTGATAGCTTACTTGTCCTAGACGAGGTTTAGCTGAGATAGTTACATTAGCTACGTGCTTGACTAAGATAGGAGTACTTCCTTTTACTTCGATTAAGATATTCTCTATATCCTCCGCATTATCTAATAATCCTACACCACGTACGACATAAGCCTGATCACCACGTTGGATTACATCACCACCTACATTAATATTACTTTTCTCTACTGCCTCATAGACATCTAAAGGAGATAAGTCATAGTTGATTAATTCTGTTGGATTAATCTGTATTTCGTAAATCTTTTCTTCTCCACCGAAGCTTACTACATCAGCTACACCAGGTACAGAAAGTAACTCTCTTTCGATTACCCAGTCTTGGATAGCAGTAACTTCTTTTATAGGAAGGTCACTCTTCACGATATATCTAAATATCTCTCCTGTAGCTCCAGAAGGTGGTTCTATTTCAAATTCAGCTCCTTCAGGTAGGTTTACATTTCCCATTCTATTAGAAGCGTATTGTTGAGCGAAAAAGTCATCTACTTCATCGTTAAACAATACGGTCACTACAGAAAGACCAAATAAGGATATTGATCTTACCTCTGCTTTATTAGGAATAGTATTCACTTCTTTAGAGATAGGAAGAGTAATAAACTTTTCTACTTCCTCCGCACTACGACCTGGCCATTGCGTGATAATACGAGCTCTCGTATTGGTCACATCAGGGAAGGCCTCAATAGGAGTATGTATATAACTATAGATTCCTCCAAATAACAATAACAAGACACCGAAAATGACGATGAAAGTATTCTTAAGTGAGAAAGAAACTATATTTTTTACGAACTTTTGCATAAATAAAGGCTTTTACTACTTACAATTTGTTAGTTAATTGCTCATAGATTAGTAATTCATTTGTAGTAACGACCATCTCATTTTCTTTTACTCCATCAGCTACATATGTATAGATATTGTTTTTAGATACTGGTGTAATCTTTCTAATTTCTTGTTCACAGTCATTCTTATAGACTACCACATAGTTCTGATTATTGTCAAAGATGATTGCTGTATTAGGAATCGCTAATGATTTGCCATCATTAGTTTCTAACTGAATGATGATATCAGCAGACATACCTGGCTTTAATTTCATTTCCTTGTTTACCATAGAGATTTGTGCTTTAAGCACGCGCTCTTCTGCATCAAACACTTGTGATACTTTAGTTACTTTTCCTGCGAAATATTCATCAGGATAAGCTAGGGTAGAGACCTGTACACCTTGATTAGGTTGTATATGGCGCATATTCGTTGTATATACATTAGCCATAATCCATACATCAGATAGATCCGCTATCGTGAATAGGGGTTCATCACCTGCATTTACAGTCATACCTGTACTAATACTTTTTGTCACGATATATCCAGACTGTGGAGCGACTACTTTAACTACCCCAGATTCACCATGACTATTAAATATGGCTAAACTACTTTTAGAAGCAGTTACTTTACTCTTTAAAGTTTTTACATCTTCTTGTGCCTCTACTAATTCTTTTTGAGAAGAGATACCATCTTTATACATAGACTCTACAGACTCTAATTCTCTAAGGGCTACTTTTAGTTCTGCTTCAGTAGATTTGAGTTCGCTGTATATCTCATTAGTATCTGTACTTTTGATTTCAGCTAATAACTGACCTTTCGTAACATAGTCTCCTAATGAGAAGTATGTATTAGATACTAATCCATCTACTAAACTGTTATAAGGAACAGTCTTATCTTGGTTATAATCAATATATCCATTTAACGTTAAGCTACGCTCTACAGATCTAAGCGTTACTTTTTCCATCTTAAGCGTGTTTTTCATCGCTTCAGAAAGACACTCTTGAGTAGGAGTTGTCTCTTCAGTATTTTGACTTCCCTTATTACAGCTAACTAAGGCTATATTGAATAAGGCTAATGTAAGTATAGAATATTTTGTCATTTTCATTTCGTTTAAATCTTATAAATCTTTCCCTACAGCATACTGTAGTTTCTCGAAGTGATCATTTAGATCTTTCTTAGTTTCTAATAGGATAGTCTTATTCTCAATATAGGCCTCTACAAAGTCTAAGTACTCGATTAAGCTAACATTTCTCTTTTGAAAGTTCCTGTGATAAGCGTCAAGCAACTGATCTAATTGCCCTTCATAATCACTTTCAATATCTTTATATAAAGCCTCTGCGTGGTGATAGTTTCTAAATGCCTCTACGATATCATTAGCTATTTCATTTAGCTTGGTTTGTGTATCTAGTTTAGCTAATTCAATGTCTATTTTTGCTTCTTTGATATTTCCTTTATTTCTATCGAATATTGGCAAGTCAAAGGAAATTCCAAAACCAACGAAATCACGCATTATATTCCCTCCTCTGTCATAGTCTACACCTAGTGTAATATCAGGTACTCGTTGTGCTTTCTCGATTTCGAATCGCTTTACTGACTGTTTCTCTAGCGTCTTGCTTTTTAAAGCATCTGGTCTTTCTTCTTGTGCTGAGATAATCCAGTCCTCTAATTTTAATTCAGATACCTCCTTATTGGGAGCGATTAGCAAATCAGTTATTTCTACTTGTGTATTATTGCCTATACTGATATAATTCTTAAAGTCTTTGATAGCTTCTTCTAGTTCTTTGTTGATGTTAACCAACTCTTTTTTAAACTGAAGTTCTGCAGCTTTTAGTCTGATATACTGGGCTTGGCTAATATTCCCTTGTTGTAACTGGTTTTTATATGCCAATGTAAGGCTCTGAGTACTTTCTATCTGTTTCTCATATATCTTACGTTGCTCTTGAAGCATTTGAATATCAGAAAGGTTATTTCTCAACTCTAGTTTAAGCTCTCTAATAATACTTTCAAACTCTTGTCTTTTCTCTTCTATAGTTAGCTTTTGTAACTCAATCGTCTTTTTGCGTTTACCTCCTGTTTGAATCATTTGCTCCACTCTGAAGGCATACTGCTGTGCTTCACCCCAGTTTCCTACTAGTTTTGGTTGTTCTTCTATATCAGAAGTTCGCCAGAAGTTTACTTCCGAAACTTCAAAAGTAGGGTTGGGCCATAAACGAGCTTGCAGTAACTGAGCTTCAGCTTGTGATATCTCGAGATTCTTAGCAATCAGGTCTAAATTCTGCTCTAAGAACATTGCTTCAGCACTTTCCTTTGATAGTATTAGTGTTTTCTTGTTGCCATCCTGAGCAAAAGTTCCCAGACTTAAGGCACATAAAACGGTTACTAAAGTATTTTTAAACATTGTCTATTTATTTTAAGGTCAAAATTATTAGTTGATACTTATAGGGCACTTTGAATTTGATTAGATACAGATTAAAACAACATTAGAATACGATTAGAAATAAGTCAATAACTCAATTAAAGAAATCACAATACTCAAGATAATTAATTCTATCTTTTCGAATTCTTGTAGTAAAAAGTAGAATTGTTATTAATCAAAAAAATTAACTTCTTTATACTTTTTGAATATAATTAGTGTATCTACAATAAGAGTATTACAAAAAAGAAGCCAAAAAATAAAAATGGTCTAATATTTATACAGAAATAAGTTTTTTAATCATAAAACATCTCCAATTTGTGATCCTTCAAATCATCAATCTCTCTAAATATCAATCAATTATTGCGAATTATGGACGTATTGTAGGTCATCTCTTTTTTTAAAATATTGGCAAAATATTTGAGAATGATTGCTTTGTATACATTATTGTGAATTAATAAACATCATTAACCTTATATTATTTGAATATTATGATTATTTGGTATTATTATTTTGTATTTTGTATTGTATAAATAATAATAAAACAACATTTTTATATCTTTTAAATACTGTGTTATCATAAGGCCTAAGCTATTATAGTTTGTTTTAAGATGATTTAAATTGGTACAGTTTTTACTAGTAATTAGAAGATAGAGTACAAATAGCCACTAATCATATTCTTTGAATTCTATCATTATAACCTTGATAGGCTACTTAAATATGAGTTAAAACAATTGTTAAACAAAAAAGAAAATTAAACATTAAAAATTAAGGCTATGCAAGATGCAACAGGAGTAATCAAAAAATTAAAGAGAATGATGGGGATTAAAACTGATCTCCAACTTTCTGTTATTCTAGATGTTAAACCTAATACTATCTCATCGTGGAAAAAGAGAGATAGTTTACAATACGAAGGATTAATAGCATTGTGTAAAGAGCACAAGATAGATCTAAACGAATTATTCTTTTCAGATTCTACTGCGGTTTATAATACTAGTTATCACAAGCGAAAAGTAAAAATGATTTCAATAGATCATCACTTTGAATATTTTCTAGATCCAGAGAAAACATTAGCAACGGCTCCTAGTTATGTGTTTCCTACTACTGAAGAGGTGGATACTGCTTTTCAGGTTTCTGTAGACAATATGTATCCTACTATAAAAATGACTTCTTATGTTATTACTAAACGTATTGATATCAAAGAATTACAGTTATGGCATATCTATTTATTTATTCTAAAAGATAAAGGAATCGTAATATATAGATTTAAACGCAAAACAGAAGAAGGTAAGCTTTTACTGATAAGTGATAATCCTGCTTTTGACAATATAGAAGTAAATATAAAAGATGTCAAAGATGTTTTCTGTGTAAGAGGAGCTTTCTTACCTAATATGAAAAACGCTACAGAGCTATAATTTTAAAAAACTAGTTAGGGCTAAGCATACGCTTAGCCCTCTGTCTATATACTAATTTAGAAATGCACCAATAAAATGACTTATATTTGAAAAAAAAATGAAAATACAAGCATCAGGTTGGAATACCTACTTAAAAGAAGAAATATCTTCTCCATACTTTAAAACACTTATGCAAACTGTTGATTCTCTCTATGAAATATCGATGGTCTTTCCTCCTAAAGAAGAAGTATATAAAGCTTTTGATCTAGTTGATTTTAAAGATGTTAAAGTAGTTATTATTGGTCAAGATCCATACCACGGTGCTTTTCAAGCTAATGGGCTATCTTTTAGTGTCAGTAAAGGAGTTAAATTACCTCCTAGCTTACAGAATATCTATAAGGAGCTAGAAAGTGATCTAGGCATCCGAAATCTAAATGGAGACTTAAGTAAATGGGCAGAGCAGGGAGTGTTCTTGCTAAACGCCACTCTAACTGTAGAAGAGAAGAAAGCGGGCTCTCATCAGAGAATTGGTTGGGAGAAGTTTACAGATGGAGTAATTGAACAATTGAGTAAACACAGAGAGAATCTTGTATTTATACTTTGGGGAAGCTATGCGCAGAAAAAAGGTAAGACTATTGATAGAACTAAGCACTTAGTTATAGAAACAGTACATCCATCACCATTATCTGTATATAGAGGTTTCTTTGGAAGCAAACCATTTTCTAAAACAAACGATTATCTAGCCTCTAAAGAAGTAAAGATAATAGATTGGAGTGTTTAGGAATATATTGATCCTAATCATTCTTTTAGGTCAGTTTTTAAAATAATCAAATTAACATATTAATTTTTATACGCATCTTGAGTTGAGTTTAGAAAAGATGTAGGTACATATACTACTTTCTTTAAAACAACAACTAATGATAAGTGTTAAAGTATTTCATATTCATTTGCTTATCAGATGTTTGGAAGTGCTTTGTTAATTGCTATCGGTGGAGAGGATACTTCAGAGTATGAGATTAACTTTTTAACTAATACAACTTTTATTCTTATTGATTTAGAAAAATTTCTGTAGAAAAAGCTAATTCTATGGTGTATCCTAAAGGAACTGTAATTATTCAGAAGAATTTTAATAGAAAGAAAAATACCTTTAAAAATTTAATCTTAAAAGCCATCTATACTATAGATGGCTTTTTTGTTAATTAGGTATATTAAGTAATAATTACTCCATGCAAAAATTCTTTTTAATTTATTGATACTAATAATGAACGCTGTAGATTATTTCTATTATGGTTCTTACTTAGTTATACTACTTTTTATTAAGGGATTATCATGCGTATTCTATATAGCTTAAATAGTAGTTAGAATATTGAGAATGCCATTCATATAAAATATAATTTATTTAAATAATAGTTTTTAGGTATTATTGAAATAATTATACATTTATACCGTTATACTTCAATAAAAAAACAACAATACTTGTTTATATTTATTATAAATAATTAAAATGTGTTTAAAATGAATAAACTTTTAAGTAATTATTAAGTTAATGTTACCTAAGTGTTATTCCAATGCAATTGAATGTGAATAATGGGTAATAACAAATAAAATATGAAAACATTTATCTATTTGGGAAGTAATGAATCAGATTATTAATAACAATTACTGTAGAGTTAGAGCACTTCTATTTCTACTACCTTTTCTACTATTAATCATTATTGCCTTTAGCTTATACTTTGTAGACTGTTTATCTATAGAGGGGTATATAAAGGTTCAGAAAAACACTTTTTTATATATTAATAAAAACGTAGGTTGTTATCCAACCCTAGTGTCTAATATGACACAGATAGGAGATGCTTTAGTCTTTCTCTCCCTTCTCAGTATCTTATATGTTTATACACCTAGGCTATGGGAATCATTAATTACAAGTTCTTTATTTTCACTATTATTTACTGTCTTAATAAAGAATGTTTTTGCTATACCAAGACCTGCAGCTTCTTTTGATAATCACAGTTTTTTTATAGTAGGAGAGCGATTAGCAGCTTCTAATAGCTTTCCATCTGGACATTCTATTACTGTCTTTAGCATTTTGACTGTATTGATGTTTGCATTTATGCCTAAAAAAGCCAAACATAAGATAAGTTACTTTATTTTTATTGTATTGTTGGGATTGGTATTTGCATTTACACGAGTAGCGGTAGGAGCACATTATCCATTAGACGTTATAGTAGGTAGCCTTGTAGGTTATATCTGTGGTATAATAGGAACTTTAATATCTAAAAAATATGAATTTTGGAAGTGGATTCACAATAGAAAGTATTACCCTGTGTTTATTATTTTATTTTTCATTTGTAGTATATTGCTTGTTCATAGGATAATGGAAAGAAATTTAGTTGTCTATTACCTATCATTGATAAGCTTAATCATTACATTGTATAAAATCACTACTCTTTATGTTAAAAAAACAAATTAGAACAAGTTATTTCGCTTTAGTAATGAGCGTTTTACTCTTGTTGTTATGTCATTATTCATTCTATAGATTCGTTTTTGAGAATATTGAATACATTAGTTTAAATGGGATATTGCTTATCGTTAGTTTAATAATTCTAATGGTAGCAGCTAATTTCTTTGCTATTTATTTATTTACTTCAATACATCGCTATCTTGGAAAGTTTTTGCTGATTCTTTCGTTTATTATTAATAGTATCGCTGTTTATTTTGTCAATACTTATAATGCTATAGTTGATGAAAGTATGATTAGCAATGTATTTAATACTAATTTTGAAGAATCAAGCAGTTTCTTTTCAATCAAGTTAGTAGTATATTTTATTATAATAGGCGTGTTGCCTAGTATTTATATTTACAAGGTAAAATTAGTTCCTGAGAGCTTAAAGAGATTTGGCTCTGTAAGTTCACTTACCTTAGTATTTATGTCAATACTAGCCTTTGCTAACTCAAGTAACTGGCTATGGATAGATAAATACTCTAAGCAATTAGGTGGATTGGCAATGCCGTGGTCTTATAGTGTGAATACTTCCTTGTATTTTATACACGCCGCACAGAAGAATAAAAAGGAGATTTTATTACCTGATGCCAAGATTAGAGATAAAGAGAAGTCAGTAGTTGTATTGGTAATCGGAGAATCTGCCAGAAAGGAGAATTTCTCCTTATATGGGTATTCTAAAAATACAAACCCATTACTATCTAAAGTAGAGAATCTGTATCACTTCGATGCTACTTCATGTGCTACCTATACGACAGCAGGAGTGAAGTGCATCTTAGAGCATGAGCCAACTAATGACTTATACGAGATATTGCCAAATTATCTATATCGCAATGATGTAGAAGTAATCTGGAGAACAACGAACTGGGGAGAACCACCTGTACATATTGAAAAATATCAAGATAGAGATATTCTTAAGCAAAAAGTAAAAGGAGAATATACAGAATATGATGAAGTATTACTAGCAGGGTTAAAAGAAGAAATACAAGGTAGTAAAAAGAATAAAGTCTTAGTAATCTTACATACTAGCACAAGTCATGGTCCTACTTATAACAAGAAATACCCTAGTCAATTTGAGGTGTTTAGCCCTGTATGTAATAGTGTGGAATTAGCAAACTGTAGTAAAGAAGAGCTAATGAATGCTTATGACAATACCATTGTTTATACAGATTATATTCTTAACAAAGTTATAGAGGATTTAAAACAGTTGAGTGATTATAAAAGTACAATGCTCTTTGTCTCAGATCATGGTGAATCTTTAGGAGAGAAAAATCTATATATGCACGGTGTCCCAATGAGCTTTGCTCCGAAAGAACAATATGAGATACCTTTTATTGTTTGGGTGTCAAAAGACTCAAGAACTCTTAAGCCAAATAAAGATTTGTCACAGCAGCATGTATTTCACAGTGTTTTAAACTTCTTACATATAGATAGTCCGATATATAATGAAGCCATGAATATCTATAAACCTTAAGATAGAATAGAAAAAGCTCCACTAAGGAGCTTTTTCTATTCTATCTTGTCAATAAATTCATCAACAATTTTTTCATGTGTTGCCCATGAAGTAATAAGCCTAATAGCGGCATATTCTTGGTCTATTGATTTCCATATATAGAAATCATAGTCTTTATTTAACTTTTCTATCAGAGTTAAGGGAAGAATAGGGAATAACTGATTCGTAGTAGAATCACCTAAGAAATGAAATCCTTTTGCTTTAAATGCTTCTGTTAATTTGGTAGCCATTCTATTTGCATGACTCGCTAAGTCAAAATATAGATTATCCGTGAACAAAGCCTCAAATTGTAATCCTAGTAGTCTTCCTTTGGCTAGTAAAGCACCTTTTTGTTTTAGATTATAATCAAAATAAGTAGCTAATTCATTATTATTAAATACAATGGCTTCACCTAATAATCCTCCATTTTTAGTTGCTCCTATGTAGAACACATCTGTTAAATCTGCTACATCCTTTAGTGTAAGGTCATTATTATCAGCTGTCAATGCATGTCCTAATCTAGCCCCATCTATAAAAAGGTATAATCCTAACTGCTTACAAGTAGAAGAGATAGCAGTTAGTTCTTCTTTAGTATAGATAGTGCCCAGCTCTGTAGAGTTAGAAATATATACCATCTTAGGCTCTACCACATGAGGTCTTAATCCATATTCACCTGCTGTGCGTTCTATATCGTGAGCTGTTAGCTTGCCATTAGCAGTGGCTACTGGGATTACTTTATGTCCTGTAGCTTCTATAGCCCCTGTCTCATTCGCAAATATATGTCCGGTCTGAGGTGCTATAACTGCTTGGTGTGTACGTAGAATAGAAGAAATAACTAATAAATTAGCTTGAGTTCCTCCAGACACGAAGTATATCTGTGCCTTAGGATTCTCTATTTTAGTTTGGATTAATTCTTTAGCTTTTAGAGAATATTCGTCTTCACCATATCCCGCTTGTTGGATTAGATTAGTTTCTATTACTCTATTTAATATATTAGGATGCATGCCTTCAGCATAATCATTTTTAAAACTGTACATAGTCACTTCGTATTAATTGATATACAAAATTACAGTAGAAATAACTATAAAAATAGAATGTTCTAAACTTAATAGAAAATATTTAACCTTTGTGTTGATTTTTAAATATAGCAGGAGTTACACCATATTTTAATTTAAATATGCGTATAAAATGACTTTCATCAGAGAAATCACATTGATAAGCTATTTCTG
Source organism: Myroides oncorhynchi (assembly GCF_020905415.1). Taxonomy (NCBI): domain Bacteria; kingdom Pseudomonadati; phylum Bacteroidota; class Flavobacteriia; order Flavobacteriales; family Flavobacteriaceae; genus Myroides; species Myroides oncorhynchi. The sequence goes on along the minus strand of NZ_JAJJMP010000001.1, from coordinate 3,460,366 downwards.
CTTGACTCATAGAGGTGTATAGCAATAAGTCAAGAGCTTTATTTAGTTTTTGTTCTCTTAAGAATTCTCCAAAACTCATATTAAAATATTGAGGGAATTTTCTAGATAGATATACAGGATGCAATTGCAATTCTGTAGCAAGATAATTTAACGAAAGTAGTTCCCATCGTTCTTCTCGTATGATTTCTTTTAGCTTTTTTACCCACAATGGGGTGTCAGATTTCTCTGTAGTGGTATTTAGCCTAGTTATTTGTGCAAAAGTCTGTAGTAAAAGCCCATCTACAGCTAGATTAGTCGCCTTGTCTGCCAGTTGAGACTCTACGTGTATCTTGTTAAATATAGTCTGAAGACTAGGATCTTTTAAGAGAAAGTTTCCCTCTATAATACTAGATGATAGATCATATTTCAAGAACCATTCTGTTGGGATTTCCACATGTAGAAAGTCAAAATCTTTCTGTATATCTTTATTGTAATGTGGCTCTTGACTATTGTGGTATAGTAAGCTTTTAGGAGTTAGTTCTAATGCCCCCTTTTTAGTAACCTCATTAAGATGACCATTTAGATTATATAAGAAATAAGCGTGCTTATGATAATGCCATGGTATATGTGCATCAGCAGTAGCATTCGCTTTACTTAGGATAACATCTTTTACGATTACCTGTTTTTTACGCTCTCCGAAGTGTTCTCCTTCTTTTAAATAATCCATCTTTATCTGCTTAAGATCTTATGTAAAGATAGTATTTAAGAATTATAAGTGTGTTTTTTATAGTCATTGTTTTTTTGTTTATAATTTGTAAATTTTTTAAAATAACTATATTGTGAATAAAATATAACTATATTTATAGTTAAAATAAATCTATGTTAGAAATTAATAAAATATTAGAAGACTATTTAAATACTGCTTCATTATCTGTTCAACAGGTATTAATGGCTGACAACATAAAGCATCCTGAATGGGAAGATAATGCAGAGATAATGGAAATAGCTAAACAACAAATGCTAGCATCTATTGATGTACTCTCTGATGAATCTATTTTTGCATTCATAGGAGTACATGCTAAAATTCCCTTAGTTGGAAAAAGACATAGCATAGGATTTCTGATTACTAATTTTAGAGTTATAACACAGTCAGATGTTACTTTTGTCAATAGAGATATTATTCCTAAGCTTGAATATTTTATACAAAAATCAGATGCAGAAGAATTAGGAATAAGGCTTTGGGATGACTTTAGTAATAAGAATACTTTAGTTACTAGTGAAGAACAGTTAGAAGGTATGGAGATAGCTCTACAAGATTCTTTGAAGTTAATTTTACCTAAGCTACAAGGTTTAAATTATTTACCAGAAGAGATTAAAAAAGCTACTGACTTAAAAGGAGTAATAAGAGAGTTAGGGCTACATAATATTTTAAAAAGCACAAGTGAAGAACAAAAGTTAGTAACTAAATTTGTACAGAAATGCGAGCTAGTAGGTGTTGATATTTTATATGTTATATTAGACAAGCCTTTATTTAGTAGTCCTTATGGGATGGTTATCACCAAAACAGGTATTGTAAGCAGAGATTTTGGAGAAGAAAGCGTGACAAGTTTATGGGAAGAAATAAAGAGAAGTCCTGCTATAGTAGGTGAAGAAGAAACACAGTTCAGCATAGGAGGTAAAAAACATTTTATTCCTAGTTATCAAAAAGAGCATTTGCCTGCTATCATAAATCTAATTAATGAAATTGCGCAAGGAACGATTAGTGTTTAGTAGAGATATAATAGATAACCAATGATGCTATGCAAAGCTAGGAAACTTGGTATAGCATCATTATTTTAGTTTTAATTCTTATCTAAATTACTTTAATCATGACATTCCATCATCAGTAAGTTACCAGTGTTATATTTAATAGTCACCATTCCATCTTCTAATACAGAATTACTACTTCCTGTGCGTTCACCTAGTAGTAGAGATTCATTATGAAGAGGGTAGAGCAGATTAGTTGTGATAATATTAGTTACTTCGCCTATTGGGATAAGAGAGATAATAGTATCCTTTTCATACCACTTTTTGAAGTGATTAGGTAGCGGATATATACGTGAGTAGTCATCGTACATTGTTATCTTAAGTCTATCTTTATATTTGCTAATATTCGTAATATTGGTGATAGTGTGATCCGCGCGTTTACCAGTAGCCCAGATTACATTAGCAGCTGGTATACCACGTTTTATAAGATAGTCAAATCCCTTTTCTAAGTCAGTTGAGTTTTGATCAGTTATATGTATGATCTCTATAGGATATTGTTTTTCTCTATAAGCATCTGCATCGAAGTCTCTATCAAAATCACCAAGTAACACATCTACTTTTATCCCTAGATCTATGACTCTCTCTATGGCAGAATCTAGTACAACAACTAGGGGAGACCATTCAAGTAGTTGTCCCATAAGTTCTTGGCTACAGGCAGCACCATTAGCTATAATTAAAGCAGGCTCTTGGTCATCTCTGACGATATGATGTGAAGACATATTAGTGAGTTTAATAAGGCAAATTAAGGTATAATGTAGGATATAGAGTCAATTTATTTTAAAAAAATTTCATTTGAAATAGAATAACTTTATATTTGACCCAATTACTAAAAGAACAAACAATGACAAATTTATCACAAGAACAATGGTGGGAAAAAGCGCAAGCTGATTCTAATGCTATTATACTAGACGTACGTACAGAAGAAGAAGTAGAAGAGAAGGCTATCTCAGGTTCTATCAATATAGACATCTATAAAGGACAAGGTTTTTTAGATGAAATAGCTAATCTAGACAAAACTAAAGCTTACTATATCTATTGTAAATCAGGTGGAAGAAGTAGTCAAGCATGTCATGTGATGGAATCTTTAGGTTTCGAAGAGACACATAACCTTTTAGGAGGTATTACAGAATGGGAAGGACCTATTAAATAAAGTATATTAAAGCCAATTCATTAGAGTTGGCTTTTTTGTATCTATAAGGTTATTTCACTTTATCTCTATTCCTTTTATAGATAAATATATTTGCACTATGCTAGAGGTATTCTTGCACATTCCTTAGAGAAAGAGGTGCTCTGGGCAAGAAAACTGCAAGAAAACCACAAGCACCCCCTAGAATCAGCAAGCGAGACGCTATATCTATTATGTACAGTATACCTATGAAAAGATACTCTAATCTAAATTTTAAGGATATCATAAGTATTATGCGATATCAATATTAGAATAGCTTTGTATATTTGTATTCACATAGTGTACATACTGTATAGCCTATAATTTATCGAAATCTTATTATGAGAAAAATCTTTTTTATCGTTAATCCAATTTCTGGAAAAGGAAAACACAATATTACTGCGGATTATATTAAAACATTCTTTGATGAAAAAGTATTTGATATACACGTACTATATTCTACTTATAAAAGACATGCTATCGAATTAACACAACAGGCTCTATCAGCAGGAGCAGATATTATCGTAGCTTGTGGAGGTGATGGAACTATTCATGAAGTAGCTACACAAGTAGTGGATAAGGATGTAGTATTTGGAGTGGTACCTGTAGGCTCAGGTAATGGATTAGCTTCTAATCTATCTATTCCTAAAGATATAGAGCAGGCGATAATACGTGTACGCGATGGAAAAGTAATGAATATGGATGTCGGTAGTATTAATGGTGAATATTTCTTTAGTAATTTGGGATTTGGTATAGATGCTACCATTATAGATAACTATGAAAAATCAGGTAAGCGCAAATTAGGTGCTTATATCAAGGCAGCATTAAACTCTGCTCAGCAGTATAAAGCCAAGAGAATGCTCGTTACTTATAAAGGACAGACTAAAGAGGTAAATCCTTTACTGTTATTTATCTCTAACTCTAATGAGATGGGATATAATATGTCTCTGACCCCTAAAGCAAGTCTGACAGATGGGTTATTAGATTATTTAATGGTGCCAAAAATTAATTTATTAAAGCAATTAACTTTTGGACTATATGTAATCTTAAAGAAAACAGAGAAGTTTAGAAAAACAGACTACGTTCAGTCTGATCATATTATAGTAGAAATCATAGGACAAGAAAGAAATGGTTTTCAGATGGATGGAGAGTATTATGAGTACGATACTAATCAGTTTGAGATTAGAGTTATTAAAGGAGGACTAAGAGTATTGTGCTAGTAGTGATTATTATTGATAAAATTAAGAAACTTTAAAGTTCTCTTTTTAGACTAAATTATATAAAAAGTGTAACTTTGTAAGATATATAAAAACAACAAATAAGATAATATATTATGAATTCATTTGACGTAGTTGTAATTGGTTCAGGACCTGGAGGATATGTAGCAGCAATTCGTTGTGCTCAATTAGGATTTAAAACTGCTATAGTAGAGAAATACTCTAACTTAGGAGGAACTTGTCTTAATGTAGGGTGTATTCCTTCTAAGGCATTATTAGCATCATCTCACCACATGGAAGAGATTGCTCATTTTGCTGATCACGGAATAGAAATCACTGGAGAAGTAAAGTTCGATTTATCAAAAATGATCGAAAGAAAACAAGCAGTAGTTGATCAAACATCTTCAGGTGTTAAATATCTAATGGACAAAAACAAGATTACTGTTTTTGAAGGAGTTGGATCATTTGAGAACGCAACTACTATCAATGTAACTAAATCAGACGGAAGTGTAGAAACATTCGAAGCTAAACATAGTATTATTGCTACAGGATCTAAACCATCTACTTTACCATTCATTACTTTAGATAAAGAAAGAGTAATTACTTCAACAGAAGCTTTAAAACTTCCTGAAGTACCTAAACACTTAATCGTAATCGGTGGTGGTGTTATCGGTCTTGAATTAGGTCAAGTATACATGAGATTAGGATCTAAAGTATCTGTAGTAGAGTATGCTGATAGAGTACTACCTACAATGGATAGTGCTGTATCTAAAGAATTAACTAAAGTGCTTAAAAAAGCAGGTATGAAGTTCTATACTTCTCACAAAGTACAAGGAGTAGTACGTGAAGGAGATGTAGTAACAGTAACTGCAGAAGATAAAAAAGGAGAATTAGTTACTCTAGAAGGAGATTACACTTTAGTAGCTGTAGGTCGTCGTCCATATACTGATGGATTAAATGCTGAAAAAGCTGGAGTTAAATTAACTGATAGAGGACAAGTAGAAGTGAATGATCATTTACAAACTACAGCTTCTAATATCTATGCTATTGGTGACGTAGTACGTGGTGCTATGTTAGCTCATAAAGCTGAAGAAGAAGGAGTGATGGTAGCTGAGTTCTTAGCAGGACAAAGACCTCATATTGATTATAACTTAATCCCTGGTGTAGTTTACACTTGGCCAGAAGTTGCTTCTGTTGGAAAAACAGAAGAGCAATTAAAAGCAGAAGGAGTTGATTACAAAGCGGGTAGCTTCCCATTTAAAGCTTTAGGACGTGCAAGAGCAAGTGCTGAAACAGATGGGTTAGTTAAAATCTTAGCTGATAAAAATACTGACGAAGTATTAGGAATACACATGGTAGGAGCTCGTGCTGCAGACTTAATCGCTGAGGCAGTAGTAGCTATGGAGTTTAGAGCATCTGCAGAGGATATCTCTAGGATGTCTCATGCTCACCCAACTTTCGCAGAGGCTATTAAAGAAGCTGCGTTAGCTGCAACTGATAACAGAGCATTACACGTATAATCTGATTATACTGAAATACATAGAAAAGCCTAGATATATTCTAGGCTTTTTTTATTTATAATTACCAGCTTAAGACTACAGAATAGTATTTGTTCTTATTGTTAATTTAATTATGTTTGTGTTAACTGTATATTAACAATTAAACATGAAAAAATACTTAATTCTTTGTTTTGCTGCATTAGCTTTATCTTGTAGTAAGAGTGATGATAATACTCCTAAAGGAGATACTATATTTGATGCCCCTTATAGTGGCTTAAAAAGTCTAGATGAATTGCCTGTAGGTACTTTAAAGTATGCTGGTAATAAAATAGGGGGGCAACCAGTAGGCTTATTAGGAAAAGATAGTAAGACTTGTAAAAATTCTGATTATCTACTTCTAGATATGAAAAGAGAAGTATTGACATATCACTTATTCGAAAAGAAAGAAGGAAATATTTGCGCGTTGTTTTGGGATTTTCCAGAAGAGATTATTCTTAGTGAGGTAAAGGAAACAGGAAAATTACCTGTTCAGATTTATACTAAAATAAAAAGGGCTCCTACTAAAGAAGAATTAGAAATAAATCCAGATAAAACTTATTATATTGAAACAAAACTAAAATATAATGGTGAATTAGAAGCTGGTTTTCAAGCAGGATATTTAAGAATAGAGGATAAACTATCTAATGTTTCTGAAGGAAGTCTTAATAAAGGGAAAAGTTATTTATATTTCCATATTAAATAATAGTATAAGGGGTATTAAGTTCGTTTAATACCCCTTTATTATTATCTGTAATACTAACATTATATTAGCTTTTAGATTTATTTTTTATTAGTAGATTTGTTATTATAAATACTTGAAATAAATGATCAAATTCAATAAAGAGATACAACAACTAGAAATAAGTGATAATTATAAAGGAAGACTTTCTTCTTCTAGAATTATGGCTTTAGCTATACTAGTTTTAGGAGCAGTGAGACTATATACTGCAAACTGGCAACAGCCAAATGAAATGGATTATGTCTTTTGTATTATAGTTGCAATGTTTCTATATATAAGCGTTAAAAACTTTTTAATTAAAACTTCTATTGAGAAGATAGATAAGTATAATATAAAGTATGTAAAGATGCCTAAAGGATTGGCTACAAAGGCTGTTGTAAAACTAAATAACAGAAAGACTAGAGATATTTTTGGTTTAAAAACAGCAGATGCTAAGAATAAGTTTAGAAAGGTACTTACAGATGCTAAAATAAAAGTACTTAATTAAATGGCTGTCAAAAAACATTATTGTGACTTCTGTAATGAACTTCCTGTAGATTCTGATAATCTGAATAAGTATTATCACGATTATGAATATGGTTTTGAATTAACAGACGACAATGAGTTATTTGAAAGATTAGTACTTGAGATTAATCAAGCTGGGCTGAGTTGGAATACTATCTTACAGAAGAGAACTAATTTTCAACTGGCTTATGCAGGATTCAATATCGCTAAAGTAGCCAGCTTTAATGAGAAGGATATAGAACGATTATTACAAGATAGTGGTATCATACGCAATAAATTAAAAGTGAATGCTGCTATATATAATGCAAATCAAATTATAGTCTTACAACGAGAATTCGGTAGCTTTAAGCAATGGCTAGATCTACACCGTGACTTCCTGTTAAAAGATTGGTTAAAACTGTTTAAAAAGCATTTTAAATTTGTAGGAGGGGAAATAGTCAATGAGTTTCTTATGAGTACTGCTTATTTATCAGGTTCACATCGAGAAGATTGTGCTATACATAAGAAAACACGATTTTATAAACAAGAATAATCTTCCTGATTCATACTGCCTTAATAAAGAGGTGTAATAAAATTTAACTCTCAAAGTAAGTTGCTTTGGGGGTTTTTTAGTTAATATTGCAGGATGTTTCTATTAGAGATTTAAGTAAATGGAAAATAAATTAGGTTTACGTACAGTAACTGTCACCAGATACATCATGCCCCTTCGCGAAGGAGGGTCACTTCCTGCACTTGCAGATGCAGATGATGGCTTTAAGTATGTTTTAAAATTTAGAGGAGCGGGACACGGTGTAAAAGCATTGATCGCAGAACTGCTAGGTGGGCTCATCGCAAAGCAACTAGGACTACAAGTCCCTGAGCTAGTCTATGCAGAATTAGATGAAGCATTCGGGCGTACTGAAGCAGATGAGGAAATACAAGATTTGTTACAGTTTAGCAAGGGATTAAATCTAGGGTTACACTTCTTGTCAGGAGCTTTGACTTATGATCCTTCAGCTTTGCAAATAGAGAGTAAGTTAGCCTCTCAAATTGTTTGGCTTGATGCATTTATAACAAATGTAGATCGCACCTTCAGAAATACCAATATGCTTATCTGGCATAAAGAGTTATGGTTGATTGATCACGGTGCTTCTTTTTATTTTCATCATTCCTTTACGAATTGGGAAAAGAGTGCCCTTACACCTTTCTCATTTATAAAAGATCACGTTCTTTTACCAGTAGCAAAAGACTTAGATGTAGTAGATAACGAATTTAAAGCTTTACTTCAAGACAATGATCTTAATTATATAGTTAATCAGATACCTACTGACTGGTTAGAGTGGGAAGAAACAGATATGAATCCAGAGGAAATTAGATTAGTGTATTTTGAGTTTTTAAAGTCTAGATTAGCTCATTCTCACTTATTTGTTAACGAGGCTAAAAAACATCGCGATGCAGGTATATGAGTATTCTATCATAAGGTACACTCCTAAAGTCGAACGAGAGGAGTTTATCAATATTGGGGTATTAGTATTCTGTAAATCTAAGCGAATATTATTATCCTCATTTCATTTAGACAAGAAGAAGATTGATTGCTTCGAAAGTGAATTAGATTTTGATATACTAAAAGATCATGTTGAAGCTTTTGACCATATTGCTAAAGGTATTTGCAAAAAATCACCTATTGCAACATTAGATGCAGCCGAGCGTTTCAGATGGTTAACTGCCGTAAAAAGTTCATGTATACAAGCTTCTCGTCCACATCCAGGTATGTCAGAAGATATGGAAAATGTGTTAACACGATTATTTAAAGAATTAGTTCTATAAAATGCCACTATATTATTTAAAAGACAATATCATTAAACAATTGAAATTTATTTTAATTCGCCTTCCTTTTTGGATAAGTTTTATCACTTTATTTCTTTTGATCTATGATTTAGGGTTTAATACTTTAAATGATTACCACTATCAGTTAAATATTCTTTATAACACCTGCTTGAGCATTGGTATGTTAGCTATTGCTCGTCGATATTTGTATAAAGGAGGCTATGAGACTACATCAGTTAAGATATTCGATGTTTTTAGTATTATTCTTTATCTAATATTAATCATAGCACGGTTATTACCAGAGCATACTATTCGCTTTTTTGATAGTAATGCTGTTATCTTTTTTGGTGTGTTTTTAATGCTGGTAAGAGAGTTTTCTGTTTTACAGTTGAATTTAAGACAAACTAGAATGAACCCTGCTCAGCTATTTGTAGTCAGTTTTTTATTGATTATTTTCATAGGAGCTTTTATGCTTTCATTTCCAAAGGCTACTGTTACACCAGGTAGTTTGAGATATATAGACGCTTTATTTACAGCCACTAGCGCAGTATGTGTGACAGGATTGTCTACAGTAGATATAGGAGCTCAGTTTACTATTTTTGGAAAGACTGTAATGATCTTTTTGATGGAATGTGGAGGACTTGGGATTATGACCATAGCCAGTTACTTTAGCTTCTTTTTTAGAGGTAAGGCATCGTATGGCAATCAGTTGGTCTTAAAAGATATGTCTTATATAGATAAGCTTGGAGATGTATTTGCGACATTAAAGCGAATTATTATTATATCAGGTATTATTCAAGTCATTGGAATGATTGCTATATTTATTAGTATTAGACACCAGCAATTTGAATCGCTCTTTGACAGAGTATTCTTCTCTATATTCCATGCTGTATCGGCTTTTTGTAATGCTGGATTCACTACCTTACCTGAGAATTTATACACATTTGAATATCGTTTTAATTATCCTTTACATCTAATTATAGCTGGCCTTTTTATCATGGGTGGGTTAGGATTTCCAATTGTATTTAATGTTTATAAATACATTAAACATTTAGTTATAAATAGACTACTTCCTTTGAGTAAAAAAGAAGCTAAAGTATATGTACCCCGTGTGATTAATCTTAGTACGCGTATCATACTAATTACTACTGTAGCCCTAATAGTAGGAGGGACTTTCTTAGTTTATGTATTAGAATACAATAATACATTAGCAGAACACGAGGGAATAGGAAAAATAGTTACTGCATTCTTTACAGCAACTTCCCCTCGAACAGCAGGTTTTGCTTCAGTAGATAATAATATGTTTAGCGTATCTACCTTCCTATTAATTATTTTATTAATGTGGATAGGTGCATCCCCTGTTTCTACGGGAGGGGGAATTAAGACGAGTACATTTGCTATTGCGATTTTGAATATTTGGTCCTTAATGAAAGGGAAGTCTAGAATAGAAGTATATAGACGCGAAGTAGATCAACTGTCTGTTCAGCGTGCCTTTGCCATTATCTTTTTATCATTATTCGTGATAGGGATAGCGATTTTTGCATTATCTTTCTTTGAACCTAATACAGATTTATTGCGATTAGCTTATGAAGCCTTTTCTGCGTATAGCACATCAGGATTAAGTGCAGGACTAACAGCAGGACTAACAGACCCAAGTAAAGTAACACTTATTATGCTTATGTTTATAGGTAGAGTAAGTATGTTGACTATACTCATCGCAATAAGCAGAAAAGAAACACTTACAAACTATAGATATCCAACAGAAGAAATTCTGATTAACTAAAATACAGCATGAAATATATAATCATAGGTTTAGGAAATTTTGGAGCTTCACTAGCTCAGAAACTTACAGAACAAGGAAATGAAGTTATCGGAGTAGATAAAAATATGGCTAGGGTAGATGCTAATAAAGATAGAATATCACATACTATATGCTTAGACTCTACAGATCAATATATGATGTCAGGATTGCCTTTAGCTAATACAGATATCGTAATAGTAGCTATAGGTGAAGATCAAGGAGCTAATATTATGACGACTGCCGTTCTTAAAAACCTTAATGTGAAACGCCTTATAAGTAGAGCGATCACGCCTGTGCATGAGAATGTACTTCAAGCTATTGGTGTAGACGAAATAGTACATCCTGAAGAAGAAACAGCAGAGAGATGGGCAAAGAAATTATGTATCAAAGGTGTAGTAGACTCTTATGAAATAAATGGTAGATATAGTATTGTAGAAATTACTGTTTCTGACCGTTTTGCTGGAAGAACACTAGGAGAGATTGGTTTTAGAACTAATTATAACTTAGTAGTACTCACTACGCTTAAGATAAAAGAAGAGAAAAGTTTTATAGGCTTACATAAAAAAATACACGAAGTACAAGGTATTGCGTCTTATGAAACAGTTTTAAACAAAGGAGACATTATGGTTATTTATGGCGATAATAGAGATATCAAAAAAATATTAGCTGAATAGTTTTTGATTATTAATTAGGTTTACTAAAAGTAGTTAAGTTATGCAACATCAAGTTCTAAATGATTTGTTTTGGTTAAAAGATAGAAAAGAGGAAATGCCTATACTATTTGTAGGACATGGATCACCTATGAATGCTATAGAAGATAATGAATTCTCTAACTACTGGAAGAATCTAGGTAAACAACTACCAAAACCTGAAGCTATTCTTGTGATTTCTGCGCACTGGTTAACTAAAGGCACATTGGTAACTGGCAATTCAACACTAAAAACAATACACGATTTTAGAGGCTTTCCTAAAGCATTATTTGATGTTAACTATGATGTAAAGGGTAGTCCTTTATTAGCACATGAAATCATTGGATTAAATGAGCAGAAGATAATTCATGAAGATTTGACTTGGGGGCTAGATCACGGTGCTTGGTCTGTCTTATGTCATTTGTTTCCAGAAGCCAATGTACCAGTATTACAGCTTAGTATAGATTATTATAAAGATGCGGACTATCACCTAGAAATAGGGAGACAGTTACAAGCCCTTAGAAGGAAAGGTGTGTTAATTATCGGTAGCGGAAATATAGTACACAATTTATCTGCTATAGATTGGGATAATATGGATACAGATAATTATGGATTTGATTGGGCTATAGAAAGTAATGAGATAATAAAGAAAGCTATATTATCTAGGGAGTATAATACGATACTAGATTATAAAAAACAAGGTGCCAGCATGCAATATGCTATACCAACACCAGATCATTACTTTCCTTTATTATACATACTAGGATTGAGCAATAAGAATGATAATGTGCATGTTTTTAATGACAAATATGTAGGAGGTTCCTTAAGCATGACTTCTTTCCTCTTTGGTTAAGCTTAGTATAGATACATTTCCATTTCTATTTGCTCTAGATATGGTTCTCCACCAACAGATTTAAAAAAAGAGTGAATACCAAAGTTTTGACCATCTATATTAGTTATTGTAAAGTTTCTTTCATTGCCTATTAATTCTTTAACAAGATATGAGGCAATGCCTTTACGTCTATAATTCTCTTTTACCCAGATTTGAAGGATTCTATTGTTCTTAGGATTAAAAATAAGATATCCTACAGTAGTCGAACCTATAATTGCTTTTTTTATGATTAACGAAGTTTCGAAATTATTGACACAGAATTCACTATTTTGCCACGTAGGAATGATATCCTTCTCAGCAAAAGAAATTAAGTACTCATAGTAAGGTAGATTACTTATCTGTAAACCTTCTATCTCTTCAAATTTAGAAGTTTTTATATTTATAATTCCTTTGATACAGTTGACAGATCTCCATTTTTTAAACCCTATCTTTCGATACGACTTGTTTGCTGTTTCGTTAGAGCTAATAACTTCTAAGTTTATTTTACGCATATTAAAACTCTTAAAAAGAGGGATAGCGTAGTCATACATTTTAGTTGTCAGATTATTCCCTCTAAACGAAGGTAATACACCCGTACCAGCATTATACAAATAGTCATTGTTCTTAGCATGTAGGATAAAACCTACTAGCTCTTTATTACAGAAAGCACCTACTGAGATAGTTAGATCAATACCTTCTGCTTTAATCTTATCCTGCAGTTGCTCAGTTGTTAACTTCATAGGAACAACATAATCAGAGAAAGATTTATTAAATACTTGTAAAAGCTCTTCTAAATTTATATTTTTTAAAAAACGATATTGAAAACTATAATTCATATACTTCTTTAATCAATTTGTTTATAATATTTAATGACGAATCTCTTTTGGCATAGTGTGAATGTGTTCCACTCCAAAGAGAATTAAAGTTATGAAAAAAATTCTGTTTTGCAAAATTTCTTAAATTTTGTGTTAAATTGTTTTGAATAGGGAATAAAGGAATCTTTTTGTTAGAATTATCTATTGATATTGCAAATTTATTAACAATTCCTCTAGCAAATTTACCTGAAAAAGATTTAGTCAATACTGTTTCTATAGGAATTCCTTTGTCTAAAAGCTCTTTTTGGTATTCTGTAGCATTACTTTCATCAGCTGTTATAAATAGAGAACCATAACAGATCATAGTTATTCCTTTATCTAAATAGTGTTTTCCTACCTGACCATTATATAGTCCACCTGCTACAAAAAGAGGTTTATTTATATGAGGATAAACTTGATCTACTAACTCTTTTAGTGGTAAGTTATCATCAAGAGTATCTTTTAAGAAAGAGCCTCTGTGACCTCCTGCTTCGATACCTTGTAATAATATCGCATCTATGCCTTTACTATCTAAAAAGACAGCTTCTTCTAAAGTAGTAGCTGTCCCTATTAGATAAATACCTTCTGAATGTAATTCTTTTATTTCTTGATCTGTAAAGCATCCAAAGGTAAAGGCTAGATATTTTAGCCCTAACTTTTTAACGATCTCTAGATTGTCTTGGTAATTTTTTTGTTTAAACTCATTAATCTCTTCATGAATATAGCCAATCTCTTTTCCAAGTTTAGCTATCTCTTCCTGCATTGTGTCTATGTCCTCTTGTACGACTTCCACTATTGGATTAAGAAACAGGTTAACGATAAATGGCTTATCAGTTAAAGACATCGTCTTTAAGATTAATTCTTCGCTAAGGCTAGGAGGTAAGCCACCTAAAGGGAGGGTTCCTATTGCGCCTGCATTGCTCACTGCTGCCACCATTTCAGGTGTTGCTACTCCTAACATTGGAGCTTGGCAAATAGCGTATTTAATACCAAAAATATCATTCACTGTTTTCATAATCTTTATTATTTTAGAGTTCCATATCTCCTACAGGATAGTCACCAAAATGGTGTGCTAAACTGACTGTCTTATATGTTAAGCTAGAATACTTATTAGAAAATAAGATAATACATACATTATCCTTTGCCAATCGTATATATGAAGAAGTATTTCCTCTCCACCAACCATTGTGATAGGTATAGTTATCCCCATTGTCCATTTCGATTAGACGCATTCCTAAGCCATAATTCCTTTTGCCTTTACTTTCATAGCTATAGCCTTTATACATCTCTTGTTTAAGATCTGCACTAAGAAAGTTATCAGAGTATAAAGCTGTATCTAGTTTTAGAAAGTCTCTAGGAGTAGTGTATATATTCTTATCTCCATAGGTTCCATCTAAGTAATCCCATCGTTGTAAAGAGCTATTTTTATAAAATGACTGAGTTACTTGATTTTTTAATGATACATCATCAAATACAAAACTATGTGCCATATCTAAAGGTTCGAATATCAACTCTCTCAAGGCTTGCTTAAAGGTCTTATTGGTCACTCTCTCTACGATAGAAGCTAATAATACATAGTTAGTATTACTATATGTAAACTTAGAATTAGGTTTAAAATCTAAGGTTACTTTCTTATCGTTAATAGTATTTATTACATCTTCATTAGTCACTGTTTTCTTTATGTCCCATATATTTTTATAATAGCCATAATATCTTAGTCCACTGCGATGACTTAGCAATGTTCTAACTGTAATCTCAGGATAAGGAAACCCTTTTATAATCTCAGAAACACTCTGATCTAGACTAATTAGCCCTGCGTCTACTAACCTTAAGACAGCTACGGCTGTAACCACCTTTCCTACTGATGCCACATGCATAGGTGTCTCACTATTAATAGAATCATTACCACGTCTATCAGATACTCCTGAATAGTTTTCATAGATAATCTGGCCATTCTTAGCCACTAAGAAACTTCCTGTATATCCACTTTTATTGATATTATCATTATAAAAATTCTCAATTACATGAGCCTTTTCTAAAATATACTCTGTTGATACAATTGGAAACTCAACTCTATATGGGTTTTCAACTGGTACATTATGTTCTTTTATTAAAGGAATATTAGTAGCTAAATCTCTGTTCTCTTTTTGTTGACACGCATTAAACACTAATGCCGCTAACAATGTTACTGCTATAATTTTTTTATTAATCATTCTTTTTTCCAAGTAGAAGACCAGCTAGATAGATATTATAACTGGTCTAATTTATTGTCGTTAACTACTATTTTAATCCTAATTTATCCTTTGTAATTTTTTGTAGTCCATCTTTGTGTAGAAGCACAGATATTGACTTCAATTTAATATAAGGAATGCTCATGTAAATATAACCATCATTTCCAACACGATCACTATTTGCACCCCATGAATTTTTTACTTTATAGTAAATATTGCCATTTTGATCCTTGACTTTTCCTACAATATGCATTAAATGGTCATCTTGTGTATTGAAGTTATAAAACTCTTGAAGTCTATACTCAGAAGTAATATCCTTCTCTTTTATAATTTCTGTTAATCCTTTTACATTATCTTTTTCATTCTCAGCAATAAATGCTATTCCATGTTTTCCTGAGAATGATTTTTCTGATACATCACAGTCTAGTGATAAAGTGTATCCCATATCAAGGGCATAATCTATATTCTTAATATATTCTTCTAATGGCAAATTATACATGCTTCCGTTAGAGAAATTGTCAGGAATATTTAATATAAACGAAGAGTAGTTTGTTTTATTGTTAAAAGAGGTGATAGTGATGTAGTCGTCTGGGTTTATTGTAGTAAATTTCAGAAAACTTTCAGGAGTATACTTTTTCCCTTCGTAGGTAAATTCCTTAATGTTCTTCCCAATATATTTATCTAATACGACTTCAGTAATCTCCTTCCAGTTATAAGAAATAGGAGAATCACTCTTAGCATAGGCATCTATAATGCCTTTTAAAACTTTAAACAGTTCACTGTGATCAAAAGACTCTTTCCCAACTAATCCAGAATAAGCCTCTATAGGCACTACGCCATAAGTACGGATACTATTAATAACATCATGTGCTAAACCTCCTTGTCCAAACTGTGTTTTGCCTTGTCTAAGAATGTAGTTTTCTATCTTCTCTGGATAGATATTGCGTACAGTGTACATCTCTGATAGATCTATGTGCTTATTTGTTTTTCTCATAATCTCCGATTCTAAGAATGAAGATGTACTAAAACTCCAACAAGTCCCTGTTTTTCCTTGACTTATTACTGGGGTAGCATCAAGGTCTATAATGGTGTGAAAATCATACTCTTGAGCATAAGAGCTTAATCCTACAAAAAGGATACTAAGTGATAAAAGCGTTTTTTTCATATATTATAATGTTTTGGAATGGCAATATAATGCAAAAAATAGGTTATTTTTACCCTAAATTCAAAAACATTATGAGTAAGATTCAATGGGAAACAGCTATCGAGTTTGAGGACATTACCTATAAAAAGTGTAATGGAGTTGCTCGTATTGCCTTTAATAGACCAGAGGTTCGCAATGCTTTTAGACCTAAAACAACTAGTGAACTATATCGTGCTTTTTATGATGCACAAGAAGATACATCTATCGGTGTAGTATTATTATCTGCAGAAGGTCCATCGCCTAAAGATGGTATCTACTCTTTCTGTAGTGGAGGAGACCAGAAGGCTAGGGGACATCAAGGGTATGTAGGAGATGATGGTATGCATCGTCTTAATATCTTAGAGGTACAACGTCTAATCAGATTTATGCCTAAAGTAGTGATCGCTGTAGTACCAGGATGGGCTGTAGGTGGAGGACATAGTCTTCACGTAGTATGTGATATGACTTTGGCAAGTAAAGAACATGCTATCTTTAAACAAACAGATGCTGATGTAACTAGTTTTGATGGAGGATATGGTTCTGCTTACTTAGCTAAAATGGTAGGGCAAAAGAAAGCAAGAGAAATCTTTTTCTTAGGTAGAAATTATTCTGCTCAAGAAGCTTTCGAGATGGGAATGGTAAATGCTGTGATCCCTCATGCTGAACTAGAAGATACTGCTTATGAATGGGCTCAAGAAGTATTAGCTAAATCTCCTATGTCTATCAAGATGCTTAAATTCGCAATGAACTTAACAGATGATGGAATGGTAGGACAACAAGTGTTCGCTGGTGAAGCTACACGTCTAGCTTATATGACTGAAGAAGCTGTAGAAGGGAGAAATGCTTTCTTAGAAAAAAGAAAACCAAACTTCACTAAAAAGTGGCTTCCATAGTAGAAATATAAATAGTAAAAGATATAAAAAAAGAACCATCCTCTATTGGATGGTTCTTTTTTTTGCTATCATTTTAACCACTATATATGTTCTTTTTTTACAAAATACGATCTAGATATAACCCCTTACGCGTTACAGTAATTAGTTGTTACGACAAGCTTTTTTTATCTTAAAAAGAAGACTGTCTTGAATAAAGATTCAATCCATTAATCCAAAATGCCTATCTAATCACTTAAATTATTACTTTACATAACATGTAATATGTATTAATATTCAAATAGTTACAGAATTAAAAAACAACACATAACTTATTGTTATAGGAACTTAATAGAAAGATATTTGAAAATTTAAAATGAATATAAAGAAGATAAATGAATGAATCTTCTAGTTCTAATAATCAGTCAATAGGTGAGGGTTAATTCTTGTTAAAAAAGAGGGAATATTCCTCTAGTTCAAATCTATCTTGTATAATTACTTTTCGTTTGTTTGTCTATCACTATTTTAGAGTTTAAATCTCTTTTCATATTATCTCTATTGAAATTACTTCTACTAATTTATTAATACATCTTAAAGCTATCTTGTTTGGTATGATAGAATATTGATAGCATAGTAAATCCATAATGACTCTATGAAAAAGACTGTTTTAATCAAGTCACTATGGACTCACTTGAACGGAAATAGCCACAAGTGACTTCATATTTAGAATAAGCAAGCTATTCAGAAATATATAATAATGAATTAGATAAAGGGGGTGGTAAATATGATTAGATAGTAGATGTCTACTATCTAAATTTTATTAGGAGGAGTAAGCAAATTCTTTTAACCCAGAATAAGTGATAGCCAGATATACGAAAAGTAATTATACAAGATAGGTCTGAATGGCGATACAAGGATACTATAGTATTTTTATAGCGCTAATGAAAGAACTATGAAGTAGAATTCTTTATAGTATTTGGAATGCTGATTGTGGTTTAAGCTAGAGAATTTAGTTTTGTATAAGTGACCTAAAGCTTTTCTAAACGATACAAAGATATAAAAAAGAACTAAGGATTTGATAAACAGATAGATAAATAATATATAATGATCAAACGTTTATCTAAAACGACTTACTTGTTTAAAAATTAGTTGTTAAAAATAGTTGATTTTTATAGGGCTACTTCTTTAATAACTCATAACTTTACTAAAAACAAGTTGGAATTAAATGATGGCAAGAATAATCTTAAGAAGAAAGAAAGCTTTCGTAGAAAGATTTAGAAACTATACTATATATTTAGATGGGGAAAAGCTAGGGTCTATCGCTAATGGGGTAGAAATGGATTTCGAAATACCTGAAGGAAAACATATTTTAAGTACTAAAATAGATTGGAACACTTCGAATGCGATTATCTTTGAAATTGCAGAAAACCAAACATTAACTTTCTCTGTCAAGGGAGCTAATCCTTTATATGCCCTATACTATACATTCGCTAAACCTCATAAGTACTTAAAGCTTAAACTTATCGGATAAACTAACTTTTCGTTTACTACACATACTTTGTTTAAAAGTACATAAGAGTAGTCTTAAATAGAGAGTATGTCATTATTTCTATTTAATTTTGAGCTTTTAATACTCTTTAAGAGCTTAGTACTCTTAGTGCAATTTAGATTCATTGATGATAAAATTTAAAGCTTGGGTAAGTGCAGCTAGACTGCGTACATTACCACTTTCAGTTTCAGGAATTATAATAGGAAGTGCCTGTGCATATCCATTCTTTTCGGCTAATGCCTCTTTCTTGAGCATATTCTTGTTCGCTATATTAACTACACTGTTGTTACAAGTTCTATCTAACTTTGCTAATGATTATGGAGATGGAGTAAAAGGAACAGATAACGAAACTCGTATAGGTCCTCAACGAGCTTTGCAGAGTGGATTAATCTCAGCCAAAGAAATGAAGAAAGGTGTTATCGTTACTTCATTACTCTCATTAATTGCTGCGTTAATCCTAATCTATATCTCTTTTGGGAGAGATAACTTCTTTACTTCACTATTTTTCTTCGTTTTAGGAATATCGTGTGTGGCAGCTGCTATTAAATATACAGTTGGTTCTGGCGCTTATGGATACAAGGGATTAGGAGATTTGTTTGTTTTTATTTTCTTTGGATTAGTTAGTGTTATTGGGAGTTTCTACTTATATGGCCAAGTATTAGATTATTGGGTTATCTTACCAGCCATCGCAGTTGGTAATTTAAGTATTGCGGTATTGAACATCAATAATATGCGTGACTTAAATTCTGATAAACTAGTAGGAAAGAACACCTTAGCTGTTAAACTAGGGAGAGAAGGCGCAAAACAATATCATTACTTTATCGTTCTATTTGCTCTTGTAGCATTTATAATATATGGAATACACGCAGATCTATCTATTTATAAATACTTCTTTATCATTGCGTATATTCCTTTATTAAAGCATTTAGTATTCGTAAAGAAAAATACAGAACCAAGAGAATTAGATTCACAAATGAAGATAGTAGCCTTAAGTACATTTTTGCTTTCTCTATTATTTTCAATAGCTTTAGTACTTTAAACAATTATACTTATGAAAATCACATATTACGGACATGCCTGTTTAGGTATTCAAGTGGAAGATATTAATATTATAGTAGATCCCTTTATCTCAGGTAATCCTTTATCAGCAGCCAAATCCATAGATGTAGATGCTATAAAAGTAGATTATATATTAATAACTCATGCGCATGGTGATCATATCGCTGATGTAGAGCGTATCGCTAAGAATAACCCTGATGCTATAATCGTATCTAATGCAGAGATAGCAGGGCACTATGAGGCAAAAGGATTTAATGCACACCCTATGAACCATGGGGGATCATGGACTTTTGATTTTGGTAAATTAAAGTATACTCCAGCTATTCACTCAAGTTCTTTTCCTGATGGAAGTTATGGAGGACAACCAGGAGGATTTGTTATTGAAAGTAAAAATAAGAATATCTATATCGCAGGTGATACTTCTCTAACGATGGATATGAAGTTAATTCCAATGTTTACAAATCTTGATTTAGCTGTTTTACCTATCGGAAGTAACTTCACTATGGATGTAAATGAAGCTGTTGTTGCTTCTGATTTTGTTAAATGTGATAAAGTATTAGGATATCACTTTGATACATTTGGATATATAGAAATAGACCATGAAGAAGCAAAGCGCAAATTCTTTGAGAAAGGAAAAGATTTAATGCTATTAAATATAGGTGAGAGTTTAACGCTATAAGTGTTATGAAAGCAAGTTATAAAAAACATAATCTGATATTCGAAAGACCTTCAAGTACTTCTAGAGGAGTGCTTACTGAAAAAGAAACTTGGTATATCACTTTAGAAGATAATAATAAAAAAGGAATAGGAGAGTGCGGTATACTGCGCTCTCTTAGTTTTGATGATAGACCTAATTATGAAGAAAAATTAAAGTGGGTAGTTGATAATATTCACTTGGGTCAAGATTTTCTTTGGGAAAGTTTGAGAGAATGGCCTTCTATACAGTTTGGTTTAGAACAGGCATTCTTATCATTAGAAAGTGAAGATCCCTTTATTTTATTTCCTTCACCATTTACAGAAGGACAAGATTCTATTGCTATCAATGGATTAGTCTGGATGGGAGAAGAATCTTTTATGAAGGAGCAAATCGATGACAAGCTCAAAGAAGGGTTTACTTGTGTTAAGCTTAAGATTGGAGCCATTGATTTTGAAAGAGAATTAGGGTTATTAAGGTATATCAGACAGCACTATTCTGCTAAAGATATAGAACTTAGAGTAGATGCTAATGGAGGGTTTGGTCCTGAAGAAGCTAATGATAAATTAGAAATACTTAGTCACCTAGATCTTCACAGTATAGAACAACCTATTAAACAACACCAAATCAATGCTATGACTGCATTATGTGAGAATACACCATTGCCTATTGCATTAGATGAAGAATTAATAGGAATACTCTCTATAGAAGACAAAAGAGAGCTACTAGATAAGATAAAGCCACAGTATATTATACTAAAACCTAGTTTAATAGGTGGGGTTAAAGGAAGCTTAGAATGGATCTCTTTAGCAGAAGAAAGAAATATAGGCTGGTGGATAACCTCTGCTTTAGAGAGTAATATTGGTTTAAATGCAATCGCACAATGGACCTATACATTAAATAATACGATGCCTCAAGGTTTAGGTACTGGTGCTTTGTATACTAATAATGTAACTAGCCCTTTGGAGGTTAAAAATGGAGCATTATGGTATAACTCTACTTTAAAATGGGATAATATTATCTAAGTAAAAAATACTATGATATAAAGTGACTGCTAATCAGCAGTCATTTTTTTTGAAGACAAGTGGGGATTTATGTCTTCTACTTTTAGGTATAAACAGGAGGGGAGTAGTCTATTTAAAACTCATGTATTCTAAGACTTTCTATATTCATCAGGAGAAACTCCCACATACTTCTTAAAAAATCTAGAAAAATAAGAATTGTCTTTAAAACTTAATTTATAAGCTATTTCAGCTGCAGAAAGATTAGTATTGACTAGTAATCTTTTACTTTCTAATAAGATTCGACTTCTAATAACTTCTCCTGCAGATTGTCCTTTGATTTTTTGACAAATAGCATTTAGATAATTTGGTGTTACATAAAGAAGCTGAGCATATTCTTTGGGAAATCTCAATTCATAGAAATTCTTTTCAACCAAATGCTCATATTGCTTAACTAAATTAGCGGGTTGCAATTGATTATAAGAAAAATTATTTTCATGATTAATTTGTTTCTTAAGATGTAGTAAAAGCTCTAGTATATAAATTCTAATCAGATTGTAATCACAATTATCTTTGATTTGAAGCTCAAATGTTATTTTATCAAAAATATTAGCTACAATAGAGAATTGTTGGAAAACATTGAGTTTATTATATTCTGTATTATAACTAAAAAAAGGTAAAGACTGAATAAAATCAGTTTTTAGAAGAAAAGGAGAAAAGAAATCAGTAGTAAAGTTTAAGATAAAACCTTGTGTAGTTTCATTAAAATCCCATCTATGTACTTGTTCTGGTGATAAAAAGAAAATATCTCCTTTATTCACAGAGTGTAATTCATTATCAATGTAATGTATACCAGAACCACCTGTAATTAAAAGAATTTGATAAAATGCATGATGATGAGCAACCGAAACAACATTATTTCGCATTTGAATTATTCTGTGTAAGTCGAAAATAACACAGTCCTTTAGAACATTATTCTGATCTAAAAGGTCACAACTATTATACCTTGGAATCTTTTTCATATTTTATATTAAGACAACTATAGACTTAAATTACTAATTAATATAATATAATTTATACAAAATTAATGAATAATTGTTTATGTTGGTTATAATGTTTGATTTATATATTTAATAATGAAATAAAATAACTATGTTAAACTATAATACATGTTATGTAAAATAGAATATTTTAAAAGAACTCTTACTCTATTTTAGTACATCAATCTCCTAATTGACCTATATTTGCACTTATACTTGATTATATAATGTTATACCTACTTCTTAGTATACTCAGCAGTATATCTGTTGGTGTTTTTTTAAAAATTCTTAAAAAAGGAAATATAGATATCTTTCAGATTATTATCCTTAATTATATAGCTACAGTCTTGCTGTCATATTTTATATTTGAACCAAATATTCAATTTATAAGTAATTTTCCCATTCCACTAGTGTTAGGTTTAGGTATTTTACTCCCTTTGATATTTGTAATGCAATATTTGAGTATTAGATATACTGGAATTATAAAAACTGATATTGCACAACGAATGTCTCTTTTTATTCCAATATTAGCTTCTATATTTATCTTTAAGGAAGACATTTCTAATCTGAAGTATTTAGCATTATTAATAGGGTTCTTGTCTATAGGCTTAATTCTAAAAAAGAAAGATAATAATGAAGTAAAGAATAAATACAGTTTTCTATATTTAATACTAGTTTTCTTTGGTTTTGGAATAATAGATATTTGCTTTAAACAAGTTGCTCTATATAGTACTATCCCCTACACTACTACTCTATTTTATGTATTCGGAGTGTCCTTAATGCTTTCTTTTGTATTCTATTGGATCTATATGATCTACAAGAAGCAGAAACTAAACATAAGCAGACAGACGATAATATATGGAGGTGTAATAGGTATACTAAACTTTATGAATATATACTTCTATCTGAATGCTCATAAGGCTTTCTCTAGTAATCCTACTGTTGTGTTTGCAGGGATGAATTATGGTGTTATATTCTTGGGAACCTTAATAGGATACTTCTATTTTAAAGAGAAACTAAGTAAGGTAAATATCGCAGGCTTAGGTCTAGCTGTACTCTCTATAGGACTACTCATTTACAGTCAATTAAATGAATAAAAAAGGCGATGAATTAAGTTCATCGCCTTTTTTATAACCATTCCATTAGTGAAATACCTATTCCTATATTAGTTTGTTTCCAATTATAATCTATCATTGTCTCTCCATATCCATTATTAACAACAAGAAAAGCTTTTAAGTTGTTCTTGATTGGATATGCCCAAGTAAATTCTAAGAAACCTCTGTAATTATCATTAAATCTCAAATTATTTCGAACCATTAGTGTAAAGAGTTGCCCATTTTTAGGTTGGTAACCCACTACTAGTTCGCCTCTTCCGACATAGTCCTCTATTCTTGGATTATCATCAGATTTAGCATCCTCAGATAATCTAACCCAAGGTCTTACTAAAAATGTCCAGTTCTTATATTCCATTCCCAAGTGCATTGTTATTCTATTCCAACTCCTAGAATATGGTAGACTCTTTCCATTAGACTGGTGATTAAAACCTATTCCAGCCATAGTGAACTTAAAGTTATTAATCGAATAATCAAGAGGATAGTTAAAGATCACCTCTGGCTCATAGTTTAACTCTCTAAAAGGTCTTGACTCCTTTTCATTATAAGCTTGCCAATTTGCAGTCTGAGTAAAAGCGACCCATATATCTCCTTTTCCCCAGAATACTCCTGATGCCATCTTAGTCTTGAAGCTTATCTGAAAACGCAATTCTACATTATCATAATCTATAGATTCAGTAGCATTATTTAAATCATTTAAGCTATTGGGCTGCTCATTTGGATGACTTGACCAACGTGCTGGCATTAAATATATAGGCTTATAAGGAGTAATAGTAAACGTTTTACCTTTATTCTCTGGATTCAAATCCCATCTATCACTAAGCCCTTTTATCTCTCTTTTTTGATCAAATAGATTGTCTTCTACTTCTTGGGCAAAGAGTTGATTTCCTATTAATAAAGCTATTACAAGATAACTGTACTTCATTTAATTATTCTAAAATAGTAATGTTAGTTGATCATCGTCGTCTAATTCTGTTTCAGGTGCTTCTCCTATAATGATTTCCTCCTCTTCTTCTTCTTCCTCTTCCTCCTCTATATAAGGCAATGATTCTAATATATTCACCTGACGTATCTTATCTAAAGATACTTGATTCCCTAAAGCTTTAATTCCCTTAATAGTTATAAACTGCTCTACATCAATCAGTAAGTTTTCCTTTTGAACGCCTTTTACTTTAGCAAACACAACCTCAAACATAGGTCTGAAATCTGTAGATACTATTTCTAATTTAGAATTAGCATGCTCAGTGATGAATATTTCTTCGCGGTTTTCATTTTCAATAAGGAAGCGTTTTAAATAATAGCGATTTTTCTCTCCATCAAAGTATAAGGCAGAAATCGGCTTATTACTCTTCCACTTCTCTAATACGATCATATCTTCCTCAAAGTGCGTAGTTAGCTCAGGAACAATAGTCTTAAGTTTACCACTTTGATTAACAATCAACAAGCGATCTTCCGGTTTAAACTCACCTAATAACTCTCCTCTACCATCTACATTAAGACGTTTAACTGTCTCATCAAACCAAATCTTACGTGGGCGTAAAGTAGAGATACCTTTCTCTTTTAATTCTATCTTTTTGATAGCATACTTAGTAACCACATTTCCTTTAGCTACTCTACCTTTAATTAATAGTTCTGCAAAGTCTAAGTCAAACTTCAGTTTCTTAACGTTAGTCAACTGTCTTAACAAGATAGTAACGACTTCAGCTTCACCATTAGGATTTGCTGAAAAGTATAAGATTTGTGAACCAGGTTTGTCTTGCGTTAAAGGGTACATTTTATCACGAGTTACCCCTGTTACATTAAATCGCTTGATAAATGATGATCCAGACTTGCCATCTCTATAAATAATATTATAGATAGTTCGCTTGTCATTTTTATCCCAAACAGCAATGTGTATGATATCTTTTCCCACGAATTTCTTCTCATCTACACGAGATACCATCATAGAGCCATCTCTTAAGAATACGATAACATCATCTATATCAGAACAGTCACATACATATTCATCTTTTCGAAGACCAGTCCCAAAGAAACCTTCTTCTCTATTTACATAAAGTTTAGTATTTCTAAGAACTACCTTAGTCGCTTCTATGGTATCAAAACTTCTTAACTCAGTAAGACGTTCTCTACCTTTACCATATTTCTCTTTAAGAGAAGTAAAATATTTTATAGCAAAGTCTATTAAGTGTTCTAAGTTGTATTTTACTATTTCTATCTCTGCTTCTAAAGCTTCAATGTTCTGATTAGCTTTATCAATATCAAAACGAGAAATACGCTTAATACGTATCTCTGTTAATTTAGCAATATCATCTTGAGTAATAGCTCTTTTTAGATTAACTACAAAAGGCTTAAGCCCTTCATCAATAGCATTTAATACTCCTTCCCAAGTTTCTTCTTCCTCAATCGCGCGGTAAATACGATTCTCAATAAAAATACGCTCAAGTGATAAGAAGTGCCATTTCTCTTCTAGTTCATTTAATTCTATCTCAAGTTCTTTCTTCAATAAATCTACTGTTTGATGAGTAGAGTTCTTGAGCATTTCTGATACACCTGTAAATAAAGGTCTATTATTCTGAATAACACATCCTAATGGTGCTATAGACGTCTCACACGCTGTAAAAGCATATAATGCATCTATTGTCTTATCAGGAGAAGTGCCTGGAGGTAGATGAATTAATATCTCTACCTGGGCAGCAGTGTTATCCTCTATTTTTTTAATCTTGATCTTTCCTTTCTCGTTTGCTTTAAGCACACTTTCTATCAAACTAGTAGTAGTGGTAGAAAAAGGTATTTCAGTGATTACTAAAGTATTCTTGTCTAACGGAGCTATTTTAGCTCTAACGCGTACACGTCCTCCACGAGCTCCATCATTATAATTAGATACATCTGCTATCCCTTGAGTAGGAAAATCAGGATATATTGTAAAAGGCTTACCTTTTAAAATCTTAATAGATGCATCTATTAATTCATTAAAGTTGTGAGGAAGTATTTTAGTAGATAATCCTACTGCGATACCTTCACCACCTTGCGCTAAAAGTAATGGGAATTTAACAGGTAGATTAATAGGTTCATTCTTTCTACCATCATAAGAAGCCTGCCAGTTTGTTATCTTAGGAGAATATAATACCTCTAAAGCAAATTTGCTTAGACGAGCCTCGATATAACGAGAAGCTGCAGCACCATCCCCTGTTAGGATGTTCCCCCAGTTCCCCTGCATATCAACCAATAGATCTTTTTGTCCAAGTTGAACTAAGGCATCACCAATACTTGCATCCCCGTGTGGGTGATACTGCATCGTGTGCCCTACGATATTAGCAACCTTGTTATAACGTCCATCATCCAACTCTTTCATCGAGTGCATAATACGTCTCTGTACAGGCTTAAAACCATCTTCGATAGCAGGTACAGCACGCTCTAAGATAACATAAGAGGCATAATCAAGGAACCAATCCTTGTACATACCCGTTACCTTCGTTATGGTCTCAGTTACTTCTTCCTGAACATCAGAGTGATCCTCTATAGGCTGTTCATTATTAATATTGTTTAACTCTTGATCTAAATTCTCGTCTTGGCTCATAATTATTGTTCTACAACATCAAGTTCAACTTTAAGATTGTCAATGATAAATTCTTGTCTATCAGGGGTATTCTTACCCATATAAAACTCTAACATTTTATCGATAGAGATAGATTTATCTAGCATTACAGGATCTAATCTTATATCTTCCCCTATAAAGAACTGAAACTCATCAGGAGATATCTCTCCTAACCCTTTAAATCGTGTGATCTCTGGTTTAGGTTTTAGTTTTTCGATAGCATTTACACGTTCCTCTTCACTATAACAGTAGATGGTTTCTTTCTTATTTCTCACCCTAAATAAAGGAGTTTGTAAGATGTATAAATGCCCTTCTTTAATTAACTCTGGGAAGAATTGTAAGAAGAATGTAATTAATAATAAACGGATGTGCATACCATCGACATCGGCATCGGTAGCTATCACAATATTATTATATCTTAAATTCTCGAACTCATCTTCTATATCTAATGCTGCTTGTAGCAGGTTAAACTCTTCATTTTCATAAACGATCTTCTTCGTCATTCCATACGAGTTTAAAGGTTTACCCCTTAAACTAAATACAGCCTGCGTGTTCACATTTCTTGATTTAGTAATAGATCCTGATGCAGAGTCTCCCTCCGTAATGAATAATGTACTATCTAAGTATAAAGGATTCTTTATATCTGTCAAGTGTACTCTACAGTCTCTAAGTTTCTTGTTGTGTAAACTAGCTTTCTTAGCGCGGTCTTTAGCTATCTTTCTAATTCCAGACAACTCTTTACGCTCTTTTTCTGCTTGTAATATCTTCTTTAATAGCGCATCTGCTATCTCTGGATTCTTGTGTAGATAGTTGTCTAACTGTGTTTTTACGAAGTCATTTACGAATGTACGCACAGTAGGCAACTCAGGCCCCATATCTGTAGATCCTAGCTTAGTCTTAGTTTGAGATTCGAATACAGGCTCCTCTACTTTCACTGCTACAGCAGCTACGATAGACTTTCTAATATCTGAAGCATCAAAGTTCTTATTGTAAAACTCTTTTAGCGTTCTTACTAAAGCTTCTCTAAATGCCGCCAAGTGTGTTCCTCCTTGAGTAGTATTTTGTCCATTTACAAAAGAATAGTACTCTTCAGAATATTGGCTTCTACTATGTGTTAACGCTACCTCGATATCATCCCCTGTCAAGTGAATAATCGGATATACTTGATCGTCTTCAGTTATATTCTCTAACAATAAATCCTTAAGACCATTCTCTGAGAAGAATTTCTCCCCATTAAACATTACTGTTAATCCTTTATTCAGATAGCAGTAGTTCTTAAGCATACGCTCGATATACTCCGTTCTATACTTATAGTTCTTAAAGATGGCCTCATCAGCAACAAAAGAAACCTTAGTTCCCTTTCTTCTTGTAGTCTCTACTTGATCTTCTTCTGTTACTAAGTCTCCAGCAGAGAATTCAGCCCCTTTTAATAGACCATCGCGTACAGACTCTACTCTAAAGTAGTTAGATAAAGCGTTCACTGCTTTAGTACCCACTCCATTTAGACCTACAGATTTCTTAAATGCTTTAGAGTCGTATTTACCTCCCGTATTCATCTTAGATACTACATCTACGACTTTACCTAAGGGAATACCACGTCCATAATCGCGTACAGTCACTAGCTTGTCTTTGAGTGTAACCTCAATAGTCTTACCAGTTCCCATTACGAACTCATCGATACTATTATCTATAACCTCTTTAATTAGAATGTATATACCATCATCAGGAGATGAACCATCACCTAATTTTCCGATATACATACCAGGACGCATACGAATATGTTCCTTCCAGTCTAACGAACGAATATTATCTTCGGTATATTGATTTTGATCTTGCATAAAAAACGTAGGAATTTGCGCTAATTTACTACTAATTAGCTTAAAATAAAAATTGTCAAATAACAGTTTTAAAGGTTTATTGTTCTTCTCTCTTTTTAATCACATTCTTTTCTATCTCAATAGAATAAGGACCTGGAAGTATTCTTCTACCATATAAGCTTGCGTAATTTTTAGTAAACTCTGCACCAAAATAGAGAATCATAGCAGAATAGTAAACCCAAATTAACATAACCGTCACAGAACCAGCTGCTCCATATAAAGAGGATGAGGCTGTATTACCAAGATACCAACCTATCCCAAATTTTCCTATCATAAACAAAACTGAAGTAAATCCCGCTCCTACAAAAGCATCTTTCCACAACAACTTACCATTTGGTAATGTTTTGAAAATTAAGACAAATAGAATAGTTATAATTAAGAATACGACAAGATTATTAAGTAATTTGACAAGTATGATTGTATCTTCAGCAAAGAAGTTTCCTAAATAGGTGTAAAGTAAACTAACAATGGAGTTAATCATCAAACTGACTAGCAAGACAAATCCTACTGATCCTATCATTGCAAAAGAAAGTAATCGATTCTTAATTAACCTCACAATACTCTTATCTGGTTTAGCAGCTAAACCCCATATATAATTAATAGAACTCTGTATCTCTGCGAAGACTCCAGAAGCACTAAACAGCAAAATACCTATACCTATGATAGTAGTAATATAACCACTTTTCTTGTTAAACTGTACGTTCTCCATAGCTGTCTGAATCTCTATAGTAGTATTAGGGCCTACCATATCTCTTAATTGATCATAGAAAAAATTAGATACCTCTTTCTCTTCAAAAAATATAAAGCCACTAGCTGAGATAATAAGTAACATTAAAGGAGGTAAAGCAAATATCGTGTAATAAGATAGTGCTGCACTAAACTTCATAGCATTGTCATCTAAGAAATCAAATACGGATTGTTTAAATAATAAGATTAATTTTTTTACACTACTATTTTGCATAGCTAAACTAAAATACTTTAAGAATTAAAATAATACTTGCGATTACTCATTAGTATCCTTAGATACTAATGTCTTGATTATAAAGGAAAACCTCTTATTAGTCCACTACTTATAATACGTATACAAAATTCAATAAAATTTTAACAATTCCTAATTTAGTTTTACTAAAAATATTAGCAAAAAAAAAGAGAAGCAAATAGGCTTCTCTTTTGTCTTTTCTATTGTATAGATTAAACGTTAAAACGGAAATGCATTACATCACCATCTTTTACAATGTATTCTTTTCCTTCTACTCTAAGTTTACCAGCTTCTTTTACTTTAGATTCTGAACCATAAGTAACATAGTCCTCATAACCGATTACTTCAGCACGAATAAATCCTTTCTCGAAATCACTGTGGATTACACCTGCAGCTTGAGGTGCTGTATCACCAACTTTGATAGTCCAAGCTCTAACTTCTTTTACTCCTGCAGTGAAGTAAGTTTGAAGATCTAATAGCGTATAAGCAGAACGAATCAATTTAGAAACTCCTGGCTCATCTAACCCTAAATCTTCTAAGAACATTTGACGCTCTTCGAAAGTTTCTAGTTCCATAATGTCAGCTTCAGTTCCTACAGCTAGTACGATTACTTCAGCATTCTCATCTTTTACTAATTCTTTGATTTGCTCTACATAAGCATTTCCTCCTACAGCTGCACCTTCATCTACGTTACACACGTATAATACAGGTTTAGTAGTGATTAATTGGAATTCCTCGATTAAAGCCTCTTCATCTGCGTTTTTAGCTTCTACTATACGTGCAGATTTACCTTGCAATAAAGTAGTTCTAATTCTCTCTAATAAGTCAGCCTCTACTTGAGCCTCTTTATTTCCAGTTTTAGCAGCTTTCTTTACTTTCTCTAATCTTTTCTCTACTGTATCAAGATCTTTTAACTGTAACTCGATATCGATAGTTTCTTTATCTCTGATAGGGTTAACATTACCATCTACGTGAATAATATTGTCGTTATCAAAACAACGAACTACGTGGATAATAGCATTACACTCTCTAATATTTCCTAAGAATTGGTTTCCTAAACCTTCTCCTTTACTTGCTCCTTTTACTAATCCAGCGATATCTACTATCTCTACAGTAGCTGGTAATACACGCTCTGGTACTACTAACTCCTCTAATTTTAATAAACGTGGATCTGGTACATTCACAACCCCAATGTTTGGTTCTATTGTACAAAATGGGAAGTTAGCACTCTGTGCCTTTGCATTAGATAAACAATTGAATAATGTTGATTTACCCACATTTGGCAATCCTACTATACCTGCTTTCATATTTTTAAAATGTATTGTGAATTTTTATCGATTGCAAATATATTGAAAATTATAGAAGTTCATACTCTTTAAGCAAGAATAGCCTAAATTAAATAACCAGTAGCCATCACTTAAGAATAATCTGTTCTCTTAGGCACAACTTATCACTTAGCATTGTATATTATCAATAAAAAAGCCACCCTTATAAAGAGTGGCTTTCTTATATTTAGATTATTTTGTTAATCTTCATCGTCTGCAATTTCTAAGTCTTTTAAAGCATCTAATGAATCTTCAGGAGCTTCAGTGAAGTCTTCTTCATCTTCATCGTAGTTCTCTATTCTATCTGCTAGCTTAGTACTTACTTTTACCAGGTATATAGTATCCTCAGTTCTTACCTCCACTGCTTCCACAGTTTCATTCTTTACGTTTTTAAAACGAATAATATCTGCATCATCATACCCGTCAGGAAATTTCTCGACCAATAGTGTCAAAATTTCGTTCGTTAACTTTGCATAATCAACAATTACTCTCTTCATTCTTTGTTCTTGCTTTATTTCAGTTTCAAATGTAATAGGTAAATTGTAAACTACAAATAAAAAATTACATTTATTTACTCCCAAAAAATTAAAAATTAATTACCAAGAATATAAGCAAAAATTAATGGTGCAACTATCGTAGCATCTGACTCAACTATAAATTTAGGTGTGTCGATATCTAGTTTACCCCAAGTAATTTTTTCGTTAGGAACTGCTCCAGAGTATGATCCATAAGATGTAGTAGAATCAGAGATTTGGCAGAAGTATGACCAGAAAGGCACATCTTCCCACTCTAAGTCTTGGTACATCATTGGTACTACACAGATAGGGAAATCTCCAGAGATACCTCCTCCGATTTGGAAGAATCCTACTCCGTGTCCACCTGAGTTTGCTCTATACCACTCTGTTAAGTATATCATGTACTCAATACCTGTTTTTACAGTGTGTACATTAAGTTTTCCTTTGATTACGTTAGATGTAAAGATGTTACCACATGTAGAATCTTCCCATCCTGGACATACGATTGGAATGTTTTTTTCAGCTGCAGCGATAATCCAAGAATCTTTAGGATCGATCTCATAGTATTGTTTTAATACACCTGAGTTCACTAATTGGTATAAAAATTCGTGTGGAAAATAACGTTTTCCTTCAGCTTCAGCAGCATGCCATACATCTTCTAAGTGTTTTTGTAAACGACGGAAAGCCTCTTCTTCTGGAATACAAGTATCAGTTACACGATTATAGTGATTATCTAATAACTCTCTCTCTTGCTCTGGAGTCAAATCTCTATAATTTGGAACTCTTTTGTAGTGAGAGTGAGCAACCAAGTTCATCACGTCCTCTTCTAAGTTAGCTCCAGTACATGAAATGATTTGTACTTTATCTTGACGAATCATCTCTGCCAAAGAAATTCCTAACTCAGCAGTACTCATCGCACCACCCATAGAGATTAACATTTTTCCTCCAGCGTCTAAGTGTGCTTCATATCCTTTTGCAGCATCCACTAACGCAGCAGCGTTAAAGTGTCTATAGTTATGCTCAATAAACTGACTAATTGGTCCTTTACTCATTTTATTTATTCTTTTATATTAATATTCTTTCTTTATATTCTATTTATTATATCCTAAGATATTTAATACTTGTTCCGCAGTTTGTTGTTCTGAGAATAACTCTGTTGCCATAATACCATTCTCATCTTTATCAATTAAGATGTGTTTAGGCTGAGGAATCAAGCAGTGGTGTATACCACCGAATCCACCTATTTGATCTTGATAAGCCCCTGTATTGAAAAAGCCAATATACAACGGTTTTTCTTTATTATACTTAGGCAAGTAGATTGCGTTTAAGTTTTGTTCTGAATTATAATAATCATCACTATCACATGTCAATCCTCCTAATAAGATACGCTCATAAGGATCATTCCATCTATTAATAGGAAGCATAATAAAACGCTTATTAATAGCCCATGAATCAGGAAGAGTAGTAATGAATGATGAATCGATCATATTCCACTTCTCTCTATCATTCTGTTGTTTTTGGTATAATATCTCATAGATAGCTCCTCCACTCTCTCCTACCGTGTAAGATCCGAATTCTGTAAAGATGTTAGGTACATCTACATCAGCTTCCTCACATACCAATTGGATTTGGTGAATAATCTCATCTACCATATATTGGTAATCAAAGTCAAAAGCCAATGAATCTTTAATAGGGAACCCACCACCGATATTTAAACTATCTAATGTAGGACACTCTTTCTTTAAAGTGATATAAACTTTCAAACATTTTACTAATTCATTCCAGTAGTAGGCAGTATCTCTGATTCCTGTGTTAATGAAGAAGTGAAGCATCTTAAGCTCTACTTTAGGGTTCTCAGCAATTTGTTTTCTATAGAATGGCAAGATACTTTTATATCCAATTCCTAACCTAGAAGTATAGAACTCAAACTTAGGAGACTCCTCAGAAGCAATACGAATACCGATCTTAAACTTCTTATTGATTTGTTCTTGTAGTAAATCTAATTCTTCGTAGTTATCAATAATAGGAATAGTCTTCTCGTGTTTATTATTGATTAGATTAGCAATATTATCAATGTATTGAGCACGTTTAAATCCGTTACACAATACGAAAGTATCTTTGTTTATCTTACCTGTTTCTAATAAATTCTCTACGATGTTTACGTCAAAAGCAGAAGATGTCTCTACGTGAATATCATTCTTAAATGCTTCGTTTAGAACGTAAGAGAAGTGAGAACTCTTAGTGCAATAGCAGTAGTAATAATTTGCTTTGTATTTATTCTTATCCATTGCTTTTCTGAACATCGTCTTTACATTGCTAATGTTTTCAGAAATCTTAGGTAAGTATGTGAATTTTAATGGAGTACCATATTTCTCAACAAGTCCCACTAAATCGATATTGTGAAACTGAAGAGTATCTTTATTTAATTTGAATTCTTCTTGTGGAAAGTAAAAAGTTTGGTTGATTAAGTCAACATATTTTGTGTTCATGTCTTTTCTTTTTAATAAAGGTTAAAAAAATTCTTTCTCAATTAAATTCATTTAGTTGCTAACAACTGTAAATGAATCTATATAAACTGATTTTCAAACTCGAATATTGGCAAAAACTATTGGCAACTTATCCCTGAATCTAAATGAATTAATAGCCTCCTTAGAATACTTGATAATGCCATATACATAATTAGCCTTTTGTCTAACGACAAAACGCCTCACCTTGTGCCTTGAAGACACACAGAATTTAATATATAAAACATCTATTTTCACGAGCGCAAATGTAACAAATTAATACAATGAAATAGTAAAAAGTGTTTGTTTTTAAACCTTAATTCAAATAGGCCTCTAACCCTTTTACTATCAACTCCTTGTCAACCTCAATGTCATAGACTGAAGTCCCTATTTTATCTAATAACACACAACGGATATTACCGTTGTAGTTCTTTTTATCAAACTTAAGCCATTCTAATGCTCCTACTATGTCTTCTTCTGTCATCTGCACTACACCATATATAGTGTGAATAGTCTCTTTTATATCCAAAAAATCTGCTTCCGTAAGTTGAGCTAATTCCATAGAAATATAAGCCTCCGCTACCATCCCTAACGCTACAGCCTCACCGTGTAGTAAGGCCTCCTTCTCTGTATGCATTAAGAAGTAACTCTCTACAGCATGCCCTATCGTATGTCCGAAATTTAGTATCTTACGCAGTCCGTGCTCTTTAGGATCTTGTGTGACCACATCATTCTTTATCGTTACAGAATGATAGATTAACGTCTCTAAATCATTAAAATCAACGTTAGCAATATCCTTAAGATATGTATAATATTTATCATCAAATATTAAGCCGTGTTTAAGCATTTCTGCATATCCAGCTTTAATTTGTCTTGCCTCTAAAGTTTCTAGGTAATTAACATCGATGATAAGCATCTTAGGCATTGCGAATGAACCAATACAGTTCTTCACTCCATTTAAGTCTACACCTGTTTTTCCTCCTACAGAGGCATCTACCATCGCTAATAAAGAAGTAGGGATATTAATAAAGTCAATACCACGCATAAATACAGATGCAATAAAGCCTCCCATATCCGTGATCACCCCCCCTCCTACAGTGATAATCATACTCTTGCGATCTCCACCTAATTCTAACATAGTCTGTATCACTCCAGCACAAGTCTCTAATACCTTATTCTCCTCACCAGCTTCCACTTCTATGATTTCGAAAGGTACTTCTGTAGGCAGATTACTTAGAAAATAGGGTAAACAATGCTCATAACAATTAGAATCCGTCAAGATAAAAAGCTTACTATAGCCATTGCTATTTAAATATGAACCTAGTTGTTCATACGCTTCCTGTCCAAATAAAATATCGTAATTCTCTGTTGTTATGTTCTCCATTTTGTAATCATTTGTTTACTACAAAATAAAGTATAAATAATTGAAATAACCATCTAATAAAGCTTTTTTAACGAATAAATTGAAAATGAGAACACATCAAATGATATTCTATTAATCTATAGCTTTAAACTAAGAGGTATAATTGTTTTTTTATATGTTATTTAGAATATTGATAACTACTACTCTATTTCAGGAGAAGATATAAGACTATACATTATTATCACAAGAAAACACCTAACAATATTTTAGGTGGGTGTATAGTAATACGCCCCTACCGTTGCGTGCCAACAGAACATGATATGGTTTATGGGAATTATATATTGCAATTCACTTCCTCAAAATATATCTACTTATCATGAAACATTTTTTCAACTTTTCCATTATTCTTATTCAATTCAATATAAAACACTCCCCCTTCCCATCCTTCAGGTAAATTTCCTTGTATGCACCATATGGAATCTTGTTTTAATGCAATATTATAAGGTCTTTGTCTGACAATATTATTCTCACCATATACTTTATACAACATTGTCTCCGCTATCCTAACAGCTGTGCTATCATTAGGTATAAAGCCATCTATCGGCGGTATGTTCTCAACTGTTTCATAATAAGTAGATTCGATAAGGCCGTTTTCTATTTTTAAGAATTGAATATCTTCTTTTAGAACAGTTTCCTTTTCTTTGTGACAAGACATTAAGCCTCCCAAAACTAGCATGTATAGTATCTTTTTCATAATTTTCGTTATAAACTAAAAGAAACGATTCCCCTCTGCCTTCCTAAAGTATTTCTTAGCTAGTGATCTATATTTCTTTACATTAAACGTAATAATTGGCTCGTTCTTTCCGTCAAATATTACCATTGCTGTTCTCTTTTTAAACTTAGTAATATCTACTAAATAAGTCTTATCCTCCACCATAAACTTTAGCTGCCTAGCATTAGTTCTACCTACAAACATCTGATCAGTAGCAGGTCCATATTTATTATAAAGGGAATTAGCCGTATTAGTGTACTCAACATTTGGCCCACCTACTTTCTCATTTTCTACAAAGAACATCCCTTTAGATGGCGCTTTAAGCATTATTCCAAATTCCATCTTAGTCTCAGGACTAACTACTGCCACATATTTTGATGAACAAGAGGTAAAAAAAAGTATAACCCAAAAATATAATAGTAATTGCTTTTTCATAATCTATAATTATTAAGATAGTCTAAAAATCATCCTATTTATAATATTCTAAACCTTTTGTAATTTTAACTAAAAACACAAAAAAACAATTATGCACAGACAATTAAATACCAATTAGTAATAAAATCAAAAATCTCCTACACCCTATCCCGTACCTGTATAATTTTATTACCTTTGCCTATAGTAAGGGCTTTAAAATCAATGCGCTAGAATTGCGAATATTCTTCTAAATAAAGTCTAGTACATTTCTCAGGAAAGAAAGTACAAATCACAGCTTTCAAAATCTCAATTTAAATTTTTAACACTATGAATTCGCCATAAATCGAGTATTCATTCGCTCTCAGTTGTGTTTTGTTCGGAAGGTGTTCGGAAAACACCCCCTTTTTCCAAACACTTTGCAAACAACTTCAGAAAAACGCTAAAACAACCTTCCGCAAAGCCTTGCTATTACTGGGGTGAGACAGTCTTTGAAATTACTAAAAAACGCTTGTTTGTTAATTTTTTAACAACCTGTGATTTGCCCTGTTTTAACTTATATATTAACATTTCAAAGTTCTCATAGTGAACTAATTAATAAAAAAACTAAAGTTGTAAATAGATATAAAACTAACGTTTTAGAACAAAAGGAGATTTTTATTGCTAATTCAAAGCTATCATCATCAGGTGCTTTTTTATTATTTAACTACCCTATATTTCGTGTTAAAATTCTATTCTAGGTCTATTAAAACCATGTTTTTTTAATAAAATTACTTTGTAATGGTACTTTTCAAAAGAAAATAATAAATATTTATAAGACCTCAATATAGATATAACAAACTATTAATTAAGTAATTGTACTTAAAACAATTCTTCAGCCTAGTCTTTTTAACGTATAAACATGGCCTATAAATAGAGTACTAGACTAATATTTTAATTATTTTTGTAGCATCAATACGTATAAATGCCTTATGATAGTATTGCTATAATTATAAATTATTATCCAGTTTTTATAATAAATACTGGATAGGTATAAATAATATATGTTTCCACCACCATTACTTAATCAGTTCCCTTTTTTTGAAAACGATACACCTAAATACATCATTATTGGATTATATTATGGTATTTCTTTTCTGTCTATTATTACTTTATTAACCTTATATATTATCTTTAAGTATAAGAAACTAGGGTTCAACCTATTGTTGCAGTTGAGCATCTTCCTAAGCTTTTTGATTAAGGATATTATTTATTTTTACCTCCCTGATCATCATGCTACTATTGGATATTTAGTAGCCTGGAATATAGGTACTTCTTTAGTATTATTGATCTTGCAGCCCTATCCTTTTCTTCGATTTAAACATAAGCAACAGTTTTATAAAACAGGAATTATAGTTTTATTTGCGTTAATTTCTATTGAGCTTCTTTCTAATTTGTTTATTATTCCAAGAAATGGGAATAGTGTCATCCATCCGATAACTACTCTACTTATTATTTTAGCATTATATTTATTCTTTATCTTAAACCATAAGTATAGTTATAAGAATTACATTTCTTTCTTAATAATATGCATTGCTACATCTACGATTATTTTAGCTCCTTCAGTTAATGATAAATTATATGAGTTATTTATTGTTTGGCCTACTTTGAGATTAATGGGAATTCCTATTCTGATAGTATCTAGCTGTACTACAATGTTAGAAGTAAAAAAAATAAATGAACGCAACTCTATCTATAAAAAGTATTTATATCAATATATGTATATGGTTAAAGATTACCATAAACAATTAGAACATGAGAAGAGTCTAAATGCTTCTAAAGCTAATGAAGAAATTGCCCTAAAAAACGTTATTAGTGATCAGGAACAAATCTCTTATGTCAAGGATAAATATAGCCTAACAGAAAGAGAATTAGATGTTTTAGGTTTACTGTGGGAGGGTGCTACAAATAAAGAGATTGCAGATGAATTATTTATATCAGTCAATACATGTAAATATCATATTAGCAAGATTTATGTCAAACTAAACATTAATTCAAGAGCACAGATTTATGCCTTTAAAGATAAAATGGACTAATAAGGCTCTCATTATTTAAATCAGCAGTCCTTTTAAATAAATAGTTTCTTTCTTTAAAAACTAATATGTCAATATTTTAATTATTATAGCAGAAGTATCATTCCTCTAGGCTTATTTTGGTAAAGG
This sequence comes from Myroides oncorhynchi, assembly GCF_020905415.1. Classification (NCBI taxonomy): domain Bacteria; kingdom Pseudomonadati; phylum Bacteroidota; class Flavobacteriia; order Flavobacteriales; family Flavobacteriaceae; genus Myroides; species Myroides oncorhynchi. Next base: position 3,421,117 of record NZ_JAJJMP010000001.1, on the reverse strand, counting down.
ATAATCAGTTGATTTTCTAAAAAAACTATATTTTTAAAATAAGACCATAAATACCTAAAACTATTAAAATATTATTAAAAGAGTATTTATATTTGCCTAACGAATTTACTTTTATAATGAAAAATTTATTTAATAATACTGAGGTAGCTTTTGCTCTTAAGAATAATAAAGAATTAAAAAGAGCTCATTTTTTATTTAAAATGATTAGCAAGCCTACTTTAGTAAAACTAGGTTCTTCTCTTGCAAACTTTGCAATCAAAACTCACTTACCTGTAACAGGTTTAATCCGCGCTACTGTCTTTGATCACTTTTGTGGTGGTATTAGCGAAGAAGACTGTCTATCTGTAGTAGATAATATGTATGCTAAAGGTGGTGTAGCATCTGTTCTAGATTATTCTGTAGAAGGTAAAGAAACAGAGAAGCAATTTGATGCTGCTTTAAATATGACTTTAAAGACTATCGAATACGCTAAACAACGTCCAGATTCTATTCCTTTTGCAGTATTTAAACCTACAGGATTCGGAAGATTTGACATGTTTGTTAAAAAAGGAGAAAAAGCAACTTTCACAGCTGAAGAAGAAAAAGAGTGGGAACGCATTGTTTATCGTTTTAATGTAGCTTGTAAGTTTGCGTATGATCACGATGTATTGTTGCTTGTAGATGCAGAACACAGTTGGATGCAGGATGCAGCAGATGATATTGTATTAGATATGATGCGCAAATACAACAAAGAGAAAGCATTGATCTACAATACAGCTCAAATGTATCGTTGGGATAGATTACAGTATTTAAAAGATTTACACGCTATCGCTGTAGCTGAAGGATTCCATGTAGGAATGAAAGTTGTGCGTGGTGCATATATGGAAGTAGAACGTGAACGTGCTACAGAGAAAGGATATAAGTCTCCTATCTGTGTGGATAAGGCTGCTACTGATGTAAATTATGATGCAGGTGTTAGCTATATGTTGGACCATTTAGATACGATGGGATTATTCGCTGGAACTCATAATGAAAAGAGCTCTTACCTAATCATGGATTTATTAGAGAAACACAATATAGCACATAATGACCGCAGATTGTACTTCGGACAATTATATGGGATGAGTGATAATATTAGTTTTAATCTTGCTAAAGAAAAATACAACGTAGCTAAATATTTGCCTTTTGGACCTGTACGTGATGTAATTCCTTATTTAATTAGAAGAGCTGAAGAAAACACTTCTGTAGCTGGTCAGACTAATAGAGAACTAGATCTTATAGAAACAGAATTAAAAAGAAGAAAGTTATAATATATCTTTCTAAGAGATAACAAAAAAAGCGAGAGACTAATTAAAGTCTCTCGCTTTTTTATATAATTAAATTTAAAGTCTTAGTTCTTTCCTAAGAAGATTTGGAATCCTAAAGATAATCCTAATCCATTATGTGCTGATGCACTAGCTACATTAGATTTACTATAATTGTATCCTACTATAGCTTCTAAAGCTACATTACGAGATACAAAATGAGAATACCCTGCATTTATGTTAAAAGCAAAAGATGTATCACTTTTACCACCTACTTCAGCTCCTGAAAGCCCTAAAGCTCCTTGTCCAAAGAATCTACCAGTAGCACTAGCTCCTTCTGGGAAGTAGTAACGTGCGAAAGGCATAACTTTATAACTCCATACATTATCACCATGTTTAACAGTTTGAAGACCTGCTCCAACTTCAAGACCTACTGCAAAACCATCTGAAATAAAGTATCCTGCTCTAGGAGTAACATTAATATTAAAGCTTTCTTCTTCGAAACTATAACCTGTAGATCCTAAAGCTCCTCCTACTATCCAGTTTCCTTTTTTGATAGGAGTATCACCTACTTTTGCAGATAATTTAGGAGTTTCTACATTTACTTGTGCGTTAGCAGTTACTAAACCTCCTACTAACAATGCTGCCAATAAAGTAATCTTTTTCATAATTTTTACTGTTTTGTTTTTAATTTTTACTAGACTAATTATTATTTGTTTTTAACAAAAGCTAAATTAACTAAAATAAACAATATTTTTATCGTTTTCTCAGTAATTCTTGCTTCAATTTAATTAATTCTAAATTAGAATTAATTAAATTATTAACTAAGAATGTTCTAGCTTCTTCAATATTAATAAAATCTAGATATTTATACCATCCATCTGTTTCTAATATCTCTTTAATCTTCGTTATTCTTTTAGAAGTCTCAGAGGCATTTCTAAATATATGGTCTGTGGTATTAAGACAACCTTTATGTTTAAAAGTCACATATTTTTCTTCTAGATTTACAATAATCACATATAAAGGTTTTTCTTCATCATTAGGAAAGAAACTATCCCAGGTCGCATATGCTAATGTATATATGCTGTTTTTGTATTCATTAGAAGTTATCTTCCATCTACAGTTTGCTGCTCTACCCCAGTGATTTGCATATCTAGCTACCCCTTTTTCATCGTAGTAATACATACTCCCTGTTTTACTTTTATAATCAGGTTTTCGACCTTCGATAAACGACTCAGGTATTTGTTGCCACTCACAATAAGTATGTTTAAAAAAATTGTGTTTTCCGTATTTTTTCATTCTTATTTTGATAGTTCTAGTTGTTGAAGTCTACTTCTATTTCTTTATTTAAAATGGTAATCCCCATCTGTACCATTTCTTTTTTAGCTTGTAGTAATCCTTCTGCACTTATTGGTTTTGTCGCAAAGTCAAGAAAATAGGTTTTGATAGCTGCTTGATTTGCGTCTTTAGCGCTAAAATAGACGCAGAACTCTGCCGCTAACCCACAGACATATACTTCTGTTATATCTTTGTCCTTAAGGTACCCTAATAGCCCTGTGCTGTTCTTTTGATCATTATCATAGAAACCGCTATATGAATCTACCTCTACATTCATTCCCTTTCTAAAGACTGCTGCTACCTTATTACTATTCCATTCAGAAGTAAACTCGGCACCTTTAGAGCCTTGAACACAATGGTCTGGCCATAGCACCTGAGGGATGCCATTTAAGTCTATTAAATCAAATACATTCTGATTAGAATGTTGACTTGCAAAGCTTTTGTGATTAGCAGGATGCCAGTCTTGCGTTGCGATAACTAAATCAAATTGATTTTGGATTCTATTTATAATAGGAATAATCTCATCACCATGTGCTACTGCTAAGCTTCCACCTGGTAAGAAATCATATTGTAAGTCTACTACTAATAATGCTTTCATATCTAGATTTATATATCTGTTGTAAAACAAAAATACTAAAAATAGAAGCATTAGAATCAAGTATTACTTACATTCACTCCTCTTAATTTTATTAATAAAAAGTATACTAAACAGATACATTAGTTATATTTAATAATTCTATTTTTGCAAAATCATAAAATTAACTTTAAAAAAACAAATAAAATATGTTATTTAACAATAAGGCAACCTTACTCACTCTAGCTATCCTAATATCTTCTTTTAACTTATTTGCTCAAGGAGGGATTTTCAAAAAAGGAACTATCGTACCTAGTGTTTATAACGAGAGTTTAAACTACACACTTAAAGAAGATCATATATATGTAGATGTAATTATCGAAAATGAAAAGTATAAATTTATAGTTGATACAGGAGCTCCCACTTCAATTACCTTTAATGTAAAAGGAAATTTCAAATTTTTATCTGAAGATGATATCACAGATGCATCACAAAACACTTCTAAAGTTAAGTATGTAAGTATTCCAAGTATTAAAATAGGCAATTTAGAGTTTAAGGATTTTACAGCAGTACAAAGTGATATGGACGCATTTAAATCGCTTGGGGTAGATGGTCTTATCGGTGGAAATATGATAAGTAAAAGTAGTTGGGACTTTGATCTTGAGAATAAGAGAATAACTCTTTCTAATAGTTTAGATAAAAAAGAGATAAAGACATTTAATAAAGTAAAAGTAAAGAAAGAGTACACGGGTACTCCTACTCTAATCATGACTTACTTTAATGGTTTAAAAGAAAAAGAAATATTCTTTGATACAGGTTATAATGATTTCTTTTATTTAAGTGAAGATATATTTGATACTCTTCATGCAAAAAAACATTTTACTAAAGTTCTTACTGGAGAAGGCATAATAAGTTATAGTGCGTTTGGCCCAAGTATCGGAAAAACATATATGGCACCTTTAGAAATGAGTTTGGGAGATTATAAGATCCCTAGTTTTTTAACTACAGTAGATGTAGATGATGTTAGTAATTTAGGGTCTAGATGGTTAGTATATTATAGAACAATTCTGTATAAAAATGACTTTTATTTTAAATCATATAATAAAGATTTCCCTTCTACATTTGAGAATATTGGGATTAAAACTAAAATAAAAAATAACGAGTTAGTTATTTCTTTTGTTTGGGATAGCCCATCTATTAAAAATAATAATCTAAAAATAGATGATAAAATACTATCTGTAAATGATAAAGAAATTAACACTATGTCTATAGAGGAACTTAAAGAAGTACAACGCAATATACTGAATTGTGATAAAGTAAAAATAGAAGTTAATACTAAAGGGAATTTTATTGAATTAAATAAAGAAACAATCTTGAGTATTTAAAAACTAAAAAAGGCATTCAAATTATTGAATGCCTTTTTTTTAGGGTAACTAATGGGGTTCGAACCCACGACCTCCGGAACCACAATCCGGCGCTCTAACCAGCTGAGCTATAGCTACCATTTAATTTCAATAAAAGTACTTAGGGTAACTAATGGGATTCGAACCCACGACCTCTGGAACCACAATCAAGCGCTCTAACCAACTGAGCTATAGCTACCATATAACAATAGTACTTTTATTTTAGGGTAACTAATGGGGTTCGAACCCACGACCTCCGGAACCACAATCCGGCGCTCTAACCAGCTGAGCTATAGCTACCATGTTAAACACTGTAATAGTAGGGTAACTAATGGGATTCGAACCCACGACCTCTGGAACCACAATCAAGCGCTCTAACCAACTGAGCTATAGCTACCATGTTTCTGTTTAACGAGTGCAAATTTAGCGATTATTCTATACCCTGCAAGCTTTTTAAAGACTTTTTTATAACAATTTCATATCAAATCTTCTAATGTATTGACTGCTAAATACCTTTCAACAGTAAAACCTTCAGCAAAATCTTTATTAATTAGTCTTCCTAGATCCTGCGCGCGATAGGTAATGCTATCTAAGAAGTTTTTTGAGGTAATCGGTGTACTTGGTTCTTTTGAATTTGTATCAAAAAACTGTGTACTATAAGCCATTACAGAGGCTACCTTTTTATCCATAAATCCAGTTACATCTACTACAAAGTCTGGTTCTATATTTTTCCACTGTATATAATGATAAACAACTTTAGGCCTCCATGGCTCTTGACTTACTCCATCTATAGAAGTTTCTATTTTCCTAAGACCTGATAAAAAGCATGCATCAGAGACTACTTTACTTCCTTTGCCATGGTCGATATGTCTATCGTCTATCGCATTACATAATACTATCTCTGGACGGTATTTGCGTATCATCTTAATAATCTCTAGTTGGTGCGCTTCATCATTAACAAAGAATCCATCTCTAAACTTTAGATTCTCTCTTACATTCACTCCTAATACTTCAGCAGCATTAGTTGCTTCTATTTTTCGAATGGTGGCAGACCCTCTTGTTCCTAATTCTCCTTGTGTAAGGTCTATTATACCTACTTGTTTGCCTAAAGAGACTTCTTTTGCTATCGTTGCTCCACAACCTAATTCTACATCATCAGGATGCGCTCCAAATGCTAATATATCTAATTTCATTTTTTTAGTTTTTTGTTATTCTATTTTTTGTGATGTTGTTGTTTTGTAATATTGTTTAGGACACGTCACGGATTACAAGTCTGCGACATCCAATCAGAGAGATTGTTTTAATACCAATCCATATCACTGCCTATAAGGCAAACAATAACTTCACAAAAAAAACTACAATTCTTAATTACGCGAAGCGCTTAGTACTTTCTTCATTGTAGAAGACTTATTGACAGTTTCTATAAACTCGCTTGTAGGATCACTATCAATAGTTACTCCACATCCGATATATAGATTCACTTTATCTATTTCGATATTCATACAACGCAAATTTACGAATAGATTTGTTTCTTCCGTATTTTCTGCTTCAACATTGCAATTTAACTCTCCTAAATAACCAGCATAGTATCCTCTATCATATCCTTCTTGCTCAATAAGAAAATCTCTAGCTACATCTTTTGGCATCCCACAAACAGCCGGAGTAGGATGAAGTGCTTCAACTATTGGTTTAAGGTTAACTTGTTTTAGAGATGCTGTAATATCTGTGCAAATATGCATCACCTTTGCGGCTCTTTTAGAGTAAGGTTCTGAAGTGCTTATTTGGTCTGAGAATGGTCTTAATGTATCTGTTATAAAGTCTGTAACGAAAAGTTGTTCTTCTTTTTCTTTAGTCCCCCACTCTACTTCAGTTTGTCCATGATTAACTTGTGTACCAGCTAATGCCATTGTCTTTAATACATTGCCTTTTAAAGCTAATAATGTCTCAGGAGTTGCCCCCATCCATAAGCCTATTTCTGGGTGGTATACTAATGAACAGAAGGCTGTAGGATAAATATCGCATAATTTATTGAATAATCCGCTCAAATCTTCTACTTCAAATGGAATACTCTCTTTACGAGAGGGTACTACCTTTGCGAATTTATGTTCTTTAATAGCGTTGACACATCTTGTAACCAAATCTTCAAAAGCCTTCTTTGCTACTATATTGTTATAATCGAGTATAACATCCGTTAACGCAATAGTTTCCTTACTTAATTCTTCTTTTAGGATAGCAGATTCACTTAATGGTATATAGAATCGCATCCCTTCAGCAAATGGTGCAAAAATAAACCCTTGCTCCTCAAATGTCTCAACAGAGTGAAGAGTATATGTCTTCTGAAACAATCCTACAACTATCTTAGAATTAGGTTTGCGATAAACGGCAAAAGGTTTTTTATCACCGTACTGTTTTACTAAACACTTGAATAAATACATCTTTTATGTGATTTTGTTCTTCTATGAGTTTATTACTTTGTTTTTGCTCCACGAATTGCACTCTTAAATTTGCATCATCTTCATCACAAAAGACCAAAATAACAAAATCACTTTAATTATTTATCAATAACTATGTTTGTAATCTTACATATAGAGACTAACACATCATTTTCATCTGTGATTCTAATTTCCCATAAATGTAGTGTACGCCCTCTGTGAAGTAATCTGGCTGTACCGATAACATATCCTGCACGTTTACTTTTCACGTGGTTAGCGGAGATCTCTATACCTCTAATTTCTTGTTTAGCAGGATCTATTAACATTAATGATGCTCCACTTCCCAAACTTTCAGCTAGTGCTACAGACGCCCCTCCATGTAATAGCCCCATAGGCTGATGTACTCTAGGGTTAACAGGCATACGCGCTACTAAAAAGTCTGGACCCGCATCTATATATTCTATTTCTAATGTTTCCATAAGTGTGTTCTTACACACCTTAGCATACATGGCTAATAATTCTTCTTTATTAAACTCTTTCATATTCTGTTTGCTTATGATTAAGATAAAATAGGCTTGATAAGTACTTATATCTAATTCTCTGTTTAAAAATAAAGGTCTTGTATCTAGGGATCACCTTATTAGATGAAGTATATATAACTAAGACTTAGGGTTTAAAATTAAAGGAAAATAACTCTTGATTTCTTAAAAATATTATAATTGTTTCAAATTAGGCGTACTCTGTATTTTTAATGACTTCTATCAGTTCTTACTATCCTATTTTTTTAGTAATTTTACTCCCTTGATTTTAACGACACTATTTATAACAATATAATGGAAGATATCCAACAAGAAGTTTTTAAAGCATACGAAGTCATTAAAAATGGTGGTATTATCTTATACCCTACTGATACTGTATGGGGAATAGGCTGTGATGCTAATAATCCTGAAGCAGTCAAAAAGATATATGCCCTTAAGAACCGTGCTGAATCAAAAAGCATGATTGTATTAACAACTGAAAGATTATTTCACAAAGTGTTTAGTTCACCACCTGAAGTAACGTGGGATTTACTAAATTGCAGTGAAAAACCAACTACTTTAATATTAGATAATCCTAAGTATGTCGCTAAGGAGATTATCTCTGAAGACAACTCTCTAGGCATACGTATTACAGAGGAACCATTCTGCTTTAGATTAATAGAGAAAATGAAGTCACCTTTAGTATCTACTTCTGCCAACGTTAGTGGTTATCCAACACCTCGTAATTTTAGTGAGATTACCAAAGAGATTATAGAGGGTGTTGACTATGTAGTGAATCTACGTCAACAAGATACTAAACCAACGACTCCTTCGACGATTATTAAATTAAAAGCAAATAGCCAAGTAACTATTATTAGAAAGTAGTCACTCACCTATTGAATATATTATGACTGATACCCCAATATATAAAGAAGCCATAACACACCCTATATTTGAATACATCTCTAAAGCAGCTGAGAGTTTAAATGTAGATAGCTATGTAATTGGCGGATTTGTAAGAGATTTTTTACTTAAAAGAGATTCTAAGAAAGATATAGATATCGTAGCTGTAGGCAGTGGTATCGAATTAGCACTTAAAGTATCTGACTTACTTCCTAATAAACCTAAAGTACAAGTGTTTAAAAACTACGGAACGGCTATGTTACGTTATGATGACATTGACATTGAGTTTGTTGGAGCAAGAAAAGAATCATACCACTTCGAAAGCAGAAAACCTGTAGTAGAAGATGGCACTTTAGAAGACGACCAAAACAGACGTGACTTTACCATCAATGCCTTAGCGATATCTCTTAAGAAAGAGACCTATGGAGAATTAGTAGATCCTTTTAATGGAGTTGCTGATTTAGCTAATAAAATTATTCGCACTCCTCTTGATCCAGATATTACTTATTCTGACGATCCACTGCGTATGATGAGAGCTATTCGCTTCGCTTCTCAATTAGATTTTATGATAGAACAGAATTCTCTTGATTCTATAACAACAAATCACAAGAGATTAGAGATTATATCAGGAGAACGTATAGTTGATGAGTTAAATAAGATATTAATGTCTAAAAAGCCATCTAAAGGTTTTTTGTTGCTATATAAAACAGGATTACTAGATTTAATTTTACCTGAATTAACAGCACTTAATCAAGTAGAAGAGATAGAAGGACATACCCATAAAAATAACTTCTATCACTCCCTAGAGGTAGTAGATAATATCTGTGAGAATACAGATGACCTATGGTTAAGATGGTCTGCGTTATTACACGATATCGGTAAAGCACCTACTAAACGCTTCTCTAAGAAGCAAGGATGGACATTCCATGGGCACGAATTCTTAGGAGGGAAAATGGTAAAGAAGATCTTTATGAGATTACACATGCCATTAAACCAAAAGATGAAGTTCGTCCAGCAGATGGTTATTATGAGTTCTAGACCTATAGTCTTAGCCCAGAAAGAAGTTACAGATTCTGCGGTACGCAGATTAGTCTTTGACGCAGGTGAGCATGTAGAAGACCTAATGACGTTATGTGAAGCTGATATTACAACTAAGAACCCAACTAAGTTTAAGAAATACCACAATAACTTTAAGGTTGTTAGAGATAAGATTGTCGAAGTGGAAGAACGCGATCATGTACGCAACTTCCAGCCTCCTATTACAGGAGAGAAGATTATGGAGCTATATGATTTAAAACCATGTCGTGAAATCGGTATGATTAAAGAAGCTATCAAAGAAGCTATCTTAGAAGGAGTCATCCCTAATGAATATGATGCTGCTTATGAGTTTATGGTAAGTAAAGCATCTAAAATGGGACTTGAAATCGTAAATAATAATTAAAAATATGAGAAACTATTTTTTGCCATTAGCTAAAGCATCACTTATACTAGTTTACCTAGTAATATTCGCTGGTGCTGCGGTACGAATGACAGGGTCAGGAATGGGCTGTCCAGATTGGCCAAAGTGTTTTGGATACTACATCCCTCCTACAGAAGAACAAACTATCACATGGGAACCTAATAGAGAGTACGAAAAAGGACAAATGATTATTCACGATCAAAGCCTATGGAAAGCGAAAGATACTTTTACTACTTCGGCTACTTATGAAGAAAGTCATTGGGAAAAATATACACGTCACGACTATGCTGAGTTCAACCCTAGCCATACTTGGGTAGAATATGTAAACCGCTTATGTGGAGCTTTAGCAGGGTTAGCTTGTGTCGCTATGGCTATCGCTTCTTTCGGATTCTGGAGAGACCACAAAGGACTTGTTTGGGCTTCGTGGTTAGTTGTTTTCTTAATGGGATTCCAAGCATGGTTAGGAGCTACGGTTGTTTATTCCGTTTTAAACCCTATCAAAATTACTGTTCACATGGTGATGGCATTAGTAATTGTAGCAATAATCATAAGTATTATTAAAAGGGCTAAACAAGGAACTGAAATAAAGAAATACAACGGAACCTTTAGAACTTTATTAGCTATATCTCTAGTCTTTACTCTTGCTCAAGTAGTACTAGGTACACAAGTACGTGAGTTTATAGATGAACAAGTACAAGCAGGAATTGGAAATGAATATTTATGGTTAAACAACCCTACAGTTGAGTTCTATATCCACCGTAGTTTTTCATTCTTAATCATGTTCCTAAATATGTACTTATTCTATATTAATAGAAGCTTAAACTTAGGATTTGATAAAATGAAATGGGTTATGATTCTATTAATTTTAGAGATATTTACCGGGATAATGATGTACTATGTACACTTCCCGTTTGGTACTCAGGCTGCACATTTAGTATTAGCTTCTATTCTATTCGGAGTTCAATACCAGTTAATATTAGAATCTAGAAAGTGTTATTACAGCGGTAAAAGTAACTTAGATTAGTTTACCTTAATTTATACAGAGATAGGGGCTTTAAATCATATGATTTAAAGCCCCTATCTCTATCTATAAACTTCTTATATTACTTAGTAGCATGAATAAATTCACTTGTAGCTTTAGCCACATGTTCTAAGTGCTTAGGTAGTTTCTGTTCTTCATAAGGATGTTTAGAGCCGAATACATGATCTGCACCATCTACTATATCTAATAATGAGTTTGATATCCATTGATGTAGTAACTGAGCTTCTTTTAGTGGTACGGCAGAATCTTCTGTTCCCTGGACAATCAAGCTAGGTTTCTTCAGATTCTGCGCAGCTCTTTGTATATTTAGCTTTACTTCATTCTGCTCATAATCTTCCCAAAAAGTAAAGTAATGGGGCATCTGCTGTTTAGTTCTACCATTTTCACTGTAAAAAACTCCTTTTGTCTTCCAGTCTTCAAAGCGACCTCCCCTAGGAAATCTTTTCTTAAAGTCGGCTACACCAGCCCAAGTAATAACGCCTTTTACATCAGGATTATAGTATCCTTGTAAAACAACAGTCCCACCTCCTCTACTATGTCCTATAAGATATATATTCTCTTGATCTACTTCTAGTTTATTCTTGTAATAATCGATAACAACAGTCAGATCTTCCTGTTCTTGTGAGTAAGTATTACATCCAAAAGCTTCTAAGTCATTAAACTCACAAGGGGTATCTACAGTAGTTCCATTTAGAGAGAAATTAAACTTAACAACATAGCACCCTGATTCAGCTATATAGTCCATCGCTTTACCCCAAGCGCCCCAATCTTTAAATCCTTTATATCCATGGCAAAAGATAACTAATGGCAATACTTTCCCTTCTTTAGGAAAAGTAGAATCAGAAAGAAGCGATCTAGACGCCCCTTTTATAATTGTTTCGTTTTTTATCAAGTCAATTTTCATATCAGCAATTTTTAGTATTCTAAAAACATTGTTTTAAGCTTAATTTAAAAATTTAATAACTAAATTCGTATCAGAACTAAAAAAATAATTACACTTAAAACTTTATTTTATGAATACATTTGAGAGATTATTTAATTTTATTAAAACTATTTCCGTTCAAACATTGTCAATCTGCCTTGTTTTAATCTTAGTTACTACTAGTGCAATAGCACAAGAAAAAGAAAGTTTGAAAATTAAGAGTACAACAATAGAGTACCATATTAATAAGAATACTAAAGATAACGAATTAGACGAGATTAAAAAAGAAGTTAATGACCAAAAGGTGGCTAACCTTAGTTTTTCAAATATAAAACGCAATGATAAGGGGGAAATTATCTCTCTAAAGACTCAGTTTAAGGACGAAAGAGGTTCTTCTCAACAAAAATCAGAATACAACTCTAATGGGATATCTGATTTCACTGTAAAAATACAGGAGAATGAAGCTGGTTATCGCTATCTAGAACTAGGTAGTCCTTCTAATCAGAACCGTTCATATTTAAACACAGCTAATGATCCTCAATCTGGTAGAGGGTTATACTCAGAACAATCAGATAAAGAATTAGAAGAGTTCTTTGCTCAGGATTTTATGCAGTTAATGCAAAGTATGCAACAAGATATGAAAACTCAACAGGAAGCGTTTATTAAATTAATGGAAGCTCACCAAAAAACAACTACTAAAGAGAAAAAAGAAGAAAGTCTGGAAAAATAACTCTTTGTAGACAAAAAGGCACGCTATATTGTTTTATAATATAGCGTGCCTTTTAAAAATTTAGAATAAGTATTATCCAAATACTAATAGTGATCCTACTTCTTAGCTTTATTCCAATATTTATCTAATATTTCGGCATTTACATGCTCAAAACCTTCATTTTCTTGAATTACCATCTCTTCGACTTTATTGAATCGATGTATAAACTTCATATTAGCTCTAGCAAGTGCCTTCTCGGGATCTATACCTGTATGACGAGCATAATTAACTAATGAGAAAAGAATGTCTCCAAATTCGTCTTCCATCTTATCTTTATCCTCAGCCAGAACTTCGACTTTAAACTCTGCTAGTTCTTCTTCTATTTTTGCCCAGACATCATTTAGATTATCCCAGTCAAAACCAACACCACTTGCTTTTTGCTGTATTCTATATGCCTTAATCAAAGCAGGAAGTCCTTTAGGTACACCTGCGAGTACAGATTTATTTCCTTCTTTAAGTTTTAGTTTTTCCCAATTCTCTAATACTTCTTTTTCAGATTCCACTTTCTCATCTCCATAGATATGAGGGTGTCTAAAAATTAATTTATCAGAGATACTATCTGCTATATCCTTAATATCAAATAGAGACTGCTCACTACCAATTTTAGCATAGAATATGATATGCATTAGTAGATCACCTAGTTCCTTCTTCATTTCATCCGTATCGCCTTCAGTAATAGCATCTACTAGCTCGTACATCTCTTCTACTGTAAGATTCTTTAAACTATCAAAAGTTTGCTTCTTATCCCAAGGGCATTTTACTCTTAATTCGTCTAGTATATCTAGTAAGCGATCTAAAGCTTGTAATTGTTCTTCACGTGTATGCATAGTAATACTTTTTTATAAAAATAAAAAAAAGCTCGCTTTATACAAAGCGAGCTTTTCAAAATATATATCTTATCGATTATTTTGCTTCAGTTTCTACAGCAGCTTCAGTAAAAGCTTCTGCTATAATTCCTCTTCTTTGAAGAATATTATACCAGTTAAGTACTTTTTTGATATCAGAAACATATACTCTCTCTTCATCAAATTCTGGTAATACTTCTCTGAAGTAACCTAATAATGTAGGGTTATCTTCTTTATGAGAAATAGCTTCACCATTGTTCTCTTTTGTAGCAATGTTTTTGAATACATCGAATAACTTTACTTCTTCATTGTAAGTATAAATTGAAATTTCAGAAAGTAAACTAACGTTATTTTTCAATCCTACAGTACTTTTTTTCCCATCAGCCAATGATTCAGCAATAAATCCAGTACGAGTTTGTACTAGTAACTCATATAAACCTGGTTTTCCTGAAATAGCTAAAACTTTTTCTAAACTCATTTTTTCTAAATTTTACTTTAAGAGTCGCAAATATCTTAAATAGTTATTAATAATCAATTTATTTATCTACCTTTTTTCTTACTTAATTTCATTTTGTAGTCAGTAAATATTTTTCCTTCCAAAATATTATTCAACTTCTTAGAAATCAGTTTTTTCTTTAATACGGAGATTTTGTCTGTAAATAGCACTCCTTCAATATGATCATACTCATGTTGAATAACTCGTGCAGCAAGACCATCAAATTCTTCTATATGTTTAACGAAATCTTCGTCATAATATTCTATCTGAATCTTTGATTTTCTCTTAACTGGTTCGTGTATTTCAGGAATACTTAAACATCCCTCATTGAACGCCCATTCTTCGCCTTCTTCTTTTAAGATTTTAGCATTGATAAATGTCTTTTTAAACGAAGTCAAAAAAGCTATTTCTTCTTCTGTATTTCCATCCATTTCTGCAAAAGGTGCAGTATCTACAACAAATAATCTAATAGGTAATCCTACTTGTGGCGCTGCTAATCCTACTCCATAAGCACCATACATTGTTTCATACATATTAGCTATAAGCTCTTTTAAGTTAGGATAATCTTTAGTAATGTCTTCTCCTACTTTGCGTAAAACAGCATCACCGTATCCAACTATTGATAATATCATGTCTTCTTATTTTATTCTAAAGGTGCAAAAATACTCAAAAATAAATGAATAAATAACACTCCAAATTATTTTTGATGTCTTATTTGTATTATATTGCTAAGTAAAAAGTGCTATTTTTTAATTAAAATCAAAGATTCTATCACCCATGCTAGGAAAAGCTAGAAAATTCACAGATAATACTCATCTTGCAGATTCTTTAAAAATAACTATATCTGCTGTTGTACCCTTCTTAGTATTAATGCCTTATGCTGCCTTTGATTGGGCTTTTGCAGCTGCTATTGGAGCAATGTTAACTGCTCCAGTAGATATTCCCAGTAATAAGAAAGATAAAATCATTGGACTATTAGTAGGTGCATTTACTGTACCTGCTGTTATTTTCACATTATCTATTACTGATGGTAGTTGGTATTTCTACCCTATTTTTGTTTTTATCTTCTTTTCTTTAAGTATGATTTCTGTTTATGGACATAGAGCTAATATGCTTTCATTTACAGGATTATTAGCGGGTAGTTTAGGACTTGCCCACAGTTATGAAGGAAAAGATCTCTTGATTCACTGTCTAATGCTCTTACTAGGGGGGCTGTTTTATTTAGTTGTTTCATTAGTTTTTAACTTAATTAGACCTAAGAGATATGTAGTTTTACAAACTTCTGAATGTATGGAGTTGACTGCTGAATACTTAAAACACAGAGGGCAATTATGGGATATTGATGCTGATGTGCAAAAAATAACAGAAGACCAGCTTAATATTCAAGTTAACTTAAATGAAGTCCACGAAAACCTACGCGATTATCTAGTTAGAAATAAAGCTAATACTGGAAACTCTTCTAATAATCGTAGATTATTAGTTGCTTTTTCTACGCTTGTTGAAATACATGAAGTAGCTGTATCTACTTCTTTCGAACACAGCAAACTACATGATTTATTTAAAAGTAACCCTGAGATCATTAAAGCCTATCAAAAATTAGCTTTTCACTTTGCAGATACAATAGATCACATAGCATATACCATAAACTTAAGTAGCAAGTATAAACCTAAGTATAACTTATCACAAGAATTAGCTGACATACAATTACTATTAGATAAGTTCGTCAAAGAAGGAGAGTCTAGCAATATGGTAGAAGCTGTTGTGATGTTCTCTAATGTATTACACTATGCAGAGAATCAGATTGACAAAATACATACTCTTGAAAAAACACTTACTGAAAAAGCTTTTGTAGCAGATGTAGAAGAGCGCTTTAAAGATTTAGAGAAGTTCCTAACACCTGTTCACTATAGATTTGAGACATTAAAAGAGAACTTAAACTTTACTTCTACAATATTTAGACATGCTTTAAGATTAACACTAACTATTCTTGTTGGTTTAATTGTAAGTAAGTTTTTTGGATTGTTAAATGGGTATTGGATATTACTAACTATAGTAGTAATTATGAGACCGGGATTTGGATTGACTAAACAACGCTCTTTTGAACGTGTTATAGGCACCATAGTAGGCGGTTTATTAGCTATAGGATTATTATATATTATCCCTAATGCTACTGTCATTGCTTATATTACAGTATTAACCATGATTATTGGTTATTGGTTTTCTCATACAGATTATAAAGTAGGAGTTACTTTCATCACGATGTATGTAGTGCTAATATACGGACTACTTACACCTAACTTTATGGACGTAATGATTTATAGAATCATTGATACCATTATTGGGGCATTACTAGCTTTTGGAGCAAATTATCTTCTATGGCCTTCATGGGAATTCTTAAATCTAAATACACATTTAAAGAAATCAATAGAGGCAAATAAAGAATATGTAAAGGAAATCACCCTATACTATAATGAAAAAGGAGAAGTAACACTACCGTATAAATTAGCTAGAAAATATGCTTTTATTGAGATAGGAAACTTAATGGCTTCCTTCCAAAGAATGATTCAAGAACCGAAATCTAAACAGAAATATAGAACAGAACTATATGAACTAGCAGTGCTTAATCATACGTTTCTATCTACTGCTGCTTCAATCGGTATCTACGTTCAATCTCATACAACGACCAAGGCTTCTGAAGCTTTTAATGTTGTAATGGATTATACCATTGGCAATTTAAAGCAAACTATCGCTTTGTTAGAAGATTATAATAATGAAAATATAACAATCATAGAACGCTCTGAGAACTTTAATCTTAGTATCTCTTACCTTAAAGGTATACGTGAATATGAATTAAAGAAGACATACTCTGATGACAAGCAAATCCAAGATTTAATGGAAGAATCAGTTCTAGTTATAGAACAACTTATTTGGTTATCAAGCTTGTCTGAGAAGATATTTAAAATCACTGCTAGCATAGCGACAATGAAACATAAGGAAGAAACCGAATTATCAATGCTAAGCTCATTAAGAAAGAAAATTATACCTTAATAAGACTAAAAGAAAAGGGATGCACAGTGGGCATCCCTTTTCTTTTTATAGATTCTAGTCATTATTCTTTTCCTTCTACGAAGTCTTGTAGATATTCGAATTTATCTGTTAACTTTCCGCCCTTAGTAATTGTAGATCTTTCTAATACTTTATCCTTATCTCCATTAAAAAATGCGGGTAATATCTGCTCTACGAAGATTTCTCCGAAGCCTTCACTTGCATCTTTTGGCAACTCACAAGGCAAGTTATCTATAGCCATAACTGTTATCGCTGCTGGATGATCAAACTCTACTTCTGTCCCTTTACCAGGGTGATAACCAAAGAATGGTTCTGCTATAGTTGATGTTTTTAAAGTACTGGCTATAGGTCCGTGATCTACATCACATGAAATATCGCCAACTACCTTAATTTGATTCTTAGGTGAATTAAGCATTTCCTTAGTGACAATAACAGGTGATCCTTTCTTAAAGAAATGTCCTGTTATTAAAATGTCAGCTACTTCTGAGAATCGTTCAAAGTTACTTTCATACAAATCAGGGTTGTCATAAAAATCCTGTTTGCTTGCAGTTGTTCCATCTATTCTCTTATAGTAGTCCTCTACCCCTATTTGAGTATAAACAGGTCTATCGTATTTCTGCGTTAAAAAGTGTTCTATAGATACCTTTTTAACTTTCATTCCATCTAAAATCTCCATTGCTCCATTAGCCACTTTACCGTGACCTGTAAGAACAATCTTAATAGGTGGGAAATATTGTTTCTTTAATCTGTAAATTAAATCTTCCTTGTGAAGTAAAGTTTCTGCTTTAGCTAAACTAAATAACTCATACTTTAATCCAAATCCTCTTAGTGTATTATATGCCCCTACTATTCCAGCATATCTTCCGAACCCAATAATCCTTGTGTTTTTCCCGTCTACAAATGTTTCGTGATCCATTAATGTAATGTTCTTGTCTAAGCAAGCTTTTAAAAGCTTGCGATTATGTTCTTGTTTCTTTATTGTGTGCGAAAAAAAGACATAAGTTTTATTTGGTATAAGATTATCAACAGGGATTTCCTTCACTCCTAATAAGACATCACAATCATTCAAATCTGATGAAAGTTCTAATCCAAGAGCTGTGTAATTGTCATCAGGAAAAACTCTAATATCAGAAGGCTCTATTTTGATACTTAGCTCCTTGTGATTATTTAAAGCATTTTTAACCTGCTTCGGACAAAGCACAACTCTCCTATCAGGAGGTGTTTTCCTCTCTTTAATAATTCCTAATTTCATAATTTATTTATTGGTTAATAAACAGTTTTGTTTGTTTGGTTTTTTCTTGGTATTCCAAATATAGAATTATTTCGGAGTTACACAACTATTCAATAAATAAAAACTTCGATTAGCATAAGAGATTATTCTTTTAGAAAAGATTCATATTTGAAAACTGAATCTTTTAGTAATATCCAACTAATCTTAATGCTTAGGCAATTGGTGCCCGTTCTGAGAAGTATCCTTGCTAAAAATAGCCTCTGGAGCTAGAGTTGTTCACGGATAGTGCACTGATTTAGCACTTATAAGCTAGAGTGGAAGATATGCCATACTATATAATTTAACAACCTCTACACCTTCTGCAACTCAAACATAGCTACTAACTGTTTCTTCTTTAATGAGGTAGGAAGCATCTTAAACACTGTATTTCTCATACCTGCTAAGAGTGGATTGCTAAATTGAGCTACTTTCCCTAGTTTCCAACTTTCACAGACTATCATATGCGCTTTAGAACGTCTAATAGCAGTAAACTTAGCTAAAGATTCCTCTAGTGAGTAACGCTCTAGAAGCTTGCTAATCACATACACATCTTCTATGGCTTGACAAGCTCCTTGGCCTAAGTTAGGCGTAGATGCGTGCGCAGCATCACCTATTAAAGCTACTTTATCTTTATACCATTCATCTAATAAGGGTAAATCATATATCTTATCCCTGAATATACTAGTGCTAGGTGTATCAAATATCATCTTTCTAACCATAGGATCACAGCCTGAAAGATAACTATCTAATGGATCACCTTCTTGATAGATAGATTCATTCACTAGATAATACCAATAGACTACATGCTCTTCTAGCTTGACAAAACCAAATCGCTTACCTCTTCCCCATCCCTCTAAAGCGACATGTTCATACTTCTGAGGTAACTCAAAGTCAAGTACCCCACGCCAACAAACTTGTTTAGCGTCTCTTAATGGTTTCTCTCCAAAGATATGCTGACGTACTTGTGAACGCAAACCATCAGCCCCTATAATAAACTTATGAGTAGCTTTTGAGCCATTTTTAAAGGCAAGTTGATATAATCCTTCACTATTACGTGTAATCTCTTCTAATCGCTTATCTAAGAGGATATCAGCAGTCTCTAACTCTCCAAGTAACACTTGGTGCAATTGACTTCTGTGTATAGCTACATTAGCGAGCTTATACTGTTGTTCGAATGGCGTCAAATCTGTATGGTCTAATACATTTAGACTAAAATCTGTCAGTAGCACATTAGAGATACGAGTTCCTTTATCACTAAGTTTATCAGCCACACCTAGATGTCGATACACCTGCATAGCATTATTAGCTATCGCTATCCCAGCACCAACAGGCTTTATCTCTTTAGTGGCTTCGTATATCACAAAGGGAATATCTGCCCTCTTTAAGGCAATAGCCATCGTTAATCCGGCAATTCCCCCTCCTATTATTGCTACTTCCATATCTACAAAATTACTCTTTATACTATATTGTTTTACAAATCATATCAGCTAATATTGCCTTAGAATCAGCGTTAGTCAAATATCCCTATTTACAGCGAATAAATCTAACCTTCAATGCACTACTTTTGCTTCAGAAACATTCACAATCTATAAAAACGAATATGAGAAAATTAGGTCTTAGTTTATTGTTATTACTTATTACACAAATAAGCAGTTGGGCACAAGAAGGCAACATTCAGATACAAGTAAAGCAAAATGGTGTAGTCGTTCCTAACCAAGATGATGTAGTTCATCTTAAGAGTAATGAATTCACTTTTGAAGTAACTTCTACTAATATAGAGAGTTTCCTTATAGGAGCTACATTTGATAAAGACTTGTATCGCTCAGCCATAGGAGAAGCTGACTTAGAAGTGCCTTGGTTTGAAAGTACTGCTTTTGCAGACGAAATGTTTAACCCTAACAAAGAGTTGATTATATCTGATGAATCTCCTAGTTATTGGTACTATACTAGTGTCAACGACCATCGCTTTGATAAGAACCCTAAAGGAAATGCTAATAAATGGGTAGGTAATAGAACGATCAAGGTACTTAATAATTTATCAAGTTATGAGCATATCCCATTAACCAAATTTAAAGACAATGTATATGTGTATATCTACTCACCTGTCTATGATGATGAGTATAATCTTATAGAAGTTTCCATTTTGTATACTGTCGAATTAAGATTTAATTGAAAAAGAAAACCGCTTATTACTTAAAAGACCACATTTGTTAATGAATGTGGTCTTTTTTTTTGAATATGTGTTATAGATGTTGATTGTGGATAAGGTTTTGAGGCTTCGCACAGTCGGGTTATACAAGTACATCATCTAATTACCATAAACACAATTCCTAATTCCTTTGGATAAGATTATACTCTATCGCCATTTTAATAGCAGTACTCAAATTAGAAGTTTGGAACTTCTCGATTAAGTTTTTGCGATGACTCTCTACCGTATGATGACTAATAAATAGCTTTTCGGCTATTTGATTAGTAGTTAACCCAGAAGCAGCTTCTATTAAGATTTCTTTCTCACGGCGCGTTAATTTAGGGATTTGCTTTAAGCCTACTTCCTCTTTTTTATCCAAGACTATTTTAGACTGTGAACAAAGGTATTTTTCTCCTGCAAATACAGTCTTAATTCCTGAGATAATCTCTTCTACAGAAGCATTCTTCTGAATATACCCCTTCGCTCCTTCTGCTAAGCTACTATTGATAACAGCATATTCGTTGTGTACACTCAGCATGATAATTTCTACCACAGGAAACTTCTCTTTCAGAGGTTTGATTAGTTCTACTGTATTGATATCTACTAGATTAATATCTAATAGAATGATGTCTATATCTACAGTAGATAGCCCGTGTAGCAGACTCTCCTTATCTTTAAAGCAAGCGACTACTTCTATTTCTGATTGATACCCTAATATATTTTTTAATCCTTCTAATAACAAAGGATGATCGTCTGTAATGGCTACTTTTATCATAATTACTTTTTAGGAAATTTAAATTCCACACTTGTTCCTATATTTTCTTCTGAGTGTACAGCTAGTGTCCCTTTCATAAACTGTATACGCGATTGTATATTGTGAAAGCCTGCTGACTTCTTTAAGTCTAATTTATTAATATCAAAACCTCTTCCGTCATCTTCTACTGTGACAATAATCTCATGTTCTTCTTCTACTAACTGAATAATAATTTGAGAGGCAGCAGCGTGCTTTATAGCGTTGTTTACTAACTCCTGTATAATGCGATAAACTAATAGTTGTTGCTCCTGAGATAGAGAATTCGTATAGCTCAAAAATTCGATATGAATATCTAATGTCTCATTAGACATTCGGATTCCAAATTCGTCTAAAGCTTCTTTTAAACCATAGTTAACCAATAAATCAGGCATTAGGTTATGTGCTACTTTACGAAGCTCTGCTACTGCCCCATCGATTTGATTGATTGATTTGTCAAGCCCTATTTTAGCCTGACCTTCTACTTTATCATTTAACTGTGTAAGGTGTAATTTGGTACCTGATAACAGACCACCTAAACCATCGTGTAAATCACGGGCAAGACGTCCTCTCTCCTGCTCTTGCCCTTGTAAAAGAGCAGTTAGTGTAGATATTTTAGAGTTTTGTTTCTCTTGTTCGATAGCTAAGTTATGTAGCGTATCTCTCTGCTTCATCGTCTTTAAACGTTGTCTATAGGCATATAACAATAAAAGAACTACTAAAATAAAGAATATCATAGAGGCAACGTAGAAAGTATTGAGCTTATCCTTATAAGCTACAATACTCTTATAAGTCAATAAATCCTTATTCTTCTGTTCTGTTTCTAATTGGAATAAGCGCAGTTGTTGTATATTCTTTTGCACCTCCAATTCAGAGAATTTAAGCTTATTGCGGTGATTCTCTTCTGTCAATTTTAGATTGCTCAACAGCTGTTCTCTTTGCTGAGCTAAAGCACTCATCAGTTGAATCTTTTGTGTGTTTTGATCCGATTGAAACTGAAGTTTGATTAACTTCTGTTGCTGTCTTTCTTTATCAAACTCAGCTTCTAATTTCTTTACAATCTGTAGTTTATCTTGATTATAAAGCTTTTTAAACAGAGTCAAATACTCTTGTTGATAGTAAAAAGCTTCTTTATAATTCCCTTGCTCTACATAAATCTCTACTAAGGATTCGTAAATATTCAATTCTATATTGTGATCAACAATACTTGACTTTTGAATAGCCTGTTGCGCTTCTAATAAATATAATATAGCCGCATCACTATCACCATTAGCTAAATGAATGGTAGAAATAATACCATACGAGGAAGCAATATGATCTGCTTGATCTATTTTCAGGGCAATTTGATTCGCTTTTTTAGCGTATTCTAAAGCTTTCGCACGGTAACTATCCGGGAAAGAATATAGATATAAACTCGCTAAATTATTATTGGCAAAAGATAAATCAGATAAATTATACATTACCTCTTTATTCTGATTAAAGATATCTATAGATTGCATGAAATATCGCTCCGCCAAATCTCTATAATTAATATCTGAAGAATGACTCTCATATAGACGATTATACAGATTCCCCATTTGCATAAAAGTGGTAAACTTTACTTGAGGATCTGACTGTGATAATGCATAGTTAAGTGCTGTTTTAGTATACTTCTCATGTGACTCTTTCTCTCCTAACTGCCCATAAATAATACCTAACTCACTATTAGCAAATGCCTTTCTCTTATTCAATGTTGGTGAACTACTAGCAACTTCATAAAGCTTAATAGCTGATATAATACTGTGTACAGCCTTATCCTGCTTACCATCTCTACTGTATAGCCACCCCTCGCAATAAGCTACATACCCCTTAGTCTCGGTATCGTTTAACTTTAGGCTATACTGTTTGGCTAATTCAAGACTTTTCAGTGCACCCGAATTATTCTCTCTAATACGCCTATTTACAGCTTCAATACAATATAATATACTTACACTATTATAATCTGCTTTTTTTAAGGCTGTATTGAGATTTTGAGTGAATACCTGCTCAGCTTTATCATATTGTTTATTCGCATAAAGAGCAGAGATATAAGACACTACTACAGTACTCTGAACTGTACCAGTACTTACTTCTGCTTTATACTTTTGTTCCCAACTTTCTAAAGATTGGGCAAGCATAGGCTCTATGGCAGTAGCCAATAACACAAGTGTCAAAAGAGAAACTCTCTTCATGCTCAACTTTAAATGTGATAAGGTATATAAAGATTTCTTCAAAAAATACAAGATATTAGGTATTACGCTCAATACAAATATATTTATTCTGTTTCTTATTGAAATAAATATCTATAAAAGGCTCATATTGTAGCCCTATTTGATATTTAAACTCTAAGCTTTCATCCCATTGCATCGGAGTATCTTCTTCTGGCCAAATCATAGCCCAACCTCCTGCATATCCATATATTCCCTCATTATGATACATCGGATGACTCTGTATCCATAAGTCTATATAATTGTCATTATAGATTGATTGTAAATCAGATAGATCATCACTATTACAGTCATTATATTTAACCCACTGTTGAACTTCAGCATCTCCAAAATGCATCAAATGCTCGAAGTTTGGGTATACTTGTTGATTTTTAGTTGTTAGAGCTGTGTATTTTTTTAAATCTATTGATTGGATATCAATGGGTTCAAACGAGAATATTTCATCTTTCTCTATTAAAGCCATCCATTGATTCAAACATTTGGCTATAAAGCTTATACTGTCTTCTTCATTGACATAAGCGACTTGCTCATCACCTGGTATTGCTTTTACAAAAAGGCGTGATTCTCTAATCAAAATCTGCGCTTTCTCTTTTAATTGTTCTAAGTTCATTTATTATTACTTTAGCACTACATCTAATTGTCTTAGTTTTCCTATTAGGTATATTCTAAGCAAATCACCACTTTATTTATAGTTTGGTCATAGAATAAGAATAACATATCAGCAGCACTCTGTTGAAAGTCATAGCCTTCTATCGTAGCAATGTGAGGCAGTACTTCTCCATTGTGATAAGGCTTTTCTATTATATTCTCTCCACCGTATTTGCAATCTTCTAAGGAAAGTCCTTCTATATTTAGCTCTTCGAAAATACCATGCATCTTCTGTTCTAAACGCTCTACTAAATAATCTGAGTGTTTACCATTATCCATATCTTCTACTGTAAGTTGACGCAATCTTTCTAAACTACGGATATCTTCTACGTGTAAGCCTGGGCGGTCATAGTCCTTATCACATAGCTTACCATACTTTTGATAATATGCCTTTCGCAGTTGATACACTGTCTCATTCTTGTTGTACTCTATCTCTAATGCTGAGTATTTCTTTTGATAATCCTCAGTCGTTATTACAGTACTTACTGAAAAGAAGTTCCAATCTGCGTCAAACTTATACTTCCCATCAATCACATCAAATCCAAACATATCTGCTTTAGTAAATGTGGTGTGATAGTCTGTTGTATCTTCTCCTACACAACCGTCATAAATCTCCTTGACAGACACAATGTGTAACCATTGATCTTTAGTAGGATCAATCAGTTTTAGATTAAAAGAACAGATAGGCAAGAAATACTTCTTATGGTTTTCGATATCGTTATAGAATACATCTTCGTATTCAGGGAATAATTTTATTAATAGATTCATAGTTTTTGTTTTAATGCTAAATCTTCGCAAAGAAGTCAAACTTTTTATTTGCAATTAACTTAGGTTCTTGATTCGGATGTTCTTCATATACTTCTACATGGACTACTTTCACATGAGCTGGTATCTTATACTCTTTTTCCTGACTGTAGTTATACCCTGCTATAGAAGCTCCTTCTTTACCAGGTATATGCTTAATGCTTACATAGTATTTAAGTGTTATACCATTGCCAAACTGTTCTCCTTGTTCAAAGCGTATCTTAGATACTTTTCTAATTTGACCTCCTCTTGAACTAATATTCCCTTGTATCCGAAATCGCAACACTTTATCCTCTTTAGAAACTAAAGAAACAGCAGCTACAAATCTCTCCGTAACCTCCTGATAAGTGGTATAAGTATGTTGTTTTCCTGTTTCAGGCACTTCTCTAGTCATGAGCTTAGGCTCTGACATGACAGCACTTACTTGAAGCTTATCAGCATTGGTTTTACAACCCAATAAAGCGAACAAAGAAGCTAAAAGCATAAGGTATTTCATTACTACATTTTTAAACATATTCACAGGTTAAAAGTAATCTTTTTACCCTATAATCATCTCACTGATAATAGTGGTTTTCTTATTTAATGTTGCCTTTATTCTGGGGTTAAATGATACTATGATAATCAGGTATCTCTATTATACGTTTTTTCAATCTGAAACTATCTATTTCAACTGGGGCTGTCTCATAAAGACAGCCTCTTTTTTAGTCACATTTAGTATATTCACACTCTTATTATTTGTTTATTTAGTTGATTATCAGTATTTTTAAGTTGATAAATCAATGTGTTTATGGCAAAACAATCCCCTAGATTTAAATACTACGCTCAGAATCAAATGAGCTTAATTCCTCATTCCTTAGATGATTTTATCCCTAAGTTACATCCTGTACGTATTATTAATACAGTAATAGATAAGTTAGACTTAGAAAGCTTATATGATAGCTACTCTAAATGTGGTGGTATCAGTTATCATCCAAAGATGTTACTAAAGGTTCTAATTTATGGTTACCTAAACAATGTGTACAGTAGTCGCAAGCTTGAGCAAGCCTGTTTAGAGAATGTTCATTATATGTGGTTAAGTGGTATGTCCTACCCAGACCACAATACAATTAATCGTTTTCGCTCTTCAAAACTTAAGGATTATATAGAGCAAATCTTTACTCAGGTTGTTGAGTTATTCATAGCGGAAGGTTTTATTAGTATTGAAGAGGCTTATATTGATGGAACTAAAATCGAGGCCAATGCTAATAAATTCACCTTTGTTTGGAAGAAAGCTATTTCAAATTATAAAGAAAAGATGGTTCAGCAGATTCTAGAAATATGGGGTTATGCAGACTCTATTGCCAGACAAGAAAGTGAACTTCCACCACCCCCAGACTTTAAGAAAATAGATGCAGAGACTATTACTCAAGCCATTGACACATTAAATGCAGCGTTAAAAGACAATCCAGATGTTGACCAGAAAGTAAAGAACAAACTTAAGTATATCAGCAAAGAGTACCCTACAAAAATTCAAGAGTACCAAGAGCATGAAGCTATACTAGAAGATCGCAATTCTTATTCTAAAACAGATAAGGATGCTACTTTTATGCGTATGAAGGAAGATCATATGAATAGTGGTTTTCTAAAAGCAGGCTACAATGTTCAAATATCAACCAACAATCAATATATCCTTGCCTATAGTATACATTCAAACCCAACTGATACAACTACATTAATACCTCACTTAGAAAAATTCAAAGAGAATTATGGCGAATATCCAAAGTCTGTTATAGCAGACGCAGGGTATGGTAGTCAAGAAAATTACACCTATTTAGAGGATCAACAAATTAAAGCTTTTGTGAAGTATAATACTTTTGAGCAAGAGCAAGAACAAGTAGAAAAAAAAACCAGGAAGAATGCTAAGCAAAGTACAAAGCCTTTTGCAACAGATAAATTATTTTACCAACACAAAGGTGATTATTTTGTATGTCCTATGGGACAAGAAATGCACTATATTGGAGATACAACAAAAGCTACAACTACAGGCTTTATCCAAACATTAAGGCAATATCAAGCTAAAAATTGTCAAGGTTGTCCTTTAAATGGTGTATGCCATAAAGCAAAAGGCAATCGGACTATAGAAATAAACTTTGAATTACAACGACACCGAAAAAAAGCAAGTAAATTACTCACTACAAAAGAAGGTGTTGACAAGCGTACACAAAGGTGTCACGATGTAGAAACAGTTTTCGGAAACATTAAACAGAACCATGGGTTCCGCCGATTTATGCTTCGTGGTAAGGAAAAAGTCGCAATAGAATGGGGATTATTGGCAATTGCACAAAATATTAGAAAGAGAGCTGCCTAAAAAGGCTCTTTTAGTTCCTTTTTTCTTTAATATCCTTTTTCAATCCTCTGAGGTTTGCATATTTTAAGAAAATCCTCTAAAAACAATATCTAAAATATCAGAACAAAGAGAGCTGTCTCTTTTTGCAATGAGACAGCCCCAACTGACTATTCTCTATCTCTTCATTACTCTAAATACTCTTTACCTGTATAAATATCAATATAATAACTAACTAGTCTGCCTTCAAGTATTACTTGAACTGATCCATCATAACTAATATATTTATAGGCCCTCATGCCTACGTCTTCTTTTTTGTCATTGTTATAGAGTACATAATTTCCTTCTTTTCCTTTCTGTAAAGCATAGATGCCTTTAGCAGTATCCAAAGCTAGTATAGAAGTGTACTCAGGCTCTATACTCCATAGCTGTCCTTTTCTATCCCATACGCCATACATACTATCTCCTTCTTTACCTTTTACATTTACAAGATACAGTTCATTACTATCAGCATAGTACTTCACTGAAGTAACCTTCTGATGAGGTAAAATCATTTCTTTAGAAGGCCAGACAAGCCTCCCTATTTGATCTGCTACCTTAAAACTATCCAAATCAAGATGTTCTACCACCTGACCATTTATATCTAGATAAAGCCAATCATAAGCCCAAATATCGTGATCATTATTAAAAACACCCAACAAGAAATAAGGAGAATTAGCAATAGAATATACTAAAGACGTTCGCTTAATAAAGTCTATTTGTGCAGGGGTAGCCTCTTTAATAGCCTTGGGAAAAACCTTATCATACTGTGGAAAGACATAAACATCATTTGTTTTCGTATCCACTAAAAGCTTAGGTACCTCAGGTGCATAACGCTCTTTATTAATTTCGTTTAATACAATACGCTCACTTCCGAATTGAATTGTAAGTGTTTCACTCCCTTTCAACTCTTTGTGAACAGCATTCTTTTGATTCAATTCATATATTGAAAAATTCGTACCTGAAGCCTTTATAAAGCGCTTATTGCCTAACAGTTCCGTAATATGGCGTTCTACTCGATGCAAGCGACCTTTCTTAATTTGGTAGATACATTCATTCCAAAAAATATGATGCTCATCCACCGAGGTCATGTTCAAATAATAAGTATCATATAAGTATGGAAAGTCTTTCTCAAGTAAGACCTGCTTTGTTTCTAGCACACCTATCTCTACTTGATGATAAGTCTGTTCTTTCTTAATAGCACCTCCTAAGATATTCCATTCCCAATTCCATATTGGCATCTTCTTCTCATATTCCCTCTCCTTTTTATAAAAAGTCAATCCATTCTCCACCTCTAAAGAGATTATCTTATCTGTAAAATTAACTATAGTCTTACCCTTACTATCAATCACCCCATACTCTCCTTGATCATTTATAACCACAGCAAAACCTGTACTTGTATACAAAGAAGCACTTTTATATCGCTGACTATTAATAGGCTTTAAATTACTCTTATCTACATATATGAAGTCATTTTGTTTCGTTAAGAATGGAACAGAACTGCCCACATCCACTTTTAACGGTTCTAAAGATAAGTTATCACTTTTAACCTGTGTACAAGCTGTCACAGAGGTCAACATCAGAAGGTTTGTTAACAGAGCTACTCTCATTCTTTTCATTTTTGCATTCGATAAGTAACAATATTAAAGAGATAAGTGAAGGGAGTCAATCCCTATTAGTAGGGATGTTTAGAGTAGTTAGATTATGACAATGTAAATGAAGAAATTATCTATAAAGTATTACCACACAGTAATCACAACGGTAGGAGTGATTCTCCTGAGCTTCCTAAATAACTAATATCGCCTCAAGAGCCTACTATGACAGTGATACTTAATAGAGCAAAACTAAAGCCTCCTACTGTTACCTCTACTGGATAGCCCTCAGGACTACTTGCTCCTCCACCCCATTTATATTTCTTTTTTTGATCATAACTAGCCTATAAGCTAGAGGTTATAATAAGAACTAAAGCTATTATACTAATAGAGAATTCCATTACACCTGCTCTTAAACTGTGCTTTATCTTTTAAACTATTCATAGCGCTTTAAGTTTTAAATATTTTAAAGCTCTAAGATTAGGCGTATGTAATCTCGGTTAAATTCATATCTTTGCAATTCCAAGTTAGTTTCTATTTCTTTAGAAATTATTGATATTAATTCGCTCTAGGATTATATATTTTCTCACTTATCCCAAGACAAATATCTTTTTACCAATTGCTATTTATGTAGTTGCTACCTTGCTTTGATTGAAAGTATATTCACAGCATCATGCATCCATAGTGACTCAAACTGAAAGTGCATAGAAATGCCTATTTTACCCTACTAATGTTTGTTCTGATTTTTTTTAAATATTGACCTCGAAGATTGGTTTAAAAAAAAAACAAATAAATACTGATATTCAGTACTATACAAAAAAAACACTCATTAAAAATTAGCTTTTCTTGCTACACCCTTTTTATTTTGTTCTCAATTCAACAGACTAGATAGTTTTATAACTTTAAAAGCCTTACATACTCTTATATAATATCTATAGTAAGAAATAAAAAATGTCAAAATGAAATAACTTTATCTGTTCTTAAATCTCACCACTTTTTCCTATTATTTTAGTCAGTTCTTACCTTATTGGTTAGACTATTTTTTTAAACATTGAATGTTGTGGGCCTTTAGGTCCCTGATATACCCTATTTGCATCTGTATATCCTGTCTTTAGATACAGATGATAAGCACCTTCATTCTCAAAGTTTACTCCAAAGACGATTTCATTGATTGTCGGGTGGTTCGCTTTGACATATTCAGGTAATAAAAGTAGCATAGACTTAGCGATACCTTTTCCTTGATGCTGTGGCATAATAGACAAGGCACGAAGCAAGATAGACTGTTGGTTATCCGTATAGATAAAACGATCATCTGATCTATCTAACGAGAAGAATCCCACAGGCTCGTCATTGTATAAAACGCAATACTGAACACGTAAAGTATTCTCCAGAATAGCAGGATTAGTCAGTATATATTTAGGCACTAAGGCAAAAGTAGCTTGGCGCTCATCTAGCTCATACGAGGACAGTGCCTCAAAATAGCTTTCCTGATAGGGTTTTATAGTTACCATCGATAGATTATTTGATTGAGAGAAGCAAGTTAAACCCAAAATAAGCATTAGCCAAATACTATAAAACAATTCTACTTCATAGCTTTTTCATTAGTTCTAAAACCAAACTATAGTATACCTGTGTAACTACTTTTAGTTTATATGCCTATCACATATTTCGGGTTAAAACTATTTTTTCATTCCTCTATTGCTAGTTAAAAGAGAAAGTATTTTCTTTAGGAACAAAATCAGTCATTATATGAGAAAATATTTATCTACTACGCTATGTTTTTTCCTATGTTTCAACGCGTTTAGCCAAGAGCAATTAATGGATAGTATCATACAGAAGAATTATTCTACTTTTAGTACGCTAGTAGATAAAGAATCTTTTAAAGGACAAGGTTGGGATCTCTTGTTAAAGGAAACGAATGCAGCTAACTCAGTCGTAGTGGGAGAAATGCATTTTACAAACGAGGTACCATACTTTATCAACGCTTTAATTGGACAGGTAAAATTTGATAATTATTTTCAAGAGATAGATCCTTATTCAAATCGTATTTTAGAACAAAACATCAAATCTTTATCTCCTGATAAGTTGAATCTTTTTGTCCATGACTTTAATTCAACATTCTCTTTTTTAGAAAGAAAGAATGATTTCAAGCTATATGAGAAGATGGTTAAACAAGGGATACATACATTTGGTTTAGAGCAAGTATTTTTAGAATCAGATAGACTTCTATTATCTGACCTACAGAAAAACACAAAGAATAAGGATACATACGCTATATTAAGTGAAATGATAAAAACTTCAAAAGAACTGTCTTTAAATGAGGACATATATCTGTTTACTGAAGATTTTCTAGAGAAGAGTACTTTATTATTAAAGAGTAAACTATCTGTAGAGGAAAGAGAATACTTAGAAGCAATGAAAGTTAGTAGAGAAATATACTTAGGAGGAAATCATCATTTAAGAATACAAGTGATGAAAAACATTCTGCTAAAAGAGATTGCAAATTGGTCTAATAAGAAGAACCTATTCAAATTTGGCGCAGTTCATACTCCCAAAGGAGAAAGCCTAATGGAGATCTATGACATTGGTAATCTAGTGTCTAGTATAGAAGATGCTAATTTTAGAAACTCACTACATATTATGCTGATAGGTAAAAGTGCAGGTGAAACAGAAGAAGATCTCAAATTGTATAAATCATTTTTAGGTGTAGTGACTACTGATGAGTGGCATTGTTTTGATCTTAGACCGCTCCAAAAGGCTATTTCTACTAGTAATTTAAAAATAGAGGATCAAACATTATTGAGAATTATAAAAGGGAATGATTATCTGATCTACATCCCCCATCTAACAGAAAGTGAAAAGTTTAGTACTAAATAGTTGCTCTTAGCAATAGAAAACAAACCGCAAAGAGCAAGCTTCTCGTCAACTCTTCACAGGTATTTATTTGTAATTTGCGAAAAATGTTATACTTTTGCAATATATTACTAACGTAAGCAACCATAAGGGGTCGATCGGTATTGACAGCGAGTGGAATTAGTTAGTAAGCACGTCGAGCGTTGTTAGATTGCTCGTAAATATCATCTAACGACCTTTTTAAACGGCGAAAATAACTACGCTTTAGCTGCATAATCTGAATTATAGTAAGATTGCCTTTAGTTCCCACTAGGTGGGAGAGCTGAATTCCTCTAAAGAGCCCTGGTTTATGGCGCTTTATCCAGAGGAACCGTAAAGTAAACCTAGGAATGTTATGGTCTCGGTGACATTTCGAAACTTAAGAGGCTAAGCTTTTGGTGGCTGTTTTTTGCCAAGCCAACAGTCGAAAATCTAAGAAAAAACTAAGCGTGTAGAAAGCTTCCTGATTGCTTGTTTGGACCCGAGTTCGATTCTCGGCGACTCCACAGATAAAAAAGCCTAACTATTGATAATTAAATAGTTAGGCTTTTTTTATGTCCAAATTTGTACGCTTTTTGTACGCTTTTATTTTTCGGATCCTTTTGCATACTCCTTTCTATATTGTCTTATCTTTACTTTTTTGTCTAAAAAAGTAATGTTTTTACCGTGTTTTTTGATTAAGTATTATTAATCGAATAAGTTAAAAAAATAATTATACTGTAAAAGTGATTTTGAGAGGCTTCCCCCATTATTAAGACTCTTTATATTTATTAATATACTTCTCGTAAAGCAGTATTATAAATACATTCCAATTTTCTGTACATACTTTTAGTCTTTCATTCCAATTAGGTATAATTTCCATGTTTAGTAGGAACCATGAATCTTCTTTGTCTTTTATTGATTCAGGAAAAATGTAATCCTTAATATTTATTATTGTGTCATAAAATAGTATCTCTTCTTCATTAACATGATTTCTATCTTTATCTAAAGAAAATTTACTTATCCATTTTGCTAAAGAATTAAGTACAATTCGAAGGGATGTTTGTATCTCTAAACTTACCTTTTGAAGGTAATCTTCTAAATTAACTTGATCATTTTCTGTTAGTTCGAACTCTTCTAAAAATCTTAAATCATAAAAATGATCTGTTAATAGAGGTATTTTTTGGTATGCTTCTGTAACTTTAGTTATATCATTAAACTCTGGATATAAATTCGCCCACCCCTCAATATTTAGGTTTTCAATAATTTTTGCTTCAATCGGTTGTGAAATCAAATTAATGAAAGATAATTCTTCAAACAACTTATGTTTTATGTTGTATAATCTGACTTCATTCCATTGATTGTTTAAGCTCTTTTTGTGAATGGTTTGAATGAAATAAAAATTAGTAAACCAGAATTGTAGCATTAAATATTTTAAACTTGTATATTCAGAATTATCTATTATCTGTTGTATAATTTGGTAAGCTTCTTTATACCCCATTAATGCCCAATAAACATTTTCTCCATCAATTAAAACAATAGGTTTATAATTTGTTGTCTCATTATTAATATACTTGATTGAGAAAAAATTGAATTTTGAAACTTGTTTAAATCCGTTTATTATTTTTCCTTCGAAATCGGATTTTAGCTTTAAAATTCGTTTTTCTGATCGGGTTCCTTTACTATTATTATTCAAAAAATCTTTCCATATTGAAGCTGTAGTAAAAAGCGTATTTATTTCAATTTTTGAATGGTGTTTGTTATCAATATTACCTAAAATATTGTTGTATTGACTATTATAAGTTTGAAGTTTTTCAATTGCATTGTAAAGGTTTATTTGAGATAAACGTTCTGTATTATCATCATGTATATGCTTTTCATCAGTTTTTAATTTAGTCTTTGAGTATAATGTACCAGCTGACTGCTGGATAAAACTTTCTATATTGCTTTTAAAATCAAAGACACTTTTAAAAAGTGGTTTATATTTTGATTTGCTATTAACTAACTCTTTTCCCTCCATTTGTTTTTTGGTATTTTCTTTATTACCAAAGATCCCTAATGGATTTGTAATAGATTTTGGTTCTTTTATGCTTTCTAAACTTTCAAAAAATATATTCTGCATGATATGAATTACGGGCATATAATTCACGCTACTTTTAAACAATTTTTCAAATGAGGTATTAAAATCTTTTATTTTTGCTTTGATAATTTCTTCCCATTGGTTTAGCTGATTTTTATATTCATTCCAATCTGCTGGTCTAATAGGATATTCATATAATTCAATAATTGTGGAATTGATATTTACCCATTCTTCTAGAGGAATATTTTCAATAGATATTGTTTTGCGTGTATCATCATAATCCATAGCTAAAGTATGTAAACGATGACCATATCCTTGAGAATTAAATTGTTTTTTATCTGGAATAGCGGTTCTGATAACATCTAAAACAGATACAATGAAATCATTGGTTAACCTTTCTGTATCATTTTTTAGGATATCAATGATGAAATGCACATTTACTTCGTTGTCATCTATAGATAAGTGGATTATATCAAATTCTTTTTTTATTTGTTCAATGAAGACGTCAACATACTTTTTACGTATCGTATCCAATTCTACTGAAAAAGAATACATACCTAACATTAATTTAGATAAGCTTCTGCTATCCATCATTTTGAATGCAGATTCATACACATTTTCTTCAAATAGTAATAATTTTCCTTTTTGATTAGATATATTTTTAAGCCAGAATAAGGTTTCTCCGTAAGATTTCCATCCAAAGATACTTGAAGGTATCACTTCTGGAAAATCAAGTTTATGGATGACTTCAGTTGCTAGATTGAAGACATCTTGATTAGATGTTAATCTATGATTGATATCATTTATTTTTTCTCTGCGTTCGTCATCCACATTAAGTACATCTAGCATTATATCTTTATCATAATTGCTTTCAAACATAAAATCTGTAAACATTGCCCAAGAACTACCACAAATAGTTCTACATCTATCTATAACTTCACGATTAGTCTCAACATAATTTTTAGTTCCCTGCCAAATAAACGATTTTAAAATTGAAGCATATAAAGACCAATCACTTACATTAATTTTAATATTTAAATCAGTGATAAATTGATTAGGTTTTAGTATTTCAAGATGGAACATTTGTAATAAGAATAAATACAACTCTTTCTCATCTATCAAGGGAATAGATTTATAGACATATTCTTCTTTATATGTTATAAATTCATCAAAAAGTATTTCAACTAACTTCTGTGAACGGATTAAATGTAATCCTTGAATATATTTTCCATTCAAAGATTTCTTAACTAAATACTCATTTTCTAACTTTTCGATTATATATTGATAATCAATGCTTGAACTCAATTTAGATACATCAATCTTAGCACCTAAAGAGTCAACAAGACTAACAATTCTTAAAAACTCAATCTCAGGATTACTACTATGATAATTTTCTCTACGTAATTGCTGAACTTGTTGTTTCAACTTGTTTTCTAACGAGGTTCCCTGAGTAATGGAATACACAAATTCTAATAGTGGAGCATTATCACCAATTTGAATCCAAACCTGTTCAAAGTCTGTGAAATTTGTGATTTTATTACGCTCATTTAATTTAGAGTATATAGCTTCAGCTTCTTCCTTAGATAAGGATAAGTCTATTTCTTTATGTCCAAATTCTACTCCGATTGCCGATGCTCTGTACCAATCTTCATTTCTTATGGCTACTAAAAACCTAATATGATTTAAATGGGCAGATTCCTTTAAGATCTTAATCCAATCTATTGAATTTGGGGCTACATTAATGACAAGTATGGTTGGAATTTCTAGTTTCTTACTTATAACAGCAATAGCTTGAATTGATTGTTGAGTTATAATAGGGTCCTGCTGTATATTCAATTCGTAAGAAAGCCAATCATTGGCATAGTGACGTATATAACTATATAGTAAAGTTGTCTTTCCTTGGCCAGATGCTCCTTTTACTATGATAATGTTATGCTCTTTTAATTCATCATTTATTTTTTCAAGATACTTTTCTCTATTAACATCTAAACCCAATAAAATATGCTCATATCTTGTTAAAGTCGCATTGTAGAACTCCTTTTCTAAAAGTGTTAGATTTGTATTCTCTGTAGAAACCTTATGTAATGGTTTTAAAACCACTCCATATTGATTGTGAATATCAATCCTTTCTGATAAATATAAAGCAAAATCTTGAATCTTGTTATAAAAATCTTTCGTTGTAATAGGCTGTTGTTTCTCTGCAATAAATTGTAACCAATTCAACAGAAATCCAATAGTAGGGATAGGATCAACTTCAGGAAAATGGTTTTTTAATAGTTTTTCTATTTCTCCAGCGATTTCTTCCTCATTAATCTCTACAAATTGAGTTTTACTTTTAACTAGTTTCCATTCATCTATTGTTATATTATATTTTCTTAACGTTGACTTCTCTTTTACAGAAATAGTATCTTTATGATTTATCCAATTTTTTAATTCCTGACTTATTTCCCCATAAGAAACTAATATTGGAGTTCCGTCTGAATATTTAGATAAAAATCTCTTAATAAATGAAGTTTTTTTGACAGATAAAATATCAGATAATGTAATTGGTTTGCCTAAATTCTTTAGTTGTATTGCATATAAAAGTTGCCCCCTACTATCCAATATATCTAAATCTTCTTCTCCTTCTAATCTATATATAAAGTCTTCTGATAAAGAGGTTAAGATATAATGTAATGAATATAAGAATTGGGTTCGATAACCACGTAAAGCTGCTATTGCTGACATTAAAAGTTCTATTTTAATTATTGTAAAAAACCTCTATTTTATTAAATATTTTCCTTCAATTCTATATTATTCAAAAATTGCAATGTTTCTTCTATAGAATAATAAGCATCTACAAGCAAACTAACTTGTTGATTAATTGGTAAGTATTTCCCCCATTTACTTAAGTCAATAATACTTGGATTTTCTTCTATAACTTGCTTTAAATATGACTTAATCTCCTTCGAGTCAATATTAAACTTAGAAAATAATTTATATAAATCTTTAGCTGTTGTTAACTTTAATATTATACTGTTTTCTAAATCGTTATAGTCATTTTTAATCCCATTAAAATCGAGAAATAAGCAAATTGTTCTATTTATCTTTGACGAAGCAAAGGTGTATAGCTCAGTCTTATTTACATCGTGTTTTAGTGGTCGATCTATTTTGTAGTTTACTAGTTTATAGACAGAAAACTCATCTCTAAGTATCTTTAAAGTATCTACTGATGGTTGATCTAAATAGTCAAATTCTTGTTTACTAATCAAAATCTCTAGCATCTTCTCTTTTATGATATGACTAATATCTACAGGCCCTCCATAAAAAGTAGGCTTATCTCCTGAATTAGCAGGTTGGACTACAATCTTCTTACTATCATTTTCAATGAGTATTACTTTCCATACTCTTGAAGCTAGTAAGAATTTACTCTCTTCACTTAACATAGAATTTAAAGGGAGTTCACCAATAACAATATTTTGATGAATTACTTTATACATTTGTTCACTCTCAAAAACGCTATAAAAGTCTTTTGAATTAACAATATATTCTCCTTCAAGACTTATCAATAATTCTTGGCCTGTCTGTTCAATAATTTGTTTTTCCAATAGTGATTGTATAGTCTGTTCAATTTGAATAGCTGTAACATGCTCAAAAGAATAATTTTGTTCAAAATAGTTTATCAACTCCTTTTGAGTAATTCCATTTCTACTTTTAATTACGGAAAGTACTTGATGAACCAAAATATCAAATGGATATACAGCATTCGTTTTACTATCTATAACTCCTTGTTGATATAGCTCCCAAATAGCAAGACTTTGTAATAAAAACCAGCTATTTGTATTATACAGAACTACTTTACTTTCTTGTCCATCTTTTCTACCACTTCTTCCAATTCTTTGAACGAGTGAAGCAATATTAAATGTAGAATCAATTTGAACAACTTTATCTACTGAACCGATATCAATACCAAGTTCTAAAGTAGAGGTACAACAAATTGAAAATGGTGAATAAGTATTTGTTTTGGCAAAATTCTCAATGTATTCTCGAAGTGATTTATCGACTGAAGAATGATGAGCAAAGAAATTGGTATGTAAATTTCCTTGTTTACTGATCTTTAAAAGATAATGTGTAATTTCTTCAACCTTACCTCGACTATTAGGAAATATTAAAACCTTATTATTATATACCTCTTTAAATAAGTCTTTAATCAAATCAAGACTATAATTATTCCCACCTTTATTTTCAAAATATTTAAAAGAAACTCTTGTTGGTTTACTTGAAGAATCTTTTAACACCTTCGTATCTAATGGACGTCCACCAAATTTTTTAATCGATTCTAAATCACCTATAGTAGCTGAAAGTCCAATTAATCTGAAATTAGCATTTGCCCTTTTCTGGATTCTATATAGCAATGAATTTAATTGCACTCCTCTATTGGTACCATCAAAATAATGTATCTCATCTATTACAACATATTTTAAATTACTAAAAAGATGCGGTATCTCGTGTGATCGATTACAAAACATAGCTTCTAAAGATTCTGGGGTTATTAAAACAATTCCGTTTGGATTTTTAATAAGCTTCTTTTTTGCTGATTGACTAGCTTCTCCATGCCACTTGGTAATCACTATATCTAAATGTTCACAAAGCTCTTCAATACGCTTAAACTGATCATTAATAAGAGCAATTAAGGGAGAAATATAAAGGACTTGTACTCCACTTTCAGAAAAATCAACATCCGTTAGAATAGGCAAAAAAGCAGCTTCAGTTTTACCCGAAGCTGTTTTTGCTGATAGAATATAATTATCCGTTGTTGTCAATATCCTTTGTATTGCAGCATTTTGAATAGGACGTAGTTCAGACCAATTCTGCTCTGCAATATATTTTCTAATGGGCTCTGAAAGTAAATTGTAACTGCTCATATATTTTATAATTCTTCAATCGTATCTAAATACGATAAATCCATATCTTGGCGTTCATCTAAAACATTAACTTCTTTAAACAAAGAATCCTTGTTTAACGTTGGGTTCTGTCTTAATAGATTCAATATGTTTAAAAAATCACGTGTAACTTGTCTTGGAGTCAAGAATTCTTGTGCGCCTGGTTTATTATAAATCTCCTCCATAAATTTTTTAATATCTTGATCATCAACTTGAGATTCAATTTGATAATTCTGATTAAAAATGGTTTGAAGATTTTTCAATAGCACATAAATTTCATTGTGGTTAAGTGGTCTAAGTTTAATCACAGGTTGAGCAAAATCACGAATTTCTTGAGTTTCAAACCTATTGGTTTGAAGTCTAGTTTTTAAAGCATTATAACTAAAAAGACCTCTTCTTTCGTTTTCTAAAAAGTCTTTTGTCCCTGCTATATTAAAGAATAAGTTTTCTACCTTACCTTGTAAACAATCATTATAGATTGTTAGAATTTTTTCATAGTTCTTTTCTCTTGTACCAGAATTTTGAATTTTATAGAGATTAATTGCCTCATCTAAATTTATCATAAGTCCACTATACCCAATACTTGTAAATAACTTACAGAAGTTTTTAAGCATGTCATAGTAATTATGATCGTCAATAATTTCTCTAATACCCAATTCTGATCTTGACTCCGTTTTAGTCTTATACTCCCCTTTCAACCATTTCAGTGCATATTTTTTTAGGTTTTCATCATTCTGTATATATCCTTGATAATACTTCATAATTACAGATCCAAAATCAAATGCTCCTACATCAGACAACTCATTAATGGTAGTCATAATTTGTATTTCAACAAGTGGAAGATTTTGCTCTTGTGTAATCTCAGTAAGTGGAATTTGATTATCCTTAGAAACTTTCATTAAAACACTCTCAATCCACTTTTGCAATAAAATAGGCAGTGCTCCTCCTTCAGGTTTAGTTTGAATAGCTAGGTTATTCATAATAGCAGAATAAAGAAGTACTGCTTTACCATCGTTGCTGTATAATCGATTCTCAGGAGTAAAATCTGCATTAGCAATTACAAATTTCTGCTTTAACGCAACTGTATTTAATAAATGAAGCATAAAAGATTTTCCTGACCCAAAATCCCCTATCCAAAACTTCATGATACTATGGCCACTTTTAACATCTTCTAAAGCGCTAATAAAGGCATTTACTTCTTCATTTCTTCCTACTGCAATATGAGAAACTCCTATCTTAGGTACTACACCTCCAATAAGAGAATTAATAATAGCTGTTGCTTCTTTTGGCTTGATATTAGTTGTCATTATTTTAGTATATTTTGATAATATTGTTCTTCAATTGTATAAGTATCCTCTTGTTCTTCGATTAAATTGTCATCAATAAGTTCATAGGTCTTTTCATTAATATTGTTGATTAATGAATCTACAAATACCCCATTCTCACTTGCAAACTCTTCTACTAATTCTCGTGTAATTTCATTATTAAAATTCTGAATCATCTGTAAAAGTTCAATTTCATGTGTGTTATATCCTAACTCTTCATTAAACAAATTTTCTTGTTTTGGTTTTGTTGCCAATTGTTCTAATAACGAAGTATCTAATTCTGATTCTACATCCTCATCTTCTAAATATTCATTTAAAAGCTCAACAGTTTCATTTAGTTGCTTTTTTACATCACTTATCTTTTCAAAATCAAGCTTAATTTCTTTTCGCTTAACTTCATAAATGCCTTTAAGCTCCTTTAATGCACGCTCAAAATCCTTTGTTTTTAAAAAATTATCCAAAATAACATTGAACTGATCTAATTGCTGCTGATTCTTAAATAATACTTTAAGTGTGGTTTTATTCAGTGGTTTATTATTTATAGTTGCAGAATCTAAATCTGCTTGGATGTATTTTAAATAATATTCTAAAGCCAATAATTGATCCTGCTTTGCAATGTGCTTACTGGCATCAAAATAGATATTTTCTATGGAAGGGTTATACTTATTAAACTCAGCTAACTGATCAATCTCTTTTTTAAACTCTACTGCATTTTGAATATTTTTTACAATTTGCTCAAATGCAATTTTCCATCTTGTTGTGTTTTGTTTATTTAAAACAAGTTCTGATTCTAAATTTGCAGGTTCACATAACAAAATCTCCTTTTCCAATGCTTCTTCAAAAACTCTTTTCAAATCTTCAAATAGGTCAATTATTTCAGGTTTTGTGTGTAAAGCATCTACATTTAACTTGCGTTTGTGATTATAAAATTCACGGACTTTATTCTCTGTAAACTTAAAAAAGTATCTGTAAATTTCTTGTTTATAGGATTTTAAACTCGATCCTTCAGAATAATACTGAGCATAGTATGGATTTGAATCATGCTTTTTTAGTAGAGCTGCTATTTCATCAATTCTAACAGATAAAGTTGTATTATTCTTCTTACAGTACTTTTCTAAAGCATCTATTACTCTACAATATACCAGCCCCTGTTGATTAAAGCAAAATTCAGCTTGATTAAAAACTGTCTCATGATAGATACCAATTCTATTTAAATATCTAATCTGTTTTGGCGTTAAATCAAACTTTTCCTTAATATAATTCCCTACATAATAATCCTGCTCATTATAATTAATATAACTACCATGAGAATTATTTTGGATCAGGTCTCCATAATTATTTGATAACGTGTTTGAATTATATTTCTTTAATATACTCGCAGTATATTTACTTACTTTCGGATACAACTCATCAAGTACACGATAATACGATTCTAATTTCAAATAGTCTTTATTTTCTTGATGTTCCTGTTCTAAATCAAACATTAAAGTAAAAGCATAACCTAAATTATCTTGCTCTAATTTTATATATGATTTACTTTTAAAGTCCTGTTTAAACTTATTATAAAAGTTTTTTATTTGCCTTTCAGCATACTTAATGGCAGTAACTGAATAAATGTATCCACTATTCCAATATGGGACCTGAGTTATTTGTTCATTACTTTCTTTTTGAATAGATTCACTCTCTGTTAAAACTTCTGTAGCAATATTTATTGTATTAACTGCATTTCTTTTTTCTAATATCTGTTCACAATAAATTTTAGTTCTTGGATAATGTTTAACAAGAATATTATAATTATATTTTAACTTCTCATAATCATTAGTAATTAAAAACTCTCTTTCAAAATCAAATAAAAGCACGAAAGCATAATTTATTTCATCTTTTGTCAGTGGCAAAAACACATGAGTTAAAAAATTATTTTTAAATTGATTATAAAATTTTCTAACATCACTATTCGCTGTCTTAATATCATTATATGAATAAACAGAATTAAGTCCCCAATAGGGAACCTCAATTTTTTGTTGATCCATAATTTGCTCTCTTCTTTCTGCCTTTTCCTTTATTAATTGTAGTACTTGAATTACCCCTAAATTGCGTTGAATATTACCTGTTTTTCGCTCTATTGTTTTTATTTCTTCTTTTATCAGAGGTATTTGAGTTGTACTTAAGTTATCTTGAGTATTGAATATATTTTGTTCTTTTTTTTCTATCTCCT
Source organism: Myroides oncorhynchi (assembly GCF_020905415.1). Taxonomy (NCBI): domain Bacteria; kingdom Pseudomonadati; phylum Bacteroidota; class Flavobacteriia; order Flavobacteriales; family Flavobacteriaceae; genus Myroides; species Myroides oncorhynchi. Next base: position 3,378,754 of record NZ_JAJJMP010000001.1, on the reverse strand, counting down.
CTTTTATAGATGATATTTGATTTACAATCGATTTATGCTGAGTATTAACTATCTTTTGCTCTGTTGGTTTTACTTGTTCTTTTCTTGGAAGTAATTGATCTCTGTTAGGCTTATACTGCATATTAATTACATCTTGTTTTGATTCAATAGATGATTTTGTATTATAACTACTATTATACTTCTGATTAAATTTCTCTGACGACATTAAAATATATCTAATAGCTTCAATAACTCCTAATACAGCAGGTATGTATGTCCAACAAAATAAGAGATAAAAAACTCCTTGGACAGGTCGATTTAAGTAAAACTTATGAATTCCTAAAGATCCTAAGAAAAAAGCTAATAAAGCAGCAACTGACTTATCTTTCATTTATGACAATCTAAATTTTGTAGATGTTAGGGTTAATAATTTGTCTTAAATATATAAAAGATACCAATACTATTAATGATTATTATCCGAACTCAGTATTTTTATTAGTCTAGTAAGCTTTAGGTCCATTTATTCGCTTTATCATATTAATTCACTATCTATATTAAACAAGAAAGCCCTTTAAAGGGCTTTCTTGTTTAATTATAATTTTAATGACTCGACATTTTTCAATTTTAAAAGATCCGAGCTTCTAATTTTCAAAACCTGACTTCTCATCCCATTCTTCTCCTTAATATCAATCAAAAGCACCTGTTTGTCAGATAAAGTAAATTGATCTAACATATAAACATTATCTTGTTTACTATGACTATTAATCGTTTGAAAATCACTATAACTTCTAATCGGTTTCAAACTCACTTCTTGAATTGTAGTTTGTTTAGTAGTTCTTCTGTCTTTGATTTTAAAACTGACATAATCAACCTGGTATGGTAAATTACTTTTGTTATTAATAGAGATATGAAAGTAAAGTTTACCATCTTGGGTGTAAATACTTTTTAACCTTGCTTCTACTCCATAGTTTTCGCTTTTGATGTATAGCTCTTTCTTATTCTTCTTGATAATAGCTTTCATAAAAAGATCAGCTAAACTTGGATTGGTATTGCCTAACTCTTTAAATAGGACTTCGCTTTGCTCTTTACTGTTCTGCTTTTCAAACTTGGTTAAGTCATAACTCAGTTGTGTTGGCTGTTCCTTATAAGTAGCATTGAAACTATAATACTTACCATCATTTGTAATAACTGTAAAGTTTGTAGGTAAAATATCTTCTTTTACGGTTTTTAATCGAAGTACATTTGATGTAGCCTCTACTTTATTGGCGATAATTTCACTACTTCCGAGGTCCACGTATTTAACACTACTTGGAAACAGAATATGCGTTGTTTTGTTTTGGGTGAGCTCTACTTCATAAGGAGTTACCTCAGCATTTGATAGGTTTATAGATTGATTACTTTTTTGAGCTATTACTGTGTTTACTGCTAGTAAGCATAGTAGCATATATTTAATAATTGTTTTCATAATGATCTGTTTTACTTAATTATTGATTGTTATTCTTTAGGTACAAGAAACAGTTCTTGTCCTTGTTTTAAGGTTACTCTTTGAGCTTTTACCTTCTTTGAAAAGTAACCTGATACGCCTTGAATGAGTCCTTTGGTTAGATCTCCTGCTATTTGGTCTGAAGCAGATCTACTCATCGAAATACTTGTACCTGCTGTCTGCCCCATATTGGCAATGATTTCTTTTGAGGCGCTTATCTCTTGAAGGTCTAATACCTCAAGTCCTTTTTGTCCGTAGTTATCATAACCAATAAGCTCTGTATCAATGATGATATCGTCGATTTTAATAGAGTTTACACTTAGCTCTAATCGTCCACTGTTTACTTTGACTTTAGCAATCAGCGTACTTGTTTCAGATAATAGAGCTCCGTTTATAACAATGCTCTCTAAGAGTCTTAGTTTGATGTAACCTTCGTTTATAATAACCTGATCTTCTTTGATACTGACTCTTATACTGTTTTTATGAGTTTGTGTTTTACGTTCTCCTTCAGCAGTATAAAAAGTTTGATTCGATTGAAGATTAATAGGCAAAATATCTTGTAAACTTGCTGGTTTTACAAGTGAAGAGACAATCTCTTTACTGGTTTTATCAACCACTGTTATAGCCTGTTTTTTACTTGAAATTGTTTTGATATTCGTATTCCCATTTGAAGGAGGTAATTCAGTTTGGTTTTGACCACCTGGTAAATACTTTGCTGCCATCTGAAAAGATTTTTCCATAAGCTCTAATTGACTATCAATTGTAATAGGTGTAGGAGTGTCTTTTTCTTCTAATCTTGCTTCTAACTCTTCTATTTGCTTTTTAAGCTTATCGGTTTCAGGGTTTGTTGTATTATCATAAAAACTATTCAGTACATCTTGGCTTTGCTTATAGTTCTGATAAGACATCTCGTAAGGCATATAAGTAGGCTCTACATTATAATCTTGGTGATTATAACTGCTATTAGGATCTTCTTTCGATTCATTCCAATAATCCGATAAAGAGTGTATTTGGTTTTCGTTTTCTTGTTGCTTCTGCTCCCATAGCTCTTTTTCATAGGCCTTGACCTTGTCTGTGGGCATCCCTTGTGTTATCGCCTCTGGAACTGAATCATTGTGTGTGATAAGCTCCTTCTCTTCTGGTTTAAACAAAAGATACATAGCCCCTAAAAACACAATGCCCATTAAAGCAAATACAATATGTTTTTTGTGTTTTTCAACGATACCTTGGAATACCTTATTTTCTTTGGGTACTTTCTCTATTTTGTGGGATTTATCTGATTGATTGTGATTCATAACTCTTGATTTTAAAAGGTGATTGTAATTCTATCTTTTGCTTTTCAAGCAAATACTTAACAGGTCTGATATTGTTTTGTTTCTCTTGACTATCTGATGTTAGTTTAGAACTAAAGCTTGTCTTTACAATAAAAAAGCAAACAAGGCTATAGAATGTAAATACAGCAAGTAATAAAACTCGTTGCCTTTTTATTGAGAGGCTATTCCAATAGGTCTGTAGCCTACTGGAATAACTATGTCTTAAAAGTTGTAATTTATTCATGGATTAGTTTTTTAGCGTTTAACAACTTCTAAATCTTTGTTCTCTACGACGGTAAACTTTTCAATAATAAATCCCTGAGGATTGTTATCAGACCGAACCGCAGATATGAGTTGACTACTTGTTACAAGATTTCTTTTAGTGAGATTACTTGAACGTATGATATATTGGGTAGCATAGGTCATCGCTTTATAGGGATAATTATTAAAGTCTATTTTAATGCTATCTACCTCAACTCGCTGCTGAATATTTCCTGAGATAACCCTACTGTAATATCCCTTTTCAAGTAAGTCTTTGTAGTAGTCAAAAGCACTTTTATCCGAGAGGTTAAATGCTCTTTGCATATTACCTTCTATAGCTGCCTTTTCAGGTGAGAGGGTAAAAAATAGCTCATGAAAGCGCCTTACGTGTTCTCTTGCCTCTACTGGCCTATTTATACTTGCGTCTTGAGAGAGAGCTAGCATAAGAGATTTACCTTTGTCCAGCACATAAATCTTCTCTCGTTGCTCTTTAGCAAAATCATAACTTTTGTAGATAGAAAACCCAACTACTAAAAGACAAACTGTAGCAAATACAATAGCATAAAGTCTTATCTGCTTAAAGCTATTCTCTATATTTCGAAGTGATTTAAATTTCATAATACTTTTATTTTTTAATTAGTTGTCCTGAAATATTTCCGACAGCGGCGCCTGCACCTGCTGTGGCTATATTTCCAGTTGTAGAAACTGTTTTGTTCATATTGCGCATAAAGTTTCCTGCTCCTCCTGCTTGAATCACCCATCCTGTTACTGTAGGAATTGTAAAATATCCCACAATACCAATGATCATAAAAATCGCATAAGCAGTATTAGAGGTATCAGGGACAAAACTTGGATCAGCAAGCATCTGTATATCTCTTTCAATAATTAAAGATTGAATCTTAGCAAGCATACTACTAAACAAATCGGCTACTGGAAGCCAGAGATACACACTGATGTACCGTGTGAGCCATTGCAAGAGTGTAGATTCAAAACCACTCCATATCGAGATAGCAAAGGCAATTGGACCAAGTATGGAAAGTACAACCAAAAAGAAAGTCCGAATGGTATCAATAACAAGAGCTGATGCTTGAAAGAGCATTTCTAATATCTCTCTAAAACCATCTCTTAGGTTTTTTTGAAAATCATATTGCCATTTCTCTAAATACATTCCTGTCATAGCAGCTAAATCAGATGGAGACCACCCAAGCTCATCAAGCTTTTTATCAAATTCTTCATCAGAAACTAAATAGGCTGTCTCAGGATTTCGTAGCATTGCTTCTCTTTCTAAAATATCTTTTTTCTGCTGTAAAGAAGTCATATCAATCACTTGGCGTTCTAAAATCTGATGAGTACCTTTAACCACAGGGCTTAAAACGGTATTTAATGTTCCAAGAACAAGGGTTGGAAAAAACATGATACAAATACCCAAAGCAAATGGTCTTAGCATGGGATAGACGTCAATAGGTTCTGCTCTTGCTAAAGCTTGCCATACTTTAATACCGATGTAAAAAAGAGCTCCAAGACCTGCTAAGCTTTTAGCCACCCCAGCAATCTGGGCTGATAGTGGCATCATATCGTAATAGAGATTCTGAAGTACCTCATGTAAATTACTATCTCCCATAACTACCAATATTTCTGATTAGAAGTTCCATACAGATCAAGTACCCTTTGGGTATTGTTTTTTTTCTTTGACCTTAAGATGCTGATACCTATATTTTTTCTAGTATAATAACTAACAAGGTTGTGATAGTCTTTTACTTCTTTATAGACCCTGTCTATAATATCCATACGCTCTTTATCATTTAAAGAAAGGCTCGAAGAACTTATAATCTGCTTAAGCTCCTTGACAAGTTCTGTGCTTTCTTGAAGAAGTACGGAATATCCATTTGCAATAGCTACAAGCTCTTGAGCAGAGAAATTTGGATCATTAAGCATCTTACCAAAATTTTTGACATATAGCTCTGAAACGTCTCCAACAAGTAATACTGTCTGTTGAACCTTTCTTGCATCTTTGACAAGATTGTTTACTGCTTGGAGCTTGTCATAATACTCCTTGCCTTGTTTATAAACCTTCTCTACTTCTTTAAAATTTTTAATGACATTGCTAACTGTGGAAGAAGTTTGAATAATTTCATTGGCACTGTTTAATATGCCTGATGCCAAATTAGTGGGATCCGTTACTACCCACTGGGCATTCATCTGTATTGGTAAAATAAGTAGCATAGCTATCATTACTACCTGTAATAGTTTTTTCATTATTGTATGTTTTTAATTGATTATTTACTCTATTGCCCCTTTAAAGAAGTTGAGATAGAGTATTGTTGGTTTTATTCTTGTTGTTTCTCTTGGACAAGTCGCTTTATAGCCATCTCTACATTGCCATCGAGTTCTTTAGCCAAGTTCATGACCTGTAGTTTTTCTGTCTCTTCTGTGGTATAGGCGAGATACTCCGAATAGCTTACTTCTGTTGCATACACGCCTGAATGAGTACCTCCAAGACCAATCCATACTTCTTTGTAAAGGCGGTGAGGATTGTTGTTTAAGTTGATAGACAGTATCTGGGCTTTTTCTTTGTCAGTGAGTCCAAGCATAGCCTGTATATCATCAAACTTGTTCATGTACTTGCGCTGATCAAGAAGGATCTTACAATCTGAATTATTGATGATACTCTCCTTTACAATCGGAGATTGAATAATATCATCTACCTCTTGAGTAACCACAATTGCCTCACCAAAGAACTTTCTAACGGTTTTAAAAAGGTAGCGTAAATAATCTGCCATCCCCTCTTTGGCTATGGCCTTCCAAGCTTCTTCTATTAAGATTAGTTTACGTTGTCCTTTAAGACGTCGCATCTTATTTATAAACACTTCCATGATGATAATTGTCACAATGGGAAACAGAATTTTGTGATCCTTGATGCTATCAATTTCAAAGACGATAAAGCGTTTGTTAAGTAAATCAAGCTCGCTTTCGGAGTTTAATAAATAGTCGTATTCACCTCCTTTATAGTAGGGTTCAAGCACATTTAAAAAGTTCGCCAGATCAAAGTCTTTTTCTCTAACTTGTTTGTTTTCTAACTCAGCTTTGTAATCAGTTTTGATATACTCATAGAAAGTATTGAAGCTTGGTTTTATATTGCTATTTTGAAGTTTTTGAATGTATCCACTTACTGCGTTTGAAAGCGCTACTTCCTCAGCTCGTGAGGGCGGCTGGTCATCACGCTTCCAAAGCGTTAAGATAAGAGTCTTAATACTCTCTCTTTTTTCAATATCAAATACCCCATCGTCAGTGTAAAAAGGATTAAAAGCAATTGGGTTCTCCTCCGTGTAGGTAAAGTACACTCCATCCTCCCCTTTTGTTTTTCCATTAATTAGTTCACATAAGCCTTGGTAAGAGTTCCCTGTATCAACAAGCAAGACATGCGCATTCTGCTCATAGTATTGCCGTACCATATGATTGGTAAAAAAGCTCTTACCACTTCCCGAAGGTCCCAAGATAAACTTGTTGCGGTTGGTGATAATTCCCTTTTTCATGGGGAGATCTGAAATATCTAAGTGAATTGGTTTTCCAGTTAAGCGATCCGCCATTTTAATACCAAAGGGAGATAGCGAGTTTTGATAGTTGGTCTCCCCCGTAAAAAAACACAGTGCAGGTTCAATGAAAGTATAAAAGCTCTCTTCACTTGGAAAATCCCCGCTATTCCCTGGCATACCTGCCCAGTAAAGTGTGGGAGCATCCACTGTATTGTGTCTTGGCACACACTCCATGGAAGCAATTGCACTTCCTGTATCATTTTTAAGCTGTTTAAGCTCATTTGGATTATCTGACCACGCCATTACATTAAAGTGAGCTTTAATGGATGTTAATCCTTTACTATGAGCTTCATTTAAGTATTCTTCTATCCACTGCTTGTTTATTTGATTAGCTCTACTGTATCTGGCAAGGGAATGCATATTTTTAGCAGACTTTTCAAACTGCTTTAAATTGTAATCACTGTCCTCTATAAACAAATACTGATTGTAGATGTGATTACAATTTAAAAGAAGTCCAACAGGAGAAGCAAACGATAAAGCCATACTGCTTTTATCCGTTGATAGTTTTTCATAACGAGATAAATATGATACCTCACTTGGCAAATCATCCGTACTTGATAAAGTATGCATAGAGATTCTGTTATCTCCTACTCTAACCTCCTCTGCGCTGATGGCTATATCCTGAAGGCTTCCTCTTTTAGTAGAGCTTAAAGTCAGGTACTGTTCCAAGAGTCCGCTTTTATCCTCTGAGCCAATAATATCCTCTTCCGTTAATTTAGTTAGGTGAATCAGTCCACTGTCATTGACTATTTTCTCCAATTGAGTAGTTGCTTCTAAAAAGCTTTGAATCGTGTCTTTATTTCTAATCTCTTTTGGGATAAGCTCGCCTCTTGTAAGAGAAGAAAAGTTACTCTGACTTTTAATTCGCTCCTTGGTAGTCTTTGTGATAAAGAGATAACAGCTGTGATTCAGATAGGGACGCTCGTTAAAATGCCTTTCAAAGCTTCTACTTAAATAGCTCTGCTGTTCATCTTTAAAATCAGCTTCATAACTCTCTTTTACAAACCAATCCTGTTTGTGTATCACAGTAAATTCAGGCAATGTTTTAATCGCCTTATACCATACACTGTGAATCGTTTCATATTCTTTATCTGAGATGGTAAATATCTCAGGTAAGATGACCTTATAACAAACCGTTATATCTCCTTGCTTAGAAACAATACAATTGTTTTCAACCGATAGAATCGGAAACATCCGTTCTAAAGTATTTGTCTTAGCTGTATTTCTCATTGCTTCTTAATTTTAAGTTTCTACTTACATACCCTTTGACATCCTTTCTTGAGATGATATACTTTGGAAAGTATTTTCTTGCCTGAAGCTTCATAAGTCCATACTGACCGTATTTCTTGTTTAGTGCAAATACTTTGTAAACAAGATAGCCTGATGTACTAAAACCAAGGACTAGACAAACTAAGTTGTTTACCCCAGCCATATACAAAACCATAACAAGAATAAGATTCCCTAATAGTCCGCCTGCAAAATAAAACAGGTACTGAGCCTTGAGCCCTTTAAACTCGACACTGGTTCCAATGCCTTTATTGATATTATACTTTTTCATAAGCGTAGTTTTAAAGGAAAAACGAGCGAAGGATTGTAGCGGCTACAATTAAGAAGATACAAGCTCCAAACCAGCTTGCAGCTGTCTTGCTTGTATCGGGATCACCACTTGAGAATTTGTTATATACCTTCACTCCTCCAATAAGACCAACTACCGCTCCAATAGCGTAGATTAGTTTAGTGGCTGGATCAAAATAAGAAGTGACCATTTGGGTAGCTTCTGTAATTCCTGCCGCTCCATTTCCTTGAGCCAATAGTGGTAAACTACTTAATACGATAAGTAGTAAAAAAAGCCTTTGTTTGATTGTTTTTGTTTTCATAAGAATGACATTTAATTAGTTATAATCATGCCCTTTGCATGATACTTTGGTAAATGTCTTTGGAAAACTGTTTGAAGGTTTGATTGTGGAAGTTTGGGGTTATGTTTGGCTTTTAGGTAGTCCTATAATTACAGGTCAATCTTTTTTTGTAGGTTTGTTTTTCACTTACTTTGTTTTAATTACAAAAAGAATCATTCCGTTTTTTAGCAACAGGTATAAGGATTGATGTAGTCATTGTAAGAGAACAAGCAACAAGTGGAGTATTTATTTTTAAACTAACTGTGTAATATGTTTTATCTATTATCAACTAAAAACGGTATTGGTTTTGAATTATGGGGATCTTATGAAGATTTATCTTCTTTATATAATTCCTTTGATGGATTGTGGAATAATGAAGATTTCTTAGATCGGCCTGGTTTTAAATCACGGGAAACAATAATAGCCAGTATGTTATATGATATACGAAAAACTTTTCAAGGCAATAGATTAGAGCGTACAGGCACTCATTTCCATTTTAATGATACACCTTATTTTGGATGTCGAATATCTTGGATACACGGACTTTTCTTTCTGCATGCTGTTCGATACAACGCACGTTATTTTAACATCAATAAACTTCAATTATCAAATCTATTGCAATTAGAATATTGGTTAGAAAAAGCGATGTATAGTTATGATCCTAATGGAGCAGTTAACTTGTCTCATTACATAACAGGTAGTATTGACGCTTCTAATGATTGCTTGTATATCTACATGAGAAGAATTAACCTTGATTATTTCTTATTAAATGGAGGTAAAAAAGCCTTTAGACAATTACCTGAACTATTAAAGAAAGCTTGTTTTGGAACATCTGAATATTTAGCATACAAAACTGAATTAGAAAAAGACGCGAAAAAATTAAATACCATAGCTCCTAACCTGGAATTGGATGATGATACATTTGATTATGATAGTGTGAAATGGTAGAGGAATAAATGTCTTTTAAGTCTACATAAGAATTTGTAATAAACAAAGACAGTGTTTAATTTTTAAAACTAAACACTGTCTTTGTTATATAAAATCATTGATATTAAAATCCTCACTACCTATTACTTCTTCTTCTTTTTTTGGTGATTTTTCCTTTAAGGATTGATCTAATAACTTTGCTATGGTTTGAGCAGAATCAGGTATCGCCTGTTGAAGTAATTCCAATAACTCTGAGCCTTCTATTTTTTTAGCTGTTTTTACTGTAGTCTCATTGATTAACTCTTGTTCAATAGACCTAACAAAACTATTAAGTTCATCTGTACTAACCCTTTGAGTAAATTCATGATCTACAGGTTGTAAACTCTCACTTAGTTCTTTTTCTTCCTCTTCTAAGTCAAGCTCCTCTTCTGTTTGACTCATTAGCGATTGCTTTAGGATGACTGGTTTACTTTCTCCTATAATGCTGATGGGTACATCTTGTTTAAAAGGTGGCTCTTCTGTTTTAGATTGGTTCTCTTGTTTGTTGGTTTTATTTTTATCTAATAACAGAAGAGCAATTACAAGAACCAGACTGATTATTATAACTATTTTCATGGGTTAAAAAATAGGTTTATACTTTTGGTTAAACTTTTCTACAATCGTCTGTGAAAACTCCTCAAAGTGATTATCAAGCAGATTATCTAAGTATGCATAGATAGAAACTTTGTCCTCTCCTATGACTTGAACAATACGAGTGAGTTTTTCATGAAACTCTGGTCGGATGTAGACCGTTTTTCCATCTCTGGCTCTGGTTGATGTTTCTTTTAAAAAAGTATCAACATAATTTTCTTTGCTCTTAGTTGTTTGTACTTGAGCTGCTTTCCTAAAGTGTTTAAATTTTCTCATTATAAAATAGGTTTGAATTTGTCATTAAAATATTGAGTAATCTCTTGGCTATAATCTTGTAGATGTTGCTTTAAAATATTGTCTAAATAAGAGTAAAGTGTTGTTTTTTCTTCTTTAGCTAATTGCGTAATGCGAAGTAGCACTTCGTGGTACTCTGGCCTTATATAAACCACCTTCCCAGCTCTTGTTGAGGGAAAGTCATTAATCAAAAAAAGCTCTTGGTATTTAGTAATTGCTGTTTCTTTCTTTGTTTTTTTCTCTTTTGTCTTTGCTATTTGTTTTTGGGTTACTGGTTCTTCTTTTTCCTCTACGATAGGTTTAACTTGTTTTGCAGACTTAACCTCTATATCACCACTCATAATATTCATTAGGTAATCTTCATCAAGTAACTCTTTCTGAGATTCTTGTTTGGAAATGTTTTGCTCTTTCATTGTATATTAGGATTAAAGATTAGTAATACGTAAAAACTCATCTGCAAACTCTGATAAATTAGTAGCCTTCATAAGACTGGTATCCGCAGGTAATAGACTTGATCGAAATACATACTTGCCTGTAGCTTCTGTTTCTTTTCTAAAGCGTTTGCTATCTTTTATCCTCGCCTTCATAATAGGAAGGTCTAATTGTTTTACAACTGCTTCATAGCTATTATATAATTCAGTCTTCTCCCTTGCATCCACTTGATTCCAAAAAAGCCAGAGTTGTTGTTTAAAAGAGTTCTCTTTACTTTTGGGTAATTCTGCAAAAGCTTTGGTAAAACCTAAAGTGCTCTCTACAACTAATCGATCTGCGATAATTGGACTAAAGATGTAATCCATCTGATTTAAAGTAGATAGTACTCCTTTGGTGTTAGCTGTTCCTGGCAAATCAAAAAATACTACGTCAAAAGTTTGATCTAATTCTTTCATAGTTGCATCAGCAACTTCTAAGGCATCTTCGACCTTGCACTTAATAATCGAGTATGCTTTTCTTTTCAATGTCTGAAACTGTTTAATAGCTGTTTGTTTGTAATATTCGTTTTGCATGATACTATCCTTGTCACGCTCTCTCATATTAACTAAACTGTTCTGAGGAAAATCACAATCCATAACAAGAACATTATAGCCCAATCTATAATGCAAGAGACTTGCTAAGAGAATGGTTAAGGTTGATTTACCTACTCCGCCTTTTTGTGTATAAAAGCTAATTTTTAAAGGTTGTTTTACTGTTTCCATATTGTACATTTTTAATGGTTTACATTTTACGTTATGGATAGTTGTAAGTTTTAGATCGTTTAAAACATAGCGTTTTGTTTTAACTAAGTAATACTTGATTTACTGCTTCGTTACAGTAGTATTTTAAACCTTGTTTTAAACAAGTACTATTTATCAATTAACTAAGGCTTATTCAAAATGATACTTCTTACTTTACAAAAACAATGTTTACTTTAAACTTTAGCTTCTTCGTTTTTTCACAACCTTGTAAACAGGTTCTTTTAAAAAGCATAAACTGTAAAAACTGTTTTAGCGTTATCAAACTTTACGCTTTTAATTTTTTACTGAAAAATCATTTTAAAAAAGCTTTAAAGCGCTATTTAAAAGACAATTACAAAACTTACTTTACTATCTTACAGCAAAGAAAGTATATATACAGTTTGAAAACTTTAAATGGAATTTTAAGGTTACACTTGGCACTTTAGTGTCTAATAGTGAGTGATTTACTAATATGAAATCACTATATATTTTACTTTGTAAAATTGATAGATTTAGTTACCGAAAAGTAACAGCAAGTTATGTTTTGAGGCACTCGAAATTACATTCGTGCCATCAAAACGACTTGCTCTTGCAGAGGGCTGAAAAACTACTCCGGAGTCGTTAGTTTTATATTGAAATAGTAGATAGACTCAAAATATTAAGATGTTTACGGATTTCCGTAATTGAATTAACAAAAATTTTTATATGTTTGATTTTGTTTAATAAAATTAGGTATATAAATATACAATTGACTACTTATAAAATTAAACTATATTAATATGGGCTTTACAAAAGCATCAACTCACATTCAATTATAACAAACAATATTGTAATTATGAAATTAAATTCATTAATATAAAATGTACAAGACTGAACACGGAAATTTTGATGGAAATTCTTGGGAAGAGTTTTGCCAAGTATGTTTTAAAATAAAATATGAAGCTGATGGATATCAAGAAATGCCTGCTTGGCAAGGAGATTTAGGTATTGAAGGATTTACTAGAAAAGGTGTTTTATTTCAATGTTATTGCCCAAACGAAGAGTATAATCCTGATAAGTTGTATGAAGAACAAAGAGATAAGATAACAAATGACTTAAAAAAAATAATTTTATATGAAAAAGAATTAAAAAGCTATTTAAAATCTGTCAAAGTAAAACAATGGATTTTTGTAACTCCAGGATATAAGAAAAAAGATATAGTAAAGCATTGTCAAGATAAAGCTGAAGAATACCGCAATAAGAAACTTTCTATACTTGATTGCAATTTTGATGTTCTAATTTACGATATTGATTTTTTTGCAACAGAAATTCCAATAGTACTTAATTATAGAAACAGAAAAATTGAAATTAATCCCACAACAGAAAATACTGATGTTGAAATAGCTGATTGGAAAACTCAACAAATTTCTCTTGTTGATAATGCAATTAGAAAACATGGCCAAAGAATTAATGACGCTGTTCCAAATAGAGACAACAAAATTAATATGTTAACTCAAAATTCTATTGAACATTTTCTAAATGGTAATATTGCAGTTAAAATTATGCAAGAGAAATTTCCCTTAGATTATGAAAAATTTGTTAGAGTTATTAGTTTCTTTGAAAAAAAATTAACTGAAATATGTATTGTAAATACTGAAGATAATAATACACTATACAAAAAAATTGAGAACGATTTAGAATTAAAACTAAAAGAAGCATTTAGTTATATAGACCAGACTACTATAGATAGATTAAAGGAACAAGTCTTAGCAGACTGGATTTTAAGATGCCCTATAAACTTTGATTAATGGAAGAAAAAGAATTAAACATACGAAAGTTATCATTTACAAAGCGCCCCATCCCTATTCCGGCGGATTACAGACCTATGTATAAAATAGCTGTAATTGTTTTAACTCTTCGCATTTGTTGTAGAGCAGAAACCTCAAATCTTTTAAAATTACATCTTTTCTCTTGGGCTCTATCTTCTGACAAGAATATTACCAAACTAAAAGAGTATGTAATAAATAATTTTAAGACTGACTTTTCTGTTTGGAGTATAGATCCTGCATTAAATAGAGCTTTACAATATGCTATTGCAGAAAACATATGTGAAATTGTTGGTGGAAAAAATTATAAATTAACTGAAAAAGGACATAAATTTTATCAAATGATACACTCTGATAATGAACTTTTTGATAAAGAGAAAATATTCCTGAACTTTATTGGTAAAAGTAAAATAACAGATAGTCGAATTAATGCAATGTCAAACCAATGGAAAATAGATTATGTTGAAGATTAGAGCTATTAAAATTGAAATAAATACTGTTGACGGTTTATATGGTGCAGAATTTAATTTTTCTGATGGATTAAATATTATACGAGGAGACAACACATCTGGAAAGAGTAGCTTGTTTCAGTCGATAATATATGGTTTAGGATTTGAAGAACTTCTTGGAGGTAAAAATGAAAAGACAATGCAATCAGTTCTTAAAGATCAGGTAGAGTTTCCAAGAGGAACTAAGCATCGTATTAATCAATCTTTTATCTATCTTGAAATTGAAAATAAAGAAATAATTACAATTAAACGATGTGTTGCTAGTTCATCAAGAAAAGCACAATTAGTTGATGTTTTTTTTGGCGGATTAATTACTGGTGTAAATAAAACTTTAGAATCACATCAAATGTACGTACATGATGCAGGTTCTGCATCGGATGAGCTTTACGGATTTCACTTATACTTGACAGAATTTCTTGAAATAAGCCTACCAGAAGTTGTAACATCTAATGGAGAGTTAAAAAAATTATATATTCAACAACTTGCACCTGCATTTATCATTGAACAAAAAACTGGCTGGAGCGATTTCTTTGCAACAATGCCTTATTTTGGCATGAGAAATACAGAACAAAGAGTTATTGAGTTTTTACTTAACCTTGATGTATTTGAAAACGAAAAGAAAAAACAACAACTTAATGTTATAAAGCAAAACATTAATAATCGATGGTTGAATTTATATTCAAAATTTCAAAACTTAGCTGAAAGAAGTGGTGGTAAAATTATAGGAATAGACAATAAACCTGAAATAAAAAACAACTTTAATCATATTCATATTTCAGTAATAAAAGATGATAAATCAATAAGTTTGGTTGAACAAAATGAAATTCAAAAAAGTGAATTATCAGCAATTGAAAACGAACAAAACACAACAGTTGGTGCGAATATAAATAAAAATGAAACACGACTTAGTGAATTGAATAATAAACTAAATCAAATTTCTTTAAATTTTGATTTATTGTCACCTGAATTAAATTTTGATAAAGAAAAACTTAAGCAATACGAGAAACAAATAATCACTATTCGAGAAGATTTAAGAAAAAATAAAGGTGCTCTAAAAATTAATAAATTAGGAGGTGAATTACCTACTGAAATTGCTAAAAATGTGTGTCCTACTTGTGAACAAGATTTAAAAGACTCCCTTTTACCAACAGACATCCAACACATTCCTATGAGAATTGAGGATAATATTTCTTATCTAGACGCTCAAGAAAGAATGATACAAGTTTATATTGATGGTCAAAAGAATACTATTCAAGAAAAAGAATCAAAATTAAAGTTCTATCAAAATTCTATTATTGAAGTTCGCCAAGAAATTAGAGATCTAAAAAAGGAACTTATTCAAGATGAAAGATTACCATCTATCATTGAAATAGAAAGAAGAATTGAGTTAAAAAAAAGAGTAGAGTTTTTTAACAAAATAATTGAAAATTTTAATTTATTAATCGAAGAATTAAAAAACTTATCTTCTGAATATTCAAAACTATTAAGTGATGAAAGTAAGTTACCAAAAGATTTCTTTTCAGATTTAGACAGACGAAAACTTGGTACTTTAAAAACAAATTTCATAAACTATTTACAAATTTTCTCATATCAGAGCAAGCCATTTGAGGCCATTAAAATATCTCCTGAAACTTACTTACCACTAGCTCAAAAAAGTGATGCGGAACAATTCTATAATATAAAGTTTGATTCATCTGCGAGTGACTTTATAAGATGTATTTGGGCTTACACAACTGCTTTGCTTAAAACTTCCATAAGTTTTAAAACTAATCATCCAAGACTTGTGATATTTGATGAACCGAAACAGCAAGATATGTCAAAAGAAAGTTTTAGAAGTTTGTTAACTGAACTTTCGAAATTTACTAATGAACAAATTTTAGTATTTGCATCTTTCGAAAACTCAGATGTATCATTTAATGAAGCAACAGAAGGATTAACTTTCAAATACAACAAAATTGAACAATTAATGATAACTCCAACTAAATAAAAAGGTACAATATTAACTTACGAAATTCAATTCTACCAGTTTAGATTGGTTAAATTTAAGAATCCGTTGAAAGTAACTATAGGAATATTCCTTACATAATGGTGAGTACATAGGGTTCAAGATATACAAACTTTACTCTAATCTTTCTCTTTTAATAGATATAAAAACCTACAACTAAAAATAATATGTAGGTTTTTATATTTAATTCAAGGAAAGGTTTTACAAAGTTCTTTTTTTCTTTATATTTTTTATGTTTTTTTCAAAAATTAACTCTTCATAATCTATTCCTTGGTTATTACTTAAAAGATTAAACAATGATACAAACTCATCATTATTAAAATTAGTAGTATCAGAATATAAGTACGCAAATATTGGATGTAACTCGTCAGATTCATTAGTATTAGTCTGTTGAGAAGGTATTAAAATTGAATGAGGATAATCTTCTACACTACTCCATTTTTGATTCAGTATATTAGCTGATAACTCTTTACTTAAATCAGAACCTTTATAGACACTTTTTAAGTTGTGATCGATAAAAGTTAAGCCATATATACGATTGTCTTTATTTTGGAAGATAATAACGTTTATTCCATGATTTAAAAGTTCTTCTTTAAATTCTTGTAATGACTTTGCTGTATTTAGAGCTATTTCGATAGTTTGTTTTAGATTAGATTTACTTGGTAAGGATTTTAGTTTTTCTTTTGAAGATTTAAAGTGGCTTTCAAGCTTTTGATAGCTTGTATTTTTTCCAAAAAGAGAAGCCTTAAAAGGATTACTTATCTTCTCCCCTTTTTCATTTATTACAAAGTACACTAAACCTTGTTTTATTTCTTCATTATAAGAAGCCTCTACCTTTTCAACTCTTATATTAAATAGAGATAAAAGAGCATTATAACTTGTTAGATTATTATAGTTATAATACTTGGGTAGATATCGTATTACAGAAGCTACTTGAGCTTTTAAATTATGCTTAGTATAATCAACTGGTGTAAATTGAATCCGTTTAGATTCCTCATTTGTTTGATTTATTGAAGAAGTTAGATTAAACTGCTTTTCAATTTCTCGACAAGCTTTCATTGATTTTAAATGATCATATTTGTCATCTATTTTCTTCCCCTTTAAGTCTGTGCAAACGGTTACAATGTGAATATGTTCTCTTTCTATATCACTATGCTTATAGACAATATAAGGTTGATTTTCATAGCCGATACTATCCATATACTGTTTAGCTATTTCATTTAATGTCTGGTCAGATAATTTATCTTTGGGATTCGGATTTAAAGAAATATGCCGTACAGCTTTCTCTGTCTTGTTATTTAGAAGTAAATAAGGCTCAAACTGTTTATAAAGTTTACCGATGTAGTTTGATGTGTTAGTTGGTTCAGTCAAGTTGTTTGTAAACAAAACAGAACCTTGTCCTTTATCAACTTTTAATTGATTGTAGGACAAAGCTCCAATAAGATTACTTCCTTTACCAATCTTAGCTATCATAACTTATAGATTAGAATTTAGATGTTTCTCTTCAAACTCCTTGGTCAGCTTGATCATATAGTAACAAAGTTTAGATAAGTCCTTGGTATATTCTTCAAGTTTTGAGATAGAACGTCTCGCTTTATCTTCAGAGAAGTACTGGTTACAAAGTTTTACTATTTGATTGTAGTTCACTCCTACTGCTCTAAATTGATTAAATAGTTTGGTAAGAGTAGCATGATATTGCAGTGCTGCTACATCTACTTTGAGTGTTTTAACTTGTCTATCTAAAAGCATAGAAACAAGAAAGCTTGCTTTGTTTGTCATTCCTGATGATGTAAACAAAGCAAGCAGTCTATTATTTTCAGATTCAGTGAGTCTAAAAACATGTCTGTATTTTTTAGGATTGGATTTTAGTTTTCTTCCTCCTTTGTTTTTATTGGTAGTTTGCATGGTGTCTTATATTGATTTGTGTCAATATAAGATTTACTTAAACGAACCTTTATAATCTGGTCTTTAAAGGATTAGTTTGGAAGCTATGTAATCTTTAAAAATATCAGGATGTACTTTAAAAAGTATATTATAGTATGTTGAGTCATTTTCTTCATTAATTAGACTATTTAGTCTATTAGCTATTGTTTTCTTTTTATCTACTTTTTCTAATTCAACACCTAATTTTGTTTTAATTAACACATAAACAAAATATTGATGAAGGTTCTTGTTCTGATTTAGGACAAGTATTAAATACTGAACCCAATTTTTAAGGTTCTTTCCAATTATTTGCATTCTTTTGGCAGATTCAACAAATAAAAGAAAACTAAGTATATTTCGTACTTTATCCAGTTCTTCTAACCTCCTAAAATTAGAATAATACATCCATTCAAGGTACTTTGAATCCCAAAACTTCCCCACTTTTGAAACTAATAAATCTTTATCCTGTTCAGTGGGCTGATAACCACGATAGAAAATAAACTTTTCAACTTTGTAGAGTCTTTTTAATAAATAATCATTAGCATACAAATAGTCCATTACCCCATTTCCTAACTTGTCTTTTACATTTATATCGAAGTTAAAGTTCATAGTTGTTAGCAAAAACTCTACTATATTCATTGAGCTTTCCCTTTCTTCTTCCCCAAATTCATATTCTCGTATATAATACAAAATAAGTGGAATTCCTTCTATGTTCATATTCCAATTCACTGAAGAGTTTAAAAGTTCTACTTCCAGATAATTAAACCCATCTACTTCTTTTTTTATTCCATAAAAATTCCAACCTTTATTTCTATAAGTTCTTACTTTTCCTAACAAGTTTTTCATTCTATCTTCTGCCTCCTTTTTTCTAATTTTTCGATCTTCTTCTTCCTTTTGATCCTCTATATTTTGCTTTATTTGAACTAATTCTAGTTTTTTGATATTAAGTTCAGTATTAAAAAGATAATACAAACAATAATATTCAGTACGATTAAAGGATAAATCACTCAGTGAAATATCTTTTTTCATCCATTTACTATGAACTTCTTTATTATTATAGATAAATGCTTGCTTATAATTACATGTAAATACAAGTTTTTCATTCTCATGATCTGCAATACTAAACAAATTGTGATCACTCCAAACATGCTTTATATCACGTATATAATTATCTAAATCTACAGGTAAACTTTTTAAATCTATTATCCAGATAAGATAAATTCCATTACTTTTATAAAAATAATACCTGTGTTTAATATAGTGCAATGGCAAACTAGACAACTGTATTTCAAAAGCTAGTTTCAATCCTTTATATTCACAATATACATCAGGTCTTCTTTTACCACCAATTCCAAAAATAAACTTTGAATCAATATCTATAGAACCGATATCTACACCTGGTTCTTTTATTAATAATTGTCCTAATTTATTCTTTAATTCTTTATGCCTTGGGCTTTCTCTATTATAAGCATTAAGCTTGTAACTATTAAGTAAATCTATATTTGATTCGACTTCAGAATCCATTAAAATACAATACTCAGAATTTTTATTATGTCTAAAATAGACAGTATCCCTTTTACTATTAGAACACACTAACTTTTGTTTACACTCAATACACGAAAATCTAATAGTATTCGAATTGTATTGATCTCTTATTTCAAAACCATCTTTTTGAGATTTAATAATACTATTTAAATCTATAATTTTCTTTTCCACATTATCATAAACATAGTCAATACTTCTCTCCTGTTTACTCATCTTATCTATTCTGTTGATATTAAATATTAGCAATTTAATTAAAATAAAACTATCAATCTAACGTAGCCAAACAAAACCACTGCATTCCATTACAAGGCGCTTTCTCCAATACAATTTTACTTTAAATCGTTAATCTTAATTACATTTATTATGCATTCAGAAGACGATTTAAAAGCGCTCGCTAAAATCTTAGCATTTATGCGAGCAGTAAGTATTTTACTTATGCTTATGCACCTATACTGGTATTGTTATTCTTTCTTTTTAAGCCTTGAAGTAACACACGCTGTTATAGATCGAATACTAGTTAACTTTAATCAAACAGCGGGACTGTTTTCCCATTTACTTTATACTAAACTCTTTTGTCTAGTTTTACTCTCTTTAAGCCTGTGGGGAGGCAAAGGCGTAAAACATGAAAAGATAACAATCTCTAAAATCATAGGTGTTTTTACAGTTGGTTTTAGTTTGTTCTTTTTCAACTTCTTTTTACTTGATTTTAGCTACGCTTGGAGCGCTATACTGTATATCGCAAGTACATTCTTAGGCTATATCCTACTTTTGGTATCTGGCGCTTGGATTAGTAGACTATTAAACGACAACCTTATGCAAGATGTATTTAATTTTGAGAATGAAAGTTTTATGCAAGAGACTCGCCATATTGAAAATGAATACTCCGTAAATCTTCCTTCAAGATTCTATTACAAAGGTAAATGGAACAGTGGTTGGATAAATATCGTTAATCCTTTTCGGGCAACAATTGTATTGGGTACACCTGGTTCTGGTAAATCCTATGCTGTGGTAAATAGCTTTATCAAACAACAAATTGAAAAGGGATTCTCCATGTATATCTACGATTTTAAGTTCCATGACTTATCAACTATCGCTTATAATCATCTGCTTTTACATAAAGATAAATACACTATTGCTCCCAAGTTTTATGTCATCAACTTTGATGATCCAAGTCTTAGTCATCGTTGTAATCCGATTAACCCATCGTTTATGACAGATATATCTGATGCCTATGAATCAGCCTATACCATCATGCTAAATCTTAACCGCTCATGGATACAAAAACAAGGAGACTTCTTTGTAGAATCACCCATCATACTATTAGCAGCTATTATTTGGTTTTTGAAGATTTATCAAAATGGGAAATATTGTACATTTCCTCATGCTATCGAGCTTTTAAATAAAAAATATGCAGATGTATTTACCATCCTTACCTCCTATTCTGATTTAGAAAATTACCTCTCTCCTTTTATGGATGCATGGGAAGGAGGAGCACAAGACCAATTACAAGGGCAAATAGCTTCGGCTAAAATACCACTCTCTCGTATGATTTCTCCATCGCTGTATTGGGTAATGACAGGAGATGATTTTACTTTGGATATTAATAATCCGGCAGCGCCTAAAATACTCTGTGTGGGAAATAACCCCGATCGCCAAAACATCTACTCTGCCGCTCTTGGGCTTTATAACTCACGTATTGTAAAACTAATCAATAAAAAAGGACAACTTAAAAGTTCTGTTATCATAGATGAATTACCGACTATCTACTTTAGAGGACTTGATAATCTTATTGCGACTGCCCGTAGTAATAAAGTAGCGGTGTGTTTAGGGTTTCAAGACTTCTCACAGCTTAATAGAGATTATGGAGATAAAGAAAGTAAAGTAATTCAAAATACAGTTGGAAATATTTTCTCAGGTCAAGTAGTTGGAGATACAGCTAAAGCTCTATCAGAACGCTTTGGTAAAATCCTTCAAAAACGTCAAAGTATTTCCATTAATAGAAATGACCGCTCAACCTCCTTCTCTACCCAGCTTGATACGCTTATTCCTGCTTCTAAAATAGCAACTCTCACACAAGGAATGTTTGTGGGGGCTGTCTCAGATAATTTTGATGAGCGTATAGAGCAAAAGATATTTCACTCAGAAATAGTAGTTGATAATGATAAGGTATCTAAAGAAATGAAAGCCTATCAAAAGATACCACAGATAACTTCTTTTTTAGATGCTAATGGTAATAATACCTTAGATAAAACGATTCAAGCCAATTACAGACAAGTTAAACTTGATGTAGAATCAATTATTGATTCAGAGCTAAAACGCATTGAAAACGATCCAGAATTGGCTCATTTGATTAATAAGAAGAAGTAGTCTTATATTTTAGTTCTTTAAGCTATTAGTGGTTTTATTTTTTATCAATTATCTCACTAAGCTAGGTAATACTCCGCGGTTCGCTTTCAAAAAATTCCCCCATAAATGCTTGACCTTGTCTACGCTTTATTGCGTTGCTTTTTGAGCTTGCTTAAGCATTACCTGTAGCTGCTCCATAATTAATTTAAAAATATAATATTATGGAAAGTGCAGTTTTAAACAACAATTGGTTAGTGGCATCAGAGATAGAACTAATCTACAAATCTAAAGTTAAAGCATCTGAAAGACCGAGAATAGATTCTTCTCATTCAGCTTATGAAGTAGCTTTAAAAGCATGGGATGAAAATAAAATTGAATTATTAGAACAATTTAAAGTTCTTATGCTTTCGAACAATAATAGAGTACTTGGAGTACTTGAAATATCATCAGGTGGTATTACTGGAACAGTAGTAGATCTTAGATTGATATTTGCAGCTTTACTAAAAGTAAAAGCAACTGCTTTTATCTTAGTACATAATCACCCTTCAGGGAAATTACAACCAAGTGATGCAGATAGACAAATCACCCAAAAGATTAAACAAGCAAGTCAAATACTTGATATTGCTCTTTTAGATCATTTAGTAATAACTTCTGAGAGTTATTACTCTTTTGCAGATGAAGGCGTCTTATGACGCCTTACTTTTTTTTACATCAAAAATATCCTATTAATGATAAAATTTTGTGACGATTTAAAATTTTGGAGTATCAAATTTTGGTTCTATTAATGGTCTATCAATTTGAATTGATAACGGCATAGGAAAATCTACTCCCATTATAATAGCCTCACCTGAGCCTAATGAAGGTAAAAACGACAATGTTTCCTTATTAGCTGTAGAGCAAGCATTTGAAATTGCTTCTTTATCATAATGATTAATAAGTCGATGAGTCACAAATGTCCCCATTTGACTTAAAGTTCCAATTGGTATATCTCTAGGCATTTGAGTCGCTAAACATAAAAACAACCCATACTTTCGACTTTCTTTTGCTATACTGTCAAAAGCACTTAATTCAGTACTTTCAAAATATTCATCTTTTACTTTTTTATTTAAAAATTGATGCGCTTCATCAACAAATAAAACCAATGGCTTATCTCTAAACGCAAGTGTTCTTGACTTATTTAATAAATATCTTCCCAAAGCATTTGCTAAAATTTCTCTTGCTTGAAAATCATATGGAACATCTTCAAAACTAATTCTTAATATATTTAAATTTGGATTTACTAAAAATTCTTCTATCGTGGATATTAGGTTAGATGTTTTAGGATCACTAAAACCAAACATCCCTTTATATTTATCGTTTGAAATTATATTGTTAATTCTAATAATTAGACTTGTTGCATTACTTAAATTCCGGTCATCTTGTCTTGTCCATTGGTTATTATAAACTTGAAAACATTCATTTACAATTTGCTTATGAAGTAATGAAATATCAAAATCATTGTTATTAAAATTTTCAATCTTTTCTTTATAAATATGATTAGCATTATTAAATGGCGCTGTAAATTGATTTTGCTTTGTAAGCAATTCATTTTCTATAAGTACAACTTGGAATCCATCCTTTGTATTAAAATAAAAAATATTTTGGCTACCATTTTCATTATGGTAATTCTTAGGAATATCATTAATTAAACAACGAACTAACTTTAAAGATTTAATTGCTTCTAATAAAATAGGTTGCTGTACTTGGCCTGAAGGTCTAAACAACACAAATAAATCATTGATTGTAAGATTTTGGTAAGGAAAATAGCTGTCTGTAATAAGCTTAGTACTTATAACCTTAGCATCAGTATCAAAATTAGAGTATTCTCCTGTTGGATCAATAATTATAGCTTTTGAGTTAGCCTGTATAATTCCTTCTATAAATTTACTTATAGTATAACTTTTACCACCACCAGTAGTTCCTACAACAGCACAATGACGACCAAATAAAGCCTGTAAAGATAGATCAACAGGTACATTTTTATCATAGATCAAATTACCTAATTTAATTGTTGGTGTTGTTTCAAAATCTTCTTTTTTGACTCCAAATTTCTTAAAATGTGTCGATAAAAATTCAGAAGAACATATAAAAACTTTTGATCCAATCAATGGTAATGAATTAACTCCTTTTTCAATGTTTAAAGGATTAAATAAATCAAAAGATAATAATACTTCCAATCTACCTGTTGGATGAAATTCCTTAGTTGAGAAAGTTTTCTCACTCAGTTCCAACCTTTCTTTTTCAGGCAGAGAAATTTCCAGCAGTTTACAAAGGAATCCTTTGTCTTCACCTTCAATTACGACATAATTCCCTACAAGGCCACCTTTTAAAATTTCAGAATTATGGTAAAAAGACTTCATTAAAACTGAAGATGGAAAATGAATCTTTATGAAAGAAGGTGATACATGATTAACATATCCTAAAAAATGACTATGTTGAAATGGATTTATCTTCATTTTTAAACAGTTGGTAAGTTTATAACTATTTGTTTATTTGTATCATGATTATAGGTTTGTAAATCAGGATAATGCTTAGAAAATTCCTCGAATGTTTCTGCTACTATTGAAATATTAGAATATTTTTTCGCTGCTTCAATAAAAGGTTTTAAGTTGACATTACTTTCATCAATACTACGATTAATTATCATTAGTTGAAAACTTGGATTCTGTTCCAGTGCTTCGATAATAGAAGTAACAATGTGTTTATCACCAAAGCTAAATCCAATAGTTACTAAAAAAACATTTTCTTTTCTTAAACTATTTTGAAATCGTGACATCATTTCAAAATAAGGTTGTTCATATGAGCTTTCGTATTTTGATTGATGTGGATAAATCATCAAAGGAAATTCGATTCCTTCACGTTGATAAATTTTATTCTCGATTTTCTCCCAATTTACAGAACCATGTAACTTATATAAATGAAAAACCTTTTCTATAAAATTATCTTCTTCTTTAACTCTACTTTGATTTCTACTTACAATATCATAATCAAAATTTCGACCACTAAAAACTCTAGGAATACCAAATGAAAAGCCATCTATGACCGTAAAATTATTTTTACTTGCAGCTTGTTCAAACATTGTATCATAATTCAATGTAAACAATTTAAACCTTGGAAGTGTAACCTTTCTTTTTGTCATTTTATTCAACAAAATAGAATGCGGTGCATTATCTGGAAGATTTAGCATACAAGCATTTCTAATAAAATTTTTTATTTCATTCACGCAATCTACTAAATTAACTTCACCTGAAGTAATATAAGGTATCGCAGGCGTCGCCATTGATAAAACTTTCTCTAGGTTTTTAACAATGGTTCCATCAGGCCACTCATCATTATATTTAATGACTTCTAATAATTTTTGGAATAATTCTACACCTAATTTTGCTTCAACACCATCCCATAAACTAACCATAGATTGGCCAACCTTACCATCAACACCCCAATCTATAGAAGAACCTGCACCTGTCAATAAAACCAAATTCTCAAACTGATGATTTAGAGTTTTAGCATATTTATTTCTTTTGGTTGCAATAGCATAATCTATTCTATTTTCAGTACTTCCTTTAAAATCATGTTCCTGATTATCAATAAATACTTTTATGTCTTCAGGATTTGAATCATCGTAAGCTACAGAACTTTTATTATTTAGTAATAGTGTTTTCATTAGTAGGTAAATTTTAAGATCAGATGCCTAAATTACTAAACAATATAACATTCTCTACAATTAAAAATTTAATATTCAGCGATAGTCTCGAGTAAGACCAAGCATAAATAGTAACACTTTTCCACATTTTACCTTTTATAACTTCGCTTCTGGTATTTCAATAGGCAAAGTTTTTTAGCTTTTTTGCTCTTGCAAGTTCATGTCTTTTGGATTACCGCAATAAATCTTCCTCAAGTTTTGAGCGTATTTATTTTGTAAAACTTGCCTAACCTAAAAATCAAAACTCAAATGCCATGAAATTAACCAGACCCGAAGGTCATAATACTATTTATCATGGAAAATTTAATGCACTCAAAAGTTTATGTTGGTACTTATGCTAAGTATAACAATGGTTCAATTAAAGGAGATTGGATAGAGCTTAATAACTTTAGCTCTATTGAAGAGTTTTATGAGTTCTGCTTAGAACTACACGCTGATGAAACAGATCCTGAATTTATGTTTCAAGATTGGGAAAACATCCCATCTGAGTTAATATCAGAAAGTAGTCTTTCAGAAAATATTTTTTCAATCATTGAAAAAGTATCAGATTTAGATTATAAAACCTTAGAAGCTTTTTCAGCTTGGGTAAGCATAGGTAATTACAATATTGAATCTGATGATATAGACTCGTTATTTGAATCATTTGAAGATGATTATCAAGGATATTATAACAGTGAAGAAGATTTCGCTTACCAAATCATTGATGAATGTTATGATTTATCTGATTTTGTAAAATCATATTTTGATTATGAAAGCTTTGCTAGAGATCTTTTCATAGGTGATTATACTTATGAAAATGGTCATGTATTTAAAAACAGTTAATCAGTTATTTTAGATTAGTTTATATAAAAAAGAAGTTATCTGAAAATCGGATAACTTCTTTTAATTTTGTTTAATAAGGATTACTTATGTTTAAACTCAAAACTAGTAGTACAATCTTCTTTTAAAACAAGATAAGCATTGAACTTCTTCTCAGCTTTACTAACCAATCCTTTTAGAAGTTTGGTTTTGCCTTGTTGTATTAAGTCAGTGATATCATCAATGGATAGTTTAACCCCACATACCTCCCTAAACAACACCCAACTACAATCAGTATCTAAACATCTTACTACTTTTTCTCTTAGTTGAAGTGTATGCCCTTTACACTTAGGACAAGATAGATGATCCGTTTCATTAACTGGTTTTATAGCTAAAAGCTCTGTTGTTATCTCCGAAGCATAACCTTCAATCTGCCTGTGGAAATCTTCCATATTAGTTTTATTCTCTTCTATCTCTTTAAAAGCAGATTCCCATTTAGCGGTTAATAGTACATCAGAGATAAGTTTATTCTTGACTATTTCATATACTTTGAGTCCTTTCTCAGTTGGAACAAGTGACTTTGCTTTTCTTATTATATAACCCCTTTTTAAAAGCGTTTCGATAATAGACGCTCTTGTAGCAGCTGTTCCAATTCCAACGTTTTTAATAACACTTTGAAGTGACTTATCCTCTATTTCTCTATAGGCGTTTTCCATAACAGACAAAAGTGTGCTTTCTGTATATAAAGCATTAGGTCTTGTTGATTTTTCAAGAGCAATTGATTCTTTAATTTTTAGATTCTCCCCTTGTTTTAAATTAGGTAAATCAATTATTATCTCATCAGTAGTAGATAACTCCTTTCTTACCTCTCTCCATCCAAGTTCTACTAATGAAGAAAACTTAAAACTAAACTCATAATCCAAACTACTTAAGGTTACCTCTGTTTGCTTTTTTACACAAGGTTCAAATACTGTTTCCCATACTCTTTGAGCAATCAAATGATAAATGCTCTCTTCTTTAGCGTTAATCGCTGAAGGAAGTCTATCTGTGGTTAATAGTCCATGGTGATCTGTAACCTTTACATCATTTACTATCTTCTTATTAAGCCTTGCCATCTTTAGTTTTAGAAGGAGGTTACTATATCTACTATCATCTGAAAGAACCTTTAATAAGTTAGGAACCTCAGCCCATAAATCCTCTGGAATGTATTTACTCGAAGTTCTTGGATACGTGATAAACTTCTTTTCGTACAGGCTCTGAGCAATGCTGAGAGTCTCATCTGCTGAGAATCCAAAGAGTTCATTGGCTCTTTTTTGAAGTGAGGTTAAATCAAAAAAAAATGGGGACTCTGCTCTTATTGTTTTGGTTTCTACTTTTTGTATTTTAACCTCACTTTGTTTGTCAATGAGTTTTAAAGCTTGTTCTGCTTTTTGTTTATCTTCCCATTTATCAGTTGAGAGCGATTTAAATAGTATACCGTCTTTTTGATGAATAAGTTCTATTTGATAGTACAGTTGCTTCTTAAAAGAAGTATTCTCTAAATACCGTTTACAGATAAGACTGAGGGTTGGTGTTTGTACTCTACCGAGAGAATACACCGAATCATTCATTGAAACAGTAAGCGCTTGAGATGCGTTTATACCTACAAGCCAGTCCGCTCTACTACGACTATGACCTGCTCTAAAAAGTCCATCGAATTCGCTTCCTTCTTTAAGGTTTTGTAAGCCATCTTTAATGGCTTTTTCAGTTAGTGAACTTATCCACAATCTTTTAAAAGGTTTAGTACAGTTTAGGTATTGAAAAATATATCTTGCGATAAGCTCTCCTTCCCTACCTGCATCTGTAGCTACAATAATCTCAGAACATGCTTTAAAGAGTTTATCAATAACCTTAAGCTGTTTTAAAGCCGATGGATCAGAAGTGTATTTGTTTGCTTTTTTAATCTTTCTTGGTACTAACAAATAAGACCTTGGTAAGATTGGCAAAGCTTCTTTTTTAAAGCCTTGAAATCCATAATCCTCAGGCATAGCTAGTGAAACTAAATGACCAATAGCCCAAGTAACAAAGTATCCATTTCCTTCTATGAAACCTTCTTTTTTTGTTTTAGCTCCAACAAGCATAGCTATCTCCCTAGCTACACTTGGTTTTTCTGCAAGAATTACAATCATAGTCTTTAGCTTTAAATTTTACGTCCTTTAGATTTTTTAGGCTCATCAGCTTGTTTTTCTGACTGTGATTGAGCTTTTGATTGTTCCTCTTTATTTGGATTCTTAAACGAGAAGTCAGCTTGCTTAGTTTCTTTGTTATATGTCACATAGCCTTGATACGTATTCCCTCTTTTGTCCAACAGATCTTTGATGTAAATTGGTTTACCTTCTAGTAAATCACTTTGCTGTTTTTCAGTAAGCTCTTTACCTCTAAAGGTTTTTAAATCACCTGATAACTGAGATTGATTTTGCGAGTTATTCTGACTTTGTTTATTGGTATTGTCAAACAAAAACTCAATATGCCCTTTAGCTGCGTTAAACTGAATCTCTGCATTAAAAAGATTTCCTTTAGCAGAGGTCATCCCTTCTACAAGTAGTGGTTTGCCCTCTTTTAAAGTTTGGAGCTGTTCTTCACTTAGTACAATGCCTTTTACCTCTTGTGGTAATTGCATTTTCTCAACTCTAGTAACAACAAGGTTATTGGTGAGTCTATCTACACTTACCACCGATGGAATCATTTCTTTTGTAGTTGGATGAACAAGCTCTACTACCCTACCCATATTACCTGTTTTTAAAAGGTTGTGTTTGTCTTGCTTTGAAAACTCATGTCCATAAAGTGGTACATTAAGATTAGGATATTTCTTTACTCCTTCAAGTGCCATTACAACCTTGCCCTCTTCGTTTTTCTGTAAAGACAGTCTTGCATCCAAAGAAAACACTGCTGAACCTAAGTCTAAATTTACAGCCACCAAGTCCTTTGTTTTATAGCCTTGTAAGAGCGGTTCTAATAAATCCATTTCTTGTAGTTTTTCTTTAGAAAGGCCAAGTCTTGATAGTGAATCCCAATCAATATCTTTAATATCAAACTTGTTAGAACTGTACTGTTCCTCTGCTTTTGTTGGTTCAGCTACTTTGTTTTCTTTCTTTGGCTCATTACCTATCTCTGTTATTTGATGTTTTAAAAACAGTTCGTGAGTAGGTCCTGTTTGATTGAGTTCTTTTTGCATTTGATTAGCCATCTTAATGGTCAACAGCTCTGGAACTCTAAAAAAAGTAAACTGGGTTGGATTTTTAAGTTGACTGAAAAAATTAGAAAAGAAGTTGGAAAAGAAATCTCCATTACGATCTACTTTTAAAAATTGATTTTGATTCTTTTTTGTAGCTGGTACGGTTTCAAGTTTTCCATCTTTATCTAATCCCTTTACTACTTGAATCTTATTCTTTGTTTTGTCGTTGACAAGAAGCACGTCATGTTCTACTTGTCTTTGTGTGGTTTCTGTACTCATAATACCTAGTTTTAAATGGTTAAAAACTTAAAACTAAAGCCAAGAGTTCTTGATAAGTAAATAGTATGCTTTAAAGGTCACTCTTGGCTTTTAGCTGCTATTTACTTCTTGCGTACAGGATGTTTAAAACATTCTCTGATAAACTGATTGACATCGGAGCGTTTATAGTAAAGTTTACCACTAATTGTATAATAAGGAAGTTTACCGTCTGAGCGGTAACGTTGCAGTGAGCGAGGACTTATTTTAAAAAGTGCCATTACATCTTGGCTGTCTAAAAGCTCTTCACCATCTATAGTTTGAGTTTTTATAGGCAGGTCTTTTATATGTTCTGACAAGTGATCGAAGCGTGTCATAATACGCTCCATCCATAAAAGGAATTCTGTGCGATCTATATTCATAATGTTAGAATTTAATGGATTAATTAAATTTGTTAGCTAACATTACAAAACAACAAAGCTTGGCAAGATAAATCTGCCAAGCTTTGCCAATGGGTGTTTTATTATCTAAATTATTTCGGAGTACTTGATGCAATCTGAAATTTCTAAGGTATCATAATTAAAAACTATAGCAACAGAATGTCTTGCTCTGGTAATTGCAACATAAAATTTGGCTCTAGTTGAAGATTCTAATTTCTTATTATTATCTTTCATCCAAGCTTTCATGTTTTCAGTTGGATAAATTAATACCCTATCAAAAGTTAATCCTTTAGATTCACCAAAATTAAGAGAATCTGAGTTATCATTTACTTTGGTACTTGAACTCCACTTTAATTGAGTAGGATTATACTTCTCTATATAATTTGAGACATCATCTTCTCGTATCAAGAAAACACCGAGATGTTCGACTTCATTATAATTACAACATTTACAAGGTCTTAATTTTTCATATGTTGGATATAACTTATTTGCAAAATCACAAATAAAATGATTATTTCTATGGGATTCATTCAGTAGTCCTTCATAAATATTATCCTTTATAAGGCTCTTACATTTTTCAAGTAAAAATCCTTTTAAATTTCCATCTGTATACTTTTGATTTTTCTTAGGATTATGTGTTAAGTAAGTAACTTGTCTAGGATCTCCTACTAATTCTATTTCTATTTTTGACTTTAGAAGCAATTTAATCAATTCTAAATCATAACCCGCAAGATCTTGTACTTCATCAATATATATTTTATCATAAAAACTTTTCAATCTACTTGTTATTACAGAACCACACTGACTGTCGACATTATATGAAAACTTAGCTATCTTATCAGAATAAATTTTTCCTTTTTTAGAAAAATAATGTTTTAAAAACTCAGTATCTTCTGCGTATTGTATCTCTATTTTTTTTCCATATTGATTAATAAATGTATTTTTAATTCCGGACATCGAATTAACTAAAATCATTCCTTTAATATCATAATCAAATAAAAGACTATTAAATGTTCCTTGAAAAGGTTTTACCCATTCTTTTAACAAAAATGTAAACCAAGTTTGAATTGTAACATTTTTCGGTACTCCATTATTAATTTCAAGAAATTTTTTTCTAATCTCTCTTTCATTTGCTTCTGTATATGTTGTAATTAAAATTTTCTTATCTGATTGTCTAATGGATTCTGTAACTAAATACGTTGTTTTACCTGCTCCAGCTCCTGCAATAATATACTTATTCATTAGCCCAATTTATTACTTCTTGAATATAACTTGGATAGATAATACACTTATCAGACTCAAAAACTTTTAAAGCCCAATCAGTTTTATTTTTTATTAAATACTCTGAAATTTCTTCTACAGTATTATTCTTTGATTCAATACCTACAATACTAGTAAACTCTATTAGTTTTTCCTTATTAGAATCAACAACCTGAGGCTCAAGAGTATTTAAATCATTCCTTTTATCTGCAGATATCTTAATATAAGCATGTCCCTCATATTTTTTATACTTTTTATCTATTTTATTTACGTAATCACCATCATTGTCAGTAACTACACAAACTTTTTTATTTATTAAATCTGCAATATCTAAGAATCTTTTAAATGTTAACCCAACAGAGATAACATCTATACCATCTTGAATAGGTAATTTGTTATACTGATCTAGATATGCTCTTTGAATTATTAATTCATCTGAAGGCCCTTCACATAATATTAACTTTCTAGCTAAAACTAGTCTTAATGTTTGAAAACCTGGTAATTTTTTGAAAAAATTTTGGGTTTCCAAAGTAAGTTCATTTAAGCGCATTGACTTCTTATCATTAATTAACACTAGGTTCTCTAAACCCAACTTATTAGCAATAAAACTACTATGAGTTGACACAATCAATTGCTTACTTACTAATTCATTTTGTAAACACATAATAAACTCATTAAGTTTTGTATGCGACAAATGATTTTCTGGCTCTTCGATTAAAATTACATTTGAACTCGATATATTAGAATGACTCAATGCTAATTTTGTTTTAATCATACACTGCTCTCCTTTACCAATATAATGAAATGGAATATTATCTAAATAAGTCATAAGAGTTGATTCCCATGCATTTTTAGTAGATAAATCAATTGAAATTTGAATGTCTTTTTCTGATATTTTACTTTTTTCAACAAGTTTATCATTAATCCCCTTAATAGAACTATGCTTAATGAAAACTTCCTTTAATTCACGATAAGCTTGAGATATTGAGGCTTTTTCTGAAGGCTCTAAATCATCTCTTATTATCCTAGAAACATAAACATCAGAACCATTATTAAATTTAGTAGAAGATGAATCTATAAATGCTGACTTTAATGGTATACTTCTATTAGTTACTGTATCTCTAGATGCAGTTCTCCAAGTAACCTTATAGTATTCAATAGGGATATTATGAAGTTGTCTAGAACCAATAATTTCATCATATTCATCTTGGTAATCATTATCAAATTCTATTCTATATAAAATAGATGCATTTGAACTTTTTTCTGAATTTCCATCTCCTATTAATTTTTCTGTTCCTGCTCCTGACAAGAAAAGCTCGATATCTATAGTTGGCGGTAGTTCTGAAATACCATTTCGAATATTTTTGAGATAGTTCTCCTCAACAGATTTATTAAATATATACTGAGTTAAATCATTTCTCAATAATTTTCCTTGAAAAAATCCAGTTAAACATAAATGAATTGCTTCTAAAATTGTTGATTTTCCAGCTTCATTATCCCCTACTATAATATTTATTCCTTTATTAAGTTCTAATTCAAAATCAATAAAACTTTTAAAGTTTTTAATTTTAATTTTAGTTATAATACTCATTAATATAAAACTTAAATATTAAACTTGTTCTTATAGTCTTTAGCAAACTGATGAAGCGCATCTACCAACAACTTATTATTTCTTTTAACTTTCTTACCTGTTTTTTCATCTATAACCTCTATATAAACAGAAATTCCCTCATGTTTAATCAATCTATTTAATTCGATCTGTAAAGCTTTAGCTAATCCTGTTTTTTTTCGATGATTAGATTCAAATAACATTCTATTATCTATTTCAAATAATTCGCCAATTAAATCAAGATTACTACTTGTTGGTTGAGAAGTATTACTGTTCCACGCACTCACGGTTGCTTTATTTACATCTGCCCATAATCCAACTAAAATAGACGAAACTTTCTCTTCTTGAAGAACTTCCTTAATTCTATTATTTAATTTAATTTCTGATTTATCTTTTCTTGCCATATTATTTAAAAAAGTTCGTACCAAAAGCAAATTTTTACTATATTTGTTTAATCAAAATTACTATTACGTCTTTTATAAAGACATAATTAACGATGTTTCTCATTTCGTAAACGACCAAATAAGCCAATGAGAGAATCGTGATGTCGCTCCATGCAAAAAAGTTTTATACTTTTGTAACTGCACTGGGGCGGTACTCACGTATACTTTTAATGGCAAAACAATATTTATATTGTTGGACTTGGTCGTCCTACGAATTAAAAGTGTGAGCCGCTCCTTGCTTTTATACAAGGTTCTATTTATCATACTATAAAACATCGTTCATATAATTTATGTGAGCGATTTTTTATTTTAATACTTCGCTAATGCGATTCTTAGAAGAAAAGAGTTGTTATTAGATTAGAGTTTTGAAATTAAATTGTTCTCATATAACAAAAGGGATGAAAAAAGGAAGTGATTCCTTAATTCATTCACAAGTCACCTTGACTTAAAGTTTTGATTTTAAGTAAGATTGTTTTTTTCTTTTTTGATTCGCACTCTAAAAGTAAATCCTTTCTTCATGTTTTCCAAGAGGAAAACCGTAAAGCACAACTTAATTTGAGTAAAAGGTGACAAAATGAGATAGTTCAGTACTTTGTGCTGGACTATCCAAGAGAATTAAAGTATTAGAGTTTAATGTTTTTTATGACCTACTCTATACTTAAAACATACTGCAACCTTTATTCATACCGTCTCCCAATTAGGTATATAGAGGTTTTAAAACAAAGGTGGATTTGTTTAGTGTTCATTGTATTAATGAATGCTTGCAATACCTTATCTATCCTTAATGGACTTATCGAATGTTCTATTCGAGATTTTTTCAATTATTACATTTTATTAAACAACAAACAAGTAGTAACTAAACTCACATTTAGCCTATGATTAAACTTTAGTTTAACTAAATCTTATCGATGTAGATTGATTTGACATTAACTCTTTTAATGTTAGATGGCTACCCTATTACCTATTTAGTTAGAGTTATAACACATTTTGCGCTAGGTCTAAAAACAGTTTTTAGATGCGTACAGGATAACTATTGCCTTTAATTCACAGATAATAAGCTTAGGCAATATTGATTATTGATTAGTTAGTAAGGAAAAATGCTATGAAATAAGTCTCTCCTACTGTGCTATTTATTAATCACACTTTAAAACTATTAATTATGGAGAAAACCGCTCGCTGTAGGGCTATAGCCTAGGTTGGTTAATGTAGGCTTAATCCTTAGTGAGCATTTAAACAAAACAAAGAAATAGGATGGCTTAAAGGGATTTTAAGTCGTGCTATAAGTCCATGACTATCCCTTTGCTCTAGTTTGCATTTTGGGAGACGTGCTTTAGAGCTTGGGGATAGTTTTTATAAAATATGTATGAATTAAATATTACCAATTAACTAACCTTTTGATATAGGGCTTGTTTAAGTACTACGGCAATAAGAATCTTAATGATTTAAAAGCATTTATATCAAAATCAATTATAAACATTATGAAAACTCAATTTTTAACCTTTTTTGGTTGCAGGAAGACTATACTGCTAATCTTTTTAGTTAGTTTAATGAGCTGTCCAATTTATGCCGTATCAAATGATAAACATTTGTTTTTTAGTGTATCTGAGTTGTTACAAGATACAAAACAAAAACCAACTATAAAACTCTCAGGAACAGTAAAAGATTCCTTTGGTGCTCTTGGAGGTGTTATAGTAACAGTTGGGACTACAGTAGTTACAACTGATTTAGATGGAAAATATACCATCTATATTACCTCTGGTGATAAGATTACCTTTTCGATGATGGGTTATAAAGATCAGTCTATGGTTTACTCTGGTGGCAGTTCACTTAATATTACGCTTAGTGAAGATAATAGTACCCTTGATGAAATTGTAGTCAATGCAGGATATTATAGCGTTAAAGATCGTGAGCGCACAGGAAGTATTGCTCGTGTTACTGCTAAAGATATCGAGTTTCAGCCCGTGGTAAATCCACTTCAGGCAATTCAAGGTAGAATAGCTGGTGTAGATATTACACAAAATTCAGGAGTTGCTGGAGGAGGAATGAATATAGAAATCCGAGGACGTAACTTTTTAGATACTTCTATTATCTCTGCAAGAAACGCACCTATGTATATTGTTGATGGAGTACCTTTCTTATCAAATGCTTTGGGTAAAGCAAATGGAAACTTAGGTGTACAAATGTTTGAAAATGGAATATCACCATTAAACTCAATTAATCCTTCTGACATTGAAAGTATTGAAATATTAAAAGATGCAGATGCTACAGCTATATACGGTTCACGTGGAGCTAACGGGGTTGTATTAATAACAACTAAAAAAGGTAAATCAGACAAAACAAGATTTACTTTTTCATCCTCTATTGGGTTTAGCAAAGTAGCTAAATTCCTCGATATGATGAATACTCAGCAGTATATTCAAATGCGTGAAGAAGCTTTTAAAAATAGTGGTATCACTACTTACCCAGTGAATGCTCATGATATAAATGGAACATGGGATAAAAATCGTTATACCAATTGGCAAAAAGAATTAATTGGTGATACTGCCATTGATCAAAGTATAGCCTTGGGAATTCAAGGAGGAAATGAATACACAAGTTATAATATTAATCTTTCTAAAAATGAAAACACTACTGTTTTTCCAACGGATAAAGGTTATAAAAGAAGTTCAGCTCTAATTAACTTCAATCACAAAAGCAAAAACAATAAACTACAGATTAATACCTCAACAAGCTATTCAGAGCAAAGTAATAATTTACCTACAGTAGATATAACACAACAAGCAATAAATCTTGCTCCTAATGCTCCTTCCCTATATGATAAACAAGGTAACCTTAATTGGGAGAATGGTAGTTTTAATAATCCTCTCGCACAGCTTAAACAAAGCTATGAGAATAATACACAATCGCTCATTCTTAATACAAATCTCTCTTATAAGCTATTACCTAATTTGTTTTTTAAAACAAATGCAGGAATGACTAAAACAGATTTCGAAGAATGGAAAATAGTACCTCATACTATGTACAATCCTGCATTAAATTATACTAGTGAGAAATCAAATACCAGTAAATCTAACAACAACTTTAAATCCTTTATAGTAGAGCCTCAATTACAATACTTAAAAGAAATAGGTAAACACTCATTTGATATTTTAGTTGGTGCTACTTACCAAACAACAACAACTTCTGGAACCTTTATTAGAGGTGTAGGTTTTTCATCAGATGCCTTGATTAAGAACATTGGTGCGGCAAAACAAAAAGTCATTGGAAGTACCACAAATGCAGAATATAAATACGTTGCTTTATTTACAAGGTTAAACTATATGTATGATAACAAGTATATTTTAAATCTAACAGCAAGACGTGATGGATCAAGTAGATTCGCTAAAGAAAATAAATTTGGAAACTTTGGTGCAATTGGTGCAGCTTGGTTGTTTTCTCAAGAATCTTTTATGGAAAATCTCCCATGGTTGTCTTTTGGAAAACTTCGCACAAGTTACGGAGTAACTGGTAGTGATAATATTGGTGATTATGCTTATTTAGATACCTATTCAATCGTTTCTAATCAATATAATAATGAAACAGGATTGAACCCTACCTCTTTATACAATCCAAACTATAAATGGGAAAAAACAACAAAATTTGAGACTGCTCTAGAACTAAGCTTTCTAAAGAGTAGAATCAATACCACCGTAGCTTTTTACAACAACCGTTCAACGGATCAGTTAATTGGTCTTACTCTCCCAAGTACAACAGGGTTTAATTCAATTGTTACTAACTCTGCTGCGGTTGTGGATAATAAAGGATGGGAATTTACACTAAATACCGATAATCTAAAAAGTAATACCTGGAAATGGACGACCAATTTTAATATATCTTTTCCCAAAAACAAACTCGTTTCTTATCCTGGATTAGAAGAGGGAACACAAAGTAGTTACTACGTAGTTGGAGAGCCTTTAAACATTGTCAAACTCTACCAATACAATGGATTAAATCCTGAAACGGGATTATATGAATTTACAGATTATAACAATGATGGAAAAATAGACATCAACGATAAAATGCTAGTTAAAAGTTTAAATCCACAATTCTATGGAGGATTGCAAAATACAATCTCTTACAAGAATTTTACCTTAGACTTTTTGTTTTACTTCAAAAAACAAGAAAACTACAACTTCAACAAAAATCATATAATACCAGGAGCTGCAATTATCAATCTTCCTGTTGACTTTATAAATAGATGGAGACCTGATAATCCAAATGCAACCTATATAGGTGCTTCTTTTAATGATGCAATTGCAGCTAGTAATGAATACCCATACACAGAGAGTGATGCAACGATCAGTGATGCTTCTTACATCCGTTTGAAAAACTTATCATTTGCTTATAGCCTAAAAATACCAAAATCCAAAATTGAATCTTTAAGACTTTATGTACAAGGGCAAAACTTGTGGACAATTACTTCCTTTAAAGGAATGGACCCCGAATTTACGACTTCTGGATACCTACCTCCCCTTCGTACCTATTCATTCGGTATGCAACTAATATTCTAATTCTTACAATTATGAAAATATCAAATAACATAAAAACGCCAATTAAATCAATTGTTTTATTTTTTATTGCAATCTTTCTTTACTCATGCGAGAGTTTAATTGAAGTTGATCTTCCTAATGATAGGATGAATCAAGAAGATGTTTACAAAGATGTAAATACCACAAAATCTGCTTTAAACGCTATTTACATTAATATTCGCAATAATCCTTTCTTTTCAAAGAACTCCTCTGGTATAAACTATAGAATGAGCCTTTACACTGATGAATTAAATTATCTTGGCAGTTCAGCAGAGTATTTTCATCAAAATAACATCCTTCCTAATGATAATATAATCATTAATTGGTGGAATACTGCTTATAAAAACATTTATGGTATTAACCTTTTTATAAACAAGTTAAGTGAATCAACTTACATTGATGCATCAATCAAAAATCAGTTTCTAGGAGAAGCATATACCTTAAGAGCATTACATTACCAAAATCTACTTCAACTCTTTGGAGATCTTCCTTACACAACTTCCATCGATTATAGCTATAATACATCACTGAATAAAATTCCTACTTACGAAGTTTTACTATTAATAGAAAAAGACCTCTTATTGGCTATAGATTTACTTTCTGATACCTATAGAGATCCAAACCGATTCTATGTAAATAAATCTGTTGCTGAATTACTACTAGCTGAAAATTATTTGCTTCAACAAAGAAATGATCAGGCAGAGATTTATAGCCAAAACGTAATTAACAACAGTCAATATCAAATAGAAGTTGATTTGTCTCAAACATTTAAAAAAATAGCTAAAAGTACAATTTGGCAATTTAGTTTAGAACAAAACACAACAATTACTCCAGAGGCCAATCTTTATATTTTCACGGCTCTATCAACAGCTACAACGGCTCTAAGTAGTAAACTGATTGACTTATTTGAACCAGAAGACTTAAGACGTGCTAACTGGATTAATGAAATCTCAATAGACAATCAAGTTTACTATGGAGCATTTAAGTATAAAAACAAGGCTAACAATACAGATGAAAGCTCTATTTTCTATAGAATTGAACACGCATATTTCTTCTTAGCAGAAAGTTTATTCAAACAAGAAAAAAATATTCAAGCCATTGAAGTCTTAAACAAAATAAGAAACAAGCGTGGATTAACTCCTCTTGAACCAAATCTTAGTAAAAACGAGCTTGAAGAAGCCTTGCTCAATGAATCCTTCAAAGAGTTTTTTACTGAATCAAATCAACGATTCTTTACCCTTAAAAGATTTGATAGACTAGATGATCTAAAGTCCACAAAAACCAATTGGCAAGATTACCATAAACTATTGCCTATTCCTGAGAGTCAATTACTACTAAACAAAAACTTAAATCCACAAAATAGCGGATACTAAAAACCTTGCATTATGAAATCACTTTTTATTAAAATTAGTACAACACTTTTTGCGTTCATACTTCTGTGTTTAACACAAGTTGCTTGTAAATCAACCAAACTAAACACTACAGGTATTACAATCCAAGGCAGAGTAACAGTTCTAGGAACTGACTCTGCTCCTTTGGGGCTAACAACAGTTAATATTAAAAACAAGTGGAGCTGGAAAGACGAGTCTTTACCTGCATATGGTGAAAACAAAAGAGTTTTTGCAAACAAACAAGGATACTACAAAATCAATATTGAAAAAGGAGATACACTTGTTATTATTCCCAATCATGTTATCTATGGTAGAGATATTAAAAAATACACTTTTGCAAAGCTAGACAAAAGCCAAACTATCAATGTTGAAATAACTGAGGATAAAATTGGCTATCAAAAACTAATTGAAAATAACCCCGTCTTAGAAGCGAATATCACAAATCACATAAAAAATGTAAATCCTGAACAACTAGTATCAATTAGTGGAACCATTAAAAGCAAGAAAACAAATCAGCCTCTAAAAAATGTTGATGTTGGTTCGGGATTTAACAATAATGTTCTAGGTATAGGAACCTACCATCTCACAGATAACAAAGGGAATTTTAATTTAAGAATACCCAAAGGCAATCTTTGCAGCATTCAAGCTCTATCTCCAAATGCAATCAGATTTATTGCTCAAAATGACACCATTATCAATTTATATTTATAATCATGCAAAAATATTTAATCAATCATTTTATCGCAATACTCTTAACTTTCTTATGCTTTAACTCCTTATTTGCCAATGAGTATAAAGGGAGAACCGCAATAGACTCTTTGGGGTATTATCTTGACCCTTCACTTATAAGTCCTGACGGTAATTGGGTTATTATTACTAAAACCTTCGCCTACAACAATCAACCAGAATCTATTTTCTATATTAATACCAAGACTAAACAGAAAATAGAAATTGATGATTATGCAACTTTAAACGAAAATCTTCTCTACAATGATTTAATACTTCAGAACAAAGACAATAACCTAACTGTGCTGAACTTAAAAAAAGACCAGAAAACTTTTGTACTTCCTAACATAAAACAGTTTTCCTCTAAAGCCATTAGAGATAATAATCTATTAATTACTCTCTCTAATGAAAATGCGTTACAAATTATCAAATTAGATAAACAAGGGAATCCAAATAAAATCTTGGTGAGTGAGCAAAATGTTGGTAAATATCTAATCAATAAAGATAAAACCAAACTTATCTATCAAAAACAAGATACCGATAATTTAACCTATGCTATAGATTTACAATCATTTAAAACCGTAGAATTTAAAGACCATATAGATACTTTAAAATCAATAAATTGGAACATCAATCAAGATAAAATTGCTTTTGTAAATAATGAAAACAAACTCTACCTATTAAATCTTAATACAGGAAAAACAAACATCCTACAACTAAGTAAAGACTCATTAGAACGACTTGAAATATTCTTTTACTCTAATGATGATCTCTTTATAAAATACAATGTAAAAACCAATGAAAAGATAGAAGAAAGTAAATACTTAGATATATGGAATGGGAACTCAAGATATTTATATCCAAGTACTTTTAAGCAAAAGTATAAATTAGAATACAAAGCATTTGTTTATAAATACACCACAAATACGCTCCATGAGCTTAATAGAACTAGAGATTATGACTACCAGTTTATAAATTTACCCAATCATATTTTGGCCTATAATCCGTTTAAGTTCCAAGATTTCACCTCCACTTCACCAAAAATTCAATATGATTTATTAGATATATACAACCTGACTACAATAAAATCTATAACAGATAATAATACTTCTGGTTTTATTGCATCAAACAATGGCAATTACGTTATATATCCAATAGATGAAACTAAATGGGAAGTTTTAAACATTAAGACTAAAGAATACACTACAATTGATTGTGATAAGTCAATTAATGTTACCCCTGTATGGTCATCCGACTCAAAGCATATTTTTTATGCCTTCAAGAATAAACTTATGCGTTTTGATTTATCAAATAAGAAACA
This sequence comes from Myroides oncorhynchi, assembly GCF_020905415.1. Lineage (NCBI taxonomy): Bacteria > Pseudomonadati > Bacteroidota > Flavobacteriia > Flavobacteriales > Flavobacteriaceae > Myroides > Myroides oncorhynchi. The sequence goes on along the minus strand of NZ_JAJJMP010000001.1, from coordinate 3,337,268 downwards.
GGTAACTCTTTTAGATAATAAAACAGATGCAAGAATCACCTTCTCTAATAAAAATAGACTAAACAATAAATTAGCAGCGACTATTGACACACAAAATCCTATATTAGTAACAATAAAAAACAATAATAATACATGGATCTATAAAATAGATAAAAACAAAAGTCAAATTATTATCGATTCTAAAGGAAATGATTTATCAAGGGTTTACTCACACCTAGGTAATCTAACAACCAAAGATTTAAATACAATTGTTTATACACAAGAAAACTATAATTTACCCATCTCTATTAAAGTTTTTAATCATGGTAAAATTTCAACGCTTTTAGAAAGCGAGATGCCTAAACATTTATATGCTGGTAGAAAAAAAGAAACAATAACCTTCAAAGATAAATTTGAAAAAGAATTAGAAGGAACCTTATATTACCCTAAGAACTTTGATAAAAACAAGAAATATCCAATGGTAGTCTATATCTATGGAGAGGAGAATACTGATATTAAAGAGTTTATACTTCCAACAGCACTGAATTCGATTGGTTTTAATATTCCACTTCTAAATGATAACGGCTATTTTGTTTATTATGTTCAATCTTATGTATCAGATCAAGGAGTTGGAATTTCAGCTGTAGAATCTGTAACAAGTGGTGTTAATGCTATATTGCAAAAAGAACAGACAATAGACAATCAAAAACTTGGGTTAATAGGACATTCGTTCGGAGCTTATAAAGCGAGTTTTATAGCTACTCAAACAAATATGTTTTCAGCTATTATAAGCGGCGCTGGAGCCCATGATATAATAGTAGGTAACATGTACCGCTATAACCTACATAGAAATAAGTTAAACTGGTTTATAGTTGAAAAGGGGCAGTATCAATTTAAACAAACCTATGCACAAAATCCACAAAAATACTTAGATAATTCTCCTATCTTACATGCACATAAAGTAAAAACACCAATACTACTATGGACTGGACTCAAAGATGAAAATGTTCCTTGGGAAAACACACGTAATATGTATGCAGCTCTTAAAAGATATCAAATTTCTACTATAGCGCTTTTTTACAAGAATATAGATCATGCTATTATGCCTAATCAATCCCTTGAAGATAATGACCTTACTTTTAGAGTGATGGATTGGTTTGATTATTTCTTAAAAAACAACAAAAACATAGATTGGATTAATAAAGGAATTGATCCAGATAACTATTCTTGGAATCTATTAGATAATTTTTAAATATAGCTTAAAAATAACAAGGGGACTATTGGTCCCCTTGTTTAGTATTTGAATACAATTCTACATAATTAAATGAAGAGGTCTATAGTCCGCAGCAGATGAATCCCATCCATAAATTTGTTGATTTACAGAAGAAATCTTTTCAATATATAACGGTCCATTTCCATCAAATTCACAATCTTTTCTACTAGGTAATACTACTTCCTGATAGGTACTTCCATCAAAATAGTATAGCTCCCCAAGATAAGTATTCTGAGTTAATACTACTGTTTCTACTTTAACAGCTTTATCTGTATTATTACTAGCATTCATAGTGAATGCACCTACTGTAAGCATTGCAACAACAGCTAAAGGCATAAATAGGTTTTTTATTGAGTTTTTCATAATTATAAAATTTAAGTTAGATCAACAAGTATTATACTAGTTGAGGGTGAAATTTCGTTTTTTAAGATTAGTAGGTTAAAATAGCAGTAACTGGTTTATTAAGCTTCTAAACCAAATAGATATAACACATAATATCTCTAGAAAATATAATGGTAGCAAGGCTATTTAATCATTAATAAGAAAAATAACTTATTAGTAATCAAATATTTCCTTACAAAATTCATTATAATAAACTATAGAAAAGTAAAGTTTGTGGATCAAAGAGTAAAGAATTGAGAGAAAAAAGTAAAGAATCGTGATATACTATTCTTTAAAAAGATTGGGGTTTTGAAAATCTAAAGGAGAGAATGGTTGATTCAGACTAAATTTCTTGTAAAAACTAACCTTTGAACCATGCCAATGTTGATCAATAATAATCTGAATATCTGTATTGCTAATTAGAATCATGCTTAAACACTCTTGCAAACGAATCCAAGTATAGTAATCATATACTGAAGTTCCCATATATAACTTAAAATCACGAAAAGAAGTATGATTAAAAAAGATTTTATTCTCTATCAATGTGCTATCCTCAGGTATAACCATCGAGAATGGAGACTTTAAAAAATCAGTACGAGAAGTTGAAAAATTACTCTCCTTTTGCTGTTCATAAAAACTCCTAAATTGCTTTAATAACAACTTTGCTTTATATTTTCCGATCTTCCATAATCTTGTTAGACTATCCTTGTGGTGATAAATATTAAACTTAAACTTCCATAAATAATAAGTTTGTATATCAGTCTTATGATTAATACAATAACCAACATAAGCTTGAAGGACTTGGTTCTTATAAAAGATAACCTGGATAATCTCTTTATCTCCAACATTTTTAGAGTTGTTTTCATCATCTAATCTTTCATATAACTCATTCTCTATCAGGTGTTGTTTGTCTGTAATTACCCTCCATATATTACTATTGTTTTCAACTATAATACAATTAGTTAGATTTTGATAGTTTTCTTGATAAATAGAAACTGACAACTTGTACATACTATTATAAGAACTAAAATAGAAATATTTTAAAAGTACATCAGAAGTTCTTTTACAAACATAATTACCCAAACCTCCATTCTCACTAACATGAAACTCTGTAATTAATTTTGAAAGAATATTTCGATACAACAAATTAAAAAAATCATAAGCCAAATCTAATCTCATAACACATACGATTAAATGTTCACAAGAAAAGATTTTAGGAGACCTATTCTCATGTTTAAAATTAACACACTGATATATAATCACTTAAAATTAGCAATATTTTAATTAAAAATCGCTTATTGAGATTTTTTAACATTTAATCACCTTTAGTTTAAGTAAATTCACTACTACTTAAACAGACTAGTTTCAAAATAATTTATTGAATAAATGAGTCAATTAACCAATCAACAAAATAAATTATGACAAAACTCAACAGTTGGAATGTAGAACACTACATTCTAAAAGAAGAAGAAAAGGTTTTTACAAACTCACTTAACATTATTCCAAATGCTAAACACATGGTACTTTACATCAGTGAAATACTATCGACTTTAAAGAAAACAATTCTATTACAAGGCTTCCCAAATAAACAAGAAGAAATTCATTTTTTTAAAGAAATTAAACCTAAAATCTTAAGTAAACTTATCTTCTATAACAAGCTGTATCGTATAGAAACGTTCTCTCCTACATATTCAAATAACTTACTCGAAAACTATTATCTAAAAAGAGTTGAACAGTTATCAATTGAGTTTAAAAATCATGCACATAAAACTGATTTTTATCGGTACTACAAAAGTGAAAGAACAGACAAAGACATGGAATATTTTACATTAGGCAATATTAATTTTCACAATGGATTAAGTAGTATTGTATTTGAAATAGATCCTAAATTCTCAACATATTATGACTATAAAGTAGCCAGAATATTAGCTAATGAAAATCTCTATGACTATCTACAATCTAAAATTATATCCATTCAAACTAACTACAATCTCACTAATTTACAACAAAGTGATTCTCTTGTGTGGTCAGAGTCACAGAATGCCTTAATCGAGCTTATTTATGCTCTTCACGTAGCAGGTTCTATAAACTATGGTAAAGGTGAAATACGCAAAATAGCACTTTTATTTCAAGGGTTATTTGGTGTCTCTTTAATTGATATTCATCATGCCTTTCATCGTATGAAGGCAAGAGCTAAGTCGAAAACAAGCTATTTGGATAAATTAAAAGAAGCCTTAGAGGAGTATATGGATAAAACGTAATATGAAAAAAAACATCACACTGAATTAGTATGACATGCTAATTCAAGTGTGATGTTTTTAAAAAGTACTTCTTTATTCAACCTTTTCCATCCAAGGTATTACAACAAAATTACCTTTAGAAAGTTCATTGACTTTATTAATCCATTGTACTTCCGTTTTTGCTTTATCCTTCAGGAAAGTACTTGTTGTATCTGTTAGATATAAACTTGAGTTTATTACCCACCATTTATTGTGTATACCTGCTCTTGCAAGATCTTCTTGTAAGCGTTGTGCTTCAAATACAGGCGTTGTTTCTGGTAACGTAACAATAACTACTTCTGTTTCTTGTTCATTTCTTAAACGTGGTAATAAATTCTGAACAGCCTCGCTAATATCTCCTTGTGTACGCTCTACTTCTTTGTGATAGCTTTGAGTTGAATCTAATAACAATAAAGTATGACCTGTTGGTGCTGTATCGATAACAATTACTTCATGGTCTGCTATAGCTACAATCTCAGCAAAAGCATTAAAAACAGCTATTTCCTGTGTACAAGGAGAGCGTAAATCTTCCTCGATATAACTTAAATCACTGTTCCCCATAGTTTGTCTTGCCTTAGCTAAAACTTTCTCTTTATAAGCTTCTAACACCTTCTTCTCATCAATATGACTAACAGTAAGCCCTTCCACCTGTGTATTTACATACTCTAAGTGATTGGCTGGATCTGTTGTACTTAGGTGAACCTTAACTCCTTTTTTAACCAGTCCTCTAGCGATTCGAGCAGCTATTGTTGTTTTCCCTACACCTCCTTTACCCATTGTAAAAATCACTTTTTTCTTAGAAATGAAAAGGTCTTCTATTAATACATCAATATCTTGTAACTCGCTTTTGTCTAAGCTATTTTCAGTCAAAACAGCACTTGTATTAGAAATAAGCATATTTCTAATATTATCAATTCCAGTCATATTATACGATCTTAATGGAACATAATAGGTTGGAATATCAAGAAGCCTTTTACTTCTATTTTCTAAGGCACTTTGCTGGCGTTTATACAACTTACTTGAAATAGAATCATCCTGATCAAAATTCTCTAGCACTCCATTGATGATTAAACGTTGAGATTGTATATCTAACTCAAGTAACTCCTTATATGAACGCTCTACTTCTTTTAATGGTGTTTCATCTGGACGACTCACCAAAAATAAAGTTGTATTATTTTTATCACTCAATGTTTTAACTGCCTGCTCGTAAACCTCTTTACGATCACCTAATCCTGACAATTGCCCAAGACAAGAAACACCTGTTGTATTTTCATCAATGAATGTATTCCATGCTGCTGGTAGTTGTAACATTCTAAGTGTATGTCCTGTTGGTGCTGTATCAAACACAATATGGTCATATAAATCGTGTTTCTCTTTATTGGTAATTACATCCGCAAATTCATTGAAAGAAGCAATCTCCACTGTACATGATCCTGATAGTTGCTCTTCCATATTAAATAAAACAGCCTCAGGTAACTTTCCTCGATAAGGTCCTATTATGGATTCTTTATATTCTAAAGCTGCTTGCTCTGGGTTTAAATTCAAAATAGAAAGATTTGGAATATCTTTTAACTTAGTTACCTTATTACTCAGAGGTATATCAAATACATCTTGCAAATTTGATGCAGGGTCTGTACTAATAAGTAATACATTTTTCCCACTGTCTGCTAAGTTTAAAGAAGTAGCACATGCAATTGATGTTTTTCCTACTCCTCCTTTACCTGTAAAGAAAATATATTTTGTAAATCCTTCATTATAGGGATTATATAGTTTAAAATTACTCATAACTACTGTTTTTATTATTCAATACAATTCCTGTTCGACATACATTTAGGTATGTCAAACTAAATTGAAATTGAATATTTGGTTAGATTATTTTGTAACAATCAAATCAGATTCTGACACTTCAAGCCATTCTGAAATTTGCTTATTACTAGGATATGATTTAGTGAGAACAATTACTCCATTTAAGGTAGTAATAGGAAAATTATCGATAGACTCTTTTTGGATAAAATCATTAACTACTTTAGTGTCTACATAAACTTGAGGATTGTCACGTAAGTTAAATCGCTCAACTAAAATGCCTTTTTTCTTTAGGCTTTCTATTACAACAGCAATACGCATTAATTCAGGATCAATATTAACCCCACAAAGCCCTGTTGGACAACATAAAGCTGGATCGTAAATCTTTACTTCATTTTTCATATCTGATGTTTTTTAATTAATTCCTTTACTTTTTCTTTTGATGGAACATACCCCTTTACAGTAACTTCTCCATTAATAACCAAAGCAGGTAAAGACATAATGTTATATTTTACAATCTCTATGATATCATCCTGCTTTGTAACTTTGATATCAGAACCTAATTCTTTTACTACAGATTCTACGGTTTCTAAAGTTACTTTACACTTGGCACAACCTGTACCTAAAACTATTATTTCCATATCTATTTTTTTATAAATTCACATATATATAATAAACACCTACAACAATAAAAACAGCAGATATAATACGTCTGAACCAAATTTCAAAACTCTTCATCTTATTGTAGAAATGCCCTACATTAGATACACTGTAAGCAAGTAAAAAAGCTATGATGATTACAGGCAACCCTGTTGCTAAAGCAAAAACTGGTGCTAATAATAATCCTGAAGCACTCGCCATAATTAAAGGAATCATCACTCCAAAAAACAATACTCCACTGTAAGGACAAAACGCTAAAGCAAATAAAACACCAAGTAAAAAAGCATTGAAATAATTCTTCTTAAAGTTCTTTTGATTTACCTTCTGACTTAGTGATCCTACTCCTGGTATATTTAATTTAATAATATCAAGCATTAAAATACCGATAAGAATTAATCCAATTCCCAAATAAACACCACTTACATTTTGCAATAGTTTTGCTACTTGAAACTTACTTGCTCCAAAATAGAAAATAACTCCTAATACAGTATAAGTAAATGCACGACCTAAGGTGTAAAACAGCCCATTAAATAATACTTTACGCTTAACTGTAATATCTTTACTTAAATAAGCTGTAGCTGTAATGTTAGTAGCTAAGGGACAAGGACTAATAGCAGTCATCAGTCCCAATAAAAACGCAGTTACTATTGGAATATCAGAACTGTCTACTAATTGTTGTAGTAATTCCATCTAACATTAAAGTTTTTTGTTTACTTGTTCAACTATAAGCTCTTCTAATACCTTTGGTGTTGTTAGTGCTGTGTAAGCCCCCGAGCAAGTGCATCTTGTGAGATATAATTATTCTTCTACGTTATCTACGATAAGTTTCTTGTAGTTATGAGGATATAAATCTGTAATATTCTTGTGGTTTATGGATTGAATATTTTTCAATACGTATTTTAACCATTGATATGGATTGACATCGTGCTTTTTACAATTAGCAAAAAACGTATACGCCATAGCTGCTCTTTGCGCTGCATCGTGTGATCCTGCGAATAAGTAGTTTTTACGACCAAGAGCTACAGGTCTAATAGCGTTTTCTACAAGATTGTTGTCTATCTGTAAGTTTCCGTCGTATAAGTACGCACTAAGACTATCCCATCTTGTTTGTGAGTAAGCAAAGGCTTTACCTATTTGACTTTTAGGCAAGGTAAGTTTCATTTGAGTAAACATGTATTTACCAAGTTCGTTGATAATAGGTAAACTCTCTTTTAGACGAAGCTCTTTAATTTGCTGTGGAGTTAAGTTTTGTTCTTTAGCTTGTCGTTCCACAGCATATAGCTTCTGTATTTCAGCAAGTACATGTTGAGCTCTTGTTTTATCATTGTCTAAAGCTCTTTCAAATTCACGACGAGCATGTGCCCAGCACCCAAGATGCGTTACATCTGACTTATTTCCATAGGCTTTATACCCTGCGTAACCATCGGTTTGCAGATACCCTTTGAAGTTTTCTAATATAGGTAGTGCAGCGCTACTGGCACGAGTAGGACTGTAATTAAACATCACGAGCTTGGATATAGGTGCGTGATACACCCAATAATAGCCAAGATGAGACTTATCTTTCTTTTTCTCATCCAAAACTTTGATGGTGGTTTCGTCAACTTGAAGATACCCTTCGTTTTTGATATCCATCACAAGCTTTTCATATAGAGGCTTTAAAGCATCCATACTTTGAGCGACCCAACCATCTATTGTAGAAGAAGCTATATCGATGTTTTCTCTGGAAAAGCGTTGCTTCTGTCTATATAAAGGAAGGTGATCTACGTACTTGTCAACTAATATTGTTGATAGAAGTCCTTCTGAAGCTATTCCTTTATCAATAATTCGCTCTGGAAGATCGCCAATACTAATTTTAGTATTGTCTTTATCTTTAGTAGCGTATTTATATCTAATAAGTCTCTTTATTTTAAAATAGCCTGGAACGTAATCTAAGATATCTGTGATTTCCTTACCAATGCAAATCATATCTGAGTAGTCTGTTTCTGGATAGATATGTGTTTCTTCTACAAGTAAGTGATCTGGCAGTTTAGCTCGTCCTGGATGTTTCTTTTTCTCACGAGAGTAGGTAATCTCTTGTTTGATTACTTCTTCTTGTTCTTCTAAAACTGCTTGTTCAACGTCTAAGGGTAACTGAGTTTGATTAGGGTCTTCAAAGCGTTCACGACTCTGACCGAACTTCATACGTTGAAGTAGTTTGACTAAACGCTCTAATTCTGTGTTTTTATCTTCTAATTTAGAATTTTTCTCTTCTAAAACAGATGTTTTATGTTCTTGCTTTGAGATTGCCTTCTCTTGTTTAGAAATAGTCTTTGACTGCTTTTTTATAAGCGCCAAAAGTTGTTCTTTTGATAAATTTTCTAAGTCTATTTCCATACAGTAAATATACGACATAAGCCCCGTTTACACAAGGTATGCGCGTATTTTACTTCAATAAAAACCTTCTTTTTTGACTACTTTTTATAACCTGTATACCTTCTATCATAAGTACTAAATCACTCCAACTTATTTGTGTTTTACTATGAACCGGAAAAGCAAAGGTACCTTGCTCTAAGCGTTTGTGATATAACACAAACCCACCTGTTTCCCAATGTAAGAGCTTCATTTGATTACCTCGGCGATTGATAAAGACATAGACACTGCCATTATGAGCTACTTGATTAAGTTCGTTTTGAACAATACCACACAGAGAATCAAAACTCTTACGCATATCACAAGCTGATTTATACAAATGAAATTGATGAGAACTACTCAAGCTAAACATTAAACTAAGTTTACTAATGAATACAGTTCACTTAGATTATCTGTATGTACTCGTAACTTTACACCATTAGGATACATAATCTCATATTCTTGAATACTACTAGCTATTGGATCCTTTTTTACAGTTATAAAATTGCTATCCACTGATTGGATTGACGCTGCCTTATACTTGACTACCCAATAACTAAATGTTGCTAACTTAATTCCTACATTTTCACAGTATCTTGTCTGTGTTAATCCACTTACTTGCCAATCCTCTACGTGAGAGTACATTATTTCTTGTTTGCTCATCTATTTATTATTTGAAGCAAACTTACTACCTTACGTTAGCTTATGAAATATGTGGTTGCTCGGGTGGATACAGTGCTGTTGCAAAAGCATCTTCTGTTAGATTAATTGAATCATCGCCCTTTGCAATAATAAGTGCATTCCAAGTCACTTCATATTTTTCCACTAAATCACTATACTGCTTTTCACTTGTATCTACTTCAATAAACTTCACTAACTCATTACTAGCAAAAGCCCCTTCTACAGTTTTCTTAGTTAAATCTCCAACTGCTAAACAAGTTTTACAGCGTTGCTTTCCATGAAAATAATAAACATAAACCATCGTGTTATCCGATTTCTCTTGTATAGTCTGCTCTTGATCTAATGCTTCTATACTCGACTCAACTAACGCATCTTGTTCTTGTGTCTTTTTCTTGTCTGAACATGAACTAGTAACTAAAGCCAACATACAGATAAGGCTCAAAAAAGTTGTTTTCATAAGTATTAATTTTGATGTTATTTAATTTTTTTAGTTTCAATAATTGTTAATGTTCGTAATTCGTAAAACTACGAACATTAAATGTAAATTTTTTTTATGAGCACTCAGAAGGCTTTTTAATATCTTCAAAAAACTCGTTTAATAGTTGCTTAGCAATTCGCCAATTTTCTTTATTAATACAATACTTTACTGTAGGTAAATTAATCGTTCCTTGAATCAAGCCAGCTTCTCTTAATTCTTTTAAATGTTGAGACAATGTACTTTTTGCTACAGGTAATACCTCTGACATATCTCCATGAAAACAACACTCCTGAGAAGCAAGCATTTCTAAAATGGCTACTCGTATAGGATGAGATAAAGCCTTCGTTATTCTTGCTATCTCTACTTGTTTTTCTGTTAAGTCTCTTTTCAACATACCCTTATCATTTATCAAATTAATCTATTCGTAAATATACGAACAATTTATCTAAAGTTATTCTTACAACTTTAAAAAATCTACAACTTCTTCCACTGTACTCCTAGCAGACCTACCTACTCCTATTAATGTTGCAGAAGCAAAACCAGTCCAATCACCATACCCTACAAGCCACAAACCATTAATTCCTTCAACTTTGCTATTACCATTGGTATTCACTCTGCCATCTGGTTGAAGAATACCCAAAGGTTCTAAATGCTTTAAGGCAGGCTTAAATCCTGTACACCAAATAACAACATCAAAGTTTTCTTCTTCTCCATTTTTCCAAACAACACCATTTTCAGTAAAGCGTTCAACCTCTCCTTTACTATTTAAAATACCTCTTGCTCTAGCATCCACAACAGGGGGAACCATAACAATACTTCTTACATTATATTTTGCTTGTGCCTGATCATTACCCGCCTTTTGGTCATTATATTTTTGCGTTGCTACATCAAAAAGTACCCTACCATCAACATCGTCAGGCAAAAAAGCTGGCGCTCCTATTGTTGACCAAGTAACAGCTGTATACTTGGAAACTTCTGCTAAAATTTGTGCTCCAGAGTTACCTCCACCAATGACCAATACTTTTTTTTCTATAAAATCTGAAGCATTTTTATAATAAGCAGAATGTAATTGTTCATTTTTAAACTGATCTAAACCTTTAAAGACAGGAACAAAAGGACTAGCCCATGTTCCTGTAGCAGATATTACTGCTTTTGCTTTGAAATCGCCAATCGAAGTTTTTAAAGTAAATCCTCCCTCTTGCTTTAAAACTGCTGTAACCTGAACAGATCTTTTTACAGGGAGTTCATATTTAGACTGATAATCTTCCATATAGGAAATAACCTCATCTCGAACAGGATAATAGTTTTCTGATTTAGGAAACATAAAGCCTGGTAAAGAGCTAAACTCAGCAGGAGAAAACAAAGACAATGAATCCCATCCGTGAATCCAAGCTCCTCCTGGTTGAGATTGCTGATCTAAAATCAAATACTTTATTTGTGTTCTTCTTAAATAGAACCCACAAGCCAAAGCACTTTGACCACCACCAATAATGATTAAATCATAATCATTTTGATCAACTTTATTATCATTTACAAAACTTCTCATAAAGGCTATATTTTACTTTGTATAATATTTCTTTTTCATCCATAAACTCACACGAACCAGTAAAATCAATACAGGAACTTCTACTAAAGGTCCGATAACCCCAACAAAAGCTTGAGGAGAATGTATCCCAAATACAGCAATCGCCACCGCAATCGCTAATTCAAAATTATTACCCGATGCAGTAAAAGAAATAGCAGCATTTTTATCATAATCAACATTCATTGACTTGTTTAAAAAGAAGCTAACAAAGAACATCAAGACAAAATAAATCACAAGTGGAATAGCAACCTTAACTACCTGCATAGGTAATTGAACAATTTGTTCTCCTTTTAAACTAAACATAAGTACAATGGTAAATAGTAAAGCATATAGAGTAAAGGGTGAAATAAAAGGGATAAACTTGCGCTTAAACCAATCTTCTCCTTTTATTTTAATTAGGTACTTATGACTTAAAAAGCCAGCTAAAAATGGAATACCTAAATAAATAAGCACACTTTGTACAACATCGCTCATCTTAATTGAAATAGCATAATCAGCAAATCCAAAATAAGAAGGTAATACATTGATAAAAAGCCAAACAAAGAAGCTATAAAACAGCACTTGGAAAACACTATTTAATGCAATCAGCAAGGCAGCATACTCTCGATTACCTTTTGCTAAATCATTCCATACAATCACCATTGCAATACATCTGGCTAAACCAATAAGAATCAACCCTACCATATAATCAGGTTCATCACGCATGAAAATAATAGCCAGAACAAACATTAAAACAGGTCCTACAATCCAGTTTAAGAAAAGAGATAAGCTTAGTACTTTCTTATCCTTAAAAGCCATTGGTAATAGATTATAATCAACCTTAGCCAGTGGAGGATACATCATGATGATTAGCCCTATAGCCAGCGGAATATTGGTAGCTCCTATAGACAGTTTATCCATTACATTAGAAACACTTGGAAATACATTTCCTATCAAAACACCAATCCCCATAGCCAAGAAAATCCAAAGGGTTAAGTATCGATCTAAAAATTTCATTCTAACTTGCATAACTTACTTTTTAATTTGTGATAAGATGTAAAACATTTCACTTGCAATTTCAATACTTCGATTAAAATATCCTGTTTGTTGATTTGCTGTTCCATCAAATGCCTTAGGATCCTCGAATGTAATAGGGATTCTTCGCTCAGCACCTGCTATAAAAGGACAACCTCCATCAGCCTGTGAACAAGTCATTACAGCTGCAAAATCACCACTTGGATTAAAAGCAGCATCGTACTTCTTAGAAAAACCAATAATAGGAACTTCATTATCACCATACTTTATAGCATAAATAGGATTCTCTCCTTCTGCAATTTTAAATACATCAAGCCCTTGTTCTTTCAGAACTGTAGCAACCATTGGATACATAGCTGTTTGCTCGGTTCCTCCTGAATAACAAGTAACATTTGCAATGCCATAGTAACTAGCCGCTACTTGCATCCAAATCTGAGTCAAATGACTTCTTCTTGAATTATGTGTACAGATAAAATTGATTCGAATTGGAGATTTTGAATCAACCTTAGATTGAATATAAGCCACCAAAGGAGCCAAAGCTTCTTTTCTACTATCACTTATCATTTGTGATTCAAGTATAGTGCTAATTGTAGTTGATAATGTTTTATACATCTTTTACTTTTTTAAGATTAACAACATCCAGAGTTAGGATCACAACAACTAGTTTGAGTTACCTGATTACTTGGTGTAATTCCACAAGCATCTTCAGCTAAACAAGCAGTCAATGTATTTTTTAATAAAAAGTGAGTTCCATTAAATTCTAAGAAATACTTTCCTATTGTTTCTTTACCTTGAACTTCTACTTCAATCTCCGCATCAACAATACCTAATTTTGTTTCTGACAATCGAATAATATTAAGCAATTTACCTGCTTTTAAACGGTGTTCATAATCATCTGCATTCCACAATTGAAAACTTACCTTAACCTCTTCTCTTATTGTTCCTCCACAGTCAATAAACTTTTTTGTTACCTGACCTACTTCTGTTACATGGAAGTGTTCTGCAACAAACGTTCCATCTTCAAATTGAAAATCTACTCGATCTAAATTTCCTAAAACTGCTTTTACTTCTGATAATTTCATATTATAATTCTATTTTGTTTTATTATAATCGCAATATTACGATGATTTTAATTAAAAAATATTAACAGCAACCTTCTGACTGGATTCTTTGAGTAAAAAACATTTTAAATTCCTCAAAAAACTCATTCCAAACTGCATCATCAATACAGTAACAAACTGATTTACCATCAATTGTTCCTTTAATTAGCCCACTATTCTTAAGCTCTTTTAGGTGCTGTGAAATAGTTGCTTGAGCCAATCCAAGCTCTTCTACCAAATCATTACAAATGCAAGCATCTTGATTGATAATATACTGAAGAATTGCAAGTCTTGCTGGATGCCCTAAAACCTTAAACATAAGCGACAACCTATTCTTCTTATCACTAAATAATTCTGATTTTGTTACTCCCATTGTTTTATACTTAATTACATATCGCAATATTACGATGAATTTTTAAACTGACAAAATATTTTAAAAGAAAAAACCTTTCATACAATGATTAATAAGTCTCTAAGAATATAATGTCTAATTACTCACTCAATATTCTTATTGAAATATCAATCTAAAAAACCGATACTTTCTTCTCTTAACTTACCACTTACTATTACAAATACGAAGTATTTCTTATATGTTTATTAAATACTTATTTTTTATATCTTTATGAGTTAACTTTTAACGATTATGAAAGCCTTTATTAAACTGATAAAAGAACAATTTCTTAAACTAATTGATTCAATAATTAAGTTTCTTGAATCAATTCGATATAAAATCACTGACAAAGAAGAAGAGAAGTTAGGTTATACATCATTATCTCCCATCATTACTAAAGAAGAGAATTGTCATTACTCTAAAGCATTATTATGGGCATTAGAGAATCGTAAAAATGAAGACATAAAGAACATCGCTTTAACAGGTCCATATGGCGCAGGGAAAAGTACTATTTTAAAGACATTCCAACATAATTATAAAGGTAAGGATTTAAAATTTTTAAACATTTCATTAGCCACTTTTAAAGATGAAGAGCCTAGATTTGATGAAAATGGTAAAAAAATCAAAGTTGATAAAACGGAACTACTTAGACTTATAGAAATTAGTATTTTGGAGCAAATTTTTTATCATGAAGAAGATAAAAAAATACCTGATTCAAGATTTAAAAAAATAAAGAGCTATAGTTCTTCTAATTTGTTTTTACGTTCTATAGGATATCTAGCTTTTGCAATAGCCCTTTATAACTACATCAATCCATACTTTATTCAAACTATCTTTAAAGATACTCCCCTTTATAATAAAATTTGTGACATTGTTCATTATTTTGGTATTGTCATAATAATCATTGGCTTATTTTTTATCATTTTAAAATCAGTCAGAATTATTAGTGCTGTCACAATAAATAAATTTAAGATACAAAATGCTGAAATAGGTATTGGAGATCAACTTAATAAATCTATCTTAAATCATCACATAGATGAGATTCTTTATTTCTTTTCTATAAGACCATATAATGTGATAGTAATTGAGGATTTGGATAGATTTCGTGAAACAGAAATCTTTACCAAACTAAGAGAACTTAACTTACTATTAAACAACTCTGAAAAAACCAAACGTAAAGAAATTGTTTTTCTTTATGCTGTTCGTGATGATATGTTTACAGATAAAGAACGAACAAAGTTTTTTGATTTTATCATTCCTGTAATACCTGTTATAAATTCATCAAATTCAAGTGAAATACTACTGAAAAAGAAAAAAGAATTTGGTTTTAATTTAAGTGATAATTTGATTGAAGACATATCTTTTTTTATCGATGATATGCGCTTGCTTCACAATATATCAAATGAGTTTTATCTGTATAGCAAAAAATTAAATGACACGTTAAATCAAGACAAACTATTTGCTATAATAACTTACAAGAACATCTATCCGAATGATTTTATGCAGTTAAGTTATAATGAAGGGAATCTATATGAGATTTTTAATTCAAAAGCAATTTTTATAAAAAATTCATTGAATAAAATTAATGAAGAGATTAATGTTGCTAAAAGTCAAATTAGGGACTATGAAAACTTATTTATAGATAATATTAAAGATTTAAGATTGCTCTATTTGTTTAGGGTAATGAATACTTTACCCGAGTTTAGGTCATTTATTATAAATAATGATACTATATCAATCGATGAAATGGTAGAAGATATCAACTTTTCATACATTACATCAGATAATTATCAATACAACAAACTATATGCCCAAAGTTATAGTTTATTAAGTAGAGCCACAGGTTTGTCTACAAAATTTTCTGAGATTGAAGAAAAAATTGACCCAAACAAATCTTACGCAGAAAAGGAAAAGGAGATTATAGAACTTAAAAACGGCAGAATTTCTTCCCTCAAAAATAAAATAAACGAATTAGACAAACAAAAAACTATAATTAGAAATTATAAAATAGCGGAACTCTTAAAATCAAATAATTTCAATGAAATCAGTATTAGCAAAGATATTAATCTTAAGTTTATAATTATTCTTTTAAGAAATAACTATATAGCAGAGGATTATATAGATTACATTTCATTATTTCATGAAGAAAGTATCACTAGATCTGACTATCAATTCCATATTAGTGTAAAAAACTCAATAAAGCAACCTTTCAACTTTAAATTATCTAAAATTGAAAAATTACTTTCAAAAATTAACCTATTTGACTTCCAGACAGAGTATATATTAAACTATGATCTTTTAGATTTTTTACTTACTAATCAAAATAAATATAAAACTCAATTAGAATCGATATTTAACAAACTTAAAGATGAGTCAGATATATCTATTGAGTTTATCAAAGGATATTTTGAAACATCTCAAAAACTAGATTCTTTCATAAACATACTATGCGACAAATGGGGTAATATATGGGGATATATAGAAACTAGTGTTGACTTTACAGATGAGTTAAAAAACTCAATCTTTAAAAGTATCATTGATAATGGAAACATAGATGCTATAGTTGAGATTTCAAACCAATCTTCTTTTACAAAAGTCATGCTATCTAATCCTCTATTCTTAAACATCACTGAGAATCACAAAAAACTCAAAGAAATTATTGAAGAATTAAATATCCTTTTTACTCAAATTGACTTTGCTAATTCTACAGATGAAATGCTCTCCTTTATCTATAAGAATCAATATTATCAAATAAATATTGATATGATAGTTTCCATAATTAATAAATTTGGCGAGTTTAATCAAGTAGATTTTGATAACTCTAACTTTTTTGCAATTAAGAATTCAAAAGTAGAAGAATTAGCTAGATACATAGAGGAGAATATTAATACATACATAGAAAACGTATATTTAAAAATAACTAGTAATGTAAATGAAAAAGAAAATTTTTTAGTAGAACTACTTAATAATAAAAATATTAATAATAAAAACAAGGAACGCATTATTATCCAAGTAAAAACTAAGATTAGTAAGCTTTCTACAATTAATAATATTGAACTATACTCTAAAATACTAGAAAACAATCTATTGATTCCATCTTGGGAAAATTTATTACATGAGTATTCTAATCAAGATATTGGTGAGGAAGAAGATACTAAACTAGAAATCACACAATCTACTATTGAGTTTATCAATATAATTGAAAATGCAGAAGAATTATCGAAAACGAAAATATCAACAGACGAAACTACCAAACCTACTTATCTCAAATTTTGGCGAAAAATACTTCAAAATGATCAGATAGAAGACACTTCTTATGCTTTAATAAGTAAATCAAGTCCTTGGTGTTATAGTAACTTAAACTTTGACACAATATCTAATAATAAGATTAAATCACTTATTAATAATAATTGTTTAGATCCTATTGTTGAAACTTTTAATTCACTAAAAGAAAAATCTAACGGATTGAATATTCTTCTACTTGAAACCAAAAAAAATAATTACTTCAAAATCTTAAATCAGCTTGAATTTGATAGCGACGATATAGAATTAATACTGAAGTCTTCTCTCTTAGATGATTCCGAAAAGCTGACCATATTAAATCAATGTCCTGATAATGTGATTGCTACAAATAATAATTTAAAACTATTAAGTTCTATACTTATAACAGATAGTAAATTCACTGTTAACGATACAATTTTAAGTTCAATTCTAAATAACAGCCATATTTCTGTTATTGAACGCCTTAAACTATTCAACAAAAACTACAAAAAATATGATTTAGTATTCATTGAGAATTACTTAGAAAATTTAGGAAATGAATATGCTCAAATTACTGACAAGAGTAGAAAAGCAAGAATTGCTAAGAACACTGATAATGAACAACTTTTAAATATTCTAGTAAGTGAAGGTTATATATCATCTTTTTCAGATAAAGACTCTCACTATAGTATAAATCATAAAAGGACATAACTCTCGCTTAAAAATCAATACTTTAATAGAATATAAGTCTAAACATCGTCCAGCAGATCAACAACTATATTATATATCAGAAGATAATCATGAAGCACTCAAACACTAGAATAAAAAACACTAATTTATCTTAAAGATGAAAGCGAAAACTAAAAATTATATTGAAACGTGGAAAAATAAAATAGCAGAATATAAAGATGATAGCCTAATAACTTTATTTGATAAGTATACTGCATTATACACTCTTTACAACAGGCTTTTTAACGAATCTTATCAAGATTTAGAATCAAACAAAAATCTAGAAAAACCACGATATTCAGATTTTGAAAAAGCTACTAAGCTTGTTATTCAATACAATGGTGCTAATAATATATTTATTCAGCTAGAAGAACAAGACTGTATAAAGGATGTTAATGCCATTTCTAACTTAATTAAAAATAATGTATTTCATATTAATTTAGAGGATGGGGTTCCACGAGAAGACTTTGATCTTCAACTTGCCCAAAATATGGAAAATGATGATGTGAATTTAAAAGTTCAAGCAATCTTAAGTACTATATACAATGTAAGATGTAATATGCAACATGGAGAAAAACATTTTCAAGAACAACAAAGATTATTATTAGAACCATTAATAAGAATTTTACAATCAATTACTGAGTTACAAATTCTTAAATTACAATAAAACTTATCTGATAAGACAAGGTTAGCAAATAGCTAACCTTGTTACTTTAATAAGAATTTTAATTCTTCATTTTTAAATTTTCTTCAATGTGTAGTTCTGAGTTTTTTCCTTTATAGAATCTTCACTTAATGATTTGTTTTTGATCAACCATTGATCAATTTCAGATTTCTGAAAATAGAGGAATTTGCCATTTGGTTTTGAAAATGGGATAGCATTAGTGTGAACAAGTTTGTAGATATATGATTTTTTAAACCCTGTGTATTCTTGTAAGTCATCGATATTTAAAACTTCTTTTATACCAGTCACTACCCTACTCTCTAACAAACTCAAAACATAATCTAATTTTTTCAAAATTTCTTTACTTTTTTTCATACTATACGAATTTTAATGGTTATTAGTGTAGTAATGTAAAGAATGATTACTATGGTAGATTCATATTGTCTTTCAGTTACTTTAAATGGCATTTTAATGCTTAAAATTCATAATGTATCTATGTACTTAAATGCTGAAACTGCACTTTCTAATTTATTTTTGCCTATATAAGTTAGCAGCATAGCTTCGGTTGAATGCCCTGTTAAATCTTTAAGCAAAGACGTAGGCATTTTTCCATAATACAATGTAGCAAATGTTCTTCGTCCAATATGAGTAGTTACAAAGTTATATTTTTCTGCTTTAACTACCTTTTTTCTATAACCATGCTTAGTTTGGACAGCCATACCGCCATGTACTAAGTCATTAATACCTATAAGTTCCGTTAATTCCTTAATTTGCTTATTGTATTCTTGATCAACAAGTGCTTTAGGAAATTCACCATTTCTATAATCCAATATCCTTTCAACTTCAGAATGAAGTGGAACACTAATATGTTTCTTTGTTTTCTTTTGTTGAATTTGAAGAATTTTTCGCCCTTCCATTTTCATAATCATCTCACTTTTGAATCGCATAAAATCAGATACACGTTGTCCTGTGTAACAACTAATTACAAGCCAATCTCTTGCAGTTTCTAAATACTTGAATTCATCTTCAAACTCATAATAGCAAATTTTATCAAGTTCATCTTTTGTAAAAAAAATGATATGTTCATTTCTATATTTTTTAAAAGTCAAAGTATCATATAACATATTAGTATGAACGCCTAAGCTTCTAGCGTGATTACATAAAGTTTTTATACTCACAAATTCACGTTGTAGAGTATTTTGGGAATACTCATTCTCTTTATAATAAGATTCAAATTTTTTTCTAAACTTTTCATTGATGGTGTTAAAATGAATTTGTTCATCAAAGGCCTTTTCCAACCTTCTAATCTTATTTTTAAGTGTAGTGTACTTTTTTATGTGACAACTTGATAATTCATGTTTACGGTATTCTAAATAATAGTCGATATATTTAAATATACGCGTAGGTATCTTTTGCTCAAGAGAAGGATTATAAAATAACTTGATCTTTTTATCAAGCCATCTTTTACTAATACGTTTAGCCTCTATCTCCTCGACTTCTTTTAATATAAAATTCTCTATTTTGAATAGATATTGTTCAAGAACAAGCTTCTCGTTTTTTTTGTTAATATCGCGGATGCTGTTTTTTAGATGAATATTCTCCCAATACTCTTTAGTAACTTCAACTTTTGAATCAGTATCTAAAGTATGCTTAATGTTTTTATAGGTGTACCTTAATCTTAGAATTAAGTTAGCCCTATCTTTAGAAGAACGATATAGAAAGGTAATTCCTGCCATGATGAACTCTTTTAAGATTAATAATAGTTTTGTTATTATTAAATAACTAGGTCCATCAAGGATGACGTAAATATAGAAAATAATGTTTACTAAGCAAAAAGCACACAGTGTATAATGATGCCAATCAGAGATATGTCATTGAAAATCACTTAACTTTTTTAAGTAAATTAGAAGAATAATGTATGTTGTGTCATAAACAGATTTAAAAGAATAATATGCTAGAAATTTGTATAGAAAAACTTGTACGCTTTCTGTACGCTCTTGCCATAATATGTGAAATAAAAACATTAATACAATATAACTAAACACCTATAAATCAAATAATTATCTATTTTTATTTTCGTTATATTGTAGATGTTTTACCCTCTAAATCTTTCGGCGACTCCACAAATAAAAAAGCCTAACTATTTATAATCAAATAGTTAGGCTTTTTTATATTTATATTTGTACACTTTTATTTTTCGGATACTTTTAGAGGATCATAGTCAAAAGTTGTGTTTATGCATAAAGCTTAGTCAATCTGTATAAAAAGATTGAGTTATCTGTTTAGTTTCCGCTAATCATATTTAAAGTAGTTGGTTTCGCTTTAACCATCTTTACAATTGTGTTATGAAAAATAGTTTCCTTAAATAAGGATCTATTTAATCTATATACGAACTCATTAAAGTAAGCTTGGATGTATTTCTTATTGATATGTGAAGGTACAGTTCTAATCCAGGATTTAAGTTGGTGAATTATCACGTGTAATTCTTTAAAATTAGCACCTTTATCACTTTCTTTTTGAGTGATGTTATACTTTTTTTTCAAGGGATTGTATCCCCTCCATTTATCTGTAACTACATTAGCATCTTCTGAAATGTGTTGTTCGAATATAGTAGTTAATGACTTAGCAGAGTAATCGTCAATACACTTAACATAGGCTCTTTTTACTTTTCTTTCAGTATTTAACTCTACAGCTATCACTGCTTTAGCTTTTTTGGTGTCGTAACTTCTTCCTGGTTTTCCTTGTTCGTATCCCCCTACAACAAACTCATCAACATGGACTGTCTCAGTCATAGGAGATTGCTCGCTACTTTGCATAGCTAAACGAACTTTATGCATAAAGCCCCACGCTGTTGGCTGGCTTATACCATAGCGTTTACCCATTTGAATACTAGATATGCTTTTGGTAGAAGTTGTCATTTCAAACACAATCATAAATGCTTTATGTAAACCAAATTTGACTTTGTGAAATAAGGTATTAGCTGTTGAGCTTTCAACATGCTCACAGTTATAGCAATAGTATGAATGATTAGATTTTAAGCAACCTTTTTTGTGTCCACATTTTACACAAGTAAAACCGTTTGACCACTTTATTTTACTTAGATAAGCTTTACAAGATTCGTCATCTGGTAGTTCTTTTACTAAGTTAAGAATGTTTTGACCCTTAAAAATTTCCATACTGTTGATTTTAAGATACTAATGTACGGAAGTTAATTTAATAACTCAATAAAAAGAAATCAATATCTCTTACACCTCTAAACTGAGCTCTGAATGCTTTAATTTTGGCATTAAAAGATTCAGCAGAGGCATTGGTACTTCTATTATCAAAATAGTTAAGAATTGTTTTATAATTGATTTGCATTGTATTGATAACAGTGCCGAATTGTTTTAAATTAATCTTCATAACATCATTGTACCAATGAGCCAGTTTAGTATAAGCTACTTCTTTTACTGTGGTTGTGTTATATATTATTCTTAAGTGTTGCGCTACATTATAAGCTTGTTTAATCAAAGGATATTGATTAAATAATATATCTGCTCTTTGTATTTGATTAGTGGTCCATTTACTTGGATCCATAGTTAGTAGATATCTACTCCTTATAAGTAGTTGCTTAGCTGTATCTCCATTATCAAACTCTATTGGAATAAATTGTTTACCTTCTTTTTTAGCTTGTAGGATTAAGTTGTTTTCAATATCTGAAGCATTCCAACGTTCTTGTATTCTAATATCTTGTAATGCTTCATTTACTAGTTTCTGTACATGAAAACGATCTGTTACTTGTGTGGCATTAACAAAGCACTTCGTAACAATTTTTTTCATAGAATTTGCCATATCAAGTGTTATCTCCTTAACTTTAGATCTTGTCTTAGAGGAGATTGTAAGGAGCTTTTCTATAATAGGCTCTACTTTAGTGCCAGAAAAAATGGCTACTATACTCCCTTTCTTTCCTCTACTATACTTGTTTGTAATAATTGTATAGAGCTCACCTTTTGACAAAGCTGTTTCGTCTATTGATAGTTTAGGTCCTATGTTTTCAGGAAAAAGAAGATAGTCTTTAGCGTGTTCTTTTATGTTCCCAAGCTTGAAAATCACTTAGTGAATCTTTGTATTGGCGTTGTAGTTTTTTACCATCAATATTAAAGAAACCTCCTATTGTATGACAATCACTTGCCTTAGTATCTATTAATTTCTTTTAAAAAAGAGGCAAACTCATCAGTTAAACGAGTGCCTTTTGCTACTAGATTCCAATCTCTCTGTACTAATTCGCGAGTAGTTTTATCTAACCAACGACGTCGCTTGACATGAAGATAAACACTATTTCCTCGTAATGGAAAGTCTTGTATTGTGGTTTCATTATGAAACCCATGACCTATAAGAATACGGTCTTTCGCTTCATCTGGGACTCTATTAAATTCTTCAAAATATAGGTGCATTGTTTCACCTTGTTTTATCGTTTTTACTAAATCAAAATGTTCTACTAAAAACTCAGGTAAAATCATTTTTATAAACTCAATATAGTTTTCCACGTTTATTATTTATCATTACAAAGATCTGTAGTTTTTAATTCACACACAACTTTTGAGATTGATCCCTTTTAGATACTATCCCATCTACCTTTTATCTTTACTCTTTTGTTCAAAAACCTTGATTTTTAACAAGTTTTCAAAAAATTTACTCCGCTACTCTTTGACTTTACAACTCACGTATAGTAAAACTAATAAATAAAAAAGGAAAGCTTAAAAGCTCTGTTATAATAGATGAGTTACCAACTATCTATTTTAGAGGACTAGATAATCTTATTGCACAGCGCATAGTAATAAAGTAGCTGTCTGTCATGGTTTTCAGGATTTATCTCAACTCAATAGAGATTACGGAGATAAAGAAAGTAAGCTAATACAAAACACAGTTGGTAATATCTGTTCAGGTCAAGTAGTTGGAGATACAGCTAAAGCTTTATTAGAACCCAAGTAAAATTTACTTAACTTGGGTTTTAATTATTCTGTATGCTTTTTAAGCTTGTTTAACGTTTCTTCAATCATCTCCATGCGTTTCTTCACTTTATCAGCTGAAGCATCTAAAGTATATCCTTCTTCCATTAGTTCCTTAATCAATAACATCTTTTTGATATTCTCGTAGTTATATCTTCTATTTTTCCCTTCTTCCTCAGTTAAACTTGTAACAATACCTTTTTCTTCCCAATATCTAATTTGACGAGTTGCAATCCCAGTAATTTGGGCTACTTCTCCTATTCCTACAACCAACTTATCTAAAAAATCAAAGTCGAAAGATAAATCAGTACTATCATTTTTTTCTGTCATTTTGTAATTTATTTACAATTTATGTTGTAAATATAAAATATTCGCCTTTCATTTGCAATTGTAAATAAATTACAATTGAAGTCAATTAAATACATTAAATGTATGATACGAACATTTTTAATTTTAGTCTTTGTAGTAACCTCACTAAAAACAATTAACATGTCAGCACAAAGCATCTTTTTAGAACAGGCAAATAATGAACTTATTACCTTAGTGGAACAGACCTTCGCACAAGGAGCTTTAAACCACTTAGATATTGAACAAATAAGAAGAGGATTCCATCCTTCTTTTACGATTCTTGTTCCCAAAGGAAACGAAATATTTAAACTCTCTTTAGATAAATGGATTGAGATTGTCCAAGACTATAAACACTCTCCTAAGAAAATGAACTCAGGTGTTAGAAATCTTCAATATAAAATTCAAATATTAGACTTAACGGACAGTACAGCTATTGTCAAAACGGAGTTTTATAGAAAGGATAATTTAATTATTACCGACTATTTATCCTATATAAAGTTTGATAATTCTTGGAAGGCAGTGTCTAAAATATCTAAGGAATATATTACTAACCCTCTACATCTTGATTTATAAATGAAAAAATCACTTTTAATAATTTTTAACCTATTATTTATGAACACTATTTCCGCTCAAACCAATTCGAGGTCTGCTCTAATTCTAATTGAAACACAAAATGAATGGATGCATCCTGATGGAAAACTCAATAAGATATTAATTGAAGATACTCAGATGATGCATAACTCTATAACTAATATTGAAAAAGTACTTAAATACGCCCGAGAGGTCAAAATAGAAGTTATTCACGTAGGCCTTCGTTTTAAAAAAGATTATCCAGAAATGGGTAATGCCAAAGCAGGCCTTAGAAAAGCTATTCCAAACGCAGGTACATTTCAAGAAAATGAATTTGGATCTACATTTTTTGAAACGGTTAAACCTATCTCACAGGAGTTTATAGTAAGTGGACGTACGGGAGCAAGTGGATTCACAGGATCAAATTTAGATGTCTACCTGAGAAATAATAAAATAGATAACATATATCTTGTGGGATATGCAACCCATGTATGTATTGAAAGCACCTTTAGAGATGCACATGAAAAAGGATATAATACTATCGTCATTTCAAATGCTACTTCAGCGTTTAATCAAACACAACAAGAGTACTTTCTAAATGAAATAGTACATCACTTTGGTCAAAAACTAACTACAGATGAATTCATGCAATTAACCTTTTAACCAAGCGTTCAATCCTTACAGTTTAAATTTATTAAAACACATCTTAATCGGTGTGTTTTAATTTTTTATCAATTACCTCACTAAGCTAGGTAATGCCTCGCGGTTCGCTAGGAAAAAAATCCCCCCCATAAACGCTTGACTGTGCCTTCGCTTTATTGCGTTGCTTTTGCGCTCGTTTGAGTCTTACCTGTGCTTGCTCTATAATTAATTTTAAAATTTAATATTATGGAAACTACAGTTTTAAAAAGTAATTAGTTAGTAACATCAGAAGTTGAACTAATAGATAAAGATCTATCATCCTTTCTCTTATAGATAATAAAACCTACTAATATATTAAAACAACCTATTAAACTCTCCAATGGATAAAGCCACAACAAGTGTAAAATAACTAAAAGTGTAAAAATAAATATATATTGTGCTAATAAAGATAATAGACTTTTTAAAATACCCGAATTAGTTTTATTCTTTAATGTATCTCCGTTTAGTGTCACACTGATAATTTATAGGTTAAAGGAACTGATCATGTAAACAAGTAACTAGTTAATATACAGTAATTGTAAAAATTGGTATTATCTAGTTTAATGGGACAATTACAACATTACACCCTCTTATTACATCAAACGGACATACATATATTCTTTTTAATTCTTACAAGTCCAACTAGTAAACCCGAGGTATTTTATTGAACTTATCTGTAAACTTGGCCATGAAGGAAAAACCATTTTTATGGCTACCCATGATATTTTCAACGCTACTAAAGTCTCTACAAAAATTGGTATTATGAAACAAGGCAAGCTAATACAGCAGTTAGATTCTAAAGATTTTTACCCCTGATGAATTACAGAGGTTATACATCAAGACGATATAAATTAGTTAACTAAAAACCGGTTATAGTAAGCTATAATTCGTTTTTTTATCTTCATTTATTTTACTTAAATTTAGTCTTAATAATTATAATATAAAATCATGGATTATTCTTCGTATAAAAAATTTGGACTTCTACTCTTTTTTCTAATTCAATTATTTTCATTCGAATTATTTGCTCAAACAAATAGAGAATATTTTACAATTGAAAATACTCCACTTTATCTTATCAATACTGGTGATATTGATTTAGCTATACGCTATAAAAAAGGGCAAGGTACGCCTATTGTGTTTATACACGGTTCATGGGATGATCATAATTCGTGGTTACCAACGGTAGAAGAGTTAATAAAAACAGCTACTAATCCCGTCATTTTATATGATAGAAGAGGACATAGTGCTTCTTCTTTAGATAAAGAACAAGGTACAATTTCAATGGATGTCCAAGACGCCGTCTCTCTACTCGATGCTTTACAAATTAAGAAAGCTCATTTTATAGGACATTCTTATGGAGCAAATATCACAATTGAACTAGCCAATAATCACGCTAATAGAGTTAAGAGTATTGTTTTATATGAACCTCCTATTTTTGGAATGCTTAAAGGACAAACTCAATACAAACAAATTCTATCAGAGGTACAGAGTGAAATGCAAAAAAGTAAAACTTTACTTGAACAAGGATACATTGAACAGGGAACCTTTAATTTTATTGAAAAAGTAGCCTTTGGAAAAGGTAGTTGGTATTCTATTTTTGATCAAAGAGCCAGAAATACAATGACAGCTAGTTACACTACTTGGCTTGATCAAGCTAATGATCCTGAAAGGTTAAATATAAAACCAGAAAACCTTAATCAATTTAGTGGTGAAATAACACTTATTACAGGGTCAGATTCTATCTTAGTATATCCAGCTGTTGCAAAAACAATAAAACAGAAAGTTAATTCAATAGAATTACAGACTATTCAAGGTGCAGGTCATGGAGGGCTTATTTCTCATCCCAAACAAACTGCTGATTTGATTAGTAAACATTTAGAACAACTATAATAATATACTTATGTAACTTTACTTTACAATCTTTAACAAAAGTAAATCACATGAATAATACTCTTAAGACACAAATAGAGCAAGTAGTTTCCTTAACAGAAAAGGAGTTCGATTTTATCTTATCTAGTTTTACTTTTAAAAAATATAAAAAACATCAATTTTTAATTCAAGAAGGAGAACCTGTACCTTATCTGTTCTTTATTGATACAGGTCTTTTAAAACTTGTTTATACGGATGATAATGCTAAAGAGCATATTGTAGACTTTGCAATGGAAGGTTGGTGGGAAACGGATCTAAAAGCATTCTACAGCCAATCTCTAGCAAGCATGAGTTTAGAATGTATTGAAGATACACAGGTCTATGCTTTGGATTTAGAAGGATATAATAGACTAAGAAAAGAACTTCCTGTGATAAATGAATTCTTTTTAGATAAAACGCACAAGGGATTTATTGCAGGGCAGCAGCGTATTTTATCCATGATGAAAAAAAATACTACAGAGCGGTTCTTTGAACTTCAAAAACGCTTTCCTGGTATTATGCAGCGCGTTCCAAAATCTCTATTAGCTGCTTATCTTGGAGTTTCTAGAGAAACACTAAGCCGATTAGATTTAAAGTGATCTACCTCACTTTTTATTTGTGATATAGCTCAACTGCTGATTTAAGCGTTTAATAGCAAATTTGCTATATAAGTTAAAATAAGAAAGCAAAATGATAAAAACAGCTATTAATCCTTGGCAGTGGCAATCTCAGCGCAACTACGCTCAAGCAATAGAAGTCAAAAATGCTCAAAGTACACTATACTGCTCTGGTCAAGTAGCCATTGACGCTAATGGAGTTTCAAGTAATGCTGATATGAAAACTCAGCTTCTACTCTCTATTAAAAACTTAGAAGAGGTAATTAAAACAGCAAATTACTCCCTTGAAGGCATTGTTAGATTAAATATCTATACTACTTCTACCACTGAGCTTATACAACACTTTCCTATTTTACAAGAGTGGCTTGTTAAACACAAAATCGAGCAAGCAACAACAGTACTTGAGGTAAAAAGATTATTTGAAAATCTAACAGTAGAGCTTGAGGCTACAGTTGTAAAATAATACTTATAAGCAGATGCTATGGAATTATAGCATCTGCTTTTTTATAGTGTTAAGTCTTGTTTATACATATCAATAAAACTTTGAAGAGCTTTAGAAGGAGTTTTATCTTTTCTATAAACTAGTAAAGTAGTCATAGTACCTAACTGTTTGTTAATTGGATAAGTACATATATTTCTATTTTGATAGTACTGAGATATAATCTCCTCAGGAAGTAAACTAATACCTAGTCCTGCCTCTACAAAGTTTATAATCCCTTCTATAGAGTTGAGTTCAATACTCTTATAATTATGAACACCTTTGTGTGTAAACCAAGACTCTAAACGCTCTCTGAAAATACAACCGTTATCAAATACAATACTCTTTAAAGGTTCTTCTGTAACTAATTTATTTAAGCTTGGTTGTTTTGAAGAGGCTAAAATAACAAGCTGTTCGTCTTTGATCTTAATTTTCTCAAGTCCACTAGTATTAAGTGGTGCTGATACAAAAGCAGCATCGAGTTTATAATTTAAAACATCAGAGATAAGTACATCCCTATCCTCTGATTTAAACTCTAAATCAATATTTGGATATTTCTGTGCAAAAGAAAGTAGTATCTCAGGTGCTTTTAAAGCCATAGTGGTCTCCATACATCCAATGGCTAAATGTCCTGTTACAATATCACTGCTTTTAATCTCATTTTTAGCCTCTTCAACCAAGTGCTGAACCTCTTTGGCATAACGCATTAATATCTTCCCTTCTTCTGTTAAGTCAACTCTTCGCGAGGTTCTTGAAAACAGTTTGGTATCAAACTCCTCTTCTAGGCTTTTAATTCTAGCCGTTACATTAGATTGAACAGTAAACATTAGTTCAGCAGCCTTAGTAAAGCTACCACTCTCCGCTACAGCTTCAAATATTTTTAAGTCGTTTGTATTCATTTATAAATCACTTTTTATGATTTATACAATCATAATTAATCGTTTTTAGTAATCAAATATCCGACATATTTTTGACAAACAAAATAACACGATGAAAAAAACAATAACAAGATTACTAGTAGCCACATTATTAACCTTTGGTGTTTCTAGTAATCAAGAAACTTACGCTCAATCAAATTTAATTTCAAAAAATCAAATCATGGAAAATCATTCTGTTCATTATCGTTTTATCAAAGTTCAGGGATTAAATATCTTTTATAGGGAAGCAGGAAATCCTGATAAACTTACTCTTCTACTTTTACATGGATATCCTACATCCTCACATATGTTTAGAAACTTAATTCCAATTTTAAGTAAACAATACCACATTATAGCGCCTGACTTACCAGGTTTTGGTTTTTCTGATGCTCCAGATCACAAAGTATTTGACTATACTTTTGATCATCTTGCTAAGGTCATGCAATCTTTTATAGAGCAAGTACAACTAAAACAATTTGCTTTGTATGTATTTGATTATGGTGCTCCTGTTGGGTTTCGATTAGCTGTGAATAACCCTGAGAAAATAACAGGAATTATCTCGCAAAATGGAAATGCCTATGAGGAAGGATTAAGCGAAGAATGGGATCCAATACAGCGCTATTGGCGAGATCCTTCTGATGCTAACCGAAAAGCACTTTATGGTTTTGTTGCTAAAGAAGCAATCTGGTTTCAATATCACCAAGGAGTAAAAGATCCATCTTTAATTGCTCCTGAGGCCTACACTTTAGATCAAAAGTTCTTAGATAGACCAGGTAATATCGAAATTCAATTAGATCTTGTTAAAGACTATAAAACAAACGTAGCGCTTTATCCAAAATTCCAAGAGTACTTTAGAACTTATCAGCCAAAAACCTTACTAGTCTGGGGAGATAAAGATCCCTATTTCTTACCTGAAGGAGCCAAGGCTTATAAAAAGGATTTAACTAAGGCTACCCTAAAATTCTATGATACTGGTCACTTCGCTTTAGAGACTCACACAAATGAAATTGGATTAGAAATCCTTGAATTTTTAAATACCCTGTCAAATTAATTTACTAACATAAAACCATATAGAATGAAAGCAGCTATATTAGAAGAATTTGGACCCGTTACAAACTTTATAATAAAAGAAGTACCGATAACAAAACCTAAATTTAAAGAAGTACTAGTTAAAGTACTTGCAACCTCAATTAATCCCTTAGATTATCAAGTACGTCGTGGAGATTATAAAAATGAATTACCTCTACCTGTTATCACTGGACACGATGTCTCTGGGGTAATCGTAGAACTTGGTCAGGGAGTTGAAAATTTTAAAGTTGGAGATCAGGTATATTATTCTCCTGAGATTTTCAATGGTCCTGGAAGTTACGCCCAATACCACTGTGCTCATGAGTCTATTATTGCTTTAAAACCAAAAAACATTAGCCATTTACAGGCTGCTACACTACCTTTAGCTGCAGGTACTGCATGGGAAATGCTTGTAACTAGAGTTCAGCTTAAAATCAATCAAACAATCTTAATTCACGGAGGAGCTGGCGGGGTTGGAATACCAACTATTCAAATAGCTAAAGCTATGGGAGCGACAGTCTTTACAACAGCTAGAGAAGTACATCATGAATTCTTACATGAGTTAGGAGCTGACTACGTAATTGATTACACTAAAGAAAACTATATTGATCGCATTAATGAGTTAACCAATAATAAAGGAGTTGATGTTATTATTGATACCATTGGTGGAACTACACTTACTGATAGTGGAAAAGTCTTAAGTCAACTTGGACAAGTAGTTACCCTAGTTGATATTTCTCAGCCTCAAAATCTTATTGAAGCTTGGGGCAAAAATGCAACTTATCACTTTGTATTTACTAGACAAAATAGAAACAAACTAGATGAGTTAACCAAACTTGTGGAACAAGGTAAACTAAAACCTATTGTAACTAAGGTGTTTTCTTTAGAAGACATGGGTAAAGCACATGATTTACTTGAAACAAGATCTATAGATAAAGACTTCTATGGTAAGATTGTCATAGATATTGAGCACCAAATTCTTTAATTATCATACGCTTTACTTAGTCCCCATATAATATAATTTAGTTTAACAACAAACCCTTTCACCCCAATAAGCATCTTTATACAATTTATTGGGGTGATTTATTTTTACTTTATTCTTTTAAAAGATCTTCCCTACATTATCTAATATTTGCCAGGAATTATTAACTTTACTCTAATGGAAAAGTTTACCGAATTTTTATGTCAATTTGACCCACTAACCTTAGAAAACATTGCTTTAATTCAAAGAAAGGCAATTGAATATCAATTAAATAAAAACCACCATTTTATTGAATCTGGAAAAATCTTAAAACAGGTAGGTTTTATTTTAGATGGTATCTTTAGAATATATTACTACAACGATAAAGGACAAGAAATAACTAAAATATTCTTAGAAGAAAATCACTTAATTTCAAACCTAAAAGAAAATATTTCTACAGAAAATATACAAGCCATTACAGATTGTAAATTACTTTTGTTTTCAAATAAAGACTGGAATGAAATTCTTTTAGAAATTCCACGTTTAGAGCATATAATTCAAGAAATTAATAGACAGGCTCTTGTTGAAAAACTAAAGCGAGTTAGTCCACTTATTGCTCAAGATGCAACCACTCGATACTTAGAATTTTTACAGAAATACCCAACACTTGTTAATCGTATTCCCCTTTCTTACATTGCTTCATATCTTGGTGTTACTCAGCAATCTTTAAGTAGAATTCGAAAAAAAATATAGTTTCGTTTCTTTTTACCATATGGTAAATCAGTTGTTTTTTTATCTCTTAATCTTTGTAAAGTAATTTAAAAACAACTTAAAAAATGATACAAACAATTTTAATAACAGGAGCCTCTTCTGGTTTAGGAAAAGAAACAGCTAAATTATTTGCAAGTAAAGGATGGAGAGTAATTGCTACAATGCGTCAGCCTGAAAAAGAAACAGAACTAAATCAATTACCAAATGTTCATTTATTAAAACTAGATCTTACTAATCCTTCTCAGATTATAGATGCAGCAAAAAAAGCAGAAGAAATAGCCCCTATTGATGTGTTACTTAATAATGCCGCTTATGGATTAATTGGTCCTTTTGAAGGAATAACAGATAATCAGTTATCTCAACAAATAAATACTAACTTCTTAGGTACTTTACTTGTTACAAAGGCATTTTTGCCTTATTTCAGAGCTCGTAAACAAGGAACTATCCTAACTGTTACTTCTTCAACAGCAAACATCTCCTACCCTTTTGTTTCGGTTTATGCTGCAACAAAATCAGCTTTACAAAATTGGACGGAAGGAATGAGTTACGAGTTAAGTCAATTTGGAATTAAAATTAAAACCATTGTTCCTGCTTATATGCAAACTAGCTTTGGAAGCAATGCTCAAATCGCTTCACATCCAGATTATGAAACGCTATTTAATCAGTACTTAACAGCAATGAAACAAGATTCAAGTGCTACACGTGACGTGCCTGAAGATATTGCTGCTGTAATCTATCAAACGGTTATAGAAGATAAAGACCAACTTCACTATACAGCTGGTGATCTAGCCACTAAAGAATATGATTGGCTTAAAGAAGAAGGTATTGAAAAAGTGATGAGTACAATGCAAAAACGATACTTTTAAATCTCTTACTAACTAATAGAAATATAAAAACCGTAACAGACAAGTTACGGTTTTTGTTTATTAAAATAGCTCATCAGTAAGTTCTTTGACAACCATAGCCCCAGCCAGAGATCCACTTGCTACTGCAGCTGATACTGATCGAAACATGTTGGTATTATCACCACAAGCATATATGCCATCTATACTTGTTTTTTGAAAAGCATCAATCTTAATATAACCTGTCTCTGTTAGCTCACACCCCAACTGTTTTGGTATCATACAATGCTGCTCAAAAGCTACAGCTGCGTACATAGCTTGCAAATCTAATTTGGAGTTATCATTAAAAACAACTGATTCAAGATACCCCTTTTTGTGTTTAACTTCTGTAATTGGGCTTTCAATCACTGAAATATTATTTCGTTCTAATTTAGCTTGTTGTTCTAAAGTAAACTCTTTTGCTCCATTAGTTAATATGGTAGTATCATTGGTTAAATTACTAACTAAAGAAGCTACATGAACTGCCTTGTCTGAATTAGCCAAAATAGCCGTTTTCTTATCTTTAAATTCATATCCATGACAAAAGGGACAATGAATAACTGATATACCCCAACAAGCCCCTATTCCCTTAATATCAGGCATAATATCTTTAACTCCTGTAGCAAAGATTAACTTCTTACTTTTAAAAATATCATTTGAATCTGTTTTAATTTCAAAGCCAGTTGCTATCTCTTTACCTGATACGACTAATCCTTGGTAAAATGATACAGTTTGATAGGCTAAAACCTGCTCTTTTGCTTTATTAGCTATTGCAAGAGGCGTTTGCCCATCTTGGGTAATAAAGTTATGCGAGTGTGGTGTTTGTCTATTACATGGCAAACCACTATCAATGATTAAAACAGATTTTAATAAACGTCCTAGTGCCATTGCTGCAGAAAGTCCAGCGTAACTTCCTCCAACAATAATTACATCATATTGATCTTTATATGTCATGGATTAATTTTATTTAATGCAACATTATTGCAATAATAATGATTAAATTTGTAATTGCAACAATGTTGCAATATTATTTTACATCATGAAACAAACTAGAAATACACAGGCTAAAACTGAAATAGTAAAACTGATTGAAAATTCAGAAGTTGCTTTATCACATGCAGAGATACTTGCTACATTAAATGGAATCTGTGATAGAGTAACTATCTATAGAGTACTTGATCGCCTAACTGAACAGGGGATTATTCATAAAATAGCGACTGTAGAAGGCACAATAAAATATGCTATTTGTCAGCATTGTACAATAGAAAAGCACAACCATAACCACATTCACTTTACCTGTGAACGATGCCTAAATACTACTTGTCTTACAGAAGTAGAACCTTCATTTATATTGCCTAAAAACTATAAAATAAAGTCTGTTAATTTTACTATATCTGGTATTTGTCCAGAGTGTAATTAATCATATAGCTTACACTATTTATCTTTAATTTTATTTCTATGCTTTTGGCCAAATTCTATTAAAGATTCTAAAACGGGATAACTCTCTAAAGCGTGCTCAGTAAGACTATAAGATACTGTAATTGGTTTGGTAGAATTAACCGTTCTAATAATTAATAGATTATCTTCCAACTCCTGCAGCTCTCTAGATAATACCTTAGGAGAAATTCCCTTAGCGTGTTCTTGCAAATCTTTAAATCTCATTACTCCATTAGTACGTAGATTATTAAGAATACAAAACTTCCACTTTCCACTAAGTAATTCAATAGCATCTCTTAGTGCCAAAATTGTTTCCTTGGATACTTTATCGTTGTTTGTTATTGCCATTGTATTAATTACTATCCTTGAGGTAAGTAATAGCAAATATAGAATAAGCACGTCATAGATTTGTTGAAATTCTAAAAAACAATAAAATGAAAGTATCCTTAATCGCAAACATTTCAATCAATGGTAAGGTATTAGTATCAAACAACCCAACGTATCAACTACCTAAAGAAGCCTTAATTTTCTATCTTGATTTAGCACATCAAATTGGAAATTTAGTAATAGGTTTCAACACCTTTGAAAGCTTTCAAAATTCTCCTCAAGAGGTTAAAGACCTTTTTAAAGGAATAGAAATAATTGTACTCTCTAATAATACACATCACCCAATAAGAGGTTACACCTTTGTTAATAGTCCTGAAGAAGTGATAACCTATATGGTTACAAAAGGATTTACAGAATTAGCTATTGGTGGTGGAACTGCTACCTTTAACGCCTTTATAGAGAAAGAACTCGTGACTGATCTTTATTTCAATATCAATCCCTTGTTTATTGGAGGTAGTGACATTCTAGGAATGCAAAGAAATTTAAGTACACAGTTTGAAATTGTAACTCATAAGGAGCACAATGGATTTATTGAGTTGCATCTAACTAAATCTAAAAGCTAAAATCACATTAAACATTACTAAAAACAGGCAATAGACTATTTTAAATCCATTGCCTGTTTTTATCTAGTTTATTCCTTTTTTAGAATTCCATTGTAAATTCTTCTTTAGGCACTCTAACTTTTTTCATTGGAGCAATCCAATCATTTGCCTTATCAGCATACCCTACATACATTAGGGAAACGCTTTTTAAACCATGTTTGTGTAGATCTAAGACATTATCTACAATTTGGTTACTAAAGCCTTCTGCTGGTGTAGAATCTACTCTTAATTCAGCTGCCTGAGCTAAAGCTAAACCTAAAGCGATATAAGTTTGACGAGCCGCATGAGCAAAGTTTAAATCACTTGACTGATTTAAGTAAATTTCTTTTAATTTGTTTGTATAACTCTCAAATCTTCCTCTTGGCAGTCCTCTTTGATCTGTGGTAAAATCATATATTGTATCAATTCTCTCTGTTGTATAAGTATCCCAAGCTGCAAAGATTAATACATGAGAACAGTCTCTCATACACTCTGGATTTAAAGCTCCCTGAGCTAATTTTTCTTTTATACCCTGATCTCTGACAATAATAACCTTAAAGGGCTGAAGTCCAGAAGAAGTTGGAGCAAGTCTTGCCGCTTCAATAATTGTATCTATATTTTCTTCACTTACTTTTTTTGTTGGATCATATGCTTTTACTGCATGTCTCCAATTTAAATTCTCTATTAATGACATAATCTTCTTATTTTGAAATTATTAAAAATACAATGGCTAAAAGTGCAGGAACTCCCTGAATAAAAAATATCTTTTTAGAGGCAGTTATTCCTCCAAATATTCCAGCCATACCAACACAACCTAAAAAGAACAATCTAATGTCTACACTCCACATCGAATCTTCTATTAAAAATGACCATAGTAAGCCAATAACCAAAAAACCATTGTATAATCCTTGATTAGCTGCTAAGGCTTTTGTTGGTTTAAATAAATCCGGTGCTAGTGATTTACCAAAGGTCTTTTTACCTGCTGTTTCCCAAGCAAACATCTCCATCCAAACAATGTAAAGATGCTCTATTATGACTAAACAAGTTAGAACAGTTGATACTATAAATAACATAGATTAGTTATTTGAAACTGTTAGCTTCACTTGCATATTCCCACGCGTTGCATTAGAATATGGACAAATTTGATGAGCACTTTCAATAAGTTTTTGAGCTTGCTCTAGAGTGACTCCTGGTATGTTGGCGTGCAACTCAGCGGTAAGACCAAATCCTCCATCTTCTAATTGCCCTATTGTTACTTTAGCTGTAACTGATGTTTCTTCTGTTGTAATTTTATTTTGTTTAATCACTAAATTAAGTGCACTGTCAAAGCAAGCTGAGTAACCTGCGGCAAAAAGCATTTCTGGGTTAGTATAATCATCGCTGCTTCCTCCCAATGCTTTTGGCATGCGAACTTGCAAATCTAAAATTCCATTGTCACTTTTTACATGGCCATTTCTACCTCCGGTAGCTGTAGCCCCTATTTGATATAATTCTTTCATTTTTGCTTATTTAATATTTTGGTTACTATATTTTTTAACTCTATAATTTCTTGTTCTGTTACTTGCATAGATTCCATTAATCGCTGTGGGATATCTTTGGCTTTTTCTTTTAAAGAAATCCCCTTTGCTGTTAAAGATAATTTCACAACACGTTCATCCTCTAGGCTCCTTGTTCTAACTACCATCTGTTTTTGTTCCATTCTCTTTAATAGTGGTGTTAACGTTCCACTATCTAAAAAGACTTTCTCTCCCAACTGCCCTACTGTTTGTTCTTTCTCTTTCCACAATACCATAAGCACTAAATATTGGGGATACGTAATATCAAGGGCTTCCAAATAAGGACGATATTGACTAATAATCTCTTTAGCAAGAGCATATATAGGAAAACAAACCTGATTTTCAAGTTCTAATGAATCTTTCATACTTCTGTAATTAAACTGTTATGCAAAGTTAGATAAATTATATTGTGTGCAATATAATTTTACAAAATATTAATACTTTACGATTTTATATACACTGATTTTTAGGTGTTTATTAAAACTAATAGAGACCTGATAACTATAGTTATCAGGTCTCTATTGAATATAAATTCGGTTATTTTAAAGAAACTTAAATACAATTCTAAGGCTAGCTATAAATACTAATAATCCTACAAGAATGTATGCAATACGTTTAGGTAAACGCCCTGCTAACCTGGCGCCTAAAGGAGCTGCAAGAACCCCACCAAGAGCTAATCCAAGAAATATATACCAATAGCCAAAACCTAACTTTGAGAAAAAGACCATTGATGCGGCAAAAGTCACAAAGAACTCGGCTAATGACACTGTTCCTACTACATATTTGGTTTGTCTTCCCTTGGTTAAAAGTGTTGAGGTAACTATAGGGCCCCAACCTCCTCCTCCAAAGGCATCGAAAAAGCCTCCAGAAAAACCTAATAACCCAACATATTTGACTTTCTTTCTAATAACTGAGTTGCGCAAAGCCAAACTAATAAGTCTAATGGCTATAATCATAAGATATAAGGCTACAAAAGGATAGGCGATATACTCATACTCACTACCTATGTAAATCACAAATAACGAGCCTAATATTGCTCCTATAACCCCTGGAATACTCAGCCAAAGCAATAACTTTTTATTGACGTTTTTAAATCTGTAATGTGTGTACCCTGAGACCGCACTAGAAAACATCTCAGCCGTGTGAATACTTCCAGAGATAGTTGGCAAACTAAGTCCCATAGCCATCATAGCTGAAGCAGAAGTCATACCATAACCTAATCCTAAAGCCCCATCAACTAGTTGGGCAAAAAAACCAACAGCTAAAACATAGTAAAATTCTGATGGCATAGACCCTAGTCCAATTTTTATATCATTTATTGTGACATAATTAGAGAAGGTATATCCTAACAAGAAAATTAGAACTATACTAGTTAGGCGAAACACCTTGGTGAGCAATTGTTTTTTTTGATGATCTCTCTCTACAATAACAGAAGTGACTTTGTTTAAACTATCTAATTTTTGTCGTAAGTTTCCTTTATGAGTATTGCGGTATGCATTTAAATTAGCGATACTCTCTCCAATGCTATCAGGCATTTCTTGTTCTAGATACTCTCTTAATCGACGTGCTAAAA
The DNA here is from genome assembly GCF_020905415.1 of Myroides oncorhynchi. Classification (NCBI taxonomy): domain Bacteria; kingdom Pseudomonadati; phylum Bacteroidota; class Flavobacteriia; order Flavobacteriales; family Flavobacteriaceae; genus Myroides; species Myroides oncorhynchi. The sequence continues at coordinate 3,298,880 of NZ_JAJJMP010000001.1, read as the reverse complement.
CAGGAGACTTACCATTGGTAGAAATAGCAATTTTAAGCTCTCCTTTTGTAACAATAGATCCCAAGTAAAAATCACACAACTCGGGCTGGTCTGCTGCATTTACCAATAGTTTTTTACTATTAGCTAAAGTCTTTATTTCTTGATTTAATATTGGATCGTTTGTAGCAATCACAACTAGATCAGTATAGTTTAAGTCTTCTACCAAAAAGCTTCTTTGTTTTAATTCTAAATGAGAATAAGCACTTTCTAAATTATAGAATTCCGATTTAAATTCATTGGAAACAACAGTGATTTTAGTAAGCTCGTTTTGTTTTAAAAGTGTTCTAGTTTTCTCTAATCCAACATTTCCTCCACCAACAATTAAAAAGTGAAAGGTATTTGTTTTTAAAAATATTGGAAACAATGTGTTTTTCATAATATACTATATTATAAATATTTAATACTCATTTACTAAACTAAAACTTTAAAACAAAGACAATAGTCACCCTAGGTCTATCTTGAGAATAAACCTTTAATTAGCTTGCGTAAAGTTTTAGAATACTTAAACCACCATAGTCTTTGGTAGTTTTACATAGACTTTAAAAGAGTCTAGAAATAATAGGACAGCAACAGCTTTGCATAATATATAATTTTGTAGTGTTTAGATTGGTTGTATCTTCTTTAGTTTAATCAGACAAAAAACTTTCTATGGGTAAAATCCCCAAAAGTTTCTTTGTCTATTGCCTCTTTCTTGTAAAGGTTAAATAAGCTATCTAATTCTGTTAAGATATCTTGTTCTTTTAGTTTTGATTTATATAATTTATTTAATCTTGTGCCATAACGATCACCTCCTAGCATTAAATTATATTCCTGTGAGGCAGTACCTACAAAACCTATTTCTGCTAAGTATGAACGACCACAGCCATTAGGGCATCCTGTCATACGGATACTTATCTCTTGGTCAGTCAAGTGGTGTTTTTCTAATAGCGGCTCTATTTTTGTAACTAATTCAGGTAAATATCGCTGTGCCTCTGCTAAGGCTAATGGACAAGTAGGCATAGCTACACATGACATAGAACTCTCTCTTAACTTGCTGTTTTGCAACTCTATCTTGTACTTTGTGATCAGTCTTTCTACTAACCATTTGTCCTCTTGATCGATTTCACCCAAAATTAGGTTTTGGTTACAAGTAAACTTAAAGTCCGAAACACATAACTTAGATAAGTCGTGTAAAAACTCCTTCTGATACGTAGCTACTACTCCATTTTCAACAAATAGCGTATAATACCATTTTTTATCATGGGCTTGTTGCCAACCATATCTATCATTGCGCTCAGTAAATTCATATGCTCTAGGAACTTGTAGTTTTACTTGAGCTCTTTTTTCTAGTTCTGTCACAAAACTCTCCACTCCTAATCTATCAATAGTATATTTTAAACGAGCTAACTTTCTATCAGCGCGATTGCCATAATCTCTTTGTATTGTAAGTACTTCATAGATAAGTTTCATAATATCTTGCTCATTATCCGAAAAACCTATAATAGTAGCAAGTCTTGAATAAGTATGCTCATTACCATGGGTTGTTGATAGGCCTCCACCAATAGCTATATTAAATCCTATTAATTTTTCATCTTCAACTATGGCAATTAAACCTATATCATTGGCAAATACATCCACATCATTGGTAGGAGGAATAGCAATAGCTATCTTAAATTTCCTAGGAAGATATTTATCTTGATAAAGTGGGTCCGACTCAACTGATCTATCATAAACCTTCTGATTATCAATCCACACCTCATAGTAAGACTGCGTCTTAGGCAAAAGCATCTTAGATATCTTATCGGCATAGTTATGAATCTGTTCAAAAACAGCAGATACCTGTGGATGTGAACTACAAATAACATTTCGATTAACATCCCCACAAGCTGCAATAGCATCTAACTTTGCAAGTAAAAATCCTTGGATCGTATCACTTAATTGATGTTTTAATAATCCATGAAGCTGAATGGTTTGTCTGGTTGTAATCTTTAAAACACCTGTTCCATAAAGTTCAGATATCTCGTGAATTGCTAGCCATTGTTTACTAGAGATTACACCACCTGGTATGCGAAGACGAATCATAAAGGAGTAAAGCTTATCTAACTTCTTTTCAGCTCTTTCTTGTCTTCTATCCCGATCATCCTGTACATACATCCCATGAAACTTAATTAAAGCCTCATCATCAGGTCGTACATTACCAGTATGGTTATCGTGCAGACTCTGAGAAAGAGTACCACGTAAACCATCACTTTTTTGTTTAATTCCCTCTATGGGAGAAAGTTTATCTTGATTCATAATCTACTTATTAATACACATCTTTTTTATACTGTCCATCTAGGAACATCTGTTCTAAATACGCTTTAGCTACCTCTAAAGAACTCTTTTGGTTATTCATAATAATTTCAATAAGTGTCGAGTCTATATCTTCACTCATTGGAGATTTCTGACCACAGACATAAATTATAGCACCTGCCTGTATCCAAGCCCACAACTCTTCTTGATTTTGTTTTAATCTATCCTGTACATATACTTTGTGTTTTTGATCCCTGGAAAATGCAGTATCTAACCTAGTTAAAACTCCACTTTCTAACCACTGTTGTATCTCTGTTTGATAATAGAAATCACAAACAAAATATTGCTCCCCAAAAAACAACCAATTTCTGGCTTGGCTACCACTAGCATCACGATGTTCTAAAAAGGCTCTAAAAGGAGCTATACCTGTGCCCGGACCAATCATTATGACATCTTTATCCTGCTCTGGCAAATAAAATTCACTATTGTTATGAACATAAAAACTAATCTGCTGTCCAATCTCAAAACTAGAGAGATAGTTAGAACACAATCCTGTTTTCTTTTCTTTTTCAGTTTCAAACTGATCTAAAGCTACTGTTAGATGAACTTGATTATCATGAGCAAGAGGTGAAGAAGATACAGAATAAAGTCTTGGCGATATTGGTTGTAATAAGCTTTTGACTGTATCAAAATCAATCGAAGCCTGTAAGTCGTATCGTTCCAATAAGTCCAAAAGATCTATTCTGTTTTGAGAGATTTCTATCTTTAAACAAACTGATAGTTGCGTGATTACTGTCTTGGTTAATCCTGTAATACACAAATCCTTTAACTCCTCAAATCTACTCTTGGCTCCTAAGATCTGAGCAATCTTTAGCATACTTGTTTTATCATTAACAGAATAAACTCCTATGGCATCGCCAGGTTGATAATCAATATATTGATCGCAACTAAGCTCTAGGTGATAAGTCTTCTTATTAGATTCTCTATCATTTAAAAGTACCTTGTGATTAACAACTGCTTGATAGACGACTTTTGAATTTGTTTGTAAAACAGTACTAGTGCCTATTCTTGGACTATTTATTGTGTTATTTCTAAGGGCCTCCAAAACAGTATCAAACCAAACCTTAGTATGATCTTTATAGTCAACGTCTAATTTTTGCAAAGCAATAACTGGTGTAGATCCTTGCTTTTTCAGTAAGGCATCTAATTGTTCTCCTGCTTTACAATAAAACGGATAAGAGCTATCACCAATCGCTAGTACACAATACCTAACTTGGCTTAAATCAAGTGTTACTTTAGATAATTTTTCAAAGAAACTCTGAGCAGATAAAGGTGGTTCTCCCTCACCTTGTGTGCTACATATAAATACAATAAAATTCTCCTTACTTAAATCCTCTACTTTATAAGTCGCTAGATCAAAACTTCTTGCTTGAATTTTGTTTAGCTTGCATAATTTTAAAAATTCAAATGCTAGTTTTTTACTATTGCCTGTTTCACTACCATATAAAATAATAGGTTTAATCTCAGTAATATCAATTAAAGTCTCTTGGTTACTTGATTGTATCTGGTTTTGTTCTAATAGTCCTGAAAGATATCCATTAAACCAGATTAATTCTTCACGAGAATAATGCTCGACCTGTTTTTTAAGGTTGGTTATTTTTTGATCAAATTGCATGCTGAAACTCTTTTATATGATTGTCAAAATAAGAATGAATCTCTCGGGTTTTAATCTCCTGTTTCCAAGAGAACTTATTGTGCAGCTCAACTACTTTTCCTACTATAAACAAAGTAGGTACATACTCAAATTCAATAAGCTGCTGTTGTTGTAAATCTTTAAAGCTATAGACTGTAGTTCTCTGATATATTGTACTTGCTTGTTGAATCACAGCAATGCCTTTATCAGCTGCAATTCCATTATTGATTAGAGAATTTACCAAGTATTTTAACTTTTGTCCACTCATGTAAAAAACCAAAGTATCTTGGGTTTGTGCTAAATCTTGCCAAGTACCCTTAGTAATATTCTCTGTATCGCATAGAGTTAAAAATCGAACAGCTCGGCTATATCCTCTAGCAGTAAGTGGAATACCACTATAAGCTGCAGCTCCTAAAGCTGCTGATATACCAGGTATAATCTCATAATTGATATTATGCTTTTTTAAAACAGTTAACTCATCTAATATGTTAGAAAATATTGAGACATCTCCTCCTTTTAATCTAAGCACCTTTAATCCTAATTGAGCATAACTAACCATAAGGTCATTTATTTGCTCTTGTGGAGTGTGTATTCCTTTAGAGCACTGTTTACCAACATAAACTACCCTAGCTGTTTTGCTAGCATATAATTCTATTAATTCAGGTGAAACTAAGCGATCAATTAAAATCACATCTGCGGATTTTAAATAACGTAGTGCCTTAAGACTAATTAACTCTGGATCTCCAGGGCCTGCTCCGGCTAAAATTACTTTTGTACTATTCATAATCCTTGGTATTAAAACAAGTCTTCTATAGATAAGTAGCGCTCACCACTATCATAGTTAAACGTAAGTACTCTAGCTGCTTTATCTATACTTGGCAATAATTTTGCCACTGCTGCTACAGAGGCTCCTGTTGATATTCCTACTAGAAGCCCTTCTTGCAAAGCAAGGTTTTTAGCCCCCACAAAAGCTTCTTGTTTAGAGATTTTAATTATACCATCCAATAATGTAGTGTCTAGAATTTCTGGAATAAATCCTGCTCCAATACCTTGGATAGCGTGAGGTCCTGATGCTTCAAGGCTAAGTACAGCCGAAGCATCAGGTTCGACAGCTATTACCTTAAGATTAGGAAATTTTTGCTTTAAAACCTTAGAGACTCCTGTTATATGTCCTCCTGTTCCCACTCCTGTAACTAAATAATCTAATCCTTGTGGAAAATCCTTAATAATTTCTAAAGCAGTACTTCTAGCATGAATATCTACATTCACTGGATTATTAAACTGTCTAGCCGACCAAGCATTAGGAATCTGTTTTACTAGTTCCTCTGCTTTTTCTATAGCCCCTTTCATTCCTTTTTCTTTTGGGGTTAACTCAAAGTTAGCGCCATAGATTTGCATTAATTTTCTTCTTTCAACGCTCATAGATTCAGGCATTACAACAATCACCTTATATCCTTTAACAGCTCCAACTAAGGCAAGACCAATACCTGTATTACCTGAGGTTGGTTCAATAATTACTCCTCCGGGTTTTAATAAACCTTTAGCCTCGGCATCCTCTATCATTGCCAATGCAATGCGATCTTTAATACTCCCTCCTGGATTTGCTTTTTCTAGTTTTATCCATACATTATCTTGGTCTGAAAAATACCTATTTAACTTTAGTACAGGCGTATTTCCAATGGTTTCTAAAATACTTTCTACTTTCATTTTTATATTATTTTGGTTTAAAATTGTTCATTTGGTTAATTCATCTTTTATTCTAATACTATAGCTAGAAGTTAATTCTACAATAGACTTCTCTTTAATTGAACTTGTTATCACAACATTATGTCCTATTATTGACTGTCTTCCTATTCTTGTTTTCCCTCCTAAAACAGATGCATTAGCACAAATAATAACATCATCCTCAATAGTTGGGTGCCTTTTTTGTGTCTGTTTTAAATTGGTTTGAGACTCTCCTAGAATTACTCCTTGGTAAATCTTTACATTATTACCAATAATTGTTGTACTGCCTATAACTACCCCTAGTCCGTGAAAAATAATAAATTGACTTCCTATTTTAGCATGAGGATCTATATCTATACCTGTTAAACGATAAGCATATAAAGACGCTATTCTTGGTAGCATTGGAATATTTAATTCTACCAAAATATGTGATATTCGATATATAAAAACAGCCAAAAAACCAGGATAACAAGACAATACTTCTGACTTAAACTGAATAATTAGATTACTATCATTATACTTTTGTAAATCAGACTCCAATAAATTATATAAAGAATCTATACTATTAAAAAAAAGAACAGTTTTATACTTTGCTTTTTCTTTTGAGACAACAGTTGATATAATATTTTCTAATTCGCTTTTTAAGGCCTTTTCAGTATTTAAAAAATCAGCAAAACAATCATAGTTATAGTTAGTAAACATCCAATTGTAAAACTGATCCAGCCAGCTTTCTAGCTTCTGCTTATTAGGTACTTTATTTTTAATAGTTTTATTGTATATATAATCCCTCATACTATAAAAGGAATTTATAAAAACATTAAAGCCCCAACAGTGTTGTAAGACGTTTCATCAACTAATATGGCATTTCCTGTTTTAGAATTTTCAATAAAAGGGTCATAATTTAAACTCTGACTTGTCTGTAGACTAACCTGAGCAATATCATTCAGGCTAACTTTATCTCCTTGATGAAATTCTAACTTATTAATATCCCATTTTCGATCAATGGATTTGATTTTAACTCTTACACTATGAAAACGATGCTTCAATATATAGGTTTTTCCTAGGTGAAGGTCTTCCGTATCAAGCCAGCTTATCCACGAGGTTAGCTTATTTGAAATCTCAGGAGATTTCTGATCTTCAAGATAAATGGTGTCTCCCCTACTTATATCAATATCTGAATCAAAATGCATCACTATATTATCGCCTGTGACAACCTGATTGACTTCTTGTAGATTCTTTTCTAATTTGATAATAGTAGCTGATATATCACTAGGAAGTACTCTAACTCTATCACCTACTTTATATTGACCACTTAAAACAAGTCCAGCGTATCCTCTATAGTCTAAATACTCTTTTGTTTGAGGCCTAATAATTAATTGTACCTGAAAACGAGATACATTTCTAAGCTGAGTTTCGATCTGAATTGTTTCTAGAATACCTAGCAATGTCTTTCCTTTATACCAAGGTGTTAAAATAGAATGATTTACAATATTATCACCCTCAAGTGCACTTATTGGAATATATAAAACCTCTGTAAAGTCTAGCTGTTGTTTTAATATGTCAAATTCAGTTTTAACTAATTCATATTGCTCTTGACTATACTGAACCAAATCAATTTTATTGACAGCTACAATCACTTTCTTAATGCCCATTAAAGAGGCAATAGAAGCATGTCGTTTTGTTTGCTCAGTAATTCCCTTTCTAATATCAATAAGGATTATTATCAAATCAGAAACAGAAGCAGCCGTTATCATATTTTTAGTATACTGTTGGTGCCCTGGAGAATCGGCTATAATAAATTTTCTACTCGCAGTAGAAAAATACTTATAAGCAACATCAATTGTGATTCCTTGTTCGCGCTCTGCTCTTAAGCCATCTGTAATTAATGCTAGATCTATTGTATCCTCTCCTATCTCACTTTTACTTGCCAATACGCCAAGGTGATCTGTTGATATACTATTAGAGTCATATAATAGTCTACCTATTAAAGTACTCTTACCATCATCAACATTCCCCGCTGTTATAAACTTTAATGTTTGCATTTCTTTTTATTTACTACAATTAAAAATATCCTTTCTTTTTTCGATCTTCCATCGCTGATTCTGACAACAGATCATCAAGCCTGGTTTGACCTCTTTCACTTATTCTAGAGTTTTTGATATCTTCAATAATATCATCTACTGTCTCTGCTTTAGAAGCAATCGCTGCCGTACAGGTCATATCTCCTACTGTACGATAACGCACCGAGGTAGTTACTACTTGCTCGTGGTTTAATGCAGTTGTGAAATCAGACACAGCAATTAGTTTATCGTTATATTGTATACACTCTCTTTGATGTGAAAAATATAGTCCTGGTAACTCTATATTGTTAGCTTTGATATAATTCCAGATATCTAATTCAGTCCAGTTGCTAATAGGAAATACCCTTGTGTTATGACCTGCTTGCATATTTCCGTTGACAATATCCCATAGCTCAGGACGTTGAAGTTTTGGGTCCCACTGTCCGAAATCACTTCTTAAAGAAAATATTCTCTCCTTAGCCCTTGCCTTCTCTTCATCTCTTCTTGCTCCTCCTATACAAGCATCAAACTCGTGTTCTTGAATAGTATCTAATAAAGTATAGGCCTGTAAAGAGTTTCTAGAGGCAAATCTCCCTTGCGTTTCTTTTAAGTTATACTTCTTAATACTATCCTCTACATTTGATACGATAAGCTTTTCTTGAATTTCTTCAACCAATTTATCTCTAAATTCTATTGCTTCAGGGAAATTATGCCCTGTATCAATATGTACTAATGGAAACGGGAACTTCCCTGGTCTAAAGGCCTTTAGTGCCAAGTGAACAAGAACGATAGAGTCTTTTCCTCCTGAGAAAAGCAAAGCTGGTTTCTCAAATTGAGCAGCTGTTTCTCTAAGTATATAGATTGCCTCTTGCTCTAAAGTTTCTAAATAATTGTTTTGTATCATGTCAGTTAATAATAATTATTCTGTTTTTAAATGTAATCCACACTCCTTTTTAGAAGCATCTTCCCACCACCATCTACCAGCTCTAAAGTCTTCTGTTGGCTTAATTGCTCTTGTACACGGACTACAACCTATACTGATATAGCCTTGCTTGTGTAAAGGGTTGTAAGGAATTTGGTTTTCTTCTACAAAAGAAATAACCTGCTGCGTTGTCCAAAGTAGTAAAGGATGAAACTTGATAATTTGATTTTGCTCATCCCACTCAAATGGGCTCATATTTTGTCTATTGATTGAATGTTCTGCTCTTAAACCTGTTATCCAAATCTGCTTTTGATCTAAGGCTCTTTTTAAGGGTAAAACCTTTCTAATGAAACAACACTCTTTACGCAGTTCTACAGATTTATAAAAACTATCTGGTCCATTGGTATTCACAAACTCTTCAACTGATGTACTCTCAGGAAAATAACTTGTAATTTTAAGACCATACTTAGCTATGGTTAAATTCCAAGTATCATATGTCTGTTCAAATAAACGCCCTGTATCAAGAGTAAAAAAGGCTACATCCTTAAAGTCTTTTAACATATGAGTGATCACCTGATCTTCATAACTAAAGCTTGTTGAAAAACAAATAGAATTAAAATGTTGCTGTAGATATAGCATTTGATCATTGAATGATAATGCCTGTATATCTCTTAATATCAAGTATTCAAAGCTTTCTTTTAGATTCATAATTATATCAAAATTTTAAAAACTACAATATCTATCATTTTAGTAGTTATTAGGGTGAAAAAATTATTCGTTATCTATAAAACGCTGAAGTGTTGCCTCAGACATACTCTTACGTGTTTTGTCTCTTATCTCAATAAATTGTTTTCTTAAATAACAATTTTCTTCATCTAAACAATCATCACATGGCTCGTAATAATTTAATGAGACACATGGTGTAAGTGCAATAGGTCCATCAAATATTCGGTATAAATCTGCTACCGATACATCCTTAGGGTCTTTAATCAAGTAATACCCACCTGCTAAGCCCTTTTTACTATTGACTAATTTTACTCGTTTTAGCTCCAATAAAATCTGTTCTAAAAACTTCTTAGGTATATTTTCAGTCTCGGCGATAGTTCCAATAGTCAAATGTCCATTTTGATAAACTCTAGCTAAACATACCATCGCTTTTAAAGCATACTTACATCGCTTTGATAACATAATTTTAATTTTAGTATAAAAAAAACTCCTTATTTATTTAATAAGGAGTTTCAAGTATAATGTTTAATTTAAATATATAACATACACATTCACTACTCCTCTTTTGAAAAGCATTGACACATACACATTACCATAATTAAATTATAAATTCTCATTTTTTTATTTTTAATTCTTCTACAAATGAAAGAATTATATTTTAATAGACAATCTTTTTTTTTGTTTTTTTTAAGATAAAAATATTCCTAAGGTTAAAATAAGAAAAAAATAAATTTTCAAAATACTGATTAACAAGCGTATGCATTTCTTTTGTATTCTTATTTCAATTATAAATAAAATATGTATGTCTGTTTGATTTAATAAGAGGGTGTAATGTTATAATTATCCTATTAAACTAGATAATACCAATTTTTACAATTACTGTATATTAACTAGTTACTTGTTTACATGATCAGTTCCTTTAACCTATAAATTATCAGTATGACACTAAACGGAGATACATTAAATAAAACAAGGGAGCTCTTAAAAAGAATTCCCTTATTGAAAAAAACAGACGAAAACTACTTTTCATTTGTAATTGGAAGTGCTACTCCATCAACATCAGGAAGAGATAGGTCTAGCATTTTACCAATTATTACTGGTATATCTTCTAGATTTAAAGTATTGATCACTAAACCTTTTTTTACAGGTTTACCATAGGCTACAAAACCTGTATATATTTGTTGAAAACTTGGATAATAACCATGCTTACCTCCCTTTGAACTAGTTAGAACTTCTCCTGTAAAATTATTGGTAAAACTATACCCTAATTTACCACTTAAAGCAAGTTTAACCCTTGGATCAGCTCCACGAAGTTGTATCTGTTGTTCACTAATTATCTCAAAACCTTCTTTGTATTTCTGTGGTAATTTATCTAAAACTTCTTTTACCTTAGTTACAATTTTAGTATCGTTATAATCATATAAATGTAGTAATGTACTACCTCCAGAACTAAAGAAATAAGCTTTATCAAAAAGTCCATTTTCTTTAAGCCATATATTAGGCGATAGCGCAAAATCTGTAGTCACAAATCCATGGTCTCCTGTTACAATAATCACAGTATCATCTTCCAATCCTGCCTTTTGTATAGCATCTAATAGATTACCAACTATCTTATCTGCTCCTGCTACAGCGCGTTGCACCTCATAATGCTCTCTACCATAGCTATGCTGAGCTCCATCGGTATTAGGTAGATGTAATGTCAACAAATTAGGTTTATAAGTCTTTAAAATATATGCCGCACTTCTACCTAAATTCTCATCCATTGCTAGGCTTGATAAATTAAACTCATCACTAGTTACTTTTCCTACAGCCTTGTCTAAAACTTCCTCAAATAACCCCTTAGGAATGGCACTATCTAAGGTTGCTTTTATCCTATCTGATGGATTTTTAAAGTCCCATATCTCAGGTAAATTATAATCTATATAAGCATTATCTAATGTAATAGGCCAAGAAACAGATGCTGTAATCAGTCCTTTTTCTTTAGCCCATTGCCAAATTGTAGACGACTTAACCTGACTTGAATGATAAACCCATTGAGCCTTACTTGTGTTTAATTCTACATTAGTATTATAATATACTCCATGCTTGTTTGGTAACACTCCTGTAGATAAGGTTGTGTGTGAGGGATAAGTAACTGAAGGGAAAATAGTCTTAACCCCTTTAGCTACTACTCCATTATCTGCCATATACTTTAAATTAGGTGTAGCCCAATGCTTTTCAGTATAAAAATCTGGCCTAAAACCATCAATACTTACCAAAACAACATGTTTGACTTTCTGTCCAAGCGAACTAAATCCTATCAGTAAGCTAAAAATTACAAATATCTTTTTCATCTATTTAAATAATGGTAATATGTTTTTATCTGTTTTATTTTGTATTAGTACGCGATTCATATCGTACTTCATAGTCACTACTCCTGTTACTTTATCAACCGTAAAATCATCCATCTGCAATTTATTAGGTATAAAACTTGGTATTAAAGCCTTAGTATGTTCATCTTTCACATTTGGGTTATTCCCTTGCTCTATCTGTGAAATAGGAAATTTAATCCCTAAATCTGTTAAACGCCTACCCTCTGCAAAGAAGATTTCTTGCCTTAATAAATAGATTAAATACAACAATTCATTTTCAGAGGTTACTTGAGCAACTTGAGCTTTTGTAACTTTAGTACCTGATATCATATAAACAGGTACTTTGCCTTGTTGACGGTCTAAAACATACCCCTGTAAAACAGGCTGATCAGAAGAAAACTTTACTCCCACTGCCTTTAAAGGATAGTCTATTCTCTTTCCTCCATTTCTAGTTTCCTTTTTATCATCCACCATTTCTACTGGTCGCTGTGCTACTAAGTCAAGTAGTTGATATAAGAAATCTTTGCTTTGTGCTAATTGATTGCTTGCTAAAGCTACTTCTGATAGAATTAAATAAGCTTCCTCTACCTTAACTAAAGCTAAGGGTTTCTGATCATTTTGGGGAGTTCCTACAGAAAAGAACTTTGGGTCTAAATAATCCAAACGAGGTAGTGGTGCTAATCGATTAGGTAAAGCATCATAAACTGCATTTTGCATCTCATTGGGTACATTGTTTTTTCCATCAAACTTAACATTATATAACATTTTAGGGTCTGATAAAGCTAGTGTAGCTTGCTGTTTAGCCTTATTTTTATCGCCTAAACGATAGTATGCTCTAGCTTGTAAAAGGGCATATACATTTTTCATTTTTGTGTCGGTCTCCAATGCATACGCTTTTTCAAAGCTTTGTATTGCTAGGGTTAGGAAAGTTCTTGATTCAATTACTTTACCTAGCTTCGATTCTGGTAAAGCCACAAATAATTCTCCTGATAATAAAGAAGAATACCCTAAACAAAAATGCATAAACGCTAAATCTGAAGGTTTTAGTGTACTATCCTTGGGGGCAACAGTATTAAGTCCATAAACAGCCATTTCTCTAAGTGTCTGTACAGTACTTTGTAAATTATTCACATCTGGATCAAAGTAATCAATCTGTGGAATATCAAAAATTTTAGTATACTGCGTATAATTATTAAAATAATTATCTGAAGTTATTTCAGTATTAATTACAACAATATTTGTTGTAAGTGCTAACTGTTTTTGTAAACCTATAATCCAACTACTACCTGCATTGGGTTTATCTAAATAGTTATCTTCTGTAACATAAGGATTATCTACACAACTCACTGTAGTGGATAGTGTAATCAATAACAAACCTGATATAAGTGTTTTTTTCATTTTAAAAAGTAGTTTTAGATTTAAAAATTGATTTTAATAGAACCTAAGAATTGTCTAGGTGCTGAGTAAGTAGCATAGACAATTCCACCTGTTGAAGCTCCACCTTGTCCTTGAGCAGAACCACTTATGGTAGCCTCTGGATCAAAAGAAGAACTAGTAAAACTAAATGGGTTAACAACGTTAAAACTAAATGTCATTGAGTTATAAAAACTCTTGTTTGTTGGTCTATAGTAGTAACTGATACCTATATTTCTAACCTTTAAATAGTCCGTTTTTTCAACAAATAGGTTGGTGATATTTAGCCAGTTGTTTCTCCCATTTTTCTCTATCTCTGCCATAGGTACGTGGGCATCAGATGCTCCATAGAAATATCTAAATTGTGCGTCCCAATTTGCAGCATACCCTCCTGTTTGGTAATTAGCGTCGGCAAACATGCTCCAATTGTTATATCTTAGGTTAAAACCTAGATTCCCAAATAAGTCTGGAATAGTAGTTCCTAAATAAGATTGAGGCGTTGTCTCTTTAAGAGTTCCATCTTCTGCCATCACACCATAATTCCCACGTATAAAACCTACAGGTCTGCCCTGTTCTACAACAGTCTGTAATGTTCTAGAGCTAAAACCATTAATATTAAATGCTGGCGCTCCCCCTGTACTTAACACCTTGTTTTTAAGTGTATTTAATGAACCTGTTAGTGTAAGAGTCCAATCGTGTAGATCAATAGCCGTTAAAGAGAAGTTCATCTCAAACCCTTTATTCTCTATTTCGCCTATATTATATAATTGACTCTTAGTATACCCACTAGATGGAGTTGGTGGTACATAAAACAAAGCATCTTTAGTTTTAGAGTAATAATAACCAACAGTTAAGTTTAATCTATTATTAAAAAAAGTCATATCCATACCTATATCCCATGTATGGGTTTTTTCTGGTTTTAAGTCCTCATTACCTGGTTGAGCAAAAGAAGATGCTTGTTCCCCTAAAAAGCCATCAAAAGCTACCGTTTTTTCATTGGCATAAGCTGGTGGTAAATTACCTGCTACACCATAACTAGATCTTAATCTTAAAGAATTAACTACTTTATTTTCAAACCACTTTTCTTGAGATAACATATAAGACCCACCTACCTTTGGATAATATTGTACACCAATATTCTTACCAAATGATGGATTTCTGTCACCACGTACACCTAAATCTAAAAACAACTTATCCTTATATCCAATATTTTCCTGAACATAAAAACCATAGTTTAAGACCTCTGCTATATATTCATCACTAGTTCTTATTGCTGCCTCTGAAATTGAATGTGCTCCATCTCTTATGTTACGTCCTTCTACTAAAGTCTGATTATCTGAGTTTCTAAACAATTGCCCTCCAGCTGTAGTTATAAAAGAGAAATCCTTAATATTAGCACTATACTGACCGTTGAATTCTAACGTTAATCCCATATATTTACGTTGGATTTTTTGAATACTTCCTTGATCTTTGATCAATTGTCCTTTGGTAGCTGAAAGATATTCATTGGTTTCTATATTTTCCTGATCTTGGATTCTATAATCTAATCCTCCTACCAATTTAAAAGATAAATTCTCTAAAGGATTGTACTTAAACTGCTGTGATGTTGTAAAGCGATTAATTTTGATTCCATTATCTTGTAAACGTTCTGCATTGTCTACAAAAGTTTTCATCTTCGCAAACTCAGCATCATTAAGCTCATCTAAACGATTATTAAATCCTGGTCCAGTAATTTTAGATGCTCCAGATTCTGCAAACCAAAGTCCAGTATAGCCTCCTTGGTTTCCATTTCTATTTCGATTGTATTTATTGTGTAAATAAGAGAATGAACTTTCATAAACTACCTTGTCTGATAATTTAGCGTGAAATCCTGAGCTTAAATCGAGCTTTTGGTTTTGATTCTGATTGTGTAATTGAACTCCTGTTGAATTCTGATAGCTAGTAGAAAAATTATATCCAAAGCCACTGTCAGACTCTCCATTTAAATTAAGTCTGTACTTTTGATACAATCCGTTTTGAAACAAAATATTTTTAGTTCTATCAAAATACAAAAAATCAGTTGTAGGAGTTTCTGCTCCTAACTCAGCTGTAACATTCACATTTGTTCCAGGCATTCCTTTTTTCTTTGTAAAAATTTGAATTACACCGTTAGCAGCATCTGATCCGTATAAAGTAGTAGCTGCACCACCATTGATAAACTCAATCTTCTCAATATTATCCATTGGTATATCACCAATAGAACTCATAGATGATCCTTGAGAGCTACCTCCTATTGTTGTACGTGTATTGTTATTGTCCAAACGTACTCCATCAATATAGATTATAGGTGTACTGCTTAAAAATGCAGAGTTTACACCTCTTGAACGTATTAAAGAAGTGGCTCCGGCCTGTCCACCTGTTAAGTTAATTTGAGCATTGGGTAACTTGGCTGATAATAACTGATCTATACGCTGGGCTGGAACTTTGTCTAATTCACTAGCTTTAAGTACTGTAACGTTATTAGACAGTCTTTTTCTTTGTACATCTGCTCCCTGTCCAGTAACAACAATCTCATTTAACATTTGATCCTGTTGATCTAGCTTTATTAAGATATTCTTATTATTCTTAGAATAAGTTTGCTCTTTGGTTTTATACCCTAAATAGGAAAATGACATTACCACAGGTGTATGTGTAATTGTTATCGAAAACTCCCCATTATCATTAGTTGTTGTGATAAATTCATTATTAGAATCCCTAATATCTACTCCCATTAAAGGCATTTGTAAATCATCAACAACTACCCCTTTTAACTCAATAATCTGGCTTGTTTTTTCTTGAGAAGAAACTGGTTTAACTAGCACTTGATTATTATTAATCTGAAAGTCAAGAGTAGTCTTAGACTGCAAATCATTTAACAAATCATCAATAGAATCATAACTCTCTAGTACCTGAATCTTTTTATTTAAAGGTACATTCTCTAAGATATAGACAAATCTCAACGAAGAAGATTTTTCTATTTTAGCGAATATTTCTTCTAATGAAAGATTCAAACTGGTGAACTTAATCTTACTACTTTTAACTTTTGATGTACTATTTACATCATGCCTTTCAGACACTGAGCTATATCCATGAAGACTAACTAAGTTAGCATAGCAAACCAGTGCAATTAAATACTTTTTTTTCATTGATTGAGGGAATTTATGTTGTTTTTAGTTTCTATTTTCTTTGAATAAGTATCTTATTTATAGTGCGTAGGGCTATAGACATATGATTCTCGACTGTCCTAACTGATATATTTAATATTTCAGCAATTTGTCTATATCTTAATCCATCTACTCTATTCATTTCAAATATTCGACGAGAGCCTGCTGGTATTTTATTAATGATTAGCAATAAGTCTTTTTGAAGTTGGTGCTCTTGCTCGTTCAAAATAATTTGCTCTTCTATATTCTCTGAATAATACTTGTCTTGAAAAACAGCATAATCAAAGCTTATCGCTTTTGTTTTAAGTTTCTTTTTATGCTGAAATAACATGTTTTTAAGCATCGTAAATACATATACTTTGGGAGAATTAATCTCTAATAAAGTCTCTCTATTTTCCCATAGATATAAAAAAACATCTGAAATTTTCTCTTCTACTAAATAAGAATCTGATTCATAACTTGCCGCAAACCTTGATAAGTACTTATAATATTTAACATAAAAATGTTCTAGAGCTCTCTTACTCCCTAAGGCTATTTGTTCGAAAAGTTGAATATCTTCACCCTTCTCTTTATATACTTTTATATCTATTGAATCATTCATAATCAATTAATTATATATACAGAACCTTCTAATGAAATATTGCAATTTGTGACAAAGGACAATGACTTCACAAATTCACTTATTGTTTGCTGTTCAAATGTTCCTGTAATTCTAGCCTTTAGCAATGCAGTGTTTTTCACACTAAACTTACATCCGTAAAATTGTTGGATTCTTAAAAGAGCATCTTGTAGAGGTTCATTTTTAAATACTAAAATGTTGTTTCTCCATTGCAGTTCTATACTTGCATCTCGCTTCTCTCTAGCCACTTCTCCTGTGGAACTATTATAGAGTAGTTTCTCATTTGGTTTTAGATATAACTGCTCATTGTTATTAAACCTAGCAAGAACACTACCTGATAATAACAATACTTCCTTTATAGTATTCTGAGTATTGACACTAAACTTAGTCCCTAACACTTCTACTTGTAGATTGTTGTGTTCTACTATGAACTTTTTATCTGACATATGTACAACCTCAAAAAACGCCTCACCTTGCAAATAAACTTTCCGAACGGTATTTTCTAATCTGTATTTGATTTTAGAATCACCATTTAATATAACTTTAGAACCATCTGTTAGAAAAACAGTAGAACGATGTCCTTTGATATTGGTGTATTCATAGATATGAGAATCTTCAGTAGATTTAAAAGAGGACCAAAAGACAATATTTAAACTAATCAGTAATAATAGTCCACATGCCCATCCCAATATCGTATAACTCAATGACCTTTTCTTCTTGTGAATCTTTATTGCTTTACTAGTATATTGATCTATTAATTGTGTATTCATAGGATAAACTCTCCACAGCGTGCGATATCTCTGATATACTATCTGTAACTGATCATCTATGAGTAAGTCAATCTCAAAATCAGTTCGCTGTTCTAATGTTAATTCCTTATTTAAATACATCAAACAACGCTTTATATATTTGTCCTCTTGGAAATTTTCATCCATACTTATTGTTTATTAAAGGAGTGAAATATTTGGTTTTACCCCTAAAAAGCAAGGTTATCAAATCGTTACTTAATTATTAGAACTACTGATTAAAATGAGGCATTAGATTACTCTAATGTTAATCACTATATACAATCAAAATAGGAAATTAGCCGCCAAGCATTAAGTATACTGTCTTTAGATATTTAAAACGAAGTTTTTAAAAGAGTATGCTAACAAGCCAATGTTAAGAATATGTAATTCTTTCTTTTACTACTTATTAGTTTGCTTTCTTTTTTAACAATTTTAGAAATGAAGTTTATTTAACTCTTTGTTTGTTTAAGGTGATTTTTTCAGCATTGCTGATTTATATTTAAGATTATACCAAACAAAAGAGCCACCCCTAGGGGTGGCTCTTTCTGGCTAATACTGTCGTTTTAGATCAACAGTGAGATCGGTCGAAAAAAAAAATTGATTTGTTGTTTTGTTCAAAACAGCTATTAAATTTATAGAACTATAGTTCTGTAATAATAAACTCGCTTCGTCTATTTAACTGATGTTCCTCAATTGTACATGGTACTGAGTTGCTACACTTGTTTAAAAGCCTAGTCTCTCCATAACCATCACCTGTTAATCTGTTTCTGTGAATTCCTTGAGTAACCATCCACTCTATTGTGGATTTAGCTCTGCGATCTGAAAGCTTAAGGTTGTACGCATCATTTCCTCTACTATCTGTATGTGAACGCACATCTATCTTCATTGTTGGGTATTCTTTTAATACCTCTACTACTTTGATTAACTCTGCCGCTGCATCAGGTCGTATATTAGACTTGTCAAAATCAAAGTAAATAGGATTAAGTTTTAACTTCTTAAACAAATCATCATCCTTCTGGATAGGTTCTAATGTTTTCTCAAGCCCTATATCAACTCGTTTTATTCCTTGTTGACGTTCTACCACAAATACCACTTCTACAGTATTATAATCTTGTTTCTCTGCCTTGATGCGGTATTTCCCTCCACAGTCTAAGTACTCTGATAAGTAGTATCCTTTTGCATCAGTCATAATCGTGTCCGATTTTTGATATAATGCGTCAGATATTACCACCCTTGTATTAGCAAGTGGCTCTTTTGTATTCTTATCATACACTATACCTTCAAGAGCTTGTTTACACGGTTTTTCTTTAAAGAAATAGATATCATCTCCTCCACTTGCCCCTGGTCTATTTGAACTCACAAATCCCTTATGAGATTTACTATCTATATAAACACTAAAATCATCAAATGGACTATTAATAGGGGTTCCCATATTGGCTACTTGTCCTATAGATCCATCTACATTAATTTTAGCCACAAACATATCTAATCCTCCAAGTCCTGGATGTCCATCTGAGGCGAAGAACAAGAAGTTATCCGCTGAGATAAATGGAAATGTTTCACGTCCTGATGTATTAACTTTACTTCCAATATTCTCAACACTTCCGTACTCTCCCGTTGGATAAATAGCTACTCTAAAGATATCTGACTGTCCAAGTGTTCCTTTTCTATCTGAAGAAAAATAAAGCCACTTATTATCAGGTGTCAAACTAGGATGGGCTGTATTAAAATAATCCGAGTTAAACGGAAGCTCTAACACTTGTCCCCACAAGCCATCCTGGTTCTTAGTGGCCTTATATATTTTTAATAAAGATGATTTGTCTTTATTGTTTCTTCTTTTCCCTTTTTCACTTGAATTATTACGTGTAAAATACATCGTATTGCCATCCTTAGTAAATACGGCTGTTGCATCATTAACTTTAGAGCTTATCTCTTTAGCAAGTTGTACTGGTTCTGAGAAGGTCCCATCGGTATTTATATCCGAACTATAAAGAGCAGTAAAGCTCTCATTAGTCCACTCGTGTATAGACTTATTTACATCTTGATTTCTTGCAGAAGTAAACACGAGTTTATTACCTAAAATAGTTGCTCCATAATCCGAAAACGTTGTGTTAATACCCAAAGCTTGTATATCATACAGATCCTTCTTATCTTCTATCTTTTGCAAGTAATCTTTGTCTTGTTCAAATAACTGAGCACGAGAATCTGTACTTTCTAATCTAGAGAACTCCTGCATCATCTGATCTGACTTATCGTAGTTCTCTAGAGATTTTAGCGTCTGAGCGTAGCGATAGTAATATTCTGATGAGATAGCCTCTTTACCTTTATCGCCGTACTCTCCATCAAACAACTGTTCATACCACTTATTGGCCTCTGGTAACTTTCCATTAAAGTAATACGCATCTGCTAATTTCTTTAGCATATCTGCGTTTGTGTACCCTTTGTTAGCGATGCGCTCATAAATCTTGATTGCATCGACATACGCCTGGGTTTGATATTCTTTATCCGCTTTCTTCTCTGCTACTTTCTGAGCCTGAGTATTCACTCCCGCTAAAAGTAACATACCAAATAAGCTTATTTTCAATAGCTCTTTTCTCATAATTGTGTCTTTTTCCTCTTATTCTTCTAGAAGAATCGAGGCGCATTAATCGTACTACGACGGTTAAATAACTCAAATCTCATAAAGATCTCATGTGATCCTGAGTTGTAGTTGTGCAATTTAGTAGTATCAAAATCGTAAGCATATCCAATAAACATATTGTCGTTTATTTGGAAGCCTGCCAGTGCACTGACTGCTGCATCCCAACGATAAGCTGCCCCTAATGTAAATTTATCATACAACAATACATTAGCTGTCAAGTCCACTTGTAAGGGTGCTCCACTTACTGCTTTTACTAATGCTGCTGGTTTAAACAATACATTCTCACTAACATCAAATACATACCCCCCCATTAGGTAGAAGTGTGCTTTTTGACGCATCACTGTTAGATCTGTATTGCGCTCGTTATCATCGTATCTATTCTGTGTTAAGAAGTTAGGTACTGATAACCCCACATACGCTTTGTCTGAATATAAGTAAACTCCTGCTCCGATATTTGGACTAAACTTATTGTTGATATTCTCCTGTGAGTGTGGATCGGATGGATTGTGGATGTTTAATTTTGTATAATCCACGTTCAGTAAATTAGCTGTCCCTTTTAATCCAAAAGCTAATTTATAATCTGCGTTCAAATCAATTGCATACGATAAATCTACTGAGATATTATTCTCATCCATCGCTCCTAAACGATCATTGGTAAAGTTTACACCTAACCCTAGTCCGCTCTCACCTAATGGTGTAGATACAGATACATTCGCTGTCTTAGGGGCTCCATCTAATCCTACCCACTGTGTGCGGTACATCCCAAATACGTTTAACGTTCCTCTGCTTCCTGCATAAGCTGGGTTAACCATATTGGTGTTATACATATACTGGGTGTATTGCGGGTCTTGTTGCGCTTGCATTTGTGAGAAGCAGCCTAAGGCGATTAGGCTGATTCCGATTTTCTTGATATTTTGTTGAATATTCATATATTCTCTTACTTATTGCTTTCTAATTGTAGATAACCTGATTTTTTAATCATGCGTGAACCTTTGGCATCTTTATACTCGTAGTTCACAATGTAATAATACGTTCCACTTGGTAGTTTTTCGTTCTTATTGATTGTCACACGACCATCCGAATACCCTCTAAATACATTTCCTGCACTGTCATAATTACTTGTATTATAAACCTTAACTCCCCAGCGGTTATAAACTTCCACTGTGTTATTTGGAAACTTAGTAATGTTGTCAATGATAAAGTAATCATTCTTACCATCTCCATCAGGGGTTACAAGGTTGTAAATAACAATGTCTCCATCTAAGATTAGATCCGTGTTAACTGTCGCTAGCGTAAAAAACCCATAACCTCTTACACTAGTAGGAGTTGTAATCTCTTTTTTATCTAAATCGACTACTCCACCTTCGTCTACCCATAGTTGTTGTTTGGCATCCCAACGTACAATGTGTAACTCTTTCTCGGGATTAGCTAAAAGCTCTTTAGGGGTAGTACGCTCATCCCAACTTAACGTTAGCATAATATCTCCTTGACTATTGTCATTACCTTTATCAATGGTCCAATACTCACGAGTATCCAGTAGATTAATCACACCTGACTTAGTAGCACGCGCCTTAAAGAAGTTCTTATCATCTAGGTTATACTTCCCTTGGTAAGCATCTTTTACATTTTCAGGGGCAGTGATTCTAGCATAGCGATAAAGCCCTTTGTCTCCCTTAGGATATTGAAACTCTTCTTTTCCGATCTTCTCTACATAGCCCTCTGCGTGACTTCTATCTGTTGGCTTTAATGCTTTAGCTCCTTGGTGAAAAGTAAGCATACCTACTAAAGAATCTACCTTGATAATTCCGTCTTTAAAGTCTACACTTCCACGTACATTTGCTTCGTTCTTTAGATCAAAAGCCATGTCCTTTGTTGGGTTGTCTAAAACAACATCAAAGAAGTTTGATGGTTGACTTCCTGTGATAGCTTGCGCACCTGTTGCTTGTTCAAATGGCGTAAATACCGCTTTTGAACTTTTACTATTGGCGCTGTGCTCGTATAAATTATCATTGTTGAAGTTACTGTAGTAATAAACCGTTCCATCATTCTTCACATAACCTTCTTTCGTATTATCAAAATCATAGATTGTTGACATTACTCCACCTTCTGCTACCGAAATCTTTCCTTGGTTTACCATTACTTGATCTTTCTTAGCTTGCTGAGCTACTACTGTAGCTGGCAACGCTAGACCCAATAAGGCAACTGATTTATATAATTTTCTTGATTGCATAGTTTTCAATTTTTGATTACTTATTTACTTAATCCAGGGTTTAACAACATTGGATTAGTAACTGCAGAGCAATCCTCAACACGAATTGAGAATTCATTTGAGAAATCTGAACACTTACTTGTATTAGTTACTTTTAATCTTATTCTTAGTCCGTTAATTTGCTTTGTCGCATGATTAACTTCAAGTTTATTATCCTCAACTCTAATAACATTAGTAAATGACGAATTTGTTAGTTCTTGCCAACTTCCCCCTACACTTGTTGAGTTGTATTCCCATTTAAAATTTACTCCAGTGGTTGTAGTGGTAACAATTTGCTTTTGATCAAAATTCTCACATAAAACAATATTTCCAACCGTTTTACTAACCTCAGGAACTTGATTGATGGTAATTTGAAATGGAACTTTGGGACCAAAACAGCCATCTTTTCCCTCTGCAACTAAATATTTATGAGTACCTATTGTCGAAGGTTTAGGCTCTTGACTCAACAAATTGTTCTCAAGATCAAAATAATATAGATTGTAACTTTTTTCTACTCCTACTAATGACAATTGATTTTCAAGAATAATTTCATCTGTCTGACAAAACACAAGGTTTTTTACCAAAGGACTTGATGTAACTCTTTCAACACTTATTTCAAGTTTTGCATAACATCCAGCTTCCATTCCAGGAACCATAACGAAGTACATCTTCTTACTTCCATCAGCATTTACAGCAAAGTTACCTGAGACTAAACCAACAGTTGAATTATATGAACTAGGAATTACATTATAAAACTTAGAACCTATTGGATACTGAGCTATAATTTCATCTCTATTAAATCCTGTTACAGGAACACTACAGAATGCTTTAAACTGCATAATACCATCTTCAACAGGTGGATTACAATTCTGTTTAAAAGCTGTACTTACTTCAATTATAGATTCAAAATCATCGTAAACTGGTCCTGCACAAAGACCATTTCCATAATCTCTAACTAAATCAGAATTTACTTGAGTATTTGATGTAGCACCTACTCCTGATATTTTACCATTAATTTTGATTCCTAATCCACAAACATTAGTAGATAATAAAATACAGTTATCAGATACTTTAAAACGATATTTTAATTGTGCTAATAAAAGTTCTTTAGTCTGATCTTCAGGCAGACTTCCAATATTCCAAATAATTGTTCCTCCAGCAGTTACAGAAGGGTCATTACTTCCTCCCACTGGAGGTCTCCATGAAACATTACCTGATACTGGTAATCCATTTTTTATAGTTGCACCATTATAATGCAAGTTAAATGGAACTGGAATTTCTATTATTGAATTATTTACAGCTTCAGTTCCTTTATTGTAAACATCTAACTCAAATTCTAACTCTTGCCCAGGTTCTACATTACCATTATGAGTAGGCTTTTTTCCATTAGTCTCTACTGGTTTATTCTCTCCAACTATATCAGGAACATATGCATCGACAGCAAAAACTATATTATAAATTACATAAGTATCTTGTGTACTACCATATCTAAAAGTTGCATTAGTGGCATTATTTGCAATGTATTTATTACCTGAGTTGTCTAAATCAAACTTAGCTATATCATATCCTGTATTATTTACAAGATTTGGGCTTCTAGGGGTGTCTCCTACAGCAATGGAAGAGTTAAAGAAATTTCCTGTTGTATTTTTATTATGCTTTAGTTTATCGAAACTACTACCTCTTTTGATTTCAAAATAATCTCCTTGAATCATCCTATCTCCTTCTCCCGCCATTAAACCAAGAGTAACATTAACATTACCGTGTTGAGTAGCTTTAAATCCTGAAATTGGTAATTCATAGCTGTAATTTCCACCAGCTACATATGCATGTCCATCAAAAACAGTAATATCTCTCCACTTCATTGAAGTATTTTTATAGATAATAACCATTCCCCAACCACCATAAAAACCAGTTCCTCCACCATTACCTTCAATCAAAGCAAGATCAGCAACTGTATAATTACCTGCTCCCTTTTCTCTAACATAAGAAGTAATATCTGCATAAGCAGAATACATATTACCATCTGTATTACTTGGATAATAAAGATCTGTTGAATTAGCCCAAATATCACGATAAGAGTCACCTTGTTTCTTTAATCTTACTTTTCTTTTATTTAATCGATGATTTCCATTTACTAAGAACTCCTCATTAGAATTCCCTCCATCATGTGCTCTTCCAGACCAATAAAGTCCAGCATATATAATCTCGGTACAATCTCCCCCAGGTAATACTAATTCTGCTGACGAAGAGTTTACAGTAGAGTTATCATTATCGATATCTACATACTTCATATAATTATTACTGTTATCTTTATCTAAAACATAAGGATCTAGAGTCATACTAGTATTTCCAAGCATTAGGAAATCTCCTTGTAGATTATAATTCTTAACGTTAGTATATGGAGCGAGCACTTCAGATGAGACTCTAGGTGTAAAAGTTTTTCGAACTTGAGCACTAGTAGTAAATGAACTTAATAATACAATACTATAAACCAATACAGCAATAAGAAAAGTACTCGTTATTTTTATATTCTTTATCATATCCTTTTCTATTAACTTGGTTGTTCCATTGTCTGATATAGAATAACTACTTCTTTATAATTCTTTAGTTTTTCTATTATATTTTTAAAATGCTTGTGAACAATATCCTTTGACATAGTCTTGTATGAACGTATATAGACATATTTCAAACTACTTAATTTTGAAAATAAATCATCAGGAATCAGAAATTCTTCAGCTCCATCCCACTCTATATTAATAATTACAACACCTCCTAAATCATTCTTTAAAGATTTTACTAATACCTCAAAATCAGATGATTTTTTAATACTCATTCTAATAACTCTTTCAAGTTTATTATAAACTATAGTTTTATTATCACTGTCTACAAGCATATGGCTATCACCTCCATTAACTAAGTAATCAAGTTTTTGAAATTCTTGACTTGATAAAATACTTTTCTTATCTTGATAGTGCTCAATAGTGGTTTGAGCTTGTGTTTTGATACCAAAACACAAGACAAAAACTACTATTAAATATTTGAATAGATCTTTCATAATTAATTATCTTCTTTTACTGAGAATACAATGTTTATAAAACTTCCACCATTAACATTTGCCGTCGAACTAACTTTATATGTCATAAGTCCCTCTGCAGTAATACTCTCAATTGTAAATACTCCTTCAGTTGCATATGTAATATGGAAACCTAATTCTGATACTGGTAATACAGGAAGCGGAGTTGCTCCTACGCTACTTTTAACTGGTGTTCCAAACTGACTTTGATAAATGCTATATAAATTAATACTTCCCGTACGAGTAGCATTATTATATGAAACCCCAGTCTGAGTTACTTGACTCTCAGCAGTAGGAACTAAAACTGAAGGCATATAGAAGAACTTAGGCATCGCAGCTTTTAAAGCTTTTATGATATCACCATTTTTGTCAATTGCTAGTAAATGTTGTGTTATACCATCTGTCTTACTTACAGCTTGAGTCTTTGTTTTATCTAAGCCTTTTAAAGCTAATGTATTATTAGCAACAGTAGTAATAACAGTTGCCTTAGTTAAGATTCCTCCAAGTTGAATATTATTATCTGTTTTTGTTAATCCGTTATCTGAAGTAATAACCTTACCTAAATCTGACTGATTTGACCACGTTGGAATACCTGATTCATTTGTAACCAACACTTGATTATTACCCGCTATAGCAATATCCTCAGGTTTTATCGTTCCATTTTTGATCTCCTTTGATGTGATTGACTCCTCTTTTACCCTTAAGCTAGTTTCTACCAGTACAGCATTAGTACCTCCAGTAACAACCTCAATGGTTGCTTCTAATCCATTGGCAGCAGTAAGATTCTTCTTATCTGTAATATCAGTAACGTCAACTTTAGGTATTCCTGGTTTCCATTGACCTAGTTTAGCATCATATACAAGAGCTTGTCCTTCACTGTCAGGTTTAACATTACTAACCTTAGTCCCTTGGATAGCCTCGACAACAGATGTGCTAGCAGTACCAGTTACGTCTCCACCTAGCGTAATCTCAGATGGATTTGATGCAATAGTATATGTTGTTTCTTTTCCATCAACTGACACAGTCTTGCTAACTGTTATACCAGTACCTTGCTCTACATAAGTATTCTTCTGTCCTTGTTGAACAGCAGTAGTTAAATCTAAAGGATTACTTGCTATGCCATTAACCATGGTAACCATATTATTATTAGCATCTAAAGTATTTTCAACTGAATTAATAATATTTGCTGTTTTAGCAACACCATTAACATCTGAAGTCATTAAATTTTTATCTGAAGTCAATGAGTTAGTTGTTGGTGAAATTACAGATTGATCTACCCAAGTAGTTTTTCCATCAGTACCAGTAATCATTACTTGACCTGCATTACCAGGTTTTATTTCTAGGTTAACATCTTTTAAAGTTGCTCCAACACCTCCATCATCTATAGTAATACTAGTTGAAAACATTGCCTTTGCTTCTGTAATATCTGTTACTTTGATTGCTTTATAACTTACTGAACCATCAGAATTAACTGTTGCTACTTTTCCTTGCTCTTCAGGTTTTGCACCCAATTTATCACTTGTTACTCCTTTATCTGCTATTTGAATACCAGCATCTGATAGTAACTTTGTTGTACCGTTAGTTCCACCTGTAAACTCAAGTCCGCCTGCTACTGATAAATCACCTTTATTAGCATCAATAGTGTTTTTAAGTTCTTCTAATGCGTCTTGTACATTAGTTGATGTAAATCCATTAGTTGTATTATTAAACGTAATGGCATTGGCGTTGGCGTCAATCTCACCAATTACATCTCCTTTTGAGTTTTTAAACTCATATTTGTTTGATGTTGTATTTAAGGCTACTGATACTTCTTTTGGATCAATTGTTACTCCAGTCTCACCTGCTTTAGGTTGACCATCTGCGCCGATTTGTTTTTCGTTATAATACGTAAACGTACCATCTGCGTTTGAAACTAGTAAAGTCACTGTTTCATTAGATTTCACTACTTCGTCTAGTGTTTTGTAAACTACATTTCCATCTTTATCTGCTACTCCTACACGGTCAGCATCTCCTGTTCCTGCGTTTAACTTCTCACTTGTTACTCCTTTATCTGCTATTTGAATACCAGCATCTGATAGTAACTTCGTTGTTCCATTTGTTCCACCTGTAAACTCAAGCCCTCCTGCTACTGATAAATCACCTTTATTAGTATCAATAGTGTTTTTAAGTTCTTCTAATGCGTCTTGTACATTAGTTGATGTAAATCCATTAGTTGTATTATTAAACGTAATTGCATTTGCATTGGCATCAATTTCTCCTATAACATCTCCTTTTGAGTTCTTAAACTCATATTTATTTGACGTTGTATTTAAAGCTACTGATACTTCTTTTGGATCAATCGTTACTCCTGTCTCTCCTGCTTTAGGTTGACCATCCGCGCCGATTTGTTTTTCGTTATAATACGTAAACGTACCATCTGCGTTTGGAACTAGTAGAGTCACTGTCTCATTAGACTTCACTACTTCGTCTAGTGTTTTGTAAACTACATTTCCGTCTTTATCTGCTACACCTACACGGTCAGCATCTCCTGTTCCTGCGTTTAACTTCTCACTTGTTACTCCTTTATCTGCTATTTGAATACCAGTATCTGATAGTAACTTTGTTGTACCGTTAGTTCCACCTGTAAACTCAAGTCCACCAGCTACTGATAAATCACCTGTTGTTCCTGCTACTTCTGTTATCTTTTGTAATAACTTTTCGATAGCTTCTTGAACATTTGTTACTCCTAGGTTTGTTGAATTATCGTTGTAAACAATTGCATTGGCATTTGCATCAATTTCTCCTATAACATCTCCTTTTGAGTTTTTAAACTCATATTTGTTTGACGTTGTATTTAAGGCTACTGATACTTCTTTTGGATCTATTGTTACTCCTGTCTCACCTGCTTTAGGTTGACCATCCGCGCCGATTTGTTTTTCGTTATAATAAGTAAACGTACCATCTGCGTTTGGAACTAGTAGAGTGACTGTCTCATTAGATTTCACTACTTCGTCTAGTGTTTTGTAAACTACATTTCCGTCTTTATCTGCTACTCCTACACGGTCAGCATCTCCTGTTCCTGCGTTTAACTTCTCACTTGTTACTCCTTTATCTGCTATTTGAATACCAGCATCTGATAGTAACTTTGTTGTACCGTTAGTTCCACCTGTAAACTCAAGCCCTCCTGCTACTGATAAATCACCTTTATTAGCATCAATAGTGTTTTTAAGTTCTTCTAATGCGTCTTGTACATTAGTTGATGTAAATCCATTAGTTGTATTATTAAACGTAATTGCATTGGCATTGGCATCAATTTCTCCTATTACATCTCCTTTTGAGTTTTTAAACTCATATTTGTTTGACGTTGTATTTAAAGCTACTGATACTTCTTTTGGATCAATCGTTACTCCAGTCTCTCCTGCTTTAGGTTGACCATCTGCACCGATTTGTTTTTCGTTATAATAAGTAAACGTACCATCTGCGTTTGGAACTAGTAGAGTGACTGTCTCATTAGATTTCACTACTTCGTCTAGTGTTTTGTAAACTACATTTCCATCTTTATCTGCTACTCCTACACGGTTAGCATCTCCTGTTCCTGCGTTTAACTTCTCACTTGTTACTCCTTTATCTGCTATTTGAATACCAGCATCTGATAGTAACTTTGTTGTACCGTTAGTTCCACCTGTAAACTCAAGCCCTCCTGCTACTGATAAATCACCTTTATTAGCATCAATAGTGTTTTTAAGTTCTTCTAATGCGTCTTGTACATTAGTTGATGTAAATCCATTAGTTGTATTATTAAACGTAATTGCATTGGCATTGGCATCAATTTCTCCTATAACATCACCTTTTGAGTTTTTAAACTCATATTTGTTTGACGTTGTATTTAAAGCTACTGATACTTCTTTTGGATCTATTGTTACTCCAGTCTCTCCTGCTTTTGGTTGACCATCCGCGCCAATTTGTTTTTCGTTATAATACGTAAACGTACCATCTGCGTTTGGAACTAGTAGAGTTACTGTCTCATTAGATTTCACTACTTCATCTAGTGTTTTGTAAACTACATTTCCATCTTTATCTGCTACACCTACACGATCAGCATCTCCTGTTCCTGCGTTTAACTTCTCACTTGTTACTCCTTTATCTGCTATTTGAATACCAGCATCTGATAGTAACTTTGTTGTACCGTTAGTTCCACCTGTAAACTCAAGCCCTCCTGCTACTGATAAATCACCTTTATTAGCATCAATAGTGTTTTTAAGTTCTTCTAATGCGTCTTGTACATTAGTTGATGTAAATCCATTAGTTGTATTATTAAACGTAATTGCATTGGCATTGGCATCAATTTCTCCTATAACATCACCTTTTGAGTTTTTAAACTCATATTTGTTTGACGTTGTATTTAAAGCTACTGATACTTCTTTTGGATCAATCGTTACTCCAGTCTCACCTGCTTTAGGTTGACCATCTGCACCGATTTGTTTTTCGTTATAATAAGTAAACGTACCATCTGCGTTTGGAACTAGTAGAGTGACTGTCTCATTAGATTTCACTACTTCGTCTAGTGTTTTGTAAACTACATTTCCATCTTTATCTGCTACTCCTACACGGTTAGCATCTCCTGTTCCTGCGTTTAACTTCTCACTTGTTACTCCTTTATCTGCTATTTGAATACCAGCATCTGATAGTAACTTTGTTGTACCGTTAGTTCCACCTGTAAACTCAAGCCCTCCTGCTACTGATAAATCACCTTTATTAGCATCAATAGTGTTTTTAAGTTCTTCTAATGCGTCTTGTACATTAGTTGATGTAAATCCATTAGTTGTATTATTAAACGTAATTGCATTGGCATTGGCATCAATTTCTCCTATAACATCACCTTTTGAGTTTTTAAACTCATATTTGTTTGACGTTGTATTTAAAGCTACTGATACTTCTTTTGGATCAATCGTTACTCCAGTCTCACCTGCTTTAGGTTGACCATCTGCACCGATTTGTTTTTCGTTATAATAAGTAAACGTACCATCTGCGTTTGGAACTAGTAGAGTGACTGTCTCATTAGATTTCACTACTTCGTCTAGTGTTTTGTAAACTACATTTCCATCTTTATCTGCTACTCCTACACGGTCAGCATCGCCTGTTCCTGCGTTTAACTTCTCACTCGTTACTCCTTTATCTGCTATTTGAATACCAGCATCTGATAGTAACTTCGTTGTACCGTTAGTTCCACCTGTAAACTCAAGTCCGCCTGCTACTGATAAATCACCTGTTGTTCCTGCTACTTCTATTATCTTTTGTAATAACTTTTCGATAGCTTCTTGAACATTTGTTACTCCTAAGTTTGTTGAATTATCGTTGTAGACAATTGCATTTGCATTGGCATCAATCTCACCAATTACATCTCCTTTTGAGTTTTTAAACTCATATTTGTTTGACGTTGTATTTAAAGCTACTGATACTTCTTTTGGATCTATTGTTACTCCTGTCTCTCCTGCTTTAGGTTGACCATCCGCGCCGATTTGTTTTTCGTTATAATAAGTAAACGTACCATCTGCGTTTGGAACTAGTAGAGTGACTGTCTCATTAGACTTAACAATAGTTGTAAATTTTGAATTATCAACATTTACCCATTCTTGTTTAGTTTCATTCCATTCTTGAAATATAACATCTCCATCTTTATTGTATACGATTTTTGTGAAACCACCTTTACTCTCTGTAATATACTTAATATAATCATTTATTGTAGTAAACGTTCTTCCATCAACTGTTACAGGTTGTTCAATTATTTTTTCAAAATGCTCTACAAATTCAGATGGTATATCAATAATAGTTTTAGTATTATTTTCACTTGTATATGTATAAGTACCATCCCCATTTTTCACTAAAGTAGTTACTGTTTCATTTGCAGTTACTATCTCTTTAATTGTAATTTCTTTAGTCTCCCCAGCTTTAGTTACATATGTAAACTTTGTTCCATCATAATAAACATTTCCACCAACATAAGTTCCTTCTAAAAAATTATTAATATGTTGCTGAACAGTTTGATCATTAATAATATCCTTAAATTTATTAATAACAGTTTGTTTAACTTGAATACGTACTCCTTTGTTTTTATCTATGTTGCCTTGACGATCGACAGCATTTTCATTATAATAGATATAATCTCCTGTTAAATCATCATATTCAATATGAGTTATTTTGTCAGTGATTTCTTGTTTAATAATGTTCCCATCCTTATTAATTACTTGGTAAAATTTATCCCCCTCATAGATAACATTTCCCTCTGTATTTCTAACAATATTTTTAATGATATTTTGAACTTTATCACCTTCCATATTGACAATTTCCTGAAAGTTATTTACGACAATACCAGGAATATCTTTATCTGCAGTTAAACGCACCCACTTATTAATATTCCAATAATAGTACCCAGGAGTAACATCTCCTTGAGACTTAGTTGCGAAAACCATTAAACTCTCAACATTTCCATTTGAAATAGTTGTTTTGTCTTTTGTATCCAATAAAGCTACATTAGGTATTAGCAATCCCCTATTAGCAGATTCAATTAACAACTCAGCAGATTTGTTAGGCTTAATAGTACCTATACCTACTTGTGCATTAACAGCGACACTTCCAAAAAGCAATGCTGCAACAGATAGTACTCTTTTTTTCATATTTCCTTTTTTTGATTTGAGATATTACATTGATATCTCGTTTTAAAAACATGGTCAAAACTACTATTACTCAAAGTTAATTGTGGTATATAAAAATCACCATACGTGACTATTAGATAATTGCATCAAATATTTAACATCAACTTGATAGCTATTCATTTGCAAAAATTCGTGCTTATAAATGCTTCTATTAAACAATACTGGCAGTTCTTAAACAAATGATATTACTATAAATAACTTTTGCTTTATTTATGAGAATTTTACGATATTTCACCTAAAACATCATTTTGAAACAACTATATCAGATTTTGAAACACAAAACAGATTGCAAAATGAGAAAAACACAAAGTAGATAAATATTTCCCTTGTACTATGTGAACTATTTTTTTAATAATTCTGATGGTGCGAATCCATAAATTCCAACAAAAGACCTATAAAAAGTAACTCTTGAATTAAAGCCTGATAACAATGCCCATTTTTCAATGCTTAAATCATCATTACTACTATCGTGTAAGTAAATAACAGCATACTCTATTCTTAAACGATTTACGT
The DNA here is from genome assembly GCF_020905415.1 of Myroides oncorhynchi. Lineage (NCBI taxonomy): Bacteria > Pseudomonadati > Bacteroidota > Flavobacteriia > Flavobacteriales > Flavobacteriaceae > Myroides > Myroides oncorhynchi. The sequence goes on along the minus strand of NZ_JAJJMP010000001.1, from coordinate 3,265,924 downwards.
ACTTGCTAAAATTAGATGCCTCACTACTTTTAAAATATGCCGTTAATCTTCCCCTTGAAATATCGGTTCTCTTTGATAGTTTTTGAAGTGTCAAATTTGGATCTAAAAAAAGCTTGTTATCTATAAGAACATCATTTAAAACAGAACTAATAACTAATAATTCCGTCTCATCAACTAACGAATCAGAAGTTGCTACATTAGTATTAATACTTAGCACTTCATTAACTAAAACTTCATGATCTACATCAATAATATCTGGTAGATCATACACAATTGAGTTCTTTAGCTCTAAAAACAAAAGATCTTCATTAGATTTAGTTATACAGAATTGTTTCTGGAAATATTTATTCAACAAATAAATTTGACTCACAACCACTAGTACAAGTGAACAGCCAACAAAACCTAATAATGGGTTAATATCAAAAATACCACTTCGAAAGTCTGGAATAATAAGAAGTGATTCAATCAAGAAGATTACTATAAAGATCACAACTATCTTCTCATTATAAATTCCTTTAGAAGTTTGAACAAAGAAATAATAGCAACTAACAAGATAAGTAAGTCCAATACTTCCACCTATCAAAGCGCTATAGCAATTGAAAGTTATAAGATCACTCTCTTCTTTATCTACATAAAATGAATATCCAATTATATAAACAAAAACCAACAGAATCATGACATATAATTGATAGAACAAAAACTTAGATTTATCAAATAATAAATAATACAATAATGGGCCATTAAACAAACTTAAAAGCACAGACATAAAGAGCAAGTCTGTAGAGGAAAAATAATTATACAAAACACCTAGTAGCAGGTTAATCGACATAAAGAAACTAACCTCAATGAACCTTCTATCATACTTATGATAAAAACCACTATTCTTTAGTAAGAAAAGTCCCACTAGCAGAATAAATAAAATAATAAAAAACATATAGATAAATTATAGTAACTAATCCTTTTAAGGCAAAATAGATTATAGACTACATCAAAAATCTTTAGCTGAACTTTCTTTTTTAAAGTAAAAAACAAGATAAATCAGAGTACTTACAGAAAATACTATAAAAGCGACAACCTCAATTAAGGAAATGAATTTAGAAATAAATAATTCAAAATAATTCAACCTAAATTTAAAAACAACACCCTGTAAAGCAACTAATATACTATTAAGAACAAGTAGAACAACAACCATATTAGTTAACTCTCTAAAGCCTATAAAATAATTTAACAAAGTAATTCTTAGTCCTATAAATAAACTAAAAACTATTGTAAAGAAAATATGTATTGAAAAGTTCAACCACTTTACAACATCATAAAATCCAACAAAGCAAATTATTAAATTCAGTATTATAAGCATCATTGTTTCATACTTAAGAAAGTAATCGTCTTGATTTACATATACGTTAAATAAGATGTACAATGAAATAAAAGGCAACATAACAAAACTAATATCACTAAATAACAGAAAATAGAAGGCTGTAGTAAATAGTAGCATAGAATAAATTAAATTCAAGTATTCCCAAGGTAACTTAACCTTTAAAAAAAGTATTTTTTCTCTCATCACATTATTTTAAAACAGCATTACAAAGTTTGTGATTTTAAAACAATTAATATTGTGATTATTCTCATTTAGTGAATCAATTAAGTTATATATACATCTATAATATTATAAAAACTCTTAAAATGAAGCTACTTAAATTCAAATAGTCTCCTTAAAGTAAAACTTCAAAAAAAAATGTAGTATAAATAATAAAAAACTATGCTAATAAATAAAAAATGTTAATTTTATTTTTTAACATACCCTACTCTATTCTACATGATTATGAATACTTTTTACAATAAATTGAAACATAGTCTTCTTCTTTATAGAAGTTAAAATAACATCCCTTAACTAAAAGAAAATAAATTATACTTTATAACTCAATTATCTTAAAAAGTTATAATTGTAATTAAACCTTTAGAATAAAATATTTTGAGATAACCCCACAAAATATTTAATCAAAATGGACTCTTCTTTGTTTCAAACATTGAATTATAGTACTTCCCTATATATGTAGCAACAATAAATTAAAATCATCATATTTATAAAAAAACAAAATAATACTCACCTAAAAAATGGCAAAAAAAGCACTTTAAACCCTAGAAAAAGAGAGAATAAAGATTCTTTAGAAACGTCAATAAACAGCTAAACCACACAGTACAGAGCCATTAGTTAATTTCAATAAAGTATAAAATTATTCCCAAAATTCACACATTTTATATCTTTAGTATATATCCATATTTTTAACAATATGAAATCTTAATCGGCGACTCCACAACTATAGAATACTGAACAAATCATATTGTTTATTACATTGCTTTTTAATATTTTCGGAATATAATTACTCCAACCATAAACAACAATACTATAAATCTACTAATCATGAAAAACAAACTCATTCTATTCTTTTTTTCTATGTTATACTTATCTGTACAAGCACAAATAGGCACTTCTTCAGATTCGATAGCACAAAGAGATTTGTTCTTAAACCTAAAATCCGAGTTTAAGGAATACGAAAAGAAACATGGTAATTACATTCAAACAAATAATGTAAATATGCATTATCTAGAATGGGGAGATAAAAAGAATCCTACACTTGTATGGATTCACGGAACTTATAGCAATGGATATGAATTGTACGAAATTATAGATCAATTGATAAACATGAATTTGCACATCATTGCCATTGATTATTACGGACATGGTTTTACTCCAATTTCTTCAAAAGACCTCTCAATATAACATGTTGCTGATGACATCAAATTTCTTTTAGACAGAATGAATATCAAAAAAGCAATTATCGGTGGTTGGTCAAGAGGTGGCACTATAAGTTCAGCATTTTATAATGCATACCCAGAAATGGTTCAAGCTCTTATTCTAGAAGACGGCGGTTCTGTTGCTTGGGACTTTCAGATGCAGTCAGCTAACATCGAAAAAGACATAGCAGAAACCAAGGAATATTATAGCAACAAGAAACCGATGGTTTTTGATAATGATTTTGATGCATATTGGTTTATATATAATAATTGGGGGATAAAAGGGAAAGAAAACACAAAACTAAAGAAAGATATTTTTACTTCTTATGCCAGAATAAAACAAAATACCTTTGGGAAATATGAAATAAACCCAGGTGCAGAAGTACTTACAGGTGAGAATTCTGCTAAAGAAAACATTGCAATTATTTATACTCCCTTTACTTCTGAAACGGCTTTCGGTGCCTCAACACATCAATTAAATCCTAAAATTATTTATCGAAATATAAACAAACCTATACTCATTTTTGATCCTGTTAGTAAATATGATTGGTTTGATTTTGAAGAAGAGAATAATAAACTTGCCAATGAACACAAACCTTTTATTATTCATAAGGTATATGAAAAAACAGGGCATGGCGTAAAAGATGAACATCCAGAAAAAGTAGTTAATGACATTAAAACATTCTTATTAAAGAATAAATTAATTAAGTAAGATTTCACTTTATAATTTCCCTGATAATGTTGAATTAGGGAAATTATAAAGACATTAGTTTTAGTTATATCCAAAATCACCTAACCAATAATACTTTATCACTATAAGCTTATGCCTACTTTAGGCTTATTTTATATGATTTATTTAGATTTATCTGTTTATCAGTGGTTGTAACATTAAATTACTTTTCTTTTTCTCCTTTATGATTATAGGTACCATCACTTAACCCCAGTGTTCTTTTTCCAAAGTTAGTTGATTGACTATAATTCTTATTTACAAACTTAGACTTCTTTTCATTCTTCAGGTTGATTAACCCTAAGGCTCCATCTAAATATACAGGGGCAATACCATAAGAAAAAGGCCCATTAACACCATCATACATAAACGGAATAACAATTTTATTCTTTATATCAACGAATCCCCATTTGTCATTCTGTTTTACAGCAAATAACAAATCTGTTGGCAGCAAATCTGTCTTATCATTAAAGGCGTTTACATCGTCATATTGAATAGGTATAATGATCTCCCCTTCTATATTCATAAAGCCGTATTTATTATTCTTCTCTACTATGAAATATCCCTTATCAGCAACAGAAACCTTATCTACATTGGTGATTTTTTTGGGTACTAGTGTACTACTATTTAGGAGATAATATGAATTATTCGACTTTATTAAGGCATAGTTATACTTATCATTTACCTCATAACCATCCACCTTCATAATCTTCTTATTCGTCGGATCTACTAACTCCTCAGGTGATTCATCATCTTCCTGTATGATCACATAGTTGTTTAAGACATTAGTTAACTTATAGTACAGCAGTGGTTGCATCTGTAGATTGTCATTTAAATTAAAATATTGTAATCGTGTTTCAAAGTAAGTGTTATTAACAGTATGATATTTCTCCCCAAACTCCTTTAATAGCTTCAGATCCTTGTTATATATCAGTGTTTTATTGTCTTTATAGTCAATAAAACGAGATTTAGGCTCTTGATTAGTCAATGTCTTAGTGATGTATTTCTTATAAGTTTCGCTTCTCTTATAAAGAATAACTTTATCAATAGGCTCTCCAAACCCATAGCTCATATAATAAACATTTTTTGATGTATTAAACTCAGTCGATAATTGTGTTTCTAAATCAGTAAGCTTAGCTCCTATGACCTTTTTAAATTGGGAGTGCTCCATAGATAGATTAGATTCAGAAAAACTTAATATATCTCCGATTCGCTTAATACAGGTCTCTGTAAACTTATTAAACTGATCTGGATGCATCGCAGATTGCTGAAAACTATAACTCTTCACACGTCTTTTATCCTTTAGAATACCATGTATCTCATCAAAATCTATTTCATTAGATAAAACTTTCAGCAATACTCCTTTATCAGATACTTCCACCACCTCTATATCTACTCCATCGTAAGTCTTTTTTTGATGAACTACAGCAGGAAGTATGATACTATCAAGTTTTTGTATAGTCGAGAACGCAATCTCTACATCTATTTTATCTACAGCCTTAGCCAGGTTAAGCTCAGTAGTAAAGTGTGTATTGACATTCTTCCATACTTTCATATCTTGGGTTGTACCATCGTGATAATATACCTTTTTTACATAGATAGGTACCTTAATATCCTCTAGAGAACTATAAACAGCATGGTCTTTAATCAACTGTACCGCAACAAGAGAATCCGCTATAAAATCTGTAAAACAAAAATTAGCTTGTGCTAACCGCTCTATATTCGCATCATATTCTTGTTGATTAAACGTTATCTTTAGAGGGGCTACTTCTGATGGTTTACTTGGTTTAAATTTGTTTTCACTAAATAAATTCACAAACCCTTTGAGTCCTTTTAAATCACTTTTAAGTAAATCTACATACTCTTGATTTGTAGCAGCGGCATTGTACTTTTTTAAATCAACTTGTGCAAAAGCAATTTGAGTGATTAATAATAATACAAGTGTATTTAGATATGTTTTCATCGGATGATTTTTAATTCGTTTGTATTTTTATCTATGTAGAAAATAAAAGAAATATTATCTAAGTAACTCCTACCTACTGTTTTTAGATAGGACGTCTTATCTATCGCTTCTAAGTAAGCTAACTGCCCATTACTACTGATATGAAGTTTAGTTTCTTTGGCTGTCACTACTTTTAAGGAGTTCTCAAGCATATATTCTAACTCATCAAAATCATGATATGATTTCTGCTCAGTACTGTTGTAGTTATAAGTATATTTCTCTAGGTAAGAATTATACAACAGTTGGGTTATTTGTTTGATATCTTTACTCAAGATCAAAGCAGCATAATCTGTATAGAATTGTCTGATTCGCTCTTCAACTTTCTTTTCTTTGTGCAAATCTTTACCATTAGACCACCCAGTTAATTTATAATCTACAGGTATTTCTAGTTGGTGATTAAATCGGATATCCTTTTTTGTATAATCATTTGTACCTGGGTAAGATGAGTATCTCGTTCTTCCATTATCTACTATTGTATCAGTAACATAAGCCTCATTATTAAACAAATTAATCTTCTTTATAAGATCTCCTTTAGCATTTACGTACTCAACACCGATCTTAGCATAAGAATTTTTAGGAATCTTAGGCATAATATTACCTTTATCATCAATACCTGGAGTTAAGACAAAAGACAAGTTAATAGGTGTCTCTGGATTAAGAATATACTTATTAAGTATCACCGTTTCATAACTCGAATATTTATCCTCTTTTTTTTTACCTAATATAGGAATACCATCTAATAGGACAGTCGGCACAACATTATAACATTCTACTTTTAGTTTGCACGTTAAGCCATCTTTATTAATCTTTAATTCTTCTGACAAATTCGCAATAGGGTTATCAACTACTTTGGCAAACTTTATTTCCATCCTTCCTTTTGTATTCTCATCTATTGCTGCTTTGGTTTTTGCTCGCACTTTAAACTCCAAAGTAAAATCACGTGTAGCAACATTATAAAACATCTCAGAATAATCATTCTCAATGGTTAAATTATTTGGATATGTTTTTTCTAAATAAGCAACTATCTGACTGGTAGAATTCTTAACTGAGGTATCATTAGAACACATAAAATTATCCTCATAAAAGTAAACGTCCACCACAGGTACATTATTCCACAGCCCTTTGTCATTAGATTTAAAGTAGCTATTATTATGATCAAACGAATTTGCTTCATAGAGCTTTTTATAACTTTCTAATGAAGTAAGCTTATCTAATACAGTGGGTGACTGAGCCATTATATCAGAAGTAAAGAACATGACAAGTATTAAAACTAGAGATTTAATAGCTTTAATGAAGGTATAATAAGTGTTCATTTATAAATTTTGTTAATGAATATACTAATTTAAGAAATATATTATCATTTTAAAAACAGTTCATTTATACTATAATTATTGATAATTTCGCATACGTTATAATCATCATTTGATTTGCATTACAAGAAACTTATTACCTTCTATTAAACCTAACAATTAATGAAACAATTTCTTCTAAGGAAAGATATACAGATATCAAGTAAGCGATACTTTATTGATGCTATGGGAGCTATGGCCTATGGATTATTTGCAACTTTATTAGTCGGAACCATCCTAAAAACAATAGGAGAAGAATGTAACATTCCCTTTTTAAAAGAAGTCGTTTGGCCTTTTGCTAATCAAGCTACAGGTCCAGTAATAGCACTTGCTATCGCTTATAGTCTAAGAGCGCCACAGTTAGTCTTATTCTCTTCTGCAGCCGTAGGAGTAGCGGCTTATCAATTAGGAGGTCCGTTAGGTGTCTTTATGGCTACCATTATTGCAGTTGAAATCGGAAAAGCGGTAGCAGGTGAGACAAGAATAGATATTGTGATTACTCCAATAGTCACTGTTTTAACTGGTGTAGCTTTAGCGCAATGGATAGGTCCTAGTGTTAATCAACTTATGCAATGGATAGGTCAGATTATCATACTTGCCACAGAATCTAGTCCCCTAATTATGGGGATAGTTATAGCAGTAGTAGTTGGCATGGTCTTGACATTACCTATTTCCTCAGCAGCTTTGTGTTTGATGTTACAATTGGACGGTTTGGCTGCAGGTGCGGCTACCATAGGATGTTGTGCTCAAATGATTGGTTTTGCCACCATCAGTTATAAAGATAATGGTATAAAAGGAGTATTGGCACAAGGTATAGGAACAAGTATGTTACAAGTACCTAATATTTATAAGAACTGGAAAATATGGATTCCGCCAACATTAGCATCTGCGATACTTGGCCCAATAGCAATCTTATTTTTTGACATGCAAAACACCGCATTAGAATCTGGGATGGGAAGTTGTGGACTTGTCGGTCAAATAGGAACATTTAATGCTATGAAAGAAACTTACTCTACTTCCTATATTATATGGGCTATATTATGCCTTCAAATTATATTACCTATGATTTTATCTTACCTAATCTACTTTATTATGAAGAAGAAACAGTGGATAAAAGACGGAGATATGAAATTATTTTAATCACAAACTTCGTTATACCTATTATAGTTTTTTATTCTTTTCTAATACTGCTTTTGCATTTTTATTTTTTGGATCAAGTTCAAGAGACTTTTGATAATTAAGTAATGCTTTTTTCTTATTATTAGACAAAAAATAAGCCTCTCCTAAACTATCATATAGATTAGCATTATTCTGATCCTCTGAAATGGCTAATTCAAATATTTCAATTGCTCTGTCTATTTGATTACTATTAATAAGCTCATATCCTAAATTGTTTAAATAAAAGGATCCAGATAGATAATGCGTTTCATCTAGTTTTAATTCCTTATACTTTACAGCTGCAAGTTTAAAATCACTTAGAAAATCCTTTGTTAACAAGGACACTAAGTTGATTTTAGGGTACATGATTAACTCTGTCTCAATCTTATTATATAAATGACTCCAATCATTTTGGGCTTCCTCTGAATTGTTATTCATAATTAAAATCATCCCATACTTAGAATCTGGACAAATCAATATACCGCTCTGAACGCCATTAGACGTTCCTGTTTTTCCATAATAAGCTCCTTCTTTCTGACCATATCCTACATCCCATAAGTATCCTTTATCATCACCATCTTGTAGGTCTTTAAACAATAAGCGTGTAGATTCTTTAATTAATGGATTATTACTCTCTAGCTGAAATTGCATAAACTTAGTCAAATCAGGTAATGTACTAATCATCCCATGAGAGCCTCCTAATAAAGGATTTTTAAGTAAAGGAGCAATATTGTTATTTTCATCAAAACTTATCGCTAATTGGCTTTTATACCTTTCATATTCATATAAGTAGGTATGCTGTAAATCTGTTTCTGATAAAAAATATTGTAACAATTCTTTATACGACTTGTGATATACCTGTTCTAAAATATATGCCATTAACTCAGGTCCTACTGAATTATATTCATACACCGTTCCTGGTTTTTTATCTAATTCTACTGTTTTTAACTCCTCTAATAGATCAGTCATAGCATAGTCAAAAGCTCTATTTTCATAATACCCTTCTCTTACTTTTTGATATACTTGTTCTAATTCTTTAGGAGCTTTATTCTTAAGTCCTAAAGTATGAGTAAGTAGATCTTTAATCGTAATAGGAGTTCCTTTAAACTGTAGGTTAGAGTACTCATCTTTTAGATATACTCTAACATCATCTTCTAACTTTATCTTCTGTTCTAAAACTGCCTTAGCGGCGAGAGAACCAACAAATGTTTTTGAAATTGAAGCAATTTCAAAAAGCGTATTATCGCTTGCTTTTTGTTTTCCTTGTTTATCTAACTCACCATAATATTGCTGATAAGTCTCTCCATCTCTATAAATAGTAATTGCTAACGAATTTATATTACCTTTTTTCAATGTACTTTGAGCATATTGATCAATAACCTGACTCAATTCTTTAAATAGCTTACTTACGTCTTGTTTATCTATATTTAAATCTTTTGGATTAACTTTCTCATTGATTGTATTCAGAGTCAATACTTCTGTGTAATGACAATGCTCTAATATACTTTTATTAGTTGGTAATATCATATGTGCATACCCTGTCAAAGGAATAGCTACAAATGCTAATAGTATCTTTTTTTTTAGTGTCATTTTTCTAACTGTTAATTAAAAGCACTCTTTTATAGAATTTCATAGAGATAGAATCTTAGAACAACTAACTTTAATCCATTCAACTAATTTCAAAAATAGAATTTTTTTTAATAAACGAGTCTTTTTTTTAAAGTATTATGATTTGCGAGTCTTCCATACAGAAAATAACACTAGGTGATAAAGTTACTTAAGTGATTATATACCATTCTAAAACCGAGTTTGCATTAACCAAATAATACACCTCTATAAGTAAATTAAGTCTTTACCTAAATGACAAAAAAGAAACTAATAAGTACAAAAAAAGTGATCTTACTTTGCAGCAAGATCACTTTAAAATTACTTTATCACTCTATCTTAGTTTGTAAACAATAATTCTCTGTACTTAGTCAATGTCCAAAGTTCGTTATCTACCATTATTTCTAATTTATCACTATGGTAACGGATAACATCAAAATAAGGTTTCACTTTATCACAATAAGCGTGCGCTTGTTGTTCAACATCTTCGATATTATTTGCGTTTTTACGCTCATTAGTCATCTCAGTTACCTTCACATTGATTTGCTCAATGTGATGAGAGATCTTCTTAATCATTTGTAATTGCTCAGCTGCAATTGTCGCAAACTCTTCATTGCCAAATATCTCTTTAAGACCTTTAACGTTGTCGATTACTAAGTTTTGGTATCTTATAGCTGTTGGTATTACGTGGTTTCTAGCGATATCACCTAATACACGTCCCTCTATTTGAATACGCTTAACATACTCTTCTAATTCAATCTCGTATCTAGCGTGAATCTCAACACTTGACATTACTGCCATCTCTTCAAATGTAGCAATAGCCTTAGGATCAATCTTAGCTTTTAAAGCAGATGGAGTTGTTTTGTTATTACTTAATCCACGTTTAGCAGCTTCTTTTTCCCATTCATCTCCATATCCATCTCCTTCAAAAAGGATTCTTTCACTGTCTTTAATATATTCTCTTAATACATTAAAAATCGCTTCATCTCTTTTTAATCCGTCGTTCTCAACTAGTGCATCTACTTCGTTTTTGAAGTCTTTTAATTGTTTTGCTACGATCGTATTTAATACAGTCATCGGTCCAGCACAGTTAGCTGTAGATCCTACTGCTCTAAATTCCCATTTATTACCTGTAAAAGCGAATGGAGAAGTTCTATTTCTATCTGTGTTATCTAATAATACATCTGGAATCTTCCCTACTACATTTAACTTAAGATCTGTCTTCTCTTCTGGAGAAAGCTTACCGTCTGTAACTTCTTTAAGTTCATTCAGCACTTTAGTCAATTGTTGTCCAATGAACACAGACATAATAGCTGGTGGTGCTTCATTCGCTCCTAGACGGTGATCATTACTAGCAGAGGCAATAGCAGATCTTAGTAATTCTTCGTTATCATTAACAGCCTTAATCGTATTGATAAAGAACGTTAAGAACTGCATATTACTCTTAGGTGTTTTACTAGGACTAAGCAAGTTAACTCCAGTATCAGTCGCTAATGACCAGTTATTGTGTTTTCCAGAACCATTAACTCCTTTAAATGGCTTCTCGTGGAATAATACCTTAAAGTTATGCTTCTCAGCTACCTTCTTCATAACATCCATTAATAGAGAGTTATGATCTACAGCTAAGTTTGCCTCTTCAAAGATAGGTGCTAACTCAAATTGATTAGGTGCTACCTCATTATGTCTAGTCTTCACTGGGATACCTAATAAGATACAGTGATTCTCTAGATCGTGCATATAGTTTAATACTCTAGTTGGGATAGAACCGAAATAGTGATCATCTAACTGCTGACCTTTAGCAGCTGTATGTCCTAATAACGTTCTTCCAGTAGTAAGGATATCAGGTCTAGAAGCAGCTAATGCGCTATCTACCAAGAAATATTCTTGCTCCCATCCTAAAGTAACAGTTACTTTCTTTACATTTTTATCAAAGAATTTAGCCACTTCAGTTGCAGCATCATCTATAGCATTAATAGCCTTTAATAAAGGAGTCTTATTATCTAAAGCTTCTCCTGTATAAGAGATAAATACAGTAGGAATACACAAAGTAGAACCGAAGATAAATGCTGGTGATGTAGGATCCCAAGCTGTATATCCTCTAGCTTCAAATGTATTTCTGATTCCACCATTAGGGAAACTAGAAGCATCTGATTCTTGTTGTACTAATTGACTTCCATTGAATTTCTCAACTGGATCTCCATCAAAAGATGTTTCAAAGAAAGCATCGTGTTTCTCAGCAGTTGTACCTGTTAGCGGTTGGAACCAGTGTGTATAGTGACTAACCCCTTTTGACAATGCCCATTCTTTCATTCCCAATGCAATGTACTCGGCTAACTTACGATCAATCTTAATTCCCAGTTGCGCATTCTTCACTGCCTGATAAGCCTCAGGAGTAAGAAACTGTCGCATTGACTTGTCATTAAATACGTGATCACCGAAGATCAATGATTTTCTACCCAGTTCTTCTACCTTTACAGCTTCTCTAGAGGCTGCTTTCTCAATTGCTCGAAAACGAAATGTTGACATAATTAATAGTTTTAAGAGGTCACCCCCTGTTTTATGAGTACAAATTTAAATAAAAGTGATTAAAAACAATGCATACCCCCTATATTTTTTGCATATTATTTTAAAAACAATACAAAAAGTATCCATACCCCTCTACACATTACCCCTAAGCCAATAAAAAAGGGTAGAAACTTGCGCTCCTACCCCTTGTTCTATATTATCAATATACTACTAGTAATTCTTAACTACTTTCACATCTTCTAGGTTATATTTACGTACAGCCTCTTCATATGATAGTGTAGTATTACCACTTTTCTTAGTATCATTATTAGTTTTAACAGATTTTGTACTAACTACAGGATCATTACCAGGTATATACACTAATCTAAAGATCATATTTTTAAGAAAACCTGGATGATCTTTTCCGTCTCCATTAAAGTTTCCTAATGCAGCATTTGCTTTAGCATCAATCTCTACATCATAACGTGAAAATGTATAACTGTATTCTAACTCTTTTTCTATTTTAACTTCCCCTTCTTTTACATCTACAAAGAAACGTTTAGGTAATGGAGCCCAAATAGGTAAACCATCTTTAGTATTTCCATCCATTACAAAAACCAACACTACATCCCCATCATATACTTTTACTTTAGGGTTATTCTTATGTGTATAGGTTTGGCTAAAGCTATTTAGATTCGTATCAAAAGAAACTCTTATATCTTCAACAAAAGGATACATTGTTTGCCCTGGAGGTCCTTGTGGACCAGTAGATCCCTCACATCCAGCTATTAAAAGTGAACTAGCTACAAAAGCGAATAACATTGCAATTTTTTTCATAATCATTTTATTTAGTTCTGTGCAAAGTATAAAATATTTTCTACTTAAAATTTATTTTAAGAAAACATTTAGTCTTCGTCATGTAGCTTTTTACGCACCTCTTCTTTTACTTGCTCATAACGATCTAGTAAGTCTTGATCTACTTTTCCTTCGTACTTTTTGATTCTTCTTAAAAAGAATCCAAACAATGTACTATATACTCCTAATAATATAAATGAAAATGCTGTCCAATATACTATTGTGAAAGCTCCAAACTCTAAATTCCACAACATACAGAATGAAAACACTAGTCCTAAAAGTGCAAATACAAATAAACTAGTCCATGATCTAACACCGTAATTCTTCAAATCAAATGCTGTTCCCATACCACGGATTGATCTAAACATTAGTCCAAAACCTACATATATTGGTAATACAACAGCTGAAAGCGTAGGTGTACCTATTAATATAGTACCTAATACGATATCAATAATTCCCGAAAACAAAAGCCATCCCCACCCATCTAGTTGATCGTGATTTGAGAAGGCAAATATGATTTCAAAAACACCTGATATCAAGAACATATAACTAAATATTAATGTCAATGAAGCATAAGCAGTTACAGGAGTTGTGAACATATATATCCCTCCAATAATAAATAAGACACCTACAATAACTGGTATATACCAATTCTTAACTCTACTCTTAACTGTCTTTACAAAAGAATTACCCATATTTCTATTTTTAAAGTTTATATCTAATTTATAACTTTTAAATCTTATTAAAAAATTTAAAAGATTAACTTTGAAATACATTATACTTTGCTAAAGTTTCAAAAATACATATATCACCTATGATTAAAAGAATCTTTCTACTTCTACTGTGTTCTAATGCTATCGGATACGCACAGTCTACTCTAAAACCAATTGCAGATAAAACTGAAATTTACAATAGTTTACAGTTAGCCTCAGATATACAAAAAGCTTATCCTGTAGACTCTCTTTATTCTTTAACGCACTACAAGAGTCTTTATAAATCACCAGAAGTGGGACTTACTAATATGTGGGGATTATATCTTAATGATAAGAATAATGTTTACGAAATAGTAATTAGAGGATCTGTAAATAAAGGAGTCAGCTGGCTAGCTAACTATTATGCTGCAATGATACCTTCATCAGGAGAGATACAATTAGATAATCAAACCAAAAGGAAATATAACCTATCTCCAGATACTAGAGCTTCTGTACATGCTGGTTGGACTATAGCATCGCTGTATCTAATGGAAGATATTCAGCCTAAACTAGATAGCTTAATAAAGCTTAATAAAAAAGAGTTTATAATATCAGGACATAGTCAAGGAGCAGCTATAGCCTATTTAATTACAGCTAATCTTATAAACCAACAAATAAATGGCAAAATTCCAGCCGATATACAATTTAAAACCTATGCAATAGCTCCACCTAAACCAGGGAATCTATACTTTAGTTATCAATATGAAAAGTTAGCTAACAATTGGAGTTACTCTGTTATTAATATACAAGATTGGGTACCGGAACTCCCTCCTACCACACAAACCTTTAGAGACTTTAATGAAATAAGCCCACTGGCAGATCACCAAGTTAAAAAAGCATTGAATAAAGTCCCATGGCCTAAAAGAATATTTGCAAAGAACATCCTTAATTCTATTAAGAATCCAACAGAAAAGAGTGTGAAAAAATACAATAAATATTTAGGATCATTTGTTTTTGAATTTATCCAAAAACAACTTCCAGAACTTAAAGAACCAATCTATAGTCTTAATAGTAATTATGCTAGATGTAGTAATCCGATTATACTTGATGGATTACACGATAAGAAGTATCAAGAACAATTTCATAAGCCCGAGAATATAATGACCCATCATTTACCTCCTGCATACCTATATCTACTTGAAAAAAACAAATAAAAAAAGAGACTCTAAAATTAGAGTCTCTTTTTTGAAATAAAACAATCTTTCAATTGTTATAGTTATTATAGTTTGGTTAGGGTTCGATATTTGATAGTTTACTTGGTTTAGTTAATAAATACAAATCCTTTCAGTAGTAAACGCATTACAATATACAGAAGTTTTCTATTAAGACAAATAATTAAGTTATTTTAATTACTTAAACACTTTATATGTTAAATTTTACCTCAAAAACTAAATCATAAAATAGTTTACATATAATATACTCTAATTTTTAACCTTAACTTAAGAGCACTTACTTCTATATATCACCCTATTTGCAAATTCTTTTTAAGAAATAACTTGACTCAAAGTCAATACACAAACAGTATACCTCATATATTTATAAAACTTGCTTTACATCAAGAACACTATTTTTCCCTTTGCTCACTAAACCCACTAGCAAAATAGCTCGCTTAAGACACTAAACACACCCTCTATATTTTCTATATTTAAAAATTAATGAATCATAATCCAGAATATTGAAAATTTGAAAGCTTACTAAAACTCATATAAAATAGAAAAGGTCTATGCATATCAGCATAGACCTTTTCTTATTTGATATTTAGAATATTGACTATCCTAAAACTTCTTTTACTTTTAAACCAATTTCAGCAGGAGAATCAACTACGTGAATTCCACACTCAGCCATAATACGTTTTTTAGCAGCAGCTGTATCATCAGCTCCACCTACGATAGCACCAGCGTGCCCCATTGTTCTACCTTTTGGAGCAGTTTCTCCAGCGATAAATCCAATAACAGGTTTTTTGTTACCATTTTCTTTGATCCAACGAGCAGCATCAGCTTCTAATTGACCTCCGATTTCACCAATCATAATGATAGCTTCAGTTTCTGGATCTGCCATTAATAATTGAACAGCTTCTTTTGTTGTTGTTCCGATGATTGGGTCACCACCAATTCCGATAGCTGTAGTAATACCTAAACCTTGTTTTACAACTTGGTCTGCAGCTTCATAAGTTAAAGTACCTGATTTAGAAACAATTCCTACAGTTCCTTTTTTGAATACGAAACCTGGCATAATACCAACTTTAGCTTCACCTGGAGTGATAACACCTGGACAGTTAGGCCCAACTAATCTACAATCTCTTCCTTTGATGTAGTCGTAAGCTTTGATCATTTCAGCTACAGGAATACCTTCTGTAATACAGATGATAACTTTAATCCCTGCATCAGCAGCTTCCATAATAGCATCAGCAGCAAATGCTGGTGGTACGAAGATAATAGAAGTATCTGCACCTGCTTTTTCTACTGCATCTGAAACTGTGTTGAATACTGGACGATCTAAGTGAGTTGATCCTCCTTTTCCTGGAGTTACACCACCTACTACGTTTGTTCCGTACTCAATCATTTGCGAAGCATGGAAAGTACCTTCACTTCCAGTAAATCCTTGAACGATTATTTTTGAATCTTTATTTACTAAAACACTCATGATCTTGTTTTTATTTATTTAAACTTACTTACACAAAAATAAACAATTCTAATTAGTATTAAAATTTTTTACCCTCTTATAAATAACTTTAATTGATTAATTAATAACATTTTTCATTTTATACTACTTCGCTGTAAACCCAGTAGTAACTATAATCTTTACGACTATAGATTTTTTGTTTTTGCTATCAATTCAGGTATTCTTTTAATACTAGCCAATTGTTTTAATTTATCTCTAGACTCCTCTGCAGGATATCCAAAATAAACCTTACCTCCAGCTAGTGATTTAGAAACTCCTGACTGTGCTAGAACAACAGCTTTAGTTCCTATCGTGATACCACTTGTGGTACCTACTTGTCCCCAAAGTGTAACTTCATCCTCAATTATAACACACCCTGCTATACCACATTGTGCTGCAATTAAAGAGCGAATGCCTACCACAGTATCATGTCCAATGTGAACCTGATTATCTATTTTAGCTCCTTCTTTAATAGTTGTATCTCCTGTAACCCCTCTATCTATAGTACATAAAGCGCCGATACCTACATTATCTTCAATAACGACTCTACCACATGATACTAAAGGATCAAATCCCTCTGGTCTCTTTTTATAATAGAATGCATCTGCTCCTAAGATAGCACCAGCGTGAATAACTACGTTATCTCCTATTACTGTACCATCATAAAGTACTACATTCGGATGAATTACACAGTTTTTTCCTATAACAACATTATGTCCTATGAAAACATTAGGTTGTATTACAGTACCTTCTCCTATAACAGCATCTTTTGCACGAACTTCTGTAGCAGGTTTAAAAGGGTTAAAAAACTTAGATAACTTATTAAAATCTCTAAATGGATCATCAGAAATCAATAAAGCTTTGCCCTCAGGACATTCTACATCTTTATTAATTAAGATGATTGTAGCATTAGAATTTAACGCTTTATCATAATATTTAGGATGATCAACAAAAACGATTTCACCTTCTTGAACAACGTGAATTTCGTTCATTCCATAAACTGGAAAACTTGAATCTCCTATAAATTTACATCCTATAATCTCTGCTATTGTCTGTAAATCTTGAGTTTTTGCAAAACGCATCTTCTTTACTTATAAAAAGTGATTACTCCTTAATACGCTCCATATAAGCGCCATTTGATGTATCTATCTTAATTTTATCACCCTCATTGATAAATAAAGGCACATTGATAGTTGCTCCTGTTTCCACTGTAGCAGGTTTTGTAGCATTTGTTGCTGTATTTCCTTTTACTCCTGGTTCAGCATAAGTAACTTCTAAGATTACAGAAGCAGGCATATCTACTGATAAAGGTAATTCAGTATCAGAATTAATCTGAACCATTACTGTATCTCCTTCTTTTAATAATTCAGGTGCATCTAATGTATCTTTTAAAAGAGTTATTTGCTCATAAGTCTCTACATTCATAAAGTGAAATTGATCACCTTCTGGATATAAATATTGAAATTTATGTGTTTCTACTCTTACTGTATCAATTTTGTGACCAGCTGAAAATGTATTCTCTAATACTCTTCCATTAGTAACACTTCTCATCTTCGTTCTAACAAATGCAGGTCCTTTTCCTGGTTTAACGTGTAAAAACTCAACAATTTTATAAATATCGTTGTTAAATTGGATACATAAACCGTTTCTAATATCAGATGTTGTTGCCATTCTTTTTAATTGTATTTAGTATTACTAATATATTCCTGTATATCCTCTCATAATTCCTCTTGATGAATTACGGATAAACATTAAAACTTCATCCCTTTCTGGAGTTGCTTCCATATCTGCCTCTATAATTTCAAGCGCTTGACTTGTATTATAATTCTTTTGATATAAGATACGGTAGATCTCTTGTATTTCTCTAATTTTCTCTGGAGAATATCCTCTTCTTCTTAAACCAACCGAATTAATACCAGCATACGATATAGGCTCACGAGCTGCTTTAATATATGGTGGTACATCTTTACGAACTAAAGTTCCACCTGTTACAAAAGAGTGAGAACCTATAGTACAAAACTGATGTACTGCTACCATTCCTGCTAACACTACATAATCACCTATTGTTACGTGACCTGCCAATGTACTAGAGTTTGAAAAAATACAGTTATCACCAACAATACAATCGTGGGCAATATGACTATATGCTTGAATTAAACAATTGTTTCCTACAACAGTCTTGTATCTATCTTTTGTACCTCTATTGATCGTTACACACTCTCTAATAGTAGTATTATCTCCGATCTCAACTGTTGTGACTTCTCCTTCAAATTTTAAATCTTGTGGCTCTGCTGAAATAACTGCCCCAGGAAAAATCTTACAATTTTTTCCAATACGAGCTCCTTCCATGATAGTAACATTTGATCCTATCCATGTTCCTTCACCTATTTCAACATTATTGTGAATTGTTGTAAAAGGTTCAATAACAACATTTCTAGCTATTTTAGCTCCAGGATGTACATATGCTAAAGGCTGATTCATATCTTCTAATTATTTGTTATTTTTGAAATCTGAGCCATTAATTCAGCTTCAGCTACTAATTTTCCGTTTGCATATACATATCCTTGCATATGACAAATACCTCTCCTAATAGGAGTGATTAATTCTAACTTAAATACCAATGTATCTCCAGGGATTACCTTGTGTTTAAACTTAACATTATCCATTTTCATGAAATAAGTCAAATAATTTTCTGGATCTGGTACTGTACTTAAGATTAAGATCCCTCCTGTTTGAGCCATTGCTTCACAGATTAGAACTCCTGGCATAACTGGTGCTCCTGGGAAATGTCCAACGAAGAAAGGTTCATTCATTGTTACATTCTTCAACCCTACTACATGTTTATCAGACATCTCCAAAATCTTATCCACTAATAAGAATGGTGGTCTATGAGGTAAGAAAGACATAATCTTGGTTACATCCATTAATGGTTCTGCATGCAGATCATAAGATGGTACTTGATTGCGCTTTTCATTACGGATAATCTTAGACATCTTCTTAGCGAAATTAGTATTCACTGAATGTCCTGGTTTATTGGCAATAACTTTACCTCTAATTCTAGTACCGATTAAAGCTAAATCCCCTATTACATCAAGTAATTTGTGACGTGCAGCTTCATTAGGATAGTGTAAAGTTAA
The DNA here is from genome assembly GCF_020905415.1 of Myroides oncorhynchi. Lineage (NCBI taxonomy): Bacteria > Pseudomonadati > Bacteroidota > Flavobacteriia > Flavobacteriales > Flavobacteriaceae > Myroides > Myroides oncorhynchi. The sequence goes on along the minus strand of NZ_JAJJMP010000001.1, from coordinate 3,246,377 downwards.
GTTGTCTAAGACACCATTTGGCTTAACTGTTATCTCGTCTTTACCAAATGCTTTTTTAAGGTGCTCCATTGTCTGAGCAGATATCTCTTTATCTACATAAACAATAGCATTATTTAAGTCTCCTCCTTTTATTAAACCATTAGCTAATAAAGCTTCTAGTTCATGTAAGAAACTAAATGTACGCGCTTCAGATATTTCTTCTTTAAAATCAAACATTGATTTCAAAGTTGCATTTTGTGTTCCTAATACTTTAGTCCCAAAGTCAACCATAGCTGTCACTTGATAACTATCTGATGGCATCACTATAATTTCACTTCCCGTCTGCTCATCTACAAAAGAAATAACTTCTTTTACGATATACTCATCACGTTCAGCTTCCTGTTCTACAATACCAGCTTTTTCTACAGCCTCTACAAAGTATTTAGAAGATCCATCCATAATAGGTGGCTCAGATGCATTTAATTCGATAATAACATTATCTAAATCACACCCTACAAAAGCAGCTAATACATGCTCTGTTGTTTGTATTTTAACTCCTTTTTTCTCAAGGTTTGTACCACGTTGTGTATTTACAACATAATTAGCATCCGCTTCGATAATTGGATGTCCCTCTAAATCCAAACGTACAAAAGTAAACCCATTATTAATAGGAGCTGGCTTTAAAGTCATTGTTACCAGTTGACCTGTATGTAATCCAACACCACTAAGAGTTACCTCATTCTGGATGGTTTTTTGTTTAACCATAATTAAATCTCTTTAAATATTCTAAAAGGCTATTCGTTTATTTTCTTTTTAATTGATTCTATATCATTCACTATTTTTCCGAAATTCTTAAAATAGCTATATGACTTTAAAAAATCACCATGTGCTAATGCAGGACTTCCCTGTACCGCTACACCATTCTCTAAATTCTTTGTCACTCCTGATTGCGCTTGTATACGTACATTATCACCTATAGTTAAATGTCCTACGATGCCCACTTGGCCACCTATCATACAATTTCGACCTATCTTAGTAGAACCAGCAACTCCTGTTTGAGAAGCAATTACTGTATTCTCACCGATCTCAACGTTATGTGCAATCTGTATTTGGTTATCTAATTTAACGCCTTTTCGTATAACAGTAGAACCTAGTGTCGCTCTATCTATAGTAGATGCTGCTCCTATTTCTACATTATCTTCTATAATTACATTCCCTATTTGTGGAACTTTGTTAAAGGTTCCATCTGCATTAGGTGCAAATCCAAATCCATCTGAACCTACTATAACTCCTGCATGAAAAGTACATCCTGATCCAATCACTGTTTCAGAATAAATACGAACTCCTGCAAATAAAACTGTATTATCTCCAATACGCACATTATCTCCCACAAAAGTGTTAGGATATATCTTAACGTTATTTCCTATTTTAACATTTTTCCCTATATAACAAAAACTACCTAAATATAAGTCATCTCCATACTCAACCCCTTCTGAGATAACAGAAGGTTGCTCTATACCAGATTTCATTAATTTAACCTGATTATAATACTCTAATAATTTAGAAAATGCTTTATATGCATCATCTACTTTAATTAAAGTTGCTGAAACCGGATGTTCTGGTTCAAATGTATTGTTCACAATTACCACTGAGGCCTTAGTAGTATATATATGATGCACATACTTAGGATTAGCTAAAAAGGAAATAGACCCCTCTGCTCCCTCTTCTATTTTAGCTAATGTACTAACCTCGACTGAAGGATTACCTACAATCTCTCCTTCTAATACTGATGCTATTTGTTCTGCTGCTATTTTCATTACGGCAAAAATATAAAATATAATTGAAATTTAACTTTCAAAAACGTTTTTTGGATAACAAACAAAATACTTTGTTACCACTTTCGTCAATGATTTTAAGTTTAGTTCATCTGATACTGACAGAACATCTTTTGTCGTTCCATCTTTCTTTAATATCATAATTGGTTCTTTATCTTTACTATACGCCTGATTTTCCATTTTACCTTTGAATACAAAATATTTACTTGCCTCTTGAGAAATTGAATATTTTTTAGACACTACATCGAGCATATTATTTAACTTTAATTTAGTTTCTTCTTTATCTGAAACAAATTCTATGCGCAATAATTCCCTATTAATAATCATTTTACTCAATTCAGATAAAATATAGTCGTTGTGAAACTGCCATGATTTTAATGCTCCTAAAATATCCGAATCATCTAATAATGCAAACTTGTCTAGTCCAGTACTGTCAAAATCGTCTTGATCTATTTGATTTTTTAAAAAGAACTGTAATGATTCACTACACCACAGGGTAACTCCTTTGTGAGTTAACTCCTTAGCTCTCTTCAAAACCCGTACCAATATTAACTCTGCACATACACTAGTCTTGTGTAAATAAGCTTGCCAATACATTAATCTACGGGCTATTAAAAACATCTCTACTGAGTAAATTCCTTTCTTTTCTACTACTAACTCATCATTAACTACGTTCAACATCTGAATAAGTCTCTCCGAATTGATATTCCCTTCTGCTACACCACTATAAAAGCTATCTCGTTTCAGATAATCCATACGATCCATATCCAACTGTCCTGAGATCAATTGCAACATGAACTTGCGACCATATTCTCCTCTAAATATTTTGATTGCTAAATCTAATTGTCCTCCAAATTCTTGATTCAAACGATTCATAAACAAAACCGAAATCTCCTCATGGTGCACCCCTTCTACTATACTCTCTTCCATTGCATGAGAGAACGGACCATGCCCAATATCATGTAACAATATTGCTACATATAGAGCATTTTCTTCTTCTTCAGATATAGATACATTCTTAAAACGCAAAACCTGTACAGCTTTTTGCATTAAATGCATACAACCTAAAGCGTGATGAAAACGGGTATGATGTGCACCTGGATATACTAAATATGAAACCCCCATCTGAGAAATTCTTCTCAAACGTTGAAAGTATGGATGCTCTATAAGATCATATACTAATGAATTAGGTATAGATATAAACCCGTATATTGGGTCATTTAATATTTTAAGTTTATTAAGCTTAGCCAATGAAAAACATTTTTATAAACACTTACAAATATAGCAATATATATAAAAAACCGCGCCTTTTTTTAAAATAAAGATGCGGTTTAATATAATATTTGTGTAAAATTATAATTCTTATCCTTCAATTTCTATCTGAAATGAATTTAAGAATACTATTGATTTTTCTATATCATAATGAAGAATTCTATCTACATCTACAAAAGACACCTCTTCTCTGTATATCTTAACGAAAGATTCGATAAACTCACTTGATTTAGCTGGTCTTCTAAACTCTAATGCTTGAGTTGCGTTCATCAACTCTATTGCTAATATACGCTCTAAATTATCTACAATACGCAAAGCCTTCGTTGCTCCATTAGCGCCCATACTCACGTGATCTTCTTGTCCATTACTAGAGACAATACTATCTACACTTGCTGGTGTTGCTAATTGTTTGTTTTGACTTACAATACTTGCTGCTGTATACTGAGGAATCATAAATCCTGAATTTAATCCTGGATTTGACACTAAGAAAGCAGGCAAACCTCTTAATCCTGAAATTAACTGATACGTACGACGTTCTGATATACTTCCTAACTCCGCTAACGCAATTCCTAAGAAATCTAATGCTAAAGCCAATGGTTGTCCATGAAAATTACCTCCCGAAACAATGATATCATCTTTATAAAAGATATTTGGGTTATCAGTAACTGAATTTATCTCTGTCTTAAACACGCGATTAACATAATCTAACGCATCTTTAGAGGCTCCGTGCACTTGTGGAATACATCTAAATGAATATGGATCTTGCACATGTTCTTTAGAACGGCTTATTAATTCAGAACCTTCTAATATTTCATTGAAGAATTGTGCTGTTTCTATTTGTCCTTTATGAGGTCTTACATAATGGATTAACTCATTAAAAGGCTCTATTCTTCCGTCAAATCCCTCTAGAGAAATAGCTCCAATAACATCAGCCAAATAAGATAATTTCTTAGCCTTTAAAAGAATATAACATCCATAAGCACTCATAAACTGAGTTCCATTTAATAACGCTAAACCTTCTTTTGATTTAAGCTTAATTGGCTCCCAATTAAAGTTAGCCAAAACCTTACTAGCAGGTTGTCTAAATCCATCACAGAACACCTCTCCTTCACCGATTAACGGCAGTGTTAAGTGTGCCAGTGGAGATAAATCTCCTGAAGCTCCTAAAGAGCCTTGATTATAAACAACTGGTAAAACATCATTATTAAAGAAGTCCATTAAGCGCTCTACAGTCTCTAGCTGAACACCTGAGTTACCATAACTCAATGACTTCACTTTCAATAATAGCATAATCTTAACAATCTGCTCTGGTACAATCTCTCCAGTTCCACAAGCATGAGACTTCATTAAGTTCTCTTGTAACTGAGATAAATTCTCATTGTCAATTTTCACATTACACAGCGAACCAAAACCTGTGTTAATTCCATAAATAGGAACTTCCTGCTTAGCCATTTTTTCATCTAAATACATGCGACAATTAACAATATTAGCTCTCGCCTCTTCAGATAGTTGTATCTTTTTCCCCTCTGTTATAATCTCTTGCAATTTTTCAATTGTAAACACATCAGAAGAAATATAATGTACTGTTTCCATACTTTTATTTTGGTGGTATATAAATTTTATCTTGTAAATACTAAATTATTTCCTTTAGAATCAGCCTCACTCCATGCGTAACCTTCTACATTGAACTTCTTAAGACCATCTATGTCATTTATATTATTATCAATAATATAACGAACCATAAGCCCTCTCGCTTTTTTCGCATAAAAGCTAATAGTCTTTAACTTTCCATCGCGTAGCTCTTTAAAATCAGGAGTTACTAGTACTCCTTTTATCGCTTTTTTTTCTATTGAACTGAAATACTCATTACTGGCAAGATTAACTAATAGTTCATCTTGTTTCATCTCTTTATTTAAAGCCTCTACTAATATTGGCTTCCAAAATTCGTATAGGTTTGACTTCTCTCCAATACTCATTTTAGTCCCCATCTCTAAGCGGTATGGCTCTATCTCATCTAATGGTTTTAAAAGACCGTAAAGGCCTGATAATATTCTCAATTTATTTTGTAATACTTCTATCTTCTCTGGAGTCAAACTATAAGCATCTAGACCTGTGTACACATCGCCATTAAAGGCAAATATAGCTTGTCTAAAATCACGTTCTCTTCCCTCTTTCTTAGTGAAAGTCCTCTCTTGATTTCTCTTCCAGTTTAACTCTGCTAGATTATTAGAAATCTTCATCAAAGCTTCTAAATCCATAGGCGTTTTTGACTGTAAGACCTCATTAATCACTTTTGATTCTTTTACAAAAACAGGTTTTGTAGTCTTATCCACTGGCACGGCTGTAGCATAATCTAAGCTCTTAGCTGGTGATATTAAAATTTTCATATTTCTTTTTTTAGCTTCCCAAATATAGGATAACTATTTAAACTTTCATATTTCACTAGCTTGTGTTTTCTCGTTTTCTAATTGTTTTAACACATTTTTTAATATCCTTAAAAATTAAGTTATGACATTCTATTTCACTTGAATTGTTAATGTTACTCATTACTAAACAGATAAACATAAAAAAACAAAAGAGTTACCTATATACTATTTCATATATACGCAACTCTTTTGCCCTATTATATTTCTCATCTAATTGGATTAAGATGTTTTATATCTACCCTTTATTAATAGCATTCATATAAACCTCTAATCCCATCCAATACTTATCTCTATAAATCGTATAATCTATATCAAATTTATCTGTAAACAGACTGATTGTCTTTAACACCTCTCTTGATGCGTTTCTATAATCTTTAGTTGCAAAAAACAAAGTACGCTCGTTTGCCCCTGTTTCTCTAGCCACACTATTAAGTAATTCTGTCTCTAGTAGCAAATCCTCTATCTCATCCATCATGGACAAATCAGTAGTTGAAGGCATGCCATCCTTATTCCCCTCATATCTTATAGACATTTTAACCACCCATGGATAAGACATCTTCTGATCCCAATTGAGAAACGTTGTGTTTACCACTACTATCAAACGTCCATTATCACTATTACTCTCTAATATAGAATACTGATCTGCCCCATTTACACGAATAATACTATCGTATTTTTCTACAAACTCTGTTTCTCTATAACTTAAATAATCACTTAACTTAGTCACCGCAATAGATTCTCCTTCAATATCTTTAGCCCCACTTACTTCTAAGTAATCAATCATCGTCATCGTTTTTTCTTCTCCTAGGTAATTATCTAAAAACATATAAAGCGCATTACCAATATCACTCTCATTCTCAGGTGTACACTCTTTAACAATAAAACGCAAATGGATATAGTCAGGGTAATCCTTGTCGTAAATAGGAATGAACGAAATGGTATCTTCATCTAACAGGAATCCATTCATATCTAAACCTATCCCTTTCATACTAGGCTTACAACTAATAAATCTCCAATGCGCTAAATCTGGTGCTACAGCAACTAAATCATCGACAAAAGGCAATGCTTTTAATGCGCCATCAGGTGTGATAATTAATTCTCCCATTCCATCCTTACTCATTCCTGTTAGCATATTGAAGTTGGGGTTTATCTCTTTTAAGCGAGGTCCTACTACATCAATAAACTTCTCTACTACACCAGCATTATTCTTTATTACTTCTAGAAACACCGCTTCATTCTCTGTAAACCACTTCCAGAAATTCTTATATTGAATATCTAACTCAACTATTGCAGACTCTTTAACCTCTTTCCCAAATATCTTTTTTAAAAAACTCATAGTACTTTCTTTCCATCCATTATACTGGATTATCGGTTAAAAATACACCTTTTTAGATAATTAACAACTACTCTATTTTGTCTTACTTAAATAAAAAACACTCAATATATCTATGTAAACATAAGTCCTATGCTCATTATAATTAGATAAAATCAATAATATTAGTATTTACGGTTTTCCGTAAAGTAATATGCTTTAGTAACTTTATATTCGCTGAAATTATAAAACTTCAATCATGTTAAAAAACATTCTTTTAATGTCTACTCTTATTCTTTTATTTTCTTCTTGTAAACAAGAGGAAGTAAAAGACACAGAAGTAACCAAAACAAAGATAGAAACCTTAGTATCTAACACTGGAAGTATTGTTAAACTTGTAGATACTACTTTGCCTAATTTACAGACTAGTTATAGCAAATCAGAAACAAGAATTAGAAAAATCACTAATGGCAGTGAAACAGCATACTTTTATCAAATAGAATCAAAGGGTAAATATAATAAGAGTACTGCATCTATTGAATATGCAGATATAGACGAAGTTTTAAAAGCTTTAAAAGTGTTACTTAGTGAGGTCGAGGCTGATGTTATCTCTAATCCAGATTATACTGAGAATAAATTTGTTACTGTTGATGGGTTTCAAGTAGGTTATTATGTATCAGAAGCAAAAGCTAACTGGTTTATAACTTTAGAACGCACTGGTTCTGATAATACTCTTTTTATTTCAGAGGGAAAAGTTATTGAAACAGCTTTTACAGATGCTAAAAATAAAATTGACATGCTTAAAAATAAGTAAACTACTTATAACATAATAAGGTTTGCATTTATTAACGCAAACCTTATTTATTTAAAACATAATTCTACCAAATCTTACTTATCACTAAGTGCTTTCATAAATACTATAATATCCTTAATCTCTTGTTCTGACAGATTTAGTTTATCCTCAGGTAGGGTTTGACTCTCTAGCTCAAGTCCTAAACCTAGCCCTCCTCCTTTATTATAAAAATCCATTACCTCTTCTAATGTTGTATAAACACCGTTATGCATATAAGGTCCACTCTCTCCAATATTCCTAACAGTTGTCGTTTTAAAGGAATGCTTTAATTGTGGAAGATCTGTATTATAAACATATCGTCCTAAATCCCCATCTAACACTGTTCCTTCTTTATTAGCAGGAACGCCTAAAACCTCTTGCTCTGAATTGGTAAAATATGGCGGCACCGTACCATTAAACAGTGGCATAAAGTGACAGGTAGCACACTGTGCCTTACCTACGAATAGATTAAAACCGTTCTTTTCCTGCGCTGTCATTGCTTTCTTATCTCCTCGCATATATTGATCAAAACGAGAATTAAAAACAGATAGCGAACGAATAAACGTAGCTAAAGCATTCTCTAATTGCCATACCTCGATGTCTTTATCTGTTTTAAATACTGCATTAAATTGTTTCTTATATCTATCTGATTCATTTAAATGAGCGACTATTTGATCTAAATCTCCATGCATTTCATCTTTATTGGTAATCACATCGGAAGACTGACTTTCTAAAGTAGTACTGCGCATATCTAAAAACTGTCCATGATAATAAGCAGAGTAGTTTAACGATGGTGTATTGCGTACCAGTGGTTGTCCTTTTAAGTCTAAGGCTGTTTTTAACCCATCTGTATAGCCTTTATCCTTATGATGACAGTCAGCACAACTTCTAAAACTGTCCTTAGAAAGCTTTTTGTCAAAAAATAGTTCCTTTCCTAAAGCTACTTTCTCTGGTGTTAAATAATAAGTAGAATCTGGCATAAAAGCATTTAGATTAATCAAATCTTTATCAAAAAACGACCCTACACTTCCTTTAACCACCTGATTACCATCATTAAATGGAATACCTAACACTCTCTGTAAATTCACAATACCCATTGAAATAGGGTCTAAATAACTAGTAATCATATCTAGATAATCAAAACTATCTTTACTTGAATTCTTCTCACAGATAGCGATTGCCTGATCTAATAGAGTAGTTATTTCCTTATACACTGGTTTATCAGCCCAAGTTTTATTTAATAAAAGAGCCTGCTTAACTCCTTTTAAACTAGCTGTAGCTTCTACGAATTGCAATTTACTCGCTGGTGTATCAAATCCTGTAATGCCCAAAGCTGTAATCTGAAAAACCTCCATCTTTAAGGCTTCTAAAACTAGGGCTTCCGAAATAGTAATAACCTCAAAGTTCTTTCTCATTGCGTGTACAAAGCTCTTTAACCTTTTTACCTCTAATAGTAAGTCCTCTCTACTTGTCGTGTCATATATTGGATAAAGAAACTCTTCTACCACCTGAAATCCCTCTGCAGGGATAAATTTATTCTCATCTAAATCTAATTGATCTAAAGCAGGACCATTAATCGCCTTACTAGTATGAGGTAAAAAGTATGATACAGCCCATTCTATCTCTTTATATGCTAATCTGCTATTGACAAATGCTGTTCGCACAGATGTACTATCTTTTTCTGTACTTACAGATTCAACTAATTGATCTACTTTGGACTCTAGACTATCTACTTTAGTTAATAAGTAGTTGTTATACGTTATATCTTCATATTTATTCTCTTTGTTTGCACAACTTAATATACTCAAGGTCAATACAAATACAGATATATATTTTAAAATCTTCATAGGCATAAAAAAAGACCTCCAGCAGTATATTAACTACACCACCAGAGGTTACAAAACACTATATTCTAATCTATCTTTCTACATTGCGGATAATCACTACTTGACCTCCTTCTTTATTCTTATTTACTCCTGCTTTATCAGCATTAGCAAATTCTGATTTTTGCCAAGTGTGAGAGTGAATATTTACAGAGAATGTATTCGGAATACCCACTAAATCAGAGATATCTTCCATTGCTCCAAATTCCCAAGAACCAAACTTCTGTAAGTTTCCTGATTGATTGTAATTCTTTTGCCATTCAGCATCTTCGCGGTTGTGTTTCATATTTAACCATGGTTTATATGATCCATCAGCCATCTTGTATTGCCAGATATACGAGTCATGTTTCGCATCAGTGTAGTATGAGTCACCATCTTCTTGGATATATACATAGTTCTCTGTTACACATAAGTTGTCTGGGTTGATTAAATCTCTACCTGGCTTACTATCTCCCTCAGCTGCCACAGAAAGTTTACCAGTCATCATGCCATTCTTATCCATTACTAGTTTATACACACGTCCCCACATTGTATATCCTTTTACAGGATTACCACCACTTGCTTGACCTGTTGCTGTGAAGTAAACTTCATTCCCTTTACCTGCTCCTTTTCTGTAATCCACATCCTCTACACGAGAAAAGCGAATTACACCTAAATCCATGTTCTTTTGATTGATTTGTGCTCCTGTCATATCTTTAGCACCAGGTATCTCTACGAACTCTACATCATATTCTTTCCCTTTCTCCATATCCATTTCAGTATACCCACCAGTCTTGCGTTTTAACGCATATAGTTTACCTCCAGTAAGATCTCCTTTATTTCCTACATACATAATCAACTGTCCAGCACTCTGATGACTTGAACTATACCCTTGATCTTCTCCGATTAAGATAATAGTCTTTCCATTAGACACATCTGATGGCAATGGCACAGCATTCTCCATACTTGCTTTACCTAATGCAGGCAATACGCGATCTGTATTAGACTTAAGATCTGTTGACCCTAATGGATCTACTGCATGTACCATACTCTCTTGTCCAGATTCTCCTGCTGTTAAAAATACAGGTCCAAATCCGTGAATCTCAGGTTTAGCAAGTGTCGCCGAGCATAACCTTGTGATTCCCCCTATACCATCTACAATATATTCTCCTTTTACAGGTTTAAAATTCTTATCTAATGTCACACGAGACACAGATTGCATAATCTCGTGATTCGTAATCATTAAAAACCCTTCTCCTTTTGGATTTTTCATAAAACCAGCTCCATCAGGTTGTCCTCCGAAGACAAAATCAGGTGATTCACTTAACTTATCTTCACTTGAGATAAGAGAGAATATCTCTAATTTTTCAAAACCAGGCATAGCATATACAAATGCTGGTGTCTTTGAATGATTCTTTAATTCAATTTTGTCGCCTTTGTTACCGTCTCCTCCATTGTCAATTGAGTTGTCGTCATTGCATCCTACAACTGAGGCAGTCATAATAAGACCTAAAACCCAAGTAGGTAGTTTGTAGTTAATTTTCATTAGTTTATATTTTTTGTTAATGCAAACTTACCCTCCCTATTTAAGCAAATCATTACTAACAAATTATTAAAGCTTTAACAATTCAACCATTCCTACCTCCTAACTTAAACGAATTGTATCTTTAATGTAAAGACTAATACAAAGACATCCCTATAAACAATATACCCACTGTACGAAGTTTCTCAACTTCACACAGCGGGTATATCAATGTCTCCCAGAAAAATCTAAAATATATTATAAACAAAAAGCATTATCTGCACCACCTATTGAGGTCACCTGATCATTTAAAGTCATAAATCCTAGTGCATGTTCACTATCCCAAGAGCAATTAAACAAATATCCCACAGAAGGTGTATCTTCTAATGACTCTGGAATAATGTAAATAACCAGTGGTGTAATCAACATACCGAACTGTTCTACATCAGTAACATCAGGCATAAAAGATGCTTTATCCTCTTGGCTATAATCATATCTCGGTTGCCATTCTCTATACTTAATGACTAACTTAGCTAATAACTCCTCTAAGATAGCCTGCTCGTTCGCTTGTATATTGGCTAAAATGCGATCCATTAATGCCTCTGCCCCCTCTTGATCTACCTCATCCTCTAGATAATCCAATAATACCTTGCATCGAATATTATTTTCCATCTTAAAGAATGCTGCCCATAATGGCAATTCGAACTCACACTCTACCTCGATCTCATCATCATAATCCTCATTCACAAGCAACTCTCTAGGTGTTTCTAAATGTTGATTAAAAAACTCGTAACAAAACGGAGCTCTAGTAAAGATATAATCAGGTTCTACAGCATAACACAAATTCAGATAACGCAATGCTTCCTGCTCATTTCCACATTCTAAGCAACACTGTCCTTTATAATAATTGCGTACATACTCAGGATTTCTATCTCGATTAATATGTTTATCATCCTCATCTAACCAAAATATCATCTTATCAAATTGCTTTAAGCCAATATACTCATTAGTCATACGCCCTATAATAATAGAGGCATTGTATATACAGTATTTACGATCATCAGCTATAGCCCACTGTCCTTCAACATAAGCAATAAACTCCTCTAAAGTCTTCGTATTGGTTTTTAAGCCATATTTATCCAAGTAATTATATATACGATCAATTACGATATGCGCATCTTCCATAGTGTTGTGTTATTATAAATCCAGAATAAGAGATAAATAGAATTTTTGAATTAAAGACTAAGTTGCTAAGGTAAGGAAAATGGTGTTTTATAAAGTGATTTAAGTCATTACTTGTTTTACTGACTTCATGTAAATACCCCCAATATATTATTAATGAAAATACCTAACGATATTTATGCGGGTGTATCACTATACACCCCTACCGTTGCGTGCCGACAGGGCGTTATTCAGTTTGTGGAGACGCAAAATATTGCGCCTCTGCATTGACTTTCTATGTAAGGTATGATTGCGCATTATAGAATGCAATCAATATCCACAATACTGCGCTGTCGAGGAATTCTAACCATCAACCACTTCCGCAATAGTACAGGTAGGACAAAGCGTTAAAAAAAGTCCAATGGGCTTTTTAATGGATAAAGCAGATGGCGCAAGAGCAAATACATCCCGCAAAATTGACTTGCGGGATATGGTTAATGACTTTGGGTATAATACCTGAGAAAAGATGTGTTAACCTAATTCGGATAATTTATTTATTATACAGTAAGTCTAAAGTTTTGGTTAAATTAGCCCGTTTATACATATCCTCCCAATTCACAGGGGATGACACACTTTTTAAAACAATAATAAACATATGAATACGGACAGTAACAATACAATCAAAATAGGTATTGTAGGTTATGGAAATTTAGGTAAAGGAGTTGAACTAGCTATTCGCCAAAACCCTGATTTAGAACTAATCGCTATTTTCACTAGAAGAAACCCTCAAGACTTAGAGACAAAAACTAAGGTGGTGCATATAGACGAAATAACAGATTATAGAGCTATCGTAGATGTAATGATCATCTGTGGTGGGTCTTCTACTGACTTACCTGAGCAGGTACCTTATATCTCTCAATGGTTTAACACTGTGGATAGTTTTGATACACATGCTAAGATACCTGAGTATTTCCACACAGTGAATAAGTCTGCTAGAGAGCATAATACTTTAAGTCTTATCTCTACAGGATGGGATCCAGGACTGTTCTCTATGCTTCGCTTATTAGGAGAGAGTATCTTACCACAGGGCGAAACATATACATTCTGGGGAAAAGGACTTAGTCAAGGGCATTCTGATGCGATTAGACGTATAGATGGCGTTAAAGGTGGTGTTCAGTACACTATTCCTATCGAATCAGCACTTGAGCGTGTTCGCCAAGGAGAGAATCCTGTGTTAACAACAGCTGAGAAGCACGAGCGTATTTGTTATGTGGTGCCTGAAGAGGGCGCTAATACAGCGATTATAGAATCTACTATCAAGACGATGCCTAACTATTTCGCGGATTACAATACTACTGTTCACTTTATCTCTGAAGAGGAATTAAAGGCTAATCACAGTGCAATGCCTCACGGTGGTAAGGTATTCAGATCTGGAATCACAGGTACTGATACGAAACAGAATATAGAGTTCGGTCTTGCCCTAGAGAGCAATCCTGAATTTACAGCTAGTGTATTGGTTGCATTCTCACGTGCAGTATATAAATTAGCAGCTCAAGGACAGACAGGTGCTGTAACGGTATATGATATTCCATTAGGAGCATTATCTCCTAAATCAGCAGAGGACTTAAGAAGAGAAATACTATAATTAGAAAATTATATTTGACAGTGAACAGTGTTTACTTTACATTTAAAAGTTGATTATTCTTAATATCAGTCAAGTTATTTTGGTACACAATGAGCAAATAAGCTAAGAGAAGAAGGGCAAATACATATCACCTAATACATTATACCACACATGTAGAGAAAACATCATTTGATGTTTTATGTGGATGTATTACATACATCCCTACGATTGCGGATAATGATTGTGGTATGGTATGTACATATTGCCCGTAGGGCAAATAATTCGTAATTAAAAAAAGAGGCGAAAGCCTCTTTTTTGTTACATTTCTGTTATGATAAATTCACTACGTCTGTTTAGTTGGTGATCTACTTCGCTACACGGTACGCCGTTAGCACATCTGTTTTGAAGTTGAGATTCTCCATATCCTCTACCTGTTAATCTACTTGGTTCTATACCTTGTGAGATCATCCATTGGATAGTTGCTTTCACACGTCTATCAGATAGTGCAAGGTTATAATTATCATTACCTCTACTATCTGTATGTGAACGTACATCTATCTTCATCGTTGGGTATTCTCTCATTACCTCGACTACTTTCATTAATTCAATCGAAGCATCTGGACGGATAAATGATTTGTCAAAGTTAAAGTATATTGGTTGTAACTTCAGTTTCTTAAACAAGTCATCGTTTACTCCTACTGTTTCGTATGATTTGTCTAATCCTATGTTTACTTTTTTATCCCCTGTAATGTCTTCTAAAGCAAATACCAATTCTACAGTACTATATGAAGGAGCCTCAGCTTTCACTCTATATTTATGATCACAATCTAGAGTCTCCGAGCTATAATTCCCTTGATCATCAGTTTGTATAGTCTTTGACTTCTCATATAGCGCATCAGAAATTACTACAGTAGCATTAGGAATCCCCTTCTGTGTTTTAATATCATATACCGTTCCTACGATATGCTGTAAACAAGATTTTTCTATAAATGAATAAATATCATCTCCTCCTAATCCTTCTGCTCTATTAGAACTAACAAACCCCGACTTTGATTCTCTATTGATATAAATTGAGAAGTCGTCAAATGGACTGTTAATCGGAGCACCTATATTAGTCACTTCTCCGATAGTTCCATTGCGGTCTATCTTAGCTGTGAAGATGTCTAATCCTCCTAGTCCAGGATGCCCATCTGAAGCAAAGAATAAATAGTTATCTGATGATATAAATGGGAAAGTCTCTCTACCTGCTGTATTTACCTTTTTGCCGATATTCTCTACTCCTC
This sequence comes from Myroides oncorhynchi, assembly GCF_020905415.1. Taxonomy (NCBI): domain Bacteria; kingdom Pseudomonadati; phylum Bacteroidota; class Flavobacteriia; order Flavobacteriales; family Flavobacteriaceae; genus Myroides; species Myroides oncorhynchi. The sequence goes on along the minus strand of NZ_JAJJMP010000001.1, from coordinate 3,231,269 downwards.
CATATACGTGATTAGGATAAAGCGCTACTCTGTAAATATCAGATTGTCCCTGGTTATCTTCTCTATCTGATGAGAAGTATAACCATCCATCATCAGGTGTTAATGCTGGGTGAGCAGTATTAAAATTATCAGAGTTAATAGGCAATTCTCTAACATCTCCCCATTTGCCATTAGCTTGTTTTGTAGCACTGAATATTTTTAATAAAGAAGAATTCTTTTTATTGTTCTTGCGTTTTCCCTTTAAGTTAGAATTGTTTCTAGTAAAGTACATCGTCTTACCATCTTTAGTAAATACTGCTGTAGCATCATTCACTTTAGAACTCAACTCAGGGGCATAAACCACAGGTTCACCCATTTTACCATCTGGTAAAATAGTACTACTATATAAAGTTGTAAAACTCTCATTAGTCCATTCGTGTAATTTCTTACTAGATAACTTTGCCTCAGGGCGAGCAGATGTGAATATCAGTTGATCTCCTATCACAGCCGCGCCATAATCAGAATAAGCACTATTAATAGAAGCGTGTTTTAAATTATAGCGAGATGTTTTATCCTCAATACTATTTAAGTAATCTTTATTTGCAGCATACAGTTGAGCTCTAGAGTCATCTTTTTCTAATTTAACGAATTGCTCCATTACTTTAGTTGACTGCTCATATTGCTCTGCTGCTTTTAATGTTTGTGCATATCGATAGTAATATTCTGAAGGAATGATTACCGTTCCCTTATCATCATACTTCCCATTAAACAATTCTCCATACCATTTATTAGCATCAAGAAGTTTTCCATTAAAATAGTAAGAATCTCCTAACTTCATTAATATATCTCCATTGATATATCCATTTTTAGCCATGCGTTCATATATCTTAATAGCATCAATGTAAGCTAATTTTTCATACTCTTTATCAGCTTTCTTCTCAGATACACGTTGTGCCTGTACATCAGTACCTAAGGCTAATAAGAAGAGACTTAGTAAACTTGTTTTTAGTAATTGTTTTCTCATACTTTTGATTGCGAATGTGGGGTTAATCACTTCATACAAAACTACATTAAGTATTGTCAAAAACACAATAAAACAGCACGCAGGCTATTAATAATACTACTTATCTTTTATTTTATACTTTTATACACAACTATTTTTAAATACTAATCACTATTTAATTAGTAAATACATTTATTTAATTATTTTTAACAATTACATTTTATTCTTTACTTATAAAAGCTTGGACTAGGTAGTTTTAACTATTCTGGACTATGATGCTATTTAGATAGGCTTTTACCTTTGCCCACAACAAAACAACGAAAAACAATGCATGTACACTTTGTAATACACGAGGAATTTGAAGCTCCAGGAGCATATTTAGATTGGGTAATTAAAAAAGGATATAGTGTCAGTATGACTAAAATATATGAATACAATACACTACCTGCCTCAGCAGAACATATTGACTTATTAATTGTATTAGGTGGTCCTCAAGATCCCATTACAACAGTAAAAGAATGCCCTTACTTCAATGCTCAGAAAGAAAAAGAATTAATCTTAAAGTGTATTAACGCAAATAAGGCTGTTATAGGAGTCTGCTTAGGCGCACAACTTATAGCAGAGGCATTATGCAATGCCTTTAGCCACAGCCCTGAGCAAGAAATAGGTGTATTTCCCATTCTATTAACTGAAATAGGTAGACAGCATTCCAAGTTTAAACACTTCGGCGATACACTAGATGTAGGCCATTGGCATAATGATATGCCTGGCTTAACACCAGATGCTAAAGTAATCGCTACAAGCGCAGGATGTCCAAGACAAATAATAGAATACACTAATTTAGTATATGGATTTCAATGTCATCTAGAGTTTACCCCCGAAGTTATTGAACTTCTAATTCTAAATGAGAGTAAAGTTCTCCAAGAAAATGCACATAAACCTTATGTTCAAACACCACAAGAAATGAAAGCTTTTGACTATACCACGATGAATTGGGCTTTATTTACGTTTCTTGATAAATTAGTAGAGGAATATCAGCAATTATCTACTGCCTCAAAACACATGACTTTACTATAGCCCAAATATCTTCTTTAAAAACTCAAAGCCTGTGTTACCACATAATACAGGCTTTATCCATCTATATTCAAATCAACAAATTCTTTGTTGTATAGTTCTAAATCAACAATATGGTCTAAAGAAACCTGATCTCCTATAGAGATAGTCGTTTCTATTTCCCTGGCGCTAGAGTAATGGATAGTTACACTATAAACCTCCAAAGTATCATACCAATCACTATCCGCTTTTGCTTCTAATAACAATAAATATTTATTGTTCTCACTATTGTAAAAATTAATAAGAGAAGTGCGCAAATCAGCTAACCAATAGATATACTTAATTAACTCCTGTTTATCATCTACAGTAAGTATAGCTGAAGCCTTAATCATAAATCTATTCCCTGAACAATACTTATTAAACACAACAACTTTATCACAATTCACATAATAAAGATGGGCTAAATCATTCTTCAAACTAAAGTCGTCTATTGACAAGTGAACAACTTCTTTTATCTTTCTTGCTTCTCTAATATCTTTTAGTCCGAAAGTATCCTTATGTGTTTTGGCTTTTTGAGAAAAAACGAATAGTTTAGACGTAGCTTTTTTGTCATTACTATCTACTATCTCTAACAATAAGTTATATGCTTTTTGCCAATGCTCAAGCAAAGCATAGATATGACATTGTATTTCTTTATTCTCTTTTGTTTGCTCTAATTCCTGTAGTTCATAAAGCAAGTCAAATAGTTCAGTCGAAATTTCATTGTTATTATAATTCTCTCTAAATCTACTTGAAAGATCATTATACCTTACACTATATGAGTTAATATTCATTTTTTTTTCAATTATTTCACATCAAAAATATTTAAAAAAACATATTTAATGTTAATTATATAAAACAACTAATCGTTTTTCACAGTCCAAAGATAAGAAAAAGAATAATCGCTTATATTTGCATTTTGCTAATTTAGAATATATTAAAAACTCTTTATACTTCAAACATAGAGTTTGCAACATTCCCAGTAGATTACAACGAGTTATTTAATGCTATATCTTCAATCTATTATCAATTCTAATAGCATTGTATTTTAAACAATAATATGAGTAACACAATAAAAATTCAGACATTTAGTAGTTATGAGAAATTTGTAATTTTCATTTTAGCTATTACACAGTTTACCGTTATTTTAGATTTTATGGTTATGGCTCCTTTAGGAGATCTACTGCTAAAAAGTCTTTCTATGAGTACCAAGGACTTTGGGATAGCTGTATCCGCTTATGCCTTTAGTGCAGGAGCAGCAGGATTACTTACAGCAGGATTCGCTGATAAATATGACCGTAAGAAACTATTGTTATTCTTCTATATCGGTTTTATCATAGGCACGTTATTGTGTGGATTAGCTAACTCCTATATAACCTTAGTGCTAGCCCGTATATTCACAGGACTATTTGGCGGTGTGATCGGTTCTATCTCTATGGCTATTATCACAGATATCTTCTCTTTAAAGCAGAGAGGTCGAGTAATGGGTTTTGTGCAAATGGGTTTTGGAGCAAGTCAAGTATTAGGTATTCCAATAGGACTATATATCGCTAACAAATGGTATTGGGAAGCACCTTTCTTTATGATTGTAGGCTTATCAGTAATCATCGCTATGGCAATAGGTCTATATTTAAAACCTGTAAATGAACACCTAAATACACAACCTCAGAAGAAAGCTATCGCTCACTTATGGCATACTGTTAAGAATAAAGATTACCGCATCGGATTTATGTCTATCACCATGTTATCTGTAGGGGGATTTATGATGATGCCATTCGGAACAATCTTCGCGGTCAATAACCTCGGTGTGCATCCTGACCAACTGCCTATTATGTTTATGATATCAGGCGTAGCTTCACTAACGCTAATGCCTTTTATAGGTCGCCTAAGTGATAGAGTGAGCAAGTTTAAGTTATTTGCTGTTGCTTCTATATGGTTAATGACCGTATGTGTGGTATATACTAATCTATTTCACATTCCATTTTGGCTAGTGATTGCTATCAATATCTTAATGATGATCGGTATTATGAGTCGTATGGTACCATCTTCTGCCTTAAATAGTGCTGTGCCAGACACACAAGATAGAGGAGCATATATGAGTATTACTTCTTCTTTGCAACAGATATCAGGTGGTATAGCTGCTGCTATAGCAGGTATGATTGTTTATCAAGAACACGAGAATAGCCCACTGATCAACTATGATATTGTTGCTTATGTATTAGTAGGAGTATCTATATTAAGTATTATCTTAATGAGTAGAGTCAATAAATTGGTTCAAAAGAGGTATGTAGTAGTGGACAATGATTAATAAACAGTGTCACACAATAATACCAAAACTCTATAAATAAATATAAAAGGGAAATACAGTTAAGTTTATTTCCCTTTTATATTGTCTCTACTTCCCTTATACTAAAGCTGTAATACAAGCAAACAATCCAAACAATACCCCTGGAGCATTGGCTAGTGCAATAGGCCAATCTTTTTTCTTAAAGCCATACATCACCCACAAGGTGCAGTTAATCGCTGCAACTAAAGGCTGAATATAATCACTCTTATTTCCGTTTAGATTACCAATAATCTGAGGAATATAGGATACATACATCGCCATAGCCATCACTGTAGCAACAATGCCTAATATTCTAATAAACTTAGTGTCTTGTGTTGCTTGTGCCATAGTAAAAATGATTAAGTATATCACAATTTACAAAAAACAAACAGAACACACTAACTAACAGCTGTTTATTATGGTGGACTGATTGCTAATCGCTCTTGGTCTTCTTCATCAGCATCTACTTATGTCACCAGTGTCCAAACACTAGGTGTTGTCTTAAAATAACCAGCTAATAGACCTTCTTGTTTCTATCCTGACCATGATTCTTCTTAGACAAGTAAGAAAGCCTGTAGAATATCTATCAAATAATAGGGGCATCTATACTATCCATTATCCTGAAGTATTCATCCTCTATAGGTCTGTATACTTCTTCCCATGGTACAATAATCTCAGGGATATATTCTTGTATCTCTACATACCTTCAGTTAGCAGGATAATACCCCCTAGCCTTATTGATCTGATCTGTATCAAAGCTAAGTAATATATACCCATAGAAAGAATGGTAGTTATAGGCGAATAAACAGAACTGCTCTTCTTTTAATGTTGAATCAGCGATTAGCTTTATAGACTTGTTTGTCAATAAATACACTGTTTGTTCAAAATTGATACTCCTTCTGAAATGCACTCCAACTAAGTGTTTCTGCCATTGTTTTTTCTATTTATTAATATGTCCATTTATTGACTATATCCTCTGTCCAACGGATGGTCTGTTTCCGATCAATATCACCAAACAGGTCTGTTTGTGCTAGTATTAAACAGCATTTAAGATAACCCTCAAAGTCAAGGAAGAACTTTATTATATAAGGTCGAGTATCGTATCGTGATCAAAGTAATAAATCTGCTTGGTATTTTTATAAAAACAAAACATATTACAATTACCTAAATAATCGCTAAAAGTTATCAAATAAGGTAACACCTAAATCTTGGTCCATACTGTGGATCAGGTGCCATATTTTTTCTAAATATTCTATCTCTTTTAATTCCATAAGTTCTTCTCCTATACCAGCTACCCCAAACACAAGATAGAACTGCTTTAGAGAAACAGGTAAAGTAGTTTCTAGTCTTTTTTCTAGTTCTTCTATCTCTGGTTTTGTACAAGGCACAGCACTTGCTTTACTCCAATTATAAGCTAAAGATTCTATGATTAACCTTGTATTTACTTCCCATTGTGGATCACCTAGATGCTTAAACGCAATGATAACATCTTGTTTCTTATTTGCCTCTATTTATTCCATATTAAAAAATTCAAAAACAACTAGAATAAAGCAACTTAAGGATTCTATATAAAGTGATACTTTATATTAAAAATACCAGTTCCACTCCTGCCCTTTGCTTAAATATTGATTGATTAAATATAAGAATACAGCTTCTTCACTGCGATATTCGACTAAGTATTTGTTCCAAGTATTGTTACTTAGCTCTACCTTGTTTTTCTCGCTATCCTGATATTCCCAGGCACCGAAAATATTCTTTTTAAACAAGGCTGATTCCCTACCTGATTTATAGTTATAGGTTCCTAATATATCTTTACCGATTGTCCTTTTGATTTGTCTAGATTTGTCTTCGTATACTTTATTTCCAAAGAAGTCTGTACTATACTCTACTTTATTTCCTCTGTTATCTTCAATAATCGTTTTACCTGAGAAGTCTATTTTATAACCTGCTTCGTAGCCTAATACATTTTTAAATCTAGCAACGTGATCTACTAAGAATAACTTTCTTTTTTCCTCTTGATCTAGTAGTTCAGGATACTCTTTCTCGACATATTCTTTTGAGTATTCTACTTTATTACTTCTATTATCAGAAAAGACAAAGCCTTCAAAGAAGCTCTTCTCTAGTTTTGCTGAATAGCCATAATGATAATAGGTTAGATTATTCTTATAATCCACATCTATCTTCTGGGCTTTAATAGAACCTCCAGTAAGTAAAGTAGTAGATAACAATAAGATACCGAATAGTGTTTTAAAAGGTTGTGTCATATATAGTGTTCTTTTACAAAACTAGGTTAAGGTAATAAATACTTGGCTTTAGTGCTAAAAAAAAGTTTAAGGATTTCCTTAAACTTTTTTTTAATTTATCTAGCAAAAAGGAACTATTCTTCAACATCTGAGCGAACATCACAAATCTCTTCGACCAAGTCTGGGTACATTTTTTGTAATTCTGTTCCGCCTTTTACTTCTCTATTCATCTTTACCTCTGCATCATCATAATTAACCACTTCAGGGAACGTCTCATAGATAGCATCTCTAATTTCTTCTGATTCATCTACACCATTCATCTCTTCATTAGCTAAATCCGCTACATATAACAACTCTTCTCCATCACAATCGCCAATATCAAAGCTATAGTCTCCATTAACGAACTCCTGGATATCTTTTGTTATTGCATCTACAAAGTCTTTACCTTTAAGTAATAACCAACATCTAAAGTAAATAAAAGCATCGTCAGAGATAGTATCGTCAAAATCTATAACTCCCTCTGCTACATCAAAATCATTATTTAAGATAATATATAACTCTGCTACTTCTGCTGTATATAATTTATGCAATTGTTGTTGCATCACTTTTTCAAAAACAATTAGGTGATTCTTATCTGTTTTGCTCAACTGCTCTATCATCTGATCAATATGCTCATCCTGATCATAGTCTTCCCAGTTACAGTCTTTCTCATTATTTGATTGTTCAATTACCTTCCAGAAGAAGTTATCTTGTTCTTGTTGTGTTGCATTGATAATATCCATACCGATATATATTAAGTTTTTTATGTTCTTTAAATTTAGATAAATTATTTAGTATAATCTATTTTTACTACTTTATTATTAGGCTTCCACTCTTGATCAAAACGCCTCTTTTGAAGGAAAACATTACCTACATCAATATTAATCAATCCTTTATCCCCTGATCTAAAAGTATAATTATCATAAGCTAGACAACAGGCAATCAATACTTGCTCATTAGCATCGTCATTCGCTATGATTTGGTAATTATCACCCGCAAACCAAGAAACAGCTGCTTTATCCCACCATGCTATCTGCTTGCCATTCTCAAAAACAGAACATTTGCGTCCACGATGAGGATAGATATCATATACTTTATGATGATAGGTACATTGATAATGTGTCTTCCAGTAAGATTTCATCTCTAGCACTGCTTTTTTTCCACCCTTGTCAGTCAAAACATAAGTAGGATACACAAAAGCAAACTTTTTCTTTATCACAAAGGCTTGTTGCTTTGTTTTATCAGAAAACAAATGAATCTCTGCAAATAACTTGAATAGTTTCTGCTCTCCAAAGTATTTCTTCTCCTTATTAATGAAGATATCATACTTGCTGCCGATAGAGATTTTATGTTGATTAATATCTATAACCATCTCGTATAAGTAAATATTGTAGTAAAATTAACGATAAAAAGCCTTTAAACACTAAGTTTTAAAGGCTTTTTTATCCGTATCTATTTAGTGGTAATATCTTTACTTAGATAACTATCGCTCTTTCAGTACTAAAGTCATTCCATTCCTTATTTTCCCCAATTATCTCTAATGTTTCTATCAAGTGATATACTTCTTGATATGAATTATAAAGAGCTACTGGAGCTAATCGAATAACATTAGGTTCTCTATAATCAGGTATAATATTGTGCTTTTTTAAAGCTAAACAGATGCGATAAGCTTCATCGTGTACTAAGGCTACATGTCCTGCTCGTTTAGCATCCTCTGTTTCGTTATTATATGAGTATCCATAAGCACTTAGACGCCTATCTATTAGATACATCATATAGGCTGTAAGATTAAGAGATTTGGCTCTTATATTCTCCATTCCAGCCTCTTCGTATATATCTAACACTCCCTCTAAAGGTGCCATAGAAAGAATATTAGGTGTTCCTGTTTGGTATGCTGTAACATCTAAAGCTTGATCAAACTGATGCTTTAATTGAAACTGAGTTTCATCCTTGTTTCCAAACCAACCAGCCAAACCAACTTGTTTATCGAAGTGTTTCTTATTGACATAAATACCTGCTGTCGAACCAGGTCCTGCTGATAGATATTTATAATTACACCATACAGCAAAATCAGGTTGAATGGCTTGAAAATCATGAGCTACAGCTCCTATAGAGTGACATAAGTCAAATCCTATATAGATACCTCTCTTATGAGCTTCTACAGTTAAGCGTTCCATGTCTAAGAGCTGTGAGCTGCGGTATAACACAGAAGGCAATAAGATAACTGCCACATCCTCTGTCATTGCTTCTATTATAGCATTCTGATCTATAAATACTCCGCTATGACTATTGACTACTTTGACTACCTGGTCTACATTCATTCCCTTTAATAACACTTGACTATCTATAGCATAGCGATCTGTAGGAAAATTCAAATCGTCTATTAAAATCTTATAGCGCTCTTTAGTAGGCTTCCAGAAAGTAGCTATTGCTTGATGAATATTCATTGTAGTGTTAGCTGTAATCATTACTTCATTTTCTCCAGCATTGATTAGTTTTCCTACGCGCCCCCCGAGGTTCTTTCCGTAATTAAAGTAATGCCCATCATCTTCATTCCAAATCAAAATCCCTTGGCTCTTCCATACCTCCATTACCTTTAACAATGCTTTTTCTGCATCTACAGAAGCTAACCCTAGCGAATTGCCATCCATATACACCTTGTGATCAGCTAATGGATAGAATCTATCTTTAAACGTTCGTAAAATATCTTGTTGATCTAAAGCTCTTGCTTGTTCTATACCTAGTGTAAAATCTTTATTTGCCATATTATACTTCTTATCAAATTATTTGCAACAATAGCAAGTAACAACTAAGTTTTTAAATCAATCAGTTGATTTGTGTCTAAAACTGAAACATAAATAACTGTTTTTGTCTCTTAATGAAAATTAAATCAAAAAAAGAGCTACTAATTGTTCTTTTTCTTATCTAAGATTGTAATAATTCTCTGTGTTTATTTAAATAGGTAGTCCTCTGTATTTCTCCTGATTGACTAATCAGTGTTGAGGTACGCTTGATGACTTGTAGTCGATGTGTCTGTGCTTGGTTAAATGTTCGGTCAAAGGAAAGCAGTGTATTGGGGTAATTTAAATCTAAAACTGTTGCTTCTAATCCATCTGAGACCAAACATGTATGTGATAACTCTAGTGCCAAATGAGAGATATATAGCTCTATTTTCTTTCCTTTATACTCTCCTGTACTTCCTATATCACGGATTAAATCTAATATCTCAGCTATCTCTGCGATCAGTACATTCTTGTTTTCTAAGGATAACATATCTGTCTTATAGAAGTACTCTATATCATAAAGCATCCCCGTTAACAGTTCTGGCCCTAGATAAAGGACAATATTAAACTGTTGTATCGCCTTCCAATAAGCGTCTTGAACCTTCTTCAAGCTAGGCAACAACTCTATCTGGTCAAATACTTTAGGGCTACTCACACCTTGATTGAGTTGTAACTTCATTAAACGCAGTTTCATCAATCCACTAGATCCAAAATAAAGTAGTTCTGGCAACTCTTTACTCACCATTAGCAAGGAATGTTTACTTTTAGATTCAAATCCCTCTAAAACGTTTAATTCAGCTTCTAACTTCTTAGAATAGCCATCTACTACGTTGTTCTCCTTTATTATACGCAGATTACAAGTGACTTTCTCTCCTGCTTCTCGAATAACTAAAGAAGTTAGATTAATATTCAATGCCTTAGAGATATGAACTACCTCAGACAAGGTAAACTCTACCTCACATCTTATCCTTCTATAACAAGCTTCTTTACTCAGATGTACTAGATCAGAGAGAAAGTCTACGAGCTTTACCCCTTCAGGGAGTTGCTCAGAGATAATATTAATAAAATGTTTTTGGTATGAACTCATAAATAAAAGTTATTGAAAATCACAAGGACAATAAGGCAAATAATAACGTCTAAGAAGCTATTTCCCCTGAAGACGTATCCAAAGCTTCTTTAGCAATAGAAGTCCGTCTTTTCGCTCCTTTTTAACCTCTTCTGCTTGTAACTCTCCTTTGTCATCTAAATAAAAGCGATAACTAAAAGCAAACTGTACTTCTTCTCCTTCATTTTTAAGTAATCCGAAACGCAAATCATTAAAGTAAATACCCTCATTCTTTTCTGAGAAAGTATAGTATCCTTCACTTATCTTAATCAATCTTATAATTAAAGGATGATTCTCTAACGACTTAATTAAATCGTGGTTCTTTGAAAACTGTTGATATGTAATATCTGATTGATCAAAGAACGAATACTCTCCTATCAGAAAAGAATCTTCAGTCTCTACTATAGCATTCCAAAGAATCGTATTCATAACAGTCGGTTTTACTGACATTTCGGTATATTTCAGACCTTGCTTAGACAAAGAGTCTGTAAAACTATAGAATGCTACTGCTTTTAAAAATAGGGTAACGAACAGATAGAAAGAACTGACATAAAACCCCATACGGTTAAAGAACATCCTTTTGTTCATATCTGTCTTCTCGCGCATCGAACGCACTAAGAAATAAGCAAAAGGTAATGTATATAAGGGATCAATGACAAATATAGATTTAAAGGCAAAAGAGTAATCAAGAGGCCAAAGTAATCGCGTACCCCATGTAGTAAACATATCTAATAAGGCATGTGTAAAAAAGCCCCAGAAAAACAACCAAAATCCTTCTTCGTAAGTCACCTTGTTCTTCTTCTCTATAAAATAAAGAAAATAACCAAAGAGAAGCGCTCCAAAAACAGCGAATATAATAGAATGCGTAAATCCTCTGTGTATCTCTACTGCTGTAATAGGATCAGTAAAAAACATAGACAAAATATCCAAATCAGGTATTGTACCAGCTATAGCGCCATATAGTATAGCTCTATTACCAATCTTTCGCCCTACAACGGCATTACCTACTGCAGCACCTAGTATAATTTGTGTTAAAGAATCCATGTTTTTTTTTCAAAAATACAAATAAAATTAACCAAGAATAAATGATAAAGATATAAACGAAAAGTAATTATATAAAATAGCTCTGGATTAGCAACTAAACCATCTCACAGTATGCTAGCGGAGCTAATGAAAAAGCCATAAAGTAGAATTACTCTGTGGTATTTGGCTAACGCTGATTTTGGGATAAAGAGAAGTATCCCTAGTGTAGTTTACTTGCTAGAGAATATAAGGCAATCCCACAAGGTTGTATAAAAAAAGGCATTCATAATTAAATGAATGCCTTTTTATTATTTTTATCGCCTAATCTTAAAGTTCTTTAAAGATCGTGTGCATTAAGCGTTTTTTATCATTGATACTTTCTTCAAGAGAAATCATTGATTCAGTTCTGTAAACTCCTTCAATATCATCAATCATGTAAATAACTTCTTTTGCATGACGTGTGTTTTTTGCTCTAATTTTACAGAATACATTAAACTTACCTGTAGTAACGTGAGCCACGGTAACGAAAGGAATCTCATTAATACGCTCTAATACAAACTTAGTTTGTGACGTATTATGTAAGAAAATTCCAATGTATGCAATAAATGCATATCCTAATTTTTCGTAGTCTAAAGTTAATGAAGATCCTTGGATAATTCCAGCGTCCTCCATTTTCTTAACACGAACGTGAACAGTACCTGCAGAGATTAATAGTTTCTTTGCTATATCTGTAAAAGGAACTCTCGTATTGTCAATCAACATATCTAAGATTTGGTGATCGATTTCATCTAAACGAAATTTACTCATAAATCAATTATTTATCTTATTATAATCTATAATTCTGTACAATAATACTAAATAAAATTTATATTTTCTGAAAAAAAAACAAACTTTATTATTTTTTTAATAATTCACTAACCATTACACTGTCTATTTCAACATAATCTGTCAATTCCTTATTGATTACTTCACTTACATTAATCAAGTTATCTTTAAAAAAGAGCTCTCTCTTAATAGCGTGATGGACAAATTTACTTTCTTTTTTAAGAATATCAACAATAATAGGATAAAATTTAACACATTCTTTCTCTAATTGCTCTAAATATTGAATTTTCACAATATACTCTTCTCTAGTTTCCTTGCATTTAACGTACTCTATACTAACATCGTTGAAGTTTTTTTCATTTTCTGGAACATTTAAATACGAATCTAAGCTGTTATTAACATAATTCCCCTGATACAATGCATAAACTGCCACAATAAGACTTCTAAAAACAAGCTTACGGCTTATCTCTCGATCATAATCATTAGGATAATGACCTGCTTCAAATAGTATGGTCGGAACACCCTGAGACTGAAAATAATCCCCTATACAGTTCATGTTAAATCCATCGTCAAAACGCCCTACTTGTCCAGGGATAACTTCCTGAAGTTCTTTATTGATCTCCGCGATTAGCTTGATTGCCTCAAGTCTATTTGCATTAATCTCTCTTTCCTCATTATATGATGGAGCCAAAAAAGAGAGCGTAGCGGGCTTACCTGTATCACCTACTCCAAAGATAGTACGCTGATCGTGAAGATTAAAAGCATAATCGGGCTTAAAGTCGTCGAATAACTTTCTTAACAATCTACTTTCTGGCTGAGATAGATCTATAGAATCTCTATTTAAGTCTACTTGATTAGCATTGACACGGGTGTAATTATGTGCTCCATCAGGATTCAAAATAGGCACGATTAAAAAGGTAAACTTACTATGCCAATCCCTTATAAAACTCTCCGTGTTTTCATTCAACATCAATAAGAAATCAAGAACTCCTTTTGTAGTGGTTGATTCGTTACCGTGCATCTGTGACCACATAAAAATACGCGTAGATCCAACACCCCAAGTCACGGTCTTAATCGATCGATCTTCTACAGATTTTCCCCTATCTTCTACCTTAAAGTTTTGATTCAAGTCTTCTAGAAATGGAGTGATATTCTTAAGGGTGACATATCTGCCAAACACATATTTATTGGTATAGTTATTTACTAGAGAAGTATAGTTCATTGTGTATTTATATTTGATATTACAAATGTAAACAACTTATTTTTTACATCTGTAAACACATTGTTTTTTATTTTTGTTTACATCCGTAACCAATATGCACTTACATCTCTACTAGTGATGCTTCAGAAGTTTACATTTATAAACAAGTAATGTCTAATTATTGTATATCAATAAGTTATGTACTTTTATATAAACCTAAACTTTACTATTGTTTACAAGTATAAATATGTATACATTTGTAATATTCTATTCAATATTACATTTGTAAACAATAGAACTATTTACTTTTATAAACAAATTGCCATGGATAACTTTGTAAACAGACTTGAATTTATACTTCACAACTATGACTATACAGCCTCTTCTTTTGCTGACAAGATTGGTGTTCAGAGGTCGAGTTTATCCCACCTCCTGTCAGGTAGAAACAAACCTAGTTTAGATTTTATTCTAAAGATTAACGATGCTTTTTCAGAGCTAAGTTTAGAGTGGCTTCTCAAGGGAACAGGTAATTATTTAGAGAAAGATAACACGACTACGATCACTAAAATTATCCAAACTCCACCCTCTCCTCCTGTTGGAAATCCATATTCAAATGATCTTTTTTCGACAGATGACACTGTCGTTAATTCACCAAAAAAGAAAGAAGAAAACGAACATTTTCACACTGAAATAAAGAGAGAAATTCAAGAGGAAAAAGAAGAGAAAGAAATGGAACAACACTTCTCTAATTTTCCATTTGGATCAAATAAAGGAGACATAGAGCAAGTGGTGATTTTTTATAAAGATGGAACTTTTAGCCAGTTCAAACCTCGTTAGGAATGCACTCTATTTTAACTTATAACAATCTTCTTATACGTCACTATATAAAACAGGGGAAACCCCACCTCCTTTATTTGCTTAAGGAATACGAGCAGATCTATTGAAGTGTTGTTATTGAAAGAGCCTTTCTGAGCAAGCATTGCTCAATAAATCGGCAGTGAAAAAGCAAGAAACCACAAGAATAATAGACTTCCTTAATTAGTTTTTGTTTGTGATGAATATTCTAGGCTTATTCTCTGCAATATTTAATTTATCTTTGATGTTAAAGTTGAGCTAGAAAAAATGATAAAGAGAATACTGAGTTATTTCACCCCTATTATAGAAAAGAGAATCCCGTCTAAAGTCAGTCATCAATTAGAAGTAACCTGGACAGAAGGGCGCTTAGTTGTAGACACTAAACACACCAACTACTCTTATGGCAATTTAGAGAAGGTCTTAAAAAACGGACTTTTATTCATTGGTTTTGAGAAAATCAAACGAATGAATAATGTACTAATTTTAGGCTTAGGTGCAGGCGGTATTTTAAAAACATTGCGCGATGAGGTCAAATATGCTAATCATATCGATAGTGTAGAACTAGATCAAGCTATTCTTTTTGTAGGAAATAAGTACTTTGGTTTACAAGACTATAGTGAGAAGCACACTATCCATAATATGGATGCTTTTGAATTTGTCTTGCGCTCTATAGAACATTATGATCTGATTATCATTGATATCTTTCAAGATGCGAAGATGCCTGCCTTTCTGTTTGAAAGTTATTTTATAGAGAAGATACATACCATATTGAATACTGAGGGTTTTATCCTCTTTAATACCATCGTCCTAAATCAAGAAGATCAAGTGAGAAATCAAAAACTTCATACTCTTTTTCCTCAGGAATACTACTCTATTAGGGCCTATCCTAAACAACAAAAATACAATGAACTTCTTACCATCAAAAAACGAAAGTAAAAGTCTGTTTTAATTACATAAAAACAATAAGCCAATATCACAAATAAGTATCTTTGTAACAACAGTGGTTAATAAAATATCTAGATAAAATGATTGAGATTAGAGAAGCGAAGACAAAGAGTGAAATCATAGAGTTTGTCAAGTTCCCTTTTAAATTATATAAAGACAACAAGTACTGGGTGCCTTCTATGATAAAAGAAGAGGTCAAAAGTTTTGATAAAAACAATGACATTTTCAAGACAGTGGATGTACACTTTTATCTTGCTTATAAAAACAATGAAATCGTAGGTCGAGTAGCTTGTTGTATTAACTGGACCGAAGTCAACGATTTGCACAAACCTAAAGTGCGTTTTGGATGGCTTGAGATGATTGATGATATTACTGTTACCAAAGCATTACTTGATAAGGTAATTGAATTTGGTAAAAGCAAAAACATGGAATATATAGAGGGACCTATGGGATTCTCTAATATGGATAAAGCTGGCATGCTGACTAAGGGATTTGACTATGTAGCTACGATGATTGGGTTATATAATCACCAGTACTACCCTAAGCATCTAGAACAACTAGGTTTTAAGCCTGAAGCAGAATGGATAGAATACAAACTTGATCTAGGACTATACGAAAAGGAGAAGATCAATAAAATGTCTAAACTAGTCAGAGAACGCTATAAAGTAAAAGTTCTGGAATTTCAAACTATTAAAGAGCTGATGCCTTATGTAGATGAGATGTTTGCCTTGCTAAATAAAACGTATGCTGATCTACAGAGCTTCGTCCCTATCGAACCTTTCCAAGTAGAGCACTATAAACAGAAATACTTGAAGTTTATACATCCTGATTATATCTCTTGTATTATGGATGAGCATAATAAGATGATTGCTTTTGCTATCACAATGCCATCTTTCTCTAGAGCATTCCAGAAAGCAAATGGCAAGCTGTTTCCTTTTGGCTTTTGGCATTTACTTCAGGCTGTCAAAAAGAATGACCACGCAGAGTTTTACCTAATCGGCGTAGACCCTGAATATAGAAATAAAGGTGTAACAGCAGTAATATTTGAAGAAATTTACAAATGTTTTACAAAGCATAATATCTCTTTCATAGAAACCAATCCTCTGTTAGTAGAAAACAATAAGATTCAACAACTTTGGAAACAACTAAATCCAGAGATTCACAAAGAAAGAAAAACATATAGATTAGACCTATAATCTATTGATAATAAACAGAGAAAGCTATTCATCTAAGATGAATAGCTTTCTCTGTTTATCTCCACTATTCTTACTAAGCTGTCTCCTTTCTTTGTTAAAAATCACTCCGTTACTTCCCTCTTTTATTTTAAAGAATTATACGTAAATACAACTATATTTCACTGCTCTTTTATCAATAAATTCCTTTTTAATTTGCCAAAACGGCATTGTTTTATTACTTTTACAGAAATCGAATTTATTTAATCAAGCTTATTTAGCTGTTTTATTAGAAGAGATATTCAACAAAAACGACTAATCGTTTTTGTTTTCTTACTTTCAAATCAAAGGTCTAGTACGCACCTTTTCTTTTTTGTCTTCATCTTTGTTTAAAGCCTAAATAAGCATCTAAAAAAACATCATTTTTATGCTTACAATTCATAAAATAGACCAAAGAACATCCGTTACTGACGAGCAAATTAATCAATATATCACCTTTCTACATCAACATCTTGAACAATATGGAGATAAAGAAGAAGATATCAGAAAGGCAATAGACTATGCATTAGCACGAAATAATAAGCCTGGAGGTTTTATACTATCAGCATTTGACCAACAACAGGATATTATTGGTATCGCAGTAGTATTAGATACCCTAATGGATGGCTTCATCCCCGAACATATCTTAGTCTACATCGCTATAGATGCGAGTGTACGTGGTCAAGGACTGGGAAAACAATTACTAGAACGAGTAAAAACAGAAGCCCAAGGTTCGATAGCACTTCATGTTGATAGAGATAATCCTGCTCAAAACCTATACGAAAGATTGGGATTTGAGAAGAAGTATATCGAAATGAGATTAACAAGATAAAAGATGGCTTATATAACCTTAGATAGAAACAAGCTAAAACACAATTACGACAACCTCAGTGTATTATTTGCAAATAATAATACTCAGTGGGCTGTCGTAGGTAAGTTATTATGTGGTAACGAGACTTTCTTAAAGGAAGTTTTAGCGTTAAAACCCAAACAAATATGTGACTCTAGAGTTTCTAATCTAAAGACTATCAAATCTATAGATCCTAATATTGAAACTATTTACATAAAACCTGCTCCTAATGGGAGTATTGATGAGATAGTTGAGTTTGCAGATATCAGCTTTAATACAGAACTAGAAACCATAAAACTACTGTCTAAAGAAGCTATCAAACAGGGTAAGATACACCAGATAGTCATTATGGTAGAATTAGGCGAACTGCGAGAGGGAGTCTTAAGAGATGATTTAATAGACTTCTATCAGCAAGTGTTTACACTACCTGGCATTCAGATTATCGGATTAGGAACTAACCTGACCTGTATGTATGGTGTACTTCCCAATAATGATAAGCTTATACAGTTAGCATTATATAAAGAACTATTAGAGCTAAAGTTTAACCAAAAGATCCCTTATCTATCTGGTGGCGCCTCAGTGACCATTCCTTTGTTGTTAAATGGTAGTCTGCCGTCTGCTATCAATCATTTTCGCATAGGTGAAACCTTATTTATGGGAACTAATGCTTATGATAACACAGAGTATGATGACTATAAGCAAAATGTATTTACCCTACATGCCGAAATAATAGAGCTACACGAGAAGCCCATGATGCCAGATGGAGAAATAGGGCTTAAAATGACAGGAGAAAAAGTAGAACTAGATCCAGAATGGGAGAATAGTGTGAACTATCGAGCTATTATTGATTTAGGATTACTTGACATAGAAGAAGATCACATCACTCCTATTAACAAAAAAATCACTTTCGTAGGGTCTAGTTCAGATATGATGGTTATAGATCTAGCCGATAATCCAGATGGGTTAAAGGTAGGTGATACTATTTCTTTTCACATGAGTTATATGGGAATATTGCGAATAATGAACTCTTATTACATTGATAAAATAGTATTATAGTGAATTATTAATTTGCAAATTCACAATTAAAATAGTGTTAAAAAGTATTTCAATAACCATTCTCTTAATTACATTTGTTTTTCTCAATCAAAATAACTTTGCAATATGATTTCAACAATCATCCCATTAGGAGGGGTAGCTCCATCTGAATTAATAGTTGTTGTTGCAATAGCTTTATTACTTTTTGGAGGTAAGAAAATTCCAGAATTAATGAAAGGACTTGGAACAGGAATTAAAGAATTCAAACAAGCTACTAGAGAAACTAATACAGAAACTGCAATGGCTAAAGAGTCCATTACAGAACCTAAGAAAGTTACAGACACACAAAACGAGTCTGTATAATAGGATTTTAAGCGAAAAAGGGATATTACAGTGTAATATCCCTTTTTATATTTTTATTTTAAGAACTCTTTCTCTAAATCAAGAGGAGCGATATATGTATTGTCTTTATATACTCTCATATTTCCACCTGATATTTCATCGATTAAGATAATCTCATTAGTCGCCTTATCTCTACCGAACTCTAACTTGATATCATATAGCTCTAAGTTCTTAGTAGCTAATTCATCTTTAATGATTTGACAGATTTGTTTTGTGCGTTGTTTAAGGATATTATATTCTTCTTTAGATAATATACCTAACATTTCTAGTGCATCATCAGAGATCGTAGGGTCTGCTCTCTCATCATCTTTGATTGTTACCTCTACGAAACTATCTAATGGCTGTCCTTCTGTGCAGTAAGCCCCATATCTTCTAAAGAAACTACCTACAGCTCTATATCTACAGATTACTTCTAATCCTTTACCGAATGGTGTAGCCTCTTTAACTACCATAGATACTTCATCCAAATCAGCAGATACATAATGCGTCTCCACTTGTTTTTCTGCTAAGACTTCGAAGAAGTGTTTTGTCATTTTCAGACCACTTCTACCTGCTCCGTCTATTGTAAGTCCTACTGTATTTGCGCCTGGGTCAAATACTCCATTCTCTCCAGTTACATCATCTTTAAATTTTAAAAGAACCTGATTATTTGAAAGACTATAAACATCTTTCGTCTTTCCTTGATACTTTAGTGTCATGTTATGTTAGTGTTGTTATTAAAGCTCAAAAGTAAGACAAATGTCCCAACTCTCCTTATTTATTGATAATTTTATTAGTCTATCAGCAAACATAAAAAAAGCTCCAAAACACAATGTCTTGGAGCTTCCTTAAAATAGTATATTATTATATTATATCAAAATCACATCTTCTACTCTCTGCTGCACCACCTTTACTACCCATGCCTTTTGGGGCGATATTACTACCTATAGTCTCTATCCACTTCAATAGTCTTGAAGGATCTATACCTTTCATTATCATATAATTAATCACTCTATCAGCTCTACGATCTGATAACCATTCGTCGTATTTAGCATTCCCTCTAGTATCAAAATAAACGTGAATTCTAACTCTAGCATCGCGATTATTATACATATAAGCTACGATCTGATCTACAGATGCTTTATTATCAGGTGTCAAATAAGAACTATTAAAATCATAGTAAAAAGAAGGTAATGTACTACCATCATAACTAGCTCTAGTTACACTAGTTTGCTCCGATGAGTTAGGCATTCCAGAAGTATATGCTCTATCAGTGCTTCCAGTACTTGCAGTTAGTCCAAAGTTTGCTATAACTCCCTTATCCATTTGATTTATAACTACTTCAGCTTTACTATAACTTTTAGCAGCAGTAGAAACCTTGTGTATATCACTTATTTTCTTCGGTTCAAATGAATATGTCCCATCTGTTAATGTATATACTGTAGCGATTCTCTCGCCTGTATTATTAAAAAACGTTACCTCACCTTCTGTAATTGGAGTATTCGTTTTTTTATCAAAAACTCTTCCTTCTATCTTCTGCGCTGATACAGACACAAAACTCAATAAAGCTACTCCTAAAGTAGTTAAATACAATTTCTTCATATCCTTTTATAGTAAACACAAATCAAATTTGTTAGTTACACAAAGACAAAAATACATATTATTTTATAATTTTTAACACTCCTGTCATTTTATTTAATTCTTTAAGTTTTATTTTATACAATTCATGATTTTAAAGTCGATAATATATCATAATTACACAACAATCTCCACTATACAATAATAAAATATACTAATTTATAAGTTATATAAAATGTTTTAATGTATATAATTCAATTATAATCTATTTTTTAACCATTAAAACCTATTAAAGAACCAACTTTAAATATATCAGAGTAAAAAATCAATAGTCAATCATAATTAATAAAATTAAAACCAATTATAACAAATTAACGACAGTAATACCTGTATTTGTATGATAAATTTGTAATTTCGTTTTTAATAAAAACAAATAAATATCAAATGACTGCCGATCAACTTAATTCTATTGCAGAAAATGCTTTAGAAGAAAAATATACTCTAATAATAACAAAACTACAAGAATCCGCTGCTCAAGGTAAAAATTCATATATAACTGATGATTTACCAGAGCCACTATATCGCAAGCTTACAAATAAAGGATATGTTATAATTCCTATTTTTAAATACAAATACGATTACTTGCTTAGAAAAAAGAAAAAGAAATACTTTATGGTTCAATTCTAAGACAATAACAAACAAACAAAAACTATCGTATCATTAGCTCATATAGTCTTTATACTCAGAATAAATGTTAGATTTTTGATCATGGGAAGTAATCATTGTGTTATTCCTATTTCCTCTCCTTTGTGCTATCCGTTATATGATGGATTTAACTGTATAAATAAGCAATCTAATTGTACCAAAATCAATACTAAGAAATAAATATTCTTAGCATAAGAGCTCATTTTTAACTCGTATATTTGGACTAATATCAATATCATAAATATAAAACAAATTCTAGTCCAGTTATGCTAAGACCATGGCCTCTTCAAATACAGTTAAACAATACAAATAACAAAGCTATCTATCTTCAAATAGCTGATGCAATTATCGAAGCTATTCAGCTTGGCCAATTAAAAGAAGAAGAGGCTCTACCTGGTAGTCGAAAACTAGCAGAGATTATTGGGGTAAATAGAAATACAGTTATAGAAGCATATGACGTACTGCTAAGTGAAGGATGGATAGAGTCTAAGTCGCGCAGTGGGACTTATGTATCTAAATTATCAGGAAAAGAAACAATCAAGAAGAAATCAAAAGAGGTAATCGAGGAGAACAAAAACCAAATCAATTATACCATTATGGTGGATGATGGTAACCCCGATACCTCTATCGCTCCAGTAGAGGAGTTGGCTCGCGCTTATCGCCAAATATTTAAGAGAAAAGGCAAGTGGCAGATGATGGGATATTCTTCTCCATTAGGGTTATATGAGTTTAGAGAACACATCAGTAAGATGCTGAATCACCTAAGAGGAATGCAGGTAACAGCCGAGGAGATCTGTATCTCACGTGGTAGTCAGATGGCGATGTACTTAGTGGCACAAGTACTCCTTAAGCCTAATGATTACGTCATAGTAGAACATCCAGGATATAAAAAAGCATGGAACACATTTGAGCACGCAGGAGCGCAGCTATTATATGCTGATGTAGATAGTCAAGGTATCAATATCAATCAGGTGGAAGATTATCTAAAGAAATACAAGAACATCAAGGCTATTTATCTAACTCCTCATCATCAATACCCTACGACAGCTACATTAAGTTTACAAAGAAGGTATAAACTGATCGAATTATCTAATCAATACAACTTTTCGATTATAGAGGATGATTATGACTATGAGTTTCACTATGGACATAGACCCATTATGCCTATCAGCAGCCTTCCTAATATCGCTAATTATGTGTATATAGGAACATTGAGTAAGGTAGTTGCGCCATCACTTCGTATAGGATATATCGCTACAGATAGCCAGCTAATCGCTAAAATAGGTGAACTTAGAAGCATCATAGATGTACAAGGAGATAATATTATGGAACAAGCTGTACTACAATTAATGGAGGACGGCACAATCCGAAAACACCTCAAAAAAGCACATAATTACTACAAAGACAAAAGAGATCTTACAGCTAACCTATTAGACATACACCTAAAAGACATAGTAGAGCATACCATTGCAGATGGTGGTCTAGCGATATGGCTAGTTCCTCTTAAAAAGATTAAGTGGTCAACTCTAGAAGCGCAACTACAAAAAGAACGCATTAAGATTATGGGACCTAGTAGGTTCTCTTATCTACCTGAACTTCAAGGAATACGTTTTAGTTTCGGGTCTTTAACGACGCAGCAGATAGAAGAGTCTATCTTGATTCTAAAAAAATACTTATAAAAAATCCCCCTTCTAATTTACAGAAGAGGGATAATATAGTATTATTTAGACAATGCCTTTCTAACTTCAGGTGCTACTTTTGTCCCTAATAACTCTATTGATTTCATTTGAGTCAAATGATCTGGTGCACCTAAATCACTGTGTATTAACCATCTTGTCAATCCAAACATCTCTTGGTGATATAATATTTTATCCACTACTTGATTAGGGTCTCCTATAAATAATGCCCCATCTCTACTTCTTCCTCCCTCATATTGCTCATAAGTATAAGGTTGCCATCCACGAGAAGCGCCTATGCGATCCATTTGTTCCTTATATGTAGGATAATACGCTTTAGAGAATGCAGTACCATCTACGCCTATTAATCCGTGTGAATGTGTTGCTACTTGCATTTTGCTAATATCATGTCCAGCATTAATATACTCTGCTTTATAGTAGTCAAAGAAAGGTTTATACTGCTCAGGCATTCCTCCTATAATAGCAAATACCAATGGCAATCCTAGCTTAGCTGCTCTTAACACAGACTCTGGTGTTCCACCAGCTGCTATCCATATATCTAGTGGATTCTCACTTCGGGGGAATACTTCTTGCTCTTTTAAAGAAGGGCGGTGTTTACCTGTCCACGTCAAAGGACCTTCTACCAAGTTAACGTTTAAAAGTAGATTTAATTTCTCTGTAAACAATTCATTGTAATCATTTAAATCATATCCAAACAGTGGAAATGACTCTATAAAACTACCTCTACCTACTGTTATCTCTGCTCTTCCACCAGATAAGGCGTTTATAGAAGAGAATGCTTCATATACACGTACAGGATCATCAGAGCTCAATACTGTTACTGCACTAGTTAGTTTTATATTCTGAGTTACCGTAGCAGCTCCTGCTAATATAATATCAGGTGCCGATACAGCGTAATCCTCGCGATGATGCTCTCCTATTCCGAATACATCTAATCCCACTTCATCCATCAACTTCACTTCTTCTATAATCTCTTTTATACGTTGTCCTGCTAATTGATACTTGTTATTTTGTTTGTCAAATCTTAAATCTCCAAACATGCTTATTCCTATTTCCATATCTTCTTTCTTTAATTTTGTAACTTTCTTATAAACTCTAAACTCCCAAACACTCTTGCTTTGAAGTAGTATAAAATTACAACTTAATAAATGGAGATTGCTTAATGTAGATTAAGAAGTAGACATTCGGTATTATCCAAGTGGTTTACCGCATAGTTGTTAAATATTATTCAACGAATATTACCTAAAACTACTAAAAAGTTAAAAAAGACATTCACTGTCAAACTAATACGCCTAGGATTTTTATTATTTAATTAGAAAAGTATATTGCTTTTAGTATAATTTGAAGATGTAAGCAATATAGATTAACATTCCCTATCTTTTATTCGCAAAAAGCACCCTTTTAATAAGTTTTAGCGTCTATTTAGGAAATAATGCAAAGGCTTTTGTATACTTTTGTCCTGTGAGTTTATAAGAAGATATTCCTTCTTAAAAAACTTTAGTTCTTGTGATAAAGATTTGATAAATACATAGATGTATCTTCAGAGTATAACACATAGAACCAATATCACTCCTCTTTGTTTAGACAAACAAACGGAGATTCGCGATATGAACTATCATAGAACTATGTTCTATTTAAGTTATAATGTTGTTTCCTATTATAAAGCTCTATTGTTGTTGATAGAGCTTTTTTTTGTCTTAAAGTCATCTTAACTTTCTAGTTTACTTTGATCCAGTAAAATAGCTAATTAAAAGCATATCAATTCTATTGCTTAAACAACGAAAGTTAGTAAATCAAATATTAGTCTATTTAATTTATAGCAAAATATACGGATGTATTAAAAAGGTTTGGTTTTTAACACCTACCTTTGCAAAGCAATGAATATCAGTTTTATTGGGATTTTTCAGACCATTCTTCTAGGTCAATATTTAAAAATAATCATATCATTTGTTAGTAGGCTAGAATAGGAATCTTCTTTAAAAAGTCAAGATACCCCGTCTCTATAACTAGTTGAACTTACTTTGTGATAAAATAAGTTTCGTAAAAATGATATATCGTTGCTCCTAAGATCATCAATAAGAAAGACGTTGACATAATAATATTAATGATACGAGATACTCCCTTACCAAAAAGCTCTCGGATTATATACACTGTCGTTCTTCTAGAAGGGTGTCTGTGCTCATATACCCACTCCTTATCTTTAAAGCTACTGTAGTTCCAATAAATAGCAATCGATAAGAACAGTATATAAACAGCCCATGTGTTCTCTTTAAAAAATAAGGCTATTCTATCAGCTATATCCCCCCCAATCTCCCGAATCTGTACGAATACATCAGCTTCAGAATCTAAATTAACCTGATATTCAGGCAAATAAAAATAGTTTAAATATACTGCGCCAATCAGCGTTCCCATAAATAAAAACAGCACAAGTGATCGGATATACCCTACTGCTTTTGAGGTAGTTAAATGTAGATTATCTTTCATCCACATCACTAACTTGACATGCTCACCACCTCTTCTATACAGCCATGGGTTCTTATAAAAAACAAAACAAAGAAGGCTAACTAAAACAAACAGTATAACTACAATCATAATTCACAAGAAGTTAAAACCACTTCTTCCATTTAAAATAGCTAATCATCACAAAAACAAGCGTGACCATCACCCCTATCGTATAAAAATAACCGTTCTCTGTTTTTAATTCAGGCATATTCTCAAAGTTCATTCCGTATACTCCTACAATAAAAGTTAACGGGATAAAGATAACAGACACGATAGTTAGCACTTTCATAATCTCATTCATACGATTGCTCTGTGAAGAGAAAAAATAGTTAGTTGCACTATCTAATTTATTTAGATTATAGTCGATCTGATCTAACATTTCGAAACTCTTATATTGTAGTCGATCAAAGAATCCGATACTACTCTTACTAATCACACAGTCCACATTCTTCTTATCATGTTGTGTTTTTAGATTGTATAGCACTTCTCTTAATGGGATAATTGCACGCTTCACCTCTTGAAGTTGTTGTGTGTACTCTTCTATTCGAATTAAGACATCTTTGTGATACTTTGTTCTAGCTTCTACTAATACATGTTCTACATTATCTTCTATAAAATCCAATGCTGTAAAGTAGCTTTCCATAAGCGAATCTAGTAACCCATATAATAAATACCCAGAATCTTTCTTTCTTGTTTGACCAGTTTTAGTGCGAATTCTCTCTCTAATTAGATTAAAGAACGAGCCTCTTTTCTCTTGGAAAGACAGTAGCACATTATCTTGTAATATAAAACTAATTTGTTCTACATCGAGTGTAGTTTCCTCATTACTATAAGGTAAAATAGCCTTAACACTAAAGAACAACGTATTTTCTAACTCTTCTACCCTAGTTCTCCTAGAAAAGTTAAGTATCTCTGCCATAATGTAAGATTCTATACTAAAGAAATTACCAACTTCTTTTAATAACTCAATATCGTGCAAACCATGTAAGTTAAACCACTTTATAGCGCTAGGCGAAGCAGTCTCCATTATTTGCTCTATCTCTTTCAAGCTTAAATCATTATACTCTTCAAAAGTATTTTCATTATAGATAAATAGCTGCATTGAAATAGGAACATCAGGAAAAGAACCTGAATATTCAAGAGAATTGGGCTGAAGTTTTCTAGTTTTCTTATATTTAACTCGTCTCACATTTTGTAAATTTGCTTAAAGGTAAAATATTTTAGACTTTTATTCTATTTTAAAACTAAAAAAACAACATCAACAGTCATGAAAACACTACTTATAAATATTAAAGAAATACTTCAAGTTAGAGAAGAATCTATAGATAAACTAGAGGGAGCAGCAATGGGGATACTTCCTAAGCTAGATAATGCTTATCTATTAATAAAAGATGATATCATCCTAGACTATGGAGTAATGGATGAATGCCCTAGTACAGATAATATAGATCTAGTGATAGATGCCACTGGTAAGACTGTCTTACCTACATGGGCTGATAGCCATACTCACCTAGTCTATGCAGGTAACCGAGAACTAGAATTCGTAGATCGAATCAACGGGCTTAGCTATGAAGAGATTTTTAATAGAGGGGGTGGAATATTAAACTCTGCTAAGAAATTACAAGAGACTACAGAAGAAGAACTATACAAACAATCTTGCAAAAGATTAGAAGAAGTTATCAGTCAAGGAACTGGAGCTGTAGAAATTAAGTCAGGATACGGACTAACACTAGAAGCCGAGCTAAAGATGCTCAGAGTAATCAAGAGGCTAAAAGACAACTATCCTATCGCAATCAAAGCTACATTCTTAGGGGCTCACGCCTTCCCTACTGAATACAAAGATAATCATCAGGGCTACATAGATCTTATCGTAAACGAGATGATACCTGCTATCGCTAAAGAGAACTTGGCAGAGTATGTAGATGCTTTCTTAGAGACTGGATATTTCTCTTGTGAAGAGACAGAACGCATTATACAAGCGGGACAGGCTTATGGCTTAATCGCTAAAGTACACGTTAACCAATTCACTGCTATCGGTGGTATAGAGACTTGTGTTAAGAATGGCGCCTTATCAGTAGATCACTTGGAAATCGTAACGGATGAAGATATCGAAATATTAAAAGGAAGTAAGACGATGCCTGTAGCTCTACCTACATGTTCTTTCTTTATTTCTATCCCTTATACTCCTGCTCGTAAGATGATAGATGCGGGACTACCACTAGCTTTAGCTTCTGATTCTAATCCGGGGACTACTCCTTCAGGTAATATGAACTTCGTAGTAGCGACAGCGTGTATTAAAATGAAAATGACTCCTGAAGAGGCTATTAATGCTGCTACAATCAATGGCGCGTATGCTATGGGAGTACAAAAAGAGTATGGAAGTATAACTAAAGGCAAAAAAGCAAGTATAATTATAACAAAACCATTACATTCGTTCTATGAACTACCTTACGCATTCGGTACTAATAATATCGATCAGGTAATTCTAAATGGAAAAGTACAAAATATATAAGACTATCATTAAAGCGACAACATAAGTAAAACAGCACAATACTCTACTGATTATGACTAAACAAAAACTCAAACTATTCAAAAAAAGTGACCTTGCTTCACTAACTAAATTTAGAAGTGGTGAAATCAAGTTTGGAGAGCGAGTACATATATTAGAATCTGATGACAACTGGCAGAATGAACTAACTACTTTAGACGCGCGTTATGTCGTAGTAGGTATTCCTGAAGATATTGGCGTTAAAGCTAACCTAGGCCGCACTGGAGCTTCGTCTGCATGGCAGTCTTTTTTAAATAGCTTTTTAAATATTCAACATAACCGCTTTTGCAAAGGAAGTTGGGTTACCCTATTAGGGCATCTTGACTTTAGTGAAGAACAAGAAGAAGCAAATAAGCTAGATCCAAACAATAGAGAGGATCGCAAAAGATTATTTGAACTTGTCTCTCTTATAGATAAGGAAGTATCACATACGATAGCAAATATCGTTAAGGCAGGTAAAATTCCTATTATAATCGGCGGTGGACATAACAACTCTTATGGCAATATCAAAGGAGTTGCTCTAGCAAAGGGCAAACCTATTAACGTAGTTAACTTTGATGCACATACAG
Organism: Myroides oncorhynchi; assembly: GCF_020905415.1. Taxonomy (NCBI): domain Bacteria; kingdom Pseudomonadati; phylum Bacteroidota; class Flavobacteriia; order Flavobacteriales; family Flavobacteriaceae; genus Myroides; species Myroides oncorhynchi. Next base: position 3,202,774 of record NZ_JAJJMP010000001.1, on the reverse strand, counting down.
ACTTCAGACCACTAGAGGGACGTCATAGTGGAAATGGATTCTCTTACGCTTTTGAAGAAGGGTTCTTAAAGAACTACTTTATCTTCGGGCTACATGAAAACTATACTTCTAAGACAGTCTTTAGTGAAATAAAGTTAAATGCAGATCGAGTAAAGTATAATACATACGAGCAGATACGCATCCGAAAAGAGAAGTCTTTTGATACGGAATTAATTACTGCTCAAAAACACATAGACAACAATACGTACGGAATCGAAATAGATCTAGACGCAGTGCCATTAGTAGCAAGTAGCGCAATAACTCCTACAGGGTTCTCAGCAGAAAGATTGAGACAGTTTATTCACTACTTTGCCAAATCTAGATATGCAGGATATATCCACATTTGTGAAGGTGCGCCTTCTCTAGATGCAGAACAGAATACAGCATTAGTAGGTAAACTAATTGCGTACTTAGTAACCGATTTTATGAAATCAAATACAGAAAGAATTTAGCCTTGAATATATTACTTGTGGAAGACGATTCGCGTATTAGCGACTTTATCGTCAAGGGTTTAGAAGAGAACGGAATGCAAGTAGAACTTGCTTCAACTGGAGAAGAAGCCAGAGAATTAGTCTTAAATAATGATTGGGACCTTATTCTTATGGATATTATGCTACCTGGTATAGATGGTATACAGTTGACTAAAATGATCCGTTTTAAGAAGAACTATACTCCTATCTTAATGTTAAGTGCGCTTAGTGAAACATCGGATAAAATATCTGCACTAGACAGTGGTGCAGATGATTATCTGACTAAACCTTTTCACTTTAGTGAACTACTATCTCGTATTAATGCACTGACAAGACGAACTAAGTTTAATTACGAAAAGAAAGAACAAGTATATATCTGTCGCAACCTGAAAGTAGACCCTGAGAAACACTTGGTCACTCAGAATGATAAACAGATAGATCTCTCTCCACGTGAATATAAACTACTCTTATTCTTACTGGAGAATAAAGACCGCGTAGTCTCTCGTATGCAGATACTAGAGCGTGTATGGGGTATTCAGTTTGACACTAATACAAATGTGGTAGACGTCTATATCTCTTATCTGAGAAATAAGATTAATGAATCAGATGGTAAACTAATCCACACCATTAAAGGAACGGGTTATATGCTACAAGAATAACTTATGAATTTACGAACTCGTCTTACCACCTATAGCACGATTGCCTTTGGTATTGTATTTTTGGTTGCTTCTTTATTGATTTTCTTTGCCTACTTCTCGAAGACGCAAGACTCGATTAATAGATCACTTAAAAACACTACCCTGCTATCAGCTATCTATTACTTAGAACAAGACGAGTTGTCTCAAAGTGAACACTCTGTAATCAAAGAAGAATTTAGAGCTGCTATACAGTCTAAGAACGTCGCTGTCTATAACGATAATGGCGAACTAGCTTATGGCGCTTTGACAGAAGATCCCATCTTAACGAGAGAAGAATTAAATAAGGTACGAACGCTTAAGAGTTACCATTTTAAGAATAAAGAGCACTTCTATTACGGAATATATTACCCCGATAATCAAGGAGATTTTGTAGTCTTTACGAGAGAATCTACAGTTGATTTTACAGGGCAAATGAGAACCTTAATTCTTATCCTATCTGCAGTATTAATCGGAGGTTTATTAGCGATATACTTCCTGAGTAGATACATCTCTAACATCGCTTACAAGCCAATTAAAAACATCGTAAAACAGGTCAATCAAGTCAATTATTCTAACCTAGAACAGGGTATAGAGGTACCTAAATCAAATGATGAACTAGAAGAGCTTATCTCTACCTATAACAACCTCTTAACTCGCTTATCTGAGACATTCCTAATACAGAAAAACTTTATTAATTATGTCTCTCATGAGTTTAAAACACCGCTGACTGCTATCAGCGGGAACCTTGAAGTTTTTGCACAGAAAGAACGCACTCCTGAGGAGTATCAGCAGGTAGCACATGACGCTTTAGAGAACGTCTATAAAATAGAAAATATTCTAAGTAATCTATTGCTCTTATCAGGGTTAAAGAACGCGGAGAAAGACCACGGGTTGATTAGAATAGATGAACTAATTTGGAATATCTATGAAGCACTTCAAGAGAAGCTAATCGAGTTTAAAACCACGATACAAATAGATATACAAGTAGAGGATTTCTCTAAACTAGAATTTAGAGCAAATGAGACACTTATTCACTTGGCACTCTATAATATCATTGAGAACGCTGTAAAGTACTCTAATAATAACCCTATCGCTATTACTTTAACTGTCAGAGATAATCGACTACAGGTAATCGTCGCTGATAACGGAAAGGGCATCGCAGAGGACGAACTTGCGTTTATTAAGCAGACATTCTACCGAGGTAAGAATGTAGGTACGATTAAAGGCAGTGGTATAGGGCTATCCCTAGCTACGATTATCTTCGAACAACATCATATCGACTTTGATATCTCTTCTAATTTACAGTTGGGAACGGTTATTACTTTGAGTTTTTAACTCAAGAATATTCATTCTTAATCAGGGTGTTAATAACCCTACTATAAATATAAAAAAGAGTTGAAGTAAAGGCAATCAATAACCTTCATTTCAACTCTTCTTTTATATTACTTCCTTCCGAATTGTTCTATATAAAAATCTAGTAACGTGATTGCAGTCATCGCTTCCACAATAGGCACTGCACGAGGTAATACACAGGCGTCGTGTCTTCCCTTTCCTTGTACAGTTACTACTTCGTGTGCTGTATTAATAGACTGTTGATCTTTCATTAAAGTGGCTGTTGGTTTAAAGGCAACTCTAAAGTAAATATCCATACCGTTGCTAATACCCCCTACTATACCCCCTGCATTATTTGTTGTAGTACTGCCATCAGGTAAGATAGAGTCATTATGCTCGCTCCCTCTCATCTTCGTTCCTTCAAATCCTCTACCAAACTCTACTCCTTTTACAGCATTAATCCCTAGCATAGCTTTTGCCAAATCAGCATCTAAACGATCAAATACAGGTTCTCCTAACCCTACAGGCACGTTCTGTACCACACAGATAATAGTCCCTCCTATAGAATCACCATCTTTCTTTATGTCTTTAATTAGCTCCTCCATTTGCACTGCCTTTACAGGATCAGCACAGCGTACAGGGTTCAACTCTATTTGATTAAAATCTAGCTCTTGGTAAGGCTTATCTACTGTGATATCTCCTACAGAAGCTACATAAGCCGTTATATTCAAGTCTTTCAATACTTGTTTTGCGATAGCACCTGCCACTACTCTACTTGCCGTTTCACGAGCAGAGCTACGTCCTCCACCTCTGTGATCACGGTGACCGTACTTCTCATCATATACATAATCCGCATGGCTAGGGCGATAAATATCTTTAATATGGTCGTAATCCTTAGACTTCGAATTTGTATTTTCTATCATAAAGCCTATCGGAGTACCTGTTGTCTTCCCTTCAAATATCCCTGAAAGAAACTTTACTTCATCAGCTTCTTTGCGCTGTGTTACTATCTTAGACTGCCCAGGTTTACGTCTATCTAGTTCCTGTTGGATAGCCTCTAAATCTAACGTTACACCTGCTGGACAGCCGTCTATAATACCACCTATCGCTACACCGTGTGACTCACCGAATGTAGTTACTCTAAACCTATTGCCATAAGTATTACCTGCCATATTATTGTATTTTATACAAGTTTACCACTTTTCTATTTTATCCATGCCTTTATTTAGGTGTTTTTTATCTTAAAATCACAATTCCTTCAGTTAAACAAACCATTATAAACTATATTGCCATCCAATCTTATTAATTAATATCTTTGTTTTACTTAATAAGAATTTATGATAAAACTAGAACCATTTACTACTAATGACATTCCTGTTATGCTTAATTGGAATTTCTCTGATGATGAATTAGTCCAATTCGGAGGAACTGCATTCACTCATCCTTTAACAGAGCAACAAATAGTATCTTTCTTAAATACAGATAACTCAATGTTCTTTAAAGCGATAGACACAGAGAATAATGTCGTCATCGGTGTAGGTGAAATAGTACTCATGGATGATAACATAGCTAAATTAGCACGTATCGTGATAGGCGATAGAGAGAGTCGTGGTAAAGGTTACGGTCAACGCATGATGATATCTTTTGTACGATATGCTCATAAAGAACTATTGAGAGAGAATATAATACTAAACGTATTCGATTGGAATGAAGGAGCAATTAAATGCTATGAGAAGATTGGCTTCACCTTTGCAGATGTTCCCCCTCGTAGTTTCGATTTACCCAATGGCAAACTATGGTTTACCAAACAAATGAATTTTACAGGTTTTAAAAAGTATTAATTTTTAAAAGCCGATTGCTCACGTAATCGGCTTTTTTGTTTGTTTTTCTCTGTCACAAATAGGCAATAACCGCTTTCAAATGTTAAATATTTAGATGTAACAGACACTTCCTAATCCTTGCAAATTACTTCTATTTACAACCTTTCCTACTTATACCATACCCTTCTTAAAACGTGGTATTGCTGACTTTAGCACACTATCCTTATTTTAACTATAATGCAATAGAATTAAAGAATTTTATTGCTATGTATAATTTTTACATCAATACGAATAAAAGAATTAAAAAAAACTTGTTTGTTTTTATTAAAAAATTATATAAATTTCCAAAACAAAACCTAACTAATCAAACGACTTAATTATGACACTTGAATTATTTGAAGAACTCACCGATGTGTTTGGAGAGTTCATAGAGAAATTCGCAAAACTTAACATTAGTGCTAACAAGCATTCTTTAGCTTGGCAAAGATTTCATTACAACTATTTTGATTCTATGACCACCACGTTATTCGAATCGTTAATGCATATCAACTATGCTACAATTAAAGAGCATCAGCAAAATATACAATATGCTCAATCTTTCTCTTTGATCTTAGATGACAACTTTAATCAGATAAGAGAAGTTAACTTCGAGAAGATTACTCCTGACGTTAAAGAACAAATAAAGAAGGTACTATCTAGCGACTTACCTAACTTGTTCAAAAATCTAAGTAGCGATCAATACCATTATATCAAATTCAACTGCTTAAACAGACAGAATAGATTATGTGGACTAGGAGGAACATTTTTTAAAGATTCTAAACGAGGAGAGATAGTACTTAATTTGTTTTATCTAAATCTTAGCAATGAACACATTGATTCTTTATTAGATATAGACTTTTACATGAAAGATAAGGCTAAATATGTAACCTTATATAAAGAGTTAGCAGCTAATAGAGTTAATAACAAAGAGAGTTTAGTTCTTGCTTTATCAGCAAAAGGATTAACACATGAGAGCTTTAATAATGACTTCGTATATTTCTTTGGGGAAGAATATTTATCTTTCCACGAAAAGAGAAAATATATACAAAGTTTAGAAATGGTATTCTTTACAAAAAACTCATTTAAGGAGATAGCTGATACTTGTGGGTATCAATCTTCAGACTTTTTAATTAAGCAGTATCAGACATTCGAGAGCAATGGGCATGCACCTATTATTCGCTATTCAAATGTTATACACACATAATTGTTTTTTAAATTTAGTAATAAAAAAGGTTGGCTCTTAATGAACCAACCTTTTTTTATAATCTAAAGATAGAATTACAATGTAATAGCACTAAATTGCCTTTGTTTTCTCTTTTAACCACGCTGCTTCTACAGGTGATAATTTAGATTCTAACGATTCATATACCCATTGGTTATAGTTATTTAACCAGTCAATATGTACTTGCTCTAATAGAGATTTATCTACTAAATCAGTTGCAATATAACAGATTGTAATGGTCTCAAAGTCCATAAAGTCTCCGAACTGATTAGAGCTAATATCTCTAGATACCACCAAGTTTTCAATACGGATACCGTGCTTACCTTCTCTATATAGACCCGGCTCGATAGAACTCACCATACCTGTCTCAATAGCGATATCTACTGCTGCTCCATTAAAAGTATGTGGTCCTTCATGCACATTAAGAAAGAATCCTACCCCATGTCCTGTACCATGTCCATAGTTACGCATAGACGCCCAGATAGGGCGACGAGTGATAGCATCTATCTGATATCCTCTAGTTCCTTTAGTGAAGATCGCCATTGACCCTTCTATTGTACCTTTTAGCACATAAGTATAGTCTTCTTTTTCTTCTTGAGTTAGTTGACCTAAAGAGATTACACGAGTGATATCTGTAGTACCAGTCTCATACTGTCCTCCCGAATCTACTAATAATAATCCTTTTGCTTCTAATATGTAATTGCTATCTAACTCTGCTTTGTAATGAGGTAATGCTCCATGGTCTTTATACCCTGCAATAGTGTCAAAGCTGATATCTTTAAACCCTGGTTGAGCTGCACGCAAATCTCTTAAGTGATCTGCTATACTCATCTCTGATAACTGTCCTGAAGCAACATTCTCTTCAATCCATTTGAAGAACTTCGTTAAAGCTACACCATCGTTCACCATTGCCTGTCTCTCGTGGTTAAGCTCTACTTCATTCTTAACAGCTTTAAGCATCGTAGACGGATTCATATCTTCTAATATTTTTACATTAGTAGGTACTGAGTCATACGTAGCAAAACAAGTGCGCTTAGGATCTAACAAAATTGTCTCACTTGCGCTTAATGATTTAAGGTAATTTCTTACCTCTTCATAAGGCTTGATAAGAATACCATAACCTTGTAACTCTTCAGCTGTTCCTTTATCTAACTTTTTAGAGTCAATAAACAAGATTGATTTATCTTGACTAATAAAAACAAATCCAAGTGTAACAGGGTTGCACTTCACATCTGTTCCTCTTATATTTAATACCCAAGCAAGATCATCTAATGAAGAGATCAAATGCGATGTGGCTCTTTTTTCTTTTAATACTTTGCGTACAGCTGCTATTTTATCAGGAGTAGATTGTCCCGTAATAGATATTGGAAGCGTATAAGCAAGCTCTGTAGGTAGTCCAGGTCTATCTTTCCAAATCAAATCTAACAAATCTACATGTCCATCTATCTTAATATTAAGAGGCTCTAAGATTGTTTTTACCGAATTAGCTACAGCTAGTGACGCTAAGTTACCGTCAAATGCTACTGTACTCCCAGCAGATAATTTATCTCCTAACCAATTAACATACTCCGGTGCATGTTGTACTTTTAACCTTACTAGCTCAAAACCTGATCCTTTTAACTGTCCAGGCCCTTGTACGAAATAACGAGAATCTGTCCATAATCCAGCGAAGTCTTGTGTAATAACTAATGTTCCTGCAGAACCTCTAAAACCAGATGTCCAAGATATACACTTGTAATAATCTGGTAAGTATTCACTAATATGAGGATCTGACGAAGGAATAATATATCCATCTATACCCTTGCTCTTCATTAAAGAACGTATCTCTGATAGTTTTTCTAAATATGTCATTTTTGCTAATAAATTTTTCAAGCTAAAGATACAAAATGGCACTTACTACCAAAAGATAAATCTGTTAAAATAGCAAGCTCCTTTCTTTCCTCTTATTTACTATAAAAGAATGCCTTAACGCTAATCACAAATAGATATTTACAATCCCTTAGTATCCTAAACGAATAAAGCCTGCTAAATAGCAGGCTTTATTACCTTAAATGTTATCAGCAGATTTAAGGTACTATTCTAATATGTACAGTGCCTTTACAGAGGTATTAAGTACTATAATCTTTTTGTTTAATAGCTGTTCATAAGAGAAATCCTTTAAGTGTACATCTCTTCTAAATAATTCTGGATTATTCGCTAATGCCACGATAAAATCAAAGAAGATTGTATCAGGAGTGATACTCTTATCTAATACCACTCTAGCACGCGTATCTTTCTTATCTGATTTTCTCTTGTAATCAAAGATATATTGATTCGGTTTTTTCCATTCTCTCTTACCGAAAGTTTCAAAGTAGATGTCCGAGATACTCTTTCCTTTCTCTGTCTTCGTTGTTATACGCTTTTTATCAAAACCTACATTAATCATAGAAGCAGTATTCAGTGGTAATGGTACTAGTTTATCTCCTTCTTTTCTAAAAGATTGTTCATACACAGTCGTTATCCCTTTTGCTTTCTCGATGAAGACATAAGACAGTACATTGTCCTTGTCTAGTATTTTCCACATCATTCTCTCCTTATTCTCATCTAAAGAACTGTATAAAGTAGCAGCAGTAGATAATCCATCTATATTCACTTGACTCACTGTCAGATCACCATTCCACGATGTCCATTTGCCATCTACATAATCTTGTTTATATGGAAGCAACTCTCCTTCTTCTAGATTGTCAAACTGATCCCTTAGCCCATCATTTTTTTCTATTTCACTACTCGCATACATATAGAAGTGATAGTCACTATTGGTTGTATATCTAGTCACAGGTTTAAAATCTGTGTAATGCACCACTGCTAAATCCTCTGCTCCATTATCTTCTACCACTACCCCATTCTCTAACTCTCCTTTGATATACTTAGACACAAGTACTATACTATCTTTTTTACTATCTAAACTAATAAATGGCTTAAATCCTTCGTCAGTACTAGCTATATATTTTAGGCGGTTATTTAGCGGTGTATGTATGGCAGGCATTGCACTTCTCTTTTCTACAATATCTAGAGAATCATTAAGAACATATGTATCTAAAACATAAGTGACATCCCTTAGTTTCAATGTGTCTTTTGTAGAAAGATCACGTAATGCAATAGAATCTTGAGCGTAGATAACTCCGCCGATTCCTAACATCAATACAACAATACTCTTTTTCATAATAGCATTTTAATTATAATCACATTACAATAATACTATATAGTAAGGCGTGACTATCAAATTTACACATTTCAATTGATTATTTACCTATTTTTCGTTTCCAACATGCATAAAACAAGCTATATTATCTAACCATTCTAACACTTTGTTTATCATTAACTACTACATTCCAACAACTTATAGTAATACAACCAAGGATATAAAGGAGGGAAATTAAAAATAACAGTTACTTAAAAAAAAGTTTACAGCTATAAATCAACAACTTACAAGCGTATATTATTTTAAATCCGGAAACAACACTTAAAAGAGCATCAATTATACAAAACAAAGTGAAGTCAGTGTCTCAAGCAAGCTATAAAAGAGGTTTTAAAAACTCCTCAATATGATAAAAGCTAGTATCTATTGTAAATGGAAATTACTAATTTATGGTATTACTCTTTTCGGTATGTTTTAAAGCATTTATCCCAAAATAAAGTATAAAAACCGTAGTTGCTATGGGGATCTTGGTGGTGAATATTGTGAAATACCGTTAGACACAGAACATCGCGGCTGATGCGCTCAAATAAAGTTCCCTTAAAGATATCCTTATCGATATGTCCTATTGTACCCCATAATAAATTAACAATTAGGTATAATACAATAGCAATCACATCAAATGGAAATAGATATAACAACACCACTATCAAAAGACCAAAACCAATAGCTTCGATCGGATGTAGAACAAATAGACTAATTGCATTCACACTACTGTGTTCATGATGTCTTATGTGTGCTAAAGAATAAAAAAAAGGGATATGTGCTAAGCGATGAAATACATACATCAGGAAGTCCATACCTATAATTAATCCAATAGTTTGTAGGATGATAATCAATATCGTATTATCCTCACTGACATTAATGATCTCATTCTTATAAAGCCATATACCTAACAAAAACACAAGGGCATTACACACAATAGTAAACAGAGACAAACGAATATCTCTACTTGTGATAGCCTGCTGCTCTTCTTGTATATAAGTACTACACGTGTACTTTTGTAGTAGGAGATATAAACCTATAGAAAGCCCATAGAGAAAGAGGTTTAGCAATAAGCTAAAGGCAATCAATTCACTAATAGATAATGTGATAATTCTTTCTAACATATTTATATTCTCAAAGCATTTGGTGTAGACAGCACCCTCTATTCTAGTTTAATTAACGTCTATACTCTTTAACTCTACGTTCTGTGCTTGTCTTCTTAGTAAATCTAAGGCAAAGGTCAGCTCTGGATCTTGCTCATTGATTAAACTTTTATAAAATGCCTTTTCATCTACACTATAATCAGGTAGCACTCCTCGACACCCCTGTTTAGTACTAATCAAATTATTAAAGAATACTTCTGAACGAGGCAAATCTACCACTGTCTGTGTATTAGGTAATTTATAGTTAATAAACCAAGAAGCCGTTGTGAAGTTACTACATGTACGAGTCTCTTGACCAATAATAGCTCCTCTGTTATTCTCCTTAAATAGAGAAGCAAAGTATGCCGCAGCTGACACCGTATTATTATCTATTAATAACATTGTATTTCCTTCAAAGAAATAACGATCACGAGGATAATTCTCCACATAAGACTCATCTAGGCGATTATTACCATAGTAATACTCATCCCCCTCTACCGTACTCTTGTCATAACGTTGGAACATAAAGTTATTCATGTTTTTGATGTCCATATCAGAATACTGTCTACCACTAGCATCGATTAAGTTCTCACGCACATTAATTTCCACTACTTTAGTAGCATAGCGATAGCTATTCTTAAATACTTTGTCCTTAGATATAAAGGAGTAAAATAAAGGAATATTGCTCAGAAAACCTCCTCCATTGCCTCTGATATCGATGATTAAGTTCTTTACTCCATCAGCATTTAGCTTTTCAAAGAAAGTACTCAACTTCTGATAGGCAAACTCTTCTGAGAAAGCAAATGTCTTAATTGTTAAATAATAAGTCTCATCTGTAATCTTGCGTCCATAAATCCCATAAGAATAACTAATAACATCTACAGGTAATATTGCCTTCTGCACATTATAGTAATTACGAGAATAGTCAACAGACTTCATTACTACTTCCTTGTGCTCTGGAGCATTCAATGTATCTTGATAAGCAATCTTAAACTCCTCTACACCTGGGTTCATAAGTGATACATAGAATGAGAAATCCTTCGCATCATTGGCAACTATCTGCCCATCTGTAGTCACATTTATTTTATCTAAATAGGCTTTAGATTTAATATCATTAACAGCTGTAATAACACTACCAGCAGGTAGAACAGGGTTATGTTGATTCACAAATACCTTACCATCATACACAATTGTATTCACTGGAAAGAATGTAGACTCTTTAGTAAAATCCTCAAATATCGTACTATCTGTACTTAGAGAAGAATGAGCATCGTGAATTAGCGGAATAGGATTAGACAACAAAAAGTTCCCATAAGAAGGATTCTTCTCAAGGTTACTTCTAATCTCAGCCACCTTCTTGTCAAATTCTTTCGCAGTAATACTACGGAATGGATTAGGGTGTTGGTTTTTTATAATATTTATAAGAATATCAAAATCATGTAAATAATCTTCTTTCGTTAGTTCTGAGTACTTCTTCTGTCCTATAACAACGGAGCTACTCAATAGTAAGGCAATTAATAATAAACCTCTTTTAATCATTCCTTTTCTCGATTTAATTATTTTAAAAATAAAGAATCTTTAGCATTAAAAAACATAAAACTAAAACATATTCTCTAATGAAACCTTATTTTTCAGTCTACAAAGATAAAACATAGCTCTCATCTTCACAACCATTCACTAGTATGTATATTATAACACATAAAAAGATATTTTATTATTTTGAAAGCGTTAAACTTGCAAAATAATTACCTACACTATTGACAAGGCGAAATTCAAATCTTTTTATACTCCTTTATCTTCAGTTTATTAACTGTGGTTCTGCAGATAATAACACGCTCTAGTACAGCTAAAAACATCAGTAAAAACAGACCTACTCACAGGATGTAAATACTGAAATTTTACAAACTAACAGGAAAAAAAACAAACATTGGACAATTATAACACTTAATAAACAACTTCCCGAGAACTATACCCTTACTTTTTCTTCCAAAATACAAGAGAGTAGGATTCTCCAGCAATGGTCAAGCCACTATCAAGTACCTAAATATCATTCCCCTTAAAGAAAAGTCCCCTGCCTACCCAGTAAACTTTAAAAGCAAACCAGTCGTACTACCATTTTTCTTATTCTCTGAGTAAGTTAAGAGTAGTAGTCATTAACAGTAATCCATAAGATAAAATTCATAAACCACGTCCAAAAGTCACATCTAACACAGTACGGGTAGGTTAGAGCGTTAAAAAAGTGTCCTATGGATAGTTTTAGCCAATGGGACAGGCAACGAAAGGCTAAATACGCCCCGCAATACTGGCACACAATCCTAATCCACACTGTACCGACAGAACCTGATTAGTATTATCTATTAATCTTACGAACTCTGCTTAACCAAAATTATCCAATCCATTTTTAAAATATTTCCCTTTTAATCTTTCAATAAAAATACAGCGTCTTAAAAACAGAAAGGTAGCCCACGATGGGCTACCTCTCAATACAAACACTACTAATCTAAAAAGTTGACACCTCAACTCCTTATATAAAGCTAATTTGGGGTCCACAGGACACGGTTCTCCACATGATTAAGACCGTATCGTATGTCAATAGCTTTTACTTTAATCAACTCAGGTCCTTCTTGAAGCCCCTCAGGAATTGGCATACGCCATAAATGTTTACTTACTCTTTTGGCATCGACGGCAGAAGAGGTATTCATATTTTTAAATCTACCTTGTTTTTGTAACTCAATTAATCTTGTATAATGAGGATCTACTCCCTGATAATAATCCATCGATTGCCACGTAGTACCATCAAAACTGATTTGCACTTTAGTATCTTGATCCCCTGCGAAGACGTTTGCGTAGATATAGCCATCATTTAGATGCTCTAGACTCTTGTCCCACTCTTTTACCTCAGGTGCCCAAACTTGTATCTGTTTATCGGCAGCTCTACCTGACACTTTGTATGATAACGTATAATCTTTGGGAGATGAGTTCAAATGCCAATATCCCTTCCAAGTACCATCGTACATCATCGCAAATGGTATTCCCTCGATATCGTGAGGTCCTTGCCACCAAGCTCCACATACTGCTCCTGCTACTAACTCGTGAATAGGCGCATTAGTCTTTCTAGAGTAATGATTGTGATATTGGGTGTGAGTATGCCCTACCCCAACAAATACTTGCTTATAACTGTCAAATAAGCTTACAAACTCCTGCTTATCCTTCATAAATTCGATAGGAATATGCATCATTACTTTTACCTTTTGATGCGTGGGTGCATAATGACTTAGAATATTCTTTAGAAAGATTTTTTGTACCTCATCTATCTTGCCGATATATCCCTTCTCATCAATAGGCAAGATATTATTAAGCACGATAATTAGCTCATCTCCATACTCTAAGGCATAATACGAAGGCCCAAAGACCTTCTTATAACTAATATCTCTGTCCTTAACCTTCTTGTCCTTACCGAAGTCTAGATCGTGATTTCCAACCACATAATATATCGGGCTTCCAATCAATCCCAATGATTTAGACAAAGGGTCAAATACTTCCAATCGATCAAATACCAAATCCCCTAAAGGAAAGATTAGATCAGGCGGTGTCTTTGACAATTCGCTGACTACTAACTTCTCTACGTGATGAATATCATCTAATACATCAGACTGTAAATCACCTAGAAGTACTGCATTTAAAGGCTTTGACTCGTCTTGTTTATACAAGGCAAAATCATATGTACTCACTTTTCCTAAATCAGCATAAGGCAGGTAAAAGTTCACCTTATTCTCTTTAGACAAAGAAGACTGATAACCATTAGGCTTTACAATAAACACCTGCATATCTGCCATCGTATTTATCTTATATTCTCCTTTTTGATTTGTCTTTACAAGGTCTTGACCATTGCTGATCAAAACATTTTTTAGCAGCGGTTCTCCTTTATCGTATTGCCCATTTTTATTGACATCTTCAAATACCTTACCGCTAATATTTTTATTTTGGGCATAAAGACTAGTCCCCATTACAGCCATCAGATAGACTACTAATCGCTTCATGGTTTACTTCTTTAGATTTAAAAGCTTAACTATCTTATGGAATACTTCATTATTCTCATACACTCCTCTAAACTCGCCTGATTTAGGCCCGTAAGCGAAGATAGGAATCATCGTTCCTGTATGGTCATTAGAGATAAAATCTCCCTCTATTATTCCCTTCTTAACATCCCCTTGTGGTATTGCAAAACCACTTGTCTCGTGGTCCGCAGTGATAATCACTAATGTCTGCCCATCCTTATCTGCAAACTTCAATGCTTCTGTAATCGCTCTATCAAAGTCAATACCTTCAGTCACGATACCTCCCGTATTATTAAAGTGACCATAAGAGTCTATTTTCGCACCTTCGACCATTAAGAAAAAAGGTTGTTTATCTTTAGATAGGAAGTCTAAACTATGCTTAGTTGCCTGAGCTAACACATCATCTCTACCATCTATAATTCCCTTTAATCCTCCGTCAGCTAAGAACATTCCTACCTTAGATTCTTTTGAATTACCAAGCTCTTTTAGGTCGTTAACTAATGTAAACTTTTTCTTTAAGTCAATGTCGTTAAATGTCTTTTTACCAGCAGCTACAAACAATGACAAATTACTACTTAGCAAATCCTTTGCTATTAATTTATCATCATCTCTATCTAACTGATGTGCGTAAAATGAAGAAGGCGTTGCCCCAGTCAATTCATCTGTACTGATCACTCCTGTTTTATATTTAAAGGGTGCTAGATACTCTGTGATATTCATTAATGGCGTTCTTTGCATACTCATCCCGATAGAGCGATTATACGTCTTCTCACCTGTTGCTAAAGCTGTACCACCTGCCGCAGAATCCGTCGTAAAATCATCTCCTGCTTGTGTCTTTAAGAACCCTACACTTTTTAATTGCAGCAAACTTAAATCACCGCCATTTGCCAATGCAGCAGCAGATATTTGTGACAATCCATTACCATCTCCTATTAGCAGAATAACGTTCTTAATAGGTATATTTTTATCATCATTTGCAAAGGTTGGTTTATATACCTTAGACACTTCTTTATTGGTATAAACAGTCTTGTGTAGATTTGACAAATACGCATTAGCCAAATAAGGATTGTCAGTATTAATAACATCTATTCCCATATCTGCAAAAGCCTTAAAAGCAGTCTTCCCATCAGGAGTTCCCCAGAATCGAATAGCCTTCCCTTGGCTGTGAACTAGATCAATCACTTGCTGCAACTTCACTTTCTCAGCTTCCACGATACGCCCTTTACCATTCCAAACAGAATACTCTCTAAAGTTTAGACTAACCATCGCAACTCTACTCCAAACTGCTTGATCTGCAATAGGTGTAAGTGATTGATGATCTAGCTGTATGTAAGCAGGACACTTCTTAAATGTCGCATCATCAGGCTTGTTACCTGAGATAACGAAGATTACTTGTTGTTCTTTAATTAGCTGCTCATATTTCTTTAGCACAGGTAATAGCAATTCTAATGACTGATTTGCATTCGACTTTAGGTCAAGTAAGAAGTTAAGCCCTTTGGGCTGTCCTATATTTAGTTTAACCGCTTGGGCTAATGGGTCTAGATACAAGCTCTCAATTGTTTTGTTTTTATCAATACTCTTTTGCTCGTGCGCTACGTATAACGCCCCTTTATCAAGTACTAAGTCTATCTCAATAGACTGACTCGCATTAGTATACGCTGTCCAGAATGGCGTAGCTTGCTGATAGTCGTTATGAGAGTGTATTTTATATGTTTTTGATTGCGCATTAGCAGTGAATACACTTGCTAGCAGTGCTATCGATAGAAAGAATCTTTTCATGTTTTGTGTGTAAAAAGAGGGGCATAGAGCTTACGCCCCTCTGAATCTTGAAAATAATATTACCAACCTACATTTTGTTTGATACCTGATGATTGTACTGCTCTATTAGGAATAGGCCATACGTGCATTTTACTTGTATCAAAGTTTCTTGCCTTCCATACTTCTGATACTGTGTATGGTGAATCAGGGTTAGAACGGTCCTTGTGAACACGTCCATAAAGTGGCTTGCCATAAGCCTCCTTAGCATCACCCCATCTCACTAAGTCAAAGTGCCTATTTGCAAACTCCCCTGCTAACTCTACTCGTCTTTCGTGTTTTAAATCAGCCATAGTAGCTCCAGTTTTAGTTGGTAGCCCTGCACGTACACGCACTTGGTTTAACGCATCATCCCCACTCTGTCCAGACATAATCTGTGCTTCTGCCTTTATTAATAAGATCTCCGCATAACGCATTAAAGGCACATTATACGTCGTTGTTGGTTTATCCCCATTGGTATTGATAAACTTCCCTAGAGCATCTTCTGTAGCATACTCTGCCATATACTTATTAAACTGAAGTCCTGATAATGAATTCTCTGATGCATATCTTCTTGTTTTTCCAAAGTAAGAAAACTCATCTCCGAAAGTCAATAAAGTTACCTTTCTACGTGCATCCCCTTTCTCAAATTCTTGGAATAACCCTTCTGTTGGTGTATAATATCCCCAACCGTTATAAGCACCCCATCCTTTATTCTCAAGCATACATCCTGGCAAGATACTTCCTCCTTCGATACCTGAGTTCACAGACCAGATATACTCACTTTTCCAGTTGTTTTTATAACTGTGCAGTTCTCTGTAATCTTTCGCAGGATTACCTGTATTCACTAAAGCTCTATTAGATCCAGAATTAGTAACTGCATCTGCATACTTAATTACTTCAGCATATCTAGATTTGTCATACTGTGCCCAGTATAAGTTAGTCTTAGCGATATAAGCAAGGGCTGCATCTTTATGTGCTCTACCATAATTATCAGCAGAATAAGACGTAAACAATGGCAATAATTCCGCTGCTTTAGTCAAGTCCTTAACGATATGATCATAGTTCTCCACTACACTAGCAGGTCTTTTAAAACTACCCGCAGGCTGAGACATATTAGCCTCTGTAATAATAGGCACTCCACCATTCTGTCCATTATCTCCATAAGTGTGCGCTAACCAGAAATAAAAGAACCCTCTCATAAAATACGCTTCCCCTAGAATCCTAGTTTTAAGAGACTCACTTATTTTCATCCCAGGAACATTCACGATAATGTCATTCGCTCTGCGGATTACTTTATATGCATTCTGATAAATACCATTGACATAGTTTTCATCCCCATTCATATTAAAGTTCTTGATATTATCAGCAGTTGCATTTAGACGTCCTGTCACCATATCATCAGAAGCATTAATATACCAGAAGAACCCTCTACCGAACATTTCGTCCTGATTCATCATTTGGTATAAGCTATTGGCTGCTTCTACTGCATCTTGCTCACTTTTCCAATAGTTCTCATACGATGTACTTCCCTTTGGATCTAATTCTGTAAAATCAGAACTACACGCGCCTAGTGATAAAATAGTCGAAAAACCTAATACTAGACTATATTTAGATAAGTTGTATTTTTTCATAATTGTCTTGGATTAAAAAGTAAATAAGAAACCACCTGATATGGTACGAGAGATAGGATATGTTGCTACATCTAGACCTATTCCACCTACTTCAGGATCTAAACCTTTATATCCTGTAATAGTAAATAAGTTATCTCCTGACATAAAGATTCTCAAGCTAGACTTAGTAGATAAGGCATTCATAATACTCTTTGGTAAAGTGTATCCTATCGTTAAGTTCTTTAAGCGCAAATATGACGCATCCTCTAAATACCAGCTAGAAGTAGTACCGTAGTTTTGGTTGTCATCTTTAGTAGATAATCTAGCGATATTCGTATTTGTATTCTCAGGTGTCCATGCATTCTGTACTCTACTATCTAAGTTGTACCCTTGTAATGACGCGTTATAAGCAGTGAACTTATATCCGTTAAATACCTTCACATCACCTACACCTTGGAAGAACATACTCACATCCCAATTCTTATACTCTAGGTTTAAACCAAAGCTATAAGTGATCTTAGGCATATAAGCGTCCATAAACTCTTTATCATTATTATCTATCTTACCATCCCCATTAGAATCAGCAAACTTGAAGTCACCTGGTTTAGCGTTAGGTTGGATTAAATTACCGTTCTTTCCTCTGTAAGCGTCTACTTCAGCTTGTGATTGGAAGATTCCTAAATACGGAACCAAGTGAGTTGAATAAAGTGATTTGCCCACTACTGAACGATAAGGGTTAAGTATACCTCTTACGTTATCTGTGTGTGCGATATAATCAATTCCACTCTGATTATATCCGTTCAAATTCACTAATTCGTTCTTTAAGAAACTCACGTTACCAAACAACTTATAGTTAAGATCACCGATATTATCATTATAACTTAATGACAACTCTAATCCTTTATTTAATACTTCTCCACCGTTAACATCTGCTGCTGCAGTACCGTGGTGCGCGTCTTCTAATCCAGGAATAATCATCCCTTTTGTACGCTTACTAAAGTAATCCGCTACCAAGTTTAAACGCCCGTTAAAGAATGCCGCATCTACTCCGATATCCACAGACTCTGATGTTTCCCATTTAAGGTTAGGGTTAGACTGTCTATTAATATAAGTTCCCTTACCTGTTAGCATACCATCTTCTCCCATAATGATATCTGTAGTACTCAATGGCACGTCAAAAGAGTAATACCCCACTGAGTTAACGTTACCTATCTGTCCCCAAGACGCTCTTAGTTTTAACTCACTAATCGCAGGTACATTAAAGAAATTCTCTTGTGAAATTCTCCATCCCACAGAAGCAGAAGGAAATACTTCAGACTGATTATTCTTAGCTAAACGAGAAGTAGTATCTTTACGCAAACTCCCTGATACGAAGTATTTATCGTCAAAGTTATACATCACACGTCCGATGATAGAAGTCAATGCGTCTTCGTATGTTTCTGTAACAGGCTTACGCATAATAGAGGCGTTCCCCATATATTGATTAAAAGACTCTTCACTACTAAAGCCTTCCCCTTGTATAGAATAGAAGTCATAGTTCGTTTTTTGAGCAGAGTGAATAGCTGTAGCATTAATGTCGTGCTTGCCAAAAGTCTTGTGATACGTTATTTGGTTATCCCAAATCCAATGTGTCTTCTCGTAATTACTTTCAAATAAGTAGTTGTTTAAGTTTGTTCTTCCTAACTCAGGTGCTTTAGGTGTAAACTTCTTGTATTTGTTACTTGTATAATCAAAGCTATAAGATGTTTTGAACGATAGTCCATCTACGATTTCGTAGTTTAAATATACATTGGCATTTAGGAAATTAGTAGGATTAGACGTTGTAGGTCTTAATAACAACGCAACCGGATTAAATACATCTCCATATGCTCCTGCGAACTGAGCTAACTCGTGAGGTACTACCCCTCCAAACTTTCCATCTGCATCATATACAGGCGCTGCAGAAGGCATATATAAAGCGCTAATCACACTTCCTGAGTAAGAACTACTTGTATTAGTCCCTATGGCATTGGTATTAGAGTAATATACATTCTCTCCTATTGTGACTTTATCTGTAAGTTTCGTATCTGTCTTTACTCTGAAATTATAACGCTCTGCGAAAGTCCCTATCAGTGTTCCCTCTTTCTTATTATAACCAAATGATACTAAGTAATTACTTTTATCTGTAGCTCCAGAGATACTAGCATCAGCGTTATACATTGCCGCTGTTCTAAATATTTCATCCATCCAATTGGTTCTAGTTTCTTGACCCCAAGGATTAAGTGCTGCGTTATGAGCAGACTGTCTAGGTGCACCAGAGTTGTCAGCAGCGGTATTATACGCCCAAGCCTGACCTTTAGCATCTAATGGTGTAGGTAGATTAGTAGCATTAGAGAAACCTGTATACATATTCAATGTAACACTAGGGTCACCCTTTACTCCTTTCTTAGTTGTAATCACGATTACCCCAGAAGCAGCTTGTGCTCCATAGATAGCAGCTGCAGCTGCATCTTTTAAGATCGATACAGACTCTATATCATTTGGGCTAATCGCAGGACCATAATAAGGAACCCCATCTACTACAGTAAGCGGCGTCTCATTAGCTAATGAACCTGAACCACGAATAACCATCTTACTTGTACCTGATGGATCTCCACCTTGTTGTGTAACGGTCACCCCTGCTACTTGTCCTTGTAAGAAATCACTTAAATTAGACACAGGTCTAGAAGCTAGCTTATCGATATTATCCACTGTAGCGATAGATGTGGTAATGTCTTTCTTCTTAGAAGCTCCATAACCGATTAGTACTACCTCATCTAAGATATTGCTATCTTGCTCAAGTACGATACTTACTAGTTGTGCACCTTTATAGTTAATTGTTTTAGGCTGATATCCTAAATACTCTACAGCTAAGGTACCTGCATCAGCTTTTAGCTCTAACATAAAATTACCATCGGCATCTGTTGTTGCCCAAGTAGAATTATCCTTATTAGCGATTACTGTAGCAAAAGAAACTGGTAAGCCATCGCTTTTACCTGTTACTTTTCCTTTTACTATTACTTGTGCATGTAGGAATGTGCTGCCTCCTATACATAGCATCCAGACTAAGAAATGTCTTTTCATAAGTTTAATTACATTGATATTTCACTTTCGAAAGTACTTCCACTTGATAAAAACTAGGGGTGTTAATCTTTCAGAGAAGTAGACATTTCTTTCATTTATCCCCTAATCTTGTATCAGAATAGTGTCTATTTTGTACAATAACCTTTAGTTAACACTGGCGTGATGTTGTAATGTTATTTTTTTTGTGATTTTGTGGAGTTGTGATGTTGTTTGTTTGTGATGTCGTGAAGTCGTTAAGCAAATTAGCTTCTAAAAGACTATTTTCTCTAATAAAAGCAGAATACTCTTCACCTCATGCCTGAAAGACAAAACAAAAAACCGAAAAACCAAAATCACAAAAAAACCAGTCAGTGCGTCTGTACCTTATATCGATTGCGAAATAGATATCCCCCTAATGCCGAAGGCACAGATTCCTAATTCCTAATTATAGCTCAGTGCCTTCACTTCTAAAATAAGAAGGACTGCACTCATAGCGTTTCTTGAACGATTTACTAAAGTACTTAGGGTCGTTAAATCCACATTCAAAACCAACCTCTGATATCGTCAAGTCTCCTTTTTCTATAAGTAAGCGGGCTTTCTGTAATCGCATTTCGATTAATATTTCTAACGGTGATTGGTCTAAGAACTCCTTAAATAATCTATAGCACTTCATTTTTGAAATTCCCAAATCAGAGGTCAACTGCTCGATGCCAAAACTCGCATCACTAAACTGTGCATTCATAATTTCCATCCCCTTTCTAAACAGTTTCTCATTAGGAGATAGATGTGCAGCGATATCGTCAGATAAATTTGTCTTCCACAAGACAGTATTGCTCTCTTTGTTTTGTTTATCGTATCCAATGCGTTTATATATCTTATTCTCTAGAGTAGATTTGCTCACAGGTAGATGGATAAAATCACTTACTCCTAGTTGACTTAGTTGCTCTTGAAGGAAATAATCTACCTCTTCAGCTATATAGAAGATAATCAGACGTTGCTTATGAGCATACTTCTTAATCTGTGAGAACAGAGATAAAGAGCGATCTGACAAAGAAGTGTTATACAGCACTAGTGCATCATACTTATAATGCTCTATATTCCCTACTACCCTACTAACACTGTGATTATACACGATATTAGCCTCTTGATTAAACCCTATTAATTGTTTAACGATAGGCTTATCTTCTTCTTTCGAATACACTAATATGTTCATTTTGTCTTTTGGCAAGACTTGAAGTTCTTCTAAAAACTCGTTCCAATTTGCCTCTTTACCCTGCTTGCTTTCATTAGAAGAACACAGCACAGGTATCGTCAGCCCAAGATCAAAAGTATCTACCTCATTCCCTTCAATAGTTCCTTTTAGACTTTGCAATAGAGAATCAAAGGCTCTGTAATAAGGACTAAAGCTTCTGTTATCATTCCAGAACGTCAATAGTGTCTTACTATCAGACTGAATATCTATACATACTAGGCTTTCTCTGATAGAGAATCGCACATTTATTACCTGATTTATATCCATATATTTACAGCATTCAAATAGCAAATAGCGCAATAGTAACTTAATGCGTAGTAGATCTACCTCTACCCATTTAGATACTAAGTCATTCTCTATATTTAAGGTAATACCAAACTTCTCCCTCACTGTAGACCACTCTTCTTTTAGATATTCTATAAAGACAAACAAATCAACACTTACTAGCTCACCGCTATCAAAGTCGTTAACCTGCTCGATATAATCCCATTCTCTTACTAGATCATAGACTTTAACCAATTCCTCTTTCTTACTCGCATCTACATTTAGCTCTTCTAAAGTGGCAAGTGTATTGACAATGGGTTTCTTAATACGAGAAAGCAAAAATATCCTGAAGTTCTCCATCTCGATATCTTCATTCTTTAGCTTGCTGTGTAATGCTAACAATTCCTCTTGCTGTTGTTTAATCGCTTGATTTAACTCGCTTAATTGGCTATTCTTATTGGCTAAGTTAGTCTTCTGCGCTTCTACCTCACGGGTGCGATCTCGAACTTGCTTCTTTAACTCCACCTCACGTTTGCGCATTGCTCGTTGTTTCACACGCACACGCCATAGAATAAGGAGCCCTAATAAGACTACAAAAGCAATAATAAAGTAAGGTTGTAAGAAATAAGGCTTCTCTATGTCAAAAGACAAGGTATAAATAACCTTATTCTCACTATCTACAGTATCCCTTATCTCTATTCGGTAAAACTTGTGATCCAAATCATCTAGGTGAATATCCTTCTGTGGTAAAGCTCTCCAATCATCAAATAGACCAACAATTCTATACTCAAACTGATTAATCGGATATTGATTAAAACCAATGGGATATAAAGCCAATTGTAATTTATTCTCTTCGGGATTAAAGCGAACGATATGCTCGTTAGACACACTCATCCCATTAAATAATACCTTAAACTGTGGGATGTTATCATACTGATTGATTTGTGTAGGGTCAATGATATTCAATCCCTTGTTCCCTCCATAAAGTAGCAAGCCTGCCTTGTTTTGACTATATGCCCCTTCAGAGAACTCTAATCCTTGCCAACCTATATAATTACTATAGTTGAGCACATCAAAGGTCTTCTTATTTATTGTCGCAATTCCCTTCGTGGTACTAATCCAAATATCTTCTCTAAAGGGAGTCAAACTATAAATCAAATGGCTTGGCAAACCATCTTGTTCTTTAATCTGTTGTTTTAACTTATTATCTGTGTCAAATACCGATATCCCACCTAATGTCGCTACCCACAAGTCTCCTGTAAAAGCATCTGCATAAGTAGAGAACACACTATTACCAAGTAATCCATTGGTTTGGTTTAGTGTATTTATCTCTCCCGATAGACAGTTATAAAAGACTACGCCATGCTCCTCTGTTGATAAGATTAATTGATTATTTAGAATAGAAATATGTCTAATGTGATACTTGCTCAGTTTATCTTGATTGATAATCGGCTCAAAGGTATGGGTTAACATATTAAACTTGCTCACGCCTCCCCAACTCCCCATCCATAAGGCGTGATTAGCATCTTCTGCAAAGGTATACGTTCTATTTTTGTAAAAACAAGGAGTGATTCCCTCTTGGAAAAACTCTTGTTTATCCCCGTTAATTCTAACCACACCACCATAAGTTCCTACCCAAAGAGCTCCTTGCGTATCGGCGTAAATACTACGAACTCGTTTCCAATCTTCGTTCTCCTGTTGCTTGCGAATGACGATAGGTTTAAATGGGCTGTTTTTGTCCTTTTGGTAATACAATCCTTGCGTGTAAAACCCTAGCCACTTACCTCCTAACTGATCTACAGCGATAGCTCTAATAGTTTCGTAAGGCAGATGAGGTTGTTTTGATGGATGTGCATAGATATAATCTACACTTGCATTAATACGTGGTAAAATAGATACCCCACCATCTTTAGTCCCCACCCAGATATTGCCATATTGATCGTTGTGCAAAACCATAACCTCGTTACTCAATAGACTAAACGGGTTTTGTGGATCTACTTTATGATGCTCTATAATACTATACGACTGACCTATCTTCTTCACAAGATAAATACCCTGTGTTTTCGTTCCTATCCAGATATTACCATTGTCTTCAGTGGTTATCGCATTGATGGTTAACTCCTTAAAATAGTCTCTTACATGTCCTAAGAATACAGCATTATCAGCGTGTTGAGGTGATTTCTTACGCGCATCAGACACTAAGAATTTAGACACTTCACCCGCTTGTTTTTGGTGAGCAACAATAAAGCGTTCCCCATCATACCTATACCACTGTTTTGTATCTAACTGCACGAGAATATTTCCCTTTGCATCTATACTTAAAACCTGCGGAGTTCCTTTAAACCTGAAGTTCTCAAACGTATTATCATCTAAATAAAGACTCAATTGTTTACCATCTGTTAATACCCATAAGCGGTCTTGCTTGTCTCTTAATAAGGCATAAATATCATTCCCACCAATAGAGTTATTATCCTGAGGATTATGTTTAAACACCCTTATCTGTTTGCCGTCATAGAGATTTAACCCATCCCACGTACCTAGCCATACAGATCCGTCTGTGTGATTAGCAATACAGTTAATAGAATTATTAGACAGACCGTCTCGTGTAGTAATCGTTTTAAAGTGAACGCTTTGTCCCAATGATAAAAAAGGAACGAATAATAAGAGTAATAACCAACGCATGTATAATATATAAACTTGTATATGCCTGTAAAAGTACTCTCATTACATCCACTCAATTATAAGCCTAAGTTAAATTATAGTTACGGAAATGTTGTTAAGTTGGTTTTTTTCGGTTTTTTGCTTTGCTTACAACATCATCACAACTCTCCAACTTCGCAATCCAAATCTACCACGGTACGGGCAGGACAGAGCGTTAAAAAAGTGTCCTATGGACAGTTTTAGCGAATGGGACAGGCGGCGCAAAGGCTAAATACGCCCCACACAGTAACCACAATCCAAATCCACAGGTCACATCTACCGCGGTACAGGTATATTACTATACACCCTGCAAATCACATCCACACTATGCCGACAGAGCGTGATTAACATTGTGACTGCAACACCATCCCACAAAAAAAAGAGCCCTAAAGCTCTTTCTTATTTATTGTTTTAATACCCACGAGAATATTAATGGTGCAACGATAGTAGCGTCTGATTCAATTACGTAACTAGGAGTGTCTACATCTAATTTTCCCCAAGTGATTTTCTCATTAGGAATACATCCTGAGTATGATCCAAAAGAAGTAGTCGAGTCAGTGATCTGACAGTAGTATCTCCATCTTAATACTGAGTCATCCTCTAAATCCTGTGCCCACATCGGTGCTACACACATTGCGAAATCTCCTGCGATTCCCCCTCCGATTTGGAAGAAACCAACTCCGTGGTCTACTGCATTGTTCTTATACCAGTCAGCAAGCCAAACCATATAATCGATACCGCTATTTACTGTTCTTGATTTTAGTTCTCCCTTGATTACATACGAAGCGAAGATATTCCCCATCGTAGAGTCTTCCCAACCCGGAACTACGATTGGTAAGTTTTTTTCGGCAGCAGCAAGCATCCAAGAGTTCTTTGGATCAATCTCGTAATGCTCTTCTAACACTCCGCTTAATAATAACTTATACATATATTCGTGTGGAAAATAGCTCTCACCTGCCGCTTCACTGTCTTTCCAAATCTTCTCAATATGGCTCTGTATTCTTCTGAATGCTTCTTCTTCAGGAATACAAGTATCTGTCACACGGTTATATTTATTCTCTAGTAATTCTAACTCATCCTGTGGGGTCAAATCTCTATAATTAGGTATTCTCTTATAGTGAGAATGCGCTACTAAGTTCATAATATCCTCTTCTAAGTTCGCTCCTGTACACGAGATAATAGCCACTTTATCTTGTCTAATCATCTCTGCTAATGAGATCCCTAACTCAGCAGTACTCATCGCACCTGCAAGAGAAATAAGCATCTTCCCTCCTTCATCTAAAAACTTTTCAAATCCCTGAGCGGCATCTACTACTGTCGCTGCATTGAAATGGCGGTAGTTATGCGCCATAAATTGAGAAATAGGTCCTCTATTTTCCATTTTATCTGTATTTATTAATTATATTTGGTATTCGTTATCGTCCTATTTTTAGGATGCAAAGATTGGGATATAGAAAAGGTATTTTTTTATCATATGATAAAAAATTCTTCGCATTTTAGCTTATGAAATAGGCTACTTACCCCAATTATTCTTTGGTTGAGAATATCAGTTATGGTCTTTTATTATTCTCAAAATGTTAGTTCTGCAACTACCGAACTTCCTCCTATCCTAGTTTTGAAGAACGCTAATTTTGCTGTTATAGAATTCTACTTCGTTCTTTGACATCTTACTCTTTGGTAGCCCAATGATAGTACTATACTTGAGGTATTGGTACTGAAAAACCCCTCCTGAGGTAGAACACTGCTGACATACCGCAAGGATTAGGCACTGTATAGCAAGAATGGAAGAGGCATCTTGATTCAGATTAGAAAAGTATTATAGAGCTATATTATTTGACTTCCTCATTAAATTTAGGTTTATTTGTATATAACCAATCAATTACTATTATGACAAAAGCAATTCAAGACTTATACCCTGAGAGTTTAGCGCACTGCTATGGTTGTGGTAAGAACAACCCTGATGGGCATCAATTAAAAACATACTTAGAGGGTGATAAGACTATCGCTTACTTCACTCCTGATGCTAAGTATACTGCTATTGCGGGTAGTGTGTATGGTGGACTAGTGGCATCACTACTAGACTGCCACGGTACAGGATCTGCAGCGGCATTCTTATGTAAACATAATGAGATACCACTAGAAGGCACTATCCCTGTGAGATGTGTGACTGCATCACTTAAGGTAGACTTTAAGGCTTCTACTCCTATGGGAGAGGAACTAACGCTTAAAGGAAGACTTCGCAGTATCGAAGGACGCAAAGTATGGGTGGATATGACGCTAGAAGCTAATGGTGTGGTCTGTGCTACTGGTGAAATATTAGCGATACAGCTGAAGGAATAAAGAAATTAAGAATTTTTTGCCTTCTGCAAGAGGGGATGTGGATTGTGGCTACTGTATGGAAATACATGGTAGGGATTGTAGAGTTCCTGATGAGATTCTTCTCATATACTCTGCTTTGGCAGACTTCCTCAAGAGGGCGTAGTAGCTGAAAAACACCCTTCTAAAGCGTTAAAAGATGTCTTAAGAAACAGTATTACATCTAATTATTGTATATTTTTGTATTACATATAAATACATTTATATACTTATGAATACTAAAGAAACGAAAAAAGCAGGCTCTTTCAGACTTGACAGAGGGCTTTATAATCACTAGGCACACACTCAGAATTGTTTAGATAAAGACACCATGATGGTGTGAGCAAATACAGGGGACAGATAGTTTTACCATCGCGATGGCTGTCCCTATTGCCCGAAGGGCAAAAAATTCCTAACTCCTAATTTATAACTCCTAACTCCCTGAAGGGCCTAGGTGTCTAGCCATTGCTTTATAGCTCTTGTGCGTTCTCTACTTAGATCAACTTCTACATTGTTATTTAGGATAATACTGACCTTGCTATTAAGGTTGTTTTGTATTGTTTTGATGCTTTCATAGCTGACTAGATATTGTCTAGAGGCTCTGAAGAATCGCTTTGGATCAAGTTCGGTTTCTAGCTCTTCCATTGTGAAGGGTAGCACGTGTTCTGATTTGTCGAACATCACTGCTTTTGACAAGCGAAACTCTGTATAGATATAAGCGACATCTTGAGTTTGGATAACTTTATAACGATCGTTATTACTCAAGAGGAAGCGCATTCTATAGTTTTCTTTTTTGCCGAGCATTACTTCACTCAGATTGTTTAAGATACTCTTGTCGAAGGCTTGTAGTTTATGTAGTTTCTTGTACTTGTCTATGCTTTGTGCCAAGGCAACTTTCTTGATGGGTTTTAGCAAATAATCTATACTATTAACTTGGAATACCTGTAAGGCATATTGATCATACGCAGTAGTGAATACAATAGGTATCTCTACCTCTATTGCATCAAATATCTCGAAGCACACACCGTCACACAGCCTGATATCCATAAAGATAAGATCTATGTTATGATCAGTCTCTAAGCGTTCTATACAGTCTTCTACCCCTTCTATCACAGCGACTATCTCTATAGTAGGGTCTATCTCACTTAACAGCCCTATTAGGTGCTGCGCATTATACTGTTCATCTTCTACTATTAATGCTCTTATCATAATCTTGTAACAAAGGGATTCTTACTCTAAATACTGATTCTGTCTGTTCTATCACCACTTCTCTATCTTCGACGAGTTGGTATCTCTTCCTTATATTAGTCAGTCCTAATTTAGAAGAATGAGGAAGGTTATTTAGTAGTTGCAAATTATTCTCAATCACTAAATATTCTTCTTCCCCATAAATCTTGATATTGAGGGGACTTTTCTTAGTTGCTTTATTATATTTTATGGCATTCTCTAGCAATAGTTGTAAGGTCATCGGCGGTATCTTCATCCCCAATAATTCGGGTTTGACACTTACATCAACTTGTATACTATCACCGAAGCGTATCTTCATCAGGTAAAAATAGTCTATTAAGAACTGTATTTCTTTGGCTAAGCTGACCAAGTCGTGTTCTAGATTACTAAGTAAGTAACGGTGTACATCCGATAATCGTTCTAAGAATTGGCTTGCTTTCTCACTGTCTTCTTTGATTAGACTTCCTAGCACACTATAGTTGTTAAACATAAAGTGAGGATCTAGCTGTGCTTTTAGAGAAGCTACTTGACATTGTAACATAATCTCTTTCATCTGTGAGTTTTCATAAACAGAGTCTTTCCATAGCCTGATAAGTTTTCTCCCGTTGTGGATAACCATAATAATAATCATTAGACAAACACCAATAAATAAAAACTGTCTAACCTCTACCCAATCATCTTTAGCTACATAATCTGCATCGATTAGATAATAGTCCGTTATAATCACTAATGACAAGAAGATAAGTACGCCTATAAGTATCTGTAACGTCCATAAGCGCGCTAGTTCTTTAATAGAATAGGTCTTCATCGGTAACTTATCAGATATAAATATCCCCAGTGTAGTCACTACCCAACTTATAACGATGAACCATATCACATCTGCAGTGAATGTATATCCACTCTCAAAGGATACAATCTGATACTGATCTGCTGTACTGACGATATACAAGGAAAAAATAAAGAATAGCGCCACAAATAGGGTTAGCCAAGCTCTGTATTTCCAATTCTTGTGCTCTTGTTTACTCACTTCACTCATCATTCAAAGGTAATAATGTACTGATTAGTAATTTAAACAAAAAACTTCAAGTGACAAAATACTATTCTCATTCTACACTAAGCTAAACTGAAGTATAGTTAAACCAACTTCATCATATAGTAATACCCTGAGAAACCTAGTCTATCACTTGACTTAGTATCAAGCTCTTCATATTTCACCTCTACGAAACCTACTTTCTCATAAAGTTCTTTTGCACGAGTATTTTCTTTGACCACATCTAGAGAGACAAAACTGAGGTTCTCCTCTATGGTTATTTTTTCTATTTCTTTAAGCAGAAGTTGCCCTACTCCCTGTCCCCTAAAGCGAGCATCTACAGCTAAGGCATCTACATAGAGTGTAGAAATATCTCGCTTAGTCGGAAAATGAGTGAATAGCATAAACATCTTTTGTATTCCCCTCCAGAATCCGTAGACTTCAATCATCGTACTCAGGGTGATATCAAGGGTAAACTTGCCATTATACTGATAAGCTGCCACACCGATAAGTTCCCCTTCACTAGATCGAGCTACCACTATATGCTTAGCATCTATCGACTGTAAGATCACTTTATATAACTGCTCTTCTGTTCCTAATATTCCTAATAATTTATTCTTAAAAGCTTGTACTAAGATCATCGCCGCAGTAGAGCGATACCCTTTATTCAAATATCTATTAATTCTCATAACTCCTCTATTTGGTGCAAATGTAATGCAGTGGAGTTCTTCGATATATAGATAGATACATCAACTGACATTTTTTGCACACGAAGTGTTTATACAGTAATTATAGGTGCTTTTCTCCCTGAACAACACTATAGTCGCATTTTAAATAGCTTTAGTATAAAAATATGTTACTTGATGTAAAACCAAAAAAAAAGAGTGGATGTTCAGTATACATTTGCCTTTGAAATAACCGCTAATACTATTTCAAGATGAAAAAGATATTAATTATACTTCTGTGTATAATCAGCATACCTCTATGGGCACAGTCTCAGTTAAAAGGTATGCTTAAGGATAGTCAATCTGCTCCTATCGGCTGGGCGACTCTAGTACTACAAGCTACTAATAATGCAAAAGAAGAATACTTCATCACGAGTGAAGAAGATGGCAGTTTTAGCTTTGATGCTATTAAATCAACGGGAAATTACAAGCTAACTAGTAGTTTCATAGGTTATAAAGATCTAATACTAAAGGTGGATATCTCAAGGGTCAATACTCCTCTAAATTTAGTAATGACTCCTGATGAGAATATCTTAGACGAGGTGATGATCACAAGCCACAGAAAGGCGTTAAAAGTAACTCCCGGTAAGGCTACTTTAAACATCGAGCAGAGTAGTCTAGCCAATACACAGTCTGCTTATGATGTGCTCAAAACACTACCTGGGGTAACAATCAGTCAAAGCGGGGAACTTAAGATTAAGGGAAAGTCTGGAGTGACGGTCTTAATGGATGGACAACCTACGCAACTGTCTGCTGAACAACTTAAGACAATATTGAAAGGTACTCCTGGTGCTACGCTAGAGTCTATTGAGATTATGAATATACCTCCTGCGAATATAGATGCGTCTGGTACAGGCGGAGTGATTAACATTATCTCTAAAAAGAAGCTAGTACAAGGGTTCTATGGAACGGTGAACTCTACTGTGGGAGTGAGTAAAAAAGTAAGTACAGATCATTCGTTAAGTCTTGGGTATGGAAATGAGCATTGGAACTATAACTTTCTTTACTCTTTTAGTTATGCACCTGATAGACTACGAGAAAATTATGAGAAGAAAGAGCTTACTACATTAGATAAACAATGGCTTAACCAATCTCAACGCACTTTCGTTAACAGTAGATCACACTTAGTCAAACTAGGCGTTGACAGAACATTTGACAACGGTAATATGCTTAGTCTAAAAACGTCAGTTGATTATAACGATACGCCAAGTACAGTGAACACAGCTATTGACTTTGGAGCAATAGGTACTGCTACTCAACAGTCAATTCAGAAGAATCAAAGCAAGAGCAAACTAACCAATTTTACAGCAGATTTAACCTATAAGGTAAAAGTAGCAGAGAAAGAGAATTGGACTACTTCAGTGGGAACTGTTTATGTCAAGGCAGATGTAAATGATTACATCTTTGGGAACAATGGCAATACCTTGCGTCCAAATGCGCTGCTAGCCAAACAACACAATACCTACCCTACTGATCGAAAAGAGTTTAACTTTAAATCAGATTACCAAAAACATCTTTGGGAACAAGAGAATACGAGTGGTAAAATAGAGTTTGGCGTCAAGAGCAATTACACTGTTCTCCAAACAGATGAACGTCTAAGAACACTTATCAATAATGGCAATGCGGTAAATAATATAAGAAAGAGTGAGTTTGAATATAAAACAGGGGTTCACGCTTTCTATGGTTCGTTAGATATGAACTTTGACAGATGGGCTATCACAGCAGGATTAAGAGGAGAATATACACATATATCTGGTGATACACTAAATCACAAGAAGTTAGTAAAACAAGATTACTTCTCGCTATTCCCTACTGTACAGGTAACTTATACCGCTAATGATAACTATGCTGTGATGGCATCTTACTCTAGACGAATAGAAAGACCTGAATTTGATAAGCTTAACCCTGCGGTGCGATACCTAAACAGTACCACGACTTCTATGGGTAACCCTAATCTACAGCCTGAATATTCTAATAATATAGAGGTCAATCAGCAGTTTCTAGGTTTTATTGATTTGAGTTTAGGATATAGTAGAATAACTGATCCGATGCTATACAGCTATTTTAATGAAGGGCTTAACAAGGCTTACTTCACGAGTATAAATGGCAAAAGTAGAAGTGAGTGGCAAGCTTCTTTATCAATGCCTATACCTACTATTAATTGGTGGGAGAACTACCACGGGGTATATTACTACAATACTAGATATGATAACAACCTTGTGAATGAGAACAAAAATAGTATAGGTGTATTCACGTATAACAACTTCAAGCTACCTCAGAATATCAGCATCGAGCTAACGGCTTGGTACCAAAACGGAGGGATAGATTCTAACTTTAAATATCGCTCTTTAGCAGAGGTAAACCTTGGGGTAAGTAAGAAGTTCTTAGATGAGAAGTTCACTGCTACACTAGCAGTAAGTGATTTGTTTAAGACAGGAGGAGTACGCACTACTGTCTTAGAAAATCCTAATCAGTTGACTAATTTCACTGTGAAGAACGATATGCGTGTATTCAAATTTGGAATTACTTATAACTTCGGAGGAAAGAATAAAAAAGAGCAACAAGAAGATACAACGATCAACAAGGGGCATACTCCTATTAAAATCATAAAATAACCATCAATAACTATGTTTCAATAGGTCGATGAGGTATGTTTATTCTTTTAACATATAGTAATTGACCGCAAAGGGGGGTGTCTGTATAGATGCCCTTTTTTGTTGAAATATGATATGGGATATGGTTACTGTGGGAAATACACGGCACGGATTATGGCTACTGGATAGGGCGTATCTATCCCTAATGCTGCCTAAAAGGCAAGCATTGTTAATTAGAATATAGCGATAGCGAATATTCTTTTGCGATAGGGATATCAGCTTCTGCCCAATCATACCTCATTAACACTTTAGGGTTTACCCATAGTACTTGTGCGTGTTCTGTATTCTCAAACACTTGTGTATTGGCTTGACAAACAAAGGGAATTAATTCTAAGGAGAAAGTATCATAATGATGTGTTACTGGTGTAAGTCGATCTAATACTGTAATATCTAGATTTAGCTCTTCCTTAATCTCTCTGATAATACAGTCGTGATCGCTCTCTCCTACTTCAACTTTTCCACCTGGAAACTCCCATTTAAGCGGTAATAGCATTTTATCACTTCGTTGAGCGATTAAAACTTTCTCATCACACTCTATTATGGCACATATAACTCTTAACATCACTATTGTTTTTTAACATTTATAAATACACCAACCAAATATATAATTTACACAATCCAAAGACAACAACAACTAAATCACCTTATAAAACACTACAAACAAACAACTTATATTAAAAAAATATAATTATAAGCAGTTTTACAACCTAATTTTATGTTATACAAAAGGTATACTTTATGTTAATATGGAGTTCTAACAATTGCACCATTTGAGATATACCTCTACATTTGCCATGCTTTTAACCACTAAATATTCTTTGATTCCTTTTTGCAGGATGTAAGAACAAAGGTATAAAGCCTATCCAAATTTGAAACAATAATTGCCCCACAATTAAAAATAAATTAAATTGCTATGAAGAAAAAAGCCTCAAAAGAGAAATCTGATGAGGCTTTTTTCGTTTATATCCTTAATTTTACCAAGGCATCTTATCTGTCACCACAGGCGTTGACAAGTCAAAAGATACACTGAAGAAGCTAGTCTTATCCACTCTCTTTAGATTGTAAGTATAAATATTATCACTGATAGTTACCCACCATACATTACCTGCTATAGAGCTCATCATATCAACAGTCTGCTGATCAGAAGGGAAGAATTGCATATCTGCAAAACCTGTATTAGTAGCTGTACCACCATACATCGTGATCTGATCAGGTGTACCATCTTGAAGTCTGTGATCGTGCTTCAGCTTTACTTTTCCATCCACTAGTGTATAGATCCACGTGCGAGACAGATCTTCTCCTACAAAGAATGAGATCTTTACTTCGTCTGCTTTACACGAGATAACTTTCATTAGTAATTCTTTGTCGTTAAAGTCTGCAGGTACATTAGGAGATACTACTTGTCCTTTATATGCTTTACCACAATGTGCACTTAATGACGCTAAGAACTTCTCTGGGTTAGTAGGTTCTTTTTGGGCAAAAGAGCTAATTGTAAATAATAAAGCGGTTGCCAAAACAATGATGTTTTTCATAAATAGGGTTAGATTAGTTTTAAGAGCCTAAACATAGGCATTATCTGTCTTAATCACAAAAGTAAAGGAGATAGATGTCAAATATTTGAGATAATTAGCCGAAAGTCGAGAGACTTTGCAGCGATAATTAGGTTTAAGAGGACACTTCATTTTATCACTTCGTAAGAATATTAGTCTTTTAAACGCAGAGTTAAAACTGTAAACCCTAAAAAAACAAGGCTATCTAGTATAACTAAATAGCCTTGTTTCTTAATTCTTCTTTGCATAATCTAATGCATTAATTGCATTGATTCTTATATCAGGTACTACACCATGTGAATCTGTTTCTTTTGATCCAACAGTATAGAACTTCTTAGTAGAAATAGCAAAATTCCAATTAGTTACAGGTAAATTAATACTTATCAAATCCCCAAATGAAACCAAATACCCTCCTGTTTCTTCCCCAACTATCTCACCCAACTTATAATATTTAAAAGCTTGTGCTAAGTTCATAGCAGAAGAAAAAGTTCTTCTACTAGTCAGCAAATAAACTTTTCCTTGGAAACGATCTTCTGCTAGATGAGGTATAACCAAATCTTTTACAGTTAAGATCTCTAGTTCTCCATTTTGCTTTGTATTGATATAGTTATACAAATCGCAATTTTGCTGATTATTCTGGCAGCGATTAGCATAAATCTCCTTTTGTAATTGACTATACTTCACTACTGTTCGATCAAATTGTCTAAAAGGTGTAGGTGATAAATATTTTAACAACTCATCACCTAATAAAGAATTTCCACCACCATTCTCTCGAATATCAATCACAATCTTTTTAATTTTAGCTTCATTAATAGTTTTAAAGCTCTCTTTTAAAAATTGTTCAAACTCCTTCTTTTCTCCCAAATAACGGATATCTAAAATAGCAGTGCTTTTTTCAGGTATTAACGATAAAGTATAATTAGTTATAGCAATAGAACTAACTGGATCAGCTTTTCTATTTTTAGCAATATTCATTAATCTTTGTAAAGTAACTGTAGGAACCTTTTTACTAATCGACTCACCTTCATAAATATAATCAACATAGACTTGCTCTTCTAAATCATAGAAAGTCCCAAAAACAAAAGCAAACATATTAAAATCTGCTCCCATTTTTAATCTGTACTCCTTACTCTCTCCACTGGTATTATCTATTATCTTCTGAATGATTTGTTCAGAAGAGATACCTCCTATTTTTAATATTTCAGCACCAACAGGAATTTGAACAAACTCATTATCAATATTTTCTGTAACCTTTAAAAAAGGACTATCAATACTTGCTTTAATAATATAAGGAAACAGATTATCTTCTGAATGCAACAACTTCCGACCTGGGAAAGCTAATCTAGTATGTCCATCATTTAAGGACGCAACAAATGGAGCTATCACTCTATAATACTCTTTCGTTGTTAAAGAATCTTTAAAGCTCTCCTTAATAGTTACTGTTTGTTGTACAAACTCCTTTTCAGATATTGTCTGATAAGGATTTGGATGAGTATTTTTTATTGCCTCTACTAGAAAATCAAATTCTTTATTTAAATCCTCTCTAGAAATATAATCTATTCCATTTTGAGCATAGATTATATTAAACATAAATACGTACAATATCGTAAGTAAGACCTTTATTCTCATTAATTAATTGGTTTGTGATAACGACCAAATATACTTAAATATTGGACATTTTTATTGACACACAATTTAATAAAAAAAACAAGGCTATCTAGTATAACTAAATAGCCTTGTTTCTCTGTTATAGAATATTACGGTAATACTATAATTAAGCGATTATGTATTCCTGGAAAATCTTCTTTGCTTTCTTGGCTCCGACTTCTTTTTTATACTTGTCGTGGCTAGAGATATACACCACAGGAGCGCTTTTACACATTCCTTGGCATTTCATCTTACACACAGAGTAATCGTCAGAAAGTCCGCTTTCTTCTAATAAGGCTTTAAAGCAACTCTTAGTCTCTTCATTATATCTACAGCATTTTTTTCCATCGCAAACGAAGATAGTTCTCTCACCTTTCTTAACTTTACTCATAGTTTTAGAATTTGATACAAATATATCTATTTTTATCTATTCTAAATTAATTAAACGAATTTTATCACAGTTTTATGAAATTAAAGTATTGGTTACTCTTGTTTGTTTTTTCTATCGTTGCGTTCAATATAATTACCTCTTATCCACAGTGGATAGAGACCAACTACACGACAGGGTTTTACTACTATCTCTGTAAAATATTTAATACGGTTACCTCCCTTCTTCCCTTTTCTTTAGGTGATGTACTGTATCTAGTAGTCGGGGTATTTCTTATCTATAAACTATACAAGGCAATTAAAGAGAATAAAGGTTGGAAGAAGATTAGTATGGCTTGTGGTAGTCTTGCTTTAAAGTTCATTACTGTGTTTTACATTCTATTTAACTTAGGTTGGGGATTAAATAACTACCGTCCTAGCCTAGAAAGCCAATTAGAGATAGAAACAGGGTATGATGAAGATCAACTTATCACACTAACAAATAAGTTGATTAAAAAGGCTAATTTACTGCAATTAGCTATCACTAAAGATACCCTAGTAGGTGTATACCTAAAACAGGATATCAACACAATCCTAAAAGACAGCAAAAAGGGTGTGGAGCAAGTAAGCTTCTTGCACAATATAGATCATACTAAAACACTGGCAATTAAAGAGTCTTTATTTAGCTTACCCCTAACGTATATGGGATTTTCGGGATATATAAATCCGTTTACACTAGAGGCTCAGGTCAATAGTAAAGTACCTACTCTTACCTTAATCGTAACGGCATCTCACGAACTGTCGCATCAACTAGGCTTCGCTAAAGAAAGCGATGCGAACTTCATAGGCTTTATGGCGTCTTATAATCAGCAGGACTTAGCATATCAATACGCTGCCATCATTTACGCACTTAGATACTGTATTTCCAATATCAACGATATAGAGTCTTCTGAGGTACAAGATCTTTTAAAAACAATACGACCTGGCGTAAAGCAGAATCTGAATGAGAATATTGTCTTCTGGAGTGAATATAAAAATTTTACTGATACTTTCTTTAAGGTGTTTTACAATAGTTTCCTGAAGCTTAACAACCAAAAAGAAGGTTTGCAATCTTATAACAAGTTCGTTGATCTTCTGATTAATTATGATTTAAAGAATCCTATTTAACTCCACAAAAAAAGCCTACAATCTTATAACAAGTTTGTAGGCTTTTTTTTATACTTTAATCAGTGTCTTATCTAGACTATTCGCGTTGATTTTCTTTATTCTTAAATGGGCGAATGATAAGACGTGCCTGTCTATCAAACATCATATAGTTATATAACCAGTTCCAAAACACAACTAATTTATTTCTAAATCCGATTAGAGACATTAAATGTACGAACATCCACACGAACCAAGCGAAGAACCCACTAAACTGAAACTTCGGTAAGTCTACCACTGCTTTGTTACGTCCGATAGTCGCCATAGATCCTTTATCTACATAAGTAAATGACTTTAGAGGTTGTCCTTCTCTGAGTCTGATCAAGTTGTTCGCTAACAATTCCCCTTGTTGAATAGCTGGTTGAGCCATCATAGGGTGTCCCATAGGTGTCTTTTCAGTCATCATAGTTGCGACATCACCGATAGCAAATATATCTGTGAAGCCTTCTACTTGATTGAACTCGTTTACTTTGATTCTATTACCTCGTTGAATAACTGTAGTGTCAAAACCATCTACAGCGGCTCCCATCACCCCAGCAGTCCATATCATCGTCTCTGCAGCAAACTGCATACCTGACTTAGTATGCACTACTTTATCTTGATAATCTGTAACGATCTCTCCTAAATATACCTTCACTCCTAGTTTCTCAAGGAATTCTTGTGCCTTTTTAGAAGACTTCTCACTCATGGCATCCAAGACCTTATTGGCTCCTTGCACTACGTGAATTTGCATCTTATTAAAATCTAAGTCTGGATAATCCTTTGGCAATACATGGTTTTTCATCTCTGCTAAAGCTCCTGCTAGCTCTACTCCTGTTGGTCCTGCACCTACGATAACGAAGTTCATTAACGCCTTTTGCTCTTGATCATCAGTAGTCAGAAGAGCTGCTTCGAAGTTCTCTAATACTAAACTACGGATATCTAGAGACTCAGGAATAGTCTTCATCGCCATACTGTTCTTGGTAATATTCTCATTACCAAAGAAGTTCGTCTTAGATCCTGTAGCGATTACTACATAATCATAAAAAATCGTACCAATATCTGCTATAACCTTTTTATTCTCTGTATCTATACGCTGTACATTAGCGACTCTAAAGAAGATCTGATCATAGTTTTGTACTACCTTACGGATAGGGTAAGCAATAGATCCCGACTCTAATCCTCCTGTTGCTACTTGATATAACAACGGTTGAAAAGTATGGTAGTTATGCTTATCTAAAAGTACAACTTGAAAGTTTTTATTCTTTAGTTTCTTAGCAAGCGCTAATCCCCCAAAACCACCGCCGATAATAACAACACGTGGTCGATCTGAAGTAGGAATATTCATCATAATCACTCGATTTTTACCTTGCAAATTTACAATAATTAATTTGCATTAAACCTCTTTTGAGTTTCCTAAACAACATCAAAAAAACCCCTCTCTATTACCACATACGAGGTTATCAGTACTTTTTTTTATCAATTTGATAATCCTAACTAACCTCATTATAGAACTTATACTTCTAATGCCAAAAAACTAATAATACAATTATTTTAATAAATACTAAGGTTATCTATACTTTTAGAAAAATATAACAGCTTTCTTTTGTGTACAATTTATTTTCGTAAATTCAACTGCATAAAGACCTGTCTCTAACTAAACAAAAAAAGG
The DNA here is from genome assembly GCF_020905415.1 of Myroides oncorhynchi. Taxonomy (NCBI): domain Bacteria; kingdom Pseudomonadati; phylum Bacteroidota; class Flavobacteriia; order Flavobacteriales; family Flavobacteriaceae; genus Myroides; species Myroides oncorhynchi. Next base: position 3,163,643 of record NZ_JAJJMP010000001.1, on the reverse strand, counting down.
ACAGATTATTACGATAACCTGTCCTTTTTTCTATATTTTAATTATTTAAAATTGTTTCGAATATTTCTGATCAATTGTTCTAGACCATTTAGCTTCAACTCGTAGATTAAAGCTAGCTGCTCTCCTAGCTTCCCCTTAGGAAATCCCTTATTATGGTACCAAACGACGTAATACTCTGGCAAATCTATTAGATACCACCCTTCATATTTGCCATATGGCATTTTAGTATGTGCTAACTCTACTAGATACTTTTCATTATTGATCATACTAATTAATCACCTTTACATTTAAATCACTGTCGTACTGTAATAAATAAACACCTGTATTACGCACTGTGCCTTCAGGATTTCTACCATAGACGAATCGGTTCTCTATCTCTTGTGATTTCTTTGCCGAAGTCTGAAGAAATTCCTCTTGTTGGAACATTCTCAAGATTACATCTAGTGTCACATCAAAACCTCTTGTTGCAAAGCGGTTAGGATATACGTTATATTTATTTTTATACTCTTGTGCAAATAGTGATTCTGACTTAGACTCACCCGCATCTCTTGTTACAGAAGGGAAAGTGTACTTTAAGTCAACTAAAGTCTGTATTTTGATTTCGTTATAATCGAATATATCAGATTTATCAAAAGAGGCAATCTGTATATCATAATCCTTCACTTTATTCTTTAATCTATCTGTAAACAATAAAGCAGAAGCGATACTATTGGAATCTAAGATAAATACATTCTTTTTATCTTTAACTAATGTCTTGTCTAATTCGCTAATTTGAGATGTACTGACTACTTTAATATCAGAGAAATGCTTTTGCATAAACTGCTTTGTTGATTGTTTTTTATCATCAACCACTACAGTTATCTTCGCACCTGAGTTTTTAAAGTAATCTATCAATTGCTTTTTAAGCACATCACTATAAGGCATTGTTTGCACTAAACGATTAGATGATGTTGCTTTTTCATTAGACAATGGAGATACTAGAATCACTTTATCATTAGGCAAATTCTTCACTGCTTCGTCCACATTACTTTGATAAAAAGGTCCTATGATAACATCCGTATCGTTAAAGTCTTTATTTTTAAATATATCCTTCACACCACTGCTAGACTTGGTCTCATTAGAGTCATATACATTCACTGTCAATGGCAAGTTTAAACTCTCTGCATATTCTACTGCTAACTTAGCACCAGAATAGAAGTCTAAAGTCATATTTAAAAAGGCATCAGACCCAAGTTTTGCGTCTGCATCTGCTCCTACTTTATCAATATTAAACGGCAGTAATAAGGCTAATTCTTTGCGTTCAGATCGAGTAATAGAGTCACTTAAATCAACAAAACCACCAGTTGCTTCTGGAAGAGTAATATTACCATGTGTTACCTCCTGTATTACTTCTTTACCAGTACTTGGCACTAATAGTTCCATGCCACTTTTCAACCCGTCTTGTAAGCTTGGATTAAGTTTAATCAATTCCTTGACTGGTACGTCATATTTACGACTAATGCTATAAAGTGTTTGTTGGGGTTCAACTATTAGCTTTATAAACTTAGTTTGGCTAGGTTTAGGAGTTACCTCTACTACTTTAGCTTTAGATTGGAATCCATAAGCAGGAACCTTGATAGACTGTCCGCTTTTTAATCCATCCTTAAGTTCAGGATTAAGTTCCAACAGACGTTGTACAGACGTATTATATACCACTGCTAAGCTATACAAAGTAGCTTGTGGTTCTACATCTATAGTTCTATAGTAAATATTATTAATATCTTTTATTGTATCGGCTGATGACGAGGGTAATGTAGCAGGTATTTTTTTTGGAATATTTTGGTCAAAACTAGTTACATCAGTAGAACTATTCTTCTTGTAATTAGGTGCAACAATAATTTCGCTATCAGCTAATAGTCCTGTCGTTTTTAACGTAGGATTCCACGCGTGTAGATTATCTACTGTCACTCCATACTTTTTGCTAATACTGTATAGAGTTTCCTTAGGTTGTACCATGTGTAAACCCTTGCTAGTAGAAGTATTATTTGCTTTTGCGCTATCTTTCTCCTTTAATAGAGGATTAGCACTCTTATTCTTTTCTTTTGCTATAAAGTCTTTGGTAGGAATTAGCAGAAAACTATTCTCGTTAATTCCATTTTTCGCATCAGGATTATACTTAAGGATTTCTCCCACAGGAATATCATAATCCCTAGAGACTTTACTCACTGTATCCCCCTTATTAACTCGATATTGAATAAATGACCCAGCTTGGGCAAAAACAGAGGATGTAAAAACAAATGCCGTTAAGGCTATAAATAACTTCTTTTTCATTAGCGTCGAATTATAAAAGCGAAAAGTCGCTATAACAAAGTTACAGCGACTTATTCAATTATTTAAATTATTCCCACTCAATTGTTGCAGGCGGTTTAGAACTAATATCGTAAACCACTCTGTTTACACCTTTTACGCGGTTAATTATTTTATTTGATATTTCCATTAAGAACTCATAAGGTAAGTGTACCCAGTCAGCTGTCATACCATCAGTAGAAGCTACAGCTCTAAGAGCTACTACCTTCTCATAGGTACGCTCATCTCCCATAACACCTACACTATTAACAGGTAAAAGGATTGCTCCTGCCTGCCATACTGAGTTATAAAGACCATGCTCTTTTAGTCCTTCGATAAAGATAGCATCTACTTCTTGTAATAGACGTACTTTCTCTTGTGTGATATCACCTAAGATTCTAATCGCTAATCCAGGTCCTGGGAAAGGGTGTCTTCCTAATAACTCAGGATCAATACCTAAAGAAGCTCCTACTCTACGTACTTCATCTTTAAATAACATGCGCAAAGGCTCTACTATTTTCAACTTCATAAAGTCAGGTAATCCCCCTACGTTATGGTGAGATTTGATAGTTGCAGAAGGTCCTTTAACAGAAATAGACTCTATGACGTCAGGATAGATAGTACCTTGACCTAAGAATGTAGCATCGTCTATTAATTTTGATTCATCATCAAATACATCAATAAATGATTTACCGATAGCTTTACGTTTTAATTCTGGATCTTCTAGACCAGCTAAAGCTTCCATAAAGCGATCTGTAGCGTCTACACCTTTTACGTTTAATCCCATTCCGTTGTATTGATCTAATACGTTTTGGAACTCGTTTTTACGCAATAGTCCATTATTAACGAAAATACAGTATAGGTTCTCTCCGATAGCTTTGTGTAATAATACAGCAGCTACTGTTGAATCTACACCTCCAGATAAAGCTAATACTACTTTTTCTGTTCCGATTTTATTTCTTAAATCCGCGATTGTTTCTTCTACGAAAGCACTTGGAGTAAAGTCTTGATTAACTCCTGCGATATCTACTAAGAAGTTTTTCAACAGCTGTGCTCCGTCTGTAGAGTGATAAACTTCTGGGTGAAACTGAATAGCATAAGTTTGTTCTGCTTCTACTTTATAAGCAGCGTTCTTCACATCCTTAGTACTTGCTAAAAGTACACCATTAGTAGGTAATTGTTTGATTGTATCACTGTGGCTCATCCACACTTGACTATTATGAGGAATCCCCTTAAAGAAATCATCCTCTGCGATGAAGTCTAGATTAGCTCTACCATACTCACGAGTATCTGATGGTGCTACTTCTCCACCGAAGAAATGAGCCAAATACTGTGCACCATAGCACACTGCTAATAAAGGCATTTTTCCTTTAATGTTTGATAAATCTGGGTGTAACGCTTCTTCTGAGCGAACTGAATAAGGACTACCTGATAAGATAACAGCTTTATATTCTGTCAAATCTTTAGGCATATCATTGTAAGGAAAGATTTCGCAGAATATGTTTAACTCGCGAACTCTTCTCGCAATCAACTGAGTGTATTGCGATCCAAAATCTAAAATAAGTACATTGTGTTGCATGCGCAAAAGTAATTATTTATATACTAATCTCAAAGTAAGATATTCAAATTTCTTTACTGTGATTGTAATTAAACTGACAATCAAACTACATCTCACTCATTACCATGGCAGAATACAAATAACAATTCAATAACCTTAACACAATAAAACTAACTTTTTCGCGATACTCCATCCTAGTTTATTTATATTTGCGACCGAGAGTACTCAAATACTCTATTTTTTTATAGTAATTTAAATAAAACAGACTTATATGGATTTTGGAATTTATGAAACATTAATGCTTGCTTGCTTTGTGCTTTTATTAGGGCACTTTGTAGTTCAAAAAGTAAACTTTTTTCAAAAATTCAATATCCCCGAACCTGTTGTAGGTGGTTTTATCGTTGCTATGGTATCATGGGCTGCTTATTCTATCTCAGGTAAAGTATTCACTATCAATGAAGATATTCAACAGGGGATGATGTATGTGTTTTTCTCTTCTATTGGATTAAATGCAGATTTTAGAACACTACTTAAAGGAGGAAAAAGCTTAATTATATTTCTAGTGGTAGCAGCTGTTTTTATTATTTGTCAAAACTTCTTAGGAGTCACCTTAGCTTATTTGTTAGAGCTTGACCCTCGATTTGGATTAATTGCTGGTTCGATTACCCTTACAGGTGGTCATGGTACTGCAGGAGGTTGGGCTGACACATTTATGGCGAGTGCTAACCCTTTAGTAGGAGCTAGAGATATCGGTATGGCATGTGCTACTTTTGGACTGATATTAGGAGGAACTATCGGTGGACCATTAGCGTATAAACTACTGCGCAAGAACAATTACAAGGAATTATCTCCAGAGCAAATAGAAGAAAATGATGAGACACATGAAATCTCTGTTCCATCTGTAGTGACAGACAAAAAGGTCAACTATAAGAGCATAATGATGACTATCACGTTTCTTTCGATTTGTCTAGTTGTGGGACAATATCTAGCAGACTGGAATGCCCAATACGCATTTAAACTACCTACTTTCGTATGGTGTTTATTCATAGGGGTTGTCATCAGAAATGTACTTCCTCACCTGTTTAAAGTAAAGATGCACGATGAATCTATAGAGATACTGGGTAATGCTGGTTTATCAATCTTCTTAGCATGTGCCTTAATGTCTCTAAAGATGTGGACTATCACAGAGCTTGCTTTACCTGTATTACTTATCTTAGTGGTGCAAGTAGTGATGATGTTATTCTTTGCTTACTTTATAACGTATAGAGCCATGGGGAAAGACTATGATGCTATCGTGCTAAGTGCAGGACACTGTGGATTCGGACTAGGAGCTACTGCAACTGCTGTAGCGAATATACAAGCAGTGACAAGCCGTTTCGGGCCATCTCCTAAAGCATTCCTTATCATTCCGATGGTAGGTGCATTCTTTATTGATATCTTAAACGCATTAATCTTAAATGTCTTTGTTACATTTATATAGGAAATAGAAAACAAAATATAAAGAGAAAGGCTACTTAAACTTGATTTAAGTAGCCTTTCTCTTTTTTGTTTAGACGCAATGTAATCGTCCCTACTCTGCTGGTGCGGATTTGTAATCCGTTCCTTAACTATATCTCTTAATCAATCGCTCTAACTTCCTATCAATATCTTGCTCTACTACCCCACCGTGATAGCAAATAATACGACTAGGCTTAAGTACCTTGATCTTCTCTACAGATGCTAGTGCAGCCTCCATATCTAAAGTAAACTGAGCATTAGCTATATTGAACTCACCATTCTCTACCACGATTGCATCAGCTGCTATAAGCGTCTTGCTTTCCGTATCAAAGAAAGAAATATGCCCTTTAGTATGTCCTGGCGTAGCTATAACTTGTAATGTATCTTTAAATAGCTGTCCATCCTGTAAAGTACTATCTACCTCAAAGTGCTTAACAGCTTCTAAATCTACTATAAAGCCCTCTACCCAAGCTTTCATCTCTATAGGCACATGTGCTAAACTCTCTCTAACCTGTACTAATCGCTGGGAATCTACCTTACCCGATACAGAATCGGCCTCTAGAGCACTAGTAATTACCTCCAGAGCTACATACTCTTCTTTAAAACAATGCAATCCTTCTGTGTGGTCTATATCATCATGAGATATAATAATCCCCTTTAGATCTGCTATCATTAGCCCTAAACTAACTAGCTCTTGCTTAAACTCCTTAAAATTATAGGTAAATCCACAATCTATCAAATAGGAAGTTCCATCAGCAAACCCAACTACTACTGGATTAAAGATAGCTGGTTGCCCCTCTGCTGATTTGGCGTTAATCGTTAATATATCTATGTTCATTTTGTTATGTTTTTTTTGTGATGGTGTGATGTTGTGATGTCCCCTCTCGCACCGGCTGGCTCCATCACTAAGAATGTCTACTAGACATTTTCTAGACGTTTGCCCCTGTGATGATGTGATGGTGTTTTTTAAAGCTTAATTAACTATTAAAAGAATGATACCCTCTGCAAAAAAACGAAAAAACGAAATCACAAAAAAACAAAACAACAACCAAAAAAGCCTAACTAGATAACTAATTAGGCTTTTTAGAATTTTAATTAGCGAACTAATTTTTTATATCTCAAACGAGTAGGAGCTACATCACCTAAACGTTTCTTACGATTCTCTTCATAGTCTGAGAACGATCCTTCGAAGAAATAAACTTGAGAATCTCCCTCAAAAGCCAATATATGTGTACATATACGGTCAAGGAACCAACGGTCATGGGAAATAACTACTGCACATCCAGCGAAGCTCTCTAGACCTTCTTCTAATGCACGAAGTGTATTAACGTCCAAGTCATTTGTAGGCTCATCCAGAAGTAATACGTTACCTTCTTCTCTTAATGTCATTGCCAAGTGTAAACGGTTACGCTCACCTCCTGATAATGTAGATACTTTCTTATTCTGATCAGAACCACCAAAGTTGAATCTACTCAAATACGCACGAGAATTCACTTGACGACCTCCCATCATGATCAACTCTTGACCATCACAGAAGTTCTCCCAGATTGATTTCTCAGGATCTATATTAGAGTGTGCTTGATCCACATAAGCGATTTTTACAGTATCTCCGATAGCGAATGTACCAGCATCAGGCTGCTGCTCTGCCATAATCATACGGAAGATAGTAGACTTACCAGCACCGTTAGGTCCGATAATTCCTACGATACCTGCTTGAGGTAATGTAAAGTTTAAATCATCATATAATAACTTATCTCCAAAAGCTTTAGCCACACCCTTAGCCTCGATAACATTAGTACCTAGACGAGGTCCATTAGGGATGTAGATCTCTAATTTCTCTTCAAGCTCTTTTTGATCTTCGTTTAATAATTTATCGTAGTTCTGTAACCTTGCTTTTTGTTTGGTCTGACGACCTTTAGCCCCCTGACGTACCCAGTCAAGCTCACGCTCTAAGTTCTTACGACGCTTAGAGGCTACTTTCTCCTCTTGTGCTAGTCTGGTAGACTTTTGGTCTAACCAAGAAGAATAGTTTCCTTTCCAAGGGATACCCTCACCTCTATCTAACTCAAGAATCCAACCAGCTACGTTATCTAAGAAATAACGGTCGTGGGTTACAGCGATTACTGTACCAGCATATTGTTGTAAGTGTTGTTCTAACCAGTGTACAGACTCAGCATCTAAGTGGTTAGTAGGCTCATCTAATAATAGTACATCTGGATTTTGAAGTAGTAAACGACATAAAGCAACTCTACGACGCTCACCTCCTGATAGGATATTAATAGGCGTATCAGGATCTGGAGTACGCAAAGCATCCATAGCGATAGCTAACTTTGTGTCAAGTTCCCATCCGCCTACAGCATCTATTTTATCTTGTAGTTCAGCCTGTCTATCCATCAGTTTCTGCATCTTATCTGCATCTTCATAAACCTCTGGCAAACCAAACATATCATTAATCTGATTAAACTCATCTAAAATAGCCACAGTCTCTGCTGCACCTTCTTTAACGATTTCGATTACAGTTTTGGTTTCGTCTAACAAAGGTTCTTGTTCTAAGTAACCTACTGTATATCCAGGTGCAAATACCACATCCCCTTGATAATTCTTATCCACTCCAGCGATAATCTTTAATAAAGAAGATTTACCTGAACCATTAAGACCTAAAATACCAATTTTAGCTCCGTAAAAGAAACTTAAATAAATATCTTTTAATACCGTTTTGTTTGTCGATGAGTAAGTTTTACTCACTTTTGACATCGAAAAAATTACCTTTTTATCGTCTGACATAAAGTAAAATATATTGAATTTATTGATTACTAAGCTATAAGCATTCTATAGCGAATTAGCCAAAAATAAGATTAATAAAGCAGATAAAGAAACTTTTTTATAGTGGTTTGAATTTTTTCATATTAGTGATAGGTTTTAAATCTTTGGCATTGAAGCTGGAATTGTTCTGTGGTATTTGAGTAATGAGTAATTTGGGTTAAATCTCTTATTGATAACAATATTCTATTGGCTAATCATAACTAAAATAATATCCAAATAGTCTATAGACTAAAAAAATTAAACATTTTGTACTCTTTAATAGTATTATACAGATAAAAAAACATTGTTTTAGAAAATTTTAACAACATAAATACACACTTAATCTCATAAGTGTTTGTTTTTTATACTTAAAAGCTCTATCTTAGAGACAACTTTAAAAAACTCACATATATGAATGAAAATTTACATTTTACAAATAGTGATAATTGTGAAAACAATCACGAAAACCACTACTACGACCCATCTATAGATGCGTATGTTTGCGCTCATTGCAGTGCTATATCACCAGCTAATTCTTTTAATGCTGAAGACACTATAGAAGACGAATATGAATTGCATATCGGAATCTAAGGTCGTGATTAGAATCTTGTGATTAAATCTATGTGAGAAGATTTAATTACAAGATTTTTTAGTTTTATAATGTTGTGTTTGTGTTTTGCAGCTATTAAACGCACAGTATTGGCTCCACAGTTAGGCGTAAAGTATTGGTATCTTTATTATTTATTTCTCTTCCAGATACGATATATTCTATAGTCCCGAGTAACAGTTCGCTTACTCCAGTCCACAATATGTTTTCCCTCTTCTAGTACTCTCATCATTTTAACCACTAGATAATCATAAACAATCGTAAATAAGATTACCCCAACGCCAATATACAAGGTACGCAAATGTAGATACTCAAAAGAGAACGCTGCTGTAATCCCACCTAATCCAAAAGAAATAACAATTGCTACTTTAAGCCCAATATGAGAGAATAATACACGGCGTACATTGGCGTTTCTAAAGTAGAAAAACAGCCTTGCTGTCTCAATACCTAAATCAGTTACAATACCTGTGATATGCGTTGTTCTTACTACCGCCTTAGAGATAAAAGTCACTAGTGAATTCTGAAGTCCCATTGCAAACAGCAATACATAGGCAATCTTCATGGGATATTGACTTAAAACATCTCCTTCTAAAAACGCAACTACTCCTAACAATACTGCTTCCAAAATCAAAGGCACTGTAAAGAAAACCTTATTCCAAATCATCTTTTGTAACTGAAGAATAACGTGGGAAGTAAAAGATCCCAAAAAGAAAGCTACTAAGAGCAACACTGACTTTAGAATAGCTGTTCTATCAAATGTCAATACCTCTTGTGCAAAGTTGGATAAATACCCCGTCACATTCGTTGTCATCAGTTTTAACGCTAAAAAACCACTTACATTCACTACTCCTCCCACAAATGACAACAAGACTGCTAAACGCAAATTCTGCATGAAACTCCTCTCCTTACCTCTGTGTGATAACATAGTTTACCTTTTTTAGTATAATATAACAAATTTACTGATTAATAAGAATCTATCCCTTGTTGTTCACTTATTAATTATAATAGAAATAATAAAGCCCACTTAGATTAAGTGGACTTTATGGTTATCTTAGAAATCAAGTTTAATAAAATACTTTCTTCCTATTGTATATTCTATAAGCTTTTTTTTCTGCAAACGACCAATAATCATAGCTGGGTGTGTATTAAATTTTTTAGCAAAGGCTACTATATCCTCATCATTTAAGTGCTTTTTAGCAAGTATTTCTTTCTCCTCGTCCACAGATAAAGTCCACTTAATCGCAAAAGCATCGGCATACCTAGTCTAATATTTCCCTCAATCAAAAAGATAATCTATTGCACAGACTCTGCTATCCACCTTTTTACAGCAGTATTTATTTGTAATTCGAAGTCTTGAGTACTATTGCTCACTCCCAAATGAATCAAATAACACATATCATTCTCTCTATCATTTAAATAAGTTCCTTTATGCTCATTAGACTCTTGACTTGGATAGACTAATGCTACCCTATTAGCTTGATAAAAGTGGTGATACACATACATCTGTCTCAAATCTTCTACAGAAGGATATGGCTTACCTTCTAAGTTCTTCCATTTCGTATCAAGGACAACTGTCTTAGAAACATCATTTCTATCCGTTATCACGATATCAGCACACATCATCACACTGCGGTTACTTTCAGTATGTGACTTCCAAAAACGTTGTTGGACCTGTTCTCTAACCTCATGAGATTCCCTTAAATGCTTCTTTAACGTCACAAAAACAAAGCGTTCCCATAATACATTCATATCAAATAACAACGCCAATACATCACTACTACCTCCTCTAATATCAGGATGATAATTTAGCAATATCAGTTTGGCTATAGCTAAAGCTGTCTCATAAGAAGTTGTTTTTCTATTTATTAGTACCTTGTCAAATGTAGCGTCAGTTACCTTTATATCCTCCATCTCAGGAAAACTAAATAACAACTGATTGATCTCACTTTCTAAAACCGTATTCATATTAATAGACTTTAATAACCTCAATGCCTTATATAGAAGCTGATGCACCAAATGTTGATCATCATATACACTGTGACGAGTATAGAAACGCTCTTGATGAACTAAGTTCTGTTGAATGTGTTTACTAAACATCAAACTTCCCTTAAGAGCTAAAGTATTCCCTTCTTCTTGTCTATATTTCTTGATCAACCCCAAATGAAGCAATCGTTTAACCTCTTGCAAGTACATCACTATATATACATCTAAGATAGCATTTGCTTTTAAAGAAAGGTTACTCGATGTAGGCGCATGCGTTTTGAATACTCCTACACGCCAAATCATCTCAATCAATAACTTACGCCAAGTATCCTTTTCTTCTCCATTATTATCTACCTTAGGCAATACCTCTATAGTCAAGTTACCCAACTGTAGAACGCCTACATATTGGTTAAACTTCACCCCTTTGTGAATCAAAGAATAATAAGGAACACCTTCTGATCCGTAGAACGCTTCTAATAGATTCAAATGCCTTTCTTCAAACACTTTACCTTCAGATATAACATCCCCTATTCTTAACTTATTATGTTCAAAAACTGTAATCTTTAGCTTACTCACTTCCTTAAACTTTTATTCCCAACAACTTACTTATAGCTTCCCTAAACTCACCTTCTTCCCATGTACTTTTTAAATTATAAATACTCTTCTCACTATACATATCGCTATCATAGTCAAATGAAGCAAAGACAACCTTATCACCCTCTTTCTTAGTTACAAACCCTTCACCAAGTAACAATCCCATCTTTCCATAATCCCCATAGAAATACTCTTGCAACAGCGGAATAATATTATCCCTAAATCTCGATTGTAGTGTTTCAAGAGAATCTACATGTAAGAAGTAACTATGTCCTATCAAGTGATCTCTATCTAACAATACCTCTATACGGTCATTAATAGTTCTTAATAATTTACTCAAATCAATTCCAAAGCTGTTCTCTGTCTTAATTACATCATAATTAGGCATCATCTCCTCGAAGGTAAATCGACGTCTAAGCGCAGTATCCAGAGCCTCTACACTTCTATCAGCCGTATTCATCGTCCCAATAATATGCAGATTATTTGGCACACCAAACTTCTCTTTTGAGTATGGCAAGGTAACTTCTAATGCCTCCTCATTCCCTAACCGTTTACTCTCTTCTATCAAGGTAATCAACTCCCCGAAGATGGCAGATACATTCCCACGGTTGATTTCGTCTATGAACAAAGCGTATCTATTCTCAGGGTCTTTTTGTGCTTTTTTACAAATAGTCTTAAACACTCCATCTTTTATTCGATACTTAATTTCACCGCCTGTATTATCCTCTAAATCAGGTTTAATCCCCTCAATAAAATCTTCATAAGTAAAAGATTGATGAAAAGTTACAAATTCATAATTCTTAATTGTCACACTTCTTTCTGGAGTGTAATTATTTACTCTTTCCTGAATATCTATAATCTCACTATATGATGACTCTAAATCTTCTTTTTCAATAGACCAATTTGAATTTTCGTCCTTCCAAAAATATAAAGGTTCCTGTCTCTTCTCAACATTTACATTTGGACATTTTAATAATGTATGTGCTTGTAATTGCCCCCAAATTGTTGGCACTACAGTTTTAGACTTACTGAATTGTTCTTTTACTTTTATATATTCATGTTCATAAATATCATTTACTTTTCCCTTTTTAATCTCTAACACTACTAGGGTAATTACTTGCCACCAACTTAATTCCTGTATAATACTTTTTACATATTCTTCCTTAGTAATTGTAATTTCTCTTTTAGTAAAAGTATCGAAAAACTTATTCTGTAGTGTATACGTCTTCCCAGTTCCAGGAGGTCCGTATAGTATTTGGTTTAGTGGGTGGTTCATGTTTTTTTCTGCTACATAATTAATTGCTATTTCTTCTTTTACCTGATTATTCTTGATCAGAAACTCGCGTATATCATCGCCAATAATATCATCTAAGTCCACAAAACTTTGAATCATTTCACTAATACTTTGTTCTTCAAGAATATCCTCTTCATCTAAAGAAAATGCCTTATAGAATCTTATAGATTGAATGTAGTCTTTACTATTAGTCTCTTTGACCCAATCTATCCAAGACACCAACTCAGAATCATACTTTTTATTCAATAAATGAATATATAGTTCCTTTAAAAGCAAGGTTATTTCTTTAGATTGTGCTTCATCTTCCAAATGCAAGTCTATATAGATAGAAGACTTATCACAATACAATTCATAGTGGATATACTCATTTCCTATAATACCATATTTATCTTGTACCCATTGAAAATCCTTCCCATTGCGTTCTTTATAAGTAATAGAAGAATTCTCTAAGCTTTTTAATTTATCATTAAAGAGTTTTTTAACCTTTTTAAACTGATCATAATAATCATTACTCTTTTCTAACATAGTATAAAGGAAATCCTGTGTCAAAAGATTATAATTAGGATCATCATAACTCCCTTCTGGTAAATATTGTTTTACCAATGATAACAATTCAGTATCTGTTTTAATAAAACTATCTCTAATTTCTTCTGCTATTTCAAGGTAATCTAAATACTTTTCTCCTTTATCAAGGGATTCCATTTCAAGAAGATTACATAGCTTTTGGTAAAACGAGTTCTTAAACAATAAATACTTCTCAGGATATTTAAAACTTAGCAAAGTAGATATAGTTCTTTCATCATGATGGTGCTGAAGTTTTGTTTCTACCTCTCGATAAAGACTTTCAATCCCCCCACTAAACTGCTTTATTCTTTCTTCAATGTCTATATTCTCATCATATAGCCCTAATAATAAATCAGAATATTGATCTTTCCTATCTTTATTTAAATGCTTCATTGTCGAAATAGCACTATAATATAATAGGTTCACAAACTTTATACTAAGCAACTCATCTACAATAGTACTTTTTTGTAATGAAGGCATTCCTTTCTGAGACGTAAATAACAACCATTTATACTCTTCATACTTTAGAGCACCTGACTTTATTTGCTTTTTATAATCTTCTATTAGTTTTTTTATAACATCTGATTGCTCTCTTATACAACTACTAATAAATGACTCCTTCTTACTAATAACTTCTGCTCCGTTATTAGCTAAAAAAACATTTAAGCGCTCTCCATTATTAGCTGAACTTGGCACTATTAGCTTTACTTTTTTCTTGTGGAAATACTTCTCTACATAGTGTAAAACTTTCTTATTAGGATATTCTTTTCCTTCATTTACTACAAAATAATACCTCCCATTATTCTTAGCCATCCAACCTTTCTTATCTAATTCAGTAAACGCATATTGCAATGCTTCTTCCCAAATTTTCTTATTTCCTTCTTCCATCAATGATCATTTTACTATGTACTTGTTAATCTCGTCTACGATTCTACTAATTAACATCTTAGTTATATCTTCATTTATAAGATCAAATGTTTCCCTAATACTGAAATCATTAAAGTTATATTTACCTTCAAAGAGAACTTTATATTCTTTTTGGCAATTATCTCCAACACAACCAATAGTAAATCCCTTATTATCATTGCACACATAGTATGTAGTGTCTTCATATAAAAAAGCTATTACAACTTTAGCCTTTACGCTATTTCTATGAGTACAAGCTGTAATATGATCTTCATTTAGCCTTGAAACCTCTGTATTAAACTTACTCGTGATAGTAATATACAATGTATTCATAAACTCATGTACAGTATGCCATTTTACATGCTTAAACTGATCTTGTACTATGTGATTATTAATATCTTTATCAATAATCCAATACTTATATCCAGATTCTAAATCTTTAGCTGTTTCCTCTTTTAACGCAACAGCTAATTCAAAGTCATTTGTTATTTCTTTTACTATACTTAAATACTGTAGTATACTACTTCGCAAATCACTATTTGATATAGTTTGTTCTAAACACTGTTCTAACCATTTAGTAATAAAACCAATATAATCAAGTCTAATTAACTCAGGCTGTATATCTTTAAACTGTTCATAAAACGAAGGTTCTTTTCCATTTAAAGTCAGATAGACTAAAGTAATATCACTAAACTCAATTTTCTTTTTATCATAATAGTTTAGAAGCTGAGCTTTAATTGTTTCTCCTTCTTTTTTATTACTATCTCCAGCAAATATCTTATTTTCTATAATAATAGCTTGTCCTTTACTATTCTGAATGAATATATCGATATTCTCATCTTCTTTCTTTTCTACTTCATGTGGATAGACGGACACTTCTTGTAATTCAAAAGACTTAATAGATGTGTTATTTAAAAACAATTCTAAAAACTTTGTCCCTTGTTCATGACTTCCGTTAGGATTTAATAAGAAAGTTATAAACCTTGAATGCAGACGTCTTTCATCTGTAAGATGATGCATCACCTTCAACAAATTAAAACTACTGTATTCATTTAGCTTATACTTATTACAAAACCTATTTACCTTTTCATTAAAATCCATAATTATATTTTCTTTTCGATATATTCAATAAAACCATAATATGATTTTCTACTATTTTCATTCAAACATTCTTTATCAAATAACTCTTTAACTTTAGGTATTTTTAAATTAGCTATAATGCCTTGTTCCCATGCATTCCAAACCTCGGGTAATAATCTTCCTCGGATATGCCAAAGATATTCCTCACTACAAAGATTAAAATAATCTATTACTAAAAGTCTTTCTTCTTTTGTCAACTCACGCTGATCATCTTTTTCCTCACGTAACTCATTAAAAAGATCATTTAAATCATTATCATATCGACTATTAAAATGAAGAAACAATTCCTGAAACAACTTATCATCATCTAAATTTTGCTTAACTAACCCTAAGTATATAGCTATTATTCCAGCCATAGTTGCCGTCACAAGAGTAAGAACATTTTTCTCATCACGCAGTTTACTCTCAGGTAATATACTATACACAATTATAACGATTACAACTATAAGGGCTCCCCCAATACATAACCTCCATTGATTCATTTTCCAATAACTATGCAGTCTTTCCTTCATTTCCTTTATTTTAAAACTCCAACTCCCTTTTTATCTAATCCCAATCCTAAATAAACGCTTTTATTCCATGATAATTTTAAGAAATCTAACCTATTACTATACTTAATAATAAAATCCTCATTCCATTGTAAAAACTCATTGAAAGAAAGAGAAACCCAATATATCACATCTTCATACTCTTCTACAAACCTGAGATCTAAATTTAAACGAGCAAAATTTCTGTTAGATATATCAAACAATGAGATGTTTTTTCTAATAAAATCAAGACTAATAGTAGTACTACTCTTCATCAAAAAACTATTATTAGTAAAATCTATTTTATCCTTGTATTGCTCAAGCAAATTCTCAGGAAGTGCTACTCCGTTGCTATTGTTAAAAACACTCCATGAAATATAGCTAATCGATTTTGAATTTATGATAGATGTTAACTTATCTCCTCTTAATAAACAGATATTAATAAACTTCCTTTTTATACTTTCATTATTAGCCAACTTCAAATTTTCTTTATAATTCTTATACAAGAACTCTGCGTCCTTCTCTAATGAAAAACCATGATTTAAAAGTACACTATTCCATTTCCAAGTTAAAGCCTGTGGGTTCTTGCGAATTAAGTCAGCGTAAGCAATATTGCCTGATATACTTCTCTCATCTAAACGTGTTCTATAATGAAGTAAAATAAAGTCTACATCATTTATTTTATTATTCTTAGATAATTCATTCCAATCAATATAGTTTTCATACTGTACTATACTGATGTAAGGTAACGCAATACTTCTTGAAAACACTTTCCAATTAATAACCTCCTCATACTCTGCTAACACATAAGGAATTATTTCCTCATTCATATTTAAAAATAATAGAGCATTATCACTTCCCCAAGAATATCTATCCAAAAAGTCCTTATGGATTTGATTAGAAAACACAACGTTACATATCCCTACAGTTTTAAAATCAATATAGTCAATAAATCGATCTATAAAAGAAATATCCACCTTTAAGGATTTCAACTTAAACAATGCTGCCCAATCAATCTTATCTTTAAGAAGGTTTACTAATTCGATGTTCCATTCAACATGCTCATTCATCATAAGATGATACTCATCAAAATTCAATCTATCTATATTAGTTTTAACCTCATCTATAGATAATGGATAAAATCGAGACACCAAATCTATTTTTAATTTATCTAGCATTACTCTGTTTTTTTCTCTTGAGTTGATATAAAACCTTCTATAACCTCAAATAATTCTTTATCCCTATTATTTAAATACTTAAAATCTAATCTATTCTCAAATTTACTTCCAATAATTCCCTCCCAATTAAAAGAAGAATCTTCTATAACATCTGTATTGATATTATGTATCATACGATACTCAGTAAAAAACTTATTACCATCCTTACTATCTTCTTCCCATTGACTTCCTATACCACTATACCAATTCAAAAAAAGTAGAAATTGTTCATGTGGTGTCAATTGTGCTCTCAGAATACGTAAATAATTTCTCTCTTCTCCATAAGTCAATCCTATTTTATTACCTACTATATGTTTTACTATTAAGATTAAGTTTCTATAATAATGACCATATCGAGATAAATGACCTGAATAAGGTTTATATTTAAAATACATTTTCACTTCGGATATCTTAGAGCAACTATATCTACCAGTTCCTGCGTTCTTATGTCTGTCCTGAAAAGCACTGATACAATTTACCATTTGTGTGAGGCATTTCTTTTTATCCTCTTTAATAGTTTTTTTAGTTATTGGATTCCAATTATTTTCTATATGTCTTTTAAAAGAATCCAATCCAAAAAAGAAGATATAATACGCAATAGCAATCACATATCTATCATTTAACACAAATGTTGAATTGCTCTTCTTTTCTTCAATATGACCACTAATAATCTTAACCAAACTCAAGAACTCTGTTACATTACTCACAAATATCTTTCGTCCACCAATCTCTCTTTCAATCTTGTTAATTCCCTCAAAAACATACCCCTGAATTACCATTTCATTTACATTTTCTTTATGTAAACGGAGTAATTCATAAAACTGACTTTCAAATTGTAATAATCTAAATTGTTGATTTTGTTGTTGATTCTGTTTCTGAATCTCATTATTAGCAATTTCTTGTAATTTAATTTGCCTTTGAATTTTTTTATTTACATCCACTTGCATCTTAAATGCTAAAAAGGTAAGAATAGCTGCCGCAATAGCAATTAATGGTGCAGTTATCCCACTAATTATAACAGCTAATTTATCAAAATCATTAGGAAGAAAATTATCAGGAAGAAAAAAATACAAACACAAAAAAACTATAACTAAGTCAAATGCAAGTGTTAATAAAACTCTTGAAAACACTAAATAATACTTACTCCCCATCACCCTTTAATTATCTTTTGATTCTTACTATCATACTTATAATTCACAATTTCTTCACTAATAATCAAGTCGATTACTTGCTCTACTACATCTAATGGCACGCTAAACCACTCTCTTGGTTTATGCACTACACCATCTTTATCAGCTACTTCTAGAACCAAACCTATCTCACCAAAGAAAGCGTGTAATAACTGCTCAAACTTATGCGGATTCATGTTATAACAAGCTACTTTCAATACCAAATGCACCTCAGCCATTAAGTACGTCGGTTCGTTCTTTGCATTCTTAATACGTGTCTCTACATCTGTAGTAGAGAACCCTATTTTAAATAAATTAGGTATATTCTTAATTTTAGGATCTATACTCTTAGATTGCAACACATAGAGATGTCCTGTACTAACATCATCCTCCTTCACTAAATTAGCATTCAGATGCAACTCATAGTTTGCTTTCTCTGCTAAATGCGTTACTGCTTGTCCATCATCATACAGCATCTTCTCTACAGAACGCCAAAGCAATTTAGACTCTGTACCATTCTCAAAAATACAACGCGTACGCCCATCACGTCTCACTCGTGTACCATCTTCTTTATATGAATCTTCCCGACTCTGTTCATAACTCTCTAATAGAAACAACACTCCCTTGTGTACATAGAAAGCACCCTTTTGTTGACTCCCTGCTGTAAACTCGACTAACTTTCTACGCCCTTCTCTCAATTCTTCGTGTACAGCCTTAAACATAACCTCATACTGCTCAAAGTCTTTACAAGGCTGACGCTTAGCCACAAAGTCAGTCTTATCTCTATCTCTATGCTCACGTAAAGCATCACTTAATTCAAACAATCCTAATTGATCTTCTGTATCTGCACCAAGTAAATTAAACACATCAGTAGCTAATATATCTTCAAAGGAATTTACCTCTACTACTTTAGGTTTTTCTACTTGGATACTGTAGTCTCCTTCTAAATTATCCAGTGGCTCTGGCAACAAGTTAAACTCATCAAAAGCAGATAACTTCTTCTGATGTGCTATATTGTTTCTAAATCCTTCTAATCTCGAATATAACATACGCTCACTAAATCCCTTCACCTTGTTAGGTTCTCGGTTATGTTCACGAACGAAATCATTTATCTCTTGAAACGAATTAATCAAACGCTCGTCCTCACTTAACGCTTTAACGCTTGCCTTTACATCTAATAGATTAAAGACATCATCGTTAAAAATATCATCATACGACGTATATACTTTCTTATCCATTCTGCATCGCCTTACGTTTCTTATCTCTAATAAACACCAATACTTCTCCTAATCGCACTTCTAACGCATTATCAGAATCTACATTAGGCTCACGCTTATGCTCATCAACGAAGGCTACTATCTTAGGCCATGTTAATAAAGCCTCTTCATCTGATATTTTTATTTTTGACGCTAATAATACCTCTTGTATCATTTTAAGCACAGGGATAGTGACCGATTTAGACAATATCTCGTACGCTTTCTGAAACGGATTAATACTGTCTATCAAGTCAATACTTATCTCATCTATATTGATAAATTGCTTCGCCAGTACGATAAACTTTTTACCCCCTACTTCCTGTATCTCTCCTGATTTTACTACAGAATCAGAAACCACATACTGACGTACCGCTTCTAACTCCTCTATATCCAGCTCTGGATAGCGTGTCTTAATCACTTTAGGGATTAATACCTTATTGATAACATCAGGATCTATACTACCTGTTATAGCCTTAGAGACATCTCTATCTTGTAGAATAGCTGCTTTTAAATCATTAATATCCTCCTCTACGATAGACTTTACCTTAGCAGTAGTGATTCCCTTAAATCCTTTAATCTTAATCGTTCCTGGCTCAGCCAAGTCGCGTTCATCACGCTTCGGCTTAAAATCAAAGTTAGGAGCCAATACCTGTTCCATTAATAGTGAAGCTGTTATAGCCTTTAGCATATTATTTACCGCCACTACTACATCGTCATTCTGTGCGTCTGGCTGAGCTAATAGATTAGTAAACTGTGCGTGAGTCTTGTCCTCACTATCTCGAGTAGCACGCCCTATAATCTGTATAATCTCTGTCAGCGATCCTCTGTACCCTACTGTTAAAGCATGCTCACAATAAGGCCAGTCAAACCCCTCCTTAGCCATACCCAACGCAATAATCAAGTCCATATCCTCTGCCTCTTTTATATTGCGGAGATAAGCCACTATCTTCTCACGCTGTCTCGCATCGTCATTTACTAAGTCTGCTACCTTGATCAGCTTACCGTCTTTGTGGCGTTTTAAAGTGATAACAGCAGTATGCTCATCTACTCCTACTACCGATCCAATAATATCTAAGATGCGGTCAACCTCTTCGTATTTCTCTCTCGTGGACTCATTAGAGTTCACATTCGGAATATGTAGTATCGTTTTCTTATCTGTATCTAATACCTGATCTATAGCCGTATAATATCTCCCTTGATAGAAGTGATACCCTATCCCTAAAGACTTCAGATGCTTATACCCGTTCAGCTGTTGGTAATAGTTATATGTCACCTTTGTAAACTTCGCTTCATCTTCAGGCATCAATACAGGTAGAGAATCTCCTCTAAAGTAAGACCCTGTCATAGCCACAATATGTGCCTTAGAATTGCGTATCAATGAGCGTAACAAACTCCCTAAGATATTCTCATCTGAGGCTGATACATGGTGAAACTCATCTATCGCTAACAGATAGTTGTCAAAGTCTTCATCGTGCAACTGCTCATAGGCAAAACGCAACGTAGCATGAGTACAGATTAAGATTTTCTCTTCGCCTTTCATAAAGTTGACAAAAGCATCTACCTTACTCTTGCTGTCATCCATACCAGGGGTACATAGATTATATTTATCATTAGGCTCCCAATTAGCAAAGAAACCATGAGCGACCAAATCTGTATAAGCAAAAGAAGAACCGATAGAGCGCTCAGGCACTGCCACGATTACTTTCTTTATCCCTTGATTAATCAGTTTATCTAATGCGATAAACATTAAAGCACGTGACTTACCTGAGGCAGGCGGTGCCTTAATTAATAATAGCTGACTTAGGCGAGCCTGATATGCTTTCTGCTGCATCTCACGCATCCCCATTGTATTCGACATCGTAGATTGGCCTGTCTGACCGTATGTTACTTGTATAATGTTTTCCATAGCCTATAATTCCTCTTTATTCTTCAGATTACTGAATGCTCTAACCATTAAATTTGATATTGATAACTCTACTTTATTTATGTCACTCTTATCTATTATATCTATACAATCTCCTTCATAAACTTCATGAATATAAATTTTATGAGAGTAACCATAGGAATTATTGCTATAATAAACACTAACGTCTAAAGCTTCAACATAACAATTCCTTTGTTCAGTATTAAAATTAAACTGTTTATTATCTATCGAAAATTCTTCCTCATATACCATAAAAGTATTTATCAGCTCATTATACTCTTTAGGTGTTAAACCATTTTTGTAATTATAACTATATCTCCCCATAGGAAGAACACTGTAAGCTTTTTCTGTCCCTTTTAACGCTAATAATAAACCTTGTTCTAAAACTGAAATACTACCCATCATTTCTTTTAGTATTGTAAAAATAATAACCCCTGGTAATACCATTCCCTGATAATTACTATTCTTACTTTGCCTTAAATCAAAAGACATTACCCCTATTTGTTTTAAACTACGTAAGTTTAATATTTTCTCTTTTAAACAAAATTTCAAAGACCCAATTAAAATTCTTTTAAATTCATTACTATTAACAAATTCACTATCTGTATTTATGAATCTATAATTTTTAATAATCTCTTCCAATTGATCAGTTAAATACTCCTTATGGTCAAACTCAAAAGGCTTCACAGAATAGAACTTATCCATATACCCAGAGAAGTCAACACCTTCTCCATATTTATGTGCATAGATCTTACGAATATTCTCTATATCACAGACAAAAACAACCTTGTCAAAACCAAACTTATTCTCTCCTGTTATCGAATGTGTATGAGCAGAAAAGATATTAAACAACCTAAAGATATGGTCAGGATCTAAACGATCTAAGTCATCTATGACTAATACTGTCTTATTTGTTATCTTCTTATCTTCTTCTATCACCTCTTGATCAGGTAACTCATCTCCTTTAAGTCTATCAACTAAGTCAAAGATAAACTGTGAAGTCGCATCCATTTCATAAGGACTGCCTTTCTTATCTTTAAAAGAGTTTAAAAACTTCGTAATATCTGCTAATACATCTATCTTAATTTGCTCACTATATTCTTTAAACCCTTTTTTAAGAGGTGTCAATATTTTTTCTACAGCACCAATAAAGACTGCTGCACTTTTACCTATTTTTTCATGTTGTGATAAAACAAATAAAAACAAAGGCATTAAATCTGCTTTATTCTGCATAAACATTGACATACGTAACCAAAAGTCAAAGTCTTCTTTTACTAAAGCTATCTCTTCATTATGATGTGCCATCAGCTCATACAGAATATCAAACTTAATTAGCTCAAATATATCCTCATTAGCTGATACAGCATAGTTCACCGGATAGAGTCTTATAAAGCGATATCCATCTTTATGCTCATCTTCAAAGTCATTAATAAACGTTGACTTCCCTGCCCCAAAAGGAGCAGTAAATAATATGCGTTGGTTTAACTCTAAGTCAAGGTGCTCTTTAAACTCATCTATTATAGACTCGTTGGATATTTTTATAGTGGTAGTAGGGTTGGTCATCGTGTTTTATTTCTTATTTAATCGTCTAAACTTATCTGTATTATCGTCTAAATCTATACGTCATTTTCGTCTAAACCTATACGTGTTATCGTCTAAATCTATACGTGTTATCGTCTAAATCTATACGCGTTATCGTCTAAACCTATACGTCATTTTCGTCTAAATCTATACGTCATTTTCGTCTAAACCTATACGTATTATCGTCTAAACCTATACGTATTATCGTCTAAACCTATACGTATTATCGTCTAAACCTATACGTATTATCGTCTAAACCTATACGTATTATCGTCTAAACCTATACGTATTATCGTCTAAACCTATACGTATTATCGTCTAAACCTATACGTATTATCGTCTACGCATTATTCCTTTTTTAAATACCACAATCTATTTTCGCAAGATACTTTTTGATCCCTTTTTAGTTTTTGAAGCACATTCTTAATTTTATCCTTCTTTTGCTTTAAAGTGAGTACACTTGGTAGATGTTTAAACAACACTTCCTCTATTTCAGTCCTTTGTGCTTGTTTAAATTTTCTCAGATAATCTACTACAGCCAACTCAATTGTCTCATCTTCGAAGCCTTTTTGTTTAACATACTCCCCTTTTTGATTAGTCTGCTTAGCAACAGTAGAAGATATAATAAGATTAGGTTTTCGACCTTCTATAAGTTTATCCTCTCTTAATATGTGTATTTCAGCTTCTGTTAATGATAAACCTTTAGCTACCTTATCTAATAGTATAATTTTATCTAATGATAAACTCTTTATTTTGGCCAGCTTTCGAGCATAATCCATATTTAACACCTTCCCCATTACCTTAACTTCTACATAAGAATTGCCAATGGAGTAATCAGGCAAAGGAAAGTATTTATCCTTCTGTATGCGAAACATCTTTCTAATTCCACTTCCTATAGTATCTATCATATTTAACTGTACCATCGCATCTACCAAAAACTTATTGCGGTAAATAAGCTGTGGTGCATCTGCTTGAATGACTTTCTCAATACTACCTGGTAAAAAATCTCCTGCATTAGAAAACAATAAATAACCATCTTCACTTTCTGTAACTACTATCTTCCCTCCCAATAAGTAATCTTGATGCGCAATACAGTTATTTAGCGCTTCACGGATAATATAAGGATCATACTGCTCTACCTCCTCAGGAAATAACGAATCAGTACGGATATATCTGTATTTTAAGTTTCTTATTTTTTTAAAAACATCACTTACTGTTAACAACAGAGGACTACTAAAATGCTCATAATCTTTCTCTATTCCATCAACATCTTTTAATATCCAAGTAAGTTGACTTATAGCAGGAGTTAACCAATGCGTAGATTCACTTTTCCCCAATAGTAACAACGCTGTAGTAGTTATTTGACCACTAATTAATAGCTTTGCTTTATTCAAGAAGGTAATATCATCCCAGTTATCTACTTCATTACTAACACGTGAATTTTTAACTTTAAAATTTTCGCGCGCGATTAAAATAGCTTGTTTATCAAGGTCCGCCATAGTAGCTTCCGCAACTATCTTACTACTCCAGTCTGTTCTTACTTGTCCTTTTATACGTTCATATTCAAACTCTTCTAAGGCTCCTATACTTTCACCATTCCTACCATAACAATGTCCCTTCCATCTCATAGGATGTCCTGCAGAGCATTTCGGTATCTCGAATAAAATAACATCTTTACCATCGATACAAATACGTTCTACTGCAGAAAAACTACATTGAGGAGAAGTCTGTTTAAATACTTCTAATTTGAATTCATCTAACTGAGTATCTGATATCTTGCTTCCTACAATAACTTTATCATCGTTAATACCAAATAGCAGATAAGCATACTCTCTCTTATTTAAGTTTGCCTCATTACTCAATGCTGAAAAATACTTCCCTAATTCATCTTTAGAAAATGTTGATTCTGCTTTTTTTAACTCAAACAGCTCATTCTCATTGTTATCTAACAACAGTTGCTTTATAAATGCCTCATTCATATCAATACTATTTCTTATTCTTTTCGTCTTTAATCATCTTCTCATACAGCTTAAACAGATACTCTAAGCGTTCTTCATCAGAGGTAAACGGTTTCTCTCTATAGCACGATTCTACCGCCATATCATTCTGTTGATGCGCTTCTTTTAAATCCGCAGGCATCTTCTCTGGATCATATAGCTGCGCTAAAGTCTTTTCTGGGTAACGTTCTCTCACCTCTAAGATACGGTATGCACACTCTTCTAATTCCTGTTCTTTAGCCTTTGTTATTTTAGGGAACGGAAAGGTGTTGTAACATAGCTTCGCAGAATAACGATAACGTGTTTCTAACTTCCCTCCTATAGTATCTACCCATACCATGTGTATCTTAGAATGTAAGATACTTAACATATATGGCTTAGCATCATAAATAGTTAAGGCTGAATCCCCTATTATACTACTATCATCTAAGTAACCTATAGGTATATAAAATCTATTTTCTGAAGAATGTCTTGGTATAATTATAGAGTTTCCATTTCTATGTCTAATTTCTCCAAAAGCATAAAAAGTATCCTTTAACTTATTAGTTGCTTGACGTGAACTTTTTTCTCTATGATTAAAAACTTTAGTAAAGCGATCATTTATTAACTTAACATCTAAATACGTTTTATAATTATCCTCATCAAACCAAAAACAATATTTCTCAATTCCCTTAATGAATTCTTCTGCACCTACAAACCTCTTAATTATTGCTTCATTAGTGTCTATTTTTATTTCGTTCTTTTCCTCTCTAGTTAAAAGCAAAGCTCCACCATCATTAGGCATATTACCAAAACACATTTCAGATAATTTAGACAATGTTTTTGTTTTAGGTATAACGAAAACATTTGATGCCTCTAATAAATAAGCATTGATATTAGATACTTCATGTCTTATGTTATTTTTAAAGATATACTTTACATCCTTACTCACGTTTCGCAATCCCAATATAATAACTGTAACTCCTGCATTACCCTTAGCATTATTACTCCATTTAAAAGAAGTATGAACAAATCCTATCTCTATATTATTAAGTACTGATGGCCATAATAAAGAAACCTGTTCTCCTTGACAAATTGAGTTTGTTGATACAAAAGCCAATTGTGAATTACTTGACTCTATATATTTAGCTCCTTTATAAAACCAAATAGAGATGTAATCTAAATTATTAATTCCCCTCTGTTTGTTAAAAGCAATCTCCATATCCTTTTTCTGTTCTTCATTTTGCATACGAGCACCCAAATAAGGAGGGTTTCCTAAGATATAAATCTCATCTCCTTTCCTTTTAGGGCATACCTCTTCCCAGTCAATACGACAGGCATTTGCATGAACAATACAACCCGCATCCTTCAGTGGAAGTGCAGGTTTAGAATAACCAAATTCAACATGAAAATATTGATTCATTTGATGTTCTGCAAGCCACAGTGATAAACGAGCAATCTCATGTGCGAAGTCATCTATCTCTATTCCATAGAAGTTATTTAAGCTTATCACAGAGGTATATTCATTCCCTAAATCAAATGTACCTGTACCTACTTTTCCTGTAAGCTTAGCGAGTTCTTTTAGGATATCTATTTCTAATAAGCGAAGTTCTCTATAAGCAATAATCAAGAAGTTACCACTACCACAGGCAGGGTCAAATATCTTGATGTGCTGTAAGCGCTCTAATAAGGCATTAAGCTCTTTCTTACTCTCTTTACCTCTTACACACTGCTCTCTTAACTCATCTAAGAACAACGGATTAATCACCTTCATAATATTAGGTACACTGGTATAGTGCATCCCTAATCCTCCGCGTTTATCTGTAGTCACTACCGCCTGTATCATCGACCCAAATATATCTGGGTTAATCGCTTTCCAGTCCAGACGTCCACAGTCTATAATTAGTTTACGCGCTCGGATAGAAATAACAGGCACTGGTACTGGCTTGTTAAACAATCCTCCATTTACATAAGGAAACTGCTGTAGATACACTCTATTATCAGGCCTATGTGATTCTGGTAAACTAAGAATAGTAAATAAATCAGTTAAATACTCCTGAATATCAGAGGCATCTATATTAGTAGAACTCTCTATCGCATGCGTAAACTGCTGATCTGTGAAGATACCTGTATCCTCAGCAAAGAAGCAAAACAACAAACGCGATAAGAACACATTCAAACTATGTATTTCTTCCTCTGTCTGAAAGTCGTTATCTGTATTAATCTGATCGTATAGTTTAGCCATTCGCTCAGCTGCTTTTACATCAGCTGGGTTTTCTGCTAAGTACTGTGCCTTCTCTATCCCTGCCAATGGCAAAAAGAAATCAAAGTACTTCTGTAATTCTTCAAAAGAGCAGTCTAATGTATCTCCTGTTTTCATATCTACAGCCACCCATTGCACATAGTTAGTCAATATCACGAAGCGATATTCTCCTTTTTTAATGCGTTCCTCTCTTTTCAGACTATCTATAGCTTCATATAAAGAACCTTCTTGCGTTGTTTCTTTAAAGAACACCTTCTTCTTCCACAATAATTCCCCTGCATTATCCGCTAAGTTAAACTTGCCTTTTTTTAACCTTTCTATCGTCGAATTAGGTACGCCAAAACTCAATATAAATTCATAGATAAAGCTTTCTTTATCTACATTAGCAAACACCTTCTCTAGGCTATTCTCTATCTCAGCTATGGATACACTCATACGATTATTCTTCTAATAAATATTTGATTTGTAAATATACCACCTAGTACTTTATAGTACAAGTGCAAAACCGTAAAGGATACGAACAATTGTCTAAAACCATGATTTTCTTGATTAACAAGATTAGTAAGATCTGGACGGATGCACTCTACGCATATTTTATCTACAATATACATCATTCCATCATCTTATTAATCCTATAAATCGAAGTGTTATTAATTAAAGACTTCTCAAAACTTTGTGTAATAAAAATAGAATAGCCTGACTTTTATGATCAGGCTATTCTATAATAAATTTCATCTATACATCAAGATTATAAATCTTGAACAGGTTTAAATCCTTCATATTTTTTAAAATCCATTCTATGTTCAAAATTATTCATAGAATCAGCAGGCGACAATAACTCAAAGTTAAATGTTTCTAGTTTAAAACGATCTATCCTTACAGAAACTATCGTCTCCTCTTCATTATTACCTGTTGACCTATTAAGAATAAATCCTTTAGCATTTACTTGCACATTATTAATTAATGGTAATAATTGAAATGCTTCTTTAGCAATTCTCAATATACAACTACACACATAGTTTTGATACAATTCATTAAATCTATTACTACACAACGGTATTTGGCTGACGTAGATTCTCGGTTTAACCTTAAATATTGAGTTTAGTACAAAAAAGAAAAGCTACCTAGTATTAATACTAGATAGCTTTCATTATTTAGATAACAGTTTTTTATCTAATTTTTATTACATTTCAGGTCCTGTAAGACACATCATCGCCTCATAGTGCTTCACATATGCTCCTCCTACAATTGTACCCCCACGTTGTTCAGCAAACTCTAATGCACATTCATAACCTTGGACATATACTTCCATCCCGCTAGGAAGTTTAATTAAATAAGCATAAACAAGTTCTACATTAGTAGAGACTTGATTTATTGATAAATTTGTGCTAGTCTTTAGCGTAAACAAAGCACTTCCATCTAAGGCTAGTGCGCTTCCCGAAAATGCAGCAAAAGCAATTGCTACGAAAAATAATTTCTTCATAATTCATTATATTTTAATTGGTTATATAAACATAATAAAAAAATATGAAACTTAAAACTATTATAATAAAAGAGAAAATTAGTACAATAAAACTAACCTAAGTTCTATCAATTCTTATTCTCAAGCATTGGGACAAACTTAAAGTCTCCATGTTCGTGTTTTTCGAATTGCTTTTCATTGATGCGGATAAGTTCCGTCATGATTTGCTGTTCTTCTCCGATAGGGATAATTAGCCTACCCCCAACTTTTATCTGTCCTAATAAGGCCTGTGGGATAAAAGGCGCTCCTGCTGTAACAATAATCGCATCGAAGGGCGCATAGTTAGGTAGTCCTTTATACCCGTCACCGAATGTCATCAGCCTAGGTCTAATACCTAGTTTAGGCAGTAAAGCAGAAGTCTTTTTATACAGTTCATTTTGTCTTTCTACACTGTACACTCTAGCTCCCATGGCTACTAACACAGCAGTCTGATATCCACTACCTGTACCAATCTCTAAAATTTTATCATCTTTTTTGATTTGAAGTAATTGTGACTGAAATGCCACAGTATATGGATGTGAGATGGTTTGTCCAGCACCGATGGGAAAAGCTTTATCTTGATACGCAAAATCCTCGAAACTCGAATCTAAGAATAAGTGACGTGGTACTCGCTTAATGGCGTCTAAAACATTCGTATCAACAATCCCTTTTTGCTTAAGCACTTCAACCAACTGGTTTCTAAGACCTTGATGTTTTGCAGAATCTTTCACTATTAAAATATTATTTACCACAAAATAACCACTATTTTCTTACAAAAGCAATCGCTATACGCCTTGAGATTCTAATTGAATAAAAGTTTCACCTCGAATATTGAAAGTTTAGATAAATAAATTATATTTTTGTTTTCAAAATATAGTTTTATGCTTAAAGTTGGAGTATTGGGAGCAGGCCACCTAGGTAAAATTCACCTACGCTTACTTAACCAATCTGAAAAATATGAACTAGTAGGATTTTATGATCCTTTTAAAGAGAATGCTGATAAAGTAGCAGCAGAATTTGGCTATAGAAAATTTGACACTATAGAGGAGTTAATTCAGGCAGTAGATGTAGTGGATATCGTTACACCTACCCTTTCTCACTTTGATTGTGCAAAACAAGCTATCAAGGCTGGTAAGCATGTATTCTTAGAAAAACCTATTACTACGACTATTGAAGAAGCTGAGGCAATCATAGCATTAGCCGCTGAATATAATGTACTTGGACAGGTAGGACACGTAGAGCGTTTTAACCCTGCGTTTATCGCTGTGGTTCCTAAGATAGAGAATCCGATGTTTATCGAGACGCACCGTCTAGCTGAGTTTAACCCTAGAGGGACAGATGTACCTGTAGTATTAGACCTAATGATACACGATCTAGATGCTATCTTAAGCGTAGTCAAGTCTCCAGTAAAACATGTAAGTGCTAGCGGAGTGGCGGTACTTAGTGAGTCTCCGGATATCTCTAACGCTCGTGTAGAGTTTGAGAACGGATGTGTGGCGAATATCACAGCTAGCCGTATCTCAATGAAGAATATGCGCAAATCTCGCTTCTTCCAACGCGATGCTTATATCTCTGTAGATTACCTAGAGAAAACCTGTGAAGTAGTGAAGATGAAAGAAGCGCCAGAAACACCTGGTGACTTTGACCTAATCTTACAAAATGCTGAAGGCGTTAAGAAACAAATTTACTATGATAACCCTGAGGTATTAGCAAATAATGCTATATTAGACGAGTTAGAGACATTCCACGATGCGATAGTAAACCAGACTACTCCTATCGTAACCTTAGATGACGGTACTAAAGCACTTCGCTTAGCGTATCAAATCATCGAAGCGATGGAAAAAAATTAAATTAACACAAACAATATAAAACAACCATTATGAAGAAAATAGCTGTTATCGGGGCTGGAACGATGGGCAATGGTATCGCACATACTTTTGCTCAAAAAGGGTTTACAGTTCTTTTAATCGATATTTCAGAAGCTGCTATCGAAAGAGGAATGACTACGATCATCAAGAACTTAGATCGTATGATCTCTAAAGGAAGCATCACTGAAGCTGATAAAAAAGCGACAATAGAGAATATCATCACCTATACTGACATTAAAGATGGTGTAGCCAATGCAGATCTAGTAGTAGAAGCAGCAACAGAAAATGTAGAGTTAAAACTAAATATATTCAGACAGCTTAGTGAGGTATGTGATGAGAATGTAATCTTAGCCTCTAACACCTCTTCTATCTCTATCACGAAGATTGCTTCTGTGGTGAAGAACCCTGAGCGCGTGATCGGTATGCACTTTATGAATCCTGTGCCTATTATGAAACTAGTAGAGATCATCAGAGGATATAATACAAGTGATCAGGTTACTAAAGCGATTATGGATATGTCTAAAGCATTAGATAAAGTTCCCACTGAGGTAAATGATTACCCTGGATTCGTAGCCAACCGTATTTTAATGCCGATGATCAATGAAGCGATCGAAACACTATATAACGGTGTGGCGGGTGTAGAAGAGATCGACACAGTGATGAAGTTAGGTATGGCCCACCCAATGGGTCCATTACAGTTAGCTGACTTTATCGGACTAGATGTATGTCTATCTATCTTAAACGTGATGTATGACGGATTTAAAAACCCTAAGTATGCTCCATGTCCATTGTTAGTAAATATGGTGATGGCTGGCAAACTAGGAGTTAAATCTGCAGAAGGATTCTACGACTACAGCGAAAGCAAAAAAGCAGAGAAAGTAGCTAAGATGTTCGCTTAATTCTGTTTAAAACAAGTTAATAATAAGAGACAACCAAGTTTATTCTTGGTTGTCTTTGATATTTTTGATACCATATTACCAATGGCTAAAATAATTCCTTTTAAGGGCCTGCGCCCTACCCGAGATAAAGTGGGCTTAGTCAGCTGTAGATCTTTTGAAGACTACAACGCTGTTGAGATTGCTTATCTATTAGAATACAATCCTTTCTCTTTTTTACACGTCTTAAACCCTGCCTATGTCAACCAGTCTAAGGTGACTTATGACAAGCGATATAAAATGGTAGCGGCGAAGTTAAACGACTTCAAAAAAGAGGGTATTTTGATCAATGAAGATAAACCTGTATATTATCTATACCAGATCAGTACCAAGACTTGGAGTTTCACAGGTATTGTGGCGGGTACTTCTATCGAGGACTATCAGAGTAACGTAATTAAGAAGCACGAAGACACCCTAGAGTTCCGCGTTAGACTATTTAAGGAATATTTGCACCACAGTAAGTTTAATACAGAACCTGTACTGATGATGTATCCTGATCAGCAGGATATCGAGCAGTGGATTAAAACCAAAAAGGATGCTAAGCCTTTATACGACTTCACTACAGTAACTAAAGAGAGACATACGATCTGGAGGATAGATACTGATACAGATGTAAAGTGGCTTACAGAGCAGTTCGCTAATATCAGTGAACTATACATTGCTGATGGGCATCACCGCTTTGCCTCTGCTGAGTTATTACAGACAGAGAATGAGAATGTGGAGAGTATACATGTACATCACAACTCTGTGATGACGTACTTAATCGCAGAGAGCAATATTAAGATCTATGAGTTTAACCGTATTATACACGACTTAAACAACCATACCAAAGAAGAGTTTCTAAAGCTTCTAAGCAAGAAATTTACTGTAGTCAACAAAGAGCAACAACTGTGGAAACCAGCTAAGAAGATGGAGTTCGGGATGTACTTAGATGGTGACTTCTATGCACTGACCCTAAAAGGTGTTAGAGAAACAGACTGTATCCTACAGCAGTTAGATGCACAGATACTATACGATGAAGTGCTAAATCCTATACTGGGATTAGACGATCTGAGAAACGATGCACGTATAGATTATGTTCCAGGTAATGAATCTATTGTTACCATTAAAGAACTAGTGGATGATGGAGAATACGAAGTAGGTTTTATGCTTTACCCTACCAATGTGAGCGAAATAAAACAAGTGGCTGATAATGATCTTATCATGCCTCCTAAAAGTACGTATATTGAACCTAAGTTTATGAACGGGTTATTTATATACGAAATATAAACCTTAGATCAGTAACCCACATTACAAATAGTCATAATGAGGATAAGAGTTTTAAGATAAAAAAAATAGAAGATTATGTCAATTACAGCGAATTTAAAACACATTAAGGATACCTTACCTACTCAGGTGACACTTGTTGCCGTTTCTAAAACGAAGCCCAATGAGGATATCGCAGAAGCTTATGAAGCAGGGCAACGCATATTCGGTGAGAATAAAATTCAGGAAATGACGGATAAATATCAGGCACTTCCTAAGGATATACAGTGGCACATGATTGGGCATGTACAGCGCAACAAAGTGAAGTATATGGCGCCTTATGTATCACTTATCCATGGAGTAGACAGCTTCAGACTATTAAAAGAAATAGATAAACAAGCAGAGATTAACAATCGTGTAATCCCATGTTTATTACAAATGTTTATCGCAGAAGAAGAAACGAAGTTCGGATTAGATAAAAACGAACTAGAAGACATCTTGTCAAGTGAGGATTTTAAAGCCCTGAAGAATATTAAAGTAGTAGGCCTGATGGGAATGGCTACTTTTACCGATAATCAAACACAAGTAAAGAAAGAATTTACACAACTAAATGGTATCTTTGTACAGTGTAAAAAACAATACGGGACACAAGATAATCTCGACCTAACTATTATCTCTATGGGCATGAGTAATGACTATACTCTAGCCATAGCATGTGGTAGTACCATGGTAAGAATAGGAAGTAATATCTTCGGAAACCGCAATTATTAATTAATCAAGAATAGAAGTTGTACGCAGTCTTAGATATAGAAACTACTGGTGGGCAGTTTAATGAAGAAGGGATCACCGAAATTGCTATCTACAAGTTTGATGGAAATCAAATTGTAGATCAGTTTATCAGTTTAGTTAACCCAGAAATGGAGATACAGCCATTTGTAGTCAAGCTTACGGGGATAAATACATCTATGCTACGGCTAGCTCCTAAGTTCTATGAAGTGGCTAAACGCATCATAGAGATAACGCAGAACTGTGTGCTAGTGGCTCATAATGCTGAGTTTGACTATCGCGTACTGCGCAATGAGTTTAAACGGCTAGGGTACGAATATAGTCGTAATACACTATGCACGGTAGAGCTATCTCAAAAGTTACTACCTGATATGCCCTCGTATAGTCTAGGTAAGTTAGTGCGTTCGTTAGGCATCCCTATCGCAGATAGACATAGAGCTAATGGAGATGCTATGGCTACTGAGAAGCTGTTCGAATTACTGCTATCAAAAGACAAAGAAAAAACGATACTTACCTCTATGATTAAGTCTGATATCAAAACAGGTATTAATCCTAAGTTTTTAGACATCATAGATACACTACCTTCTACTGTTGGGATATACTATATCTTAGACAAAGAAGGTACAATCATATTTATAGGAAAAAGCAAGAATATCAGAAAGAAGGTACTGCAGCACTTTACAAGTAACTCTGCCGTATTCAAGAAAATACAACAAGAGAGCTATACTGTGACTTTCGAAAAGACAGGTACAGAATTAATCGCGTTGCTCAAGGAAGCAGAAGAGATACAGACTAATAAACCTAAATATAATAAGGTGAATAAAAGTAGTGTGTTTCCTTATTCTCTTTATCTAAAAGCAAACATAGAAGGATATATATATCTAGCTGTTGAGAAAACAGATGGAAGAAAGAAAAACTTCATGGCGTTCACTTCGCCTAATGAAGCAAGAAAGTTCTTGCATAAGGTATTTCAAGGGCAAAGTGAATTGCCTTATGTAAACTTCATTTACGAGAAAAAATCAACGAAGATTACAGAAAACAACTTCTTTGTTGACTTTACACAAACAAGAGAGCAGTTCAACGCCAAGGTACTTGAACTTCTTAAGCCTTTTGACATTGATAATGACAATGTTATCATCATCGATAAAGGTCGCAAAGTAGATGAGAAGAGTGCTGTAGCATTAGAGAAAGGCAAGCTCAATGGATATTGCTTCTTTAACTTAAACCACCAAATCAACGCCCCAGAACGAATAGCAGCCAATTTAACACCAGTATTATTTAATAGAAATAGCAGAAACATTATTCTAAATTATTTAAATAAGAAATCCGGGTATAAATTAATTCACTATTAAAAAACAGTTTTTGTGAGACGCAGATTAAAAAATAAATGGGACATATTAAAGCAAAAGATTTATATCATTATTTATGGTTCTAATACTTTTGCGGGAAAGCTATTTGACATTGCCCTATTAGGAGTAATCATCATGAGTGTGCTTCTGGTGATGCTAGAGTCCATAGAGAGTTATGATCTTAAACATCACAAAGGATTAGTAGTCTGTGAGTGGATTATCACTATCTTTTTCTCTATAGAATACACACTGCGAATAATATGTAATAAGAAACCCTTAAAGTATATCTTTAGCTTTTATGGTATAGTAGATTTAATCTCTATTCTACCGATGTACTTATCGTTCTTTATACCTGGTTCACGTATTCTTACTGTGGTAAGAGCACTTCGTTTGTTGCGTTTATTCGGTATCTTAAATCTAGTTCCGTATTTAGGTCAACAGTCCCATTTAAAACTCGCTTTAAAGTCTAGTAGAACTAAGATTATTGTATTTGTTTACTTCGTTATTGTCATGTCTATTTTGCTAGGAGCATTAATGTATGTGATCGAAAGTAAAGAAAGTGGTTTTACTAGTATTCCAAGGAGTATCTATTGGTGTATTGTAACCCTTACTACCGTTGGATATGGAGATATAGCCCCACAAACGCCACTAGGACAAATGATAGCTTCTTTTATTATGATTATGGGGTACGGTATTATCGCTGTACCTACGGGTATTGTGACAGCTGAGTTCTCTAATATCAAACGCAATCGATTAGATGCAAAAAGAAGAAGACACTGTAGCTCATGTACTACCACAATATACGATGAGGATGCAAACTACTGCTATAACTGTGGTCAAAAATTAGGAGATGTCTACGAAAAATAACAATTATCTTATCGTTGTGATTGGGCCTACTGCTATTGGTAAAACAGCATTGGGAATCAAAATAGCACAACATTTTAATACGCATATCATATCATGTGATAGTCGCCAGTTCTACAAAGAAATGGCTATCGGAACAGCTGTACCTTCTGGCGAAGAACTAGCAGCAGCTCCACATCACTTTATTCAGAATATCAGTATTCACGATACATACTCAGTAGGAGACTTCGAAAGAGATGCGCTAGCTAAGCTAGACGAGCTCTTTAAAGAGAATCCCGTGCAAGTAATGGTTGGTGGATCAGGATTATTTGTCAATGCTATCCTGAATGGCTTAGATGACTTCCCTGATGTAGATCCAAGTGTAAGAGAACAACTTAATAAAGACTTAGAAGAAAAAGGCCTTCCTTATTTGCAAAATATGCTAAGGGAGTTAGACCCTATCCACTATGAGAAAGTAGCAATAGATAATCCACAAAGGGTTACTAGAGCCCTTGAAATCTGTATCGGTACGGGTAAGCCCTACTCTAGCTTCTTAAATATCAAGCAACACTCTCGCAACTTCACTCCTATCGTTATCGGGCTTGAAGCAGACAGAGAGAAGATGTATGAGCGCATCAATATGCGTGTGGATATTATGATGGATAAAGGTCTACTACAAGAAGCAGAAGACTTATACCCACATCGTGAGAATAATGCACTACAAACGGTTGGATATCGTGAGTTATTTTCGTATTTTGACAAAGAATATTCGCTAGACTTCGCTTTAGAGGAAATAAAGAAAAATACACGCCGCTTCGCTAAGCGCCAAATCACATGGTTTAAACGTACCCCTGATGTGATGTGGTTTGACTACCTGACTGATGAAGAGCAAATCATAGATTCAATTAGGAATATCGTAGGGGCGTAACACTTTACGCCCTGTATAAAATATCGCTGTTACAGATTTGCTGTCGCGGATTTGTAATCCGTGAGGATAACCACCCCGCCCTTCGGGCACCCCTGCAAAGGATGAGAATAGTGGAGAAAGTGTACTGCTTTTTAATAAGAGAATGAGGCTTTTAAAGAACAAATCCCTCAAAGCCTCCCGACTTTGCGGAGCGTACACAAGAGCCACAAACGACATCACAAAATAACAAAAAACAAAAAAACTATGCCTATATCCCCAAACTTTACTTCTATATTCACTCAGAGTTTCGATGTTGATTACTTCGACTGTGATATCAATGCACAGCTTAAGACAGTTGACTTGTGTAAGATGATACAGATGGCATCTTCTAATCACGCAATTCATGGAGGCATAAGCTTTTGGGATTTACAAGAGGCAAATCAGTCTTGGGTAGTGTATAAATTTAGAGTAGAGATCGCTAGGTATCCTAAATGGCAAGAACGCATTGACATTAGTACGTGGATAGAAACACTAGACGGTATTCGCTCTGTACGTAACTTCGAAGTGCACAGTAATGGAGAACTTTTAGCTAGCGCTAGTTCGATGTGGGTGATTATGAATACTGTAAAACGCCGTCCTGAAGTGATGGCTATACCACATGATCATTTTACTTTGCATAAGGATAAGAAAAGTATTAAGGGAGAGTTTGTCACCTTTGATAAGAATATCGAGACAAAACACCTAGTAAGTGATACGGTGAGATATTCTGATTTAGATATGGTGAATCACGTGACTAACATCAAATACCTTGAGTGGGTTATCGATGCCTTAAAAGTATCTGATACCTCTTCTAAAGACATCACTTTAGTAGATATGCACTTCCAGAAGGAGCTTCGCTTTAATCAAGCATATAACATCTTACAATCAATAGAGAATCAAGATCACTTCCTAATCAAGACAGAGGACGGTAATATTAGTTTTCAGTGTGTGGTGGAGTAATATAAAGGAACAGGGAGTCGCTTCGCTTGGAAACAGGGAAGAGACTTATTATCATAAAATATAAAAGGCTAATACATCAAGTGATATATTAGCCTTTTGTATTTATTACTTACCTCTGTAGATAACTTATTTTAAAATCAACTCAGAGAATTTAGATGTTCCTGCCTTAATAATTTCGGTAGTTATACTTTCTAATTGATTTGAGTTAATCAATTGATACAAACCATTTTCTTGACTACTTAGTGTGTCGTATAGTTCTAAGTACCTATCATCTTCACCTCTATACTGATCTATTACTAAATAATGCTTATTCTGTTCAGAGTGCTCTACTAACTGCTTAGAGAAGTCATTTAATCTAAAATTTAAGCTTTCGAGTTCTGATATATCTTTCTGAATAGTGTCAATTGCTCTATTCGAATTAATATCAATACACTTAACGCTATAGATAGATCCATTCCCCCCTATTCCATTTAGTTTATAATCAAAAAACAGAGAAGGGATTACCTTCTTATCTACCTTATAGTCAATATCAATTACATTCTCTAATGGCTTTTTAAAGTGACTATTTACTCGATCATGAAATACCTCATCCTTCTTAGCATGCTTAGTAGTAGCTCTAAAATCACCTATATACTTATCATAGAATTTACTAAAGAAAGACTCATCTATATTGACATTTAGTTCCACTGGTTTATCGAATTGAATTATTCCATTATTGTAAATCGCTAAACGATCTAAATATGCTCTTAAATTATTAGTGTTCTCTTCTACAAATAAGTTATCCTTAGAGTTTAGTTCTAAGACCTCGCTAATTTTCTTTATATTGAAGTTTAACAACTTATTCTTATTGTCGTAGAATCTAGTAATAAGGCTAATCTTTGACTCCGAAAACTTATAAAACACATTGGTTGGAGAAACCGCTATTAACCCAATAACAATATTCTCCTTTGACAAGGAGTTATTAAAGTATCTAATTAAGCTATAATACGATTTCATTTTAATAGTTGTTTAGTATGTTTGAGATTCTAGTGTTTCTTTGTTGATTACTAAGGATTTCGATTATCTTATATTTACCTGCCTTACTTAGTCCTATCTGTGGAGGAAGATTTTCTAACACATTAGGCAAAGTCTTAAGCGTTGTGTTCATTTTCTCAATAATTCTACTATTGAATTTTGGAAGTACTTCATTCTCAAAAAAATTACAAATCTTTTATTCTAATCGCTTTATTCTTTCTATTATTCCTATTAAGTAATCTTGTTTTAATTGTGCTGATAAGAAAGATTCTTTTATTAATTTTTCAGCTTTAGGAAGCCACTTTTTTATTCGAGTAAAGACAGAATTAATTTGCTTTTCGTTAAGTTGCAGAACAGTACCAAAACGCTCAAAATAGCTTTTGTCATGATTCTTCTTTTTTCCTCCTAACATCAATGCTGTATCCTCATCATCTTTAGGTAAAATCAACTTTACATTGATTAAATCATATCCTGGAGCTAATAACCAATCATTATTAGAAAGAATCATGGAGAAGTTCTTTAGATGCATATCATTATTACCAATGATAAAATTAAATACTGCCAACTCAAAAAAACGAAACTTATCTAATAAAGTATGAGCAGATAAGTCCCCTATTGTTTTTCCTACTTGTTCCATAGTTCCAAGATATTTATGCTCTAATTCTAAAATTTGCAAAAAGTCAATCATATGAATTTTAGAATTAGATTTAGAACGGTCGATTCGCTTAGTTAAATAGCATAATTCCCCAGATGCTAAACGTATAAGTGAAGATGGTACAACTGAGATAGTAAACAACTCAGCTAATCTCATAGACAAATGTTCATTCTCTGGCATCTGATAAAATTGTTCATTCTGTGGTTTCAAAATATACAATCCTTCCAAAGCATCTAAAATAGTCATTCTTCCTGAAGTCTTATCACCTAAAGCATCCTTGACTATTCCCATAGAAAGCTTAGGTTGAACACCAGGTACAGTTACAGAGCGTTGAACTACTTCTTTAGCAAGTCTATCCATTTCATTCATTGCGTAAGGCAATATTGGAGCTATTTTAGAACCAAAGAATTTAATAGCACATTTATCGTGATACTCTTGAGAGGCATTAGTCTCTAGAACTTGATAACAATATAGACATCTACTTATCATCTGTATAATTTAAAGGATGAACACTCACAGCACCAATACAATTTTGACAGCAAGCTAATAATAACCCCATTCGATCAGACTTGTTAATCTTCCAACTATTAGATGCAATATCTAATAACCATCCTTCTGGAATCAAGCCATCAAAAAAAGGAAAAAGACGTTTACTACGATATATTTGTTTTATAACTGGCATTTGAAAAGTAACAAATTGATTAGGATACTGCTCAATGTAAGCCTTAGCATATTCAAAATGATACTCCCCTTGGTCTGTTTCAGTTAGATAACCCGCCTCTACATTGTTGTATTTAATTAAAGCTTGTCTCATAATTCACTATTATTTACTGGAGCTAAAGTATGTCCAAACATTAACAATACTTGATTTACCTTAGACAAACTAAGATTCTCTTTGCCTTGTTCTATTTTTCGAATAACAGTTACGGCTACACCTGCTCGTTCTGCAAACTCTTCTTGAGTAAGTCCTGTATTTTTGCGTTGTTCTTTAACAAAGCCTGCTAATGATTTTCTCATAATTATATGCAATTACAACGATTATATGCGTTTAC
This sequence comes from Myroides oncorhynchi, assembly GCF_020905415.1. Taxonomy (NCBI): domain Bacteria; kingdom Pseudomonadati; phylum Bacteroidota; class Flavobacteriia; order Flavobacteriales; family Flavobacteriaceae; genus Myroides; species Myroides oncorhynchi. The sequence goes on along the minus strand of NZ_JAJJMP010000001.1, from coordinate 3,123,306 downwards.
CTCATTTTATATCTATTTGCATATAAATCTAAACAAATATACGTAAATTATATGTAAAAGCATATAAAAACAACACTAAGTACCACTCTATCATACAGACAGAAAATACACATTCCCTACCACAGTTTAATCTCCTACCAAAAAACACTACCTTTGCCCTCTCATTAATCATCAAACAATGTCTAAGCAGCAGGTCGTAAAAGTGCAACAATTCGATAAAGATGTACCTATTGAATTCTTTAAGTTAGAAGACAATATTGAACTTTTTAACTTTGATTATCATTACCAATGTAACTTTTACCAAATCTATTGGTTTACCAAGACGCAAAACAGTTCTCAGTTAGTTGACTTTGAGTCTTATAACATAGCAGATGATCAAATATGGGTAATCTACCCTGGACAGATGCATAATATCGATCCTACGGGTATTAAGGGGTACTTTCTATCTGTGAATAAAGACTACTTTAACCGTATTATTGCCCAGGAGTTTAAACAGCAAAAGTTTCGCTTAAACCCTCCTTTGTGGTTTGAGTTATCTAAGGATAAGAAAGCTTTATTTAATGCCATAATGATCCTCTTCGAACAAGAGTGGAATACTCCGAAACGCACTGTGGTATTAGAGAAATACCTCAGTATCTACATTACCCATATCCAAGATTTAAAGGAGCTATCTCAGGATAATCCGCTAATGGATACTAGAGTATTAAAGCTATTAGAACTTGTAGAGGAACATTATACCAAGCCTTATCCCACTTCTTTTTACGCAGAAAAAATAGCCTTATCGGTCAAGAGAATGAATGAATTAGTGGTCAAATCAACCGAAATGACACTTAATCAACACATTCAAAATAGACTACTGTTAGAAGCCAAGAGGTTAATAGGCTTCTCTGACTTGAATATCCAAGAGATATCAGCAGAGCTAGGCTATAGTGAGGTGAATTACTTTAACCGCTTCTTTAAAAAGCAGACAGGTATGACTCCACTTGGTTTTAGAGCAAATGTGAAAAAAGTCCAATAATATACTCCGTTTAGATAATGTTTAGAACAGGGATAGCATCTACTTTTGCCCTCATCAAAACTCAGATATGAATAAGTTAACAAAAACTCAGTTTATAGTGGTGATTATCTTATCACTGCTATCTGCCCTAGAGCCCTTCAGTATAGATTTATACTTGCCAGGGTTCTTAAAGATCTCACAGACCTTTAATACCGATCTTAAAAATGTACAGCTATCCCTTTCTTTCTTTTTAGGAGGATTTGCAGTAGGTCAATTATTTTGGGGAATTATCTCTGATCGCTATGGACGTAAGTTACCGACTATCGTCTCCCTGATTCTCTTTATCCTTGCTTCTATAGCATGTATCTATGCAGAGACAATAGAACAGTTTTGGACAGCGCGTTTCTTCCAAGCCTTTGCAGGATGTGCAGGAGTTGTAATCGCACGTGCGGTAGTTAATGAGTATTACTCAGCAGATCAGAGTATGAACGTGTTCTCACTATTGGCAATCATTGCAGGAGTAGCTCCTATCGTTGGTCCTGTAGCAGGTAACTTCCTTATCAGTCATTTTGTGTGGCAATCTACCTTCGTAACATTAGTGATATTAGGATTAATCTGCTTAATAGCAGTGTTCCTCTTCTTACCCGAAACACGCATAGTTACTGTTAAACAAAAGGTCAACCTAATGGCTGACTTTAAAGAGATAGTTAAGAACAACATCTTTGTCAAATATACCCTTATCGGAAGTTTAACTTACAGTATTCTGATGATATACTTAGCCAATGCCCCTTACCTTATTATGGAGTATGGTGGAATGTCTTCAGATATGTTTAGCGGTATATTTGCCTTTAACGCCATCGGGTTAATCTTAGGTGCATGGTTAGCTAACTCTGTTTTATCGCGCTGGTGGACCGTGGAACAAACCATTAAATATACTATCTACTTTGGACTAGTATGGACAGCAGGTTTTTCGGTGATGTGTTTACTAAAAGAGCCAATAGAGACACTATTAGTACCGCTATTCTTTATCGTGCTAACACTAGGGGTGTTATTCCCTACGACAACTAAGCTTGCCTTAGCGCCATTCACAACGAATAGTGGATCAGCATCTGCCCTATTGGGTACGTTACAGTTATTATTGACCTTTATTATCTCAGCAGTAACCAACCTTATCCCTGCGGATATTATGATACTAACAGCCTGCTCACTACTAGCGTGCCACCTATTATACTTGGGATGCTACCTAATCAAAGAGAAACAAGCTACTATATAATACAAAAATGCCTTAACATTAGTTTGTTAAGGCGTTTTTTCTTACTTATCTTCTTGTTGTAGTTGTTTCCTAAACAATACTAGTATTAAAATAAAGAAGATTAAATAAGATAGGTTAAACCCTGCTGAGATCAGATAACCCCTAAGTTCTGATTGTGGTAATGCCATTCTTATCGGCATCTGAAATATCGTTAAGAACACAGGAGATAATAACCCTGCCCATCTAGGTAGCTTTGTCTTATTCATAAACACAAGGATAGAGAACATCAGCCACCCTGCTAATAAAACTATAATAGCTGTTCCCCAAGCGATGTACAATACCTTTGTAAAGCCTCTAGACATTTCTAACAGATAAGGATGTGCTACTGGATCTGTATGATAGATCGCTTTAAACAACTCTCCACTGTAATAAAAATCTGAATGACCTAATGGCATTAATACCACACTAATCACTAAGATAAAGTAGGTAATCCACGTATAAGGCTTAGTCTGGTCTTTAAAATACTGACATGCTAGCCATACTCCTGGTAAGAATAAGAACGCTGACATAGAAGCGATAAGCCCTCCGAACATCAGACGATCCGTAGAGCCCTCTAACATTAATACAGCTAGATTAACGTCTAACTCATTAGCATACGTCTGTGAAAACAAGGGATAATCCGCGGGATTCACGTCAAAACCTGCGACAAAAACATCTCCGATAACCCATAGAATCGATGCTATAATACTTGAAATAAAAGACCACTTGATCTTAGTTGAATAATTCATTTTTAATCTATTATGTTGAACACTTTTGATACCTTGTCTTGTCTTAATCTACCTACTGATGGCATAAAAATAACAGAGTAATTAAGAACGGTTCTAAACAATTGATATCTTTGCGCAAATCTAATCAGTCATTTTTTGATTGATGTCTGTTAAACGGAGTAAAAGCTCCGCAGAAAGAAATGTAATACGATACCAATGAATTTAAGATTATATGATATAGAACATCAATTGACGATAGTGGATAAAGATTATTCCTCTTCTTATTTTGATACGACACTACACCCTGTTAAGGAGAATATCACCCATATAGATTCTTTCTTAGGGCAGGGTTACTATAAGGAGATATACTTTGACGGTGTTCATATCGGCATTGGGGATGCTATATTAGCTCGCCCTTTAGAAGTAGGTTTTGAGAGTAACTTCGAGACTATCGAAATGCATTTTAGCCTAAAAGGAAAGAACACAGCTAGTACTTCTAACTTTGATAAAGACATTAGCTTTACTCCTTTCTCTCATAACATCTTATATGCCAATGCCCTTTCAGGTGAAATGCGATGGGAGAATGAAGCATTCCAACTATGTGAAATAAACCTAAAGCCTTCTTTCTTCAAGAAGTTCTTACCTCAAGATAATCATCTCTTTGACACATTTAGAAACGCAATAGAGAAAGGTTCTTCTAGCTTACTGCATCCTAATAATCAAAACATTACCCACCAGATGTATGTAATCGTAGAACAAATCATCCTCTGTCAGCGCAAAGGCCTGTTTAAAAAAATGTTCTTAGAAGCTAAAATTATTGAACTCCTTTTACTACAATTAGAACAATTCCAGTCAGACTCACCTTACTCTACTACGTTAAACAAAAGAGATATAGATAAGATATATGCGGTTAGAGATTTTATCTTAGACAATCTAAATAGCACACATTCACTAGTTGACCTAGCGCACTTAGTTGGCACGAATGACTTTATCCTTAAAAAAGGGTTTAAAGAATTATTCGGAACTACTGTATTCTCTTTTTGGGCTGATCAGAAAATGGAATATGCTAAAGGGTTATTAGGAGATAAAGAGCTTAATATCACAGAGATTTCAGACCTTATCGGCTATAAGAACCCACGTCACTTCTCCTCTGCTTTTAAGAAGAAATATGGTGTATCTCCTAGTGGGTGGATGAAGTAATTGTTTGGGTATTAACCTTTAAAAACTTAACTTACATCAAATTACTAATTATTCAACTGATATTATGAGAAATACACTAGTTGTTCTATCACTTTTTTTGGGGCTTAACCTTAGTGCTCAAAGCACAGAAGCTCCTCTAGAAAAAAGCGAAAAGTGGGTAAACTACACTACCGTTATAGAAAAAAAAGTCTATGCCAATAAGGGAAAATGGACAAAAGAATATACTCTAAAAGAAGGTAAAGTAGAGTCTTATAAAGCTTTTTATAAGGAAGACCTTAGAACTAATGTAGTAATTACTTATGATGAGTATGGTAACATTGATTCTAATATTGTAAGTGATGAAACAAAAAAGCCTCAAAAAGTACATACCCTTAACTTTGATTTAAAATACAATAGCGAAGGTTTAAAAGTAGAGGATACCGCCTCTTTATATACTTACAATGCAAATAACTTAGTAGAAACGAAATATTCTAAAAAGTGGGAAACTTCTAATCAGAAAGAAGGTTGGTTTACTAAGTATGAGTATGATACCTTAGGAAACATCACACGTAAAGAGAAAACAACTATCAGAAAGGGAGAGCCTCAGCTCGACATAGAGGAACTAACTTATGACCAATACAACAATGTATTAACTATCAGTAGAAGTTCTTCTCCTACAAGAAAATACCCTATCATTATGATCGGTGGTCGTAGCTTACATCAACACGAAACTTTTGAATACAAGTACAACGATGATCACTTATGGACTGCTAAATACTTAATAGCAAGTGACAACAAGAAAATACTATTAGCAGAACGCGAGATGAAGTAAAGGACTTACTTCACTACTCTGCCTATTTACAATACCATTGTACAAATAAGCATCTAAAAAACACCTTATTTATACAAATATGTAAAAATAGAGGTGTAAAAAAAAGCTTATTTTAACGTTTTTGTCGAAATAAGCTTTTTTTTGACTATTTAACCTCTTATTTTTACATTAATAAGGTTGTATCAATACCTCTGTAGGAATGTGAATTTTATCTGATATCTTTCTAATCATTTCTAAAGACAACTTTCTTTTTATTATTCTCTTTTTTTCTATTGCATTTTATCATTCATTAAAAAGCATCGTAGTTAGATACGATGTTTTATTACCAATGGTCAAAATTTATACACCTTTGGTCAATTAAATTGAGTACAGAATGATATAATATCATTTCTTTACTTTTGTATTTGACAGAAGTACTTAATACCATGATACATGAACACCAATATACATAAGCGCTTATTCTTCATTATCTTTTGGTCAATACTGACTTTTTCGGTATGGCCTTATATACACTTTAATGATGATCCTTTACTATGGTTAGTACATACTGCTGTAGTGATGTCGCTCTTCTTTATTATTGCTCACTTTTTAAGTGATATTGCCTTGCCAAAGGCGTTAAAAGAGGGCAAGATGAAGCAGTTCTTAGTCGTATTCTTTATTGGCACGTTACTATTAACTGTGTTAATTGCTCTGTGCTTTACACTATTTCCCTACTTAATGAATGACATAGAGGTTCTTAAAAATACGAATGTAGATACATGGGAAGAGTTATATGTCGCTAAGTTACTTAGTTCTTTACCATCAGCGATGGCTATTAACACAACGACTTGTGGAATTAGATTCTATCAAGAGCACAATAAAGTAGAACAGATAAATGCCAAGCTTAAGCAAGAACACTTAGAAGCTCAAATAAAGCTATTGCAAGATCAGATTAATCCTCATCTGATGTTTAATATCCTAAATCACATACACATTCTCATGCAATCTAATGTGGAATTAGCTTCCACTGTATTATTAAAATTCTCAGATATACTGCGTTATCAACTATATGAATGCAATCATAAGATGGTATTCTTACACCAAGAAGTACAATATCTACAACATCTAGTGGCTATAGAACAAATACGATGGCAAGACGAACTGAACGTCCAATGTAAATGGGATATACAAAACAAACAAATACAAATAGCTCCTCTTCTTCTTGTACCTTTAATAGAAAATGCTTTTAAGCACGTATCAAGATTACCCCATACTAAAGGGTATATCATAATTAGATGTTCAGAAGATAAGAATATACTAAACTTGGATATCGAAAATTCCTATAGTGATAAATATAAAATAGAGAAACAACAAGGAGGCATTGGTATAGCGAATGTGACAGAGCGACTAAATATGCAATATCCCAATAAACACCTGTTTAAAATAGAGCAAACAGAAAACAAATTTACTGTATCACTGCAAATTAACTTAACCGATGCAAATACTATCTGATAAAAAATCATACCAATTAAAATGTTTGGTTATAGACGACGAGCCTTTAGCTAGAAGAGCTATTGTCGATTATATTAATAAAATAGATTTCCTTGTGGCCTCTAACTCTTGCGCTTCTGCATTAGAGGCACAGGAATTGCTAACTCTTGAAGATTATGATATCCTGTTCTTAGATATCAATATGCCTTACTTATCCGGTATTGACTTTGTAGAGTCTATTAATAATCCTCCTATGATTATCTTCACCACAGCGTATTCAGAACATGCATTAGAGGGATATCGATTGCAAGTCGTAGATTATCTATTAAAGCCAATCGCTTTTAAGCGTTTTTATCAAGCTGCACTAAAGGCGAAAGAGCTACACACTCTAAAACATCAAACTAAGCTAGAAGAAGTAAGTATAGGAGATCACTCTGTCTATATCAAACACGATGATAGTTTTGTAAAAATACTCTGGACAGATATTCTATATATTGAAGCGATGCAGAACTACCTCAAAATACATATTGCTCAGAAGAGTTTTGTCATTCATCAGACCATGGTAGCGATAGAAGAATTACTTCCTAAAGAACATTTTTTTAGAATACACAAATCTTATTTGATTAATGTGAATCACATCTGCTCTATCTCTGGAAGTAGAGTTCTTATTAATAATACACAACTTCCTATAGCTCGTCTTAGAAAAGAAACATTGCTAAAAGATGTTATTTATAAAAACTTACTAAGCAAATAAAAACCTCCAAGGCAGTTAGCAAACTACCTTGGAGGCTTAGGCATCTATAGACTCCACTTTAACTTTACTGCTGCATAAAATGTAGAGGTAAACTTAGGGTCAGCTACTTTCTTCTCTTTAAAGATATTCTTTATTTTTCGCTCGTTATAAGAAAAGGAACGCACAAGAGAGCTTCCTGCTGTTAGTGATAAAGTGATATTATTGCTAAACTTAAACTCAGGTCTAAACCCGGCTACGACCTGTTGAAATCCAAGTAACATATCTTTATCATCTTGCTTTATCACCGCGGTCATTCCCTGTAAGTCTATTGCTGCTTTTAGATCTACTGTATTTGTTAGCTTATATCCTAACTCCATCCCCTGAGGAAAAGCTACTTTTAAGAAAAAGTCTCCATAGGTCTGCCAATTAAAGTAAATACCTGGTAAAACCATTGGCACACCAAAACTATTTGTTAGTACTGGCCCTACTCCTAAAGATACTTTTTTATTAAAGTGCTTAATAAAGAAAACACCTCCTTGTCCTAAAATAGCTTGCTCATTAATGGTGTTCATATCGGTGTAAATTCCAACAGTTCCCATAAATAAAACAGACCATGAATCACTGATAGATCTAAAGTGCTTTACTCCTACTTGTGCATTTAGAAGCTCTTCTGGAAACAGATCTTCATCATATAGTTTATGTTCCATTTTGGCATAAGCCCCTTGTACTATTACAGACCATACACGCGGTTTATTTCTCTTATCCATACGCATAGATAGAGGAATTTCTATATTAACCTCTGCTCGTCTAAAATCACTTTTAGAAGGTGTCTTCACACTATCTATAGGTCTTACATAATTAGAAAAAGGGACATAATCAACCTTAAACTCACTTTTAAACTTCTCTTGTGACCACATCGTTAGGACGTTTAAGAACAAAGCATTAAAAATGAAAAACACTTTTACTTTCATTTTATTCTATTTTTCTACAAACCACTAAAAATTAGCTTGAGTTAGAAAAAACATTTGACAACTGGTAAAAACCTAATGATATATGAATATATCCTAAAAGAAGACAAAGTAAAGGCTTACAAAACTACATTTAACGAAGGCTTAGGGCTGGTTTTGAACTAGTATATGACAACATCTCATATACAGTAATCAATTCTCAAGCCAATCAAAAGCTAACATTAATACTTTAAGATATAGTCAAGCAGAAAGTTACTACTCTCACTATGTTTGTTACAAACATAATTTAGTGGAAAGAAAGTTATCTAAAGACTGGCAGACGCCTAATCATCAAGAAGGTTGGTTAATACAGTATCAATATGATAAATCAGGTAATATAATCCAAACAATAAAGACAACTATTAGAAAGATAAAAACTCTACTAGACATCGAAATATTTACTTAGGACCAATATAACAATGTCTTAACCATCAGTAGAAGCTCTTCTCCAACTAGAAGCTACCCTATCACTATGATAGGAGGTCGTAGCTTACCTCAATTCAAAACTTTTAAATACGAATATAACGATGGTCACTTATGGGCTGTAAAATACTTAGTCGTAGATAGTAAAGTGAAAAGGCTATTAGAACAGCAAGAGATTAAGTACCACAATATATACACAAAAGCCTTGTAGCTAAAAGTCTACAAGGCTTTTTTAAAACAAATAATAACTATATTAATTACCTTTTTTGATAATTCACTGGGTTTATCCTAACCTGTTTTAGGTTATCTGGTAGTTCTATAAAATAGCCAGATCGATACGGGTTATGGTCTTTAGAGAAAAAGTCTGTTGATATGACTTGTGCCCCACTTGAAAAAGCTGCTTTAGCACGGGTATCATCATTTACTTTAGCTTCATAAGTGTCAATATCTGATCTAGTTCGTACTAAATAACCTTTAGAGACATATTCTTTTATATCTTCTTGACGTACAATAGCGTTATCTAAAAGTAGAAATACCCCATAACTATCTGTGGGCTTAGACTGTACAAACATAATTCTACCTTCTAAATTTGGACGATTATATACGTAGGCTGATTCTCCCTGGTTTACTCCTCCAGTAGAAGGTAGTAGCATAAATAACACTTTCCCTTTAGATTCAGACATAAGCGGCCAATTATTATTAGCCATAGCCTGTTTTAGAGTTTTATAACTTCCTCTTAAATCATCGGGTGTAATTAACTTATCTCTACCTATAATATCAACAATTTCTTGATCTAATAGGTCAAATGCACGCTCATCATACTTTAATACTTCTGTTGGATTCTTAAACAAAGGCCAATTAGAATCTTTAGCTTCAATCATGATAAATAACGGAGCGTGATCTGCATTGTGATCAGACCATTTCTTGATACTTTGTAAAGCGAGTTTTAACGTTGGATACTTTGATCTAAAATCAACATCTGCCATGTGTAAAACCTTAAAACCAGGCTTGTCTAAATCTGTAGTATTATGTGTGGCTAACTGCTTAACTCCTACTGATTTTAGATACTCATATCCTGCAGGATTTGTATATCTATTGCCTGTAGAATCATAATACACGTCTAGTTCTAAACTTCTTAATCCACTGTCTAATTGAACCTCAAAGCTTGGATGCTCATAAAATAGACTCTCCTTAAAGCTAATCTGATTAGGGTGATACTCATTAAAAAAGTCAAGTTGTTCTTTACTCATTTTTTCTAATAATTTCCCTTTTGACTGATCTACTATTTTAGATACATAATCAAGCAGATTAGGGTCTACTGGCTCTGCATAACTATTATGTGTACCTAGAACTTGAATTTGATTAATTCGTAAATCACTAGGCAATTTTATATCTTGTTTTGCATCTATTTGTCCATGCATCACCACAGGTAATACCATAGCTAGTAGAATACTACTTAACTTTATTTTTCTATTCATCTTGTTTAATATTTGAAATCCACAATGGTTCTAAAGGCCATTGCTTATTAGGCTTTTCACTTGTTTTGAATATAATATTTGATGCTCCCAAAAGTTCTTTATAACTAATATAATTCCTTTGATAATCCTTATTATTATACTCTACCTCTTGTATATAAGAACTTCTTTCTTTATTACTAATTACCAAATTATTGCGTATAATAGTTTTTTCAAAAACAGGAGCATTCAGATAAAAAATATCCGACCCAACATTGGCTGCACTAAATCCTAAACTTCTAAGTACAAACCATGCTGACATAGTACCTAGGTCATCATCCATTGTGCGCAAAAAAGCTTGAGGTGTATTCTTATAAATTCTACCAATATAAGGGTCAATGCCTTTACTATTATCATTAAAGTAGAACTGAATACTCTCATTTAGTAATAAGTCGTGAATCAATCTCTGACTCTTATACGGACTTCTAGTTACATTGTACAAACTTGAGGTTTGAAGATCAGGTTGATTGGCGTGATTATAGTAATGACCTTGAAAAAAAATATCTAATTGATCTTCGAATTCCTTTTCGGATCCAATTAAATGAATCAAACCTCTTATATCATAAGGAACTAACCATCGATATTGCCAAATAGTTCCTTGATAAAGCCCCCTTGCTTGCATTTTATCCACATCGTGAACATGAATATCCTTAAAGTCTTTCAACCAATACTTCTTATATTCTTTTGCTTTGTCTAAATAATGTTTTGCCTTTACAGTGTCTTGAACGCTTTTTAGTATTTGGCTCAGTGCCCAATAATCATAACAGGATTCTAATGCTTTATCAGCAGAAGATAAATCAAGTTGATTGGCCTCCCTAACAAGGTACTCTTTAATAGAATCTATAGGTAACTCATAGCCCTTATTCACTGCATCAGCCAAAACAACTAAAGCGTGCTCTGTCCTGACTGTGGGTCCAGGTTCATTTAGTGTAGAGAAGTCTTTTTTGCCATACGGATACATATTTAAAATAGAGCGAACCACATCTTTATACACCTGTGGATACAGTATAGAATACAAAGGGATAACCTCTCTATAATTATCCCATAATGCCCATCCATGATACACTTTAAAGTCTGCTTTTTTTAGCAGACCACTAATGGTTCTATAAGATCCATCTTCTTCAGATATTACATAAGGAGCTTGTAGAGTTCTATAAAGTAATGAATAAAAAAGTTTTATCCTTTGATCATCCTTATCACTAACCCTTGCCATAGATAATAATTCATCCCATCTTTGTGTAGCTAAAGTTTTTGTGTTTTCAAAACTTTTTCCTACTGCAGTTCTGTTTTGTGCATATTGTTCTGATACAGATGAAAGCCCTACCTGAACTTCTACTTCAGAACAAGAAAAGTCAACGATAAACTGATATTCACTTATCTTTCTAAGGGTTGCCTTTTTACCAAAGTCAAGATTAAAATAAAAATGATATACTCCAGCAGAACAAGTCGTTTTAGAACTAATCTTTCCCTTTATAGCATGATCAGATACCTGGTACTGAGCACCTACAAAAGCACCCCCTGTAGCACTAGACAAATCAACTAATAGTTGTCCTTTATTAGGAAAATAATATCGATGCACTCCATAATTATGTCCTACAGTAAAGTCAGCCTTAATCTTATTTGTAAATTCTACCTTGTAATAGCCAGGTTTCCCCTGTTCTTTCTTTTTGATTAATTCTGTATCAAGATTATTATCCATAATTGGTTTGATCAGAATATTACCTCCACTTCCCATACATCCTACTCCTTGAAGTCTTATATGGGTTACTCCCTTAAAGAGTTTTGCTCTATTGTCATATCCTGTGTGATTAAAGGGATAAGTCTCTGGCGAAATACAAAGCATACTAAAAGGAAAACTAGCCCCAGGAGACAACTGTCCATAGTCTCCCGAGGTTGCTAAAAAAACATTTACATTATCACTTAACTTACTTTTTTGTCCATAACCACATTGAATAGCTATAAACAATAAGATAATAAGTTTTTTCATCTTATGGGTCTAAAGGTTCTAAAGGATTTACTTGTAAGAGTAAGTCAGAAGGATAAAAATCTAACAACTCTCCTTTTTGCTGTTTAACAATCTCACCAGGCAAATAACCCAGCTCGCGCATAAAACGATCTAAAAACTTCTTATCTGCTATAGACTTTGTGTGTAACTGATAAGATACAATCATACTTTTTTGTTTTATATCAAAACCGTATTCAATCATTAAACGAGTAGCATTTCTAAGATTAGTCGTGGTATGTCTAGCATAGGGTTCTACAATGATTGCTTGCTCTGGAATATTGTATAGTTGGATTAACTCCTTCTTCATTTCTATTGCTTCACAAGTCTGTGTACGATTGGGATGTACATGTCCTCCTGAAACAATAATAAAAGGAGCCTTACCTTGTTTATACTGTTCCACAGCAAGCTTTAAATTCAGTTTACCTAAAGCTCCTAGAGGATCTGTATAATTCTCTGGTCCATCCCCTAAAACGATTAATGCATTATACTCATACTTTTTAAAGTCAACACTTTTAGCATGTGCTATTGCATTTTTATTATACATCTGGGCTAGAGGCTCATATCTAATAGCTTCATCTCTGTGATTCATATACATTAGATATAATCCATAATCTAACATGGGTTCAAAAAAACTACGATTAGTATAGTCTGTTTCATTAGCTAAATGTTTTGCCCAAAATAGAGTTGCCCCTTTAAAATACCATGAGTTTTTATTGTAAGAAACAGAATCAATATTGGGATAAAAAGGTTTCTCTCCTAATCCATAAACTTTTAAAGTATGGTTTAATCCGCTAAAGTTTAACTTCGTTACATTAGAGATAAAGTCTTCCTTGTTCATCTGATTGTAGTTTATATACTTTTTAGACTGTTTTAACTGCTCAAAGAAAGCTTCTACTTTTTTATCTTTATTATTTAAGATAACTAGCTGATCAGAGATGTTTTTTATCTGATCATCTGTAAAAATATAACAGTGAACCAATTCTTCGCTCTTAGGGAAAGTTTCGCTATTTACTAATTTTCTTACTTGTTCTAATCTCCCCTTCTTTATTTCTGCAAATGCCTTATTAGTATTAAGTAACTTAACAAGCTCTGGTTGTTTAGATAGTTGATCTAAAAAATAAAAATTACTATCCCTTAAGAGTGTCACAGTTCTATTCTCATTACTCTGTCCAAAAGAAATAGAACAAACAGCAAGTAGAAAGCCTACTATTATTTTTTTCATTTGTATTGTCTTATTAGATTAATAATTAGGGTTTTGTTCAACTTTAGCAGTTGCTGCGTCCACATATCTCTGAGGTATTGGAAAATATTCATTCTTGCCTTTAGTAAAATGAGCATTAGTCAAGAAAGAACGCTTGCTTTTCTCTGCCTGTAAATATTGCTGATTAATTACTTTATCAGCTATACCCCAACGTACCAAATTAAAGAAGCGTTCTCCCTCCATCGCTAGTTCTAATCTACTCTCTAATTGAACTGCTTCTCTGGCCTTATTGACATCTGTCCAAGCACTATTGTATAGTCCTATCTTATAATTAGCTGCATATGACTTTCCATCTAATGTCATTACGTAACTAGAGTTTTTAGCTCTTTCTCTAATTGTATTTACAATACTACGTGCCTCTTCTAACTTACCTAATTCAACAGCAGCTTCTGCCTTCCAAAGCATTACCTGGGCATAGCGAATAATATAATAGTTTAATGCTGATACATAAGGCCATGTTTTACCATAATAAGGTGAGTTAGCAGATACTATTCTTTTCTTAGGAGCATAGGCTCCATAAGTGGCTAAATCTCTTGCCCAAGAAGACTCATACACCACACCTAAATCTTTATACGTTATACCTGGTCTTCCTACGGTATAATCTAATCTAGGATCAACAAAATCTTGTGTCTTTACATCTACATTATCCTTTACTGGTAGTCCATTACTATCAGTCTTAAATGCATTAACTAGATTCTGTGAAGGTCTGTGAAAACCGTACTGAGGATAAAAAGGTCCTCCTGGGGCTGTAAGACGATCTCCTATACTTCCATTATAGTTATTAGGATCACCATCACTTATAGAATGTTGAACAGCAAATATGACTTCTGAGCTATTGTCATTTTCTGGTAAAAACACATCTTCAAAATTAGACAGAAGTTTGTATTGACTAGACATTACCTCTTCAGAGATTGTATAAGCCTGTTGCCATTTATTTTGATATATCATTGTTTTCATCAGATAAGCTTTAGCTGCAATGCTAGTTGGTCTACCTACCTGTGTTTGTTTAGAAGGTAATACTTTAGCTGCATTAGCAAAGTCTGTAGCTATTTTTTGCCACAACTCTTCAGAGGTAAATTCTACATTAGAACGATTATAATCCTCTACCTTTATAATAGTCTCATCTATATAAGGAATTCTATTGTAAATCTTCTTTAGCTCAAAGTAGTAATGCCCTCTAAGAAAGAACAATTCTCCTTGTCTTTGTTTTTTAAGTTCTGGATCAAATTCCTGTGATTGACCAAGTAATCTTAATGCATCATTCACCCTTTTTATTCCTTCATATAGTGCAGTCCATTTGCGTTCGATATCTATTACAGTAGGGTCTGTTTGATATAACTCCATTCTGTGTATCTGTCCCTGATCTCCAGTACCCCCACCACCTTTATATGCATCATCAGAAGTCACATCTCCAAAGCTCCAATTAGAAGCAGGAGAGTTCATCGCATTGGAAGCATTATCCATCTGCCCATTAAGCATTTTATAGGCTCCTATAATGACTCTTTCTACGTTTTTAGGATCAGTCATTTTATCTGGAGATACTTCTCCATAGGTAGTTTCATCTAAGAAGTCACTTGAACATGAACTTACAACACCTGTCGTAATGGCTAAGACAAGCATTATTTTATATACTGTTGTTGTAATATTTTTTTTCATCACTTATGTTTTAATAGTTAATGCTTAATCCCATAGAGAAAGTGCGTGCAGGAGGATAAAGTCCACGATCGACTCCTATATCTAGGTTTTTATTACTCTTAGAGTAACTCTGTAGACCTACCTCTGGTGTCAGACCACTATAGCTAGTTATAGTAAATACATTTGTCGCTTGTAAATAAACTCGCATCTTTAGATCCTTATTAATTTTCTGTCCAAAAGAGTATCCTAACTGTAGATTGTTTAACTTAAAATAAGAACCGTCTTCTACATAATAAGAAGATGGACGAATATTATTGTTTGTATCATCTAATGATAATCTTGGGATAGACGCATTGGGATTATCTGGAGTCCAAGCCCCTAATACATCTGAAGACTTATTATATGCTGATTGGTTAAAGAAATGAGAATTGTACTTGGTTAGGTTATAAATCTTATTGCCAAAGCTTCCATTAAAAAACATACTTAAATCAAAACCTTTATACTTCAAGTCTACATTAAACCCTAAAATAAAATCAGGATGAGGAGATCCAATAAACGTTCTATCATTATCATCTATAACCCCATCATTATTGACATCTCTAAAGATTAAATCACCTGGTTTAGCATTGGGTTGCAATTTATATTGATCTATCTCTTGTTGACTTTTAAAAATCCCATCATTAACATATCCAAAGAACGATCCAATGGGTTGACCGATTGCAGATCTAGAAATCTCCTGTCCAAAATTAACACTGTGTAAAGAAGAAGATGGAATACCCAGGTAGTTAACTGAATTTAAGGCTGTCAATTTATTTTTATATGTTGTGAAATTAAAGTTCACATTATAGTGAAGCTCCTTAATATTGTCTTGATAAGACAAGTTTAATTCTAAACCTGTATTTGTCATCTGCCCATCATTAACCCATTGTCCATCATTAGTACCTCCATAAGTTAAAGGCAATGATTTATATACTAAGATGTCTTTAGTCTTCTTGTCATATATATCTGCAGTAATATTTAGCTTGTCGTTAAAAAACCCTAAATCAACTCCTATAGAACTTTGTGTTGTCGTTTCCCATTTTAAATCTGGATTAGGTACCCTAGATTGAATTAAACCTGTTTCTACTTTAGACTGGTCTCCATTAATATCATAATTAGAATTATAACTATAACTCGAATAGCTCTTAATGGTAGAATAAGAAGGAACCTGTTGGTTTCCAGTAATTCCCCATCCTCCTCTAAGCAAGAAAGAAGTAAAAGTATCTCCAAAATCAAAGAAGTCTTCCCTATCTAATCTCCAACCTAAAGATACAGCAGGGAATGTGTCCCATTTATGATTAGCTAAGCGAGATGTTCCATCTCTACGCATGGTGGCCGATACAATGTATTTGCCATCATAGTTGTAATGAACCTTACCAAAAAAAGAGTTTAATGACCATCCATTAGCATTACCACCATTTAATTGGTTAGCAGTCCCATAATCTAAAAACCAATAATTAGGATCTTCATACATAAAGTTCTGTCTCGAGGCAGAGAATCCTTCATAATAATATTGTACTCCTTCTTGTCCTAATAATACATCAAAGTTATGATTACCTAATTGCTTCTTATAATTCAATGTATTTGTAAAGGTAAATTGATAATTAAAAGAATTTTTGGTTGAAAGTGAATTAATAGGATTCAGTACTAATATTTCATTAAACACAGGCGAGAAATTTCTAGCATTGATATTCACATAATCAAGCCCTATAGAAGATCTAAAAGTAAAGTCACTTACTTTTAACTCTCCAAATATGTTTCCTAATAATCTTAATTCCTTTGTTTTGTTATTTTTATTGCGAGCCAGACGTCCTCGTGGATTCTGAATATCGTTTAAGGGATTACCTGCAAACTCTCCTAATTCATTGTAAATAGGCACAATAGATGGATACATAAAAGCATTATAAACTATAGATCCTAAAGCAGCATTGGTACCAATACCTACATTCTCTGTATAAGAAGCATTAAGATTCTCTCCTATTGTCAACACCCCATCAAAAAAGCGGTAATCAGAATTAAAACGCCCTGAAACTCTCTTAAAATAAGTGTCTTTTATAATTCCTTGCTGATCAAAATAGCCCAATGAGAACAACTGACTAGCATTCTCACCTCCTTTAGCTAACGAGATATTGTGCGATTGAATTGTTGCGGGATTAAATATCTCTTTTACCCAATCCACATCCGCGCTTTGAATAGACTTATCTTTAGTTAAATACTCTGGAAGAATTGCACCATTTGGATCACTTCCATAAATATCATGCCTTGGAGTTACACCATCATTTCTATAGGCTTGCCAAAGCATATCTCCATACTGCTGTGCACTTAACATCTTAGGAAGATTAAAGGCATTCTGAACACCTGTAAAACTACTTACATCGATAGATAGTTTGTCTTTTTTACCTCCTGATTTTGTTGTGATTACAATCACTCCATTAGCAGCTCTTGAACCGTAAATAGAGGACGACGCAGCATCTTTTAACACCTGCATAGAAGCAATATCATTACTATTGATAGAATTTAGTCCATTAGCCACAGGTACACCATCTACGATAACTAATGGTTCATTGTTATTAATAGTACTAAAGCCTCTAATGCGAATAGAATTCCCTCCTCCTGGGCTGTTCTCACTCATTACTTGTACTCCTGAGGCCCTACCTTGTAACATTTCAGCTACGTCTGCTTTGGGCGAATCCTTAATACCATCTACATCTATAGTGGAAATAGCAGCTGTAATATTTCGCTTGCTCTCAGTGGTATATCCTGTAATAACAATTTCTTCTAAACTACGTGTATCCTCTTGTAGTACAACCGATACATATTCAGTATTCTCTACTTTTAACTCCTGAGTTGTATACCCTATATACTCAACTAGTAACACATTTGATTTACCTGGTACTACTTCTAAAATAAAACTACCATCCAAATCAGTAGCTACAGCCTTATCAGAGTCTTTTAATTTAATGGTTGCCCCTGGAAGTGTTAATCCGTTTGCATCCTTTACCACTCCCTTAATCTTTATCTTATTGTCTTGTTCATTTGTAGAAGTATTGTTTTGCTTGGTAAAAAGGTTTTGTGATTTAAATGTGATAAACTTATCTGATACCTTATAAGTTGATGCCGTCTTTAAAGCAATCTCTTCTAATAACTTATCCAATTCTCTTTCTTTGCTGGTAAACTTAATAGCAATAGATGTATTTAATGTAGAAGGTGAATAAACCACTTTATAGGCAGTCTGCGCTTCTATTTTTTCAAATAAGCTCTTGACTGTTTCCGAAGAATGATTGACATAGACATGAACATTTGTCTTATCAGAAATATTCTGATTAGAGGCATACAGACCTGTACTTAATAGAGAAAGACAAAAAAAATAGGTCTCTACTTTTAACCGATAATAGTAATTGAATCTCATTTGTTGGTGTTATTAATAATTATAGTTTTATTTTCATATTTGTAATCAAAATCATACATATAACTCACACTCTGAACAATATCTTGAAGAGTTGAATTTCTAAAATCTGCTTGAATAAATACATCGGTTGAAATATAATCTTCTAGGAATTGGATTGGAACATTAAACTCTTTCTCCATTATTGCTTTCCATTGTTTAAGACTAACCCTATTCATTACTAAAGAAGTGGAAGAAGAAGAAATACACCCCAATATATCTGTGGTGTTTTTATATAACTTATGATCTTTTAGCCATGCTTTTTCGGTAGCAGTTAAAATGACATAATTCTGTTTATCGATTGAATTACTCACTTTTACTCGTCCAGTAGAGACTTCTACCTGATTTTGTTTGATCCAAAAAGAAGTTCCTAAAACTTGGGTTTCGAAGTTGTCAGACGAAACAATAAAAGGTTTAGAGGCATCCTTGGCTACTCTAAAAAAAGCTTCCCCTACCAGTTTTACCTTTCGAGTTGACTCATTAAAATCATTTGATACGATTAACGTTGAATTATTACTTAACTCTACTAAAGTACCATCTGGTAGGTTAATATGTCTAGTCATCCCAGAACAAGTGTAATGTGATAACTCTTGACCACCAGGGGTAGTAATCTTATAAATAGCTAAGCTAGCTACTAATAAAAAAGAAGAACTAATCAGTAATAAACGATGATTCCTGTTTCTTTTTCGTTCTCTAGTTTTCTGCTTTATCTTACTATATATAGAACCTCTAAGCTTACTATTGCTTTGTATAGCCTTTAGATCTATAAGCGGTCTTTTCTGTAAGTTGTCAGAAAAGTCTTCCACTACCTTGTTTTCTTTTAAACTGGCGGTACCTAATAAATACTTATGTAAAAGATGTTTAAACTTATTTTGCATACTTTTAAGATTGTCTTACATAAGTAAGAGGCTTCTTTTTTTACAATCCCCTATGCAAAAACTAACACTTAACCTATTGTTAATACAGGTAACAATTAGGTAACACTACTTTATCCCCATTAAGTAACCTATTATAATTACATAATCTACTGTATAGGGAAGAGTCGTTTTTATACTCTTTAAAGCTTTACTAATCTGATTATCTACTGTACTTTCAGATATTCCAAGTCTTGTAGCAATTTCTTTATAACTAAGCCTATTGCTATAACGTAAAATAAATATCTGGTAACACTTCTGAGGTAATACTTCCTGTGCTTTACTATATATCATACTTAGTAGTTGTTCTTTGTACAAAAACTCTTCCTCTTTGGTTAAAACCTCATTATCCACAAGTGCATTATAAACCTGTTCTAACTGGACAGTATTAAAGTCTTTTAAACTAATGGCTTTTAAGCTTTTATTGCGAACAGATTGGATTAAATAAGCCTTAGGTGTATCTATAGTTAAGTTGCTATAATTATTCCAAATATTAACAAAGACTTCCTGCACCACATCTGCCGATAGAGCCTCATCTCTGGTAATATTACATGATAAATGATATAATATATCCCAATACTTATAATAATTAGTATCAATCCATTGATCTCTTGATAGTGTCATCTTATGTCTGTATTTAATATAGGCTAAAAGTATAGTTTAATGTATCGATCACAATTAAATAATCATTAACAATAAATTATATTATTTAAAGTCTACCTAAAATCATCCTAGGTTTATCCATTTTTATTCTTATCTTCTTGCCCTAGGAAATAATCATCATGAAAAAAGATATCTTTATTTGTCATAATTGTCCAATGACACGAACAATGGCTACCATTGGCACAAAGTGGAAACCAATAATTATCTATGCAATCGGACTTAAAACATTGCGTTTTGGTGAAATCTTTGCTCGAATAGAAATAATCTCTAAAAAAGTATTAACTCAACAGCTAAAAGAACTTGTAGAAGATAAAATCATTACTCGACAAGAATATAATCAGGTGTCTTTAAAAGTTGAATATACTTTAACCCAAAAGGGAATTGAGCTTTTAAAGATTTTAAACCAACTCACTCTTTGGAATCAGAAATACAACACCACTGATTATAAGACTGAATTTGATTGATTTTTAGAAAAACATACACAAGATATAACTTAAGAGAGTTACATTAAATCAAAAAAAGGGAGGCTTTTCTTAAAACAGAAAACCTCCCTTGCTTTTTTATTTTGTTCTTCCTATAACACTAAATGGCACTGGTATCCATCTATATTTCTTTTGCTTTTTTTGTATTCTACCAATACCTGGAAATGATTGATGTGCTGCCGCGATTAAGCTTTGAGCTTCTGCCATATTGTGGTAGAAGCTATCTCGGACTTGCTTGGCTAATTGCATGTCTTGATCAAAATGGTTGGTCATAAAAGGATCTTGAAACTGCACACTTTCCACATGTATTAAATCTCCCCAAAAGTACATACTTTCTTTATTGCTTGTTAAAACAAAAACAGTATGTCCTGGGGTATGTCCCACTGTTGGTAAAACCTGTATATTGGGTAGTAAATTACCTGGGGCATTTTTAAAGGTTTTAATCTGATTTGCTTTAAAACAAGTTAAAACTACCCTTTGAACATCCTCAGCAATTTTTTGTTGTTCTTTACTTGCAATATTTTGGTTTTTACTCTCATCGATGGTCTTTGTCCAAGAATCTAATTCTACTTCATTTACATGTATTATAGCCTTAGGATACACTATACTATTATTAATAACTAGCCCCCCAACATGATCAAGGTGAATATGAGTTATTAATATATCTGTAATTTGGTCAGGGGTTAAACCATATTGCTTTAAGGTTTGTAGCAATTTTCCAGCATTAGAGCCAAATAACTCACCAGCGCCTGTGTCCACTAGAATATTCTTGTCTTGATACTGAATTAAATAAGCGTTTATACTCACCTCTACCGGATTTTGTAGATAAGCCTTAAAGGTTAAATCACTTGGTTTAACCTTGGCTGAAGGCTCAAATAAATTATCAACATCTATATCCACACTACCATCACTAAGGGCTGTAACTTTAATATCTCCTACTAAAACACTGTAGTAGTTATATTGAGCTCAGCTAGTGATGCTAAATAAAAATAACACCGCTGCATAGATTAACTGCATATTTAATTTGTTATGTCCTCTCATTTTTTCTTTTTTAAAAATTAATACGGCAAAGTTATCTCTTACCTGGTATCAAAAAAAGACTCTAGCAGCAATAGGGGTTACCTTAGGGTAACCTGTATTTAATACAACTAAAAACATTTGTGTCTTATGCCTATTGATTATCCTTTTATCAAGAGGGTATAGTCTAGCTTTATTTTTTGATTATCTTGCACCTATAAAACCATCCTTATGCTTCAAGGAAATATACAGACTGCTAATTCTTCATTTATACATGTACAAATCTTTGATCAACAAAATATTTTTGATCAAGCCAACTTTGGACATCCTTACAGGCCTACCCGCTCCTCTTTTCTATTTGTCAAAAAAGGAACACTTAGAGTTCGTGAACAGATTAATGAATTTCAGATTATCGAAAACTCTATTTTTCTTATCGATGTCAAGTATGTATACGAAATCCTAGATATTACACCAGATGCAGAATTGCGTTTATTAAGCTATGATCGCAACTTTTTAGAAACTGCCTCTTTTAAGCTACACCGTTTAAAGGTATACCGCGATCTAAAAACACAGTTACAACGCAATTTTCACATCACAAAACAAGAGCTGGATATCTTCTGGACCAATGTAGAATCACTGAGTTATTACCTAGAACGCACAGACCAAATCGAGTATTCACAATACATTATAGAGAATTACTTTAATATTATACTATATCACCTTGTGAGCATTGCCACACCTAGAAGTGAAGACTCGATTAATCAGATGACTTCACAACAAAAAATCACCTATAAATTTGTGATGCTGGTCTCTGATTATTACCTAGAGACAAAGTCTGTTGAGTTCTATGCAGATAAACTACAACTCTCTATTAGGCATTTAAGTACGGTAGTCAAGCAAACTTCTGGTAAAACACCCTTAGAGATTATCAATGAGTTTATATTTAACGAAGCTAAAGCCCAGCTGTCAACTACCACTTTACCTATCAAACAATTAGCCACCAAACTACAATTTAGTGACCAGTACGCCTTTGCCCATTTCTTTAAAAAGCATCAAGGAAATAGCCCAACCCAGTATAGAAAGATGTTTAAATTATAAAATAATACTTTTAAACATCTTTTTTGATATTCTTAATCATTTTATACCATGTGCTACTGAGCTAACTTTGCCTGTATAAAGTACAAATAAAATGAAAAGAAATATTCACAAATACTTTTGTGGATTAGGCTTACTACTACTCTCATATACTTCAATATATAGTCAAGTAAGCGATCAAACACTTAGTATAGAGCAAGCTGTGAATTTAGCGATGCAGAATCATCAACAGTTAAAAGTCACATCTCTAAACAAAAACATTAGCCAGGGGCAAACTCAATTACTTAAACAACAACGCCTACCTAATCTTGTATTCACTGCCAATGCCTCCTATATCGGAGATGCACTTATATTAGACCCAGATTTCAGTAAAGTCATGACCAAAGATATGCCTCACTTTGGCAATAGCTATGCAATACAGGCATCTGAATTACTATATAAAGGTGGAGCGATTAACAAGAATATAGAACTCGCTGAAATAGGTGAACAACTTGCCTCTCTTGATCTTGTAGAAGATCAACAAAGCATAAAATTCTTAGTTATCTCTAACTACTTAGATGTATATAAACTAATTCATCAAGAACTGGTTTATCAAAACAATAAAAGATTAGCTCAGATTAGGCTAGAGAACGTAAATCGATTTTATAAACAAGGGATGATGACCCGTAACGAGGTAATTAGAGGAGAACTTGCTTTACAAAACATAGATCAAGCCTTGTTAAGTGTAGATAACAATCTATCGATTCTCAATTATAATTTGACAATCGCACTGGGATTACCCACTTCAGCTAAAATAACACCTAATGAAGCTCTTGTTCACAGGGCTCTAGATGGTGACTATAATTATTACTTAAACCTTGCTTATACACAACACCCTATGATACAAAGAGTAGAAAAAGGTGTTGAAGCAGCACAAAAAAAGATAGAGATTGCTAATACAGATAAGTATCCTGGGCTAGCTGCAGTAGGTGGGTATAATATGACCAGACCAATTACAACGTCGAATCCTGTGATGGATATGTATTCTAATGCTTGGCAAGTAGGAGTATCTCTGACTTATAATATTGATAATTTATACAAGACTCCTAAAAAAGTCAAATTAGAGAAACTTCAAAAAGACAAAGCTGAAGAAACATTCATCCTTGTAGAGCAACAATTAGAAATGGGAGTCAATGCTGCTTATACGAAATACGATGAGGCTATACAGAACGCTAATCTATTAAAGAAAAGTCAGCAACTCGCCCAGGAAAATTACAAAATCATAGAAGCCAAATACCTAAACCAATTAGCTATACAGGCCGAAATGACTGATGCGACTAATGCAAAACTAGAAGCGGAACTTCAGTACGCTAATGCCGAAATAAACGTATTATACCAATATTATAATCTGCTTAAGTCAACGGGAACACTTTAATAAATTAAGAATTTGTGCCTTCAGCATAATGTACTTATATGATGTGATATAAATTATGGGTAGAATAACCCCGCTCTTCGGGCAACCCTCTAAAGGAGTACAAGTTACTATTTATCAATCATATACCTATACAATACGTCTATGCAGGGCTACTATTCTCCTTCTTGAAAGGGGTGGTTAAATGCCTACCTAAAAGGTAGGTTATAGGCACAACAACAACTTCACAAAAAAAACAATGGAAAACAAAGAAAATACAACTCTAGAACAACCTATTCAGGCTCCAGTAGAGCAAGTTAATAATGATAAAACTTCACAAGAAGAAGCAAAGCAAAGCAAGGCTAAAGAAGACAAAAAAAAGAAAACAAAGATACTCTTAGTCAACACCCTAACATTTGCAATAATAGGAATCGCTTTCTTCTGGTTATTGACAAAATACTTTCACATCAACGATAAGGACTACACTGAATCTGCACAGGTAGAAGAATACATCAACCCAATCAATACGCGTGTATCTGCTTATATTAAAGACATTAAGTTCATCGAACACCAGCAAGTCAAAAAAGGAGATACGCTTATTATTCTTGATAATAGAGAAATCATCACTCAAGTAGAACAAGCTGAAGCAGCCTACTTAAGTGCCTTAGCTGCTAAGAATGTAACTAACTCTTCTATCCATACAGCATCAAATAATATCGGGGTATTTAGCTCTAATATAGAAGGTGCTAAAGCAAGACTGTGGAACGCCGAACAAAACAATAAAAGATACGAGAATTTACTACAAGCTGAGGCTGTTACTCAACAACAATATGATCAAGTAAAAACAGAGTACCAAGCTGCTAAATCTGCTTATGAGAGTTTAATAAAACAACAAAATACAACCAAGCTTTCTGTATCAGAGATAGAAACTCGTCTTGCTCTAAATGAAGCAGATATCAAGCGTACAAAAGCAATGCTAGATATGGCTAAACTAAATCTGTCGTATACTGTGATTACAGCTCCTTATAACGGCGTGATGGGACGAAGACTAATCAGCGAAGGACAACTACTGTTGCCTAGCCAGCAAATCACAACTATTGTAAAAGATAATGAGAAATGGGTAACAGCTAACTTTTTAGAATCACAAATGAACAATATCCAGATAGGTAGTATTATCAATATGACAGCTGATGCTGTAAAAGGAATACGCTTTCAAGGAAAAGTAACAGCTATCTCTGCTGCTACAGGTTCTAGATATTCTAGTATGCCTACAGATAACTCTACTGGTAATTTTGTCAAAGTACAACAGCGTATCCCTGTACGTATCGAATTTACCAATACCAATGATATAGAAAACATCTCTAGCCTTAAAGCTGGGATGAATATGAATATACAACTGGCTAATTAATCATTAACGGTTTTTACTCAACTTTAATAGTTCATTGTGAGTTTTAAAATAGTTAACTGTGAACTAGGAAGTATTACCTATCAAAAGTAGTATAATCTTCTGCAAAAAAACAAAATAAAAAAAAACAAAAATGTATAACAAAGGATTATTTCACCAATGGGTACCCAAGCCAGTCATGCTATTACTCATTGTAATCATAGCAGCTGTGTTCTGTAGTATTAGTGGAATATATACCACTAATATAACCAATATCGTAGGTAGTACTGGAGCATCAACCGAATACTACCTATGGGCTAATTATGCCTATGCCATAGGTCTGGGTACAGTCATGCCTCTTATTGTTAGAATCAAAGCGCGATTCAGAACAAAACAGCTTCTTGTAACCTCACTAACGATGTGTGGGCTATTATATTTGGTACAATCTACCACAGATCAACCCTATATCATTATTGCCTGTTCTTATCTTATTGGAGTATTTAAAATGATGGGAATGATGGAGGTAGTATTACCCCTTATGATGATTTTAAGCAGAGGTGGTAACAGAGGTATATTTTATAGTATCTACTACTCTGCCCTACTAGTTATCACCCAATTATCAGGTTACTTTGTAGCCAAGATTAGCTTTCTATACAGCTGGCAGATTAGCTATATGAACCTAGCAATTATGTGCTTTGGAGCAGCCTTAATCTGTATTATATTTCAGCACAATCAACGCTTTATGCGCAAGGTTCCCTTTATTTACATTGATTGGATTAGTATTATTTTATTCAATGTGACATTTTTAACCTTAGCCTATATCCTAGCCTTTGGCAAACAACAAGCTTGGTTTGATTCAGAAATCATAAGAGATGCTTCATTGCTATTTGGCATTCTCCTATTTATTTTTGTCATTCGCCAGCAGTTAATTAAAAGACCCTTTTTACCCTTAAATGCTTTTAAGAAAAATAATGTAAGACACGGTACCATCATGCTGTTGTGCCTGGGTATGTACCTGGCTACTGCTACGATACAGAATATCTTTGCAGTAGCAATATTAGGATACAATCCTATGATCAATGCCTCATTAAACTTATTACTAATACCAGGACTTATTACAGCCGCTGTTGTATGTTACTATTGGTATAAAAACCAGATTCCAATGCGCATGCTTATCTTCTCTGGATTCTCAGCATTCCTTATCTATAGCATCATGATGTACCTTAGCTTGGTTACAGAATTCAGCTATTCGATGTGGTATCTACCAATCTTCTTTAAAGGATATGGAATGGGAGTTATCTTTATCACCACATGGTATTACACCTTAGACAAACTAGACTTAGCTAGTATGTTAGGACTTATCGGGTTTGCTATTCTATGGCGTACATTCATCGCTGTAGGGATGTTTAGTGCACTATACAGCTGGATACAATATCAGTTCCAAATCCAAAGTCTAAACAACTTAGCGATATATTTAGACGATGTTATATTACTAAGATCCGAATCTGGCATTAGCCTGTCTCTGGTTCAACTAAACGGGGTACTAGCAGCAACCAAGACGGTATATGGTTATATTAATATTGCGGGTATAGGGGTATTACTATATGTTTTATTCCACCACTATGGTAGAACGCGTACTCTGAAAACCCGGGTGTACATCAACAGATTGGGTAATCTTATGATGAGTAAAAAAGACAAGCAGAGTATTGATAATCAACTCCCTAAAAATATATAATTTTGTACTTTTGATCCCCTAGGTATTTCATTTTACTGTTTAACCTAGGTAATCCTTAGGTTTTTATTACTATTGGTAAGATAAAACCTAGGGATTTTTTATGCCCTAAATTTATTTAAACGATTATCTCTTTAAGAAAAATAATATAAAATAAATCACCTAAATATTACAAGATTACATACCAATAACTTAAACAATATGGATTATTTGTCTTTTAATGAAATATAAACAATTATAACATTCCTATAGGTTAAATAATTCTACTTGTTAGCTTAATATCCATTCTATCAAAAAAAATAAAATACAGTCTTCAAATCTTTTTAGTAGCCTTTTATCAATTTAAAAGTTTACTACATTTCTCTTATCACTTCCTACAATGTAGGATAAATAAAAAAGCAACAAGATAAAATTGATCTTGTTGCTTTTTTATTATTTTAAAGAAATTTATTAAGGTTTCTCCTTTACATTTTTAAGCCCTTTATTTACTATTATAGTAGGGTATGCATCAAATGTACCAGGCTTCACAAAATTCAAAGTAACAGAAGCTACTCTTGATCTATATTCATCTGTACTTATATCCACTCCGGTAGCAGGCTTCTTATTTTTTATATCGAAATGGAATGTGTAAGGAACTGTTCCTTGAAATCCTGCTTCGGGTGAAAACATAACTTCACCTGAGGTAGAATCATAATTAAAGACTCCAACTCCAGGTTCAACTAAAATATAAGGATTAGGTGAATTTACAAGCTCCTTACTTAAAGGATCCATTCTCTTAAACCTAAAAGATGTATTATCCAGATACAGTATAGATTTAATTGGCGGATTTAAAACGGAATAAACATTTGAATTATATCCATATGATCCATAAAGCGCTTTAATTGTAGTTGGTCTATCAATTACAACACCCTGAATGCTAATATCGTTAGCTACAGGCGAGAATGGTAAGCTCAAGGATATATTACGAATATAAGCTCGTATTGATGCCCCTCCAGTAGAACCAGTAAAAGCCATTTTTAAACTTGATGGCACAACAATATCCATACTTCTACTACTAGTTGAACTTGTTCCTAATTGTTCAGTATAATTTATTTTCCCAACTCTTGGTAAAAAATAATTCTTTACCACAACAGATTTAAAATTACCATTAAATATATCAACAGAAATAAAAAAGCCATCTTCTCCTCCTACATCATCTCTACCAGGCACAAGCGAAATCATAGCTTTACGATAGCCTGAATCACCTAATCCTACATTAGCCTTATTACTTCTAATATCAAAACGTTGTCCCTCAAAACCACGTTGTCTAGTTTCTACAGCACCTGTGGTTCTATTTAAATAGTAATTAAGGTTTTCTTTAGTGTTTACAGCAAAAAGCACAGGATATCCCTCTAAAGGTACACTTGAATTATAAGGTCCCCTTAATACAACATAATCACCTTTACTATCATCATTAATAATACCATTTCTAATCTCGTCACTATTTGTCATTTTATTCTTATAGTTTCCAAATAAATCTAAACCTAAGCCTAAAAATCCTTTAGAAAATCCCTGTCTTCCACCGGCAGAACTACCATCTCTTATATGAGCATATCCCAACCCTCCACCTTTAACTCCCATTTTTGGATCAAGTGCTGTTGCATCATACAATACCATAGCAATACCATCTCCATAACGAGGTGAAGCAGAACCAAGATCCATTCCAAATTCAAATTCCAAAATAAATCCTTTATCTGTTGTAAAATTAAGATTATCTAAAGAAACTCCTGCATACTGTTTAAGATTATCTACAAGTTTTATTCCATCTTTAGTAAAAGTAATCAAACCAGGGGAAGGTGCATCGTTGGTACTTTCTCCTAAAATTTTAAAACCAACATTACTTTGTCCTGAATTAAAATATGGAAAGTTATTTTGTCCTTGAAAAACTTGACTAAAAAAAAGAAAAAAAACTACTATACCACACTGGATACTCTTACAATAAAATATTTTAAATTCTTTCATAATTAAATAGAGTTACCATTAACCATTAATACATCATTACATTTATAGCCAAAGTTTAATCTTACAGTAGCTGTATTTGATCTAAATTGTTCACTTCCTAAATTCACATTATTCTCAAGTATTTTTTCTTTGTTACGTATTGTAAAATACACCTGATCAAAATTAACAGTAACTCCTCCCTTTTTTGGAACAAAAATCATTTTGTGTGTAACAGGATTATACTCATATGTACCATTGTCTGTTACTGCTATATAAGGCTGTGCAGTATCCTCGTAAAGTCCATTAACTAAAGTTCTAAACTGGAAACTATACGTGTCTAAAAACTCTTCTTTTCCCAATAAGTGAATGTCTCCTTGTCCGTTATACTTATTGTTATCAAATCCAACACTATTTGCTAAAACATCAAGTTCAATTGGTACATCTCTACATACATTATCAACAAATAAATCTTTTACAGATGGTGAAAATGGCATATATAGACTTAGATTTCTTACTATATGTTTTTGATTATATCCTCCTGTTGAGGCTGCAAAACCTATCTTAAAAGTTTTAGGTGCCTTCATAACCATTGATCTTAGTTGATTACTACTCTCTGAACTACCTATAGCTTCCATATAGTTTATCTCAACATTATTGGGTAGGAAATAATCATTTATAACACGACTTCTTTCATTTTTATGTACTATATACACTGACATATAATACCCATCAACATTATTTCCTTTTTTTCCAGGCAGCATTGAAATCTCCACTCTACGATACGAGTCATGTCCAAAAGAAGCATCAATATCATTCTCATTTCCTTGTGTATTTTCTCTTAATTTAAATGAAAAAGGTGTATCTTGAGGAGCCTGTGGTTTTGTATCATATAATCCATTAGTGAAATTAAGCATTGTTCTTGATTCCATATTTGTAGTACTTTGTGAAATTAACACAGGATACCCAGCCTGATCATTTGGTCCGGCTTGACCTCTAATAGTAATGTGATTTTTAGCCTCTGGATCACCATTTTCTAAGGTGCTGTTACTAACACCTTTTCTGATTCCATTTCTATACTCGTTACCTACATCTCTTCGATATTTAAATGCTCCCCATAAATCAACACCAACAGCTAAGAAACCTTTTGTCAAACCAACGTTAGAAGAGCTCCCAGGTGTTTTATATGAATAACCAAGTCCTGATCCATCAGATCCCATTTTAGGACTAGTTACGACCCCGTCAAACAACACTAAGGCTAAACCATCTGCAAAACCAGAACCTCCTGTCATTAAATAATCAAATTCAATAATAAACCCACGATCTACCGTAAATGCTAAATCATTTAAATAGAATCCTCTTGTTGTAGATCCTGTAGCAGGAGTTAATGTTGCTCCATATTTATCAAAAGTTACTTTACTGCTACTGAATTGTGTAAAGTCATTTTCAGAGATTAAAGTACTTTGATAAGGAAACTGAGCATTACTTTTAACATGGGACATAAAAAACAATAACAAGCTAAGTATAAAGACAATATGCTTTCTCATATCTTACTTTTTAACAATGATTATATTTAAATAAGAAGAGGCAGTTAATTTGCCTAAAGCAGGTTTAAATACTAAATTGTGCTTATGTATTGCTCCACTTATATCTGTTTGAATCAAAGGAGCTGTTGCAAAAGCTAGAGCATCAAATCCTGTAATAATAAAAGTAACATCATTGGGTTGCCATAATGTAGCTTTATCTTTTATCTGTTTACTATACTCTGCATACAAATCAATAGTCTGAACAGCATCAAGATACATCTTAAGTGGAAATGGCGGCATATATATCCATTGACCTTTAGGTGAACTATATAATTCTTCCCAATTTACTCCATTCCATATTTTCAAACCAGGACTTATTGTACTTGTAGCTCCACCAACGTGATATACCTGTAGCCCTATATGTTCTTTTTTATTCTCTGGCGTTTCTGTTTTTACTAAAGGTATTAACTTAGTTAGGTCTGTTAGCATAACTCTTGGCATTAAGAATCCTTTACTTGCAGCCACGTTATCTGCCCCTACAACCATGTCCTTTAAATCTAAAATAGCACCTTCGGCTGGTAATTTACCTCCACCTATTACCGTTTGTCCATAAGACATTCCCAAGTTAGTCCCAACTAACATCAAACCAATTAACAAACACTTTTTCATAATTGTTTTTTTTGCAATTTTATCAATCCTTTTAAAAATTCAATATAGTAGTTTATTAGTCCCCCCTTATGCAGAACTATTAAAGTATTTAATGCTATTGGCTTTTTTTACTAACAAAAAACCTATAATTTGTTAAAAATAAAAATACAATCTAAGCAAAAGCAAAACACATGTCAAATATAAAAAAATAAACTAACTAATTAACACAAAATAACATTTTAAAAACTATTATTAATTATAACATTTTATTAAAGTATTCAAAATTAGATACCAATATGACTTAACAATTATTTAATAAAATAGAAGTTTATATTATAAAACCACCGATCTTAAAACGTGTATCCATTTGATAAAATAAGGAGGAGTACATTACTAATTACCTAAATTAAACGGGGTATAACTAACTTTTTATAGATTGTATATTAGATACCTATAGTTATTTTACTCACTAAATCATTCGTATGATACTAAATGGAGATGCATATTATTAAACAACAATTTTTATAAACATAAAAAGCTACCTCAAATGAGATAGCTTTTTGTTTTTTTACTCGGACGTCTTGGTTAGGGATTCGTCTTTATAAATAGAAAAGAAAAAATTTGTTACCTATTTAATTCAATTAGAATCATATAATTTCATTCTTGAAAGCAGTATAATTAATAAATGAAAAATTAGGTTTTAACATATTTTAAAAATAACATTATTTAACCTAAAATACTATGTTATTTTTACTTATCTAAATATTTTTTAAATTAAAATCAATAAAAACACATAAATAAGCAATATTAAATCATTAAAATAATGGTATTTTAACACTAAAACATCAAAAACTAAATTCTATCAAAATAGCCAATACTTTTTATTGTCATTTTATTGCACTTTTTACAAACAAATTAGAATCTATACTACTAAATAGTGTCAGTAAAAGTCTGAAGCTAAACCTAAATCCCAAAAAAAGCTTCTAGAATACTTTTCTATTTTTTATCTTGTAATAAAAACTTGTATATCAATCCTGCTACCATTGCCCCTAATATTGGTGCTGATATAAATAACCACAGTTGTGGCAGGTACTCTCCACCGGCAAAAATAGCTTGTGAAATAGATCTAGCAGGATTAACCGAAGTATTAGTAATTGGTATAGAGATTAAGTGAATTAGTGTTAATGCTAATCCAATAGCTATACCTGCAAATTTAGTATTAGCTTTCTTATCTGTACTACCCAAGATAATAAGGATAAAGAAGGCTGTTAAAACAAACTCAGTAACAAAAGCAGAGATTACATTAAAACCACTTGGAGATAAATCTCCATAACCATTAGCTGCGAAAGCTCCAGGTAATGTGTTGTCAATAGCACAAACACCACTTCCTGTATAAATCAAATACAAAACAGCCGCTGCGCTAACTGCTCCTAATAATTGAGATCCAATATAAGGTAAAATCTCTTTACCTGAGAATCTGCCTCCTATATACATTCCTATAGATACAGCAGGATTAAAATGTCCTCCTGATATATGCCCTACCCCGTATGCCATTGTTAACACGGTAAGACCAAAGGCAAGCGACACCCCTACAAACCCAATACCTACATCAGGCACTGCGGCAGCAAATAATGCACTTCCACATCCACCTAATACTAACCAGAAAGTTCCTAAGAACTCAGCAAAATAATTTCTCATAGCAATTTTAAATATGTTTACTATTAGGACTTATCAAAAGCTTAAAGTCACATACCGCGAACAATGTTTAACGCTATCACTAAGAATACCTATTTTAGATTAACACCTTGTTAAACCCCTATATTCAAATTAAAAAACAGCATATTAAGGATAAAACTTATTATACTAAAAAAATACACATTGCGATTATCACAAACCTTTAACCCTTTTAAGTTGACATATACATTTTTGAAATTATATAAATAACTCTACGAATTATACAACAGATTAAATTACCTTAAAAGAGGCGTCTAATTAAAAAATAAGTATCTTTGTCGCATACAATTGAACAATTCAGACATTTAGTGAAAAAACACTTATCCATATTATTTTTATTCTTATCATTTCTGGTGACGGCTAGCCCTATTATAGAGTGGTCTTGTACACAAGAGGTGATGACATGTGGTATGGAGATCAGCAGCGAAAACACTGCAACATGTTGTTCAAAAGATATGGAGCAAAGTTCTCATGGCATGGATATGAATATGCCGTGCTGTAGTGTAGCTTCACGTGTATTAGTTACATCTACAGAATTAAAGGTTCAAACACCTAAAGTAATCCAAGATACAAAGTCGAAAACAGCCAATATTAAATCACAGTGGTTTAACTCAAACTACTTAGAAGATTTAAAGTCTATTGATTTAGTCTCTGTTTCTCCTCTTTCTGTTTGTGTTTCTGGATTTAAGTTTAAAGATATAGACCCCCTGTCTTATATCTGTATTTATCGTATATGATTTTCTAATCTTAAGTAGCTATCTCATTATCTATATAATCTATAAAGGTGATTAATACTTATATAGCTACTTTACCCAGAGCCAAGAATCGAATTTTAGTAAGAACCAAAGTCTTCTTTATATCATAAAGGACTTGTACACTAATCTTTTAAGGATTTTCTTATTACTCAATGCATTCTTCTTTGGGCTCAATGATGATTACAACGATCATCTACTATTTCTTTTTATTTAACCGTACTATGACTGTATGTCTTTTGCTTTAACCCATAATCAACGTTAGCTAGATACGATAAAGTCATTATATTTTATAGCTTTTTTATTAGCCCTTACACCATACTACAGTGTGCTTAAGCTACTAATTCAGACCTGTTTTGTATAATTTCTTTTTGTATCTATCCCTTGTTCTAGGTTTAATGACATATAATAAAGGTATGTACTCCCTTATATAGCACAAATA
The DNA here is from genome assembly GCF_020905415.1 of Myroides oncorhynchi. Classification (NCBI taxonomy): domain Bacteria; kingdom Pseudomonadati; phylum Bacteroidota; class Flavobacteriia; order Flavobacteriales; family Flavobacteriaceae; genus Myroides; species Myroides oncorhynchi. Next base: position 3,088,991 of record NZ_JAJJMP010000001.1, on the reverse strand, counting down.
AAAAAGATATAGTAGGTGTCATTTATTAATACAGTAATATCTATCTTATGCTTAATAAAATCATTAAGTACTTTTTACATAATAGAGTTATCACTCTACTATTATTGGTGGTGGTAATTATATGGGGACTGATAACAGCTCCATTTAATTGGCATCAGAATATACTGCCTAGCGATCCAGTACCTGTGGATGCAATCCCAGATATTGGTGAGAACCAACAGATTGTCGCTACCGAATGGATGGGACGCTCTCCTAAAGATATCCAAGAGCAAATCACCTATCCTCTAACAACGTCACTTCTTGGAATACCAGGGGTGAAGACAGTGCGCAGTAGCTCTATGTTTGGGATGTCATTTATCTATATCATCTTTGAAGAGAATGTAGAGTTCTACTGGAGCCGATCTCGTATCTTAGAGAAGCTTAACTCATTACCTTCTGGTACATTACCAGAAGGTGTTATTCCTTCATTAGGACCTGATGCAACTGCATTAGGACAAGTATATTGGTATACTCTTGAAGGGCGTAATCCCGAGACAGGAGAACCTACAGGTGGATGGGATCCAGATGAGCTTCGTACTGTACAGGATTTCTATACTAAATATAACTTATCTGCTGCAGAGGGAGTTTCTGAGGTAGCCTCTATCGGTGGCTATGTCAAAGAATATCAAGTAGAGGTCAATCCTGACGCAATGCGTGCTTATAACGTATCAGTGATGGATGTAATGTCTGCTATCCAAAAGAGCAACCTAGATATCGGGGCTGAAACCATAGAGATTAATAAAGCTGAATATTTAGTACGCGGGCTTGGATATATTAAAAGTGTCAAAGACTTAGAAGATGCTGTAGTTACAGTACGCAATAATGTACCTGTAAAAATAAAAGATGTAGCCTTTGTAAATCTAGGTCCTGCTACCCGTCGTGGTGGACTTGATAAAGAGGGTGTTGATGCTGTAGGAGGTGTGGTAGTGGCCAGATATGGCGCAAATCCGATGCATGTGATCAACAACGTAAAGGAAAAAATAAAAGAAATGCAGGCTGGTCTTCCTCAAAAGACTCTAGCCGATGGAACTATTTCTAAAGTAACTGTAGTACCCTTCTATGACCGATCTGGACTAATACAAGAGACTATAGGGACATTAGAAACAGCCCTTGCTCATGAGATACTAATCTGTATTATCGTAGTGATCGTACTGGTGATTAATTTGCGCGCATCCATTATTATTTCCAGTATCCTACCCATAGGAGTATTAGCCACCTTTATTATCATGCGATATATGGGTATTGAGGCCAATATTGTGGCCTTATCTGGTATTGCTATTGCAATTGGAGTCATGGTGGATGTAGGAGTCGTCTTTGTCGAGAGTATCATAAGGTATATGGAAGAAGAACGAGCCCAAGGAATACAGAGTAAAGGAAAGGCTTTTATAAATCTAATAGGCAAAGCTGTCTCGGAAGTATCTGGAGCACTATCAACTGCCATGCTAACAACCATTATAAGTTTCCTTCCTGTATTTGCAATGGAAGCTCAAGAGGGTAAACTTTTTAAACCATTAGCCTATACAAAAACCTTTGCTTTATTATCCGCTTTTGTATTAGGTATTATCGTACTACCTACTATTGCTTATTATGTATATTCAATTAGGATAGACAAAAACAAAATACGCAAAATAGCCAACTATATACTAGTTGCACTAGGTATAGGGCTATGGATATATACAGGCGAATTTATCGCGTTAACACTAGGGTTAGTTGCGATAAACAATCTATTTATTCCTAATTTAAAAGGAGAGAAAATAGCCAATTATATCAATGTAGCCCTTACCCTTTTTGTAGCGTCATACTACTTAAGTGTAGAATGGTTACCACTGGGTACACAGCAAAGTACAGGGTTAAATTTTGTATTTGTATTCTTTGCCATTGGATCAATATTAGGGATATTATGGTTGCTTGTTATCTATTATGAGCAAATCTTAAGATGGGCGCTTACTCACCGTTGGAAGTTTATGAGTATTCCTATTATCACTATGGCCTTTGGTATGCTTGTGTGGTTAGGTGTAGACAAGAGCTTGGGTTTTGTAGCCAAAGGATTTGAAACCGTAGGATGGAAATCATTTAGAGAGACCGCATTCTGGCAAAAGTCAACAGAGACTTTTCCAGGTATTGGACAAGAGTTTATGCCTAGTTTAAATGAAGGTTCATTCTTGTTAATGCCAACAAGTATGCCACATACAGGTATTGAACAAAACCTTCAATTTATAGGAACTCTAGATAGGCGTATTCAGAATATCCCTGAGGTAGAGCTAACTGTAGGTAAATGGGGACGTGTAAACTCAGCTCTTGACCCTGCTCCTACTCAAATGTTTGAAAATACAATTAACTACCGTTCTGAGTATATCTTAGATGACAATGGGCATAGACAGCGCTTTAAAACAAATAAAAAAGGAGAATTTGAACTTATAAATGGCAATACCTATCATCCAGATAATGGTTTTAGACTTATCCCTAGAGATAGTTTAATCACCGATAAAGACGGTAAATTCTTGCGTCAATGGAGACCACAGATTAAAAAAGCAGATGATATCTGGCAGGAGATAGTCAATGTCTCTCACTTACCAGGATTGACTTCTGCTCCTAAATTACAACCTATAGAGGCAAGGCTTGTTATGTTATCCACAGGTATGCGTGCCCCGATGGGACTTAAAGTATCAGGACCAGACTTAGAATCTATAGAAGCAGGAGGAAAAGCCTTAGAGACCGCTCTTAAAGATATTCCTTCTATTATGCCTTCTACTGTTTTTTATGATCGCGCAGTGGGGGCACCTTATGTAGAGATTCACCTAAACAGGCATAATATGGCTAGATACGGAATTACTGTATCTGATCTGCAAGATGTAATTGGAGCTGCTATTGGAGGTATGGCTCTTACAACAACCGTAGAAGGACGTGAGCGTTTCCCTGTAAGACTGCGTTATCCAAGAGAGCTTAGAGACAATCCAGAAGAACTGGCAAAGATGCTTATTCCTACCGCTACTGGAGCTCAGATACCACTTAGTGAAGTAGCAGATATAGACTATGCTAAGGGGGCTCAAATGATTCAAAGTGAGAATACATTCTTATTAGGATATGTAATATTTGATAAAATAGAAGGCAAAGCAGAAGTAGATGTAGTACACGAGGCAGATAAGCTATTACAAGCTAAACTAGCATCAAAAGAACTTACCTTGCCAAAAGGAGTTACCTATAAATTTGCAGGAAATTATGAGCAACAAGAAAGAGCTTCTCAGCGATTACTATACATTGTACCACTGAGTTTGTTAGCAATCTTACTTATTCTATACTTCCAGTTTAAGACCATAGCAGCATCGCTTATTCACTTCTCAGGGGTGTTTGTAGCCTTTGCAGGAGGTTTTATCTTATTGTGGTTATATGGACAGCCTTGGTTTATGAACTTCTCTGTTGGAGATATGAACATGAGAGACCTATTCCAGATGCACAACATCAACTTGAGTATCGCAGTCTGGGTAGGTTTTATTGCCCTATTTGGATTAGCTACTAATGATGGAGTACTGATGGGAACTTATATCCACGATACCTTCCAGGCTAGAGATCCAAAAACAAAAGAAGAGATTAGAGAAGCTGTAGTATACGCAGGACTTAAACGTGTACGTCCAGCAGCTATGACTACTGCTACGGCGCTAATTGCGCTTCTTCCTGTTATGACCTCCACGGGTAAAGGAGCTGAGATTATGGTACCAATGGCTATCCCAACATTTGGAGGAATGCTAATTCAGTCAATGACCATGTTTGTGGTACCTGTATTTCAATGTTGGTGGAGAGAATGGGCCATTAAAAAGGAAAATAGAAAACAGAAAGATCAGCACCAAGAATTGGAACCGCAAACACAAGACAGCGAAAAACTGTAAGCCGTTAACTGTAAAGATAAAAAACAATGAACAAAAATAAAACATATATATATTTAGCTTCGGCCTTCTTAGCAGTGACTAGTTTCACTGCTACGGCTGTAGCCCAGGAGCAACCTAAGGATTCTCTATCACGCTATTTAAAGGTAGCCATAGAGAATAACCCAGGTGTTAAATCACAAAAGCTAGCTTATGAAGCCTTCTTACAAAAGATTCCTCAAGCAGGTGCATATCAAGATCCTGAGCTATCAATGGAGTTTTATACCAAACCTATGGATATCGTGGGTGGTCGCTCTATCGGTAACGTAAGTGTAATGCAAATGCTTCCTTGGTTTGGCACGCGTAAATCAGCTCAAGTAGAAGCTGGGCACATGGCTAATATGCAAGACCAGCAATACAAAGAAACATTAGATAACCTAACACTTCAGGTGTACACACAGTGGTATAACTTACAGAAGTTAAATCAGCAGTTACTCAATAACCAAGAAAATAAAAAACTCTTAGAGCAGCTAGAACAATTAGCAATCAGAAAGTTCTCTGCTCCTTCTAACAGCGCAAAAGTAACAGCTACTCCTAAAGTAAGCACTAAGACAGCTTCTACCCCATCCACTTCTTCTTCTACAGGCATGGGAGCTATGGGTATGACAGGCGGAGCTACTGCAGCACCTGCTATGTCTTCTTCTATGAGCTCTAGCAGTGGAATGAGCGAGATGGGTAGCAGTAGTGCCTCTGGTATGTCAGATGTATTGCGTATAGGTCTTGAACTAATTGAAATAGAAAATAATATAGAAAGTCTACATTCGCAAATCACAGCAGAAAAAGCAAAATTTAATGCACTGTTAAATAGAGAAGCTAATTATCAAGTAGTACTAGGTGAAATAGAAAAGGTAAACTATCTATTTAGCGAACAAGATGCTTTACTTGCAATACAAGAAAACAACCCAATGCTTTCAATGATTACAGAAGAGGGATTAGCCTATAAGGCAAAGTCAGAGATGGATAGAAAGATGAGTTACCCTATGATAGGACTTGGAGTACAATACATGATCATAGGAAAAACTAGTGATATGATGCTAGGTATGGGAGATATGAATGGAAAAGACATGATTATGCCCATGATGACAGTAACACTACCCATCTTCCGAAAAAAGTACAAAGCCCAACAAGAAGAAGGGAAACTTTGGTGGAAGTCTAGTGATCAGAAGTTTAAAGAAACTTATAATACATTAAAGAGTGAGTACTATGGCTATAAAAGTCAGCTAGATGATGCAGCTCGTATTGTAACTCTTTATGACAAACAGACTACACTAGCTCAGACTACCTATAACCTTATTATCAAGGAGTTTGTAACTGGGAAAAGTGATTTGACAAATGTAATACAAGTACAACGTCAATTATTAGATTACCAATTAAAGAAAGCTGAAGCAATAGCTAACTACAATACGATGGTAGCTTCTATCAAGAAATTAGTAGCAGTTCGCGACAACACACAAAATATTTAAACAATGGACAAAATAAGAAATATATTCAAAAGCAATATTGTACGTTACAGTGCAATACTACTAGTAGGACTACTACTAGGATGGATGGTATTTGGAGGCGCAGGCTCACATGAGCACAATGGTGAACCGGCTACTACAGAAGAAGGCAATACAGTATGGACATGCTCTATGCACCCACAAATCAAAATGGACAAACCTGGTAAATGTCCTTTATGTGCCATGGATCTAATCCCACTTAAATCATCTGACCCTGGAGATGATCTTATCGATGACAATGCTATACAGATGTCTAAACAAGCAGTAGCTCTAGCTAATATACAAACTACAAGAGTAGGCCATCAAGCCCCTGTAAAGGATATCCAACTCTATGGAACCATCCAGGTAGATGAGCGTCTACAACAGTCACAAACATCCCATGTCAATGGCCGTATTGAGAAACTGTATGTAAACTTTACGGGAGAAGCAGTAAAACAAGGACAATTGATTGCAACGATATACTCTCCTGATTTGCTTACAGCTCAACAAGAGTTATTAGAAGCCTTAAAACTTAGAGATTTACAACCACTCTTACTTGATGCTGCTAAAGAGAAATTGCGTATTTGGAAAATGTCAGAAGCGCAGATAAACAAGGTTCTTAATACAGGTATAGCCTCTGCTTATGTATCAGTACATGCTAATACCAGTGGTATCGTGGTAGAAAAAAACGTTAACCAAGGAGACTATATCAACCAAGGAACAGTGCTATACAGTATCTCTAATTTGTCTAAACTATGGGCTGTATTTGATGCCTATGAGAATGACTTGCCTTTTATAAAAGAAGGCGATGCAATAGAATATAGCCTGCAGAGTTTACCAGGAGAAGTATTTAAAGGAAAGATAGCCTTTATCAATCCTATTATAGACGCTAGTTCTAGAACAGCAAAAGTAAGAGTAGAGACAGATAATACAAAGAATCAGTTAAAACCTGAGATGTATGCAAGTGCGAAAATATCAGCTCCACTTAAACAGTACAACAAAGAAATAGTTATCCCTAAATCTTCTGTTCTCTGGACTGGTAAGCGATCTGTTATCTATGTCAAACAACCTAATACTTCTACCCCTGCCTTTATGCTAAGAGAGATTGTGTTAGGTCCTTCTTTAGGAGATAACTATGTGGTGATGTCTGGATTAGAAAATGGTGAGCAAATCGTAACTAATGGCGTGTTTACAGTAGATGCAAGTGCACAGCTAGAAGGTAAACGCAGTATGATGAATAACGATAACGCTCCTGCCGCTAAAGGCCATGCTAATCACAGAAATGATCATACTACTAGCGCTAATCTAGAACATGGTATGCTAAAGGTAAAAGGGAACTGTGACTTGTGTAAAGACAGAATAGAGTCTGCTGCTAAGAAAGTAAAAGGAGTATCTACTGCTACTTGGGATGTAAAACAGAAAGTACTTCACCTTAACTTTGACAAGAAACTAACCACTAGAGCAGCTATCTCTAAGGCAGTTGCTAAAGTGGGTCATGATACAGAGCTTGACAAAGCAACTGATCTGGATTATAAAGCATTACATAGCTGTTGCCAGTTTCAGAGGTAGAATCACGCTAGCACAGCTATATAATCCTCACTGACACACAAAAAATTAACAGAAAAAAGAATGTAACTCTAACTCTACATTCTTTTTTCTAACTTTACTTCACAGAATTCCAAAAGCAGAAAAAACATAAAAAGACAAAGAACAAATAAATAACAATCAAATGAAAAAAGTAATCTTAAGTTTTGCAGTATTAGCTTTCACACTTACTGCATGTAATGACAAAAAACAAGAATCAACAGGTCATGAGCAACAAGAACACACTGGCCACGAAGAACATTTAAGTCAAGATCAACACAATCAACATCCTTCACATAAAGAAGTAAAAAATGTTACTACAGTGAAAGAGTCTAATGTGTTACAATTATCTTTAGATTCTTACTTGTTAGTTAAAAAAGCATTACAAGAAGATAATCAAGTAGCAGCTACTACGGCTGGTAAAACATTAACAACTAGTCTAAAAGCAGTAGTTACAGAAGATGCTAGGGCAAAAGAATTAGTAAAAGAACTAATAGAGACTGCAACTAAGTTAGAATCAACAGATATTAAAGTACAAAGATCAGAATTTGAAGACTTAACTGATGATTTAGTAAAACTAATTGCTATAGTGGGTACTGATAGAGTAGTATTTGAACAATACTGCCCGATGTATGACAATGGTGAAGGAGGAAAATGGTTAAGCGATGTAGAAGACCTATCTAATCCTTTATATGGTTCTTCTATGCTTAAATGTGGAGCTAATCAAAATAAAATTATATTTGAAACTAAATAGTTAACAAATATAATATGCAAAAGGCTATCCAAATGGATAGCCTTTTATAATAAATATCTTTTTTAACACCTATAATATAATACCTACAAAGTATTAAAATTTATAATCGTCATTAGGATCGTACTTTTTAAAATCATGTTTTGGAGGTCCACCTACTCCGCCGCCGCCGCCGCTACTTCCTCCACCAGAACCTGGAGGTCTTACATTATCATCATCTGGTAAGTCGGCACATTTAAAAGGCGTTGGCCCATAAGCAGGCACACTACGATAACCTACTATCTCTCCTCCATTATGCTCAATATGACGAAGAGCACAAGCTTTGCCTTGAATTTCTATTTCAGTTCCATAAGTGGTTTTAACCACTACAACAACGATATAGTTTGTGGCAACTAAAAAAGAAGATTCTTTTTTTACAGTAACAACACTTTCTTCTAAAACAGAGGCACTCGATACCCCCATAAAGGCAACAGAAAACATTGCGGCAATTAATAATTTCTTCATAATTTTAAATTTAGTTAGTTAATAGATAGCAATATAAATAAAACATATTGATTAACAAAATTTAAGTTAAAATTAATTATGTGTTATAAAACTCATTATTATAATAAGACGATCAGTACCAAATAAATAATAAGTAACTATTAACATAGTATCACAAACAATTCCTTGATAGCAGAATTAACATTCTATTCTAAGTACGCGACAAAATTATTAAATAGTTGATTTTAACAGAAATAAAGGAAAGGATTATTTATAAAAAAGGCTGATATTCAGAATATTAAATAATTGTTTCTCACGTAATGCCTTTAAAAACGAACAACAGCCTAGAGTACAAAAACACAGAACTTCTAACAACTATAAAAGCCAATTTTAAAGGTAAATTAAGCTTAGCTAGGATCCGACTTATTTGTTTCTTTATCGTCTCTCTATGCAAAATAAAGTCTGTGGATTTTCTAAAGTATCAACTGGATTTGACAATTGTGCCGATTTGAAATTGGAATGGTTTTCAAGACTTATTTTTGCACTTATATCTAATGAAGAATCATATGTTCTTGCGATGGATCGCACCAATTGGAAATTTGGAAAACAAGATATAAATATCTTAATGTTAGGTATTAGTTATAAGAATATGTGTTTTCCAATATTGTTTAAAATGTAAGATAAACGAGGTAATTCAAATACAAATGAGCGAAAAGAGCTCATCAATACTTTTATTGATTGGTTTGGTAAAGATTATATTGATTGTGTATTAGCTGATAGAGAATTTGTTGGAGAAGATTGGATTAGTTATCTAAATGATAGGCAGATTAAATACTACATCCGTATTCGAAATAACTTTAAGGTTTACCTGCCTAGTAAACAAAAAGAAATAAAGGCTTCTCATCTATTTAATAACTTAAAACCTGGTCAAACAAGGCAATATCACAAGATTGTTAGAATTCATAATCAGCTATGTTATATCTCTGGAACTAAAGTGATAACAGATGGTAAAATAGACTTTTGTATAATCATTGGCTTTAATAAACCAGAGAAAGCTTTAGATACTTATAAAATAAGATGGCAGATTGAAACTTTGTTTAAAGCCTTCAAGTCTAGTCTAGCGGCTTTAACATAGAAGATACACACTTGCAAAAAATCGATAGGATTGAAAAACTAGTCATGTTAGTGATGATTGCTTTTGTATGGTGTTATAAGATTGGAGACTATATTGACACTATTAAACCTATCACAATCAAGAATCATGGTAATAGACTTATTAGTGTCTTTAAACTTGGACTTGACTATCTATCAAGATTATTGCTTTCTAAAAATGACCATAATCCTTTAAATATCAAGTTCTTTAGATTTTTTCCGTGTACTTAGCATTCTATTATAAAGGGATTAGAAATCTGTTTTCAAATTAAATACCAAGCCCCACTGCCTACTATCACTTTTAAATATTATAATAAAGGTATAAACAACGACACAACTGTTCCTTTGTTCTTATAAGACTCTATTTCTAAATTAGCATGAATATCATTTGCTCTTTCTTTCATACTTGACAAGCCTAATCCTTTAGTAGCTTCTGATCTAAATCCGACCCCGTTGTCTATGATACTAAATGTTATTGCTATATTGTCAACAGTTACCTTAACCATACACTGACTTGCATAAGAGTGTTTATTAATATTTTGTAATGCCTCTTGCAAAATAAGATAAATATTCATCTTTTGTAAAGTAGATAAATAGTGGAACTGTAAATTATCTTGAAGCTCTAGTGCAAACTCAGTACTAAATCCATTAGTTTGCTTGGTAACTAATGCTCTAATTAAACTTTCAAAACTTTTATCATTAAAAAAGCTACTCTCAGCTAGGGAATGTGATATTGTACGAACTGTTTTCTCCAGCCCAATTAACTCTTCTACAAGTGACTCTTGTATCTTAGAGTCTGAGGTTTTCAGCTGTTGTAAACTAAACCTTAAAACAAAAATACTATTTACAACTCCATCGTGTAGATCCTTAGCTATTCGATTGCGCTCCTTTGCTATGGATTGATACTCAATAACGCTATTGGTATGCAAAAGATCTAATATCTCCTGATTTTTAGAATTTTGAATAAAGAAGTTATAAAGCTCTTTATTTTTACTCCTAAGTCTTAGATAAAACACTATAAACAGTAAAATTAATGTTATAATGATTGATACAACCACTATTGTAAATATCCTTTGTTTTAATATATGATTCTCGTTACTTAACAAAACACTATCATGCTCTGTCTTTGTAAATAATTGATGTACTCTACTTTGTTCTTCTTCTATATGGTAATTAAGCTCGATCAGTTCCTGAACAAGTTTGGGGTCATTATAATTGCTTTGAGCTAAGATAAACTCAATAGCTTGTTTTTGGAATCTAAAAAAATTTTCCGCTTTAGCCTGCCTATAAGCTAACTTGGCCCAAGATAAGGCTTGTTCGTTATTATTTTCATTTTCATATATAGAGGCAACAAGCATAGCAAATTCTATTTTATAATAAGTATGGTTAAGCTTTTCATAGATATTATAAGAGATTAATAATCCTTCTATAATATCATGATTTTTATCTTGATTATATTTAGAAAATTGATGTGGAATATTAGCAAAAGCGTATATTAAATCATTGTAATTTTTACTTAAATACTTTAAAGCTAAATTGGAATAATACTCTGATTGAGTGTAATTCTCAATCTCATTATTTAAGTTTGCTATATTAGAACAAAGATTAGTAATAGCAAGATAATACTTTTGTTTAGGTAAAATTTCAAACCTTCCTTCATCTTTAATTAAGGTATCTAAAATTTGTTTCATACTGATTAATGCTTTGTCATAATCTCCGCGGTCCATATCATGAAAAGCTCTTAACTGAATTGCTTCAACAAGTATAGGATTTTTAGGATTATGATCAAGGAGATACCTCATAGAGGTTGTCAGTTTTATTTCTGATTCCATAAACAAACCTAATTCATAGAGTAATCTTGATTGGTAATATCTATTTTCGGCCATGGCAAGACTATCACTATTATTTTCATAGATATTTTCTGCCTTCGTATAATAATAATACACACTATCTAACTGGTTAATATCCTGATAGTATACAGCTATATTTTGATAAGTATTAGCTAATCTTACATAGTCCTTCTGGTCTTTTGCATCCTTTATAGCTATTTGGGTTAACTCGAAAAAAGCTTGCTTTTCATTAGTCCAACGCAGTTCATTTAAAACACTATCTATTAAGGAGCTATGATCAATTGTGTTTTCTAATTGCAAAGCAATTTTTACTTTACCTTCAATAGCCTTAGCTATTGAATCCTTTGTTATTGAATCTTTTTTTAAGGCAAATAAATTATCTAGATCTGTATGATAGGGAGTTTTATTATTAGTACAACTGATAATTAAAAAAACAGAAATAATAGTAGCGTAGTAAAGTATTTTCTTATGCATTATACATGTAAAATTTCTATACTAAAATACCATTTATTAGTTTATGAAGATGAATTAGGTTAACTATTTTTAGTTATTGACTACTTATTCTTCTACTATTAAATAAACCACTACGGACTTTCAGTCCATAGTGGTTTATTTATTCTTTACAATAGTCATTATCCTTAGTTAGTAAAATCTAAAGGCTCAGCTTGGACCACAATACTCATAAATTTTTACCAACCTTAATTATTTTTATTCACCATAAAGACAGTAATTATTGAAATAGTTTTATTTATATTTTTTTATTATATTTTTTACAATAATTAATTAACATAATTTTTTGCTAATATAAATTTAATTACTATTTTTAACTCTAACCAAAACAACATTTTTAATTATGAAAAAAGGCTTATTGTTATTTGCTTCTTTATTTATTCTAGGAGCAAGCTCTATTAGTGCTAGTACTACAGAGAAAATATCTGAGACTGTCACTGAATCGGATTACCAAAAATGGATTATTATCATTTATTCAGGTACCACTGGAGCTATAATACACCAAGAAACAGGATGTTATACCTTTGATACTATCCATGATAGAATTCAAGAATTTGGTGGAAAGTACTATCAAGATGACATCACTTTTGATGTAGTAGGACAATGTAATTAAAGCTATCTAAATGACCATAATTTAAAAAGAGCTATCTAAGTTTTACTTAAGATAGCTCTTTTTTACTTCTATATAAAAGGGGGTAATAAATTGTTTTTATACTTTAATTTAAACAACCACCTGAGTTATTTATTTAATAACTCTAGTGCCAAGTTCATCTCAGAATCTTTAATACTTTGTAATCCTTTTTGATACTGGGCCGATTCAATGGTTTGATTTGGAATAACTCCTCTACAAGTATTTTCTTTATTGGCTACTGTATTGAAGAATATTTTGCTTCTTGGTAAAGACAAAATCGATTCCGTATTGGGTAGTTTGTAATTTAAAAACCATGCAGCTGTTGTAAAATTACTACAACTTCTTGTCTCCTGCCCTACAATATCTCCTCTTTTATTTAATTGAAAAAGATATGCAAAATAAGCCGCTGCTGAAATAGTATTATTATTTATAAGCAAGCTAACCTTACCTGTAAATGCATTTCTATCTTGAGGGTAATTTTCAACATAATATTCATCTAAACGATTGTTACCATAATAGAACTGATCTTGTTGATTAAAATCGAATCTTTGTTTCATAAAATTATCAAAGGCAATAATATCAGTTGTATTTGCCAGCTTATTATTTTCATCTAAAAGATTCTCTCTCACGTTTATCTTTGGAACTCTTGTGGCGTATTTATAAATGTTTTTAAACTCTTTTTGAGTACTAATAAAAGAATAAAAAAGAGGAATATTTGAAAGCATTCCACCACTGTTATCTCTGATATCTAAAACTAGATTCTTAATATTGTTTTCTTTAATAGTTGCAAAAATATTATTCAAAATAAAATAGGCATACTCCTCGGACATATTAAAACTTGTAATGGTAAGAATATAAGTTTGTTTATCAAGTTGATATCCATAAATTCCATTGTTAAAGGCTAAAGTATTAAGAGGTAAAATACTCTTTTGGGCGTTATAATTGTACTGGCTAAAATTTACTGATTTTAAAACTACCTTTTTTGAATTCTTATCACCAGAGTTTTGTTTGTACTCTATAACAAACTCTTTAGTTTTAGGAAAGATTAAGGATACATATAAAGAAAAGTCTTTTTGAGAACTCGCCTGAATATTGCCATCTACACCATTGGGTATTCTATTTAAAATATCAATAACATCTAGATTATTCACCTTTATCACTTCAGCTCCTATTGGTATATCTAAAGTATATTGATTAATAAATACCTTATTGTTATACACAGAGGTAGTTAAAGGAAAAAAATCACTTTGTTTGGTAAACTCATCAAAAAGAACATTATCTGGAGTTATACTAGAGTGAGTATCATTAATTAGCGCTAAAGGATTCGATAATATAAAATTCTCTAAGCTAGGCTGTTTCTCTAAAACTAATCGGCTTTTTTTTACTTTGGCGTCAAAGTCATTCTCTGTTATAAATCTAAAAGCATTGGGGTGTTGCTGCTTTATCACCTTGACTATAAAATCGAAATCCTCTAAGTAATTCTCTTTAGTTAAGTCTTTAATCTTTTTTTGTCCCAGTACAGTAAGCTGGCTAAAGACGATAAGAAATAATATTAAAATTCTACTATTCATACTTATTTAAATTAATTAAACACAAATATACTATATTAAGTTTTTACACAAAATCAGCATATTTACAATTATACAAATGCATTATGTATAAAATTAATTATTTAACCAAGCATTAACTATGTTTTGCATTAAAAACAAACTATTTATTTAAAGCACAAACTAATATCACGAAAACTCTCATATCTAAGCTATAACTGGTATTAATGCTCTTTAAATAAAGTGCCTTTAACACTCCCGTTTGTATACAAGGCTTTAAAATTATCCTTTAAAGTAAAGGAGAAAGTTGTAATTTCTGTGGCTATATTAATAGTAAGCCGATAATAATCCAGGTTATACTCTTGTTCTATCTTAACTGCTTCAGGATTTACTTTATAGCTATAATCTATCATGTCTTGAAAACATTCAACAGAGATTGAGACAAAACACAACTGATCAGGCATAACTATAAAACCTGGGGTTAGTCCCGATGGGCTACTATTTGTATTTATCCTCCAAGTTCCTTGCAACCATTTGGGAGGTCTAATTTTAGTTGAATTTGAAATCCCATACTCAATTTCACTAGGGTAATTATTTTGATCTGAGGAACAACTAACGGCTAAAAAAACAAGCACTAAAAGTATATTTATCTTACTCATTATCATCTGTTTTATCGCTAATATACCAATAAGTGTTACTTATAAAAAATAAAGCACTTTAAAATATATATACTCATCCAAAAGAATCTCTAAACCCAATTTAATACTAAAAAAAAGAGCTATCCCAAATTTTGGGATAGCTCTTAAACTAATAAGATAAAGTATAATTACGCTTAAAGTTCTATAATGATAAACTCACTACGTCTGTTTAATTGATGTTCTTGTTCTGTACATCTTACATTATTTGCACAGTGATTCAGTAATCTTGTCTCGCCAAATCCTTGTCCACTTATACGGCTTGGACTAATACCTTGACTAATGATTTCCTCTACTGTAGCTTTTGCACGACGATCTGATAGCTTTAAGTTATACAAATCTGGTCCTGTACTATCTGTATGAGACCTTACTTGTATCTTAACACTGCTGTTTTGTTTCATCATCAATACCACTTTGGAAAGTTCCAATTGTGCATCTGATCGAATTATTGAACTATCATGGTCGAAATAAATTGGTGCTAATGCTAAATGAGAAGTCAAATCATCTCCTTTTTTTATTGATTTAGCAGTAAAATTATTACCACCATTATGATGGTTATCGACTTTTGTTAAACCAAAATTCACTACACGAACATCATTCTTATCTACATCTTCAACCGACTGTTCTTGTGATATATATCCATTAGATTTTACAGCCACATAATAGTCTCTATTTACTTTAACATCTTTAAATATATAGTCTCCTCGTTTATCAACCTCTACCTCTTGTATCATTTTGTGTTTACTGTCATATAGAAAAACAAAAGCATCAAGAATTGGATCATTAGTAAACTTATCCACAACACGTCCCTGTATCTCTTGAGATATATTAAGTTCAGTACCTTGTTTCATTCTTACATAATACAAATCATCCTTGCCTTGACCATTTGGTCGATTAGAGGTGATAAATCCAAATTTAGCTTCTGGATCAAGATACATAGCAAAATCATCATAAGGACTATTAATTGAATTACCCAGGTTAACTACCTCTCCAAATGTTCCATCCGGATCTATTTGCACACCATATAAATCTAACCCACCTAATCCTGGATGCCCATCTGAGGCAAAATATAGTACATTGTCAGAACTTACAAACGGAAAACTCTCTCTACCTGGAGTATTTATTTTATCACCTAAATTCTCAGGTGTTCCAGTTGTTCCGTCTCTAAATAATCTTACGCGATATAGATCTGATTTACCATAACCTCCAGGTCTATCAGAAGAAAAATAAATCCAATCCTGGTCAGGGCTTAATGCAGGTTGAGCTGTATTAGCATGGTCAACATTAATGGTTAATTTCTCAACATCTCCCCATTTTCCTTGTCCAAAACTATAGGCGCGATACAGATTAACTAGCACTGCTCCATCTGAATAACGAGTGGTGTTTCCGCCACGGTTATTACTAGAGAAATACATTGTTCTGGCATCTGCTGTAAAAATAGCATTTGACTCATTGTATTTTCCTTCAAGCTTTTTAGCAAAAGGTTTAACACTACCAATAAACCCATCTATGCGCACTGGAGCAGAATACAATTTAGTATATGGATCATTGGTCCAACTATGTGTTTTTTTATGCTTCCCTTTTTTGTTGGTAGAGGATGCATATACAATCTCTCCTTTATATAAAGCAGATCCATATTCAGATCCCCCTGTATTAACACTATTGAGTATTTTTACTCTATATCCTTCTCGATTGGCATTTACTTGTTCTAAATAATTTGGATCGCTAAGGTATTTTTTTACTATACCATTCTCTGGAGCAATCTCAGCTAGTAAGTCCATTTTACTATTGGCAAGCATATAATCGCCTGTTGTTCTAATGGTTTGTATATATTGATAAAAAGCATCTACATCTTTTATTTCACTTGATATAGTTATTTTACCATATAGCTTATCATACCAGTGGTTAGCCTCTAGATACATTCCATTTTCATAATAAGCCTTAGCTAAATTATTTGAAATTTCATCTGCTTTTTTACCCTTTGATACTAATTTTTCATAGATTTTAATCGCATCTGCATAAGCCATTTTTTCTATCTGCTGATTGGCCTTTCTTATAGAAGATTTTTGAGCTACTGCGCCCACAGAAAACATACTAATTAGGACAATTGCGCTTATTTTATAAATATTTATTCTCATAGTTTTATTTTTTTTCAAAATTTCAGTCTATCTTAATACGTTTCTTTCAACTGTTGCTATATTTTTAGAAGAATCGAGCAGTACTAACTTTATTATATTTATTAAATAAGTCAAATCGCAAAAACACCTCATGTGACCCAGAGTTGTAATTATTAAGTTTAGTTGTATCGGCATCATAACTATAGCCTACAAACAGATTTTTATTAATTTGGAATCCAGCCAAAGCACTAACCGAGGCATCCCATCGATAGGCTGCTCCTAGTGTAAATTTTTCATAGAATAAAAAGTTTGCTGTCAAATCTACTTGTAAAGGTGCTCCACTAACAGCCTTAACTAGAGCTGCTGGTTTGAATAATACATCTCTACTAACATCAAATACATATCCTCCCATTACATAGAAATGAGCTTTTTGTGTCATCACTGTAATGTCATTGTCATTGTAACGATCACTTGTTAAAAAATTAGGTACAGAGATACCCGCATAGGCCTTGTCAGAGAAAAGATAGACCCCTGCTCCTACATTGGGATTAAACTTATTATTGATATTAAGTTGAGTACTTGGATCTGTAGGATCATATATGGTAAGTTTAGAGTAATCTACACTTAATATATTAGCTGTAGTTTTTAATCCAAAAGCTAATTTATAATCCTGATTTAAATCTATTGTATAGGATAAGTCTACCGAGATATTGTTCTCATCCATAGCCCCTATACGATCATTAATAAAATTAACTCCTAATCCCAATCCTTTATCTCCAAGAGGTGTTGACACAGAAATAGTAGCTGTTTTAGGTGCTCCTTCAAGCCCTACCCATTGTGCCCTATACATTCCGAAAACACTCAAGTTCTCCTTACTTCCCACATAAGCAGGGTTAATCATATTAGCATTATACATATACTGGGTATATTGAGGATCTTGTTGGGCATATCCCTTTACAGCAGATCCAATAACTAATAAGCTAACTGCTATTTTTTTAATGTTTCTTTTAATTTTCATGCTTTTTTTCTTTTCTATAGTCTCTTAAGTAATCAGGTAAAAAATAATACGATACCTTGTTTTTAAATAAGCTATTACACATAAGCTATTTGAAAACATTTACTATAAAATCTCATACAAAACCACCTTCAAGTCTATATTCTAACTACAAAGCAAAAATAACAATTACACACATATTCATAACATTAACTTAATATTATTCAATTATTACCTTATAAATAACAAAACAATATAGATAAAACATCAAAAAAGAGAATATTTTTAAAAATTAAATAATTTAAATAAATCCTTAATAATCTCAACAAATCACATAGACAAAACAAGACTTCACACCCCTTAGTGTTTGCTACAATTCCCACTGGACTATACAGCTGTAAATCACAAAATGAGTAAAATCGCACAAACAAGAATATTTAAGTTATTCTCATTGCTTTTTTACCAAAATATCCTGAAAAAAGGTTTTTTATTAACCTGAAAACATCAAATATGACCTTTTGAACTATTTTTTAGTTTACAAACAAAAAAAAGTCCACCAAATGGCAGACTTTTAATCCTAGTCACAATCATCGTGCTTGTGCTTGTTTTTATGTTTTTTCTTGTAGTGTTTATCCTTGTACTTATTGCTATTTTGATGATGGTGATGATCTTTGTGATCATGTTTATAATCATACGAATAATCATTCCATTTCTCACGTTGAGACACCGTTAAGATATCTCCTATCTCTATGCGGATCTCCTTATACATTTGCTCGCGTTTACGCTCTAATTCATAATCTTTATAGTGTTTTTTTCTAGCCCATTCACTATACTGTTTCTCATAACGAGCTTGACACTCATTTATCTTTCTCCATTGGTTATCCTTTAATCCCAGCAAAGTAGAATCATCATATACCACCGATACTAGTCCTCCTAGATTAATCCCAATACTTGTGCTACTAACTCTACTTTGAGCATTAGCAAAACTGGCAAACAACAAAAATGCCCCAATAACAATCTTTCTTTTCATACTACTAATTGTTTTACTTTCAATTTCTTATTCTGTTAGTAAGGTGAATAGTTTTTGACAAATAAAGCAATTATTAATTCTTAATCCCTTTTGATGTAAAGTACACAACAAATGAATATAAATAATACATGATCTCCAATACTTTTTACTTAATATTAACAATACCTCTATACTAAAAACAACTAAAACGTTCTAATTATTGGTTTTACAAAATACTTTAACCGCCAAAATAACTGCGTATATCTTTCAAAACAAGGTAATCTGAGTTGAGATTTTACTAAACAATCAAATTAATTATAATAGATTTAAAAAAATTGAAGCCCTTAAAATAAACTAACAACATAAATATAAATAAATCACAATTAATAATATAAAAATCAGTTATTCTACATTAAAAACATATTTAATGCATTACTTTTACACCAATTAACATTTATTTTATTATTTAAGCTTATTATAATAGTAAAATATATTTTCCTAACTAAGAGTTAATTGTTTAAAATTTTAAATGGTCTGAAAGCCTTTATGACAAGAATAATACTTTACTTGATAGAGTGTACAATTTTCCATACTACTTCTTGAATTAAAGGCTGACAACCATTGTCTGGTTTAAAATAAAATTCTTCAAACCTTTCTACATGAAAAAAAGCGCAAACGGGAAATTCCTGTTGCGCTTTTTTAGTAATTAAAACTAGATTATAAGACGTTAATTTTCTTTTATTACCTTTTCATTACTTTACAAACTTATTTTTTAACGATGCGTACAGTCTTAGAAGAATCAAATGTTTTTACCTCTACAATATACACATTGGCATTATATCCAGACATATTTACGCTCACCATTGCTTGTTCTACTGTCTCAGATATATCCCCTATAAGTCTACCATTGATATCAAATACACGTATATTAACAGTTCTTCCATTATATTTTTCACCTACTGTTACAAACAACTCATTCACAACCGGATTAGGCCATAATCTAATCTCATCCACATTGCCAGTCTCTTGTTCTTTATCCTCTGGTTTTAAATCATCAAACTTCCCTACTGTACTTATCAGTGAATATTCCTGTTTTCCTGCCTTTAGTGTTTTACTATGACTAACCTCTATAGTGTATTTTCCAGGTGTTAAATCCATGATTTCTATCTTCTCGATATTATCTACATCATTTACCCCTTTTTCTGCTTTAAGGTTATTAAAATCCTTTGTTAACCTCCATGGATAGAATACTTCATTGCCTTTTTTTACCACCACATTTAGATCGTTAATAAGAAGTGGATTATTTTTCATATACTCCTCATCTAAATTCCCTTTAACAAGAGTCCCTTCTGGATCAGTCCATGAAAGAGTTACAACCATTTTACCCCTATCCTTACCTACATAAATCTCTTTAGTAAATTTCTCTCCTTGTTTTAATTCTTGTTCTAAAACATAAGTACTTCGCTTATCCTTTGCTGCTAAAAGTACATCTATTCCTGCTTTTGCATTAATTAGTCCCCATCCAAAAAGGTGATCAGGTCCTGGTGCAGCTCCTGCTTCATCCGCGGTATGCGCCATTAAAGCACGAATAGTAGCTGATTTGTAAGGCATAGGCTTAGACGAAAACTTAGTTGCCCATTCTTGCCATAAAGCAAAAACTCCAGTTACCGCAGGAGCAGCCATTGAAGTCCCATTACTCTTTACATAATAGCCAATTCCAGGTGTAGCATTTAAAGGGTTAGGTACAACAAATGTTGATGAGAATACATCTACTCCCTTAGCTGAGATATCTGGTTTTATTCTAAAATCATTGGTAGGACCTTGTGAACTAAAGTAAGCTAATCTCACACTTGATGCTCCGGTATATAAAACCACTTGCTCTACAGCGGCTACAACAACCATATTTTTAGAAACTCCACCACCATTAAGCATATCACAATTACAGTTTTCTTTTGAAGTATTGCGATACGTTTTACTTTGCAAATCTCCATCATTTCCCGCAGCTAAAACAGGCTGATAATATGGATAGTTAATCGCAAGCCTATCATACTGCACTGCTGTGTCTAAATACGCTCCGAAATAATCCAAAAGCCTAGGATCTTGTAGATTTCCATAATTATCAAAATAATCAAACCCATATGAGTGATTACTAACCACAATACCTGCGATGGCCATGTCTGACATTTTTTTATAATCATCATTCCATGAGTAACTCCACAACTTAGCTTTTGGAGCAATCCCTTTAGCCTCAGGATTAAGACCTAAAGCTGCTATTGTACCTCCAACATGGGTTGCGTGAAACCGTCTGGTTTGATGACTTCGAATACTGTCTCTATGGTTAAATATCTCTGGTACTGTTTCTTTTAAAGTAGCTCTAGAGATTCTATTTGCATCACTTGTAAAAAACTCTTGATGAGTATCAAGCAGTGGTAAACCATCTACTAAACCAATAAGCATCCCCTCTCCTTCTAAAAAAGTATTCCCATTTAGAGTCGTTGGAATATTCTCCGCTCTAGCCGTTATTCTAGAACCAGCATTTAAAGTGGTTTTATAAATTAAAATACCATTGTCATCTATACTACTTAGTTCAAAGTAATTTCCACGAGCGTTTATCCCACTTGTTGGAAGACTTTTATTTTTAGCTACCGCAAAAGCTCTTTTCCTATTAATCTCAGCCTTAGCAGCATACTCATTAATCTGTTTAGAGCTAGCCTCTATATCATAAGTTGACCGAATAGCATTTCGCGTAGTTAGATTCTGCCCTAAGGCATTCTGACTCCATATAGCAAATAGCAAAAAAGTAGTAAGTAGTATTTTTTTCATATTCTTAACAGTTTACGATTCTAAAAGTAATCATAATTTTCACTTTTTATACCCTCTTACTTCATTTACATCATAAATAAGTAATTTTATTTGATTACTATCAGTTTTTACACCTAATACCCATGAACCATTACCAATATTGTGTAAATACAACTACATGGTTAAATGTTACATTATAATTTCTATTAATTTTTGGCCATTCCCTAAGAGTACTAATCTATTAAAACTGCATATAAACTAGACACATATTGAAAAAAAACCTGATAACAAATATTATCAGGTTTTTAGCAAAATAAGGTTCTGCCTCCTATACGTATGCTTTTTAAATAAGAGCTTTCATTGTTTAAATTGGAATTAGCACCAAACTAGAAGAGTTTTTTAATTAACTATAATTGAAATTAAAAATATATTAATTGTCTTTAACTTGGCTGTCTATTATTAATTTAAATTCTTCCAATTTGTTATTTGACATTATTAATTTTTCAAATTCAGGATTTGATAAAAATATAACCTTTCTCATTTCATTAGAGTCTCTTATAGCTTCTAAATAAGTATTTCTAGTAATATATCCTGTAGTAGCTAGAATTCCTAATTCAGCTAATCCATTAGTATATTTTAGTTTATTATTAAATACAATGAAAGTATTTTTATCTACTTTATCCTCTGGCTTATTCTTGCATTCAACTAGGATATACTTTCCAAACTTATTAACAAAACTATCATCTATTTCGTTTCTAATAATTAAATCCACTTCATTTAAGGATTTATCTATTATACGCTTATTTACATTTTTAAATCCAATAGATTGAAATAATAAGCTTACAAAATGTTCAAACTTTTCACCTTTTTTAAAATTATTCTTTTCATTTTTTGCTTGAGAATAAAACTCTAGCAATGCGGAGTTTATTTCTGAAGGGTCTTCAAATAAAGCTTTATGATAACTATTTATTTTACTTCCTAACTGTTTAACAAAAAGAGAAAATTCTATTTTATCAATAACGTCAATAATCTTTCCTGTAACAAGTAAATCTTTAATTTGACGAAAATACTCTCCTGTAAATGCTGATACTATAATGACTTTTGCAAAAGGGTTAACTTCAAAAATCTTATTTATCAATTCTATGCCATCAAATGAAAACTTATCCATTCTTAAATCAATAATAGCGATTGAAAAATATTTATTTTCAATAGAGGAAGTAATTTCTTCTTCTTCACTTGCATAATCAAAATACGTATTGGATAGAGATTTTGTCAATGCTTTACAAAGACCTTCTGCTTGATCTTTTTCATCATCTATTATTAAAACACTTCTTTTCATTATTATTAGAGATTATTTATTATTGGTAAATTTATTAAAAAATATTTACTGTAATCCTTATTATCTGTTAATTCAATTATATCTATTTTACCTTTATATAAGTTACATAAATAACGTGCGTGATATAATCCTATTCCAGAACCACCACTTGAAGATTTACCATAATCAAAAATTGAATCAATATCATCAAAAGGAATTTTATTTCCATTATCATAAATTTTTATCATAAAACTTTCATCTGTAAAATCTGCTTGAAATTTTATCTTTTTATCATCTACATTTTCAAATGCTTTAATAGCATTTATTATAATATTATTAATCATCTGAACTACAGATTGAAAAGGTAAATTAAATTTAAAAACACCCTCAGGAATCTCTTTCTTAAAAGAGACTTTGTTCACGTAAAAACTTTCCCTATTGAGTAACTCTATGGCTATAGTTAATTCATCTAAAGTAAAATTATTATTTTCACTATACGGAACAAGTTGTGAGAAATTATTAATTGTCTCTCTAATTATTTTCAGATTTAATTTAAGAGATTCTATATGATTTTCAGTAAACTCGTATAATTCATTTGTACTTAGAATACTATCCATACTTTGTACAGAGTTCTTAATATCATGTCTAGCAAAATTGCTTAACATTGTAATATGATTATCGTGTGATTTTGATATAGCATCTATATTTTTACCATGTAAACTTACTTCTGCTTTTAATTTATCTAGTTTTTTTTGTAATAGAACTGGATTACTTCTGGTTTGTGGAATAAATTTACTCATTATTTTTCACTTAATTATTTCATCTTTGGAAGCTTAACTAAATTGATTATTATTTAACATAAAAATAAATTAGTTTTTTGTGTAGGCAATAACATTTAAGTATTGAGATTATCCTGACTTTTATAAAATAAAGAAAGGTTATAAAATTTTATATTGTTGAAAAACTACAATACTGTTTATCAAGTATTTAATACAAATATAGTATAGATATATAGTTTCCCAACTAATGTATGTATTTTAGAAATATTCTAAGTTTGAATAAATAAGATTACAATCACAACTGAATTATAACTAAATACAACCACCTAACCTATATAATTATACACTCTAGTATTATTTTTTTCTTATCTGACTAATCAAAAAAATGTATCTCCGTTTAGTGTCATACTGATAATTTATAGGTTAAAGGGACTGATCATGTAAACAAGTAGTAAGCACCCGAGCAAATACATCTTGTTCGGTCTAGATATTATTCTTCGGACGGTAAAATTAGTTTCTTGTAATTATGCGGATATAGATCTGTGATGTTTTTGTGATTGATGGATTGAATATTTTCCAGTACATATTTTAACCACTTGTATGGATTAACTTCCTGCTTTTTACAGTTTGCAAAGAATGTATAAGCCATAGCTGCTCTTTGCGCACCATCGTGTGATCCTGCGAATAAGTAGTTTTTTCTACCTAGACTGACTGGACGAATAACATTTTCTACGAGATTGTTATCTATTTGTAGATTTCCATCATATAAGTACGCACTAAGATTATCCCATCTAGTTTGAGAGTAAGCAAAAGCTTTACCTATTTGACTTTTGGGTAAAGTAAGCTTCATTTGAGCAAACATATATTTACCAAGTTCATTGATGATAGGAAGACTTTGTTCAAGACGAAGCTCTTTAATCTGTTGTGGAGTTAAGTTTTGCTCTTTTGCTTTTCTCTCCACGGCATATAGTTTCTGTATTTCTACCAATACATATTGAGCCTTTATCTTATCATTATCAAGAGCCCTTTCAAATTCACGACGAGCATGTGCCCAACAACCAAGATGAGTCACGCCAGACTTAGCTCCATAGGCAAGGTAGCCAGAATAGCCATCCGTCTGAAGGTAACCTTTGAAGTTTCCCAATACAGGTAGTGCAGCACTACCACTTCGTGTGGGGCTGTAATTAAACATTATGAGTTTAGATATAGGCGCATGATACACCCAATAAAAACCAAAATGTGTCTTCCCTTTTTTCTTTTCATCTAAGACTTTGATGGTTGTCTCATCTACTTGAAGATACCCTTCGTTTTTGATATCCATCACAAGCTTTTCATATAGTGGTTTTAAAGCATCCATACTTTGAGCTGCCCAACCATCTATTGTAGAAGAAGCTATATCGATGTTTTCTCTTGAAAAACGTTGCTTCTGACGATATAGCGGAAGTCGAGTAGATAAGGGGAGTTTCACCCCAAATCTCTCACAAAACCGTACGTGAAACTCTCGCTTCATACGGCTTTTCTTATCCAGTCAATTCAATAGGTTTTGCTGGTCGCAAACCAAATCGCCAATGTGAAAATAGATTAGGATGATTCTTTGCAAATATACCTAACCATTTCCTTGCACGAGTTCGCCGACCTTTAAACCTTTTGTATTTCTTCGTAACCCAGATTACAAGTCGTTGATTGAGTCGATTAAACAAACCATTTAGTTGACTTTTATAAAACTTACCATAATAGTTAATCCACCCTTGAAGAGTTGGATTTAACCATAATGCAAGCTCTTCAATTCTTCTGTCCGTTCGACTTGTTTGCCACCATGAGCGCATAGTTTCTCCTATTTTCTTCTTAGCCTTACTACTTATCGCAGGCAAAAAGCTAAGAAAACATTTCTTCGCATTATTCTCTGCCTTACGAGGTCGAAAGGTATATCCTAAAAAGTCGAACTGAATCTGATCAAAATTTGCTCTCCTGTTTGAATCTTTACAGTAGACAATCTTTGTTTTAGTTTAGTTTCGTTCAATTCAAGTCCACAGGCTCTAAAACGCTCCTCAACAACTCGTTGCATCATGATAGCCTGTTCTTGTGTTCTACAGTGACAAATTGTATCATCTGCATAACGTTCGAAAGGTACCATTGGGTAATTCCGAGTAATCCAAGTGTCAAAAGCGTAGTGAAGAAAGAGATTTGCTAATACTGGACCGATGACTGAACCTTGAGGAACACCTTTAGTTCGTTCAATTAGCTCCTTATTCCCTCGCATGTAAGGAACTTCTAACCATCTTTTAATGTACAATAACATCCAGCTTTCCTTAGTATGCCGTACAAGTGCTTTATGTAAAAGTGCATGGTTGATGTTATCAAAGAATCCTTTGATATCCATGTCTAATACCCAGTCGTACTTCCAGCATCTTTGTCGAGCGGAGGCTAAAGCGTCATGAGCTGAGCGCCTGGGACGATAACCGTAAGAATCTTGATGAAAAACCTTCTCAAATTCTGGCTCTAAAAGTAAAACTACTATCATCTGAGCTACACGGTCACCCACCGTTGGAATCCCTAGCGGTCGAGTACCTCCTCCATTCTTTGGAATATCTACAAGCTTTACAGGAGATGGCATATAACTGCCCGAGGACATACGGTTCCAGATTCGATAAAGGTTATCTTTAAGATTCTTCTCAAAATCCTTTAAAGATTGATTATCAATCCCAGCACTTCCACCATTGGAACGAATGCGATTCCACGCTTCCATTACAAGGTGTTTTGAAATAATAAATGACTTTGCCTTTTGCATAAATTCCTCCCAGTTTTCCGGTTGATTAATTCAATTAGCAGAATAAGTTGACCGCTTCGCTCCACATCCATTACAGATGCTTCAACACTACTACCAGTCAATCCGCCCCTATGTAACGTATCGATACTTTCAGCCTTGTAGGGTTACTACTTGTGCCTTTCTCTTAAAAACAATACATAGGTTCCCACGTTCCATACTAAAGCCTCACTGTAGTTCACGCCGTCTTTGTGCCGGATGCCGTCAGGGCAGTAAACAGATGCATCCCTGACTAGTCCCAAAGCAATCACCTATCCTTGGTTTTGACATCATCTTTACGTTTACGACATTTCATCAACGGTTCCCTTTCGGTCGTCTCCAACAGCGTCACCTGACTCTTTAAAGAGCCTTTTCCTTCATCGCTCACTACAAAAGCTTTTGACTAATGCAGCATGAGGTGGTTTGAAACCAATTCCTGCAAAACAGATTTCGAGGGGCCTACCCTCATCTTTAGTACAGCATAGTTGCCGTATATATAATTATGCAGCACACTTTCGTGGCACACGGTGATCTACATACTTGTCTACAAGTATTGTAGCTAATAATCCTTCTGAAGGTATTCCTTTATCGATGATTCGCTCTGGAAGTAATCCAATACTAATTTAGGCATTGTCTTTATCCTTAGTAGCGTATTTATATCGGATGTAACGTTTTATTTTAAAATGCCCTGGAATGAAACCTAATACATCTGTAGTTTCTTTACCAATACAAACCATTTCAGACAAATCTCCTTCAGGATGTATTTCTATTTCTTCAACAGGTAAATGATCTGGTAGTTTAGCTCTTCCAGGATGTTTCTTCTTTTCGCGAGAATAAGTAATCTCTTGTTTAATTACCTCTTCCTGTGCTTCTTTCGTTATTTGTTTAACCTCAAAAGGAAGTTCCATTTGATTGGGACCTACAGCAAAACGCTCTCTACTTTGACCAAATTGCATTCGACGATATAAGTCAAGTAAATATTGTAGATTCTTGTTTTTTTGCTCAACCTTAACTACCCTTTCTTCTTGTATGGAAATAGTCTTTTGAGCTTTAGTTAAAAGCGCCAAAAGTTGTTCTTTCGATAAGTTTTCTAAGTCCATTTCCATAGAGTAAATATACGATAAAGCCCCAGAATACACAAGGTTTGCACGTGTTTTACTTCAATAAAAACCTTCTTTTTTGACTGCTTTTTATAATCTGTATTCCCTCTATCATAAGCACTAAATCACTCCAACTTATTTGAGCTTTACTATGCGTAGGAAAGGAAAAAGTTCCTTGTTCTAAGCGTTTGTGGTATAGTACAAAGCCTCCTGCTTCCCAATGCAAGAGCTTCATTTGATTACAGCGTCTATTGATAAATATATAGACACTTCCATTATGAGCTATTTGATTAAGCTCATTCTGAACAAGCCCACAAAGACTATCAAAACTCTTGCGCATATCACAAGCCTGCCTATACAAATGAAATTGATTGGAACTACTCAAACTAAACATTACACTAAGTTTACTAATGAATATAGTTCGCTAAGATTATCCGTTTGTACACGTAGCTTTACACCATTGGGATACACAATCTCATATTCTTGACTATTGGTTACTTGACCTTTTGTTACAGTTATAAAATTATTGTCTAATTGTGTTGACTCTGCCTTATATTTAACTACCCAATAACTAAAGGTTGCTAACTTAATTCCTACACTTTCACAGTATCTTGACTGCGTTAATCCACTTGATTTCCAATCCTCTACATGAGAGTACATCTTGTCTTGTTTGCTCATCTAATTTATTATTTGAAACAAACTTACTATCTTACATTAGCTTATGAAATATGTGGTTGCTCGGGCGGATACATTGAGATTGCAAGGAAAATTGCTGATATTTTAGAGGTTTCTTTAGATTACCTCACAGGTAAAGAAGAAGTGCTAATTGATAAATATACCAGTTTACGTATTTTAGAAGTGTCTAAGTTTGAAGAAACAGATCGAAATCACATCTTTTCGGTCATTGATGCATTTATTGCTAAAAGAAAAATTCAATCTATTTTATAAAATACAAAACCCCCAACAATTCTAATTATGGGGGCTTGTTTCTATAAATAAATACTTTCTCTATTGGGGAAATTTAGTTTTAAATCTTGGAAAGATACTATACCACCATCTATTTTTCTTCCATTTAATATTCAATTTATCTAAAACTTGTTCTTCTAAATCTTTCTTAAATTGTTTATTTTCATTTCTACTTAAATCTCTTAACAAAAAATAACTTCGTGCATTAATTGTCCTATTATTTAAAAATCGAGATCCTTCTCCTACAGATATCAATCCCAAAGTAGTAGTGTAATCATCTATTCTTTTTACATAGCACAATACTACTGTTTTTCCATCTCTTAATAAAAAATACACATAATACATATTTCCATTTCTCTCATCAATTAATCCTCCAAAAGATGAACTATCTAATGGTACTTGTAATGAAAACTCTCTTTGTTTTAATTTTTGTATCTCATTTATAGTTTTATCTTCCGAAACATTTAAAATATACTGTTCTGCATAAGGATGGCTACCTACCATAAACAAAGAATACAAAAAATTAATAATAACAATAACAACTAACAAACTAATCAATATTTTTAAAAATCGAACCATTTTCTTCATAAAAACTATCTAAAATTAGACATACCTATATTTGTTAAAACTCGTTGTTCTGGCGTATATGGATAGTTATATTTTGGAGAAGGCAAGACAAAATTCAACAATGTTTTTGGAGTCGCAGCAGCTCCTAAACCAAACCCTAAAAGATCCGATTTGAATCTATCTGTGGGACTTAAAAGACCTGATTGAGACAAAAATATATGTTGATTTACAAAGGTCCAATCTGCCGAGATTGCACTTCTATCCATTAACAGTCCACTTGCACCTGTAATTCCTAACTTATCATATGCCAAGTCATGTTGTATAGCGGGAAATTCTACTAGCGATGATGGAACAAATGAATAATCATCTTTTCCTCCATATGTTTTTGGATTATCCCCACCTGGATATGTAAGTCCACCTATTCCTCCAAACTGTTGATATAAAGTTTGAGGATCCAAACAACTACTGCAATACTGATATATCGTAGACCCTCCTTCTGTTTTTGTTCTACTATTAACCATACTTCCTCCTTTTGAATAAGATCCATCACTATTAAAAGTATACCTATATTTCTCTCCTTGACTAGACTTTCCTACAAGTGATGATCCATTTTCTACATGAGATCCTTTTCCATGCTTAGATTCTGTTGCATTTTTTCCTTGTACATCTGGGTCAAAAAAGTATTCAGTTCCTCCATTTTTTTCTCTTTTCACCCAGTCTTCACTCTCCATTCCTGTAGGATCAATCAAATTAATCGGATTATTGTGTACATAATGGTATGGTGTCCAAGAGGGATACTTCTCCGCCAATGGATCCACATTCATCCATCTACCTATAGCTGCATCATAGTTACGTGCTCCATAGTCATAATAGTTAAGCCCTAACTCTTCTTGCTTTTCTTTACCATTATATTGATACTTGTAATCTTTCATTAAAGCATCATTCTTCTGATTATAGCCCTTATGAGCGAGTCCAAAAGGATAATAGTTTGTCTCTTCTATAATCTCACTTGCATCAATGGTATTATCTGTATTCTTATCACTATAAGATAATCTTATATTACCCAAATGATCTTTAAACTGATATACATAAGTATTTGTTTCTGTATTAAAGAATCCTTCCGCTGTAGGGAAAAAACTAAGTTTGCCCTTTACATACTGAAATCCTCCTAAATAATCTGTTAGTGTAACAATACCTTTATCTGTTACTTTCTTCTGTACTTTCTCTCCAGAAGAGGTATAAATATACTCTATTTTATCTGTACCAAAGCTAATCTCAACAGGTAAGTTTAAGTGATTGTATTTAATCTTAGTTATTTTCTTGTGTTTATCACTAGTTAGATTACCAAACTCATCATATCCGTAGTCTATACCTGATGTATTAACTTGTTTAAATCCTTCTTGATTACCAGAAGCATCTCTAACAGTTGATAAAAGATTGCTTCCTGGTTCATAACCATAATTTAACTTATCTATAGTAGTTACTACTCCAGCGAGTGAAGCACCATTTCTATCAAGTTTTAAAATATTTCCATTTTTGTCATACGCTAATTTCTCGTCATATAGATTTGCAGTAGAAGCAGAACCTAAATCAGGAGCTTTAAAAGAACCTAATACTAATCTATTGGCTCCATCATATACATAACCATAACTACGCCTTTTATTATCTAAGGAGCTTTTCCAAATTTGTTCAGTGATATTACCGTTATAAAGTCCTTTAACTCCTGAACTGTTTTGTTCAGGTTTATTGTAGTTTAATTTAAGGGCAAACAAAGTACTCTTTCCATTGTTTAACTGACTTATGTTACTTATATTATTAACCTCTGTAAGCCATCCTCTGATATTGTATTTATACTGTAATTCTTGTAAGAAAGTATTAGTTGTAGGAGTAGTACCTGACCTTTTTCCTCCAACGCGTTTTTTCTCTAAAGCTCCCAGCTCATCATATACATTTTCAAAAAGAACAACCTCGGCTAAACTATTAACCTTATGGGTTTGGTGTAATAACCTCTCTGCGTGATCATAAACAAAGTTTTCTTCTATTTGTTGTACATCTGTAACAAGATTATCTCTTTTGTGTTTAGTGGTTACTTTTAAGGGAAGACCTGTAAAAGTATACTTTGTATCCACCTGGGTATATCCCTCTAGATAATTTTTAGTATAACTTCTAAGAATACGACTGTTATAGTCATATAACATTAAGCTCTAGATAACGCATCATACTAGCCCTGTGCTCCACTACCAGAAGGTTGAGGTACAGGACCAATCGTTACTAATTTATTTCTCTTAACAAACTCTATTAAAAAGGAATTAAAGAGTCATTACTTACAATAAATTCTCTTAAATAAATACATTCAAATTCACTAGGTTGTGTCTCTAGTGTCACTGACTTAATAGGCTTATCTGTTAAATCTATTAACTTACTAACAGTTTTTTTTATCTTAGAAGAATTATTATAATAAACATAAACTTTCTTTCCATGATATTGTTTTAAATACACTAAATCAATTATTGTAGTAGGAGGACAATTTCGAATAGCAAGTATTAAGTTACTTCTATTTTCATAATCAACATAAAAATCAATTATATATTGGTTAACATCCTCATCTACTAAATCAAACTCTATCTCTTTTATAGATTTCTCAAATATCTTTTTAAAAGTACTATCTTTTATAATTAACTCACTTAGCTCTTCTTCTTTAGAGGGAATTAAGCAATCACTATTTTTTTTACAACCTAATAGTGATATACTCACTAATATAAATACTATATACTTCATATTACTTTTATTATTTGAATCTTACATCCTTATCACCATAGTCAATTGTTGTGCCATTTCCTGGTAAATAGATTTCATTGCGTTTTGGTATTCTACCATTATATTCAGGAATGTTTAACAATCTCATATAATTTCCTCTATCTCCACTTTGCGATGGTTCTGGTTCTAAATTTTTATTAAAACCAGAAGGATAATTTTCACCATGTGGTGGATGTGAATGAGACATTCTTGTAATTATACTAGAACTATTATTATCTAAAACTGATTCAGCATAATTAGTTAATCCAATACTCCATCCTTTGTAATTTGTCATAACAACAGTCTCGCCATAGCCTGATTTTAAATCCGCGGTTTCTATTAGTCCTACTTCATATTGTGTTTTAGCAAAAAACTTATAGAATTTATCCGCTTTATCTGGTGTACCAGATCCAGTAAAGCTCACTTTTAGTCCTGTTGATTCACCATACTCATTCTTCTCTTTATTAATATAAGTATCTGATTTAAAACTTCCATTTTTTCCATAAACATAACTATCTACAACTTCCCTTTCTCCTTTCGTTCCCAATCTTACAAGTCTAACAACATCATCGCCACTTGCTTTTATAATATTAAAATCTCTACCATTCTGACCGATTTCAATTATATCCTCTCCCTTCATCCCATCAGGATCTATAAACCTAATCGGATTATTAAACGCATAGTTATAAGGGCTGTGACGACGCATCTTCTCCGCCAACGGATCCACATTCATCCATCTACCAATCGCAGCATCATAGTTACGCGCTCCATAATCATATAAATTAAGTCCTAACTCTTCTTGCTTCTCTTTTCCATTATATTGATACTTGTAATCTTTCATCAGAGCATCATTCTTTTGGTTATAGCCCTTATGAGCTAATCCAAAAGGATAATAATTCGATTCTTCTATGATCTCACTAGCCTCAATCGTGTT
The DNA here is from genome assembly GCF_020905415.1 of Myroides oncorhynchi. NCBI lineage: Bacteria > Pseudomonadati > Bacteroidota > Flavobacteriia > Flavobacteriales > Flavobacteriaceae > Myroides > Myroides oncorhynchi. Next base: position 3,056,166 of record NZ_JAJJMP010000001.1, on the reverse strand, counting down.
ATTATTACTCTTGTCACTATAAGATAATCTTACATTACCTAGATGATCTTTAAACTGGTAAACATAAACATTTGTCTCTGCATTAAAAAACCCTTCCGCTGTAGGGAAAAAACTAAGTTTGCCTTTCACATACTGAAATTCTCCTAAGTAATCCGTTAAAGTAACAACTCCTTTATCTGTTACTTTCTTCTGAAGCTTCTCACCTGAAGCAGAATAAAGATACTCTATTTTATCAGTTCCAAAGTTAATCTCTACAGGTAAGTTTAAGTGATTATACTTAATCTTACTTATTTTCTTGTGTTTATCATTAGTTAGATTACCAAATTCATCATAAGAATAGTCTGCTCCACTGGTATTAACTTGTTTAAACCCTTCTTGATTACCAGAGGCGTCTCTAACTGTAGATAATCTATTGCTTCCTGGTTCATACCCGTATGTTAGCTTATCGATAGTAGTTACTACTCCAGCGAGTGATGCTCCATTTCTATCAAGTCTAGTGATGTTTCCATTTTTATCATACCCTAATTTCTCATCATATAGATTAGCCGTTGAGGCTGAGTTTAAATCAGGAGCATTAAAAGAACCTAATACTAATCTATTTGCTCCATCATATACATAACCATAACTACGCCTTTTATTATCTAAGGCGCTTTTCCATATTTGTTCAGTGATATTACCGTTATAAAGTCCTTTAACTCCTGCACTTTTTTGTTCAGGTTTATTGTAGTTTAATTTAAGGGCAAACAAAGTACTCTTTCCATTGTTTAACTGACTTATGTTACTTATATTATTAATATCTGTTAACCATCCTCTTATATTGTATTTATACTGTAATTCTTGTAGGAATGTATTAGTTGTAGGAGTTGTATTTGACCTTTTGCCTCCAACGCGTTTTTTCTCTAAAGCTCCCAGCTCATCATACACATTTTCAAAAAGCACGACTTCTGCTAAATTATTAACCTTATGAGTTTGATGTAATAACCTCTCTGCGTGATCATAAACAAAGTTTTCTTCTATTTGTTGTACATCTGTAACAAGATTATCTCTTTTGTGTTTAGTGGTTACTTTTAAGGGAAGACCTGTAAAAGTATACTTTGTATCCACCTGGGTATATCCCTCTAGATAATTCTTTGTATAACTTCTAAGTATACGACTGTTATAATCATATAACATAAAAGAGATATTTGCTTTACTCTCATTACTTGTAGTAAGTACTCTTGTCCAATTCCCAGTAAGTAGCCCTTTTACATTTTGTATAACTGCTTGACCTTCTATGGCTGTAAAGTTAGTTGCTGCTCCTGGGTAGGTATAATCATCATAATAATTAACACTTAGTATTGTAAGATTGTCTTTAGGGAAAACAGTATTGGTATAAGTTAGTGGTGAACCGCTTACGGCTGAAGCTCTTTTCTCAAAAGATACAGCCCTAGCATTTACATTATCTTGAAATGTTTTCCTATCTACTTCCGTTACTGATGTAGCTGAGTAAAAAGCGCTATAGATTACTCTAGATAGAGCATCATACTTAGTTACCATCCATCCTTTAGCTTCTGTTCCAAATGGGTCGTATACAGGACCTACAGCCACTAGCCTATCTCCTTTATCATACACCATGTATTCCCAAGATTTACCTGGTAGCTTTTTAGCAACCAGTCGGTTTTTAGTATCATATTTATACTGATAGCCTAGCTTGTCTACATTAGCTAAGGTAACATCGCCATTTAAAAGAGGTGAAGTAATTATAGATAGATTTCCAAACTGATCGTAGATATAGTAGGTATCTAGAGTTTCTCCAGTGCCTGTGGTTACACCAGATGCTCTAAGGGTGTTATTTGGTAGATTTTCTACAGTATTTGTGGTTTTGTCTATCTCTTTATTTGCATTTTTCTCTAAATTATCTACTATAGTTCCAAAATTGTCTATAACATCTTGTACTGACTTTCCTTTAAGTTCTTCACCTAGTATATTACTTGCACTTGGCATAGAACTAGATGTTGGAGCATTAGAAGAGCCGCTAAATAATTGAGGTACTCCCTGGGTATTATTGTATACTCTTTTTAATACTACTTTACCTTCTTGATCTTTAAACTCTTCAGTGACGTTTCCATTCTCGTCTGACACAGAGCTCACATAAAGAGAATTTACAGGATAATTTCCTTTATCTACAACAGTTACATTATAAATTCCAGTGGCTGGCGTTAGAGCTGCGTTAGCTTGTCGATATTTTACTTCGTTAACTGTATTGAATCGATACTTAAAATCTACTGTGTTGTTACCACTTATTTTCCAATCCTCTCCTGCAGATCCTGTTTTTATAACTCGTTTTAGTGGTGATTTCTCATATAGCGTTTCACTATAGGGATTAGTTGTATTTTGGTATTTATCCGTGTTGTAATGCGTAAGCGTACCAACTTTAGCTTCACTTACATACTCAGAACTTCCATTAGCTGTGGGGTAACTTAAGAAATTTTTAGTTTGACCAATATTTAAATCATACTCCGTATGTTTTACTACACTTTTCTTATTTGGACTAACTCCTACTGCCACTTCTTGTATAGGACGTCCCAATCCATCGTAATAAACAACCTGTACTATTTGACTAGCAGCAGTGCCACTAGAGGTAGTAGGCTGGGTGTATTGAGTGCTTTTTATATAGTTTTGTGACCCACTCTGAGCTACAATAGCATTTAAACCACAAATACTAAATAAAGCGATATACTTAATTATCTTCATAATAGGTGCTATTTAGTTGTTTTTATAGTTGTACTGATACTCTTTTAATTTATTTCCTTTGGAATCTTTTATTAACGTTAGTCTATTAAAACCATCATACTCATACAATAGAACTTCTCCCTTGGCGTCTGTGATTTTAGTTACTCCAACTAAAGGCTTGTGTTCATAGGTTGTTATTAATGCTTCTTTTAATGAAGCATTACCTCTTAAGTTGTTTATCTGAGTAAATTTACTCTCATCTATGGTGTGAAGATTTGCTAGGCTCACACCTAAGGCACTTGCTACCTCTTCTTTTGACGCATTTTCAATCTTAGCGATTAATAGACCACTGCTGTAACCATAGATATAAGTCTGTTTAACTCCATCTGTCTCTAATTCAATTATATTTCCATTTCGACTATCTCTGTGAAGTATTTTTTGATTACTCTCTAAAGCAGAAGTTCCTTTACTAATCTTTATCTCTTGTTTATCTATTATATTATTTCCCCAATTCTTATAGGTGTTTTCTATGGTTTGTAGTTTTTCTGAATTCTCAGAAAGCTCATATTTAATAACCTCTGCTTTTTTATTATTTGCATACAAAAGATCTCCACTTGATGGATAGGTAAACTTCTCAATTCTATTTTTGTTTTTTAAAACGGTATTTATCTGAACTGGCGATTCTATAGTGTTGCCATAGAGATATGTTTTTTTTGTCTCTATAAAGTCATTTTCAAAATAGCTTCTCTCTGTTTCACTTGTCTTTCTAATCCAAGCACTCTTTATTGGAAGTAATTGATAGGAGAAATAATTATTACTACCTGTAGCTCCTGTAATACTATTTAAATTTGTTGAGAACTTCCCTTTTAAAAGAACATTATAACTCACACTACCAGTTCCTATGCTATTATTAGATAGAGTAGTGAAGCTTTCATTAAATTCATAAGTATTTGTCAAACTATGCTTTAGCTTGCTATCTAATCCAAAGACACTTTTGTGAAGTAGAATCCCTTGTTTAAAATCATCTTTTACAGAATAATTAAAATCATATTCATAACTAGGATAAGGCTCTATTAATACCCCACTAACAGCATTATTGGCTCCTGCGCTAAATTCATAATACGTTCTACCAACATCTATTATTGTCTCGTGTACATAAGGGAAATAAGCTTCCTTGACGTGATTCATAGCACTGGATGCTCTCACAATAGCTCTACATGTTCTAGAATTAGCAGAGGAAACAGCTCCCATTGTTCTCTCTGACACACCATGTAGTACTGGTAAGTTATAAGCTGCTTGAGTATGTGGGCTTTTTATATCTTGCTTATAGTCATATCTTACCTCCTTTTCCAATACGTTATTGTGATTATAACTTCTATAGCTACTTAAATGTATTATTGGAGCCGTTTGATAACTTGTTATTGTATCGGGAACTGTTCTTTCTATACGAATTCCTCCTGATAAAAAACAACTACCTTGCCTTATTAAAGTAATGTCTATTTTATCTCCTAACGATTTTATAGGACCTATAACGCCATTCTTAGTACCTCCTGCTCTATAAAGAATAGATCTATGATAAGGAGGAAGCGTATAACCACTTGGCAAATTAATACTAATTGTACCATTAGTACCTTCTCCTACAAATTGATCTAATCCAGAATTATCAGATGGATAAGCATTATCACAACTATTGGTATAATTAAGATATAAGACATCTTTATTACTTTCAGAGTATCCCATATCTCGCAAGCTATAAGTAGCCGTTTTACGCGAACCTGTATCATAAATATTTAATGTTATTCCATCACCAAAAGAAATCGTCTTTTCTTTAACTGTTTTAATAACACTTGTTGGTTGACTGTAAAAAAATTCCGTGTATCCTTTGGTTGGATAAGTAATCTTTTTTAATAGATAAGCTTGTAATTCTGAAAAATATGCGTCATTTCTATTTGATCCATTAAAATATTTATTATCTGTTTTTCCTGCAGAACCTTGAAGCTTAAAACTAAGACTAGGAAGTAAATCTTGATTTCCAATTCTAGCATTATAATTGCCCCAACGATCTAAGGCAAAAGAATCTCTAGGTGGTAACTTTACATCTTCATTGTATTCAAAACGATGTACTTCATTTTGATTATTAGTTACTGATAACAACTTTAATCTGTATTTTTCAGGTCTATTAGTACTGTTGTCATCACTTACAAAATATCCGTAATTAAACATAAACTGATTAACCAATTGATTGTTATAGCTTATTTCTATTTTCTTAAGCGCCTTTGCAGTTGTGCCTACATCTTTTCGATACATAGTATTGTCTATTAACAAACCTTCTTGAGAGGAATATTTAAAACTTATTTTAGTATTTCCATACTTTATCTCTTTGATATTCAAATTAGGACTAGCCCCACTTATTTTAACCTTCCTATTTTCAGGCCAAAGAGTTCTATTACATCTTAAATTGTGATCTACTCCACCAAGTTCTCCTTTCATAGCTGATTGTTCTAAATCAAAGTCGTTGTCAAAATCATATTGTATCTGATAATGATATAAAAAGGCTAAACCGGTGTTTTCATTGTAATAACTAAACTCGATCTCTTCGCTATTGGATAGTTTTATCTTACTTAAAACATAAAAAATATTGTTACTTGTAAATTCTTGAGGGTATTGATCACTGGTAATTCTATATGAATGTTTTGAAAAGTAATAAATATTAGCTTGAGTATCCTTTATAGTGATTGTGTTTTTATCTAGCGATAGAGATATTTCCATGTCTGAGTACGGTATACCAAAATACTTACCTGTAGAGTCAAAAATAAACTGACCATTACGCCCTAAAAAGTTGTAGGAATACACTGGTGACTTTCCTTGTACAACCCCTGAATTAAGCACATCCAAATAACTATATAAATCCTGAACAGCGCTATCGGTATTATATACTTTTCCTGTGTCATAGGCTTTTAATTTAGTCTTCATATTTACGCCTAGGTCATACTCTAAAGAGTGATCCACAGTTATTACTCCATAAGCATTTAAAAGCCAACCAAGCCCAACATTAGAAGCTAACTCATTTACCTTTATTCCCTTTGAAACATAATCTAAACTGATGGGTATTTCCAATCCTGTCTTTGTAGAAATGGTATAAATAGGTAAAGATATATTAGGTACTGCTCTTGTATAATTTAAAGAGTAATCTCCATACTCAACATACTTTCTAACCTCGGGAGGTAAATTCTCCAAGGAGTTAAACTTTGTTTGTTGAACACTTTCTGTTTGCCCATATAGACAAACCTTGATTAAAATGAAAAACAATATTGTTAGTTCTCTTTTCATATCTTACTCTTTTACAACATTAACACTACCCTCTATTACATCTGTCTTGACAGAGATGATATAGGTTCCCCTTGGATAACCACTTAAATTAAGCGGCTCTGTTTGATTTTTGATTGTTTTATGAAATAGTAACCTGCCTGTTATATCATATAGCTTTAAAACACCTGCTTTATATTCCACAGGTATAATGATATTGGTATAAGTAACTACAGGATTGGGAATAGCTTCTATTTTTAGCTTTTCTTGGTTTGTATCTTCTTCTATTGTTTGTGAATCTTGATTTTCATCAAAAGTGTTCCCCTTTACCTTAACAAGCCAAAAATCATTCATCCCCTTTTGACTGCTTTTGTCTCTATCGGGTTTTGAGTCTGAGGTTCCTGCAAATACATAAGCTCCATCTCTGGTTTCTATTAATTTAGAAAGTACATTCTCACCTTTGCCAGAGATACTCTTCTGCCATAGCACATCTCCTTGTTTGTTAAGCAGTGTTCCTAAAAAGTTTACCTTACTTCCTTGTTTTGTTTTCTCTAGAGTTGTTCCTCCAAGTAGGATTGTTCCGTTGTCTTTTACAAGACCATTGCTTAAAAAGTTTCGAGTACCATAACCATAGGCAAGCTCTTGTTTGACCTGTCCCAGATTATCAATATCAAGTGACCAGTAATCTACCTCTGATTGCAATACGCTGTTTTTAGCCATCCCTGTATCTGAATCCGATATACCATAGAGTCTATAGCTATCCTTTGAGACTTCTTGTATTTGTTTGAGCTGATCATTTTTTTCTGCTCCATATGATCTCTGCCATTCAGTATCCCCTTGTGCGTTAATCTTTATAACCCAATAATCATTATTGCCATAAGACTCACTTGTCTTGTTTCCACTTACCCCTGAATTGCTATAACCCCCTATTAAGAATCCCTTATCACTTGTCGCTATTACATCTGATCCGATATCATCATACTCTCCCCCGAAGCTTTTTTGCCATTTTATAATCCCTTGTGAATTAATTCTTATAACCCAGATATCCTCGCCTCCATAATAAGAAACGGTCTTATTTGCCGCCGTTGATGAATTGGAATTTATTAAAACTAGATAATCACCCCCAGTTATGGGAAGTACCTTGACAAGGTCCTCTTTTTCTAATCCTCCAAAACTCTTTTGCCATAGCATATTACGAGCTGCGTCAAGTTTTATAATCCAAGCATCGCTCTTTCCGATTAATTCTTCTGTTTTGTAGTGATCCTTATCACTACTAGAGGTAAGTCCTAGTATAAATCCTCCATCTTTTAAGGTATGAGCAATACTGTTTAGAAAATTGTCACCATTGCCTCCAATGCGCATATCCCATTCCTTTTTACCACTGGCTTTCATCTTCCATAGCCAAGCATCGTAGTTGCTGCTTCGCTCTGTGGTTAGATCTGCTCCTTTATAAGACTGCGTGGCTCCTGCTAATAAAAAACCGTTATCTGCTGTAGGAATCATATCAAGGAGATATTCAGAATTATTGCCCCCTAAGGTCTGTTCCCATAGAATCTTTTGAGAATAACAATTTATTGATAAACAAAACAATAGATAGTTAAGTAGTAGTTTTTTCATAAAAAAGAAGCTAGCGTTATTTAACTTAAAATTAGGTTAAATAACGCTAGCTAAAACAATTAATAGTTATTATATCTAAAAAAATACAATTTCACAATAAACACACAAAAAATAATGCTAATCATTTACACAAAACGCAATATTCTATGTTTTTTTAACAGAAAACAAGAATTTTAATTACTGAGTATAAATGTCTTTTTTTTAATTAATTGGTATAGCCACCCTAAATAATGCTCTGTGTGTCTTTTGTAGCCCAAATTAAAAGCCTAAATCTATTAACTCCTTAAATCCGCAGGAGCTCTACAGCAGGTATACTTAAGGTGTAATACATCTTTAAGAACATCAACAGTGTTTATCCTTAAAGTTGGGTAATTTGGATGAGATGCTGTAATATCTGGATATGACCCTCCTTTTCTTCCTCCACCTAAAGGTCTTAAATATTCCTCTACAGCTCTGCCTTCACCACCAATTATGGTATAACCTCTAGTTTCCAAGTTCGAAGATATTTTATTAATTTGACTTCTAGTCGCTAAATTACCAAGTCTACCTTGCATTTTTACTGGGGCAGTTTCAACTCTACCTAACGAAGACCTACCAAGCAAATTCCTTCCCATCTCCAAATTTCCTAGATTGGTAGCCTTTTCCATCATTAATGAATACCCTGCATATGCTGCCCAATCAGTACTTCCATCAGAATGTCTAGATAACTCTCGTGCTTCAGCATCTATTTGAACGGCTTGACTTCCTCCCGTAAAACCAGATACAAAACTGATAATCCCATACGAACTACTACCTGGAACCGTAAAGTTTATACCTTCAAGAAAATCATTACCACCACCTGAGTTATCTTTCCATATTCCATTATTATAAGTCCAGCTACCATCGTTATCTGTATGAACGTATCCATTTTCAAATTCTCCTTCTGTTGGTGGATCAGCTCTCATCCCCGTAGGATCAACTAAATTAATCGGATTGTTATGAACATAATGGTATGGATTCCATCCCACAAACTTCTCCGCCAACGGATCCACATTCATCCATCTACCGATAGCCGCATCATAGTTACGAGCGCCATAGTCATAATAGTTAAGACCTAACTCCTCTTGCTTCTCCTTAGCGTTATACTGATATTTATAGTCCTTCATCAGATTATCTGACTTCTCATTATACCCACTATGTGCTAACCCAAAAGGATAATAGTTCGTCTCTTCGATGATCTCATTAGACTCTATCGTATTATTCTTGTTCTTATCACTGTATGACAGTCTAACATTGCCTAAGTAATCTCTGTATTGATACACATAGGCTTTATCATCCATATTATAGAATCCCTCTGCTGTAGGGAAGAAGCTCAGCTTACCTCCTACATACTGAGATCCGCCTAGGTAGTCTGTCTTAGTCACCACTCCTTTATCCGTAACGATCTTCTGTACCTTCTCTCCTCTAGAGGTATAAGTATACTCTATTTTATCCGTACCGAAGTTTATCTCTATGGGCAAATGTAAGTGGTTATACTTGATCTTACTGATGCGCTTATGCTTATCTACTTCTAAGTTGCCATATCTATTACTAAAATAATTTACATACTCTTTACCTCTCTTAACATTAAAACCATCCATTGTAGATAAGGAAAATGATAAATCATGCCCTAAAGTGTAGGCTTCCCTAAAAATCGGACAGTTGTTAATTCGAAATTATTAACTTTAAACAAAACTGTCAAGTATGATTTAATCACATTTTATAAAACAATATCTATTTTAACTTATTGATATATAGTTAAATAATATTTAAAAGAAGCCTATCGATATATAGGTTATAATCCTTCTTTCTTCTCGAAATTATAAATAGTAACTTTTCAAAAGTTATTAAAAAATCACCAAACCCATGATTCACAATAAGTTATAGGTTTTTTATTTTTTAGCCCTATCGCATTTTATTCAAAAATGATTATAAGAAACAGGCTAATTTTTAAATTCTTTATAAAGTTTAATTTATTACATTTGGAGTATTATATTTTAGTAAAACAAACTATACAAAGTAGTCCAGATGAAAAGATTATGGAAATTAGAAATTAGATTAGAAAATACTTCCAATAAGGCTTTGTATATACAAATAGCTGACTCCATTATTGATGATATTAAGAAAGGAAGGCTAAAAAAAGGAGATTTACTACCAAGCGCACGCACACTCTCTACTATGTTAAATGTCAATAGGAATACCATAGTACGTGCACTAACTATATTAATTACTGAACAATGGCTTGTATCGGTAGAAAGAAAAGGAACTTTTGTAGCACATACTATTTCACAGAATAATTCAGTTAAATTAGTAGACCCTTTATTTCAAAGACAAGAAACCAGTGCGTTACTCAACAATAGTATTGTCTTTGATAATGGTTATCCTGATAGTAAGATAGTTCCAATAACAGAACTGGCACGCGCCTATAAACAAATTTTCAATAGAAGCGCTAAGTGGCAAATGATGGGATATGCAAGTGAGTTAGGCGATTCTAAATTTATTACTCATATTGCTTATATGCTGAATCATCAAAGGGGGATGAATGTTGCTGAAAAAAATATTTGCATTACACGTGGAGGACAGATGGCCATCTTTATGATTGCTCATTCTTTACTAACTAAAGGAGACTATATACTAGTGGAAAATCCCGGATACAATTCTGCTTGGGAGGCCTTTAAACACGCTGGTGCCAATCTTATTCCAATTAATGTAGATCAACAAGGAATAATGACTAATGAGGTTTTAGAACAACTAAAAATTAATAAAAAAATCAAAGCTATTTACCTAACCCCTCATCATCAATTCCCAACAACAGTTACTTTGAGTCTTAAAAGAAGATTAGAAATAATCGAATTTTCTAATCAATACGGTTTCACTGTTATTGAAGACGACTATGACAATGAATTTCATTACAATACAAGGCCCATTTTACCACTGTGTAGCCATGTTAACTTAAAAAATTATATATACATAGGAACTCTAAGTAAGGTAGTAGCTCCCTCTCTTAGAATAGGTTATTTAGTCACAAGTAAGACCTCTTTAATAAAGAAAGTAAGTAAATTAAGAAAAATTATTGATATCCAAGGTGATAGAATAATGGAGTTAGCTATACTAGAGTTAATCAAAGAAGGTATTATTAAAAAACATATCAAAAAAGCAACAATTCATTACAAGCAAAAAAGAGATTATACCTATGGTTTACTAAAGTGTTATTTAGATCAGTCAATCCATTTCACTTTACCTGAAGGAGGACTTGCTTTTTGGATTAAGCTCAATAAGGCTATAGATTTTAAGAATTTCTGTGCTTTATTAACCAGTAAAGGTGTTGATATAGTAAACCCAGATGAGTACTACCTAGACCAATCTAGTAATGGATTAAGAATTAGCTTTGGTAGATTAGCTAAACAAGATTTAGAAAAAGGAATAAAAATCATTGCAGAGTGCTTAAATAAGCAATTAGATTCTTAGCTTTATAAAGCTCTTTTTTTAGAATTTTTATTCCTATTGCAATTGATATTACCTGTTGACTTAATATATAATCAAGTTACTAACAAGATTTATTGTTGTTTTAAGTTTATAAATAGCGTATAAGATAATACATTGCCCAAGCAAAAATTACAATAATAGTTATCCATACCCAATATGGTATACTCTGAGGGGTTTCACTGCCAACAACTAAAAAAGTCTTTTGATCTGCTTTTCCATACGCATTAATGCGTATAGACAATAGGCCATCTACCACAGCCTTTTCCTTTATTCCTTCTATATCTATAGCTGGACCATTTTTTACGCTAAAGGGAATAATTCTAATTCCTTCTTTACCCGTATGATCTTTACTTACAATTTTTAAGGTATGATCCCCATCCACTAATTTATGTGTATTAAGTTGGAAATTCACAGGTGTTTCAAGCTCTGCAATAGGATGGTGTTGATCGTCAATAAAAATTAAAACTCTACTTCTTTGCTCCATCTAATATGTTGTTTAATACAGTTCTTTTAATATGTTCTTTAGATTCTTCTGCTGGTTTTATTAACCATTTAATAGACAAGATTAGCGTTGCTAGAACCATAATAGCAATCACAACTATAATAGTGTAGTCCCATTTACTATCAGGTCCTACACCATGTACAACTCCTTTTAGTAATTTAGGTTGATTGCGTTGACAAACAGGACAGGCATAAATCTGATTGACAAGTAACAGTCCTATTATAGTAAAAATACTTTTAAAATTTACTTTCATTATTTATCCTTTATTTGATTGATATAATCCATGATTTGTTTTACTTCTTCTACAGTTACCAAATCAGCTTTATTTCCCCAACTATTGCGCTCGTAATTAACTATTGCAGTAACTTCTTGCTCAGTCCAATTTGCATTGGTACCAACCCCTGGCATTACCCCATACTGTTCTCTTGCATCATATCCATTCATTATAATGTCTACAAATAGTTGAAGGTTGTCCCCGGTAACAATAGTACTGTTTTTTAAAGAAGGAAACGCACCAGAGAGTCCTTCTCCGTTGGCCTGATGGCAGGCGGCACAATTATTCATATAAAGATTTTTACCATCCAAGCCAGCTTTAGCTTGTCCTGTGGTTACTTTTTGTGTAACTTCTTGCTCTTTGGGATATAAAAACTCAGGAGTCATAATTGTCCCAGGCAATACAGTTTGTTTTAAAGCCTGTAGATATGCAACCAAATCTAAGGCATCTTGAGTAGCTATAATCTTTAATTTTTTATCTTTTAAAAATGTTTCAGGTACACTAACTACAACATCATCTTTACCAGGATTCTCTTTAAATTTAAAAAGAAAAGAATATGAAGGCATAATCGACTCTTTAATTACAATCCGAGGATTATAAAGATGTACTAAATGCCAATCTAAACTTGGTTGACGTGTACCTATGTCTATAAGGTCAGGACCAGTTCTTTCTGTTCCCATCAACGTAGCGGTATTAGTCCAAAAATCAATTCTTTTATTACCAGCATAATCTGCAGATATAGAAGGTCTACTCCCCCATTTTCTATCCATTTCAACATTGCGAACTTGCTGACTATGACAAGCCACACATCCATTAGCTATATAAATATCTTTACCATTTTTTTCTGATTGCGTTAACGGTCTTGCATCAGGTAAAGCATGTATGTTAGATTGATTATCTAAAGCCGGTAGAATAGCTACAAATAATGTTAGAATTAAAAATAAAATAGTTGCTATTACATAAAGTTTTTTATGATTGCTAAATATATCCATATCTACTAGTTACTAATTATTAAATATTTTGTCATTATCTACTCTGTTATCCTTAGATAGTTTCTTAAAGCTGGTTAGGTCTACCATATGTAAAGAATCTGATTGGTCTTTTTGAATCATCTTATAAAAGTTAAAGGCAAAGAAAAGATGAGATAACCACATTAGACTTCCTCCAATAGCTCTCCATAGCCAATAAGGCATCATAAGCTTTATACTGTCTATAAAAGCAGAATCTTCCATCCACATTAAGCCTCTTAATGTTCCCCCATACATTAAGGGAATAGAATAAAACAACAATCCTATTAATGCTAACCAGAAATGAGCTCCTATTGTGATTTGTGGGGCTTCTTTTCCTGTTATTTGTGGTACTAATGCATATATGGACCCCCATAAAAGAAAGGTGATAATTCCATACATAGTCAAATGAGAATGAGCCACTGTAAAGTCAGTAAAGTGCCAAAGCAAATTTGTAAATCGAAAGGATTCTGCTGTTCCTTGCAAAGACCCCGTAAAATAAAACACAATACCTATTACAAAAAAGGGAATAGTATAACTATCCTTAACCTTATACCATACCCCTTTAAAGGTTAAGAAAAAGTTAGTTGTACCCGCCACCACAGGAATAACCATTCCAACACTAGCTACAATAGCAACAGTTTGTAGCCACCATGGTATAGCGCTAAAAACAAAGTGATGAGTTCCAATTAATGTATAAAACAATATCTGACTCCAAAAAGCCAATATTCCTAAACTATATGAATATATAGGTTTATTAAGTTGTTGTGGTAAAAAGTAGTAGACTATTCCTAAGGTAAAAAGCATAAACCACATACCTACTGCTTGATGCATGTAATACCCCTGAACTATTGTCTCACCTAAACCATCTTGCCAAAAAGGTAAATATCCAACAACAGCGACTATCGTAATAAAGATAACTGCAGCAACGATATACCAGTTAGAGATATAAATATCCTTATCAGTTCTATTGGCTATAGTCTTTAAATAGCAACGAAGAGTAAAATACAATCCTAAAGCAAACAATAGCATAACAGGCCATATATACTCTCTATACTCTCCTCCTGCATTGTTTACACCGGCCATTAAACAAATAGATCCGATAAAAACTGAGGCATTAATTAATATAAGTGAATACCATCCCCATTTTATATTGACCAAGTTAGTATTACTAACTCTAGGTACTATATAATATCCCAATCCAATCATTCCCAAAGAAGCCCATCCCCAAAATACAGCATTAGTATGCACAGGTCTTAATCTTCCAAAACTAAGCCAACTACTATGATCTATATCTGGTGCTATAAATTTAATCCCTAAATACTCCCCGATTGTTGTACCAACAATTAACCAAAAACTAGCTGTTGCTAAAAACCATAAGATAAGTTTGGCCAACATAGGGTCTATATCCACCTTAAGAGAATTTCTTTTTTTATTAGCAACAACTGGAGCAAGTTCAATTTCGGACAAAGAAATTAACCCCTTTTTATCTTGAATTAAACTCTGGCCTGAGAGTTCTGTGTTTGACAAAGAGAATCCTAAGGCAATCTCTCGTTTTTTTAAAGATTCTGATTCTTCTTCAGACAGATGTTTTAAACGTTCTTTAAATTGTCTTGCATGCTGATGTTCTAACTTATTTTTTTGCACACTAATAATATTGGAAATTTTGATCAGCATAATTACCACTCCCAATAGAATAGGAATTGCAATTAAAATCAAAGTAATAATAATGCCCGGTTCTGTTAAAAGAGAGGTTTTTGTTGTTTTAATATTGCTTTGTGCAAAAAGATTTGATTCAGAAATAAAGAAAATAAAACCTATTAAGTATTTTAACTTTGAACTTTTTAATAAAACACTTAATTGATGTTTTGTAAGACTTGTAATAGATAACTTTAATAGATTTGAGTTCAGTTCTTTATTTAAATCATACAACTTATCAAGATAATCAACCCTGAAATATAATAATCTTAAAAAAACACTAAGTAATAGTATTAGAATCAAAATAATAACAATAAATATATCTTGATTTTTTATCATATATTTTAAAGGTTCCATATGATTAGCCCAAACCGCTGTGGGATGAATAAGAAGTAAAAAAACTATAAAAATAGACCATGGAGCAAAAGACTGAATTCTCATTATTAGTATTATTAAAAAAGTAAAACATATACAATCAATCTAGATAATAATGTTGGTAAACCTTATGTTTAGTATTAATTATCTAAAGCCAAAGATATTGTGCTACCTAATTAAATAGATGGTACAGATTAGACATAATAGCATAGACCAAGAAAAAAGGGATTGGAAGCAAAAAAGCAACTGATTATCAATTATATAAATCTGATTATAAACAGAAAAATCCCATCCTAAAGCCTAGATATTGCATAGCTATTCAATAGCCCCATTAATTCCAACTGGGATATAAATTAATTGTTTAACCTAAAATAACTACTATAGACAATCACTTCTTCTCTGTTATAGTCTATTTTGATCAATAATGTCATTAATAGTATTAAGCTAATAAATAATTAAGTTTTTTATTAGAATATGTTTACTTGAAGGTTTGATATTTCTTCACAGCTGTCCGAAAGTTTTGAAAAACCCAATAAATCATCTGTGAGGTCAATGAATACATTGTTATTTACTTCACTATCCTGAAAATAAGTCGTTTTTAAGATATAGTTTAGACTGTTCTCTTATTTTCTTGGCACCATTACCTACTTGATTACAGATATAGTCTAAACTTAGATAGAATACTAAACATATTCTTATCTTTTCTACAAGAGACGTAAATGACTTAGTCTTTTTAGATATTGTTCTTTTGATTAATTCAATTAGTAAGTAGTTAATTAAAGCCACATATATCCGTTATTTAACAGAATTCTCACTGATACTTTATTTTCAAGTTGTGTCGCATCCACTAAAATAACATCTTTAATCTGGTTGTTTTGACCAAAAGCCAGCAGACAAGTAAAGAAAGAAAAAAATAGTACTGATAAATTTTTAAAGTTCTTACTTACATGCAGTGTTCTTTTTTTCATCTGTATACTATTTTTGCGGTGTTGTTTCTAATTGTTTTTTCTCCTTACTCACTTAGAAATTCAATATACTGACCTTCAAAAGAAAAATACTCTATCACTCCGTTACTTTTCTTGACAATACACTTATTTGAGTTTTCAATTTTTATAATACTGTCACCAACTATGGCATAGCTTCCAATGATACTAGTAGGAAATACATTGATTAATTTATCATTTTGAATTCTAATTTTTAAAAACGTATGAGGTAGTTTCTCACGAGGATTAAATTTCTCTACAACCACTCCTTTAAATCCCGTACTATAATTGCTTAATACTTTTTGTTCTTGTTGCAAATTAGTATAATAACCAATAACAAAAAGATTTAACACTATTATAAATCCTATTATAATTTTCTTTTTAATCAAGTGTCTTCTATAATTTATGATTCTACTAAAGTATGCATTATCGTAGGTAAAATAAAGCTTTGGGTTTTTAAAAATAATTGATTTTAGAAAAACACTTTTTCCAAAGCCAATTATAACGTTCTTATTGTTTATAGTAGACTATATTTAGGTAAATAATGAAAATTATTTTTTTATTACAAATAATATACTTATATTTGCCGATGTAAATATGAATAGGCAAAATTTTTAATCAAAATAAAAGCTAATTATTTACTTTAGTAGTTCTACACTATATTAAGAATTTATTACTCTTTAAACTTCAGTATAAAATAAATTCTATTATTTAATAGCACTTTTAAAAAAATCATTTTTTTATTTTTTTAAGTAAAATTTCATGTACTCAAAACATGGTTATCTTTTATACAATACCTCTACTGTATTAAAGTAAATAAAAAATAGACATTGTATGATTTTAAATATTTATCCTCTTTTAATAAAAGTAATTGATGATTTAAATAAATTGTTCTTTTTCAATTTAATCAACATCTTTTAAAGTATCTAAAAAATACTCCTTCTATATAATAGGAATAAAAAAACAACCATTTATTAGGTGTTTTTATGTCTTACAACTTATAAAAGACTTAAATCTAACCACTAATATTATTTTTAACAAACATATTAAAAGTTAGATAGTTAATACTTTATTTATAATATTGAGTTTAGATTGCACAACGCATTTAAGAAGATTATATCTAACTAAAGTAAGTAATACAAATCCAACTAATACAATAAATATTTACACAAAAAGATTCATTTAGCTAGACAAAATAGCCAAATTATCTTATTATAAAAAACAAATAGGCTATGAATTCCACAAAGAATTTCAAGCCATTAACAATATATATGAATAGAATAGAAATACAACACCAAGATCATAGAAATGATCTTACCTTAGAAGAAATGATTATATCAAAAAGTATGAATGGATGGATATTACAACTATACCTTCAACTATTTAAAAAAAAACCATCTAGTTTATAAATTAAGAGGGTTATAAAATAAATTATCTAAGATAAAATCCCTAGGTAAATACTTTATTAGGGATAATTAAAATATTAAATTAATAATTAAGATTATGCAAGAAGGTACAGTAAAATTTTTCAATGAAACAAAAGGATTCGGATTTATAACAAATGGAAATGAAGATATTTTTGTTCACGCTACTGGTTTAGAAGATGACATTAGACAAGGTGATAATGTAACGTATAACGTAGAGAAAGGACAAAAAGGTTTCAATGCCGTAAATGTAAAAAGAGCATAATATTAGAAGTAATTTTCACATCTAAGTTCGCTTTAAATTTGCAAATATTAGTATTTTTAAACACATCATTAGTAATAATTGATGTGTTTTTTGTTTTTAATAAACAACACAATATTACAATTAGATTGCCTCTTTGTGGTTTGATTTATTCTACTTTGAAAATTTCATTACATTCCATCGACCTACTTACCAATTCTCTACACAAGAACACATGATTTCTTATTTACTTATCTTGTAGACTTCCCTATCTTGTAATGTGATACCCTTTAAACAAACTCACTCCCTTACTTTAAGTTTTAACATAAGTATCTTTTTTAAGGGTATATAATACTTCTAAAAAACCTATACTGATATTAGCAAAATATTTTTTTTATTTGTGTGCCCGTTATTTGTCATAAGCGGTAATATTGGCAATAATAAGCCTATCAAAGAGCTTTTCACCAAAGTATCTTCTATTAAGTTTATAAACGAATTCATCTAAGTAAGCATTGAAGGTATTTTCGTTTAATTTTATGGTAATTTCCCAGTAAATTACTGATAGCTATATGTACTCATTTTAGAATTTCTTTTGTTGTTTGTTCTGATGATTTTTCAGTAATATGTATCTGAACAAAATCGGAGATATCTACATAAGAAGTACTCTTATCAGTTAAGACAATACTACTTTCTTGAATACTCTTTTTCACCATTTGGTTTACACCTTCAGCTTTATGATCTTCCAAAAAAACCGTTTTAAAATAGCGTACGTGATTCTGTTTTTCACCTGTTTTTATATCTTCCAAAACGGTACTTTCAGCCATAATAACAACGTTTTGAACACCTGTAGATCCACGACCACTTTTAGTTTTAGATTTCAGATGTTTCTACTTTAAAATACCCCTCATCCATCTCTAACATTCCTTCTAAAGTATATTTGCTATCTCTAACATTCCTTCTAAAGTATATTTGCTATCTCTATTGCCCATTGCCCATACTGGCTCATATCTTTTTAGTTCTAATGGCTTCTGAATTTCTAAAGTAGAAAAGCCTTTTTTAGTCGCTGTCATTAAGAACATTGTCTTATACTATATTAGAAAAGGTACCTTAGAATGCTCCATTATTGTTCCGCTTTTTAAAGTCATACGAGAACGACATTTTTTACATTCATAACTCCATCTACTTTGAATTTAATAGTGGGTATCATGACCACATCTTTGACAAGTAACTACTAACTTATCACGTTGTTCTTTAAAGTGTAAACAGCAAGCTTCTTCACTTGTAAATTCAGCTAAAAATGTAAATAGATTAGCCATATGATTTCTCTCTTTTAGACTACAAATATATTATTATGTCATTAAACGGATGTAATTTTTTTTATATAAAAATTCAAATATTTTAACAAAAGTATAATTTAAATAATATATAATAAAACAATAAAACTTTAATTAAAAACTTATTTAATATGTTATAAAATTAATTATTTTATAATTATTAATTTATTTTTTACAATTATAATCTTTTTTATAATATTTTATAAAGTTTAAATTATTTTAAATACATAATATTTTTACATATTTTAGAGCAAATAAATAATAAATTATGATTTCAAAAAAATTAGGTGGCTTGACGGCTATCGTTCTTTCTATGCTTAGCATAAGTACCTATGCGCAAAGTGAACAAAAAGAAAATCGATTCAAAGTAGGAATCGACTTAGGGTACACTAATACCTCTTTGAATGCTAATATTTCCAATTTAGTAGATTCTAAGTACAATTCTGGTGGAGGTTTCGGGGTTAATGTTTCTGCGGAAATGTCTATATGGAAAACTTTGTTTGTATCCACAGGAGTCTCTTATTTACAAAAAAACTATGAGTTTGAGAGAACTGGTTCTCGTGAAGGTTGGTATTCTAAGTACAATAATGATTTTATATCAGTTCCTTTGTTAGTAGGAGGGTACTTAATTAATAATCCATATACTTCTGATGGAGTTTGGGTTAAAGTAGCAGGGGGAATTTACAGTGAGTACTGGACAAAAATGAAAACGAAGGGGCAGTATCCTGTTTTTCCTGAGTTACAATCTGATGGGACATTTAATTATACTCAAGTTTCTGAGAAATATGATTTCAAGAAAAATGAGAATCAATTGCGTAGGCTTGCTATGGGATTACAAGGTCAAGTTCAAGTAGGTTATTCGATTGAGAAAATAGATGTCTTTTTAGGGTATAATTACCTTTATGGTCTAACTGATACTTATAAGTACGATAGCCCTGGAGACAAAAAAATAACGAGAGATTCACACATGGTTTCTGTAGGAGCTGCATATAAATTTTAATAAAATCGTATACGATGAAAAGAGTAAAAAATAAAATAGCAATATTTAGTTTATCTATATTATCATTATCATCTCTAACAGTGTTAAACTCTTGTTCTAAAGATGATGTCATAGTTAAAGACCCTAGAAGGTTTACTGCTAGTGATGTGAATTCTTATGCAGATCTTTTTGACGTTTTTTGGAAAACAATGGATCAGCAGTATAATTACTTTTACGAGCAGAAAGATCAAGGAGGTTTAGACTGGGATAATGTATATAAAACATATTATCCTAAATTCGCCGCTCTACAAACTTATGGTAGGCCAAATGAAGATGATGGTCAAATAAATGAGGATTATTTAACAGCCTCTACTTATTTTGAAGAGATTATAGATCCTTTTATTGATCGCCATTTCAATGTGAAAATTCAATTTCCAGCAACTAATAAAAATATTATAAGAACTATTACTTTTTATGGAGGTATGTCGGATAAAGGAGTTTCTAAAGTATACCCTTTTGCAAAGAAGTATGCTTATATGAAAGATCGAGTTGATGCTAACGCATTCAAGTCTAATGCGGACGGTTTTGGTATCATTGCAGGGAATTTAAACTCTAATCCAGATATCTATTATTTGTCTTTTAATCAATTCGTTGTAACTAATAATTTGAAAATTACCTTAGCTAATAATTATTTAAATCCAGGAAAAGGAAATTCACTATTATTGACTCAAGATATTTTAGAAGCTACTGACGAATTAAAGGGAATTAAAGATATTTATATGCGTAATGCTATTAAAGAGGTAACCTTTAATATATTAAAAGACTATAATGCATATTCTGATTCTAGGGAGTATAAAGCATTTATGGAAGAGGGGGTTAAATTTAATCAGACTGAAGTAGTGAGTAATGGATTAATGTTATCAGCTCAAAATGCTTTAGTTAAGTATAATAGTTTGCCTAAGTATAATACAATCACTCCCTATGGAGAATTGTATAATTTACAGACAGCTGATTATATACTTAAATTTATTAGGCTTATGGATAGCCACGTTAATTATGGATATAGATTTTCGGAATTAACTGATGCTCTAACAGATGTTATAACTAAAGGAGAATTTTATCAAAAGTTCTTAAACCCATTACATACTGGAGAAATTAAGAAAATAATAATAGATTTACGTTCTAATGGAGGTGGTGCTGTTGTTGACGCACGATTTATTTCTGACCGTTTTATTACTAAAAATACTGTATTTGCTTACCAAAGAACAAGAGAAGGGAATGGTAGATTTAACTACACTCCATGGGTAGAGGCTAAAACTAAACCACATAACTTCGGAATTCCAACAAATATTCCTATTGCTATACTAACAGATAAGAATAGTGCTAGTATGTCTGAAATTACTACATTAATGTTAAAATCTCAAGGAAATCAAGTCGTGAGTATAGGTGACTATAGTGCTGGAGCAACAGCTGGTTTAGGTACAGTAGATGATTTTAATGGAGGAACTAGAGATAAAATTGCGGGAGGTAAGTTAACATTCTATATGCCATTATTGGCTATGAAAGATGCAAATGGTGTTGTGGTAGAAGGAGTTGGTATTAAGCCAGATATACATGTATCTCCACTAACAGATAGTGAAGTATCACAGATGGCTTCACCTACTTTTGTAGACAGAGTGGTAAATGAAGCGATTAATTATTTGAATTCTAAATAGTTAAAACATATAAATAGAAATGCCCCTTAAGTATCTAACTTTTGGAGCATTTTTTATTGTTATAGGACTAAAGAAATTTCATAAAAATAAAAAGTCATGATGACTTCATTATATACCTGAGGTATTAAAAAATAAGAACTATAAGAACAACAAAAAATATGAGGTGACCACTTAGTGAATAACCGCAGCAAAATTACTATCCGAAGTTTACGCCCCTTATTCTATAAAAGTTGAAAAAGCGAAATGTAGCATATAATGTCTGCTAATAAAAGGCCGTTTTTATAGTAACTATTTTAAGGAAAAAGGGTTTTTAAACCATTAAGCCATATCTGTAATAGATAAAAAAAGAGGGTAATTAATCATCCCCGCCTTAAAAAAACACTATAAATACTTCATGGAATAATACCAAAGAGCTAGTCAATGCTACCATATATGTAGATGGACAAGAACTTAACTATAACGGCTTAGAGCTAGTACAGGATTATGGGAAGCACGACCGCTTCACCCTACATGTGGACTATGATACCTTTGGCAATAAGTTTATGGATAATCCTATTAACGATATTAAGCACCTGGGTTACGCGTATCGATACAGTTCTCTCATGGTAACTAACTCTAAGGAGAATGTGTACCGCTTCACTGGGATGATCACAGATGCGACTATACACGGCTAGAGAAGGACGCCATGCAGAACTAATCCTAAAAGCGGCGAGCCTTAATATACTGTTAGAGAGCGCGGTAAGCGCTACCAGATTTATGCAGATAAACCACTTAGCACAGTGTTTAACCAAGTGATAGAGGGAGCCAAAGCACAATTATTAATTCATAATACCTCTTTAGGAAATTACGTTATCAACTATATATAATGAAAGACCATCCATTTTTAAAACTTTTTCTTTTATCCTAGAAACAAGCCTTAAAAAGTTCTTTAGATTACATACAGGAAAGTACATATAGTATTACTTAATTGGCAATGCATAAAAATAGTTCTCCCATGAAGTTGGGCTAAAACTCCAATTACCATCCCTTTTCAAAAGAATAAATACCTGCAAAGGTGTATCACTTGTTACCTCAATAACGGAACTTCCTACCAGCATATCGTAATTACCACTACTTGAATCAGGATTACCTTGTAAATTAGCTCCTATAGAAGGTTTATTTAAAGGATTGCCAACAAAATTAAAGCCAACTTCTGCTCTACTTGTTTGCAAAGTAGATAAGCAAGATTCCAACCATAAATCATTTGTTCCTCTTTGATCCATTGTAAGTCCCCAAGTTACAATCCATTTACCCTTTTTTAAAGTTATACTTGCATTAGCAAAAGAATAGCTATTTGCGATGGTACTACTATTAGTTACATTAGCTCCACTAAAAGAGCCAACAACAGCAGGCGAAGTTTCTGGTAGACTCATTAACTTACCCACGCCTGTTTCATCAGATGTAAGTACTTTATCGCCTGCTTGATTACCATCTATTATCTTCACATTACCAATTACTTCAAGCTTTGCTTTTGGATCAATAGTACCAATACCAACATTACCCTCTTTAGTAACTACAAAATCATCTTTTGCTTCATTTTCTGAAGGAATTGCTGAAGTTGGATTATTTTTTTTGGCATCAATATGTAAAGGATGCAAAGGTAGCTTTGTATTAACTCCTACTTGTGCCATACTACAAGTGGAAAATATAAACAACATTAATCGTAATACTTTATTCATATAATACTATATTTTACTTTTAAATACACTATAAAATTGGACTTGCATAAAAATAATTTTGTGAATTATTAGGATTAAATACCCATGATCCTATTTTCTCAATCAATAAATACAAAGTTACTGAATCAGAAGTTACATTAATAATAGAACTCCCGATTAGCATACCATTATTACCTACTCTTAATTTCGCAGCATTAGCTGTCTGACTACCTGCTAAAGTAGTAAAACTAAAACCTTTTTGTTCACGTGCTGTCTTACTTGTTGATAGTACTGTATGTAACCAAACCGCATTATTTGATATTTTGATATTAATACCTGAATTGACTATCCATCTTCCTTTTGTTAGAACAATATAATATTTAGATTCTGTAAATGTTTGTCTAACACTTGTTCCATTCCATGCAACATTATTCATTGACTCAAAGCTCCCCAATATAGTAGGAATATCATATGGCACTTTTTCCCATTTTGCTAAACCACTATCATCTGACATTAGGATTTTACCTTTTCCTTCACTACCATCTACAATACGCACTGAACCATTTACTTCCAATGTAGCTTGAGGAGCAATAGTGCCCACACCTACTCTTCCTTCTTTTGTGACAACAAAATCATCTTTAATTTCAATATCAGTAGGTTTTGTATTAAAAGGATTGTTTTGAGCAGCATCTACATGAAAGGGATGTAAAGGCATGGTTGTGTTAATACCAACTTGTGCATTTATTTTAAAAAAAATAAATGCTATACCTAAAACTAAAAAACGTTTTCTCATAACTTAATTATTTAATTTGATATACTTAGCAAAACTATAACACAGGTATAGCATAAAAGTAGTTCTCCCATGAAGTTGGACTAAAACTCCAATTACTAAGATTCTCAATCAACAGATACAATGTAACTGAATCTGCTGTAACATTAATAAATGAACTCCCAAAAACTAAAGAATAATCACCCCCGCCAAATACACGAGACGCATAAGATGTGTTATTCCCAGCAGGTCCCAAAAAAGAAAAACCATTTTGTTCTCTAACTGTTTTTGAAGTCGATAATACTGCATGTAACCAACGATTACTTGCTACGTCAAGAGTTAACCCACAATTAACTATCCAACGTCCTTTTGTCAAAGTTATAACTCCTCTACTATGAGTATACGTTTTTGCAGCTTCTGTACCTTTAAAAGCTACCTGATTTGTATTTTCAAAACTACCTGTTATAGTAGATGTAATATATGAAATAGACTCCCACTTCATATTACCATTATCATCAGATTTTAATATCTTATTATTTGCTTGATTTCCATCTACAATCTTTATTTTACCATTTATATCCAAAGCAGATAGTGGGTTTATTGTACCAATACCTACCCTACCTTCTTTTGTCACAACAAAATCATCCTTAGTTTCTTCAACAGAAGGAGTTTTATTACTAGGAGTATTTCCACTTCCATCTACATGAAATGAAACTAAAGGTATTGGCAAATTAACCCCTACCTGTCCATAACTAACAATTACAAAAACACACACAAACATTAAACACTTATACTTACTCATACCTAAAAAATAAAACATTCAATACGCTAATATATAAATAAAACGATAATTACATTCATAAATGTTAAAATCTTTTTTAATATTCCATAAATATTGTAAAAAAATATTTTCACACCAAAAACTCATTAACGTACTGTGTAATCAAAGTAGTTCTCTTAGATAGTATTCTATTTTCATTATTGTCTGAAAAAATATATAACCTTTCTTAATTTATGATACTTTTAGAGGTATGTCATATACAAGTGTATATCCTATTTTCCTTAAGTTTTGAATATTTAGGGAAGATTGTAGGATTAGACACCAAAAAAAAGAGGCCATCCTAAATTCAGGACAGCCTCTTTTTTTTTAAGTAATAATCAAAAAGAAAAACCTAATTGATTGTATAATTTACATCCACATTACTCTGCACGTATTCAATGGCTTTAGCCACTATATTGGCATACAAAATACTATTGTAAACTGTTATTCCTCCATTATAAGCTTTACTAATTGGAGTACCTCCAGTGGTCATAGCTGCTGGCCAAATTGTAGTTGAACTATTTGTAGCATCCCCAGCTGTCCATCCTGAATCCCCTATATAAACATATCCTAGTGTACTGTGCATCAAAACAAATGAACGCGATTGATCAGCATTTTGATGAGCTAAACTAATATATTGATTCGAGAACCCTGTTACATAGTATGAGTTATTCACATCACTTCCCAAAGCTTTATTGGTAATATCTCCAAATGGACCTTTTAATAAAGGATTATCTATTAAAAGTGTTGGGTTTGTATATGTAGTTCCTGTTCCCGATACAGCAGTTGTTGGTGAATTTGCTATAGCATTTATCATATTTCTAGTTGATGTTGCATCATTTTCTTGAGAATGAATTAAGAATCCTTTTTTATTTTTAACAAAATCCTCTAAAACCCTAATAGATTCCGCATTAGGAACATAATTATATCCTAAAACTATAATATCAATTTTATTGTTATTAATTAAATTCTTAAGTGCGACACCTTGATTATACCCTCCATCGATAATAGTTAAACCATCTACTCTAACAACTCCATTTGAACCAAAATTCGAAGAAGCTTGCAATACAGCTCTTGATGTTTGAGTATTAGATGCACTTCCTGGCTGATAAGTGCCACCTCCCAATCCTAAAATTTTCATTTTACGATAAACAAATTCTATATTAACATTACAAGTATTTGCTCCTACCGAACTATTTGTTGTCAAAGTAAATCTGTGTATTCCACCACTTATTGGATTACCAGATCCCTTAAGAACAATCTCTTGTAGTCCTGTGCTTGTAAATGTACCTTGACCTGTGAAAGTAACTCCATTTACAGTATTGGTTGAAACTGAGTAATCTCCTATATAATCAACATTAGCATTTACAGTTATTGTGTTCTCAGCATTCATGGCTATGTTAGGAGCATATTTTCCTTTTACTACAATTGAAGTACATACCAGACTATAAGCCACTGGTTGGCGTACCACATCAATATTAAAAGAACATATACTTACCATTCCAGTTGCTGGATTTAAAGTATAAGTGTTCATCCCTGGTGTAGTAGGAGTACCTACAGCTGTTAATACAACGTCTCTAGGTCCTAATTCATCAAATGATAATGGTCCAGAGGTAAAATAGACCCCGCCTACTGTATTTGTCTGAATAGAGGTATTTCCTGTTGCCTGTACATTAACTTTTAATGTAACTGTATGGGCTGGTGTTAGAGGCTCGTCTTGTTTATAAATACCTTTAATATCAGCACTATTACAATCTACAGTATACCTGATCTCTTGTACTACCACAGTAATAGAAGAACAACTTGATCCTGAATCTGAGTTAGATGTAGAATTAAATACATTACTACCTGAACTGATTGGCTTACCAGTTGCTAATAATTCAATTTCATGCTCTCCTGTTGTTGTAAATGTTCCAGATCCTCTAAATGAATATCCATTTACAGTATTGGTTGATATACTCCAATATCCTTCTGTTGTAACATTAACCTTAAGTGATATTTTGTTACTGCTTGTTAATTCTTTACCAGCATAATAGTCCCCCATTACATTTATTGTAGAACAATTAATTGTAAAGTCAACAGCTGCCTTATCTACATACACATATTTATTATTACATGTACTTGCTTTATTGTTTAACAAAAACACTAACTTATCTCCTAAATCTCCTTGATTATACCCCATATTAGGTGTACCTAGACCTTCTAAAGTAAGAGTATAATTTCCTGGAGTTGGAAAAGTTCCTTTTGATCCAAAATAATAACCATTTGTGGTTGTGGCTACAATATCATAAGTTCCTGCTTGGGTCACCGTTACAGGTACTGTTAAAAAGTTGGATGACTTTAAAAACTCCCCTTGTTTGTAACTACCATTAATTGTTATGCCCGCACATTGTACATCACTTATATCAAACACAGCTGGTGGTGGTGTTCCACACATGCTTAACCAATTGTCTTGAGCTTGGCTCCAATAGTTAAAACATCCTGTTGTTTTATTATAAATCAACAAACCATCTGTTTTATTTACATCCTCAATAGCATCTCTTTGCTGTGTAGTTAATCTAGGGGTTAGAAAACCTTTATTAACACTTTCTAGTTCAAGAATGACTCCTAAGTTTGGAACAGCAGATGTACCTGAGATGGTTCCATCTTTAATTTTAGTCATGTTGGTTTGAGCTACACTTGAAAACACTCCTAAAAATAGTATCAGTATTAATATGATACTACTTTTTATCTTTGTATATATATTACTATTACACATAATTTGCAATTTTAAAAGATTAGTTTTTATTCATTACATCTAAAAGCATTGATTCTAATTGTTTGACCTTCTCTTGAAGTTCAAGGTTTTGTAAATCAGTCTTTTGTTGATACTCTAAATTATCCTTCTCTAATTTTTTGATTCTTGTTTCTTTTTGTTCTAATGCTTTATTTTGCTCAATAATATGTAGATACAATTCCTCTGTCTTTTCTAATAATTGTATTGACAATTCTGATACATTAAATGAATATCCATCCTCTGCTTTAACAAGTTGATTTACGGAAGTTATTCCTGGTAAATGACGATTAGTTTTAATAAAGCTTTCTACAGCCTCTAGACTCTTAAAGTTATAATCGTATTTAAGAGAAGAGTATCCATCAAAATATTTCTCAAACACATAATCTGCATAGTAACTATTTACCGCTGTAATACTACCATTAACTCTTAGTTTTTCACTAGGTGCACTAGAGGGTTCTGTAAAGCCAATTCCAACCCATCCTTTTGTATAAATGTTAGATGTATTTGTTTGAGCAGGTTTATGTGTTACTGAATCATACCATGGGTGTTTATTGATTGATTCCAATTCTATGGTATGAATTATTTGATTCTCATCTGTAAAAAGTAAAGAATTAGTATTTGGATCAAATTCTAATTTTGTAATTGATTCTGCATCTCCAACTAAATCTGTTAATTTAAAAGATGTAACCTGTCCTAGCTCATTCTTATAGGTTAAAACATGCTCTATTGGATCATATACTAAAGTTGTTAATGTTTCACTACCTTTTACAAGCACTTTTATATCTACAGGATGTAAATCCCCTTTCTCATCTTTATATGTTAGGGTATAAATATCTATTTCTTGCCCATGCTCATCATCTTCTTGTGTTACAACGTTTTTAAGAGATGTTAGTGTTTCATTTTCCTTAACTAAAGAAGGAATATTCAAACTATTTTTAATCTCTGTCACAAACGTATCATTGTTGGCAATTGTCTTACCTAGATCATCTGTTGTAATCTTAACTGAGTTTCCACTTGAATCGGTAATAACTAAATTCTCTTTAGTAGCGTCAAAAGCAAACGATACGTTAGTGGTATCTATTTTACTCCAATCAACTGGTTGCTGAGCCCCGGTGCTGTCTATATAGAAAAACTCCTTTTTAGTGGCGTCATATACTACATTTCCGTAAGCTCCCTCAAGCTTATTTATAATACTAGTTATAAAATCTTGTTTATTAGTAAGATCGGTGATAAACTTAGTGTTATCCACAAGGTTTGTCACAAACGTATCATTGTTGGCAATTGTCTGACCTAGATCATCTGTTGTAATCTTAACTGAGTTTCCACTTGAATCGGTAATAACTAAATTCTCTTTTGTAGCGTCAAAAGCAAACGATACGTTAGTGGTATCTATTTTACTCCAATCAACTGGTTGCTGAGCCCCGGTGCTGTCTATATAGAAAAACTCCTTTTTAGTGGCGTCATACACTACATTTCCGTAAGTTCCCTCAAGCTTATTTATAATACTAGTTATAAAATCTTGTTTATTAGTAAGATCGGTGATAAACTTAGTGTTATCCACAAGGTTTGTCACAAACGTATCATTGTTGGCAATTGTCTGACCTAGATCATCTGTTGTAATCTTAACTGAGTTTCCACTTGAATCGGTAATAACTAAATTATCTTTAGTAGCGTCAAAAGCAAACGATACGTTAGTGGTATCTATTTTACTCCAATCAACTGGTTGCTGAGCCCCGGTGCTGTCTATATAGAAAAACTCCTTTTTAGTGGCATCATACACTACATTTCCGTAAGTTCCCTCAAGCTTATTTATAATACTAGTTATAAAATCTTGTTTATTAGTAAGATTGGTGATAAACTTAGTGTTATCCACAAGGTTTGTCACAAACGTATCATTGTTGGCAATTGTCTGACCTAGATCATCTGTTGTAATCTTAACTGAGTTTCCACTTGAATCGGTAATAACTAAATTATCTTTAGTAGAGTCAAAAGCAAACGATACGTTAGTGGTATCTATTGTACTCCAATCAACTGGTTGCTGAGCCCCGGTGCTGTCTATATAGAAAAACTCCTTTTTAGTGGCATCATACACTACATTTCCGTAAGTTCCCTCAAGCTTATTTATAATACTAGTTATAAAATCTTGTTTATTAGTAAGATTGGTGATAAACTTAGTGTTATCCACAAGGTTTGTCACAAACGTATCATTGTTGGCAATTGTCTGACCTAGATCATCTGTTGTAATCTTAACTGAGTTTCCACTTGAATCGGTAATAACTAAATTATCTTTAGTAGAGTCAAAAGCAAACGATACGTTAGTGGTATCTATTGTACTCCAATCAACTGGTTGCTGAGCCCCGGTGCTGTCTATATAGAAAAACTCCTTTTTAGTGGCATCATACACTACATTTCCGTAAGTTCCCTCAAGCTTATTTATAATACTAGTTATAAAATCTTGTTTATTAGTAAGATTGGTGATAAACTTAGTGTTATCCACAAGGTTTGTCACAAACGTATCATTGTTGGCAATTGTCTGACCTAGATCATCTGTTGTAATCTTAACTGAGTTTCCACTTGAATCGGTAATAACTAAATTCTCTTTTGTAGCGTCAAAAGCAAACGATACGTTAGTGGTATCTATTGTACTCCAATCAACTGGTTGCTGAGCCCCGGTGCTGTCTATATAGAAAAACTCCTTTTTAGTGGCGTCATACACTACATTTCCGTAAGTTCCCTCAAGCTTATTTATAATACTAGTTATAAAATCTTGTTTATTAGTAAGATCGGTGATAAACTTAGTGTTATCCACAAGGTTTGTCACAAACGTATCATTGTTGGCAATTGTCTGACCTAGATCATCTGTTGTAATCTTAACTGAGTTTCCACTTGAATCGGTAATAACTAAATTCTCTTTTGTAGCGTCAAAAGCAAACGATACGTTAGTGGTATCTATTTTACTCCAATCAACTGGCTGCTGAGCCCCGGTGCTGTCTATATAGAAAAACTCCTTTTTAGTGGCATCATACACTACATTTCCATAAGTTCCCTTAAGCTCATTAATAATGTTATTAATAAACTCCTCGTTATTAGTGATATGGTTAATAAACTCGATATTATCACCTAGTTTGGTGATAAAGTCTTTGTTCTCAACAAGACTAGTTACAAAGGTTTTATTGTTTGCAATCTCGCTTACTGAAAGTTTAACCGACTTACCTTCCGAGTCACTTACAACTAGGTAATCATTTTCAAGGGTAAAACTTACGTTTTTGGTATTTAACTTACTCCAGTCAATCTCAACCGGATTACCCTTATCATCATAATAGACAAACTTATTGGTCACAGAATCGTAACTAACATTTCCGTAAGTTCCCTTAAGCTCATTAATAATGTTATTAATAAACTCCTCGTTATTAGTGATATGGTTAATAAACTCGATATTATCACCTAGTTTGGTGATAAAGTCTTTGTTCTCAACAAGACTAGTTACAAAGGTTTTATTGTTTGCAATCTCGCTTACTGAAAGTTTAACCGACTTACCTTCCGAGTCACTTACAACTAGGTAATCATTTTCAAGGGTAAAACTTACGTTTTTGGTATTTAACTTACTCCAGTCAATCTCAACCGGATTACCCTTATCATCATAATAGACAAACTTATTGGTCACAGAATCGTAACTAACATTTCCGTAAGTTCCCTTAAG
The DNA here is from genome assembly GCF_020905415.1 of Myroides oncorhynchi. NCBI lineage: Bacteria > Pseudomonadati > Bacteroidota > Flavobacteriia > Flavobacteriales > Flavobacteriaceae > Myroides > Myroides oncorhynchi. The sequence continues at coordinate 3,024,733 of NZ_JAJJMP010000001.1, read as the reverse complement.
CTCATTAATAATGTTATTAATAAACTCCTCGTTATTAGTGATGTGGTTAATAAACTCAATATTATCTCCTAGTTTGGTGATAAAGTCTTTATTTTCAACAAGATTAGTTACAAAGGTTGTATTGTTTGCAATCTCGCTTACTGATAATTTAACCGACTTACCTTCCGAGTCACTTACAACTAGGTAATCATTTTCAAGGGTAAAACTTACGTTTTTGGTATTTAACTTACTCCAGTCAATCTCAACCGGATTACCCTTATCATCATAATAGACAAACTTATTGGTCACAGAATCGTAACTAACATTTCCGTAAGTTCCCTTAAGCTCATTAATAATGTTATTAATAAACTCCTCGTTATTAGTGATGTGGTTAATAAACTCAATATTATCTCCTAGTTTGGTGATAAAGTCTTTATTTTCAACAAGATTAGTTACAAAGGTTGTATTGTTTGCAATCTCGCTTACTGATAATTTAACCGACTTACCTTCCGAGTCACTTACAACTAGGTAATCATTTTCAAGGGTAAAACTTACGTTTTTGGTATTTAACTTACTCCAGTCAATCTCAACCGGATTACCCTTATCATCATAATAGACAAACTTATTGGTCACAGAATCGTAACTAACATTTCCGTAAGTTCCCTTAAGCTCATTAATAATGTTATTAATAAACTCCTCGTTATTAGTGATGTGGTTAATAAACTCAATATTATCTCCTAGTTTGGTGATAAAGTCTTTGTTCTCAACAAGACTAGTTACAAAGGTTGTATTGTTTGCAATCTCGCTTACTGATAATTTAACTGACTTACCTTCCGAGTCACTTACAACTAGGTAATCATTTTCAAGGGTAAAACTTACGTTTTTGGTATTTAACTTACTCCAGTCAATCTCAACCGGATTACCCTTATCATCATAATAGACAAACTTATTGGTCACAGAATCGTAACTAACATTTCCGTAAGTTCCCTTAAGCTCATTAATAATGTTATTAATAAACTCCTCGTTATTAGTGATGTGGTTAATAAACTCAATATTATCTCCTAGTTTGGTGATAAAGTCTTTATTTTCAACAAGATTAGTTACAAAGGTTGTATTGTTTGCAATCTCGCTTACTGATAAATAAACACTATGATTTCTATTATCTGTAATAATCAATGATTCTTCATTATTTTTCAATGGATTTTTGCCCAGTGAAAAAACAGTATTCATTCTGTCTGTAAAGGTATCACCTGAAAGCAATCTTGTCCAAGCTTTATCTTTCCAATAATAAAATCCAGCCTCTAGATTATTATTCCCTGTATGATATACCAATAAACTCTCAGTGATTTGTCCATTGATTGGAGATTGATCTTGTTTATCCTTTAACTCAATTCTAGGTAATAAAACACCTCTGTTGGAAGATACTACATCCAACACAGCAGAAGTATTGACTACTTTTGTGCCTATACCTACCTGCGCTTTTACTGCTACACTTAACAAAAGTACAGCTAATGGAATTACTCTTTTTATCATTGCTAATCTTTTTTACTATGAAACCAAATATAATAACACTATTTATTTATATATTTTAATTAAATTTTATTAAATTAACATCACAAAAACAACTAATAAAAAACACTTACATTAAAATAATAACATCATTTATCATATTAATCATAAAGCAATAAAAACAACAAAAAATCACGATTAAACACACTATTTAAAAACTAAAACACATTGAATCAAAACAGATACATAAACACAATGCAATTCATACTTAAAATCGCAAAACGAAATTATCCACTGAACTTAATCTAAATGTAGTTTTCCCAGCATGAATTTATTTTAATGATATAGTTATTTAATAAAAAAATAAAAAAAACGACTTCTACTAAACCTAAATCTTTAATACTAGTTAAAAAAAAAGTTTTTAAAGGATAATTTTTCATGTTACAACTTGTTTTTAATAACTTAAAAAAAACACTTAAATCAAGTAGTTCTCAAAACATGCTTTATTACTTATATTTTGTAATTATATATACTCAAAATCAAACATCTTGCCAAAAAAAATCTCAATAAGAAATTTTTCACATTTTAGGATTTTGAAAAAAAAATAAACTAATAAAAAAAAATAATTAATCTTAATTTTGATCAAATAAAAACAATACATCAATACAAAACACATTAATCAATAAACATAACTTTAATAAAACCTAAATTAACAAATAATTCCTATATTAAACCAATAAAGAAACACATTATACGCAAAATATGAATAAATGTGAAATATTTAAAAATAAAACAATAATAAAAACAATATAATACCATACTAATTGTTTCTATACACAATAAACTAGTTTTACACAAAAAAGCCATTACTTGTGTAAGTGATTAGATTGTTTTTAAAACACTAGACATTTATTTAAAGAAGATTATCAGACTTTATTTTATCTTTTAAGTAGTTTTCAACCCATAAAACACGGACTTAAAAGCTTTTACAGGGTATGATATTTCAAAAAAGCATTAGTGTAAACGATATCCTATAAAGGATCAATAGTTACTTTACAACTGCTGCTATCTAAGTAAAAAAAGATAGGGATAATTTATTTTTTTAAGATTTCTTATATAATTTGCTATACAATCTATAGCTAATGGATTGTTCTTAACTTAAAATACTTTAACCAGAAGTAATGTACAGATGTACATACTACTTTTTTTGACGATCAAATATTTAAGATAAGCTTGTTGGACTGGGCTAAATACTATGCCTTATGTAGGCTTACCCTTTTTTTATATTATAGTAGCAAGGATTATTTAAAAACCATGCAATAAGTATTAAGTGGATATATTAAACAGGTAGTTTTCTTTAGAAGATTTGGATTGGGATTTGGTTTTTAATACTATACTTAAAAAAATCAAATCATACCAAATAAAAAGCCTATCAAAAATGATAGGCCTTTATAAAAAGCAATAGAGTTTTTAAGCGATAGTAAAAGGCATATTGTTATAAATTATTTTACTTCTCTATTGCTAAATTCTTTAATTAACGCTTACATGTTAATAATGATATATTTAAAATTCTGTATTTCTTATTTTCTTTTCCCATTTCCAAGCGCTGTTTAAGGCCTCTTCTAAAGAAAGCTCGGCCTTCCAACCAAGTACTTCATTAGCCTTTTTTGTACAAGCATAAGCCTCAGTAATATCACCTTCTCTACGCCCAACAATCTTATAAGGTAACTTTTGGTTTGATACTTCTTCAAAAACATTGATAATCTCTAATACAGAAGACCCTTTTCCTGTTCCTACATTAAAAGTCTCAACCTTTTGCTTATTATCACCACTAATTAGTCTACCTAAAGCCGCTACGTGAGCTTTAGCCAAATCCACCACATGGATATAGTCTCTAACACAAGTACCATCAAAAGTATCATAATCATCTCCAAAAACAGACAATTCTTTACGAAGCCCTATTGCTGTTTGAGTAATAAAAGGAATCAAATTCTGTGGAACCCCATTAGGCAGCTCTCCTATAAGTCCTGACTGATGAGCTCCTATTGGGTTAAAATAACGCAGTAAAATAGCATTGACAGAACTCACTCGAGCCACATCCGAAATAATCTCCTCTCCTATTTGCTTTGTATTTCCGTAAGGAGATAATGCCACTTGTATAGGCGCTTGTTCTGTTATTGGCATCACCTTAGCCTGTCCATAGACAGTACAAGATGAACTGAAAATAAAATGACTCTTCTCTTTTTGATCTAACTGTTTTAATATATTTAGTAAAGGCACTAAATTGTTCTCATAATATAAAAGCGGTTTCTCAACACTCTCACCCACTGCTTTTGAAGCTGCAAAGTGAATCACTCCAGTTATATCATTATAATGGTTAAAAAGCTTACTCACACCCGCTACATCCCTTAGGTCTAATTCAACAAAATATGGGCGCTTACCACTAATTGCCTGTATTCCATCTAATACATCAATAGATGAATTAGATAAATCATCAACCACCACCACATCATATCCCTTATTTTGCAACTCCACCACAGTATGAGAGCCTATAAATCCCAAACCACCAGTAACTAATATTTTCATGCTTTTTTACGCTTTTTTCTAAATGCAATCCCAAAGATAACCGTTTTAACTTTCTACACAATATCTATTTGTTGAAACCACTGTTTTTTCTAGTAAACTATAAATTAATAGCAAATGTCCATTATAGTTAGTTAACCTGCACATTTTATACTATACATCACTTTTACTCTTAAAATCAATAGTATATAATTTTTATAAAAGATATAACTATTCTAAAAACGCATAACTGGCTAACATATAAAAACTTACACTCTGAAATCATATTAACTTTTATTGGTTTAAATCTAAAAAACATTAATATATCAAACCAACAAAATGTTAACATAAATTATTTATTTGTTTTTTATTACAAAAAAAGACTATTAATACTATTAATTTTACACAAATTACCATAAATTCAATATTATTAAATTTAAAAAAAGTGTTTAATGCAAAAATTCACTTAAACCTAATTTTAGAATTCTATAAAAGGCTTGAACTAGATTATATAAGTAACCCATAAGATACTAAACAAATCATATTGTGTTACTTGATAATTCGCTAGTTTTTCTATTAGACATTTTATAAACAGAAGCTATGTAGTTAGACTTGCATTTTAAATAAACTATACCTATTTGATGTAATAATAATTAGATAGAGTTGCAATATGTGATTATTTCAGATGCTCCTACCATATATAACTTTTGAATATTAGTTAGTTGTTTAAGGCTTAAAAAAAGAATGAAAAATGAATACTAAAAGATTTTTTTCAATTTTGTGTACCCTTTGTTTACTATTTGGTTTAGGGCAAAGTGCGTATGCACAAATTACTATTGGTACCGGAGAACCACCTGTTGGGGGGGCGCTCTTGCAAATTAAGAATATTGAAGGTACACAAGGAGCAGGTTCAAATGCTAATAAAGGAGTTCTTTTACCTAGGGTAAATTTAAAGGATACAAAAATGTTATATCCTATGTTTGAAGTGGGCTATAATAAATCATTTCAAGACCCTCTACATGTTGGATTAATGGTTTATAATACAAATGCTGATTTGTTAGACAGTAATGGAGCTGGTATATATTTTTGGAACGGGCAATCATGGAAACCTATGACAGGTGATGACGGTAATGGTTTTATTGAGGTGAGTCCTAAAAATGTGTTTTTATCTGCCCTTAAAACAAGTAATACAGCAATTCTTACAACAGGTAAGAGTGGACAGGCTTGGACAAGCTCGTCTAGTGGCGTAGATGGAAGCTCTACAATGAAAAGCCTTCAAAATGCAAAAGAAAGCACTTTGACCTTTACAAGATCGACAACGAGTTTTGGAGATAAAATATATACTTACAAACTAGCAGATAAGCCAAATATTCAAGCGCAAATACTAGTTAGTAATTTAGAGTTAAAGATTAATAAAGAGATTATAAGAGTTGGCGAAGGAAATGTCAATGGAGTGGTAAACTCAAGTACAGTTGTTGAGCCTATTGGAGGGGATGCCAAATGGGAGATTGTAGATTACTCTCAGAATACATTTAACTGGACTGTGCCTCCTAAGAATGAAGCAGGTAAATTAGTGTTTGAACTGGGAACAGTTAAAACAGGAAATCAAACACCAACAGGAAGTGTGCTTGGGCAAATCAGAGTACGTCACACCAATATACCTGAATTAGTTAAAACAATCAGAGTTGAACAAAATAAAGGATATAGAGTCTTGCCTCCTTTTGATTATATGGTTATAAAATATGTCTCTGCTACACCAGTTACTGGAGTAGATATAGATTCTGCTACTGAAATTCTAAAATCAAATGTAAGTGGTGTTGATAAAAATCCAGTAGGATATGTTGGAACATCCATACCTAAAGCAACAGTAGGTGGTGTTGATTATATGTTTTATGGAGGTGATGAAAGATCAAATGGTAGTGAAACATCGTATGTGAACATAATTAAAGTAAATGAAATTCTAGCCAAATATCCTGAGAGTTCTAACCAAATAGAAATAGGTATGTCTGCGTGGTGGTTCTCAAATAGTACAAGCGTTAGAGACGCAATGGTATCCATTAGTGTATATAAAGGAGGGGTTATGTCCCCAAGTGGTACTACATTTGAAAACAAAGTGGATGGAGTGGTTAAAAAACCTTTATTAGAGTTTTCATCTGCACCTAAGACTATAGCACTAAAAAGTGGTGATTCAGCAACCAAGGATAATTATAAAACAAAATATACTCCCATGTATAAATTAGAATATGATAGAGTAGATAATACTGGAGTACTAATACCATGGACTAATTGGGAATAGATACTACATCCTTATTTTAAAATATTGATTTATTGTTAATATTTTATGTGTATCCTTTTAGTGAATAACTAGTATTTTACAAAGTAAAAAACATTATTAATCAGTGTAAACAAATAGTTTAAAAAATATTAAAGATCTTTAGACTATGGCTAGTATTAGCCATAGTCCACTAAGAGGATATATGTAATATTAATACAAATGGTCTAATAAGGTTAAAAAAGGATTATCTCCAAACAAATCAACACTTTATAAATACTATTATAAAACCCATTTAACAATTATGAAAAAGATTTTATTATTACTAGCTTTAACTGGGACATCGTTTGTTTCTTGTAAGAAAAGCACTGATATTAAAACCAGTAGCAAAACTGAAAAAACTAGCCCGTCTACTGAATTCACACAGACAAAAGCCAAAAAAGAATTACCAAACGTGATTTATACCATCGCTTCTAAATTAGTGGATTGCACAGGGGTTGGTCCAATGAAATGTATGCAGTATAAAGAAGAAGGCTCAGATCAGTGTTAAATATGTATGAGGGTATTGAGGGTTTTACCTATAAGGAAGGATATGAATATGTGTTAGAAATAAAACGCGTAGAATTAGAAGAATCTATCGCTCCTATTGCTGACGGATCTTCAATGAGATATATCTTAGTAAAAGAGATTTCAAAAACAAAAAGATAATACACAAGCGAGTTTTACTCGCTTTTTTATGCACCTTGATTTTACATAAATAAGTTCCTTAGACTGCTTAATTAAATTCAAAAAAAGTAACTTCACAATTAAATCAAACTCGTTATGTCAAAAACAGAGCAAAAAGTAGTTAAAAGAGGGGAGCAAATTACCCAAATATATTTCCAGTACTTAGACAAACATATTAACGATGTTATCTCTGGTCAAGAAAGCGAGTTTTTCGAAATAAATCAAATCGCCAATCAGCTCGCTCTCTCACACCAACATTTAACAGATACCATTCAAAGAGAAACAGGTAATCATCCTTGCTACTTTTATGATCAAAAAATCATACAAAGAGCTATAGATATGCTTTTACAAACAGATCAATCTATTGCAAAAATAGCCTTAATACTTACCTATGATCCTTCTAACTTTTCTAAATTCTTCAAAAAAATTACTGGATTAACTCCGGGTCAATATAGAATAAAACACAAGTAAAACTTCCTAAAAGTTCACCATGCTTTCTCTTTTTGGTATTGCCATCTTTACACAATCAATTGTAAAACATTTAAAATCAATTTAAAATGGCAGAAAATAATTTAAAAGCAAAAGTAATTCTAATTACTGGTGGAGCAAAAAACCTAGGAGGTTTACTAAGTAAAAATTTTGCAGCCAAAGGTGCTAAAATTGCTATACACTACAATAGTCAAGACACAAAACTAGAGGCAGAACAAACCCTAGCTCATATAACTGAGCTTGGCGCAGAAGCATTCTTGTTTCAAGCAGATCTTACCAACACTCAAAACATTAGGGAGTTTTTTAAGCAAACAAAGAATCGTTTTGGCGGCATTGACATTGCCATTAATACAGTTGGAATGGTACTTAAAAAACCGTTTCTAGAGACAACTGAACAAGACTATGACAAAATGTTTGACATAAACTCTAAGGTTGCTTATTTCTTTATACAAGAGGCGGGAAAACACTTAAACGACAATGGGAAAATTTGTTCTATAGTAACTTCTCTTTTAGCGGCATACACTGGATTGTACTCTACTTATGCTGGAGCAAAAGCACCAGTTGAACATTTTACTAGAATGGCCTCAAAAGAATTTGGTTTTAGAGGTATATCAGTAACAGGTGTTGCCCCTGGTCCGATGGATACTGCTTTCTTTTATGGACAAGAAACCCCAGATGCAGTTATGTACCACAAATCTGCATCAGCCCTAGGAGGTTTAACCCAAATAGAAGATATTGCATCTGTGGTTGAATTTTTAGTAACTGATGGTTGGTGGATTACTGGTCAAACAATATTTGCCAATGGCGGATATACAACAAGATAGATAAAAGTACCTATTGTTGTAAATTAAAAAAAGTAGAGGCTCTGGTAAACAGTTAAATTACTTTTACTTAATCATCAACATAAAAAAACCCAATAAACTTTAATAAAAGTCTATTGGGTTTTGGTATTTATTTTAATAATCCTTGAATTTTATTTACTTCATATTATTCCACAGCCCAAAATGCCCACTGTTTTCCATTAAAAACACATAACATATTAGATTTTGTATCATAGACTATTGTACCCGCAGGTGGAGATACAATTTTTAGATGTGGGCTCTCTACTCTAGGTAAAACCATTGCTTTTGTACTACTATCTAAAACAAGAACTCCTTCAGTGGTAGTACTTGCATCGTTTCCTATAAGTGTTCTTGCCCCTTTTATTTCATTAAGATTATCTTGAACTTTACTATCAGCCTCTCCAGTGTTAATAGATAAGTCAACCCAGAGATTATCCTGTTTTAGGTACTTTACCTTTTTATCTTTTATATCATAAATTAAAGTTCCAAAGGCAACTGTTCCCTCCATATTATCACTATTAACCATGGGTAAAACTAAGCCTCTTGTATCATTATCAGGAAACTCTAAAATAGAGCTTTCCGATAAAAATTGTTGTTTATTTCCAATTGCGACTTGTTGACTAAAACAATTAGTAAAAACTACAAGGGCAAATAATAAAATTCCATTTCTTAAAACATTATTTTTCATATCTGTTTTTCTTTGTTAATTATCCGGGCATGATTGAACCACACATGACCAAAGTTTACCATTGTAGAGTTTGATACACTTATTTGTTGTATCATATACAAGCATACCAGCCACTGGTTTTGCTAATGCTTTAATTTGGTCATCACTTAACCTTGTGATCACAAAACCTTTTGATTTAGACTCTAAATACAATAAAGCATTTATACTCTCTGTTTTTACCATCTCTGTTTTAGAGCGGTCCAAGCTTGTAATTAAAACAAAATCTGAACTTTTTTTAACTACATTACCCGTTACTGCTGGATAATAACATGAATTATCTTTACCACAAAATAAAATAGGTTCTAAATTGGCAAATGTATCCTCTAAAGCAACCTGTAAACAGACATCGTCTGCATCAGAGCTCAATTCCGCTGAAACATCAAACTGAGCTACTTTTAAATAATCTTGCTCAGGAATATCCTTTATAGAAGCATATGTTTTACCTGTGGCATATTCCACTAAGGCTTTTAAATCCATGGCCTGAAAACTTAAAGTATAACTCTCACTACTGTTTGCATTAATAGTTTGTCCACTGGATAAAACCAACCCTGGATACTGCTCCACTGGTAGTGTATTACCCCCTGTTGCTAGTAAAGATTTAAAAGTAAATTCATCATTAAAGGCAAACTTCATAGTTACTTTACTTATCGCAACTGGATTAGGATTGCTTATTGTAAAGGTTAGGTTAACAATTGAATTACCTTTATAACAAGCGCTTGTATTATTAACAAGTGATAACACAGGTTTTAGAAAACTTGCTCCTCCTTCAATGAACGTTTTTGTTGGCAAACACTCATCTGAATTTGAATAATCACAACTTGTAACAGTTGCAGCTCCCCCACCGTTTTCTTTGACATAACTAAGCGATGCGCGGTTCTCATAGGTAATATCCACCTTGGCATCTTGTTTTAATCTAACTTTAGCCTCTAGGTAAACATAGTCTACTGCTTTTAAGCGTATACCTTTAATGTCTAAAGTATTTGTTTGCCCATAATTGTTAATCACAGCATCTTTTAATGCATCATCTGTCGAGGTTAAACTATTTGGAACCCATTCCATTCCCTCTGGTAAAACATTGTTTAAATCAGCCGGACGTCCTCCACAGTTAAAATTACCAATAGCAAAACGATAGGTTAAATCCTCACATGATTTTATTTTTGACTTTGCCTGTAATGCAAAATCAATTCCATCAGGATTAGGAGCTGGTCTTCTTGCACATTCAAAATTAAAATTCCCTATACCAATCTCTTGAGTACCAATGGGTCTTACTCTAGTATAATTAACCTTATAACGTACCTCTACTCTTGTTACAGGAGTGGTAAACTCAACATTGGCTATTCCATCTTTGCCTTTCATAGCCGTTGAGCGGATACCCACTACTCTATTTCCAGCTATCTCATATGCTTTATTCTTAAAGTTTGTATTTTTATTCTCATACTCAATATTAGGGTTTATAGGAGCATTACCACAATATCCTATAATTTGAATATCATCTGCTCCATATCCTCTTTTATCAATTCCATATAGATTAAACTTAACCTTAGCTGCTCCATCTTTCATATCAAAAGTAGCAACTGTTTGATTGCTATTATTTGTCGTATTGTTTACCCTTAATGTAAAGACATCTCCACTTGTAACAGATGGATATCCATTTTGCAAGTTATTTGCTTGAACATTCACTCCAACTCTCATACCATTAGTTGCAACAAGCGCCCCAGTACTACTTCCACTAGCCCAGCTACCAGTTTTAAAATTGTATTGACCAGGCACACTTTGAGTACATGAGCTACAATATCCAGGTAGCGCTCTGGCTGTGAATGTTACATAAGTTGTTGCATAGTCAAAAGAAACATCAAAAGAATGCTCCTGAAGGTCACCTCCGAAATACTTGCCTGGAATTATTTTATATGGGTTAACCCCTTTTTGAGCATCACTTTCATTAGTATATAAATTAATATAAACCTGATAACCACTTCCTTGATAAGGAAAATACTCTCCTCCTGCTCGAATCTCGACATTCATCGAATCAGAGGTACCTGCTTTTTTAAACATCCATACCTTATCGGCCAATTTTGTATTAAATCCACAATCAGGAACAACAGAACCACTAGGACGTCCTTGTCTACTAGAATTAACCCCCCAATATAAAGATGTAAGGTTAGTTGGTAAAGGCACCGTTTTAGTTATCCCTTTTCCAGCTTCATAGATAGACCCTTTTGTACTAACGCTTAATACTGTACCTTTGGCCGTAGATCTTGAAACATAATTACTCAGTCCTTTATCATCTCTCATAATACCAGCTACGTTATTGTGGTACATAGGTTGATTCTCAAAATCATCTCCGTAGATTCCTCCACCCATCCACATAATCACCCCATTGCTCATAGTGTAGTTAACACCACGAAGAGTAATTCCGTATTTACTTGCCAAGTAGGCCTCTACTTTTTGACGTTCTACAACAGACAAAATTCTATCATACACGATAATCTCTCCTATTTGTCCTGAGAAAGATGCTCCTGTACCCTCACTTAAACTAGCCCCCCCTATAGTGGCTCCTTGATTTAGTTTAAAATACGTATCACTTGAGATATACCTGGTCATAGATTCTTTTACACCTTCGAAATAAAAGTTTGTAACCCCAGTCACTCTTGGTCTAGTTGGTCGAAGATCCATTGTTTGTAGCGCTGTTGTAAAAGGCTTATATCCTCCATTTTTACCATCTATTTGAATTCCACCAAATATCCTTGCTCCCCCTTCTTTTGGACTAAATCCAATTGCAGGTTTTCTTGAATCAGCAGAATTTGGATTGGTTCCACCAAACCCCATATAATACATTCTAAGCTCGTTGGTCTTTGTTCTTTCTCCAATATAAACCGCAAAAATTGTTATCTCTGAAGGATCGCTAAGACCTGGACCTGATTTACTTGCCAAATAATCTTTTATATCAAATGAAACAGCATCTCTATAGGACATCTCTACAGATCCCTTAATTAATGTTGGTGAAGAATTGGCCTGTATCCCTTTAGGTAAATCTGTTATACTAAACATCCCATAACCAACCCTTGGTCTCCATATCGAGACCTTATTACCTGTTTGAAAAGCATTGGTATACTTCTGGTCTGCATCCATCCAAAACGTTACCCCGGAGATCCCTCCTGGATTATCTTGGCCATATGAACTATGCATCGCTGCTAATAAAAATAAAAAAACAGCTAAAACTCTATATATATATTTATACATAATATTTAATTTAATAAACACATACTATTGTTTAACGTATTCTACAATAACATAATAAGCCCCTGAAGGATTATTGGTAATAATTGTTCCTGAGGTACCAATGGCTAAAATTGTTTTTGTTCCACTTACTTGTTTGCTAATTACTCCTCTTACCAGTGAATTAGTACTTTCATTTATTAATTTAGCATCAATGATTAATCCGCCAATTACTTTTGGCAATTCTATAGATGTAAAAGCATTAGCTTGGGTTAGCTTCACGGTATATCTGATAATATCTTTATCATCCCATTTACCGATAATCTCTTCTTTTGTAGTAGAATAATTATTTACTGATTCGGCAATATTTTTAATATAAGTCTTGTTGTCTCCTTGTTCTAAGATTGTTTTAAAATCATTACTCACATCCTGTGAAACTGAAATATAACGTGTCTCTGGTGATTCACTATCATATTTGTAATAAGTGAAACCATTTTTTGGCACTACTTTATTATCAACTAATATGCCTTTTGCATCAAATTTTGACAATAACGTCTTTGTCTCATAGTCCTTAACAAGCTGATTCATATCTAAATCATGAGCCTTGCCATCTTTATCTATATATTTAAAAATGTGTTTATTATTTTCAAAAACATAAGTCACTGTTCCAGCTGGAGGATTTGTTGTAAAGAACTGATTTAATACTTTTTTTACATCTTCGTTATTGATAATGTCTCCAAAGTTGTTTTTAACATCATCAACAACTGTGATTTTATAATTTGTACCTTCCTCATTTTTATAGGTATAAGTTCCTTTATTATCTGAGATAAGAGTTGTGATAGTTTCTTTAATACTTTCCGTTGAGATATATCCTTTTAAGAAAGTCTTAAACACCTCACTATTTCCTAAGGCTTTGGTAAAGTCTAATTCTACAGTTACTCCTTTCTCGTCTTTGTAATTAAAAATTACATCTTTATTACCAGTATCCTTTAATGATGCGATGGTTAAGGTTTCAAACTTCTTAACAATAGCATCCATATTCATGCTATGGGTTGCCCCTGTTGCATCTTTCCATGAAAATTCAAAGTTACCTGCTACCTCCTTAACTGTTACTGTTCCTGGTTGCGCGTTTTCTTTTATCTGCTCAACTATCTTTTCAACAATGGTTTTGGTTTCAAAGATGGTCTTGCTATTGTCAATCACACCTTTAACCACATCTATAAAAGCTGAATCACCTTTCTCATTTTTATATACATACTTTCCAGCATTACCTGAGACCACTTCAGTTAATGTAGTGTTTGTCTCATAGTCCTTAACAAGCTGATTCATATCTAAATCATGAGCCTTGCCATCTTTATCTATATATTTAAAAATGTGTTTATTATTTTCAAAAACATAAGTCACTGTTCCCGCTGGAGGATTTGTTGTAAAGAACTGATTTAATACTTTTTTGACATCTTCGTTATTGATAATGTCTCCAAAGTTATTTTTAACATCATCAACAACTGTAATCTCTACAGGTTTATAATTGTCTGTATTTCTTTTTTCATTATAATACTTATAAACACCAGTTTTTTTTGTACCATTTAAAATTGGTTCTATTGTAGTTTCGGTTTCTGAAATACTAGCTGTGCTTACAAATTTGGTTAAAAACTCATTAAACTCACTACTGCCTTTTAAAAGTTGGGTAAGGTCTATTTCAGTTATTGGATTAGTTTTATCTTCATTTTTATAAACTAATGTTGCTTTTTTAGGATCTGTACCTTTTGATAGAGTTGTAATAGTTTCCATTTTTTTTATCAAATCTTCCATGTTAATGGTAGTCTGATTACCTGTGGATTTATCAATCCAAGTAAAACTAAAATTATCACCACCTGTATGGGTAATAGTTACATCACCTTCTTTGGCAGTTTCCTTAATGTATTTATATAAAGTACTATTAGACACCAGGGCATTCCATTTCTTATTAGCCCAGAAATAAAACCCTGCCTCTAACCCAGGGATTCCCTTATGGTAAACAAGTAGACTCTCAGGGTACTCCCCTCCCTTAATAGTAGAGATATCTGTTTCACTAGTTAATACAACTCTAGGTATAAGCACCCCTTTATCCGAAGATGTGATTTCTAATTCTGCAGTTGCATTTGGCAAAGATGTACCAATACCTGTTTGTGCATACCCGTTAATTGCACCTAAAAGTACAATTAGAGGAATCATTTTCTTTCTCATATAGTATTTTTACTCAAAATTAAGTTAATAAAACATATTAATCATAAAAACAAAACACAAAAAATACAATCACAATAAAACATTGTGTTTTTTTACAAAAAAAAAATCATTTTTACGTTTGATTTTTAACAAAAAACAAAACTTTAAAAACGAAACCTTGCAAAAAACACAGATAATAGTTATTTAATATATATTAACTATAAAAAACTATTTTTTATAAAAAATTAATCAAATACTACCTAAAATTTTACACATATACCAATAACTTCTATTTTTACTTACTAAAAAACAAATAAGATTAGCTAGATGATATAAAATAAAAAAAGCCATCACCCTAAAGTAACAGCTTTTATATATCCAATTATTTTTATCCTATCTAGGGATCAGTCCCTTTTATTTATTTTTTTACTTAGACAACAAAGATGCCGCCTCACTATCCAAGATATACTCAACATGTGCCAACTGCTGCAAGAAAGTCGCAGGAATATCTGATGTTATCTCCCCTTGAAGAGCCTTTTTAATAATCTCTGCCTTACGCTGACTAAGAGCCATAAGGATTACCTGTTTAGCCTGCGTGATTGTTTGCACTCCCATTGTGATTGCCTGGGTAGGAACATGCTCCTTACCGCCAAAATCATCCTTCGCATCCTCACGTGTCACATCATTTAGAGTTACTAAACGAGTTTTAGATTCTAACACAGCACCTGGTTCATTAAACCCAATATGACCTGTACGTCCAATACCCAACAGCTGAATATCAAGTCCTCCAAAGTCCACTATCTTCTGCTCGTATAAATCACAATATGCTTGTATTGCCTCTAAAGACAAAGTTCCATCGGGAATATGTACATTACTCCAATCAATATCGATATGATTAAATAAGTTATTTTTCATAAACGATACATAACTCTGATCATCCACAGGAAGAATTGGATAATACTCATCTAAATTAAAAGTCACCACATTTTTAAAACTAAGTCCCTCATCTTTATGCAGTCTTACCAGCTCCTTATATACCCCTTTTGGGGTAGAACCGGTAGCTAAGCCCACAATAGCATGCTTTCCAATGTTTTGTTTATCTTTAATAATCTTGGCAATACGCGAGGCTACATAAGCCGAGGCGTTATCCTTGTTAGAGTACACCTTTACAGCGTCCTGTCTTGTATATATTAAGTCCTGGGGTTTAAATAATTCGTTCATCTACTTTCTTTGTCTTTTGATAATACGCAACTTTGTTTTAAAGCAAAAGCAAATTTGGCTTTAAGGTATGGTTTTTCCATTATAATCAAAAAAACCCCTCTTAACAAGGGGTAATTCCTACTATTATAGGTTACATCTTGTAAAGATAGTAAATTAATAGATTCGCAACATTGCTTTTTTATGTGAAGTAGTTGTTTTTTTGAGTAATGCTATAACATTTCATGTATTCTATTTCTTGTAAAGCCTGCAACACTTATGTTCAGCAAAAGTGTTTTTATTAAATTTAACCAAAACAGAAGCCGCAAGTACACAGAAATCATTAGTAATAATCTGGATTCTTCCCAGTTTATAAAATTTAATATTTAGTTACATTAAGGTTAGTTAAAACACCGTCTCCTGCACTTCCTTTTTGAACCCCTTCTAAAGTCACATTATCACTTGTGGGAGCATCCACATAAATTGCAGGATAAATCTTATTTCCTTTCTTTAATTCAAGTAAAGTTGAATATGTTGTAAATGTTCTAGATTCAGGGCTAGAAGCTTTTGTAAATCTAAATACTCCACGACCTACCCACAATCCTGTTACATTTGAACCAACAGTAGAAGGGTCTCTTTGAGTAAAACCAAGCAGCATATCTTTCTCTCCATTACTTGTAGATACTTTATCACTAGCTACAGATACGCCTATTTGTAGTGTTAAAAGATACCTTCCATCTTCTAAAATGTCAATACACTTATCAGTTGTATTCCAACCAACAAATTTTGATTTAGGTAATATACTTTCAAATACATTAATCTTATTATATGCATTATTCAATCTTTGTGTACCCACTGAACTAGCATAGATCTCTACAGATGGAATAACTAATGTTTTTAAATAGCTTTGAAACAATTCATCTACATTTACTACAGTAGAATTTCCATTACCATCTAACATCATAAAAGAATATGACTTAACATTTGCTATATCTCCCTGTTCTGATGCCTTAGGAACATACCATTTGGGAGCTTTTCCTGCACCTTGTGACATTAAATATGAACCAATCTCTCCAGTACGGTTTTCTAATTTTATTTCATTGTTCAGGGATAAAACACCTCCAATATTTACATTCCCTTGTAAATCAGAATTTCCTCTCAAATCAAGTTTTGCACTTGGATTTATAGTCCCTATTCCCAATCTTCCCTCCTGATCTACCACAACATCATTTTTTTCTTGGTCTGCTGTAGGCATAGAAGTTGGCGGATTATCTTTCTTTGCATCAATATGAAAAGGTTTTAAAGGTAAACTAGTATTTATTCCAACTTGTCCAAACATATTAAATCCCATTACACAAAGCATTAAAAGTATTATTTTTTTCATTTACAAGTGTTTTATATTTATTTTTAACAAAAATAACACACATAAAAATAAAAAAAATACAGCATTCAAATATTTAATATTTTTTTTATCATTAACAAATATACTTAGAGTATTCTTTTGATAACTAATAATATAACGTTTTTATTCCTAACCCCAAAAAAACAATCAATTGATTTACAGTATATTAAATAAAAAAACAGTTTCTTATTTAAAGACCAAAAACAGTATTGAGTGCTTTACCTTTGAGGTAGGTTTGCCAATTGAAATAGGATTTAAGACTAATGCTTATACTTATTTCTATTTGAAAATCTTTATATTCTTATAATGAATCTGAGCAAGTGGAAGCTTATCAAAACAAGATATTAATATCTTAGTGCTTTGAAAGCGTTGGATTGAAGATTGGAACCCTTTAGTTATTTGGCCAGTTAAGTGAATATTCTAAAAGACATTGTCTCTTAAAATCATACCATTGCTTTTTATTTAATAAACACAAAACAGTTAAAAAACATAGAGGTCAAATAAAGAGTTTTAAATCTTTATTTGACCTCTATTTCAAAAAATATTTTTTCAATATCTTTAGTCCAATTGGCAATAGCTTTTCTATGGATTAAAAATTAAATCTATACTTTTTGAAATTAATAACTAACTCTCAGGTTTATTGAATTACTACTCAATCAGCTGCACGAGTTAAAGTAAAAGGTAGATTATATTGTTTTCCTTTAAACTCCACCACTACATATCCTTTATAACTAGATGGATTGGCATAGTATTGTTGATACTTATCATCTGGCAATTTACCAGTTGCAACTCCAGATGGGTAAGTAAAGAACGAATCAATAATAACATCAGGTTTATTTGAATCAACAACTAGCCTCATAATATTAGCTGTTGCGATACTCTCGTTAAACATAATTACAATCTGTTTTGCATTGTATTTACTCTTATCACTAAATATTTCAGCAGTAGCTACCTTTAAAGTAAGTGTTGTGGTATCCTCTATTACTAATTCTATATTTTGTGTACTAGGACCAAAAGCTTTTAAGTTATTCTTTACAGTTAATGTAAAGGTTCCTGGCTGCATATCTTTAGTATCTAAAGAGTATGTTCCATCACTTACAAGTAAAGTCCTGTTATAGGTATTACCATAATATTTCAAAGTCACCGTTGATTCTTTCACAAGATTAGAACTTCCTTCTGAGAATGGAAAGAAAAGGTTATCACCTATTATCCTTACAATCTCTCCTGGTTTTACTCTATATTTAGACAATGCCTTAACAACAGGAGCTGCCCCTACTACCACTGAGATCAAGTTACCTCTTGTATTGGTTAATTTTAAAACTGTCTCTTTATTGTTTGAATCTTTTACAACAAATTCAAAGATTCCATTTGATATGGTTTGACTAGGTACTTGAGGCATTGTAAATTCAACCTGCTCTGAGGCTCCGTTTAACTTAGCATCTAACAAAGGAAAATCTCTTCCGTCTTTTCTTAGAGAAAATTTATAAGAGTTAATCTTAGAGCGCTCCAGGTACATATTGGCCTTAAAGATCTCACCTGGCATTAAAAGTTTAGTGCAAGGAACATAGTTTTTTGTACTTGGATCAAGTACATCGGCTATATTCTTAAAATTAATTGTCCCAGCATCTAATACAAAGTTTTTACTTTGGGCATAGTTATTTGAAGTGATAGACACCTTTAAGTAATAATCATTGTTTAAATACTCAATTGGTAATACTGCGTTTACTTTCTTGGTCTTTAAATCTATGCTTTCTACTTTTAAGTCTATTGATTTACTTGGGTTATCTAAAGGGATTAATTCTACTTTAACCTCTTCTTTAACCAAAGGCAAAACATTTGTGGTAAAAGTGATTACTTCTTTTGGTTTTTTACCCCTGTAATCATTTTTGTTAATAATACCTATTTCTAGTTTATCTAATGCATTATCCACTATCACTAGATACTCTTTTTGAGCACCATCCTCTGCTTTGACTGTATATTTCACAGGTGTAGAGTAGTCTAATGTAGCTCCGCTAGCAGGTTGTATTGTAGCCTTACTAGATACTTGAATTTTAGAGGTTAATGCCTTAATTGTACTTGAATAAGGAACCTTATAGATTAAGGTATCTATATCTAAAGGATTTTTATTCTTCCAAGAAAAAGAAGATGCTCCCTCGGGTAGATTAACAAAAACAAAAGACTCAATAGCATTTAAAGAACTCGTCTTTGTAATAAGTGCCTTATAAACCTTAGTTGATTTATCCTGAGCAGTTACTGTGTACTCTACTGTTTTTGTAAAGTCTTGTACCACATTAGACCCTGGAGTAACTTTAGCCTTGTCAGAAATCTTAATCTCAGGGCTTAATTTAGTCAAGTCTGTCAAGGAAGGTAATACGGCTTTGATAAACCCATCTTTAATCTCTGCCTGATATTCTTTTCCTTGTACTGTAACTTTAAAGGAGGTCATCTCTTTTAAATTACTTAATTTTTCCTGCTCGGAGTTATCATCACTCTTTGAACAAGAGAGCACCCCTAGGGTGATAAACAACAACAATAATCTTTTTCTCATAACATTTTTTTAAGTTAAACTTATTTAAATGCACTTCACTAAAAAATAGATAATTACAAAACACAATTAGTAAAATACGCCACGAAATTAAGGAAATTTTATAATTAAAAAAATGATAAATTAACATAAAACAAAAAATAAATACTGGCTTTAAAAAGCATGATTCTCTTTACTTCTACTAGTTAAAAAAACACATAAATAGAAAAGTCATTCAACAAAATTGTAGTGTTTTATAGAGAGAATATCCACACCTTATATTACTGTTTAATATAAAACTATAATAAACCACAGAAAAGCACTACATTCGCATCACAAATTCGGTTTTTTAGGTGTAAATATTGCAACTTTGAACAATTTACAAAATAACAAGGTTATCAAGACTCACCAAGTACAGAATCACATAACAACAAAACACACAACAACAAAATGAAAATAGGAATTACTTTTATAGCATTTGATCACCTTCATGCAGGTTATGTAAAAATGTTAGAAGAAGCAAAAACACAATGCGACTATCTTATTGTCGGACTACAAACTAATCCAAATAACAAAAAGGATTATAAAGTAATCGCTCCTAAAAGCCTAGTAGAACGATACATTCAATTAAATGCATGCAAATATGTTGATGAAATCGTTCCGTACATCACAGATCAAGATTTAGAAGATATACTACGAGCATTTGAGATACATGTACGTATCATTGGAGAAGAATATAAAGGCAAAAATTTTACAGCTAAAAATTACTGCCTAAAAAAAGGCATAGAAATTTATTATAACAAACGATAGATTCACAAAGAGTGGAAGAAGCGGAAACTAAAATACCTTGTGTAGATTTTTATATCTGTTACCAACTCTTTTTAAACATAATAAAACAAAAAGCCTTTGTCTAAAGACAACAGCTTCTATTTATCAATACATTAATTCTTTAGCAATAAACAAAATCACTAAAAAGCTAAAATCACTTATTTAAAATATCTCACTCTTCCACACCACCTGTCCTGGTTTTAGTGTTTTACATTGTGTCACACGAGCAAAACCAGCCACATAAGCAGCAGGATACGTACATACATAATCCTCTATTACAGCATCGTGATCTATCGTTACATTAGCATTAATAATACAGTGTTTCCCTATCTTAGCATTAGCCTGTATAACTGCGTTTGCCAATACCACAGTTCCCTTACCTATCTCAGCAAATGGAGACACATAAGCAGTTGGATGAATAATTGTGGCGAAAGAATGATTAACTTCACTTACAATTCGCTTTCGTACCTCATTATTACCTATTGCTATAATCAAGTCTGCTTCTTTCTCATAATCCCTATGATAAGGGTTAGTCGCATCATCAATATATTCTACTGTATTAAGAGCATTTAATTGATAAATAGTATCTTCTACTACCTTGCCATGACCTCCCATGCCATATATTAAATATTTTTTTCTCTTAAATAACTTTTCCATAAAATAGAAGTTTTGTTCTTTTAATACTAACTAACTTGGAATACTGAAGGTTATTCCACTGTGTTTCGTTTGTAAACGAAAATAACTATGCTTGTAACATATCTTATCTTTAATACATTACACTTTAGTTTTAACGAACTTATCGACAACCCTCTTCTTAAACACCAAATACACCACGCTCATTATCAACAACAACAATAACGCAAACACTATCTGGACAATCCCATTCTTCTTTGCCATATCAATAGCACCATATCCTATCACAAATTGCAGCACCCCATATCCAAAAGAAACATAAAGTTTATTGACTTTAGCCTCATTACTCAAATACTGGTAGAAATGCGTGCGATGTGCTTGGAAGATATTCTCTTTTTTTAATGCACGACCAATAATTGTCCATACTGCATCTATTCCATATACCGCTAAAAATAAAATATAAATAAAGTTCCCTGTTGTGATAATCAACTGTCCTAATAAGAATACTACGATAAATGCCATACTCACACTTCCCACATCACCAGCAAAAGCCTTCGCTTTTGTTCTGAAGTTAAAAAATGCAAACACCACAGCTCCTAGTAAAGAATATAATATTAAATCCATAGCGATAAATCCAACAGATTGATTCACTAGTGCTAATAATCCTAAAACTACAATACTATACCAAGCAGTAATTCCGTTAATCCCATCCATAAAGTTATACGCATTGATTGTACCTATTACACCTACTACTGCAGGTAATATCCACAACCACGATAATGCAAACAAATCCCACTGATAAAACATCAATAGAACGGATAACAAATGTACTAAAAGACGAATCTTATTTGATAAGGTAAACATATCGTCTAAGAAGCTAATTAGCGTAATCGCTGTTAGCCCTAAGATGAAATAAGGATACTCAAAACCTGAGTAAATAAAATAAGCCAATGCTCCAAAGTAGAACACTACCCCCCCCCCTCTTAAGGTAATCTGTGTGTGTGAACTACGCTCATTTGGTTTATCAATGATATTATACTTATCAGCTATCTTAAAATATACTAACTCTGCTATAAATAAAACAACCAGTACTACAATGTATTCCATTTTTCTTTTTTTAATCAATTCCCTGCGACCTTTCTCTAATCCAATCTTTTCAATAGAAAAAAAACTTCACTATTAAATATTAGTCTTCTTAAAAGACGTTATTGTTTTTATTAATCCCTCTTGCGCGCTCACAGGCAACATATCTATACCTAAAGCATGCTTTATCTTATCATTAGACACCACATAATTCTCTGTCAATTTCTTTAAACGCTCAGAATTTAATGGTAGTTTTATTTTATCACCTATAGATGCCATATTATTCATAAATCCTTTAGATATATGCCACAACCTTGGTTTCTTATTAGTCACCCCCGCTATTAAAGTCACTAGCTCATTAGTTGATAAAGCTTTGTCATCTGAAAAATTATATATCCCTGAAGGTGTATTACTATTTTTTATCATTGCATCTACTAAGTAACAAAGATTATCTATAGATAAAAATGAACGATGATTCTCAAAAGAAGCTAAAGGCCAAGGAATGCCCTTTTCGACTACTTTATAGAGTAGATTAAGATTTCCTTTATTTCCTGGACCGTGAATCATACATGGACGAACAATAAACACTCTTTTACCCTCAGGTAATTGTGCTTTTAATAGATATTGTTCTGCTTCTTGTTTAGACTGTCCATAAGGTGTATAAGGCTTAGGTGTTACATCCTCTTTTAAAACTCCCTCAACTGAATCTGCAACAGCTTTAACAGAACTAAAATAAAAGAAATCTTTAGCAGTACTAGTTAAAAAGTGATTAAACAGTTCAATCGTTAAGTCTCTATTCACAGTAAAGTACTCTTCTGCACTTGAGGTATTAGCAGTATCATGTGCTTTACCAGCTAAGTGAATAATTACTTCTGTATTAGAGCAAATATTTTCTTTCCAATCTTTCTGACGTAAAGATAATATCTCTACAGCATACTCTTGCATTCCTAAATACGGAACTAAATTCTGACCTACGAAACCCGATGATCCTGTGATGGTTACTTTACTCATTATTTATTATATATTTTCTCTTTAATAGTATTCCAAACAACCTCTTGCTTAAAATTTTCTATTATCCATTTACGACCATTTTCACCATGTTCCACCTTAACCTCAGGATTTTCTATGTAAAATTCAATCTTATTTTTAATATCAATAGCATCTATGTCGACAAAAACACCTGTCACATCTTCTTGAATAGAATCAATACAACCTGTTGATCTAGTAGTTATAATAGGTAGTTCCATTGAAGATGCCTCTAAAACCACAGTAGGGAACCCTTCTCGATAAGATGGTAGAACAAACATATCCATTATATTATAATAAGGTTGAGAATTCTGAACTAAATTTGTTACAATAATAGATTCTTGATTTTCTAAAAACAACTTAATCTCATCACTTAATGTATCACGCTCTTCAAAAGGTCCAACCAATAATAATGTAATATTATTATGTTCTCTTAACAATAGTTTCCACGCTTCTGCCAACTCGTTAATTCCTTTATCATTTACTAAACGCCCAACATATCCTACTACAATATTGCTTTCTTTTATTCCTAATTCACTTTTTAAAGAAAGGTTGTTGTTACGAGTATATTTATTAATATCTACTCCATTACATGTTCCCTTGTTAAGAAGAATATTCTTCTGTTTTGATCCTAACTTATGCCCTACACTATAACTTAGTACTGACTCACTCACTGAAACAATCTGCGTAGCTAATCTACTTGTTAGTCTTTCTAAAAAAACCATTAATTTACGTTTAAGCCCTTTACTTGTTTCAAAGACTAAACCATGTCTAAAGTAAATTCTGCTCTTTGTACCTGCTAGCCAAGAAGCAATCATTGCAAGTAAAGCACCTTTAGGAGTATGACCAATAACATAGTCGAATTTTTCTTTTCTGATGAACTTCATCAATTGGTAAACAGACTTTAGATCTGTTACAACATCTATTTTACGTACAATATCTACTTCAAATTTTTCAATATCATATTGCTTTACAAACTCATCAAGTTTACTTGATTCTGTACAAGCTATTGTTGTGATAATATCATTAGATTTTAAAAATTCTATCTGATCTCCTAAAAAATAAGGCAAGACAAATGGTATATTTACAACATGAAGTATTTTTATAGGCGGTTTCATTACTTATATCTCTTTATAAATAGATAATAACTTATCTACCATATTATTAATATCATAGTTTTTCGCTTTCTCTAAACAACTATTATTTACTTGATCATACAATTCCTCATTTTCCAAAGAAATAACCTTCGAAACTAAGTCATTTATATCACCTTTTTCAAATAACATACCTCCACCTTCAACAACTTGTGCAAGACCATCAACATTTGAAGCAATTACTGGGATACCACACGCCATTGCCTCAACCGCTACTAAACCAAAACCTTCCCAATGTGAACTAAGTATAGCTATATTACACATCTTCACTAAACTATATACATCATTTCTTACCCCTAGAAACGAAACTCTTTCATTTAAACCTAATTCATCTACTAAGCGAATCAGTATTTCTTTTCTTTCTCCATCTCCCACTAATAACAGCTTATAGTTATTTGGGAGCTTACTTAAACTTCTTATTACAGTATCTTGGTCTTTTTCTCTTCTGAAACCAGCTACCATAATTAAAAGAATATCGCTACCTAAATAACTAAATTCTGTTCTATCTGCCTCAATTGAACTAGCAACTTTAGAAATATTTACTCCATTTTCAATTACTTCAATTTTATTATGACGAACAACATTAAAAGATAAAAGACTATCCTTAACTTTTTCTGTTATACAAATTATGGTATTATAATTTCTATATATTAACTTCTCTAATTTTCTAAAAAAACTACTTTGCAAACGACGATTAGAAGTACTATGCTCTGTAAAAATAGTTTTCTTATCAAATAAACTTAACATTTTTAAAATAGAAACATAATATTGAGCAGGAAATAAATGAACATGAATCACATCATAATTCTGAATCAATTTATACAGTTTATAAAAATAACCAATATTATAATATCCTCGTCCTAATGATATTATATTACAACACTTACTATCATTTAAATCTTCATAGAAAGATGTGTTTTCTCCATTTAAAAGAACAACGTCTACTTCAAAGCCTTTATTTACTAAAATAGGAACTACTTCCACTAACAATCTCTCTGCTCCACCAAGGTGTAAACTATCTATTACTTGTAATACTTTTCTCATAGAAACTAATAATTAAGCATGATTAAATAAAGTATTGAAATCATAATTTTCAAATTCTGAGTCACTACCCTTATAATATCTAATAGCAATAATACCTTTTTCTAATTCTTTTACTGAATCCTTCTTAACAACTAGCCCTCTATCACCACAAACTACATCTGATAAATCAACACAATCAGTTACTAAACAAGGTTTTTTCAAAACTAAAGCTTCTAAAACAACGTTAGGAAATCCTTCTTTTCTGGATGATAGTACAAAAGCATCGGCATTTTTTAAAAATGTATAAGGATTAGATTGATATCCTAATAAAAAAACCTCCTTTTCTAAATCTAGTTTTCTGATTAAGTTTTCTAATTTAGCATGGTAATCCTCATTCGTCTCCCTATTCTCGCCAATAATATATAATCTATAATCACATACATCTTTGGTTTTTATATTATAAATAGCTTCTATCAATAAATCAAATCCTTTTACACTTGATAAACTACCAATAGCTACCAAGTTAAAATATTCTCTATCAAATAAAACATCACATTCTTCAGAACTATATCTTACAATGGCATTTTGATCTATAGGATTTCTAATTGTTTCTATTTTTGTAATATCTAAATTATAATATTGAGCCACTTCCTGAGTCATTTCATTACTTTGCGAAATCACTACATTTGATTTTTTAACAACTTTACTAAAAAAAACATCATATATTTTATCGCGCTTGTTTGAGACTAATTTATTAGATGGTAAACTATTTAATCTTACAATCGTTTTAAATTTAAATCCATATAACATCTTTAAAACACCTATAAACAAACTAATATGATTAAATGATGTAAAAACAACGTCAGGATTTATTTGCTTTAATGCTTTATACAACTCAAAACTGGCTTTTCTCAAACTAGGCTTTCCTATCTCAAGTATACTAGCTAAACTACTAACAGATGATAATAAAGTATTATTTCCTTTCTCTAATATTAATAGATGTACTTCATATTTATGAAAGTCTAATGAATTAATTATATTCAAGGTCACTCTTTCTACTCCACCTGTTTTAAAACTAGGCAAAATAAACACTATCTTTTTTCTAATCATTTTAAAAAATCCTTAAATGTATATTCTAAATCTATAAGAGTTACAAAAAACCAATTTTGAAATTTAAAGTATGGAGTAATACTTTCTCTATAGAAATATATAGCGAAAATCGTATAAAGTAAAAATGAAGCTAATAAAACTCTATTTATCACTTCAAACTTTATTTTTCTACTCCTGTCAAATTCCTTCCTAATTATGTATAAATAAATCATTGCAAAAACCAATATTGGTTTTAATATTAAAACATAACGATCATAGACTACGTGACCAAATGGCAGGGTTAAAGCAACAGCAACAATACATAACATAACCATATTAAAAATGGTTCTATTTAAAAATCTATTAAAAATAAATAAGACATATAAAGCGGTAAATAATATAGTTAAATGTGTTAATGAAGATATCCAATTTCCCTCTTTTTGTTCGAACATTATATAAGCATTAATCTTACCTACTAAAGATGGTAAAAAAGGTTCTAATGGTAATAGAAGAAAATTGATAGGTATTACACTAAAAACAACAACAGCAAAGCAAACACATTTAATTACAGTTATTTTTTTTACTTTTTTAAGCAATAGAAGTAAAAAAAGAATAGGTAAATATATCACAAGACCAATGTGAGTTATTACACTAATTACAAAACATAATATTCCTTTCTTTATAGATTTCTCATAATAATAGTAGTATACAAATAAAATAAAGAAAGAGGTTGCTAAAGTATATCTTGTTCCTGATAAATAATATAACAAACTAAGGCTGAAAAAAATTAGTGTGAAGAATATGAATAACTCCTTTTTACTAATAACAACTTTACTTGTTGAAATTATTTTTTTAAAAACGAAAAAAACTGAATAGTAATTAAATGTTGAAAATATAAATAATACCCATTGAAATTTTATATCAAAACGACTAAAGAAATAAAATAAACTATAAAAAACATAATCTGAGCTTTCTCCTAAATATTCAATAAATTGAGAAAAACTCATCCTAGCAATTAAATCATAATTCTCATAATATCTAGAAACATCTAATAACGTATGGGGTAATAACAAAAATGCTAAAACCCCCATAAACATTGCCAATAAAAAATAACTTCCTCTTCTTTTATTATATATATCTATCAATATAAAAGGCAAAGCTATAAATGGAGATAGAAAAAATAAAAAAAATGATACAAAGGCTAAATTACTAGACGATTTTTTAAAAACTCTCATATAACTACTACTTGTTCTCTATTAAATTTTTCAATGTCAGTTCCTGAATCCAATATTTCCCTTCTTTAAAAACATACTCTCCTTCTTTAACTCTCTCATAATACCCAGCTACTCCATTAATCTCTAATTGACTTGCTGTATCCACACCAATAAATATTGAGCTCTCTATAATATAATACTTATTCTCTTTTTCACTAAATAAAACATCTGTAGCCAAACAAGTAGAGTTAAAAGCATCTCTAACTTTAAAAGCTAAATCTAATGCTTCTGAAGGTATTTCTTTTTTAGCATAATTACCAGCCCCAGATGCTCTAAAATCTCCTTCATTTGGATACCTATAATATCCAAATGCCTTATCATCAATAATAATCATACGTAGGTCATATTTAGCTCCTTCAATAAACTCTTGAAAATAAACGTAATCTTTCTGTCTATCGTGATAATAATTTGTTCCTAATCCCTCTGATGAGAAAACTTTATTAACAATTTTCTTTGCCTCATTAAGATTATTTATTTTAACAACTCCTGCTGACGCAGATGCAGTTCTCGACTTAGATATTAAAGGATACCTACATTCTTCAATATACTTCATAGTCTCTTCTTTATCATGACTCACAAAAGTTGGTATTGTAGGTAACTGTAATGCTTCATACAAATAATATGCATTAATCTTATTCTCATAAGACCAAATCTCATCAAAAGAAGGTAAACATTTCTTTTTTAAGACTTTATCTAGAATATAAAGTTTATGCATAGCTATATCTTGAGTAACAGGATCTGAATTCGTATGCCAAACAATTACATCATACTTCTCTGCTTGTATAATCCAATCACTAGAATATATATTATAATAAGAATAATTTATTTTATTGTTTTTTAAAAACCTTACATATTTAGGATAGTAATAACGTAAAAAAACATACCCTTGTGGCTCCTCTCCATCCTTTACGATACCAACTTTAATATTTTCTGTTTTCTTATCCAAAAGAACTACTTCCGCCTCGTTAAGTATTTCCTCCATCTTCCCTTCAGGAGCTAACTCCCCTCCACTTAAACGTTTTTTTAAGTATAAATTTTTCAAAAAAGAATTATTAAAAACTATTTTTCTAAGAACTTCCTTCATAATAAAAAACTAAATTTTCTTTATAATATTAGTATTAAATCTCATAACTTATAAAACTTCTGTTACAATAATGACTATAGATATCCATATTTAAACAAACCATACTCCTCTTATACATTTCATTCATAAAAGAAGTATTCTAAATTTTTATCACAATAATTATTAACACAAAACTTTTATGTCTAACTATTCATTAACAAATGCTATCAATTCATGTTCATTAAAATCTGCTATTCCTAACTCTTCCTTAGTACGATTTAGTCCAAAGAAATCTTTTTTAACCAATGAACTAGCAATTGTAATTAAAGAATCTGTTACTGGTGTAGAAACTCCAACCTCTTTTCCTAACATTGATAGAGAACCTAATCCAACAATTACATCTTCATGTAAAAATCTTGTATTTAAATTATCTGGTCCTTTTGGTCCGCCATTCTCTGCGTAAGATTGAAATACTTTTAGAGAGTCTTGAGTAAGATCTAACTCATTTCTATATTTACAAGCATCTAAATAACTAATAGGCTGACCTTTAAACTTTTCTATGACATTGTTTTTTTCCTTATCTAAATCGTGTACTAAGTTCCAGATAGCAGGAGAGAAAGACTCTCTGTACATCCAAAACTCACCTTTCATTTTCTCAATACGGTTAGCTGACATAATAACTCCAACTGTATGGACAATCAAATTTGGATTATGTAAAGCAGACTCTACAATATTATTTCTATAGTCCCCGTAAGTATCAACTAATTGAGAAATATACTTCATTCCCTCTTCTCTTCTAGCATTTGGTAAAAAAGCAACGGCATTTCTAACATTCTTAAATAGTATATTTACTGTACCTGGCTCTACAATTCTAGCATCAAATGGAGTAGAC
This sequence comes from Myroides oncorhynchi, assembly GCF_020905415.1. Classification (NCBI taxonomy): domain Bacteria; kingdom Pseudomonadati; phylum Bacteroidota; class Flavobacteriia; order Flavobacteriales; family Flavobacteriaceae; genus Myroides; species Myroides oncorhynchi. The sequence goes on along the minus strand of NZ_JAJJMP010000001.1, from coordinate 2,995,018 downwards.
TCTCCCTCTGCCAAAACAATATCAGTATCGCCCAAATGCTTTTTAAAATATAATGACCCTAAATTACCAGGAACGCAGAACAATACTTTAGTACTTTCTCTATCAATAAAAGGAGCTATTTTTTCTGCCACACTATTGTGATGTAGACTTTGTGTTAAAACCAATACTAATTCAACACCCTTAAGTCCCAAAGCTATGTCTCTAGTAATAAGATTTATTTTTTGAAAAGACTCTTTATCTTCATTTGTATTATCTATAGCCCAAATACCACCTTGTTCAACAATTTTATCAAAATTGTGTTCGTGTAAGCTATTTGATGTTTTAATTAGATTTACTTGATGTCCATTTTCCGTTAATTTGAACGCATGTGCACATCCAGCATTACCTGAACCAATAATTCCTATTTTCATTACTTATATATTTTTCTAAATTTTAAATATTTTAAATATAATCCACCTCCCATCATCCATCGCCCAAAACCTAAATTAATAGCAGCTCCTATTACACCTAAATAAGTAATAAGTGGAAATGCTAAAACAAAACCTAATAATGATGCTATAACAGTATTCTTCATTACTAATTTATCTTCCCTTTTGATAAGAAAATAGTTTAATCCAAAAATATTTGAAAAAGTATAACCATTCATACCAATTACTAATATTAATAACACAAAAAAAGCATATTCATAACTAATATCTAAATACCAAAAAATCAATCTATAACTTGACAAAATCCCAATACTCAACACCATACTTACTGTTAGCATCATCTTTTTATATTTAGGAAAAGCCGCCTTCTGTCGATTTAAAAAAGGGAAAAACACCCTAGAAAACACTTCTAGAATAGTAATTGCTAAATTAACTATGGTCAAAATAGCTTGATATATCCCAACTAACGACTTAGCTCCTAAAATACCCAACAAAAATACACTTGTATTATTGTATAAAGTAGGTACAAACTGATTAATGAATAAAGGAAAGTTACTTTTAATCGTATCTTTAATAATCTTTTTAGGTAGCCAAATTAACTGTAACTTATACTTCCTAACTAATAAGTATTGTCCGATAATTCCTGCTCCAATAAATCCTAACCCTTGTAATAAGGGATAAATCCAATAGTCACGTTCTTCTCGGATAAACACAAAAATACAAATAGTAAAAAACAATTTAATACCCAAATTTAGATAGGTAATATAACGCATTTTTTCTATTCCCTGAAAAAACCATTCAGGAAATAAAGCATATCCTATTAACATTAACGAACTTAAAGCATAAATTTCTTTATATTCATAAAAAGATGAAGTTAGAAACACAATTAAAGTAATAATTACGAGTGATAGAGCTAAAAATATAATCTTAATCATCAAAACTTTACTGTAAATCAGATTCAACTTCTGAGGACTATGCTTAAATATTGCAACATCTCGTACTGCTGTAATTCTAAAACTATAATCTGTTAAAGATTGAAAATACGCAATTAAAGAGGCTGCAAAAACAATAATTCCATACTTCTCAAATCCAATTACTCTTAATATATAAGGCAGAGTAATTAATGGTAAAACCATTCCAATAATTTGCAATGCAGATAAAGAGATAAAGTTCTCCAAGAGAACTTTAGCATCCTTATTTTGAAACTTTTGTTTTATTTTATTGATAATCCCCACTGCTTATAATCTACTATCTACTTCACCTTCTAACACTCCTTTTACATCGTATACTACAGCAACTTCTTTCTTTAAACTAGACATATCTAACGATAATAATTCTTTATGTGCTACTCCTAATACTACAGCATCATATCGCTTAGTATCTGCTGGATAACGATGATCTATAGTTTGATTTTCTTTTGGCTGTATAGCCTCTAGTGTATTATGACTCACTACTCCATACTCGTGCATCACCTCTACAGGATTAGCCCAAGGATCGTAAGTTGTTACTTTTATTCCATAATCTTCTAAAGCTGCGATCACATCTACAATCTTCGTATTACGCACATCAGGACAGTTCTCTTTAAATGTTACTCCTAACATTAGAACTTCTGCTTTGCTTACATTGATTCCTTTTTTAATCATAGCTTTTATAACTTGAGAAGCTACATACTCTCCCATAGAATCATTTAAACGACGACCTGCTAAAATAATTTCAGGATGATATCCTTTTTCTATTGCTTTCTGCGCTAAGTAGTATGGATCAACCCCAATACAGTGCCCTCCTACTAATCCTGGCTTAAATGGCAAGAAGTTCCACTTCGTACCAGCTGCTTCTAATACAGCATGCGTATCTATATCTAATAAATTAAATATCTTTGCTAATTCATTGACAAAAGCAATATTGATATCACGTTGTGAATTCTCAATTACTTTTGCAGCCTCAGCTACCTTAATTGTTGGTGCTAAATGCGTACCTGCTGTAATCACAGCTTTATAGATATCATTAACCACCACTCCTATCTCTGGTGTACTACCAGATGTTACTTTTAATATTTTCTCAACTGTATGTTGTTTATCTCCTGGATTAATACGCTCAGGAGAATATCCACAGAAGAAGTCTTCGTTAAACTTTAATCCTGATACACGCTCTAATACAGGTACACATTCTTCTTCTGTTACTCCTGGATATACAGTAGATTCATAAATCACGATATCTCCTTTTTTCAACACTTTTGCTACTGTCTCAGAAGACTTATATAGTGGTGTCAAATCTGGACGATTATGTTTGTCCACTGGAGTAGGTACTGTTACTACATAAACGTTACAGTCTGTAATATCTCCCATATCATAAGAACAATACATTCCTTTTTCCCCACCATGTAAAACAGGATTCTTATCTATCAACACGGATTTTAATACTTCATTAGACACCTCTAATGTACTATCCTTTCCCTCTCTTAATTCAGTAATACGCCCTTTATTAATATCAAATCCTACTGTAGGAAATTTTGTCCCAAATAGCCTTGCTAATGGCAATCCTACATATCCTAATCCAATAACTGCAATTTTATGTTGTGTACTCATATTATTTAAACGGTGTTTATTCTTATTTAATTACTTTCAACCAAGCTTTTATTTCAAATTCTCCCAATACCATTGAACAGCCTCAGCTAAGCCAGTATCAATTGTATGGGTTGGTTCATATCCTAATAGTGCTTTTGCTTTATCTACAGAAGCTAAAGAGTGAGGGATGTCTCCTACTCGGTTTGGACCATATATAGCCTCTACATTTGCAATTTGAGCATCATATTTCGCTAAGTTTTCTTTTAGAAAACCAATAAGTGAATTTAAAGTCGTTCTATCTCCTACTGCTGTATTATACACTGTATTTACAGCTTCAGGATTAGTCGTTAGCATCGCGCGCTCATTCATCTGAATCACGTTATCTATATACGTAAAATCACGAGAATAATCCCCTGTACCATTGATAGTAGGGCTCTCGTGTTTCATTAGTTGCTTCACAAATAAAGGAATAACTGCTGCGTATGCGCCATTAGGATCTTGACGACGACCAAATACATTAAAATAACGCAATCCTATCATTTCTACTCCATATGTTCTAGCAAACACATCAGCATATAGTTCATTTACATATTTTGTCACTGCATAAGGAGAAAGTGGTTTCCCTATAATATCTTCTACTTTAGGTAAGTTTTCAGAATCTCCATAGGTAGAAGAACTAGCTGCATATACCATACGTTTTACTCCTCCATCACGCATAGCTACTAACATATTTAAAAAACCTGTCACATTTACATCATTTGTAGTAATCGGGTCTTTTACAGAGCGAGGAACTGACCCTAAAGCAGCTTGGTGTAAGACATAATCCATTCCTTTTACTGCACGATGACAAGTCTCTAAATCACGGATATCTCCTTCAATTAACTCATAATTCTCATTTGACAAAAACGGCTCAATATTATATCTATGCCCTGTTGCGAAATTGTCTAAACAACGTACAAAATATCCTTTGCTTAAAAAATATTCTGTCAAATTAGATCCAATGAATCCTGCTCCACCAGTGATCAGTACTTTAGTCATGTTTTTAATGTGTAATAGTTTTATTATCAGTGAAATATTTTGCCATTAAATTACTCTAATGTCAATAATTGTCGATACTTTTTAACAGCAAGTTACAAATGTACACTTTTAAAATATTGGGGTGCAATAAAAAATTCACTTTTTGTGTGGAATGGTGTTTTTTGTTAGTGAACAATAAATAATACTTAATGACAATAAAAGCTTCTATTTTGTTAACAAAATACTATAAATACAATTATTTTTTAAAAACAATACCGCATTATAAAACAATATCAATATTTACAAAATGAAATCATTGTTTATTCCTAATTCCCCTTTAGTAGACCCTTGTATTTCTTATCTACTTAGTCCTTCTCTACAAAATAAAATACTCTTTTTGTATTACACTAACTTACCCTAGTTTACTAACTAGCTTCCAGTATAGGCCAAACAAAACCTTTAGTTACCATAAATCATCTCTAGTTAGATTTGCTTCTACTTTTAAGATTCTAATTTTAAAAACAATACTACTATGCAAAACGAAGATGACCTACGATCGCTATCAAAAATCCTATCCTTTTTAAGAGCAGTAAGTATCATACTTATTCTTATGCATGTATACTGGTTTTGTTACTGGTTATTTCACAAGATAGGAATAACACACTTAGTGGTCAATAAAATTCTTGTAGGCTTTAACTCTAAAGCAAACTTGTTTAAGTATCCAATCTATACAAAACTCTTTGCTCTTGTACTATTAGGCCTTAGTCTATGGGGAAATAAAGGCGTAAAAAACCATACAATAACCCTAAAGAAAATAACTATACTCTTTAGCTTCGGGTTTAGCCTATTTTTTTTAAATTTTTTCCTTCTAAGTATAAAGTCTTACATCGCTTCTTTACTTTATATAACAACAACCTTTATAGGTTACATATTACTACTGGTGGCGGGGGCTTATATAAGTAGATTACTAAATGAGAACCTTTTACAAGATGTGTTTAATATAGAAAATGAGAGTTTTGAGCAAGAGACTAAATACCTTCACAACGAGTATTCGGTTAACCTACCCACCTTATTTTACTATCAAAAAAAATGGAACAAGGGTTGGATTAATGTAATTAACCCATTTAGAGCCACCATTGTGCTTGGCACACCTGGATCTGGTAAGAGTTACGCGATTATCAATAACTTTATAAAACAGCAAATAGAAAAAGGTTACTGTATGTATATTTATGATTTTAAATACGACGATTTGTCAACCATCGCATACAATCATCTTTTACTTCATGCTGATAAATATAAAGTAACTCCTAAGTTTTATGTTATAAACTTTGATGACCCTAGAAAAAGTCATCGCTGCAATCCTATTAACCCAAAGTTTATAACTGATATATCTGATGCCTATGAGTCAGCACACACCATTATGTTAAACCTAAACCGATCATGGATACAAAAACAAGGAGATTTCTTTGTTGAATCTCCAATTATTCTATTAGCGGCAATTATATGGTTTTTAAAAATCTATAAAAATGGCAAATACTGCAGCTTTCCTCACGCCATAGAACTGCTAAACAAAAGATACAAAGACGTATTTACAATTCTAACCTCATATGATTCTTTAGAGAATTACCTATCACCGTTTATGGACGCATGGCAAGGCGGAGCTCAGGATCAACTTCAAGGACAAATTGCTTCAGCTAAAATCCCTCTTTCGCGCATGATATCACCTTCACTTTACTGGGTTATGAGTGGTGATGATTTCTCATTAGATATTAACAACCCAGATGAGCCGAAGATTCTTTGTGTGGGAAACAACCCTGATCGCCAAAATATCTACTCGGCTGCTCTTGGGCTTTATAATTCGCGAATTGTTAAGCTAATCAACAAAAAAGGTAAACTAAAAAGCTCTGTTATCATTGATGAGCTTCCCACCATATACTTTAGAGGACTTGATAACCTTATTGCTACTGCTCGAAGTAATAAAGTAGCAGTTTGCTTAGGTTTTCAGGATTTCTCCCAATTAACAAGAGACTATGGAGATAAAGAAAGCAAGGTAATTCAAAATACAGTTGGAAATATTTTCTCTGGTCAAGTAGTAGGAGATACAGCCAAGGCACTTTCTGAGCGCTTTGGAAAAATACTTCAAAAACGTCAAAGTATCTCTATAAACCGCCAAGATCGTTCAAGTTCTATATCAACTCAATTAGACATGCTTATCCCCAGTTCTAAAATATCTACTCTTACACAAGGCATGTTTGTGGGGGCGGTATCAGATAATTTTGATCAGCAGATTAATCAGAAAATCTTCCATAGTAAAATTGTGGTAGATACTCAAGAGATAGAAAAGCAAGAGGCTTTGTACAAAAGCATCCCTACCCTTACCTCGTTTACTGATTACAAAAAAAAGGATTATCTTGATAAAGCAATACAGGATAATTACAATCAAATTAAAAAAGACATTGACACTCTTATTAAAAGTGAGATTAAACGCATAGAGAATGACCCTGATTTAGTGCACCTATTAAATCAAAAAAAATAAACTCTTTCATAACCAAAACATAAATAGCCTGTTGTTTTACAGGCTATCTATGTCTTATAAAGCAAGGATGATTAAACAAACTCGTAACAAAGCTGTAGTTTTTCATTAAAAAACAAATATGCTTTAAAGGGATAACCTTTGCGATCTTTAAAACTAAACCAAGACTTTGATCGTTTTGACTTAAGTAGAAACTCAAGGTCAAATTCTGATAAATAAACCCCAGATACAAATCTTTCAACTCTCCAAGGGCATGATTTGTTTAGACAAACAAGTCTTTTAAAACTAAGTTCTAATTTGTCTTTACATGCCAAACAAACAAAATCAGATATGTTATCTAGATCAGTAAAATAAGTTATCTTATGATGTATAAATCTTAGTTTATCTTGACTTTGCCTATAAAACTCTTGCCTTATAGTAATACCTTGTTTTAAATTAAAAAAAAATAACTCAAAATCTATAAGATCCTTATAACTTGAACTTGATAAGTTAAACCTTGTTAGTCTTTTGTAATAGTCTAAGCCCATTTCAGTGGTCACAAGCCCCTTAGGGGTAGATATAACATAGCCTTTTTCCAGTAAAGTGTCAACCCCTAAAACAAGTTTTACAAACACATCTTTAAAAAAGTAGAAACTTTCTTTGGACAGTCCATTTTGTTTTAAGCTTGCTATAAAATCATCTTGAATCTTTTGAATTAAACTGGAAAAGGTAAAAAGCGACTCACTCTGGTTAGTTTGCTTAACTATCTTCGCTGATTCTACTTGAAAAGAATCTACTTGAAGTAACCCATCAATACTATCTACAGTATTTACAGAGTTATTATTAGAGAGATTATTTTCAAAGGCCTCTAACAATAAATCATAAGGCTGGTTTTCTATATCAAGAATTAAAACTGCCTTTCTAATTTGAGGCTGTAATCTAAAGGTATCAATGCATCTTTGAGCTATTAATTCATATATCGCTTTTTCATCCACAGTTAAACTATGTGGAATATTTAAAGTGGTTAATATACCATGGGTATGAAAATTCTCATCCTTAATAATACCTCGGTAATGAAGCTTGGCAAGTTTTAAGGTAAGTAGAGTTTCTTTAAACTTTGGATAATCTCTTAAAACATTTAAAACCCCAGAAATACCATCTTTACTGCTTTGGGGTAAATACTTATTTAAGGTTAAAGGATAACTAATAAATCTTTGCCTGTAAAGCCTTATTAATATATTAAGAGTTTTAAGGGAACTAAACCCATAAACACTACGAGCTTTGATTGTAAGAGTTAAAAAATCAAACAATAAAACAGCTGGCTCTTTTACAAATTCTATGTTTTTACTTTTAGTTTTTACCCTAGAGTTTTTCTGTATTAGTTTCAAGTCTTTTAGGGCTGAATTTTCTTTATGATACAACTTTGGAAAATAACAATAATAGTCTTTAGAAGTACTTCTTAAATTAACCATTATCCTATAGGTTGTCTTTGGATTACTTTGGTTTGTATCAAGGTAGTTTTGACATATAAGTGATAATAAAACAGCATTAACAAAACAAAGCTTATCTTCAGATTTCAAGGCTACTTTACTATAATATTGATTTAATTGTTTATAAATTAATTCCTTGTTTTTTTGAGCATAAAAAACAGTGTCATCATTTTTATTTCTGTCTATATTTAACATAGCCTTTGTTATAGACTGATTACATAAAGATTCAAGCCAAAGTCTTTTAAAAGGTAGGTCTATCTGTAAATATTCAAAAAGGTATCTAAAGCTAGCCTCTGCTGTAGCACTAGGCATTGTAGCAATTATAACTTCTTTACTCTTTTGAGTTAATTGCCTTATTATATCAAGCTTTTTTAAAGCAATAGGATTACTACTTTTATGCTCTTTCTTATTTACCAGAGTGAGTTTATAATCAAGGGGTACATGGCTGTTTGCTTTATTTTGATTCTTTAAAGACTCTAAAAGCTCCAACTTAATCTTACAATCATCCATCCATGTTACAAAGTATTTGTCTGATTTATAATAGCCAAACTCTTTTTGATGAGTATTAAAAAACGTGGCTAGAATCCTAGCCACGCTTGCTGTTTCTGTTATCACAAGTTTCATATCAAAACATTTATGAGATTCTTATACCAGTTTTTTTACTTTGGGTGTCGCCTGCTTCTACCTTGTGAGTTTGAGAATTAGCATTTGAATTAGTAGAGTCATAAAAAGAAAAATTTGTTCTGTTATTTACCTTGTCATAATTAATGTATCCCTTATAGGGATTACCACGCTTATCAATAAGCCCTTCAATAGGTACGGTCTTTCCCTCTAAAAGCTGTTTATATTGAGAATCACTAAGTGTTTGTCCTCTAAAGACTTTCAAATCCTGGGGGTTTGAAACCGCTTTGTCTTTGTTGACCTTATCAAACAAAAACTCAATGTGTCCTTTTGATGCGTTGTATTGAATTTCGGCGTCAAACGGATTACCTTTAGCAGAACTCATTCCCTGAACCAGTACTGCCTTGCCTTGTTTTATTCCATCTAACTGCTGATCTGTTAGGTCTACTCCTTTTAGCTGTGTAGGCACTTGCATTTTCTCAACGCTGGTAACAACGATATTGTTTGTTAATTTATCTACGCTGACAACCGATGGAATCTTCTGATTAGTCTCAGGGTCTAAAAGCTCAACAACCCTTCCCATATTACCTGTTTTTAAAAGGTTGTGCTTATCAAGCTTACTAAATTCATGACCTTGAAAAGGCACATTTAGATTGGGATACTTTTTAACACCTTCTAAAGTCATAACAACCTGACCATCTTTGTTATGTGTTAGACCAAGTCTGGCATCTAAAGAAAATACGGCTGCTCCAAGATCTAGATTTACCATAACTAAATCCTTTGTTTTATATCCCTTTAAAAGGAGTTCTAACAAATCCATTTCTTCGAGTTTTTCTTTTGATAAGCCAAGCCTTGAGAGTGATTCCCAGTTAATATCATTAATATCATATTTATAGGGATTGTATTCTTTACTTGTAACAATGGACTGCGGTTGCTGAATATCAACACTCTTAGAAGTCTTGTTTGAATCAACCTGGTAAAACAAGTAAAGCTCATGATTCAGCTCTTTTTTCTGATCGATCTCTTTTTGCATTTGCCTAGACAATTTAGTGGCTAATTCCTCTGGCACTCTAAAAAAACTAAACTCAGTGGGATTTTTTAACTGAGAAAAGAAATTAGAGAAAAAATTAGAAAAGAAATCTCCTGATCGATCTAATTTTAAAAAGGAATCTAAGTTTGTTTTAGTAATTGGTTTGCTTTGCAAATCACCTTCCTTACTTAAGCCTTGTACAGCTTTGATTTTGTTGTCCTTTGAGTCATTTACAAGTAGAATATCTTTTTTTGACTCATTACTTTTTTTTGCTTCCATAATAAAAAATTTTGTTGATTAATACTTAAAGTTAATTTCAACACCTGTATTTGCTTTACAATGGCACTTCTAGGTATATCTTTGGCTTTAATAGGTCAATCACTCTTTGATAGGTTTAGAAAAGCTATCTCTTAATAGCTGTTGAACATCTGATAGTTTGTAATAGATCTTTCCCCTTACTTTATAGTAAGGCAATAACTTCTGGGATCTTAATCTTTGCAAAGAGCGAGAACTTACTTTTAAGATTTGAAGAACATCCTGATTATCTAAAAGCTCTTCACCATCAATATTTAGAGTTTGAAGTTGAAGCTTATCAATTCCTTGTCTTAAACTATCTAATCGAATTGTAATTCTTTCCATCCAAGAAAGAAACTCAGAGCGGTTAACATTCATGTTTTTAGAATTTTATATGATTAATACTCTTGTTAGCTAACCATACAAAATTCAATAGCTTAAAAAGATAAGATTGCCAATTGGCAAAGCAAAAAAGTAGAAATCAAATAAATTTTCTATCTAAAACCTAGGCTAGACTCCCCTTACAAGACTTTAGCTACTGCGAAAAAAAACAGTAGAAGATTTATAAAAGCTTAAAATCTTAACTTGTATAAGAAAAATATTTGGATTAGTAAGCCAATTGGCATAAGATTTATGGATAAAAAAAGAAAAACACGTATAGATTCTCTGAATCCTATCATATATTACTTGATTATATATCAATAAGTTAAATGCTTATTTAGCTGTATAAATGTGCTTTGATAGTATATGATGACATAAAAATTGGATGTAATTTTAGTATAGTACTTTTAGCTATGGCTATAAGAAGAAGTGGTAAATGCTATTCTCAGAATGATGTCACTTATACCAAGTTTGCTAAAGAACTGAAACCTTAGAATGACAAAATAGACAAACAAATAAAAGATCAGTTGATAAAATTTGTTTGTACTGAGCTGAATTTAAAAGTGATGGACAATTAAGTCTTAGGACATAAGGAGAGTTAAGTAATTTTTTTTATATAATATATTAATGGTTATTTGTTACATTTATCAACTAATAACCATTAATTATTACAGATAGTATTTAGAATAGCTCTATGGGGAAATATTTCCTAAACAGATCTATTTTTTCAGGCTCCTTTTGTAAAAACAGGAAGCATCTTAATGTAAACTCAGTTATTTTAAAATGTTTCTCAACGTGCTTCTTAAGTCCTTTATTATTATAGATTAAAATAGCTTTCTCATAATCATTATTATTACAAATTTCTTCTAAATCCCTTTTTCTTTCTTCATAAAAAGCCTCTATATTAATGGTGTTTTTAAAACTTTCGTAATTTTCATTAATTTTATCTAACGAATTACCTTTACTAAGGTCGCAGTCGTTAAAAATATTATTGATTTTAGTAGATACATAATTTGAAACTTGTAAATCTATATTACTTTTCAAATCATCTAGAATACTTTCTTTTATCGAAACTACAGCGCTCTCCTCTATACCAACAAAATTTGAAATACATCTTAAAAACTCTTCATCCAAAAATAAATTCTCAATTTCTGAGACGGAAAAACTATAAATACTATTTTCTTTTAGCTTATCAAGCCTTTCTCTTGAGTGATGATCTGAATCAATTATTCCAATTGCCTTTGTAGTAACATTTTGTAATTTATTAAACGCTTTTGTATGATTCATAACATCGAAACAAGAACCAACAGGTATAATTGTATAATTAGAAAAAAGCATTGAGTAGAGTTTTTCGTCAATAGAATTCTTTTTCCCTTCACAAAAAAGAATATTGTCTGAACTACCTAGTATTTCTAATAATAATGCTTCTGGAATTTCTTCTGAATTAATAACTTCCAACTCCCATGCATTAGGATGATTGTACGATTTTAACCAAATCTTCTTAGCAATTTTTCTACTTGTAGCAAAATCTAGATCATGAGTTAAATATATAAATAAACAATCTTCACGTCTTATTTCTAATTTATCCCATAATTTTTTTAAAATTGTTTTATGTAAATACATTTCAGGTTCATCTATTACAATAAAACCATTTTTCGGAGCTAATAAGACTTGTATAATGAGATAAAGAAGATTCTTTTCACCCTCACTCATCTGAATACTTAAATAAGAGTTTTCATTTCCTACTACAAAAGTTTTGAAATTCATACCATCTTCGCATTTTAATATGCGATGACTAATTAATGAATTCCATATTTCAATAGTTTCATCTAATTTAGTAGTTACTGGCTCGATGAGAAGGTTTTTATCTTTGTTATATTCCTCTGTATAATGTGATCTAAAAGCAGTACTAAGAGAGATATTTTCCGCTAGCAAGTGTTGTATTACAATTTCAAATTCGTTTAAGATATTGCTAAAATTGTGTTCATTTTTATATCTTTTATCTGCTCTTTGATTTGAAATCAGATTATCCAAAGTTATTTGTTTATTACTAACACTCTGAAATTCTGGAATTCTTAATATTCGTTGAGCAGAAACAACAGTTCCGTTATAATTTAAATTTATTTTTAATTTTTCAGCTAATGAAGTTTTTCCACTACCATTTGCTCCTACAATAACCAAATTAGACTCAAGTTGACCGATTTTATTAAATAAATCTACCTGAAATTCTAACTCTAGTAAAATAGAATCTAATTGTTGTTTAATACTATGATTAAAATATTCTTTATTTGATTGTTTCCAATGGGGATCTTGATAATCAACAAAGCTAGAATCTTCTCCCCCTCTAAAAGGTAAAAAACTAATTAAAGTCTCTATTTCTTTACTATATAACTCAATATATGAGTCATTTATATCAGGTCTTAAAACTTGTTCTTTAATAGCAAAAGCACTTTTCTTTATTCTATCAAACACTGATAAATCTTTTTCTGTAAATTCTAATTTTAGAAAAATATCTTTATGTAATTCAGAATCTTTAATTAGTTGATCTAATAAATAATTCATTGTTTAGTTTTTATTAATTATTGTAATTCTTCATCCAAATTTACGCTTTTTTGAATAATAGATAAAGCAATACATCTTCCAATAAGGAACTATAATATACTTTATTATTTAAGTTTAAAGTTACAAATTAAAACATTTTAAATCCTCAAAAACATTCACTTACAACACATTCCTATTTATCACATACCTTCACAGAGTTTGATAAGTAGTTATACAATGCTGTAACTAAACAATAGTACAACCTAAAAACTTTATAGGATGTATTTAAACAAGTTAAAAGAAAAGCTTGTTTGGCAAATGAAAGGACAAGAGCTATTAGACTTACTAAAGGAAATAGCGATGAATGAATCTATTCATTCAAAAAAGCAATCCAATGAACCACCTACCAAACGTTACATATATGGTATTGCTGGCATAGCCAAATTATTTAGTTACAGTATTTCTACTGCTAACAAAATAAAGAAAGACAGTAAAATCAATCGTGCTATTTTGCAGTACGGTAGAAAGATCATAGATACTGATTTAGCATTAGAACTCTTTTAAAAGAAGCAAAAGTACAACCACTACAAATCATCCTTTGCAAAAATCACAATCAATTGATTAAGCAATAAAGATAAATGCTTTTACCATTGTTGCTCAAAACGCCACTACTGCACTTCTTTTTGAAAATAATACTCGAAAACCAGATGCTTTTTGTGGTAATTAGATACTAATAAGGCATTTCACTCTGATTCACAATGTCTGATTATAACCACATATACAAATGTCCTAAATATACTTTTTAAAATATTCCCCTGACGGTAGAATCCTGCTATTTTTTCAAGATGTTATCAAAAAATTCCGCTATTGTTTTGTCTGGTCATACATTTGAATTAAATAATTCACAACAAATAAATACGTATCTCCGTATTTATTCAAAAGCTGTAATACTAGCGATAATTAGCCTATCAAAGAGATATTCACCAAAGTGCCTCCTATTGAGTTTATATTTGAATTCATCTAAGTAAGCTTGAAGATATTTTCTTTTAGTTTCTTATAGTAAGATTTAATATTTTTACATTTTTAATACTTAAGCTTAAAGCAATGGCTGTGAAAAGAACAGTGCAATCTATCGAACCAAATATAGCTGATCTTGTAAATGGATGGCTAAAAAAATATAATCTACCCTATAAATTACAACAAGAATCTATCAATTCTGAAATTGATAAAGCCTTATCAGAATACTTTACTAAAAACGGAGGTGCTGGAGCCAATAGACCAGATACAAAACTTCTATTGCAAGATAAATATCACAATCATTACCCTATACTTATTGAGTATAAAGGGTATAAAGATAAATTAGTAAAATTAGATGCAAACAGACAAGTAGAAAATCGTACAGTTAAAAACGAACCTAATTTAAAAAACATAAATGGTTTTGCTGTAAATGGTGCTGTACATTATGCAAATGCTATACTACATCATACCAGTTATACCAATATTATCGCTATTGGTGTTACGGGACATAAAGACATCTCTGGCAAAATTATTCACCAAATAGGAGTCTATTATGTTTCTAAAGACAACTTAGGAGCTGGTCAAAAAATTGCAGAATACACTGACCTATCATTCTTGAAAAAAGAAAACTTTGATGTTTTTATAGAACAAGTAAAATCGTTAAAGTTAACACAAGAAGAACTAGACAAGCTTAAGGAACAACGAGAAAAAGAAATTGACACCAGCTTAGTTCGATTAAACAATGATATTTACCAAAACGAAAAAGGTTTGGGTGAAAATGACCGTGTCTATCTTGTTGCAGCTTCTATTATTGCAACTTTAGGTATTCCGGGAAAAGTACAACCACTTGGTAAAGATGATCTAAAATCATCTAATGAGGAAGGAAACCGCGATGGAGACATTATTGTTCGTAAAATAAAAGCCTTCTTAAAAGAAAAACAAATACCTAAAGAGAAAAAAGATTTAATTGTTCGCACGTTAGAAAACACATTAACTACTGAAAACATCAATAGAGTAGAAAATGGAGAAACACAATTAAGACGTGTATTTTCTAAAATTGTAGATGATTTAGGAATATACTACAAAATTGGTTTAACAACAGATTTTACAGGAAAACTATTCAACGAAATGTACGGTTGGTTAGGCTTTTCACAAGACAAATTAAATGATGTGGTACTTACTCCGTCTTATGTAGCTACATTATTAGTTAGATTAGCTCGTGTAAACAAAGACTCGTATGTTTGGGATTTTGCAACCGGGTCAGCAGGACTATTGGTAGCGGCAATGAATGAAATGTTAATTGATGCTAAAAACACAATTAAATCACCACAAGAACTCCAGCAAAAAGAAATTGCTATTAAAGCTGAGCAACTCTTGGGATTAGAGTTACTCTCTAATGTATATATGTTAGCTATTTTGAATATGATTATGATGGGTGATGGTAGCTCTAACATTTTAAACATAGACTCATTAACTAATTTTGATGGTAAATATGGTTTTGGAAAAACTAATAGTTTATTTCCAGCAGATGCTTTTATACTAAACCCTCCATATTCTGCTAATGGCAATGGAATGAATTTTGTCGAAAAAGCTTTAGGAATGATGAATAAAGGATATGCTGCTATTATTATCCAAAATTCTGCTGGCGCAGGTAAAGCTAAAGATTATAATATCAAAATTTTAGAAAGTCATACTCTTATTGCAAGTATAAAAATGCCCATAGATTTATTCATTGGAAAGTCAAGTGTGCAGACTAATATTTATGTTTTTAAAGTCGGTGAACAACACCACAAAGATGAAGTAGTAAAATTTATTGACTTTTCTAATGATGGCTACACACGAGCAAATCGCAAAAAATCAAGCAACAATCTAAAAGACACTAATAATGCAAAACAACGTTATCAGGAGATAGTGAACTTAGTACGTTTTGGCAAGAACAAATTAGAGTTAATTGCAGATAATGATTATTATGAAGGTCATATTGATCCAAACAACGGCGCTGATTGGAATCAAACCGCACCCATAGATACCCAACCAAGTCTTGCCGAATTTAAAAAAACAATAAGTGATTATCTAGCTTGGGAAGTTTCTAGTATAATTAAAGGCCAAAATTATACGCTGGGAAAGTAGATACCCTGCTCAATAAACAGTTAGATAATGTTGAGTGGGGGCCTGATATTCTATTAAGTGAATTATTTTCTATTAAAAGAGGAAAAAGATTAACAGCAGAAAATAGAATTAGTGGTGATCGTGCTTTAGTCACTGCAGGATTTGAAAACACAGGAGTATCTGGATATATTGGTAATTTTGATCAAGAAATTTTTCCCGCTAAAACAATTACCATTGATATGTTTGCTAATTCATTTTATCGCAATTATAATTATTCTGCTGATGATAACATATTAGTATTATTTGAAAAGGACAAGATGTCTGAAAATGTAAAACTTTTTATTACAAGTTTAATAAATAAAAAAATTCAAAATCAATTTAATTATAGCAAGCAGTTTAGAATTGGCAGTTTTAACCATGTAAGTATTAAGCTCCCAATGAAAAACGGAGTTATCGATTTTGATTTTATGGAACATTTTATTGCTAGCTTAGAACAAGAGCGTACCCAAACTCTACAAGACTATTTACAAGCTATAGATTTAAATAATTACGAATTAACCAAAGCAGAACTAAATATTTTAGAAGATTATGGCAACATTCAATGGTCTACTTTTAAAATTAAAAATTTATTTGAAAGGATAAAAACTAAAAAACTACCTTATAAAGCGGAAGAATTAGCTAAGGAAGCAACGGGTAAATTTACATTACCTTGTCTAACTTCTAGTTTTAAAAATCAAGGACTAAACTACTTTGTGCCTCAAGAGGAAGCGACTATTCTAAAAAATGTTATTTCTATTCCATCAAATAGTGATGTATATAGAGCGTACTTTCAATCAAAAGAATTTACAGTTTTATCTGATGCTTATGCAATTAAATGGATTGGTAGTGACTATGACTTGACACCTAATCAATATTTATTTGCTGTTCAAGCTATTAATAAAGTAACTGATTTACCAATTTATTCATATAAAAACAAATTAGGTGGATGGAATGTTGTAAAGGAAAAATCCATACAACTTCCAGCTAAAAATAGTCATCCTGATTTTGAAACAATGGAAATCTTAATTTCTGCCATAAAAAAACTACTTATAAAAGATATTATAACATATATAGAAACTATGTAATTTTGAAGATGGTAGTTCGCAGTTAGGACAAGTGCTCTGTTTTGATTTACTAACTAATGAGATTCTTATTTTACTAGCTCATTTACTAATGAGATAATCTTAAAAATTCTTGTATTATTAAAAAGTAATTTACTAATTAACATAAACTATTGATTTATAATGCAAATTACTTTTTAATCTAAAGAATTCCCCGAGGCTTGCCTCGGGGTTCGGAGGAAAAGTTTAGAGAATACTACATCGTACTGCGAAATACCTCGTGGGCTTGCCCCGAGATGTTTTATTAGCACATATTTAATAATTTACACATCAATAATAACACAAAACATTCGTATAATATTGTTTTATTATGTTAATTTATACCATATATTTGTATTCAAATAAAAACAGTAACTAAAAACCTCTTTAATCTTTTATAAATATCAGTATAATAGATCAAGTCGTTTTAAATATTAAAAGAATAAGAATTAAAATGAAAAAGAAATTGCGACTTATAGGTTACATCATTATAACAGTATCATTAATGATATTGATTAGTCAATTGTATTCTTATAATAGTGAGACAAGTAATGTTAGTGAATCTACTAAAGAAATATGTATTAGTTTGTTAAACGGAAGTATTGGACTTCTACTACTATATAAATCAAGAAAAATAAAAGAGTAAACCAGTAAAATTCTTTACTACTGTAAAAACAATAAACGCGCCCTACCCTAGCCGAGTCTTTTGGCTATTTCTTTAGCTGAATCATCTTTTGATTGATTTAGTAGATCAATTAAACTCTCTGAGGGTCTGCTTGTTTTGTTAAGCTTTTTATAGTTGAGTTTTGTATTACTTTGACCAACAATACAAGGCGCTGTTTTACTTTGTTTTTTTGCTTTTAAACAAATAAAGTTCCACAGGTATGCCACAGTTAAGTACAAAAACCAATAAAGTCCCAAAAACATTGCTAACATAGTCTTACTAATTAAATTCTATACCCCTTCTTTTTTCGCTTTCTTTTTTTAAGGCTCTCAAGCTGCTTTTGGTCTAAATCATTTGCAGGAGCATTAAATAGATGATTAAAAAAGCAAACAAATTCTGCTTTATTGTTTATATTAAAATAGTTGTCTACAAAGTCAAAACTAGAATGTACCACTAGATTATTAAAGTTATCGTTAATTTGATTATACCTTTGAGCTATTAGTTTACTTAGTGGGTCTTTTTTGTTTTGTTTCTTTGAGTTTGAAAAATTACTATACAAATCATCTGATAATCTTTCAGATAAGCGTTTATCTAAGTCTTTGAAAGTAAATACTCGTTTGTATTTATGACTGACAAAATAAAAATCAGATTTGTTTTTATTATCTGAAACTAAATTGATTCCTTGATTCTTTAGAAGTTTATTAAAGTGTTTATAATCTTTGCTTTGTAAAAAGTAAGACTCTACTTGTTTTTTTACTTCACTGTCCAAAATCGGATCACTGCTAGTTGAAGAATTCTTAAAATGTACATTTAAAAAATCCATGTCAACTTTTAAACAAAGTCTACTAGGACTTATTGGATTACTAGCTATATTGTTATCCAAATCAAGAGCATAATACACAATAGAACTTGGGTCTTGATTTTTACCCAAGGCAACCTTCACTTTAAAGAGATTTAAAACAGCATTATACTGCTTCAAATTTTCAAAATTATAATATTTAGTTAACACCTCTACAACATTATACATTTGCTGGACAAGGTTTGGTTCTCTATAGTCTACAACCTTAATGGTTAAATCATTATCTTTTTTATGTCTTATATTATATGGCGTTAAATTAAACTCTTTGGTAATTTCTTTACACGCATCTTGAGCTTTTAAAAAGTCAAAGTAATAATTAATCTGATATCCGTTTTCATTAACTGATACCGATACTATATGAATATGAATCCTTTGAAGATCAAAGTGTTTATATACAATATAGGGTTGATTTTTAAAACCTACCTTTTTCATATAAGCCTTGGCTATATTTAAAAGCGTAAGGTCATCAATTTTATCTACTGGATTAGGATTAAGAGATATATGTCTAACTGGGTTGTTTATGTTTGTACTATTAAGTAAATAGGTCTGAAAATATTTATAAAAATACTTGCTCGTGTTTTCAGGTTGATACAATGGCATCGCTACTTTATTAACCCCTAATATACAAGCACTCTTGTTATCAACTTTGTTCTGATTGTAAACTAAAGTATTCATAATGTCTCTACTCTTGCCTATTCTAACCACCATAATCATCCGCTTTATATAAAACTCTATTCTCAAAGGCTAAAGTAAGGCTAATGATCTCCTTACAGAGTCTAGAAAGCTCTAGAGTAGTTTTCAAAATATCTTTGAATACTTCTTCAGACTCTTTTGACACATCATATTTGTTTACTAAGATATTGTAGCTTACCCCGAAAGCTTTAAAATGATTGATTAAAGTAGTTAGTTCAGCATGATAGTCAAGCGATACCTTATCTATAACAACGGCTTTAAGTTTTTTATTTAAAATACATAAAGCTATAAATCTTGATTTATTTCTAATGTTATACTTAACAAGAATTCTCTCAAATTCCAACTGCTCTTGCTCTGTAAGCCCCACACTATGAACACGATATATAGCAGATGCTTTTTGAGATGTTTTTATTTTACTAGTAGTGTTGTCTTTCATGATTATAAAATTTAGATAAGACAAACTAGTAATTATACTAGGGGTAAAATAATAAAGGTATTTGTAGGTTGTGTTTGGCTTGGTTTGGTATTGTTATTGTCAATCTACTAATTTTCAACTGACTATAGAATTTCGATATTAACACTAATATCATCAATATAGTAACAACATAATAGGTTATAGAAAATATCAAATAACACAAAGTCTAGTAACAGAATGTTGGATGCTTTATTTACCTAATACTTAAATAACGTATTAGGCAAATAGATTAATGTTTTCAAATAACTTTATATTAACGGAAATTGCTACTCATCTTTAAAATACAAAATAAAAAGTTCCCCGACCTTCTTCTTAATTGCTTTTTCTATTAATAACAACTCATAAGCCTCCAAACCTCCATTTCTATTGAAAAGTTCAAATATTCTTTCCTCTGAAATTCCTGTAATTATAGCTATATTTTTCGGAGTATTTATAACTTTTTCAAACTCCAGCATAAGAGTACCAAACTTGTTTCTCTTTACCTCTGGTAATTTATTTAATTCTATATTTTTAAGAGTTGGAAACACAATATCAGAAGCATAAACAAAGTCCCTATCAAATGCGGTAACCAATTTATAAAAAGTACTAGCACTTAACTTAGCTACATTTCCATTCTTAAGTTTATTTATATGTCCAGTTGAAAGTCCTGATTTTTGAGCTAGAATAGGTTCTGTAATCCCCTCTTCTTGCATTTTAATTTTTATATAATCATCTATTTTATGCATACCAACAATTCTTTGTTACGTAATTTTTGTAATTAGGAAATAATTCAATATATTTACACCTGATACAGGTAGATATATGAATTCTACTTCATCAATAGAATAATATTTTATAAGTCTCGAATCTTGAGTAACGACCACTTCGAGCTCCGTAAGAAAAGCCCTTTCACAAAAAAGCTATATATTAGCAAGTTTTAGGGAGGGCTCCTTACTGGAAAATTGTAACAGTGGTCGTTTATCAAGTGTTATGATTAGTACAGTAGGAGCTCTCCTTTTTTACTTCTCATACCACTCTCGACTTTAAAACATATTCTTATGAGCGATTTTTTGCTTTAATACCTCAGCACTACTCTTAATAGAAAAGAGTGTGTAAAAGGATTAAAACTCTAAATTGTTCATATATGAGTGCAATGCAAAAAGAAAACATTTCCTTGATTCATTGCACTGCATCCTAGCTCAAAACACAAGTGTTTTAAGTAAGACGGTTTTTTCTTTAATGATTCGCACTCTAAAAGTAAATCCTTTCTTCTTGTTTTCCAAAAAGAAAACTTCATTACACTAAACAACTTGAGTAAAAGATTGCAAAACAAGGCTAGTCTAGTGATTTATCACTAGGCTGGCTAAGAAGACTAAAAGCTTAGAATTAAAAACTCTATGCTTTAAAACATAACACAAACCTTTTATTTAAAGCCGTCTCCCAATTAGGCTATAAAGGTTTAAACAAGGTAGATTTGGTTTAGTATTCTAATACAGAACACTTACAACGCCTTATCCTTAATGGACTTATCGAATAATTCTATTCGAGATTTTTTCAATTATTACATTTTATTACAACAACAAAACAATTATTAACTAAACTCACATTTAGCCTATGATTCAACCTTTGTGTAACTACCCTTAGAGTGATGTTTTTTTAAACATTTAATTTCATAAACAGAGTTAGTTCGAGCTCTAAGGATTAGCATATAGTTTACTCAAACAAAATACATTTTACGCTATGTCCAAAAACAGTTTTTGGATGCGTACAGGACATCTATTGCCTTTAAATTCACAAAATAAAACATCTTTTTACCTGATTATAAAGGCAATAAACAATCATTGATTAGTCAAGATTGTTTAATCACAAAATCCACTGTTGCTATTAATTAATCAATTTTAAAAACACAATCACTTATGAAGAAAACTTACTAATAGTCTTTTATAAACCGTTTGATACAACAATACTGATTTGTTAAGGTTGGTTAGTTAAGCAAAAGACCATTAGTAGGTACAAGAACAAACACAAACAAACAAAACAGATCATAAAGGGATTTTATGACTGTTAAAAGTCCATGACTATCTCCTTACTCTTGTTTTGCATTTTGGGAGACGTGCTCAAGAGCAAAAGGAGATAGTTCTATCAACCAAATACATTATAACCCAATAACTAACCCTTGATACAAAGACTTACTTAAAAGTACTACGGCAATAAGAATCTTAATGATTTAAAGTCTTAATGTATCTAATCAATTATAAATATTATGAAAACTCAATTTTTAACCAAGTCTGGTTATAGGATAGCTTTGATTTTAAGTTTGTCACTCACCTATCCTACCTATGCCGTATATAAAGATGATCTAATGGTTTTTGATTATCAGGATAAAACTATTTCAGGTGTTGTAAAAGACAAAGATGGTGTTTTAATAGGTGCTATCATTCAAATTAAAAACTCTGATTTTGCAACCACCACAGATCAGGATGGTAAGTTCATACTACAAGTATCAAAACAAGACATTATCGTTATCTCATATATTGGATATACAAGTAAAGAAATCTCTGTAGCTAAACAAAATACATTCGATATAGTTTTAGATCAGAATCAAGATATGTTATCAGAAATAGTACTTAACGCTGGTTACTACTCTGTAAAGGATCGCGAGCGCACAGGAAGCATTTCAAGAGTAACAGCAAAAGACATCGAAATTCAGCCAGTTTCAAACCCTCTTCAAGCTTTACAAGGTAAAATGGCAGGAGTTAATATTACTCAACAAACCGGTGTACCAGGAGGCGGAATGCACATAGAAATTAGAGGAAGAAACTTTTTGGGGACAAACAAAACAAATAGAAACAATCCATTATACATAATAAATGGAGTGCCTTTTATTTCAACTCCTTTAGGTATGGATTCTCGAAACTTAAGTTCAGGTATATTGCAAGAAGGCATCTCGCCATTAAATGCAATTAATCCTAAAGACATTGAAAGCATTGAGGTTTTAAAGGACGCAGATGCTACAGCCATATATGGTTCTCGTGGAGCTAACGGGGTTGTGCTTATTACTACTAAAAAAGGAAAAACTGACAAAACAAATTTCACATTCACATCAACAACAGCTTTTAGCAAAGTAGCTAAATTCTTAAATATGATGGATACAAAACAGTATCTCCAAATGAGAGAAGAAGCTTTTGTCAATAGTGGAATCACTGACCTACCAATCAATGCTTTTGATCTAAATGGCGCTTGGGATAGAAATAGGTATACTAACTGGCAAAAAGAACTTATTGGAGATACTGCAATAGATAAGAATATTTCTTTAGGAGTCTCAGCTGGAAATGAATATAGTAGTTTTACAACAAACTATCTACACAATAACTCCACTACAGTATTTCCTACTGATAAAGGATATAAAAGAAATTCTTTATTATTTAATTACAATTATAGAAGCAAAGACAACAAATTGCAATTCAATGCCAGTACTTCCTATTCTTATCAAAGCAATAACTTACCAAATGTTGACTTTACAAGCAACTCCTTAACTCTTGCTCCTAATGCTCCTTCACTACGACAAGAAAATGGAGATTTGAATTGGCAAAATGGGACATTCTACAACCCTCTTGCACAATTAGAGGTAACATATGAAAATAAAATTGAAACCCTTATATTAAATAGTACTCTTTCATATAACCTACTACCCAATACTTACTTAAAACTAAATACGGGATTTACTACAAATAACCTTAATGAATGGTTACTTACTCCCCATACAGCTAACGATCCTCAATTAGGATTAACAAGTGAGGTATCGGAGGCCTCAAATAGCAAGAACAACTTTAAATCTTTTATTATAGAACCTCAAGTAAATTATTTAAAAACATGGAATAATCATTCATTAAACATATTAGTTGGATCAACATTCCAATCAAACCAAAACAATCAAGAAGCCTTATTTGGTCGAAATTTTAATACTAATTCTTCTATCAAGAATCTAAGTGCAGCCAAGGAAAGGTTTATATCTTTAGTTTCAAACACTCAATATAAATATGCTTCTTTATTTACCCGCCTAAACTATACCTATAACAATAAATATATTGCAAACATAACAGCTAGAAGAGATGGTTCTAGTCGTTTTGGAAAGGAAAATCGCTTTGGAAATTTCGGGGCCATTGGTACTGCGTGGTTATTCTCTAAAGAAAAATTACTAGCGAATCTAAAATGGCTTGATTTTGGAAAACTTCGTATGAGCTATGGAGTAACAGGTAGTGATAATATTGGGGACTATGCTTATTTAGATACCTATACTACATCGACTACTAAATATAATGATGAGATAGGACTTTATCCAACCGCTCTTTATAATCCTAATTACAAATGGGAAAAAACAACAAAGTTCGAAGCCGCTATCGAATTAGAGCTTTTTAAAAGTCGAATCAATCCTACAATTGCATATTATAACAACACCTCAACTGATCAATTAATCGGTCTGACTCTTCCATCGACAACAGGTTTTAATTTAATAAATTCTAATTCACCTGCTACAATTAGAAACACAGGATGGGAATTTACAATCAATACAACCAACTTTAGTAATAAAGATTGGATGTGGTCAACTAATTTTAATATCTCTTTTCCTAAAAACAAATTGATATCATATCCAGGGCTTGATAAAAGTACTATGACTAGTAATTATATAATAGGAAAGTCTATCAACATTGTTAAAACATATCAATACCAAGGTGTTGATCCTGATACGGGGTATTATTTATTTAATGACTATAATCAAGATGGAAAAATAGATATAGCCGATAAACAATCAGTTAATGATTTGAATCCTAAAATGTATGGAGGATTGCAAAACTCAATAGCATACAAAAATATCAGTCTAGATTTTCTATTTTATTTTAAAATCCAAAACAACTATAATTTAAACAGACTGTACTCTATACCGGGAGCTTATATGACAAATATCCCCCAAGAGATGGATAATCGCTGGTCGGTATCCAATCCTAATGCTAAATATTCTTTTAGCAGTTATGATGACACTACAGCTTTTAACCAATCCATGATATTTTTAGAAAGTGATAGCACAATTAGTAATGCTTCTTATATAAAACTAAAAAACTTATCTGTATCCTATAATCTAAAAATACCAAAAGCCAAAATAGAATCACTTAGATTATATATACAAGGGCAAAACCTATGGACTATAACCTCATACAAAGGTATGGATCCTGAATTTACTTCTTTTGGTTTCTTGCCCCCTTTAAAAACGTATGCTTTTGGTATGCAACTAACATTTTAATACTTCAAGATCATGAAAAATATATTTTTTTTAAAAACATCCTCACTCTTTGTATGTATAATTTCAGTCTGTGTAATATTTATCTCATGTGATGATATTGTTGATGTTGATCCCCCTAACAATCAAATCAATCAAAAAGATGTATTTAAAGACATTGCAACGACAAAATCAGCTCTCTCTATGCTTTACTCTAAAGTAAGAGATACTCCTTTATTTTCAAGAGGTAACCCAGGGCTTAATCACAGTTTAAGTCTTTATACAGATCAGCTTGAATTCATTGGCACAAAACCCAATATGTACTATCTAAATACACTTGAGGCTTCAAGTCATGAAATAACGCAATGGTGGAATAATACCTATTTTGATATCTATGCTATTAACAACTTTATTAATGGGTTAAATGAATCATCTTACATTAAACAAGCTGATAAAACACAACTCCTTGCAGAGGCCTATACATTAAGAGCTTTGTACTATCAGACCTTAGTTCAATTATTTGGGGATATTCCTTATACAGTGTCAACTGATTATAAATACAATACAACAATAGGCAAAACCTCATATCAAGAAGTATTATTACTTATTGAGAAAGATCTTTTATTGGCATATCAGAACCTTGATTATACTTCTAGAAGTAACCAGCGTTTTTATATCAATAAAACAGTAGCTGAATTACTTTTATCGTATAATTATTTACTTCAAAAACAGTATGATAAAGCTGAGCTATATAGTAAAGCTATTATTGATAATTCAAATTATAGTTTAGAAGATGACCTTAACAAAGTCTTTAAAAAAGATGCAAAAAGTACGCTTTGGCAGTTAAGCCCTAATTTAAATACAGCAGTAACCCAAGAAGCTAATCTTTATCAAATAAAAACCATAGGCGTCAATACCGTGGCGGCTGATAACAATTTACTAAAACTATTTGCTGCAAATGATTTAAGATATAAAAACTGGCTACAGAAGGCGACTATAAATAATAGAGAACTACACCAAATCTTTAAATACAAAAACACAGCCAACAACACTGATGAAGTATCTATATTCTACCGAGTAGAGGAAGCCTACTTTAACTTAAGTCTTGCCTTAGCCTTACAAAACAAAACTGATAAAGCTACAAGTATTCTAAATCAAATAAGACAAAAAAGAGGTTTAAATAGTTTAAACACTTCAATGGACCAAACTTCTTTTATAAAAGAATATTTAGATGAATCTTCTCGAGAATTCTTTACTGAGAATGGCAGAAGGTTCTTTGATCTAAAGTTAACAAACAGACTTGGAGATCTAAACAAGAACAAACCTAATTGGAAAGACAATCACAACCTATTTCCAATTCCTGAGAGACAATTACAAATAAATAAAAACTTACTTCCGCAAAACGCAGGATACTAAATAGCTAATTTAAAATTTTATAAACCATGAAATACACAATCACGTTATTAGTGATCTTATCACTAACTATT
Source organism: Myroides oncorhynchi (assembly GCF_020905415.1). NCBI lineage: Bacteria > Pseudomonadati > Bacteroidota > Flavobacteriia > Flavobacteriales > Flavobacteriaceae > Myroides > Myroides oncorhynchi. The sequence continues at coordinate 2,968,443 of NZ_JAJJMP010000001.1, read as the reverse complement.
TTTTCTTGTCAAAAGACAATGAATGACAATAAGCTTACCACTGCTACAATTTCAAATGTAACTGATCAAAACTTAGATGGAACAATAACCATACAAGGATTCGTTACTGTTAAAGGTACAAATACTGCGCCTTTAGGAATCACCACTATGAATATCTCAAACAAGTGGACATGGCTTGATAAAGATTATCAGGAATATGGAGAGAATCAAAGAGTCTATATCAAAAAAGATGGATACTATAATATAACCATTAACAAAGGAGATACTCTTGTTTTGATACCAAATCAATATCTATACAAAGACTTCACAAATTACACGTATACTAATCTTACCCAGAATCAAATACTAAATATAGAAATTGAACAAGATTTACCAAAAATGAAAGACTTAGAGAAAAACAATGAAAGGGTTTACAATAATCTTCAAAAACACATTAAAAACAGCGGTAATACTGATAAGTTAATCACTGTTTCTGGGATAGTGTATAGTAAAGAAACAAAGCAACCTTTAAAAGATATTATCATCTTAACTGAATTCTCTGTCAATACAAATGGTATTGGAAGTTTTCACAGAACAGATAGTATAGGGCAATTTTCTTTAAGAGTTCCACAAAACAAAAAAATTGCTGTAAACCCTCTATCCTACACTAATTCAATAAGGTTCTCTGCTGAAAAAGATACTGTTGCAAACATAATTCTAAACATATAAATAACTATAATGAAAACAAAAAAATCTTATATATTAATACTTCTAAGCTTTTTTATTTTAAACATTAAAGCCTTAGCTCAAGATCCTTCTACCTCAACTCAGCAACCTTTTCTATGGTACAGCACAATACCTTACACATTGTCAAAAGATAAGAAATGGTTATTTGTCAATCGGTTTTATAATGACGCTTCTATAGATATTGATTTCTTCTTTATAAACACACAAACAAAACAGGTAAGGGATTTTAAATCAAAAACAATTAACATAACTAATTTACTTGATAACAATATTATTGTTTACAAAGAAAATGACAAACTTTTATTTAACGACTTAGACAATACTAATAATAATACCTATGTAAAGAACATTATTAGGTATGCAACTATTTCGTCGAAAAACATGGTCATTACAGTAGATCAGTCAAACAATCTTAACTTAATACAAGTAGATAAAAATCTGACTAAAAATAAAATCAAAGTTTTTCAAAAAGTAAAGAATCACATAGTTAGTTCCAATGGAAAAAACATTATTTATTCTGATAACAATAATGATCTGTACTACATCAATACTACAACTTTAGTTGCAAAGAAATTAACTCATTTAAAACAAGATTTAAATTCTATCCTAGCATGGAACAAGCAACAAACAGCCTTTGTTATTAAAGATCAAGACAATACCCTATTATTGATTGACTTAGATTCCAATCAAACAAAGACTATAGCATTAGAACAAGGAAACTTAAAGAAGTTCAAAGTAGAGTTCTTTACCAACAATGATTTATATATTGAGTACAATACTCTAAGTAGTACTTCTTTACCAGAAAGTGAGTTTCTTGATATCTGGAATGGCAATACTAAGTATATATATCCTAGTAACTTTAAACTAAAGCATCAGATACAGTACAAAGCATTTGTATATAACAACTTATCAGCTCATTTAAAACAGTTAGATCGTCATAGAAATAAACTCTACTTAAATATCGGTATACCTAATTATATTTTAACCTATAATCCATTTGAACATGAAGAGTATCAGAGTACTAACAAAATTCGCCAATTCTCGTTATTAAATTTACAAAACAATGAAATAGAAACAGTATTATCTCTTACTAGTAGAGAGGGGTTATTAAGTGTATCAAAAGACAATAAACATATACTCTATCCAACTACCACCTATAATATTTGGAACATTTATTCTTTGGGTAGCAAAAGATCAATTAGTCTTAATACATCTTCTAGCTCAGTTACAAATACATCTCCTAGATGGTCAGAAGATTCTAAAAAAATATATTTTCAGCAAAACAATGATTTTGTTAGATTCAACATTGACAATCATAAAATAGATAAGCTAACTAATCTAAAGACCAATAACAATACAATTAACATCGTAGGGGCCTATAATTTTAGAGAAAACGGTATTTATTTTGATGATTCCAAGCCAGTGTTATTTACAAATTCTAGCCCAAATCTTACTGAATTCTTCTCATTAAAGGGTGCTTCTGTAAAAAAATTATACTCTTCCAAAAATTTAATTAAAGTACATGATAATAGTGTTTATTCTAACAACTATATGGCAGCTATTTTTACAGAAGAGAACAGTAATCAACCTCCAAGTATTAAAACAATAATAGATAATAGAACTAATACTTTATACCAAGATTCTATTGCTAGTGAGCTCTACAATTGGAGGAAGATAACAAAATTTGATTTCAATGATAAATTCGGTGAAACTTTAAATGGCTTTTTAACCTACCCTAAAGATTTTGATTCCAAAAAACAATATCCCATGATAATAGAGGTATATGATAATTTTGGAAATCTAGACAAGCATTTTATAAACCCTGAAACAAAGAATGATGCTAGGATAAACTCTACATTTTTTAATGAAAAAGGTTATTTTGTTTGTAAATTAAATACATATGTGTCAAAAGAAGGTCCAGGGCTATCTGCTGCAGATATCACACTCAAAGGTCTTGATAAAGTCTTAAGTATAGAGCCATCTATTAATAAAGATAAAGTAGCTCTTGTAGGGTTTTCCTTTGGAGGTTACAAATCCGGTTTTATTGCAACCCAGACTAACAGATTTACAACTATTGTCTCTGGGGCTGGAGGACACGATCTTATTTCAAATACATACAGTTTTGACAAATTTAAAAAAGTCCCAAGGTGGGGAATGAGTGAAAATGTTCAAATGCAATTAAGAGATAGTTACAGTGATAATCCTAATAAATATCATAATAATTCGACTTTACAGCACGCTCATAATATAAAAACACCTATGTTGTTGTATACAGGACTAGAAGACCAAGCGGTCGATGCAGATAATACAGAAAAACTCTTTCTTGCACTTTTAAAATATAAAAAACCTGTAATTGCATTATTTTATAAAAATGTAGACCATGTTATTTCTCTCTCTCAAACAACAGAGTCTCAGGATTTTGAAAAAAGACTCCTTGATTGGTTTGAATATCATTTAAAAGATAATAAAACAATAAAATGGATTAGTGATGGACTAACCCCTAATAAACATACTTACAGTAGACTTGAAGATTTGTAAAAAATAAAAACGAAACACTAAAAGTAGTCATGGTCGGAAGATTAATCTTCCGACTTTTTTATAGCTATAATTCAGCATGTGATTATCTTTACCCACAACAAATATGTTTAAAGACTATAGAGTCTCCTACAGGACATATTTTAAGAAGTCATAAGACTCTAATATTATTCTGTCCCATTGACAATAAGTTTACTGCACGCTATTGATTATATCTCTAATATAATTTCTTTATATAATGTCATAAAATTATCTTTTGTATTAACTTCAATTTGCACTTTATCTGCCTTAAACGCATTACGTTGTATTTCTTTCAATTCGTCTTCAGACATGCTACTAATGTCTTTGTTATTTACAGATAAGATTTTATCTCCTGCTTTTAGATTTTTATTTTTGATAGAAGGACTGTCCCAAACAAAAGAGATAATTAGTTCATTCTCTTTTATTTTTACCTTTATTCCAATATCCTGATATGTAGAAGGGAGAATCTTGTTGTAGGATTTAAAATAAAAGTTGTTTTTATATAAAATAGTGCGATAATATTTAAGCCATTTGGTTCCTAAGTTACTAGTATCATCAACGTCAACAGCTGCTATAAATACAGGAATCTCATAATTTCCTATTTTCATCTCTAAGGGAGTTATATATGTTTTTCCTATACTTGGTCCAAAAGCGCTATAACTAATTACCCCTTCGCCAGTAAGTACTTTAGAGAAAACATTTTTTTTATTTAAAGTGTCAAACATATCTTCACTTAGATAAAAGAAATCATTATAACCTGTATCAAAGAAGATATCTTTTTCTTTTAAACCATTAAAATAAGTCATTGTTAGAGTAGGTGTACCTGAATCTGCTTTTTTAACTTTAACTCTATTAAATAAATTTATTTCTTGCTTATTCAGATTATTTGAGAGTGTTATTCTATTGTTCTCAAGATCAAAATCCCAACAACTTTTACTAATCATATTTGCTCCTATAAGACCATCTACTCCAAGTGATTTAAACGCATCCATATCACTTTGTACTGCAGCAAAGTTTTTATATTCTAAGTTTCCTATTCGAATACTTGGAATACTTATGAATTTTACTTTAGATACATTATTAGAGGCATCATATAACTCATCTTCATATATAAAGTCAAAATCACCTTTAACATTAAAGGTAACTGATGTTGGAGCACCTGTATCTACAATGAATTTATATGTTTTATCCTCAATAATTACATCCACATAAATGTGATCATCCTTTACCGTGTAATTTAAGTTTTCATTGTAAGCATTAGGTGTAATAGTTCCTTTTTTAAAAATTCCTCTTTGAGCAAATAAATGAAAAGAGAACAATAGGATTATTATAGTTATTAGATTTGTTCTGTTATTAAAAAACATATTATAATTGTATGTATTGATTAAAAATTATAGGTATTGTATATTCCTATAAAAGTGAACCTCCAGTTTGAGTATCTTTTATAAAAGACCCAATACCTTATAAATATTGACAAATTTATTAAATTTTATAAATATAATGTATTTTAAATACACAACAATACAAATAAAATATTTTTATTTTGATAATTTATATAAAATATAATAATTTACCTAGTTTAAAAACATCTAAATAACTATATACAAGAGAGGCAATAGAGCGATTAGGAAAACAAATAAGAGCTATTATGTATATCCGTTTGCTGTAACAAGAAGGGAATAAGGTTGTAATTGTTCCATTAAACTAGATAAACTCATCTTTTATTAAGTTTGTCTATTAGTTACTTATCTTTTATAAGAACAGTTACTAGCTCCTATAAATTATCAGTATGATACTAACCGGAGATACATAAGAGCTATAAATGTATATGAAAAAGACAATCAGATATTAGGAACTAGTTTTTATCCAAATGGGAATAAAAAATATGAGATTGAGTTTAAAAATGGATATTGAAGACAGTACTATATCTTATTATGAGAATGGACAAATAAGAACAAAACGAGATTCTTTAGCAAATGGATTTACTTACTATCAAGATGATAAAATTAGAAGTAAAATTGAACAAGAAAAAGCTTGTTTTGAACAAATAAAAACAGTCATAGTCGCAGGATTAATCTTTCGACTTTTTTTATGGTTATAATTCAGTATGTAAAAAAAAGTGGTCAGAATTTCTTCCGACCACTAAATACTCTTTTGCTTGTTATTAATAATTAATTTTATTCTAAAACTATTCTTCTTAGAACTAGTTTCTCTCCACTTTCTTGATCCTCGCCAAACATTTCTTTAACTCCAACCCCAGTGATGTTTTTTGTACAAATCTCCCCCACTCCATCTAAGGAACAATGCCCATCACTTGTGTTTGTATACAAAACCCAAGTAGTTCCGACACGATAGTACTCCGCACCTATATAAGGATCTTGAGCTTGAATATCTACTACCTCTTCTACTTTGATAGCATTATCTGTTTTTTCACTAGCATTTATAGTAAATGCACCTACTGTTAGCATTGCTAGTATAGCAAAAGGCATAAGTAGGTTTTGAATAATTTTTCTCATAATTTCAAACTTGTTTAAATTGCCAGCAACTAGCCCCCTTGGCTTATTGCTTTTTAAGATTTAGAGTAAATAGAATACTTACTCTAAGGATGTAATCTCGTTTTTAGGGTTAATAGGACTGCTATAAGTTTAGAGTTGATCTGTTTTAGCTTTTAAAATCAATCAAAGGATATATTTGTTATAACTCGCGAGGCTATACCAATTAAAAGTTCTTGTAATACTAGAAAACAAAAGGCGTAAGTAGATCATAATCAGTTGTTAACTATTTTACCTATCTACTTTACAAAGCTCCTAATTCTAAAATCACCCCATAGGACATAAAAGGACAAAAGTGTTTAGCAAAAAGACAAAATCGTGCTAGAAAAGGACAAATACATAATTGTACTGGTAAAACCAATATTTTTAATTCTTATAAAATACAGTCTTTCAGATTTTACAATCTACCATAGATTAGCAAAATATTGAAAGCCCCTTTTAAGGGGCCTTCAATGCATTAATTGTTGCGAATTAGTTCATGCGTAAACTAACTGAAAAAAGTGTGAGTTTTTATTACCTGTTTTACATCTAGTAACAAAGATGAATTAAAGTGTGAGTTCTATATTGCTTGTTTTAAATCTAGCAACGAAGATTAAAATAACAACTAACAGTGATTTACCGTAATTTAAAACTTGTAAAACTAAAAGACAGTAATTCTTATCACTGATAATCATTATAGAGAATAAATCTCTTGGTTATAGCTATAGCACAAAACTACTTCTGTTTCGCGGGGCAACACTTATATAAGTGCGAATAAAAAAGTTATTAAATCACACTATCCTTAAACCCATTTCTAAATTCTAAGGGAGTCAGACCTGTTTTGTTTTTAAAAAATACTGTTAAGTGATTAGCCTCTTTAAAGCCAAGGGTAAATGATATTTCATTTATATGTAAATCTTTATACAGCAGTAATCTTTTTATCTCCATAACAATTCTCTCTGATATCCAAGCATAAGGAGTTATGTTATCTGTTTTCTTAAAAGCATATTCTAAAGAGCGTACACTTAATTTCAATTCACAAGCGTACATTCTAACAGTGATACTCTTATCTATTTTTTTATTGACTAAAGCCTTAAAGTTAGACACTATTATTTTTTCATGTGAAATATTAAGCTGATCTGTGGTAGACTGATCAATAGCGTTTTCCAAGATCAATAGGGTATTGAAAAGGTAGTTGTTTAAAATATACTGCTGTTTGGGATAAAACTTTTTGCTTAACTCCTTTTTAATAAGGCTAAAAAGCATAACTAACTCTTGATACTGATCACTAATATCAATAGACTCTAACTTATCACATAACTTAAAGAGATTGGTGTTGTAGAAAAACTGAAAATGAAGCTCGTCTATACAGAAAAAATCCTGGGTAAACATTAAAACCTCTGACTGATAATCTATAGGCTCAAGGTACTGTTCTACTTGATTTTTTGATACAACTAAAACTGTTTTTGCCGCAATATTGACAACCGAAGAATCTAAAGAGTACCTCCCACTTCCTTCAAGGAAAAGGTGAATACAGAAAAAGGTTAACTTATGGGGTCGAAACAGACTTTGTCCTCTAATTTCTACTAATTTACTTATATCCTTACAATTAATATATAGGCTATTGTTAGCCCGATGAAGAAAAGGTTCCAGTGGTAGCTTATTCATAAATAAGGGTAGAGGTGTTTTTCTTGTTTAGCCTAAACTAAATCATACAAGATAAAACACATGATTGTTACATCTGGCAAAAGAAAAGAAAATAAACTACATAATGCTATACTTTAGCGAATCTAATATGTATATACACGCAAAAACAAGTATCACTCAAAAACACCTCGCCTGTTAATTAAAGTCTTTAAGGATTTTTAAAATGCGTATTATTAAAGACTATAAAGACAATTAAAGCCATTTAATGACCTTTATCTATAATCTAAGGGATTATAAGGTTGGTCTTTACCAAATGCCCTTAAAAAGGTTCTATAGTTCTCATAGCCGCACTTGTAGGCTATTTCTGAGACAGAGTATGAAGAAAACATAAGAAGTAAAACAGATTCTATAAGTCTGGTTTGAATATGATAGTCATAAAAGGAGGTCGCTAAATATCTTTTAAAATTGCGCTGAAAAGTCCTGGGGTGCACCCTTAGGATATCGCAGTAGGATTCTAAACTAATATGTGGGTTTATGTGTTTTAGCCTTACATACTCAAGGTAATACTTTTTATACAAGAGTTTTTGCTTATTCCAAATCACAATATTATCAAGCTCAACTGGTTTTACTTTTAAAGAAAGAGTCCAAATATAAAAAATTTGACTATCGGGGCTAATACTAACCTTTACCCCTGAGAGAATAATAACTTTATTTTTGGGCCTTATTAAAAAGCATATTGCTTGTTTTTGGCCTGGTTCATTAAAGCTATTAAACTCCCCTAGCTGCTGAATAACTAAATTGTAATTGATCTTTAAACTCTCTTGTTTGTCATTACAGCCTGATAAATCCCATCCATTTGTTGTATATCTTATAACCACACATGATCTATTGTTTGGGTTTTGATATACCATAGGGCTTAAACCAAAATACTTCTTGATACACATAAAATAAAAGATTCTATCAAAGACCACACCTCCTTGATCAAGGATGGTTTTCTGAAGATTATGGTCAACTCTACCGTTTAATCTATTAATAAATTCATTAAAGCACTGTTCCAAAACATCGCTTAAATCTTTAATTAAATCTGCTCTCATCACTTAAATAACTTTTAAGAATAACAAGAAAATCCAAAGGGGAGACTTTTGTTATATTATCACATCAAACTATATTATATTGTTTTACAAAACATTACAAATTAAGCCTTAAATACTTAAAAATCGCATTTGGTGAGTATTTTAACAATTATATGTCTAAAATTCAGCAATTTACATCTTTTAAATTTTTCAATAACCAATTAATTTTAAATCAGTAAATTATGAACAAAAACAGTATTCAAGCAATTCAAGATTCAATCTTAAAAGAGGAATCAAAATTAACGCTAATCCCTGGTCTTATAATTAGTGAGGCCAAGCACATGACAGAGTATTTACACGGTATCTTAATCAGTTTAAAACAAAAGGTTTCAAGTGAAGGTTTTTCAAGCGAACAGCAAGAAATTCACTTTTTCAAACACTTCAAACCCAGTGTTCTTTCCAAGTTAATCTATTACAACAATATATACAGGATAGAATCTTATTGTCTTAAAATACCTTTAGAGATTCAAAAAGGATACTACTTAAAGAAGTTAAAACAACTCACAACTGAGTATAAACACTGCTATACTAACTCTGATTTTTTCAGATATTACAAAAGTCAAAGAACAGATAAAGACGCCGAATATTTTACAAGGGGAAACATTGATATTTTACAAGGAGTAAATAGTATCGCTTTTGAAATAGATCCATTATTTTCAAACTACTACGATTACAAACTCTCAAGGCTTTTATCAAATCAGATGCTCTATGAATATCTAAATAAAAGAATAAACCAGATAACCTCCCTAAGTATAGAAAATAATTCAAATAACAATATCTCTATTGTTTGGTCAGAATCAAATACGGCAATTGTAGAGCTGATTTACGCACTTTATGCCAGTAAGTCTATTAATCAAGGAGATTTAGAAATACGCAAAATTGCATACATTTTTCAAAATTATTTCAATATACCTCTCTCAGATGTTCATCATGTTTTTCACCGGATGAAAACAAGAAGTTATTCTAGGACAATATTTCTTGATAGATTAAAAGAATCTCTAGAGAATTATATGGACAAGGAGTACTGAATCATTTTTTTATTAGCTAGTTTTTTTTAGCCAAATACAGCAAAGCCACTATAGTAAAATACTCTATAGTGGCTTTGTTTTTACTTCTTTTTTATTTTTGCTAGTTATAACGCAACCCAGCCTTTTGAAAATATTTTATTTCAATTAGACCTCTAAGATACTTTCTAAGATGGCTTAAAATAAAACAACATTAATGATAATCTACTTGGCGTTTGCTTGTTTAAGCAAATTAACTATACCAATTAAATCCCTTATTAATTGCATGCCGAAAAGGAATTACGCCATCTATAACTAAGAGCTAAGTCTATAAAAACACAAGGATTTCACTACTATTTTAACTCATTTAACAAATACACCAAATCTTTAAAGTTGTTTTTTATACTAATATTAAGTTAATTTATTATATTTACAATTACCAATAAACCATTATTATGAAAAATTTATTAACTACTCTTGTAGTTCTTTTCTCAATTGGGTCTTTTGCTCAAGAATCATTAGTTGGACCTCCTATTGGACCTCCTCCTGAAAAGGAACCTTTCTGTGCACTTATGTACGTAGAGCCTTGTGAGGAGTCTGAAGATGCCAAAAATAATATTGAGTATCTTGTTGTAGCTTGTAAAGGATATGCTGAGGCAGATCCTCAAGTTATTACAGCTTATTTATGTCAATATGGTAAATTTCCTTCTGGTGTTACATTAAAAAGAAAACATCAAAAATTTATAGGTCCTTTTATACCTTAATTATTTTACTTTAAAGCCAAGAAAGTATTTACTCTTGGCTTTAATTCTAAACTATTGCAAATCTGAAAAAAATAAGTAAAAACAAGGCTTTAAAAAACAGCTATAACTACTTATTAATCTTCAAGGATTGTTAAAAGATATCTTTAATACTAATTACCTCTTGTATAAGAAATAATATAAAGAACTCTCTTAGAAGTAAGTCTTAAAAAAACGGATTCCAAAGCAAATACTCTATACACATGTTTTCTATTATTTTTTAACCAATCTTATCTAGGTAATATTCTATATCATTTACTAGTTATTAAATAGTCTAGCATGCAAACTAATTCATTAGACTTTATATTATCCAACTTAGATTACAAAATAGTTTTGTTGGCTTTTTAATATATACTTAGAGTAATTATTTACAGCTACAAACCAAAAATAACAAAAAACTATTCTTGTTTTAACTTATTTACTATTAACCAATAAAACATTATTATGAAAAATTTATTAACTTCCCTTGTAGTTCTTTTCTCCCTTGGAGCTTTTGCTCAAGAATCAACAGTTGGACCTCCTCCCTAGCCTCCTCCTGAAACAGATCCTTCATGTACACTTAGAAGAGTACAACCTTGTGAAGGTTCTGAAGATGCCAACAATAAAATTGAGTATTTTGTGGTAGCTTGTAAACGATACGCTGATGTATCTCCTAAAGTTATCACGCAGTACTTATGTGAATATGGAGATTTTCCTTCTGGTGTTACTCTTTTAGAAAAAAGAGAAAAAAGCCCAGATATATTAGTAATTCCTTAGTAATGATAAAAGCCAAGAATAAATTCTATCTTGGCTTTTATTTTCATCTGTTTTTATACTTTAGATTGATACTTTATACTATAAAAGACTTTTGCTTTTAAATTTAAATAAACCTAGACTAGTCTAGTCAACCATTTTTTTATTGATTTGTTCTTGGATTACTTTCCAATCGTAATATTGAAAAACCTTTCCATTGCTCATCATAACTAACATTCCTTTTTCAAACTGGTTATTTAGCCTTACTGAGCTTGCCTCTAACCCATCGCATTCAATAGCAGAGACTGGTAATTTTACTAGTAATGTATGTTGATTAACATTAGCTGTATCGCCTTGTCTGGGATAGATCAATATAGAGTTGTCTTGTTGATCAGATACTATGATATATCCTGTGGTACTATCTTTTTTATAAATAGCGATTCCCTCGTGATCTCTTTTTGCATCCTTCTGAGCAAAAAAAGCCAATTGCTTATTTCCTTTATCAGGATCAGCATAATATTTACGCACTCCTGCTGTTTCATCTGAGTAGTATACATATCCAAGCTCATTATCCACAGCAATAGCTTCTATCTCTTTGTTTCCACTATAGCTACCAAACTTACGAACCAGTTTTCCGGTGATATTACCCTTAGCATCAGCGCTTAACTCATACTGCCATAAGTAATTTTCAGAAGGACCACTTTTACGCCCTACTATAGCATAGAATACTTTGATTTGAGAAGTCTGTTTTTCATATAATGCTATTCCCATAGGTTGATTATAATACTTTTTAGTCTGTGTTTGAAATACTTTTACTCCACCATTATCTATAGGTATTAACTCTGGTAGTTTAAAGATGCGTATAACACCTTTGTTTCTCTCTGTTACAACAGCTATGTCAATTAAACCACCTTTATAAGGAAAATCATAAGCTATATCTACATTATTAGGACGAGCCATACCTGTAAACTTATTAACTATTTTCCCTTGAAGATCAAAAGCATAGATTCCACCCCCGTTTTCTTTATCCGTACCGATTATTAAGCTCTTAGCAGAATCTGCCTTATTAATCCATATGGCAGGATCATCGGTATCAAACTCTGTTTGCTCTGTACTTAGCAATGGTTTTATAGCATCGCTACAAACCGGCGCTAGTTTATCTTTACAACCCAGAAGTAATAATATACTTGCCAAAGAGCATAAATAGCTATATTTCATTTGTTTTATTTTTTAATTGTATGTGTATATAAAACCTCTGCATTATCATTGTTTGCCTTAACCACCTGAACATTTAACTCATTATCAATAATACTGAAGGTCATAAAACCAGGTTCTGCAGCAGCAAATATGGTGTGTTGCATCGTTCCCGAGGCGCGTACCTCACTAGCTGCTCCGGATAAAAACTGTGTAGTATATCTATCTTTTGGCTTTATAATTTGCAAATCATGCTCATGACCACAGATATATGCATCTACTTTATACTTGTCAAACAGATTTGAGAACTTCTGCTCAAAGCCGGTAGTATCTTTACTGTTTTTGCGTTTACCACCACTATACATAGGATGATGCCCCACCACTATTTTCCACTTGATAGATGGGTCAGCTTGGCCTAAGGTCTGTTCTATCCAGTTTAACTGCTTTTGTGTATCTTGCACAGTCAAATCGCTGTACTTATCACTTTTGTGATAACTATCTATAAAAGGATTCGTATCTATAACCACCAGTAAAACTTTTTGCTTGTTATCTAAGGTAAAGACTTTACTATAATAGCGATCAGGCATATTCCATCGTCTACTTACATTTGAGTAATCTATCTGGGCTTGTACACTACCCTGATAATCGTGATTGCCTAAGGCTACATACCAATTGGCATATAAAGATGGATTAGTGTAAATACTCTCATAAGAGGATATCCAGTGATAATCCTGTGTACTGCCCACTCCGTTGGGATAAAAGTTATCTCCTACACTAACCACAAACTCTCCATCTATAACTACCATAGCATTGCCTAGCTCTCTTGCTACGTTTTTCTGATAATAGTCCCCTACTCTACCAAAATCTCCTAATACAACAAAATTAAAGCTATTATCTTTATATACTAAACCTGGAATATCGCTACCTGAATAACCTGTGGCTTTCTGTTTTTCAAAAGCAGTCTGTCCCAGCATATTTAAGCAGTAAGTAAACAGAGATACTACTAATATTATTTTTTTCATATGGTCTTTAAATTATAAAAATCATACAGCGAAATCCTATTTCACTGTATGATATGGTTGTGTTATGTTGTATTATTCTCTTTAAAAATCAAACTTAAGTCCTAATGTGAATTTAGGCTGGTAATATTCCATTTGTTTCACATAAGAGCTAACACCTTGATAGTATCTCAATGGTTGATTCGTAAGGTTATTTGCCTCTGCAAATACGCGTAAATATTTTGTTATTTTATAAGAAGCATTTGCATCTAAAAACAATTGTTTATCATAAAAACTATCTTCAAAACTACTACCTCCTAATGCATCTAGGTAGTCCGAGGTATAATTCATAGAAATACGCGCTGAGAAGCGGTCATTCTCCCAAGATAATGATCCGTTAAACATATGTGGGGCCGAACCTGGTAACTCCATATTCTCCCTGATTTGTCCATCAGCATTGGCAATCCCCTTAGCCTTGGAATGTGTATAGGTATAATTCACATATATTCCCAATCCCTTTAAAAACTTACCTGGTAAGAAGTCTAACTGTCTTTGAAAGGCTACCTCTAGGCCATATAAGTTTACTTGATCTCCATTGCGCTGTTGCATGAACTTCCAATTCTCACCATCTTTTATCGGATTTACTTGATCTGGGAATAAACCATTAAAAGCATCTTTAGTGAAAGAATCCGATCTATAAGTATAGATAAAATCATTCAAGTTTTTATAGAATACTCCAGCCGAGAACATACCTACAGATTTAAAATACTTCTCTACCATTAAATCAAAGTTATAAGCATAAGTCACTTTTAGATCCGCATTACCAGCCGCTATACTATTGTCTTGAGAAGCAACGTTGATATAAGGAGCTAATGCGTAATAATCTGGCCTAGCTAAAGCAGTAGTAAATGCGGCTCTGTAGATCCAATCTGTAGCTGTTTGATACTTAAAAGTAATACTAGGAAGTATATTTGTATAACTATTGGTATTGCTTACTGTTCCCTTTAGATCACTCTGATCTACAATGTGATTTCCTGTATAATCAATACTTGTGTGTTCTATACGGGCACCAACTATCATGGAAAGGTTCTCATTAAAATCTTGATCCCAACGAATATATCCAGCATAGATATTCTCTTTTGCTTTAAAATTCAATGCTAGGTATTCCTCTGGAACAGCATCTTTTTTAAACAATCCTGAATTGTGTAAGTCTAAGGATCCTAAGTATTGGTTTGATGCAAAATATCCTGGTACATACTTGCTTCCTGGTTGAAAATCATTACCGTTATAGTAATTATTAGCCACCATATCTAAGTTACCTATAGCATTACCTGGCAAGGGAGTAAACTCATAGAACATATTATCTCTTTTTTTGTCCTTTAATCTTAGTCTTGCTCCAAATCTTAGTCTTCCTTTTTGATGCTCAATAACAGACAAAGGAATTCTGAAGTTTAACTTGGCACCAAATTCACTATCCTTAGTGAAGTTATCATTCTCAGAAAGCTTTCTAAAACTAAAGTTATCAGCCGTATCCTCACCAGAGATCACCATTGGGAATCTACCATCGGAAATATACTGGGTCATTGATACTTTTTTATTTTGAAAGTCAAGATAACGCTCTCCAGGACGGTCCTCCGATGCCTGAGAATAATTAACTGACCAATCCATATCCAGATTACTAGACCATAGGTGAATACCACTTAATGAATAGTTCTGAATTCTTTGATCCTCTAGTCTTGTGTTCTTGTTTCTATTGTTATCTACTCCTGCTTTAGTTTCTCTTCTAATATCTCCTGTAAAACCAGTTATATTGTCCTGAGTATCATAGATGGGTTTAATCCCCCTGTAGCGAACGCGGTAGCGATTCTCTCTATCGTCTCTCCAGTTGTATATCGCGCTTGCATAAATAGTGTGATTCTCATTAATTTTATAATCAAACGCTGCTGAGAAACTACGACGAACACGTTGTACATCATACTTTCTGATGTCATACTCACCTAAATATACATTGCCGTGTTTATCCTTAGACCAGACTGCCTCAACATTATCAGACCCGAAATTGTTATTATTGTATGAACCACTTAGAATCATCCCAAACTTAGAGTCTAAAAAGCGATTACCATACACAAAACTACCCACATAGTTCCCCTTGTCTCTAATGGGATTAAAACCTCCTGCTAATGTAGCCGATATACGCTCCCCATAAGGTGAAGCGCGCGTAATCAAATCAACAGATCCACCAATGGCGTCTGCATCCATATCGGGTGTTAATGTCTTGTTGACCTTAATGGAAGAAATCATATCTGATGGAATAAGGTCCATCTGTACATTTCTATTATCTCCCTCGGCAGAGGGAATACGGTCTCCATTTAATGTCACAGAGTTTAAACTAGGTGCTAATCCACGAATAACGATATTACGAGCTTCTCCTTGATCGTTTTGCATGGTAATACCAGGCACACGCTTTAAGGCATCACCAATATTAGAATCAGGAAAACGCCCTACTTGATCTGCAGATATAACATTACTAACATTTACATTATTCATCTGTTGATTAAGGGCTTTTGCCTGTCCTTTTAAACGCTCTCCTATCACCACAATACCTTCCAATGTTTCTACATCAGTAGACAGATCAAGATTCAAAACTGTATTTTGACCCGCTATAACTTCTATTTGTTTTTCAATATCTCCATATCCTATATAACTTACAGATAAAGTATACTCTCCTGCAGGAATATTTAAAAACTCATAATAACCATTTGTATTACTAACAGTATATTGCTTGCCTTTATCTAATAAGACTGCTGCTCCAGGTAATGAGCTTCTATCTGTTTTATCGATAACACGACCAGATAGTATACCAGTTTTTTTACTAGTGTTTTGCCCATAGGTAGTCCAGGTTAAACAAATAGCAAATAAGAATAATAAGTACTTTAATTTCATAATTATAATGTCAATTGATTTTAGGCTAAATTAAGATCAACCCCTTAGCAGAATGTTGCTATATCATTACCATTACAAATACTTAAATCAAAACATTTAATACATATATTACACAAATAAGTATTAAAAAAAACAATAAACATCATAAAATCACACATACAACAACTCCATTTATCACAATAGTTTCTAGTTTATTGGGGATTAATTACATTTATAAAAATTAAGAAATTGTTAAGTAAGATTGTCTCAAAATAGGTCTGTCTTACCCAGACAAGTAAAAACTAATTATACCACAGAAATACATTTGTATACGTTTTTTTATCCAATAACACCCCCACTCTATTATGGCCTAAGTCTTAAAAGAATTAACTTTGTGATTACTTTTAATTAATCTTCTCTTATACCCATAAAAAACTAGTTACCAGCCAAATAACTTTTTTTTTATTCTAGCCAGTTTTATTTAAAATTAAATAAGGTTAAAGAATCCCTAGACCAAGGCTCATAAATCACTTAAAACATAGATTAATATTTAGTTTGAACTTAAATACTCAATTGCTTAATAATTTATCTTATTTAATAAATAAACTAAATATTTGAGTTTATTTATTATAATAATATTAAGTTAATTTATTATATTTATACTTAACCAATAAAACATTATCATGAAAAATTTATTAACTATTCTTGTAGTTCTTTTCTCCATTGGAGCTTTTGCTCAAGAATCAACAGTTGGTCCTCCTATTGGACCTCCTCCTGAAAAAGAACCTTTATGTGCACTTAGGATTGTACAGCCTTGTGAAGGTTCTGAAGATGCTATTAATAGATTTGAATATACTGTTGAAGCTTGTAAACGATATGCTGATGTATCCGCTAAAGTTATTACAGAGTACTTATGTCAATATGGTGTTTTTCCTGATGGTGTTACCCTTTTAGATAAAAGTGAAAAAAACCCAGGTATATTAATAAGACCTTAGAAATAGAAAAAGCCAAGATAATTTTTATTCTTGGCTTTTTCTTTACCCCCTTTTTATGGAAGATTAATAACCCCGACGTTTACTTATTGCCTTTATTGTTTTACAAGACCAAACTATGATGGTTATATCCCTACACATACTGCATTTATTTTAATATACTAGTTGAAATTCACTCTTCCCAGCAGTACTCCTTGTAACTTGTAACTTTTAACCAACAAAATACTTTACACCCAACCTTCTCGGATTGATTTAACTAGCAATTCTTGTAAATTCATACAGCCTGATTTTTGCAAGATATTCTTGCGGTGGTTGCGGATTGTAAAAATACTTCGCTCTAATAGCAAGGCAATTTCTTCACTTTTTTTGCCTTGTACCATATAATGTAGTATTTCCTGTTCTTTGGCAGTAAAGAGTTTGTTTGCAATAGTGAACTCTTGTGTTAAATGGACATTGTAGTAAGAAGGAGCATCTTGCATACCAATAAAAGATAATTTAGGAATTCCCGTTATATTTAAATGCGTTAGATCGGTGAAAATGCCCAATGTGCGCGCACCACCCTCAGGAAAATAAAAAAGAGGTACGATTTGTTGTTGAATGCGCTTATAACTTCCATCTTGCGTTTTAAATCGATAATCATAAGCAAATTTATATTTAAAGATTAGTTCTTGAGACAGTCCCATGAAAAAGCGAACCGCACTTTGTTCGTAATGATAAAAATAAGGTAAATCCTCAGGGTGAATATTACTAATTATCTGTTCTAGGAAAAACGCATCTGCATTATATCCCAGTACTTTTTTAATATTGGGACTTACATACTCTACTTCTGCTTTTAGAGTATTGAAAATTAAATAAAAATAATCACCAAAGTGAAATACATCCATATAACGATTAATCAGATCTTGTTCAAAAAGATCGATTGACTCGGTTAAGCCCCTGGGAATATCATCCCAAATATCGCGTAATTTATCTATTCTATTATCCATCAATAGTGAAACTAAGGTTTTTGTTTTCAAGGCTATAGCTAGATGTAGCTATTTTATATCAAAAATATAAAAAATACCTTTGTTAATATAATTTTAACATATAAAAGAATGAACACACAAACAACAAAACTAGTAGGTATTTTCGGTATGATTCTATTGCTAGGGACACAAAACTTAAAAGCACAAACCTTTTATGGATATGTTAGTGCAAAAGAAAAATCGGAAACTATAGCTTCAGATAAAGTAAATCGATTAATTATCTCTAACATATTTGAAGTAAAGTTTTGCAAAGATTATCAAGTGTCTTTATCCAATCTAGAAAGAGGAACCTACGAGATCACACCCGTCAGATCTATTGTAAAAAGTAAATTAAGAGTGGAGTATGATTACGGACTCAAACTGGTAGGTTATAATATCAACCATCATTTTGCAGATATTAAATTATTTGAATCCTATGACAAAGCAGATACAAACCGCAAGACCATGATTGCTGAATACAAAAACGATAGATATAATCCTGCTAATAGTGAATCAGTTTATATATCGTTAGAATGTTTCAAATAACAACCAATTATTTTACTAACTCTGTTATCGTATAAATAAGGGTCCATGTTTTTAATCAGATATAAATTCTTGATTTCCTTTTGAATAATGAAGCTCTAAAAACAATAAAAACTTGGTAGTTACAACACTTGTCTTTTTGGTAATAACGATTTGGCATAACAAGCCACAGAAGTATTTAACTTAAACGATTCAATAACCCTAAGAAGTATTCCAATTTACCATATGAAAGTAAAAAAACTACCTCTATACTCTAAAAAGGGAGTGCTATACATACACTTTAAACCAAACCAATAAATAAAGTATCATACCTACAACAAAAACAAAAGGATTTCTAAAGCCTTAGACTTTTTGTCCAAAGAGAAAAAGAAGCATTTTAACTTTTAAAATAAATAAACCATGAAGGCAAAATTACTAATGCTGCTTCTACTTTGGACGGGAGTAGTTTGGGGGCAAAAAAATACAATTTACACCGATAATCAGATTAAAGTAATAGGTTTAGGTATTACCCTAAATTCCGATGTCCCTGTAAAAACACAGAAACAAGAGATAATCGAAGTAGTTAGAAAAATTGTGAATCAACAAGACTCAAAGACTATAATTGGAGAAATAAGAATTAGAGAAACAACGATTGTTTTTGATAACGCACTTACATCTGAACTTAAAAATAGTATTAATCCTAAAGAGAAAGAAAATATAAATACCCAACTCACTAAACTCTATCTGGACTTGATGCAAAAACAGAAGAAAGAAAATAAATCTTACTCTGCATTACAAGTAGAAATTAAAAGCACTAACAAGAAGTTTGAACAAGAAATTATAAAAATAGACAGCATAAAATTTGATATTAGAGAAGGAATACTGGAGTTTATCAAGGTTTACCTTAATGATGGTACAACCTATAGCAATAGAACTGCTCCTATAGCACTACTTTATCTTGACTCTAGATCAGATGACAAGCTGTATGATTCTGATAACCAAAAATTTGTACTATTAAAAAATGTCGTGATTTTCGATACAGACAGAAGGTTTGGATATCTACCAGATGATGGGAGGTTTTCTCTTAGCAATATAGATACATCTTTAAATAAAAAACTACTCAAAAAAGATAACAATTTGAATAGCATCGTTAGTTTTACGGCATATTCCGATCTTTTAGGGCTATTAGCAGATCAACCCAATGCACTTGTAAATTTTGAAACCAAAGCTAAATTTTTCATACACAGAAAAAACATAAAGGAAAAATTCGGGTATCTATTTTCTTGGATTGAGCCTTATTTCAACTACAATCGAGTAGATAGTAAGTTTGACAATACTATTACAAGTAATCAAAAAATAAACCCCGTAGAAATATTTAGAACACACAATATAGCCATTGGAGGTAATCTTTCAATTTTGCGTTGGCATTGGAGACCATCAAACATTGCTGAACTAAATTTTGGTTATATGTTTACCTCAACCAACCTTGTGGTTAATGCAGAAAATACAGAGGCAATTAACCATATAAAATATTTAGATGCCAGTCTCAAATCTATGATAGTGGACAATTTCGGTGCTACACTTAATATAAAGTATATGTGGTTAAAGCTCAATGATAATGAGTATTTTGAAAATATTCATCATAAAATGCTACCAGTAAGTGGAGAGATTTTTTATAAATCCTCAAAGAAAGAATCTAGAGATAAGATATTCTTACGCTTTACAAACTATCTCATTTTTAATGACAGAAAACAAGATTTTTTCCAGCTTCAAGTTGGCTTAGCTAAAGCATTAGATTTCTAAAAAAATCATTAAAATTTATCAAGTTATAAATCTATTAGGAGTTTAATGAGCCTTTTCATTTACAAACAAGCCTATTTAAAAAAGAAAAATACTAATTAAACAAAACAGTTATGAGAAAACTATTTACAATTTTTCTATTTATAGTAACAACATTTACTATAAAAGCACAAACCCTTGAAGAAACGATGGAATACATTCAAGTAAATGTGTTAAATTATTCGTTGAGTAAAAATGAGCCAACAAAGTGTGTAGATCAAACAATAAAAAAGACGGTTGGATATTATAACTTATTAGGTTATCCCCCTGTTAGTATTGCAGTTATAAATCTTCAAGACATTAGGTCAGTATCTTATAATTCTAGCAGCAATTTTATTTCTATTGTTATTACAGGAAATAGTTATAGTCAACAATATGTAAATGCAACAACAGATAAGTTAGAAGAACAGAAAAAGAAAGAAACCTTTATTGAGTTAATTCTTCTTCCAAATACCCCTGAGGTGGTTGTACAAAAAATAATTAAAGCTATAAAACATGCTGCTAGTTTAGGTGGAGCAAAACTAATAAAGGATGATTTATTTTAAAGCAATCAATAGCCTCCTAAACATTTAAAAAAAGGCATAAAAAAGAGAAGAAAATTGATTTAATGGATAAATAAGTATAGATGTACATTTTGAGTTGATATATCTAATATTGTTTTTATTTGTGGAGTTTAATAATTGGTTTAACTTGCATTAGTATAAAAAAAATGTTTTATGGAGATTGCTTTTATTGATCACGGAAAAGAAATGGATTTTGTTAATACTTATTCACCATTTGAAGAAATGGCAGCATATGAAGCAATATGGTCAAAGGATCGAAGTATTAATTATCAGAAATTAGCAGCAATGTTGATTAATAAGAATGTATTACCTTCTGAATTAATTTCAGAAGAATTTGTTTTAGAGGCAAAAGATAGATTGAAAAAACGATTTTATAAAGAATCAAGTTTTGATTTTGATTTTATCTTAAGTAAGTCTTTTGATTATCCACAAAAATTGAAAGATGCTAAAGAACCTATAGAAGTACTTTATTATCAAGGATGTATTGATTTAATAAACAGTAGATCTATAGCTATTGTAGGATCAAGAAAACCATCAGAGGAAGGACTAAGAAGAGCAAGTAAATTAGCACGTCTTTTAATAAAAAATGGATTTACCATTATATCAGGATTAGCAGAAGGAATAGATACAGTAGCTCATCAAACTGCAATAGAAAATAATGGTAATACTATTGCTGTGATAGGTACTCCTTTAGATGAATATTACCCAAAGAAGAATGAAGAATTACAAAAATATATAGCTAAAAACTTCTTATTAGTAAGTCAAGTCCCTTTTCTAAGATATTCCGAACAAACATATCGTGGTAATAGACTGTTTTTTCCAGAGCGAAATAAGACAATGTCAGCAATTTCTGAAGCTACTATAATTGTAGAAGCGAGTGATACTTCTGGCACTTTAATTCAAGCAAAAGCAGCACTTGAACAAGGAAGAAAGCTATTCATTCTCCAGAGTTGTTTTGAGAATACTGCTATTTCATGGCCAAGTAAGTTTGAAAAATTAGGTGCTACTAGAGTAAATGATTTTGGTGATATAATGCAAAATTTAAGTACTCATGAATAGTTTTGCAAGGTTTATAGAAATAGATGGTAATCCACTAGGAGAACGTCCAAGCAATTTTTAGATAAAAGTGATAAGTGTGTCTATGCTTTAAAATATTGTGGAGGTAAAGGAGTTCACTATAATAGTCATATCTTAAATATTAAGAAACCTATTAATGATCCATATGTAAATCATAAAAAAAGGAGTATAAAGTTTTTAGGAAAATCGATGAGTACAGCTTTAAATGTTAAGGTAGTTAAAGCAAATTGGTCAATTGTAGTTATACCTCCTTCAAAATCTAAAAGCGATCCATTATATGATGATAGATTATTACAGATTCTAGAACATGCAGGACTTTCTGATGTAGTTGTTGATATTTTTTTTATTGAGGAAACAAGAGAACCTTCTCATACTAATCAAAATGTTAATAATAGATCAGTAGAGTTTCATCAGAATATAATTAAATATGATAAAAAATTAATTCCTATATTGAAGAATAATATAATTATTTTTGATGATGTGATTACTTCTGGTGCTCAATATAAAGCAGTAAAAAATATTCTGTTAGACATCAATCCAGATTATAATATAAGGGGGATGTTTATAGCAAGAACTTTATGTGATTAATCTAAAGTACACGACAAAAAACAAAATATATTGATATTTAAGTGATTAACTATACCTTTTTTATGATAATATGTGCTTATTGAACCAATACTATTGGTTACTTCTGTATACCCCTTATAATAGGCAAAATAATAACTAAATAGTCCTGCTGAGTTAACAGCCGCAGTACATCTATCTTGTTTGTCGTATTCAAAACTAAATACAACTCCGTTGTTAAATTTTCTACTTTTTATTAGATGTCTTTCCCAGCTAAGTTCATTGTAAATATTCTGAGCATCGTAAAAACGTGTCATACGCCCCCTATTATCATACTGATACCTTACTGGGGTAAAACTAACATCTACTAGATCGGGGTGATCCATACTCATAGACTCAATACATCCTTTATTGTCTGTACTAACCTTAATCACGCGGTACATACTATCGCGTATCTCTAAAAGATGGCCGTCTTTTGAATAGATAAATACAATAGATGCCCCATCTCTATTGACAATCTTACTTAGCTACATAATACTATAGTCGATAGGAGAGTCTCCCTCGAAGTTTGATAAAAAAAGAGGATACCTATAGTAAATATCCTCTTCTTCTTTATTACTCTAAATTATTTATATAAATCTATTAATTAATTCCAAAGCCTTTTTATAATCTTGTTTTGCAGATTCATTTATCCAAAAATTATACAAATCTAAATTTTTCAAGACTCCTCTACCTTCCTTATACATAAGTGCTAAATCATATTGGCCATGAGCATCACCAGACTCAGCTCTTTCATAAAAAAAATCCACTTGCCCATTTATATTTATTAACCAATAATCAACGTTATTAGGTTTTAGTATTTTAATGTGTTCATTGTCAAACCAACTAGTTTTTTTTATATTATTATCAATTATATCATAAATAATAACACCTAAAGGTGTAGTCATAAAAGCTATTTCTCTTAGAAAATGGCCTTGTTGATTATAAATATTTACTCCTATTAACAATTTATCAATTCCTTTGAAAGTAAAAAACATCTCGTAAGAATAAAACCTATTCTTTTTTATTTTAGAAAACACTATTTTTTTTCTACCTATAGATTCTTTAACATATTTTTTTATAACATCAATATTTATATCTAATTCTAAAAAAACTAATATATCACAATAGAAATCAATTATTTCTTCAATACAATCAGGTTTTTTTACATAAGAGCTGTTAATATTTAACACATTACCTGTTGTCTCTACTGTTGTCTCTATTTCTTTATTATGCAAATAGCAATTAATTTTGTATGTTTTTTTCAACTTTAATTCTAACAAATACAAATTAATTAGTCTAACGACATTGTAGTTATTTTTATTTAAGATTTCATTAACAAGACTATTATCTATATCTGATGACAGATAAGGCTGAATATAAATTTTTGTTTTCATCTTTTTACATTTCTGGAATTGGTTTAATCTGATTTGGAGGACCACTTGGAACATTTGACAAACCTTGTTTTTGCTTTGAATGACTGTATGAATTTACTTTTCCTTGTTCCCAGTTAAGAGCATTTTGTCTAGCTGTTTTATTTGTTTTTCCTGAACTTCCTTTTATTTTTTCTCTTAGTACTTTTCCTTTTATATCTGGATTATTGCCATATTTTGTTCGTATTTTTTGTTTTACTCTTGGAGATGATCCATTGAGATTTAACTTTTGACCACTAATACCATATTCTAAAATATCTCCTGTTTTTTCGTTAAAAATCACATATCCATGTTGATCATTCTTACTGTTTTTTGAATTACCATGCGGGTCAATAGTATTAGTACATGCCAACCCAAACACATCCAACCAACTACTCGGATCATGCACATACCCATACAATGTAGGATTACCACCAGCAAGACCTATCGGGTCTTGACTGATATAATTCCCATCATCAGGGTCATAATACCTAAAACGATTATACGCTAGCCCTGTCTCTCTATCCAGTGTCTGACCTTGATAAAGGTAATTACAAAATCCTTCATCTCCAATACTCATTCTCGCTTTTCCAAACGAGTCTAATTCACGCTCCCACACTTTATCTCCGCTATCACTATAGCCTAGTATAGGAGTACCAAGGTGATCTGTCACAATACTGTATCGCTTATCTCCCTTGATCTTAGCCATAGGAGCGAAGTTGCCCTCTTCAAATACCCAAGTGATAATCTCATCTGCTGTAGCCTCTCGAGCATCGAAGTTTTTATACTCATGAAGTGGTACATTCCCATCCCATACATAATGTGTAGTAGTCTTCTTATATCGCTTATACAGTCGTCTACCTAGGGCGTCATAAGCGAACTCTACGCTATCCCCATCAGGGCGTATCACCTCACTTAGCATACCTGATTCATCCCATTGGTATTGCCAACTCTCCCCTCTAGAGAGTTGTTTTTCTATCAGATTACCCAGCTTATCATACTTATACTTCGTATTTCCCTTGCTAATAAGACGTCCACCTTTCTCATACTTTCGGTCTTTCATCTGTTTACTCTGGTAGAGATTCCCTACTAAGTCAAAGGGTCTGTATTCTACACTGCCATCTCCATAGATTACCTCTGAGAGATTGCCATAGATATCGTGGTTAAAGCGTTTCTCACCTGTAACACTATCCTTTATACCTGCTAGGGTATCTCCATGCCATAGGTACTGTCTATGACGCTGTGACTTGCCTTGCTTGCCTTTGATATCCTGACGAATCAGCCTGCCAAACTTATCATAACTACTCTCCTGGGCAATTCCTCCAGAAAAGGCTCTATTAATTTCCTGTCCTAAGTAGTTGTACTCATAGCTACTAGACCATCCATTAACCTCTAGCTTGTCTAGCAGTCCCTTTAATGGATCATAACTAAGATCTATATCTGCTCCTAGACTACTAGTGGTCTTAGTGCGCTGACCGTAGTCGTTATACTCATTACGAATCCAGTGATTATTGCTTTTCTCTTCTACAAGATTACCCATCACATCATAGCTAAAGCTAACCTTAGCATCCTTGTTATTTGCCTTGATTAGCGCTCCTGTGATGTCATAGTCAAACTCCTGATAACTCTGATCTGCTTGATGTAAGATAGTTGTCAGGTTACCTGCGCTGTTATATGAGTAAGTATCTATATGTCCATTAGCCTTGATCTTCTGTCTAACTCTGCCTGTGTGGTCACGCTCATAGCGATGTACAATACCATCAAAGCCCGTTTCTTTTATAACATTACCCTCTGAGTCTAGATCAAAGATATAGCTCTCGTAGTTCTCGTTTAATACCTGTGTAAGGTTACCCTCTAAGTCATAGGTAAAACGAACTTGTGATTTGTTTTCACTACGCACAGTTACATCTCCAAAGAAGTTGTACTCCATAGATACATATCTCTTAGCATCCTTAACAACCACAGCATTACCCATACTGTCATACTTAATCTCTGTAGCCTCGCCACCTTGATCACTAACCTTGATTACTTGACCCAGTAAATCATATTCCCTAAAATACTGCCCCCCTGTAGGACTCTGTATCTCTGTACATCGACCTAACTTGTCATAGTGGTAGTTAATACTCCCTCCATTGGGTAATATAATTCTGACTAATTCACCCTTGTGATAATTAAAGTAGGTGTCTTGTCCAAGTACATTTCTGACTCCAGCTATCTGACCATCTTCCATATAGTGGTAAAGCACCTGTTTACCTAAAGGATTTGTCTTCTTAATTAGTTTACCTGTTTGATTATATTCATATAACCAAACAATACCAGTGGGAAGCTTTATTTCTATAGGTTGATCTAAATCATTATACTCTAAAGATACCTTTCCTCTAGAGGACTGCTCTATACTTACCACATTAGAACGCTCATCATACACATAGCTAGTGGAGATGCCTTGTTCATTTACCTGTACTAATAAGTTATCTGCGTCATCATAAACAAATAACTGCTCAGCGGATAAGCTATTTACAATCCTATTAACTATGCCTTTTTTATGATAATACGTGCTTATTGAACCAATACTATTGGTTACTTCTGTATACCCCTTATAATAGGCAAAATAATAACTAAATAGTCCTGCTGAGTTAACAGCCGCAGTACATCTATCTTGTTTGTCGTATTCAAAACTAAATACAACTCCGTTGTTAAATTTTCTACTTTTTATTAGATGTCTTTCCCAACTAAGTTCATTGTAAATATTCTGAGCATCATAAAAACGCGTCATACGCCCCCTATTATCATACTGATACCTTACTGGGGTAAAACTAACATCTACTAGATCGGGATGATCTATACTCATAGACTCAATACATCCTTTATTGTCTGTACTAACCTTAATCACCCGGTACATACTATCGCGTATCTCTAAAAGATGCCCGTCTTTTGAATATGTAAATACAATAGATGCCCCATCTCTATTGACAATTTTACTTAGCTGTCGGATACTTGGGACAATAGAAGAGTTAGCCTCAAAGTAGTAATACAGTCCTTCCTTATCTGATACATAATACTTGCCATTCTCATCGCAATGTAACTCGTATTTTTCTTTTGGATTAAAGAAACGCTCGCCTGGTTTTAACATCGGAAAGACAACAGGACGACCTGCTGTATCACTCATAATCACACACTGATCCTCTTGTTCTATTTGAAGACTCATGTCATAACTGTGATAAATACTCTTGCCCAGCGGCCCTTCATATTCACTGTCACTATAGTAATTAGCCTCCCCTTTAAATGGGATTACTCCTGGTAATTCAAAACCAGCAATATAACTAGTCATATGACCACTAGGGTCTGATTTATTGTATCGCATATATAAAACAAAAGACTTAACTGTAATAGTTAAGTCTTTTGTTATGTAATTAATCCATTCTTCACCTTACTCAGAATATACTTTCTTACCTTTTCTAACTTTTTCAATTAGATTATGTCTTTTTCCTAAATACTCATCTTTAGAACATTCTTCTATAAAATTAATAATTTTAGGATCTTTTCTATCCCACTTAGACATTGCAGATAACAAATACTCCCTTGGATCAAAACTTCCAACCTCATGCTGTTCTTTTATAAGAGATTTTTTTAAATTAACTGCATCAATAAGTGTATACATATCTTCTTTTTCAGGAATAATATCGTCAAACGCCAATACTGCTAAAGCTCCTGAAAGAACAGATAAATTACCTTCTTTTAATAATTTCAATATTGGAGAAATATCTTTAATAGATTTTCTATTAATTCTCACATATGCTAAAGCTACTTCATGCGTAATCATATCATCTACCTGGTTTTCTTCTAGAATACTCTCTAAATGAGGTAAAACGTTTTTATACTTAATTTTACCTATTGCTTTTATCATTATACACTGTGTTTCCCAAGCTTTTAAATTCTTACTTTCTTTCAGATATGCTTGATATAATGAATCACCAAGGTCAACTACTTCAAACTCTCCCATCAATTTAGCAGCTTTTCTTCTTTCAGGTGCTTTGGAAGATTCTAATAATAATTTTAAATATTCAATACTTTCTTTTAGAACTTTTGCCATATATCTTCTTTATTTTTTATCAATAGACTTCATCAATGCCTCTTTCACTTTCATTACACCTAATTGATAGTCTTTTTCAACAAAATCTGTATATCTACTAGCATGCTCACCACGAGCATAACTAATAATGTCATCCATTCTATCTTCTGTCCCATTTAATATACATAAAATAATTCCGATATAAAAAGGATTACTTAATCCTGCATAAATTCCAATTATAGGTTTATCATATATATTTAATAAATATTCATAATTCTCTTGAAAACCATAAACAATTGGCAAAGCATACTGCTTTAGATGTGTAACTATTTTTTTTACTTCTGTTTCAATATCAACATCTAAATAAAAATTGTAAAGTCCATCATTTTCATGTTTTGGGACAAAATTATGATGAGTAGCTACATAAAATCTTTCCCTATTATATATAGGATATTCATTAAATAACTTTAACTCATGTAGCAATTTAAATATTTTACCTGAGTAAATATTTATTCCAAAATCCACCCCAAATTCTCCCTTTTTATGATGAGTTACTAAAGTTGTTATATCTATTAAAACATACATCCCATCATCAAACCAAAGTTCTAATTTTCCCTTTGTAACTTTTGATTTTAAACTTTTAGCAGAAAAATCTATTTGCTTTAGATTCTCACTTAGTTTATTATAAAATAACCTACGTCGTTCTTCCATTTTTTAATAATTAATAAGACTCATTATATTTTAACACATGAAAAGTAGCCGATTTAACATCTGTTTTATTACCAACACGAGGTCTATTATTAGTGTTTACTTCAAGTTGTGCTTGAGTACCTTTGCTCACATCAATATTTCCTCCATTTGGATTCGATGGAGTATTCATATTATACACTCCTGCATTTCCTTGATTTGTAGTTAGTCCTCCACTTCCATTTTTGGCTTCAAATACATGTATATTTCCACTAGGATCTATGGCAACAAAATCTGCTCTTATATTTTTCCCATTAACTTTCATTGTTACTTGCTCACCTAATATTGTATATCCTTCTGCTGTCAACTGTTTTCTTGCAGCTTTTTCTCCTGCTTTTCCACTATCATGACAAGCCGCTAATCCAAACGGATCAATCCATAAACTACTATCCCCCACATATCCATATAGTGTTGGATTACCACCTGCTAGACCTATCGGGTCTTGACTGATATAATTCCCATCCTCAGGACTGTAATACCTAAAACGGTTATACGCCAGTCCAGTCTCTCTATCCAGTGTCTGACCTTGATAAAGATAATTACAAAATCCTTCATCTCCAATACTCATTCTCGCTTTTCCGAATGAGTCCAACTCTCGTTCCCACACTTTATCTCCACTATCACTATAGCCTAGTATAGGAGTACCAAGGTGATCTGTCACAATACTGTATCGCTTATCTCCCTTGATCTTAGCCATAGGAGCGAAGTTGCCCTCTTCAAATACCCAAGTGATAATCTCATCTGCTGTAGCCTCTCGAGCATCGAAGTTTTTATACTCATGAAGTGGTACATTCCCATCCCATACATAATGTGTAGTAGTCTTCTTATATCGCTTATACAGTCGTCTACCTAGGGCGTCATAAGCAAAGCATACGCTATGCCCATCAGGGCGTATTACCTCACTTAGCATACCTGATTCATCCCATTGGTATTGCCAAATCTCTCCTCTAGAGAGTTGTTTTTCTATCAGATTACCCAGCTTATCATACTTATACTTCGTATTTCCCTTGCTAATAAGACGTCCACCTTTCTCATACTTGCGGTCTTTCATCTGTTTGCTCTGGTAGAGATTCCCAACTAAGTCAAAGGGTCTGTATTCTACACTGCCATCTCCATAGATTACCTCTGAGAGATTGCCATAGATATCATGGTTAAAGCGTTTCTCACCTGTAACACTATCCTTTATACCCGCAAGGGTATCTCCATGCCAAAGGTACTGTCTCTGGCGCTGATTCTTACCATGCTTGCCTTTGATATCCTGACGAATCAGCCTGCCAAACTTATCATAACTACTCTCCTGGGCAATTCCTCCAGAAAAGGCTCTATTAATTTCCTGTCCTAAGTAGTTGTACTCATAGCTACTAGACCATCCATTAACCTCTAGCTTGTCTAGCAGTCCCTTTAATGGATCATAACTAAGATCTATATCTGCTCCTAGGCTACTAGTGGTCTTAGTGCGCTGACCATAATCGTTATACTCATTTCGGATCCAGTGATCATTGCTTTTCTCTTCTACAAGATTGCCCATCACATCATATCTAAAGCTAACCTTAGCATCTTTGTTATTTGCCTTGATTAGTGCTCCTGTGATGTCATAGTCAAATTCCTGATAACTCTGATCTGCTTGATGTAAGATAGTTGTCAGGTTACCTGCGCTGTTATATGAGTAAGTATCTATATGTCCATTAGCCTTGATCTTCTGTCTAACTCTGCCTGTGTGGTCACGCTCATAGCGATGTACAATACCATCAAAGCCCGTTTCTTTTATAACATTACCCTCTGAGTCTAGATCAAAGATATAGCTCTCGTAGTTCTCGTTTAATACCTGTGTAAGGTTACCCTCTAAGTCATAGGTAAAACGAACTTGTGATTTGTTTTCACTACGCACGGTTACATCTCCAAAGAAGTTGTACTCCATAGATACATATCTCTTAGCATCCTTAACAACCACAGCATTACCCATACTGTCATACTTAATCTCTGTAGCCTCGCCACCTTGATTACTAACCTTGATTACTTGACCCAGTAAATCATATTCTCTAAAATACTGCGCCCCTGTAGGACTCTGTATCTCTGTACATCGACCTAACCTGTCATATTGGTAGTTAATACTCCCTCCATTGGGTAATATAATTCTGACTAATTCACCCTTGTGATAATTAAAATAGGTGTCTTGTCCAAGTACATTTCTGACTCCAGCTATCTGACCATCTTCCATATAGTGGTAAAGCACCTGTTTACCTAAAGGATTAGTCTTCTTAATTAGTTTACCTGTTTGATTATATTCATATAACCAAACAATACCAGTGGGAAGCTTTATTACTATAGGTTGATCTAAATCGTTATACTCTAAAGATACCTTTCCTCTAGAGGACTGCTCTATACTTACCACATTAGAACGCTCATCATACACATAGCTAGTGGAGATGCCTTGTTCATTTACCTGTACTAATAAGTTATCTGCGTCATCATAAACAAATAACTGCTCAGCGGATAAGCTATTTACAATCCTATTAACTATGCCTTTTTTATGATAATACGTGCTTATTGAACCAATACTATTGGTTACTTCTGTATACCCCTTATAATAGGCAAAATAATAACTAAATAGTCCTGCTGAGTTAACAGCCGCAGTACATCTATCTTGTTTGTCGTATTCAAAACTAAATACAACTCCGTTGTTAAATTTTCTACTTTTTATTAGATGTCTTTCCCAACTAAGTTCATTGTAGCTATTCTGAGCATCGTAAAAACGCGTCATACGCCCCCTATTATCATACTGATACCTTACTGGGGTAAAACTAACATCTACTAGATCGGGATGATCTATACTCATAGACTCAATACATCCTTTATTGTCTGTACTAACCTTAATCACCCGGTACATACTATCGCGTATCTCTAAAAGATGCCCATCTTTTGAATATGTAAATACAATAGATGCCCCATCTCTATTGACAATTTTACTTAGCTGTCGGATACTTGGAGCAATAGAAGAATTAGCCTCGAAGTAGTAATACAGTCCTTCCTTATCTGATACATAATACTTGCCATTCTCATCGCAATGTAACTCGTATTTTTCTTTTGGATTAAAGAAACGCTCGCCTGGTTTTAACATCGGAAAGACAACAGGACGACCTGCTGTATCACTCATAATCACACACTGATCCTCTTGTTCTATTTGAAGACTCATGTCATAACTGTGATAAATACTCTTGCCCAGCGGCCCTTCATATTCACTGTCACTATAGTAGTTAGCCTCCCATTTAAATGGAATTACGCCTGGTAATTCAAAACCAGCAATATAACTAGTCATATGACCACTAGCGGCATCTACAGGTTCTCCTAAATACTTACATATTGTAGGCTGTACTGCATCTCTGAACTTCTTAAACTTAGGAAATTTCCCCTCTATTTTACTTAAGGTTTTGGTAAGAAGTTTTCCTGTTATCTTTAATGCTTTTTTTCCTAAGAAGCCTGCTGCTTTACTAAGCCCCATAAACATTAAAGCATTCACTAAGTCTGCCCAACTTTGCTCCTTTTCTTCCTTTACACCTCCTACAAGCACAGGATTACCCATAGGTAGTATCACTAATACTGTAGTTAGATAATTCAAATAAAAACCTCCCGTGGGATTATTAAACAGCACTTTACCAACATCTTGACACGAATAGGCCCTACAGAACTGAGCACTCTGATTCTCTCCTTGTGTAATCACGGTCTTACTACCATGTGAAATCTGCCCTTCATGAGGGTGAAAAAACTTAGGTAACAAAAATAAAGGATGAGGGATAGCAAAATGAAGTAGATTAAGTGCTTTACCTATCTTGGCTAGCTTAGCAAATTTACCTGGAACTGGAGGTACACTAGGTAATCCTACTAGGGAGCTATTAGTAGCTGCTCTGTAAAATCCATTAATTTTTACTGTTCCTCCCATTGGTGCAGCACCTAAACTAAATCCACCTTCACTTGTATAGGATGGCATAGCAGGTATTGTACAATGTATATAATCCATTGGATCAAATACCACTGCAGAGAAAGGTGTTATAGGACAAGGAGTAACAGGCCACGGTACCTTTAGGACGTGAAAATCTAGTCCTCCAATAATGTCAAAATGCTTCGCTGCTAACTGTGGGTCTACAGGCGCGGCAAGCTCAGGACGGTTTGCTTTTATTAATATTGCCATTTCTTTTTCTTCGCTTTTTTATTTTTTTTTCCAACTACATATTTTATTTTCTTAAGTAAATATTGTCATGTGGAGATGCAGGATTGTATAGAATATTAACAGTACTTCCCTCTGTTAATTTTGCATCTAATTTTCGTTTATACATAGTCACCTCCGTACTATCATTAAGTCTTACTCTAAGATCATAAGTAGGTTGCTTACTTCCATATCTAGTAACTGTGAGTGCATGTACTTTTTTAACCATTGCAGTAGTCTCTTGATAACCCTCTAATTTCTGTGTCAAGTCATTTTGACTAGACTTAAAATCAAAAAATGTAATTCCTAGAGTAACTAACACACATAGTGCTAATACGATTAACTGTGTTTTACCTTTCATTTCTATAATATTTCTAGTTCAATATTCTTACTCTTTGCCTGTTCTTTTAATTCCCTTTCCCATTTATCCGTCCAAA
Organism: Myroides oncorhynchi; assembly: GCF_020905415.1. Taxonomy (NCBI): domain Bacteria; kingdom Pseudomonadati; phylum Bacteroidota; class Flavobacteriia; order Flavobacteriales; family Flavobacteriaceae; genus Myroides; species Myroides oncorhynchi. The sequence goes on along the minus strand of NZ_JAJJMP010000001.1, from coordinate 2,934,734 downwards.
GTCTAGTAAACTGCTTGTGATAAAAATTGTATTTCTCAGAACTGATCACCTCTATAAAGTCTCTAGCATAGTATTTTACCATCAGATTGTCTTTTAAAAACTCATCATCATAACTACATAGAATCTCCCACCCTTGTTCGAATATTTCTCTTGCTTGTTTTTTACCTTCTGCCTTTTTTAAAGCATTGCCTAACATTTGTAAAATACCAATGCGTACTAGTGGGTCAAAGTGCTTAATCTCTTTCTCAATAATATCAATACACTGCTTATATACTTCTGTAGCTTCTTTAAATTTTTTTTGTACAAAATAATAGTTTCCCTTACCTATTCGGTATTGTACTTTTAGCTGATTTGCAGATTCTACTCCAGATTCACACGCCCTATCTGCCATCTCTATCGCCTTGTTAATATAATCTACTGCTAACACACTGTTATCTACAGAGCTGTAGTAAGTGTGTAAGAAGTAGTAGACCATCGCCTGTAAATGATACCACTTATACTTAATCGTATAGCCAAGACAATCTCTAGTATATACCTTTATACTAGACTCATCTGCTATACTGATAGCTTGATTTAAATTAAGTAATGACTGTTGAAAAGAAATACTATCCTTAGCGGCCTGTTCTGTTGCGTTTGATTTTGCTTGTTCTAAGATATCATCCATTGCTCCGGCCATGTCTAAATCTACCTCTAAGTACCCAAATACTTTAGGATAATTTTTCTCTAGTGATTTAAACATCATCAGCTCATAGTTGTCATAGAGCATAAATCGAAGATTATCTGGTATTGCAAGCTTTAACAACTCTTCTATTCCCTGGGCCATTGCTTTATAGTTACTGATATTCTGAGGGTAAATCGCTAAGATTAATCTCTGCCCATCTGTATTTAATATATTACTAAAAGATTCTAGAGCATTTATAAAATCAGATAGTTTATAATCCTGAATATTATTTATCTGATAATCCCACTTAATAAGCCCTTGTGTCTGCTCTATAAGCTCTGGTGTGTTATTCCATACCTGTACATACTGTTTTAATTGTTCTAAGATGGTATAACTATAGTTTTTAAAATCATCTGTATCAAAGGGCTGTTCATACAGTATTACCTTATCTATAAAAGTCTTTTCCAGTGAGGTCTGAAACAGTGTAAAACCTTTAATAGTTCTAAACTCAACTAAAGTAGTTGCCACCCATGAGAGGATACGTTTGTCTGGATAACGGTCTATTTCACTTTGCCAAGCCTCACCAAGCATGTATACCCGTTGCATAATAGCATTGTCTTCCATTCTCTAATTAATATTTATTTTACTACCTTGTAGATGAGTTTCTCCACTTGATACAGAAACTATTTCTGCAGATTCTAAACCAATTCCATTTTTACCAGATACTCCAACCATATCTTTTGCATCGATTCCTACAGCGTCTGGTGTAACGCTAATACCCGATCCATTTAAAGAAGCAGACTCACCTTCCCCTTCCATAGCTCCAGAGACCATATTAGCATCCGCGCTACCTATTGTAGTTACACTTTTTCCTTTAACTAGTATATTTCCTTCCTTATCCATACTTATCATACTCTTTCCACAGGTTAATGTAATGGTTTCCTTACTATCTACATTGATATGTCCATCACCACTTAAAAAAACAGAGTTTTGATCCTTGTCTCTTATTGTAATTCCTCCGCCATCATTTAACTCCACAATGTGTCCACTTTTACTACTTAAACTTTTTATATTATTTCCAGATCCTCCTCCAGCTCCGGTTTGTCCATGAAAGAGCCCTCCCATTACATAGGGTCTATCTGGATGATTAGCTGTAAACCCAACCATAACTTGATCCCCTACCTCTGGGATGGCCATAAACCCTCTGTTAGAGCCAACCTTGTCACTACTTCCTGCATCGGGAGTCATAACACGGATAAACTCTGAGTTTAAATTTGAGTTTTGCCAATCAAATCTAACCTGTACACGTCCCTTATTTTGAGGATCTGTATTGTTAACCACTGTGGCTATTTGTTGCTCCACAAGAGGATTTTTATAACCTATACGAGGTATAAATCCAGTCTCTGCATCCACGGCCTCAAAATGCCCTTTATAATTACCTAGGGTATCCACCCCATGAATTACGCTGGTTATCATAAGCTTTGTAAAAAAATTACTTTGCTTATCCTCTGAATTAACCATGCTAAGCTCAACAATACATCCTGGGTATAGAAATGGTACTGTTGTCATACCAGAGCTTACAAATACATTCATACCGATGCTTCCTATTACTCCTTTTTGAGCTTGAGTAACATCTTGATTAGTTGAAGCCTTTAAAGAGGCTTGTTGAAGAGAAGGTGCCGTGAAAATACTTTCAGATTTTTGGTAGGCAGCCTTCGCTAAAGTTCCTTTGGGTTGAAGTTTAGTATCTCCAGCGGCACTTAGTTTTTCATTGTTTAAACTATTGTATCCGTAGAGTTGTCTATTGACATGTTGAGCCATCATGCGAACTTGTATATTCTCTACATCTCTTCCATAGACTAATTGTATTGGTTCTTCTGGGTCGGGTAAATCTCCAAAATATAGAGTTTGTCCATCGTAATAAAACTGCTCTGCATAGGCCTCGGCCATACGAGCCAAAAAATTATAATGTGTCTCGTTATACTGACAGGTATAAGAAAGGTTGTAATTTTTAGAAGACTTTATAACAAAATTATATTTACCTCCTTGAGTATAACCTTGCTCTAAAATTTGATTAACCACAGTATTTAATGGAACAGGACTACTGCCTCCAAAACTTTGAATATGTGGAGCAGCATCCAAAAGGATAGTTGGACTAAATCCTCTTAAAGTAATATATCCTCTGCTTCCATGAGCTTGTTCGAAACTAACCTCTGTAATTACTCCAACAAAATCTCGCTCTGGTTTTTCCTTTATGTTTTTAAAGTTAATCATCACTAAGATTCGCTTACCTAAAAGTTCTTGAACTTTCTCCATTTGGTAGGTTTCCTGTTCTCCTAGGGCATCATGACTCAAAGAAAGTACAAATTCATGATGTCCTTTTAGTGTTTGATTTAACTGAAAATTTCTAAAGTTTTTAAGCTCAGTTCCCTCAACTACAATCTTTAGATCAACTAAATGATTAACCCCAAAGATGGTGTGATCAGAAATAGCTTGAGCATTACTTACCTCTGCTGTGTCTGTGGATATTGTGCTATTTTGACTTAAATTCTCTTTCCCCGGAGCTAAAGTATTTCTTATTTGATTACCTTGATCCTTATATGCCACTGCCTTATTAGCCAAATCGTTTGTGGTCTTGTAAGCCTCTGTGGCATAACTGGCCATTTCTTTTGCTTTGGCCATTTGCTCGGCAGCGCGTTTTTCCATACCTGCCACTAAATTTTGAGCGTGACTTAAAGCCTGATTCTCTACTATATTTTCTAGGTCTTGTGTCGTTTTTTCACCTAGAGATTCTTGTGATTGATCACCAATGATTCCTCTACTTTGGCCAGGGACACCTTTAAAATTCTCTTTCATAGCAATATTTTCTTTTTCTTGTAATTAAATAATAAATAGTTAAGGTCTTACCTTTAGCCAGTAGAGATACTAGTTAAAAATAAACCCAGAGAAAGTATTAAGGCCAATAAACAAAGCGATTTTATAAAGTAAGTATACCTTAATAGAACTGTCTTGTAGAATTAGATTAATACTTAATCTGGGTTATATAAAAACAGAGTCTAAAACTCTAGTTTACCTTAATTATGCTCCTGGCCAAGTTCCTTGGTAAACTGAGTTTCCATAATCGATTTGCTCTGCACTAATAACAAAAGTAACATACATACTGTTTGAGTTAATTGCATCGAAATCTACATGATGTTGAATCACATATCCATTTGACCACTTTAAAGTAATTAAAGTACCCTCTTCATGTGATTTGTTAAATGTAACCTCACCTGTTGTTGGTTTGTACTTTCCATTTAGTAAGCTCTCTAAGATATCTGACTTATCTGTAGCCTCTACAGTAATTGTAATAAGCGCATTAGATGGGTCTGATGCTACACGACCTGATACGTCTACTGTACGAGATACTCCGTATTTAAGATTTAACACTTTTTGCGCTTCTCCGCCATTGAATTTTAACACTGCTCTTGAATTGTTCTGTGCCATAACTTAATTTTATTTAATTATTATTTACTTCAAACCTAGAAACAAAATTGTCTAAAGAAAAACTTTTTGATAACTTTTTGAAAAAATAGGGGGATTCTACCGTAAAGGAAATGTTAAAATATACTATAAAGGTATAATCCCGCTTTCTAATAGCCATTTGTAATCTATTTTGTGGTTTCTTGTTATAATCTTTTTATCCTTATTTGATTTTAAAAAAACATATACAGAATCTTTACTTGCTTGATTAAAACTTAAGAGTTTATCACTGTAGAAGTAAAAACTTGTGGTTGTTGTGTCCTTTGATTTTTGTTTTGCATTATAATCCTTGTTCCCTTTAATTGTCTTTGCATTATAAACCTTGTATAAATAAAACTCTTTCACTGATCTATCTTTAGAAGATATATCAACCAATACAATTTTATTTGAAACAACTACTTTATCGCTAAGTTCAATAGCTTTTTCTAAGGAAATTTGCGAACTAGACTCCTGTTTTGTTTGCTCTGGAAATAAATTAACCTTATAGTATTTAGAGGAACTATCCTCATTTATAGGATCAGTTTTTTTACAACTAGTGAAACTGCCAATAACTATTAAAACCACAAGTAATTCTTTAAAGCCAATATTTAGACTAATCATAAAAACAAATATTAACTTTGTTGTTAAACAATAATATTAAGACTCTTTAAAACCATATCTTTTTTAAAAGGTAAACCAGTAGTTTTTTAATAAAAACCACTGGTTATCTACCTTAATTATTCTTGTACGTATTCAGCTTCCCAATCATTTCCATCATCTCCTTTGTGTCCATCTAGTTTTATAACAAAACTCTTAGCTGGGAAATATGGAGTTAAACGAATATCAAGCCAAACGCGATCTTTTTGATTTCTATCTTGTTCAAAACGAACAATTTTGAATTTCTCAATTAATTTATCTGCTCCTTTGATACCATCTAAAAACATAACGATTTGTCTTCTTAAATCATCTTCATTTTTAGCATTCCAATTCTCAAAAGCTCTTCTGTTTAAGAAGTCTAACAATACTTTAGTTACATAATCAAACACACGAACAACAGAATACGTTTGAAGACCAATGTTATCTCCACTAAATAAAGTCTTAGCCGAGAATGCCATGATTTTACCATACTCATTTACCATTGGTACAAGTCCCATTTTCTCAAGTTGAGAAATCTCACTCTTTTTAAGCTCAAATTTAACGGCATCAACCTCGTTAATTCCTCCGTGTTTTTTTCCTGCAGCCACTTGAGACATCAATGTCTTGTGAATCTTTCCAGTTAAAGAAGTAGAAGGGGCAATAAATACATCTTCTTCCTCTCCTACCTCTTCTGCTTTACCACGACCAACTAACCAGTTACATGTCATAATAACATTACTCTTGTGCACCTCTCCTCCTGTTAAGTTTGCTGAATGGAATAAATCAACAACATCATCTGGTTTATCTAAATTGGCAAAATCCGTTACAAGCATAACCTTATTCTCATTACATATTTTGGCCCATTTATCAACTACTTTATTAGATCCCATATATCCTGGAATAGACAACAATGAATAGTTATCTCTTAAATCTAAACGGTCATAGTAAAGTTTAAATTCCTCTGCGATATGATCTATAAATATTGGATTATCTAAATCTGTGATCTGTTCCATAGTAGCATTGATAACATGAACATTATCAACCTTGTCTAGTTCTGTATTTTTATAGAACTGAGCCATTGTACGATAAGAAACTTCTAACTCACGAGACTGATCTAAAGAGTTTTTTAAATTACTTTTTAAACTACTAACAGCTTGAACAGATTTTTGTTTACATACATCAATCAGCTGATCTGCTGATTTAGAAGACTCTAAAAGCTCTAACCAAAGATTAATGTTTTTAAGCAAATCGGTACGTTCATCTTTCTTGCTTGAATCTGTTAAGAAGATTTGTTTACGAGCTTTTCTATCAGGATTCATATTTGCCATTCCATCAACAACTGCCTCAACAAATCCAAATCCTCCTAATTTTTCTAAAGCAACACTTTTTTGTTGTTTACCTGCTACCTTTTGTTGCTCTTGTGTAGCCTGTGTATCTTGATTTAACTTTGCCATTATTCAGTTTTTTATATTATTTTTCTAATTCTTTTGCAATAGCTCTTAAAGTATCTGCAAACTCTTGTTTAGCCTGATTATCTTCAAACATTTTACGAAGAACTTTATTTACTCTAAGTTGTCTAACAATTTTATTGTACTGCTCCTCGTCAAGCTTTAATCCTTTTAAAAATTCTGAGTTTTCAACCATATTTTTAGGAGTAAAATCACCTAAGTTTTTAAAAGCAAACTCTTCTTTTACAGTTTGACCATCATGAGTCTCATGCTCAACTTCTATACTTGGTGAGTAATAGTTAAACACATCTTCTACCGTTTTTAATCCCATCACAATCTCAGGGCTAATTGCCTCATCAGTGGTTAATTGTGCCACTAATAAACTTTTGTTTCCTTGAATCTCTTGGATTGCCTCGTTAGCGTCTACTTTAACTTCGTTACCGCCAACACCATAATTAAACACTGCCATTTTCTTCTTTTTATTTAAATGATTAATATTATTTTCTTCTATTTTTATTTCTGAAACCTTTTTATTTATTTTATCAACAGATACATCTGCTTGTTTATTTCTTGTTGTCTTGAGTTTTAATTCATTCCAAGCATTATTTCTGGAGACAATCACTGAACTCACCGGCTGACTAATAGACTTAACTGCCTTTTTTAACTTATCATAAAAACTCATGCTCTTTTATTTTTAATCCAGTACACTCCAACCGCGATTAGTTTTAGCCACTGGAGTTACATCAAGTTCATTAACAATGATATTTTCTTTGCGTTGACCGATATAATCAAGTTCACTTAATTTTAAAAATATCTTCTCTAGACTAACCAAAAGAAGTTGTACTTCTTTTAAGTGCGCTCCACAATCAGTATGTTGATAATTAATCTCTGCTACGGCAGATAACTGATTTAAAAAAGTATGTGGAGCCACCTCACTCCATTCACTTACATAATTTAACATCTCTTCTAATTCTAATGATGAAATAGATTGAGTTGTATTGTAAAGATGAATTGCCAATTGAGAAAAGCATTCTATAAGGTATATCGGAGCCATATGAGGCACTACATTTCTAAACTGGAAATAAATATTACCTATATGATTAACCATCGCCTGACAAAGTAGTTTTACATTAAATGCAAGCTTTGTGTTTTGACTAGTATTTATATTTTTTTGAATAATTTTAATAGCATACTGTTGAAGTGTTGCCATTGTCTTAGCCACAGTGTTGTAATAATTTAAAAGCAGTGGATGACTCAGTACACTTGTACAAGGAGGAATAAAGCTTGTGTCTGCTTGAATGCTACTTCCCTGAACAGTTGCCTTACCTATTATAATATAATTTCCACCACTAGTGGCAGCGCCAGAATCAAAAGAAGACACAGGCATTAGCTCAATGTGATAACTTGGTTTTGTATATGGATGCCTAGGTGGAGTCTCTTCTAAATCAACATCTCCATGAGGAATTTTATCAAAAGGATTAACCGATATAATTAAATAGTAATCTTCCTTTTGTTCTTGTAACTCATCAGATGCCTGCGGTGTTAAGGACTTTAAATTAGTTGAAAAATTCGAAAGTTCAATTCTAAAACCAGCTGGAGTTACAGCACTACACTGCTTGATCACAAGTTGAACATCTCCTGTTAGGGTATTAAAAACCTCGAAAATTCCTTTATCCTGTCCCTTATCAGAAATAGGTAGTAATCCGTAATTGAAATTATTGATATACAAAGAACTCACATCTCTTAAACTATCAAGAGTAAAATTGGTGTGTGCATCAAAGTGTCTCTGCGAAATCTTCATACCATCAACCCAGTTGACAGCATTATGTTTTATTGGATTTATCATAGCAATTATTATATTTCTTGTTTGAATTCAGCAACTCTTTTACAAACAATTACATCATTTTCTTTTATATTATTTTCAGTGATATCAAGGTCAAAATCGATGTACCTTCTAAAATGAAATATGGATTTTTTTACATAAAATACCCATGAATAAGATTCCCTGTTTAAATTGTATAGCTCAATCATAGAAGTACCATTCTTATAATTATAATCGTCTAAAACCTTGTGAAACCAATCTCCAAAACTTACACCTGAGGAAAGGGTTTTTGCTTTAATTCTAAACCTATTTCCATCGGTAATATTCTTTGTAAGTTCTATATTGATAACCATTAACTTATTAAAGTCAATTCCTTCAAAATCAACTGACTGTTTGTTTTTTTCATAGGTCCATGTTTTATAAATACTAAAAGGAATATTTAAAAACTCAACATAGGTATAATAAAAAAGAAGAGGAATAATATAGACTATTATGCTTGTTGCCGAGATAAAAGCATATCCTTTAAATGGACTTAACCAATCAAAAATATACGCAAATAACCACGCTCCAAATAACATACAAATAAGAGTTATTACTACCTCAAAAGTGATCACTAGCCATTTAGCTGCATCCTTATTTTGAAATCTTTTTAAAAGTTGGTTTACATTAAAAATACCCAATAAAAAATAGATAATACTTGCCATTATATACCAATAGGGATTAAAGCTATTGCCTGAGAATCCTAAAAAACCAGGTAGAGCCAATACAAGCCCACTAATAAGGGTGTAGAGTATTACAACTTTAGGTTTTATAAATGATAATTTCTTTTTAAGAAATACTACTATTAAAACAAGCACTATTATTATAGTGGGTAAAAGCAAATGCTTTAAAAAAAAGGCTTTTACTAATTCTATATCCATAACTATTTCTTTTTTAATCATAGATAGGTTGAATATCCCAATAAACTATTGTTGTTATTCTCTATCTTAAATGAATTTTCGTTTCTATGTGTTATAAACTCCTGATTTACTGTAACAGTAACAGGTAGGCAGTAATCATATATAACATCTAATAATTGTCTTAGCGGACTCCCCTTTAAATACAAATGCAAGTCCTGATATTTAATTGGTCCAAATGAAAATGTCCAATTTCTTTCTCCATCAAAATGATCCCCTGTAAGCACGCTAGACAACCCTAATCTTATCTCAGATAATACCAACTCTGAGGACAGCTCATCTAACTCTGAAATCTTATTGGGCGTAAAACTTACCTTTACTGGTATGTTTAAAAAAGAACTCAGACATTTCTCTATCCATGCTTTTTTTCCTCTAGCGGAATGAAAATATGGAAGAAGACAAGCAAAAATTTTAGCACTCCTTAAATCCAAAGACTTTAAAAGAGGCCAAAGCTGTTCGATCATACTTAAAAACTCACCTCTATGGGCAATAACATCAAAGCCATCACTAAGATCTAAAGCCTTTAAATGACTAAAATATATCTCTAATTCAAAGGGTTGAAAAAACTCTCTTGCTTTTTGTTCAATCCTTTTTTCATATCTTATTTGCTCAACAACCTCAGTTATATTCTGACCTCTTGTTTTAAGTGATGGCGGATGAAAAACTCCCTCGGGCATATAATCATAGATACCTTCTCTATAACTCTCAACACTAATTATCTTTTCATTTAAATCAATATACTCTTCTTTTATCGCTTTTAAATCTTTGTGAAAGCTCCTATTATTACTACCTAGTTTTTTTAAAAAAACATAGTCTACCTCGTTGTGATACTTCCAAAGATTATAAGCAATAACCTCTGTCTTATAATCGGTACCAAGATTATTGTAGTCTTTAATATTTAATTGATCAAATTCTTTCATACCATTAAGCCTTAATAGATGTCTCTGGTTTAAAACTCACCACATACTCAATACCATCAATTGCTCTACTGACAATTTGTTTTTTCAAACTATGGGCATAACTAATCCAATACTGACTGCTTAATTCTTCATAATCACTAACAACTATTTCAATATTTACAGTACGAATAAATCCTTCTTTTGGCTTGTCACTAACTATTGTTCCCTTTGATACATTAACCTCTTTACACTGTTGCTTTAAAACCATTTTACAATAGTTTTTAATATCTTCTTTTGAAATAATCTTATCTCTTGTAGTTAAGGCATATTTATAAGCTTGAATAGCGTCTGTTCCGGTTTTTTCACGTTCTCCTCCTTGAGTATTGCTAAGAAGTAGAATATGTCTGTTAACATTGGTATAGACCTTGTTTTGTTGAACAAGCTCAGTGGCTTTTCTAATATTGTTGGCAAGGGCACAATGAGTAATCCAATATGTAGCATTTAGATATTCTGTATTAGTTAATGGTTCTACTATAACATAATTCACATCACTTGGAACTATACCATCAACAGATTTTACTTTTTGATCTAAAGCTCTCATTTGGAAAATCATGTTTTTTAATGCCTCCATTACCTTATCTCTCTCAACAATACCAAAAGCAGATACTTCATCCCTTGTTAACTCAATTACATTGGTTATAAGATCAATGGCATTGCGCTGACTAAAACGCTCCATTCCACCTTTTCTAACAGTATACAATCCTTGTTTTAAACTATTGTTTTCAGAAAAAGGTATCTCATTATATTCTCTGGCATGGCTATCCACTACTTTACTTGTATACAAGAATTCCTCTCCAAGGCTAGTGATTAATGGAATATTATTTCCCATGATATCTAAACTAGATTTATTTTGTTTCCATCCTCTATTTAATACTGGAAAAGCATTTAAATGAAAAGTGAAACCTTCTAAAATTTCTTTAGAATACTGAGCTGGAAAATCAATTTGAATCCAAAGAAGATTATTGTTTTCTAAAACCTGTTTAGCCTGAGGTTGTTGTTTTAAAAACTCAAGTTCACTTGGTAAAACACCAAGGTCTAAATCAGCAATTTTATCCTTAAAGCCTCTTAGTTCAATAAACTTACTAGAATAGATATTCTTGATATTTTCCTCGATTCTATGTTCAATAGAATAACTATCAAAGATATCTTCATACCCCTTTTTAATCTCTTTATCAGGATAAGTTAGCCCCTCTGTTACTTTTAGCAGATCTCCTTTTATACTCATTAAAGAAAAAGGAAGTAGTTTATATACAAACTCTAAATTCTCATAAGTAGGATTATCACAATAAAGACTTAAATGCTCAGGGGTATGCTCTAAATCATATTCACTAAAATCAATAGCTAAAAACATAGTATTATGCCTGATGGACTTACTTAGTTTTACCTGTGGTACACTGTTGTAGAATCTATCGTACTGCCAAATAGTATCTCCAATTAACATACAACTAACCTTAAGCTTGTAAAGATTTATGTTATCAATAGCTGTAAAGGGAATATCTATTTGAATATCTGAAGCTGACTTTACATTAGATGTAAAGAGCTTTTTAGTAAAGAATTCTTGATGGTTAATAAGCATCTCTTTAGACTCCTCTGCCTCTATAATTGCAATAGCATGAGAAGGTCTTGGATAAGTATATATACTAGGGGTTAATAAACGCGCCATCTTTTCTAAGATACCCGCTTTTATATCCTCTATATCATTGTTTACTTTAAAAATCTCCGTACTAAAGGCATCTACTAGTAATGTCACAAAAGGATCTAATGCATTAGGGTTATTAACCCCCCAAAGCTTAGCTGCATTTTGAAGAATTCTAGATTTGATTACTTCTTTGGAATAATTATTTAATATCTTTTTCATAGCAATATTTTTTTTTAATCCACCGACATCGGGCTAAGATAGATATGGGTTGAGAATGTAAAAAGTTCCCCTATATCAGTAAGCACAGCATTAACACCTATTTTGGCTTTTTTTCTTATCTCAACAAAATCTTTAGTTCCGTAATTATGTTCCACATATTCCATGTGTACTTGAATCTTGGGAAAGATAATTCTTGGTTCATGCTTTTTGATTTGATCAAGTAAACTCTCCTCAAAGACTCTCTCCCACTCTACTGAAGTCACTGCATTGTCAAACTCTAAGTCCCAAACAGCATTTCCATAATCAGGATTAAATCTATTTTCACCTTTGCGAGTAATAACTAGTAGCATCACGTTTTGAGCAATACTCTCGGCTAAACTACAGGTTGGTAAACTAGCCCCTTCACTCATGGCTAGTTCAGGATTGAAAGGAAATTTATAAAATGTATTTTGCATACTTGGTTTGAATTAAATCACTTGAAAAACCACCTTTTTGTTCTTTACATCAACAAGAACCTTTTGTGTTGGTAATAATTTTTCTCTTACAATCATCTTTGAAATCGGTCTGGCTATCTCTTGACGAATCACCCCTGAGATCTGTCTGGCTCCATATTGGCTGTTAAATCCTAAAATGGCTAATTCAGTTTTTGCATTATCGGTAATTTCAAAACCAATATTCAACCTATCAAAAGCCTTAATAAGTCCTTTTAATTGAATTGAGAATATCTCTCTAGCCATTAATTCAGTAATTGGTGCAAAAGGCACAATCTCAGTGATACGAGCTAAAAATTCTGGTCTAAAACTTCCAGTCATTAATTCCATAAGCTCTTTAGAAGACGGTATCTTTGCTTGATTAAAAGACTCTATAATCTGTTTACTTCCAATATTTGAGGTAAATAATATAAGGGCATTGCTAAAATCTCCTTCTTTTCCAAGTTTATCATGAATCTTCCCCTCATCCATTATCTGTAAGAATACATCAAAAACAGATTGATGAGCTTTTTCTATCTCATCAAATAAAACCACAGCATAAGGCTGTTGTCTTATTTTATTAACCAACATTCCTCCTTCTTCATATCCCACATACCCTGGAGGTGCCCCATATAAAAGTGCAGCTGAGTGTTCTTCTTTAAACTCTGACATATCAAAGCGAATCATCGCTTTTTCATCATTAAACAACAGTTCTGCTATGGATTTTGCAAGTTCTGTTTTTCCGGTTCCAGTTGGTCCTAAGAAAAAGAAAGATCCTATGGGTTGCCCTGGTTTATTAAGTCCACTTCTACTCTCTACTATGGCATCAGACAAAACTTTTAAAGCATGATTTTGTCCCACAACTCTATTTTGTAAAAGCTCTTCCATATTAAGTAACTTCTCCTTCTCTTTGGCTTGAATTTTACCAAGAGGGATACCGGTTTTAGCAGCCATAACAGCAGCTAACTCCATATGAGATACTCTACTTACTTTTTGTTTTGAGGCTTCTGTTAACTCCTTAAAAATTTCAATTATGATATCACCGAGTCTTTCACTTGAAAAACTACTATCTAACTCAGGTTGTTCTTTTAACATTCCCCAAAGAATAGGGCTTATCATATTTTGAAGTTGACCATAAAGCCATATCATCTCAGAAGACTTAGTAGTATCATCTTCAAAGTCTTTATCTAAACTAGTTTGATAAAACAGATTCCAAGATTCCAACTCTGCTTGAGATAATTCATCAAGCATACCAATAGCTGCCATAGTTCTATCTAATAAATCAAATGCAGTATCAGGTAGTTTCTTGTCTTTAGAATATCTTTTGGCCAAGGCAACACAAGTAGGCAGTGCTTGTAGATCAACTGTTATATTATGATGTGACTCATATTTACCAATCACACTTTCTAACATTTTCACGCAAGTCTGATCATCTGGCTCCATAACCTCTAAGACTTCAAATCGTCTATTAAAGGCTAGTTCTGGTTCAATTATTTTTCTATACTCCTCAAAAGTGGTTGTACCAATTACTGTAATCTCTCCCCTTGCTAAATCTGGTTTTAATAAATTAGCCACACCTCCCATACTTGCTTTACTATCAAGTAAACAATGAATCTCGTCTATAAACAAAATAGTTTTACCAAGTTGTTTACTCTCAGTTAATATCTTTTTTAATCGGTCCTCTATCTCTCCCTTATAACTAGTCCCGGCTACAAGTAGACTTAAATCAATCTGAAATAAATTACTATTCTTTAATAAAAACGGGACCTCTTGTAGACTTAACTGTTTTGCAAAACCTTCAATCAAAGCTGTCTTTCCCACTCCAGGTTCTCCTACTAAAATAACATTAGGCTTTGAGCGTCTTCCTAAGATCTCAACAAGAGTCCTAGTTTCTTTTTCTCTACCAACAATTCTATCAAACTCTCCATCGATAGCTTTCTTTGTTAAATCTATACAGTAATTGGCAATTGCTGTTAGTTTTAAAGGCTCTTGATTAAAGTCCTTAAAATCAGGATCAACTATATCTTTATTTTCAAAAACACGTAAACTCTCTCTGGATTGAAATGCTCCAAAGATCTCAGACTCACGTAAGGGTAAAGACTTTAATTGTTCTGAGGAAAAAACAGAATTAGGCTTTACAATACTTGCCAGTAAGCATAAAGGAGTAAGCTCTAAAAGACCTAATTTCATTCTTACATCTTCTGCATTGTCCCACATTTGCTTTAATTCTATATCTTGTTTTACTTCCTCAGGAACTTGTGTAGACTTAGGATAATCTTCAATACGCACCTCTGCCCATTCATAAAAATAAGAAGGGTCTTTATCAATGCTAAATAAAAAATCATGTAAATCAATATTCTTATGCATTAAAGCCTGTAGCACATGTGAGGCTGAATATTTAGGATTATAATTTTCTCTAGCTATGGATTTTGCAATATGAATCACTTCTTGAACTGATTCATTTGATAATAATACACTCATATTTTCAATGGATTTTTTTCATTAAGGCATTCCTTTTTTAACTCTTTCGATATACTCATTAGAATTGCCTTGCAATACATCTTTATTTTCTTGATCAGCTTTTATTTTTTCAAGTTCAACCGGTAGGATATCAAAACTATTATCATACTGTTTACTTTTTGAATAATCCAATACGGGTAAATACTTATAACTCAACCAGTAAAAACTTACCCCATGGTGATTAAACATCACTTCTTTATTTCCCTTATCTGCCAGAATTATATCTGCATAATCCTTAAAGCTTTTAAAGTAATGTTGTAACATAATAGGATTCATAATCTTTTTACGCTTCCATTTACTTAGGTTCAAACTCGATAAACTATCGGTTTGTGGCAAATACAATCCAGTGCTTTGAAACAAACCTATATGCATAGAGTTTTGTAACAAGAATTTTCTTGATACCCCTTGATGCAATAAACTCTTGTCCCTAACCACAGACATATATCTACGAATTAAACGTCTGTTTGTGAGTGTATTATTTCTAAAAACATTGGCATAAATACTTAAATAGTAATTTCTGATTTGTTCTAATTCATAATCATCTAACAAAACACCGTATTCTATGTTTTGATAATCATCGCTTTCTTGTTTTTTTAGCTTTCCCTTTACAATAAAAGAGTAATCTTTATCAATCAATGGCATAGCAATATCTGTAGAAACATATGTTTTCTCTTGTTTATACCATGGCAAATAATCTGATTTAACCTTAGTGTGAGATACCCCAATCGGGCTTTTAAAAAATGCTGTTAGTGTACTATCAATATTTTTATTATCTAAAACAATATCAGAGAGAGTTTTTTCAATAACATTTTGAAGTAATACAGGTCTATTTTCTTCTGCTTTTCTTGGAAAAACAATTGCCCCTTGATTCATACTACTCTTTGGATAATCAAGTCTATAAATACCTATATCTCCTTTAGAAAGATCAAACTCACTGGTTTGCAATACATCGTCATGATTTACTAGTTTTTGTTTTTTATTTTCAGAAACCTCTTTAGAAGACTCTTTAATAACTCGTTCACCTAAGAGAACAAAATCATTGTAATTGTCACTTTTATTGGCCTTAAGCTGATAGAAAATTACTCGGCTATTTATCCTTGCCAAATTATTTATTAAAGCACTTTGATTTTGTTTATCTCTCTGTTCTAATGTATTACCAAGGATTACAACCAAATTTGTTTGTTCTAAATTTGATATTAGCATACGATTAACATCATTTATAGACTCAGATAAAGTAAGATTAGATGTTGCTTTTGTATTTGAGAAAAAGCGCTTATCTAAAGCATTAGAAAGCTGGTTATAATCTTTTGACAAACTCACATACTCCTTACGATATTCTCTATCTACGTTATAGTAAGTTGCTGAGAAAGTTACCTGATTAAAATAATCCTGTTTTGACATTTGTAATTCAAAGTCTTGTACAACAGATCTTAAAGCTGCTAAAGTGCTAAAGTTCTCTCTTGATCCATCAATTACAAACACAAGGTTTAACTTTCTATTATTGGCTAAAATCTCACGATAAGCATTATAATAAATCGCTCTACCTAAAACATTATATACCTTATTCTCTCTATAATCAAGTACATTGTCTAGATACCTGATTTCAAAATCATTCGTCTTTTTAATATACCCCAAAGCACTAATATGACCAAGGTCATTAATATCTATAACTTTTGATGAGTTAATCACAGGACTAAATATTGTACCTGTTTGATTTTCTACCCCTAACTGAATCTTATCTTGTTTTGTTGGTTTTATCTTAAAGCCTGTTCTCTCTCCCCAGATAGAAAGTATTCTAGTATCAATCCATCCATAGAGTTTACTATCAGGTTTATCAACCTCCAAAATAGATGCTCCAGCAATTAATGCTTTTTTACTATCATCGCTAAATTTGTAGATATAAACAATATCATTAATAGGCAGTTGTATATCTGCTTTATTAATTAAACTTGGTTCTTTATAGATCAGCACCGAATCATTTTGAATATATTTCTGGCTTTTTTCAATAACATCTTTATCATTTATGGCCAAAATTCCTTTGAGTCTAAATCCATTTACCTCATTTTTTAAAGACTCATTCCATAAGAGTAAATCGTCTTTATGAAGCCAACCATAACCTTTTAAAAGTTCCTTATCGATTTTATCCTCAACAATACTTCCTGGTTCATATTTAGCAACTTTATACATATCACCTTTTTTGCGCAAAACAATAAACGGCTCTAGAAAGTTTGTTTTTTTATCAGCTTGATCAAAGTTTTTAGTTGGGTAAACAACCCCTTGGTCTTTGTCTGCAAAAACAATCCAAGGTTTTGAATATTTTGGATAGCCAGATAAAAGTAGGTTATCTTCATACTTAAAGATAATACTAGAAGAAGGTGTTTTTTTAACTGGTACTTTTTTTATACCACAACCTGCTATTGACACTGCTGCAATAAAAACCAGACCAATAATTTTACTATTAAACTTATAATTCATCTTCTTCTATTTAGATTGTACTACATTTACTTTTGTTACACAATTTACTGCCTCATCAAATCCAACTTTAACAGATTGGATCACCACATTTTTATCAAACTTCAATCCCATGCAGTAATAGTAAAATGAATTAACTTTACTTGTATTAACACTTACGCTTGCATTTTCATTTTGGCATAGGTATTTATTTACCAAATAATTGTAGTGTTGATTAAAAGTAGCACCATTTGCTATTTGTTGTAAATGATACTTAAAATCATCATCTACAGCTTTATATACATCCTCAACCTCTAACTCCTCATTCATATTTTTAAATGAAGGGTGCACCTTTATGCGGTGAATAACAGGATAGGCTGTATCATCTGTGTATAAGAAAACCTCATACTCACCAGGCTCTTGATATGCATAAATAACTAAAGGTTCTTTGGCGTCAATATTTCCAGTCTCTCCAAATTTCCAACTATACATACTGGCTTTATCTGTTACTGCTCTAAAAACAATATTTTCATATTGCATAGCTTGTGTTGGGGCTTCTATTTGTGTGAAAAAATCTCCGTAATCTCGTTGTACTTTTTGCTTTACCTGAATAGAAAAAGTCTTAGTATATTTATCATTCACAGTAAATGAAACTTGATAAAAACCAGGTTGTTTATAAATATGGTACCCCTTTTCATTTAAGGATAAATCACCATCTCCAAATTCCCACTTCTTAATTGCTCTAATGTTTGTATTGTCTTCAAAATGCAAAGTATCCCCCACATGCAATTCCATAGGATAAACCTTACTATCTAAATCTGAGATACTATAAAAAAACTTCTTTTGAATAAAATAGATAACAAGTGAAAGAATAACTAAAACACTACCAACTATTAAAATGACTTTACCTTTATTTTTCTCTATATAACTCATAACTATTATCTTGCTAGTAGCGCATTTCTTCTTTGAACCAATTGTTGCTCTTTATCTTTAAAACCAATTGAGCATTCTTCGAATTGTTTACGAAATAACTTTATGTTTTCAGACTTTTTAGCAATTATTTTCTTATCCTCAAAATACATTTTATAGAAGTAACCAATTTGAATATATGCTTCTTTACGTGGATCATAAATTGGAACATTCGCAAACGAATTAGCAACCTCATTAATGCTATTGGTTATATCATTTTCTACAAAAGGTTGAGGAGTCTCAAAACTTAAGATACTAACCTTGTTAAAGGTTGATTCAAGTAAAGGCTCTACAATATTTTGTTGCTCGATAAACTTATATTTTTGCTCTAACATTTGTATTTCTAAGACTGTCTGATTTGAAAAAGGAGAATTAAATCCTCTTAAAAAAACAATTCCTAATAGAATTAAAGAAACAACAAGCATTGCAACCAAATAAAAAAACTGATATCTTCTTTCTGTTTTTGATAAAGACTGATAGGTACTCTGTGTCATAACTTCCTATTTTCTATTAAACTTACGGCTTGGATCTTCGGTTAGTTCATTGTGAACTTTTTTGAATCTATTCATACATTCGTTTAAATCTCTTAAAGCCAAATTCTCTTGATCACTAACGTGAATAATTTGATTCTTTAACTCTAACAAACTATCCAGTTTTGATATTAAAACAGAATAGTACTTAAAATTATCTTCTTTGTCCTGTCCTATTAAAGCTTTAATCTGACTGATATCCTTAGTGATGTAGTTTTCTAAAAAGACATCATTTCTAACCTTACCTGTACTAAGAAGGTTCATATGATAATAAACAGTATCAATCTTGGTCTTCAAGGCATAGTGTTTATTTAAAACATCTTTATAAGCCAAAACATCCTTTTCGATATTATCTTGCTGTAAATCAGAGCTTTTATAGAAGCAGAAAACTCCAACAAAAGACACTGTTAACAATACGACAAAAGATGTCAAAAAAACACAAAAACTATTAAATATTTCCTTATTATTCACTCTTTTTAACCCCATGATTTATCACAAACAGTTTATTTTTTAAACATAACATAATTTTAAAACAATATTAATACTATTTTTACTGAATTCAAATCAAAAAAAAAACTTAAAAAAATGAGAGCCAATATTTCAATATGTGAAGCCGATTTTTACTTTAAAGAATTACTGATAGATTGCATAAATAAAAGAATAAACTTTAACCTAAATGATTATTATACAAATGGATTAGAATTAATTAATAGAATTTACCATAAACAAAATAATTTTTTAATAATTGATTCATTTACACCAATTATGACAGGATTTGAGGCGATAAAAATTTTAAGACAAAGAGATAATCAGACTCCAATAATAACATATTCACATGTATATCAGGAAGATATACATTTTGTTTTAGAAGATATTAACAATGTCTATTATTGTCAAAAGAACAGTGATGTAATATTTGAAATTTTAACATCTATAATTGAAAGAAAAACAGATTTCTATGCAGATTATTTAAAGAAATGGACACAAAACAAAGCTGATGTGCATGAATATATTACACGACAACGACAAAATATTTATAATCCCACGTCCATTGAATTACAAATAATAAATCATGCTTGTCAAGGTTTAACAAATAAAGAAATAGGAGATAAAGTCAATTTAAGTTCTAGAACAGTCGAAAAATATATGAAAAAGCTTTCTGAAAAATTTATGGTTAAAAACAAAATCCAATTAATTACATATTGTGTTGAACAAAACCTTCATAACTATGAATAAAAAAGAGAGATAAAGCTACTCTATCTCTCTTTGGTATGTTACACTTGTTATTTTTTTAATCATCTTTAATACAATAGTTTACTTATTAAAGAAATGAGATAGTTATTAAGTTAACTAAAAAGCTCATGAACATAATATGTTGATAAGAAAAAGCTTACGGTAATTAAAATAACACTTATCCAAACAATACTCCCCAATAATATATTTTTACTTCTAGACATTTGATTAAACTCAAGATTATAACTTTTCCATTTATTATCAATTACAAACAGATAAACCTTAGAGCTAATAATCAATATAAGCGGAATCACAAGAAAAACAGAACTTATTCTTACCTCAAGTTTGTAGTTATTATATATTGAATAATAATTAAACATAGAGAACAAAAGCCATACTTCAAGTAATAATAGGGTTATTGCGGCTTTAAAATCACTCCAAAACTTTGGGAAAGAAACTAGTTCCCAAAAATTATACATTTTATAGAACAAATAATAATATAATTTCATTTTACAATCGTGGTTTTATAACTGCACCATTATTGTGTTGTCTATATATATCCTGTGCAGCCGTGTTATCAATCATAGCCCCTTCAACACCTCCTGGGTAAAGAGATTCTATTAATCCATAAGTTAAAGAAGGAGCTAACCCAAATCCTGTAAATCCTAATCCTCCCATAAAAACATTTAAACCATATTTTTTACCAGATAAAGTTCCGTTGTAAAAATTAATTGTATCTAGAGTAAAACTAACCCCAAAAGTAGCTATACCTCCTATTTTTCCAATATTACTCAATCTATATGTTCTAGCATATTGATTTCCCTTCCATCCATTGCCGTAGTACTTCAAGCTAAAACCTTTTTTTGCTGTCTTATACCTAAATGAACCCGTATTTTTTTCAACAATCGCAGCTGATAAAGTAACTATAGCATTGGCTTTTGCTACATTATCTAAAAAGCCTGAAGAACCTTCTTCTTCATTATTATCCTGTATATTAGCTGTATATAATTAAGACACCCCAGCAGATACAGAATCAAAATTACTTGCACCTAAGACATTATTGATATCCAAACGTGAAAACAATAAATCCTGAAATTGCTTTATTTTATATATTTTATAATCAGGAACAAACTCAAAATAATATTCATTTTGTATGTCAAATAGCGTAATTGTCCTTGGAGAAGAAAACCCTATAATTGATTTTCTTTTATAATAACCTTGCCCATAAACCAAATAGTCTAATTGTGATCCGTTTTTTACTTCAAACAGAAAAGTAACATAATCTACTATTCTTATTTCTAAAATAGATTCTTCCATAATTCATTAGCTTAATTTTCTATAAAAATACATTATACTTTTGAATAAACTAAATCAATTTAATATAAAACATACAAAAACAGTAAAAACCAAACACATATAAACCAAAAAGACTTTATTTGTCATTATTATTTAATAAAAAAAATATAGATAATTAATATCATTTTACAACGAGTCAAAACAACAGAAATACAAATATTTCCCTTTAGTTAATCTGTTAAAAGATACACCTTGTTTTGATGTATTTCTTTAAAAAAGACCATCTTGACCAAAAAATAGAAGACCCTGTTTAGGTAAACTTCTTTAAAGGCTATCTATTACTTCAATGTTATTTGTAACATTTTAGAACTACCTTATTACTAAGAATCTCTTCTATTTGAAGTAAGAGCTTTTTTTACATCAAGCACTACTATGACATAAGTCTACTAAGCATGAAAGCCCTTTCTCAAGGGCTTTATATAAAGTTTATCAAATTACAATTTTAAACTATTTACTTTTCTTACTTTTAAAAGTTCCGAACTCTTAACTTTTAAAACCTGATTCCTTATTCCCTTTTTTTCATTGATTTTAATTAATAGTACTTGCTTATCAGACAGAGTAAACTGATCTAACATAAAAACATTGTCTTGTTTACTTAGGCTATTTATCATTTGAGAATTAGTAGTAGTTCTAATCGGTTTTAAACTTACTTCTTGAATAGTAGTTCGTTTTGCCGTTTTTCTATCTTTGATTTTAAAACTTACATAGTCTATTATGTATGGTAGATTACTTTTGTTGTTGATAGACAAATGAAAGTAGAGCTTACCATCTTGAGTATAGATACTCTTTAAGTGGGCTTCTACTTGGTAACTTTTACTTTTGATGTTTAGCTCTTTCTTGTTCTTTTTGATGATGGCCTTCATAAAAAGATCAGCTAGACTCGGAGCTGTCTTACCTAATTCTTTAAATAACACTTCGCTTTGTTGTTTGTTATTTTGATTCTCAAACTTGGTTAAATCATAGTTTAGTGACATTGGTACTGCTTTATAGGTTACATTGAAGTTGTAATATTTACCATCGCTTATAATCACTGTAAAATTTGTAGGTATGATGTCTTCTTTTGTAGTTTTTAAACGAAGGACGTTTGAAGTTGTTTCAACTTTATTGGCTATAATTTCACTACTGCCTAAGTCCACATATTCAATACTACTTGGGAACAGGATGTGAGTGGTCTTGTTTTGGGTGAGCTCAATTTGGTGTGGTAGTATCTCTGCTTTTGTAAGATTAATAGATTGGTTGCTGTTTTGAGCTGTTACTGTGTTTACTGTTATTAGACACAGTAGCATATATTTAATGAATGTTTTCATAATGATTTGTTTTACTTAGTTATTTAATTATTATTCTTTAGATACAAGAAACAGCTGCTGTCCTTGTTTTAGAGTTACTCTCTGAGCTTTTACCTTCTTAGAAAAGTATCCTGATACTCCTTGTATGAATCCTTTGGTTAAATCTCCTGTTATTTGATCTGTTGCAGATTTTGTCATTGAGATACTCGTTCCTGCTGTCTGCCCCATATTAGCGATGATTTCTTTTGAGGCGCTTATCTCTTGAAGGTCTAATACCTCAAGTCCTTTTTGTCCGTAATTATCATAACCAATAAGCTCTGTTGGTATAATACTCTGTTCTATCTTAATAGAGTTTACGCTTATATCTAATCTTCCACTGTTTACCTTTACCTTAGCAATCAGGGTGCTTTCTTTAGGTAAGAGTGCTCCACTAATTGTAATGCTTTCTAAGAGTCTAAGTTTAATGTAGCCTTCGTTTATAATAACTTGATCCTCTTTGATACTCGCTCTTATACTGTTTTTTCGAGTTTGAGAGAGGTTCTCTCCTTCAGCGGTATAAAAGGACTGATCTTGTTGAAATTCTATTGGTAATAACTCTTGTAAGCTAACTGGTTTTACAAGAGATGAAACAATGTTTTTATCTGTGCTTTGAACTACTGCAATAGTTTGCTTTTTACTTGAAATGACTTTTGTAGTTTCTGTTTTACTTGAGAGAGTTGCTTCATTTTGAGTTGGACCACCTGGTAAGTACTTTGCAGCCATCTGAAAAGACTTTTCCATCAGCTCTAACTGATTATCCATTGTAATAGGCATTGGAGTGTCTTTAGCTTCTAATCTTTGCTCTAACTCTTCTATTTGTTTTTTCAGCTTATCTGTTTCCTTATTATCAGAGTTATCATAAAAACTACTTAGCACATCTTGACTTTGCTTGTAGTTCTCATACGATCTTTGATAAGGCATAGAAGCAGGTTCCTTATTATCGTTGTAATAAGTAGGACTGTTATTTGGTTCCGTTTCATTATTCCAGTAATCAGCTAGGGAGTGAACCTCGTTTTCATTTTCTTGCTTTTTCTGTTCCCAAAGCTCTTTTTCATACGCCTTTACCTTATCTGTTGGCATAGCGCTTGTTGTTGCCTCTGGGACAGAATCGTTTTGAATGATAAGCTGTTTATCTTCAGGTTTAAAAAGTAGATACATCGCTCCTATAAACACTAATCCCATTACCCCAAATACAAGATGCTTTTTGTATTTAGTGATTATAGTGTTTAATACCGTGGCTGTCTTAGGTACTTTTTCTATTTCTTGTTTTTTATTTATTTCAGTAGTATTCATAACTGTTGATTTAAATGGTGATACGTAGTTTTATCCTTTTGCTTTTCTAGCAAATAATTCACTGCTCTTATACTCTTTTGTTTTTGTTTTGCATTTATTATAGGGTTAGAGGTTAAACTTGCCTTTACTACAAATAGGCAAATAAGAGTGTAGAGCGTGAAGATTCCGATTAACCAAACTCGCTGTTTGGATACTGTTAGATTACTCCAGTAAGCGTGAAGCTTACCGGAATAACTATCTCTTAGAAGTTTGAATCTTTTCATTTTAAGTTTTTTAGCGTTTGATAACTTCTATATCCTTGTTTTCTAAAACAGTGAATTTTTCGATTGTAAACCCTTGTGGGTTATTATCAGACCGTACAGCCGAGATAAGCTGAGCGCTTGTCACTAGGCTTCGCTTAGTAATATTACTTGCTCGTATGATATACTGAGTCGTGTAAGTAGTCGTTTTATAAGGATAGGCGTTAAAGTCTATCTTGATGCTATCCACCTCTACCCTTTGCTGGATATTACCTGAAATTACCCGGCTGTAATATCCTTTTTCAAGTAGATCTTTATAGTAGTCAAAAGCTGTTTTATCAGAAAGGTTAAACGCTCTTTGCATATTACTCTCAATAGCCGCCTTATCAGGCGAGAGTGTAAAGAATAGCTCGTGAAAACGCCTTATGTGCTCTTTTGCTTCTACGGGTCTATTGATACTTGCATCTTGAGACAGGGCAAGCATTAAAGATTTACCTTTGTCAAGTACATAGATTTTCTCTCTTTGTTCTTTAGCAAAATCATAACTCTTGTAGATTGTAAAAGCTACTACTAGTAGGCAAACACTTGCAAATACAATAGCGTAGAGCCTGATTTGTTTAAAGCTGTTTTCTATATTTCGAAGTGATTTAAATTCCATGGTTTTCTTATTTTTAAAATGATTAATAACTCTTTACTTTTTAACAAGCTGTCCGGCTATATTTCCAGTTGCAGCTCCTGCCCCAGCTGAGGCTATATTTCCTGTTTTGATAGCAGTCTGATTCATATTGCGCATAAAGTTCCCTGCTCCTCCTGCCTGAATTATCCATCCTGTAACTGTTGGAATCGTGAAATACCCTACAATTCCGATGATCATAAAAATCGCATACACCGTATTTGAGGTATCTGGAATAAAGTTTGGATCATTGAGCAATAGCATATCTCTTTCAATAATAAGAGATTGAATCTTAGCAAGCATTGCGCTAAACAAATCAGCTACAGGTAGCCAGAGGTAAACGCTGATATACCGAGTAAACCACTGGGAGAGCGTGGACTCAAAACCACTCCAAATAGATATTGCAAAGGCTAGTGGTCCCAAAATAGAAAGCACAATTAAAAAGAATGTCCGAATGGTATCAATAACAAGAGCCGCTGCTTGAAAGATCATTTCTAATATCTCTCTAAAGGCATCTCTTAAATTCTTTTGAAAATCATGTTGCCACTTTTCTAAATACATTCCTGTCATAGCCGCTAAATCAGAGGGAGACCAACCAAGTTCGGCAAGCTTGTTATCAAACTCTTCATTAGAAACTAAATGAGCTGTCTCAGGATTGCGAAGCATGGTTTCCCGCTCTAAGATGTCTTTCTTTTCTTGTAGTTCTTTTAGATCAACAACCTGATGCTCTAGCATTTGATGTGTACCTTTAACCACAGGACTAAGCACTGTGTTTATCGTTCCAAGTACAAGGCTTGGAAAAAACATAATACAAAGCCCAATTGCAAACGGTCTAAGCATCGGATACACGTCAATAGGTTCTGCCCTTGCCAAGGCTTGCCATACTTGCAAGGCAATATAAAACAGCGCTCCAAGACCTGCTACCGCTTTAGCAATCGATGCCATCTCACTAGAGAGTGGAAGCATATCGTAATAGAGATTCTGCAAAACCTCGTGTAAATTACTATCGTCCATAACTACCAGTATTTTTGATTTGAGCTCCCATACAATTCCATTACCCTTTGGGTATTGTTCTTTTTCTTAGCTCTTAAAATACTCACTGAGATATTCTTTCTAGTGTAGTAGCTAACAAGGCTGTGATAGTCCTTAATCTGATTATAAACTTTGTCTATAATATCCATTCTTTCTTTATCATTTAAAGAGAGACTAGTGGAACTTACAATCTGTTTAAGCTCTTTTAAAAGTGCTGTACTCTCGTTTAAAAGCACTGAGTAACCATTGGCAATAGCCACTAACTCTTGAGGGGAAAAGTTGGGATCGTTGAGCATCTTGCCAAAGTTCTTGACATACAGCTCAGAGACGTCTCCAACTAAAAGCACGGTCTGTTGAACCTTCCTTGCGTCCTTCACTAGGTTGTTAACCGCTTGAAGTTTATCGTAATACTCCTTTCCTTGTTTATAGACTTTTTCGACTTCTTTAAAGTTCTTCACTACGTTGCTAACTGTAGAAGAAGTTTGTATAATCTCATTGGCACTGTTTAAAATACCTGAAGCCAAATTCGTGGGATCAGTGACTACCCACTGGGCGTTAGACTTAATTGGTAAAGCACATAGTCCTGCTAATATTATTACCTGAAATAGTTTTTTCATATTTGTAAAATTTTGATTGGTTAATTGATTGATTCTTTGATGGATTAGAGTTCTTTGTTTTCTCTCTCCTGTTTTTCTTGTACAAGGCGTTTTATAGCCAGTTCTACATTGCCATCAAGCTCTTTAGCCAAGTTCATCACTTGAAGTTTCTCTGTTTCTTCAGTTGTGTAGGCGAGGTATTCTGAATAGCTTACCTCTGTAGCGTAGACTCCTGAGTGTGTTCCTCCAAGACCTATCCATACTTCTTTGTAAAGGCGGTTGGGATTGTTATCAAGATTAATAGATAATATCTGAGCTTTCTCTTTGTCAGTAAGACCAAGCATAGCCTGTATATCATCAAACTTGTTCATATATTTGCGCTGATCAAGCAGGATCTTACAGTCTGAATTATTGATGATACTCTCTTTTACAATTGGAGATTGAATGATATCATCAACCTCTTGCGTTACTACGATTGCTTCTCCAAAAAACTTCCTAACGGTCTTAAAAAGATAGCGTAGATAATCCGCCATCCCCTCCTTAGCTATTGCCTTCCAAGCTTCTTCAATTAAGATTAACTTGCGCTGTCCTTTAAGGCGTCTCATCTTGTTTATAAACACCTCCATAATGATAATAGTCACTATCGGAAACAGAATTTTGTGGTCTTTTATGCTATCAATTTCGAAGACAATAAAGCGTTTGTTCAGTAGATCAAGCTCGCTTTCTGAGTTTAATAGATAGTCATATTCTCCTCCTTTATAGTAAGGTTCAAGCACATTTAAAAAGTTCGCCAGATCAAAGTCTTTTTCTCTAACCTCTTTTTTGATTAGCTCCTTTTTATAATCTGTTTTGATGTACTCATAGAAACTGTTGAAGCTTGGCTTTACACTGCTTTTTTGAAGCTTTATAATATATCCGTTAACGGCGTTTGAAAGCGCTACTTCTTCCGATCTAGAGGGCGGCTGATCATCACGCTTCCAAAGAGTTAAGATGAGCGTTTTAATACTCTCTCTTTTTTCAATATCAAACACTCCATCATCCGTGTAAAAAGGGTTAAAGGCTATCGGATTTTCCTCAGTATAGGTAAAATAAACTCCATCTGCTGCTTTAGTCTTTGCGTGTATTAATTCACATAGTCCTTGATAGGAGTTACCTGTATCAACTAAGAGTACATGCGCGTTTTGCTCATAGTATTGTCTTACCATGTGATTGGTAAAAAAGCTCTTACCACTACCCGAGGGTCCCAAGATAAACTTGTTGCGGTTTGTGATTATTCCTTTTTTCATCGGAAGATCCGAGATATCTAAATAAATAGGCTTTCCTGTTAATCTGTCTGCCATCTTAATTCCAAAAGGCAATAAAGAGTCTTGATAATTAGTCTCTCCCGAAAAAAAACAAAGGGCTGGCTCAATGAACGTATAAAAGCTCTCTTCACTTGGAAAATCTCCACTATTTCCTGGCATACCTGCCCAGTAAAGTGTTGGAGCGTCCACTGTATTGTGTCTTGGCTTACACTCCATAGACGCTAGTGCGCTACCACAGTCGTTTTTAAGCTGTTTAAGCTCGCTAGCGTTATCTGACCAGGCCATTACATTAAAGTGAGCTCTTATCGAGGTTAACCCTTGACTATGAGCGATATTTAAATACTCCTCTATCCACTGCTTATTAATCTGATTGGCCCGGCTGTATCTAGCTAGTGAGTGCATATTTTTGGCTGATTTTTCAAACTGCTTTAAATTGTAATCGCTATCCTCTAAAAACAAATACTGATTATAGATGTGATTGCAGTTTAGTAAAAGACCAAGTGGACTTGCAAAAGAAAGCGTACAACTGCTTTTATCAGTTGATAGCTTATCGTATTTACTCGCCTTGGTAACTTCTGTTGGAAGATCATTCACATCAGAGAGCGTATGCACAGATAGCCTGTTATCCCCTACCCTTACCGTTTCTGCGCTTATGGCGATATCCTGAAGGCTTCCTCTGCTGGTTTTACTAAGGGTTAGATACTGTTCTAATAAACCACTCTCATTTTCCGTTCCAATAATTTCTTCTTCTGAGAGTTTACTTAAATGGATAAGCCCACTGTCATTTACAATCTTTTGCATTTGAGCTGTTGCTTCAATGAAGTTTGCGATGGTGCCCTTATCCCTAATTTGTTTAGGGATAAGCTCACCTCTTGTTAGTGAAGAGAAATTACTTTGACTTTTGATACGCTCCTTGGTTGTCTTTGTCACAAACAAATAACAACTGTGGTTTAAAAAAGGACGCTCGTTAAAATGTCTTTCAAAGCTTCTGCTTAAATAGCTTTGCTCGCCATCTTTAAAATCTGCCTCATAATTTTCCTTTATAAACCAATCTTGTTTGTGCACCACCGTAAACTCAGGTAGTGTCTTTACCGCCTTAAACCAAACCGAGTGCATAATCTCATACTCTTTATCTGAAATAGTAAATATCTCAGGTAAGATGACTTTATAACAAACCGTGATATCTCCTTGTTTGGAAACAATACAGTTGTTCTCCACAGATAAGATGGGAAACATTCTCTCAAGAGTATTTGCTTTAGCTGTATTTCTCATAGTCTCTAAATTTTAAATTAGTCTGATTGAAATACCCCTTGATATCTCTCCTAGAGATGATGTATCTTGGAAAGTACTTTCTGGCTTGAAGTTTCATAAGCCCATACTGACCGTATTTCTTGTTCATTGAAAATACTTTGTAGATCAGATAGCCTGATAATCCAATACCCAAGCTCAAACAAATAAGATTGTTTACCCCTGCCATGTACATAACCATTATAACAATAAGGTTAGCCAAGAGTCCGCCTGCAAAATAAAATAGGTACTGCGCCTTGAGTCCTTTAAACTCAACGCTGGCTCCAATTCCTTTATTGATGCTATATTTTTTCATACTACATTTTTTAAAGGAAAAATGAACGAAGGATTGTAGCTGCTACAATTAAGAAGATACAAGCCCCAAACCAGCTTGCCGCTGTCTTGCTTGTATCGGGATCACCGCTTGAGAATTTGTTGTAAACCTTTACTCCTCCTATAAGTCCCACCACCGCTCCAATAGCGTAGATAAGTTTTGTGGCTGGATCAAAATAAGAAGTAACCATTTGA
This sequence comes from Myroides oncorhynchi, assembly GCF_020905415.1. Classification (NCBI taxonomy): domain Bacteria; kingdom Pseudomonadati; phylum Bacteroidota; class Flavobacteriia; order Flavobacteriales; family Flavobacteriaceae; genus Myroides; species Myroides oncorhynchi. Next base: position 2,905,087 of record NZ_JAJJMP010000001.1, on the reverse strand, counting down.
GTAGCTTCAGTGATACCTGCTACTCCATTGCCTTGGGCTAAAAGTGGTAAACTACTTAATACAACAAGTAGTAAGAATAGCCTTTGTTTGATTGTTTTTGTTTTCATAAAAATGACATTTATAAATTAAGGTAAAAGGCACCCTGCCTTATTCCTGGGATAAATGTCTTTGGAAAACGATCTGCTTAAAACTGGGTGTATTTCAAGGCAATATTTGTCTTAAAAAGGCTTTGTTTTTATTTAATACTTATTTGCTAAATAAGATGTTTTAAAAGTATAAACCCCGCAGCTTTCTGGTTGATAAAACACAAGCGTTTCTAACAAGAACTCGCCTATCAAAATCTAGCTAAAATGCACAAGTTTACTCTTAGTTTATACTTACTTTGTAAAGGTGAGTTTTAAAGCTTCCAAATAGTAATTATTTATTTTTGGGACAAAAAAAAACCTGTGAACACATAGTCCACAGGCTTTATATAAATAAGCGATTATTATATCTTACATATTGCGTCTGTACTGTCCTCCTACTTCAAACAACGCCGAAGTGATCTGACCTAACGAACATATTTTAGAGGCATCCATTAGCGCTTCGAAGATATTGCCGTTTTGGACAGCAATCTCTTGAATACGTGCTAATTCTGCGGTTACTAATGCTTGATTGGCTTGGTTTAAGTTTTCCTTTGTTTTGATTTGGAATAACTTTTCTTCTTCCGTAGCGCGGATTACCTCTGCTGGAACTACTGTAGGCGAACCTTTAGAGCTCAAGAAAGTATTTACCCCAATGATAGGGAACTCACCGTTGTGTTTTAGCGTTTCGTAATACAGTGACTCCTCTTGGATTTTAGAGCGTTGGTACATTGTTTCCATTGCACCTAATACTCCACCTCTTTCCGTGATTCTGTCAAACTCTGCTAATACAGCTGCTTCTACTAAATCCGTTAGTTCCTCTATGATAAACGAACCTTGGATTGGATTTTCATTTTTAGCTAGTCCTAGCTCTTTATTGATGATTAACTGAATTGCCATTGCTCTACGTACAGATTCTTCCGTAGGTGTAGTAATAGCCTCATCATACGCATTGGTATGAAGAGAGTTACAGTTGTCATAGATAGCATAAAGCGCTTGAAGCGTAGTACGGATATCATTAAAGTCAATCTCCTGTGCGTGAAGTGAACGGCCTGATGTCTGAATATGGTATTTCAACATCTGTGCACGCTCATTAGCACCATACTTATTCTTTAATGCTTTGGCCCAAATACGACGAGCAACACGTCCGATTACTGCATACTCAGGGTCAATACCATTGGAGAAGAAGAAAGATAAGTTAGGCCCGAAAGCGTTAATATCCATCCCTCTACTTAGGTAATACTCCACATACGTAAATCCATTAGCCAATGTAAATGCCAACTGTGTAATTGGGTTCGCTCCTGCCTCGGCAATGTGGTATCCTGAGATAGACACAGAGTAGAAGTTACGCACGTTTTTCTCAATAAAGTATTCTTGTACGTCACCCATTAAACGAAGTGCAAACTCGGTAGAGAAGATACACGTATTTTGAGCTTGGTCTTCTTTTAAAATATCTGCTTGTACTGTACCACGCACTTGTGATAAAGTCTCTGTTTTTATCTTTTGGTAAACATCCTCAGGCAACACCTGGTCTGCTGTTACTCCTAAAAGCATAAGTCCTAAGCCATCGTTACCCTCTGGTAAAGCACCATTATAACGAGGTCTTTCTACTCCTTTTACTTTGTAGATTGCTTCAATCTTTGCTTCAACTTCTGTTTCTAAGTCATTCTCTTTGATGTAGATCTCACATTGCTGATCAATAGCTGCATTCATAAAAAAACCAAGTAACATCGGTGCTGGCCCGTTGATTGTCATGGATACAGAGGTCAAGGCGTGCGCAAGGTTAAACCCTGAATACAGCTTCTTGGCATCGTCTAAGCAACAGATAGAAACTCCCGCATTACCAATCTTACCATAGATATCAGGACGATGTCCTGGATCGTTACCATATAACGTCACCGAGTCAAAAGCAGTAGATAAACGCTTGGCTGGCATCCCTAAAGACACATAGTGAAAACGTCTGTTTGTACGCTCCGGCCCCCCTTCTCCGGCAAACATACGCGTAGGATCTTCTCCCTCGCGTTTAAACGGATAAAGCCCAGAAGTGAAAGGAAACTCACCTGGTACATTCTCCTGTAATGACCAGCGCAAGATATCACCCCAAGCTTCATATTTAGGCAAGGCAATCTTGGGTATCTGTAAGTGCGATAAACTCTCTGAGTGGGTAGCAATCTTGATCTCTTTATCTCGAACTTTAAAAGAGTAAACAGGATTCTTGTACTTGTTTACTTTCTGATCCCACATCAAGATAACTTCCCAATTGTATGGATCTAAGTTCATCTTCACCTTGTCAAATTCCTTTAACAATAGGCCTATAAATAATTGTGTATCGGCGTCTTTACAAGCAACACTCTGTTCTACAATTCCTGATTTATCAATCTCAGCTGATTTGCCCGATACACTCTGTGTTGTTTTGAATATCCCGTATAATTTCTGTGCTACCTCTTTTTGAGAAAGTACAGTATCGTCATATTTGCGGTTGTTCTCAGCAATCTCAGATAAGTAACGTGTACGACTAGGTGGAATAACATACACCTTCTCGCTCATTTCTTTTGTAATCTCTATATTAGAGGTTAGGTTAGCCCCTGTTTTTTCAACTACCTTATCCATAATCGCTTTGTATAAAGCATTGGTTCCTGGATCGTTAAACTGAGAAGCGATTGTACCAAATACTGGCATCGTATCAGGGTTAGCATCCCATAAGTTGTGGTTGCGTTGGTATTGTTTCTTTACATCTCTGATTGCATCTAATGCCCCGCGCTTGTCAAACTTATTGATTGCCACAATATCAGCAAAGTCAAGCATATCGATCTTCTCTAACTGTGTCGCCGCACCAAACTCAGGTGTCATAATGTATAATGAAGCATCAGAATGGTCTAAAATCTCTGTATCTGACTGCCCAATTCCCGAAGTTTCAAGAATAATTAGGTCGTAATTAGCTGCCTGAAGTACTTGAAGTGTTTCTTCAACATAACGAGATAACGCTAAGTTAGACTGACGAGTAGCTAACGAGCGCATAAATACACGAGGATTGTTAATCGAATTCATACGGATACGATCTCCTAACAATGCTCCCCCGGTCTTACGCTTAGAAGGATCGACCGAAACTAGAGCTACTGTTTTCTCAGGGAAGTCAATAAGGAAGCGACGCACCAGCTCATCTACCATAGATGATTTACCCGCACCACCTGTACCTGTGATTCCCAATACTGGTGTGCTGCTGTGTTTCTCTGGATCGAATTGGAATACTTTAAGGAAATCCTCTTCTCTGTTCTCCGCTAAAGAGATTAAACGAGCTATCGTGGTGATGTCTTTATCTGCAAGAGATTGATATACATCTTTTCCCTCGGGAAGTTGTAGATCCATCGTGGGGAAGTCCGCACGCTGTACCATATCGTTAATCATCCCTTGTAATCCCATTGCACGTCCGTCATCTGGAGAATATAGACGCGTGATACCGTAGTCCATTAGTTCTTTTATTTCACTGGGAAGGATTACTCCTCCTCCACCTCCTACAATGCGGATATGTCCTGCACCTTTCTCCTGTAGAAGGTCGTACATATATTTAAAATATTCGTTATGTCCTCCTTGGTACGAAGTCATAGCGATAGCATTTGCATCTTCTTGAATAGCTGTATTCACTACTTCTTCTACACTTTTATCATGTCCTAAGTGAATAACCTCACATCCGGTCGCTTGAATAATACGACGCATAATATTAATCGCTGCATCGTGACCGTCAAATAAAGCCGCAGCAGTAACTATACGCACCTTGTTAGTAGGCGTATAGGGTGTATTTTGTTGCATAATGTTTTAGTTTTTTGTAGAATGCCAATATAATAAATATTCGCTAAATTCGCTACTATTGACTAAATAATTGAGATTAACCCAAAATATGCGATAGCCAAATACTACAAAGCAATTCCTATATACATAAATAGGCATACTTTATAAAGTTAAGTCATATTGCATCCATACATTGGGTTCTATATAGATACCACGGTCATTTGCTAAATCAATTGTTATTGGATTAAGAAGCACAGGAAGTAAGTATTCTCCTGAACTCTGAAAGGTCAGTCCTGTCCACGATTCCCATTCTTTTACAGTTCCTTTGACAATCATAGATTCACTACATACTTTCACGATGTTAGCTCCTCCCTTAACGTGGGTTCGTACCCAAGCATCATAAGGTAAGCCCTCTTTATTTGTCCACTTAATATACTGATCCATCGCAATAAGTGGAAAGTTGGTTTTAAGATTTGGGCGTATTGGAAGAATAAAAGCATCTAAACTCATTTTAAGCGCGATACTCTTCATATAACTGATTAGTTGATTGCTTATCCCCTTACCTTGATATTCTTTGTTTAAACCGATCTGTAAAGCGCATAGTGTATTTGGGACAAGCCCCTTGTTATAATCTAATACAGATTTCTCTAATGCCCAATCCCATCCTCTATCAGGAAGGTTAGCCAACTCTGTTTCTGATAGATGCAGTGCAATACAATTCCCATTGCCCACGACTACCTCCCCTTCTAACAAATAAAACTGACAGTCTGCAAACAGCTCATATATAGCAGGCCAATATTTTAGATTCACTTTATCTGCTAATACATAAGCAGGCCAGACATTAAACTGATCTACTTGATTATTATAGTCTATGCTTTGCTCTTGTGTCAAATCTTTAGCTGTGGTGAAAGTATAGGCAGTAATCTGTGTCATAATTCATTATTTAATTAATTGACCCAAAGTAACAAATTTACTATTTACAACTGTTTCATTTAATCCTAAACTGACAAAAAATACTGCTCAATCGAAATCTCGAACACAAGCCTTCCTTGATTTTCTATATCTTATGAGACATTAAAGCAAGTGAAAACTATTTCTTAGAAATTGCTTCATTAGCAGCATCTATGACTATTGAAACTACTTTATAGAATCTGTTCTTTAATATAAGCCTTGCTAATTTATAATTAAACTACTGATACCTTTATAAACGATTAACTTACCTTTGTCTTTATTTAATTAAATAATCATGATTTTAAAAAAAATAATCTATTTTATAATTGTACTTGTCTTGAGTGCAGCCTACCCAACTTATCAATACCTACATAACCAAATAACAGGTATTGATGTCTTTACATATACAGTTATTACTTTTGTTATAATACACATACTTTATAGAATAAACTTTCCGGACTAAGTAGAATTCACCTTATTAAAATATTTCTGCTTTTTTTTAATTATTACATACAAGTGAAGGTTATTTTACTAACTTTGTATTTCAAAGTACTTTTGCTATGACAAATAAAGTTATTGATGATTTAAATCAAATCAAGTCTATAATGGAGCGTTCAACTAAGTTTTTAAGCTTAAGTGGATGGAGTGGTATTTGGGTTGGTCTATGTGGGCTAGCAGCTTCTGCTGTGTTATATAGTTGGCAGTCTGCTTCTACGTACACTTACGAGAACCTTACCACTAATGATCCTTATCAGACTACTTATACCGCTGGGATGCTGTTGACATTAGCCATTATCACATTTATCGTAGCGATAACAGGAGGGTTTTACTTCACAATCAGAAAGACGCGCAAACTTGGTCAATCCTTCTTAAATACAACAACAAAGCGATTATTAGTTCGCTTCTCAGTTCCTCTTATTATAGCAGGGGTACTGTGTGTGATCTTCTACAGCTATTCTCTATTACAGTTAGCACTGCCTACTACATTATTATTCTACGGATTAGCCTTATTTAGCATCCAAGAAGATACGGTAAAAGAGGTAAAAGCAATAGCTATACTAGAGATAACCTTAGGTTTATTAGCATTCTACTTTCTGGATTACAGCTTATTATTCTGGGCGCTGGGCTTTGGTTTAGTACACTTGCTTTACGGAGTTATCCTTTGGAATAAATACGACAAAATTAAATAAATACCTGTATGAAATTCGATTTAGAAAAATTAAACAAGGTCTTTGACAATCGCATCCGCGTAGGAATAATGAGCGGGCTGATGGTCAATGATACCCTTTCGTTTAAGGATCTAAAAGAATATCTAGATCTAACAGATGGAAACTTAGCTTCTCATCTTAAGAACTTAGAGGAAAGTAACTACATTACAGTCAACAAAGGATTTATAGGAAGAAAGACCAATACGACTTATGCTGCTACAGAACAAGGTAAACTAGCTTTTCAAAAGCACCTAGCCTATTTAGAAAATTTGATTAATACGTTGAAATAATTTTTTTTACCCAATCACTTTGAAAAACAAAGTACTTTAAAAACAAAAAACATGATAAAAGAAAGTCAAAAACCAATGTTTAAGGGAATCGCCATCGCTGTATTATCCCTAATGCTACTAATCACACTACCGTTTATTACTAGCCTTATTCGCGAGAGAGAAAACTTCCAGGGAGAAGTAACCTCTGAGGTAACCTCTAAATGGGGTCAAGAACAAACCCTATATGGTCCCTTTATCCTTATCGAATACAAAGAGCGCTCTATAGATGCGGAAGGAAAAGTGCTAACACATCGCACTAATTACTTACAGGTACCCGAAAAACAAGTTATCACTGGTGATATCAAAACGCAAGTAAAAAAAAGAAGTCTATATGAGGTAGCCCTATACAATACAAACTTAGCTGTACAGGCACGCTTCCCTACTATGGATAAAATAATAGAGAAATTAAAGGTAACTGATCCAGCAGACATTATCAGTACTAAACTTATATTCTCTATATCAGATAGCAAGGGGTTTACTGAGGAGATTTTGATTAATAAGGTAGCGGGTCAGGCTTTTGAACTTGATCGCGACTTAGGTGTAAATACCAACTATAACTTCCTTAGTTACGAGTTTGACAAAGAGACATTTAACATCTCAGAGATCAACTTCCCAATCAAACTAAAAGGTTCTACAGAGATCAATTTCTTAGCCTCGGCTAAAGATACTAAAGTAGATATCAAGCCTGATTATAAGGACATTAAATACGTAGGGAACTATCTTCCCGATACCGATGAGAAACAGACACAGGCTGTGTCTGCAAAGTGGACTATCTTTCAACCTATTCCCATTAATACTTCTCTAGACAGTCTAGTGACATTAGATACATACAAATTTGGTATGAAGTTCATCCAAATAAATGACTTCTACAGCAAGGTAAATCGCGCTACTAAATATGCGCTTTTATTCATTGGACTTACCTTTGCGACGTTCTTCTTTATGGAGAATCTGAAGAACCTAAGCATTAATATACTTCACTATACCTTAGTAGGGTTGTCGCTGTGTATTAACTTTGTATTGTTACTCTCATTTGCAGAATACGTAGGCTTCTCATGGGCATATATTATATCGGCATCTGCAACGGTGCTATTGATTACTTCGTTTATCTATGGACTGAGTAAAAACCTTAGAATAGCAGCCTCTATCTTTGGCTTACTAGCTGCCTTGTACGCATTCCTATTCTTCTTGTTACAATTAAAAGAAGCGGCATTAATTGTAGGAAGTATTGGACTATTCGCTGTTATCGCAGTCTTGATGTATTTCTCTAAACGCATTAAATTCGGTGCAGATAAACAAGTGGAAATCTAATACTGAAAAATTAAAAACAACAAAAGGGACTCTCTTGTGAAGACAGTCCCTTTTGTTGTTAATTTTCCTTTATGTCTTTGGTTTGGATTAGAAAGAATACTTTGGTTCCAGTAAGCCCAGAGCTGACAATATGTAGTTTGCTTTTCATAAATAGGATTCTATCCTTGATATTAGCAAAGCCTATTCCCTTTCTGACAATATCAGTGTTAAAACCAATGCCATTATCCTTTATAATAACCTCAAAACTCGTTTTACTTTTAATAACAAACAAGACATTACATTGAGTTGCTTCGGCGTGTTTATGTACATTTTGTAAACACTCCTGAACGATTCTATAGATGTGTACTTTATACTTATTGCTCAACCTAACAAAGCAAATCCCTTTTTCAATATGAAGATTAAACTCAGTAGACTCACATCTGTTTTGAATAGCGATTAGGTCGCCTAACAGCTGATCAAACTCATTAATCTTAAACTCTTCATCATTTGCCAAGGCATGTGAAACACCTCTGATATAGTGTTCTACTTGTTTAACCTCATTAATCAGTGAGCTCTTATGATCCTCCACTGAATCCTTGTTTACCTGCATAAGTAAGAATCGGGTAACAAATAAGCGATTTAACACTCCTTCATGAAGCTCTTTTGCTATTTCTTTTCTTTCTAAATGCCTTGCCTCAGCTAGTTCATTCTGAACGTTCATAATAGAGTTATAATACTTCTCTGTATCTATTTGAAGTAATTTAACTAACGATACTTCTTTCGATTTCTGTCTAAACAAAAGGATAAAAAAGATGATAATAGCTACAAAAAAGACAATGCCTCCTACCTTTGTTAATAATTCTTTCTGATTTTGCAGGTTCTGATTAGCCCGTTGTAGGTTATCTGCTTCAAAACTCAATCTAGCAAAAGTGTTTTTAATAATATTATTATCGTTTAGAATATGTTTGTTGATCTTTTCATATCTTATAAAGTTATTTTGGTAATTTTCTTTTCGAAACTTCAATAATATAGACAGTGCTTCTCGTTCTAGAGTCAAACTACTCTGCTCTTTAGCATAAAGAATTACGTCATCCAATAATCCTATCGCTTCACTATCTCGTTGCGTCAAATAATAAAACTCTCCCAATAAGACTCTATATGTTTGATAATCTTGTAGATTCTTATTCTTCAACTGTATGTTAATTGCCTTAGTCAGGTTTGTTTCTACATCTTTATAGTTATTACTTTTAATATCGACTTTAGCCAAATTATAAAGTAAATGTGCTAACATCATATCATCAATTACAGTTCCTTCATTTACATAATTATCAATTACACCATGAATTAAGTCTTTAGCTTGCTTATATTCACCCTGCTTGATATATACCTCTGCTATATTATAATAAATAGTAATTTTATTCAATCGAATAGCATCAGGCAAAAAGAATTTAGATATCTCTGGATTTGTTAAAAGTGTCAAAGCACGATCTAATTCATCTAAAGCTTCAGGCAATTGATCAAGTCCTACTAAAGAATTTGCCATAATTACAGATTCTGAATATTCAATTCGAGCATCTTTATGATGCTTATTAATACTCATTGCTTTTAAAATCTGCTCTTGTCCTTCTATAAAAATACTATTATTCAAAAGAACTATCGCCTTATGGGTGTATATCTCTTGTAAGTTTACAGAATCTTGAATCGACTTAAATAAAAACTCAGCTTTTGTATAATTATAGTAAGTACTATCTATTTGGAAATTTTGAGCATGCCGTTTACCTACTAAAAAATAAGCATGAGCTTCGTTCTTCTTATCCTCTTTTTTTCTAGATTTTATAAATAATTCATTTATATACTTCTTATCTGCATTAGTTAACAAAATATATCTGCACAACAAATCCCTACTCTCTTGAGTATTCTTAAGTGTCAGGATTATCTTACCTACCGAATCCGCATCAGCCTTATCCTGATGAGTAGAATTAAAACGGTTATAACTTTTGACAAACTCACTAAGGCTTGCTATTTTGTCTTTTCTCTGGTCTACTCTGTTAGTACAATTCAAGAGCAACAATAGACAGATCAGCCCCAAGCTATATTTCAACACTCTAAAAATCATATCAATTATATAAGAATAAACAAGTATAAACTTACTATACAAATCTGGGTTAAATCAATGCAAATATATACAACAATGTCATTATTTAAGGGTACTATACTGGTATCAAGAAGATAAAGCTCGTCCCCTCTCCTAGATTACTGGAGATAAAGAATTTCCCTTTTATAATCTCAATTCGCTCTTTAACACCTAAAAGTCCATATCCCTTAACAATACTACGGATATCAAAACCCTTGCCATCATCTATCACATTTATTTCCAATAAATCTACTGTCTTATATCTAAAACTAACTTTACAATTATTTGCCTGCGAGTGAAGGTGAACATTGAGTAATATTTCTTGTAAAGATCTATAGATGTTTATCTTCTGTCTATGACTAAGTGTTTCTAAAGATAAGTTAGGGGCAAATCTTATACTGATATGTATATCTGATTTTCTATCTTCCACTAATATCAGTTCTTTTAGAAGCTGTTCGAATCCCTGTACCCTGTCTATATTCTCAGTCACAAGAGTATGCGATATCTCTCTAATATACCTCTCTACTTCCACTATTTCATTAACTAGAATCTGCTTTTTATCTTCAATCCATTCGCTTTCTAATTGCATCAGAGAAAAGCGAGCTGCAAATAGCTTGTTAATCACTCCATCATTAAGTTCTCTAGCTATATTTCCGCGTTCTCTATCTTTTGCTAAGTTGAGATAATTTTGAATATTGATAATAGAGTTGTAATACTGCTCTGTATCCTTCTGAAACATCTTTATCAGTCTTATCTTTCTCTTTTTAGAGCGGTAGATATAAATAAGTAATATCCCTCCTAACACCAACACTAAAAGGGGACCTATTATCATCAATTGTTTATTCTTATCCCCTAGTTGTTTATTAATACCAACTAGTAAATCAGCTTCTTCTTTAATACGAATAAAATTATTTCTAACAAGGTTAGCTTCTCCTTTAAATAACTTACTTATTTCTACATATTGTTCAAAATACTTAGAAGAGTTTTTGCCTTCATATGAAATTAAAATTTCTAATGCTCTTAATTGAGATTTAAAATCGTCATTTTCCTTTACTTCTGTAAAAACTCCCTCAACAAGAGGTTTAGCCAAATCACGCTGATTGGTCAAATAGTAATACTCTGCTAGTTCTAATTTAGCTTTATCTAGTATAATCCTATTTTTATTTTTAATTCCGATCCTGATGGCTTGATTAAGTAGAGAATGAACATAAGTAAGTTCTTTCTTTTTTATATTAAGCTCTGCTAAATTAACTGCTAAATAAGCATAATAGCGCTCCGAATTTATATTAGTAAAATCAACATAATTATTAATCGCCTTCTCTAATAACTCTGTAGCCTCTTTATACTTACCTTGGCGCATGTATACTGTTGCTGCGTTATCGAGTACGTATATTCTCCTTAGGTTAATCTCCTGAAAGGATTCTTCATAAAGGTATTCTTTGCTCTCTAGTAGTTCATAGGATTGATTATAGAAGTGAAGTGCGTCGTCGTACATTCCTAGCCCACTAAATACGTCACCAATAATTATATACTGCCGAAACCTTCCTACTAAGGAAGTGACATTTGTATTATAATTGACAGATTTAAGTATTTGTTTTTCCGCCTCGGAGTAAACCCCATTTTTAGATAGTAATAAGGCTTTATGAAAATAGACTTCGCTAAGATGAATAGAGTCGTTTATTTTCAAAAAGAAATTCTCTGCTTGACTAAAATAGTAATACGAACTATCGGTCATAAACTTGGATGTATAATACTTCCCTGTTAATAATAAAGCACTAGCTATACCAAAGGTATCTGTTTCCATTACAGAGTAGTCTAACAAACGATCACTATACTTCTTTTCACTATTGGTCTTGGAGATAAATTCCCTTATAAGTCCCCTATTATAACGTGAATTAGCCAAGCAAAGCACTAATTCTCCAATAGAATCTGTTTTTTTAAAATCTAATGAATCAGCCAAGTAAGCATTATAATCATTAATATAGTTATTAATGGTGCTATGCACAGAATCACGATGTTTTTTTTTATCAGAACAACTCCATATAACACTAAAGCAAAACATTAGTGGCAAAAGCAAATAAAGTACTTTTGTATTTATTCTTAGATACCTGATCACTACTAATTAATATACTTATTATTGATAAAATGTTACACTTCTGAAATAGTGCATAAAGATAGGTGATAAAAACCACATTTTATGAATACATTAATCATTATAACAAATTAACAAATAACAACCACTAATTAAACAAACAAAATACATTAGTACCCACATATTACCATAATAATTATTTATTTATCGAATTATTATTAAAGATTAGCTTCTAAAATAACGGATATAAAAAAAGCACCTAGAATCTAGGTGCTTAATCTTAATTATTATGTGGATATATTTTTAGTGCTTTACTAGTATTATCTCTTACTTGAGCCACTAATTCAGGATGTTCATTTAACTTGATCCCAAAGCTAGGAATCATCTGTTTAAACTTAGCCTGCCACTGATCAGATTTAAACTCTTCTTTAAAACATTGTGACAATAACTTAAGCATAATAGGTGTTGCTGTTGAAGCTCCTGGAGAAGCTCCTAATAAAGCAGCTATAGACCCATCAGCAGCACTTACTACTTCTGTACCAAACTGAAGGATACCCTTGCCATCTTTATCTTTCTTAATAACCTGTACACGTTGTCCAGCCTGCTCTAACTTCCAGTCCTGTTCTTTAGCATTAGGATAGTACTCTTTAAGGGCAGCATAACGAGATTTAGAAGATTGCAATACTTGTTCTATTAAGTATTTTGTCAAGTCCATATTACGCATACCCGCTCCTAACATAGGTCCGATATTGTTTAACTCTAATGACTTAATTAAGTCCCAGTATGAACCTTTCTTTAAAAACTTAGTAGAGAACCCTGCGTAAGGTCCGAAAAGTAATGAATGCTTCCCATCGATAAACCTTGTATCTAAGTGAGGCACAGACATAGGTGGTGCTCCTACTGAAGCTTTACCATACACCTTAGCCATGTGTTGTTTTACAACATCTGGGTTGCGACATACAAGCCACTCTCCTCCTACAGGGAAACCTCCATATCCTTTACTCTCAGGAATATCAGCTTTCTGTAATAATAAAATAGCTCCACCTCCAGCTCCGACAAATACGAATTTTGACTTAATCAATCGCTTTTGTCCTTTGCTATTGGTTGCTGAGACATTCCAATCAGATCCAGTCTTTTTGATATCACTCACTTCACAGTTAAAAGTCATATTAACTCCATCCTCTTCTTTTAAGTAATCGAAAAGTTGGCGAGTTAAATCACCGAAGTTAACATCTGTACCAAGTAGCATGTGCGTAGCAGCACATACATCTTCATCTTTGCGGCCTTCCATAATCAATGGAGCCCATTCTTTGATTTTATCATGGTTATCAGAGAACTCCATTCCTTGGAATAATGGATATTTCTGTAACTCATTATAACGTTTTCTAAGGTAGTTAACGTTATCTTCTCCCCATACATAACTTATGTGTGGTACTGTATGGATAAAATTACTTGGGTTCTTAAGAATGTTCTTATTTACCAAATAAGACCAAAATTGACGAGAAACTTCGAATTGCTCTACAATATTGATTGCCTTAGAAGCATCTATTGTACCGTCTGCTTTTTCAGGCGTATAATTTAATTCACAAAACGCAGAGTGTCCAGTTCCTGCATTATTCATTGCATCAGAACTTTCGGCAGCCGCACTGTCGAGACGCTCAATAACCTCTATTTTTAAGTTTGGTTTCAGCTCTTTTAATAGGATTCCAAGCGTAGCACTCATAATACCTGCCCCTATCAAAACAACATCAGCCTCTGATTTTTGTATACTTGACATTATATCGGATTTATTTATATGCAAAATTACTCTTTATTTAAGAGAATTAGATTATAACTTTTCTTAAATAAATATAAAAATGATTGACGGCTACTTTCTCATATAGTCTTGCAGAATAATAGTTGCTGCAATCTCGTCGATCAGAGCTTTATTCTGTCTTTGTTTCTTTTTAAGTCCACTGTCAATCATGGTTTGAAAAGCCATCTTAGAGGTAAACCTCTCGTCTATTCTCTCCACTGGCATAGCAGGAAAAGATTGACTAAACTTTTCGATAAAACTATTTAATAAAGGAACGACTTCAGATGGTTCATTATTTAGGCGCTTAGGCTCTCCTATAATTACCTTCTCTACGTTTTCCTTCTGAAAATAATCTTTTAAGAACGGCAATAATTGCTCTGTATCGACTGTCGTTAATCCTGATGCTATTATTTGAAAATCATCTGATACAGCTATTCCTGTACGTTTTTTACCGAAATCGATAGAAAGCAATCTTGCCATTTTATAATATAATTTTATTCTTAGTATGTAAATGTTCCATATTCAGATGTGATCGTTAGCTTCTTGTCTTGTGAAGCTTCTACACGTCCTACTATTTGAGCTTTAACATTAAATGATTCTGAGATAGCCATGATATCAGCTGCTACTTCTGGCTTAACGTATAATTCCATACGGTGACCTGAGTTAAACACTTGGTACATCTCTCTCCAATCAGTATTTGACTGCTCTTGAATTAGCTTAAATAACGGTGGAACTGGGAACATATTATCTTTGACAATATGCAATTTGTCGATAAAGTGAAGAATTTTGGTTTGAGCCCCACCACTACAGTGAATCATACCGTGTACTTGATCTGATTTGTATTTATCTAGTATAGCCTTAATAATAGGCGCATAGGTACGAGTAGGCGATAAGACTAACTTACCTGCATCTATAGGAGATCCCTCTACTGGGTCTGTTAACTGTACTTTTCCTGAGTATACTAATTCTTCTGGTACAGATGAATCATAACTTTCAGGGTATTTTGTTGCTAATGAATGATCAAATACATCGTGTCTAGCAGAAGTTAGTCCATTACTTCCCATTCCTCCATTGTATCCTTTCTCGTATGTAGCTTGACCAAATGATTCTAATCCTACAATCACATCACCTGCCTGGATATTAGCATTGTCGATGACATCACTTCTTTTCATTCTCGCAGTCACTGTAGAATCTACAATAATAGTGCGTACTAAATCACCCACATCTGCAGTCTCCCCTCCTGTAGAGTGTATCGTCACTCCGAATGTCTTTAATTCAGCAATCAACTCTTCTGTTCCATTAATAATAGCAGAAAGCACTTCACCTGGTACTAAGTTTTTATTACGCCCTATAGTGCTAGATAGCATAATATTATCTGTAGCCCCTACACATAGTAGATCATCGATATTCATGATTACTGCATCCTGTGCGATTCCTTTCCATACAGAGATATCTCCTGTCTCTTTCCAATACATATAAGCCAGTGATGACTTGGTACCTGCTCCATCAGCGTGCATAATCAAACAGTAATCTTCATCTTGTGTTAAGTAGTCCGGAACAATCTTACAGAAAGCCTTTGGAAATAATCCTTTGTCAATATTCTTAATTGCATTGTGAACGTCCTCTTTCTCTGCAGAAACCCCGCGTAGTGCGTATCTATTATTTGAACTCATAAATGTTGTGTTGTTTGCGCAAATTTAACGCTAATGTTTATGTAAAGCAATCTTATTTTTAGTGAACTTTTCTCTTTTTTTAGTGAAGATTACTTCTCGCTACTTTTAGAAACAAAAAAATCCACCCTAAAAGAGTGGATTTAAATTCTATTTACAACAACCTGATTAGATAGTTTTTAATACTTCCATTAAAATATCAATATCTTCTTTTGTATTTTCATGTCCAAAAGAAAGTCTTAAGCTTGGTTTTTTCAAGTCCTCTGCGCATAAGAATTGAGATAATACATGTGAAGGTTTTTGACTTCCTGATTGGCATGCACTTCCTCTTGATACTGCGATACCCTTCATGTCTAACTGGAACAACATCATAGCTGCTTTCTCCTGTGATAGTGGTAATAACACATTTAGGATATTATAAAACCCTACATCGTTACCATTAAAGCACACATCAGGATATACTTCTAAGAGTCTATCTTTACAGTATTGTTTAATACTAGCGATATGAGCACTCTCCTTGTCTAGTAAGTCATACGCCATCTCTAATGCCTTAGCCATCCCTACTACCTGATGTACTCCTTCTGTTCCTGCTCTAAGTCCTTTCTCTTGTTCCCCTCCAAACATCACAGGTTTTATCACATTTTTCTTGCGAATAAATGCAAATCCGATTCCCTTAGGTCCGTGAAATTTATGTGCACTCGCTACGATAAAATCAATAGGTGTCTCTGTCAGGTCAATTTTAGTCTTACCGATAGACTGTACAGTATCACAGTGGAATAAAGCATGATTGGCTTCACATAGACCCGATACACGTTTTAGATCTAACTCTGTACCTACTTCATTGTTTACGTGCATTAAAGTAACTAAGGTCGGCTTAGATTCATCTTTAAGCAACTCTTCTAACTGAGCATAGTCTATCTCACTAGAAGGTAGAATATTTAAAAACACTAATTCAACACCAAACTCAGCGTTTAATTGCTTCACTGTATTTAATACAGCATGGTGCTCTAACTTAGTGGTAATAATTCTCTTAATTCCCAAGTCGCGAACTGCAGAACGCAAGATCCAGTTATTCCCTTCTGTTCCACATGATGTGAATATAATCTCAGAAGAGGTAACATTAAATTGTTTTGCAATTACCTTTCTTGCATTTTCAACTAATGCTTTTGCGTGTCTACCAATAGCGTATGTCGAAGAGGGATTACCGTAATCATTTCTAAGAACATTCACCATTTCTTCTATCACTTCTGGACGCACTGATGTAGTGGCAGCATTATCTAGATAAACGTGTTTCATTTTATTTTTGTTGGTAAGTTATTGTTATTCTCTTTTTAAAAAGAGTTGTTTTGTCTTGTCTATTATTGTCACGTATTCGCAAATGTAATAAAACTCATATTATTAGTACAACAGAATTAGCAAATTTAAACTATATACTTGAATCGATTTTTCTTCTAAGCAATATTATCAATCTCAATCTGTTGTTTTGACAATACTCGTTTGGCTACTAATCCAAAGGCAAGCAAGTAAACAAAACACAATAAACTCACTATATAAGACTGATGAATACCTAATATATCGGCTACCTTACCCTGGATAGGAGGTATAATACCACCTCCTAAAATCATCATGATTAAAAGCGATGATCCCTGAGCGGTGTACTTTCCTAAACCTATAATGGCAATATTAAAAATAGCAGGCCATAACACACTACATGCCAACCCTCCTGCTAAGAAGGCATAAATAGCAACTACTCCTGTACTTAACAGCCCTACTACCATAGCTATAAGACCAAATAAACTAAACATAATTAAGGTTCTTGCTGATTTATTCTTTGCCCAATATGTTAGGACAATCTGTAGAATCACACAGATCGAATAGTAATATAAAGGCGTTATATCATTACCTGCCAAATAATTAGCTCCAAGCACTGCAAAATAAGCTAGAAACGGCACAACAATCATGGCTAAGAGTTGTTTGCCTTTTGACAAATTAAATACACTGACTGCTCCTGCCCATCTACCAATCATTAAACTCCCCCAATACATAGATATATAAGGGGTGATTTGAGATGATTGCAAATTGCCAAATTCCTCTAATTTTAGAAGTTCTCCTAGATTACTTCCTATACTAACCTCTACCCCTACATAAGCGAAGATACCAAACATCCCTAGTAATAATTGGGGATATTGCATGGCTCCCCACCCTTGCTTATTCTTTCTACTGTTTCTAAACGCGAAGACAATACTTCCTCCTATCACGATCAAAGCTGCTGATAACAACAAAATACGCTTATTGTCTAAACGCTCTTTAATCTCTACTATCTGTGTATCTAAAGCTGCTATTGACTTATCTTTTTCTATTGCCTTAGAAGCAGCTACTTCTTTTGCCATCAACACTTGTTTCTCTTTAACTAACAATTCTATAGGCTGGTTCACTGAATGACTATAGGTATTAAATACAGGGATATATATCATAACTAGTAGTATGGTCATCATAACTAATGTTCCTATTGCTTTTTTAGCTGGTTCCATAGGTTCGATACGCACGCCATCAGGTATCTTTTTTGAAAACTTAAATAATGCCGCTGCAATAACAAATAAAGCTCCTACTCCTGCATATAAGAGTGTCATACTAGATAAACTCAAATGCTGTATCTGATCATCGGTAAGTGCTACTGTACTTCCAAATAGAGCAAACGCCATTAATAGTGGACCAATGGTTCCCCCTAGTGAATTTATAGCTCCACCTAAGCTTACTCTACTTGTTCCTGTCTTAGGGTCTCCCACAGATATCACTAACGGATTAGCAGCAATCTGCTGTAGTGAAAAACCAAGCGCTACCACAAAAAGACCCACTAATAAAGCAGTGTAAACATTAACATTCACTGCCCAAATCATCAGTCCAGCTCCCACTGCAGAAAACAATAAACCGAACACTATAGACTTCTTATATCCATAGCTGGTCACAAGGTCTTTTCCCTTTACTGTACTTAAGATAAACAATATCAAAGCACCTGAATAATAAGCAGTGTAAAACGCAAAATCAATTAATTGGGATTGAAACTGATCTAAGTGAAAATATGCTTTACAAAAAGGGATAAAAATACTATTACCCGCTCCAAAAAATCCCCAAAAGAAGAACACTGTTACTAAAGTATACAGTGCGGGATAATTAGTTTTTACTGCCGGATTACTCATATAAATACAAATGTTGATTATAATTAAATTAACGTTTCCAAATATAGACAATTAGATTCTGTGCATATTAAAAGGTATATATATTTTTTATCCCCTTAAATAAGCAATACATAACAATACACTGACATAGCTATAATACTCTGAGGTAATGTTGCGTTGTTAGGTTGGACTAACATACATTCTAAGATGATATAAAAAACATAATATATCTGCACAACCTAGTTTATAGAAAAGAAAAAAACTATTTTTGCTGTAGAATATTATATATAACACAGATGAAAAAGTTTTTTGCCCTTGCTGGTATTTCTTTCATATTTTTATTAGGCTCATGTGATGATGGCAATCTAATATATAAAGACATTGACTTTAACAAAGTTACTGCTGTCCAAAAATGTACTACACCTGGTGCTGAAAAAATCTTTTATAAACTACAGAATGATGAAGCGCTAATTCTAGTGGTTGACGCAGATAACATTATGAGAGATGAATCAGAAGACATAGGAGCCGCAGAAATAGATGGTGTAAACACGACCTTAGAATACAGAAAGTACAATGCTCAAGTTTCTGGTACTTCTATCTGTAATTTACCTCCACCTGCTACTCCATCAGTGATACAGAATATCCCAGCTTCACCTGGTGGAACTGTTGTTATCAATAGAAACATACAAATAACAAATACAACTACCCAGGCTAACAATGCTGTAGCCTTAGTATATCAATATATTTTCACTTTAGAAAACATCAACTTTAGCGAGGGTCAGACTAATATAAAGTACGACAGAATGTTATTTGGTACAACAAATTATGCCAATAGAACATTAGCTTTTACTTTCAACAATAACAATAATAATGGATTAAATGATTATAATTGCAACAATGCATTGGTAACATTATCTAACCAAGAGGCTTTAATTTTAAATCTAACTGAGGCTGACCTTCCAACTCAAGAAACTACTACTGATAAAATAATTGAGTTAACTTCTGAAAGATTTGCTTCTTTTAGACAGTATGAAAGAGGGGGTATAAACGTTAGTCAAATCTGTAATAACCCTGGAAACATACCTGGATCTAACCCTAATAATCCAAATAGACTGATAGAATTATGGTTAGCTCCTAAGGGACAGATAGCCATAAGCACTAGAGAGACTAAACCCGTAGATGGATCTCCATCTAAATTACTACATACCATAAAGTTAGTTAACACTACTTTTATCAAAGCTAGCAATACAGAAAAAACTTTTGTTAAGCCTTCTTTAGATTTTGGAACTTATCTAACAGATAAACAATAATTATACATTATACTGACTTAAAAGCCATTGACTAGTTCAATGGCTTTTCTTTTTTTGTGTATCGTCAATCATTAATATATAAAAGACTTTTATCAAAATACTGGTTAACAAATAAGGTGAGCACAGCATTTGCTAGTTAGTGTTAATAATGGTGATAAATACACAATATGTGAATATCTAATAATCTCAAAGATATGGCCCTAAAATAGCAAAACACAATAACAATATAGGCTAGCCAAGATTAAATACAACAGTGTTTAGTACTTACGTTTCTCATTATAATGGTACTTTTTAACGTTAATCCTTATTTTTTATGTAGCATAGCACCATTGACTAAACTAAAATCATTTAGATAAATTTCAATTTACCTGAAAAAATGAAAGAAACCTACCATAAAACCTATCAATATCTAAGTATAAATTGTTATATATTTAAATTTTATTAGAATTTTAAAACAATTTTAGATAATAATAAACATTTTATATATTGCACATATAAACAAGAGAGAAAAGGAATATATTAAAATAAATGATTTTGTAATTATTTCTTTTGCGTTAGTCTGGTCTTACAGAATTATTACTATCGTTATTTCTACTTTTGTCTATATCTAATTTCGCAAAAAGAATTGCTGAACTAAATAATGTAATAACAAGTATCACCCCTTAAGATACAGGAATAAAAATATTGATGAAAAGAAAACTAACCCTAGCTTTAGCTTTATTTGCAATTAACATTGCAGGTTTTGCACAAGACAATACCAATACAATTGATAACCAATTCAATACTTTACTTAACGAAGCTACGAACTGGCAAAACTCTAAAATTGTTCAACTAGATAAATTACAGCAATTACAAAAAAATGTAAATGACTCCCTTACAAAGTTACAGTTAACAATAGTCAATAATAAAGATGCTTCACAAGGGCATAAAGATTCTGTTGAAGCGCTAACTTCACAGCTAAAAATAACTAAGGATTCATTAAATGCAAGTATTGCTAATACTACTAATATAGATGTACTAGGTGTGTCTTCTGAGAAGTCTACATTCTTAACACTTATATGGTCTATAATGGGCTTATTAATTGTTATGTTAAGTGTTATTTACTATAGATTTAAAAAGAGTTTTTCTAGCATAAAAGAAGTGCAAAAGAAACTAAGTGATACAGAAGAAGAACTTGAAGAGCTAAGAAAATCATCTTTAGAACGCGAACAAAAGATTCGCCGTCAATTACAAGATGAAATTAACAAGAATAAACCTGTTGAGAAAAAAGACAATAACTAAAATAAAGGGGAATATAACTATTCCCCTTTTTTGTTTTTCAGTATCATAAACTCTTTATCTTCTAGTCCTAATCCCTTGATAACTTTTGTTAAAATAGACTTTTTAGATCGTTTAACTTTCGTTATTTCTTCTCTATCATTCAGTTTTACGGGCTCTATATTGTCGGGCTCTAAATCTTCAAATTCTAGTGTCGAAATCACATAAGAAGTATCTACCTTTGCCCCAGATGTATTATCAATACTCTCTAAGTGATATCGCTTAAGTATCTGGTTGGCATCAATATCCCAAAGCTGTTGATCTAATAGTTCTTCTATCACATGGTAAATTAAACCTATCTTATCTGACTCATTTTCCTCAAACTCTAGTAGTTCTCCTTTACTGTCTATGATGTCTGCTTCTACCTCTGTTACCTTGCGCACTAAAAAATTATTACGAGTATAATTTAGGTTAAATGTCATGGACTCTTCATCTATGACAAAAGACAATACCTGCTGTCCTGTTGCTTTATAAACAAGAGACGCTCTGTCAATACAGGTCAAGACTAAAGTACCTCTATCTGAAAAATACACCTCGCAATAATCTGCCTCTAACTCATTAACACAAGCCTTTTTAAAAATCGTATCTCCTTGATAGACTAATTTCTTACCCAATATATATTCTAAATCCTCTATATGGGATTGATAATTCTTATCTACTACTATTCCACCAATGATTATTCCCATATCTTATAGAATGTGTGTGCGTGTTTTTTAATTCTCAAGTCTGCTAAAGACTTCTGTTTTACAAAGGGGAAGATACATATTTCTCTAAATTATACACCCTCTAAGAATGCAAAACACTTGTTAATTAATTTACTCTTAATCTAAGGCTAGTCCTTCAAAAAAGAGCTTCTACCCTTTTCTCATTAACTTATACTCGCGTTTAAAACTTTTAGGGTTAAGATCGACAAACTCCCAATTTTCTATATCAACAAGCACCTTGCTAAAATTTGCTAGTGCTTGATCTTGCGTCCATTGTTGAGGATAGTGAAATCCTTCAAAACACACGTTTTCTATACTTGCTTCAAAACAGTGGTCAAAATCATAAAAACCACCATAGGTTAAAGCTACGTTCCCTGTCCACTTTATGGAAAATTCTCCATTGCCCAAATGGGTAAATTGGATTGTGTGATTCGCACAAGTATCATGTCCTAATAGATAAATACCAAAAGCCAAATCATCATACTCTACATCATCTGCTAAGGGCAACTTATCTAACTCAAAAACTTGACTATCTATCTCTGAGAAACTAAACTTATTTTCTGCATCGCTTAACAAAATTCCCTGATCATCAGACCAATAAGAAGAAGACATGGTACAGCAGTGATAATTATCCCACACTATTTTTGACTTCCACTGCGCATCACTAGTATACTCTTCTTGATCTTCATCCTCTTGTTCATCCTCCATATCTTCTTCCTTGCTATAATAATCATCTGTCTTTAAATGTAAATCAAACCATAGTTTATAATCTTGATCTATTCTGCCAAACCAACTAAATTCCTTAATGTTGTGCGCATCGGGATAAGCACTATCTATAAATCTTATTTCTCTCATCGAGTTATTACTTCTTTACAATTCACTTTATATTCCTGACCAAAGGTATACTGCTCTTATTTAAATACAAATAAAAAAGACTAAAATAAATACTTTAAAAAAACAGTGGAAGTGATATATATAAACGAAAACTAATTTTACATAATAAGTTTTAACTCATAACTAAATCATATTATATCATGGGTTTAAAAAAACATTAATTAGTTATCAAACAGATATTGCTTCTTGGTATTTAGCTAACCCTGATTTTTGATTAAAACAAAATATAGAGTATGTAGTCTTAAGCTAGGATTAAAAAAAACAGCCAACTAAATTTATATTTAGTTAACTGCTTTCCATAGTTATATTACTTATTATTTACTGATTCTTATTTTTTGCCCCTTTCCATTATCTACAACACTTTTTTATAGATCATTCTGATACTTGATACATCAGAAGAGTATTTTGCTGTATCATATTGATCTAGATTGCGCTGGATTACTAATTGTCCATGATCTAATAGCTCTACCTTGTATACCTGATCAGCTTTTTGTTCTAAGTTTTTACTTATACCCAAGTATAGTTTAGTACCGATTAGTTCCCACTGCCTTGGCCAACGCTCATTAAGATAATTACCTTGTTTGTCTTTTTGGCTAGAAAAGGTAGTTTGTATGGTAATTCCCTGTTTGTGGTATTCTGTAATCTGCGCAGGATAACTATGGCTAGTAGCTAAATCCTCTGTTATTACATTACCTTTTAAATCCAGTTGTTGTTTACTGACTAATTCCCACTTTCCCATTAAAAGAGAGTTACTCTTTCCTGTTTCAGTTACTTGTACATCATCGTTTGAAGAACAAGCTGTAAAAGTTGCAGTTAACATTATTGCAAATAAAATACTAAATAATGTTTGTTTTTTCATTTTGACTTGTTGTTTTGTTTTTTATTTTCAGCAAATCTATTTCAAAATTTGTGAATAATCCCAAACAAAACCTGTTTAAATATTCACAATTAGCGAATAAATACACTTTATAACTAATATTTAACAATGTTGTTTTTTAAAAACACCTAACAATCACCTTATGAGAATTTTAATTAAAATAAAACTGTTTTATTAGTGTATTCTAAGTAAACTAAAAACAACAACCCACGTTTGGTAAAACAATACAACAAACACTGATAAAAACACCTTACCTATAAAGCCAAAAAAAGACTTAGGGTACTCTTACCTAAGTCTAGTTTTACAATTAACCTGTTTTACCACTTCCTGTTGGTTGCTTTTTTCCAATCATAGGGCATCAAAGACCCTAGACTAACATATACATTATTGTCCACCTCTACTATGGCGGCTTGGTTCTCTTGAGCTAGTTGTGTCATCAGTTCTCTACATCTACCACATGGAGGTACAGCATTGCCATCTTCTGTAACAGCTACTACACGTTTGATTTTACTTTCTCCATGTTTTAGCATTTCTGCCACTGCTGCATGCTCAGCACAAAATCCCATTGAACAGGCCGTATCTATACTTACTCCCGTAAATACATTACCATCTACTGTTTGTATGGCTGCAGCTACACTGCCATAGGCAATAAAATCATTTAATTCATTGGCCTTAGCATATAAAAGTGCTATAGCTTTTAGATCTACACTTTCCATTTACTTATTTTATTACTAATACAAAATATTGTATAAACATTTCTTTTTCTCTTTTTTAAACACCTACTTCTTTTTTGAATTCATTGGCTAAAAGGCCAAATACTACAGAGTCCTCTACTTGTCCATTATCCACATAATGACCTCTTAACTGCCCCTCTTTTACAAAGCCCATTTTGGCAACTGTTCTTAGCGATGCTATATTATCTGGACTCACAAATGCCTCTACTCTGGTTAAGTTCATTGTACTAAATCCATAGTCTAAAACTGTTTTGAGTACTTCGGTCATAACTCCTTTTTCTTTCCACTTATCTGTATATAGCCCATAACCTATTTCGGCTCTATTATGTTCTAAATACCAGGTATGAAACCCACAGTACCCTATCACCTTATCTGAAACTCTATCCAGAATCAAAAACATCAAATATGATTTATTATATGTTCTAAAACCATATAGCCTTTTTCTCTTCTCCTCTACTACTTCATCACGGGGTATACCAATATAGTATTCCATTTCTTGATCTGTAGCTAATTTTAGGAATTCCTGATAAGGCTCAGCCTCAAGTATCCTAAGTTTAAATCGTGCTGTATCAATACAGTCAAATATAAATTCTCTCATTTTATGTTTTAGTAAGTAATAGCTTAAATATATATATTATTATTGCTATTATACATAAACACAAAGTAAAAAAAATAATACTTTACCTTATTATTTTTTTGTACCAACAAGCATATTTCTAAACTGAATCGACATCAGTATACATAAAAAAGGGCATCTTTAAAAAGACACCCTTAATTTCTCTAATCAAAGATCCTTAACAGATCAGCTCAACCTTGCCACTTACTACATCGTAATAAGCCCCCACTACTCCAATCTTTTCTTGCTCAATTAACCTAGTTAAAGAAGGACTCACTTTTTGCAGTTCAGCCACGATTGTTCTTACATTCTCTATTGTAACTAACTCTACTAAATCTGCAGCTACTAGTTCTTCCCCAGCGTGTTTTGCTTTTACTTTATCTACCACAGGATGGATGCGCTCTAAGATAGTATCTAACTTACCTAAGCTTGTGTGATTACAAGCACCAGTTACCGCACCACATCTGCTATGTCCTAATACCATAATAAGCTTACTACCGACTACATTACACGCATATTCCATACTTCCAATTACTTCATCTGTCAGCACATTTCCGGCTATTCTCAAACTAAATATATCTCCAATTCCTTGATCTAATACGTGCTCCAATGGGGCTCTACTATCCATACAGCTCAAAATCACAGCGTGTGGATGTTGTCCATCTTTTGTCTCTTGCAACTGGTGTAGGAAGTTGCGGTTAAACTTTAAGTTATTTACAAAGCGGTTGTTTCCCTCTAATAGTAAATCTAAACTTTGAGCAGGTGTTGTGTTTTCTAATATTTCTTTTGTAAATGAATTCATAGTTATATTGTTTTTCTGTGTGATAAAATGATGTTCTGTTGGTCTTTTGATACCTTGATTTGTTTGTGGAACCCCGTGGTTGTAATTAATATATTTTTCTCTTTCGCCTTCACGTTAATAAAGTTTTCAATCAACTCTAAGACATCAATGTGGATATACCCCATTCGCTTAGCATCAATGGCTAGGTGGCAATCATCAGGCAATTGGTATAACCTATTCTTGATGGCTGTCTTATTTAAAAAGGATACTTCCTCTGCTAAAGTCAACGTATATACTAATTGCTCTTCTTTTACAGAGCGTTGCATAGAAAAGGCCTTTCGGACATTACCAATAAGTAGAAACAAAACGCTGATACCCATTCCTACCATTACTCCTACTAATAAATCTGTAACTACTACCATAATAAATGTGATGATAAATGGGATAAACTGTGTGTAACCTTTATGCCAAAAGTGCATAACTATAGTTGGTCGAGCAAGGTTATACCCTACCAAAATAAGTACTGCTGCTAAAGATGCCAATGGAATCATATTTAACACCAAAGGCAATGAGATAACAGCGATTAACAGAAATACTCCATGGATTACAGCAGAAGCTTTATATAGTCCTCCTGCATTGACATTAGCAGATGATCTCACAACTACCGATGTCATAGGCAGTCCGCCTAATAGTGAACTAAGGATATTACCAATCCCCTGTACTTTTAACTCTCTATTGGTATTGGTATGACGCTTTAATGGATCTAATCTATCTGTCGCTTCCACACATAATAATGTTTCAATAGAAGCTACAATAGCTATCGTACCACCTATCATCCATACTGCTGGATTAGCAAAGCCTGTCCAATCTGGAAACACCAAAATAGACGTAATATCAGACAAACTCTCAAACAAAGGTATAGATACCAATCTTGATTGATCAATTGCTAATGAGCTTCCCGTTGCTATCCAAAACTGATTGATTAAAATACCTACTACAACTACGATTAATGCAGCAGGTAAGAAAGAGACTTTCTTGGTCCACTTCATCTTATTCCAAACAAGTAATATCACAAGGGAAATAACAGCTATAATGATAGTTCCTTTTTGAACTGAACCAAAAGAAGTAATATCTCCTAATGCTCCTACTCCAAAGACTAATGGCAGCTGCTTAATTAAAATCACTAATCCGATACCTGCAAGCATCCCTTCGATTACACTCGATGGAAAGTAATTCGCTATTGTACCTGAACGCAATAGTCCCAAAACGATTTGTAATACTCCTGCAATGACCCCAGCAGTTAATAAAAGCTGGAATGAACCAAGCTCTGTTACCGCGCCTAAGATAATCGCGGCCAATCCTGCTGCAGGACCGCTTACACTTATATTTGAGTTACTTAACACCCCTACTACTATTCCTCCAATTATCCCTGATATAATCCCTGAAATAGGCGGGGCACCCGATGCTAACGCAATCCCTAAACACAGTGGGAGTGCGACTAAAAAGACCACAAGGCCTGGGGCAACACTTCTCTTTAGTGCTGCCATACTCATATTATTTGTCATTGTAATTTTACGCTTAAGTTTTTCCTTTTATACCTTAAGGTTATAGCCTAGATAAAGGCAATACAAAGTCTGTTGATTAATTGTTTCCAAAAAATCAAGGTGTTAGACATTGAAAAGTTCAATATCAAATGGTTTAAACCTATAATCAGGTTAAAAGGAAAATGATTAATTAACTAGAGTCTTTGTCATTGCAAACAAGTAACACTTTTGCAAAAAAGACTACTGTTAGAACAAAAGACACTATAGGAGTCAGAAAAAAACATAGCACATGCTCTACAGTATATCAACTGCATAATCATTCTTATCTATAATAATAGAGAAGTCTCCTATAAAATGTCTTTTGTATCCTCTATTAGCGTTTGCTAATAGAAATCACTAAACTAAGGGTTCAGGAGGAGGTAATAAAATATCGAATTCTTGTGATTCGTATATAAGTTTAAGTTGAGAAAAGTTTGATTCCAACCCTTTTCCTGAATCTAATAGATTAAAATCTTTAGAAGAACTAAAGTCCCAAAGATGGCCTTTCTCTTCTTCTTCAGCATTGGTAATTGGTTTCTTGTTCTCTTCCGAAATTGTCACTGAAGGTATATCCAACTCAATACCCGCTAACACCGCAATAGTCGGCATAGCGATAAAGTTTACAAAGAAGAATAATACGATTAGTGATACATATTTCATAGGAACAAAAATAGTTTTTTTAGAAAAAAAACAAGACGTTGAGTTGTTAATTTTGCTATAAATTAGTAGGTACGCTTCTAAGTGTAATTTCTCTGTTTTATTGTTTATTTTTGCTTAAACCCACATTCCGCATTAGAAAAAGATGTATATTTATTAAGTGTAATTCCTAACGCGTAGCGTTAGAAAATTTAAGCCTATGAATTTTGATCTATCCTTTACAAACAAAGAGATTACACCATGGGGTGGAATGGTCTTTTTAAAGCAAATGTTAGATAAAATAGGCTTTAAATCTCAGATTAATTCTTGTGAAAGTCTTCCTTGTCAAAATTCTAATAGAGCACATGATATTGATGTGATTTTAGAGTCTTTTATGGCAAGTGTTTGGTGTGGTGCAAACCGCTTTTTACACACAGAAGTAATTAGACATGATAAAGCTTTTGATAAAATATTTAACTGGCGAACTTCACCAGGTCAAGATGTGTATAAACGTTATTTTTCTAAGTTCGATGCTAGTAGTAACATTGAAACTGCTAAGCACTTTTTTCAATGGTTTTTTGAAAACATCAACTTAAATTATTTTACCTTAGATATTGACTCTACTGTCATAACTCGTTATGGAAAACAGCAACAAGGAGCTAAAAGAGGGTATAATCCAAGTAAAAAAGGACGTAAATCTCATCACCCTATTATAGCTTTTGTAAATGATATTCGCATGGTAGCCAACTTTTGGTTGCGAAGTGGAGATACAAGTTCTGCCAACAACTTCATTAACTTCTTAGAGGATACTTTATCTGTTTTTGGGAATAAGAAAGTAGGTTTAATTCGATTAGACAGTGGTTTTTTTCAAAAGGATATTTTAGATCATTTAGAGTCTAAACCTATGAACTACATTATTGCTGCTAAGTTTACTCATCCTGTGCAAAGGCTAGTAGACAGTCAAACCTCTTGGCTAAATGTCGATGAAGGTATCCAAATAAATGACACCTTCTACCAAGCTAAAAATTGGGAAAAACCTAGAAGAGTTATCATTGTAAGACAGAAAATAAGTAAACGTCCACAAGCACCTGGAAAAACATTAAGTCTATTTCCAGAAGATGAAATACACAGAAATTACAGATACTCCGCCTATGTTACAAACTTGGAGTGTGGGGCCTATGATGTATGGAAAAACTATCGAGCAAGAGGCGACGCAGAGAATAGAATCAAAGAACTAAAACAAGACTTTGGAGCAGAATCTTTTAATCTAAAAGACTTCTATGCTACCGAAGCTGCTCTAATCTTTGTGATGATTGCTTATAATCTAATGGTACTGTTTAGAATGTTTGTTTTACAAGAAAAAACACAAAAATCACTTTCTACATTAAGATATAGAACCTTTGCTATTGGAGCTTATTTTGAGAAAACAAATGACACGATCAAGCTTAAAATAGCACTGGTCAAGAAACGACGAAAATGGTTCGTAGGTTTATGGGATTATCCTTTAGACCTACCTTTAAAGTTGCCTAATGCGTAATCTGGGTTAAAAGGATAATATGAAAGTACAAATACTTATCATGTTATATAAAAAAAGCCCACTCGATTGTGAATGGGCTATTATATTATCTAAAGGTCATGCAGTTTGACACTGCGTGTGCATATAGTTTGCCTTTATCATCTACTAACTCACATTCCAAGTAAGCGGTAGTTCTACCCTTGTGAATAATCTTTGTTTAAGTCTTTAAAGTAGGTGAATCAGCAGTAATCTTACACAAGAAATTTACTTTCAAATCTAAGGATGTAAAGCTCTCCCCTATTTCTAAGGTTCTTAATAATGAGCAGCCGATGGCTGAGTCTAGTACTGTACTGATAATCCCGCCATGTACATTCTCGATAGGATTATAATGAAACTCCTCGCATTTTAATTGGAATATTACCTGTCCTTTCTCCACAGAGACTACTCGTGATGATATGGCCTTTTGAATTGGAGCCATTGGTAGATTCCCCTCTAGTACATTTATCAGAAAGTCATATCCATTTAGCTTCTTGGCTTCTTCTAATGCTTTTATAGGGTCCTCCCAAGAGAAGGTACGTGTTCTATCTGCAGCCATAGTTTGGTTAAGTTAATAAGAGAATTACAATATAAGGAATCCTGATAAGGGATCATTAATAGTAAATTAATATTTTCACATCAATTCTTAGATGATATAATTAGAAGTGAACAGCTGCACAAATCAAGCTTCCTTACAAAAAACTTTCAATTCCTTAATGGGGTATGATTAGAAATTCATGCTAACAGGATTAGCAGCTTACTTCTTACAGCGCTTTCAATTCCTCAATAGTATGATTAGAAGTATTCTCGCTCTTAGCTTGGATGCAATCGTCAATTACTTTTAATTCCTAAATGGTATGACTAGAAGTTGTCCATATAAGGCTTATCTGCCCTAATATTGATCTTTTAATTCTTAAATGGTATGATTAGAAGATTGGTAATTGTTACCAACTCCCGTGTAAACATTCTTTCAATTCCTCAATGGTACGATTAAAAGTTTACTTGATTGTTTGGTGCTATTACTTTGTTCTTTCAATTCCTCAATGGTATGATTAGAAGTGAGATACTAAACATTAGACCTAAGAAGATAGAGAACTTTCAATTCCTCAATGGTATGATTAGAAGTAATTCAGGTGAATTGATTACAAATTCTAATTCTATCTTTCAATTCCTCAATGGTATGATTAGAAGCTGATGCCCATCCGCATATATCCATTATAACTTTGTTCTTTCAATTCCTCAATGGTATGATTAGAAGTGCACTCCATTTATGGTAGGAGTTAAACCTTGTCCTCTTTCAATTCCTCAATGGTATGATTAGAAGTCAAAGATCAGGAGCTATATACTGAGTACTCTGTAAACTTTCAATTCCTCAATGGTATGATTAGAAGTGCCTTAGAAAATGCCTTACCTTGTGTTTGAACAACCTTTCAATTCCTCAATGGTATGATTAGAAGTGCACCAAAAACCATTTTAAAGTAAACTTTACCATCCTTTCAATTCCTCAATGGTATGATTAGAAGACTATCCCTTGGGTATTTCTTATTTTCTTGTTTTACCTTTCAATTCCTCAATGGTATGATTAGAAGTTATGTGCCTACTGTGAGTATAGAGGATGCGTTTGACTTTCAATTCCTCAATGGTATGATTAGAAGTGTTACTCCCATGTTTGTTGCTCCACCTCTATCTAACTTTCAATTCCTCAATGGTATGATTAGAAGCAGAAATGGCAAAACCGTTTGATAATTCCCAACTTACTTTCAATTCCTCAATGGTATGATTAGAAGTATCACTTTTAAAACTAGAATAAAACCAAAAGCAACTTTCAATTCCTCAATGGTATGATTAGAAGTGTAGAAAATTAACAACAATCACATACGATAAGTTTACTTTCAATTCCTCAATGGTATGATTAGAAGTACCTGCTTTTGCTACTGCATCTAAGTTTGCTTGAATCTTTCAATTCCTCAATGGTATGATTAGAAGCATGAAAACTTCAGATAACAACTCAGTTACAAATGTCTTTCAATTCCTCAATGGTATGATTAGAAGTAGAGAATAATAAAAAGTACTATATCAAGTTTTTGGCTTTCAATTCCTCAATGGTATGATTAGAAGCAGCACGAACCTGGACTTCATTCCAGCTTATCGAATCTTTCAATTCCTCAATGGTATGATTAGAAGGCAATATGATTCATCATTTATTTTTATTGTTTTTGACTTTCAATTCCTCAATGGTATGATTAGAAGAACCCCGAAAACGTATCTTCTATTAATTATGTGACTCTTTCAATTCCTCAATGGTATGATTAGAAGGTTTTCGGCTATCGCATACATTCGCGTTACAATGTGCTTTCAATTCCTCAATGGTATGATTAGAAGTATACTTAACCATTTTAACGATATCAGCTTCTTTAACTTTCAATTCCTCAATGGTATGATTAGAAGCAAGTCTGCCCTTGAACTTATTAGGGCTTGTACTTACTTTCAATTCCTCAATGGTATGATTAGAAGCAAGTCTGCCCTTGAACTTATTAGGGCTTGTACTTACTTTCAATTCCTCAATGGTATGATTAGAAGTTCGCAAGTGGTTTGGGAAAATGACCAATAAAGACTCTTTCAATTCCTCAATGGTATGATTAGAAGTGTAATTTATGGGGATCAAACTTCAAAGTATTCAATCTTTCAATTCCTCAATGGTATGATTAGAAGCTTGAATGGACGTTGTATCAAATATCAATCAGATACTTTCAATTCCTCAATGGTATGATTAGAAGAGAATTTAGTCAATCAGATAGGGTTGTTAAGCAGGTCTTTCAATTCCTCAATGGTATGATTAGAAGCTAATTTTTCTCTTCCACCTTTAGCTTCTTCTTGTGCTTTCAATTCCTCAATGGTATGATTAGAAGCCCACTTAGTGGATGCATAAGATAAAGGTCTTCCTAACTTTCAATTCCTCAATGGTATGATTAGAAGGGGGCGCCCCGGTCGGTGAAGTTGTTTTTCTAACTTCTTTCAATTCCTCAATGGTATGATTAGAAGCATTTTTTCAAGCAAAGCCTTTGTTTTTTTATCAATCTTTCAATTCCTCAATGGTATGATTAGAAGAAGAAATCCCCCCTGCCTCGGACAGTGAAGAAGCTGCTTTCAATTCCTCAATGGTATGATTAGAAGCATTTGCAAACCTTTTCCCATCAAAGCTACAACCATCTTTCAATTCCTCAATGGTATGATTAGAAGTTTTTCTTTCAATAAATCTTCTTCTGTTTTACTCTCCTTTCAATTCCTCAATGGTATGATTAGAAGAACACTGTATGTACCTTTTGAAGTACGTGAAAAAATCTTTCAATTCCTCAATGGTATGATTAGAAGTCCTTCTTCAGCTTTTTTAGTTTCATTAGTAACTTTCTTTCAATTCCTCAATGGTATGATTAGAAGTGTATGGGCATTAGAACTGTACGCAAAGGAGAAAGTCTTTCAATTCCTCAATGGTATGATTAGAAGTTCCATCACTCCCACGTCTTACTATTGTGTTATTTGTCTTTCAATTCCTCAATGGTATGATTAGAAGTTGATGGTCAACAAAAATATGAGGCTTTATTTAATTCTTTCAATTCCTCAATGGTATGATTAGAAGTTCAAATGGTAATTCCTGAAGCTTTTTATCAAAATTCTTTCAATTCCTCAATGGTATGATTAGAAGCACTGAAATAATACACGCCAGCCGTGTGACTTGTGCCTTTCAATTCCTCAATGGTATGATTAGAAGAGGCAGCGTCGGGGTTGCTAATTACATTTTAGAAAACTTTCAATTCCTCAATGGTATGATTAGAAGATGAGAACTTCAGATAATAGATCTATGACAAATGTCTTTCAATTCCTCAATGGTATGATTAGAAGAGCGAAACTGTTTTAGGATTAGAAGATGCTAAGAATCTTTCAATTCCTCAATGGTATGATTAGAAGCTTTGGCGAGCTTGACGTACTTCCTCATCTCCCATCTTTCAATTCCTCAATGGTATGATTAGAAGATCATCCATTCATTTTCACTTAGGTAGTTTAGTTCACTTTCAATTCCTCAATGGTATGATTAGAAGAGTTTAAGTGCTAAAATGAATATTGCTCGTTCAGCTCTTTCAATTCCTCAATGGTATGATTAGAAGTAAGTCAAATAGTGCTTTAGTTAGTTTTACTTCTTGCTTTCAATTCCTCAATGGTATGATTAGAAGTATTCAGGCAGTCTTTAATCACTGTATCACGCATTTCTTTCAATTCCTCAATGGTATGATTAGAAGCATACTTATAAAATTATCTGTAATTGATGTTGAAGACTTTCAATTCCTCAATGGTATGATTAGAAGATCGACCTATACGGTGCTATCTTCTTACTCCATACTCTTTCAATTCCTCAATGGTATGATTAGAAGTTATATGCTCTTTTATGATTACCTTTTGCTAAAGCTCTTTCAATTCCTCAATGGTATGATTAGAAGACGTTATGCAAAAGGACAAGTTAAAGAGCATAGTGTCTTTCAATTCCTCAATGGTATGATTAGAAGTAAGTTTTCTTTAGTTGCTGATTTAAGCATTGTAACCTTTCAATTCCTCAATGGTATGATTAGAAGTCCCATAGGAATTTACGTTGTGATTGGAAAGGGTTCTTTCAATTCCTCAATGGTATGATTAGAAGACAATGTTTGAAAACCTATTGAAGGGTGCTGATTATCTTTCAATTCCTCAATGGTATGATTAGAAGGTGTTTTAATTCATTTATTCCATTTGCTTCTAAAATCTTTCAATTCCTCAATGGTATGATTAGAAGACTAGATTCTCTGTCCTTTTTTACCACTCTTAACGCTCTTTCAATTCCTCAATGGTATGATTAGAAGTGCTATAGTAAAGTTCTCTAGAAGCTTAGTACAATTCTTTCAATTCCTCAATGGTATGATTAGAAGTTATTCCTCTATAAACAAATAAACCGTACATTAATTCTTTCAATTCCTCAATGGTATGATTAGAAGAGCTTTAGCTCCCACTGGAGTAGCTGCTAATAATATCTTTCAATTCCTCAATGGTATGATTAGAAGTACAGTAGTAAAACAGTTTAAAGACAAAGCTAAAATCTTTCAATTCCTCAATGGTATGATTAGAAGATCTATAGAAGAAAAACAACAACTATTACAGATATACTTTCAATTCCTCAATGGTATGATTAGAAGTTTTTTACTAAGAGAAAACACTAATTTCTGATGTTCTTTCAATTCCTCAATGGTATGATTAGAAGTAATTTCATTTGTAAGAACTTTCCTCCTTTTACCATCTTTCAATTCCTCAATGGTATGATTAGAAGATCGACTCTAAGAATATCTTTATCAAAGAGATCTAACTTTCAATTCCTCAATGGTATGATTAGAAGCAAGTTTTGCAACTTTACGCGGTTGTTGTGTCTAGTCTTTCAATTCCTCAATGGTATGATTAGAAGCTGGTGTCTTATGGCTCTACCTTCACTATAAAAATACTTTCAATTCCTCAATGGTATGATTAGAAGGATGTTGACATCTCAATTGATTGATAAAGGATTGTTCTTTCAATTCCTCAATGGTATGATTAGAAGAACCCAATGGAGTGGCTTTACTATGTTGTATTTACCCTTTCAATTCCTCAATGGTATGATTAGAAGCTGTGGTCAAGTAGTAACTGTTCGTAACGCTCTTTACTTTCAATTCCTCAATGGTATGATTAGAAGTTTACTATCTGAACGTTTTCTTTGCCTTTAATACTTCTTTCAATTCCTCAATGGTATGATTAGAAGCTATCGTGCTCACCAGTGCAAAGAAATCTATCTGTACTTTCAATTCCTCAATGGTATGATTAGAAGTTTTGCTGTTATAGCTTTTTTACCCATTAAAAAACACTTTCAATTCCTCAATGGTATGATTAGAAGCCGTGAAATTCACGACATAAAAAAGCCTCTTTATTAGGCTTCACAAATATATTTATGTATGTCCGTTATTTGTCATAAGCTGTAATATTGGCAATAATAAGCCTATCAAAGAGCTTTTCACCAAAGTATCTTCTATTAAGTTTATAAACGAATTCATCTAAGTAAGCTTGAAGGTATTTTCGTTTAATTTTATGGTAATTTCCCAGTAGATTTCTTTTAGCATTACTGATAGCTATATGTACCCATTTTAGAGTCTCTTTTGTTGTTTGTTCTGATGATTTTTCAGTAATATGTATCTGAACAAAATCTGAAATATCTACATAAGAAGTACTCTTATCAGTTAAGACAATGCTACTTTCTTCAATATTTTTCCTGATCATTTCATTAACACTTTCAGCTTTATGATCTTCTAAAACAACAGCTTTAAAAAAGCGTACATGATTTTGTTTTTCACCTGTTTCTATGTTCTCTAAAACTGTACTTTCAGCCATAATAGCAACATTTTGAACACCTGTAGATCCTCGACCACTTTTAGTTTTAGATTTCTCTATTTCAGATGTTTCTACTTTAAAATATCCCTCATCCATCTCTAACATTCCCTCTAAAGTATACTTGCTATCTCTATTACCCATTGCCTTGCGAAGCTTATGTACCATTGCCCATACTGGCTCATATCTTTTTAGTCCTAATTGCTTTTGAATTTCTAAAGTTGAAAAGCCTTTTTTAGTCGCTGTCATTAAGAACATTGTCTTATACCATATCAAAAAAGATAGTTTTGAATGCTCCATAATTGTACCACTTTTTAAAGTCATACGAGAACGACATTTTTTACATTCATAACTCCATCTACTTTGAATCCAATAGTGGGCATCATGACCACATCTTTGACAAGTAACTCCTAACTTATCACGTTGCTCTTTAAAATGTAAACGGCAAGCTTCTTCACTTGTAAATTCAGCCGAAAAGGTAAAAAGGTTTAGCATGACTTTCTTATGTTTTAGACTACAAATATAGCATTATGTCGTTAAACGGAGATACATTAATATATTTATTTCATTTTTTACATCCAAAATTAGTCGACCTATAATAACCGATTTCC
The DNA here is from genome assembly GCF_020905415.1 of Myroides oncorhynchi. Classification (NCBI taxonomy): domain Bacteria; kingdom Pseudomonadati; phylum Bacteroidota; class Flavobacteriia; order Flavobacteriales; family Flavobacteriaceae; genus Myroides; species Myroides oncorhynchi. Next base: position 2,868,490 of record NZ_JAJJMP010000001.1, on the reverse strand, counting down.
TCCTTAGGTGCGACTACATCTTAAACAACTGATTATCAATTAGCATTTTACTTTACTACAATATTTCAAAGAACAAAGTTTCTATAAGTAGCACTATCGACGACTATAAGAAGTTATCCAACTCATTCTTCTCCTTTCCTAGTACTTGTTTTTCCAGCCATTTTTCTTGCCTACTTTTAAATATGATAACACTATCCTTCTCCTTATCTAATATTAACTTAGCTTCTAATAATAATTCTTTTAGCTTCACTTCTGTAATCTCTCCCTCAAATACTGAATTCTGTATCCAATTCAAATATTTTCTACAGAGTTTAAGCATCTTACCTACTTTCTTATCGCTAATATCATAAACTAATATTACGTACATTACCATCTAGATTTAAAAGGTTTATACTCTTCTATATCCAAAATATGTTTACTCAACTTATAACATTCTAATTTAATCAGGTGTTTATAACTAATATTGCGCTTAAGTACAGGATGCTTAAAGGTTTCTGTTATTTTTTCCTCCCAAGCCTTAACAAATATTTTTCTTCCTGACTCTGTTAAAATACAACTATTTAATTGATGATCAAAGTCTTTGGCTTGTATCTCCTTTTTATTTAACAACCTAAATATCAATCGATCAACTAAAAGTGGCTTAAATATCTCTGCTAAATCAAGAGCTAGTGAATAGCGTCTATATCCAGGTTCGTGCAAAAAACTAATCGTAGGATTAAGTTGTGTATGATAAATCTGACCCAAACACAAGGTGTAACACAGCATATTACCAAAAGAGATTAAAGCATTTATCTCATTTTCAGGAGGCCGTTTACTTCTGTTACCCATTGTAAAATCAGGAATTATTATCTCATTAAAAGCAGAATAATACATTTGTCTAATATTCCCCTCTACTCCCATTAACTCGTCTACCTCTGTACTTGTATCAATAAGTAGATTATACTTCTCTATACTATCCTGTACATTTTGTAAATCTCTTTCTCTATTTATATAGTAACGTAGGTTCTTCACCATATTAAACGACGCTCCAGATACAAATTTTCTTGCCAATTCTAATCTTTTTTTCTTATCTATATAGCTTTTTGTTTGTTCTATTTGCATCTTACCTGCTAATAAATATTCTTTTGGCATAAAAGAACCTGCATAGTGTTCATAGTAATCAAAAAAATGAACAGCAATTCCTGCTTTACCTAAAAAAGTATATAAAGCACTATTGGCATCTAAACTACCAAAACAGAATAAATCTGCAACTCCTTCTATTGGAATATACTTCGGCGTACCTTCATTGCCATTTGAATCCGTGGGTATAAACTTCAGTGTATTATCCGTTCTACTTAAACGCCCAGGATTGAATAAATAATAAGTCTTTTTCATTGTTCATCAATATAGCAAAGTTCATAATAAGAGCATTTTTTGCAAATACTTTTCTTCTCTAATTCAGGGCAATTACTATTAGTAACTACCTTATCAATATTGCTTAACCATTGTAATATTTCTACCCTAAAACTCTCATCCCATAATATAAAATCACGATGTTTAAGTTTAGGATACTCTATTATAGCTTTAGGCTCAACTACCCCATGTTTATTCAATATAAAAAGGTAATATTTAACTTGTGCAATATGAGCTTTCTCTATTTTACTAGACTTTTTCACCTCATGAATAGTTTGATTTTTAGCGTCATAAAAGTCAATAACTATATTTCCTATTGCCAATTCTGTATATTTCCTTGATCGATCTAAATAAGTCGTTTCAGCGATTAGCTTTCCTTCTGCCACTATTTGGGAAGTATGTTCCATAGTAATACCGTTTGCAAACAGCCACAGTTTGCGTAAACATACATGATAGTATGCCATATGAGTGCCAGTAATGTTCATTACATCAAAAAAATAACGCAAGAACCGTTACCAATTCTTGCGCTAAATTATTTTATAGCTGATTCTCAAAATCAAATGACATCATCTGATCTATTAAATACTGTTCTGCTCTTTGCATTGCATCTACGGTTTCGCCCTTGGTTAGAATATATCCTCCTGCTTGTAAACTAATAAAAGTTTCTACTCCTTTAATACTTTCATCCACAATCGGTTCAGCTTTACGAGTATCGTCGTCTACCAATTTTGCACGGATACTTGCTGCTATTAGATTAGCATTATTACTAACACTTAATGCCAAAGTATCCATTAAACTAAAAGTTCTTGATTGATTTGATGTAATCTTCCAATTAACAATAGCATAAGCAAGAGCTTTGCTCCATTGTTCTCTTAAACTCTTTGGTGCTACTAAACAATCCCCAAATATATTTTTCATCTCTTTCCATCCTTCAGCTTTTAGTTTTTCTATAGTCCCATCAGATACCTCTGGTTCAAAACTATTTAAACTAACGGTAAACAATCTTCTTAAATCTATTGCTATATCAGAAACAAATAATCCAGAAGCTCTACTTTGGTCCGGTATCCATTTTCTACTTAAACTTCTATCTTTCCCCTCTAAAAAAGCTACTATTTGATCAGTACTCAAAGCATTTCCCTTTTCATCCCTTACAATTACTTCATTATTGGGTCTATCACTTCTATCAAATGATGCATTGTCTTTATCTACACCTGCTAACAAAGGATGTAAACCTCTCATTGCAGAAATAGATAATGGACTACGTCTTTTTAAAGTACGTTCGGTTCCTCCTTTAGCAGCTTTCATCCACCCACCAAACAATTGATCAACATAACCAGGATCACAAGTTCCATATACCTCTCCTTCTTTTAACTCTTTTTGCTTAACTACATCAAACAAAAAAGTAGTTGGACTTGGCATTACATTTAATGCTTCACAAATACTATCTATAATAGAACGCTTTACTTGCTGACCACTTGAAAACGGGATTCTTCTATTAAATTGAGCATCATAATACGATTTTTGTCCATCCGCTACACAGAATACTGTATGCTCGGCTCTTTTTAAAGTACGGATATAAATTGTTGAATTCTTCATAATATTTTTAGTTTTCTTTTTCTACAAATGCGTAATCAAATTTTAACAACGTACGAAAGTATGAGAAATCCTCATTACTTAGTAAGTGTACATAATCTCTTAATTCTTTTAGTTCTTTAGCTTGTTTGTCTGTTACTCCAGACAACATATCTGTCAAAGCACCAATAAAAGATTTCTTTGAACTTTCTTCAAATAGTCTTTTATTAATCAAGTTTGTACGTTCATTTCCTTTTGCGTCTTTTCTATACTCTAACAATAGCTGAGCTATTTGAGCGGTATAGTCTGTGATTTCTTGTTTATTCTTTGATATCATAGCGATTAACCAAGTTTTATAAGTTCTATAATTAATATAATCTTCTTCTTTTTTAAAGGATAAATTCTTATCAGTATTGATGTACTTCTTAAGGCTTTCTGGCTGTAAAGCATGTAAGCCTATATTTCCTAATTCACAAGCTCGTTTTATATGTATCCCGAAAAGAGATTGAAACTGACTTGTTTCAAAACTATCTTCAGAATAAGGAAACAATTGCTTAAACACATCTATTAGTCGTTTTCCTGACTTTAAATACATAGGAATAAATCCTATTGTCTTATTTGTTTGTCCAAAACTATAGACATAAGTATTTATTGTTTGCTCTGCATACAGATTAGATAAGCTAAAAAACAAATTAGACCAATTCACTGTATTTACTTCTGCTTTATCTTTTTCTATCTTTAGAATCTCTTTTTTTCTTAAAACAGTATAATCAAAGGCTCTATCAAAGTCTTTTCCTAATGAATACGTTAACCATTGTCCGTTCCATGTATTGATTTGATTACCTCTTATCACAGACAAAGTTGGATCGTTTAATAGTTTTCGATATTCCTTCCATCCTAAAAAAACCTGCCACAAGATTATTGCATCATCTATTAGTAAGTTATATCCTCCTGCTACTCCTATTCCTAACCCTCCACCTATCCACGAGTAATACACTTCTTCTTCTGTAGTTTCTATTTTTAGATCTGAAACCAAACCTGAGGTCGTAGCAAATTCTCTCTCTGTAGAGGCTGCATATCCTAATGCAAAACTTGCATCTGGTTTATTATAATTATCCGATACCTTTTCGATAAATTTCTCTAACCTTAGTTTCTTCTGTTCACACGTTTCAAATGGTATTAATCCTTTAATCATCTTATCCCAACTAATTTTAGGATTTTCAAATGATGAGTTACCTCCACTCATTAGATACTTAGGATGATTAAAGAATAATTCAAAGAAAACCTCTTCAAAGAATGATTTTGAACTATGACTACTTCTCATCTCTTGGTTATATTTCTCTAAAAAAGTCCTACCTATTAAAGCTGTTATCATAACAATTGATTTATTACATTATTCAGTTCACTTTTAAGTTTATCAATACTTAGTCCAGATTCTTTGCTATAAGCATAAGACGGTATTATAAATGGCTTATTTCCAACCTTTAATTGCTCTAATTTTTCAACTGTATAATAATAGGTTGGTATTTCTAACATTAATCGTATTTCAAAATCATTACATTTCTCATATAATTCTCGATCCTCTTCAGTTATACATACTACACTTTCTATCTGCAACAAATCAATTAACACAGACTTTGAATTATGAGTAAGTACTGGTTGGTTCCACTTGCCGCCTTGCTTAAATACAGTGTGATTCTCAATATCCATTAAGTTTAACTGCTGAAATACACTATCCATCATCTGTTGAACATCCCGCTCTTGAAGTACATCCGCATCAGGCAATACAGCGTAAGTCTTCTGAATAGCATCAAACATATAAGGTCTAACGTCTTTTTGTGTCTCGCCAGGTTCTATCACATATACATCCTTTAACTTCCCTATAGTATCTTTGTTTCTCTTTCTATTTACTCGTCCAAATCTTTGTATCAAAGCATCTAAAGGTGCTGTCTCTGTAATAATCACATCAAAGCTGATATCCAAGCTAACCTCTACTATTTGAGTTGAAACAACAATACAACTTTCACAACTAGTATTATAGGCTCCAATGGCCTGTCCTTTCTGATCTATACCTAAGAGTAATCTCTCCTTTTCATTTCTATCTGCTCGTTTAAATCTACTGTGTAACAAAAGAATAGGTATGTTGGGATACTGCTGAACTAAATCTTCATAAACTTCTATAGCATTCTGTACTTTATTACACACAACAAGAACCTTTTTATTTGCAAGAACTCCTTCTTTTATTATACTAAAAACATTGTCTTGTTTTATCTTATAAACGATATGTCTGTTAAATTGATCTAATTGCTCTTTTTTTAGCTTCATTTCAAAGACATCATCTCCTAATAACTCTAATATTTTATTATATAAAACAGTAGGCATAGTAGCTGTACCTATATGTATTCTACAATCTATTTCTTTTAATACCTCGATTACCTTTAGCACTAAGGCCTGTGATACACCTGAATAGGTATGTACTTCATCTAAAATAACATCGCATCCTTTAACATCTAATATCAATGCCTCATACCCCTTTAATCCAAAGGCAAGTGTAGCTAATTGATGTGGAGTTAACACCTTTACTGCTGAGCCCATAAGATTTTGAAGAGAAGTATCATCATTGCCGTTGCGCTTAACTACAATAGATGATGAATGTTGTACTCTTATATCAATATTAGGGTTGTCTTTTTCTAAATCATTACCTAATCTGTTATACATTGCATTAATAGATGCTTGAAAAGGTAAAGTATAAAAAACACGTCCTCTACATCTACGCAACAAATAATCTGTTTTTCCAGCTCCCGTACTTGCAACTACGATGGTATGTTTCTTAGAAGAATCAGCATCTTCACAAGACAATGGATATAACTCATGCTGCCTGTTATAAAATGACAAATTAGGAATCTGGAATAATCTATTAACAACCTTTTCTGTCTTATGTATCTGTGCAGATGCAAAATGATCAGCTCCCATTAATAGCCCTCTCCATTGCGACCATCTTTTCTCCTTACTATGCTCTTGCACATAATTCAAAGCATAGTCATAATTCGCCTCTGCTTCTTCTCTACTAATTTGATCAACTGTAATTCCACATTCTTTTAATACTTCTAAAACAGCAACACTCCAACTTTCCCATTGTCCTAAATGAAATGATATATAATCATCATTCTCTTCCAAATAAAGTATACCTCCATCATCGTCAATGGACTTATGGTGGGCAACTACCATTTCAATTAAGGCATCTTTATGTTCTACTGGAAAAGCAGATAGAAAAAACAAGGATGATAGTTCATGTCTAAATATCCTTCTTGTATTATCTTTTCCTTGTAATCGCTTTTGAAAAAAAGGATGTCCTTTGCCCAAATCATGAAGCAAAGCACCATTAATAGCTATTTTTTCATCTATCCCTAAATAGGTAGCGAACTTCTGTGCTGCTAAAGAAACATGCAATAAATGATCTTTTAATGTAGTCCATTCTGGTGATGATTTTGCGAATAAGCTTACCATTGCCTAATAGTTCTTACAGGAGTTCCTACTATTTTAAGCCAACCATACATAGCTTCATTTGTCAATCGATGGTATCCTACAATAAATGATTTAACTGTCTTACCAAATACTAATTCATAACCAGGATATGCTTCTGTGTCGAAATCACCTGCTTGTATTGCCATTATTTCTATTGGAAACATTAAATCTTCGTTTCTACATAAACATATATGTTGTGTCATAGCTATTTCAGCATCTTCAATGTTATCAAATAGTAAATGTAGTACAGGATTTATCAAAACACCCCTCAATAAAATAGAAGTATCTCTTGAGAATTGAAACTGTTTTCCTTTTTTCACAGAATTCCAACCTCTGGTTTGTGTAACCTCTTGTTGTTCAGAAATTTGATCATAAGACAAACGATGTCCCTTTATTTTACTAATTCCTATATTCTTTAACAACTCAGGAAATAATTTTTTCTCAATTCCCTCCACTGTACTTGGTGTTAAAAACTGTTGACTAAACGTTTCACTATCACGTACAGCAGTCCATGGTTTTATAAAACCAAAAGGGCCTGAATACTTTACTACATAAAATGTCTTCATAAATCTCTATTTTAACGAACCAAAACCTATACCTGTAGAATATCCTAAACCTACCAACCAAGCAAATGTTATCTGTTCAGGTGTTCCTGATACAATTACAGGACACATATTAACTTTGTTTAATATTCCCTTATAATCTATTAGCTTAGTATGCTTCTTTTCAAAAGTCATATCTAATTTTACATCTACTCCATCACTATTTATATTAGCCAAGACCATCTTATTTTTCAAATTAATAGTCAATACTTCTTCGAAGTTTTCTTCATCATAAGTCAAATATTTTGTTTTATGCTCTGCTTGTATTTTTTGTTTCAGTAATATTGGGCTTGACAACATAAATCGTTGAGATCCTTCAAAATCTGGAGCATCCTTGAATTGAATATCTGCTACTGAAGATCCACAAAAAGCATAAGGGTCTTTCAGTATCCCTTTAATCACTTTTTTAATAAACTCATCATCATAACTACTAATAAAGAAATACGAATCCCCTGTTAAGCTAATTCCTTTTGCTCCTGTTTTTACATGTTGTAACCAAGAAAAACAATACAGACTTTGTTTATCATGCAATTCATTATCCTTGCCTAACCATCGATGTAAAGCTGCTGTTAATAAATGTTGATTATTAAAAGGTATCAACTCTTTGTTTCTACTTAATTTTAAATATATCCTCATATCAATACTTATCTTCTTTGTCCCTAAATTAGAACTAATTATCTAAACTTCTTTACGGAAAACCACATTGTAGACATTTATTTCTTCCTTAAAACCAACCAACTCTTTATTGTTTTGCAAGTCAATGAATATTTTAAAGTCGATATCTACAACTTTAGTTTTTTTCCTTCTTTAAGATCTAGGTAGGCATTGCTTAACAAATCGGTTGATATTCTTAGAAAATATAGGAGATAAATTGAAGAAGATAGTATTTGAAGTTTTTTTCTTTGTTTTGCCTCACTTACAATATTACAGGTCTTTGATAGGCAAGCATATCGAATTGTCTATAGAGAATAATCCTAGTTGATATATAATACCTCTATGCCCTTTTTATGACTTCTTAAAACCCTAGTGTTAGCATGGCTATAAACTTATTTTTACTAAAATACAATTTAAGGTCTTATAAGGATAAGGTGTTCCTTTTAGTATATCTTGCTTGATTTACTCTGTAGAGGTATGATTAATTTTTGAGTTATACACCCCATGACTGACATACAAAAAAAGCGACTAACCTTTACAGATTAATCGCTTGTATTTAAAATCTCTTTATAGAGAATTAGTTCTTTGTTTTACTACTTACTAGCTGTTTTAATGCAGCCCATTGTCTTAGGGTTGTTTTTGCTTCTTGAGCAGGGTACCCCAACACTGTTTTACCAGCCTGAACATCACCAGTTACTCCTGACCCTGCACCTACTACAGCGCCCTGGCCAATAGTAACGTGATCCTTAATAGAAGCACTACCTCCGATTACTACAAAATCCTTTAGGGTAACAGATCCTGCTAAACCACTATTTCCAGCCATGATACAGAATTTACCTAACTCACAGTTGTGTCCTATCTGAACAAGGTTATCTATCTTACAACCATCACCTATAATAGTAGCACTGAACTTACCTCTGTCAACACATGAGTTTGCCCCTATCTCTACATAGTTACCAATAACTACATTACCGATTTGAGGAATCTTAACTAATCCGAACTCAGGAGAAGGACAGAAACCAAAACCGTCTGCTCCTATCACTGCATTAGGGTGTAAGATACAGTTATGTCCAATATGGCTACGCTCACGCACAATAACACCTGACCACAATATCGTATTATCTCCAATGGTACTGTTGTCTAATACCGTTACATTAGGATATATCTTCACATTCTTACCAATTACTACATTCTCACCGATTACACAACCAGCAGCTATCTTAGCTCCTTCACCAATCACGGCTGTACTATCTATGGTAGCATTAGGGTGAATATCTATTTTAAACAATGGTAACTTAGGTGCAAATAAAGTAAGTAACTTAGCTAAAGCTAAATCCACATTATCTACTTTTATAAATGCTCTATCAATACCTGGTAAGATCGAGATATCATTATTTACAATAGCAATAGGTGCTTTTGAGTCTCCCCATAGTCGTTCATATTTTTTATTACCAATAAATGAGATTTGGCATTCTTTTGCTTTTTCTAGTTGTTCTGCTGTTGAAATCTGTTTTAATGTACTACCAACGACAATACCATTTAAGACATCGTTTATTTCGGTTAAAGAATATGACTTCATAATTTAAAAAGAGTTTTTGAGTTTTGTTTAATTAAAACGAAGAAAACTAAAAAATATTACAATACAAAACAGAACAGTGTTATTTTTATCAATAAGGTTATGTTTTTATTTTAGAAAAGACAAATCACTAGAAATAAAAAAGAGGAATCAACGAATTGTAGTAAACAATTCGTTGATTCCTCTTTACTTTTTATTCCAGCTACTGTCCTAAAAAAGACATACTTATGATTGTAAAACGACTAGAGTAATCCTTTTATTGTTTTATTATAGTTACTTTTTATTTTAATTATAAATAGCTGTAAATACCTTAAAATTAATTTTAGCTAATGAATAAATTAGATAGTATTTATACTTATAATTAGCGATGTACTTCAAGTCTTTTTTATATTGATTAAAGACTTTTTCATCTTTATACAAAAAAGACATTTTAATTATTGAACGAGTTTTTGCCCCTAATAATTTAGTTTCTAGTTGCTTTTTATCCCCATTGTAATATTTATTCAGAAAATATAATCTACACTTGCTCACAGCCTCTTCAAAACTTACTAACTTCTCAAGATTTTTAGAATGACTAGCCGATTCTTCTAAAATACGATAAACAGCTGAAACAATAGGTAAATACTTTGCTTGTCCTCTTGTAGAGGCAAACAACCATAAAGAATAATCTCCAAAAGGCAAGTCTTTTAAATCATTTGCATCTTCTTGTCTATAAATATCTAAAACTTCTTTTTTCAAACATACAGTTAGAGTAAACATTCTATTAGATACTAATAAATCCGAAAAATCTTTTATTTGATTTGTACGTTGTAAATCAAACTCCCCTGTATTCTGCTTATAATATTTTGCATCTGTATAAACTAAATTATATTCTTGATTATGTTCTAAAAAGTCAACTTGTTGCTGAAGTTTATACTCATCAATCCAATAATCATCCCCCTCTAAAGGAGCTATATACTGACCATCTAAATGGTTTAAAAGAGCGTCATTATTCTGTGACGCTCCTACATTTTTATCTTGTAAAATCAGTTTAATGATATCAGGATATTTTGTTTGATACTCCAAAACAATTGCTCTGGTGTTGTCTGGCGAACAATCTTCTGCAATTACAATTTGAATAGGGAAAGTAATTTTTTGCATTAAAACACTCTCTATAGCTTCCGATATAAACTCCTGGTGATTATAGGCAAGCATAGCTACAGACACTGTAGGCTGCTGTGTTGTTGTTTGATCAATAATTTTATAGGTACTCATTGCTAATATAATCCTCCGTTTAAGTCAATTGATGTTCCATTTAAATAAGGTGTATCAATTATAAAATTGATTGTCTTTAGTATCTCTTCTGCCTCACCTAATCGCTTTGCTGGGATAGTTGTGATTAATTGTTGTAAATACAACTCAGGAACTTGTTCTATCATCCCAATATTAAAGTACCCCAAATTCACATTATTCATCGTAATATTTTTACTTGCATTTTCTATACAAATACTCTTAGCTAACCCCCACATTGCAGACTTAGAAGCAGCATACGCACTAGTGCCTGCAACTCCTTTTTGAGCTACTACTGACGAAAAATTAACGATTCTACCATAATTCCCTTCTCTCATAAAAGGCAACAACTGCTGTGTTAAGTTAAACAAACTCAACAAATTAACATCTAAAACCTTTTTCCACTCCAAGAAATCAGTTTTATGAGCAAAGGCATTATAAGAAATTCCCGCTGTATTAATTAGTACTAGATCAGAAAAAGAATGCTTATTGTTAGTTACAAATAATTTTACCTCTTCTTCATTTGTTATATCAATTTTATAATAATCATCTAAACAAGAAGGTACAGTTGTATTGTAAAAACCAATTACACTCTTGCCTTCCTGTTTGAATTTATCAAATAAAAATTTACCTATCCCTCTTGAAGCACTCGTTATTACAATCATATTTCTACAAATTATAGGTACTTTTAATTAGCTTATACTCTTCTTCAATAATACTCAACAGCCACGTATTTAATGAATTGCCATTTTTAAATACATTTTTTCTCATCAATCCTTCTTTGAAAAACCCTAATTTATCTAACATACGTATAGCTGGTTGATGTCCCTCTTGTGCTTGTGCTGTGCAACGAACCATTCTCATTTCTTCAAACACATGATTTAGGACAAGTAGTCCAACTTGTAAACCGTATCCTTTTCCTGCAACACTTGGAGATAGTTTAATTCCACTCCAAAAACAACTACCATTTCTATAATCGATATCTGAAATAGAAGTATATCCTATAATAGAATCCGATTCAGATGTGGTAACAGCAAAATACATTACAGATTGTGAGTCACCTAAAATGATGTCTTCAACCCATTTCTGTTCTCTACACAAAGATACATATCGTTTAGATCCTCCTATATACTTCTCTCTCTCATCTTCATTTCTAAGCTGATTGATAAATAAAGCATCTTCCTTTTCAAAAGCTCTAAGTCTAATATTAAATTCCATTATAGTTTTTTTTTAGTTTAAAATTAGTTTAACCATTTCTTCTAAATCTTCAGGTAACACCCTTTGATCGATTGGCAAATAAACCACTTCTTTAGTTAATTGATATGCTAAATTTGATTGTTCTGTCCATTGCAATACATTAGCCCAATATGTTGCAGTATAATATCTTTGTTGATGTAATTTCTCTTTTATGTTTTTATCAATCCAAAGTGGAAATACCATAGGTACACTTTCTTTAGCTAAGGGCAAGTTTAATTTATTTACTTTTTTAAACACTTCGTATAAATACATATAGTTGCTTACTCGCTTTTCTCTTATTCCCTTGTGATCTTGACTATCAATTAAGTGCTGTGTCAACACTGACATTTGCTTTATTGGTTGTCTGTTTAAGCTTTCTTCATTAATCAAGAAATCACTATAACCTGCTTCAGCTCCAAGTTCCAAGCGTTTTAATAGGTGCATCATTCGGTTGTATGATACGTCCTTTTCTTCTACAATTAAAGTGTGATTACAATATACATAGCCACCATCTGCTACTCCCAGAAACTTACGAGGAGAATAAAAGCTATCATACATAGAAGGCACCTCTGCATAAAAAGCTTGTGCATTATCTATAATAAAATGACAAGGATATTTTACCAATTCTTTTATATAACTATCTTTTACTCCAAAATAGTTAGTATACATAAATACTTCATCTGTTTTGATTGTTTGCCAATCAAATAAAGGCTCTAAATTGATATTGATATCGTAAAATTCATAGAAAAGCCCTTCCTCTTTTATTGTATCTAGGACAACATCACAAGTAAAGTAAGGAAGATAAATCTTCTTATATTTTTTTGCTTGCAAAATATAACGCAACCCATTGCGTCCAGTATTTACCGCAATAGCTTGCTTGTGCATCAAATCCGTTTTTTTTTGTGCTAGTGCTAATTCAAAATACCCTCCTTGTGCTTTCTTCATACCAATTCGTATTGATCTAAAATTATATTAACTTCTTCAATACTATTAAACATCAAAATATCTATGATAGATAACCAAGGTACAAACTCGTTATTAAACTGCTTATACTCCTTTTTAATAGATTGAATAAAATACAGCTCTATCCCTTGCAAAGAAAACTCTTCTTTATCGTATAATTCTTGCCCTCCTATGGGATTGATATAAACAGTAGCTTGTTCTTGATCACAGATAGACATGACTCTATGTTTTCCAGACAATTCACTATTATTATAATTAGTAGAACTATATACAAATGTAGTTGGTAATTTCAAATATTGAGCTACTGCAATAATACCTTGTTTTGCCAGTACACTAATATGGCTAGTATCAATATCTAAAACACTCCTTACTAATTGATAAACCTCTAAGAAATATGGCGCCTTTTTATAGTTTTGTTCTATGGAACGAAGAAACTTTTTTTTCCAACTTTCAAACAAAACAGGGTGTAACTTCACTTCATTTATTTTGGAAAAAGAACTTGCTTTTTCTAATGGCAAAGTAAACAACGAAGCTTGACCTTGCAATAATAAATTGTTCCTATTAATCCATCCTTGTTTAATGTAATTTACATCATCATAAAAAATAAACTTATCTACTGCTTTTATCAGTTGAAAATAACCTATATAAGGCATAAAATAAGGTTGCATAATAGCAATTTTCATCTGTGTTATTTTATAAGTTATTCATTATCTCACATATACGCTCTACCTCCTTTATTTCCAAATCATAATAGAAAGGCAAACATATCACGCGTTTTGCAATATCTTCTGTCACTTCTAACACTTGCTTGGGTAGATATGGAAGTGATGAGGCTAAAGAAGGATAGAAATATCGTCTAATGTGAATATCCTCTTTTAATAATGCTTCTTTAACTTTAAACAACAATGTTTCACTCTCTAAAACTATTGGAAAATAAGGGTAATTCATAGTAGCTCCTTCTCGCCAAACAGGTTGAACTGAGGCAAATGATGTTAACCCTTTTGTATATGCTTCATATAATTCCTTACGTTTACTAGATATCTGGTCAATATACTTAAGATTGGCAATCCCCATTGCTGCATGCATTTCGGAGTTCTTACCATTTATTCCTAAATCAGAAAATAGATCAAAACCTGCTATTCCAAAATTTCGAATACGCTGCAACTTTTCATTGATATCATCATATTTAGTAACTATAAATCCTCCTTCTGTTGTATGATATAACTTAGTAGCGTGAAGTGAACAAGTAGAGATATCGCCGTACTGGAAAATTGACTTCCCCTTATACTCCACTCCGAATGCATGTGCACCGTCGTAAATTACTTTTAAGTTATGCTTCTTGGCTATCATATCGATAGCTTCTACATCACAAGGATTACCATACACGTGGGTAGCCAAAATAGCAACTGTGTCTTTAGTAATAGCCTGTTCTATCTTGGTTACATCTATTGTAAGACTTTTTTCATCAATATCAACAAATACAGGAGTACAGCCTTCCCAAACAATAGTGCTTGTAGTAGCTACAAACGAAAATGGAGTTGTAATAATCTCTCCCTGCAACTCTAATGCCTTAATAGCCATTTGTAACGCAACTGTTCCGTTAGTCACAAACAACAGGTTCTTAACCCCCAATTGCTTTTGTAACTTATCCTCTAATTCTATCGCTAAAGGCCCCATATTAGTTAGCCAATGACGTTCCCAAATTCCTTTTAACAACATTTGATACTCGTCAAATGGTGGTAAAAATGGTTTAACAACTGGAATCATTTATAAAAATCTTTTTTTAATATAGTCGTAATAATCTCCTTTTAAACCCTCTATCTGCTTTGCAATATCTTGCTTAGATATCCATTGATAGGTTAATGCTATCTCCTCTAAACAAGCTATTTTCAACGAAGTACGTTTCTCTACTGCTTTTACAAACTCTGTGGCCTCTGTTAGTGACTCATGTGTTCCTGTATCTAACCAAGCAAAACCGCGACTCAAAGTCTGCAACTTCAATTGATTATTATCTAAATATGTTTGATTAACAGTAGTTATCTCTAACTCTCCTCTATGCGATGGTTTAACTCCTTTTGCTATCTGTACCACTGAGTTAGGATAAAAATATAGTCCTACCACAGCATAATTAGACTTAGGTGTAATCGGCTTTTCTTCTATACTCAAAACATTACCCTCTGCATCAAACTCTGCTACTCCATAGCGTTCTGGATCATTGACATAATATCCAAAAACCACTGCTTTATCTTCTTGTTTAACGGTCTCTACTGACCTCATTAAAATCTGCTGCAACCCTGCCCCATAGAAGATATTATCTCCTAAGACCAAACATACATCGTCATCCCCTATAAACTCTTGTCCTATAATAAAAGCTTGTGCTAATCCATCAGGACTCGGCTGTTCTGCATAACTCAACGATATCCCAAACTGACTACCATCTCCAAATAACTTCTTGAAGTTTGGCAAATCGTGCGGAGTTGATATAATCAAAATCTCCCTAATACCCGCCAACATCAACACTGACAGTGGATAGTATATCATAGGCTTATCGTATATAGGCAACAATTGCTTTGATACCGCTAAAGTTAGAGGATGTAAGCGAGTACCTGATCCACCTGCTAATATTATTCCTTTCATTTCTTATTGTCTTTTTGTGATTTTGTTGTTTTATCCTTTTGTTTAAGATATTCTCTATCAACAAGAGTACAAACTAACAAACAGCATTTTTATAATTCTATAATTTATTAGGCGCAAAGTATTGTTTCTCCACCTTCGTAAACCACTAACTGTCAACTTATTATTTATACTGCTCTTTATAATAATCAGCATACACTCCACTTGTCACATTAGCCAACCATTGTTGATTGTTCATATACCAATCTATAGTCTTGGCTAATCCTTCTGGGAAAGTAACCGAAGGACTCCATCCTAACTCTTTATTAATCTTAGTGGCATCAATAGCATAACGCAAATCATGTCCTGGTCTATCCTTAACAAAAGTGATTAACTGTTCACTTTCTCCTTCTGTACGACCAAGTACTTTATCCATTTGCTTACACAGTTCTCTGACCAAGTCGATATTCTGCCATTCATTAAATCCTCCTATGTTATACGTCTGAGCATTCACTCCCTTGTGAAATACATCATCAATTGCTCTAGCGTGATCAATCACGAACAACCAATCGCGCGTATACTTGCCATTTCCATAGATTGGCAACGGTTTGTTATTAATTATATTGTGAATACACAGTGGAATTAGCTTTTCAGGAAAGTGATTAGGACCATAATTATTTGAACAATTACTAATAACATAAGGCATATTATAAGTCTCTCCATAGGCCCGTACAAAGTGATCAGAGCTCGCTTTAGACGCTGAGTAAGGCGAATTAGGATCATAAGCAGTCGTTTCATAGAAGAATCCCGTTTCTCCTAGACTCCCATATACTTCATCTGTACTTACATGATAAAAGCGCTTTCCTTCCCAGTTATCTTGCCACACCCCTTTAAAGGCTTGTAACAAATTAACCGTTCCTATTACATTTGTCTTCACAAAAGCCAATGGGTCAGTAATGGAACGATCTACATGAGACTCTGCTGCTAGGTGAATCACAGCATCAAACTTTTCTTTCTGAAATAGCTCTTGAATAAATAGCTCATCTGTAATATCTCCCTTTATAAAAGTATAATTAGGTAGATTTTCTATATCTCGTAAGTTCTCTAAATTACCCGCATAAGTCAAGGCATCCAAATTATAAATATGACAAGCTGGATATTTAGTTACAAATTGTCTTACAACATGAGATCCAATAAAACCTGCTCCACCAGTGATTACTATCTTTTTCATTAATTTACTTTATACTTTATCTACTCACAATCAATACATTTCTATTTGCCTATTTCTTTAATCAATTAAAAATATACTATATCTTATCTAAAGATATTTCTAATAATTTAAAGAAGTAAACAAATTTAAGTTTTTACTCTTAAAAAGACTACTCATTTACAATAAACTTACTACCTACATAGCTTCCTTCTGTAATATCCAAGAAACAAATAAGGAGGAATAATGATATCTACTATTCTTCAACACCTCGACAACACTTCTATAGCATTTCTTCAACAAATAACTCGTCTACTAAAGCAATCTTGGAGAAATCTTGAATGAATAAAGTAAACTGCATAATATCACAAATTTGAAGGGTTAATCTCTCACAAAAAAACACAACACTTTGTTTTACAAAAAAAAAAGGATTGAACAAAGTCAATCCTTTTGGGTTATCAAGTAAATCTAGAAACAACATTAGCCATATACAACAACACAATTCTACTTCATAGCTCTTTTATTAGTTCCTCAACAATAGTATGCTTTAGTCACTAACTCAGGTCTCTCTTGTATAGATACTTTTTGTTTATCTGCCGACTCTAGGTTAAAAAATCAATACAAACTCGCTTCCTACACCATATTCACTGTGCACTTCAACTATTCCGTGTTGTGCTTCTATGATCTCCTTGCTGATAGAAAGCCCTAATCCTGTACCTTCCTTATGTGTACCAGGTACTCTAAAATAACGGTCAAATACACGTCCTAAGTACTCAGGTGGTATTCCCATTCCTTCATCTTTTACCTTTATGATGGTATGAAACTCATCTTGTGTTACATTAACCTCAACTATTGATGATTCGTGAGAATAATTAATTGCATTAGCAATAAGGTTTGTCAACACCCAAGTAGTCTTTTCTGCGTCTAATCTAATTTTATCGATTCGCTCCGGTATTTTTACACTTAAAGTAATGCTTTTTTGGTCTGCTTGAATGTGGTTTGCCTCCACCGCATACTGTACGATCTGCGCTATCTCAGCTGGTTTGATATTCATACTTATTTTACCACTTTCGATCTGTGTGAGATTAAGTAATTCGGAAGTAATCTTTAATAATCGCCCTGCATCATCTTGAATACTGTCTATTAGCGTGCTTTGCTCTTCATTTAGATTGCCTATTCGCTCGTTTTTCAACAACTGTAAACTCATCTTCATAGAAGATATAGGAGTCTTAAATTCGTGAGAAACTGTCGCGATAAAGCGTGTCTTAGCCGCATCTAACTCTTTAAACTCTGTGATATTCTTTAAGATGATTACGTGCCCAACCAGTTCTTTGTGTTCCTCTCCTGTAGGGGTAATCTCAATGTGTAAAAACTCCTTGTTAAAGTAGTTCTCTTTATCGTTGTGAATAATCTTTAACGGTTCTTTCTCTGTCTGCTCTACATTCATTTCCTTTAGTAGCATACGCATTAGATCGTTGTAGATAGCAATATCTTTGCTACTCTTACCAACCATCTGCTCTTCTGTTAACCCCAATACCTTACAGGCCTGCTCATTCACAAATATCACTTGCATATTCTCGTCTAACCCTATAACCACATCAGGCATATTGTTAATCAGCGCTTCTATCCTCTTCTTCTGACGCATTAGTTTTGCCAAGTGGCTATTGTTGTATTCTTCTAACTTCTGTGCCATCGTATTAAACGACTGTGCCAACTCACCAAACTCGTCATTCTTATCTAAAAACACGCGCTCCTTATAGTTGCTACTGGCAATCTGTTTAATACTCATGGTCAGTTTCTGAATCGGATTAGCAATATTAGAAGGCAGGTTAATCAATAACCCTAAGGCAATCACAAAACATGCTGTCCCAGCGATAGCTATCCATACTGTTGCTTGTATTGCAGTCTTATTAGCTAGTTCACTCTTGAGTTCGATAGCCTGCATATTCATTTCCATCACCTCTATTAACCACTCTCTAATCTGAAGCAAATCTTCGCTGCGTTGACCATCATTCTTATACGCTTCAAAATAGGTGCGCAGCGTAGCATTCATCTCCTTTTCACCCTCTTCTGTGGCATTGCCCTCTTGTTTCTTTAACTGCTCTTCAAATTGGGCTAAACGACTATCTCCAGACTTATCTAAAGCGCGTAACATACTCTTCGCATACAAAAGCGAATTGTAGTTATCGTGTAGGATATTACGCGTATCAAGCTTCAAGAAGTGAATATACACAGCTGCTATTGCCCCTAAGAAAATAATAAGTGTAAATAATAGTCCTAAACCTAAAGTTAGTTTTGTTTTAATTCTCATTTCGAAAAGATTATAATATCAATGGGTAAAGACGACAGTTTCTTCAACAATTGATTAAATACATTAGTTGCCAAAATAATCTGATATAAACGCAGCCTTGGCTTGCCAATACAGATAGTAGTGACTTGTCGTTGATCTACCTGTATCATAATTGCTTTGGCTATATTCTGATGTTCACTCTTTATAATTTCAGCTCCCAATTCTGTAGCTAATTTAAAATTATTAATCAAATGTCGTTGCTTGTCTAACGCTATTTTATCAGGGTGTTCTTTTGGCGTCTGTACATAGAGTACATACCACTTCGAATTAAAATATCCTGCTAGGCGAGCTGTCTTTCTAATGACAATCTTTGCATTTCGATCATTCGAACTAATACACGCCATAAAGCGATTGGGTTTAGCAGAGATAGACATACTTACTTCACTTGCCACCTTATTCTCTACGTGAGAAGCCACCTCCCTTAATGCCAATTCTCGCAATTGCAAAATATTAGACGAAGTAAAGAAGTTCTGCAATGCAGCAGGTACCTTTTCTGCTGGATATATCTTCCCCTCTTTTAATCGTTCGATTAGATCGTCAGAAGTTAAGTCAATATTCACTACCTCATCTGCTTCTTGCAACAACTTATCTGGCACACGTTCTGTGACATCGATATTCGTAATGTCTTTTACTGCATTATACAGACTCTCTATATGCTGGATATTAAGGGCAGATATCACATTGATACCTGCCTCTAATATCTCCATTACGTCTTGCCAACGCTTTGCATTTTTGCTTCCTGCAATATTAGAATGAGCTAATTCGTCAATAATAACTATCTCAGGGCGATCATTAAGGATGGCTTCAATATCCAACTCCTCAATCATCTTTCCCTTATAGAAAACTTCCTTACGTGGTATAATAGGCAATCCCTCTAATAGGGCGTGCGTCTCCTTGCGATTGTGAGTTTCTATAAACCCCAACTTCACATCTATGCCATTTCGCTGCAAATCTCTTGCTTCTAATAGCATACGATAGGTTTTACCCACCCCTGCACTCATCCCTATATATACCTTAAACTTACCTCGTTTAGAACGACGAATAAGTTCTAAGAAATCTTCTGCACTTTGACGACTTTCTCTTTCCATCTACAACCGAATTGAAATACTACTTCCTATAAATGTTTGTCCTGATACCTCTTTATCATTTCTCATAAAGATAGCATCTTTACTGCTTAAAGACCTTGCCTCTATGCGCCATAATACCTCATCTGTAATCTGATAATCTACATTGACAGAATATCCCCAAGTCTGGAAGCCATTAGAGGTATCTGTACCTATAATTACTCCGTCTTTATCACAGTAATACTCAGCTCTTGCCGCTACTCGCCACTTATCGGTTAGCTTATACTGCCCCATAACCAAAGGCGCATACCAATTGCTATATGCCTTACCGTCTTTCTCCTTTTGTTGAACACCAATATCAAACCCCGC
This sequence comes from Myroides oncorhynchi, assembly GCF_020905415.1. Lineage (NCBI taxonomy): Bacteria > Pseudomonadati > Bacteroidota > Flavobacteriia > Flavobacteriales > Flavobacteriaceae > Myroides > Myroides oncorhynchi. The sequence continues at coordinate 2,848,098 of NZ_JAJJMP010000001.1, read as the reverse complement.
TAGTAACTTTAAGTTCTCATCCCATTGATAACAGGCATATAGATTGTGAAAATAACGCATCTTTCGCTCTACATCTGGTGTATCACTACCTATAAATGAACTACTGTTGATTGTCCATTTGCTATTAGGTGTATAAGTAACCTGGTGTCCCACTGCTATAGTAGAATTTCCTTCAGGACGCTCAATACGTTGCCAACCGTTCATTACATTCAAGGCAAGCATCCACTTCTGATTTGGCGTTAAATAAGACAGTTTCACTGCAGAAGAAAAGTACGGAGAGTTCTCCGCCATCATACTGCGTGACATTGTCATAATATCCGATCCTATATTACTCTCAAACCCTATATGAGAAGGCATAATTCCTGCATCTAACCACAACTCTCGCGTTGACGATAGTTTAACTCCTATATTTGCCTCATAGATATTTTTTAGTTCATCAGGTTCATTCACAAGATTAGACTTGACATAAGTCCCTGCCATAAAGGCAAGGTTAGCCCGTACACGCTCTTTTGAATAGTTTAGTTTAACCATTGCGAAGTTAAGATTCACCTCGTTATGTCTATTAAACGAATATAGAAAGTTGTTAAGTTGTCCTTTTTTAGGTTGGTTGAAGTCATATGTATAATATAACTCCCCATAGGCTTGTACTTTAAGATCATCTGTCCATTTGCGCTCTTGAGCTTGGACTGATGAAATAGCAAGTGCACCGATGACAAGTGCACCTACTAAAGAAATTCTCTTCTTCATCTTATTTTAACGCATCTAATGCGATATTTAATTCTATAACATTCAGTTTTTCTGGTCCTAATATACCTAACAGTGGTGTTTGTGTTTGTTCTACCACTAATTGTTCTAAGCGACTCGCTTCAATTCCCCTTGCTTTAGCAATACGAGCGATCTGTACTTTAGCTCCCTGAACAGAGATATTTGGATCTAGACCACTACCACTTGCAGTGACTAAATCAACAGGTATATCTTCTTTCTTAACCTCAGGATTCTTAACCAAGAAGTCGTCTATACGCTGCTGTACAGTGCTTAAATATTCTCCATTGGTAGTCGCCTTATTACTTGCTCCAGAACCTGCCGCGTTATAATCAACAGCTGATGGACGAGACCAAAAGTATTTATCGGAAGTAAACGACTGTCCGATGTTTACATAGTTCTTTCCATTAGCGGCTTCAGTTACAAATCCCTCTCCTGAGTTAGGAGAAAGCTTAGCTATCCCCCACATCGTTAGAGGATAAGCACCACATAGTAATACTAATAAGGCTGTGGTTAATATAATAGAGGGTAATAGATTTGTTTTCATTGTTTTATTACATAAATAGTGATACAAAAAGGTCGATTAGCTTAATCCCTATAAAAGGAACAATCACACCACCTAATCCATAGATTAGTAAATTGCGTCGCAATAGTGCGCTTGCACCGATTGGTTTATACGCCACTCCTCTTAACGCTAAGGGAATTAAGAATGGAATAATAATCGCATTGAATATTACAGCAGATAAAATAGCACTCTCAGGGCTGTGAAGATTCATAATATTTAAACCTTGTAAAGCTGGAATAGCTGTAATAAATAGAGCTGGTATAATAGCAAAATACTTGGCTACGTCATTGGCTATACTAAACGTAGTTAAGGTACCACGAGTCATTAGCAGCTGTTTCCCTATCTCTACAACCTCAATCAGTTTGGTTGGGTCGTTGTCAAGGTCTACCATATTCCCTGCCTCTTTAGCCGCTTGTGTTCCGCTGTTCATCGCTACCCCTACGTTTGCTTGTGCTAAAGCAGGCGCATCATTTGTACCATCTCCCATCATTGCTACTAAGCGTCCTTCTGCTTGCTCACGCTTGATGTAATTCATCTTATCTTCTGGTTTTGCCTCTGCGATAAAATCATCCACTCCAGCCGCATTAGCGATATACTTTGCCGTCATTGGGTTATCTCCTGTCACCATCACCGTCTTAATCCCCATTTTTCTCAATCGAGCAAAGCGCTCTTGTATTCCTGGTTTTATTACGTCTTGTAGTTCTACCACACCTAAGACTTGCTCGTTTTGAGATACCACTAATGGTGTACCTCCATTCTCTGCTACATTGCGCACACTTGTTGCCACCTCGTCAGGAAATACGTTACCTGCTTGTACACATATATTCTTAATGGCATCTACTGCTCCTTTGCGTATGCGTATATCGTCATAGTCAATACCTGAACTTCGAGTCTCTGCTGTAAAGGAAATAAAGCGGGGGTTGTTAACTGTGAAATCAGTAGGATCTACACCTGCCAACTCTATAATAGACTTCCCTTCTGGTGTATCATCACTTAACGAGCTCAAGACTGCTGCCTTGATCAGCACATTCTTATCTACACCATTTGCAGGATGAAAGTTTGTTGCCTTACGGTTACCAATAGTAATCGTACCTGTTTTATCTAATAGCAACACATCTATATCTCCTGCTGTCTCTACAGCCTTACCACTTTTAGTAATCACATTAGCTCTTAGCGCTCTATCCATCCCCGCGATACCGATAGCAGATAATAATCCACCTATCGTAGTAGGGATTAAACAGATATACAGTGATATTAAAGCGCTAATTGTAATCGCTACATTAGCAAAGTCAGCAAAGGGCTTTAATGTAATAATAACAATAGTAAACACTAAGGTAAAACCTGCTAATAAGATTGTCAGGGCTATTTCATTTGGCGACTTCTGTCTATTTGCTCCCTCTACTAAAGCAATCATCTTATCAAGGAAGCTTTCTCCTACCTGAGCAGTGACACGTACCTTAATACGATCAGACAATACCTTGGTACCACCAGTCACAGAACTCTTATCTCCTCCAGCTTCTCTAATCACAGGAGCACTCTCTCCGGTAATAGCACTTTCATCTATAGTAGCTAAACCCTCTATGATCTCCCCATCTGCTGGGATTATATCTCCTGCTACACATACATAGATCATTCCTTTTAGTAAAGTAGAAGACGATACTTGTGAGCCATCATCTAAAGTTGCAGGGGTTTCCTCTCTTGTTTTGCGCAAGCTATCTGCTTGCGCTTTTCCTCTTGCTTCAGCGATAGCCTCAGCAAAGTTGGCAAACAACAGAGTCACAAACAACAACAAAAAGATGGTGAAATTGTATCCAAAGCTACCTTGGCTTGTTTCACCTAATAATATCCATATACACACCCCTAACATAATCGCTGTTCCTATCTCTACTGTGAACATCACTGGATTGCGCAATAGCGTTCTTGGGTCTAACTTAATAAAAGCTTCTTTTAATGCTTTCATCACTACCTCTTTTTGAAAAAGAGCTTTATTATTTTGAGTTGCCATTTTCTATAAACTTATTATTGTAAAATAATCAGCAATTGGTCCTAAAGTCAATACTGGGAAGAAAGCTAATGCCGCTACGATTAAGATCACGGTAAGCACAATCAATCCGAATGTTGAAGTATCTGTTGCCAGTGTACCTGCGCTCTCAGGCACATAGCGTTTCTGTGCTAAACATCCTGCTAATGCTACAGGCCCGATGATAGGTAAGAAACGTCCAAGTAATAATATGATACCTGTCGAGAAGTTCCACCAAGGTGTATTATCTCCCAGTCCCTCAAATCCACTACCATTATTGGCTGCAGAAGAAGTGTACTCATACAGTATTTCACTAAATCCGTGGAACGAAGGGTTGTTTAAAGTCTCTCTTGTCAAATCAGGAAAGGCTGCCGCTAGTGCTGTACTACTCAAGATAAGCATTGGGTGAATTAACGCTATCACCATCGCTATCTTCATTTCCTTTGCTTCTATCTTCTTACCAAATAACTCAGGTGTTCTACCTACCATCAGACCACTGATAAACACTGCTAATACAATGAATACAAAGAAGTTTAAGATACCCACTCCTACACCGCCGTAGAAACTGTTAATCATCATTGCCAGTAGTTCATTCATTCCCGATAACGGCATAGAACTATCGTGCATAGAGTTGACCGAACCAGTAGAAATAACAGTTGTAACTATACTCCAGAATCCTGAAGCAGTAGCGCCTATACGCACTTCTTTCCCTTCCATAGACCCGATAGAGTTATCTATACCCATCGCCGTAATATTAGGATTTCCTCCTGCTTCCATTAGTACGTTTGGTACCGCTAGACATAAGAAACCTACTGTCATTACCCCAAACATCATCCATGAGAATCGCTTGCGTTCGATATAGTACCCAAAAGCAAAGATCATCGCCAATGGAATAATCAACTGAGCGATCATCTGAGTCATATTAGTCAAGTAAGTAGGGTTCTCAAAAGGGTGCGCGGAGTTGGTTCCAAAGAATCCACCACCATTAGTTCCCAAGTGTTTAATGGCGATAAAAGGAGCCGCTGGTCCACGCGAAACCTCTACTTGCTGTCCTTCTATTGTTGTAATGGTATCTTTTCCTTCAAAAGTCATTGGTGTACCTTGAAAAATCAAGATAGCAGCCACGATAACACTTAGAGGTAATAGAATACGAGTAATCGACTTCACAAAGTACACATAGAAGTTCCCTAACAGTGTTGTTGTTTTGTGTTTAAATGCTTCGAACACTGTTACTGCAGCGGCCATTCCTGTTGCTGCACTTACAAATTGTAAGAACATCAACCACATTTGTGTCAAGTAAGTTACTCCTGTTTCTCCTGCATAGTGTTGTAAATTACAGTTGACTAAGAAAGATATTATCGTATTAAACGCTAAGTCAGCAGGCATACTTGGATTGTTATCTGGATTAAGGGGTAACGAGCCTTGTGTCATTAATAAGATAAATCCCATTACAAACCATACAGCATTTATTGTTAGTAAGGCTACTAAGTGCTGCTTCCAGTTCATTCCTTCCTCAGGCTTAATCTTACTGCTTTTGTAAAACAGATTCTCTAAAGGCGACATGATGCCGTCTAAGAAGGTAGGTTTACCTGCGTATACCTTTGCTATATATTTCCCTAAGGGAATTGAAATCCCGACTGCCACTAAGAAAGTGACAATGATTCCGATCATTTCTGTATTCATTATAATTAATCAATTAATAGTAATAGTTGATGTATTAAATACACAGTGATAAACACTAGTATAAAAATCAATAAGGCTGCCCCTATTTCCTTTTGTATTTTCTTAGAATTTTTCTGGTTTAAGTAAGACATAACACAGATAGGCAAATACTGCCAAAGCAATAATTAATAATAGAATCATTGGTTGTTGAATTATAGATTGTCAAAAAACTGAATGGCTTTGTAAAACAAGGCAAAGCACACAACGCCTAAAACGATACACGCTAAAATTGTCATTGATAATATATTTAAGTTAGGTTTGATTGTTTGTTATAGCTCTAAGAGCTATATTTTGTAGGTAGAGTAATCTTTTGTTACGCCTACTTTGTAATGTGTATTGTGTTTTCATTAAGTATTGTTTTGCCAATGTATAAGCGAATGGCGTACCACTTTGGCACAAAAAACAAACATCACTATCAATCAATTAGTTATAAAAAATTGGCACAGATGCCAAAAAAGAAACCCTATCGTTTTGATAGGGTTTTATGGAGTGAACCTTTCATTTTGAAAGGGGTATATAAGTTATTTATAAAGCTTCCCTTATTCTAAGGCATAAAAAAGCTCCCTAATCAGGAGCTTATATATCATAAAAATATCTCTAAAGTGAAATAACAAAACTATACAGTAACGCTATCGCAATTCCCAATCCAAAACTCATAAGGGTTCCAATCAAAATATACTCTGTCAGTTTGACTTCTTTATTTGCTTTCAAGTCTCCGAATCTAAAGATAGACTTAGCAGCTAATAGAAAACCTATTCCCTCCCAACGTTGCAATACCACAAATAAGAATATAAACAAGCGTTCTAAGATACCGATATACTTTCCTGCATTAGCTAATCCATTACTAGGTACAGTAAAATTTAGAAGCTCTATCAGTTTCTTAATAATAATCGGAGATGCATATACTAGTAATACTATTGCGCTATAGAGTGCTAAAGCATTTTTACCCATTATTATGGTCCAATTTACCTCAAAAGGATAATAATAGTACACAAACAAAGCAATACTAATAGCGTGTAGTCCTTGATCAATAAGTAGTACCTTAATTGAGTTTAGTTTTTTTGACAAGTAAATCTTAGTAAAGATATCAATCACTAAATGTAACATAGATAATATCCACACTCCTATGATATACTTCTGTTCAAATCCTGTAATAACTAATAGAGTGATAAAATGAATAGCAGTATGCGTAAGTAAAGCTGGAGACTTAATCCCCTTATGCTTAATGTCCGCTACCATTTTATTTGTTTGCAGTACAAAATCTCCTATTAAATGAGCAAATACTACTTTGATGATTAAGTCAAGCATAATGTTACTTTATTAGCATATAATTTTAGAATATCCGTTATCTCTTCATAAGCAGCTCGTTTTAATGCTCTACTAATAGTAGTACTGTCTTTATTCATCAATACAGCTATTTCTTTCTGCAACATATTTCTATTGCTTAGTGCATAGAAGACTGCTTCTGCTGTTGCAGGTTTCCATTGATCAGCTATAAAACTAATCAACCCTAAGATAGGGTTAAAATAATCGTCAAACTTTCTGTCATTCGTTTTTATACGCAGAGTCTTATCCTTTAATTCTTCAAACGCCTCTCCCGAATTAATGAATGCTTGTCCATAAGACTCTGTTACTTTCTCAGAAGTATAACCTTGCTCACCTATTCCTATGCTCATTCTCACATCAAGATTACTGATGTGTTTAACTAGAGCCTTAATCATCAAAACAAGTTCAAAAGCCTTTTCTATCGTTGTTTCAATCTGAAAACTATCTCCTCTATATACTTCCCATTTAGACATGTTATTAATGCTTGTCTCCAAAAAAGACTTCAATTGAGGTTGCCATTCCTTGGGATCTACACTTCTCGAATTAACAATATCTCCAGTAATAACTGCTATCATAACTATCTATTTACTTCTACGAATATACATAAAAAATGCACTAATTAATACATCTTTTAGAAAATGTATTAATTAGTGCATTTTCATACAAAGTGCTATAATTAGCACATCTACCCTATCCCATACTCTGCCATCTTGCGATACAGCGTAGTTAAGGCGATACCTAACAGTTCTGCTGTCTTGGTCTTATTGCCATTAGTATGTTGGAGTACTTTTTGAATATGTTGTTTTTCTACAGACGCCAAATCAAGAGCTGATAAACCGTCTTCTGTAGGTTTGTATTTTTGTTGTACTTCATAAGGCAAGTCTCCTACCTCTAACTTGGTGTGCATACACAAGATAATGGCACGCTCCATAGCATTGCGCAATTCTCTGATATTACCCGGCCAAGGATATAACTTCATCGCTTCTAATGCCTCAGTAGAGATAGCCTGTACAGCACTGCGTTGTTCTGCTGCAAACTGCTTTCTAAAAAGCTCTGCTAATAACGCAATATCATCAATGCGTTCTCTTAGTGCAGGTAGGTTAATCTCAAATACAGAGATGCGATAATACAAGTCCTCTCTAAAGTGCCCCTCGTTTATCTCCTTCTCGAAGTTGCGATTAGTAGCCGCGATTATACGCACATCTACCTTCGTGGGTTTGGTATCTCCTATTTTTAAGAACTCACCTGTTTCTAATACACGAAGTAACTTAGCCTGAAGTTCTATTGGCATTTCTCCTATTTCGTCTAAGAATATAGTTCCTTGATGTGCTTCTTCGAATAGCCCTTTTTGGTCTTTCATCGCATTGGTAAACGAACCAGCTTTATGCCCAAACAATTCACTCTCTAATAAGTCTTTACTAAAAGCAGAGCAGTTAAGCGCGACAAAGCTGTGTTTCGATCTAGTACTTGCACGGTGTATAGCCTGTGCGAATACTTCTTTTCCTGTTCCTGTTTCTCCAGTTAATAATACCGTAGCATTAGTAGGAGCAACTCGCTTAGCCAAGTGAATAGCTGCCGTAAAGGAAGAAGACTTACCAATTACTTGATCAAAGCCTGTAATCTCTTCTTCTATGTCCACTTTACTCTCTGCTAAAGTGCGATTTACTGCCACGCGTTCTAAGGCGCGATATAGTAATGGAAGTATTTTATTGTTGTCATCCCCTTTAGTGATATAGTCAAAAGCTCCATTTTTAATGGCTTGCACCCCATCAGGAATATTCCCATAAGCTGTAAGCAAGATGACCTCAACAGTAGGATGTACTAATTTAATATGTTCTACGAAGGCTACTCCATTTCCATCAGGTAACTTGACGTCGCATAACACTACGTCGATAGGCACTTGTGCCAACTTTTTAGTCGCTGATTTTAAATCAGGGGCTTGATGTACTTCAAAACCTTCTAACTCTATAATACGCGATAAGAGCTTGCGCAACTTCTCTTCATCATCTACCACTAAGATCTTCTGTAGTGCCATATCCACTGATTTTATATAAAGGGATAAAGGTATGAAAGAATTAACTAGACTGTCAATCCTCTTTAAAATTACTTTATACGAAAAGTACAAAAAATCCTTTATAGTCTTTTTTTTTAATACAATGCGCATTATCTTTAACACCATTCCATTTTTATTATTAATCTTATCCCTATATGGTCAAAGAACCTTTAATATCAGTAATAGTTCCAATATATAATGTAGAAGACTATCTAGGAGAATGCCTAGATTCTATTATTAACCAATCTTACGAAAATTTAGAAATCATTCTAATAAATGACGGTACTCCAGATAATTCTGCCGAAATATGTAGGGAGTATGCGGCTAGAGATAATAGAATCGTTTTCTTAGAAAAAGAAAACGGAGGCCTATCTTCGGCTCGCAACTTTGGTCTAGATCACGCTACTGGAGATTATATTTCATTTATTGATTCTGATGACTTTATCCATGAAGATTACTTTAAAATCTTAATTGAGTACACTGAAGATCACGAACTTATATTCTGTAATTTCTCAGCATATTATGCTAATCAACCTCAACATGAAATAACGATAGAAGATTTTAATTCATTTGAATCTGTAACGTTTACTTCTACCGAGTTATTAAAACAAATAAGTACATTTAAAAGGCCTTTAGTTATTGTTGCTTGGGCAAAACTATATAAAAAAGAACTTTGGACTAAGCTAAGATATCCTATCGGCAAAACCCATGAAGATGAGTATGTGGTACATCACTTTATAGATAAGGCAAAGAAGATAAAGTTTATTGATCTGCCTCTTTACTACTACAGACAGGATAGAGAAGGAAGTATTATGCACACTCAGTCTGAAAAGAAAATAAGAGATTACTATAACTCTTGTCTAGATAGAGAACAATTTTTCTTACAAAAAGGAATGAAAAAAGATGCTAAAGCCACCTATAATAACGGCAAAAGCTACCTCATTAGACATCTTCTGAAAATTAAAATAAAAAATGAAGACAATAGCTTTAAGGCTATTCTAAAAGATAGTAAGCTATCTATCGCAACTAAACTAGAGTTGCTCTTCAAAAGACTAATAAAATAAATCTATACAAAAATGGCTACCCCACCACAGGATAGCCATTTTCTAATTATAATAGATGAGCTTTGATTTTACAACTGAACTTTACTAACTGTATCTCCGTTAGTATCTACTTGAGCTTCTTGCCCTTCTACTACAGGCATTTTCTTAGTCTTATTGGTTACATAAGCAATACCTGAGTTTTTATTTACAGCTACAGTATTAGGATGACTTCCTGTCTCTAATTCTTTCACTACCTCATAAGATTTACCATCTACGATAACAGTCTTACCGCCTACTCTATTTGCCAAGACAATTTTATCTTGTTTTGGCAAGTAGTTAACTCCTAAAGAACCTCCATTAAACTTAACTACTTTAAGTAATTCTCCGCTATCTGCATTTAATACAGTTAGACCTGTTGACGAATTAGTAACAAATAATCTTCTTCCTGCTTCATCGATTGATACGTTGATAGGACTTTCACCACCTGAAGCGAACTTCTTGATTACTTTCTTGCTCTGAGGATCAATAATAGCCACCTCATTTGTTCCCATATTTACAGCATATAGTTTTTTAGTCTTTGTGTCAAACGTCAGACCAGCTGTATGAATTCCTGTGTTGTCAATATATCCTTTCAATATATCCTTTCAATACATCTTTCGCTCCATCAATAATCCAAATCTTACCGTCTTCTTGTGTATCTGAAGCATAGATAGTATTTGTCTTTTCATCAATAGCAATTTCTCTATTGTGTCCACTTTCATTAGTACCAGGGATTACTTTAGTTTCCCCTGTTTTAAGGTTTAATACAGTTACAGCATTTGTGATTGTATTGGTTCCATAGATCTTTTGAGACTTCTCATTTACAGCGATACCAAACACAGGGTTTCCATTCACACTATACTCTTTCTCTACAGATAAGTCATTTCCATTTAACTTAAAGATCTTTCCTTCTTTTGTTTTAAAATCAAGTACAGAAGCTACATAAACTCCATTGTCTACACTGTTATAAGCTACCTCATAAAGTCCCTTTCCTACTTGTTGATTTTTATCTATCGTTTGTGCTGTAGCAGTAGTTCCCATTGCTGCTAATACCGTAGCACTCATAAATGTTAGTGATTTGATGTATTTCATATTGTTATTATTAAAAATTATTACTTTCTATTTTAGATAAGTCTGCTATCATCCAATTAAAAGCCTGTTGCCAATACCAAGCGCCGTGCTTTCCTCTTGGATTAATATTTAACTCATAATTCAACTTTAATCTAGACTGGTGTACTTCTAAAAATCTCAAGATATCTTCATCCATTCTAACTACATTTCCATCTGCTTTCTTTCTATTCTCACGTTCACCACCATAGATATAATACTTTTGTTTTTGAATTTTCTCTAGTTGATTAGCAGATAACTTATTTATATAAGTATCTAGATTATGGTCATCTTGCCATATCGACGGAGAGAATACCCCAATCTTGCCAAATGTCTCTGGATATGTTAATCCTGCATATAATGAGATTAACCCTCCTAGTGATCCTCCTGCTATACCTGTATACTTAGCCTCTTTTACAGTTCTATACTGTGCATCGACATAAGGCTTTAAGGTCTTTACGATAAACGAGATATATGCCTGTCCTTCAGCTATCGGGTTTCTTTGAGTAGGAAAGAATGAATACTCTTTCTCCCTAAGATTCTTTTGATAATCGTGGTCTATCCCTACGATGATATATTGATCACCATATTTAGCTACAGTCTCATCGACTTCCCATTCTACAGGTCCTAATCTCCCCTCTGATGTTGCCTCGTCAAACAAATCTTGTCCATCGTGCATATACCATACAGGATATTGTTTTGCACTAGAGTCATAATCTTTCGGTAGATAAATTCGTATATCCCTTACTCTGTTGAGTTCTGGCATATAGAAGTTCTTTAGAACGATCAAATCCTCAGGAGCAGTAGAAGCTTTAAACTGATCTCTCCACGCCTTGATTTCATTCTTTAGCACAGTATCTTCTGTTATCATCACATCGTGCAGATTGATTAATCTTCCCTTAGTAGAAGACTCTAAAGACTGCCAAGTTCCTCTTGTGAATTTGTATTCTAACACTCCCAGAGCAATGTTCTCTACCTCTACAGCATACTGATTCCCAGTACCTGCTACTTTCTGCATTAGATAGCGCTTATCTTTAGGTTTCCACTGATTGAAATTTCCCGTTAGATAAATTGCATCCTCTGTCTTAGCGAAGTCATCTACTGTGACCTCTACCCTTACTTTAAAACTATTCTGTGCTTGCATACTCATTACCATCATTAAAACAATAAACACATACTTCTTCATTGATAATCTCTTATAACTTATTTACTTTAAAAATCCCCTGAGGTTTACCTCCTTTTTGAATCTCTATAGACGGAGTTGCTTTCTGCAAATCACTTGATAATTCATAGTACCCAAGCTTGGTGTCATTCACCACGCGGATAAACTTCTTGTCGTCTACTTTAGATACTCCTAAAGAAGCTGCTGGTGTCTCTACTAATGTTACTCCTTCTATCTCAATAGGTTTAATAGCCTTACTCTTGATATCAATAACGACATATTTCCAAATAGGCGTTAAATTAATCTTCTGTGGGTCTGCTAACGGTACATCATTTACTAGTGTTACGATCTTGCCTTTCTCTACATAAATAGTTGAGAATTTACCTGGAGAAACACTGTTGAATAAACTATTGAAATCTAACTCCCAAGACTGGTCTACTTCATTTGAACCATTCTTTATACGAGCGATCTTAGATTGGTCTCCTAATCCTCCTGTTTTTATCCCTTGACAGATAAAATACAAGTCCTTATTCTCATCGAAGTAGTATAATGGATTCTCATCCACAAAGGCGATATTCCCTGTGTTTTTCACACTTGTATCCCCTATCCATTTGCCATTAGTCAAATCAATAACAGCAATATGCACATCTTTAGACACTCCATCAAACATACCTCCCTGAGCACCTTGATTCTTTCCAAAAGTGATATCTGCATATAACTTATTGCCATTGATTGCTAGTAGATGCTGACCTATCGCTTTAAAGTTCACCCCTTGTAAGTTTAGCTTTTTCTCTAATGCATTAATCTGCTGTGAGTAATCACCTAACATGCTTTTCTTTGCCATACTCACGGGATCAAAAACCTGTAGTTGAGTTGGTTGTGCTCCCTCAAAGTAATACCCTGTTGTAAAGTCATTTGTCAATGTAAAGTTTCCTGAACCTGCAATCTTAGGCTCTACAGCAATACTTTTAGTAGTATAAAATCCTTTCTCATCAAAGACAAATTGTCCTAAAGCGCGAGAGTTATTGTCATCAAACATTCTATATACACGGTTACCATACTGACGGTAACCTCCCATTCCTCCTGATGCAGTAGTATTACCTGTTGCATTGTCTATCGCTGCTTTTGGCAAGGTAGAATAGGCTTTTAAGAAACCATTTTTAATAGGTCCTTTCCCCTCAGATAAAGACATTACGAAATATTGACTTGGTTTAACTTCTGGGTCTACTGGAGTGACAGGACTATTGTCATCAGAAGAAGAACAAGATGTCATCACAAGTGCAAACACAAACGACATTGATAATAGTGGTTTTATAAGTTTCATACTAATTGAGTTTATAGTTAAGTTTTAAATAGATACTTCTACCTGCTTTTTGTATTTTGAAGTAGTCATATAAGTCTTGATTCAATAGATTTCGAACCTCAACACCTACAGACACTCCTTTATCTTTTAATTCATACACTGTTCCTAACGTAACTGATGTTTGATCAGGAACTATGTTCTTTACATCTCCTTTACTACTGCCAAATAATCCTAAGAATCCACTTGGTTCCATTGATTTGTCTATGGGTTGAATATAGAACTCACGCACGAAGTTTACATTCATATACGCAGTCCATTGATCTTGTTTGCGCAGTATATTATCGAACTTGGCTTCAGCTCCTATATTTGCGAAGAAGTAAGGAATATTAGGCACTCTATTGCCTTTTAGCCATTTGTCAGCAGCTTTATCAAACTCCCCATAGCGAATACTCTGCCAGGTAAAGTTTCCATAAAACTTGTAATGATTAGCTACCTTTAGACTTACATCTCCTTCAAATCCATAGCCATTAGCCTTCTCCTTATTCACATAAATAGAAAGAGGTGGGTTACCTGAAACTAAAACAACTATATCTCGTGTATGTCTGAAAAAACTATTAAAACTATACGCCAAGTTTCCCACCTCTTGCTCTATCCCTAAATTTAGATTTAGACTTTCTTCTGGTTTTAAATTAAAGTTTGATGCTATAAATATATAATCACCAAATAACTCCGTATATCCTGGTAATCTTCTAGCATTCTCTATAGAGAAGCGAAGATTAGTTTGTTTGCCTATTTTATATTTAGCGCCTAATGCCCACCCAAAATCACTATCTGACACACTGTGTATATCTCTAGCTGTTAGATCTACATTACTCCCTGTGTTCAGTCCTCTACTTGAATAATTATACATCTTAAGGATAGCATTAGTCTCTAACTTATTATCCAACCACTGACTCGTTAATCCTACTGCTAATACATTTTTCTTATAATGTGTAGGCAACTCTATCACTGTTTGATTTAAATCTTGAAGAACTCTTCCATAAGGATCTACTCCTTTTCGCTTAGTATAATTATAAGTATTGTTTAACCACAATTGATGATTGGTATTTATCTCATAGCCGATTAATGTTCTAGAAGTAAAGAAAGTCATATCAATATCAGCATCCATCGGCATATCTCCTTCTGCTCTAAATCCTCTAGGAGTAAACTCTCCTAACCAATTATATCTCCCTTTCAGGGTATCTATAGCTTGTGATTTAACAACGTTATAAGAAAGGAATTGATCTACAGAAATCTTGTCATTTAGAAACTTCTTTTTATAGCGAAGTGTAGGAACGATACTGTGTTGCTTATCTTGAATACCTCCATAAGGAACAGCCATAGAAGTAGGGCTATTCTGAAGTTGTTTATCTATCGTATAATAACTAATTCCCAACTCTAGCTTATCAGCCCAAGATAGATTATTAGCTCCGATATATGCATTGCTATAGAAGTGTTTATAGCGATTGTGAAACAGCTTAACCTTAGCGTGAGTCTTTGCTAACTCTGCATCTGGTGTATTAATCCTATAATTGTTATCTGAATAGTTATAGAATACTTCACCTCCTATATAGAAATTGTCATTTAGATTATAATGCCCTCTCACAGCAGAGCGCACAGTATTAAATGATCCATACTCGGTAGAAACTCTTAATTGATTGTTTTGAATAGCAGAAGAGACTAAGTTAACCGCTCCTCCTAATGCATCACTTGCCAAGTGCACAGGAATAATCCCTTTATACACTTCCACTTTATCTAACACATCTAGAGGTACATTTGACAAGTTATATCCCTGCCCCATATAGTTAATAGGAATGCCATCTTTAAAGAATCGTATCGCATTTCCCTGAAAGCCGTTTAGATTAATATTCGTCTCTGCCCCTAATCCTCCTGCTTGTCTGACACGTATACCAGTTGTCTTATTCATCAAGTCATTTAGAGAACTTGGACGTAGTATTTCACTCTTGGTATCCACTGTAACTGCGCGAATAATATCGCGATTACTACTCTTCTGTTCATCTCTAGTGTGAACGACAATATCAGATAGCATCGTGTTATCCACATCTAAGGCTATCGAATTACTAATCTGCTCAATAGCGGTTACTGTCTTAAAAATGCTTTGATAGCTATCTGCAAAAACTTGAATCGTGTAGGTGGCATCTTGTTTTAAGTCAAACTGTACCTTCCCTTCCCTATCTGTCTTATGCTGTTGATCATTAATAACTACCACAGCACTCTTCACTGCTTGATTATGGTGATTCGTGATTATTATGCTCTTCTTCACTTGACTCCAACCTATGGAAGTCATCGTTAGTGCCATCAATAATGTAACTTTATTCAGCGTACTCACTTGTTATTTAGAATTACTTTAAACAGTAACAAATGTAGACTTATTTATATCACTAACAAGAATAATTCTAAATAGACAGCATAACAACACCTATTATAAAACAATAAAGTACACAGAAAAGACTAATTAAAAATAAAAAGTATAGAATTATAAATTATATAACTCAATATATCTATCGATAAAATAAAGAAAACTCAGAATAGTTAAAGTTTAAATACGCCATAGACACAACATAAAAAAACCTTCTAATCACAAGACTAGAAGGGTTATATTATTCCTCTTTATTCCATTTGACAAACCACTTGGCTATTCTTCCGAAATTAGTCAAGAGTAAAAATCCTAAAAGTGCATTACCAATAGCTACAAAGAAAGAATAATTATCATATACATTGGCATTGATACCTGATACGTCACTATAAAATCGCTGTATAACCCACGATATAGTATAAGGAATATTATTAATAAAAAGCATTACTCCCATAATAAACACTCCTACTTTAACTATGTCAGCTGCTACCAAGTTATCTAAGGCTATAAAATCTCTCTCATAACCTTTATTCAAACGAAAGATACTTACTATCTTATCTCCATATACCATCAAGATAACGGATAATACAAGTAGAGCAACATATAATCCTATATCTGAAGCTTGATACCCGAAAGAGTTTCTCTCTCCTAATATTAAATAGTAGGCAGTATTCAATAAAGAAGTAAAACTTCCCATAAAACTAGAAAAACCAATTAACTTCACTAACGCAATAAACAAATCTCTTTTACTCATAGCTACTCATATTATAAGAATGAGTATCTAATATACAATACTTTAAGAGATTTATTATAACTTCCTACTCACAACTATACACTGCTCGTTCCATATCGTGATAGAATAACACTGTCCAATGCTCTGCCTCCGCCTGTATCTTCCATTCAGTACGCCACTTCATCGCTAGTTTGCCATCATAATCACTCTTAAATGCCATATTAAACTCTAAGTAACTATGCTTCGGTAGATTATCCGCACCATAGAATATGATTTGCCCTTCATCTTTAATCCAAAATACCTGCATATACGGCGTATGCCCTCCTACCACTTGATAAGTAATCTGTTCATCAATACTTCCCTGATTATCATTCATCCATACAATATTTGGCAAGGCTAATGCCTGCTCTAAAATATCATAATCAAAAGAAATATCATCCATCGACAACTCTGAAAAGGCAACCTCTCTACGCTGAATGTATATCTTCGCATTCGGAAAACGCCCTTTATATCCATTATCTATTTCTTCTACTAGTCCATTGATGTGATCTTTGTGCAAATGTGACATCAGCACCCTGTCAATATCTAAAGGAGTTAACCCCTCTTTTGCCAATAGTTTATCGATGACATACTCCCCATTCTCTTGATAGCCTAACCCAACATCAAGTAATGTATTGTGATTATCAGTTCTAATTAAAAAGGGTTGTACTGCTAACTGTATTTCTGTGGTTAATACCTTATCTCCTATGGATAAAAAGTTCTTCACCTCATCTTCATAAAAATCTCCTTCTTTTAAGGGTACTACTTTAATCATATTCACTGTATTTTGAGGTGTAAAGATAAGTAGAAATAAAGAAAAAGGATTGTTCTAATCACAATCAGAACAACCCTTTCTATTATTTTAAAAGCACTCGTTTTAACTCTTCATAATTCTGAATCACAATACTCTTCTTCTCTCCTTTCATAATATCTTTAAGTCGATCTGGAATAGGAATCTCAATGTTTAGCAATTGTTCTATGCACTCAGGAAACTTAACAGGATGTGCTGTTCCTAAGAACACACCTGTAAAATCTTGATGCTCTTTAGCATATTCCTTAATCCCTAAATAGCCTACTGAAGCGTGAGGGTCTAATAGATACCCATTCTTAGCATACTGTTCTTCTATTAGGGCTAGTGTAGCCTTATCCGTAAATGAATAGGCTGATAAATCTCTGCCTAACTCTTCAGCATCCTTAGCAAATAGCTCTAAAATACGCACAAAATTACTCGGATCACTTACATCCATCGCATTAGAGATAGTCTCTATTGTTTGTTTTGGGGTGTATGCTTTAGACCAGAAGAATCTTGGTATGGTATCATTAGCATTAGTAGCTGCGATAAAATGGCTGATAGGCAATCCCATTTGCTGTGCGAGCATCCCTGCGCAAATATTCCCAAAATTACCACTAGGCACAGATACCACTAATGGTTTATTTAGGTGTTGTAATTCCTTATACATCAAGAAATAGTAAAACATCTGTGGCAACCAACGTGCGATATTAATGGAGTTAGCAGAAGTTAGATGACAGTCTTTTAAACTCTCATCTAAGAATGCTTTTTTCACCATCGCCTGACAGTCGTCAAAACTTCCCTCTACCTCTATTGCCTTAATATTCTTGCCCAATGTAGTTAGTTGCTTCTCTTGTATGCTACTCACTTTCCCTTTTGGATAAAGGATAACAACCTCAATGCCCTGTACATCATAAAATCCGTGAGCTACAGCTCCTCCTGTATCACCCGAAGTAGCCACTAGAATAGTCACTTTCTCTTTCTTCCCTTTGACAAAACTTCTCAAGCATCTAGACATAAATCCTGCCCCAACGTCCTTAAACGCTAACGTAGGCCCGTGAAATAATTCTAATGTATAAATGTCTTTATCTATCGGCACTACAGGAAAATCAAAAGCTAAAGTCTCTCTGACAATTTGTCTTAACTCTTGTTCTTCAATATCGTTGCCCACAAAGCAAGAGATAACTAGGTACGCTATCTCTTCTTTGCTTAGATGCTGCATATTATCAAAAAACGCCTTGTCTAATCGAGGAATCTCCATTGGAAAGAACAATCCTTTATCCTCTGCAATACCTTGTATTGCCGCTTCTTTAAAAGAAGCGATTCGCTGAGGGTTATTTAAACTATAATACTTCATTACAATACTTTTATACCTTGTGAATTAATAGGTGACACGTGAATATCAAATTCATATCCTGCATCTTTAACTACTTGTCTCATCGCTTCTGCTACGCGCTCTGCATTTGCTTTTCCTTTACTTAGGGCAAATACAGAAGGGCCTGATCCTGAGATACCACCTCCTAATGCTCCGTTATCACAAGCCGCTTGTTTTAACTGTGCATAGTTAGGAATTAGCAGTGAACGCTTAGCTTCGACGAACTCATCGTGCAATGAATTACCTATCAAATCATAATCCGAAGTATAAAGCCCGCAGATCAATCCACCTAGATTACCACATTGTGTAATGGCTTGCTTTAATGTCACTGATTGTTTTAAAACCGAACGAGCATCTTTAGTCTTTAACTCTATCTGCGGGTGAATAACAGTAGCGTATAACTCCTCTGGGGCCTTAATATGTATAATATTTAAAGGGGCATAGCTGTGTATAAAGGCAAAACCACCTAATAACGCAGGAGCCACATTATCAGCGTGAGGTGCTCCACTTGCAAGAGCCTCCCCTTGCATTGCGTAGTAGATTAACTCTTTATTAGATAGTGGATATCCGCATAACGCATTGATACCATAGACCGCACCTGCACTACTAGCAGCGCTACTTCCGATACCGCTTCCTGCCTTGATATTCTTGTGAATAACAATCTCAAAACCAAAGTCAGGTTGCAACTTCTCTAATAAGGCTAAGGCTGCTACTCCTGCTACATTCTTTTCTACTTCGAGTGGTAAATCAGCGCCTATAATCGCCTTGATACGCACGCCTTTTTCTGCTGTCTTAGTGATGATCATCTGATCACCTACATTATCTAAACACACTCCTAATACATCGAATCCACAAGATAGATTAGCGATAGTAGCAGGACAAAATATCTTAATTTCTTTCATCTTATAACAATTTACTTCCTATTCTTATTACATCAGAGAATATCCCTGAGGCTGTAACTTCTGCTCCGGCACCGGCTCCTTTTATCAATAGCGGTTGTTCTTTATAACGATCTGTGTAGAACATCACGATATTATCTTTACCCTCTAAGTGATAAAATGGGTGATTAGACATAATCTCTTGCAGACCTACGCTAGCCTTACCATCTTTAAGTGTTGCCACTACTTTTAGACAAGCTCCTTTTGCTTTTGCACTTTCATACATCGCCTTAAAATGAGCTTCTTCTTTAGCTAAAGCAGCTATAAATGTATCAGCATTCTTTGCCTGCATACAAGACACCGGTAAAAAATTAGCTACTGCGATATCCTCTTCTTCTACCCAATAATTACTCTCACGCATTAAGATCATTAGCTTTCGCTTTACATCTACACCACTCAAATCAATCAATGGATGAGGCTCTGTGTACCCTTCTTTTTTGGCTAATGCCACAACCTCAGCAAAAGGTTTAGAACCGTCATATTGATTAAATATAAAGTTTAGACTTCCACTTAATACCGCTTGAATTTCTTTTACTTGATCTCCTGATGCCACTAAGTTTTTGATTGTATCTATAATCGGCAATCCCGCTCCTACATTCGTTTCATATAAGAATGGAGCATTGTATTTCTTTGACAGGTTTTTTAATTCCTTGTAATAATCCATAGTAGAAGAACAAGCAATCTTGTTACACGTTACCACAGCGATACTGTTCTTTAAATAAGCACCATAAGTCATCGCCACTTCAGCAGTAGCAGTATTATCCACCAATATACTGTTGCGCAAGTTCAATTCCTTAATCTTATCTAAGAAGCCCACCTGAGTCATCGGGGCGCCGCAGTTAGACAAATCCTTTACCTCTGCCAAATCAAAACCCTCTACATTAAAGCACATCAATTTAGAATTAGCAATACCTACTACCCTGATATTTACCTTAAGGTGATCTCTTAAATAGTTGTGCTGTTGTACGATTTGCTCTAAGAATTTACCTCCTACATTTCCTATTCCCATCACAAATAGGTTCAACTGAACCACCACTTCCTCAAAGAAAGCCTCGTGCAATACATTCAGTGCTTTCTTGACATCTTTCTCTAAGATTACAGCAGAGATATTACGCTCTGATGCCCCCTGGGCGATAGCACATATATTAATATTATTACGCCCTAGTGCGCTAAACATTCTACCACTTACCCCTTGGTGACCCTTAATATAATCCCCCACCGCAGCGATAATAGACATTCCCAGTTCTACACGCACCGGTTTCACTTTCTTATTGTGTATTTCGAATTCAAAAGCAGTGTTGATTACTTTCTCTGCTTTCTCAGCATCTGCCGCGATAATAGCAAAACAGATAGAGTGCTCAGAAGAAGCTTGTGTAATGAAAATAACGTTGATATCCTCAAGTGATAACACCTCAAATAAACGCTTAGAAATACCTGCTACACCTACCATACCGGGTCCCTCTAATGTCAACAACGCTAGATTGTCAATATTGGTAATTCCCCTTACAGGATTAGGGTCTGTACTTCCCAGTGCACTCACTAAACTCCCCTCCGCTTCAGGTTCAAAAGTATTCTTTACGATCAATGAAATCCCCTTAGGTAATATAGGTGCTAAAGCAGATGGATACAATACTTTCGCCCCAAAGTGAGAAAGCTCCATTGCCTCTTGGAAGTTGATGTGTTTAACTATTTTAGCTTGCTTCACTACCCTTGGGTTAGCTGTATAAATACCACTTACATCAGTCCATATCTCCAATTCCTTTAGGTTCAATGCCGCGGCAATGATAGCTGCTGTATAATCAGAACCTCCACGCCCTAGTGTAGTCACTTGCTTTTCTTCAGACTCTGCAATAAACCCAGGAACAATAGTCACTGCACATTTATGCTCTTGAAAATAGTCTACAATTAAGGCATCTGTCACCTCGAAGTTCACTGCCGCCTTTCCAAACTTGTCATTTGTTTTGATAAAGGCACCACTGTACCCCTGACGACAGTCTTTCCCTTGTGCTTTTATCACCTCAGCGATAATGTAAGATGATAAACGCTCCCCAAATGACATAATTAAGTCCTTAATACGAGCAGATAATTCGCGAAGTAGGTAACACCCCTGTAACAATACCTCCAGCTCATTTAACTCTCTAATCACACTGCTTAATATACCTGCCTGTTCATTCACAGGGATTAAAGCACGTATAACTTCTAAATGGCGGAAGCTAATTTCTTTAAATTGGTCTACGTATTCATCCTTGTGATCTGCTGCTTGTACAGCTGCTAATTGTAGTAAATCTGTTACTCCACTTAAGGCAGATACCACCACGATAACCGGTTCTTCTATATTGTTGATGATATCTATACATCTGTTTATATTCACGGCATTAGCCACTGATGACCCGCCAAACTTTATTACTTTCATAAAAATTTCATTGATTTGGTTGAGTCCAAAAAAAGTAACTAATTGATACTGTTAATTTTGGACAATAAATAATACAGCCGTTAAAAAATAAACGACCACAGACGATGGTTATATGTAATAAATTCCCCCTTTACAGGGTTGAGATAGACGACGATGACGATGATGTCAACGTAGATGTAGTTACTGTAGAAGTAGTAAGGTTAGAAACACGAGAAGTTGCACCACTTAAGACAGTAGTGTTTAAAACAGGGTTATATGTTCTAAAATTCGCGTTCATTGATAAGGCTAAGATACCAAAACCATTTTGAAATAAACTAATAAATTATTAAAACAATTCAAACATTCTTAATTTAGAGGCAATTATATTATAACCGTATCTCAATGATATCAAGGTTTTAGAGATATATAGTTGTTAATGAAAAAAATCACAGAAAGGGTATAAAACAACAAACTCTACCACAATCAAGTGATAGAGTTCGGTGTTTTTATCTTTTATAATTCAACAGACAGTGTCTGTTGAATCTATTTATCCTCTGCTAAATAAGCATATTTCTTTTGTCTGTTTTGCCATCTCTCTTCTGCAAATTGTCTCAAGTCAACAATCTTGTCCTTCTCGTCCACAATCTCAAACCCCAATAGTGTTTCTAAGATATCTTCCATCGTCACTACACCATCTACCTCACCGTATTCATTAACGACAATAGCGATATGCTCGTGATTCTCCTTCATCTTGTTCCAAGTCGTAATTACATTCAACTTCTCAGATACAAATAATATCTTTCTCTTGATGTCTTTTAGTTTCACATCAAATCTATCCTCGGCCAAGTACTCAAAAGCAACTTCTCTCAATACATAACCTGTGATATTATCTTTCGAATCGCTATACACTGGAATCCTTGAGAAATGCAATAGCTCTTTATTCTTTAGGAATTCTCTCAATGTCATCTCCTGATCAGCACTCACCATCATAATACGCGGTGTGTGAATCTCATCTATGCGCACTGCATTTAGTTTAAATACGTTTTGGATAATCTTATTCTCCTTTACAGCGATAATCCCTTCTTGCTCACCTATACTCGCTAAAATAGCGATCTCTTCTCTACTGGTAGATGACTCTGTAGTCTTCTTGCTCAATCGCTTTGTTAAGAAAGACGACATCACCACCAAAGGGTAACTCACTATCATCATCACTAAAATAGTAGACGCCATAGATCCGTAGATATCTTTTGCATAGTTAGCACCTAATGTTTTTGGGATAATCTCTGTCAATACTAAGATCAACAAGGTCAATACAGCAGATACCACACCAAAATAAGCTTCGCCGAATACAATAGTGGCTTGTGCACCTACTCCTGCTGCACCTACTGTGTGGGCAATAGTATTTAAGGATAGAATAGCAGAAAGAGGCTTGTCTACATCTTGTTTTAATTCAATCATTTTTAAGGCTTTCTTATCTCCTGATTCTACCTTTGTTTTTAAGAATGAAGTGGATAAAGAAAGTAAGGTTGCTTCTGCGATAGAACAGATAAATGATACCGCTAAGGCTAGAAACAAGTAAACTAATAATAATGTCATCTATTTTTAAATATATCGACAAGATTACTCATTTAAACCACGTAATTAGATAAATAACTAATCAAAACATACAAAATAAGCACTGAAACGTCAATATATTTAACCCAAAATACGCGTTAGTCAAATACTACAAAGCAATCTTACTTCATAGCTCTTTCATTAGCTCTTTCATTAGCTCTTTCATTAGCTCTAAAACCATACTATAGTATGCTTGTATCATTAATTCAGACCTATCTTGTATAATTACTTTTCGTTTATATGCCTATCACGTATTTCGGGTTTAACTGATTAAGTACACTGCATCACATATCCGCTCACTCTACTCTTCTCACAGTAGAAAATATAACATATTCCGCCACTGCCGTAATAGACTTCGCCTCCCTGCACATCAGGGATTTCAGAATCTAATTGCATAATGAATTGCATCTTCTCACCGCTAATCGGACACGTTAATAAATCTGCATTCTGTACCCAAGTAGGCTCACCACCTATTCTGAACAAGTTCTCCCTACTGTTACTACTTGCCCAAGATTGGTATGCCCATCTAGCTTCTGTTGGTACTATACTTACTTCTGTAGGTACCATCGCGTGCTCTTCTGTCCATTCGATCGTTCCTAATTCTCCTATCTTATGTGGTATCCCTTGCTCATCGTGTTGATAATAGACTACGCCATTTTCATTTAATTCGCGTAAATGACACCCTAATACTAAAGCAGGCAAGCTTATGTTTAAGCCTTTAGGAATAGGGTCTAACGTGATGATATGCATAAACGGATTGTTCTCGTCTTCTGCTAAATACCCACCTACTTTATATTTATCCACTAAAGATGTACCATTCCATGTTGGGTGATCTGTACGGTTTAGATGAACTACACTTGACTTGTTTAGGTAATTTGGTTCAAATAGAATATGATAGGTTTGATCAGAACAATAGCTCTTTACTTTTCCTTGCTCACTATAAAGCCCTACACTTTCTAAATACCCTTCTATATAATCTGAAGCACTTGCATAAATACTCAATTCTAATGTTAGTGCGTGTGGAATAAGCTGTTCTATCGTATGAATATTACGTGATTCAATTAAACAGTTAAACAACTTTATCTTCGTTTCTAAATCTGTGTCTATATGTAAAAACTGCATTAGATAAGGCTGTAGCTGTGCTGATGGTAAGTAACGCCAATAATAATCAGCGTAATAACTATCACCATTGGCATTAATAGCCAACAATTCTTCTACATAAGGATGAAGAATATGAGGCATTTGAATACTTGCATATTCTAATAAGCTCTCAGCTAACTTACTCTCTTTTTCTTGCAATATTGAGATAGCAGTCTTTGCCAAAATGCTAAAGTGCTCTTCGCTAACGTAGCTTAATGCAGCATCAAATAAGGTACTCCCCTTTATATTATTGGTCAGAAACTCCAAGCAGAAAGCATACACTTCCTCTTTGTCTTTCATTATTGCTCTAAGCTGGTTATAGACATTGGGAGTATTCCACTCTGTCTGCTTAAAAGCTATGGCTAATTGTTGTCCTGTGTTATTCATCTACTTACTGATTTATTAAAGCATCTATTCTACGCAAAGCTTCCTCTGTAGAGATACCCTCGTAAAACTCCTTGATAAAGATAGAATCACCTTTTTGATGAGGAAGAATAGTTGGTATTCCCTTGCTATTATCCACCTCAACATTAGTTGGTAAAGCAAACGAGGTACTGGGTGGATAATTAGGCAGATTAGTCACTAACCAACCGAAGTAAGTAGTCTTATATTCTTTGTCTTCATAATGTTCATAGTAGTCCTTCATACTCTCTGAGCTAAGGCTTACCCATACCCCGTAATCCAAATATTGACAAGCATCATAGACATACTGTGTTAACACACCTCGTAGATACCACAGTGTCTCTCCATCTTTATCTATACTACACACCTCACTGGTTAGATCAGCATGTTCTCTTTCTTCGTCTGTTAACCCCAGATATGTATCCGGAGCTTTAAACACTAACGCAGGCCAGTCTTCGTGTTCTTGCCCACAATCTGCACATATATACTTCATTAGAATGTTCCGTTATCAATTATAAATTGTTGATGTTCTGTTACCTCTGCTTCTAAAGATTCTATCTCTCTATAAATTAGTTCTTCTAAACAAAACGCTATGACAGTGCGTTGCCAAGACTCGTTCTGCAATTCTATAATTTGCCCATACATACCCGTCTCACTTGGATCCGTATCTATCAGTAGATAATCTCCATTCTTACCTTCTGCAAAAGGAATCCATTTGGGGTTAGTATAACCTGTACATTTTAGTTGTACATCATACTCTGCCAATGTATCTTCATCCACATCCTCGTCATCATCGAACAATTCATTGATACCTTCCCACTCATCTGCTATCTTCTCAAAAGGCAACAAATCATAATCCCAACCATTCACTTGTAGGCTTAAAGCTGAAGTTACTGCATTCCACTTGACATTGGCTATTTTATAGAAGTTAACTAAAATAGCAGGTAATTCTACTGCGTCTAGTTGCGCGACGACAGTGTCTAATTGTTCTTGTGTAATACCGTGAGTAGGGTTATAGTATTTATTATCTGCTCCTACTCTATTTTCTATTACTTTTTTCCACTCATACCACACTGCTTCTAGGTATTCGAAGTTTTCATCTACCTCAAGTAATGCTACTTCTTCTTCCTCTACCTCTTCATAAGCTTGTAAAGAAAGAGAGTACAGCTCTTCCCTTCTGATACTATACCACACCGTCACATCATTAAATACAAAAGCCCCTGTATCATCAGTATCCCAAAGTTTTATACGTTCTTGTTTATGTTCGTTATAATACTTGATTACATCTGATTCCCCATTTAGCTTTAATTGACCTATAAATGCTGATTTCACAGCTGTGGTGTAATCTTCTACCATATAGGTTACTTCTATGGTGTTAATATTTATCCTATCCTTAGCGAAAGCTCGTAATCCTACTGTATGCCAAATATAAACATCATTGTGTTCTCCTGTGAATACCTCTGGCTCTCCAAATAATGCATATAGATCTTCTTTAGCTATCGGAAAGCTGTATTGTTTGCCATTTATCTCAAATCCTTTTGATGTAAAATCAAAGTTTATCATCTTTTTTATTTTGGGCTAAAATACTATTAATTTCAAACAATAAATTCACTGAATATATGGAAGTATTTATTATTTTTATAGAAACCTTAAACTATGAAAACACTAGAGTTAACCACAGAACGCCTTCTTTTAAATCAACCTAATCTACAGGATATCCCTGGTCTGATAGAGATAATGAAGGACCCAGTATATCATCAGAATACCACTAATATTCCCTTTCCTTATACGGAGACAAGTGGTCAGTTTTGGGTGAAATTAGCAAAGGAAGGACTTGAGGCTGGTAATGCATACATCTTTGCTATTCGTCTAAAAGGTAGTTCTACAATCATCGGAGGCATCGGATTAGGAATAGACAAAGCAAATAACAAAGCGGAGATGGGCTATTGGTTAAATAGTGAACATTGGAATAAAGGCATCGTGACAGAAGCTGCAAAGACGATACTACAGTTTGGTTTTGACACCCTTCATTTAAAGAAGATCTTTGCTAGTTACTTTACCTTTAATAAGGCTTCAGGAAAAATTATGCAGAAGATTGGTATGCAAAAAGAAGGAGTACTAAAGGCACATACTTTAAAAGATGGTAAATATATTGATCATGTATTTTATGGTATTGTTAATAAATAGTAAGATACCTTTTTCTCCCACATCTGGGTATTCCAACGCTCATTAGCTTATAACGAAAAACGCTCTCAAGAGTTAGCTACACTAACTGCTGAAGAGCGTTATAAAAGTTGATTATAGAACACCTTGAAATACTCAGGTATATCCCTATTCAATATATTGCATCTTTTTTAGGGGTGAACCCTAAAAGCTTAAATCGTATTTGCAAACAGATTAACAAATAAGAAGCCTTACTCTTTAAGCTTTACTTTTACTTTTTGAGTTGTATTATTTGTTACATTAATTGTCAGGCTTTCTTCAGTTTCAATGTTCATGGTAACATTTGTTGAACCTGATACAGACTCAATATACTGTTTCTCTATATTATAGATTACTTCTTTTGTTCCTTTGCCTTTTACCTTAGCAAATTTTACTGATTTACTCTCTGATGTAATTGTTGAGAGAATAACTAAATACGCCTTTTTATTCTCTATTTTGCTAAACTTAATATCTTCACGAGTTAATACATCTACTTCATTATCTTCAGATAATTTCATTACCTTATTATTTTGTACTGAAAATGTGTCGTTTACTTTAATTGGTTTAGATGGATATCCTTGACTATTAAATAAATCGTCTAATAAGGCTAGAATATCACTATTCTCATTCTTATATTTTGCTTCAATATCTTTCGTTGCTTTAACCCCTTCTTTACCTAAATATCCATTGGTTATTCCCTTTTCTTCACCTTCATTAAGTGTACTCTCTAAAGCGTTTGCTTTAAAGTTTCTTATCAATTGTTTGACCAAATCTAATTCAAAGGTAGCTTTATTCTTATCTGCTTTCTTCCAGTTCAACATATACTTAGCAGTAAACTCTTGCGTTTCATATTTAGGAAATTCAGAGCCTTCTTGTTTTAATAGTGCAATTAATTCTTTATTCCCATTAAGATTTGTAATCATACTGTTTTTATCCTCTGTTGTGATTTCAAAAACAGCATTAGGTTTAGCATTCAACACTAAAGCAACAGACTCTTGTGCATGTAGTTGAACAGTAGCAAGCACACAAGAAATAACTAATAATAACTTTTTCATAACCTTTTATCTTTTTCAAAAACCTCAACAAGATTAGCAGATTTTAACAATTAAACTAAAATGTGCAATATTTGTGAAGTGTGTTGATTCTCGCCATTTGCACAATAAAACAAGTCATCAGATATAGAACCAAACAACTTACCTCTAGTGTCAGGAGCAATGATCACTTAGGCGATAACTGAGTAAGACTATTACTTCCACATGCTCACCGAGTATATCAGACTTCTCAAATCTTGTTGTACAGTACGTACACTCGCTTGGAGTTCATTATTCATATCAGACATTAAGTGAATATCATCAGACTTGAATAAACCTCCTCTACCAAAATACAACTCCTCCTCTTTCTTATCTACTTCCTTGTCAAAAGCAAATAACAGCCATCTATTCTTTAAAGTCTGTACCAGTGATAACTTCCCTTCGTTACTAAACGATTTATCATTCATCACTCTCCATAAGGCTGGTGGAAATGCGATATCGTCATTATTCTCCCTCCATACGTTTCTCAGCAAACTGCGATATGTCCTCAATTCAATCTTCTTCCCTTTTGGGTTCAACAGTAAGAATCCCAATCCTGTACCTACTACCCCTCCTGCTATATTTAGCCCTTTATTTGTATTGTCATTGGTGATTAAAGCAGTAGATAAGGTTACAGCTGCACCTATGGCGATAGACGCTACAGTCAACTGCGTGTTACTAGTATTATTCTTTGAGTCTAGCACACGAGCCAACTGATCATATCGCTCGCCATTACAATCTAACTCTGCTGCCAAAGCATCTATCTCTGTCTGGAAAAGCTGTGTACTGATTATGATCTGTTGCTTTGCTTCTATTTTCTCTATGGGATCTGTACTGTTTAGAAACTTAGCCATCTGAGGAACTAATCCAAGGTGTGTAGCAAGGTTATAATCGTGCTGAGAGAGTTTTTCAGCGACTAGTGTGTCTTTAAAACTCCTTTGCTCGGCTGTCGTATTATCTTGGTAAGCAATATTCGGTGCACAGTAATTCTCTTGTAAGGCAGTCACTCGTGAACTCTTAATTACAGAAGAACACGATGCTAAACTTCCAAGTACTGCCATAACATAACACAAACTAGCTTAAGGGATTTCATTGTCATACATTTTAAGGTAAAAATAGTTAACAAAAGTTAAAATAGTTGTTATTATTTGATATTTTTACAAAAAAAATACTATGCTAAATAATATACTAAGTGTATTCACAACGCAATCAGCATTAGCCTTTAAAAAATGTTGGATGCTATTATTGTTATTCTTCTTTACCGAATTATTAATTCAGTATGATGTGATAATAGATATTACTATTATCCGTATTAGATATATAACAATATTTAGTTTACTAACTAGTTGGTATTTTATTGTAAACAAACAATGGACAAAAGCTATTGTTACATTTATATTGAATACTCTTTTTTACTTAGTTCATACTAGTTTTTTTATTGATTTTATTTTTGAACAATTTCAATTTGACACTGTTGATGCTAATGACTCACTAGCGATTATGTTTCTAAAAATAGGTGTTTTGCTTACAACAGCTTTAATTACCTCATATTTTTACCTCAATACAAATACTAAAATCAAAAGGAGCATATTCATAGAGTCTATCCTGATAAACATCATTTTCTTATTTGCATTTAGAACTATTGTAATCAATAATGACATTTTAGATCTTATCATTGAAAAAGCTGGTTTAGAATTTATAATACACGTAGTCTATGGTCTTTTAATATCTATCTATCTTGGTAGTTTATTCTATATTTACTATCTATTACTTACTAACTATCAACAACATGGGTCTTTAGTTAAAATAAACGAAAATACGTTAAACAAAATATCTGACAACTTTATTCTAGCCTTTCCTCTTTTGTATCTAGCCTTAATATTTACAATATTTTACAATGTATTTGA
The DNA here is from genome assembly GCF_020905415.1 of Myroides oncorhynchi. Taxonomy (NCBI): domain Bacteria; kingdom Pseudomonadati; phylum Bacteroidota; class Flavobacteriia; order Flavobacteriales; family Flavobacteriaceae; genus Myroides; species Myroides oncorhynchi. The sequence goes on along the minus strand of NZ_JAJJMP010000001.1, from coordinate 2,817,978 downwards.
ATATATGTTGGGAAGTCTTTCATACTATTATTTCATTCATACCTTTTATGAGTACATACAGTTATTCATAACATACTTAACACCTCTGGTTTTCATTATTATTATTAGTCAAATACTTCGAAATAAAACCATTAGAGAGGATAGTTTTTTTGGTCTTTTTGGAATCCTACTATATATACCTATAGTCAATCTATTATTTTATGGTCTATTGCTACTAAATCAAAAATATAAGATTTTCTCTATTAATAAATTCTATACCCATAAAGTAGCTCATGTACTTATCGGTTTAGTCTTAATTATCTTATATTTTGGTTATAAACAAAACAATTCTTACATAGGTCCGAATGCTGGAGAAGTCATAACAACACTTGTCATTTACGTTATTAGTATAATCAATTTTAAAAAGATATGGTTTGTTTCTCTATCAATAGCAATATTATCATTAGTTGTTTTTGATTTATCTGATTTAATTACCATCAATCGTAATTTCTTTATGGATCAAGCCCCAAAAAGTGATTTCGTACTTATGCTAGAAGGTATATTCGATAACTCTCCAAAACTAACAGTAGTGATATTATTAAAATGGATTAGCTATGCTAGTTATATCTATATACTACGCTACTCTTTCTTAACTAAAGAAGAATGGAGTGAATAAGAGTTATTCTAAAACCTGACTATAAAAAAACGAGACTGATTAATCTTGTTTTTTATATTACTTTATCCTATATTTATCTCTATCACCTTGCTTAAACATCTACAAAATCAACAGGGTCAACTTTATATTTACTAGACAAGTGATCTACTAAAAGCTCAAACAGCCCCTTAATCTGCATAAGATAGTTATAATCTACCCCTGCTTCATTAATGTAAAGAGCTAGCTCATAATGACCATCAAATAAGATTTCTTCTTCCCATATTCCTTTATTTTGACTTATAAATAGTCCTTCTATATTTAGATCAATATATAACTTGCGAACAATGGTGTTTAGGATGCTTCCTATATCGCGATTAGAAGAATGCAGTACATACCGCTGATCAAACTTTTTATCGTTTGTTTTGATTAATTTGCACTAAACACATTGACTATCTTATTGAGAAAGCCTGCTCTATCTATCCTTAATTCAATTGGATAAGCATAAGCAAATCTACAGTAGACTCTGGTTACTCCACGATACTCGTCAAATACAATACTAAAGCCCTTATATGTATATATAGCTTTTGCAGAATACCAATAAGCAGCCTCGTTAAACTGTCCGTTAATTAGTGTACTAAATTCTGTCCAATACTCATTATTAGTCATCGCAATCCTATTTATCTACTCTGTTTAGTTTTAATAGTCAAACTTACAACAAACCTTGTTATTCTATTAAGGCTTTATACTTGTATTAAAAATAAGCCTCACAGAAGTATTAGTAAACAAATCTGCTATTACTTATAATCAACCGTATCCTCAGTCACATTATTAGTCATATTCAGAATTTGATATGTAGTAGTCTTATTAATAATGGATGAAATAGAAGGAATATCACTATTACATAAACCCCTAAAAGAGCTAGTTAGAACTACTCTTTCCTTGAGAAAAAGAGCCAAACCATTTAGAGTCTTATCATCATCCAAAATAATTATTTCATTCGTATCATAATTCCTCTTTACTATCCACCACATTATTTCTTCTCGTCTAGATCTTGTAAGGGATTCACTGTCAATTCTTGATACTTTATCAAACTGCTACCCTCTATCTTTGAGTAATTCATTCCACTGCTCTAAAGTAAATCTATTCTTATGAGAAGTCGAAAGAATGATTTCCTCAACAGGTATAGTGTTAAAAACGTCTACTGCTTCGTCTAAAAAAGCATAAAAGCCATCCTCAGCCATCTCAACTCTCTTGTTGGGATTACTGTGAACCATTACACCTTCTATGTCTAAAAAAACTCTCATAAAAGCATCTGGACATTATTAAGCATCTATATTTCATAAAGTTAATAAATTATTCTTAAGCTTAAATAAGTACAAGCATTTTAATTAGTGTCACAATAACACTAAATAGTCAAAGAGAAATTGGTATATACTTTAATTAAATACATTGTTAAAATCATTTCATTATTAAACACTTTATTTCATAAATTTGGCGTTATATAAAATTGTATATAAAATATTTTAGTTAGAAACTAATAAAACATTATCAAAGAATGAAAAGTATAAGTGAAAAGTATTGCTCTGAATGTGGTTCATTAATCAACGTAAAAGCTGAAATATGTCCTAAGTGTGGTGTAAGACAAGCTGTAGCAATCGATACTCAAGCACAAGAATTAAAAAGCAAATGGTTAACCACTCTTCTACTATGTTGGTTTTTAGGTCCATTAGGTGTACATAGATTCTACACAGGACATACAGGAATTGGTATTATCCAACTATTTACATTAGGAGGTTGTGGTATCTGGTTTCTTATTGATTTTATTATGATAATTGTTGGAAACTTTAAAGATGCAGATGGAAATATTCTGAAGAATGCTTAAGCTGATAATATCATATATTAAAAGCTATAAGATTATAGTAGCTATAGGAATGTATATTATTTTGTCAGTACTTTTAAGAGCTACTACAGGAATTGATGTATGTATTCCTTGTCTATGGAAAACTTTATTTGGAGTTGAATGCCCTGGATGTGGTCTGACAACTGCTTTTGAAAGGTTAATACAATTAGACATAAATGGCGCTAAAAAAAGTAATTGGTTAATATTTATTATAATACCTTGTGCATTAAGTTACATTGTAAAGGATTTTCTTAGTTTTAAAAAAAGACAATATTTATAATAATATAAACTCTACTTTCAGATAAAAGAATAAAAAAAGGGCACTCATCACGAGTGCCCTTTCTTATAAAATTATATGTATTAGAGAACTACCAAACGAACATTGGTCTTTCTTCCATCATTTCATTTACTTCATCAGCTACAGCTTCTAGAGTAGCCTCATCTGTATGATTCATAATAACTCTATCGATAAGATCTACGATAGTATCCATATCTGCTTCTACAAGACCTCTTGTAGTAATAGCTGGTGTACCGATACGGATACCAGATGTTACAAATGGAGATTTGTCATCGAAAGGCACCATGTTTTTATTTACAGTGATTTCTGCTTTTACTAACGCTTGTTCAGCATCTTTACCAGAGATATTCTTATTTCTAAGGTCGATAAGCATCATGTGGTTATCTGTACCACCAGAGATAATGTTATATCCTCTCTTAACGAAAGCTGCAGCCATAGCCTTAGCATTCTTCTGTACTTGCATCATATAGCGGAAATACTCATCCGTTAATGCTTCACCGAACGCTACAGCTTTAGCAGCGATAATGTGCATTAATGGTCCTCCTTGATTTCCTGGGAATACAGCGCTGTCTAATAAAGCAGACATCATACGTACTTCTCCTTTAGGTGTAGTTAATCCAAATGGATTAGGGAAGTCTTTACCCATCATGATCATACCTCCACGTGGTCCTCTCAATGTCTTGTGAGTCGTCGTAGTGATAATGTGACAATGAGGCACAGGATCGTTCATTAATCCTTTAGCGATTAACCCAGCTGGGTGTGCGATATCAGCCATTAATAAAGCTCCTACGCTATCAGCGATCTCTCTAAAGCGTTTAAAGTCCATATCACGAGAATATGCAGACGCTCCAGCGATGATTATTTTTGGTTGCTCTTTAGTAGCTACTTCTTGAATCTTGTCATAGTTTAACAATCCTGTCTCTTGATCTACTCCGTAGAATACAGGGTTATATAACTTACCTGAGAAGTTAACTGGCGATCCGTGAGTTAAGTGTCCACCGTGAGATAAGTCAAATCCTAAGATTTTATCACCAGGCTTAAGACATGCGAAGAATACAGCTGTGTTAGCTTGTGATCCAGAGTGAGGCTGTACGTTTACATACTCAGCACCGAATAAAGCTTTAGCACGGTCTATCGCGATTTGCTCCACTACGTCCACTACTTCACATCCACCGTAGTAACGTTTGTTAGGATATCCCTCAGCATACTTGTTAGTCAAGCAAGAACCTGCCGCTTCCATAGTCTCTTCACTCACGAAGTTCTCAGAAGCAATTAATTCAATACCATGAATTTGTCTATCCTGTTCTTCTACGATCAGGTCGAAAATTTCAGAATCTCTTCTCATTTAGTTTGTGTGTTTCGTTAATTTGATTCCAAATGTACAAAAAACGTTTGTTATATTCAGTCTTAATTATATATTTGGATATACTATTAACGAAGCTCCTTTTTTTAATTAAAACTCCTGAAAACAGGCATAATTAATCAAAAGGACTAAACAACTAAAAACAATTATGATGATAAGTGCGAATGATCCGATGAGAAAAACGTGGTTACCGGTAGAGAAAGATTCTGACTTTCCAATTCAGAATATTCCGTTTGGCGTTTTTATCACCAAAGATGATATTATAACTATAGGAACTCGTATCGGGGATTATGCGATTGATCTGAGTGCCTTACAAATGCTTGGATACTTTAAAGGTATTGAGCTTACAGATGACGTTTTCTTACAAGACACCCTGAATGACTTCATCTCTAATGGGAAAAAAACGTGGCGAGCAGTAAGAAATAGAATTGCTGAGATATTTGACCAAAATAATACTGAACTAAAAGACAACTCTAAACACAGAGATGTTATCATCTTCAAGATAGAAGATGTAGAAATGCAATTACCTGTGTATATAGGGGACTATACTGACTTCTACTCTAGTAGAGAACATGCTACTAATGTAGGTACGCTGTTTAGAGATCCTGCAAATGCTTTATTCCCTAACTGGCTTCATATACCGATAGGATACCATGGTAGAAGCTCGACTATCGTCCCTTCTGGAGTAAATGTAAAACGTCCAGTAGGACAGACTTTACCTAAAGGAGCTACTGTTCCTGTCTTCGGAGCATCACAACGCGTAGACTTCGAACTAGAAACTGCTTTTATCACTACAGATGCTAACCTTATGGGAGATAGTGTTCTAGTAGATAATGCAGAAGAGTACATCTTCGGTATGGTACTTCTAAATGACTGGAGTGCCAGAGACATTCAGACATGGGAATATGTACCATTAGGGCCATTCTTAGCGAAGAACTTCGCTTCTTCTATCTCTCCTTGGATTATCACTCTAGATGCTTTAGAACCTTTCAGAGTAGCTGGGCCTAAACAAGACCCTACCCCTCTTCCTTATTTGCAACAAACTGGAGATGGAGCTTTTGATATCAAATTAGAAGTATATCTACAGCCTGAGAATGGAGTAGACAAACTTATTTCTGCTTCTAATCTTAAATATATGTATTGGACGATGAGCCAACAATTAGCACACCATACAGTAAATGGATGTAAAGTTAATTCTGGTGATCTAATGGGGTCAGGAACTATCTCAGGACCAACTCCAGATAGCTATGGCTCTATGTTAGAATTGACTTGGGCAGGGGCTAATCCACTAACCCTAGCAGATGGTAGCACACGTACATTCTTACATGATTATGATACTGTAACGATGAAAGGGTTCTGTCAAAATGAAGAGGTAAGAATCGGTTTTGGCGAGGTAAGAAGTACTTTACTTCCTGCTACAATCAAGTTTTAAACTACTACACCGATCAAGTGTAAAATCACATACGAAAGCGTGAAATAACACTGTTATTCCACGCTTTCATTTTTAATAAACCTGTACTCTTTTCTAATTATTAAGTGCATTTGAACCTTCTACCCAGAATCAGCAATAAACTTATAAACGAAAAGTAATTATACAAAACAGGTCTGACTTAGTGATTCAGGCATACTGTAGTATGATTATAGAGCTAATGAAAGAACTATGAAGTAGAATTGCTTTGTAGTATTGGGTTAATGCTAATTCTGGATTTAAGACAAACAGTCTTTTTCCTTAGTTAGTACTTCGTAGACTCCCTCTTTATTCCTTGTTCTTTTTCAGTGATTTGATTAAAGTATACAGCATACTTCTGATTTCTGTAATAGTAGAATCATATTGAGCGATATTATCTAAATAATTTAGATCATGTGCTATCACTAATTGAGTTTCTAACTCTGCTAGATTTCCTAAAGCAATATATAAAAACTGTTTATATTCCTTATTCCCTTTTCTAGCACCACCCTCTGCTATATTAGAAGGGATAGCTACAGCACTCTGTCTTAACTGATTGCTCAATCCATATATTTCCTCTTTAGGAAAGTCCTTTGTAATATCATAAACAGTAGAGACAAACTCTACACTATACTTCCAAACCTCTAAATTTCGATGTGTATTCATAATTAAATTTTTGCCGAAACTACTTATAATAATGAAGGTATAGACTATCCTAAATATTACGAAATAATTAAGTTATCGTAAAGTAGAGATTACACACTCCTCTACACTTACATCCTTAATGTAAAGTAAAAAAGCCTCCTAGTAATTAAACTAAGAGGCTTTTAAAAAAGTACATTTATTTACTCTGAAAGTAAATCGCAATTAACACCCTATACTTTCGTGTGCCGCTACCGGCTGTATAGAAACATTATTATTGGTTGTATCTGATAGATACAATGTCGGTCTAGAGATATTGTACTGCGTAGAAGTATTAATCAATATATCTATTATATTATCACCATTAAGATCTCCACTAAAAATCACTTTAGGTACTTGCCCTTCTTCAAAGTACTTCTGAGATAACAGCATCATTTCACTGATTTGCTCTCCATCTTTTACCTCTATACGCAAAGTATAATTCTTTACATAATATTTAGGCATTTCATAACCTTGCTCTACAGAGTTTAGGAAGTCTGCTTCACTTACTCCATTAAGTTTTCTTGTACCTGTAGCATATAAAGTATATTCCTTTCCTTTAAAACTAAACTGTACTTTCTCTCCTGGATAAATATAGGAAGGGATATTTGCTGCCTCAACAACAGTTTCTTTTAGAGAGCTATTCTTCTTCTCTATAAACATCAGACAAGCCTGTTTTCCATTGTTAGAAATGGCTATTCCAGTCATTCCTTCCTCCTCTTCAGCCTCTCCTAATATTTTCGATACCATAGGTGTCATGGTAACTAACTTATATGTATTAATGCTGTCAGATATTAATCCTAGCCATTCTTTAGATTCTATTCTTTCAGGAACTTCGTCTATATGAAATGCCCCCGGTGTAAGAAGGGTATTGTCAAAAGAAAAATGTTTTGGATAATCTTTAATGTTTTCGGTTCCAGACACTATACTATAGTGTTCAAAACCATCGTCATCTATTCCTAAGTTACTGATGACTATCTCTTCAGGTTCTAGGTTAGCGTAACTAATATTCCGCTCGCCTTCAGTAGATATTTCGTCTACTTCTTTGTTTTTACAACTGTTCATAGCTAGACCAATTGTCAAAACCATCACTGCAATTAGTGATTTTCTTTTCATCGTTATTTCGTATTTTTAAGGTGGTGCAAAATTAGATGTTCTTATGACATACTAACTATAAAAAACAGACTTTAACACTATACTCAAACAACTACAAAACAACACTTTACACTATTAAACCACAACATATCCTTGCTATTTAATGTCAAAACACCTAAAAACGTTCCTAAATAGTTCACCTTACTTCTTCTTTTTGTAAATTGCTGATTGCAAAACAATACGGTCTTATCACTATTTGTATAAGCTCCCTAGAAGACAAATCACAAAATACAATGAATTCTAAAACATACTTAATATACGGTGTAAGCAAAGGCTTAGGCAAAGCTATCACGCAATACATTCCTAATGAACAAGATATCATCTATGGTGTCTCACGCAGTCAACCTGATTATCTAACTACGGCTCTTGCTAATAAACACTGGATAGCAGCAGATCTATCAAACCCTATCTTTGCTACTAATACTCTAAAACAAGAAATAACAGATCAAAAGATCGATTACTTTATCTATAATGTAGGGATATGGGAACACAATGCATTCTCTGTAGACTATACGTTTAGTGATAATACACAAGATGAAATCATCACTATGATTAATACGAATATCTCCTCGTGTATACTAATGGTTCAGGCATTTATAGAGAACTTAAAGTTATCAGATAATGCTAAGATTATCTTGATTGGCTCTACCTGGGGATTAGACAATCACAATGGAAAAGAAGTTGCCTTCTCAGCGACTAAATTTGCCTTAAGAGGAGTTATTCACGCTTTAAGAGAGAACCTTAGAGAGGATAATATTGGAGTCTCTATTCTTAACTTAGGCTATCTAGCCACAGAATATGGATGTGAAGAAACTGCAACTTCTATTATCGAAAAATCTAATGGAGAACTTATCCCTCTACAAGATGTATTACAAGCCATCCGTTTTATTATATCAACCTCTAAAGCTAGTTGTGTTAAGGAAATCAATATGCCTGCAATGAAAGATAGTAATATGTAGTAAAATAGAGACTAAACAAAAACATAACAACCTATAAGTATTAAAAACACATTATAAATACCACATCCTGTATTTAAGGTAGAGACGATTACTATGATATAAACAAAAAGCCTGTGAATGATGTTCACAGGCTTTTGTTATTATATTAGTTACTTACTAGCATCCTAAACTCTCTAGTGCAGCTACAGCTTTTACATTAAGTTGTCCTGATTTTGTATCAGATAGATATAAAGTAGGGCGACTCATATTATAATTATAAGTAGTATTGATCAATAAATCAAGATAACCATCTCCATTTAGATCACCTGCAAACTCTATCGTAGGTGTAGCTTCCTCTAGGCTTTTTAAATCTAATAGAGTAATCACCTTATCTTGCCCCTTTACTTTAAGATATAATTGGTATTTCTTAATCTCGTATGTCTTGATTACCTCACCTTCATTGTTCTCATAAGTATACGGAGCTCCTTTTTCTCCCTCTGCATAGATAGTATACACCTTCCCTTTATAAGTAAACTCCTTACTCTGGCCAGGATAAATTATTGTAGGTAACTGAGCTATCGCAAGATCACTCCCCTGACTAATAAGACCTTCGTTTGTCATAAACACTATCTCACCTACACTCTTAGCAGAAACCTTTACTCCTGTCATTTCTCCTACTTCATCTACCACTTCATCATGTACTATTTTTATAGTTGGATTCATTTTATGTACACTATATGCACCATCTGTTTCTTTGACTAATCCTACCCAAGATTTGCTACTCACATCTGTAGGTACTTCTCCCTCGTGGAACGTACCTGTCAATATCAAATCGTGTTTAAACTTAAATGACGTCGGATAGATCGTGGGATTATATTCCGCTTCATCCCCCTCTATTGCAGCTTCATCTACTGTTGCCATTGGTTCTTCTGTTTGTACAGCAGTCGTTACTTCTTCTGTAGTAGTGTCTGTTGATGGAACTTCTGTCTCTTTATCTTTACACGCTACTGATACACTTAGCACTGCTGTAAAAAAAAATATTGTAGTCAGTCTTTTATTCATATTTTGTGAGTTTTTAAAACTTTGCTAAAATATAAATATTCTTGTATTATTTAATATTCTATATTTTTACTGCAAAACACTATCTATCAACATCTAAACTTGTTTATCTGATTTTACACTGCTCATTTTTACAACCAAAATTAAAAAATGTCTGCAAAAACAAGTATGCTGCCGGAATACTTAATATCCATAACTCCGCATCTATTGCCTGAAACAACAGTAATATCCCCAGTGCTAAGCGAATCCACCTGATCGCTGACCATTTCTTAAAATATGTGATTATCATTCTATCGGATTTAATACTTCAAAACTAATTACTAATTTGGAACCGTACTGTAACCAATGTTACATAGTCATAGTTATCTTTTCTCAATTACGATCTCCCTTAAGAATACGAGCCTAATGCTAGAGGTGTTCTTGCTGAAAAAACTCTCCTGAGCAAACATTCCTCACGAATTGGGCACGAAATAAGCAAGTAACCGCAACATGGAGAGATTTACTCTTCAGGATTTACAAACTTAGTAATTAACTGTTGTGTAACAATTGTTACTTCCCACCTCTACTCCATAGGCTACTTTAGCCACTATATAAACCATAATATAGTAAACAATGAGAAAATTAGTTTTAGCAATTGCTTTATGTTCTATCGTGAGTACACAGGCTGTAGCCTTTAATACATCTAAAGTAGTTACTATAGCCTACGAACAGGATACTAAAGGAGATAAATACGCTATTCTAGTCCAATCTATAAAAAACCTTCGCTCTTCTATTATGACTGGAAGCGAAATCAAGAAAGCTAATCCTAAAGCTGATTTCCAAATCGTAATCATGGGGCAAATGGTACAAGAATTAAACAATAAAGAATTGCGCGCAGAGCTAGATGCTGCTGATAAAGCAGGTGTAAAACTAGTAGTATGTGAGTTTGCTTTAAAAGTATATGGTGTAACATTGAAAGACTTGCCTTTGTACTTTATCGGCACACCTAATGCACATAAATACATGTTTCAGTTAAATGAAAACAACTACAACACACTTTCTATTTAATTAAGAAAGTCCCCCTTGTATTTATGACAAAAGAGGCCGAAAGCCTCTTTTGTTTATTCTATATCCTCGTGTTTCCAATAATCAGGTCCATATATAATGTCTATATATTCTCCATCCTTACTATCCATATCACCTAAATACATCTGTAGATGTTCAGGGATACGTTCATAAGCTATTTTTAATGCTTCTTTTAATGCTTCACTAGGATTCTCTTGATAAGCATCCAAAGCTTCTCTGCATAACTCAAGTAAAGTCTTCTCTCCATTTAGCTTTCGATAGTCATCTTCTAATTCAACAAATATCTCTTCAATCTCATTGCTGTAAAATTCTTCTGCTATACTAAACTCTCCTAAGTTCTCAATAATCACTCTAGATCCACGGGGAATTGTACTACAAACAATACCTTGGTCTATCAACTTTCTTAAACTTTCAAAGCCTAATACTTTCTCCTCTCCACAACCGTGAACCAAAATAGTTTTATCCTTAAAAAGCAATAGTTGGACTAGGTAATATTTGTCTTCACATATATAAAACAAACTGCGATTCTCTCCTTTCACTTTCTTAGGAAAAAATACATCTACATCCACTGTATCCTCTTTATACAAGGTACCTGTTCCTGACTCCCCTACCGTAACACCATTGACTTTTCGCTCTTGATAAGTATATATATTAGACCAATTAGGATTTAATTCAAGCACTAAACTTTTAATATAGTCGATATAAGATTCAGGTGTATAATACCATTGTACCTTTTCTATTTTCCAAGAGCCTAAGTTAAAACAAGAGATTTCCTCTCCATCAGGGATACTTGTTACTACCCATCCATTCTGTACATCTTTAATAAAGTGCTCAAAATCTTCAAAGTTCCAATTCGCTACTCTACCGTCTTCATAAACATCAAAATGAGTAAAATGGTAGCCTCCATTATGAATAATCCCAGGTGTCTTTACCCCTTGTAAAGTTCTCGTTCTATACACTAATGTTCTGGCCATCTTATAATCTCAACAATAGTTTCTCGGTATCAACCCCATCTATACTTTCGTGCGAAGTATTAAATACTGCTTTTCCTTTAGTAACAATAATCAGTTGAGGAGATTCATGTTGTACTCCTAGCTCTTCCTTAACTTCGATAGACTGCAACCTATTGTTAACTACATCTACTAAATAACAATCTACTGCTGTAGGATTAGTAAAACTAGCTTCAAAATTGCGCAAAGCAAATTTGCTAATATGGCAACGTGGACTGTGCTTAAATATAATAACGGCTTTATCGTTTGACTTCTCGATAAGCTCTTTTATTTGACTACTCTCTGTTATATTGATCCATTTCATAAGACAAAATGTTAGTTTGATTAAGTGTATATACGCAAATTTATGACTTTTTGACATCTTTTACTAATGCGAATTATGCAAACATTGTCAAAATGTCTTAAACTTAGTAATGGAACACCTTTTGTCTATTACGATATAACCAAACAAATAAACAGATCAGTATATGAACTTAAATAATTTTACAATAAAATCGCAAGAAGCTTTACAGCAAGCACAGGTAATCGTGCAAGGCTTAGGGCAACAGCAAATAGAAAATGAACACATTTTCAAAGCGATAATGGAAGTAGACGAAAACGTCACTCCTTTTATCTTAAAGAAACTAAACATCAATGTAGATACTTTTAAATCTGTATTAGATGCAACAATCTCTAGCTTCCCTAAGGTAGACGGAGGTCAAATGGGCTTATCAAGAGAAGCAGGTACTGCTATCACTGAAGCACAGTCTATCGCTACTAAGATGAAAGATGAATATGTATCTATAGAGCACTTGATCTTAGCTATTTTTAAATCTAAGAGCAAAGTAGCACAGATATTAAAAGATCAAGGTGTAACAGAAAAACAACTTGAAGCTGCTATTAACGAAATCAGAAATGGAGCAAGAGTAACTTCTGCATCTGCTGAAGAAACTTATAACTCTTTAAATAAATATGCTAATAACCTTACCAAGTTAGCTAACGAGGGTAAACTAGATCCTGTAATCGGACGTGATGAAGAAATCAGACGTGTGTTACAAATCTTAAGCCGTCGTACAAAAAACAACCCAATGCTAGTCGGTGAGCCTGGAGTGGGTAAAACAGCTATCGCAGAGGGATTAGCACACCGTATCGTACAACAAGATGTACCTGATAACTTAAAAGACAAGCAAATCTTCTCATTAGATATGGGAGCTTTAATAGCAGGTGCCAAGTACAAAGGAGAGTTTGAGGAGCGTTTAAAATCAGTTGTAAAAGAGGTAACTTCTGCTGAGGGAAACATCATCTTATTCATCGATGAGATTCACACTTTAGTAGGTGCTGGAGGTGGTGAAGGGGCTATGGATGCTGCAAATATCTTAAAACCTGCTTTAGCACGTGGAGAACTTCGCTCTATCGGAGCGACTACATTAGATGAGTACCAAAAGTACTTTGAGAAAGACAAAGCCTTAGAGCGTCGTTTCCAAAAAGTAATGGTAGATGAGCCAGATACAGAAAGTGCTATATCTATCTTACGTGGTATTAAAGAGAAATATGAAGCTCACCACAAAGTACGTATAAAAGATGAGGCGATTATCGCTGCGGTTAACTTATCAGAGCGTTATATCACCAACCGTTTCTTACCAGACAAGGCAATTGACTTGATGGATGAGGCTGCGGCTAAATTGAGAATGGAGATCAACTCTAAACCAGAGGAATTAGATGTGCTTGATCGTAAGATTATGCAATTAGAAATTGAGATTGAAGCTATCAAACGTGAGAATGATGAGGACAAACTTAAATCTCTTGGATTAGAAGTTGCTAACTTAAAAGAAGAAAGAAACGATATCTATAGCAAATGGCAATCTGAAAAAGAGGTTGTAGATCGTGTACAGGCTATTAAACAAGAAATAGAAACCTATAAACTGGAAGCTGAAAAAGCTGAACGTGATGGTGACTATGGTAAGGTAGCTGAGCTTAGATATGGAAAAATAAAAGACGCTCAAGAAGACCTTGAGAAAGCACAAAAACAATTAGACGAAAACCAAAGTGGTCAATCGCTAATTAAAGAAGAGGTTACAAGTGATGATATCGCTGAAGTAGTAGCAAAATGGACTGGTGTGCCAGTGACTAAAATGCTACAAAGTGAAAGAGAAAAACTGCTTCACTTAGAAGGCGAATTACACAAACGCGTGGTAGGTCAAGAAGAAGCTATTGAGGCGATTAGTGACGCTGTACGTAGAAGTCGAGCTGGATTACAAGACCCTAAAAAACCGATAGGTTCATTCCTATTCTTAGGAACTACTGGGGTTGGTAAAACAGAGTTGGCTAAAGCATTAGCAGTGTACCTATTTGATGACGAAAGTGCTATGACGCGTATTGATATGAGTGAATATGGAGAAAGACACAGCGTAAGTAGATTAGTAGGAGCACCTCCAGGATATGTAGGGTATGATGAAGGGGGACAATTAACTGAAGCGGTACGTAGAAAACCGTACTCTGTAGTACTGTTAGACGAGATCGAAAAAGCACACCCTGATACATTCAACATCTTGTTACAAGTACTGGATGAAGGACGTTTAACAGACAACAAAGGTCGTCTAGCTGACTTCAAGAATACCATCATTATCATGACTTCAAATATGGGTAGTCACATTATCCAAGAGAAGTTTGAGAATGCTACAAATATAGAACAGGCTTCTGAAGAAGCTAAAAAAGAAGTGTTGAACGAGTTAAAACAGCAAGTTCGCCCTGAGTTCTTAAACCGTATTGACGAGGTGGTAATGTTTACGCCATTGAGCAAAGACAATATCTTACAAATCGTAGATATTCAATTGCAAAGTGTATTCAAGATGCTGGCACAGCAAAACGTACACATGGAAGCCACTGCAGAAGCAAAAGAATTCTTAGCAAACAAAGGGTATGAACCTGAGTTCGGTGCACGTCCTGTAAAACGCGTTGTGCAGAAAGAGGTATTAAACCGCTTGTCTAAAGAAATCTTATCTGGTAATGTAAAAGCAGATAGCATGATCTTATTAGACTCTTTCAACAACGAATTGGTCTTCAGAAACCAATAATATTATTCGAATTGATTAGTTAGTTATAAAAACAAAACCACCCCAAGTCACAATGACTTGGGGTGGTTTCTGTTTTTAATAGATTGTTTATTTCTTATACTATTTAAAAACAATTTATTGAATAACGAAATAAAGATGTGTCTTGTTAGGATTAAACTATAAAAGCAAATTATGAAAACGATTACTAAAAAAGACCTATACTACATTAGTACATTTATGTTTGTGATAGGTTTCTTTGGAGGACTAGCTATAGGTATAGCTAAGTGGTACTAAAAACAAAACACCCCGAGTCACAATGAATCGGGATGTTTTGTTTTATCGCAAAATCAGTGATAGACATATAAACGAAAAGTAATTATACAAAATAGGTCTGAATTAGTGATTTAACCATACTATAGTATGGTTATATAGCTAATGAAAGAGCTATCAAGTAGAATTGCTTTGTAGTATTTGGCTAATTGCTGATTCTGGGTTTATAATATACTTCTAATTAATTACCTTTCCATTTTTAAACTTAACTTTCACTTTTCCATAATACCATATCTCGATATCGCCTTCTATTTTTACATCTGTAGGATCCCCTTTCACCGCCCACACATCATTTTTAGTTGCTCCTACATTAAAAGAGCGTTTCGTACCAAACTCATCTTTTAAATCATTAGTTTTACTCGCTGCTACAGTTTTATCACTAGGAGGTACTTTAGGAGATTTGTCCTTATTCTCTTGTTTTGCTATCACTGGAGTCAGATCTTTTTTCTCTTGTTTTACTACTGGCAGGGTTTCGTTTTCTTCACTCTTCTTAAGAGATTCTATTACCGGTTTTACAGGGGCTTCTACTGGTATCACCTCTGTAGTTTCTTTTGTATTCACAATATCTACTTCTGCAATATTCGATTCCTTCTCTGGAGTTATCACATCACTTTGAGTATCTACTTTTTCTTCTAGGCTGATATCGCTGTTAAATGCAAAATATGCAAAAGCTCCTCCTCCAACAATAATTATCCCAATGATTACAAAAAGAAATACATAGGCCTTATTATTACTATCACCTATGTATAAATCATTGTTCGTACGCTGTAACGTTGGTTGTATTCTCTCCTTACTGTTACTTTGCTTAACACTACTTTCCTTATAAATACTTTCCTCTACTACACTTTCAACAGGCTTTTGAAAACCCTGCTCTACATTGTATTCTATTCGCTTAGTCTTATCACCGAGTATTTCGTATGCTTGGTTGAGTTGCTGATACATCGTTCTTAAATACGCACTATTGGGGTTACTTGAAGGATTATACCTCGCAAATAAAACCTTAAAAGCCTTGTGCAGCTCATCATCAGACACAGCAGGGTCTACTCCTAAAACCTTATAATAATTAACCTTATTCATATCGCTATTTTAAGTCAAAATTATAGAAATAGATTTACAATAAATTACACTATTCAAACATGCATCCATTTTATCTTCCTAATCCATGTGAGCTAGTTCATATCAAATCGCTTACTGAGGTATAGATATAAAAAAACACCATAAGTACGTAGCACTCATGATGTCTTATTTCTCTTTTTCTGCTTATGTACTAGCTACTGAGCTAGTTCTTTTACTATACCATGCCATAAAGGAGGTAAATTAGTTATACTGGACCATTTATCAAACCCTATATTATTAACAATAACAACTGCTTCTAGTATTTGCTTTTTTGAGGCACTCTTATTTGCAATAGTCTGCGCTATATTCGTTAATTGTCCAAATGCCTTTGTCTCTTCTATTTTCATAATCTCATCTCATTTATTAAAAATCAACAAAACTAAATAGTATGTAACACTACTATTTATAAAGTGTTTACTTATACCCTATCACCTCCATAGCTAAATAATATATGGTGATTCAGATAGTAGTACAAATCTTTTATTAAGATAGCATATTTTTTTCAGATTAAAAACTTTTAGATGCTCTAAAAACTATTTTAACCTAATCTTAAAACTCTAGTCCTATATTTTTTTATAACTTACATTCAAATATGATAATTATGGGGCACAAAAAATTATTTGCAGGTAGCGAAATTATGTCACTAGCTGTACGCGATATGCTGGAAGAGAACAACATTCCTTATATCATAAGAGATGATATACAGTCTGCTATTGGTATCGGGGCTGGAACTCTGGATAGGGCTGTACATATCCTAGTCAACGAAGAAGATCTAAATGTAGCACAGACATTATTAAAAGAAGGTGATTTAGACGAATAATAAAAGGGACTCATAGTATGGGTCCCTTAGCTTTTAGATAATTAGTCATCGAGTTTTCGATTGATTATTCTATCGAAATAGTCTTGAAGAAATGCTTTACAGCTCATCTCTAACTCCTGCATTTCTTTATTCTTCTGCTTAATTAGATTTTTGCTCAATGCTTTGTCATTTATCGCATAAAAACCTGTAGCTTTAAGTCCATTAAAACGAACAATATACTTATCTCCTTGATATGTAATTTCATTTGCCCCATAGCTAATAGTAAAGCGATTGTCTACTGACCCGTTAATCAAACTACTTCCCCAACTTCTAAACGGTTCATTATATCCTACTAAATCTAAGATGGTAGGGTATATATCCATTTGTTGTGCTAGTCGATTATCTACCCCCTTTAGCCTGCCATCTGGCGTGTATATCATAATAGGAATAGCCGTCCTATTTACTAGCTCTTTATATTTATTATAATAAATCTGATTAGTATGATCTGCTGTAATGATAAAAATAGTATTCTCAAACCAGGGCTCATTTTTACTCTCTTCAAAAAAACGCTTAAAAGCATAATCCGTATAGCCTACTGGAGCGTGAATCTGCAAGTTTCCCTTTGGAAATTTCCCTTCGTATTCTTCAGGTATTCCAAATGGTTCATGTGAAGAAACAGAAAATAATGTAGCAAAGAATGGAGCCTTTTTTTCGTTTAATGTCTTTCTCATAAACTGAAAGAATGGCTCATCCCATATCCCCCAAGTACCATCGAAGTCATCATCGTTATCATACTCCGTCATACCATAATAATGATCATACCCCAAAATATTGCCAAACCCTAGAAACCCCATAGAGCCATTCACCGCTCCGTGAAAAAAGGAAGTATCATATCCTCTAGAGTTTAATATAGACACTACAGACTCTATCTTCTGATTAGGAAATGGAGACGAAGTAAACGCATCCTTAAACGAAGGAATACCTGCTAAAATAGAAGGAATAGCATGAATCGATTTAGATCCATTAGCGTAAGCATTCGTATAGATTAAACTATGCTGAGCTAGAGAATCTATAAATGGTGTATAACTCCTATAGTTGGGAATATCTGTATCTTTATTAAATGCACCGATGTATTCGCGTCCGAAACTCTCTGTGATAAACAGGACAATATTAGGAGTACTCGGTTTATTGACATTATATTGTTTAACTCCATCTACATACTTAGCTAGAGTTTCTTTATTCATATAATTCACCATCTTATAACTGCTTTTCCCTATCGTTCGCAAGATAGCAAATGGTGTATTTAGCACGATATCACCATGCTCAGGCTTAACAGTATGCCTGTTAGCATCTACAATATTAATAGGTCTTGTCTTTTTAGTAAGTCCTCCTCGAATCCCCGCTACTACTCCTACCGATGCTATGCCTAAAATAACAATACTAGAGATCAAATAAGCCTTAGTAGATTCTCGCTCTAC
The DNA here is from genome assembly GCF_020905415.1 of Myroides oncorhynchi. Taxonomy (NCBI): domain Bacteria; kingdom Pseudomonadati; phylum Bacteroidota; class Flavobacteriia; order Flavobacteriales; family Flavobacteriaceae; genus Myroides; species Myroides oncorhynchi. The sequence continues at coordinate 2,799,673 of NZ_JAJJMP010000001.1, read as the reverse complement.
AGTCTTCATTTTTACTCTTATATATAAATAAATCCAAAGAGATGAACAAATCAAAAACAAAAATAACACATGCCAGTAATTTACTAAAAAGTTGGTAAATAATTGTGTCTTATTCTTCTCGTGTTCTAAGCTGTCTAATACCGCTATAGTGGTTCTGGACAAGATAAATCTATAGTAGACTAGGTCTATAAAATTGGTCGAATAAACCAATAGATTAGGTACGAAGTAGGCTATAAATACTAGTTTTTGATATCCTGCTTTTGTATTTATAAATACAGGTGCCATAGATAGCAAGATAAATAGAATACTTACATACAATATAGATGCACTATCAAATGATAATGCATAAAATGATAAAGATAAAAATTGTGTTATCGTATCAACGTTTAATAAATCTGCATTGTAAAAGTAAAATAACAGACGTGCAACGAAGTAAAAAATAAAAGCAAGTGATAATCGATATAACATTACTTTTACCTCGTATACTCTAAACTTATTAGGGGTCATTAGGTTATTTGGTTTTATTTAAAATAAGGTAGCCAAAAATAGCCAAAAAACAACTCTAAAGAGTTAACCTACAACAAGTTTAATACTTCCATTTTTTTTTAATACAATTTTCACAAAAAACAAAATCACCAACATTTCGTTTTTTTACTTAAATTAAGACAAGGTTCTCATGTCAACAATAAAAAAACAAATATCAACAACCTTTTTTATCAAAATACCGCGAAAACCAAAGCGTATTCACATGTTGTGATGTAAGCCCTTGAGTATCGTTTTTCTTAAATACAAGGTATAACTCGTTTAAAAACCAACAAACACCATTTATATGAACCCTAACTCATAAAAAAGAGCTGCATTAGCAATACAATGTCATTTTAACCCAGAATAAGTGATAGACATATAAACGAAAAGTAATTATACAAGATAGGTCTGAATGAACGATACAAGCATACTGTAGTATGGTTTTAGAGCTAATAAAATAGCTATGAAGTAGAATTGCTTTGTAGTATTTGGCTAACGCTGATTCTGGGTTTAACCCCAAATAAGTGATAGACATATTAAAAGAACAACCATCTAGACCAATTACCTAAAACAAAGAGGGTGACCTTACAGGACACCCTCTTTGTTATTATTAAGTATTTATAGACAATTGCATTGCCTTTTATTTATCTAATCGCTTATCTATAATTCGAGAGAAATAATCTTGTATAAATGCTTTACATTTTTTCTCTAACAATTCCATTTCTTGATTCTTTTTACTAATTAAATTAGTATTCATCCCTTTGTCATTGATATCATAGAATCCAGTTATCTCTCTTCCATTAAATCTTGCGATATAATTCCCTTCTTGATAGATGTATTCATTCACTCCGTAGTTTATCGTGTAAGGCTTAGTTATAGTATCATTGACTAAACTTCTTCCCCAACTTCTAAAAGGTTTATCATATCCTATTAAGTCTAGTACGGTTGGGTAGATATCTATTTGTTGGGCTAATCTCTTATCCACTCCTTTTAATCTCTCATCCGGAGTATAAATAAGAATAGGTACAGCTGCGCGATTCACTAGCTCTTTATATTCATCATAGTCAGACTGATTAGTGTGATCTGCGGTAATAATAAAAATTGTATTCTTAAACCATGGTTCTTTACTACTCTCTTCGAAGAACTTTTTAAATGCATAATCTGTATACCCTACAGTCTTGTGTATTTGTTGATTTCCTTTTGGAAACTTACCTTCATACTTAGCCGGAATATTAAATGGCTCATGTGATGATACGCTAAATAATGTAGCGAAGAATGGTCCTTTTTTCTCACTTAAGGTTTGTTTCATAAACTGGAAGAATGGCTCATCCCATATCCCCCAAGTACCATCGAAATCATCATCATTATTATACTCTGTTTTACCATAATAATGATCATATCCAAGTATATTACCAAATCCTAAGAATCCCATAGAACCGTTAGGTGCACCATGGAAAAATGAAGTATCATATCCCTTAGACTTTAAAGTAGAGACTAACGACTCTATCTTCTGTTTAGGATAAGGCGATGATGTAAAAGCATCCTTAAACGAAGGAATACCTGCTATCACTGATGATACACCATGTATAGATTTATACCCATTAGCAAAGGCATTAGGAAATATCAAACTGTGCTGTGATAATGAATCTAAAAATGGAGTATAACTCTTATAATCTTTAATATTCATATCCTTATTAAAAGCCCCAATATACTCACGTCCGTAACTTTCTGTGATAAATAACACGATATTAGGCGTACTCGGTTCATTTGTATTGTACTGTTTCACACTACTCACATACTTATTAAGTGTAGCCTTATCCATATAGTCTACTTTCTTAAAGCTACTAGTACCTAGTGTACGTATGATAGCAAATGGAGTATTTAAGATAACATCAGCATGCTCTGGCTTCTGCACATATCTATTAGCATCTATAATATTTAGAGGACGAGTTGATTTCTTAAGATCTCCTCGAACTCCTGCTAACACCCCTACTCCAGTCAAAATAAAAATAATAACACTTGATATCCAATAAGCACCTTTAGCTTCTACTTTTAAATATCTAGTGAACTTCACTTTCTTATATAGATATACCCATGCTATACATAGTGCGATACAAATCAAGAATACATGCCAATAACTAGTCAAGAAATTAAAAAACAACTTGCCTTTATTTGATTCGTGTTCTAAACTATCGAAAACAGCTATAGTAGTACGAGAATAGATAAATCTATAGTAAATTAGATCAATAAAGTTAGTAGAATACGCAATCAAGTTTGGTATAATATACACATAGAACACCACCTTCTGATATCCTTTTTTTGTATTGATAAACAAGGGCACTATAGATAGTAATATAAACAGAAGATTGACATAAAAAATCGCCATTCTATCAAATGTAATTCCGTGGTAGGCCAACTCCATAAACTGACCAAAAGAATCTACATGTAATAAATCACTATTGTAGAAATAAAATAAGGTACGTGCGATGAAGTAAAAGAAAAAGGCTAAGAATAATCTATATCCTATCACTAACACCTCATTTAATCGATATCGATTAGAAATCATAAGTATTTATTTTTTAGAAACACAAACTTAATCATTTCTATTTTGAATTACAGAACTAGACAAAGCATTTTACATTCCATTAGCATAATTATCTACTTTCGATAATTTATCCTAGTCAAAACAAAGTTTTTTTAGACTTATTGCTCACTATTTTACTTAGAATAAGAAATAGACATATAAACGATAAGAATTATGAAGTAGAATAACTTTGTAGTATATAGCAAATGCTGATTCTAGGTGTAGGTAAATTAGATACAAACATGCTATAGCCAACTCTTAACATTAATGAATCAGTAAATCAGACAATAATTTATAGCTAAATATAGGATGTTATAAAAATAGTTGACTTTTAACACTCATACCCACAAAGCTTTAACTATCAACACAATAACATTATACAAACTAACCTACTAGGTCAAAATTTTAAAACAATCAAATCACAAATTAATAAGACAGCCTAGGCATTTTGAATAACTAAGTTATAAATTAAAATATAGTATAAATGAAAGATATTGGATAAAATAAATTCTATTTTAAATATTAAGATAACCCCACCATCTAAACAGTAATAAAGCTTACTTTATCTACCTAAAAGTAATTATTCTTAAAATTAAATTTCCCGAATTATCCGATATATCATATAGAAACTTCGATACACTTCATATTTCAAATAAAAACAACAGCATCTGAATATCAGTACCTTAAAAACAAGACACCTAATTTAACCTCATTTTACTAGAATAACGAATAATGTAATTTAGAAGAAAATCAACTACAAGAATAGCAATCAAAATATTTAAAACTTGTCAAGTATACATTAAATAGAGAAAATCTTATATTTTTTTCGTACTTTGCGTTTAGCTAATTAATGATAACATGATAAATCCTACAAGACTTTTTGATATTCCCTATTTGCAGAATGAACATTTTCCACTAGCTGCGGCACTAGTTACTAAGGTAAATGGAATATGGGAAAAAACATCCTCACAGGAATATATAGACAAGGCTAATATGGTTTCGCGTGCCTTACTACGTCTAGGTATAGAAGCAAATGATAAAATAGCTGTCATCTCAACAAATAACCAAACTAAATGGAACCTTTTAGATATTGGTATTTTACAAATTGGCGCTCAGAACGTGCCTATCTACCCTACTATCGCTGCAGAAGACTATCAGTTTATTCTGAGTCATTCTGAGGCTAAGTATTGTGTTGTTTCTGATCAAGAAATCTATGACAAACTAATGAGTGTTAGAGATCAGTTACCTGAATTAAAAGGTATCTGTTCTTTTGATCATATTGAAGGTTGCAAAACTTTTGATGAAATTCTTGAATTAGGAAAAGACGAATCTAATCAAGCAGAAGTAGATCGAATTAAAGATTCTATCACACCTGATCACTTAGCTACGCTAATCTATACCTCAGGTACTACAGGTAGACCTAAAGGAGTAATGTTGTCTCATAACAATATACTATCAAACGTAATCGGCAGTTGGGATAGAGTTCCTTTTGGTCGTGAAGATCACTATAAAGCACTTAGTTTCCTACCGTTGTGTCACGTATTTGAAAGAATGCTTATCTATCTATACCAATTCTCAGGAACGTCTATTTACTATGCAGAGTCTATCGATAAAATGGGAGATAACTTAAAAGAAGTTAATCCTAATGTGATGACTGTAGTACCGCGTCTATTAGAGAAAGTATACGATAAGATATTCGCTAAAGGTTCTTCTTTAACAGGAATTAAAAAGCGTATTTTCTTCTGGGCACTTGAACTTGGATTTAAATATGAACCTTATAAGAGAGGCGCATTCTATAACTTCCAATTAAACATCGCTAGAAAACTAGTCTTTAGCAAATGGCAAGAAGGACTAGGTGGAGAAATGAAAATTATCGTTTCGGGTAGTGCTCCTCTTCAAGCTCGCCTATCGAGAGTGTTTAATGCTGCAGGTATCCCTGTGATGGAAGGATATGGTCTTACAGAGACTTCTCCTGTCATCTCAGTAAATGATGCTCGAAATGGTGGATTGAGATTCGGAACAGTAGGGCGTCCCTTAAATAACGTAGAGGTAAAAATAGCAGAGGATGGCGAGATACTGTGCAAAGCTCCAAACGTGATGATGGGATACTTTAAAGACGAAGAAAAAACAAATAGCGTTATAAAAGATGGTTACTTCCATACAGAAGATATCGGTAAGATAGACGAAGACGGATTCTTACATATTACAGATCGTAAAAAAGAAATGTTTAAAACTTCTGGAGGTAAATATGTAGCTCCGCAGATGATCGAAAATATGATGAAACAATCTCGTTTTATCGAACAAATAATGGTAATCGGTGAAGGAGAAAAAATGCCAGCAGCGTTTATCCAAATTGATTTTGACTTTGTAAAAGAGTGGGCTCGTCGCAAGAGATATGACATCGGTACTACAAATGAAGAAATCGTCAAAAACCCTAAAGTTATTGAGCGTATATCAGCAGAGATAGAAGAAATCAACAAAAAATTTGGTAAATGGGAACAAGTTAAGAAATTCGAACTTACTCCAGATGTTTGGAGCATTGATAGCGAGCACTTAACCCCTACTTTAAAACTACGTAGACGTATTATCTTAGCTAAACATCAAGACCTTTACGACAAAATCTATAGAGGTTAATTAAAAAAAATTACACTTAACGAATAAATATTTCAAAAATAGTATGCAAGCATACTATTTTTTTTTATATTTGAATTATTCAATACAATATGAAAAACACAACAATCGACTACGTATTAAGAGCAACATGGCAAGCAGTGGCTAGAATGTACAATGAAGAAGCGTCTAAATATGATGCTACGATGTCTCTTGCATTTGCACTTTTAAGTATAGATAAAGAAGGAACTCCCTCTACTCTATTAGGACCTAATATGGGGATGGAAGCAACTAGTCTTACACGCACACTGAAAAAATTAGAAGAAAATAAATTAATCACGCGTGAGAAGAATCCAAATGATGGTCGTGGTGTAATCATTAAACTTACTCCTCTTGGTTTAGAAAAGAGAGAGCTTTCAAAAGCGAAAGTAAAGCGATTTAATGAAAAAATACACGCACAAATATCTGAAGAAAAAATCAAACACTTTATGGAAGTAACTGAAGTTATCAATCAGTTAATCAATGACAAAGGTATTTTTGAAGACAAATAATTGTCGTATATTATCCAAGTGTTACAATAATTTAAAAACCAAAGAACAATAAAATATGAAAAGAATAATTAAAAAGGTAGCAGTAGTAGGATCTGGTGTAATGGGATCAGCTATTGCTTGTCATTTTGCTAATATTGGACTAGAAGTATTGCTTCTTGACATTGTACCTAGAGAATTAACTCCTGAAGAGGAAAAAAAAGGACTTACATTAGAAAGTAAAGCCGTTAGAAATAAAATAGCAAGTACTCACTTAGCTAATGCACTTAAATCTAAACCTGCTCCTATCTATTCACAAGCTTTTGCTTCACGCATCGCAGTTGGAAATATCGAAGATGATTTAGTAAAAATAAAAGATTACGACTGGGTAATCGAAGTTGTAATCGAAAGATTAGATATTAAAAAATCTGTCTTTGAACAGATAGAAAAATATAGAAAACCAGGTTCATTGATTACTTCGAACACATCAGGTATTCCAATGAAACTAATGGTGGAAGGTCGCTCAGAAGATTTCCAAAAACACTTCTGTGGAACGCACTTCTTCAACCCTCCGAGATACTTACAATTATTTGAGATTATTCCTGGACCACAAACTGCTCCAGAGGTACTTGAATTCTTCCAAAAATACAGCAGTCTATACTTAGGTAAAACACCTGTATTATGTAAAGATACACCAGGATTTATCGGTAACCGTGTAGGGGTATACTCTATGGCTATGGTAATGCAATTAGCTCAAGAGATAGGATTAACTATCGAAGAGGCTGATACATTAACCGGATCTATCTTAGGTCGTCCTAAAACAGGTACATTTAAGTTAGGAGATTTAGTAGGTCTTGACACAGCAATCAATGTAACTAATGGACTAAAACAAAACTGTCCTGCTGATGCAATGATCCAACAAGTAAAAGACAGCAAACCATTAAACTTCTTATTAGAAAACAAATTCTTAGGTGATAAATCAAGAAAAGGATTCTACTATAAAGAGATTGACAAAGAAGGAAAGACTAATCGCTATGCATTAGACTTAGAAAAATTAGAATATCGCCCACTAGAACGCGCTAAAATAGCAGTTCTAGAAACAGCTAAACAAGCTGGTGGAACGAAAGCTAAATTGGCTTTATTATTAGCAGATCAAACAAAAGCTGGTGAATTAATCAGAAAACACTTTGCTTCATTATTTGCTTATGTTTCTCAACGTGTTCCAGAAATTACAGATACCCTATTCCCTATCGATGATGCTATGCGTACAGGATATGCATGGAAATACGGACCATTCCAAACGTGGGATTTGGTAGGTATCGACAAAGGTATTGCTTTAATAGAGAAAGAAGGATATACAGTAGCTGATTGGGTTAAAGAACTTGCTGCTTCTGGAGCGAAGAGTTTCTATAAAGTAGAAAACGGTAAAAAACTATACTACAACCAAAACACAAAAGCTTTTGAACCAATTCCTGGACAGGATGCTTTCATTATCCTTGACAATATTAGAGCAACTAATAAAGTATGGGGAAATAGCGAGGCTTCTTTAATTGACTTAGGAGATGGTATTGTGAACTTAGAGTTTCACTCTAAAATGAATACAATCGGTGGTGGAGTATTAGCAGGATTAAATAAAGCTGTTGAAATCGCTGAGAAAGACTTCCAAGGATTAGTAGTAGGTAACCAAGGTAGCAACTTCTCTGTAGGGGCTAACTTAATGATGATCTTCATGATGGCTGCAGAGCAAGATTGGGATGAATTAAATATTGCGATTAAAACGTTCCAAGATACAATGATGAAAATGCGTTACTCTGGTATCCCAGTAGTAGCTGCTCCTCATGGAATGACTTTCGGTGGTGGATGTGAATTAAGCTTACACGCTGATAAAGTAGTAGCTGCAGCTGAGACTTATATCGGATTAGTAGAATTCGGTGTTGGACTTATCCCTGGTGGTGGTGGTTCTAAAGAGATGACTGTGAGAGCTGCTGACCTATACCGCAAAAATGATGTGGAATTAAATACATTACAAGAGCATTTCTTAACAATCGGTATGGCTAAAGTAGCTACATCTGCACAAGAAGCTTTTGATTTAAATATATTACAAAAAGGAAAAGATATAGTTGTCGTAAATAAAGACTTACAAATTGCACAAGCAAAAAGAGAGGCTTTAGTAATGGCACAAGCTGGATATACACAACCTGCTCTTAGAAAAGACATCAAAGTACTTGGTCGTCAAGCATTAGGAATGTTCTTAGTAGGAACAGACAGTATGTTAGCTGGTAAATACATCTCTGAACACGACCGTAAGATCGCTAATAAATTAGCGTATGTAATGGCTGGTGGAGATTTATCAGAACCTACTTTCGTTACAGAACAGTACTTATTAGACTTAGAGAGAGAAGCATTCTTATCACTATGTGGAGAACGCAAAACGCTAGAGAGAGTTCAGTATATGTTGAAAAATGGTAAACCATTAAGAAACTAATCTTTAACCAATTAAAACGACAGACAAATATGAAAACTGCATATATAGTACAAGGATATAGAACAGCTGTGGGTAAAGCGCCTAAAGGTGTATTCAGATTTAAAAGACCTGATGAACTGGCTGCTGAAACTATCGAATACCTAATGAGTAAACTACCAGAATTTGACAAGACTCGTATAGACGATGTTATGGTAGGTAATGCAATGCCTGAGGCAGAGCAAGGATTAAATATGGGACGTCTAATCTCTCTAATGGGATTAAAAATAGATGATGTACCTGGTGTAACTGTTAACAGATACTGTGCCTCAGGAATAGAAACTATCGGGATGGCTGTAGCTAAGATACAAGCCGGAATGGCTGACTGTATCATCGCTGGTGGTGCGGAGAGTATGAGTTATATCCCTATGGGTGGATATAAACCAACTCCTGATTATGGCGTAGCTAAAGAAGGACACGAAGACTACTACTGGGGAATGGGACTTACTGCTGAAGCTGTAGCTAATCAATTTGGTGTTTCACGTGAAGACCAAGATGTATTTGCTTACAACTCACATATGAAAGCACTTAAAGCACAGGCAGATGGTAAATTTGACAATCAAATCGTACCAATTACTATTAATGAGGTATTCATTAATGAGAAAGGTAAAAAAGATAGCAGATCTTATACGGTAACTAAAGATGAAGGGCCAAGAGCTGGTACATCTATAGAAGCGTTAAACAAACTTAGACCAGTGTTCGCAGCTGATGGATCAGTAACGGCGGGTAACTCATCACAAATGAGTGATGGTGCAGCCTTTGTGATGGTGATGTCAGAAGAAATGGTAAAAGAGTTAAACATCGAGCCTATCGCTCGTATGGTGAACTATGCCGCAGCAGGTGTTGAACCTCGTATCATGGGAATCGGACCTGTAAAAGCAATTCCAAAAGCGCTAAAACAAGCAGGGTTACAACTAAAAGACATCGACTTGTTCGAATTAAACGAAGCGTTTGCTTCTCAGTCTTTAGCTGTAATGAGAGAATTAGATATCAATCCAGATATCGTGAACGTAAACGGAGGTGCTATCGCACTAGGACACCCTCTAGGATGTACAGGTGCTAAACTATCTGTGCAATTATTCGATGAGATGAAACGCCGCGGTTCTAAATACGGAATGGTTACAATGTGTATCGGTACAGGACAAGGTGCTGCTGGAATCTACGAATTATTATAGAATGCTATTAACCAAAATAAAAAAAAATATATTATGAGTAAAGATATCATTAGAGGAGGTCAATTCTTAGTAAAGGAAACTAAATGTGAAAACATATTCACTCCTGAAGACTTCACAGAAGAGCAAGTAATGATGCGTGAATCTGTAAAAGAGTTTATCGACAAAGAAATATGGCCAAATAAAGACCGCTTTGAGAAAAAAGATTACGCATTCACAGAATCATCTATGCGTAAAGCAGGAGAACTTGGACTTTTAGGAGTTGCAGTTCCTGAAGCTTACGGAGGGTTAGAAATGGGATTCATCTCTACAATGTTAGTATGTGATTACATCTCTGGAGCTACAGGTTCTTTCTCAACAGCTTTTGGTGCTCATACAGGTATTGGTACTATGCCAATTACGTTATATGGAAACGAAGAACAAAAACAAAAATACGTTCCTAAATTAGCTTCAGGTGAATGGTTTGGTGCTTACTGTTTAACAGAGCCAGACGCAGGATCAGATGCTAACTCTGGAAAAACAAAAGCAGTATTATCTGCTGATAGGAAACACTACTCTATCACAGGACAAAAAATGTGGATCTCTAATGCTGGGTTCTGTAATGTATTTATCGTATTTGCGCGTATCGAAGATGATAAAAATATCACTGGATTTATCGTAGAAAACGATCCAAGTAACGGAATTACTTTAGGAGAAGAAGAGCACAAATTAGGCATTAGAGCTTCTTCTACTCGTCAGGTTTTCTTCAGTGAGACAAAAGTTCCTGTAGAGAATATGCTTTCTGAAAGAGGAAACGGTTTTAAAATAGCAATGAATGCATTAAACGTAGGTCGTATCAAATTAGCAGCAGCTTGTTTAGACTCACAACGTCGTCTAATCACACAATCTGTAAGATATGCTAATGAGCGTATCCAGTTTAAAACACCTATCTCATCTTTCGGTGCTATCCGTACTAAACTAGCTGAGATGGCAACTAATGCTTATGTAGGTGAAGCAGCATCATATAGAGCTGCAGCAGCTATCGAAGAGCGTATCAACCAACGTATCGCAGAAGGCAATACACACCAAGAAGCAGAATTAAAAGGAGTGGAAGAATTCGCTATCGAATGCTCTATTCTTAAGGTTGCTGTTTCTGAAGATGTACAAAGTTGTGCAGACGAAGGAGTACAAATCTTCGGAGGTATGGGATTCTCAGAAGACACACCAATGGAAAGCGCATGGAGAGATGCTCGTATCTCTCGTATCTATGAAGGTACTAATGAGATCAACCGTATGCTTACTGTAGGTATGTTAATCAAAAAAGCAATGAAAGGACACGTAGATTTATTAGGACCAGCTATGAAAGTAGCTGACGAACTAATGAGTATCCCAAGCTTTGACGTTCCTGATTATTCAGAATTATTTGCTGAAGAAAAAGAAATGGTTAGCAAATTAAAACAAGCTTTCTTAATGGTAGCTGGTAGTGCAGTTCAGAAATATGGACCAGAATTGGATAAACACCAAGCGCTATTAATGGCTGCTTCAGATATGTTAATCGAAATCTATATGGCAGAAAGTGCTATCCTTAGAACTGAGAAATTAGCTAAACTTAAAGGAGAAGCAAATATTAAAGAACAAATCGCTATGGCTCAATTATACTTATATCACGCTGTAGATATCATCGGATTAAAAGGAAAAGAAGGAATCTCTTCTTTCACCGAAGGTGATGAGCAACGTGTGATGTTAATGGGACTACGCAGATTTACAAAATATGTGAACCTACCAAATGTAAATGCACTTAGAGAAACTATTGCTACTAAATTGGTAGAGACTAACGAATACGTATTCTAATTATAGGATACAGACAATTTGGTTTAGTTTGTTTGAAAAAAACCGTCACTTTTCTTCTGAAAATGGCGGTTTTTTGTTTAAATACTACATTGACTATCCAATTTAAAGACCAGAGTAGAAACAAAACACAACTTAACAATCACATATAAAGTATTTTATATAAAAACAATCAAAATATTTCATCTTTTATTTCACTATAATCATCTAAAAAGATTACTTTTGCACCATAATTTTTTATACTTAAAAGATATTTACTGTGGAAAACGCAAATGCTTTAAAATTGATTAAAAAGATTCAATCAGATCTAATTGCTGATGGTCTTGTTGTAGAAAACATTGTAGCAGATTTACAAAAACTTAGAGAATTTGCTTTACTTGAAGAGAAACCTGTGTTAGTTAAGTCTATCCGCTTAGCATACGAACACATTCAAAACAACAATGCATTTTTAATTGCAATTCCTTCTGATGAACCAGTTGAAGAGGAAGAAGAAGGAGCTACTAAATCAGAGCAAGAAGCTAAAAATGATTTAGAAAGCTTACAGTATTTATTATCTTTATACAAAGACATCGATAATAAACATAACTTAGAAGATTTAAGAGACTACAACACTCGCTTATTAGCTTTCTAATTATAAATGTTAATCATAACACAAAAGCCTAACAGAATTCTTGTTAGGCTTTTTTTGTTCTCATAATAAAAGTATATTAGCATACTTAAAACTTCTAATTCAACAAGGATGCTTAAATTATTTAAAATCGTAGCCCTACTAGAGGGACTATCATTACTAGCGCTACTTTTTATCGCTATGCCATTAAAGTATATCTGGGAACAACCAGAGATGGTAAGAATAGTAGGAATGGGACACGGAGTGTTATTCATACTATATATAGTAATGGCAACTGTACTTAAAGGAGATGAAAAATGGAGTTTGAAGAAATATGGATTAATTTGTATTGCATCAATCATTCCTTTTGGGACTTTTGTAATGGAAAAGAGATTACTAGAAAGTAAAGCATAAAAAAAAGGTAAGTCTAATTAGACTTACCTTTTTTTATGCAGCGATATCGCATCTGTAACAATATCTAAATGATCAAATGCCAAATCAGGCAATTCATCTATATTAAACCAAGCTAACTCTTTAGCATCATCAGCAGCTTTACCAACAATATCCCCTGCTACCTCACCATAGAAAGCAACAGTAACCATATGTGATCTCGGATCTCTAAAAGGCTTGCCATAAGCTTTAATTTGTACTAACTCGTTAACCGCTATTGATGTTTCCTCAACTAATTCACGCTTAGCAGCGACAACTAAATCCTCATTTTCGTCTACAAAGCCCCCAGGTAGAGCCCAATAATCGCGAAATGGTTCATTTTTGCGCTTTATTAATAAAACATGTGAATTACTTGAAGATTTTTTAAACAAAACAACATCTACTGTAACGAATATCTTTGAAACATATCCCATATTATATATCTTTTATGAAACAAAAGTAAAAAATATATCACTTTTTACAAAAAAAAGTAAATTTCTGTTTCTATTACAAATCTTTACCGTATATTTGCTCCATAAGCGATTAGTAAATAGTGTGATTATTTTAGATCACATTTAATGGAAATTAAAAAGACAACTATGAAAAAATTAACATTACCGTTATTGGCTTCTGTATTAGCTTTTGGTGCTGTTCATGCTCAAAGTCCTTACAACAAATGGTCTATTGACTTAAATGGAGGATTTGCTAAACCTGCAAGAGTTTTATCTTCAGGATACACAGCTGAGACTTTCAAAAACTTACACTTAGATGGAGGTGTACGTTACAGTTTAAACAATAAGTTTGGTATTAAAGCTTCTTTTGGCTATGATAAATTAGACAACTGGACTAATGATGCTGACTTAAACACAAACCACTACAGAACAAGCTTAGAAGGGGTTGTTAACGTTGGAAGACTTTTAAACTTCGAATCTTGGACTAAAGTATTAAACGTACAAGCTCACGCAGGGGGAGGTTACTCTTGGATGAATGGAGATAAGTTAGAAGGAACTGACAACATGGGACACTTAATGGCTGGTTTAACTGGACAAATTAAAGTTCACCCACGTGTTGCTTTAAACGCTGACTTCACAGTTATTCAAAGTTTACAACAAAACAATACTTGGGACGGATTAAACGCTACAAATCGTTCAATCGCTCAAGGTACTATGTTTAATGCTTCTGTTGGAGTTTCTATCTATTTAGGTAAAAACGGACAACATGCTGACTGGTATGTTGCTGAAGAAGAAGACAACAAATTGTTAGGTGAAATCGAAGGAAGAGTTTCTAAAATCGAAGGTATGCTTGTTGACTCTGATGGAGACGGTGTAGCTGATTACCTAGACTTAGAGCCTAATACTCCAGCTGGTGCTTTAGTTGATTCTAGAGGTAGAAATATCGATAAAAACAACAATGGTATCGCTGATAACATCGAAGCATACATTGCTGAGAAATATGGTAATCAACCAGAGAAAGCTGTAGCTAACACTGGAGATGCTAACATGATTAAAGAATTAATCAACAAAGGATATGTAGCTGCTTACTTTGACTTTGATAAATCTCAACCATCAAACGTTGACGGAATCAACTTCATCGTTAACTACTTAAAAGCTAATCCTAATGCTTCTGTAGAAGTTCTTGGATATGCTGATGCAGTAGGAAACAAATCTTACAACAACAAGTTATCTGAAAGACGTGCAAATGCTGTTAAAGATATCTTAGTTAAATCTGGAGTTTCTGCTTCTAAAGTTTCTGCTAAAGGAAACGGAATTGATGATGCAGTATCTAAAGATTCAGCTGCAGCTCGTAGAATTGCAAGAAAAGTTGTTTTCAAAATTAACTAATTTTAGAATTCAATTTTAATCATATTAAAGCGCAAGATTATTCTTGCGCTTTTTTTGTTTATAATAAGTAACTTTGCATTACTTATTTAAGCAACTATGAAATTTAATCTAAATTCAGAATACAGCCCTACTGGTGACCAGCCTCAAGCTATAAAAAAACTAGCAGACGGAATCAATGCAGATGAAAAATATCAAACATTAGTTGGTGTTACTGGTTCTGGAAAAACTTTTACTATAGCTAATGTAATTAAAGAAGTCAACAGACCTACTCTAATTCTAGCACACAATAAAACGCTTGCAGCTCAATTATATACAGAGTTTAAAAGCTTTTTCCCAAACAATGCGGTCGAGTACTTCGTATCTTACTACGACTACTATCAACCTGAGGCTTTCTTACCTGTTACAGGTACTTATATAGAAAAAGACCTATCTATCAACGAAGAGCTTGAAAAGATGCGACTAAGCACTACCTCTGCCCTACTATCAGGAAGAAGAGATATTATAGTGGTAGCTTCTGTTTCTTGTCTATATGGTATCGGAAATCCAGTAGAGTTTCAAAAGAATGTTATTGCACTAGAAGTAGATCAACAAATAAGCAGAACTAAACTATTACATCGTTTAGTACAAAGCTTGTATGCAAGAACAGAAGTTGAGTTTACTGCTGGTACATTTAGAATAAAAGGCGATACAGTAGAGGTATTTCCTAGTTATGCTGATAATCCTTTTAGAATACACTTCTTTGGAGATGAGATAGAAGATATTGAGGTTTTCAATCCAAGTACTTCAGCAGTTATTGAAAAATACACTAATCTTACAATCTATCCTGCTAATATGTTTGTTACATCACCTGATGTATTACAGGCCGCTATATGGGAAATACAACAAGACCTAGTCAAACAAGTAGATTACTTTAAAGAAATAGGAAAACACCTTGAAGCTAAACGCCTAGAAGAACGTACTAATTTCGATCTTGAAATGATTAGAGAGTTAGGGTACTGTTCAGGAATTGAGAACTACTCAAGATACTTAGATGGTAGAGAACAAGGAACACGTCCTTTCTGTTTGATTGATTACTTTCCTGATGACTACTTAATGGTAATAGACGAGAGCCACGTAACAGTATCCCAAGTACACGCAATGTATGGAGGAGATAGGTCACGTAAAGAGAATCTAGTAGAATACGGTTTTAGACTACCTGCCGCACTTGACAATAGACCACTTAAGTTTGAAGAATTTGAAGCTATGCAAAATCAAGTCGTTTATGTATCAGCTACACCTGCTGATTATGAACTACAAAAATCAGAAGGAGTCTATGTAGAGCAATTAATACGACCTACAGGTCTATTAGATCCGATTATCGAAATAAAACCTACAGAAAATCAAATAGATGATTTGATTGAAGAAATTCACAAGAGAGTAGAAAAAGATGAGAGAATCCTTGTTACAACTCTAACCAAGCGCATGGCTGAAGAATTAGCTAAATACTTCACCCGTGTAGGGATTAGATGTAGATATATACACTCTGATGTAGATACATTAGAACGTGTTGAGATTATGCAAGACCTACGTAAAGGGCTATTCGATGTACTAATTGGAGTTAACTTACTAAGAGAAGGACTTGACTTACCTGAAGTATCTCTTGTAGCGATATTAGATGCTGATAAAGAAGGTTTCTTACGAAGTCATAGATCTCTTACCCAAACAGTTGGTAGAGCTGCTAGAAACGTTAATGGCCGCGCTATCATGTATGCGGATAAAATCACCGCTAGTATGCAACGTACTATAGACGAAACCAACTATAGACGTGAGAAGCAAATGAACTTTAATAAAAACAATAACATTACACCAACAGCTATTGTAAAGAAGATCTCTAGTGAATTAGTCAAAGCCTCTTATGAAGATTTACAAAAAGAATCTATTCTTCAAGCTACAGAAGAAACTCTGAAGTACAAAACTAAAGCTGATATTGAAAAGATTATTAGAACGAAAAGAAAAGACATGGAAAAAGCAGCTAAAGATCTTGATTTTCTAAATGCAGCTCGATTAAGAGATGAAATAAAAGCTTTAAAAGACAAACTGTAGATATTTTAATTACCTTTGCAAAAAGACATTGAATGAACAATAACGATATATTAAAGAAACTGAGAGTCGCTTTACAATTACGCGACGATCAAATAGTAGAAATTCTAGAGTTAGTTGATTTTAGAATTTCGAAAGCTGAAGTTGGAAGTCTATTTAGAAATGAGGATCATCCTAAATACGTAGAATGTGGAGATCAGATTCTTAGAAACTTCTTAAACGGATTAGTTATCCACTTAAGAGGAACGAAAGAAAATCCTAAAAATCCAACAGAAGTACTTACCTCTAATAAAGCAGAAGTAAAACCCTTTAAAGAACAGAAGAAGACTGAAAGTAAAGGCAAATCTTACGCTAAACCTGCTAACAAATCTGCAGACAATAAAAAGAAAAGTACTTTTAACAAAAAGGACTTACCTAAATCTCCTTTAGCAGGAATTAAATTTAATAATGGTAAAAAATCAAAATAATAAAAAAAGCTATTCAGTTTATTGAATAGCTTTTTTATTTCCCTCTACCCTTACACGACAGAACAAATACAATAAAAAAGGCGAACTCAAATGAGTTCGCCTTTTCCTATAACTTTTAAATCAATTATGATAAAGCAACTTTAACTTGGTCTGCAGCTTCTTGGAAAGCGATAGCAGATAAGATTGGCATACCTGATTGGTCAATGATTTCTTTTGCTAATTCAGCATTTGTTCCTTGTAAACGAACAATGATTGGCACTTTAATATCATCTCCCATGTTTTTGTATGCATCAACTACACCTTGAGCAACACGGTCACAACGAACGATTCCTCCGAAGATGTTAATTAAGATAGCTTTTACGTTAGGATCTTTTAAGATAATACGGAAAGCGATTTCAACACGTTTAGCATCAGCAGTTCCTCCTACGTCTAAGAAGTTAGCAGGCTCGAAACCAGCATACTTAATTAAATCCATAGTAGCCATTGCTAATCCAGCTCCGTTAACCATACATCCTACAGTACCATCTAAATCTACGTAGTTTAATCCAGCTTCTTTAGCTTCTACTTCGATTGGTCTTTCTTCAGTTGTATCTCTGTATTCAGCGTATGTTTTTTGTCTGTATAATGCGTTATCATCAAGAGTAACTTTTGCATCAACAGCTAAAATCATGTTATCTGAAGTTTTTAATACTGGGTTGATCTCAAACATAGAAGAGTCACTTCCGATATATGCTTTGTATAAAGCATCTACGAACTTAACCATTTCTTTGTGTGCATTTCCAGATAATCCTAAGTTAAAAGCAATTCTTCTAGCTTGGAATCCTTGTAATCCTACAGCAGGATCAATTTCTTCTTTAAAGATTAAGTGTGGAGTATTTTCAGCAACTTCTTCGATATCCATTCCACCTTCAGTAGAATACATAATCATGTTACGTCCTTTAGCTCTATCAAGTAATACTGACATGTAAAACTCACTAACTTCACTTTCTCCTGGGTAGTAAACGTCCTCAGCAACTAATACGCGATTAACTTTTTTACCTTCTGGTGGAGTTTGCGGAGTAATTAAATCCATACCGATAATGTTACCAGCGATTGTTTTTACTTCGTCTAAGTTTTTAGCCAACTTAACTCCTCCTCCTTTACCTCTTCCTCCTGCATGGATTTGAGCTTTAATTACATACCAACTTGTTCCAGTTTCTTCTGTAAGTTGTTTTGCTTTTTCAACTGCTTCTTCCGCGTTGTTAGCTACTAATCCACGTTGTACTCTTACACCGTAGCTAGCTAATATTTCTTTACCTTGAAATTCATGTAAATTCATAGTGTGATACGTTTAGCTTTTAATTTAAACAGTTACAAAAATAACAATTCAGTTTGAAAAACCCTAATTTAATTAAGGTTATATACTTTGTAACTATAAATTAACCTTGTTAATTATTTATTCTTTAATTTTAATCTATTCTTTTAGAAGATATCAGTATCTCCTTTACCAACTCTGATAACTTCTGGTTCCTCTCCTGAGAGATCGATTACTGTTGAAGCTTCATTATTTCCATACCCTCCATCTATAACTAAATCGACAATATTCTGCCATTTCTCGAAGATTAATTCAGGATCGGTAGTATACTCCAGTATTTCATCTTCATCGTAGATAGAAGTAGACACTATAGGATTACCTAATTTTCGCACTATCTCTCGTGCAATATTATTATCAGGAACACGAATACCTACTGTTTTTTTCTTCTTAAAATCCTTAGGCAAGTCATTATTACCTGGTAGAATGAATGTATATGGACCTGGCAATGCCTTTTTAAGTATTTTAAACGTAGATGTATCTATTTGTTTCACATAAGTTGAAATATTGCTCAAATCATGACATATAAAAGAAAAGTTAGCTTTCTCTAACTTAACCCCTTTTATCTTGGCTATCTTCTCTAAAGCTTTTGAATTCGAAATATCACATCCCAACCCATATACGGTATCTGTTGGATAGATAACTAATCCTCCATCTCTTAATACCTTTACTACTTTATCTATCTCTTTTTCACTTGGATTCTCAGGATAGATTTTTATAAACTGTGACATACTTACTATTATTAGTTTACTTAAATTTACTATAAAACTTGAAGCTTAGCAAATCTCAGAAGTAGTTTTTTGATTCCACCTACATCGAATTTAATTTCTGCTTTCTTATCCGCCCCCATTCCTTCTAATCCTATAATAACTCCTTTCCCAAAGCGCTCATGCATTACAGTTTGTCCCACCACTAAATCTTGATTCCCATTTGTCAAACTGGTCACTTTAGCACTTGAAGCATCTACTGGTTTTAGTTTCCTAATATTTCGATTCTCTCTTGGTTCTTCATTATCTGTAACGTAAGCAGGTGGAGTACCTCCTACAGGTTTAGTTAATCGCAGTTTACTCTTATCTACATCACCAAAAATATCTGCATTAATCGTCGGCTTATACCTATAGTTTGTCTCTACAGGAGTCAAATACTCTAGATATTCATCCTTGACCTCTTCTATAAAGCGCGAAGGATCACTATCTACTAATTTACCCCATCTATATCTAGATTGAGCATAAGTAAGATATGCCTGATGCTCTGCACGAGTTAGTGCCACATAAAACAACCTTCTCTCCTCTTCTAACTCACTTCTTGTATTCATACTCATCGCACTTGGAAACAAATCTTCCTCCATCCCTACACAGAATACCGTAGGAAACTCAAGCCCCTTAGCCAAGTGAATAGTCATTAACGCTACTCTATCATCATCTCCTGTATCTTTATCTAAATCCGTAGCTAATGCCACATCTTCCATGAACTCACTTAAAGCTCCCCTAGCACCGTCCACTTCTTTCTGCCCATCGATAAAGTCTTTAATACCATTTAGAAGTTCCTCTATATTTTCCATACGAGTGATCCCCTCAGGTGTAGTATCTTTTCGCATCTCTTGTACCAGTCCAGTCTTCTTCACGATATGCTCTGTTAACTGATAGGCATCCATTGTTGTTTCTAATGCTTGAAACGCCTTAACCATATTGCTAAAGTCACTCAACTTATTACGCGTTCCTGCAGTAATCTTCAAGTCGATTTTATCGATATGCTCTATAACTTCAAATATCGAACGCTTATAGTGATTAGCTGCTATAGTTAATTTATCCATTGTAGTATTTCCAATACCTCTAGCAGGATAATTTATCACACGCACTAGCGCCTCTTCATCCTTGGGATTAATCACTAATCTTAAGTAACATAATACATCCTTGATTTCTTTGCGTTGATAGAACGACAATCCTCCATATATGCGATAAGGGATATCTTTTTTACGCAGGGCATCCTCCATCGCACGTGACTGCGCATTGGTTCTATATAAAATAGCAAAATCACTATTGTTCTTTTGATTCTGCATTCTTTCTTCAAAGATTGTTGACGCTACAAAACGTCCTTCCTCTCCATCTGTTAAAGATCGGTGTACTTTTATTTTTGGTCCATTATCATTAGCAGTCCATACTACTTTATCTAACTTCACCTTATTGTTATCGATAACAGAGTTCGCCGCCTCTACTATATTT
This sequence comes from Myroides oncorhynchi, assembly GCF_020905415.1. NCBI lineage: Bacteria > Pseudomonadati > Bacteroidota > Flavobacteriia > Flavobacteriales > Flavobacteriaceae > Myroides > Myroides oncorhynchi. The sequence goes on along the minus strand of NZ_JAJJMP010000001.1, from coordinate 2,778,911 downwards.
CTAGAAGAACGATAATTCTGTTCTAGTCGATACGTTTGCACCCCTTCATAATCTTTCTGGAAGTTCAATATATTGTTAATATTTGCCCCTCTAAAGGCATAGATACTCTGAGCATCATCTCCTACCACACAAATATTCTGAAAGCGATCTGACAACGCTCTTACAATTAAATACTGTGAGTGGTTTGTATCTTGGTACTCATCTACTAAGATATATTTAAATCTATTTTGATATTTTGACAACACATCTGGAAAACGAGTAAGCAACTCATTGGTCTTTAATAATAAGTCATCAAAGTCCATTGCACCTGACTTAAAACAGCGCTCTACATAATTCCCATATATTTCTCCAATACGCGGTCTTTTACTCATCGCATCAGCCTCCTGAAGTTCTGGATTATTATAATAAGCCTTAACCGTTACTAAACTATTCTTATATGAAGATATTCTACTTAATATCTCTTTAGGTTTATAGATATCCCTATCTAATTGCATTTCCTTAATAATCTGACTTATAAGACGCTGACTATCCTGAGAATCATAGATAGTAAAATTACTTGGATAGCCTAATTTATCAGCCTCAGCTCGTAGTATTTTTGCAAATACAGAGTGAAATGTACCCATCCACAAGTTCTTTGCCTCAGAACTACCAACTATCTGTGCAATCCTAACTTTCATTTCACGAGCTGCTTTATTAGTAAAAGTCAGTGATAAGATATTAAATGCATCCACTCCTTGGTGCATTAAATAAGCTATACGTAAAGTCAAAACCCTCGTTTTCCCTGATCCTGCTCCAGCGATTACTATCATTGGTCCTTCTTTTTGAAGTACAGGCGCTCTTTGAGCCTCATTTAACTGATCTATATAATTTTGCATATCTAATTTACTCGAAAGTGTCAAAATTACAATTACTATACCTTTATAACAAGTTTTTTACTGCTATAAAAATTAGCACTTAAAACAGAATATTCCATACTTTTGTTTAAAAAAAAATCGCAATGAGTATAGATTTAATACTACAGCTAGTCGCATATACATTTCCTGCGCTAGTCACGGCAGGTATAGCGTACATGGCTTTTAATAAAATACTGGAGAAACAAACCAGAAAAGACCTTTACCTATTAGAACAATTAAAGTCTCAAAGTACTGTAGATATACAAGCGTTGAAACTACAAGCTTTTGAACGCTTGGTCATTCTTGTGGAGCGAATAGACCTAAAGAAACTTGTTCTTAGAGTAAATCCAAACGCTGAGGATAAGAATCTTTACCTTATCAATCTGATTACGCATTTAGAACAGGAATTTGACTACAATGTTTCACAACAAGTTTATGTAAGCACAGAGCTTTGGCAAATATTAGTACAAACTAAAAATGATATTACTGAACTAATTCAACTAACTGGTGCTAATCCAAACATACTGGACGCAACACAATTAAGACAGGCTTTAATAACCAAAACGATTCAAATAGAACAAAAACTAGATGTCGTTAGAAAAGCAGTAAAACTAGAAGCAAATACAATTACAAAATAATAAAAAACACTATGAAAAAAACAATGATTGCTACTGCATTGATGATATGTGCTTTAGCCAATTCCCCAATCGTTAATGCTCAAAGCAAAAAAACAAATAATCTTATCAATAACATCACTCAAGATAAAGTAGCTAACGGACTTAAAGAAGCCCTAGATAAAGGAATCGCTGATCAAGTTAGCAAATTGTCTCAACCTGATGGTTTCTTAAAAAATGAGTTAGTTAAAATCGCTATGCCAGAGGAGTTTAAAAAAGTTGAAAAAGCTTTAAAAAGAATGGGAATGGGAAGTTTAGCTGATCAAGGCACTACTTTAATCAATCGCGCAGCAGAAAGTGCTGTCAAAGAAGCTACTCCTATTTTTGTAGATGCTGTTAAAAACATGACTTTTAGCGATGCTAAAGATATATTAATTGGAGGTAAATCTGCAGCAACTGATTACTTAAAGAAAAGTACTACTAAAAGTCTTTATGACAAATTTAACCCTGTAATTCAATCTTCACTATCAGATGTAGGCGCTGATGTAATTTGGGAAAAAATGTCAACTACGTATAACGCACTTCCTTTAGTATCTCCTGTTAATACTAATTTAACAGACTATATCACAACCCAAACAATGGATGGAGTATTTAAAATGATATCTATTGAAGAGAATAATATTAGAGAAAATATAGGTGGAGCTAGAAATACGAAATTACTAAAAGACGTATTCGCAATTCAAGATAATATAACAAACTCAACCAAAAATAACACATCAAACAATTCTACCAAGAAACAATTGATAAATAAGCACAAAAACAACTAAACAACTATACTAATTATTGTTTTTTGTACAAAAAAATAAAAATAACATTATTATAACATTCAATTAACTCTCCTATTGAGAATTTTTTTTGATATTTGCTGTATTAAAATGATTGATTTCATAACAGTTAGGGTTAGTTAAAAAAAGCCGAGTAGTTTCACTACTCGGCTTTTTATTTATAGTACATTGGGTTAAACCCAGAATCAGCCAAAAACCTAATTCTACTTATTCTAATCGCTTGTGTATCTGTTTAAAATAGTCAAATGCATTGTGTAAATGGGTACCGTGCCATGAGAACATTTCACCATCTACAAATATCGTTTTTGCATGATGGGAACATCTACCTATCTCAAACGCATGCTCTTCTTTAAACGGATAAGGCTCAGAAGACAAAAACACTAATTCGGGATCCCCCTGTATTCTCATTTTTCTAATCTCTACCTCTGGATATCTTCCTTCCTTATTAGCATATACATTCGCAAACTTATTTAGTGTCATCAGCGTATTGATAAACGTATTGTCTCCAGCCGCCATATAAGGCTCTCTCCAGATAAAGTAAGCCGATGTCTGCTGCTCTCTTGTACTGATGAAAGACATAAAGTCCTTAATCGCGAAGTCAATCTTGTCATTCCATTTTTTGGCTTCTGTTCTTTTATTAAACAATACACCGAAGTCTTCAATCATTTGCTTATTATCTTCTAAAGTAACTACATCAGTTACCCAAACAGGACATATCCCCTTAAGACTTTCAACGATCTCAAGTGTATTCTCCTCTTTATTAGCGATAATAATATCAGGATTAAGTGCCTTTATCTTTTCTACATGCACCTTCTTAGTTCCACCTACTTTTATTTTTACTACTCCTAAGTGATAAGGGTGTACACAGAACTTAGTTATCCCCTTAATTTCATCTTCTAATCCCAAATCACATAATGTTTCTGTCTGTGATGGAACTAACGAAATTATTCTCTTGGGTACATTTTCGAAGTGATGCTCTTGCCCTATCTGATCTTTTAATACTATCATACCATTTTATTTAATATCTCTTCCATTTCTATCTGGATAGCCTTAGCTTCTAATCCTGCTTTCTCTGCAAAATCTTCCGCCTGTGATGCAAAGATAATTCCTCTAGATGAATTGATTAGTAATCCTACATTTTTATTTAATCCGTATTTGCATACATCTTGTAAGTTTCCTCCTTGAGCTCCTACTCCAGGTACTAATAAGAAACTATCAGGTACTATTTTTCTAATTTCCTCAAAGTATTCTGCTTTTGTTGCTCCTACCACATACATTAGGTTTTCTGCATTTTCATACTCTTGAGAAGTCTCTAATACTTGCTGATAAAGCGGTTTACCATCCACCTCTTTGGTCTGAAAATCAAAAGCTCCTTTATTAGAAGTTAATGCTAATAGTATCGTATGCTTATCTTTAAAAGCCAAGAAAGGCTCTACCGAATCTTTCCCCATATAAGGAGCTACAGTAACACTATCAAACGACATATCCTCAAAGAATGCCTTCGCATACATAGAAGCAGTATTTCCGATATCTCCACGCTTTGCATCTGCTATAGTATATAGCTCTGGATAATACTCATTAATATACTCTATCGTCTTGTTTAGTGACATCCATCCCTTAATACCATAAGCCTCATAAAATGCAATATTGGGCTTATAAGCGACAGCATATTGATGAGTTGCATCTATAATTGCCTTATTAAAACTAAATATAGGATCTTCCTCTTTTAATAAAAAACTAGGTATCTTATCTAAATCAACATCTAATCCTACGCATAGAAAAGATTTCTTTACTCTGATTTGCTCTATTAATTGTTGTGTAGTCATTGTGCAGCAGTTGTAGTTTAAAAAAAACCACACTATACATAAGCAAGTGTGGTTTATAATATTTAATAAAGACGATTAATAAACGTCTCCTTCTTTTAATTTCTCTGTATTACTTACTAATTGTAACTCATCGATAACTTTCTGAATATTTCCATTCATTACACCATCTAGATCATATAATGTAAGTCCTATACGGTGATCAGTTACACGTCCTTGAGGGTAGTTATAGGTTCTAATCTTAGCAGATCTATCACCACTACTTACTTGAGAAGAACGTTTAGTGGCATCTTCTGCTTGTTTTTTCGCCAACTCCATCTCGTATAAACGAGAACGCAATACAGTTAAAGCTTTGTCTTTGTTTTTGTGTTGAGATTTCTCATCCTGACATTGAGCTACCAGTCCTGTAGGAATATGCGTCATACGTACAGCTGATTTAGTTGTATTTACAGACTGACCTCCAGGTCCTGATGAACAGAAAAAGTCAATACGAACATCATTCATATCTATCTGCACATCGAACTCTTCTGCTTCTGGTAATACCATTACAGTCGCTGCTGATGTATGTACACGTCCTTGCGTCTCCGTTTGAGGAACACGCTGTACACGATGTACTCCAGCTTCATACTTTAATGTACCATAAACATCCTCTCCTGTTACCTCAAAGATTACCTCTTTATATCCTCCTGAAGTTCCTTCATTCACATCTACTACAGATGTTCTCCATCCTCTACCTTCACAGTATTTAGTATACATTCTGAATAAATCTCCTGCGAAGATACTCGCCTCATCACCACCTGTACCAGCACGTACCTCTACCATTACGTTCTTAGCATCCTCAGGGTCCTTTGGTATCAATAAGAATTTAATCTCTTCTTCTAATTCTGGCAAACGTCCTTTAGCTTCGTCTAACTGCATCTTAGCCATCTCCACCATCTCAGCATCACTTCCATCAGCTAATATCTCATTAGCCTCATCCATATTACCTTTAAGAGTTACATATTCAGCGCGTTTCTCAACTAGCTGTTTTAAATCTTTATATTCTTTATTTAACTGTACGTAACGTTTTTGATCAGCTATAACATCTGGCTGAATAATCAAGTCAGAAACTTCGTCAAAACGTTGCTTAATAATTTGTAGTCTATCTAACATATCCTAAAATAGATAATTTATTTGGTTTGCAAAGGTAAAAAAAAAGAGGAATATTTTATCATACTCCTCTTCAATTACACTACAAAAGTAGTTAATTATTTTTTAATCTCTGCAGAAAGCTCTACTTCTGTGAAAGTTTTACCTTCGTGTAAATCTTTACAAGCTGTATGTAAGCTATCAAAAGCTGCTTGTGCTGTAAAGTCTGCGATGATGTCAATACCTCCATTTAACTTAAGCGCATCTCCTTCTACTGTGTAAGTAAACTCTTTCTCTTTACTTACTCCATTCATTGTCAAGTTTACCATTACTTTACCGTCTTTAAACTCTCCAAAGAAACCATTGATATTTCCCATCATCTTAGCGAAGAACTCTACTTTTAATTTCTCATCTCTTCCTGCATCATTAGTACTTACAGACGAAGTAGTAATCACGAAGTTAGCTCCTTTTAAAGATTCTTCTAAAGTCGCTGCATCAGCTTTGACATCATTTAATTTGATATCTGTAAAAGTTCCTTTAACACCTACTTTTTTAGGAGTTTTAAAAGCTGTCCATTCCATTGTGTAGGTCAACTCTTTTGCTACAGGTGCTTCTACTTGCTCTGTTGTAGTTTCAGTAGTTGGTTCTGTTGTATTCGCATCTTTTTTCTCACCACAAGAGATTGCAAAAGCTCCAATAAAAGCTAAGGCTAAAAGTGATTTTTTCATAAATATTGAGTTTTTATTTGATAACGTCTAAAGTACTAATTTCATAACAGTTTAATCTTAATTAAACATTAATTTTTCTATAGCCTCAAAAAAGGTTATCTATCCTTACTAAAATAACAACAATAAAAAAGACGCCGATTAAGGCGTCTTCTATATGTAACTATATTAGATTATTTCTTCTCAGGTATCTGAGTTAAAATCTCTAATAAGAATTTCCAATATTTCTGTACAGATGCGATATTAGCACGCTCTACAGGGGAATGAGCTCCACGGATAGTAGGTCCAAAAGAAATCATATCCATATCAGGATAGTTAGTTCCTAAGATACCACACTCTAATCCAGCGTGACAAGCTACTACACTTGGTTTCTCTCCTACTTGTTTTTCGTAGATATCTACTAATACATCTAAGATTTCAGATTCTGAGTTAGGAGTCCATCCTGGGTAAGAACCAGAGAACTCTACTTCACATCCCATTAATTCGAATGCAGAACGCAATCCATTAGCTACATCTAACTTAGATGATTCTACTGACGAACGCGTTAGACACTTCACTACTAACTTTCCATCTCCTAATTCTACCTTAGCGATATTATTAGATGCTTCTACTAAATCTTCGAAGTCAGGAGCCATACGGTGTACACCATTATGAGCTGTATACATCGATCTCACAAAGAAGTACTGTGCCATAGAAGGCATTACTAACTTAGGAGTCTCTGCTTCTTCTAACTTATCAAATACTACTTCAAAGTCAGGGTCTACAGTATGTAACTCAGCTTTGATTTCATCTACGATAGACATCATATCAAATACGAATGCCTCGTCAAAAGTACTTGCGATGATTACCTCAGCAACGCTCTCTCTAGGAATAGCATTACGCAAACTTCCGCCTTTAATCTTAGCAATCTGTAATCCAAAGTTGTCAAAAGCATCAAATAACAATCTATTCATGATCTTATTTGCATTTCCTAACCCCTTGTGAATATCCATACCAGAGTGACCTCCTTTAAGACCTTTTACAGTGATTCTATATCCTACAGATCCTTCTGGAGTAGCTTCTTCATCATATTCAGCAGATGCAGTTACATCCACACCACCAGCACATCCGATATCTATCTCGTCATCCTCTTCAGTATCTAAGTTCAAAAGAATCTCTCCTTCTAACATACCACCTTGAAGGCCTTTAGCACCAGTCATACCAGTCTCTTCATCGATAGTAAATAACGCTTCGATAGCTGGGTGAGGGATTTCATTACTCTCTAAGATAGCCATGATAGAAGCCACACCGATACCGTTATCAGCACCTAATGTAGTACCTCTAGCTCTAACCCATCCATCTTCTACATACATGTCGATTCCTTGTGTGTCGAAGTCAAATACTGTATCGTTATTTTTTTGGTGAACCATATCTAAGTGTGATTGCATCACAATAGTCTTTCTGTTCTCCATTCCTTTAGTAGCAGGCTTTTTAATAATAACATTACCTACTTCATCTTTTATAGTTTCTAAACCTAAAGACTTACCAAAGTTCATCATAAACTCAATCACACGTTCTTCTTTCTTTGAAGGACGTGGCACTGCGTTTAGATCAGCGAACTTGTTCCATAAGTTCTTAGGCTCTAATCCTCTAACTTCTTGACTCATATCTTAATCTATTTTATTATTCAAAATATCACTTCAAATTTAGAACATTCTAAACAAATACAAGGCAATTCCCTAATAAAATTCAATAATCTAATTGTTAATATAAATCCTTATGTTTACCTAACTTAAACACTCCTTTTAAGCAAAAAACACTCTTTCCTAGTCTATTACACTAAATTTAAATCTGTATCTCTCCAACTCATCAAGATGATTCTATTTCTTTAAAAACAATTTGATTCTATTGCGCAAGAATCAACATCCCCTTAATTAATCAAAGTGAATATAAAAAAAAGGTTTCCACATAGTGAAAACCCTTTTACTAAAATAAATATAAAAACTATGAAAGATTTTTCAAATTCCCTAAGAAAGCTCCTCTTACACAGAATACTTCCCTAACATCCTGAGGGCTAACAACCAAATTATCGTAGGTCTCATTATCACTAATAAATGATAACTCACCACTCTCTGTATATCTCTTAAATCTATAACACAATACCCCTTTACCTTCTATGACTACTACATAAATACCCCATGGTTTAATATCTTCGATTGTTATTCTTTTTGTCAAAACATACGAAGACACCTTAACAGTAGGATACATATTCTCTGCCGAAATCTGAAAGGCTGTATCAATTTCTTCTTCCGTTGGAAAAACAAAACTAGGTGATGTAGCCCACGTTCTCTCTGGATTTAAGAAATACTCAAAGTGGTGATCTACTGATATCATTTTGACCTTTCTCTTTTGCAAATCTGTATTAAACACTTTATGTGTATTAGAGAAAAACAACTCATTCAAATCTATTTTGTGTTCTTTACACAGATTCATGATTTTTTCATATTGCAAAGTTTCTCTAGATTTCCATGAAGAAACTGTATTTGGTTTTACCTCTAATATATTAGCTAATTCTAAATCAGTTTTGATTCCTAATAACTGTTTTAACTTCTTAATTACACTTTCACTATTTTTCATATTTTTCGCATTTTTTAATTCTATTTTTTTTCAACCACTTTATTCGCATATTGACAACTAAACAATTATTATGCCATTAAATTAACTCAATATATTTTTATTGACATTTATTTCAAAAACAAAAAACCAAACAATTAAAAATCAGCAAATTAAATACATATACATTAACAATAAAAGTAGACTTGTAATTTTTCAATCAAGCATTATAAGGTCATATTCTAATGAATAAGTGAAGTTCTATCTAATTTAAAATCACAAATAAGATTGAACTGATTGACAATACTATTAATCGCTTTACCCTCTCCTTTCAGTACCTATATAGGTATATTTGACGTTTAAAAGTAACGGTATACACAAGCTATCCCATAGAATAACAGGTTATTTTCGGTTTTATTAGGGTATATATTACAGTTAATAAAAGCCTTTATGTAAATAAAAATTTCTCTTGTACAAACATAGATTATTCAACAATACAGTCCACACTTTGAATTTATTTTCAATAAAAATCACTTTAAACAATATTTTACATAACAAAATACCAACAATTAACTTATAATATATATTTAAAAAACAGTACAACAAATCAAATAAAACACATAGAAACAATCTTTAAAACACATTTAATCACTTAATGAGAATATCACATTTATAGCTTTTTATCAGCAGAGACATAATCTCATTCAGTGACTAAATCACAAAAAGCTAATTCCTTATTTTATATTCAATGTATAATCGCCCCTACTTTATACCCTTAGGGTATAAAGTGACATATTAAGATATAATCCTTTAGAAAAAACTCATTTAATCATAAAAAACATGGCTAGTATTACTCTTATTATTCTACAAAAAAAGAGGATCATCTCCCGACGTCCTCTTTTAATCCTGAATTACAAATAGACAGGCTATTCTACATTCAGGGTAAGTACAAATAAAAAAATACTATGCACTCTCACCTGCATAGCGCATCAAACTAAGTAATAATCTTAAACTCTTAGTAGTTTCAGATTTAAGTAATTATTTTATCAATATAATTTCTATTATAATTTTGTTCCTTTTTATATTGAGATGGAGACATTCCCATTACACTTTTAAACTGTTTGCTTAAATGACTTAAATCGTTGTAATACATCTTATTGGCAATCTCTAATAAAGTCATTTCCCCATAAGATATATACTCTTTCACACGCTCAATACGTTGATAGATATAAAACTTCTCTATCGTAATAGACTCTCGCTCCGAAAACATCTTACTTGCGTAACTATAATCTATCCCTAGATTCTCTGATATCAAATAAGATAATTTAGTAGCTAGTCTTGTGTCCTTCTGAACAATCTCTAGAATTAACTGTTTAATACTCTCTATAACGATCTCTTGCTTCTCCACTAACAACTCAAATCCTAACACCTGTAATCTTTCCTCAAAACTCGTAAGCGTCTGTTCACTTAAACTATACATGAGTGCCACTTTACCTAACTGTACCTTTGCTTCTAGTATTCCTATCTTCTTAAGCTCTTGCTCCACGACTAAAATACATCGATAGCAAACCATATTTTTAATGTGTAAAATAACTGAATACTCCTCCATATCTCCTCTTTTTAAAAAGGAGTGCCGAATGACTAATCAGCACTCCTATTATTCTATTATTAACCTAGTTTACCTTCAGCCACAAACTTCTTGTAGTTATCTTCGTTTTCGAAGTAAGCTACCTCTCCATTGTTACCGATTATTACAATGTAAGCCTCTGCTTTATCCACCGATTTTAATGAATAAGGATCTACAGCTGCACGTACAGTTGCATCCTGTGGGATTCTTGTTTTACACATTTCACAACATCCGTAATACATTTTTCCTTCGTGCTCTACTTCTAATTGTTTGTTCCCCATGTACGCATCATTTACCATACACACTAAATCACTTGGAACAGCATCTCCTTTTTTAAACTGACCATTGGCAGCCATCGCTCCAGCAGGTTCTTCGTTTTTATGCATTGAATGCATGTCGTGGTTTGCGTGATCCGCATGGTTTTCTTGTGCAGGAGCTGCTTCTACTACAGCTTCTTTTTTCTCTCCACAAGCGATAGTAAGTAAACTTAATCCTACTACTGCTAAACTTCTAATTGCAAATGTTCTCATAATCATCATTTTTATTACATTAATTTTTGTTCATTCATTATCTCTTCTGTTGCCATCTTTAAGATTTTAGCACCTGGTGTTATATCACCGAATACCTCTACCATCATTCCGTTTACACGTCCTTTAGCAACTTTTATATGGTAAGCTGTACCATTCTTTACCTCTATTATATACATCCCAAGATTGCTATCTACTAAGGCTGACTTAGGAACAAAGAATGTAGGCTCAGTACTTTTTAAGTTTACAGTAGCATCTGCTATCATATTGGGCTTAAGTAAATGCTCACCATTGCTGATATCAGCTTGGATCTGCTCAGAACGCAACTTTAAGTCTAAACTTCCTGCCCTACGTGTTACTACACCTGTAAACTCCTTTTGTGGTAGTGTACGCACTTTAAACTTCACGGTATCTCCTTCTTTTACATAAGGTGTATTAGCCTCCGAAATAGATAAATTTAAACGCAACTTACCTGTATCCTCTACAATAAGAAGTGGCAACTTACTCATCGGCCCTACATAAGCTCCTTTATCCACCTGTCTATCTGTAACTACCCCGTCAAATGGCGCTCTAATCACTAAGTACTGATCGATATTTTTCATCTCCTCATACGCTGATTTAGATGCTGCTAACTGTGCTTTATCAGCTAACATCTTAGCGGTTACTTGCTCTAAATAATCAGGTGCTATCGCTCCCTGCGTCTGATTTGCTTTTAATGTTCTGTCGTACGTTGCTTTAGTTGCAATATAGATTGCCTCTTGTCCTTTCCATTTAGACTGTGCATTTGCTACCTGTGCTTGTATCTCTGGAGCGTCAAGTATCATCATCACTTGTCCTTTCTTTACTGTACTCCCGATGTCTACTTTTAGGTCAGTCACATAACTGTTCACTTTAGCAAATATCTCTGTACGCTGGTCTGCTCTTAACTCACCAGGCAGTTGTAAGGGAACAGCAGGATTCATCTTCTCTATCGCTACTGTTTCCATTTTATTCATCGCCATATTCATTCCTCCCTTTTCATCTTTTGCGTCTTTTACTTCAGGAGTCTTCTTATCTGCACACGCCGTAAATACAACAAGGCTAACAAGTGCTATATATAATCTTTTCATTTTCTTATTTATTTTCAATCGGTGAATAATGAGTACTTTCTTCGTCTTCTGGGTCTAATGATGGAGATGTTCTATCCACTTTATTCATTACCCAAGCAAATACCATCGGCAAGATGATCAACACAGATACAGTAGAAGCTAACAAACCTCCGATAACTGCTCTTCCCAGTGGTGCTACCTGCTCACTTCCTTCTCCGTGTCCTATCGCCATAGGTAACATACCTGCTATCATCGCTATCGTTGTCATCGCAATTGGTCTAATACGAAGCTTAGTAGCCTCTATAGCCGCAGCTGTTGCTGTCCATCCTGTTTTTCTCAATGTCTCCGCATTGTTAATCAACAGTACAGCATTGGCAATAGACACCCCGACTGACATAATGATTCCCATATAAGACTGTAGATTGACAGTAGACCCCGTTGCTTTCAGTAATAATAAAGATCCCAACATAACAAATGGCACTGTAGTCAAGATCACAAACGACACTTTAAATGATTGGAAGTTAGCCGTAAGCATTAAGAAGATTACTATAATAGCAATTAACAGTCCACTTGCCAAGCTATTCATCGTATCATCTAACACTGGAGCCATACCCATTAACTGTACGTTTACTCCTTTTGGCAATTCACCTAATTCAGCTATCGCTTTTTCCACATCTTCTTTTGCTCTATTTAAGTCTGTTTTATGCACGTTAGCAATCACAGTAATGTATCCCATCGTTCCCTCATTGTAACTTTCTGCAAGTGCTTTGCCCTCTGTTACTGTAGCCACGTCACTTAACACAGGTCTATCTGAGTTCTTGCTCAACGGAATATTCTCTAATTCCTGCTTACTGTTTAATTGATTTTGAGGCATCTGTACTTGTACATCATACGCAATACCCATCATACCTCCTACCCACATATTACGATTCGTATAACGAGACGAAGCAGTAGTAGCTACTAATGATTTGGCAATATCCATAGCGTCTAAGCCAAGCTGTGCTGCACGTACTCTATCTATATTGATTTCGTATGATGGATAATTCATTGAGATAGGCATCTTCTGATCACGCATATAGTCTATCTCATTTAACTTCACTAACAACTTATTAGCTGTCATCATATTCATCTTACGCATCATACCAGATACCCTAATCTCGATAGGCGTATTTGTTCCTTGACTCAAGATCTTCTCTGTTAATTCGATCGGTTCGAATGTCAGTTTTAACTCTGGCATTTTCTCTTTAATACGCTCGCGTATCTGATCTTTTAACTCATCTGTATTACCACCGAAATCTTTAAATGCGATCTGCATAGAAGCTTCGTGAGGCCCTGCATTATATAAGTAAATAGGGCTTACCGCAAACGATGAAGGGTGCTGTCCTACGAAAGCTGATGATATCGCTATCTTCTCTTTTCCAAACAAGTCTTCTAACTCTGTCAACAGTTTCTTCACTTTAATTTCCGTATGCTCGATACGCGTCCCCTCAGGTGCTGTAATACGCAGTTGTACTTGACTTGAGTTCACTGTTGGCAATACGTCTTTACCAATGTTTTGGTACATAAATGCCACTGATAAAAACGCCAATACAATAGATCCTACAACAATCATCTTCTTCATTGGCATCACTTTCTCGATACCTGCCACTACTCTATTCTTAAACTTATCAAATCCTTTGGCTTCTTCAGGAATCGCGTGCTTAGATGGATCATACTTCATCAGCCAGTTAGCCATAATCGGCACGAAAGTCTGAGATAATAAGAAGGATACTGTCATCGCAAATCCAATAGACATCGCCAATGGCATAAATAATGCTCCTGGAATACCCGTCATCATAAAGGCTGGTGCAAATACCGCCAAGATGCTAAATAAGATTAACAGCTTAGGGAACGCAATCTCCTTACACGCATCCCATATCGCCTGTGCCTTATTCTTGCCAAGGGCAAAGTGCTGATGTATATTCTCTATGGTCACGGTACTCTCATCCACCAAGATTCCTATCGCTAAGGCTAATCCAGATAAAGTCATAATATTAATCGTCTGACCAAACATCTTTAAGAATAGTACTGCTGATATAATAGCAATCGGAATAGTCATAATCACGATTAAGGCTCCACGTGGATCTCTTAGGAACAGCATAACCATTAACCCTGTTAACAATGCTCCTAGTACTCCCTCTACGATTAAACTCTTTACCGCATTAATAACATTCACTGATTGGTCAAACTCATAAGAGATTTTCACATCATCAGGTAAGTTATTCTGAATCATTGGCAACGACTCTTTTAACTTCTCTACTACATCATATGTAGATGCTTTACCTGATTTAGCAATGTTGATATATACAGATCGTTTTCCATCTACTAAAGCGTATCCTGTAGTAATATCTGCACCATCTTTTACCGTTGCAACATCACGGATAAACACGTTATCTACTTGTCCTTTAAACAAAGGAATATCTCCAAACTCCGCTACTGTCTTAAGCGTATTATTAGTAGGAGTCAAATAGTTCTTGTCTCCTACATATACGTTACCAGAAGGCATCGTTACGTTTTGTCTAATAATCGCTTCTACCACTTGCTCTGGGCTGATATGGTGTGTGCGTAGTTTATTTGGGTCGATATTAATCTCTATCGTACGAGGCGATCCCCCAAATGGTGGTGCTGTAGTCAGTCCAGGAATCTTAATCAAGAAAGGACGTGCAGCAAAGTTGGCAATATCTTGAAGCTCATTATTCGTCTTCGTTTCTGAACGGAATACTAACTGCCCAACAGGTTGAGAAGAAGCATCAAAACGAATAATAAACGGTGGCGGTGCTCCTGGTGGCAAGAAGATTACTGAACGGTTAGACAGTGCTGAGATAGACGCAATAGCCTCTCCCATATCTGTACCCTCGTAAAACTCTATTTTCATCAGGGTCAACCCTTGTGTATTCTTAGTATCGATACTCTTAATACCATTGGCGAAAAGCATCATATTCACATACATCTTCGTGAAATAACCTTCCATTTGCTGTGGTGTGTACCCATTAAATGAGTGGGCAATGTACACCACTGGTAAGTTCATTTCAGGAAGTATATCTACTGGAATCTCTTTAGAAGACTTTATTCCGAAGAACAACAATCCTATTACCAATACCATAATAGATATCGGCTTGCGCAGGGCAAAACGAATTAAATTCATACTATCTTATTTTAGGGGAATAGCGTTTAACAAATATTGAATATCACCATAAGCTGATGCTTGTAACAGTAGCGATTGCCACACATTGTTTTGAGCGATTTCGTAGTCTATCTCTGCGCGTTGTAGGGTATACAGCGCTTGAGTAAAATCAACTAAGTTGCTCAATCCATTGTCGTATAAAGCTTTCTGTTGTTTAAAAGCTACATCTGCAGCCTCTAACTGTATCTTGCTTTGTGTCCACACCGCTTCTGCGTTAGTATACTTCTCTTTGGTTAAAGTGATTTGGTTAGCCAATTCTTTATCCATTTGATCGAATTCATACGCATAGCTCTTTGTGATGTATTCTTGTTGTTTACGCTTATATGTTGTTCTAAAATAATTAGATATATTCCAAGTCAATTGAAGCCCTACTAAGTAGTTCCCTCTATCGATACCTACCCCCTTACCATAAGCTGTAGAGTAAGCACTGTTATCCTGCACGTAGTTATAATCAAACCCAGATCCTCTACCTTGTAGTACTCCGAAGGCATTCAGCGTAGGTAGACTACCTTTAGTCACTAAGCGTTCCATAGACTCACTTTGCTCTATTTTGCTCTCTTGCCATAATAGTACAGGGTGTTGATCTCTTGATTTAGTAGGCTCTTCTAATAGCATAGGCTTGTCTAATACGAATACATCATCTAACGTATAAAGCTTCGTTTGCTCATCTAATAACACTGCTAAGTGTTTATTAAACTCTATCTCTTTATCATACGATTTGATGTGTAATGCTTCTGCATTAGCTACTTCAGCCATTGCTAATCGCTCATCTACTTGTGGTAATAAGCCACTCTTTGCCTTAGCAGCTGTAACTTCGTGGAATACTCTCGCGCGCTCCAAATTCTTTTGTTGCACATATTTAATACGCTGAGAGGCTAATAGGTTCAAGTACGTAGCACTTACTTTTACTTGTTGTTGAAAAATCTCTTGTTCTAAATCCTTAAGATTAACCGACTGTTGAGCCTTTGCCATAGTTATGCTTTCCTTCGTTTTACCAAAAGAGAAGATATTCCAATTGACATTAGCAAAATATAATGAACCAAAAGCTGCATTCCAACTCTGCTCT
Source organism: Myroides oncorhynchi (assembly GCF_020905415.1). Taxonomy (NCBI): domain Bacteria; kingdom Pseudomonadati; phylum Bacteroidota; class Flavobacteriia; order Flavobacteriales; family Flavobacteriaceae; genus Myroides; species Myroides oncorhynchi. Next base: position 2,762,760 of record NZ_JAJJMP010000001.1, on the reverse strand, counting down.
GCTAAGGGCATAGAGGTAGCTGCAGATCCTAATCCTCCGTATGCATACATCGGACCGTTCTGCGCATTGATGGTACCGAAACTTTGTTGGGCACCGAATGTTAAATCAGGAAAGTAATTTCCTTTTTGGTTGGTAGTATTTTCTTCAGAAGCACGAAGTCTTGCTTCTTTGACCTTAATCAGGTCATATCGTTCTATAGCCTGTTTTAATGCAGCGTCTAACGTGAGTTTTTGTCCATAAGACATAGACGTCGCACCCAATAGGACAAACAGTGCTATCCTATTAATTTTCATATGAAAAGATGTGATTAATTATACAATATTATTGTATACTTATCCTCCTCTTTAGGGCAATATTACCCTACTAATTAAGCCTATATATCTATTAACGATTCACAAGACCTCCAGTCTTAGCTAATCAGATAAGGACAATAAATGGATAGGGACAGTATCTGCTAAAGCAAAATACGGTGAATAAGTATGCTTAAAACATTGTATTTAATCAAAGTCTATAAACGCAATTCTTGATATACAGCGGGATAGATTTAACCTTGTATAAATAGTAAGTATAAGTAGTAAAATTATCTTGTACAGTAGTGGCGAACTCATATACAGCACCGAAGTAACGGTGCAATATCGCATCTGCAAAGAAGTTTATTTTTAAGATTTTAAATGAATTGTTCTGTACCTCAGCTTTCACCTTTACCACTTCTACTTTTTCTTCGCAGCAGTACTTCTTAGGTTCTTTTACTGTCTTACCTGTTCTTGCACAGAATCCACAGTTATAATCGTCAGTCTGGGTATTAGACATACTCGTTTGCTGCACTAATCCTTGGCAGATGTGCTGATATGTACTGAAGCCTGAAGCCAAGCCTGTGTACAATAATGCGAATAATATGACGAATAGTTTTTTCATAATCTTAGGGTCAAAAGTAATACTCTCATCCCACGGAGTTGTTATATTATTTTGGTTAGTTGTTGTATAATTATTGTGTTTATCTCTTTAGTTGATAGTTATAAAGAAGTTCTAGCAAGTCAGACTGTGAAGTATTAAAAGAATAACCTCCTAAGCGGTATGCTTAGGAGATTATATATTTTCAACTATACTATAACCGAAACTCTTAAATCAAGAGTCCTCTAACTTTAGTTCATTAATTAACAGCACTTTTGTTTCCATTATTCCCTTTTAGCTTCTTATCCTAAATCATCTTCTATCATTTTATCTTGACTTTCTATACACCTTCATAAAGTTAACCGTTACTCTCTCAACGCACTATCACTATTCAAAAACATTTACCACCTCCCACAGGACTACTAAACTATTTAAAAACTGGTCTATTCTTCCCTACCTAATTTACAAGACATTTGCCTCGAAATTTTAAACGAATAAATACTTATGACAACAACTAACACTGGAGTAACTAAACTACAAGTAACTCTTAAAAACACAACGGCTACTCTAGTAAAAGCAACTTTAGAACACTTAGAAGACGCAGCGATGTTATTCGATATGTATCGCGTATTCTACAGACAAGAATCTAACTACGAGAAAGGAAAACAATTCTTAAAAGACCGCCTATCAAATGATCAGTCACATATCTTCTTAGCCTATGTAGATGGGCAGGCAGTGGGATTCGTACAGTTATACGAACTGTTTCACTATATCAAACTAGAGAAACAATGGCTGTTAAGTGATCTATTCGTACACCCAGAGTACAGAGGTATTGGGCTATCAGTGGCGATTATCGACAGAGCGAAGCAGTGGTGTGACGAGACGAATGCGTGTGGACTTATGCTAGAAACAGAGAAGACGAACGACATCGGTAATACACTATACCCTAGATGCGGATTCGTATATGACGGTGGACATAACTATTACTACTGGTGGAAGTAGTATTTGGCTAATACGTGATGTAGGTTAAAAAGGTATTCTCACGAATACCTTTTTTTGTTTATTTTATATAGCCATTGCTCTTAAATATCTCAATCGCTTTTTGGTAAAAGTCTTCTTGATTATCCCCTTTAGTCGGCAGTAGGAATCTTCTTACTTTTCGCTTGCCTATACTATCCTTAAATCGAATATCAAATCCTATGGTATTGATATTCGTACGTTTGACAAATTCAACATCGATAACGTCTTTCTTCTCTATTACACTAGCTTTAGATAAATCACTGTTAGTATAAATACTATAAATAAGATACCCCATAATAGCCAGTGGAATAAGAGCGTAATACCAACTCACATAGATGTAGGAAAGTACTGATAACACTATCATAATCAAAACAATAAACTTCATCCACTTCAGGAATCCTTCCTCTTGTCCTAATACGATTGCTTTTTTATATGTGATATTACCGTCGTGTGTAAACACTAATCGCTCACTCGGTTCTAAGATAAGATGGCAATATTCGCTTCTGCCTTTTATTACAGCCTGACGCACTGTAGACTTATCAACTTCTGTAATACTTAGCTTATATCTATAACAATTAGCACTTTCTTCTAATTGCTCGAAGTCTTCTTCCATTATATCAGTCAGTGTATCCCAAATCAATTCAGACACTTCTTTGCCTTCTTTTTCTATCGCTAGAGGAGTACCTTCACTGACTATCTCCTCGTCATTAGTAGTGATCAGTACACGCTTATGACCTACTCCATCACTATACATAATCCTAGACATCTTCATCGTGTCTGATAACACAAAGGTCATCACCTTAGCATCCTTAATCAGATACATCTCCTCACATAGATTCTCTTCTATAAACACTACCGTTCCATGATCCGTAAAGCAGATATCGCAGTATCCGTGCTCGGTATTACCCGAAGTCGCTTCTTCGAATGAAATCTCTTTCACCAATTCTAACTCTAAACCGATCTGTTTTTTTAATAGATCAAGAGAATTCTTATATGTCTTACCAATGACAATGCCCGATAAACTGTAACCCATAGTCTACTTTATTAGCTGTTCAATATCAATACTAAATTTACATTGTTTTTAGATACAAAATACTGATAGCTATAAGAAAATGAAAAAATAATTACATTTGATTACCATTACTATTAAAAACTGTTTTTCGATAGTGCTGTCCCCACGCCATAATCTCAGTGATAACTCCCTCTAAGGTCTTGCCATATTCTGTTAATTCATACTCCACAGTAATCGGTTTTGTATTTACCACAGTGCGGCTAATTAGGTGATTTGCCTCTAAGTCCTGAAGTTCTTTTGACAGCATCTTAGTACCTATTCCCTCTACTTCACGCATCAGATCCATATACCTCATCTTCCCTCCATATAAGAGCGTTCCGATGATATACACCTTCCATTTTCCCGAGAGTAAACTCATGGTATCCTTGATTGCAACTATTCTAGTTTGGCATTGGGAAGACTTGTTTAACGGAGTTTTATCTTTCATCTCTATTTCTTTTTTAATACCTATTTTAGGTACTATAAAAGTAATTATTTCAGTAGTAGTATCCTATAGGAAAGTAGTTCCTTTTTGGAAAGTAATAGGGAAGCTCTAAACTAGAATCTTGACCTTTGACAAAAATACAATATTATGAAAACAACAAAAATAACCTTTTGGGTATCCACTTCTTTATTTTCTCTTTTTATGTTATTTAGCGCCTATAACTATATAGCATCACCAGAGATGAAAGAGGCGTTTGTATACCTAGGGTTTCCTGATTACTTCAGAATAGAATTAGCCATAGCAAAAGCATTAGGAGCCATCGTTATCTTACTTCCATTCTTATCATCAAAGATAAGAGGATTTGCCTATGCAGGGTTTACCATTAACCTAATATCCGCAGCAGTAGCACATCTATCAATGGGAGAACCTATTAGTTCATTAGGTTTTATAGTAGTGGCAGCAGTTTTATTAGGAGTTTCTTACTGGAGTTCATTAACCCAAAATAGCACTAAGCAAAACTAATTCTATTGCATTAAGGCCAGACTAGATAAGTCTCGCCTTAATGCATTTATGTACAGATCTACTATAAAGTAAACAAGATTATCTACAATTATCCCAAAATCATCGTTAACTAAATACTACAAAATAATTCTATTTCATAGTTCATTACTGCTGAGCCTTGCTTAGCTCCCAACTCACGATAAGTCTTTTCTTCTCAGGTCCCCACATATATCCACCTAGTAGTCCCGTCTGCTGTATCACACGATGACAGGGGATTAACACTGCGATAGGATTGCGTCCTATGGCTGTCCCCACTGCTCTACTAGCTCCAGGATTTTCTAACTGCTCAGCCAATAATCCATAAGTACTTAATTGCCCTTCAGGAATCTGTAACAACGCCTCCCAAACTTTTAATTGGAATGGAGTTCCCTTTAGGTGTAGTTTGACTTGGGTTAAATCTCCTTGTCTGTTTAATATACTGATAACCGCCTTATGTATCTCCTTCTTCTCTTCTATTAATGTCGCATTTTTAAAGTCTTGACGTACCCGATCTAATCCATCATTATCATCCACGACAAATGCGATATGACATATCCCCTTCACAGTAGAGGCGACAACCATCTTGCCAAACAAGGTATCCCAATAGCTGTAGCTAATCACTAAAGTAGCTCCCCCATTAACATACTCATTCGGAGTCATTCCTTCGATAGACACAAACATATCGTGTAGTCGGCTACTACTGCTCAGTCCTACCTCATCTGCTACATCAAACAGGGTGTTTTCTAACTTCGCTTTGATGACATATTTAGCATAATTCAGTGTGATATACCTCAAGAATTGCTTAGGACTACTACCTACCCACGCTGTAAATAAACGTTGAAAGTGAGAATCACTTAACCCCACAGCACTTGCTATCTCAGATAGACTAGGCTGTCGATAGTGATTAGCTACGATATAGGCTATCGCTTCTCTTGCTGTTTCATATTGTTTATTTACTTCCATATCATTCATTAGGTTATACAAGTATACAAAGAAATACAATCGTATTAATTCCTACAATCCATTTCTTGCTATTCATTAATAATAGCTTTATACAACAAAGCTTACTTATATTATATTTCTTTGCTACATAACTAGTTACTTTCTAAACATATAATATGGGGTACAACATTAATGCTGCTTATGCTGTTTTCTATATTGTATAGGTGTTAACCCTGTCTTCTTCTTAAAGAATCTCCCGAAGTATGACTCTTCTTTAAAGTTCAAGTCTAAAGCGATCTGAGATACCGTAGCATTAGTCTGTATTAATCTACTCTTAGATTCTTCTATCAGATATTTATGGATAAAATAACTAGCGGGTTGATTAGATATCTCTTTCACTAGATCATTGAGGTAATGAGGGTGTACATTGAGCAGTTCTGCATACTGAGACACTTGTTTTAATTCTATCGCACGCTGAGTAACTAAGAGCTGATACTTCGCCACTAATTGCTCTTGTCTAGATAATACAAAAGGAGTTGCTGTGACTTGTTTATTATAAATACGCTCTGCTTCAATCAAGATAATATTCAAGAACATTCTCACTAATAGATCATCGTTGAAAGTTTCCTTTTGACATTGCTCTTGGTTCAACTTCCAAAACAGGTGACTCATCATCTCTACCTCTCTTTCTCCGAGCTGTACATAAGGAGCCTTATCCATCTGAAAGAATGGGATGCTATTTAGCTTTATCTGATGCTTAATACACAACAAGAAGTAATCTGAATCAAATAGGCACATAATCCCCTCTAAATCTTCTGTCCACGTTTTAATCTGGTGTAACTGATTATCAGATACGAAGTACATCATCTGCTCGCCAAACTTATATTCTTTATGTCCTATGGTTTCTATCACCTCTCCTTTAGTCACTAGTACCATACTGTAAAAACGCTTGCGTGTACGGCTTCCTAAGAATAGGTCACCTCTCTTCTTTAAATCAGCTAAAGAAAAGACTTCCATATACCCTGCACCTTCCTTATAAAGGAGTGTGCTACACTCTTCACAGCTGTTATCCTCAGGTACTAAGAAATGATTCTTAAAGTCCTGTATAGTATCTAAATCCTTGATTTCTTTATTCTTTTGGCTCATACTTAATCTATGCTATTGCCCTATTATTAAACTTATCACTACTCCTGCTAAATATAAACCTACTCCATAAATAGTATGCGCCTGAAGACTGCGAAATCTTACTATACTAGGTTTGGGTGTTTTAGAGGCTGCTATTCCAAAGCCAAAGGCGGGTTGCATCATAAAGAATGGAAACACAGTCGTCCCTATTCCTATAATTAAAGCAGGTAAGAATGTAGGTGCTGAAAGCCATTCTATTCCACAAATCAACAGTAATACAAAAGCAAAACTTATACCAATCATATAATGCACTACCCAGCCTAATACTCGCTCATTCTTCACAGGGGTAGCCTGCATAATATTGGGGTGGCTAAATATTCCTTTAGGGAATGAACCTATCCACCTACCAACCATCGCATAATCTAAAGAAGGGATATTAAATAGCTTCTTAATCACTACTGCATACACATCCATAAATATAGTCGCTCCAATACCTAGTAATAAAGCATACTCCACTAATAATACAACGTTATTCATTATTCTAATTAAATTATTCTTTATCTACTTGCCACACGTGCTTCATTATTTCTTCAGGAGAAACCACACCAGTTTGACGCCAATAAATATCTCCCTGCTTATTTAATAAAATCATCGTGGGTACAGAACGAACAAAGAACTCATCTTTTAGCTCTTTACATTGATCTATATCTGCTCTTATCAGATCTACCTCGGCTTCTATATCCGCCTCTATATGGTCGATTATACCTGATAGTGTCTTACACGGTGCGCACCAATCTGCGTAAAACTGTACTAACACAGGGCGTTTTAAATCGTCAAAGTCTATAAACTCTTCCATTGTTCTTGTCTTTTTTAAAATTGAATAATAACGTTGTTGCTATTTGTATGTAATAAAAAAACGCTATTATTTTGACAATACAAAACTAATAGCGTTCTAATTATTTCTTCTTACTCTTATGGGAGATAAAATAGGACAAAATACAGATTATGACAACTAACTTAATTGAGTACCTAAATACTCGGCTTTAGTAATCCATTTGGCTCTTTGTACATCTGTTGAATTTCTGATAATCCCCATATATGTAACCTTGACAGGAGACACTCCACAGAACTGTAGTGTTGATTTCTTTAGTTGATTCACACTAGGTCTTCCATACATCAGGCGATAGTACCATCCTGGCTGATCTAAAGTCGTGATAATATGCGCAGTCTTTCCTTTCAGTAGTTTGTCCCATAGCATGCTACTCTCTCTGTACTGATACATAATACCAGGTAGGAAAGTCCTATCTATAAATCCCTTAAGCAACGCAGGTACACCACCCCACCATACTGGATGCACCCATACGAGGTGGTCTGCCCATTTGATATCTTCTATGGCTTTTAATAAATCTGGTTCTAGCTCTATACGCTTCTGATACCCATATTGTAAGTTTGTGTTGAAGCTCATCTCTGCTAATGTGACTTCTCTCACTTCGGCTCCTTTAGACTTGGCTCCTTTTATGTATGCTTCTACAATAGCGAAGCACAGTGATTCTTGATTAGGATGCCCGTTGATTATGGTTATTTTCTTCATTATATCTCTTTTACTATTATAGAATCATATTGTTCTAAACCTGTGAAAAGTGCTTTATCTTGGTGAAGTTGATGTGCAAAATACTGCCCAGGTAGAACTTCATTACTAACTAAAGCTTCTGTATGTAATACGGCTGATAAAGCTGTTAATTCTGCTTGTCCTTTTTCACTCTTTAATAGAATCCTTCTCACTTGTTGGCTCCCTTTAATAATGATTTCGAAGACTGAGATATCTCCAGCTCCACTACCTCCAAATATCTTTCTCCTTGCCTTTAAAGACATTCTCTTAAATACACCGAACTGCTGCATCCAACCTAATACACGAGTTACAAACTTAGAATTATAAGTCATCTTCACACTTACAGTAGGTACAGCTTCTACTTGATTCAAAATATATAAATCAGGAGTATCAAAGTTGTAAACTTGCCTATTTCTCAACCCAAAAGAGAAACAATAAGATTCACTATCTAAAAAGTGTAAAACTTCCTTAGGTTGATTCTTTTGATACTGAACAAAAGGAATTGCAACATGCTCTGCCATAAAATGAGCTGAACTTTCGCCTGCTTTATCTTTTATAGAGTAATACACCATCAGTTGTATGCTCTCTATTTTTTCTGTAGTAGGTACAGCAGATTTGACTAATCCAGGAACAATCCCTCCCATCCAGCCTGAGCCAAATACAATACGGCTATTAAACTTATTATAGTCTGTAGTAATCTGTATTGCCTTATGTAAAGCGGGTGTTGGTTTAGTAATATCCAGATAATCAATCCCATACTCTATCGCAAAACGCAGTACATGGTCCTTCTGGTCATTAACAGATAAAATAATTAAACTGATACTTCTAGATAGAATAACTTCTAATGAAGATGGGGTATTCACATCTATCTGTACTTCTTTTTGTAGATTCTTAGGAGCTCTTGTTCCTAAGACTATATTGTATTGAGAGTTTCGCTCTTTTAAGATACGAGCTATAGTACTCCCTACTAACCCCTTACCTCCTATGATTAAAATATTGTTCTGCATAATTGATTTGATTTGCAGACAAAACTAATAGCATATAGAGGTCTAAATACTGGACAAATGTCTAAAAAGAAATTTCTTTCCTGATACGGCTAAGGTGACGCTGAGTAATCCCAAGATAAGAAGCTAGATACTGTAAAGGGAGATATTGAACAAAAGTAGGATGGTTAAACAGCAAGTGCTTATAACGCTCCTGAGCTGTAGTTCGTTGAAACTGTATAACGCGCTGCTCCAATTCTAGATACTGCTGTTCCGCTATCGTTTTTAAGAAAGTGTTCCACTGTGGTAGTGTATTTGCTAACGCATCTAAATCTCTCTTGTCAATCACCCATACGACAGTAGAAACTACCGCCTGAATACTCTCAATACTCTTGCCTGCTGTGATAAATGCAGAATATGCACCTACCAAATCATCTGGAAAGCGAAAACAATAGGTTAACTCATCTCCTGATTCTATAGTATAAAAAGATCGAAAGATTCCTGATTCTATAAAAGCTATTTCTTCACAATAGTCACCTTCTCGTACCAAATAATCAGCTTTGGCAATAGTGCGTTTTGTAAATAGAGATAATATTGACACTATCTCTTGTTCTGAAAATAGAGTAAAGCGTTGAAAAAATGTTTTAAGCATAATAGATACCATGTTCATGGTAAAAGTAAGCTTATCTACCTAATATCTTATTATTTTTTATTACATTTCCACCGCAAAACAACAATATCTAAAACTTCAATTTATGAAAAAATTAATTCTATCAGCATTATTAATTACTTCGAGTTTATCTTTTGCTATAATAAAAGACAATGGAAAAGTAAAAGCTATAACTTCTAAAGAAACTGTACAACAAGAGAAAGAATCTTTTTCTAAACCTTATAACGACGAGGAAGATGCCGATGCAAAGCTAACTCAACTAATAGCTAAAGCTAAAAAAGAGGGCAAAAACGTATTCGTACAAGCGGGTGGTAACTGGTGTATATGGTGTCTTCGTTTTAACGATTTTGTTCAAAAAGATAAAAGTATTAAAGCGATTGTAGATAAAAACTATGTATATTATCACTTAAACTATAGCCCTAAGAATAAAAACACAGCTGCTTTTGAAAAATATGCTCCAGAAGGACAGAAGCTAGGATACCCTTTCTTTATTGTTATCAATGGACAAGGGAAAACAACTAATATTATCGCTTCTGGCGATTTAGAATCAGGAAAGAGTTACGATGTAGCAAAAGTGAAAAAATTATTCACTGACAATGCTCCTAAGAAATAATAACAACAAAGGCTGTCTAGAAGAACAGCCTTTGTTATTTTATAAGAATTCCCTGTAAATTTGCTGCAATAGGTACTACAAACACTCCTTTTTCTCCGATGAAAAGAAAGAGTGTATCACTTGTCTTTCCTATGAGTATTCCCTCTACTTTATCTCCGTTTATATAATATACCTTCACATTATCTTGTGTCAAGGTATTCTGATATGATATCTTACCATAATACTGAGAGACCATGGTCAAATACCAAATAAAAATCACAAAAAACAAAGCTCCTTTTATTTTTCTATACCAAGAGTAGCGCTCTAAGTTAAAAGAGGACTTACTATAACTAGATGGAAAGTTCTCTTTCCAATACACATCCCCTTTAAACAGTAAATACGTTAATAACAAGGTCAAAACTGTAAAAGCAACAATCTTAAAGTCTGCAAATGGTGCTATAAGAAAATCAAAGATAGAAGCATAATCAAAGATATTAATCTCAAATGCATCGTACTTCTGATAGTTAAACAACATTCCTATTGCTATAGCCATCAGATAGGCTAAAGTCAACACTAGTTGTGCTGATTTCATTAATTTATTAACTAGTTTTTTTACTATATTTTCATCCATAAAAAGAGTTATAACAATAACACAAAACAACCTCTCTGTCTTTATCAAATATATACTTTTTTTAAACTAGAATAAAAAATAGTTATGCTTAGACCCTTATTATCATAAAAATAATGGAAGTAATATATAGATGATTCAGAAGCTAACTATATTAGCTTATCTTTGGACATATAATTCATTATATACAAAGGTTTTAGTCTGTTCAATCTATTGATTGTTTCACTACATTTTCTATCCATGTCCGTTATTCGATATCTTCTTATCTCTTTTCTAATGATCTTACTCTTGAATGGGTGTACAGATAAATTAAGTAATCAAGATGATACTGATTCTTCTATTCGCTGGAAAGCCTATTTTGATATAAAAGGCGCGAAAGTTCCTATTATCTTTACCCTAGATAGCATTCCACTTAATATTCATGGCTATCGTACTATCTTTATAGATGGACCGATTACAAATCAAAAAGAATATACCAAAATAGCTGGTGATAGCTTTATCAATCCTTTAGATTACAGCGGTCATGTACTCCTAAAAGGAATTATAAAAAGTGATACAATCAAAGGAACATTTGAAGATAAGAAAGATAAAAACACTTTTATGAGCATCCCTTTTATAGCTTATAAGACAGAAGATCCTCGTTTTTCTCTTCCAACTACTTATACAGATATTAATGTAACTGGACAGTGGGAATTTACTTTCTCAGAACAAGACTCTTTAATTAAATTTACAAAATACTCTAAAATAGAGAACTTCCATTTATTCCAAAATGAAGGTACACTTATAGCACGTACTGTAAAGAATGAAGGGTTTGAAGGAGTAATGACTAAAGAAGGTTTTATCTGTTCTTCTATGACTAAAGATAGGCCTACTCTTCTTCAAACTACTCTAATTGACACGAATCACTTAGAAGGAACTATTCTTACTTCTGATGAATCATTCTCCTTTACTGCTAAACGAAAAAGCAAACTCGAAAGCACTAGTGAAAACAGTGTAACTCTATTTAAGATGCTAAAGAATCTATTCAAGGCTTATGATGAGTATCCTAAATAAAAAAGGCCACTCCATCTTGGAGTGGCTTCTAACCTTAACCAAACTAATAGAAAGATATTCCTTCCTATAAAAAAATCAAACTTATTATTCTAATTACTAATCGTAGAACTTATCAAAACGAGCAAATCCTGATATTTTATCTGGAATAGACATCCCTTTAGTTACCTTATCGGTCTTCAGATCATAGATCCAAACATAGTTACCCCCTTCTGCACTATTAATCGCTATATAAGTTTTATTATCATCTGTAAAGAACCCTAGTTCATAAGGTTCGTCTAATGGTAATTCTGTCAATGTTCTAACTACACGCTTTGTCTCTAAATCAATAATAGCATAACGCGCATTATAACTTCCCCCTTTAGAAGTATCTCTATAAGAGATAATCATTTTATTATCTCCTATATAATCTAAAGCAGTCTCTGGTCTTATCCCACCTAATACCTGAGATAAATTCATGCTATAGGATTGATCTGAAGTTTGTTCTCCTGTCTTCGCTCTAAATAGATATATATCATTTTGACCTGTCTCAGGACGTGGATAGCAAGTGTAATAAAACGTAGCGTTATCTTTAATAAATGAGTTTTTAAAGTAAGGAGAACCACTTCCTATACCTAGACTACGTGCATCTCTATCTGTCTTGATTACCTTAAAGTCGCTATAGGCTACTGTAGCAAAATTATGAAACTTCGGAGTAAGCCATTTATCATCTCTAAACCCATACTGCATATACACCACTCCGTCCATATAAGCTATCGCCCCAATGTCATAATGATTATAACCTTGAGGAAACATTTCTAATCCCTCTATTACTCCTTGCTTAATAACCTTTAATGTTGTGGTATCAAATACAGCATAACGAATTTGTGCAGAATCATTTGGCAAGCCCAACACCAATAAAGTCTTACTATCAACCCAAGTAAAAGAAGAAACATCATTAATATAGGTAAAAGGCACTTCTAATTCGGTCACTAACTTATCCTTTGTATACTTCATTTTCTTAAATACACCTTGGTCAGTCTTATAGTTATATATATACCCATTCTTTACGATATAGGCATAGGTACCTTTAGAGTTAATCTCATCCCCTTCTCTATTTAAGTCAATCGCTCCTTGGGTAACATCATTAGTACCCGTCATATAATGTACGGTATTAGGCCAGCTACCTAGTGCAGATAATAAAAAGTACTTATAGGTCTCTTCTCCTTCAAACCCTCCACTTGATGAAGGTTCTTTACTACATCCTACTGCTGTTAATACAAGTAATAAAGCAGATACGATTGAATATATTTTATGTTTCATCTGTAATGTCTATTTTAAAGAATATCTGAATTTGAAATAAAAGGCTCTACCTTGTTTTTGTAACTTAAAGTTGTCATAAGCAAGAGCATCGCCAACATTAGTACAGTTTAAAGCAAAGTTATACTTCCCTTTTGACATAGAATAACTAACACCTATATCGTGTAGCGTCTGACGAGGGATAGTCGGTATATTGCGTTTGTTTCCATACGCTTGCCAGTTTTTATAGAACCACTCTGTCATACTAACTCCCCAAGATACTTCGATACGAGAGTCTTTTTGAAACAAATCATCCTGTCCTACACTCACATCTATATTTCCGTATAACCAAGGTTGGTTAGGTACTTCTTTTTTATACGTAGCTGACTCTACATTATCACTCTTATTTGCATACTGTGTATTATCATACGCGTAATTATAAGTAATATTAGCCATTACATTCACGATATTCTTATACTTATAATTAAACTCCCCTTCTACCCCTTTAGTAAAGATATTAGATAAGTTCTCATATTTAAAAGTACTGCTGTACAAGTTAGGAACGGTGTAAATGTAATCTTTCGTATCTCTAATATAACCTGCTACATCCACACGCATAAAGTGATCTCCAAAACTCTGACTATAATATGTCCCTAAATTATAGTTATTACTATTCTCAGGTAGTAAATTCATATTACTTGTAATAGATATACCATCACCGAATATCTCTTGTGTCTCTAATAAGCGATACGCTTTCTCGAAAGAAGCTTTAACACCCCACTCATTCGTTATCTTAAAAGTAGAAGCTATACCATATCCCCAGTTACCAGTTTGATTTTTTACAGATGTACCAGTTTTAGTCCAAGCATTCCATATCGTTTTTTGCAAATCAACCATATAGTATTTCCCAAAGAACAAATTAGTCCAACGTTTATCAAACCAATCCTGTTGGTAGTTAAACGAGAATATTTGCTTTGCCATCTTAGCAGCAGGAGTCGTTTCTTTACTTTCATACACCGCATTGTAAGTAGTGTTCTTGTTATAATCTAACATATAGTTTAGATTAAATTTATGAAAGTCATTAATTCTATACTCCGTAGTCAATTGAGAGAATACGCGTTCTGTATGTTGTCTAGTTAATGATAATCCACCTAACTCACTAGCAGATGAAGGTAAATAACTACCATCCCAACTATACTTACGCATCAAGGTATCAGTCCCTTTGTCAAGGCTTTTAGAATATCCTAAATAGTAATTAATATCAAAGCGACCATTCATTAAGTCTTTCTTTTTGTACTTTAAGAAGTAGTTATTCGCATCACCTTTTTGCTTTACTCCACCATAAACAACCTCTTGATTAGAACCTGTTTGAATTTGCTTGTCAAAAAGAGAATGTGATAATCCCACAAATAACATATCAGCCCAAGACTTATCTTCAATACCGAATTCGGTCATTACGAACATTGACTTGTATTGATCATTAAAACGCTTCACATCTCTATACTCATACTTACCAGCAGTAGCGTTATATATCTTCATATCACGCATCTTATAATCATTATCAGAATAATTATAGAACGTATTTAACCTCATTACGATACCTGTCTTTTTATCCTTAAGTTGACCGTTTAGATTCACTTTATGTGTATTAAACGACCCTGTAGTATAACTGGCATCTAAATAATCTTTAGAGCTTCCGTTTGTGATAATATCAACAGCACCTCCCATAGCATCCGTACTTAAGTGTACAGGTACCACTCCTTTATAAATCTCCACGCGCTTAGCCATATTAATAGGTAGCGTATTCATATCTACTCCCTTACCTAACATCTCTAAAGGAACACCATCTATAAAGAACTTTACAGACTTACCTGACATACCATTAACTGAAAAGTTGTAATCTGATCCGACACCACCCTGCTGTCTAACCTTAATCCCACTACTTTTATTAAGTATCTGGTTTAAGTCAAAAGTACTATTAGCCATCTTCTGCATATCAACAGCACTAACAGTAAAAGCCTGCTCTTTTAAAGCATCTACTTTTCCCTTTACACTTACCACCACATCGTCTAATACTGACTGTTCATCTTGCATAACAATAGTATACGATTTAGGGTTATTTGCAAATTGAACAATGCGACTTTCTTCAATAAGTCCAACATAGCTAAACACTAAAGTTTGTTGACTTTCTTTGTGCTCTAATTCGAATTTACCATCCAAATCGGTCTGAACACCAATTGTACTTCCTTTAATTGTTACTGAGACTCCAATAACTGGGCTTTTTTGAGAATCTAAGACGACCCCTTTTACCTTACCTATAGTACCTTGAGCAAATATCAAATTCGGTAGAAAAAGTAGTAAAAAACAGAAATAAACTTTCTTAAACGGTTTCATTATTTAAATTTGTTATAAATAGCAAAAGTATTGGCATTGTTAATAAAAACCAAAGAAATAAGCATTTATTTTTAAACAGTCTAATTAATAGTATCTATCAACTAGAACAATACTCTTATAAACAACTCCTTAACAAAGAAAAAGAAGCAAACCATTTGATTGTCAGAATTAACACCTCTAACTTAAGCTCAGAATCAGCGTTAGCCAAATACTACAAAGCAATTCTACTCCATAGCTCTTTCATTAGCTCCTCAACCTTATTATAGTATGCTTTTGTCTCTAATTTAAATCTATCTTGTATAATTACTTTTCGTTTATCTATCTATCACTTATTCTTGGCTAAAAGTTCTAAAACTAACCATGCTTTAACTCCAAGCCCAACAGTAGTAGAATACGAGAACAATCCTTCGACAAAACACCCCTTTTTCTACCAATAAACCAGAAATACCTCACGAATAGTGCAAGGATTTTGTAGTCGTAGAATTCACTATAAACAATCTCCTAGAATCAAATAGACAATAAATTGTTCTTTTTAGACCATAAAAAAAGCACAGACTAAGCTGTGCTTCATTCTTATTTAATTAGTCTTTAATCGACTCGTAAATCACTTTCTGAATATCTTCTCTAATATTTGCTTTAGATAACTTATTTACGTTGCTATCTGGGTAGGTACGGTTAGACAAGAATACATAAACTAAGTCTTTCTCTGGATCAGCCCATGCCATAGTACCTGTGAATCCTGTATGCCCAAAACTAGACATTGATGCGCAACCACATGTTGGTCCTGCTGAACCAGGTTTTTGTGGTTTGTCAAAACCTACTCCTCTACGGCTTCCTTTTGTACAATAAACACATTCATTAAATGCATCAAAAGTATTCGTAGAAAAGAAATGTTCACCACCATACTGTCCTTTATTTAAATATAATTGCATCATTTTAGCTACGTCTAAGGCTGATCCGAAAAGTCCAGCGTGTCCAGCTACTCCTCCTTGCATAGCTGCTCCCATATCATGAACATAACCGTGAACTGTCGTATAGCGATAATAATTATCTTCTTCTGTTGGTGGAATCACATTAATATCAAACTTACGCAATGGTAAATAAGTCAAACGCCAAGCTCCTATCTTATTGTAAAACTCCGAATCAACTACTTGATCTAAAGACTTGTGATATTTACTCTCCACATACTCTTTCATCAGGATGAATCCTAGATCACTGTATTTATAATCCTTTTTAGAACTCAATGTTGATTCACCGATCTGTTTTAGCATCTCATTTGTGTATCCCTTTTTTATATAAAGATTCTCTGACACCTGCGTAGGGTAGTCGGGTGTATAAAAGTAACTATACAAACTAGGGTCAGGACGATTATTCTCTGCCAAAGTACGTTTATAAAATGGAATCCATGCTACTAACCCTGACTGATGCGTTAGTAAATCCTTAAAGGTAATATCTTCTTTATCTGTATGTTTCATTACAGGAACTAAAGTTCCTAACTTCGAGTCCATTTTAATTTTGTGTTCATCAAACATTTTTACTAATACTGGTAATGTACCTAGTATCTTAGTCAAAGAAGCAAGATCATATAGATCTGTATTCTTAACTGCTGTGTTTTTATCATAAGTATGATATCCAAAAGCTTTTTGATATACTACCTTACCACGTCTAGCTACTAGTACTTGAATACCTGGTGTATATTGTTTATCAATAGCTCCTTGAGCAATCTCATCTATCTTAGCTAAGACTTTAGGATCCATGCCTTCATTAGCTGCAGTAGAAAAACCTAATCGATCTATAGCTTTAGTAGAAACACCTGTGTCTACTGTAAATTGGCTATTGATAGACACAGGTAACTTTCCTTTTGCGCCAATCGCTCCAAAAAGAACTTGTGCAGCCGCATCCTGAGCAAACTTATTATTCTGATACCCTACTACAACTCCATTAACTTTATCCATAGGAACACTAGATAATGCATAAGGCTTAGCAAAAGAAACTAATACAGTCTTATTTTTAGCAGAAAGATTTTGTACTAATGCTTTTTCACTGTCAGACATATCGTGTTTACGCCATGGATTATCTACTTTATGATACCCAATTACAATAGTACTGTACTCTGAAAGATCGCCCAAACTATCTATCTTAATATCATTTAGCTCAGTCACCTCTGCATAATTACGCATCATTTCTAAAAAGCCTGTTCCGTCATCATCACCTAGTTTTACGTAAGCTATCTTTTGTTTTTCTAAATGTTTAAACGGAATAAGTCTATCCTCATTTTTAACAATAGTCATTGCCTCTTGATAGAGCTTTTGATTTAAATCATCATATATAGGCGCATTTAGGTCTTCAACCAACTTGTTTACTTCGATTGGAGTGAATTTATTCATTCCAGATTTATACTTATAAGCCAATACTTTTTTCACAGAATGAGCTAGACGCTCTTCTGTAATATCTCCAAGATTATAGGCTTCTAATATTTTTGCTAAAGCTGTAGGAACATCTTCAGAAAATAACAACAAATCATTACCTGCCTTAAAAGCGGCTAAATCTACTTCTCCTGGTTTGAGAAAATTAGAAGCTGCTTTCATATTCAAAGCATCAGTAAAAACTAATCCTTCATACCCCAACTCCTCTTTTAATAATTTAGTCACGACATTATAAGAAAGAGAACTTGGTACATTAGGATCTGGTTCAATTGCAGGCAAATTTAAATGTGCAATCATCACACTTGACAATCCTTCTTCAAACAACTTTTTATAAGGATATAGTTCTACTTTATTTAAACGTGCCTTATCAAAATCAATAACTGGTAATTTATGATGTGAATCTGTAGATGTATCACCGTGCCCAGGGAAGTGCTTCCCTGTTGCAAAAATATTTTGACTTTGATATCCTCTAGTAAATGCAGCAGCTCTATCAGTAACAATCTCTCTTGTTTCTCCAAAAGAACGAACACCGATAATAGGGTTCTTAGGGTTGATATTAATATCTAGTACAGGGCCGAAATTAAATTGCATGCCTAAACGTTTCGTTTGCATAGCCATAGCTACACCTACTTTCTCTATTAAATCTAAATCTTGAACAGCGCCTAAAGTCATATTAAAAGGAAAGCGATACGTATCTTCTAAACGCATACTCAATCCCCATTCCCCATCTATACCAACTAACATCGGTATGCGACTTAACGCTTGTAGACGATTAGTCATATCAGCTTGCTTAACAGGTCCTCCTTGAAAGAAAATTAATCCACCTACATGCTGTTCTTGTACAAGTTTTTCTAAACTCTGTACATGTGCTTCATTTTTATTTGAATAAGCTGCAATCATAAAAAGTTGCCCTATTCTCTCTTCTACACTTAATTTATTATATACACTATCTACCCATTGCGTTTGTCTAGTAGTATTCACTTTCGTTTGTCCGAAAGCACTAGAAGCAACTAAAAGCAGTATTACAGTCAGTCTTTTCATCAGTTCTTTTTTAAATCAAAAAAAAATCATCACCAAAAGTCTATTTGATGATGATTTTGATATCGTAAATATAATTATTAGATTCTATTTAAAAAAGCGTGAATGCCAACTTTCCTCTGCTGGAACTTCCCAAAACTCTCTAAATTCACCTAAATCATTAACTAAATTATTGAATACAATTGTATTAGCAGAAACTGCTTTAGATTTTACAAGACTTTTAAACTCGATTAAAGTTTTAAAAGCGATAAACTCACCTGTTTTATAAGTTACATTCATCTTGTCTAATAAATCTACACTGTATTTCTGTTCAAGATCTTGTATTACACGTACAGATGCATCAATAGAACATCCTGATGCAGGATGAACTTCTTGATCTACTGCCAATACTATAAAACGATTATAGAATATCTTATAAGAAGCTTCTAAAGGTGTAGCATGTGCTGCCCACTCAGCTACGAATGCAGCTAAGTCTTTGTCTATATCTTGAACCTCTTCATCTGAGAATTTACGATTAGATTGGTAAATCCAAACTCTCGAATGATCAGGCATTTCTTCAAATGGTTTGTACATAATTATTTTATAAATCTGCTGCGTTAGCAATTAACTCAGCTACGTCTAATACTTTCACTGAGGTTTCTTTATCTTTAAACTTAACTCCATCTGTAAGCATTGTATTACAGAATGGACATCCTGCAGCGATAATCTCTGCATTAGTATCTATAGCTTCTTCAGTGCGCTCTACGTGTACTTCTTTTGATCCGTGTTCTGGTTCTTTAAAAAGCTGTGCTCCACCAGCTCCACAACACAATCCATTTTGTCTAGAACGTTTCATTTCAACTAATTCTGCATCTAGCTTCTCAATCAATTGACGAGGTGCCTCATATACTTGGTTAGCTCTTCCTAAATAACAAGGGTCATGGAAAGTAATTCTTTTCCCTTTAAACTGTCCCCCTTCTATGGTTAATCTTCCATCATCTAGCAATGACTTTAAAAACTGCGTGTGGTGAACTACTTCATATTTCCCTCCTAAATCAGGATACTCATTCTTTATGGTATTAAAACAGTGAGGGCAAGCCGTTACTATTTTCTTTACTTCATAACCATCTAGCACTTGGATATTCATCATAGCAGCCATCTGAAAAGCAAATTCGTTACCAGCTCTTTTGGCTGGATCGCCAGTACATCCTTCTTCTGTACCAAGTACAGCAAATGATACATTAGCCTTATTTAATATCTTTACGAATGCTTTTGTAATCTTTTTTGCTCTATCGTCAAAACTCCCTGCACAACCAACCCAAAAAAGTACTTCTGGTTGTTCTCCTCTTGCCATCATTTCTGCCATTGTAGGCACTACTAAATTTGCTGACATAATATTTGTATGTATTGAGATAATCCCCAAAAGGATTATGATAGTTAATGTTTAATTCTCGTCTTTCCAATTCAAGCGATCCATTTGATTGTATTGCCATGGAGCTGCATTGTTTTCGACATTTTGCATCATATTATTTAATTCTATTGGAGCAGCACTTTGTTCCATAACTAAGAAACGACGCATATCCATAATAATAGAAAGTGGACTAATATCGATAGGACATTCTTCTACACAGGCATTACATGTATTACATGCCCATAACTCTTCTGGAGTGATATAGTCATTCAATAATGTTTTGCCATCATCTACAAACTTACCATTATTAGCATCTAATATTTTACTTACATCTTCTAAACGATCACGTGTAGACATCATAATCTTACGTGGAGATAGCTTTTTACCTGTAATATTCTGTGGACAAGATGAAGTACAACGACCACATTCCGTACAAGAATAGGCATTCAATAGTTGCACCCAATTTAAATCCATCACATCTTGTGCTCCGAACTTTTCTGGTTCTCCTACTGGTTCAGCAGGCGCTGCATACGGATCCGCATTAGGATCCATCATTAGAGAAACTTCTTTTTTAACTGCTTCAAGATTATCAAACTCACCCATTGGTTGCAAGTTTGCAAAATACGTATTAGGGAAAGCTAAGAAAATATGTAAGTGTTTAGAATAGTATAAGTAGTTCATAAACACCATTACTCCTGCTATATGTGCCCACCAACAAAAACGCTCTATAAAAGCAACTGTTGCTGGATTAACTCCATCAAAGATAGGGCTAATTAAGCCAGAGATAGGAAATGCTCCTACTGTAGTATAGTGTGTATAACCAATGCCTTGAAGATAGTAATCTGCTGCATTCATGATTAAAAAGAAACACATCAATACTGTTTCAATATAGATAATATTATTAGCATCTCGTTTTGCCCATCCTTCCATCTCTGGTTGATTAAAACGTTTCAACTTGATAATATTTCTACGAATCCAGAATACTACTACTCCAAAAATAACTAAGAAAGCTAGTACCTCAAAGATTCCTATTAAAGCATTATAAGCAGTTCCTAAAAAGCTAAATGCTCGGTGAGTACCAAACAAACCATCCACGATGATTTCTAGCATCTCAATATTGATAATCACAAAACCCGCATAAACAAAAATATGCAAAATAGCAGGGATAGGTCTTTTCACCATTTTTGACTGTCCTAGTGCTACGCGGATCATATTTTTCCATCTAGCAGAAGAATTATCAGTTCTATCAATATTCCTTCCTAATTTGATGTTGCGTACAAGTTTCTTCAAATTTTTAATAAAGAAACCGAACCCAACAACTAAAAGAAGTAAAAATAATACTTGGCCTAAATACTCCATAGTTGTAATAATTGTTTCAGTAAATTGTTAGTTTTTTGTTAGTTGGTTAGATTTGTTTGAACATTATTTTTCTTGTTCTTTTAATTCTTCTTTAGATTCTTGATAAGGTGTCGCCTTTTTACCAAACAAAGAGAAATGAACATAACGCTTAGGGTTTTCTTTTAAATCACGTAATAAACCTTCTAGTTCTTTACTTGCTCCTTCTAGATTACTATAAAGTTGTTCATCTTTAAGTAATTTTCCTACAGACCCTTTTCCATTCTGGATATCACCCATGATTTTATCCATATTTGCTGTAGCGTTATCTAAGTTACTAAAAGTAGACTTGATATCCAAAGTTTTTAAATCTGCTGAAAGAGAAGCAAAATTACTACTCATTGTATTTAAGTTGGTTAGTGTACCATCTAACTTTGGTTGAGTAGACGCCACTAATTTATTAGTAGTAGACATTAAGGTATTAGCTCCAGCTAATGTCCCGTCTAACTGATTTACGGCACTTTTAAGAGTAGCTTGAGTATTCTCATCCATTATATTATTTACAGACGCTAACATCGTATTTAAGTTTACTAATGCCTCTTCTATCTTTTGTTGTAATGGTGCGATTTGACTAGCTAGTTTTTCAGTCATATCTTGTACCACCTCACCTTTTAAAGTTTGTCCAGACTCTGCATAAACCGTCTCTCCAAACAAAGGATCAATCATAATCCCCTTACCCCCTAATAGACCAGGAGAATAAATTTTAGCGATACTATTCTTAGATATATTTACTTTTTGCGTCATTAAAAGCTCCACTTTTAATTTACCGCTTGTATTATCTAACTCTATTTTCGATACTTTCCCTACAACTAAACCATTAATAGTAACAGTTGAAGACATAGTCAGTCCTTCGACGTTATCATACTCTACATAATATCTAGTACTGTTATCAAATAGGTTTCTTCCCTTTAAAAATGAGTATCCCCAAATGAACAAAGCTATAGCCCCTAATACTAAAATCGCTGTTTTAATTTCTCTTGATATTTTCAAAACTTTTCATTTTTATAACACGCAAAAATAAACTTTTATTTCTAAAGCGCTTGATATTATTTTAATGCTTCATCTACATTGATTACAGTACCATCTTTAAAAGCAACTATAAAAGCTGAACTATGCCCGCTATTTTTAGCTACTTTCAAGTGCTCTTTAACTGTATCATAATCACTTGTCTCTCCATAATAGTATCTACTAGTACCATTAGTACGAATGGTAGTAACACCTCTTAGTCCTTTAAAATTCTGAGGTTTTAAAGTCAGAATAGATGAACCCGCAGCTATTTGTACCTTAAATACAATTCCTTTAGCATTAGAAGAGGCTGATGAAGTCTCTTTAATTGTGTTTTTAGTCTCTGTTGTTTCTTTACTACTATTCTTAGAACTACTAGAGTCTTTCGCTACAGTTTTATCACTAGAACTTACAACTAAGTTCTTGCTTCCACCATAATAAGCTGCCTTGTAATTAATAATTCCTTGAGCGATTGAACTTGCTAATTCCTTTTGCCCGCGGCTAGAACTTAAGTAACTTCCCTCTTCTGTGTTAGATACAAACCCAAGTTCAATTAAAATACTAGGCATAAACGCTCCATGAAGTACCCAAAACGGTCCTTGTTTAACACCTCTGTTTTTTCTTTTCAAATCATTGGTAAAACCATCTTGCACTCTACTTGCTAAATCAATACTTTGATGAATATAGTCCTCTTGTATAAGAGTTAGACCAATAATAGACTCAGGTGACTTAGGATCAAACCCAGCATACTTAGTCTTATAATCATCCTCCATCATAATTACGGAGTTTTCTGTTTTTGCTACATCTAAGTTTGATTTATTCTTACTAAGCCCCATCACATAAGTTTCAGTTCCTGAAGCCGACTCAGTATTCACACCATTACAGTGGATAGACACAAATACATTTCCATTATTGTTGTTAGCCAGAACAGATCTTTCTTTTACAGCAACAAAGACATCCGTTTTACGGGTATAAAAAACTTCTATATCAGACTGCTTCTCTAAAATCTTCCCTACTTCTAATGCAACGGCAAGTACAATGTCTTTCTCAACATTTCTTTTGTGATTAGTTCCTGTATCTTTTCCACCGTGACCTGGATCCAATACAACTTTGAACTTCTTACCATTCTGCGCACTTACAGAAAAACTCAATAATAAAATGGCTAATAAAGCAAACAGTTTAGAACGACTGCAATTCATAAAAAAGATGTTTATAATGTTTTATAATTTAAATAAAAATACATTTTTCAGAAAAAATATATGTAAGTTTGACACGTTAAAAACAACGCGCTTAATTTTACAAAAATAGCATATATATAGGTTTGCGAACAAATATTTTTAATATCGTTTTCATTTTATCTGTTCTTGGAGCTACTTTAACACAAAAAAGTATAGCACAAGACTACGATAAAAAATTTACTGCTGTAAATACTACACAAAAAAAAGACTCCATATTATCAACAAAAGATACTATAGAGAAGTCTTCTATGCCTCAAACAGACTCTTTAAAAAAACCTAAAGACACACTAGCTTTAAAACCAAAACCTTTGTTAGAGGACATGGTTTACAGAAAAGCAACAGATTACGAGTCTTTAAACTTAGCCAAAAAAGAGATAACCTTATATAATGAAGCTGAAATACGTTACCAAGATTATGAACTTAAAGCTGGTAAAATAATTTTTAATTATGAAAAGAATGAAATCTATGCTGGTGGGATTAAAGATAGTGTTGGAAACATGTCACAATATCCCGTTTTTAAACAAGGTAGCCAAATAGTAGAACCTGATTCTATTCGATTTAATACTAAAACCAAGAAAGCACTTGTATTTAAATCTCGTACTTCTCAAGGAGAATTTAGAATCAAAGCTCAAGTAAGTAAAAAAGAAAATGACTCTGTTTACTTTATGAAGGATGTAATCTTTACTACTGCGAAAGACTTAGATGATCCCGAATACTACTTCAAAACTAATAAAGTAAAACTAGTTCCTGGTAAAAAGGTAGTTACAGGAGTAACTAATATGGTTATAGCAGATGTACCGACTCCTCTTGGTTTGCCATTTGCATTTTTCCCCATGTCAGAGAAAGCTGAATCAGGATTTATCATTCCTAGCTTTGGAGATACTAACCAACAAGGTTACTATATCCAAAATGGTGGATACTACTTTGCCATTAGTGATAAAATGGATTTAAATCTATTAGGTGATTACTATACTAATGGAAGTTGGGGACTTCGATTAAGCAGCTCTTATGCAGAAAGATACAAATACAATGGTAGAGTATTACTTCGCTATGAAAATAATATTTTTTCTGAAAAAGGATTACCTGACTATTCATCTAGTAAACTATATAATATCCAATGGAATCACAGCCAAGACGGAAAAGCAAATCCTAACTCAAGGTTTTCGGCTTCTGTGAACTTAGGTAGTAGCCAATATTTTAGACAAACAAATAATACCTACAACGTAGGTTCTTCTCTAAATAATACGATGAGTTCGTCTGTTAGTTACCAAAGAACGTTTGAGTCTGTACCACAGGTCAATATGTCCCTTACAGCAACACACTCTCAGTCTACAAATACAAAAGAGATCAATATGACTCTACCTACACTACAAGTGAATGTAGACCGTATATTCCCTTTTGCCCCTAAATATGGATCAAAAAAAGGTATCATAAAGAACTTAAACCTATCTTACTCTGTACGTGGTGAAAATCGCGTTAAGACTCATGAAGATTATTTCTTTAAAAGAGAAATGTTCGATAGTCTGAACACTGCTTTTCAACATAGTATTCCTATTGCTACTAACTTTAAAGTATTTAAACACTTCTCAGTTACAGCAGGAGCTTCTTATAATGAAGTATGGTACTTTAATACAATAGAGAAAAAATACAATGCACAAACAAATAAAGTAGATGATATAAGAGTAAATGGCTTTGATAGCTTTAGAACCTATAGCGCGAATGCAAGTGTTGGTACAACTATATATGGTACTTTCAATTTTGGAGAAGATAAGAAATTACAAGCTATACGCCACGTAATGCGTCCTAGTGTTGGTTACTCTTATACTCCTAGTTTTGAACAGTATTACGATACTTACGCAATAGATGCTACAGGACAAACGATGCAGGACTATACTCGATTCCAAAATGGTATCTTTGGTGCCCCAGGCAGATATAACTCTAACATGATGTCGTTTAACTTAAGTAATACATTTGAAGCTAAAGTCAGAGATGATGAAAATGAAAAAGGTGACCCTAAGAAACTAATGCTATTAAATAGTTTGAACTTCTCTTCTAGCTATAATATGTCTGCGGATTCATTAAAATGGTCTCCAGTTCGAGTTAGTGCAGGTACTGCTATATTTAAGGATAAGATGCAAATTAACCTAGGAGCTACACTTGACCCTTATGCCTTAGATAATAATAATCGTCGAATAGATACTTATAATATAAACAATGGTGGAAGTCTATTCCGTCTTACAAGTGCAAACTTAACGGTAAACTGGTCAATGTCTAGTAAAGATGCTTTATTCGGTGGTACTGAGGATAAGAAAAACCAGAACTCTTTAGATAATGGTGGTCGTGCAGATGACCTGTTTGGTAGAGCTGTAGATTTAGGTAATCAAAGAAAAAGTACACTAGGAGATGAAGATGAAGACAAACCTTTTGGTGGCTTCTTTAATGCAAAACTCCCATGGGATTTAACCTTTGCTTACTCCATGACATATAACAACTCCTCTAGGCAAAATGAAATAGTCAATAACTCTGTCATGATGTCTGGAAATATAGAAGTTACACCTAACTGGAAAGTTGGATTTTCTACAGGATATGACTTTGTTCAAAAAGGAATTACCTTTACTCAATTGAGGTTTGAACGGGATCTTAAAAGCTGGCGAATGGACTTCTCTTGGGTTCCAATCGGTACCTATACAAGCTGGGGATTCTTTATTGGTATTCGCTCTTCAATGCTAAGCGATATTAAATGGGAAAAACGAAAAGCTCCAGACAAATTATACAGATAATATTTATATATCAGAGGAGGGAGTATTATTTTACCCCCTCCTTTTTATTTAAAACCATAAACCATGAAAAAAATAATCAACTCTGACAAAGCACCTAGTCCTATTGGACCATATAATCATTCTGTTATGACGGGAGACTTACTATTCATCTCAGGACAAATCCCTTTTAATCAAGCTACAGAAACACTTGTAACAACAGGTATTGAAGATGAAGCAAAGCAAGTAATGACTAACCTAAAAGTTATTTTAGAAGCTGCTAATATGACTTTTGAAAATGTAGTAAAAGCTACTATATTCTTGACAGACATGAATGATTTTGCTAAAGTAAATGAAGTCTATGGAAATTTCTTTACAGCAGAAACTGCACCAGCAAGAGAATGTATTCAAGTGGTAAAACTACCTAGAAATGTAAACGTTGAAATCTCAATGATTGCTTCTAAATAAACATAGAATGACAATAAAAAAGGCGTGATCACCATAAAGATAATCACGCCTCTTTTATATATATTATACAACTAAATTCCTAAAAACTGAAATGCTTTAGCTTTCTCTAGTTTGTTATTAACTAGCCCAGCATGTTGTTGTTTCTTAGATACATCTAATTTTCTAACACCTGCATTAGCACTAAAATCTATTGCTTTCAAATCTAACCACATTGGCGTTAAAGCTATCGGATCTTCGTAATAATAAACTAAGTTCTTTTGATCAGAAACGGTTCTCCACTTAGTAGAAGATAAGTTAGGTTCGCCATCTATGTGTACTCCATAAGGTACAGATACATTACGTACAATACTAAATACCGCACCTACAGATACACGTTCATCAGCACTCTGCTCTACTGCAGTAGCATAATATGAAGCTCTAGCAAAACGATCTTCTGATCTTCCTGTACCAGGTAACACCTTATTTCCTGGCAAATAATTCCAATAATCTCTAATCGCCAATTGCTTATCATACGTAGGAGAGTTAGTAACTACTGTATAAGATGAATCGTGATATATCTTAAGTTTGCCATCTATAAACTCAAAAATAGCATTATCCCCTTTAGCATCAGAAATAGTCAAGTGAACTGTAGCTAACGTAGTACGACCAGGAGTATTAGCAGTTACAACTATTAAAGGATTTTTCTGCAAATCAAGCACAGCTTCATTTACATCAGCATAATTATCTAATACATACTGAGCCCAAGCTGCTAGACTTATTCCTTTATCTGTTCCATCAGGATTATATTCTGGATATTGAGACTCTACTAACCAAAGAATATTGGCTACCAACCCTTTTTCGTTCATTCCATCAGTAGTAGCAATATCAAAAGCTGAAGTAGTCACACTACCATATTTTGACTTCCATTTGACAGATGCCTTACCTACTTCCCCTGTTCTTTCCATTCCTCTAGGGAACACCCATATATTAGGCATGATTTCTTCTTTCCAGTCCATAGAACGACCTGTAATAACAGTATTATTAGGTCCTTTATAAACAACGCGAGTACATGCGTCAGCGTCAGCTGTCCCCAACACAAATGCTCCTAAAACTACAGCTCCTGTCAAGACTCTTTTTATTTTTTTCATAATTTACCAAGTTTTGTTTCTACTAATTTAAATCTTTTTATTCTAACTCTCACATTAACAAATCAAAAACAATACCAATAAAAAAAGGCGCAATAATATGCACCTTATCTATATCTGAGAATAAAATTTTATTCTTTTACTACTTCTTTAATACTTATTGCGTTTAACAACAATTGAGCAGATGCTTCATTTGTAGCTAAAGGAACATTATGAACGTCACATACACGAAGTAACATATTAATATCTGGTTCATGAGCATGCTTACCTAACGGATCTTTAAAAAACAAAACCATTTCTGTTTTTCCTTCTGCTACACGACCAGCTATCTGAGCATCTCCTCCCAAAGGCCCTGAAAGCATTCTCCTAACTTCAAACCCCACATCTTGAGCCATACTCCCTGTTGTACCAGTTGCAATTAATTGGATTCCATCTGCTGACAAGATCGTTCTATTTTTTTTGATAAACTCCAGCATTTCTTTCTTCTTAGCATCATGTGCTACAATAGCTATTTCCATAATTTATCTTATTTATGATATTCGATTAAACCATCTAGTGGTTTTTGTATTATTTTACCAACTTGAATATTATGCTCACTCATCACTTCTCTAAAATCGTCTTGTAAAAAATAAGCTACAGAACCCACAAAGTGAACAAGAACTTCTTTATACTCTGGGTGATTCTTAATATAATAATCAGCAAAGAAAGCTATTTGCTCTCTTATCATTTGTTTAAAAAAAGGTTTGTCTTTATGTTCTATTAAAAAAGGAAGAAATGATGCCATATACGCATTAGGATTTTCTTTTTTATAAAAATTATACTTTACCACATCTGCATCCAAGTCATATTTACTCTTAAACGAAGTAGCTAAGTCTACAGGCATCATATTTAAAAACAAACTCTTAAGCATTATTCTTCCTAATGCACTACCACTACAGTCATCCATAGCCATAAAACCGAGAGACTGTACACGCTGGTGCACTTTGACACCATCAAAATAAGAAACATTAGACCCTGTACCATTTATACAAACAATACCTGATTCGCCCCTACCTACTGTAGCATAAACGGCTGCATACGTATCTTCGTGAACATTAATATTAAGACAATTGGTAAAATATTCTTCTGCGAATTTTTTTACGATATTCTTTGTGCGATCAGATCCGCATCCTGAGCCATAAAAATAAAGTTCTTTAACCTCGTCTTTATTCTTACAGATATCTGGCACTGTATTAACACGGGTAAAGAACTCTTCTAAAGTAATAACTTCGGGATTTAGCCCAAGGCTAGTCACCGAAGTTATAACATTATTATTTTGGTCAAAGAAAATCCAATCTGCCTTAGTTGAACCACTATCGACAATTATTTTCATTCAAACCTTTTTATTATTTGATACTATTTAATAGAATAGCCATTTCAACCATTTTAGCTGAATAACCATACTCATTATCATACCAAGCAACTAATTTAAAGAATGTATCATTTAAAGCAATACCTGCTTTAGCATCCACTATACAAGTATGAGTATCAGACACAAAATCTTGAGATACCACATCATCTTCTACGAATGCCATGATTCCTTTAAGCTCGTTCTCACTTGCTTTTTTAAGCACTGCCATAATTTCTTCATATGTAGTACCTTTGGCTACTTTTACAGTTAAATCAACTACTGATACATCTGCTGTAGGAACACGCATTGACATACCTGTTAATTTTCCTTTTAGCTCAGGAATAACTTTACCGACAGCTTTTGCAGCACCAGTAGAAGCTGGAATAATATTATTCAACGCAGAACGTCCTCCTCTATAATCTTTTTTAGATGGTCCATCAACAGTGAATTGCGTAGCAGTAGCAGCGTGAATAGTAGTCATTAAAGCCTCTACAATACCAAAGTTATCATTAATCACTTTTGCTAATGGAGCTAAACAGTTCGTTGTACATGATGCATTAGATATAATTGTATCTGCTGCCGTAAGTTTACCTTCATTAACTCCCATTACAAACATAGGAGCTGTTCCAGATGGAGCAGAGATTAATACTTTTTTTGCACCAGCATCAATATGTTTTTGAGCGCTATCCAATTCTTTAAAAATACCAGTACAATCAGCAACTACATCTACTTTAACCTCATCCCATTTCAATAGAGAAGGGTCTTTTTCAGCTGTTACACGAATTGTCTGACCATTCACCACTAAATGACCATCCTTCACTTCAACAGTTCCATCAAAACGTCCATGAACAGAATCATACTTAATTAAATAAGCTAAATGCTCTACTGCCATTAAATCATTAACTGCAACAATCTCTACATTAGGATTTTTAGCAGCTTCTCTTAACATTAAACGTCCGATACGACCGAAACCATTAATACCAATTCTTGTTTTCATAATCTTTATGTTTTATTATTTCTTTAAATTGTTATGATATCAGAAACTCTTAAAAGATCCTGATCAATAGGAGAATGCCCTTTTACAGCTTGTTCTAATGGAGTTAAAGCTACTTGGTCATTAATTAACCCTACCATATAATTACTTCCACCTTCTAGGAGAGTCTCAACAGCCTTAACACTAAGTCGGCTAGCTAATACCCTGTCAAAACAAGAAGGAGCTCCTCCTCTTTGCATATGTCCTAAGACAGATACACGTACTTCATATTCAGGTAAATTAGTCTCTACATACTCTCCTATTTCGAATACATTCTTACCTAATTTTTCTCCTTCAGCAACGATGACAATACTTGATGATTTTCCTGATTTTTTACTTTTCTTAAGGGATTCTAATAATCGTTCCATCCCCATATTTTCTTCAGGGATAAGAATTTCTTCTGCACCAGCACCTATACCAGCATTTAAAGCGATATGTCCAGCATCTCTCCCCATTACTTCTACAAAGAATAGTCGTTTATGAGAACTTGCAGTATCTCTTATCTTATCCACAGCATCTACAACTGTATTTAGCGCTGTATCAAATCCAATAGTATGGCTTGTCCCGTGAATATCATTATCTATGGTACCTGGAATCCCCATTACAGGAATATCATATTCTTTACTTAGAACCATTGCACCTGTGAAACTACCATCACCACCTATTACTATAAGTGCATCTATCTCTGCTTTCTTTAAGTTTTCATAAGATGTTCTACGGCCTTCCTCTGTTCGAAAAGCAACACAACGTGCAGTTTTTAGGATAGTACCTCCCTTGTTAATGATATAGTTTACATCACGAGGACCTAGTACTTCAAAATCTCCTTCTACCAACCCTTGAAATCCCCTAAATATACCAACACACATTACATTGTGGTAAGAACAAGTACGAACAATTGCTCTAATTGCTGCATTCATCCCTGGAGCATCTCCTCCAGAAGTCAAGACACCGATTTTTTTAATCGCCTTACTCATATTTTATCGTTTTGAGTAAATTTACGAATATTAGACCATTTTAACAAAAATAGACTCTCTAATTATTGTTCTTATTTTGTTAAATTATAAGTGTCTGTAGAAGGGCCTGAAGACTTCCTTCTTGTTTCGTAAAATTTGATAAAATCCCTATTAAAATCAGAGTCTGGCAACTCTTCTGATCGATTATTTTCTTGTTGCTTTTTGTTGTTTTTTTGTCCTTGTTTATCGTCAGCTTTATTTAATATTTTTGAAAGTAATTCCTTAAAAGTATCAAAATCCACCTCATATGACAATCCTACACCTTGTGTATATCCAATTCCCTCACCTATATAATTTATATCATTTTCGCGATTAAATACTCTGGCACTTAAAGAACCTGATTCATTTAAACGCAGTAAAACTTCTACGTCACCAACAATAACAGATTGCTCCACTCCTCCTACTGGCACCCCTAGTTTACCATTGACAGAAATACGATCATTAACCTTAGTCGAAAAAGTTACTCCTACACGCCCTTCTGTTTGTGTATATGGGTTACGCTCTCCTTGAGCATAGTTTAAACCTACTTTAAATTTATCATCCTCATCAGAGAACAAATCATCAAAAATACTACTTGCACGCTCAAACAAACTTCCTGCTAGAGTAGACGAAGAGTTATCTGAAGAAAAGAAAGCACCCGTAGCCAATAAAGCCATCGCTTGACGTTCACGAGTATCTCTATCACTTAATTTATAATCTAACTCTGATTTAACAACTGAACTTACTGTAGGGAAGTTTATCTCAAAGTCTACCTCTGGACTACTTAAACTTCCGTTTAAAACAATGGCAACATCAGTAGGCACTTTTCTATTTATTATTGAATTATCTACAATAACACTTGGGTTAGCATCAGTGTGATAGATTGCCTGTAAGTCTAGTATTGCATTCATAGGATCTCCATCCCATCTAATGGTTCCATACTTCTTCACAACAAACTTCTTATCAATCAATCCTCCATATCTAAAATTATACTCCCCTTCATAAGCTTGGAAATCACCCCACATATTAAATTTACCCAAAGTATTAATCTCCATAGTGATGAATCCTGCGCCACGTCCACGCATAGCATGCCCTGACTCTCTATCTAAAATGATTTCGATCAAAGCATCTGGTGTCAAAATAAACTCGAAGTCTAATTCTATCCCACTATTTCTATATTTATAGGCATCGTAATCTTTTCCTTTTAATCGCAAAGCTTTTTCTAGGGGAGTTAAGAAATAAATAAAATTATTCTCTCCAGTACCCTGAGCCTCTTTTAAAGGGATTTTAATAGCAGTACCTTTATTAGATGTCGCGTTAATACTAATAGACAACATTTCGACTGGTCCGTTTAACTTAGCCATTCCATTGATAAACGCTGTCCCATAATAAATACTTCCTTCTTCGTACTGAGTGTCTAATGCTAATAAATTAGCAGATGATAAAGATAAATTTAACGCCCAATCATTAAACATCTTATGAGAAATATCTCCATCTATAATTCCTTCAGTTTTATACTTAGTATCTAGTATGCGTACTTTACGGAAAATAAATTGTCTCTCTGTCAAATCTAAAGCAGCATCCTCTTCAAAATTATAGTCTACACCAGTAAATTTAGATTTCATACCTGCTTTATTCAAATGCAATCTTCCATTTACTTCTGGTTTCTTAGCTGTACCTTGTATATTTATTTTACCAGACATTGTCCCTCTTACATTAGAGACGATAGAAGCTAATAAGGGTTCTATTGGCTTAACTTCAAAATCTTTAAACCCTGACTCCAAATTAAGCTGCATCTGCTTATTGACGATATCTAAATCTCCATTTAGATAAAATCGTTCTATATCATTATCTGTAATGTTTGATCTAACATTAAACTTTCTCAAACGCTCATCACCATCTACATTAAGAGCAAGATTACCTAATCTTACCTTATTAATCGCCAAATCCTGAATACCAATATTCACATTAGGCTGAAACACATCTTTTATTTGGGAGAAATGAACTTCTCCATCTATATTACCTGCAAAATCTAGATTATTCAAGTCAGGAGTAAACTTAGCCAAATCGACTTGCTTAAATTCTAAATCGAAATGCTTATACGTGGAATCTCTAACAGCTCCTTTTAAATTAACCTCTTGACCATTATGAGATAGCGACAAATCATTAATTGTAAAATCTTCAAGTTTTTTATTAAAGACGATATTATTCTTTTTATCATCCTTTTCATTTATACTCCACAAGAAATCTTTAAAAAACACATCTGATTTTTTAAATCCTACAACAGATAAATTATCGTCATTGATAGTATGGTACAAGTTTAAGTTAAACTTATCCCTACCACTTACTCCTCCTTTAAATTCAGATCGAACAAATAATGTATCATTATGTGTTACATTTAACAAGTTAAAATCTGATACTTTATAAAACTTAGATTTCATACTATCTACAGAAACATAAGCATTATAAAGTGGATTAGAATTATTGACATCTAAAAGAATATTATAGAAATTAAAATCCTCTATGCCAATACTAGGTGACGAAAAATTTAGTTTAAAAACATTGTTATCATTATCAATATTCCCTTCCACATGAGTGGATGCACTGACTGTTAATTGAGGTAAAAAAACTTCTATCAATCTATTGTGTACAGTAATATCAAAGTCTAAATACTGATCTTCTTTTATCTTATAAGGAGAATAATTAGTATACAAGCTACCTAATGCATTTGTAAATAAAGCACGCAAATCTTTAAATAAGAATTTACCTTTGACATATCCATCTATTGCTTGCTCTGAGCTAAATGATATATGGCGTTCTCGCTGTTCATTAAAAATAGAATTTAATGTAAAGTTCGTAAATACATAGGTATCTTTACTATTAACATACTCTGTATTACGCATAGTGAATGTCCCTGCTAAATCATCCAACGTATTCCCTGTGGCTTTAAACTCAAACTCTCCTTTAAACTTAGATAATGTATCATTCACTAAGTTTAAAGCATAGAAATCCGCATAGTCAATTTGTGCAACAAAGTCATAATTCTTAACCTTAGAACTTAAATCTATTACTCCGTTAAAGTCTAGCTTTAAATTAGGGTCTTCACTGTGCAATAATCCTCGGTAATATGGCATCTTCATCAGACCATCTACAGCGATATTCGTATATTTATACTTAGCAAAAACAAACGAAAACACATCTCCTTTTATAGTCGTATTTAATGATTTTTGGTTAAACCCGACTCCATCTATTTCTAAATCTAAGGAAGATACTCCAAAGTTATTATCTTTAATAAGTTCGCCAATATCAAATTTATCAAGTACAATATTACCTTTATAAGCTGCTAAATTAGGGTTGTCTAAATTCTCTATTTCTATTAACCCTCTTCCTTTGCCAATTGATGTTAGAACATCCACATTAGTCTTCAAGGTACGCTTAGTCATTTCTATATTTCCACTAAGATCTACTGTTCCAAGACTAGACAACTCTACAGGAAGTAGTGCTCCTAACAAGTCAGGCATTAATCCGACGATATTATCACGTGTGATATATAATCTATCAACATCCGCATTCATCCAAAAAGGTTTGTCTTGGTCAAAAACATTCTTAAAATGAAACAAACCTATAATATTAGACATATTAGGATCAACTAGATTTACATTCTTCATATAAAAATCATTCATCACTCCATCTATATGTCCAGTCACATAAACCATCTTATTCTGAGCGAATATCCCAGTAAAAGTATTTAAATCAGATGAATTTAGTGCCCCTTTTCGAATCTTAAAATCCCATTTTACTTTATCCGTAAAATACTTCATATCTCCTAAAGAATAAGTAAACTTCAAATCTCCCTCTATCGCAGATTTTGTAGTTTGAAGGTCTAACTTATCCATTGTGATACTTGTCTTGGTATGTTCAAAATTACCAGATAAATTAGTAACTCCCATCCCCCAATTATCTTTAAAGCTCGACTTAATCACATTAGCATAAATATTAGGTCCTTTAATAAAAAAGTCTTTTATCTGTGCATTAATGTCTCTAAAATCTATTGCAACAGGAGTCGCTGCTTCATCATCAGATATAATAAGGTGAGTATCTTTAATAGTCACAGAAGAGGATTTTAATCTAAACTTTCCTTGTCCTTCTTTTCCATCATCAAAAGCATTAATAAAATGATCCAATGTGGTTAACTCTTCACCTTTATATTTGTGAATTCTAAGGTACAATCCATCTACATCTGCTTTTCCAAAATACAAACGTCCGTTAATAAGTTCATTAAAATCTAAAATACTGGTAGTAAAGGCTTTTATTTCAATAAAATTAGTGTTGTGGTTATCCTTTGCAGTAACCTCATTTAATGTAATTTGTCCAAAAATAGTAACACCTAATCTTTCAATACCTAATTGCGTACCAAATTCATTGTTGATTTTTTCTACTGCTTTCTGAGCTAAGAATGTCTGAACCCCTGGTAGAGTCAATGCTCCCATAATGATAATAATCAATGCGAACACACATACAACTAAGCGAAAAAGTATTTTATTAAATTTTTTGATAACGTTTTATGTTTTAAATTTGCCTAAATCTACTCATACGTTTACAAAACAAACGTAACAACTAGCAAATTTAAGTAATTTTCCATAGGGTTGAGTAGATTTAGCTCTAATAAATTATCTAATTATAGAATAAAATAATGTCTTCAAAACCCATCTATATTTTAGCGATAGAAAGTTCGTGTGATGATACTTCCGCAGCTATCCTAGCAGACAACAAAGTACTATCTAATATCGTAGCTAGACAGGAAATACACGAAGAATATGGAGGTGTAGTACCTGAACTCGCATCACGTGCTCATCAACAAAACATCGTTCCTGTGGTAGATATCGCTCTTAAAAAAGCAGGTATTACTAAGGCAG
Source organism: Myroides oncorhynchi (assembly GCF_020905415.1). Classification (NCBI taxonomy): domain Bacteria; kingdom Pseudomonadati; phylum Bacteroidota; class Flavobacteriia; order Flavobacteriales; family Flavobacteriaceae; genus Myroides; species Myroides oncorhynchi. The sequence continues at coordinate 2,726,371 of NZ_JAJJMP010000001.1, read as the reverse complement.
ATTTAAATGCCATAGCATTCACACAAGGTCCTGGACTAATGGGATCTCTTTTAGTTGGTGGATCTTTTGCTAAGAGCTTATCACTCGCTTTAGGTATTCCATTAGTTGCTGTTAATCATATGCATGCCCATATTTTGTGTCATTTTATAGAAGAGGAAGGTTATGACAAGCCAGAATTCCCTTTTTTAGCCATGACTATTTCTGGTGGGCATACCCAAATCGTCAAAGTAAATAGTTTTTTTGATTTAGAAATCTTAGGAGAAACGACAGACGATGCTGTTGGAGAAGCATTTGATAAGTCAGCCAAAGTACTTGGTTTTCCTTATCCAGGTGGTCCCTTAATCGACAAATACGCTAAAGAAGGCAACCCTAAAGCATTTGCTTTTACCAAACCAAAAGTAGAGGGGCTTAATTTTAGTTTTAGTGGACTAAAAACGCAGATTCTGTATTTTATACAACGAAATGTAGCTATCAATCCTAACTTTATAGAAGAGAATAAGGCAGATATCTGTGCATCAATACAATACACAATTATTCAAATCTTACTCGACAAATTAAAATTAGCAGTTAAAGAAACTAATATAAAACAAATCGTTATCGGCGGTGGTGTTTCGGCGAACTCTGGTATTAGACAAGCACTAAAAGATGGTGAGACAAAATACAAATGGAAAGCTTTTGTACCCAAATTTGAATATACTACTGACAATGCTGCTATGATTGGTATAGTAGGCTATTACCGATTTAAAGAATCACTTTTTGCTGATTCTTCTGTAGTTTCTAAAGCGCGTATTGAATTTTAAAACTTAGCTATGCAATTATTTTATTCTCCTGAAATAGAAAAAGGACAGTCATCTTTCACTTTTGACAAAGATGAAAGTAAACACATTATTAAGGTACTTAGACGCAAGATGGGTGATACTTTACATGTTACCAATGGAAAAGGAACTCTTTTTACCACTAAAATAACTTTAGATTCTGATAGAAAATGTGTTACAGACATTATTAACTCTGAAGATCAAGCATATACACCATTTCGTTTGCACCTAGCTGTTGCACCAACTAAGATGAATGAGCGATATGAATGGTTTTTAGAAAAAGCTACAGAGATTGGTATTCACGAGATTACTCCAATTATTTGTGATCATTCTGAAAGAAAGATAGTAAAAACTGAACGCTTTGAAAAAATCATACAATCTGCTATGAAACAATCTCTTCAATACCACTTACCTATCCTCAATGAGCCAATTAGTCTTAAAGATTTTTTAAATCAAGATCACAAAGATGAATTATATATAGCTCACTGTGAAGAAACAGAAAAAATCTTATTAAAAGACTGTATAGACACTCATAGAAATTACTTACTTTTAGTAGGTCCAGAAGGAGACTTCTCTACCTCAGAAATAAACTTAGCACTAGAGAAAGGCTATCGCCCTGTATCATTAGGACACACTAGATTAAGAACAGAGACAGCTGCACTAGTTGCTGTACATAGTTTTGTATTTGCTAATGAATAAAAGTAAAAATATGACAGACGCTAAAACGATTTCGAAGGGAATAGTACGTGCAGTTTTAATTTTGTTTGCACTAACTATATTAGGAGCCATGCTTCTAAAAATCACTTCAATTATTGTATACATGGGCTTTGCCTTTGTACTCGCTTTAATAGGAAAACCCATAGTGGAATTCTTAATGAGAAAACTACGCTTGTCAAAAGTGATATCTGTAACAATTACGATTACCATATTCTTAGCTTTTTTTCTAGGCTTTATCTTTATGTTTGTACCACTGTTTACAACACAAGCGCAAAACCTTTCTGTACTAAACACATCACATCTACAAGAAGACTTTAATGGACTAATCCAAAAAATAGATTTCTACTTAGATAACAAAGGATTTAGTTTAGACAAAATATTAGAAGACGCCAACTTTAAATCTCATATTAAACTTGATTTCGTACCAAATTTATTCAACACAATATTAGGATTACTTAGCGAGTTTGGTATGGGAGTATTTGCTATTCTATTTATTACTTTTTTCTTTCTAAAAGATCAAGTATTGTTAGAGTATCAATTTAAGAAAATATTCCCTTTAAAACACGAGAACAAAGTATTAAAATCCATTGATAAAATTAATAATCTTTTATCACGTTATTTTTTAGGACTAGTAGCACAGATGACCATTATATTTGTACTATCATTTATATTACTTGCTGTCGTAGGAGTCAAAGGAAGTCTTATGATAGCTTTCTTAGTGGCTATTTTGAATATTATTCCCTACATCGGCCCCCTAATTGGGAATGTGCTGTCTGTATTATTTACAATGCTTAGTTTTATAGGAGATAACTTTAGTGAAGTGACACTACCAAAAGCAATAACAGTAATGATCGGATTCTTAGCTATACAATTAATAGATAATGTATTCAATCAACCACTTATTTTCTCCAATAGTGTTAAATCACATCCATTAGAAATATTCATTGTCATACTAGCAAGTGGAATGTTTGGAGGAATATTTGGAATGATTGCGGCTATACCTATTTACACTTGCTTAAAAGTTATTGGCAAAGAGTTTTTGCCTAATAACCAATTTGTGCAACTACTTACAAAAAAACTATATTGAAAACGGAACTATTATTGTCTGAAGAAGTACAACAATACATACTAGATAACTTAGATAAAGATTTAACAAAACTCGCTTTCAAAAAAAGTCCTTTTGAAGGCATTGAAATGAGTGAATTATTAATTCAGTTGGAATCTAAAAAAAAGTCTAAAACAAAACTACCTACTTGGTTTAAGACAAATAATATTTTATTTCCTCGAAAGTTATCTATAGAGCAAACTTCTTCTGAGCCTTGTGCGGCATATAAAGCATCCTTAATACAAGGAAATACGTTAATAGACTTAACAGGCGGTTTTGGTATTGACTCCTTCTATTTTAGTCAAAAAATAAAAACTGTTTTACACTGCGAAATGCAAGAGGGATTAAGTAAAATAGTAGCTCTAAATAACCAAGCATTAGGAGTAGACAATATAGAATATTACACTGGTGATAGCCTATCCTACCTAAACGCTAACAATAAAGATTGGGATTATATATATGTAGATCCACATAGACGTAATGATGCTAAAGAAAAGGTATTCTTTCTAAGCGATTGTTTACCCAATGTCCCAGAGCATTTAGATTTACTCTTCTCTAGAAGTAGCAACATACTTATAAAGACCTCTCCCTTGCTTGATTTACAAGCTGGTATAGGCGAATTAAAGTATGTTAAGAGTATTCATATCGTTGCTTTAAATAATGAAGTCAAAGAGCTTCTATGGATCTTAGAAAAAGGATATAAAGAAAATATTGAATTAGTAGCCATTAATATTACCAAAGAAGATACCCATGTATTCTCTACTGTATTAGAGCAAGAAGCTATATCTACGTTCAGTATACCACTAACCTATCTATATGAGCCTAATGCAGCTATCTTAAAAACAGGCAAATTTGATGCAGTTAGTCAATATTTTAACTTAGCTAAACTACATCCTCTCAGTCATCTTTATACCAGTGACACCCTAGTAGGTTTCTCTGGTAGGAGATTTAAAATAGAGCAAGTACTCCCATATAATAAACAAACGGGTAAAGAATACTTACTTAATCTAAAAGCAAATGTTACCACACGTAACTTTCCTATAAAAGTAGAAGAAATTAAAAAGAAATGGAAAATGAAAGATGGTGGAGAAGTCTATTTATTCTTTACCACAAACCTAAAAGATGAGCGAATCATCATCCTCTGTAGTAAACTATAACCTGGTTAAATATAAACTAACCAAAGCCAAAATACCAAAGTGTAATTTGGCTTTTTTATTTCTTCTAAAATTTATCATTAGATAGTACGATTTGAAGAATTTTACTTAAAAAATTTCAAAAAAAATCAGACTCTCATTATCCGTAAAAGATAAAAATAACAAATCATCACCCCGATTCATTCCCATCAAATATCCATAGAGCAAAATTAGTTTGCCGTGTGTCTTCTAGAAGGTCTCTTGAGGTTCTCTTGCAGTTTTCTTAGAGAAAACCACCTTTCAGGCAAGGAATACTCAAGGAAACTCTTAGAGCCCCCAAAAGAAGTGCTAGCTAAACATTGTTTTATTCCTCATAAGTAATGAAGTCAAAATTCTTTGTTCAATTTAGAAAGCTAAGAAGATGCGAGTGAATGACAATCCATATACTTTTGAATAATGACTCTTATTTTGTATATTTCAACATAACTCCTTTATTCCATTTGCTTAAAATATTTTTTAATCGCGTTGAGGCTATAAATATTGTAATTCTGAAAATAATATTATAATTTGCCTCAAAACCATTTAACCAAATGAAAAAAGCTACACTCTTACTACTACTCGCTTTAGGCTTTAATACGTTAAGTCAAGCACAAACAAAAAATTGCTCTATAGACTATGAAGAAAAAACGGATTCAATACATTTCAAAAAAACTGATAATGTATTGGTCTATGAATTCGATAGAGTTTCGACTACTAGCTCCTTGTTTTTCTCTCTAATTACGAGTAACGATCATCCCTTCCTAAACATTCAATACTTACAAAAGAGTTCAGAATTTATACCGATTACATGTGTTGCAAGAAAAAGTATCGTATCTATCAAACTAGTAAACGGAACTACGGTATCGGCTCACTATATCGATGAAGATAAATGTGATACTTTTACATATGATAGTGAAGGAAAAAGAAACATTAGAATACTAGATGCTAATTTTTACATTAAAAAAGAACACCTAGCACTATTAAAATCCTCACCTATATCGATGGTACAAATTAGATTTGCTGGATCGAATGAACTGTTTATTATACAAAATGAATTAAAATCTACTATCGTCGATGTAACAACTAATCCAACTCAATTCTTTATCGACAACATTCCATGTATTGAGTAGCTATATTGAGAATATAACAACTAATAATAATCACTATTTATAAAGGTTTTTAGAAATTCTAAAAACCTTTTTTTGTATCTTTAACCGTCATAATTTGACATTTCAATAGGTTTAAATTTAGCGCATTAGAAATTAAAACTAGGTATATAGATTAGACACCGTTACATTAAAACTACATTTTATTAAAAAATAATTTGTTATTGTTATAATTTTATCATAATTTTAATTACAATTAATAATCAAGACCACCACATTTGATTATGCTAAATTTAACAAACTATGAAGAAATTTATCGTATTTTCCGTTTCCTTGTTATCGATTTTAACGATTTCAATGCTTCAAAGTTGTTCTACTTCAGAAGAGAACAACCTACTCCAAGAATCGCAAAGTGTAACAATTACACAAAACAATTTAGATAAAAAATGGTTAACTACATTTTATGGCTTTACTAATGCTATAAGTCAAGCTAGTAAAACCGCATATCAAGTTTCTTCTGTAGAAATACATCTCAACAATGGCAAGTACAATATTTATGATAGATATAGTGAAAAGAAGGATAAAGGAACATATCTTTTAGATAAAAACACATTAACACTAACGTCAACTGAGACAGGAGAAACTATTCTATTTAAAATAGAAAAGCTGACACAAACAGAAGTATTTATATCTGTTATAAACCATAAAGATTTAACAGCTGTAGAATTAATAGCAATAAGATAAGTTATAAAATGCACTAATATAAAAAGCTTCCATGTGGAAGTTTTTTTTTGGTCTGACTTTTGCATAGTCATATTTAAAGTTTAATACTATCATTAAACTAAAACCATTTAAATAAAATAAATCAATAAATTATATTTTATAACAAATTATACATTTATTTTTTTATACATTAAACTAATGATAAAAACTAGAGTAATATGAAAAGAAAACTAAAACTTACAAGCTGTTTCATAATCATTGCTTCTTTGTTTATACTAGCTTATCAACTTTATAGTTATAGTACACATGTTGAAACACTAAAGCATTTAGATAGCTTTAATCCAAGTGAATTAGACAAAGAAATCTTTATCAGCATTGTTATGTTAGTAATTGGTTCTATTATGTTTCTTAGATCAACTAAATTAAAAGAAGAAAGTTAATTCCTCTTTAACCCAAAATATGCAATTAGTCAAATACTAGAAAGGAATTCTACTTCACAGCTTTTTCATTACCAATATAAGCTTACTGTTATCGATAATTTAGAGTTGTCCTGTATAATTAATTTTTAATTTATATATCTATTGCGTATTTTAGGTTTAACAATAGACCACCTTACGCTATAAAACAAAAAAAACCTTTCTTGCGAAAGGTTTTTTTATTGACACTAAAGTGTATCTATTATTTTTTCTTTAATTCATAAAGTTTAGCAGTATCACCAGTAATTTCTTTACCTTCTTGATCTAACTGTAAAAGACTTCCTTCTTGTACTTTATATTGAAACGCATCTCCACCATCAGCTTTTAAAGTAACAATAGTACCTTCTGCATTCCAAGTAAAACTTCCTTTTTCTTCAAACTTCTCATCTGCTTTTTTATCTGTATAGATAGAAGTTTTTGCGAACGTTTTATCTTGATTTAATACAATAGTCGTTTTGATATCACTGTTAGCTCCTGGAAGAGTTCCCTCATAAGTACCAGCCCAATCTAATGATGTTTCTGATGTATCTGCAGTTGGAGTAGTTTCTACCTCAGGAGTAGCAGTTTGCTCTGTTACAGGAGCTGCTTCTTCTTTTTTCTCTTCTTTACATCCTACAAATACAATACCTGTAACTAGTACAGCTAATGCTAACATTTTTTTTCCTTTCATATCTCTATTTTTTTAATTATTTAAGTGACTAAATTACAACAAATTTCACATCAACCAACATTCATTATATTTTTTTTCATAAAATCAAATTTAACCCCCTTTTTTTAACTATTATAACAAAAAATATCTAAGACAAGATACTTTCTAGTAATTCTAAGAGTTACTAATTAATTATACTTAGAATCTTAATTAGTAGCTCTTTTTTTTATGTGAAGTTTATTTATCTTGTTATAATCTAAAGCTACCTGTATCATAATATCTAGAGACACAAGTACTCCGAAATCACCGGCACTAATCGAATCTTAATATCTACGAATTTAATGCTTTACATAGCCAATAGGATTGCTTTAAACATCCATACTATACTTAGCTACAAAATCCTCAAACTCTTGATTTGTATTTTTCATAATTGGTCCATGACCAAAACAGATAATAGTAGGCTTTAATTCTGCTAACTTTTGAAGTGATTGAATATTTTGCTGTTGATCTGATGTAAAAATATTGGGTGGAAGTCGCAGACCACTGACTGTTGTAAGTAAGTTCATATTTACTGCCGCATCACCAATTATCAATACCCCATCTTTTTCTCGGAATAATGAGATATGACCATCAGAATGTCCTGGTGTTTCTATTACTTTAAAATTCCCAATCATATCATTTTCAACTATTGTCCTTTCAACTATATGTCCCTGACCTGCCCAATACCTTTGTTGAAGTTTTGCTACCCAATTTTGAGGATTTGGATAATCATTCGTGACAATACCTGTTTCTGTTCTAAAGACTTCCTTTGGATGACAAAGCAAGGGTATAGAAAACTCTTTACATATTTGATCACTGCATCCTTGATGATCTGCATGAGCATGTGTAAGTACATGCTGATTGACAGGGATTTCTTGAATAGCTCTTTTTATAGCTCCATAGGAGCTTCGTATTCCTGAATCTACTAATACTCCTTCGATAATATAACAGTTAATGCTGTTTCTTGGCGTTAAGGGTATTTGAAATACTTCCTTTGCAATTTGATGTAACATATTTTTTTTTCAAATCTACATTACTCTTTTAAGCCATTACATAGACATTTGTCCTATAAAGTATTCTTATGTATTTGTCCTTTAGCTCGTGTAAGTGATCGTTGTGTGATTCCTAAATACGATGCTAAATCTTGAGTTGTTACACGTTTGATTAGCATTGGTTCGTTAAACAACATATAAGTATATTTCTCTAAAGCAGTCTTATTATTATAATTCAGCATATATCTTTGCTTTTGATTATACTCCTGCTGCAAAACTGATTGTATAATTTTGTTCCAAACTGTAACCTTATCAAGTAGATACAAGTAATCTGAATAACTTATCCTATAAATTATACAATCTTCAATAGCTTTAATACTTCTTATAGAATTCCCTTGAGATATAAACTCTGAAAATGAAGTAACAAATTCATTTTCAAACTTAAAACAAGTTACATTCTCCTTATCCTCTTTGTCACTACCATACGCTTTAACAGCGCCGCTAGCAATAAAACCGATAAAGCGACATACTTCATTCTCCTGAATAAAAAATTCTCCTTTTTTTACTAAAACAGATTCAAAAAACTGTGAGGATATATTAATCTCTTCAACTTGTAATGCCCCTGTTGAAACTAGATAATTTTTAAATATATCAGTCATTTCGATGTTATCCATTACCCTATTGTTATTATTAATCTTTTATTGAGCTCTATCTCTAGTTGAATATTCAAAACTAAAAAATATTTTTAAATACTATACATCTTCATTTCTCAGTCTAAAAACTATTATTCATAATCAAATCTTAAATGAATATTTAATAGAAACCAATAGATAAAACTCCCTCGAATCACCCTGACAATGAACTATTGTATAAAAACTTATGATTGTACAAGGGAGTAGTTACTATTAAACCAAGTTAGTTTTCCTTGATTAAGATTTTGTAATTTAAATTTTTCTACGAAACCCTTATCCAAAGCAGTTTTAAATGATGGAGCAAAGTTTAAAAGTAGTATTCTAAAACACTTCATTCTTCTTAAATACCTCTTTTTTTCAAAGCGTACTTACGAGCGTTATCTTGAATCTGATCTTCCGAAAGAGACTTATTTTTTAAAAGCCACTGGTCCATTTCTGATTTTTGAAAGAATAGGTATTTGCCATTAGGTTTGGAGTATGGAATCTCACCATAATGAACTAAATGGATATTCCACTCTATACTGCACCACGAATCTAGACTAGACTGGTGCACTTTCACCGGAATATACAATCTTGAACTGTGAAAAGTAATGTGTTTGTGAATACCCGCTCTGTTACACCAACAAACTATTTCATTGTTGTAAACAGCTGAGTATTTAAGACCAGTGAAAAACGATTTGATTCAGTGATTCTCTATTCCCTACGAGTTTTCTTGATAGCTAACTAATTTGGAAGGTTTTTTATTAGTTAGTTGATATGTATAAAGGATTTAAGTAGTAAAGCCTCCTCTTAAGGAGGCTTTTTTTAATATGTTTGAATTAAAACTTCTGAAGGAATATGCAATTTTTTGGTTAGTGTGCGGATCATATCTAAAGATAATTTTCGCTTTCTATTTAAGATTTCACTTGCTCTACTTTTTAATCCGATCATTTCTGCTAAATCCTTTTGTGTGTAGCCCATTTGCTCCATTCTAAACTTAATCGCTTCAATTGGATCTGGTAAATCTATAGGATAATGTTCTTTTTCATATTTTTCAATCAACATTCCCAAAATCTCTAATTCATCACTATCTTCCGTTCCAGGAAGTGCATCAAAAATCAACTCTAGTCTTTCTAAAGCTGCTTCGTAATCTTGTTCTGATTTTATCGGTTTCAATTTCATAATTTAAATGGTATTAGCATTGATTTTATCATATTCTGCGTGGGTTCCTATAAAGCGAATCCACATCATTTGATGCGCAAAGTTTATTTTGACAATTAATCGGTAATGATTTCCTTTAATATTAAAACATATTCTATTATCATCTAATATACTTGCGCTTGGATATTCGGCCTTTATTTCATTACTATTTTTCCAAGTTGCTTTTTCTGCCTCTTGATACCAAGCCTTTAATTGTTGCTCACTGTCTGCATGCTTTGTCCAAAACACACGTAACGTTTTTATCGCTATTACTCTCAATTAAAATAGTTTATACAAATTTACAAATTATTTCCCAATTCGGGAACTTCTTTTAAATGTTTTATTGAATTACTCTCTAGGATGTAATCAACTCCTTAGTTTAAAAACCAAACTCATTAAGCTCAGGAATAAGCTCTGAAGCTTCTTTCATCTTGCTGTTGAGTATTCCAGTCCAAACTGAACACGTCATCTAAAGTAAATGTTGTAGAGATACAGCGTTTCAAATGAAGTAATGTCGCTGTCCAGTTTCCATAACTTTTAGGACTATCGTATTTTTCTTCTGTCTTCTCATGAAAGAAGTCTAGAACAACGTTGTCCTTTTGTTTGTTTTTAATTCCATACTTACCTCGCAGATTTTCACTCTGTCTAATAGCTAAGATATTTTCAGCCGTCTGGAGGGATTCTTTATTCTCTTTTCGCTCTTGCGCATTTGAAGGAGGAGATCCATGAAGAAAGAGTTTGAGTTTTTCAAACTCTCTGATATGTCTTTTTTTGCCCTCTAGGGAAACTTCATACCCTTTATAGTATTCTATTTGAAGGTTGATTCTAACACTAGGTAGTTTTCTTTGTTTAAGTGTGATGTTTATAATTTCTATATTAGGTTAGGGAAACCATTTTTGTACCACATTTGTATCACACTTTTCAATTATGTGGTACAATTGCGGTACATAATATAGAAAATAAAGACATCTTATAAAAAAACATAACATTTAATTATTTGATTTCCAATACAAACTAAATCAAACAAAAGCATTAAAAAGATAGATTATTTACCGATACAAAAGTTCGCAAAAATATTACCTAATAACTCATCATTTGTAACTTGTCCTGTTATTTCTCCAAAGAAATATAATGCTTGGCGAATATCAATAGCCATTAAGTCAGCTGACAAATTAGTTTGAAGTCCCCATTTCACTTTTTCTATTTCTTCTAATGCTTTTAGCAGTGAGTCATAGTGACGTGTATTTGTTATTATCGTTTCATTATTGCGTAAAGCGCCAGTATTTACGAAGCCTAATAAAGCTTGTTTTAACTCCTCTACTCCTAAGTTTTGTTTTGCAGACATCAGCATCAGATTCTCAATATCAGATTGATATAATGCTATTTGTTCAGCAGATAACAAGTCTTTTTTATTGCATACCACTAATAGTGGTTTTAAAGGATACTTGTTCTTTAATTTCTCTAATTCTATCTTGATATTATCTAGAGAACTACTATTAAGTTGCGCGCCATCGATAAGGTAAATTACTACCTGTGCACTCTCTATTTTCTCAAAAGTCTTTTGAATACCAATACTCTCCACAACATCTTTAGTCTCACGGATACCTGCAGTATCAATAAATCTAAACCCAATACCATCTATTACTAATTCATCTTCGATAGTATCACGAGTAGTACCAGCTATATCAGAGACTATAGCACGTTCTTCATTAAGCAAAGCATTTAAAAGGGTTGATTTACCTACATTGGGCTCGCCAACAATAGCTACAGGTATTCCATTTTTAATTACATTCCCTACTGCAAAAGAATCTATCAGGCGTTTTAAAACAAATTCTATACGTTCTATTAACTCTCTAAACTGTGTACGATCAGCAAACTCTACATCCTCCTCTGAGAAGTCTAGCTCTAACTCAATTAATGAAGCAAAGTTTAATAACTGCTCTCTTAATAAAGCAATCTCACTAGAGAAACCACCGCGCATTTGTTGCATTGCGATTTGATGACTCGCTTCATTATCTGACGCGATTAAGTCAGCTACAGCTTCTGCCTGTGATAAATCTAACTTTCCATTCAAAAAAGCACGCATCGTAAACTCCCCTGCTTGTGCCATTTTTGCCCCTTTTCGCAAACACAATTGAATAATTTGTTGCTGAATAAAAGTAGATCCATGACAAGAAATCTCTATTGTATCTTCACCTGTATAAGAATTAGGTCCCTTAAAAAGAGAAACTAATACCTGATCTAATACTCGTTCCTGATCTATAATATGTCCTAAATGTAAAGTATGTGTCTTTTGTTTGGTTAAGTCTTTATTCTTGATCGATCTAAAGATACTATTTACTAAAGTAATAGCCTCTTTACCCGATACTCTAATAATGGCAATAGCTCCTGCACCTGAAGGAGTAGCTAAAGCTACGATGGTATCTTGTAATATCATATCTGTCTATAAATATCAACAAAGATAATATTTATTCAACCATTTTAATCACATTGGCCTACCCTCTATAGATGAACGCTCTAATTTAGAACGCTAAACATATACCTTAAAGGTATAATATATTCATATTATCATAAATTAATGATAGTGCATTACCATTTTACAACTTTTGAAGCATATAATACTAGAAGAAAATAAACTTTATTCTTATCTTTATAGAAATAAAACAATTGAACACCATGAAAAAAATACTTTTCCCAACAGACTTTTCTGAAACAGCAAATAACGCTTTAGTATATGCTTTAAGAATGGCAGACAATCAAAAAGCAACTCTTTTTGTGTTGCATGCATACGAAATGCCCGTAATATCTGCCACTGCTAACCCTGTAATGGTTCAGGATGTATACAAATCAATTGAGCTTAGTAATTTTGAAAATTTTAAAGACCAAGTTCCTCAAATTAGAGATATAGCTAAACAGCATAATTTAGACCATGTCCCTATGCATTTTATCTTAGAAGAAGGTTTCTTAAATACGATAATGAAGAAACGTGTAAAAGAAGAAAACATTGACCTTGTCGTAATGGGTACTAATGGAAATTCAGGATTAGATAAAAAAATACTTGGTTCAAATACTGCTAATGCAATAGGTTCATTAGGAGTCCCTGTTTTAAGTATACCTCATGATGCTATATTTGACGGTATTAAATCAATTGCATTTACTACCTTATTTAGCTCTCAAGACAAATCTACTTTAGAAACTATAATCCAAATTGCCAAAGGATTTGATGCTACTGTTAAATGTATCCATGTTGCAACTAATAAAGACAAAGTAGATGCTGCTGTGATCAATAGTTGGAAAGAAAACTTTAAAAATGAAAATGTAAAATTCAATATTATTGAAAGTAATGATGTTGAAAAAGCTGTCTTTGATTTCTTAGATCAAGAAAATATTGACCTGCTGGTTTCTGTAAAAAGAAATAGAGGTTTCTTTGAGAAATTATTTACAAGTAGTATGACAAAAAAATTAAGCTATCACAACTACGTTCCTGTATTAGCTTTCCATGAAGATTAACACTCTTTAAGTATAACAAAACAAAGGATATTAACTGTAGTTAGTATCCTTTGTTTTGTTATAAAGGTTTTACATTAAAAAAAACTCTCTACATGGGAGATGTAGAGAGTTCATATATGTACCTATATTTCTTCAATAAAATAATAGATTAGAGAAAAGTATACCTAATAATTGTGCGCAATTATCCAGTTGTAAATATTTCTATTAGTTACATGATAGAATCCTTTTATACAGATACATTAAATTAGTTGATTTATTAACAACTTTATTTTTTAAACTTTATAAAAAACAATATACTTTTACTAGTATTAGCAAATTCCACTTAAATATTTATAGTAGAGAATCTCTTTTAAAAATCTCTAATACATGTAATCTTATTAGAAAAAAGTTGTGCTTTTTATTTATAGTACAAAATACGATATTATAATTAACTGTAAACATGATAAATAACAGTTTTTAGCTATTTTAGTTAACTGTGAATTAAATATTCATGTAATTATTGATATCAGAAGCTATATAACAATAAAGAAGCTTTTCTCAAACCATATAACTGCAGTAAAATAAAGTACAAAATGTACCCTATTTTATACCTAACAATCTTTCCGTTACATTATCGTAATCTAAAATACTAGTATTCTCAGGCTTATAAACTTGTTGCCAAGCAAAGTTCTTTATTGTTATTTTCTCAGATACAGTATTATTCCATTCAGTCAAAAATCCATTGTTATTTAATACCTCAACTATACTTCTACCTACTGCTATAGAATCCTGCTCTTGATTAGAGTTTAAATCATAAAATGCTAATGTCAATATCGGATCCTTTGTATCAAAACTTCTCTGAAGATCTTGCTCATGATAAAAACAAATACCTTTAGATTTTTTGCCATTCTCTCTTAACCTATCTTCTATTTGTTCTACTTCATAATAACCGTCCTCTGAGGAATACCCCGCATGATGAAGAGCAATTATATTTTTATCAATTAATTGATCAAAGGCTACCATTAGTTTCTGAGTAGTTGTAGGTACATGCCAATTTTTACTCTCCTTTAGTACATTCCTTTGTTCTTTCTGAATAATCTCTTTTACCCATTTCTCACTTACCTCTTTCTGCAACTCATTTTCCTGGATCTCATGTGTAATGAATTCCTCTATTTCTTCAGTATCCCAAAATCCCGATTTAACTAGGTAACTTATTGACTCTAATATAAACTTTTGTTCTCTTGTCATGATCTATTATTGTTTTAATGTATTAAAAGGATGTTTTGAACTATCCCAAAGTAAACTAAAGTGACTTTCTACCCAGTCTTCAGTAACTTCTAGTAATCTACTAGGGCTCCACTTAGGAGACTGATCTTTATCTATTAAAAGTGCTCGAACACCTTCCGAAAAATCCGGATGTAATGTAAATTGGCAAGTCAAATTCAATTCTGATTTAAAAACTTCTTCTAAGCTATATTTTCTACTATCTAACAACTGTTTTAAAATAACACGAGTAGAGGTAGGCGATCCTTTTTCAAAGAAAGAATATCCTCCTGCTATCCAATCATTGGTTTTAGAAAGAGGTTCTACAATTTGAACAAAATCTTCAACTGTATTTATATTTTCTAATTCTAAAATAAAAGGTTGATGATTTCTTGCTTGAGATATTGGCTTTTCTTTATCTTCAAGTTGTACTTCATTTAATATTGAGGTAATATTATCGCTTATATCACCATTGTCACTCATACCTAGTAAAGCATCTATCACTTCTTGCTTTTTAAGAGAAGAGATACAATAATCTGCTATTCCTAAGAATAAAGCGTCCGAACAATTAAATCTAGTTCCTGTAAGTCCTAAATATAAGCCATAAGCTGAAGGCATTTTATTAAGAAAATAAGATGCACCAACATCAGGATATAAACCAATACTTATTTCAGGCATAGCGAGAAGACTTCGTTCTGTTACCACTCTGTGAGAAGCACCTGCTAATAATCCTAGTCCACCTCCCATCACAATGCCATCTCCCCATACTACTATAGGTTTACTATAAGTATGTATTAAATAATCTAGGCTATATTCCGTCACAAAATACTCAATACACATTGGAGAGACTTTAGACGAGTCTATCTTCTTTTGTTCTTCCATCGCTTGGCGTACTTCGCGTATATCACCTCCAGCGCAAAAAGCTTTTTCGCCTGCTCCTTGTAAAAACACACACTTTACACCATCTTCATCTTTCCACTTTACTAATGTATTTTTTAGCTGTGTTACTATCTCCATTGATAGTGCATTAAGTGATCTTTCTGAATTAATCGTTATTAGACCTACACTCCCTCTTATATCAGTAATAATTACACTCATAGTTCATTTTATATTTAGAATTTATAGAACACTCATTTTGCTTAATTCTTATTACAAAGCAAAGCCACTTTAAATTTAGTAAAATATAAATAAACAGCAGCACTGTGATAGATAAGTTAAAAATAAGCATAAAAAATCCGAGTAAGGTGTTACTCGGATTAAAAGCGCTAGTAAGAAAATTAAAATACTCTTTATTGTTAGTAGTATATTTTTTATAATGGATTTAAAAGAATATACTATTATTTTTAAAATAATATTTGCAACAACAAATAACTACAATAATTAATCAAATATAGCATTTTTAATAACATGTATACTACTATCTTAAATAATGACTCATCTTTCAATGTTAAAACAAATAATTATGCACTATATTATTTGTTAAAAAATATGTTTTTAATTACAATTAAAGCAAACAAAGACAACCCTTGTCAGTGATATATCTTTTAAAAAAAAGAAAAACACAATAATATCTAAAAAAAAATATCGAATTAAACTATGTAAATTCTAAGAGTACTATCTCTGAATTTAATGTCTAAACAAAAGAAGGATGTCATTTTCTACTTCTCTGGTTGTTCTTTTATATATTTAGGTGGTACGGTACTATCCTCGCCATCTACTATGCGATTTACACTAAAATGAGGAGCTACCATTTCTATATTATTCTCTGCAAAAACATCTTGGGCATGCTGACGCAAATCAGAATAAACCTTTGCACTAAGTTTAGCTTCTTTAATATATACGTTCAATTGATAGTCTACATAAAAATCTCTAAACTGATCCTGTAAGATAAATGGCTTTTGACGTTTTAACACATGCTCCGTTCTATTCGCTATCTCATATAGCATCTCGTGTACCTTTTGCCAAGGTACATGATATCCAGCACCTATAGTTAAGTATAATATTAAGCCATGTTCTTTAGCTGACTGCGTATAATTTACCGTCTGAGCAGACATAATATTAGAGTTAGGTATAGTGATAACTTCGTTTTTAGGAGTCTTTATCCTAGTCACTAATGCTGTCTTCTCTAATACATCTCCTGTAAATTCACCTAACTTAATTCGATCGCCTAACTTAAAAGGTCGCATATACGTTATAACTAACCCCGCAACTAAATTTCCAATGACTGATGTTGATCCCAGTGATAACATAATACCTGCAAATACGGATACTCCCTGAAATATTTGTGAATCTGAATTAGGTAGATAAGGGAAAATCAATATAAACATAAAGATAAATAACAAGCCACTGATAAGATTATAAGTCGGCATTGCCCAATCAGGATAAAACCCTTTAATTGTTATTTTATTTGTTGCTATCTTCTCTGCTAGAGATCGTATGAACTTTTGGATGTATTTAAAGATAAATACTATTACTGCTATCGTGAATAATTTAGGCATATATGCTTTCACACTCTTACCTACTGAACGAAGAGGTGATAAGACATATTCTAAAAGTTGATCCGAGATATGTTTTGTATAAGGGAATAATTTAAAGACTGCTAATAACCCTAAATACAAGAAGATTAAAACGACTAAAAACTTAATTACTTTCGCTATTGAGATAGTAGTAAGCATCGCTCTATGATCATCGATAATACCGAATATTCCTTTAATCTTCTTACCTCTTTGTTTCCAGATAGCGACTTTACATCTTCTATAGAAGTATCGTATTCCTTTAAGAATAAAGAACTCAACAATTATAATACCTACTGTCCCCGCAACTTGAATCAATATCTGTTGCCAACTTGTATTTTCTTTTTGTAATTCTACCGCAGATATAATCTGATTCTTATAATATTGTGCTGCCTGTGCTTTCGTTTTACTCTCTTGTGCAGCTTGTATACTATCTACGCTCATCAGAATCTCGTTCTGATACATTAGATTTAAATAATTACCTGTATCCACTAATCGAATAGAATCTCCAGCAAACTGATAATTCTCCGCTAAGGCATCTATCTTGCGTTCTATTGATTTAGCTCGCTGCTTTGAAGTAAACGAACCGATATTGCCATAGACGTTAAACAACGTATCATTAAAACTAATAACAGGCGTCTTTTCCATAACGACCACTACTGTGCGTATTACCTCAACTTGCTCAGGAGTTTTAGCAGCAGGTTTCTTTGATTTAGCCCAAGTAAAACCAGTGGTAAAAACCAGCATCAACAAAATAAAAAAGCGAATATTCGGCATGGTGAATCGCATAAAAAACAATCTTAAAATTAAAGTAAATGTAATCAAATTTTACAAAAACTATACCGATTGTGATTTATGTACTCCTTTTTAAACAAGAAATCAATATTCATACACTAGCGCGTAATTAACCAAAAAACAAAAGGTGCTCATAGCGAACACCTTTCTCTTAATATTTCCAAGCCAATATACGGCTAACTTTATTTCCTTGTTCCATATTTATCACGCGTACTTCCTTTGTTTCTGACTTCTTAAGTAAGGACTGTAACGGTTTTAAATGCTCTTTATTAGAGACCAATGTTGTGAACCATACAGCTTGTCTCTTAAAGTGTTTACTCTCATAAATATAATTAGTTATAAAAGCGAGTTCTCCTCCATCACACCATAGTTCATTATTCTGCCCACTGAAGTTCTGTACTGGTTTTCCTACAACCTGTTTTCCTAAGTTTCTAAGCTTCTGAGTAGTCTTAGCTAACACCTCTTCTCTAGATTTAAAGAAAGGAGGGTTACAGATTACTAAATCAAAGTACTCTCTTTCTCCTACTATATTCTTTAGAATATTTCGCTTACTTACTTGCTGGCGAATAGTTACATTACTGTTTAGATGTGGGTTATTTGTTATGATATGATTTGCCGTTTTTAAAGAGACTACATCTATCTCAGATCCTACGAACTCCCATCCATATTCTGCTACACCTATGATAGGATAAATAACATTAGCTCCTATCCCTAGATCTAACACCTTTACTCCTGTCCCTGTAGGCACTTGTCCATTATTACCTTCTGCTAATAAATCAGCTATATAATGTATATAATCAGCACGACCTGGGATAGGTGGACATAGATTCGTCTTAGGCATATCCCAAAACGTGATCTTATAATCCTTCATCAAGATAGCCTTATTAAGTAATACAACTGCTTCTGGCAATGCAAAATCAATAGTGTCTATTCCTGATGGATTCTTAATGATGAAAGCCTCTAACTCTGGCACCACACGTTTCAACTTATCAAAGTCATATAACTGTTGATGCTTATTGCGTTCATGTAATTTCTTCTGCGTTTTTTTAGAGTCTTTCATTATCTTGATATTTGGTGCAAAATTAGCGTATTTAAACGGTATTTCTATATCCTTTATACAACTTCTAACCACAAATAATATTCTTAAAGAACCTAGTCCTAGTAAAAACAATAACTGATATACAATCACTTAAAAAACAATTAAGTTAAATTAACAACAATCCAACTATCTAATCAACTATTTATCTACTTTAGCACTCTTAATTTCGGATTCACTAATTGCCTTCGCCTTTAGAGATGAAAAGGGGAATTAGGTGCAAATCCTAAACAGACCCGCTACTGTAAGTATAGTTATACTCCTTGATGGAAATAGCAATATAAGTCAGAGTACCTACCAAAGTTAACAAGACTAATAACCTGCGGGAATCAGGGGTGATGTCATTTATCTATCTTTTTAGGTATCCTACACACTTCTAATACTCGCCTTATACATATTTAAATAACAATGAAACGTTTAAACCAAAAACTAACTCACTTGTTTAGCTTGTTACTTATAGCAGGACTAACATACTCATGTAGTAGTGATAACGATGTGAAGGTAACTCCTACTCATACAATTACTTTCGAAGATGTAGAAAGAGATTTTTTAGCAGGTCCTACTTCTTATGGAGAGAATCTATATCCTCACTATGATGGTTCTACTCCTGCTAAATATACTGGATACGTAGATAAAGTAACAGGGCTAACATTTAATATGACGACTTCTGGTTACGGATTTGCATCTGGAGGAATTGCTATCTCTCAGTGGAACAATAAAGAAGAGGCGGGATATACTAACCAATCTAGTGTATATTATGGTGACCACGATAAGAAAAATGGAGGTAACAACAACTCTTCTACATTTGCCGTAGCCTTTACATCTACGAGTAATAACTCTGGTGCTTTTATGTCTTTTAGCGAAGGTACAGAACACACTTTTGACCATGCTTATTTTACTAATAATACCTATGCAGTCTTATCTATGACCAATGGGGATGGTTTTGCTAAGGCACATACCTATGAAAGAAAAGATTGGTTTAAACTAATCGTTGTAGGAATGGACAAAGATGGTAAACAAACAGGAGAAGTAGAAGTTATGCTTTCTGACTTTAGACAAGCTGATGCTCCTGGAATAGTAAAACAATGGGTAAAAGCAGACTTAAAACCTCTAGGAAAAGTTAATAAAGTCTACTTTAAGATGGCTAGTTCAGATGGAGATAGTTACTGGATGAATACGCCTGCTTACTTCTGTATGGATGACCTAACGATTAATTTATAAGATCAATAGCAAAAATATAAACAAGAAATGCTCTCTAATATAGAGGGCATTTCTCGTTTATATTATTTCTCCATTTAAACATTGCACTCAACAAAATCATCAACTTCCAACCAACAATCCCATATTATATGACAAACTTTATTCATTTTATCTAGTTATTTATTCCAAATGCCTGTAATTTTACGGTTCACTTAAATACCAGATTAAAATGAAAGTCGGAATAGATAGTTTAGCATACTTTATCCCTAAAATTCACCTTCCTATAGATACATTAGCCATAGCACGTAATATCGAACCTTTAAAACTGACTAAAGGACTAGGATTACAGAAGATGGCACTATTAGATACTTATCAAGATGTCATCACGATGGCTGCCAATGCTGCTTATAGCTTACTTCAAGATAACCCTACTGTATTACCTCAAGATATAGCTAAGATCTACGTAGGTACAGAGAGTGGATTAGACAACTCTAAACCTATTGCCTCTTATACACTAGGACTGTTAGAGCAAATCTATGGTCAAGGGACTTTCAGAAACTGTGATGCTGTAGATCATACCTTTGCTTGTATTGGTGCTGTAGATGCCATGCAAAACGCAATTGACTTTATCAAAGCAAATCCTACGAAAAAAGCGATTGTTATTGCTACTGATTACGCAAAATATGACCTTGCCTCTACAGGAGAATATACTCAAGGAGCAGGTGCTATTGCTTTATTAATCACTGTTAACCCTCGTGTCCTAGCTTTTATAGGTCAGACAGGAGTTGCTACAGATAGTGTATTTGACTTCTTTAAACCATATCATTCTATAGAGAAACAATCTATCACAGGTAACGCTACAAATGAAGCTTGGCATGGAATAGAAGAAACAGAAATCTCTATTCACAAGGACCAACCTGTATTCGAAGGTCAATATTCTAACGAGTGTTATATCAACCGAATTACGGAAGCTTACACACACTTTAAGAAGCTAAATAGTAAACAAAACAAAAAAGTATATCAAGATTGGAAAGCAATCTTAATGCACCTTCCATATTGTTTTCAAGGACGTAGAACATTCCACGAGATTGTATTACAAGAGAATCCTACTTTAATAGACAGAACTGCTGATAATGCTAAAGACCAAATCAAAGCTTTTGCCAAATCAGAGGAGTATATGCAAATCGTAAATAGCAAGATATCTCCATCAGAACTAGCATCTGGTGATGTAGGGAACATCTATACAGGCTCTATCTTCTTAGGGTTGTTATCTACTCTTACACACTTCGCAGATACGAAAGAAAACTTAATAGACAGTACATTAGGATTTATTGCTTATGGTTCAGGTTCTAAGTCTAAAGTATTCGAAGCAGAAGTTCAAAGTACTTGGCAAGAAGGATTGCCTAAGACTTCTATCTTCAAAACTTTGAAACAATCAGAAGCGATTGACTTCAATACCTATGTTGCACTACACAAAAAAGAACAAAAAACAGCGATTAGAACAGCCTCTAATGAGTTCGTACTAGATTATATCGAATCATCTATCCCTCATCTATTAGGAGCGAGATATTATAAGTTCGTCAAATAATTTATAAACTAAACCCGGAATACGCGTTAGACATATAAGCGAAAAGGAATTGTAAAAAATAGGTCTGAATTAGTGATTTCAGCATACTATAGTATGATTAAAGAGCTAATGAAAGAACTATGAAGTAGAATTACTTTGTAATATATGGTTAACGCTGATTCTGGGTTAAAGAAACCACCACTAGTAATTCTAATGGTGGTTTTCTCTTTGTGACAACTAATCACTTCCACTTGGCTAAAGTAGTTATACCACTTTTGACATTATCTCCTAATTTTACATTAACCTTTACATCTAAAGGCAATAACAAATCCACTCTAGATCCAAACTTAATAAAACCCATTTCTTCACTCTGCTTCACTACAGTACCAATAGTAAGATAATTAACTATTCTGTTAGCCAAGGCTCCTGCTATTTGTTTTGCTAATACTTCTTCTCCATTTTGATGTTGATAGACTACAGTATGTCGTTCATTCGCTGTTGACGACTTAGGATGCCAAGCCACTAGATTTTTTCCTTTATGGTATTGGCTATACATTACTTCTCCTTCTATAGGGTTGCGATTGACATGAACATTAAACACGCTCATAAAGACTGAAATCTGTAATCTCCTTTGGGTGAAATATTCGTCAGGCTCAACCTCTTCTATCACTACCACCTTTCCATCACAGGGAGCTAATATTAAACTATCTCCTTCTAACAATGTTCTTTTGGGTATTCTAAAAAAAGAAATCACCCATCCTGTAATCCCTATTGTCAGTAATAAGATTATACCTTGTATTATTACCCACTGTTCACTAATAAAAATATATGACAACAGATTCAATACAAAACAACTAATCAATGCTACTAGAATAGAACCTTTTCCCTCTTTGTGTATGTTCATTTATTTAAATTTTAAAACTCAATACTGATAAAATAGAGGTTCCGATTGGATTCGAACCAATGTATTGGCTATTGCGTAGCCAAACCTAACCACTCAGACACAGAACCATTCCATATATAAGAGTTATTTTTTTCCTCTTAACTCTTCTACAACCTTTAGCACTCCTTCTGTTATAAAAATAAACTCCTCTTCTGATAACTCCGTATGTATAGGAAGAGATAATACCCTTGATGTCAGATATTCTGTATTAGGTAATATATACTCTCTATCGGTTAGATGTTTAAACATCTCTTGTTTATGACAAGGGATAGGGTAATAAATCATACTTGGGATACCTAATTTGGCTAACTCGGTATGTACCTCATCTCTATCTACACCTTCTAATATCATCGTATATTGATGATATACATGATAACTATATTCAGGTTCAAAAGGAGTTATAATCGCAGGTGTATTTGCGAAAGCTCGATTGTAGTAATGGGCAACTTCTCTTCGTTTATCACAGTATTCATCTAAGTATTTTAACTTGACATTTAGTACAGCTGCCTGTATAGAGTCTAGTCTGCTATTTACTCCTACTATTTCATGATAGTACCGCTTTTCTGATCCGTGATTACATATCTTACGCATCGTATCAGCGAGTGTATCATCATTAGTCATCATTACTCCTCCATCACCATAAGCTCCTAAGTTCTTAGAGGGAAAAAAAGAAATACAACTAACAGTCCCCATCGTTCCTGTCTTATGACTATTACCATCCGCTATATAGTGCCCTCCTATACTCTGTGCATTATCTTCTATGACTGCAATATTATGTACATCCGCAATCTTCAGAATATCTCCCATATTAGAACATTGTCCATATAGATGAACGGGAATAATCGCTTTAGTATTAGGAGTAATCGCTTGCTCTAAGCTATCTGTATTAATGGTAAACGTATCTTTATCTACATCCACGAACACTGGCGTCAATCCTAACAATGCTACGACTTCCACAGTAGCAATAAATGTAAACGAAGGTGTGATTACCTCATCACCAGCCTTTAATCCCAACGCCATAAGTGCTATCTGTAATGCGTCAGTTCCATTAGCACAAGGAATTACATGTTTAACTCCCGTATACGCAGCTAGATTATCTGTAAATTCTTTTACAGCAGGTCCATTGATATAAGTACTTGTTTTAATAACCTGTTCTATACCTGTATCTATTTCACTTTTTATCTTTGCATATTGACGTTGCAAGTCAACCATTTGTATATTCATCATTCTCTATTTTGAAAGACAAATGTAGGACTGGTTTTTGTCTGCTGCATAGTCCAGTTTTCAGATTAACTAACAAGCCAGATAGAGGAGACTTGATTAATACTACTTATATCCATTTCATTACACAAATTCCCTATTTGACTACACTTATACATAAGTTAACAGCAGAGTCCTCTCAACAACAGACAAAAAAACAAAACTTTGTACTACTAATTCTAAATCAGTAGCTATGAGTATCGCCAACAATATAAATTCGATTTGGGTTAATACTAGGCATAAAAGAAGTCTTATAGATATCCTATTATTTTGGAAAAAAAGACCATGTCCTAATGTAAAACTCCCTACCCCGCTACACCTCATCAACTCGTGCAAAGGGCTTATCTTAAATAACCAGAAAATAAAGTCTATCCTATTCTCTACAGATATAGCACTAATAGAGAATAATGATGCAGATGCCATACTTGCTGTTTACCCTTTCGCCCCATCAGAGCGAATCATAAAAACCTTGATAGAGTTCTGTAATAAACCTGTTATCTGTGGGATAGGTGGAGGAATTACCCAAGGAGAATTTGCCATAAATATGGCAAAGAAAGCCCAAGGCTTAGGAGCCTCAGCTGTTATTGTAAATCAACCTTTTAAAAATGAGGATATAGCAGCTGTAAAGCAGCATATCAATATCCCTATTATCTCTAGTGTCTCTACTTTAAACTTTGATTTTAAAGCGCGCATTGAAGCAGGTGTATCTTGTTTTAATGTTACAGGTGGAGCAGAAACACAAAAGATAGTCGATTACATCAAAGCAACATTTCCTAACTTCCCTATTATTTCAACGGGAGGAAAGACTATTCAGTCACTTAAAAGTATAACTGACAAGAAGATAAATGCTGTCATTTTAACTCCACCATCTAATGGAGATCTATTTCGTTCTATTATGGATGGCTATAGAGAGACTGAATAATCTTTAGCCCTGAAATAAGCTATAGACATTTAACTGTTTTAATCACTGATACGATATGCCCTATAAACTCCTGTGTATACGCACCTGTAGGGTCTAAATCAGGATCAAGAATAGTAATCTCTATGCCATAACACTTCTTGTTTATAAGCAATGGCAGTAAGACGCTTTTTAATTCCTCATAACTTAGGCCGTCTGCTTGTGGACAATCCACTGCAGGCATTACCTCATCATTCAGTACATCTACATCAAGATGCACGATATACCCATCTAGATTCTCTACCTCTACCATAAATAGAAAATGTGTAACTACACTATCTACCCCCACATCTCTTAATCTATCCAGAGGATAATAATTGACTTGAGATTCTTTTATTGGTCGTTCATAGTCTTCATCATATTCACGATTCCCCACAGCATATACATGGTCTTGCTCTACATAAGGGGCTAAGTCCATAATATTGGTCAAGTTCTGATGTCCATGTCCACAGACAATACTTAGATCCATACCTGCTGCCCCGTGTGTATTAGACTCCGCAGGGATCATATAATCCGTATGTCCATCTAGATAGAACATACCGAAGCGTCCTTTTCGTCTAAGCGCCAATGCCGTACCAATTAATACACTACAGTCCCCTCCTAATAAGACAATAAATGTATTCTCGTTAATCTCTTGTTCCATCATGTCCATCTGCTCAGTAGCATACTTTATAATAGCATCAGCATTTCTCACCTGTGTGACTACATCTAGTTCCATTGCGTATTTAGGAGCTTCCAACCGAAGTGTTTTAGAAGGGCTAACTGCCTTATGAAAACCCCATTGTCTAAGCCAGTCAGGTAATTTATTTACTCCAGGTTCACGTGCATATTCACTTTGAGCAAGACCTAAACTAGTTGGACATTCCATTATGATTATTTCTTTCATCTGTTTTTATCATTTTCATTTTAGCACGCTAAGCTATCTTATGAGTATACTCATTCACCCGAAGTTGCATCATTTCAATCAACTTAACTATTCTATTGATTCTTATATTCATTAGGTGTCATCCCTATATATCTCTTAAAATATCTACAGAACAACGACGCATCAGCAAACTCTAGTTTATCACTGATTTGCTTTATTGATAATGGGGTTGTATTCAGGTATTCTTTTGCTTTATTAATGACTTCATATCCTATCCAAGACTTCACTGACTTCCCTGTTCTCTTCTTTATCAGCGTACTTAGGTGTTGTGGTGTTAGATGAAGATGGTCTGCATAGAACGCTACATTTCGCTGTACTGCCCCATGTTCATTTAATAACTCAAAAAAATGATCTGTAATCTCATTGACTCTATTTTTCTGCAAGTTCTCTTTTTCTGATAGCGAAACATAGCTTTTAACTACAGCTGTCACTAGTGAGAATGCGAGGTACTGTATCATCTGTTCTAACATCAGTGATTTTGGCATGTCATAGTACTTGCAGATTAGTAGTGATAACTCTTCTATCATACTACTATCTTGTTGATTTGGAGAAACAGCTAACTGATTCAATACCTCTTTATTACTACTAAGTTCTGGTAATATCGAATACTTTTCTATAAAGTCATACGCCATCACAAAAACAGCAACATCCAAATCCTCACTCCATTTAACAGGAGATACAATCATTTCTGGTAATATCGTCAATACCTCTCCTTTAACTACACGATAGCTTATATTATTAACCTTAATAGCTAATGTTCCCTGTTTACAAAATAATAGAATCAACCCTCTAAATTGATAATTCAACTTAAAGAAGGAATCATTCCACTGCTTATTATAATTAATAATAAACAAGCCATCCATCGAAATAGGATAGTCAATACCGTACATCTCATTAAGATCAATAACTTTTAGGAGGTTCATTGTTTTTTATTGTAAAAATATAAAACGTAACAACAGTCCATACACATTCTCTAAGTTAATTCGTATCAATACTTAAAATGGAACATAAATACATTAAAATGGAATATCTCTAAAAGTACTCAGTACGCTACTTTCGCAACGAAATAAACCCAGAATAAGTGATAGACATATAAACTACAAGATAGGTCTGAATTAGTGATACAAGCATACTGTAGTATGGTTTTAGAACTAATGAAAGAGCTATGAAGTAGAATTTCTTTGTAGTATCTGGCTAACGCTGATTCTGGGATAAACACAACTTATCAATATGACACAAACAAACAACAAACAATACAGCAGAATACGTTTAGCAGTATCTCTTTTCTTCTTCTCACATGGGCTAATATTGTCTTCTTGGGCAAGTAGAATACCTACTATAAAAACATACTTAGGGATATCAGAAGCTGAATTAGGGACATTACTTCTACTAATGCCCATCGGACAGATTAGCACAATGCCTTTATCAGCCAAATTAATAAATCAATATAGTAGTAAAACCATTGTCAAATTTGGGTTCTTAATTTACCCAATTATCTTATTAATCTTAGGGCTATCTACGACTTATATCCAATTAGCAATAGGACTATTCTTATTTGGCGTTGCAGGTAATCTATGCAATATCTCTATCAATACACAAGGAGTCGAATTAGAATCCCTAACACATAAACCCATGATGTCTTCCTTCCATGGGGTATGGAGTATATCCAGTTTTGTAGGTGCTTTGATAGGGTTATTAATGTTTAGCCTAAAACTAACTACTTCCATTCACTTCGCTATAGTTATGATTATAATATTCACAATATGGGTACTTAATTTTAAGTTATTAGTTCACACATCCCCTACTAACAAGGAAGAACAAGACAAAGGTTCTATTTTTAAACACCTGGATAAAACACTTATTCAATTAGGACTTATTGGTTTTCTGAGCATGGCTATAGAGGGTGCTATGTTTGATTGGAGTGGTGTCTACTTTCAGGATATTGTTAAAGCACCAGAACAATTGATTATTATCGGTTATACTTCTTTTGTATTAATGATGGCTATAGGACAGTTCTTAGGGGATTATCTAGTCACTAAATTAGGCAGAAAACATGTCATACAACTATGTGGTACATTTATGAGCACAGGACTTATCATCGCTGTACTGACTCCTAATATTTGGGTATGCACCTTTGCTTTTATGATTGTCGGATTAGGAAGTTCATGTAGTGTCCCTACAGTATTTGGCATCGCAGGTAAGCACAGTAAGGTTAGTGCTAGTATCTCCTTAACCTTAGTGTCTACTATCTCTTTCTTAGGTTTTTTAATAGGACCTCCAGCTATCGGATTTATAGCCCAATGGCTAGACCTAAGATACTCATATGCGTTATTCGCTATGTTTGGTATTATTATGGTGATTATGGCAATTAGATTAAAGGTATTGCAAGATAACTAGCTAATATTTACTTTAAAATAAAATATAAGGGTGTAGTAAAAATGTTATTGTTTTTTATATATCTTTAAAAAGTACTGAATATCAATATTTTTTATCATTTTTTCAGACCAATCTTCCAAGTCAGTATTTAAACTTACTATACCATATATTAAGAGAACCAAAACAAGTGTTTTATGTTTCCGTTCGAGTGAGTCCATAGTGATTCCATTAAAACAGCCTTTTTAATGGAATCACTATGGATTTACTATGCTATCAATATACTTTCATACAAAACAAAGCAGCAACATCATAAAAAGGAATTGGTAAAAAACTAAGTTTATCTTGCGATAAGTAATAAGATAGAAACTATAATCCTTTTTTGGACTAGTACAATTGATTTCTAATGAAATAGGAGTCATTAGGACAAATAAAAGTACAAATTTAAAATGAACATTTTCGAAAAAGAGAAACTTGACTAGTTATATTTTTTAAAATACGTTATTATCTAAATCAAGGTTAACATAAGATATCTCAACTCCTTTATTTTACTATTCTATTTACTTTCATTATAATTAAAGACCTACATTATGACATAATACAGACTATATATACTGGATTTAATCAACTAAAATGACAATAACAGACACTTAATCTCACTTTTGTGAATATTTCTTATTTCACCTGTTATATTAGAGTTATTCTAAATAATATAACTCTATTTAGAATTAATATAATTAATTAGTAATTCAAATCATTCTAAACTCTCAATTTCATTAATAAAATACACTTACCTAATTACCAATAAGTTAAATAAAATAAACAACACAGCTATTTTAACTGAATTTTTACTATTGGGATAATATCTACATTTGCACTACTATTTTAATTAAGTCCAAATAATGAAATTATTATCAAATGTAGTTAAGTTACTCTCACATTACTTAATCTACATATTTCTATTCCTACTTGCGGGAAATAGTGTCGCCCAGAATGCTAAAAAGTTTACAGGAACAGTCATAGACTCCCAAAGTATTCCCTTAGAATTTGCTTCTATTGTACTGAATAACAATGAAGTGTATTATACTAACAGTAAAGGGGAATTCTCTTTTACGATTAAGAAAGACTTTGAACCGTTTAGCATCAACTACGCCAATAAAAAGTCTGTTTTCATTTCCGACTTAAAAGCATTTAACGCTTATAATCATCGTTTTACGTTAGTAGATCTATCAATCACCTTAGAGGAGATCAATATTACAGCTCCTATCTTAAAAGCCCAATCTGGCTCTAACTCTGCGATAGTCATCGATAAAGAGAAGATTAGTGAAGCGCAAGCCTTCAGTTTAAAGGATGTCTTAAATACACTGCCTGGTCACGCTACTGTAGCTCCTAATCTAAATACAGCCCAGACGATTAACCTTAGAGGAGCTAGCTTTGATAAGATGACTGGCGGTACGTTACAGTCTATGAATAACTCCTTCGGAGTAGCTATCATCGTAGATGATGTAACGATATCAAATGATGCAAATATGCAGGCACGAAGTCTAAATCAGTTTGGTATCACTACTAGTGCGAATGTAGGTAGTATAGCTAACCTTACCTATCAAGGGGTTGACTTACGTGAAATACCTGTGGAGAATATTGAAAGTATCGAAGTGGTACAAGGGGTTGCTTCTGCGAAGTATGGAGAACTAACAGATGGTGCTATTATCATTAATAAACAGGCAGGAAAGACACCGTATAGCTTCACTACGAATATCAATAGAGGGTCTACCTCATATAGTTTATCTAAGGGATTTGGACTGCCTAATAAATGGGGAGCACTTAACTTCTCAATGAATTACTCTAAAAGTAACAATGACCCTAGAGATAAAATCAAAGAATACAATAGAATAAATCAAAGTGTACTGTGGACTAAATCATTCTCTCCTCGAGTTAAAAACAACTTAAGTTTAAGCTTTAGCAAGAGAATGGACGGGGTACGGGAAGATCCAGATGATCAGCAAGGCCGTAAACTAAAGGCAACAGACGAATTCTTTAGATGGTCTAATAGAACAACTGTACAGTTGAACTCAAGGGTTATCAAATCATTAAACTTAAATATAAATGGGGCATACGGTATTAGCAATACCTATAATCAAGAAAGGATTAACAAAGGCCCTTTCCCTATCGCCAACAGAGATACTACAGGCGTCTATCAGGGATATTATGTAGATGGTAGATATATCGCTGTAGAGGAAATACAAGGAAGACCGTTAAGTTTAGGATCAACACTTAGTATCTCTTCTGATGCATTCGGTAATAAGTTAGAACATCTTATCACAGCAGGATTTTCAGTAAACTACCACGACAATCTAGGAAAGGGTACAATCTATAAAGCTGACCAACCACGTTGGTTTCAAAACAACAATCAAAATGAGCGTCCTTACGACTTCAGAAAGAATGAAGGGCAGACTAACTATGGTGCTTACATTATGGACAACTTTAAGTGGTATCTATTTGATAAGCCCATTGATGGTAACTTAGGGTTCCGTATGGATGTACAGAATAATAAGGCCAGCTACCAGCCAAGAATCAACTTAGCTTACCAAGTATCTCCTAGTAGTAGATTAACCTTAGGATATGGTATCTCTACTAAAGCGCCTTCGTTAGCACACCGCTACCCTGCTCCTATTTGGTTAGACTTCCCATTGTTAAATTACTTTGATGATTCGAATATTACCAATAGCTTATACCTTGTCAAGACAGTAAAAGTAGAAAGTGACAATAATCACTTAAAGCCTTCTACATCTACCCAATTTGAGATCGGATATACATTCACGAATAAGTTTTTATCGAATAGCTTCTTTGGATATTTTAAGGATAATAAAGATGGTTTTGGAGTCAAGAAAGAATTCTTTCCTATTGATGTTCCTGAGTATAAGATCATAGGTGAATTAGAAAAAGGAAAGCCTATAGAATATGAAGATACAGGTAACTATAAGACACTGACGAATTATAGCATACGCCGTATGACAAATAGTGTACGCTCTAAGTCATATGGTTTTGACTGGACTATGTCTACCCAAAAGATTAAACCTCTAAATATGTATTTATCGCTATCGAATAGTCTTTCATACAGCGAGTATTATGATAATAATCCTACTTATAACGAGGTAACAGAAGAAAACTACAAGCAAGACTACGGTGTGTATTATACTGTCTTCTATCCTAATAAGACCAAATCACTTTCTCTAATGAGTAAGTTAAGATTGACATATCACATCCCTAAGATAGGATTTATACTAACGATGAACAGTGATGTATTTTGGTTTAGAAAGAGCTTTAATACAGAACAGAAGTATGCTAATGAGTACTTAGATATCGCAATGCAACCAATTAAAGTTGAGTTGCCTGAAGATATAAAACAGTCGATATCTACAGCAGGTAGTAATTATGAGCAACCAACATTCTACGTAATCAACTTAAATGCAACTAAGGAAATACGCAAAAACATCCGTATAGGTATAAATACGTACAACTTCTTTAATATCAGAATAAACAAAGAGAAAGAGTTATCTGATGGAACAAGGTCTATTATAAACTATAATGCTCCATTTAGTATAACAGGTTCTATATCAATTAAATTTTAAAACAAGATGAGAAATACACTACTTTTACTACTTGCTATCGTAAGTATAGCCTTTACTACTAGCTGTAGTAAAGATGATAATGCTAGCGACTTCGCTAATACACTTAATGTCAACTTCATTACTACAGTCTCACAAACAAATACAAACCTTACTATTCCACTAGAGGGAACTACAATAGAATTTACCAATAGAGCTAATGGAAATAAAAACACAGTCACACTAGATAAACAAGGTCTTGCGTCTGCTAATCTACGTGTAGGTAACTATAACATCATCGCTAAACTGACAATGAGTAAACAAGCTTATAATCAACTAATCGATGCTAGTAATAGCAAGGAAGAAAAGATAGAAGAAGACTCTATTACGTTTACGGCTAACATAGATAACCTAACTGTAAATGACGCTAAGGATATCAAGATCGAACTACAGATGAATAAGATGAGTACATCTGGACTAATCTTTAAACAAATATTCTACGCGGGATCAAGTATAAATGAAGGTTCAGGATATAGAGATCAGTTTCTAGAAATCTATAACAACAGTTCTGAGACACTATACTTAGATGGTATTATTGTAGCGATGCTTCACAACACTACAAATAGACAAGCTACAGGACCCAACGACATCAGTTACTTACCTTCTCGCCAATATGACTGGTCAAAAGCTCCAGAAAACTCAGGAAGTGGTAATCTAAACAACGATTATGTCTATGCAAAAAAAGTATTGCGTTTCCCTGGAAGTGGTACACAACACCCTATCGAAGCAGGTAAAAGTATCATCGTAGCCTCTACGGCTATTGATCACACTAAGAACTTCCTTACAAATGAATCTTCTAAATTAGTTGACCCTACCAAAACTATTGATTTAAGTAATGCAGACTTTGACGTTTATATCTTAGATTACCTTCAGAAAAAATATGGTGTTGATATTACGCAAGCTAAATACCGTTATAGCTTAAACACACTAGGTATTTATAAAATGCAAGTAATAACAGCACAACAGAGTGACTTAGCGATGCGCTTCGCTACAGATGATGGAATATTACTCATACAACTTCCGAAAGATGTAGCTGTAGAATCATTCCCTACAATCAAAGCTCCTAAGAGTAACGACTCTACACAGTGCTTAAGAATACCTGTGGAATACATCATCGATGGAGTACAAGTAAGACACTCTACAGAGAGTCGTGTTGCTCCACGTAAAGTACCTGTATCTGTAGACCGAGGTAGCTCATTCGCTCCTAATGGAACTTATTCTAGTCAATCTTTATTAAGAAAAACAAGATATAGATTAAACAATGGACGTCGTGTATTACAAGATACAGATAACTCTACAGAAGACTTCGTAGTAATCAATAAACCAGTAGCATCTAAAGGAGAAGATTCTTTTACCAATTAATACATGAGAAAATTATATATCTTCATAACGCTATTTTTAATTCAAATGCTAAATGCTCAGAACCATTCTGAGCATTTAGACCTTTGGTTAATACAGAAGAATAAACGTAGTTATGTACCAGAGCACATTCTGTTTCTAAATAATCAGACTAGTGAGTTTGGACGTTTAGCCGTGGATTATAACAACACAAAAGGAGACTACAAAAAAAGTCAAGAAGCTAATGACAGTAAGGACTTTAAGTTCTCTGCTGAGGGATATACTGATATATATAAGTTTAAGGCGTATGGAAACTTTGTATATGGAAAGACTTTTGAGAACGAACTAGCAAATGATCTTAGAGGGAAAAAAGATGAGTTTAACCCCTACTACTTCTATGCTAATCACCCTAACAACTTTCAGAACCAACAGTATCTAGCCAATACTATGTTTAGTTATGAGTTAGTGAACAAAAAACTAACAATCGGTTTTGGTCTTGACTTTGATTATAATTGGACTACGGGTAATAATGATCCTAGACCAGATGTAGTGAATTACTTTATCCGTTATAAAGCAGATATTGCATGGAAGATACAGAAACACGCAATAGGATTAGGTGTTGCCTATGGTAAGGTAACTGAGGAAAATAACATCATGTATAAAAACAATCAATACAAGAGTAGCAATCAGTATAAAGATCGCTTCTTAAACATTAGTTTAGGATACGGAGATATTGTATTGAGTGATCAGAATCTTCTACTTGATAGAAAGGCAAAAGAGAATTCATATAAGCTAGCGCACCTTTATACAGGTGACAAATTAGAGGTAGCAACATTTGCTAAGATAACGCATTATGACGAAAACTCTGAACTAAATAAGTATAAGCAGAGTTTTGATGTGTATAATCGGTTTAAAAATAAGCAACTCACAGTACAAAGTATGTTGACTTATACACCCTCTGATGCTAATCAATATCAACTAAGCTTAAAGTATAACAACTATGATGGTAAAAACCTTAGAGAGATAGAAGGGCTGAATTATAAAGTCGATCACTACAATTTTAATACTCAGCTATTAACTTCTTTTACTAATCTATGGAAGGATACAGATATACAGATAGGATTAGATCACACACTTTATTCTACTATCCGCAAAGACTATGCTATCGGAGTATACAGTGATGAAAAGCAACTATTAAATAAACTTATAATCAACACGATATTTAAACATGAAAGTCACTTTTATCAAATTAGTGCCACTCCCCTATATAAGTTGAAACTAGTAAATGATCTGACCATACCTGATACGCAACACACTAATTTTACAGATAGTGTAATTATACCTAACTACTATTACAACAATAATAATGCATGGGGACTACAGGGTGAAGTAGGATACGGAAACAAAACGTGGCTTAACCAATACAGCCTTTATTTCTCTGTATCAGGCCACTTCTTAAAATCAAATGGTTTGGACCGAAGCAGTATTAATCTCAGCTTAAAACTATATTTATAATGAACAAGGCTATCTATCTAGCTATATTACTATTTACACTATTATTTCTAAATTTTCACAAACTAACATATACCTACTCAGAATACCAATCTATAGAAGATCTACGTCAGGCTTATGAGCGCAACAGTACCCTATGGCCTGCTGCAACTATAGATAGTACAGTTGTTTTTAAAGAACTAGGAGTATTACTCGCTCCTCCTGTTGTAGTTAAAGAAGATATATATAAAGTAGAATTAGGTAAGTTACTGTTCTATGATCCAAGGTTGTCTTCCTCTAATCAAATCTCTTGTTCTACCTGTCATATTGATAAAGAACATTGGGCAGATAAACAGACACTAGCCATCGGACATCAGGGATTAGTAGGAACGCGCAATACCCCAAGCATAGAGAATACATGGATACAACAAGAGTTATTTTGGGATGGAAGAGCAAATAGCTTACAGGAACAACAAATAATGTCTATCGAAAATCACGTAGAGATGTTTCAAGACATAAATGAACTACCTACTAAAATAACGCAGATCAAAGGGTATAAAAAACACTTTAAAAAAGCATATGGAAACAATCAAATAACGAAAGATAAAATACTAGATGCAATAGCGTTATTCCAAAAGACGATTGTCTCTAATCCTACTCCATTTGATGCTTTTATAAATGGAGATTATCACAAGTTGTCAGATCAGCAAGTACACGGCTTACACTTGTTTCGTACCAAGGCTAGGTGTATAAACTGTCACAGTGGACCTTACTTCACTGACTTACAGTATCACAATGAAGGTTTTACTTTCTACAAGCGAAAAAGAGAAGATCTCGGGAGATATAACGTCACACATAAAGCCTCTGATGTGGGTAAGATGAAAACTCCAGGACTGCGTAATGTGATGCATACGGCACCGTGGTTTCACCAAGGAATATTTCCTAATATTCAGAGTGTTATAGGAATGTATAATGCAGGAATGAATATTCCTCATCGAAGAGAAGAATATAAGAATGATTCGTTATTCCCTGTAACTTCTCCCCTTATTAAAAGATTGGGATTAACTAAAGAAGAACAACTCGCAATCATTGCTTTCTTAGAAGCCCTTTCTTCAGAACCAATGCTTATAGAGAAACCTATTTTACCTAGATAAAAAATCACATAAACTAATTATATACCTTGCCTTTGATTAAGTAATATTGAGCTTTAATATGTGATATAAACACCATTTATCAAATAAATTTATCTTTTAACCGTTTTTAAAACATAATGGCGAAATTTGACTTACATATTTTTTAAAAAAATCGTATTTTGCCGACAAATTATAAAACATGAAACTACACTTTACTTACATACTATTTTTTGTGCTCTTTACAGTGAATACATTCGCTCAAAAACTTGAGTTATATACGAATGATGGCAAAGAAGAATACCTAGGTTGTTTAACTTGTGATGCTAAAGACTCTAAATCCATCTGGAATTCTTATGGTACTTATGGCAATCTTTATAACCCTAAGTCTATCTGGAATAGATATGGTATATACGGAGACCAGACTAGCAGTTTCTCTCCATGGAATATACATGCTGATAATCCTCCTATTGTTAAGAAAGATGGTGTGCTCTATGGTTACTTCACGATGAATAAACACTTTGTAGGCAAACGCGTAGAAACAGAATTGACTAAAATGTTGTTCGAATACTACTTAGACATTAAAGAAGATCCTTCTAAATGGAGTAAAGGTAGTGAAGGAGTTAAAGCAAAAGAGATAACAAAAGCAAAAGAAGTTACCAAGAAATAATAAAAAAGTGATGGACTACCATCACTTTTTTTATTTTAATTATACTCTCTCTCTCCTAACCATGTAATCTTGGCATAAACTTCATTCTTAAAATACTCTTTCATCAAAAAATCCAAAAAGTTTCGATCTAAAAATAACAACTTATTTTTTTAAACTCCCCAAATCCCACTATAATCACTTCCCACTTAAACCTTTGATAGATTGTTTTTTTTCTAATTGTCCGAAATTTGAAGTTTTAAGATGTTCTTTTTAAACAACAAACAACATAAACAGCTAATAATAAAGCACTAACACTTCTTTTCTACTTTTTCTCTTTATAAGAGTCGCGTCACAATCCCAACAAAAGTCAATATTAATGGTAAATTGCTCAATAATTACTCGTGTATTAGCCCTAAATGGTGGGCAGAGAAACTATATTCTACGAAGACTTCTCATATAGATAGGCAACTTATCACCAGCTGAGCGTTTAGATTAAAATGTGTTATACTCTAATTAACTTCAAATAAAAAGTTATTGAAATTTTTCATTCTAAACTCACAACAAGCGATACACATATAAATTAAAAGTAATTATACAAGATTGATCTGAAGTAGATACAAGTACACTATAGTATGGTAAAAGAGCTAATGAAAGGGCTATAAAGTAAAATTGATATGTAGTATTTATTAATGGTAGTCTGGAGTAAAGCGCAAAAAACTAATACAGCACACAATATGGTGCACCTATTCATAAACTATCACAACTGCTATATAACATCATTCAGAAACCAAGTATCAAATGTTAGAAACATCCCTAGAACTAATACTGTGGCCAAACTTTAACTATTCACTAGGCTTAGACGTAGATTATTTATAAATAAGCGGGGAGTTATATCTATAATAATTATTTATATTTGTAGCGAGTTATAACAATATGTATTAAAAAGAAATAGAATGAATACAGACGAAAAGTTTCACGACGAAATGGGAGACAACCACATCGCATCTAGTGATGCTACTCCACTTAGAAGTGACGCATTTGACCTTACAGATGACCAAAAAATAGAATCAATAAAGAAAGATGTAGAAAGCATCTTAAACACTTTAGGATTAGACCTTACAGATGACAGTCTTAAAGGGACTCCTAATCGAGTAGCTAAGATGTTTGTAAAAGAAATGTTCGGTGGGCTTAATCCTGCTAAGAAACCTAGTGCTTCTACATTTGACAATAAATATAAGTATAACGAAATGCTAGTAGAAAAAAACATTGTTGTTTATTCTACTTGTGAACACCATTTATTACCTATCGTAGGGAGAGCTCACGTAGCTTATATCTCTAATGGTACTGTAGTAGGCCTTTCTAAAATGAACCGTATCGTTGATTTTTATGCAAAAAGACCTCAAGTACAGGAGCGATTAACAATCCAGATAGTAAATGAGTTAAAGCGTGTATTAAATACTGAAGACGTAGCATGTATCATCGATGCAAAGCACTTATGTGTGAACTCAAGAGGTATCCGTGATATCGAGAGTAGCACTGTAACTGCTGAGTTCGGTGGGAAATTCCAAGACGAGAATGTTCGCAAAGAATTTTTAAACTACATCCAATTAGAAACTAAGTTCTAATCACTATAAATTAAACTATGTTATATCAAGAACAACAACTAAAAATGTACAACTCCATCACTGGAGAAAAAGAAGTTTTCAACCCTATCCATGAGGGTAAAGTAGGTATGTACGTATGTGGGCCTACTGTCTACAGCTATGTACACCTTGGGAACTGCCGTACTTTTATATCTTTTGACTTGGTATATCGCTATTTAAAACACTTAGGGTATTCAGTGCGTTATGTGCGTAATATTACGGACGTAGGTCACATGGTGGATGATGCTGACGAAGGAGAAGATAAAATCGCTAAAAGAGCGCGAATTGAACAAATAGAACCAATGGAAATCGTTCAGAAATATACGTTGAACTTCCACAATATTCTAAAACAGTTTAATAACCTACCTCCTAGCATTGAACCAACAGCAACAGGGCATATTATCGAGCAGATAGAGATTATTCAATCGATTATTGCCAATGGTTTTGCTTATGAAGTGAATGGTTCTGTATACTTTGATGTGGAGAAATACAATCAGTCTCACCAATATGGTATTTTAAGTGGTCGTAAGATAGAAGATATGATTTCTAATACTCGTGAGTTAGATGGTCAGTCTGATAAACGCAGTCCATTAGACTTCGCATTATGGAAGAACGCAGAGCCTCAGCATATCATGAGATGGCCTTCTCCTTGGGGTGATGGATTCCCTGGATGGCACTTAGAGTGTACTGCGATGAGTACTAAATATCTAGGTAAACAATTCGACATACACGGAGGAGGAATGGACTTAAAATTCCCTCACCACGAATGCGAAATAGCACAAAATGAAGCTTCTACTGGTAACTCTCCAGTAAACTACTGGATGCATGCTAATATGCTTACGTTAAATGGTAAGAAAATGGCGAAGTCAACAGGTAACAATATTTTACCTGAAGAATTATTCTCAGGAGAGAATACTATTCTTAGTAAGGGATTTGCTCCTGCAGTAGCTCGTTTCTTTATCTTACAAGCACATTATAGAAGTATCTTAGACTTCTCTGACGACGCGATAATAGCTTCAGAAAGAGGATACCAAAGATTAATGGAAGCTATTAAATCGCTAAAAGACTTAAAAACTTCTAGCAATTCTTCTGTTGATGTAGCGAAGTGGAAACAATCGTGCTATGATGCAATGAATGATGACTTTAACAGTCCTATCTTGATTGCTAATATCTTTGAAGCAATTAAGTTTATCAATCTTATCAAAGAAGATAAAGAAACGATAACAGCATCAGATTTAGAAGACTTAACAACTAGTCTAAACGCCTTTGTATTTGATGTATTAGGGCTTGAGGATAGTGAAGGTACTAGTGCTAATAACGAAAAACTAGAAGGTGTAGTGAATATGCTTATCGGTATGCGTAATGAAGCCAGAGCTAATAAAGACTTCGCGATGTCAGATCACATCAGAGATGAATTATCTAGAATAGGTATTCAATTAAAAGACGGTAAAGAAGGTACTTCCTTCTCACTATAATACTTAAAAGCTATAAGTTCTCTTATAGCTTTTTCTCATTTGATCTATTATGATAAAGAAAATACTAATCTTCCCATTTATCCTACTTGTTCGATTTTATCAAGTAGCAATCTCCCCTTTGTTTCCACCAGCATGTAGATATAGCCCTACATGTTCTCAGTACACACTAGATGCATTGAGAAAACACGGTCTTTTTAAAGGAGGATGGCTAGCCATAAAACGCATTATAAGTTGTGGACCTTGGGGAGGTAAAGGATATGATCCTGTCCCATAAGGAACAACGAACAAAAAAGGAAAATAAAGAAATAAAAGATTAGTCACTTTCTTCTAATTACTTTTCACTGATTACTAATTACTTTTTCACAGATAAAGTTTATTTCATACATTTATCATCTAACAGTATAGAAACACTATGATACATTCATTACATATGGTATGGAACCCTTCAGAGGGACTTGATTTAGGATTTATAAAACTGAGATATTACAGTCTTATGTTTGTTATTGCATTTGGTTTAGGATGGTTTATAATGAAGAAAATCTATGACCGAGAAGGAGAAAGTGTCGAGAAACTAGACAAATTATTTATATATACTGTACTAGCTACATTAGTAGGAGCGCGTTTAGGCCATGTATTCTTTTATGATTGGGCATACTATAAGGATCATTTATTCGAGATTATATCACCTGTTCGTTTCACTCCTAAGTTTGAGATAGTAGGTTTTAGTGGACTAGCGAGTCATGGGGCTGCTATTGCAGTGATTACTGTAATGTATTTTTATAGCAAGAAGATAGTCCAAAAGCCTATATTATGGACATTAGATAGAATAGCATTACCTATTGCTATCGGTGGAATGTTTGTGAGATTAGGAAACTTCTTTAACTCAGAGATTATAGGACATGAGACTACTAGTGCATTAGCAATACGCTTTATCAGAGATAAATTCACTCCTAGAGAGGCAATGCAGATCACAGGTCTTAATGATTATAATCAAGCGTATGACGCCATACAGACTAATCCTCAGTTCACTGAAGCTTTAAATCTAGTAGTAGCGAAACACCCTACTCAGTTATACGAGGCTTTCGGATACATATTAGTTTTCTTAGTTGTTTACTATATGTATTGGAAAACAGATGCCCGTAACAAGCTAGGGTATATCTTCGGTGTATTCTTAGTACTACTATGGAGCGTGAGATTCGTAGTAGAATATATGAAAGAAAGTCAAGGTGGTTTTGAGGATCAACTAGGTAATGTATTATCGACAGGACAGTGGTTAAGTATCCCGTTCATCTTAGTAGGTATCTACTTATGGGCAACTGCAAAAAACAGAAAATACGAGTAATAATACTCAACATTATACCAAAAAGAGCTAGTCAATATTGATTAGCTCTTTTTGGTATAATACACTTCTTAGATTTCTCTTTTAAACGACAGGAGATACCCTGTAGTTGTTCCTGTTGAATTTATATCTATCATAGTGACTAATTCCCAGCCTTGTTTTCCGTACTCATTTAGAACATCTTCTACCTCTTCTACACTTACATTAAAACTCCACAAACTAGACGGCTTAAGTTGTATTGCCTTGTATTCAAATCTTTTCATAGTATTTCAGTTATTTATAATACCCTAATATAGCTAATTAATCTCTACTATTACTTTACTCTATCAAATTAGATGATTGTATTTAATTGCTATAGAATTAACACCTTATAATGACTGTAAAGAAACAAAAGTTTAATCATGATATATATTACCAGATAAATGTATTACTTTTCTGGTACAATTGATATGACACTATGCAAACTAAATATACCACCCAAGATAGAGGTGATAAACAAAGCTATCAACAATACTTAGAGGCCATGGATACTATTGCTATTGAGAAAGTAGCATCTGCTAGTGTATTCTTTGAATCTAAAGAAGGTAATATCCTTGTGGATGTAGGAATGGCATCAGGAACAAGTACAGCTATATTAGCACAGTTATTTCCTAAGCTTCAAATAGTAGGTGTGGATATCAACCCTAAGATGGTAGATATCGCTACTGACTTATATAAATTACCTAATCTATCGTTTAGAGAAGATGATGGAGAAAAACTATCTACTTTTGAAGAGAATACTATCAGTGGATTCTTTAACTGCTCTGCCATACATCATATCACTTCATATAATGATTATGACAACAACAGAGCGCTTAATACCTTGGGTAGACAAGTAGAGCTACTTAAGGAAAAAGGTGTCCTGGTCATAAGAGATTTCGTCAAAGTAGATCAGCAAGTAGTTATCTTAGAACTATCAACCACGGAGAAAAGTAATCGACCAAGTGATGCTGACCTTTTTTTACAATTTGCTAAAACAGCGAGATCACTTGCTACCGAACGTGGTTTTCCTATAGAAGAATTAGATACACTGACATCTGATACCAGAAGATTCCAGGCATTTTATACAGACGTAGTAGAGTTCATTCGTCGAAAGGACTATTTTGCAAATTGGGATATCGAGTTACAAGAAGAATACGGCTATTTCACACAAAGAGAATTTGAGAATGTCTTTAAAGAACTAGGATTGCGCATCATTCTATCTACACCTATATACAATCAATGGATCATAGAGAATCGCTATAAGAATCAATTCAAAATATATAATCTACAAGGCCAAGAAATAGGCTTCCCTCCTACTAATTATCTTATCGCAGGAGAGAAAGTAACAGGTGCCAAAGAGTTACAACTAACTAGGCATTTACCAAAGAATGAAAGACCTTATTTAATCCACTCTTCTTATGTCAATACTAAAAACAATAGAATATATGATGTAGTAGCTCGCCCAAATAGTGTTACTGATATCATTCCATATTATAAGACTACTAACGGCTTAAAAGTCATAGCAAAACACGGTTATCCTCGTCCATTAACTACGATTGCTACAGATAGCCCAGTAATAGATGGCAAAAAATATAGTGGATACATTCCTGAAGGAATTGCTATTGCTAAAGATAAGGATATCTATGAAGAGTTACACAAGAGATTTGGCATTGCATATAATATGATTAAAGCAAGTACTCCAGCACTTAGCTACTATACTTCACCAGGTGGTATAAACGAGAAAGTAACTTCTATTTACCTAGAGTTAAATAACCCTATCAAGACAAATATCCCTTTAAGAGAGGGTTTTTCTGGCTTCACAGATTCAGGATATTTACAGCATTATGATGCAATGCAATTGTTAAATACAGCTCAGACAGGAGCGTTAGTAGAAGCTCGATTAGAACTTAACATCTATAATCTATTTTTAAAACTAAACATCCCACTACCTAAATGGTTGGGACAAAACATAGTGATAAAAGATACAGAAAATATAGCAGTGACTTCATTTGAAGAGTTATCTACAACACAGTACACAGACTATGAAGAGACCAATAAGAGTGGAAGTTTTCTAAAAACAAGTAGAGCTAACTTTAGTGAAGTTGGTATTAATCATAGTAATGCTATTTTAGAATTTGTATACCCTAGTAACTATAGTGCTAATACATTAGTAACCATCCCTGTCTATAAATGTCAAGAAAACATATATGTCGGACTAGAAATCAGAAGCCTACCTATCCCACAGTTATACTCAGGTAATA
The DNA here is from genome assembly GCF_020905415.1 of Myroides oncorhynchi. Classification (NCBI taxonomy): domain Bacteria; kingdom Pseudomonadati; phylum Bacteroidota; class Flavobacteriia; order Flavobacteriales; family Flavobacteriaceae; genus Myroides; species Myroides oncorhynchi. The sequence continues at coordinate 2,683,309 of NZ_JAJJMP010000001.1, read as the reverse complement.
GTGCTATTGTGACAGTTCCAGCATTTCGTTTACCCAAAGAGATAGAGAACTTCTATGACTTAGAAAACTTTATCAAACAAATACAAATAGGACAAAGCAATATAATACACTACTCAAAACTAGGAGAAAAATACTTCCCTAGCATAGGTATTACAACAGAACAAGTATATCCTTTTATAGTAACGCTAGAAACTCCGACAGACAACCTATGCTGGGTTAACATTAACGAATTATCCTCTAATCTAGACCACATAGATGATGCTCATTTACTCATAGCATTATGTAGGCTAAAACATAGTTTATCGTAAAAGACACCTATACAATGCATGAAAATAGGGATCATCATCCCTATTTTATTTCCCACTACTTTAATCCTTAAAAAACACACCAATAAACCTTTAAATTACCATAGTTTAAAATCTTAAAAAGAGTTAAATTAGCTAGATAGAACGCCTAACTTTAATAAGATGAATAAAAATATAGAAGTATCGAAAGAATTTAAAAACACAGCTACAAAAGCGATAATAAGTATTATTTTATTTTTGCTTTTCTATATCACTATTTTATCTGCAGCTATCTATGGTGTATGGTTAGCAATACAAGCTGGCGTGGCTATTATAACAAATAAACCAACATTTGGATCACTGTTTGTAGGAATCTTAATTATAGGATTTACAGTATCAATCTTATTTTTCTTAATCAAGTTTGCCTTTAAATCAAATAAATATAATCGTTCAAAATACGTTGAAATAACTAAAGAAGATGAACCTAAGCTATTTGCTTTTGTTAACGAGATAGTTATAGATGTGGGTGTCGATTTTCCTAAAAAGATATATCTAACCAATGAAGTTAATGCTTGTGTATTTTATGATTCGAATTTCTTAAGCATGTTTATGCCTGTACGAAAAAACTTAATGCTTGGATTAGGCTTAATAAATACGTGTACAGAACTAGAACTAAAGGCGATAATAGCACATGAATTTGGACACTTTTCACAGAGAAGTATGAAGATGGGGAGTTATGTCAGTAATGTGAATCACATCATTTTTAATATGCTTTATGACAATGAAGGCTATAACAACTTTATTAATAAAGCTTCCAACATACACGGTTTTATCACCCTACTAGTCTTCATTATTCAATTAGTTATATTAGGCATAAAATGGGTCTTGATACAACTATATGGTCTAGTGAATAAGAGTTATCTCGCATTATCTAAACAAATGGAATATCATGCAGATGAAGTTGCAGCTACATTAGTAGGTTATAAATCGCTAGAAACTTCACTATATCGCATGGAACTAGCTGATCAAGCATATGATTCTGTGTTAAACATTTACGTTAATCAGATCAAAGAACACACAAGAAGTGAAAACATATTTTTAGAACAGTCTTATATTTTAACCGAATTAGGCAAAGAAAATGACAGTGAATTTCATGGTGGATTACCACTTGTAAAAGAAGGTGATACCAAAAGATTTAATCGCTCTAAAATAGAGTTTAGTGATCACTGGAACTCTCACCCAAGCACATTACAACGTATAGAAAAACTTAAATCACTATACTTAATCGAAAGAGAAGACAATCTCACCCCTGCAGGACATTTATTTAAAGACTTTACTAAAACACAAGTAATGCTCACAGATAGACTCTTTGATGAAGTATCAGAAAACAAAATATTACCTCTAACAACTCTAGAACAGTTTAAGCAATACTATCAACAATACATTAAAGAAAACACATTTAATAAATTCTATAGCCATTATTACGACTATAACAATATTAAGCTTTTTGACCTAGAAACGGCATCTCTTATAGAAAAACCAATAGATCATCTAGAGATCTATAACATGGTTAACACAGAACTTTCTCTTCAATTAGCAGGTCTATATGATGACCACAGAACCATGAATGATCTAATCCAAGATAATAATGGTATAGAGTATTTACACTATAATAAAGAAAAATATCTACACAAGCATTTTAAACAACTAAACAACAATCTAATAGAAAACACAAAAGATATTGAGAATAGATTAAAATCACATGATATTAAAGTTTATCAATATTTCTTACATCTAGAAGGTCAGCAACATAGAGAAACAGACTCTAAGTTAAAAGCTTACTATCAAGACCTGTTCGATGAGGATGTGAGATATGACAAGAGAATGGAGTACTACAATCAAGTCATGGAACAAACTGCTTACTTAGCTGGTGACATAGATCTTGATAAAGCAAAGGTAATAATCAATCAACTCAACATCGTTTTAAAGCCTTTTAAAGAAGAAATGCAGTTCTTATTAGAACTAGAAGCCAACCAAAAAGAGATCACATTAGAGACAGCTAAATACTTTAATGACCTTATAGATACTAAGACCTTTCTATATGGAAACAAATTAAATGAAGTAAGTTTCGAAGCATTAATAAACTGCCTTGACACATTTAAAGTACTTACTTTAAAACACTTCTTTTATATGAAGAAAAGAGTGCTAGATTACCAAATTACATTATTATAAGAATTAGTTATAAGCCGATTAAGCTACAACAATTTTTCACTAGCATAAATAGTAAGTAGACAATACCTTTAAACCTCTTTTTTGCACATAAAAAAAGCCACTCTATAACTAAATAGAGTGGCTTTTATATTTTAATCTACAAAGGTTAAGCTTTCTCAGCTAACAGCTCTTCTTGAGCTTCTTTGTGTCTTCTTTCAATTTCTTCTTTATCTTTTCTTGGCATCGTATCCACTAATACTGGAGTAGCTAAGAATAATGAAGAGTATGTACCTACGATAATACCGATTAACATCGCGAAGATAAATCCTCTAATAGAATCACCTCCGAATACGAACATGATTAATAATACAAGGATTAAAGTAAGTGAGGTATTAATAGTTCTTGATAATGTAGTATTTACAGAGTCATTAACGATTTTGTTGAAATCACCTTTTGTTTTACCTGCGATGTACTCACGTACACGGTCAAATACAATAACGGTATCATTCATAGAATATCCGATAACAGTTAAGATAGCAGCGATAAAGTGCTGATCAATCTCCATATGCCATGGCATAAACTTGTAAGTTAAAGAGTAAATACCTAATACGAAGATAACGTCATGCGCCACAGATACAATAGCTCCTAATGAATATTGCCATTTACGGAATGAAATCACTAAGTAAACGAAGATCGCTAACATAGATCCTAATACAGCCCAATACGCATTTTGTTTAACGTCTTTTGCCATACTTGGTCCTACTTTAGAAGCTTGAATAACTCCTAATGTTTTACCTTCTGTAGCATTTACGAATTGCTCGTAAGTCATTGGCGAAGAATAAAATCCTTTTAATCCTTCATATAATTTCTCGTTAACCTCTTGGTCAACTGAAGCACCTTCTTCTTCTACTTTATATTTAGTAGTAAGTTTTAACTGTTGTTTGTTTCCAAACACTTTAGCCTCAACATTTACCCCGAATACTTCTCCTAACTTATCACTTACTTCATTAGCAGTAACTTCTTTATCAAACTTAACTTGGAATGTTCTTCCTCCAACAAAGTCTGTTCCTTGGTCAAATCCATTGACAAAGAAAGAAGCAAAAGAAACAACTACAATTATTAATGATAAACCATAAGTAACTTTCTTAACTTTAAGGAAATCAAAATGGAAATTAGTAAACCAATTCTTAGTTACACTTGTACAGAAAGCTAATGATCTACCTGCTTTAACATCTCTATCCATAAAGATACGAGCGATAAAAATAGAAGTAAATAAAGAAGTAGCGATACCAATCAATAATGTAGTAGCAAATCCTTTAATAGGTCCTGAACCGAATGCAAATAAGATAACACCTGTCAAGATATGAGTAACGTTAGCATCAACAATAGGACGCATAGCACCATGCCAAGAATAAGATTCTTTAATCGTCTCAGCCAAGCTCATCCCCTTACGAAGACATTCCTTCGCTCGTTCTGAGATAATGATATTAGCATCTACTGCAGTACCCATAGTAAGTACAATACCCGCAATACCAGGTAATGTCAATACAGCACCTAAGCTAGCTAAGATACCAAACATGAACAGTAAGTTAGCTAATAAAGCTACGTTTGCATACCATCCAGCTCTACCATAGTAGAATGCCATCCATGCAGCTACAATTATTAAACCAGCTACAGCTGATAACATACCTGCGTCAATAGCTTGTTGTCCCAATGAAGGTCCTACGATTTCAGATTGAACAATATCTGCACCTGCAGGTAATTTACCAGCACGTAAGATATTTGCTAAATCTTTTGCATCAGCTACTGTAAAGTCTCCAGAGATAGAAGATCTACCACCTGAAATAGGTCCACTAGTAACTCCTGGTGCAGAATAAACAATATTATCTAATACAATTGCAATATTTGAATGTTCTGTATAGGCTTTTCCAGTTAACTCTTCCCACACTTTAGCACCCTTAGGACTCATAGTCATACCTACCACAGGGCGGCTAAACTGATCATACTCATCTTGAGCACCAGTAATAACACTTCCACTTAATGGAGGAATACCTTCTCTATTTGTTTTTAAAGCGTACAACTCCACTAAATCTGGAGTTTTCTTACTAGGTTTACCCCATGCAAAACGAGCATACTTTTGATCTGCAGGTAATAAATTACGCACATCTGCTCTATTTATAAATGAGTTTACCTTAGCTGTATCTTTAGTTTGGAAATATCCTAAAATTGGACTTCCTTGTTGTCCTCCCATAGCAAATAAATCTAATAAAGGATTAAACTCCTTACTAGCTGTATTCCCCATCGAATCTTTAGCAACTGTTCCTAATAATGCTTCTACATCAGATTTTGATTTATCATCTTGAGTTTTATCAGCTACTACATCCTTAGAAGTAGATTGCTTTTCTGTAGTTTTTAAATACTCATTAGCAGACATGATATAGTTTCCTATTTCATCTACTTTATAAGTCTCCCAAAACTCTAACTGAGCTGTACTTTGTAATAAATTTTTAATACGGTCAACATCTTTTGCTCCAGGAAGCTCAACTAAGATACGTCCTGAATCTCCAAGCATTTGAATATTTGGTTGAGAAACTCCAAACTTATCTATACGCTCTCTAAAAACGCGATAAGCACTCTCAATAGATTCTTTTACTTTTTTGTCTAAAATAGATTTAACTTGACTATCAGACATACCAACAGTAATCTCACTTAGATTTCTGTTTGCAAAAATATCTGCTGAAGCTAACTTTACATTTCCTTTTGCTTCTTTGTCAAAAGCCACAAAAAAAGCATCTAGATAACTTTGATTACCTTGTCTTTGTGATTCTGCTTCTGCTAAAGCTTTATTGAAAGTTGCATTTTTTGAGTTATTAGCTAAACCTTTTAAAATGTCTTTGATTGATATTTGCAACGTAACATTAATACCTCCTTCTAAGTCTAATCCTTTATTGATCTGCTTAGCTCTTACTTCATTGAATGTTTGTCCTAGAAATACCGTTTGGTTACCAATTGAATCAAGGTATTGTAATTCTTTTGTTGAATCACCACCAGCAAAAGCTTTTGCTTTATCTTCATAGTGACTGGTAACAAAGGTAAATGACAGTTGGTAAATACTTACCAATGCAAAGATAATTGCAAAAAATTTAACGAGTCCTTTGTTTTGCATTATTACTAAAAATTAATTATTTACTTTTTTTAAAACGAGCAAATATATGATATAGACAATGATTAACCAATTCTTTCGTTAAGAATATCAACAAAAGAAACAATTTATTTAACCTATATTTTAACATTTAAACTCTTACTCCTAGATATTCGTTAATTCTTTATTTGTATCACGAACAACATTAGCACTTGCTAAGAACAATTCCTGCTCTTTATCACTTAATTCTAATTCTACTATCTCCTCTACTCCATTCTTACCAATTATACATGGAACACCGATACAAAGGCCTGTCTGTCCATATTCTCCCTCTAAGAAAACAGAACAAGGAATCATTCTTTTAAAATCATTTAGAATACTTTCCACAACATTAGCCACAGCTGCTCCAGGTGCATACCATGCAGATGTACCTAATAATTTAGTTAGAGTAGCCCCACCAACCATCGTAGATTTACATACTTCTTCTTGTTGCTCTAAGCTCAATAATTCACTAACTGGAATTCCTTTATATGTAGCATATCGAATCAAAGGTATCATAGTAGTATCTCCATGACCACCTATAACTATACCTTCTATATCATAGACTGGTTTGTCTAACTTCTCAGATAAGAAATATTTAAAACGAGCTGAATCTAAAGCTCCTCCCATACCTATAATTCTCTTACGATCTAAACCTGTAATCTTTAAAGCCGCCAAAGTCATAGTATCCAAAGGATTTGTAACAATTATAAAAATTGCTTCAGGAGAATGTTTTAAAGCTTTTTCAATTACTGTTTTAACAACAGTAGCATTAGTACCGATCAACTCTTCTCTTGTCATCCCTGGCTTTCTTGGAATACCAGAAGTAATAACTACTACATCACTATTAGTTGTTAACGAATAATCATCAGTAGATCCTTTTACGATAGTATCAAAACTTGAATTAGATGCACATTGCATAATATCCATAGCCTTACCCTCTGCATATCCATTTGCTATATCCACCAAAACCACTTCACTAGCAATACGTCTATTTGCAATAACTTCAGCACATGTAGCTCCTACATTTCCTGCCCCTACAATAGTAACTTTCATAAACTTTATATTTTTTGTTGAAAAAAAGGTCAAGGCATTTAAAATGCTTGACCTCAATTAAATTATTTATCTAAATACTAAGCATCAATTTTAGCATAAGTAGCGTTCTTCTCAATAAACTCTCTACGTGGTGGAACTTCATCCCCCATTAGCATAGAGAAAACTCTATCAGCTTCTTGTAAACTATCAATTGTCACTTGTCTAAGAGTACGATGCTCAGGATTCATTGTAGTATCCCATAACTGTTCTGCATTCATTTCTCCAAGACCTTTATAACGTTGAACACTAGATCCTGAACCCATTTGTTCCATTAATTCAAGACGTTCTTCATCTGTCCAAGCATATTCTTTTTTCTGTCCTTTCTTTACCATATATAAAGGTGGAGTAGCAATATACACATGTCCGTTCTCAATCAAACCTCTCATATATCTGAAGAAGAAAGTCAAAATTAATGTAGCAATGTGACTACCATCGACATCGGCATCACACATAATCACAATCTTATGATAACGAAGTTTTTCAATATTCAATGCCTTGCTATCCTCTTCTGTTCCCATTGTCACACCAAGTGCAGTAAAGATATTTTTAATCTCTTCACTCTCAAATACTTTGTGTCCCATTGCTTTTTCAACATTAAGAATCTTACCTCTTAATGGCAAAATAGCTTGGAAATTTCTATCACGACCTTGTTTTGCAGTTCCCCCTGCAGAGTCACCCTCCACTAAGAACACTTCACATTTCGTAGCATCTTGCTCTGAACAGTCAGATAACTTACCTGGTAGACCTCCTCCGACCATCACAGTCTTACGCTGAACCATCTCACGTGCTTTTTTAGCAGCATGCCTAGCTTGAGCAGCTAAAATAACTTTCTGAACTATTATTTTAGCATCATTAGGATGTTCCTCTAAATAACTTTCTAGCATCTCTGCTACAGCCTGACTAACAGGAGATACAACTTCTCTATTACCTAATTTAGTTTTAGTTTGTCCTTCGAACTGTGGTTCCATAACCTTTACAGATACAATCGCTGTCAAACCTTCTCTAAAGTCATCTCCAGTTATTTCAAACTTTAATTTTTCTAATAATCCTGAAGCATCAGCATATTTCTTAAGAGTTCTAGTTAAACCCATTCGGAAACCTTGTAAATGCGTACCCCCTTCATGGGTATTAATATTATTTACATAAGAATAAATATTCTCAGAATAAGTATCATTATAAATCAAAGCTACTTCTACAGGCACTTCACCTTTATCAAGTTCCATTGAGATAACATCTTCGATAATTGGCACACGGCTTCCATCTAAGAATTTGATAAACTCTTTTAGTCCCTCTTCAGAGAAAAACATTTCATTTTTAAACTCTCCTTTTTCTTCAACAACCCTTCTGTCGGTTAAAGTAATTTTCAATCCTTTATTTAAAAAAGATAATTCTCTTAAACGACCAGCTAAAGTATCATAAGAAAACTCTAATATTTGAGTAAATATCGTAGGGTCTGGTTTAAACATAACCGCCGTACCACGTTTCTCAGTTTCGCCAATAACCTTAACAGGATATAAAGCTTTCCCTTTTGAATACTCCTGTTCATAAACTTTTCCATCTTTATAAACAGTTGCTCTTAACAAGTCTGATAACGCATTAACACACGATACCCCTACTCCGTGAAGACCTCCAGATACCTTATAAGAATCTTTGTCAAACTTACCTCCTGCACCAATTTTAGTCATTACAACCTCCAATGCTGACACTCCTTCTTTCTTGTGAATATCTACAGGAATACCACGTCCATTATCCTCTACAGTAACAGAATTATCCTCATTTATAGTAACACTTATCGTATCACAGTAACCAGCTAAAGCCTCATCAATAGAGTTGTCTACCACTTCATAAACTAAATGGTGTAATCCTCTTACTCCTACATCACCAATATACATCGAAGGACGCATCCTTACGTGTTCCATTCCCTCAAGAGCTTGGATGCTATCCGCTGAATAATTATTCTTATTTGTTTCTTGGCTCATAATAATAATCTAAAATATCTAACGTACAAATATAACATATTCTATAGACTTTATCAACTCTAATCTATCTTAAAATACTGTATTCATACTCCTTTTTCGAAAAATATATACTTTTTGCAAGCAGATTAGTTTAATCACAAAATGAGCTATTATTAGTACAAACAATATATACTCCACTAAGAACCCAAAAAAAACAAATTCGCTATACCTTCTAAATATTAGAGATGATATCACTTACCCCAAGACAAATATCATTTTCTATCTACGAAGTTACTATATAGCTTTATATAATAGTAGATTGACAGCATCGTATATCCATAGTGACTCCATTAAAACAAGCTTTTAATGGAGTCACTATGGACTCAACCGAACCAAGGTTGCATAAAAATAGCTATCCATATTATTAACGTATATTTCTCTGATTATTCCTAAATTTCAGCCTAGAAGATTGGCCTAAAGAAAAATACTGAATACTTAAAATCAATACTATGCAAAGATACATATTTAAAAAAAAACTATTTTATACCTCTTTGTTTTTTTACTATAACCTAATTAATAAATTCAAGAAATCTAGGTTAAATCTAATATTACAATAATGAATAACACGCCTGATATAATCCACGATTATGCGATAAATATATACACAAAGAGAGCTTATACAAAATAATGCAGAAGTACCGAGTAAAGCATACTACAGTATGTTTTTGGAACTAAGTAAAAGAAATGTGACAAGGAGTTGCTTTGTAGTATTTGACTAATGCTAATCTGGGATAATGCTCAGAAATAAGTATTGTAACAAGCGTACAGTTAAAAGTAGGATTCTAAATAATATCTGTACAGATATGGGGAAAACGGATATAGAATAAACAAAAAACGCAGATGTATACACATCTACGTCCTTTATCTTTTTTTAAAAGTCTTTTTAGACTAATTCATGTATTGTAAATTCACAATTATTAAATGTAAATCTATCATGTAACTTTCTTCCTAATATCTCCTTGGCGATTGGAGCATCCATAGAAACAGCTAATACTGAACGATCATCTACGATAATCTTAGGCAATGCTGCTGAGAAAAATAAATACACTGTATTGATTTGCACTAAGCTTCCGAATTCTACTACTGAGCTAACTTTTTCTTCGTCTATCTTATTTACTATATCACGCATAGCAATATTTTCTAAGATTTTTCTACTCAAGTTTTCTTGTTCTAAATGCATCATTGACAAACCTGTCTCATGCTTATCCCCAGCAGAACTTTTGGCGTCGTTCTGTGCGTCTAAAGACATATCTGCTATGATTCCCTGCAACGCTTCTACCTTGTCATTTAACCGTTCTAAACAAATTGTTTTTAACTTCTTTTTTAATGTCATCATTACGTCTTTTAATCCCTTTACTTTTCTTGCGAAAAAGTAAAACATGTTTTGTTGTTTGTGAGGACAAAAGTAAGTTATTAATCAATGTAATAAAACAGTATTGTGCATCTTTTAGCAAGTTTTAATCATAAATTATCAGTTTTTAGCCTTATTTCTAACTACAAAATCTCAAAAATCGAATTTATACATTGCTCCTCCCATAACTTGTAATCCTTGTGTCCTAAAATTATCCCACTGATTATACTTTTGATTAAACAAGTTATTAGCCTTTAAAAACACAGTCCAATTCTTAGTAGGTCTGTATCCTACTTTCATATTTAAATCTACATAATCTTTTACATCGACTATCGTTGGGTTTTCCCATGTATTATACTCTCCTATCAAGCCCGTAGAATCAATCACAAAAACATCCTTGCGTTTACCAACATAGAATACATCCATAGTAGCAAACCACTGTTCTGTAAAATCAAACTTAAAATCAGCACCCGCTTTTACAGACGGAAGATTCCATGCCTCTAGTGTATTTGTATTATAACTATTATACTCTCCATGAACCCCTATAGATACATTGTCTTCAAAATCAAAACGCAACTCTCCAAATAGGTTTAATGTTTTTACATCTGCATATTCTACCCCAAATGAGTTACCAAACATATAAGGAACCCTACTCTTATTTAGCGAATACTCATTATGTAAGAACATGGCTTTATCTTTCTCACGTTTATAAGACCCTTTTACATTATAAGAGATATTATTATCTAACTTCCCTTTTAACCCGATGTATAAGTCATATTTCTTATCTGTCGGAGTGATTAAGATATTAGGTGATATAAACGGATTCTCTTCTGAAAATTGTTGAAAAGAATTTTGTTCTAAACCTCCTTCTATTCCAGCATAAGTAACTAAAAGGCCTGGTACTAAATCAAGTGAAGCTTTTACATTAGGATATATATAAAAACTATTTTGGGTTTTGCCTGCTAATTCACCATTATTGTAAAATGTACTAACTCCTAATTCTAAAGAGTAATTATCATCTCTAAAAGTAAGCGTTGGTTTTAATCCTACATTTAAATGATTGTATTTATCTGTGGTACCTACAAAATAATTTTTATACGTAGTCCCAACATAATCCACTAATAAACCAACATTTAATTCCCCTATTTCCAAAGCTGTTTTTACATTTGGACGTATTTTAAATCGATTCTCTACTGTTCCAAAATCATCCCAGAAATAATCGTATCTAAAATCCATATTGGTAAAAGGAGAATTTCTAAACTCTAGTCCTCCATTGACAAACACGTTCTTATAATGTTGTGCTTCACTTACACCATTCACGTCTGCACGATCTAAATCAATCTCCTTAGTTGGCAATCCATAATAATTACTTAATTGGTATCGTGCTCCTGCTTCTACTGTCCAACCAAAGTCTTTTAATTGACCTCCATAAACTAGCCCTCCTTTAGTATTCGAAAAACTATCATCTAAAATCTGATTTTTAATTCCACCTTGTGAAGAGAAATGGCTTGCATACCCAGCTAAGAAACTATTCTTATTCAGTTTATGACTAAGAAAAACCTCGCCATTAATATTAGTATAATTACCCGCTGACAACAACGCATAATTATTAAAACTCATTAATCTACTTGATTTTTCCACCGCTGCTGCTTGTCCCTTCTCTGGAACAAACGTTGACGCTACAGGAAATGAGCTGATTGTATAAATCACTGGTTTCTTATTACCTACTGCATCATCATCACTATTAGCTGTTGTTCTAACCTTAAATGCATCCGAAATAGTAGCATCATAAGCTCTTACAACATTAACTACCTCTGTCCCTAACTTATTAGGATCTGTATTCTTATCTTGAGCAAAACCTACCCCACATACTAATGTAACAGCAGATAATATCGTATATATGTTCTTATTGTTCATTTTAAATCAATTCTTTATTAAAGTACTATTGAGCAATCGAAGAGTTGCGTTTAGCCTCTTGATTTTTTATTGTCTGAAGCTCTTTCTTAGCTTCACTTACTACATCTGGGTAATCAGTAAAATTATTAGTAACACTTTCCAGAATATAAGTTGCTTGATAACTATCTTTTAACTGATAGAAGTTCTTAGCCATTAAGACTAATCCTTTTGCTCCATAATACTTATAGCCAGAATATTCCTTAGCTATTTTTTGTACTGTTTCGTTTGAAGCATCATATTTACCTTCTTTATTCTTAAAATAAGCATCATAATACAACGCCTCAGCCGCTAATTCTCCCTTAGCTATCTTTAATACCTCTTGATATGCTTTCTTAGCTTTTGATTCTTCATTAGTCGCCATAGCTGTTCTAGCGATAACTACCTGAGCATCACTCTTAACTTTATTATCAGTCTTTGGCATCTTTAATACAGCCTCTGCATAAGTAAGCGCTTCAGCATAGCTGTTTTGCTCATAGTACAACTTCATCAAGTTAGACTTAGCGAACACAACATTCTGCTCTTGTACAGCTTCTGTATCCAATCGTTTTAAAGTACTAATCGCTTTTGACGTATTCTTATTCTTAAGGTAAATCTCAGCTAAACGAGCTAGTGAAATCTCTGAAAACTCATTCTTATCTCTACTAACGACAGCTTCATAATTCACTACAGCCTTATCCATATTGTTCTCTGCAAAATACATTTGCCCTAAGTAAAAATGTGCTTGCAGCGCCTTTTGACCAGTTGGGAAGCTTTTTAGATACTTCTCATACCCTTCTATTGCTGTTTTTGTATTATTCTGAATATACTGTTTCTCTGCTGATTCATAAGTATCTTTATCTAACTCAGCATCTGTGACCTGTATAAAAGACAACCCTTTTACCCAAGCTGCATACTCGTCTACCTTACCATTATCTACATAGATTAAACGAGCATTCTGCACTGCTTCTAATGCTTCTGAAGAATCTGGAGACTCTTTCACCACCTGTTTAAACTTCACTAATGCTTCATTAGGTTTATTTGCATTGTAATTGATTAACCCTTGACGTAATACCGCTCTTGGCTTATAACTTGACGTTGGATAGTCTTTTAATAGTTTATCAAAAGCAACTAATGCTTTCTGATCTTGATTCATCACATCATACGTAACACCAATCTCATACTGTGCATCATCTGCCAGATTAGACTTCGGAAAATCCTTAACGAATTGTGTCAAGTCCTCTATCTTACGTGGATTTCTGTCAACGAATCCATAACTAACAGCCTTCTGAAAACGAGCATACTCAACATCAACTTTATTTGCCTCGATAACTTTGTTATACGCTTCCATAGCAGGCCAGTATTTACCCGTAACGAAGTTACAATCTCCTAATCTCAAGAAAGCATCTAATCGACGAGACTCATCTTTAGGTGTACCGTCAGTGTATTGTTTAAAATACTCACCTGCCTTAGTATAATCCTTCTGTTTAAAGTAAGAATAAGCTAAAGCATAGTATAAATTATCGCGTTCTGACAATCCCTTAGACGATGTATTTTGTTCAAAGGCATTAAACTGCGCTATTGATTCTTTAAAATCATTTAGATAGAATAGAGTTTCTCCTTTCCAATATTGTGCTTTTGCTGTATACTTTAAGTTTTGCTTCTCTGTCAATGATTTATCAAAAAGTCCTAAAGCCCCTTTAAAATCACCTTCATTAAACAACTCTTGACCACGTAATAAAGTTACCTGTTGGTACACTTCTTTATTTCCTACAGAACGGCTCTTCTCTAATAGAACTAAAGCCTCCTTATAGTTACGTGATGACACATACGAATCAATCAACAATCCTTCTATCTCAGCTTTATAAGCAGAGTTAGGGTATTTACTGATATAGCTATTTAACACACTCGGTGTACTCTCGTAAGCATTACCTATATCGTAACTAAGCTTAGCATAGTTTAAGAAAGCATCTTCCTGAATACCTGCATCAAATCGCATTTCAGAAGCATTCTTAAACGCGTTTAATGCTTGTGTTTTCTTGTGCGTCTGTAAGTAACTCTCTCCTAAATGATAATACGCATTCTGAGCGATCGCGTTATCTCCACCGATAATTTTATTAAACTGTTCGATTGCTTTAGGATAGTCTTTTGACTTATAGTATGTATATCCTAATTGATAAAAGTCAGTATTACTCCACTTCCCACCTTTACCTTGATAAGCTAAAAGGTGAGGTAGTGCTTTATCATACTGTTTTAGGTTAAAGTAACTCTCTCCTATGATTTTTGACAACTCTGACTTCTCTTGAGGAGTAGCTTTACCTAACTGATCTACACCTTGGTCGATTGCAGTTTGAAAGTTACCAGTCTTAAAACTCATATCTGCTTGATAGTACCCCATCTTTTCTTGATACGAAGACTTTGTCTCTACCTTGTTAAACAATTGCTTTGCTTCATCAAACTTATCAGAATCATAAGCAATATAACCTAAGTAATAAGTTGCCTGTTCTCCCCATTCACCACGAACATTAACTTTCTTTAGGTAGCGTTCTGCTTCTTTCTTATTTTTTGTATAGAAATAACTATACCCCTTCTCGAAGTTGAAACGGTCTAGTTTTTTTTCATTTGTAATAGCATTCTCTTTTACCTTAACAGCATATTTAAGAGCCTTAGGGAAGTCACCTTTACTAAAATAATAATCAGTAACTTCTACATAAGCTTGATTTTGTTTAGAACTAGTAGGATATTTCTTTACAAATGCATCAATTTTATCTTCAGCTCCATCTTGATTAAGACGTATAGCACAATGAGCAATATAATAAGCACAATCAGACTCTACCTCTGTGTTTTCACCTACATGAGCCTGTTTTACTTTAGAGAACAACAATTGAGCTGCTAGATATTGTTCTTCATTATATAGGGCTACGGCATGATTATAATCAGCTAACCTATCTACATAAACAGCTGACTGTTGAGCACTTGCAGTTATACTCCCTAGTGCAAGAGTTAATAAAGTTAATCTATTATTTTTATGCATTTCAATTCAGTTTTATATAACGTCAAATATATCATTTTATACTCTTTTAAACTCATTTTTCAGCAATATATTGCCTTTTATATTATCAAAAATATATTTAAAAGCGAATTTAACAACACGCAAAGCAATCAAAAAAATCACAATCTCATCCTCTGATATATAACATTGACAATATAAACTCATCTATATAATAAGCTACTAAATAAAAAACTCGAGCTTTTATACGCTCGAGTTGTCATTTTATATATCACAAATAAGCAGATAACAGTCCTAAAATAATAGGAGCCAAGATAGCCGTAAAGATTCCATTAAATATCATCCCGACACTAGCAAATGCTCCATACTTATCACTGACCTCCATCGCTTTCATCGTTCCCATCGCATGAGATGATGTTCCCATAGCTATACCTTGAGACATGGGATTGCTAATACGAGTAAGGTTAAGCACCTTAAACCCTACCATACTACCGAATATCCCAGCAATCATAACTGCTGCGGCTGTAACTGAAGGAATCCCCCCTACCGACTTAGATATCTCTAATGCAATAGGTGTACTAACGGATTTAGGCGCTAATGACAGTATAATCTCCTGGTCTGCCCCTGTTATTTTAGCTAAGATCACAACAGACACTACTCCAACAACACATCCAACAAGTTGACTAAACAGGATAGGAAATAACTGCTTTTGTATTTTCTCCCATTGTATATATAATGGCACAGCAAGAACTACAATAGAAGGTTTTAAGAAAAAATCAATATAATGCCCTGCTTCTTCATAATTGGCATACGGAATATCTAAGATGAATAAATAGCCCATCAAAATAACCATTGATAAAATAATAGGATTGAAGATAATCCATTTTTTCTTTGTTGATAACCACATACCACCAGCATAAAGAGCTAATGTCATAAACAACAAAAAAGTCGGGTTTGCTAAAAAAATCATTTCTTCTTTCTTAATAATTGATGAGTAAATCCAGTTACAAAAATCACAATCACTGTACTAACAAGTGTTGCAATAACAATAGGAATAATCGATTTACTTAGAATACCAAAATAATTCAACATCGCCACACAAGGAGGCACAAAGAAAATACCCATGTTTTTAATTAAGAAGTCAGTGATTCCACCAATATCAACGACCTTCACCCACTTCAGTTTTAGCAATGCAAACAATGCTATTAAACCTATAATACTTGAGGGTAGTTTTAATCCAGTAAGATAAACTACTAATTCTCCAAAGGCAAGACAACCTATAACAATTGCCACCTGTTTAATTAAATTCATTTTATCTAAATATTTATCACAAAATTACTAAACACATTCTCTGTAAAACCACTATTTCCAATAAATATAATTATTTTAACAAAACAACATTACCAAAACACTCCCTGATAAGTTTGCTATTGCATTACAATCTAATAGCTATTTAGTAACTATTACTTAATCTAAAACCCACCACAAAACAACATCTTTGTAGTGTAAACAAATAAGAAAATTATGCAATAAAACATAAATTATTAAATTGGTTAGTTAGAACGAAATGAGAAACTTGTAGCAAGTTTCTCATTTTGGTTTTAACCACCCCTTACCCTCCTTCTAAATTGATTGATAAACAATCCCTACCACTTTGTTGACTAATGATCACAATAACATTAAAGTTTCTTAGCTTTTTGTTTATCTTTTCATCCTAACCCATACGTTATTATTGTTTATCTTAGTACTTTTACCTCAAAATAATCGAATACTATGTCAAAGACAGTTTTATCCCTTCAAGCAGTAGATATCTTTCAAAACAAACACAAAGTTCTCTCTAATGTAAACTTAGAAGTTAACAAAGGTGAATTCTTATATATTATTGGTAAAACTGGTTCTGGTAAAAGTAGTTTTATGAAGACACTTTATGCTGACTTACCATTAGAAGTAGGAGAAGGATCAATTGTAGATTACGATCTAAGAGCTTTAAAAGAAAGAGACATCCCTTACTTAAGAAGATCATTAGGTATAGTATTCCAAGATTTTAAATTACTTCCTGACAGAACAGTTTACGCCAATCTTTACTTTGCCCTAAAAGCAACAGGATGGTCTGAAAAAGAAGCTATGGACAGAAAGATTCACGAAGTCCTTGACAATGTAAATATGCTTGCTCATATTGAGAAAATGCCTCATCAATTATCAGGTGGGGAACAACAACGTATAGCTATCGCAAGAGCACTACTTAACGATCCAGACCTTATATTAGCAGATGAACCCACAGGTAACTTAGATCCTCAGACAAGTGCTGAAGTAATGGAGTTACTCTTGAATATCAATAAAAACGGTAGAACAATCATTATGGTTACTCATGACTATGCATTACTACTTAAGTTTCCTGCCAAAACATTAAAATGCGATGCAGGAACACTCTTCGAAGTTGTACACCGTACTACACAAGGATAAAAAAGTGACGTTTATAAAAATAAACGACTATAAAAACCAAGTTTTTCATAGTCGTTTATTTTTTATACTATTTTGTTTTTAGCATTATCAAATCACTATATGAAACTGCTATCAAATCTTCTTTCTTTAGCTGAAGAAGATTAAAAAACTCATCGCATTGTGCTTTTAAATCTATATCTTCTTCTGCACCTACGCTACACGCTTCTACTTCTACAAAAAGGCCTAAACCATCTACATTATCAAGATGTATACTGACATTCTTATACGTTAAAACCTTACGCACTTTAGATACCTTTACTTTAACTCCAAACTGCAATTCTAAGATAGCACCTAAAGCAGTATTTTTATCGTGTTTATAATAGATAACATCAGATCCCTTCGCATCTACTCCATCAGTTCGATTATAGTAGATCAAAGAACTATATGAATCATATTCCCTCAGTTTCACCCTACCGATGGGCACATTATAATAGGTATCCACTTGGGTATAAACTCCGTCTAAGACAAGCCCTAATCCACTTAATCTATCTTCCATCACAGCTAGATCAGCTACACGAGCTTTAAACTCTACATTCTTTAATTCCATATTGCTCTAAGTTTAGTAAAACCAAACTTAAACCTAAAAAACAAACTATCAACTATTGTAAAATTAAAAAGCCCTACTGCGTATAGTAGGGCTTTTAAATATATTAAGTAAGATTAATCCGATTTGACAAACGTTTATTATTTTACTCTATTAACGATAGCTGCGAAAGCTTCAGGGTGATTCATAGCTAAATCTGCAAGAACTTTACGGTTCAATTCGATATTGTTAGCTTTGATTTTACCCATGAATTGAGAATAGCTCATTCCATGTAATCTTGCACCAGCGTTGATACGCATAATCCATAAAGCACGGAAGTTTCTTTTCTTTTGTTTTCTATCACGGTAAGCATATACCATTGCTTTTTCTACCGCGTTTTTCGCTACTGTCCAAACGTTTTTACGTCTACCAAAGAATCCTTTGGCTTGCTTCAAAATTCTTTTTCTTCTTGCTCTTGAAGCTACTGAGTTTACTGATCTTGCCATTTCTAAAAATGTATTTTTGTAGTGGGCGGTTTTATTTCAAACACTTCCAAAAATTAATTTGCACCACTCCAGGGTTATTAAAAAATTTTAACCGTGATTAAGATTAAACTAATCTTAACTGATTTTTGATACTATGAGTATCTGCTTTAGACACTAATCCAGAGTGTGTTAAAGCTAATTTACGCTTTTTAGATTTTTTAGTCAAAATGTGACTTTTAAAAGCGTGTTTTCTTTTGATTTTTCCAGAACCAGTCAACTTGAAACGTTTCTTAGCACTAGATTTAGTTTTCATTTTAGGCATTATTTCCTAGGTATTAATGATTATCTTACTTAACTATCTTAATATACTAAATACTATTTTTTCTTCTTAGGCGCGATAAACATAGTCATACGTTTACCCTCTAACACAGGCATGGTTTCTACTTTACCAAATTCCTCAAGATCTTGCGCTAATCTTAATAACAAGATTTGTCCTTGATCTTTATAAATAATTGAACGCCCTTTAAAGAATACAAATGCTTTTAATTTAGATCCTTCTTTTAAGAATTTAACAGCATTCTTCTTTTTAAACTCATAATCGTGCTCATCTGTTTGAGGACCAAAACGAATCTCTTTTACAGTGATTTGAGTTGATTTTGCCTTAAGCATCTTCTCACGCTTCTTTTGTTCGTAAAGAAATTTATTATAATCAGTAATTTTACAAACAGGAGGCTCAGCGTTTGGCGAAATTTCAACCAAATCTAACTCTAATTCTTCTGCTAGACGCATTGCATCTGCTAGTTTAAACACACCTGCTTCGACGTTGTCTCCTACAAGACGAACTTCAGGAACTCGGATGGCACCATTAATTCTATGCGCATCTTTCTTTTCTTCGCGAGGATTTCTACCTCTGTTTTGTCTTATTGCTATGGCTATAATATTTTTTGTGCTTGTTTACCAAGCGTTATACGTTTCTTATTCTCCAAATTGTTTAACAGAACCATTTACCATCTCATTAACTTGAGTAATAAATTCTTCTATTTTCATTGTCTGATTAGACTTACCATCATCCCCATGTCTTCTAACAGAAATCGTACCATTTTTCTCCTCATCCTCACCTACAATTAGCATAAAAGGATATTTCTGTACTTCTGCCTCTCTAATCTTTTTACCAATAGTTTCATTACGGTTATCTACCAGCGCGCGAATTTCGCTATTTTCTAGCAAATCTAAAACTTTTTTAGCATATTTTTCATATTTCTCACTCAAAGACAGGATTATAGCCTGTTCTGGCATCAACCAAAGCGGGAAATTACCACCTGTATGTTCTAACAGAATCGCGATAAAGCGCTCCATAGATCCAAATGGTGCTCTGTGAATCATCACAGGACGATGTAATTCGTTATCTGATCCTTTATATGTTAATTCGAAACGCTCTGGTAAATTATAATCCACCTGAATAGTTCCCAACTGCCAGCTTCTACCCAATGCATCTTTAACCATAAAGTCTAATTTAGGTCCATAAAAAGCAGCTTCCCCACTCTCGATCACATAATTAAGCCCTTTATCCTTAGCTGCATTTATAATTGCATTCTCAGCTTTTTCCCAGTTATCAACATTCCCTATATACTTATCAGGATTACTTAAATCACGTACTGAAACTTGAGCTGTAAAGTTTTCGAATCCTAACGAACCAAAAACATACAACACAAGGTCAATTACTTTTTTAAACTCTTCATCTAATTGTTCTGGAGTACAGAAAATATGCGCATCGTCTTGAGTAAATCCTCTTACACGTGTCAAACCATGTAATTCTCCTGACTGCTCATAACGATACACTGTTCCAAACTCAGCAAAACGCTTAGGTAAATCTTTATAAGACCAAGGTTTTGCGTTGTAAATCTCACAGTGATGAGGACAGTTCATCGGTTTTAACAAGAACTCTTCTCCTTCTACTGGAGTATGTATTGGTTGGAAGCTATCAGCTCCATATTTTGCATAATGTCCAGATGTAACATAAAGCTCTTTTTGACCGATATGAGGAGTCACTACCTGCTCATATCCTGCTTTCTTCTGTGCTTTACGTAAGAACTGCTCTAATCTATCTCTTAATGCAGCACCTTTTGGCAACCATAATGGCAATCCTTGTCCTACTTTTTGAGAGAATGTAAACAACTCTAATTCTTTACCTAATTTACGGTGATCACGTTTTTTAGCTTCTTCTAATAATGCTAAGTATTCAGTTAAATCCTTTTGTTTAGGGAATGAAATACCATAAACACGTGTTAACTGTTTATTCTTCTCATCTCCTCTCCAGTAAGCACCAGCAATAGACAACACTTTAAACGCTTTGATAATTCCTGTATTAGGAATATGTCCTCCACGACATAAATCTGTAAATGTATCGTGATCGCAGAAAGTAATCGTTCCATCAGCTAAGTTCTCAATCAACTCAACTTTATAAGGGTTTTCTTCTTTTTTATAAAACTCTAATGCTTCAGCTTTAGATGCTGAACGCATAGAAAACTCATGTTTACCACGTGCAATTTCCAACACTTTATCTTCAATAGTCTTGAAATCAGCATCAGTTACTTTGTGATCCATAAAATCCACATCATAGTAGAATCCATTAGTTATTGCTGGACCTATTGTCAACTTAATACCTGGATACAAATCTTGTAATGCCTGTGCCATTACGTGTGAAGTAGAATGCCAAAAAGCTTTTTTCCCTTCATCATCATTCCATGAATATAAAACTAGACTACCATCCGTGGTCATAGGTGTTGTGGTTTCGATGGTGGTACCATTGAAGTTTGCAGAAATAATATTTCTAGCTAAACCTTCGCTTATACTTTTTGCAACATCGAAAGGAGTCGCACCTGAGGCGAACTCTTTCACTGAACCGTCTGGTAATGTAATTTTTATCATAATAATTTTAAAAAATAAAATGCAAATATACAGGTTTTACAGTAGAATCACAACACTTAAGGCAAGTGAACTCATTTTTTTTAACAGTTCCCTTTCTAGAACCCCAAAAAAAAACACTTAACTCGAAAACAGCCATTTACGTATAAAACACCTATTAATACATTTATAAACTACATTTTTATATCTTATAGTTTACAATTGATATTCTTCAGTAACCTAAACATAATATTTGACAAGTATCTCTTAAATCATTACTAACACTTCATATCTAAGTAATATTTTTTTATTCCACTACTTATTCATAAAGAACAAGTTGCAAATAAATATATAATAAAAAAGTATTATTTTTCACTATAACCTTGCAAAACCTAGTATTTGCTGTATATTTGCACTCGCATTACGAAAGTGGTGCAGACCAAAGGAGGAATGGCAGAGTGGTCGATTGCGGCAGTCTTGAAAACTGTTGACTGTAACAGGTCCGGGGGTTCGAATCCCTCTTCCTCCGCTGAAAAGCCTGATAACACTAGTTGTCAGGCTTTTTTTATGTCCTTGTGCACCTATTTTGCACCTAGAGCAAAAAATATTTAACCTAACTATAATCCCCTAAGTCTTATTCATATAATTCTTAAAAAAGCTACACTGTTTTCTAAAAAGCTTCATTTTATACTACCTAAACTATCTCTATTTTATTATTTGGTTCTACTAATTTTAGAAAACGACTCCATATTCATCCTGTTTAAGTTCTTAAAGCTAAAAAATGCTCTTACTTTTTTTAATAGCCAAAACACACAACTTACTGAAATTTAAAAAGTTATAAATTACAACTCATTTTAATCAGTTTTCCATAGCCTTTACAATACCAGTAATAGCCTGTCTTTATCCTAAATTACTCGACAATTGGTGGAGAATATCCCGTACATGGTGGAACTGAGGATACGTTAGTCGATGAATGCTTCTTCTATTGATCAGGGACTGTCCTCCTATTTAAAGCTTAGATTAACTGAGGCTGCCCACACCCTATCTAGCGCTATAATTATACTAATAATAAAAGATAATCTAAGATAAAATACCAACAGAGACTAATAGAAAAAAACAGAGTTATTTTTAAGTAGTCACAATAATTTCAACACTTTACTTATCGGTATGTAATCTTTTTTTACTATTATTACTTTATTATGATGCAAATCAATTCTAGATTATACAAATACAGAACAGAAGAATAAATAAACTCTATTTATATTGATCTGATTAAGAAACATCCTAAATTACAATATGAATAACATAATCAAAACACAATGAACACTTTAAAACATATTCTAGTAGCTAGTTGCATACTTTCTTTGACGACAATATTCTCACAAGAGCTGAAAGACAAGGATTCTAACTTACTTATATCAGAGCTGTTCCAGAAAGAACAAGACATCTGTAAACGTTGTGAAACACTTAGCTCTAATCCTAATAGTGATCAAAAAGAGCTTTCTAACTGTTATATAGCAATGTCTAAAATTGATAGCGAAAATCAACAATTAGCCTTACCACTTCTAGATTCATATTTAAATAAACAGATCAGCCTAAACAATGAATCTCTGTCTAACCTATATTATATTATACAACACGCTGGTGGGGAAACACAAGGGAAATACAAAAACTTTATTTCTGATTTATTTACCAAGCAAATTATTACAAACCAAGAATACGCTTGGTTTACAGATAGATTAAATGTCAGAAACAATAAAGCTCAGACCTTTGGTTTTCAAGTAAAGTATTGGTCCGATACACAAGATACTCTTCCCTATCCTATTGATATTAATGCAGAAAAAAACGCCTCTCAGATAGGATTAGAATCTAGTAAACAATATATGCTAGAGAGCTATACTAATGAGTATAGCCCACAGTATATCACCAAAGAAGAATTTGTTTTATTTGGGCATATCAAAAACTCTTTTGATACTAGTATAACTCATATTCTCATTAATAATAAAGAGAAGGTATCTATTAATAATAAAGGTTTTTTGAGTTATTGGTTTAGTTTCCGTTAATCATATTTAAGGTAGTTGGTTTCGCTTTAACCATCTTTACAATTGTGTTATGAAAAATAGTTCCCTTAAATAAGGATCTATTTAATCTATATACGAATTCATTAAAGTAAGCTTGGATGTATTTCTTATTGATATGTGAAGGTACAGTCCTAATCCAGGATTTAAGTTGGTGAATTACTACGTGTAATTCTTTAAAATTAGCCCCTTTATCACTTTCTTTTTGAGTGATGTTATACTTTTTTTTCAAAGGATTATACCCTCTCCATTTATCCGTAATTACATTAGCATCTTCTGAAATATGTTGTTCAAATATAGTAGTTAATGATTTAGCAGAATAATCGTCAATACACTTAACATATGCTCTTTTTACTTTGCTATCAGTAGTTAACTCAACAGCTATCACTGCTTTAGTTTTTTGGGTATCATAACTTCTCCCTGGTTTTCCTTGTTCATATCCCCCCACAACGAACTCATCTACATGGACTGTCTCAGTCATAGGATATTGTTCACTACTTTGCATAGCTAGGCGAACCTTGTGCATAAAGCCCCATGCTGTTGGCTGGCTTATACCATAACGTTTACCCATTTGAATGCTAGAGATGCTTTTGGTAGAAGTTGTCATCTCAAACACAATCATAAATGCTTTATGTAAACCAAACTTAACTTTATGAAATAAAGTATTAGCAGTTGAACTCTCAACATGTTCACAGTTATAACAATAGTAAGAATGATTAGTTTTTAAGCAACCTTTTTTATGACCACATTTTACACAAGTAAAACCGTTTGACCACTTAATTTTACTTAAATAAGCTTTACATGCTTCGTCATCTGGTAGTTCTTTTACTAAGTTCAGAATGTTTTGACCCTTAAATATTTCCATACTATTGATTTTAAGATACTAATATACGGATGTTAAATTAATAACTCAAAAGGTTTTTATATCATTAAACTTCATACTCGACCTCAAACTATCTCTGTAAAGCTGATCAAAAATAATGAAGTCGTAGACTCTCAAGATATTCTAACTAACCAAAAAGACTGGATAGAAGTTGACTTTTTCTAATAATCAATTTAAGATAAATACTGTAAATAGTAGGTACACTATTTACATTTCTATTATTTGCAATATTCTCTGGCCACCTGTTCTACCCAGTCTTCAGTAGAGGATAAATAGTAATTAGGTGTTACTCCTTTTCCCTCATAGGGCAAATACTCGCGCCAATGCGTGTCTAAATCAGTAAAATGTATTCTAAAAAAAGCCGAAGGACTTACCTTATCTACAGCATAATTTCTACCATAAGTAATCATTCCTCTGGTATTATCACCTAATACCATCACATTATTTAATTTCTTCATTTTTAGTGTGAATTGCTCTGCATTACTAATGGTATTAAAATTTACAAGTATATATATATTTCCTTTAAACTTCTTAAACAGGTTATAAAACTGGGCAGAGCTCTTGTCTCCTCCTCCACTATTATTTCTTAAATCAAGAATAAGGTTTTTGCTTTGAAGGTTACCCTTAATAGAATTATAAAAAGCAGTAGCTTCTTTAATCCCTTTACTTGATGAATTGAAGCTTCCTAGTTTGATATAGATACACTCAGCATTTAGCTTTTTCTTTGTAAATGTCTCTGTTAGAAAACCAACATTATAATAATCCGTTGCTGCTCTCTCTTTCTCCCAATTTAAACTTAGAAATCTTCCTGCTCTAAAATAATCTATAGTAGAAATAAGTTGTTTATCGATGAACTTACCACTGAACAATCTAAATCTATTATTTCCCTTATAGACTAAATACAATATAGTCTCACCTGGTTGCCATGAAGGTATTTTAGTATCTAAAATGATTCCTTCAAATATCGTAGTAGACTTCTGTACAATAGCTAATTTAAAATACTCTTTATAATAATAAATGCCTTCATAATCTGTCAACACTTTTTTAGACAAAACCGTTTCTAGACTATCTAAATTCTTTGTAGATTTGGGATAGAAATTATAACGTGGTTCATTGAGAATATCTGTTAAAAATAATTCATCCTTTAGATCTTCGTATTTAAAGCTTGGAGTGTTTCCATATATTTCGTTGTGATAATCATCTACCTCATCTACCAAACTATACAGTTTTACATAACTATCTAATATACCATATGTTATACCTGATTCTTTTAGCTCTACATATTTATTATCTATAACTTTATGTTTATTTCTCAGTGTTTTATAAGAAGCTGATTTCTTTAAATTTTCATACACAAAATCTAGATCATTATTAAAATCCTTATGTGTGTATTGTCCAAAACAAAATATAGAAATCAGACTCAAATAAAAAGAAAAAACATATTTCATAAACAATTAGTTCACTAGGTTATACATTAGAAAAAAATACCATAGTTATCACTTCTTATTCCCTTCTTTCTCCATCAGCTCTATACGCTGTTCTAACGTATTTTCTGTCTGAATAATATCTAATACGACCATCTTAAAAGTCTGTTTGATACTCTTATCCGTCTTATCCATATTAGAATACAAAAGATTCATTAGGAAAGCACTCTTATTACTTAACATTTGCTTTAAGTCCTCAATATTAGTCATAGCAGCGACCTTATCATAATCAATTAGATCAATCTTAGTCGCTGCAATAGAACGCCAAGCAGTTGTTTTAATCTGAGGAATGAAAATTCCTTTAGACTCCATGACTATCTGTTGGATAGTTTTCTCTTCGTTATCAGCATGTTTTTCTAAGGCTTTAACCAAATCACTCTGTATGGGGACAATAAACTCTATTTCTTCTCTAGATTCTTTTAACTCACTATGAATCGTTGAAAACACTTGATTGATATACGCTTTATCTTTTTGCTGAGAATTCCAGTTATCTATAAACAAGGCTATCAGTATACCTACAACTACAGGGATGATCTCCTTAATAAACTGAACAGTGTATGTTTTAATTCTTTTCTTCATTAGTTTGAATTTTGGCTACTACTAGAGATCTCTATTTCTTAGACCATACAGCTAATTTAACTAAATAATTAAAAGATAGATATAAGGCAGAATAAAATACTTTATTATAAAAAACAAGGTATTACACCTACTTCTCTAATCTCGAATACACCAACGTATCTAAGAACTTACCATCATAAAACTCGTTCTCTTTAAAATGAGCTTCTTTAACGAATCCGCACTTCTCTAAGACTTTCATAGACCCTATATTATCGGGATCTATTAACGCCTCTATAGAGTGTAGTCCCATCTCACTAAATCCAAACTTCACTATACGATTTAGTGCCTCTGCTACATATCCTTTGCCGTGATAAGTAGGCAAAAGCATATACCCAGCTTCTGCTCTATAATGTTCTAACTTCATGCGATAGAATCCTATAGTCCCTATCATCTCACCATTCTCTTTTAATGTGATAGCCCAGTTAATACATTCTTTAGCTACCATTCTCTCTTCAAGTGAATTAATATAATCTACAGCCTCACTTACATCCGTTGATAGTGGTCTAGGAATATACTGCATCACCTTAGCATCAGAACGCATAGCATACATCTCATTTGCATCATTTAAATCAGCTTTTCTAAGCACTAATCTCCCTGTCTCTAGCACAGGAAATATCTTAAAATTTATATCTAACATTTATTATTGTTTGTTTGTTTCTAAAATAGGAAAAATTACTATATCTTAAATAATCATATAATACTGATAAATATATAGGTTAAAAAATTAATTAACAGTCTAGTACTAAATTTAATTCAAACACACAACCGCTATAGCATTAACTAAAGCAAGAGAAAACACAATTGCTTTGTAATATATAGCTATTAGTCATTCTAGATAAAGCTCCATTAATTTTCGATCTAATTCTTCTACCTCTTTTACTGCTGCTAATTTGTCCTAAATTACTATCTGACAAACTTCTATTCCAATAAGTATCCTATTTTTTAGGATACTCTACAGCACTACCTATAGAGCTCTGACAATCATTTTTAGCATAACTAAATGGCAATAATTCTATTGCGTTTATGAACTTCATCTCTATAAGTTTAACTCTTTTATACGAAGATATTATAAAACCTCTTTAGTAAACTTATAAAGCACAATCTTTATAAAGCATTTTTAATAACATTTGTACAAGTAGATATAACAACCGTTTTAAAGGATAAATCTGTTTTTATTATCCATCATACTCTCCCCTATAAAAATATCTATATATAAAAAAATAGATTCTACTTTCTTACTATAAAACCAATATTGTCAGTAAATTGCACTATAAAAATAAACTATACAAATGGAAAAGAAATTAGTAGTAATCACAGGTGCTAGTTCAGGCTTTGGTAAGGAGCTAGCCAAAGAATTTGCTCAAAGTGGACATCCTCTATTGCTGTTAGCAAGAAGATTAGAGAAGATGGAAGCTCTAAATCTACCTAATACACTTTGCAGAAGTGTAGATGTATCTGATAAAGATGCTTTCGAGAACACAATCCGTGAAGCTGAATCTGTATATGGCAAGACTGACTTATTAATTAATAATGCAGGAGTAATGCTATTAGGTGATCTAGCAACTCAAGATCCAAATGAATGGAAACGTATGCTAGATATCAACGTCTTAGGTGTAATGAATGGTATGCAAGCGGTAATGACTGATATGAAAGAAAGACAGTCTGGTACGATCATTAATGTATCTTCTATTGCCGGAATATTACCATTCCATAACCACGCTGCTTACTGTGCTAGTAAATATGCTGTAAGGGGAGTTACTCAGACAGCTCGTTTAGAACTTAGCCCTTTTAATGTACGTGTTATCTCTGTAGAACCAGGTGCTGTAGCTACAGAACTATTAGGACATACTACTAGTGATGATATCATTGGTGGATATAAACAATGGATGCAGAACACTGGTGCTAACCGCATCAAAGCTATCGATGTAGCCCGTACTATCAAATTTGCTTACGACCTACCTCAAGGAGTCTTACTACGTGAGTTAATCATCTCTGATACGAAGCAGGACGCTTAATACTTAGGTATTGACATAAATAATTTAAAGAAAACACTCATAGTATCTATTCACTATGGGCGTTTTTTTTATTATATTTTTCTCTTTTACCTTTTAAAACAGTCAAAAAATTAAAATATACTCTTCTAAATAGTCCTTTTCTGATTATTTATCATCGTATTTGTACTTGAGCGTTTCGATAATACACTTTTTTGCACATTTTTTTTTATACTAAAAAACATAGTCAATTAATAAACAAACACTGATTATCCACTAAAGTTAAAACCCCCTTTAACCCCAATAAATTCGGGGTTTTAGTGCCGAATACTAGGACCAATAATAAGAGATTAGTAGGGCTAAAAGATTTTTTACCCAAGAAAAATCCTTTTATTCTTCCGCTACTCTTCTGTAACTAAAGATCAAATACACATTAACCCGATATTAGGTATACTATTTACTCTTTATAATCGTTAAACTGTTATCTACTTAGAACAATATTTATTGTACTATTGCTTAGCTAAAAAAATAACATTGAAAAAGATTATTACAGATAGACTTTACTTAATCCCTTTTACTATTGAGATTTGCAAAGCATTGCTTCAAGGGAATACCACTATCTTATCACAGTGTGGACTAAAGCCCTCTATAGATTGGCCTGATAAGGATATGCTAGAGACCTTACCTCGTATTATTACTAATCTAGAGAAAGTACCTGCACCATCAGGATTCGAATCGTGGATGATCATCAAGAAAGAGAATAATACGATCATTGGTGATATTGGATTTAAAGGAGTACCTAATTTAGGAAGTGCCGTAGATATAGGGTATGGTATTACTTTAAATGAAAGAAGAAAAGGTTATGCCAATGAGGCTATAGCTAGCCTGATCCAATGGGCATTTAGTCAACCATCAGTAAAACTCATTACTGCACAATCTCTTTTAGACAATACAGGATCTGCTAAAACACTAGAGAAACAAGGATTTAAAAGAACTGGGCTCTTAGGAGAATTTATCCAATGGCGATTAGTCAAAAAGAAATAGTTATATTTATCTAAACTACTAACCAAATGAAATCACAACTCTATTTTATTGTATTGCTAGTATTAATTCTAAGTAACGGTACTGCAAATGCACAATACGTCAAATTAGACAATAAGCAAATTATACATTTAATCAAAGTTGACTCCCTAAACAATAGAATATATAAAATACTATCTCCTAAAAATCAAGTATTATCTAAAGGACAATTAAGTGAATATCCTATGTCTAGTTTCTATGTGGATCGTTATTTAGACAAGAGCAATGATTCCATAGTTATCAAGTTCAGAAAGCTGAAAAAATCAGATAACGTTCTAAAAAAAGATATAAGTTTCTATCTCACTTATGGAGTCTATGCTGATAGTATCACTTCTAAGATAAATATAGACTGTAACAACATAGATGCACTGCTAAAAGAAACTTACCAACTAGATAAAAAAAACAGAACCGATGGTAACAACGATCAAAAAATAGATGCCCTAAATCAAAGGCTATTATTCAACATATTTGATACTTGTGATTTCTTATATACTATTAAAAACAAGAAAGAAAGTAGTCATTATGCATTAATAATACTATTACATTCAAATACTAGGTTTCAGAAAAAATATCTTCATCTAATAGAAAAAGCAGTTAAAAAAGGATATCTAACAAATAAAGAAGTTGTTTACTTATATGATAAAATATTAGTTGATGATAAAAAACTACAAAAATACGGTACACAATCTTATTATAACGAACAAGGCAACTTAGAACTATTACCTTATGATAACATTTATAAAGTAAATAAGCGTAGAGTCAAAGTAGGTCTAACTAGCATTACGCTTTCAAATTAAAAAGTCAATAGCCATAAGTATACAGTTATAGTTATTGACTTTAGGTTTTAATGTGACATTGACTAATTAACTATCTTTTTTGCGAATCATAATATAAGATGGCTTACCAAAAGGAGACATAAATCGCTGTTCTTCTATCTTAAATCCGCACTGTTCTAAGAATGGAATCTGAACATCATCCTGAAGTATTTCTATCCAGATAGCATCATAGTTGCGCGTTAGCGATAGACACTTATTCCACAGAGATTCTCTTACTTCGGTTGTATCATGAGATGAGATAATAAAGAAAGGCGCATAGTTAATCACTTTTAATTCTTTAAGACTATCAGGACTAGGCACCTGCTGTATGATAACATACCCCACAGCTTCCTCTTTGACAAATACAGATAACATCTGTGTACTTAGATTATTAAGCTCTAATGTGGCCTGTTTAGGATCTAGTTGTGTACCAATATACTGATTAAGAGCATCAGCATCTACGGTATTACTATACCACTGATTAAATTGGGCTTTGCGAAGAGAAAATAATTGTCTTAACCCCTGCTCTGTTGCTATTGTGAATTTTGATATTATATCCATTGTTTTACTTGTTTAATAACAAATATAAAAACAACCAATCAGCTATCTTCGATACAGTTTGTCAAAAAACTATCAGTACACCATTTATAATATAGTCCCTCCTACTCTCTTTATAGCTTCTAAATCAAATGGTGTTAACTGTTTAGCAAAAACTGCTCTAAAACAAGTATCATAAACATCTGTAAAAGAAAAAGTTGCTCCTGGAGTAAACTGTACTCCTTCTTCAGCACATCGCTTATAAAACTGAACCATATCAGTTTGTAATGGTAACTGCGCCCAAATACAGTATCCTCCTTTTGGAAACTGTATATGAAGAGAATCAGGAAACGCACTAATCAACTGTCCTACTAATTGCATAGCTTGACGTTCTAACTGTTGGCGAAACACTCTAAGATGTTTATCATATGCTGAAGACTGTAAGAGCTTTATCATTAATTCCTGATTTATGGGAGATATTGATCGACCAAGTGCAAACTTAAGGCGTTCTATCTTAGAGAAGAACTGCCCTGCTGCTAGCCAACCTAACCTTATACCGGGTGCTAACGATTTAGAAAATGATGAATAAGTAAGTACTAATCCTGCTTCATCATAGTTGCGAATATTACTTGGTCGAGTACCATTAAAATAAAGATCTCCGAAAATATCATTCTCTATTATAGGGATATGATGATGTAAAGCGACTTGATAAACAGCTTTTTTACTCTCATCAGTCATTAATACACCTGTCGGATTATGAAAATTAGGAGTTAATACAATAGCCTTTATATCATTAGTCAGACATACTTTTTTTAAATAATCAGTATCAAAGCCTTCATAAAAACGCACAGGTATTTCTACTGTTCTCAGCTTAAGATTAGCGATAACTTCTAAAATAGAAAAGATACAAGGACTCTCCACTGCAATAATATCATTCGGTGAAGTAATAGATGCTAAAGCAATATATAAAGCCTGTAAGGCTCCATCTGTAATGAGCAGTTCATCACTAGAGATAGAAGCTCCGTGTAATGCTGATCTCCTCACTAATAACTCCCTAAGCTCTTCAGAACCATTATTAGGATAATATCGGAGTAAGGATGCTCCTTTGTCCTTTATAACTTTCTGCATTGTCTTTAATACCAACTTCTGTGGAATAAAAATATCAGAAGGGCTTGCTTCATTAAGTACTGTTTGTCCTCTATAATTACTTTGATTAGTAATCAGATGCACCTTCTTTCTAAAGATGGCATCTTTAGGAATCGCGGATAATTCTATTTGAGGTAATTGTTGTATAGATTGACAAGCTACTATATATCCAGAACGTGGTACTGCGGTAACTAATCCTTTAAACACAAGGTAATCATAACCACTTTGCACGGAACTGACACTTAGATTATACTCTGATTTAATCGTTCTAATTGATGGGAGTCTATCACCTTCTTTTAATAATCCTGTTAGTATAGCCTCTTCTATCTTAGAAGTGAAGATTTTGTATTTATAATCCTTTTCCATAATATAAATCTGTACTGAGCAAAAATACAATTATAACTAAAACATTAAATACAGAAATTCAGATTTACACACTAAAATGATAGATTTTTTAGCCGTATAAATGTCTTTTTACCCCAGAATAAATAATAGACATATAAACGAAAAGCAGTTATACAAAATAGGTCTGAAATAGTGACTAAAGCATACTGTAGTATGGTTGAGGAGCTAATGAAAGAGCTATAAAGTAGAATTACTTTGTATTATTTTAATAACCTTGATTCTGGATTTATTTACTTTTACAACTACTATTCTCATTATTTTTCCCCCTCCCCAATTAGTTTAAACTAAGGGCATTATTCACAGTCCTTCGCTAAATCAAATTCACTACTCATTCTATATCCCTGCTGTCAGTAGAAATAGTGATAATCTCTAATATATCAGCATTAAAGCTTAGTTTAATCCCTGTCAAGCCATATCCATAATAAGCACCTGTATCTATATTATACGAATTACTATCTAGAGTATATTGAGGATAGTTTTGTTTTAAAGGAGTATGTCCGTGCACTTGCAGTTTACGAAGATTGGCTAATGGCTTACGTGTCCATAATATTCCATCCCAATTAGACTCATCATATGGATTAATCGTATCAGATATTCCTGCGTGTGTGACAATAAATAAGGGAGTCTCATACTTAAGGGGAAGATTCTCTAACCAAGGTAATAATTCAGATAAGTCAACCTTATACTTCTCAAAGTCTGCTAAAGTAGCTAATCCACACTGCGAAGTCCATACATCGTGATGTCCATCGTGGATATATTGGATTAATTCAGCTTCGTGATTACCTTTAAGAATAGTGACAGATACAGATGGCTCTGCTAATAAAGCACAACATTTATTGATGACTAACCAACTATAATTTCCTCTATCAATAAGGTCTCCTACTAGAATCAGGTGTTCTGTCTGAGAATCCCACTGTTCTAAAAGAGAACAAAATGTGTGGTAACAACCGTGTATATCTCCAATGATAAAATATTGCATAAGATCCGATTTGAACCATGCAAAAATAAGGAATAATAAAAAGCTCCTACTTATTCGGTAGGAGCTTTTTATTATTATTGTTTTGAAGCGTCTAATGAAGCTTTTCTAAACTCTTTTAAAAGTTTCTCGATAGATAAAGAAGCTTTACGAGCTCTAGTACCTGCAGCTTTGTTTCCGTTTTCTGATTGTAAAGCTGAATCTTGTTTGAACGCTTCAAATTCAGCGTTGATTTTTTCAATTAATTCTTTCATGGTAATTTTTACATTTTAAATATGTATTACAAAAATAGAATATAATCTCACATATACACAGTATTTACTGACTTTTTTATCATTTTACTCCTCTGTTTTGATGCATCCTATTTAGGTTTTTCTACATTTTATTTTCCAACACAAACCTAATTCACTCACATTCAATACCCTTAACCTAAAACAGTTGAATGCACCGTCATTACTACTCTTAGCTAAAAAAGTGAACAAATACTGCTCAAAATAATGGCGAAATTATAGATTTAAGCCCTAAAACATAGTGTTTTTTATACAAAAAAGCATTTCTCATTCCTCACAAACAGAAATAATCACAAGCCTAAATGTAAGATAGGATAAGGCTTACCTTGTCCATCTGTTTCAGATCTATTTAATAATTTGAACCCCATATGTTCATAAAAGCCTACTGCCTGATGATTCTGTTCATTGACATCAACTTTTAAAATATGTAATCTATCTATAGCATAGTTAAGCAATAATTTGCCTAACCCACTTCCTCTAAAATCATTGTGAATAAATAACATTTCCAAATTATCATCTGCAATACCTATAAATCCTGTTATTTGCTCAGCGCTATTTATATGCACATACAGTTCGACGAATTCAAAATAGTTTGAAATATTCTTCTTAAAGTACTCAAAGTCCTCTTTCGCTAGAAAGTGATGTGTATTACTTACTGCACTGTCCCAAACTTCTTCTAATCTAGGATATTCATTAATCTTAACTCTTCTAATCATAATATTAAATTTAGTAAGGCAAAGTTCCCCACATTGCTTTTCTTTCCACTGAACCTGGGTTAAAAAATACGCTTGCGAATGCGACTTAATGCCTGAGGAGTAATCCCTAGATAAGATGCAATATCCTTTAAAGGAATATAATTAATAGCGGCTCCATACTCATCTATCAACTTCAAATAATACTCTTCAGGAGAATATTTGATCACATCAATATTGCGTTGTAACAAACGATTGAGGAGTATAGCAGTCAAACCGCCAAATACTAATTTTAGATGGGGTATAACGCTATATAATTCATCTATCTTATCTTTGTGTATTTTATAAACGATAGTATCTGTAACAGCCTGTACTGAGAAATTAGCTCTTTCTTGTAAAGTAAATGAGATATTAGACATCGAGAAAGTCCCCTCCTTGCAAAACCAAAAGGTCTGCTCCTCTCCATTGGGATTTAAAGTCCAACATCTAAATATCCCCTCATAGATAAAATAGCTATACAACTCTACCTCTCCTTCTCTTATCAGAAAATCACCCTTCTTCACATTACTTGCTTCAAAATAAGTATCAAACAGAGCGATTTGCTCAGTAGAGAACACTGATATATCTGTATCAAACTCAGCAAGTAATTTCTCTAAAAGCATTTTACACGTATTTATATATCCTTAACTCTGCATTTACTGCAAATTTAAGGCATAAAACAGATACTATAAATGTTCTTTACTTACTTTATTCACGATTATCATAGATTTTCTTAAAATTCACAAGAACTTTACTCACTCAAAACAAACAAGTTATAAATAAAGAGTAAAAAACTTTATTACTTTTACACAAAACCACTTGCAAAGCCCAGTATTTGCTGTATATTTGCACTCGCAATACAGAAGTAAAGCAAGACCAAAAGGAGGAATGGCAGAGTGGTCGATTGCGGCAGTCTTGAAAACTGTTGACTGTAACAGGTCCGGGGGTTCGAATCCCTCTTCCTCCGCTGATTTATAAAAGATAACTTTTCAAAAGTCATCAAAAGCACATAAAACCTATGATTCTCAATGAATTATAGGTTTTTTCTTTTTTAGCCATATCGCATTTTATTCAAAAGTGCTCAAAAAATTACGGCTAATTAGGTGCACAAAATAAATTTGAAATTTTGTGCACCTTTTAGGAGAGCAAACCCAGACGCCAAAAGGTGCCACAGAGTTTTAGATTGTGATATTGGAACGTTTTAATTCGACATTTATTAAATAATTAAAAACAGTTGAATTATGTTAGAAAAAACTTTATCACTCAATTTCTTTCTCAAAGCCGATAGAGAGAAAAGTAATTTAAGAGGTCTTTACCTAAGAATTACAGTAGATGGAAATCGCAAAGAGTTTTCCTTAAATCAGAAATGG
Organism: Myroides oncorhynchi; assembly: GCF_020905415.1. Taxonomy (NCBI): domain Bacteria; kingdom Pseudomonadati; phylum Bacteroidota; class Flavobacteriia; order Flavobacteriales; family Flavobacteriaceae; genus Myroides; species Myroides oncorhynchi. The sequence continues at coordinate 2,647,409 of NZ_JAJJMP010000001.1, read as the reverse complement.
GACATCAAAAGATGGAACCAAAAAGCAGGTCGTGCCAATGGTGTTAAAGAAGATGCCAAGACACTTAATTATCTATTAGATACAATCATCTCTAGAATTACCAAGTACAAATTAGAACTCCTAAGTAAAAATGTTCCTATTACAGCTTCTCTATTAATGGATTATGCGCAAGGAAAAGGAACTGACCGTTCAAGAGTCTTAGAGGAGTTCCAAAAGCACAATGATGAAATGTTTAAGCTTGTACCTAAAGAGTACGCTATTGGAACACACGAAAGGTATGTAACAGCAAGATCGCATGTCGGTGAGTTTATCAAAAACGTTTACAACAAAGATGATATTGAATTCAGAGAACTTAATCACGAGTTCATCATTGGTTATGAACACTATTTAAAGACCGTTAGAGCGTGTTCTAACAATACAGCGATAAAGTATATCTCAAACTTTAAAAAGATTGTTCTTAGAGCACTTGCCAAGGGAATTATTTCTTCTAACCCCTTTTTACAGTACAAGCCCAAGAAAACAAAGCTCAATAAAAGACCTTTGTCTAAAACTGAGTTAGCTATTTTAGAAAACAAAGAGTTTAATAGCGAGAGACTGAGTATTGTAAGAGATGTATTTGTATTTCAGTGTTACACTGGATTGGCTTATATTGATGTATTTCAATTGAAGAAGAGCGATATAACTAAAGATGAAGAAGGTAATTTTTGGATAAGAACCAATAGACAAAAAACGGATGCTAATATCACTATACCTCTACTTCCTAAAGCTGTGGAGATAATGGAGAAGTACGATAATCATCCCGATTGTACCGGTAAAGATATAGTACTGCCTGTTCGCTCTAATCAAAAGATGAATGAGTACTTAAATGAAATTGCATCTATATGTGAAATCAGTGATTTAAATACTCACAAAGCAAGGCGAACTTTTGGAAGTACGGTAACTCTTGCTAATGGAGTACCTATTCACGTGGTCAAAGAAATGTTAGGACATCACTCTGTTAAACAAACAGAGGAATACGCTTTAACGGAAGAGGAAGCAATCAAGAATGAAATGCAGATATTAAAAGGTAAGTTAGAAAAGAAGCCTTCTAATGATTCTGATAAATACAGTGGTTTAATAGATGGACTAAGAACATTAGATTTAAACCAAGACAAAATAAATCAGCTAACCAACTTTATAATGAAGTTGGTTTAAAAGATAAATTTACTCCCTTGTACAATCATAGGCTTTTATGCAATAATTCAACTGTTCTATACAGTCAGGGTGATACAAGGGAGTATATTTATTCATTAGTAGATAGGTCAATGGTCTGCGTTTGTTTCGTCCATTCCCCGCCGATTTATTCGGATTATTCCCCATTGCTTTTTTACAAAAGCATGTCGAATAATTCCGAGAACAAGCGTAAAGGTTTAAACATTGGGTATCTCAGCATCCATTAGCGTTATTGCAGATGATAGTGCTTTATCTACTCCTTAAAAAGATTCTCTATATCTTGTCTATTGTAATAATACGAACCAAGAACCTTTCGGTATTGCAATTTACCGCTAATGCGAAGTGTTTGTAATGATGCTGGTGAGATACTTAGCAACTGTCTTGCTACTTTTGCTTTCACCCAATCAAGTGATAACTCACTTGTTTTCTTGTTTAAGAACTCTTTTAATGTGCTAATGATTGTTTGGCTAAACAGTCTTAAATCTTCTTTTGTGATCTGATTGTCCATAGTAGTTGTTTTTTAGGTTAAACTACTAAGCTAAGGATGCTATAAATAGATTAGCAGAGTTGGAAGGTAAAAAGAGTAATTGGCTTTGTTATACCAACAAAACAACTATAATATTCTCATATAGGGATATCATACCGAATAATTTTCTAACTTTACGATTCAATCTTTTAAATCAATGGCTTTATCTTTGAGCCTTCTTAAATTCAGCTATTAATTATGGAACATAAAATACACCAAGGTAGAAATGTAAAGCGTTTTAGAGAGATGCTTGGAATCAAACAAGAGGTTCTTGCTTTTGATTTGGGAGAAGATTGGAATCAAAAGAAGATATCAATATTGGAACAGAAAGAAGTAATTGATAATTCACTGCTACAACAAATATCTAAAGTACTTAAGATACCAGTGGAAGCAATTGAAAGTTTTGATGAACAGCAGGCGATTAATATTATCAATAACACAATAACAAATAATGACAATGCAGTAATGCATGCTTTGTATATCAATAATGCTACAATTAATCCTGTAGATAAGATTGTTCAACTTCACGAAGAAAAGATTGCTTTGTATGAGCGTATGCTTAAAGAGAAAGATGAGATGATGAATCGTTTGGAAAAGTTGATTCAAAATAAATAGAAACATGAAAGCTTAACCTTATGGTTAGGCTTTTTTTTGTAACTTGTAAAAACAAAACAAGCTAGAGTTCAAAATTGGGTTTGATCTAGCTTGTTTTTACTTCTTATGTTGTCATAATTAATACTCTCATCATCTTACCAATTTTGCGACCTTCGGGAGAAAAAAGAGTGGTCTTTGATACTGGAAAATTTTCAATTTGTAAGGACAAAGACACATCTCGATAATTCTAACGTTAAATCATTGTGGTTAATAACCTCTCAGAATCTTTAAGATAATCTCGTTTATGTATTAACCAACAAGCATCAAGTAATTTATTTACGGTTATAAAAGTCGCACTCAAGCTTTTTGGTGGTGGATCATCTGAAAAACTACCTATTGCATATTGAATAATTTGATATAAATCAATTTCTATTTCTTTATAGGATTGCTTTTCAAATACATTTTTAAATGTCAGATAAGGATTTAAATATTCATCATATAATAGATTACCAATAAAAAGATGAAAATTAGTATTATCTAAAGGTGTTAAAGGTAATTGTACATGATACTTTTTTGGTTTACAATACATTTTATAACTCACCCGAATAATTGACCGAAGAAAGCTATATACTTCTAAAGTTTTTGCAGGAGTTCTACTCATACATATAGCTAAGCTATTTACATAGTACATTAACTCATTAAAATCTGTTCTTAATTCAGAGGGATTAGTATAGGAAAAAACTGCTTTAAGTAGACTATGCGGAGTTTTAAGATCTTTTACGTACCATAGATGTCCTTCTAAGGAAATAGTTTCTTTTTTCATAATTGTAGTTTTTTTAAGGATTACACATTCACTTATACAATTGGGGTACGATTGACAACGAACTATCTTTTAACTCTTCTTTTGTAAATGAGTATATCATATCACAAAAGGAGTCCAATTCTTTAATATCCTCTAGCGTACAATCTACTATAAATTCATTTGGTTTAGGATAATATTTTATAAAACAGTCTTTATTAAATAGAACTTTCCTTACTGTGGGTAAATCGCTGATGTCTTTATAAATAGAAGGATAGCACCATTGAATTAAATCCCATAAATAACTTAGATTAATAATATTGGGAATCAGGTCAAGTTTTTTATAAACAAGTAGTAGAAGTGATTGTTGTATAACAAAATGATACAGCATTGCTTGTGCTTCACAGAATCTTTCATCACTATTTTCTTTAATATTTAAATAAGCTCGATTAAGTGATTCGAAACATTCTTGAGTATATCTATTTTTATTATAAGCTATAATATCTTCGTCCTTGTCATAGCTTATATAAATTGAATTACCATAAAATAAGTTTACATTAGTGAAATGTTTTTCATAAAACTCTAAAAACTCAGGAATGTTTCTTGTCCAATTATTTGCTTTTTGGAGTAGTACAGAAACTTTAACTTTTCCACTAGTTTGTTTAGTAATTAAATTACTAAACTGCCTGATTTCCTGATAATTTCTTTTTTGAGTTAATACTACAATAAACAAATGGATTCCTTTTTCATACTTTAAATCAGTTAGTGGAATATTAAAGTATTTCTTTGAAAGTAGAAAAACAGATTTAGGCTTATAAAAGGTTTTAAGAGCTTCTTTTACTTGATTCTCTAGAATATCTTCCCATGATTCTACACTAGTTTTAGCTTTTTCTATTATAATGTGAGTTTCTAATTGCTTAACACGTTGTTTAAATATATCCGAATAATCACTATTAAAATCTGTTGATAATGCTTCTGCAAATAAACCTAGATTGTTAATTAATAGTTTTATGTCATATATATCTTCTTCTATAGTAGATGACTGATAGTTTAGTATAGATAATAAATATTTAATTGATAGAGGTGATTTTGTTAAATCATAAAAATCTATACTGAGAATAGTAGTATCTCTATCGAATTTGTTTTTGACTGTATTTGAGTGTGCCACTAGAAATGATAGCACTTGCTCTGTAGTATAGCTTTTCAAGAAACCCTCCATAGGATGAAATATAACTTTAAAGTCAGTTATTATTTCTTCTAATAACTGTTGCAGTCGTTTTAGTGTAAAAACAAAATTGGCACTATCTTTTTCTTCGTTATTAGTATAAGATACAAGCGACTTAGTATAAGCTTCTTCCTTTTGTTTTAACCATCTTCTTGTTTTTTTGAGAAATTTTTTTTCTCCGTTATTTTGAAAATATGCTATCTCTTCATCATAAAAGTCATCATTATAAAAAATTAATTGATCCCATTGACAATTTAAATTATAATAAATATTGTGAGGTGTTTTTTTGTTAACGATTATTTGGTCCATTTCAATTACGTTAATAATGATATTGTATAATTCAATACTATTGTTAACCCAATCTTGATTTATTAATTCGTCCATAACTTTACCTTCCCCTATAATTGTTATTGTTGGAAGATTTAATATGTTAGCTTGCGCATGAAACACATAGTATATCCAATTATCTTGATTAGATATAAATTCACTAAGGTTATCTTTAACATCCTTATGAATACTTGAACTTGAAATGAGGTTTTTAGTTGATGACATAATGCTTGATTTTTAAGTTATTCAATTGCAAGTTGTTCGGATTTTATTGGATAATATATTCTTCCAAAGGATTAATTATCCTATGCTCTTTCTTTATTAAATTTTAAAGGTTCTATTTGGCTAAACATGTCTTACAATATTTTCAATCATATTGATTTACTTTGCTTTAGGAAGTATTAAAAGAGTAACATATAACTACTCTTTACTTTTACAGTAATATATGGTTTTGAAAAAAGCAAGCGGGACTTGGGCAGAGCCCTAGTCGCTTGCCTTTTTACTGACGTGCAAAGGGTTTGAGTATACTTAAGGTATACTCTGGGGCTTTCAGCCTTTGTAAAGATGAGATTTGGGTATACTTGAGGGTATACTCTTTTTAAGATTAATGAATTTAAAAAGGAATTTGTATGAAACAATTAGACACAAGTAGTATTCGCTTTTCAAAACCAGTCAATGAAAAGCTTGAAAAGCTCGCTTTAGGATTTAAGCGAAGCAAGAAAGATCTGTTTGCTCAGATGGTTGATTACTTCTATAGAAGTAAGAAAGATCCATCAGACTTTGGTGATGAAGTTTTAAAGCGAGAATTATCCGCAGGAATCAGTCGAATAATCTCTTTTATAAGGCAACAAGAGAAAGATTTCTTATTGCCAAGTTTTACTGATATAGGTATTTTAAAAGTTGCTACTGCTCAAACTAAAGATAGCTTAGTCAAGCTTAGTAATCACTTGACTAAGGAAAGTGAAGTAACCTCTTCAATCCTAAAGAGTACTTAGAACTTACTAACAAGTATTAAAGTACTCATAGCCTATCAAAAGCAAAAAGAAGAACTTAAAAAGCAGTTTAGTGAGCTTTTAGAATACTACATCCACTCTCGTGAAGAAATGGAGTGGACAACAGCAAATGTCAAGAAAGAACAGCTTGTTGAGCACGTAAGAAGATCATTAAATAATATGTAGCCTATGTTTATTAATATCACTGATTCAGAAACGGGAAACAATAAAGGGAGCTCAGCAAGACTTGTTGCCTATTTAGAAAAAGAAAACAAGCTAAAGACTGATAACGCAGAGAAAGAACTCTGGTTTACTAATGGTAGATTTGATGTGCCACATCAAGAAGTAAGAGTCGAGCTTGATAATAACGTAGCTAAACTTTGCAAAACGGATGATAAGTTCTTCTTAGTTAATATAAGTCCAAGTGAGAAAGAGATTCTCTTTTTAAAACAGAAGTACGGAGAGGATTTACTACAGCAGAAACTAAAAGAATATGCTACTGCTGTTATGGATGCTTATGCCTTAAACTTTAAGAAAGATAATGTTACAAGTAGCAAAAACCTACTTTGGTTTGGCAAACTTGAACACTTTAGATACCACTCTAATACGGATGAAAAAGTAAAAAGCGGAGAATTGAGTACAGGTGATATTAAAGAAGGAGAACAAATGCACGTGCAGATTATAGTTAGTCGAAAGGATATAACCAATAAGATAAAACTAAGCCCTAAAAATAATTCAAGAGGTAAAAATGTAGAACACTCTGCTAAGTTTGGACAGTTTGATAATCTTGATTTTAAAGAGAATAGTGAGAATATTTTTGATCAGATGTTTAACTATCAACGGGCGCTTAAGGAGAAGTTGGTGTATTCCGTGACGATGAATAACGGAAGTAGTGAGGATAAAAAGTCAATGAGTTTCTTAGATCAGATTGAGGGTAATTTAAATGAGTCAAGTAAGAAAACTTATCTTGATATTATGGAAGATGTTTCATTAGCTAATATTTTGGATCTTGAAGATATTATAAAGATATTTGATTGTAATGGTATTGGATTCTTTACAAGTTTCTTAAGCCATGAACAAAATAGATATACTTAAAAACCAAATATTAATCATAAAAAAAATAAAAAATTAAGAAAATAGCTTTAATAACTATTTTAGAGTAATTTAAAAGAATAGCTAATATATGATACTAAGTGAAAATCCTACTAATAAAGCATTACATTCTAATTGGAGACTGAGAATTCAAAAAGAATTTCCAAATAATGATTTTACTTCAACTACAGATTATTTATGTTTGATTAACTATTTAGATAAAGCACCTCAGAAATTCTACTCAAAACAAGCTTTTAAAGAGTATTTAAATTTCTTAGAAACGGCAAAAGAACTAAATCCAAAACTATTGGCTAATATTCTAACCGAAGCAGAAACTCTTTTAAGTCTTTCAAATAAAACTTTAACAACGATAAATGATAAATCTATACATGATATTCTATTACCAAAGTATAATAATGATCTAATAGATTTTATTGATAGAGAGGTTCATTATAATCTATTAAAAATATATGAAACTCCTTTTTATCAATTTACTAGAATAATAACAGAATATAAGTGGATTGAATCACAAAGAAAAACAGATGGTTTGGATCTTTTTAATTCTGTTGAATACTTAAAAAAAAATGGATTTAACTTTATAAATGATTTTTATCTTCATAATGTAAGAAATGGAATTGCACATGGTAAAATTGTATTTTCAGATAGAGATATAACATATATTGATAAAAAGGGAGGTAAAGCTAAGGTAGGAATAAAAAATATTATTGATATTTTTGATGGTATTCTAGATATAACTAATGGATTTTGCTTAGCGTTTAAAATTTTTGCATTTACTAACTCTACTTTCTTTGAGAAACATAAAATATCTATTCCTCAATCTATTTTACTAGAAGAACTACAATCAAAAGTAAATGTACCAGCTTGGACGATTACAAATTGCTTGGAAAGCAATACTATAGATAATAGAAAGCAGTTAATTGTTTATATCAATAATAGCAATTGGGATTACAATAAAGTACTTTATTATTCATTTACAACAGCGTTGTGGGCAGAGTCATTAATAAAGTCATATGATCGAATTTTCCTTTCCTTTCATTCAAAATATAGCAAATCATATCCAATAGGTTGGGCATCATATGATGCTAATAAATTAAGGTATCTACGAAATAGAAATGAAACAAACTTTGAAGCTTACAAAGGAATATTAGAGGATGATTTACTTGCCTTTGATTCTAAATTTAAGTTTCCAAAATTCATTTATAAATTAGGAAATTTTAATAATGCAATAAAAAATTTAGCTCCTATAGTCTGGAACAATTATTTAGAAACATATTTTCCTAATCCTTTTCATATTCGTGAAACACAAATTCATTCAAAAAACTTATTCACTGTAATTCAGGACACTAGTATCGTTGTTAAAGGTGGTTATCAAACTAATATTGAGGATTTAATTCGGAAAGATAGTAAAAGAATAATTAAAAAAGCAATAAGCTATTCACGTAAACAATGTAGTTGGTTTTCTAAAGAAAAATATTTACCAGTCAAATATATTCGTGTGTTTATCTATAGTACAGATAAAAGACTGCGTAACCTACGTAATTCTGGATTAATCCCTTCTCTAGTTGCTACTATTGAAATTAATAAAACGAAACGGATAAAAACGATCGATATACTTGGGGGAACACTTGAACAAAATGGTAAATATAGAATTGTATGGAACAGTAATTGGTTAGAAAAGAAATTTAAATAAGATATTTTAATAAAGATTCTCTAGTAAAACGTATTTAAAATTAAATATAGTTACCCTATTCAAAAGCTATGTACGCAATCTACCTGCGTACATAGCTTTTTTTATTTTAAAATAAAATTAAAATACACTGTTTATTAGTTACTTATGAATAAATATTAAAATTAATCAATTACGCAATTAGATTACGTAGAACAATATCAACTTTGTGATGGTAAAAAACTAAAACATATTCTAAGTCATGATTGGTTACAGAATACATTATTACTTAGCAATTATTTAGCTTGTATTTCATCAGTAATACATTACTAATACTAAGTATACAAATCAATAAGGAGCATTAAAAAATATTCAAAATGAAAAAATACACCATTTCAAAAATTGATGGTAGATATCAATATATAGAGGACAAGATAAATAGTTATAACAACACAAATGCAACAAACAAGAAAGAAGCAATTAAAATTGCTAAAAATGACATTATTAATAATGGAGGGGGATCTCTAAAAATCAAAAAACTTGATGGTAAGTTTCAAGAAGAAAGAACTTATCCAAAATCAATAGATCCTATAAAATCAAAGGGCTAACATATGACGAAGAATTATTTTATATACTATAATGGTACGAGAATAATAATAACAATACTCTTGTTAGGGATATTGATTAATCAATTAGTACTATATATAGCAGAATTATTAGAGTCTTTCTTTAATATTGATTACTTAAAGTTTCCTTCTACTGCAGCAATACTTGGAATTATAATTACACTAATAGATAAATGCTTATGGAATAAATTTCCTTTTAAATATTTATATGAAGTTAAAGATATTAGTGGTAGATATGAGGGTAATATCTCTTTCAAACATTATTTAACTGGCGAAGTAGAGCAAAGGGATTGTGCTATAGAAATAAGGCAAACAGGATCAAGCTTGAAAATTAGAACTTATTTTAAAGACTGTACACAAGGTACTAGTTATTCAATTACTAAAGACCTTAAACTAACCATCGAGGATAATCATTATACAATTTTTATGATCTACCATAATTTAGGCAATTCAGTGCTAAATATTCCTGAGCATCATGGGACTAATATTTTGGATTATTCTCTTGATAATAAAACTTTAACAGGTAGATATTATACAGATAAAGAACCCCAAACTAAAGGAATAATGACATTAAACTTTACTGATAAAAATTTAAAAAACAGATATTAATATGGCAACTTTAAATAAAGAATACACATCTTTTGATAGTAATATTAAACTTACTAAAACAAGAAAAGACTCATTAGCAACAAGTAGAGCTAATATTCGTGAGCAAATAAAAAAATGGTTTAAAGAAAACAAACCAGATGAGATTCAACCAAAATTTCATCCACAAGGTTCTTCTGAAATGAGAACTACAATAAACCCATTAATAGAATATGATGAATCAGGGAATTCTATCATCAAATATGATACAGATGATGGTGTATACTTTATTAAAACTAAATCTGAGCATAATAAACGAGCTATTAACACCTTGCATGAATGGGTGTATCAAGCAGTAGATGGTTATACTAATCAAACTCCTATTAAAAAAGCAACTTGTGTAAGAGTTGTTTTTAATGATGGGCATCATATTGATCTTCCAATTTATTATAAAGAAGAAGATTTAATAGAATTAGCTCACAAAAACAATGGATGGATAGAAAGTGATCCTAAAGCTTTTTATGAATGGTTTAATGAAGAGAAGAAAGCAAAATATAGATTGGAAGCTGTGGTTAGATGTTTAAAATCATGGAAAAATTATAAAGAACAAAACAACTCTAACCTTAAACTTCCAAGTGGTTTTGAATTAACAATACTCGCTACTGAGAATTATTATTATGCCGATAACTTGGATGAGTCATTTAGAAAAACTGTAGAGGCAATCTATAATACATTATCAAAGCTTAATGGCTTCAAGTGTATACGTCCAACTACTCCTAAAGGAGAAGATGTTTTTGCGAATTATTCAGAAACACGTAAAAATAATTTTTTGAATGTTTTAAAGAGTTTAAAAGAAGATTGTATTAAAGCATTTGAGGAACCTAATTACAAAAAAGCTTCTGAGATTCTTAGAAATAATCAGTTTGGGAATAGATTTCCATTAGGTACAGATAAAACAGAAGATACTAAAAACAGAGCACTATCTATTGCATTGACAACCTCTTTAATTAAACCAAAACCATATGGATATTAATAATCAGATTAAACAAGTTCTTCAGAAACATAAAGGACTTAAACTAGTAAAAGATAGTTATATTCTATATGGAAATTTATTAATTAGTGAAGAAGATAGTTATGAAGTGAAAATAGATTTTAAAAATTTTCCTACATATTTTCCTATAGTGCATGAAATTGCTGATAGGATTCCTAAAAAGGTGGAAAGACATATTTATTCAGATACAGGCTCTTGTTGTTTTACAACAAGAGCTAAAGCTGATGTTTTTTTGGAAACACAAATATTTACTCTTTTAGATTTTATAGATAAGATTGTTATTCCCTATTTTGAAAATAATTCATACTATGAAATCAATGGTAGATATCATGGAGAAGAGCATTCACATAACAAACAAGGTGTAATAGAAGGATATTATGACATATTAGGGATAACTGACATAGTATCTGTCTCTAAGTTAATCTTAAATAGATTAAATGGTCAAAAATTAAAGTTAAAGAATAAATGTTATTGTGGTTCGGTAGAATCTTTAAAAAAATGCAAGAATGGTTTACATCAAAGAAACTATAGAAGCTTTAAAAAAATTAAAAGAGATACATTATTAATTGATTGCGTCACCATTAACCAAATATAAAGTTACTAAGAATTACTTTTTTTAAGTAAATTCACTAAAGTATCATTTTTTAATCTCCCTTTATTTTAATTAGTACAAATATGACAGGATACGATCGCCTATTTGAGGAATGCGAAAACAGCATTGATTTTTATACTAATCATTTGATCAGTTTAAGAAAAAATATTGTATTACAAGAAAAAGCTATTACAATGCTTCTTAGACTTAACCCAGAAACTGATCTTTCTGATTTTAATGAATTAGAGAAATTTAATAATTATAATGGTTATATTACAATTGCGATGCTAGATTTAGCAGTCAATTTAAAAAATTTGATAAAATCAAAAACAGAATGGGAAAAAGCTTTCTTTATAAAAAACTCGTTTCTCATAATTCATGAAACAACTAAGAAATTAAAGCCTTTTAAAGGGAAATCATTTGTTCAGATTACAGTTGAAAATAAGTATAAAGAACTTAATGACGTTCTTAAGAATTTGTATAATGAGATAGACGATTTTAGAAATGCTCCTACTTATAACAAAATTTCTAAAACAAGACATAGCATAGCAGGACATATTGAAGAAAGTCTAAAATCATATTATGATACTGTTAAAGAATTAGATGGAGAAGAAGCGGGAAACCTAATAAGTAAATTCATGAATATCCTAAATAAAGCTCTAAATTTAACTACAGATTTAGCTATTGCTGCTAATAACAAACAAAAAGAAAAAAATGAAAGTGTCAATTCTGAAATTTTACTAAAATTGAATGAAATAAAAAATATACTAAAGAAGTAAATTACTTGAAAAATATATATTAGGCTAAAGTACTAGTTTATTGAAAACATTGAGTTAATTTAATTTGTTCTTGTTAATTATACTCGTATTTTTATAAAAAACTATACTATACTTTAGTATGTTAATTTCACCAAAGCTATCTGAACTTTATATTTATACATAACTATGGAAAACCAAAATACTGAGAAGGAGATGAAATTTTGTCCTCAATGTAATTCGATTGTAGAAACGGAAATAATATATAGTTATAATATTGAAGAACATTATAATGGGGATTTTGAAGGTGGAGGAATATTAATAAATCTATCCAAATGTCTTCGATGCAAAAAACCATTTTTAACTAAAATTGATTTTAGCTGTGTTGAAGAACGTTATTGGGAGAACTCAAACATTCAGCTCTTCCCAAATACTGAAAATGATGCTATAAAGAATTGTCCAAAAATTGTTATTAATCCTTATGAAGAAGCATTAAAGTGTTATCGAGCACATGCATATGATGCTTGTGTGATAATGTGTCGTAAAGGGATTGAAGCTATATGTATAGATAAAGGTGAAAGTAAAGGAAATCTTTTAACCAAACTTAAAAATTTAAAAGAAAAAGGAATCTTGGAGGGAACACTTTTCAAATGGACAGATGAATTAAGATTAATAGGAAATGATGGAGCTCATTCACATGAACAGATTGTTAATCAAGAAGATGCGAAGGATGCCTTGGGTTTTTTTGACGTATCCACCCGAGCAACCACATATTTCATAAGCTAACGTAAGGTAGTAAGTTTGCTTCAAATAATAAATAGATGAGCAAACAAGAAATAATGTACTCTCACGTAGAGGATTGGCAAGTAAGTGGATTAACACAGACAAGATACTGTGAAAATGTAGGAATTAAGTTAGCAACATTTAGTTATTGGGTAGTCAAGTATAAGGCAGCGTCAATCCAATCAGTGGATAGCAATTTTATAACTGTAAAAAAGGATCCAATAGCTAGTAGTATTCAAGAATATGAGATTATGTATCCTAATGGTGTAAAGTTACGAGTACATACAGATAATCTAAGTGAACTGTATTCATTAGTAAACTTAGTTTAATGTTTAGCTTGAGTAGTTCTCATCAATTTCATTTGTATAAATCAGCTTGTGATATGCGTAAGAGTTTTGATTCTCTGTGTGGTATTGTTCAAAACGAACTTAATCAAGTAGCTCATAATGGCAGTGTCTATGTCTTTATCAATCGCCGAGGTAATCAAATGAAGCTCTTACATTGGGAAACAGGTGGGTTTGTGTTATATCACAAACGCTTAGAGCAAGGTACCTTTGCTTTTCCGGTTCATAGTAAAACACAAATAAGTTGGAGTGATTTAGTACTTATGATAGAAGGTATACAGGTTATAAAAAGTAGTCAAAAAAGAAGGTTTTTATTGAAGTAAAATACGCGCATACCTTGTGTAAACGGGGCTTATGTCGTATATTTACTGTATGGAAATAGACTTAGAAAATTTATCAAAAGAACAACTTTTGGCGCTTATAAAAAAGCAGTCAAAGACTATTTCTAAACAAGAGAAGGCAATCTCAAAGCAAGAACATAAAACATCTGTTTTAGAAGAGAAAAATTCTAAATTAGAAGATAAAAACACAGAATTAGAGCGTTTAGTCAAACTACTTCAACGTATGAAGTTCGGTCAGAGTCGTGAACGCTTTGAAGACCCTAATCAAACTCAGTTACCCTTAGACGTTGAACAAGCAGTTTTAGAAGAACAAGAAGAAGTAATCAAACAAGAGATTACCTACTCTCGTGAGAAAAAGAAACATCCAGGACGAGCTAAACTGCCAGATCACTTACTTGTAGAAGAAACACATATCTATCCAGAAACAGACTACTCAGATATGATTTGCATTGGTAAGGAAATCACAGATATCTTAGATTACGTTCCAGGCTATTTTAAAATAAAGAGACTTATTAGATATAAATACGCTACTAAAGATAAAGACAATACTAAAATTAGTATTGGCGATCTTCCAGAGCGAATTATTGATAAAGGAATAGCTTCAGAAGGACTTCTATCAACAATATTAGTTGACAAGTACGTAGATCACCTTCCTTTATATAGACAGAAGCAACGCTTTTCCAGAGAAAACATCGATATAGCTTCTTCTACAATAGATGGTTGGGTCGCTCAAAGTATGGATGCTTTAAAGCCTCTATATGAAAAGCTTGTGATGGATATCAAAAACGAAGGGTATCTTCAAGTTGACGAAACCACCATCAAAGTTTTGGATGAGAAAAAGAAAGATAAGTCTCATCTTGGCTATTATTGGGTGTATCACGCACCTATATCCAAGCTCGTGATGTTTAATTACAGTCCTACTCGTGCCAGTAGCGCTGCACTACCTATATTAGAAAACTTCAAAGGGTATCTGCAAACCGATGGTTACGCAGGGTATAAAGCCTATGGAAATAAGTCAGATGTAACGCATCTTGGGTGCTGGGCACATGCTCGTCGTGAATTTGAAAGAGCTTTAGACAATGATAAAACAAGAGCTCAACATGTACTTGCTGAAATACAGAAGCTATATGCTGTGGAACGACAAGCTAAAGAACAAAACTTAACTCCACAGCAAATTAAAGAGCTTCGTCTAAAAGAGAGTTTACCTATTATCAACGAACTTGGTAAATACATGTTTACTCAAATGAAACTTACCTTGCCTAAAAGTCAAATAGGTAAAGCCTTTGCTTACTCACAAACAAGATGGGATAGTCTTAGTGCGTACTTATACGACGGAAACTTACAGATAGACAACAATCTTGTAGAAAACGCTATTAGACCTGTAGCTCTTGGTCGTAAAAACTACTTATTCGCAGGATCACACGATGCAGCGCAAAGAGCAGCTATGGCGTATACGTTTTTTGCTAATTGTAAAAAGCACGATGTCAATCCATATCAATGGTTAAAATACGTATTGAAAAATATTCAATCCATAAACCACAAGAATATTACAGATTTATATCCTCATAACTACAAGAAACTTATCGTAGATAACGTAGAAGAATAATTATATCTCACAAGATGCACTTGCTCGGGGGCTTACTTTTTGACGCATTAATTACTTATTTATATCATTTAGTTAGTCAATATGAGGAATTAAAAAATAGAAGAAAAAAATAATAGCCTATTACACATTGTAAATAATTAAAATGCTTTTTCAATATAATATAATTTTCTATAAAACCTATAGCAAAGCTTCTGAAAATATAATATAAATTAAGCACAAGCTTTCTAAGCAACTTGCTCTTATTGAGGAGTTACAAGCAACTTTTGGCTCTTTTATTTATTTATGTTCAACTATTAAATCGTCTCAAAATATTGAGTGCTTTACGGATTTCCTTATTATTATAAAAATGTAATTTATTATGTTTGAGGATTAATAATAAAAATACAATATTATGGATATTCAGAAAAATATTACAGAATGGTTGATGGGATTAAAAGGCTGGCAGACTGAATTAGCTTATAGAATTTTAACCAAAAATATTGAGGAGTACGATTTAATAGAAATAATCGGAATGGTAAAATCTGAAATAAAATTCGATATTAAAAGTTTCCCTAATTTTATAAATATTGAGAATGAGAAATTAGTTAGGTTATTATCTATTGAATCAATTCAAAATATCGAAAGACTTGCACCAAGAAATCCTCTAAAGTTTGAACAAGATAAAAATTTAGTAGTTATTTATGGATCTAATGGTTCTGGAAAATCAGGATACACAAAAATTTTAAAAAAAATAAGTGGCAAAGCTCGTACTGTAAATCTAAAATCCAATGTATTTGCACCTAATACAGAAGGTAAGTGTAAAGTGAAATTCTCTATTGATGATATTGAACAAGAGTATGAATGGTTAATAAATAGTGAACCAATAAAAGGTTTAGGTACCATTGATGTCTTTGATACTAATATAGGTAATAGCTATATAAATGAAGCAAATACCATAACTTATACACCTAATTTTTTAAGATTATTTACAGCTTTATCACATTACTATTCAAAGGTTCAGGAAAAAATTAACTCTGAAAAACTTAGTCTTTTGAAGACATTACCTAATATCCCAAATGAGTATTTAAATACCCTCTCAGGAACACAATATAATAATTTAAAAAAGGATGATAATGACAAGAAACTTGAATCTATAATAATTTGGAATGAAGAAAAAGAAAAAAACAGATTAGATCTAGAAAAAAGGTTAAAAGAACAGGATCCATTAAAATCAGCAGAAGAAGTTAGAAATCAAAAAAATGAGATAGATAAGATTATTAAAGAAGTTGTAGAAGCATATTCACAGGTTAGTGTAAACTCTATAACGCAAATCAAAGAATTGGAAGCTAATGCTTTACAAAAAAGAAAAATTGCAAAGGAGAGTATACAAATTATCTCTAATGAGTCAAACATAAAAGGAGTTGGTAGTTCAGTATGGAAATCTCTTTGGGAAGCAGCTAGAGTTTTTTCATACCAAGAAGCATATGAAAATGATACTTATCCAAATATAAATGATGAAGCAAAATGTGTATTATGCCATCAAATATTAGATAGTAATACTAAGAACAGATTACTTGCATTTGAAAATTTTGTCAAAAGTGAGTTAGAAAGTGATGCCACAATAGCAGAGAAGTTATATCTTGAAAAGATAAACAATTTACCCACATCTTTACACAAGGATTTACTGATGACAAAATGTAGCGCAGCTAAATTAGGTGAAGTCTGGCTTAATTGTTTAATAACTATATGGAAAATAATTGGAGAAGCATCAAATTCGATAAAAAACAAGAAAGAATATATAGTAGATGTGAAATTTATTCAAGATAATTTAAAAATACTAGAAGAAATGTCAACATCATGTGAAGCTTCAATTCAACAACTTCAATTTGATGCTCAACAATTTGATAGAGTAAAAGCTATTAATCAATTATTAGAATTGAATACTCAAAAATGGTGTTCAATGCAAAAGGATTCTATTTTAGGAGAAGTAGAGAGGTTGAGGAAATTATCTAATTATGAAATATGGATTGCTCAGTGTAATACAAAATCAATTACTTCAAAATCTAGTGAATTATCAGAAATATTTATAACGGATGAATATGTAAAGAGATTTAATAAAGAGTTGGATTATTTTCAAGCAACTAGAATAAGAGTTGAATTATTAAAAGAAAAAGCAGTTAAAGGGACTATTACACATTCATTAAGATTGAAGGGCATAAGTGGTCATAAACTAGCAGAAGTCTTAAGTGAAGGGGAGCATCGTATAATTGCTTTAGCATCTTTTCTTGCCGATGTTACTGGTGGCAATAATAACAACCCATTCGTTTTTGATGATCCTATATCATCACTTGATCAACAATTTGAAGAGAAAACTGTTGAGCGATTAGTGTTACTAAGTCAAACAAGGCAAGTTATTATTTTTACCCATAGATTAAGTTTATTAGGATTATTAAATGATAAAAGTGATTCAAATAATATTCAAATAATAGGAATAAGAAATGAAACCTGGGGAGCTGGTGAAGTAGGTGATACTCCCCTTTTTGCAAAAAAAACTATAACTGCATTAAATAATATCAAGAATGAAAGAATAGCTAAAGCAAAGAAAATACTTAATGATCAAGGAAGTGAAGAGTACTATCCATTTGGAAAAGCTTTATGCAGTGATATAAGAATTTTAATAGAACGTATAGTTGAACTTGATTTTCTAGCAGATGTTGTACAAAGATATAGAAGATCAGTGAACACAATGGGAAAAGTACAAAATTTAGCTAAAATTCAACAAGAAGATTGTGAAATGATTGATAATTATATGACTAAATATTCTTGCTATGAACATAGTCAACCATCTGAAACACCTATTGAGATACCCGATCCTGCTGAATTAGAGCTAGATGTAGATAAATTATTACATTGGCTAAAAGAATTCAATAGCAGAAAAGTTAACTAAAAAGTAGTGTTGATTTAATATATCTTTCATATCTTTACACGAGAATCAAACGATTCTAATCATAAGTTTACAACTCTGCTAATTAGGTGCACACAACTATTTTTAAAATGTGTAACCTTCTATTTATAAAGCATACAGAGCATAGGGGACGAACCCTCTTCCTCCGCTGAAAAGCCCGATAACACTAGTTATCGGGCTTTTTTTTGTGCTATGTGCACCTAATTTGGGATCAATCTCAAAAGTTGTGGATCAATCTCAATTTGCACCTTTAGCAAAACTTTCGTTTAGGATATAAATAGTTTAATTCTATCTGTTGATTATTAACCAATTCATAAATTTTCTTGATTATTCCAACTAAAGAACACTGATAAAATGCACTAATATTATCTTGAAATACTTTTTTATTAATAAAAATTTCAATCTAAGCAATCGGAATTTTATTAAGCGAATGATATTTACTGATATAATTTAAGAATATTTATGCATAACCAGAATACGGATTTATGGTATTATTAGTATATTGGTTATGGAAGGTTTTTAGAATTGTTTCACTATCCATACTTAAGTGAAATTAATTTAACTTATTTTATTTCACTATCCACAAAAAATATTTCTCTAAGTATCTAATTTACAAAACAACAACTATATTAGTATATTATTTAACGAAATACGCATATAGTTGGAGTTTTACGAAACAATACCGTGTTTTATTTTGTGAAAAATAATATTATACATCATTTTAAAAGACGACCGTGCTAAAAATTAACAAACAGAAATAATGAATAAAAAACTCACATTATTAGTAACGATTATTCTAACAACAATTCAACTGTTTGGGCAGACAACTAACATTGTAAAGTGCGACAGTATAACTTATTCAATTCACAAAGCAAATATTGGAAAGATTGCTTTTATGAGTAAAGTCGTTCCAATTGAAACTTTTACACAAACTGACTTCTTAACAACATTTGAGTTTAAAGAAAATACTGATCTAGATATTAGAGTTTTTTTGGATAACTCGTTGACAAATTATCTGCATTTACTAGCACCCGAATTATCGATAGACGAGCTAACAAAAAGCGGAAATTATCAATTCACTTTCTATATTGACAACAAAAAAGTATATACTGAAAACTTGAATGTTGGGGCAGGAAGTATAGAGAGTAAAAATCTAAGAAATGTTTTCAGAGTTCCTTTAATAAGTTCAACTAATGAAGATTCTTGGGGAAGGTTTCTTTGGAATAGATTTTATGGAAATGGTGGTCAGGACGCTTTAATTGATGGAGAACATTTACTTAAAATTGAAATTAGACCTTATCTACAATTTAATGAAACTTTACTTGGAAACATAATTGCAGAAGGAGAAATGAAAATTATTGTTCCCGAAATAAAAATCAACGAAGGACTTGTTAAAGTTCAAAAAATTAAACCACTTAAAGACTTTAAAGTTTCTACAAGTCAAATTGATACTGCAAAAATTGAGGAACTTAATCGAAAAATTGGTAAACAAAACTTCAAATATATAACGAGTATTGTAGTTTTAAAAGATGGAAAACTTTTACTTGAAGAGTATTTTAATGGTGCACAAAGAAAAACACTTCACGATACTAAGTCTGTGGGCAAATCATTTGCCTCAACGCTTTTGGGAATAGCCATACAAGATAATTACATTAAAAGCGAACAACAAATCTTAAATGAATTTTACAAACTCAATACCTTTCAAAATTATTCCACAGCAAAAGACAGCATTACTTTAAAAGATTTACTTACAATGAGCTCTGCTTTTGACGGTTCTGATATGAACTCGGAATCACCAGGAAACGAAGAAAATATGTACCCAACAAAAAATTGGGTTGAATTTGCTTTAAATCTTCCAGTTGACAAATCAAAAGTGGCAAATAAACAATGGGATTACTTCACCGCAGGAGTTGTTGTCCTCGGCGACATAATTCATAAATCTGTTCCAAATGGTTTAGAGAAATACTCAAACGAGAAGTTATTCAAACCATTAGGAATTACACACTATAAATGGCAATTTACACCTCAAAACGTTGCGAATACAGCAGGGAGTGTTCAATTGCGTTCCTTGGACTATGCAAAATTTGGACAATTATATAAAAATCAAGGTACTTGGAATGGAAAACAAATTCTATCAAAAGGTTGGATAGCAAAAAGCTTTTCACATCAAATGGCAATTTCCGAGGATGAATATTATGGTTATCTTTTTTGGAATAAGACCTACAAAGTGAATGGAGTAAATTACGAAGTATATTATTCAAGTGGAAATGGTGGAAATAGAATTTTTATCTTCAAAGACTTTCCAATTGTAGTTGTAATTACTTCAACTGCATATAACACGCCTTATGGACACAAACAAGTTGACAAAATAATGCAGAACTATTTAATAGAAGCAATAACAAAATGATAAAAACGGCATATAACAACAAGGGGGTTGCAATAGTGGAGCAAAACTACAAAATTCAAGTGCAGTTCTTCGAGCCAACTTGTTGTGCAAAATTGAAGTTTTGTGCTAGTCCTACCATCTCAAAGCCCAGAACCTTTATGTGCAAGCGGTCTAAAACACAACGTACATTTCAGACAACTAATTAAATGGAAAAGAAAAAGAGAACAAATGGCTACTGTTGT
Organism: Myroides oncorhynchi; assembly: GCF_020905415.1. Taxonomy (NCBI): domain Bacteria; kingdom Pseudomonadati; phylum Bacteroidota; class Flavobacteriia; order Flavobacteriales; family Flavobacteriaceae; genus Myroides; species Myroides oncorhynchi. The sequence goes on along the minus strand of NZ_JAJJMP010000001.1, from coordinate 2,626,700 downwards.
ATTGATGACTTGAATTCACATAGGGGTCATAATCAAAAGCTGAGAACTTAGCAATTTATTTGAGACAAGAGCTCATCAAGATTAGGGCAAGAATCCTTCAATAAAAAGGACTTATAATAGAACAATGTTGTGGTAATGTTGAAGAAGTGTTGAAGGGGTTGTATAAAGGTTACACAACCTCAATAATATCAATGGTTTTACAATTAAATCTTATTTTTCACCCTACTATAATTCAAGGATTCACTTCCCACTACTTCTTTTAAATAAGCATAATCTTTACGACTAATTCGGTGCGCAAAGTAGCATGGTGATTTTTGCGCACCTTTTACGCTTCTATAAATCAAATTATTAATAAACGATTAAAACTAAAACAACCTTTTTTACGTTTATATAATAAACTAGTCAGTATATGAAAAAACTGTTTATTCTAATTCTTGGCTTGTGTCTTACATCAGGATATGCTCAAGATCTTACAGGTACTTGGGCGATAGATAAGATTATCTATACTACCGAAATAGAAGAATATATTCTTACTCCAAAAGGGGATAATATCTTTGGAACATTTATCAACTTTACCGAAATAGATACTTTTGAGAACTACAACGCTTGGCCTTGTGGCAATGATTGTTTCATTACTACTAAAGGGACATATAAGTTGTCACAAGACAACATCAGTATCTTCGTTAAGACAGTAGAGGCTAATAACTATTGTGACATCCCTAATCCTATTCAGAATACAAGTTTAGGGGTATTTAAAATATCTTACTTAAATGGTAACATCATTCTAAAAAAGCTTAAACAAAAAACAAGTCGTTAATACTATATACCTAATTAATGATATTGTAAGCAAGATTTCTATACTAATAAATCTGTTCTCCCTTTTACCTTTAGTACTTCGTAAATAATCTTTAAATGATACTTAACTGTATTTTCAGAGACAAACAATTCACTTGCTATTTCTTTATTTGTTTTTCCCTTTTGAACAAGTAATACGATTTCTTTTTGCCTAGTGGTTAGCTCTTTGTTGTCAATATCTATAACGTGCTTATCTTGCACACTTAAAGATTCGTAATTCACTCTAAGAGTCTCATTTTCTTTAAGTACTTGTTTATGTTTGACAAGATTACGTCTATACAGCAGTAAATAAACTACTATACAAGCAAAAGCTATTGCTAAGAAAGCTTGTAAAGCTTTCTGAATACCCGTATTCTTGTTTAATGCAGCATCTTCTTCTAGTAATTGCTTCTCTAGAATATTTAGTGAACTACTTAGATTAACAGTATCATACTTCGTTGCCAGTGCTAAAACTAAACTACTTGTGCTTAGACTCTTTTTGTTCTCTCCTATTTGTTGATAGTAAATTGCCATAAAGCGATGCAATTGTATAAGCTCACTGCTCCACTGAAACTGCTCTGCATAAGCAATGCCCTTTTGATAACTATCTACAACGTCATTATGCTGTCCTAAAAAGGCATAAGCTCTCAATAATTCCTTGTAAACAACCGGTAAATACTGAGGATATACTTCTTTAAAGATTTCTATAGACTTCATAAAATAATCTACGGCATCCCGATACACTAAAGTTCTTTCTAGGGCATCTATCCCCTTTAAAAAAAGGTATAATCCTAAATCACTTCCTTCTAAAAGAATTGCATCAACTTTTAGGTTATTAAACCTTGATAGAGCTTGTTTATACTCTAATTTTTCACAATAAGTACTTGCCGTTTCAAGTTCATACTTTATGGTAATTAGATCTTTACTGTCAGTCATTTTGCCATAAGCAAAAGCTTCGTCCAGATTTACTAGAGCTTCACTATAAATAGCAAGTCGTTTAAAAAGCTGATATTTTTGATAATAAGCAATACTCTTGTCTATATCTCCACTATTCTTGTCTGCTATAATTTTATGAAGTCTAATAATTGATTTCTTGTAGTCTAGAGCTATATTATTTTGTTCTATTTCTTCAGCAAGCTTTATAAGATCAACTGTTTGCCCCAAGATAGCTGAACTTACAAAAAACAACACGATAAGCAATATCTTATTTTTCATAACTAAAGTTCTTCTCTACTGTTGACACTTAACACTTTATAAATATTTTTTAAATGATACTTGACTGTATTTTCTGAGATATGTATCTTGTCTCCTATCTCCTTATTCGTTTTGCCTTCTTTAACCAATTTGACAATATCAGATTGACGCTCAGTTAATTGTAATATTGGATCGTTATGTGGTTGTTGATTAGATTCAGACAATAAAGACATTATATTAACTCTTAATTCATCGTTCTTGGATTCTAAAGTCTCTTTTCGCTGTTTAGTCTTAAGGGTATACTTATACAGCAAATACAATATCGCTATAACTAAAAGAGAAATGACTACAAGTAACGCAATAGAGAGCAAATCTTCATGTTTCTCACTTTCTATACGATTAGCATACAATTCCTTTTCTAACACATTTAAGCGCCCTATAACTGTTCTTTCATCATACTGTTTTGCAAGCAAGTTACATATTTCTTGAGTTATTATCGCATTATCATAATCCTGAATTTGATTATAAAAATAAGCCAAGTCGTAATACATGTTTAAAATATAAATATCCATATTATACTTCTTAGCATAATAAAGCCCCTGATCAAAACTCTCTAAAGCTTTGTCATATTGATTCATTTGCCTATATATATCTATCTTCTTACGATACATTAATGGAAGATCTTCTGGCTTATTCTCCTCTAATAGTATTATAGCTTCATCTAAGTACTCTATCGCCTTACTAAAATTCATTGCTTTACTCTGCATTACTGCTAACACAGCTAAATAAAAAGCATGTGTATTAGGCGATATATACCTTAAGTCCTGTTCTGTAATATCATCTAACACACTTATAACTTCATCAAATTTTAATAGATCAAAAGCCACAAAGAGCCTTTCCAGTTTTACTTTTGCCTTAATCTGTTCTCTATTTTGATTACTTTTAAGTCCTTCTTGGAATGCCAATTCTAAATTTGCTTGAGCTTTATCGTAACTAAACAAACGCTTATAAGTAATATATTTCAAAAAATAAGCTTGATACTTCTCATCTGCAGTAGCTTTCTCATTAGCGATAACTTCTTCTAATAAGATAATGGTATCATCATATTTACCTACATTATTAAACGAGGTAACATCTTTAGATATTTCTTCAAAATTATAAGATTGGGAAAAGCACTTTCCTATACAGCAGAAAAGAAAAATAGATCCAACTATTCTAAACAACAAATTAGTTGACATAACTGTAATACAAATTAACTCGGGCAAAAATATATAATTACAAACAAGAAAACTACGATTAACAACAACAAAAGTTCACATTATATAATTATACGTAAGATATCTGTCTTCATTATTAGAAAATATGAGCTTAAAACACCGAGTTGTATACACATTATTCATATCCATAGAGTAATACCATTCTTTATCAAATAGAGCAAGCAATTACTTTAATCGAAAACAACTAATTAAACTTCAAATAGATAAATAACAGACTACCCGTGGGTAGTCATTCTCCAAAAGCGTATCAAATAAAGAACTACCCTTTAACTACCTACTTGAAAACTTGTTTTAGCATAACTGTTAGCGAGTTTTGCAAACAGCAAATCTTTTAAATAAATCAATATGAAAACAACTGTAACCTTATTGTTTTTGATCTTAACTTGTATACAAACACTAGCTCAAAACAAAATAAGCGTAGCATTTATTCCAATTACTTATGACTCTGAAACAATCTCTACCTCTAATGCTAGAATCATACAAGAGTCAATATTAAATTCCTTTGTGGAAGCTAAAAAATTTACAGTAGTAGACAGAGATAAATTAGCAGAAATAGAGGTAGAAAAGAAACTTCAAAGAACCGAATCTTTTATGGACAGTAATGATGTCATTACAGATGGTATTAGCAAAGGGGCAAGTTATCTTATCTCGCCAAGTATATTAGGGGTTAGACATACTAACAACAAGAAAGATTGGGAAACAATGTTACAGGTACAAATAAAAGTTTTAGATGTGTCTACAGGCGAAATATTAGCTACATCAAATATAAACAGTGAATATATCAATCCTGAAAAAACAGTTCAAGATGCTAGGTCTAAATGTATCCAAAAAAAAGAACTAAAAGAGTTTGATGCACGCCAAGATAGACTACAGAAAGTACAAAAACATCAAGAAGATGCTTTTATTATAGCTTTAGAACGTCTTAGTGATAATGTAAAAGCATTCACTACAAAACACTTCCCATTGACCTTAGATATTACAAACTGGGATGGTAAAAACAAAAATGCGTTAACAATATCTGCTGGAAGTAATGTAGGTCTTCTTCCTGGTCAAATGATAGATATAATGAACATTACAGAAGTAACAATAGGAGAGCGTAATGTACAACGAACTCAAAAAATAGCAACTGGTTGTATCATCAAGGTAGAAGATCCTTATTTCGCTGATGGAATAATCCTAAACTCAGAAAAAACATTTAAAAAACTCCGTGACAATAATGCTCTTTTTAAAGTTATAACAAGATAACCCTTAATATTTTAAACCTATGAGAAAAATTTATTTTACAATAGCAATAGTATCATTGTTATTAGGTAGTTGTGCAAAAAAAATGTACAGCCCATATTCAGATTCACAGTTAGTTAACCATACTACACAAGGCTCTCTTACTCTAAGAGGTATTGGAGATGAAGTGGACGGCAAAAAAGGAAAGTCTAAAGAAGATGCTGTAAAACTTGCTCATAAAAAAGCAATTCAACAACTCTTATACTTTGGATTTGTTGGTACTGACTTTAAAAATCCTATTATTCGCCAGGGTATTGCTGTTGAAAGTAAACACAAAGCTTTCTTTGATAAATTCTGGAGTAGTGGATACCAGCGTTTTGTGACTGACTCTAAGAGTGATTTTTATGACTGTGCACAAAAAAGCAATTGTGTAAGTGCTGTTTCTGTATTTACCTTAAACTATAATATGTTGAGAAAAGAATTAGAAGATAATAAAATAATCAATAAAATAGGGTTCTAATGCCAAATACGAAAAGTAAATATCTATCTCTATTAATACTTATGCTGATGGTCTTTGTTAGTAGCGAATACGCCTTCTCACAAGCACCTACTATCGCAGGTACTAGAAGTGAAGAGTCAGTTAGAGCTGCTGCTAAAATAATGGTTATACCCTATAACAAACAAAATGAAGATATTAGAACTGTTTTAGATGATAACCCTTATATAAGAACAGCTGTTTCTAAAGTAAAAGAAGCTTTTGACCAGCGTGGATGGTCTACCGTTGACTTTGTAGCTAACCTTAGAGCTGCACAAGCTAATGCTGCATTCACAACAGATAGGCAATCTAGCTTTAAATCTGATCTATTAACTACATCAGGTGCCGATTTCTATGTCCAAGTAGATGTTCAAGTAACAACAGATCAGACAGGTACTAATACAGTATTAAACCTTACAGCTTTTGAAACTCATACAGGTGCCAGTTTTTCTAATAAGACTGGTACTAGTAAATTTGTAAGTAATGACTACGAGAAATTAATATCAAAGGCTTTTGAACGTATTCAAGAAGAATTTCTAAATACATTAATGGTTAAAACAGATGAAATACGTGAGATCGGTAGAGCTACTACAGTAGAGTTTAATCTAGATGAAAATGCGACAATCGACTTTGACAGTGCTCTAGCATCAGGTGAATATCTAAACGAATTAATAGAAGATTGGATAGCAACAAATGCTTATAAAGGAAGAGCTAATTTATCAGGTATTTTAGATAATAAAATGCTTTTTGACGAGGTAAGAATACCTCTTTATGATCAAGATACCAATAAACCATACAATCTAAATCGCTTCGCTACAGAAGTAATAAGATATCTTCGTTCTAAAGGAGTACAAGCTACAAGAAATATACACGGTCAAAAAATGTATGTAACTATTAAACAATAAAAATGAAATACAAAGTACATACTTTACTCTTTTTCCTTTTTTGGTCAATTGTTACATTGGGACAAAATAAGGAGTACCAAGCTAATTATATAATAGAAGAGCCAGCTAAAAAACAAGTAGCTAGTAAATCACAGCTTGAAGATCTAAATGAGATTCTCAAACAAAACTATACAGGAGGTTCTCTTTTTTCAAATCAAAGTCCTTTTGTCATTATTCCTTCAATTACTATTATTAGTGAACAAACTGCTGGAGAGGTACAAGTCGTTAAAGTCATTAAACTAGAAATAGGGTTAACCTCACAAGGTAAAGATGATAGGTCTATATTTAACCGATTTAGACATTCTTACATCATCACTGCAGAGGATAACTCTGAGGCAATTGATAAAGCCTTAATACAGTTTAGAAAAGAAAAAAAGATAAAGACTTTCTTTGAACAAAGTAATCAAAATATTGTAACATTCTATGAATCAAATTGCTCTACTGTACTCAATACAGTTAAAGTAAATATAGAGCGAAAAGAATACTTAAAAGCCTTTAATTATCTTAGCTATGTACCTGAAACTACTTCTTGTTACAAAGAATCTGAACAAATAATAACTAAGATTTTTTTAGACTCAAAAGAAGAAAGTTGTAGAGCAATGGTACAAAAGGCTCTTAACGAAGAAGCAAAAAGGAACTATAATAAAGCTTTGTATTATTTACAATTTGTAGAAACAAATACTACGTGTTATGATTCTGCCACTTCATTAATAAACGGAATTAGTAATAAAATAGATGAGGCAACAATACGCAACTTCGAAATGGAAAAACTTAAGTTCAGTAAATTAACAGACTTGCAAAAAATGGAGATAATTGCCAAAGAGGTTAATTCAATCAGCTTAACAATACAAGAATAATAATTGATTTGTTTATTGAATAATATAATCAAAATTAGCGAAGCTATTGTATTCTAATTACAGTTTTTTGTTTTAAAAACATCACTTACTAAAAAGCATAAAACAAAAAACGAGTCGTTAATAGCGACTCGTTTTATTTATGCTTAAAAGCTTATTTATTATTTCGAATAGACACCCCTTCTAATGTACTATCACTTACTAATACGTAAGATGCATACTTGCGAATAGGATTAATACTTCTCGTCATATTCTCTCCTGCTGTGTTTAGTACAGTAATATCTTGCTTACCCTCTGCATCGGTATTTATAGCAGACATCGGTATCTCTATAACATCTTTATACACAATAGATAAAATAATCTTATTATCTATACTGCCATCCTCCTTAAATCTAAGGTTTTCTAACACCTGAGTTGATCTATCAATAAAGACAATCTCACTATCTCCTTTAAAATTCAGTTTAAACGCAATACGCTGTCCTCCTATCCCTTCAAAAGAACTCACTACAGTATTGGCATTATCAGTAGACAATCCTCTTTTCCATTGAGGCAATTCGCTTGTAGGAACATCAAAGTAAACATCATATCCCACTAGGCTATATAGCGTATTCTTATCATTAGCAGACAACATATCACCTACTTTTATACTTAAGTTTCTCACAATACCTTCGCGCTCTGCCTTTATAGAATATCTTGTATACTTCTTATCCCCTCCATTAATACTCTCATTAAGCGTCTTTAGCTCTACACGCATATCTTCAACTAACTGACGTTGTTTTAAGAATGCCACAGTATCCTTTCTTGCTAACTTTTGCATTTTATTCTCAGCGCGTTCTATATCTTTCTTTAGGCTCTTATATTCACTAAGCTCTCTGTCTTTTTCTTTCTTAGATATTTGTAGATTACCTACTTCTACTTCATACATCACTTGACCATCAGAGACTAATTGTCCTTCCTTAGCCAGTACAGATACTACACGTCCTTCGAGAGTCTCCTTAACAGGTGTATGATATTTCATCTTCACTTTTGCAACATATTCTCTAGTATAAGTATGGTATTTACTATTTAACACTAAGACTGATGGTGCTAACACTTCTATTTTCTCCTCTTCTTTAGCTTCTTCAGACAGTACTTCACTTTCTGCTACTTGCTCTTCAATATGATGATCAGCTACCTTTTCTACTTCGGCTACTTCAGTTGATTCTCCTCCTTCGTTGTGTTTATTCTTATTACCATAATACCCCACCCCTACTAAGAAAGCCACACTTAGTACAGTCATTACAACTTGCTGTATTTTAACACTTTTATTATTCATATATCATTCTTGTCGTTACAAAGATAACTAACTGATGCAAAGGACAGAAAAAAAAACAAACCAAACACACCCTACTATACAAAAAAAACCAATATTGCGAACAATATTGGTTTAATCCTCAATCAAAAATCTACTTATAGTATTAATGTCCTCCTAAAGCTCTATACAAGTCAACTAGAGATGCTAAATAATCTCTCTTTAACTCTGCAAAGTTTAAATTACCTTGCAATGCTAGACCTTGTGCATTAACAACCTCTAAGTAAGATGCCTTATCCATCTCAAACATAAATTTAGTATTGGTAAGAGAAGTGTTCAATATATCCACTCTCTTTTGCATTACTTCTTCTTTTTGAGAAATCTTATCTATTTTTACCAATGCATTATGTACATCTGTAAATCCTACTACTACTTTATTCTTAAAGTCAATACCTGCTTTTTCTCTTTCTAAAACAGCTATCTCATAAGCAGTCTTTAATTTCTTTTGATTAAATAACGGTTGTGTTAATCCACCTGCTACCATACCAAATAAAGATGCTGGTGCACTAAACCAATTAGATACTTCAAAAGCATTAAACCCTCCTTGTGCAGAGATAACTAAGCTAGGATACATCTGCCCCTGGGCAGCACCTACTTTAGCATTAGCAGCCTTTAGAGCATACTCTGCTATCTGTACATCAGGACGATTACTTAAAAAATCCGCAGGTACTCCTGTATTTAAATCCGTAATGAAATTTAAATCACTTATTACAACAGAGCGAGAGATCGCCTGCGGGTACTTATTTAAAAGCAAATTCAATCCACTTTCTTGTAGAGCTATCTCCTGTTCTATCTGTGGCAAAAGCTCTTTAGATTCTAACCATTGTGCTTCTGCTTGTTGTACAGCTACGATAGTCTCATTACCAACTTCGAACATCTTCTTTGTTAGAGAATAAGTATTCTCTCGTAAGACAATTCCTTCTTTAGCTATCTTATGTTGTTCATCTAACATTAGCAAGTTGATATAACTAGTCGCTACTTCAGCTACTAATCTATTTTGCACAGCGCGTTTTACTTCTTCTGTCTGCATTAGAGTTGCTAGAGCAGCCTCTTTCTCTCTTCTAATCTTCCCCCATATATCTGCTTCCCATGATAAATCAAGTCTTGCATTAAAATCATCGTTAATACGCCCTGCATCATTGGCAGCTAAATAGCTATTCTTAGAAGACTCTGTTCTACTAGCCCCAACATTCATTGACAATTGAGGTAATAAAGCCATCTTAGATTGAGTGAATAACAATTTTGTTTGCTCTATATTCTTTATTGCTAATTGCAAATCAGTATTTCGCTCTAACGCAATTGTGATTAATCCAGTCAACTCTTCATTTTTAAAGAATTGCTCATATCCTAACTGTGCCAAATCATTAGCTATAGTATCCGAAGCAGTTTCACTATAAAACTGCTTTGGTGTTTCTACAGATGGTCTTTCATAGTTTTTCCCTACTTTACATGCAGTGAATAACATTGAACCTATTACTATATATACTACTTTTCTCATTCTCTAATTAATTATAGTCTGTTGAAATACTAGTCTTCTAATACTTCTGGTTGTTCTGGTGCCTTCCCACTAATTTTCTCTTGAAGATATTGGAAGAATACATAAAGGAATGGGATAACAAATATTCCCAATATAACCCCAAAGATCATCCCTCCTGCAGTACCAATACTAATAGAGTGGTTTCCTTGTGCTGAAGAACCTTGAACAAACATCAATGGTATCAAACCTGCTACAAACGCAAATGATGTCATTAAGATAGGACGAAGACGTAAGCGTGATGCTTCTACTGCTGCATCTACGATACTCATTCCTCCTTGGCGTTTCTGTACTGCGAACTCTACTATCAGAATAGCATTCTTCGCCAGCAAGCCGACCAGCATAATCAGTCCCACCTGTACATAAATATTATTTGCAATACCCACTGAACCTATAGCTATAAATACTCCCATAATACCTACTGGTAATGATAATAATACTACTAATGGTAAGATATAACTTTCATATTGTGCCGCTAAAATAAAATAAATGAATAATAATGATAGTCCAAAGATGAATGCCATCTGTCCTCCTGATTTCTTCTCTTCCTTACTTAATCCTAACCACTCAATTCCATATCCTGCAGGTAATTTCTCTGCTGCCACTTTCTCTACAGCTGCCATTGCATCTCCAGTACTTGTACCTGGATTGATAATACCATTGACAGCGATAGAGTTAAACAAGTTATGTCTACTGATAGCCTGAGGTCCATACACTTTCTCTAAGTGAGCTAATGAACTAATTGGTATCATCTCACCTGATCCAGCCGTCACATAGATTGTCTTAAACGACTCTTCATCCGCTCTAAACTGTGAATCTCCTTGTACAAATACCTTAAACTGTTTTCCGAAACGGTTAAAGTCATTTACCTGTGCAGATCCATAGAATAACTGTACTGCGCTCATCATATCACTTACATCTACACCGTGCATCTTCGCTTTTACAGGATCTACTACTATTTTATACATTGGGAAATCAGCTTTAAACATCGTGAATGCACTTAACACCTCATTTGTCTCACTTAAATCCTTATTAAACTGATTCACCACATTAGCGAAATCATCTATACTTCCCCCTCTTTTATCTTGTACTACTAATTCTAATCCATCAAAGTCTCCAAATCCTGGTACTGTAGGGTTAGCAAACACATAAAAATCACCCTCTTTTAATACTTCTAAGTCTTTATTTAACTGTGCGATTAATTCATTTATATCTTTTACATCTCCTCTGTCTTTTAAATCTTTAAATGAGATGAACCCCATTCCATAAGCTGGACTGGCTGCATTACCTAAAATATTAAACCCTGAGATAGTAGTTACTGCCTTAATAGCTGGATGATTTCTCATAATCTCATCACCTTCTTTTAATACTTTAGCAGTTCTATCAATAGAAGAACCCGGAGGTAACGAAAGAGCAAACATCGCAAATCCCTGATCCTCATTAGGAATAAACCCTTTAGATGTGCTATTCATTAACAATACCATACCTACGATAGATCCCACTAGAATACATAAACTAAGTACCTTTCTTTTGATTAAGAATTTAACACCACCGATATACTTATTAGTCAATGAAGTAAATCCAGCATTAAATGATCTAAAGAATCTAGTTTTAAACCCGTTCTTCTTTACTTCTCCTGTATTTTCTAAGTCATGATGATGATTCTTTAATAAAAGAGCACATAACGCAGGACTCAATGTTAAGGCATTAACTGCCGAAATCATAATAGCTATCGCCAGCGTATAGGCAAACTGCTTATAGAACACCCCTACTGGTCCTTCCATAAACCCTACTGGTAAGAATACTGCAGACATTACTAATGTAATAGATATAATCGCCCCAGAGATCTCACTCATCGCTTTAGACGTAGCCTCTTTTGCATTTAAGCCCTCGAGTTCCATCGTACTATGGACTGCCTCCACTACCACGATGGCATCATCGACGACAATACCAATGGCTAGTACTAATGCGAATAACGTTAACATATTAATTGAGAACCCTAATAAATTCAAGAAGAAGAACGTACCGATTAACGATACAGGTACTGCTATTGCAGGTATGATTGTCGATCTAAAATCTTGTAAGAAAATATAGACAATCAAGAATACCAATAAGAATGCCTCCACTAGAGTAGTCTTCACCTGATTAATAGACTCATCTAATTGTGTTTTATTAGCAAAAGTTACGTTATATCTTAACCCTTTAGGCAACTGAGGTGTTAAATCCTCTAGTACTTTATATACCTCTGCTTGAATCTCATTAGCATTTGATCCTTTTGTTTGGAAAATCATCATACTCACTGCGTCCAAACTATTGATCTTATTCTCCTCATCATAAGCTACTGCACCAAATTCAATACGAGCCAAATCTCTTAAGTACAACACATTACCACTCTTATCAGCCTGAACCACAATATTCTCAAACTGTTCTGGAGTATTATACTTACCTGGATATGTCAGAGTATACTGTACTGCACCACCTGCATTCTGCCCTAAGTTACCTGCAGCTACCTCCATACTTTGACTCTGGATAGCACGCTCTACATCTTTAGGAGTTAAACCTCTATTTGCTAATTTGTGAGGATCAAGCCACACACGCATAGCATAATCTTTCTCACCGAATAACTGAACTTTACCAATTCCTTTAATACGTTTCAACTCACGTACTAAATTAATACGAGCATAGTTTTGTACGAACGTCTCATCATATAGTGATGCATCATCACTGATAAGATCTACAATCATAATCATACCACGCTGTTCCTTTTGTGTAATTACCCCTGCTTGTAGCACCTCTGCTGGTAATATACCAGTTACCTGAGCTACTCTATTTTGGACATTTACTGCGGCTTGATCAGGATCTGTTTCTAAATCAAAAAATACTGTGATAGAAGCAGTACCATCATTACTTGCTGTAGACTCTATGTGAGTCATATTCTCTACCCCATTAATAACCTCTTCTAAGGGTGTCACTACTGACTTTAATACAGTCTCAGCATTACCTCCTGGATAAGAAGCCATAACCGAAACACTTGGAGGTGCAATATCAGGGAACTGAGCGATAGGTAACTGTGTTAAACCTACTGCCCCTAATATTACTATAATAAGAGATATAACTGTAGCCAATACAGGTCTATGTATTATCTTTTTAAGCATTTGTTCTGTTTGTTTTAATTAAAATAAAGAATCTTTTTAAGATTGCTTACTCACTTGCTTTAGCTGTTTGTGGCTCTACATTCCCTCCAGCACTCTTAGTTGGCGTTGTTACTACAGCAATAGACATACCATCTTGTAATTTATCCACACCTGTAGTCACTAAAGTTTCTCCTTGCTTAACACCTGATTCTACAAAATAAGTATGGAGGTTCTTACCGATAATCTTTAATTGTCTTTGATCTACAGTATTATCTTTATTCACTACATAAGCAAATATTTTATCCTGTAAATCAGCCGTTGCAGCGATAGGTACCTGTACCACATCTCTATGTGTAGCCATTAAATTAACGATACCTGTACCACCATTTCTCAATAATCGATCTGGATTATCAAATACGGCACGTACACTAATAGAGTTAGTCCCAGCATCAAATTCTCCATTGATTACATCTACTTTACCTGTGATAGGATATTTATCTCCATTACTCAATTCTAATTCAATAGGCATCTTCAATACATTCTCAGCAGAACCATTCTCTTTAATTAAGTTGAAATAATCTGCTTCTGTCAATGAAAAATAAGCAAACATCTGAGAGATATCAGACATCGTAGTTAACTCTTCTGCCTCACCTGCTGTTACTAAGTTTCCTACACGTTTAGTAATACGTCCTAAGAACCCATCTACTGGAGCGGTGATTGTACAGTAGCTTAAGTTTAACTTAGCCTCTGCTACAGCTGCCTGAGCTTGAGCTACATTAGCCTTAGCATTGTCTAAGACTGCCTCTGCTGTTTTTAACTGTATTGGTGATACGAACTTATTATCTAATAAAGACTGTACTTTATCTTTTTCTAACTGTGCATTGACTAATGCTGCCTGCGCTGCTCTTAAACTAGCATTGGCATTATTTAGTTGTATGCGGTAAGGTTGAGCATCAATTAGCATTAATGCTTGCCCTTTTTTCACATAGCTTCCTTCTTCAACTAATATCTTTTCTATATACCCAGAAGCTTGTGCACGTACCTCTACATTAACTCTTCCTTCTAATGATGCAGTATATTTTTTTAACACTAAGGCATCACCTTTCTCCACTACATTGGTTTTTACTTCTAAAGCAGCTACTTCTTCAGCTCCTTCATTTGACTGATTTTTACAACTAACGAAAAATACAGATAAACCAAATAATAGTCCTCCTAAAAACAAAACTTTCGTACTTCTATAAATTTTATTCATTTCTAACGCTTTTAACACAACAAAAGTCAAAAAAAATAGAACGCCAACTTCTATAATTAATTCGAAGCGTAAAAATTCGAACCTGAAACGTCAAAACTTGTTACTAATACGAAATAGCATTTATCAGCAACTAGAAAACAGACATTACCAATGGATTAATCTCTATATTTTACTGTGAGTTAATTAAGAATATTTTAACCCTTAACACATCTAATAACCTATAATCTTAGCCAAAACAAAAGCCCATATAGCATCTCTACTATATGGACTTTTCTAATGACTATTTTAATGCTTATTAGCTATTTAACCAACTCTTTAATAAAGGAGCTTTCTCTCTACTTATAATCACTTCACGCTGTGGATCTTTTACTAAGCTAACTTTAAGTTTTCCATTGTGATAATTTTGAATGTTATCTATACTATCCACACTTATTATATGCTGTCTATTTGCCCTAAAGAATATTACTGGATCTAGTTCCTCTTCTAATTCCTCTAATGTTTGTCCTACAATAATCGTTGACTTATCTTTAAGTACTAAATGGGTGATTTTTAATTCCGAATAAATAAAATCAATCTCACCTACTTTGACGGTTTTAAAACCATCTTTATAAGGTATTAAAAAACGAGATCTATAAAAAGTTTCTTTCTTATGTAAGCTACCTAAAATATCTTTTATAGATTCGCTTAACATAGGAGTACTACTCCTGAGTGTCTTAAACTTATTCAAGGCCTGTTCTAATTCTTCTTCTCGGACAGGCTTCATTATATAATCAATACTATTTACTTTAAATGCCTTAAGTGCATACTCATCATAAGATGTAGTAAAAATAACAGGTGATTTAACTTCTATCTGTTCAAAAATTTCAAAACACAAACCATCTTCAAGCCGTATATCCATCATGATTAAAGAAGGCTCTTCATTATCCTGTAGCCACTCCACACATTCCTTTACACTTTCTACCACAGCCACTATTTCTATATCCGAATCTAGTACCTGTAACAACCGAGATAATTTATTTGCATTTCTTACCTCATCTTCTACGATTAAAACTTTCAACTGCATATATTTACTTTTCTTTATAGCTAATTATTATCTATCATTCTTATTTATAAGCAAAGGTAATTTTACCATAAAATTACTTTCTGTCTTCTCTATAACTACCTTATGTTTACTTAATAGACGATATCTTTCTTTAATATTAGTTAGCCCTACTTTAGAAGATGGAAGATTTACTACTAACTCTTGTATATTATTACTCACCACTACATAGTTACCATCTACATAAATGTCTATGATTAAAGGATGATCTTTAGAGACACTGTTATGCTTTACCGCATTCTCCACTAACAACTGTATAGCAATAGGAGCTACAAAGAAGTTCTTTTTAATTTCTTCTAACACGTTAATATTCAGAACAACTTTAGTTCCCATTCGTTCTTTAATAAGATAGAAATATGATTCTACAAAAGTTAATTCTTCTAAAAGACTAACTGTATTCTTCCTAACATTAGACAACATATACCTGTATACTAATGACAAATTATCTATAAACTTAACTGCCAGTCCTTGGTCTTCAACAACTAACTCTGATAAAGTACTAAAGTTATTGAACAGAAAATGTGGATCTAATTGCATTTTTAAAGACTCTAGTTCAGCCTGACTTGCAATACGTTCTAACTGTTCTGCTTTTAATTTTAGATCTGCAGCATCTACCATAGATTTTTTCCAATTATTAATCAAAAAATACCCAGTATGAATAGCACTAATAAAAATACCTGTGTTAAAGCTAATAATCAAGGACTGCCAAATATCTATTTTAGCTTCCAAATCTATAATGTCAAATGACTCATAAGGAGATAAATAGATATAAACAAAATTGATAGCAAAATATATAATAAATATAAATAAAATAAGCAGAACAAACTGAACTACCACGCGCATAACAGGTAACTTGTCCCATGGCAAAAACTTATTTAGCACCTTACTCAACTGTAAACTAACTTCTGTAATAGCCATACAATAAATAAACAATACTAAAGCTGATTCCCACATCTCTTTCACATCCATAGTAACCCAATCTGCGTCATATGGATTTAATAGAAAATGGGAAAACAAATAAAGAACAAATACTAATGGTATAACCATTAGCCTATAATGCCTTAAAAACATTGACTCTTCTTTTACTTTCTTTGCCGCCATACTTTTATTAAATTCTTTTAATCTAAATTCCACATTAGCCTATTATAGAATCTAGACTTAACAAAAGTACTTTTATATTTCTATATCTGTATATTTAACATTACCCAAAGTGATATATAATTACTTGAAACGGAAAAATGACTAACTAACTTGAACAAAAAATACCGTATTACGAATTTTAATTCTCAAAAATAATGCATTCAATGCGAAAAAAACATTGACGGAAAAAGTAAAAAAAATAGTGCAATACCAATGGACTACACTATTCACAGCTAAAATTTCTAAAAAAAATTACGATAAATACAGCACTAGCATCTTATTTCACCTGTGACTAATAACCTATTCTCTAAAAAGTCTATAAAAGAACACTCTAAAAGCTTAATAATTCCAAGTTCTTCTGATAATAAGGTATTAACAGTTTTAAAATCGCACTGGAGATGATACTCTACATTATCTATATCTAAATCTTCAAGTAACTCTTCAATACTATCTATATCGCAATACTTATCTTCTTCGATTAGAACAATAGCTCCTTTATGTGATCCCACTAAAACCTCTCCTATTAATTTATCTTCAGTCCATCTTCCAACAATAAAAATATATGGTGAAAAAATACAATCTTCATTTGTTTGCTCTAAAAAAACCAAATTATCATACATACAAGAAGAACTGATATTAGTCGATATTGTAATTAGAGGCCAATTGCCATTAATCAATAAAAAACGAAAATAATCATCAGAAAATCTAAAAACCTTTTGCAGACTTTTTATTTCGCTCTTACAGAAAACATCTACTCCTGAATCTACCAGAAATCGATAACGTAAAAATTCATTCATATTAGTAGTATTGGTTCATTTAAAAGTACGCTATTAAAATCTAATTACTGCCATGCCAATAAAAACATAACATTCTAATAACATTCACATTAACAACAATACAATCACTTTCTCCTTGCCATTGTATTGATACTTATAATCCACCTTAATACAACTCTCTAAGTAAATTCTAACCGTAGATTAAATTTCTCTAATGCTTCACTAGTGGCTCGATATATGCTTTAGCTTTGTTATAAAAATCAGCCCTATGAACATACTTTTAATAGAAGACGAGGTAAGTGTATCTAACTTTATCAGAAAAGGACTAGAAGAAAGTCAACATCAAGTAGCCTTTGCCTATGATGGGATGATAGGGCTACAGCTAGCGATGGAACAAGAGTTTGACCTGATTATATTAGATGTTATTCTTCCTTATATGAACGGATTCGAACTGTGTCAACAGATCAAAAAATACAAAGGTGATATCCCTATCCTGATGTTAACAGCATTATCTACGCTAAATGACAAGGTAAAAGGATTTAATATGGGAGCAGATGATTATCTAACGAAGCCGTTTCACTTCGAAGAATTACTTCTGCGTATAAAAGCCCTTACACGTAGAAACACGATGTCGATGCCTACCCTAGAGTATAAGGCAGCTGACCTGGTAATGAATACCTATAAAAAATCAGTCTCTAGAGCGAATAAAGATATTGTACTAACGCAGAAAGAATACACGCTATTAGAGTATTTCTTAGTCAATAAGAATAGAGTATTAACGCGTACTCAGATAGCTGAAGCTGTATGGGGAATAGGTTTTGACAGAGGGACTAATCTAATAGATGTCTATGTCAACTATGTGAGACGAAAAATAGATAAGGAATACAACACCCAATTAATTCATACTGTTATTGGTATGGGGTATATACTAAAAGATGAATAGTTTTATTTGGTTAACAGTGTACGGTGTACGGTTTTTAATTTGTGTTTAAAAAAGTATTACACTAGTGAGGTCAATAATTTAGTGAAGTGTCCTAATTAACAAAATCACGACTTCACAAAAAACAATAAAAATGAAAATACGCAATAGACTTTCTCTTCAATTCTCAGGGCTATTTACTATCCTCTTATTAGGGGTATTAGTGGCAGTGTACTTTGTTGTTTCTAATCATTGGCAGAATACGTTCTTTAAACAATTAGAAGATAGAGCATTCACTGTAGGGCATAACTATCTAGCTGAAGACAACTTTACAAAAGCAGAGTTTGACGAAGTCTTACGCAAATACCCACGTACTCTACCTCAAGAGGAGATAAGAATCTATGACATTAATTATGAGCCTACTTTTATAGAAGAAGGAGATCTCAAATGGGACAAAGCTACTCTAGGACAGGTAGTCGATAAGAAAAAAGTATATACTAAGATGGAAGATGACTATGTAGTGGGAATCTTCTATAGAGATAACTCTGGTGACTTTATCGTGATGGCTAAAGCGGCAAATGAGAAGGGGGTTGCTGCACTTCAGCAGCTCAGAACAGTGATGCTCATTAGCTTAGTTATTGCATTACTGATTACTTTTTTTCTATCTCGCCTGTTTGCTGGTTATTTCTTGATACCCATTACCCGTATTAACAAACACATCTCGAAGAAGAATATCTCTACCCTCTACCCTATCCCCACACAGGATATGTCTAAAGATGAGATACGTATACTTAGCGAGACCATTAATGAGTTGTTTAGAAGATTACAAGACTCTTTTGACAACCAACAGGCTTTCGTATCCCATGCCTCACACGAGCTAAAGACACCTATTGCATCTCTAATGGGCAATGCGGAGATAGCCTTGAGACAATCGCGTTCTGAACAAGAATACATCACAGTATTACAAGGAGTAGTACACGATGCTACCCATATGGATCAGATGATTAATAATCTACTAGCATTATCTCAGCTAGATAGTTCTGTCTATCCGTTACACAAACACGCTTTTGAAGAGTTCTGGTGGACAATGATAGATCACTTGATAGCCGCACAGAAAGACTTAAACCTAGAGATAACAATCAATACGGATCAAGAACTTCACAAGCTATTCTTTAATGGCAATGGCGGTCTATTAGAACTTGCCTTGTCTAATGTGATACTAAATGCAAGTAAATTCTCACAGAACGAACCTATAGAATTAATCTTAGATACAGATAAGGATAATATCATCGTTATGGTCAAAGATCAAGGTATCGGAATAAAAAAAGAAGACCTAGACAAACTATTTCTCCCTTTTTACCGTTCTAGTAATGCATTTGGTATTAAAGGGACTGG
Source organism: Myroides oncorhynchi (assembly GCF_020905415.1). Taxonomy (NCBI): domain Bacteria; kingdom Pseudomonadati; phylum Bacteroidota; class Flavobacteriia; order Flavobacteriales; family Flavobacteriaceae; genus Myroides; species Myroides oncorhynchi. The sequence goes on along the minus strand of NZ_JAJJMP010000001.1, from coordinate 2,607,241 downwards.
TTTAGGACTGTCTTTAGCGTCAAAAATAGTTCAGTTGCACAAAGGGCAACTAACCATAGACTCTGAATTAGCGGCAGGAACAACAGTCGTTCTTAAGATACCTAAAAGCGTTTAAAACAAATGTCTCAATCATTATCTAAATTATAATTCGTAACAGCGAGTGTAGTCATCTATACTCGCTGTTTTTTTTCTTTTGTTTTTTTGTGGAGTTGTGATGTCGTGATGTTGTTTGTTGTAAGAGTTTATTATACTTTCTAAGATTATCTAACTATTAAACGACAGATGAAAACTGTTCACTGTTAACCGATTACTGTTAACCTCTATCTTACATTAAATTTTTCTAATCTCCTTTTAATCTTCTACTCATATCCTTCTAAGACCATACTAATTACCTTGAAATAAGTTTGTACTGTTAAATAAAACAATAACTTATTTATGCATATCACTAAAAGATCGCTGTTGTCACTTGCCTTATTTATGGCTATGACCTTAAGCAGCTACGCACAACAAAAGAAAGCTCCTATCGTGGTGAGAGATGCCGAAACGCTTCTTCCTCTACCAGGTGTTATGATCGAAAATATCACTAACGATGCAGTAGATCTTACACAAGACGATGGTAAGTTCGAATTAGAAAACAACGATTTAAAAGAAATAAAACTTCGCTTATCATATATCGGTTACTTTGATAAAGAGATTACTATAAAAGCGGGGGCATACCCTTCATTTATAGACTTAGATATAGAAGATAATATATTAGAAGGTATTGTAGTAACGGGATATACTAAACAGTCTCGCTCTAAAACTACAGGTGCCGTTAGTAAAATAGAGGCGCAAGCGATCAATAGATCACAAGTGAGTTCGATGGATCAAGCCCTTCAAGGGCAAGTACCCGGACTATATGTAGCCTCTCCTTCTGGACAGCCAGGTACTCCTGGTAGAGTCACTATCCGTGGTATCGGATCTATGCAGGATGAGAATACTAATCCACTGTATGTATTAAACGGAATACCTATCTCACCGGCTACCTTCTCAGCGCTTAATCCAGATGATTTCGAAGATATCACTGTGCTTAAAGATGCTGCTGCGACTGCTCAGTATGGTTCTCGTGGAGCAAATGGAGTAATCGTGATTACCTCTAAAAAAGGGCCTAGTGATAATGATGGAATGCGTGTCACTTACCAAACCCAATACGGATATTCTGAAGCGAATAACAGCAAATGGGATATGATGAATACCAACCAACGTCTACAGTTTGAAGAAATGCTTCAAGATCAAGACTTACCTGGATGGGCGTATTCTAGAAACAACCCTTATAAAGTAGTCAATGGTGTACAGACAGCTAAGACAGAGGCTGACTATGCAGATGGAGATTTGCGTCTAGCAGAGCTTAGAAGAACGAATATCGACTGGAAGAAGAAACTAATGAGACGTGGGATTAACCAATCTCATAACCTTAGCTTCCAAGGGGGTAATGCAGAGACACAACATTATACTTCTGTGAACTACTTCAAACAAGATGGGGTACTGTATAACTCAGGCATAGAGAAGTTCAACGTGAATAGTAATATCCACAATAAGTCTGGTAGATTAAGCTCTAACTTCTTCATCAACTTAGCGAATATCAATAGCCAGACTTCAGAGTCTGACTTCGATGTGAGTGAGACTAATCCTGTAGCCTCTATGTATTTCGCTCTTCCATATGAGAATCCTTATGACGAGAATGGAAAACTAACACCAGGAGCAAATAGGTTTGGTACGAATGCATTAGCTATGTATGATGACGTTAGCAGAAGAGAAAAACAACAAAAAGCGGTATTAGCAGGGAACTTCTCTTTTGACATTACTGACGATTTAAAACTGACAAGTACACTTGGAGTTGACTATACGAAACTGAGTAACACACATATTATCAAGCCTGATACCTACTTCGGTGATTTAGTAGAAGAAGGTGGACAAGGGATGTATAGTCAAGGTGATCAAACGAACATTGGTTTAATGGCTAACTTCGGTGCCAACTATAAATACAGATGGGGAGCTAATGAGCTAGAGGCTATCGCATTGATGGAAATGAATAGACAGAAGTATAACTATCACGGATTTACAGGATATGGATTAATAGATGGGTTAGATCACACTGCGGGTGGTATCACGCCAGGTACGCCGGAGAATGACTTTATCCCTAAAGTGGAAGGACGAGCATCTGAGAATCTGCTACTATCTCAGATAGGTTTATTGAGATATTCGTATGAGAACAGATTTACCCTATCTACTAGTTTGAGAAGAGATGGTTCATCTCGTGTACCGAGTAACAATAGATATAAATACTTCTATGCCGTAGGGGGTAGTTGGAATATGAAAGTGGAAGACTTTATGCAGGATATAGATATTATCTCTATGGCGCGTCTTAGAACTAGTTATGGTCTGACAGGTAATGCAAATGGGTTCGCTAGTGACTTCGGTTATCGCCGTCTTTACGGACCTGGACAGTATAATGGAGGTACAGCCTTTAACCCACTTTCACCAGGTAATAGCCAGTACAACTGGGAGATGAATAAGATTCTAGATATAGGAGTTGAGTTCGGTCTCTTTAACAATAGATTGATTGGAGAAGTTGACTTTTACAACCGTATTACGAGTGATTTATTCTTAGATAGAACACTTTCTAATACTTCAGGTTTTGAATCTATAGCAGATAATATGGGTAAAATCAGAAACCGTGGTATTGAGTTTAAAATATCAGGGGATGTGATTAGAAGTGGAGATTTCACCTTTAACTTAGGAGTGAACTTCGCTTATAACAAAAACAAAATCTTAAGCTTAGGTGACGAGGACGAAATCATCACTGAGGACTACTCTATCCATCAAGTAGGAAAACAGGTAGGTCACTTCTATATGGTCAAATGGGCTGGTGTAGATCAGCAGACTGGTGCACCGCTATATTATGACAAAGAAGGAAATATCACTAGTACTTATGACCCTGATAATGCTGTGTTAGTAAAAGGAGGTTTTGATCCTGCTATAAAAGGAGGTTTCACAACTAACTTTAAATATAAAAACTTAGAAGTAAGTGCATTGTTCTCATTCATTAAAGGAATGTATCGTCTAAATACAGGAGAATTTTACAGAACATCAGCAGATCAGACTTACCGTATCTATAACCAATCAACAGGGATGTTAGATATGTGGCAAAACCCAGGTGATGTAAGCGATAACCCGAGTGCTAAGTACGCTCGTTATATGACAGATAGAGAATTGCAAAAAGCAGATTACTTAAAACTGAGAAACTTAAACATCAACTACAAGTTTAAAGATTTCGGCAAGTGGAACAAGGTGGTCAAAGAGGTAAACATCTTCGCTCAAGGACAAAACTTATTGACGTGGACCAACTTCAAAGGACAAGATCCTGAAGATGACAACAACTGGTACCAATACGAATATCCGCTACCACGCACGATAACAGCTGGAATAAAAGTAATCTTTTAAAAACGACAACAAATGAAAACAATCTTATATAAAATCAATATTGCTGTATTACTTATCACCGGAGCTATAAGCGTTCAGAGTTGTGATAGTATGCTAGATATAGATCCTAAAGATGCTGTAAGTGATGATCACATTTACAGTTCAGTCAAACAGTTTGAATATGGTGTATTAGGAGCATACACACAGTTAAACATTGATTATAATACACTTATAGGGTCTGTTATGGCAGATGACTGTCAGTTGGCTCCAGGTAATGCAGGAGTTAATTCCTATGCTGTGAATATCAACAGATGGACATTTAGCGCTGACGACGATATCTTACAACAGATATGGATCGACTATTACCACAGTGTGTATAAAGTAAATGTTCTTTTAGAAAATATACATAGAGTACCTGTGACATCAGAAGCAGATAATCAGAAGTTAATAGAGTTGAAAGGAGAACTACACGGGTTAAGAGCCTTAGTACACTTTGAGTTACACCGTATCTTCGGACAGTCTGAGTACTTAGGGATGAACGCTTATACCATACCGTATAAGACGAAATCTGATGTGTACGAAAAACCAAGTAAACAAACCTTAGTTGACTTCTATAAACAGCTATGGAACGATATTAACGAGGCACAGGAGCACTTAACGACAGACTCTAATATTCGCCTTAGTCACGATGCTATTATCGCTTTAGGAGCACGTGTATCGCTTTATGGAAAGGATTATGACAAGGCTAATCAATATACAACTGAGTTAATCAATAAATATCCTCTTGCATCAGCTAGCGAATTTGAAGGAATCTGGGAAGATACTTCTAATGCTGAGATTATTTTTAAGCTTAAACGCAATAACGACGATAATATCAGACCAAACATTTTCTGGTATGACTTCAGTAGTGGTAAGACTTTATACTATGCTTCTAAAAAGTTAAGAGATCAATTTGATACAATCAATGATATGAGGTATGAACACTATTTCGGTGTTGAAAATGACGATATAATCAGTAAATATGATGGTAGTGCATTTAACGATCGTATTAATGATTACAAGGTATTTAGAATTAGCGAAATGTATCTAATCCGTGCAGAGGCATTACTTAAAGTAGGTAATTCACAAGGTGCTACTTCAGATATTAATACATTGAAAGAAAATAGGATCAAGAATGTAGCTAAGTTTAATACTGTAAGCTTAAGTGATATCTTACAAGAACGCTTCTTAGAGCTGTCTTTTGAAGGACATAGATACTTTGACTTAAAGAGACTAGGAATGCCTCTAGAGAGAGAGAAACAAGATCTAGCGGTAGATACTGATGAATCGATCATAAGTCCTTTTGCAGCATATTATCAACTACCTATCCCACAGAAAGAAATACAAGTAAACCCTGATTTAAAATATTAAGATCTTTTAGTAAGAAAGTGATTGAATTAGACCGTTCCTAGTGAGCGGTCTTCTTCTTTATAGAAACGAAAATAGCAGGCCCCCGCCTGCTATTTCCTTAGAAACAAACTAACCGTTGTATCTGTATATTTTGACTTAATAATAACTTATCATATACAGGACAACTTCTTACATTAATTCCCCCAAACTAATGTAGCTTTATGTATTCTTCTTCGTGTTGCTCTAAAGCAAAACGCAATTCTTTTATAATATCTTCTTTCAGATCTACTGGTGAGATAACTTTCACTAGTTTACCAAACTTCATAATTTGCTGTTTAAGCTCAAAATTTGGTTTTACCATTAGAGTCACTATTAGACGATCATTAGTCAAATCATCACCAATAACTTGTGAAGAATGAAGAGGACTAGCTTGTAGCAAATTCTTCTGATGTTTATCAAAAGATAGTACAACTTCATTTAAATCACGCCCCGTAAAATTAAGACCAATAATCTCACTAAACTTATCTCTAGCTGATTCAGAACATGCTTTAAACTTTTCATTCTCTATTCTCACATCCGAAATAGTGTCAAGAAAATAGGTAGTATAACTATTATCCGCCTCAATGGCAACTACATACCATGTATCTTCAAATTGTTTAAAAAGAATAGGTGCAATTTTTAAATGGCTTGAACTACCTTTCAGATGATTTGTATAAGTAAACGATATCTTTTGGCTCTTCGTCATTGCTGTATAAATTAGCCTAACTACATCAATAGGTATTACCCCTTTCTTTGATTCTGCATCTATAAAAATAGATCCTCCAGACTTTGATCCATTGTGAGCATTTAATATATCAGTTGTAACTAAATCTTTAAGTTGTAAAAGAACCTGATTAGCTGTCGCTAGATACTTAGGAGCTATATAGTACCCCTTTTTAGTATTATCTAAAGAAACTTCTACTCCGAACTCTGTAGACAAGTCACTAAGTGCACGATATAATGTACGTTCACTAATATCGATATCATAACTTGCTAAGTACTCTAACAGTTTTTCCCGTGAAGGATAATGGTTTTGGTTTAGGTAATTTAATACCAAAAAATAATAGCGTAATTTCTTCATTTTAACCCCAATTAAAATTAAGTGATAGTTGTATTTTTTATCAATAACTAAAGTAGTTTTTATTTTGAATATAAAAAACTATCTAATTGGGATACAAAAGTAATTCTATAAAATAGAAGCTATTAAAAAATTGGGTGAAACTGTATATTTTCTTAGTTAAGAATTATTTATACTGTTGTATTTTTTATTAAAAAAATATAAAACAGAATCATTAGTAGTTTAATCCAAACCCCCATAATAGCAAAATATGACAAAGAAATTCTATCTCATATCTCTTTCATTCACTCTATAACCATACTTTAAGATGCTTTTATCTAATTCAGACCTACTTTGTATAATTATTTTTCGTTTATCTACCTACCCCCATTTCTCTGATTTAGAAAACTAACCTATAAGGTTTGTTCTTTGCAACCAAATAAAAATGCCTATTAAAAAATAGGCATCATTGGGGACTTAAAAACAATTCTTTCATTCTACTGAAAAAACACGTAAACTTATTCTTTTAAGAGCACTTAAAGTTCAAAAAAAAAGTGAAACAAGAGAAAAATTGAGTAAACAAAGATTTATAGCCTCTTATAAGCACAAAAAAAGAGTTGAATAAAAAACTCAACTCTTTTAATATTTTTTACAACAATGGTTGTCTTACTAAATAAATACCATCTTCTTTAATCTCTATCTTTCTTTCTTTATAAAGGGTTCCCACTGCTTTCTTAAATGTTTTCTTACTCATATTTAAGACTGTCTTGATATCTTCTGGATGACTGTTATCTGTCAACCCTAAAAAACCTCTATTATGCTCTAGTTCTCTAATAATTACATCTGCTCCATCAGCTATTCCTCCAAATCCTACTTTAGTTCTACTAACATCAATCTTTCCATCTGGACGAATTGATTTAATATATCCTAAGATACGATCACCAGTATGTAATTCTTCAAACACCTCATTCTTATACATAAGCCCTGCATGTTTCTCATTTATAATAACATTAATCCCTAAATCTGTTATATGAGATACGACTAACTCTACTTCCTCTCCCTCTTTTACAGTTATATCTTTATTATCGACAAACTGTTTTAATTTACTAGAACCAACTAATCGATTAGTCTGATCATCAAGATACATATAGATAAGATATTTGTTTCCGTCCTTCATAGGTCTAGCTTGTTCTCTAAAAGGCACAAACAAATCTTTCTCAAGCCCCATATCCATAAAGGCTCCAAAATCATTTATATAGTTAACTTTTAGTAAAGCAAACTCATTCACATATATTCTTGGCTCTAAAGTAGTTGCCACAGGTCTTTCTTCTTGATCCAAGTAAACGAAAACAATTAGTTCATCTCCTACTTTATAATCACTTGTCTCGTATTTAGTTGGTAAAAGAACTTCCTGCTCTCCATCAGTCAAATAAAGTCCGAAACTAGCAAAACGAGCTACTTTTAATTTATTATCATCTCCTATTTTTATCATAATCTTCTATATCTTAATTATTGTAAAATACCTTTACTTCTTACCTAATCTCTAAATCAAACATATTTTTTAACACTTCTACTTCTGGATTAATAGATACGAAATGTTGATACTTATCTTTAGAATCCAATACTTTCTTAACTAGCTTAATTTCTTCGTTCACAAAAATAACAAGCTCGATATCAAAGTTCTGTAACTTTTTCCTTAAGTAGTTAACTAAATCATACTTATTCTCTTCAAAGCTTAATTTAGAACCTGCATTAGGCAATTCTAGCTCTATTCTTGCTTCTTTTAACTCTGGTCTAGCCATTCCCATAAGCGAAGCCATTAACGGCAACCCTCCTCTTAACAAACGATCTGTATAATAATTCCATTCATCCATCAATTGATTATAAGTAAATGGTTCTTTTGGTAAATCATCTGGATTAACTACATGTTTTTCTAAAGAAGAAGCTAATTCTTTTCTATTTCTAATACTGCTTAATGACAGTGCAGAAGTTCGTTTAGGTTGTTGATTTTCGACATTATTAGGCACAGAATTGTTTTGAGTAGTTTCTGGAGCGCTATGCTCAGACTGCGAGTTTACAACCTCCTGAGTAACCACACTACTAGCCTGTTCACTAAAAGTATTATTAGGATAAACAGGCGAGCTTACATTACTATCACTGCTAACAGTAGCAATAGGAATTAAATCATTACCACCTCTTTGATCAACGGTATAAGCACTATTGTTCGCGAGCTGATTTAGTGATACTTCTTGATAAGGTATAACGTTCTGCAACAACTCTCTCAGTGCAGAAGCAGGTATTATAAATTGTTTATCTTTTTTTTTTCGCCTTCAAAAGATAAAGACGCTAATTGCATAAGACATAACTCCACTAATAATCTCTGATTCTGACTAGTTTTATATTTTAAGTCACAGTCATTTGCCACCTCTATTGCTTGTAGTAATAAAGACATAGAAGCATGTTGAGATTGTATCTCAAAAAGCTGTTTCCCGTGATCTCCTATCTCTAATAAACTTATCGTCTCAGGAGTTTTACATACCATCAAATCTCTAAAATGAGAAGCTAATCCTGAAACAAAGTGATGACCATCAAATCCTTTAGATAGAATATCATTATAAGCTATCAACAAGGCAGGTATATTATTCTGCAAGATAAAGTCTGTAATGCGAATATAGTACTCGAAGTCTAATACATTCAGATTCTCAGCTACAGCTTGTCTAGTTAGATTACGCCCACAGTATGATACTACTCTATCGAAAATAGATAAAGCATCACGCATAGCTCCATCTGCTTTCTGAGCAATGATACGAAGAGCATCATCTTCATAATTGACCCCTTGGCTTCTAGCCACTAGAGCTAAGTGATTAGCCGCATCAGCAATAGTGATACGTTTAAAATCAAAAATCTGACATCTCGATAAGATAGTTGGTATAATCTTATGTTTCTCTGTAGTCGCTAATATAAAGATAGCATGACGTGGTGGCTCTTCTAATGTTTTTAAAAATGCATTAAAAGCAGCTGAAGACAACATGTGCACCTCATCAATAATATATACTTTATACTTTCCTGTCTGTGGCGGGATACGAACTTGATCAATAAGACTTCTGATATCATCCACTGAGTTATTAGACGCAGCATCTAGTTCAAATACATTAAATGCAAAGTCTTCATTTGGATCGTCATACCCCTCTTGGTTTATCTTTCTAGCTAGAATACGCGCGCAAGTAGTCTTCCCTACCCCTCTAGGTCCTGTAAATAATAAAGCTTGTGCTAAGTGATTACTCTCAATAGCATTAACTAAAGTACTTGTAATAGCTTGTTGTCCTACTACATCTCTAAAGGTTTGTGGTCTGTATTTACGGGCAGATACGATAAATTGTTCCATAGGTGTCTTATTATCGCAAAGGTAGTTTATTTTTTAGAATACGGAAATTATTCTCTTAACTCTGCTGGGAAAAACTCCTCAGTACTAATCTTTTTAGACCACTGTTTTCTCAGTTCATTCAGATTAATAGGCTTATGAGGTTGCCTATTTTCTAATTCAAAACTATAGAACAAATATTGTAATTGTACTTCAATATAAAAATCATCTAAATAAAGTTCTGGATGGTATTCTGATTTTAAATCCAGACTAAAAGTTCTCGCTGCAGTATTAGACCAAAATGCCTTCCATCCACTCTTAAACTCTTTGATAAGCTTATAAACTGTCTGTCCTGTCTGTCTGTCTATTAACTTAATCAGTATTTTACCATCGTTACGTGATAATTTCTTTAACTTTTCTGTGAATTGTTCTTCTAAGTATTTCTGTGAACGTTTAATATATCTACGTTTATCACCATTACTTGACATTTTCTCTAAGTTGGCATTTAAGATAACCAAATTCTCAGCTGTTGCTTTAGCATACGGATATACTCTTCTTAGCCTATTGCGAAGGATAATCATATCGCGGCGATATTTTTCATCTTTTATATCGACCCCTATGAAGATTTCTGGGATAGCATACTCCTGTATTGTATCTCCATTAACAATGATTTCGTGTGATATATCTGGTACGGGCACTAGCTCTTTCTCTTGTGCTATTAGCAACTGATTCACTATAATAAACCCAAACAACAAAAGCTTTTTCATAACTTTAAAATATACATCAAAATTATCTCTTTTTGTTGAGTAATAATAATGTATTGGGTAAATTAGCAAAAAAATAAATTCATGAATACAAAGACAATCTTAGATGACAATTCACTAGCGTTTTTAGAAACATATTTAAACAATGCCTCTCCTACAGGTTTTGAGTCAAATAATCAAAAGACGTGGATGGAATACCTAAAACCATATGTAGATAGCTTTTTCACTGACACTTATGGTACTGCAGTAGGAATCATTAATCCTGATGCTCCTTATAAAGTCGTTATCGAAGGACACGCTGATGAAATCTCTTGGTATGTTAAGTATATTACTGACGATGGTTTTATTCATGTCGTTAGAAATGGTGGTAGTGATCACATGATTGCCCCTTCTAAAAGAGTACATATCCATACTAAAAAAGGAATCATAGAAGGAGTATTCGGATGGCCAGCTATCCACATTAGAAATAGGGCTGGCAAAGAAGAATCACCTAAAATAGAGACTAACTTTATCGATCTAGGATGTGATACTAAAGCAGAGGTAATAGCACTAGGTGTACAAGTAGGATGTGTAATCACCTATCCTGATACCTTCACTATCTTAAATGGAAATAGATTCGTATGTCGAGCTATTGACAACAGAATGGGTGGATTTATGATCGCACAGGTAGCACGTCTATTAAAGGAAAATAACAAAACACTTCCTTTCGGTCTTTATATCGTAAACGCTGTACAAGAAGAAGTGGGACTAAGAGGGGCCGAAATGATCACACAAACAATCAAACCTAATGTCGCTATAGTTACTGATGTATGTCACGATTCTAACACTCCTATGGTAGACAAAAACATAGAAGGTGATAATAAGATCGGTAGAGGTCCTGTAATAGGATATGCTCCTGCTATTCAGAATAACTTAAGAGAATTAATTGAAGATACTGCTGATCTTAATAACATCCCATACCAACGCAATGCAATGTCACGCGTGACTGGTACAGATACTGATGCATTTGCCTATAGCAATGGAGGAGTAGCTTCTGCTCTAATCTCATTACCACTGAGGTATATGCACACTACAGTAGAGATGGTACATAGAGATGATGTAGAAAATACAATCAAGCTTATCTACGAAACACTTCTTAAAATAGAGAATAACGAAACATTTTCTTACTTTAAATAATACATTAAGGCAGCTTTTAGCTGCCTTCTTTTTATCAATTTCCCGCCAATTTCGTACAAACAAATCAAAGGAATATGATTAAATCCTCTATCTTTGAATAAAAATACCTTTAGATAATGTCGAATTACAATCGCAATAAGAATACAAGTACCAAATTAAACACAAATCTAACTTTAGCTCAAATCATAGAGCTAGCAGGTACTAATCCTGAGTACAGAATTGTATTTTACAATCGTTTCTTAAAAGATCAAATCTATGTACTTGTAGAAAAAGACCCTTCTGGAAATAATAATTTTGACGATAATAATCCTCCTGCAATTATAGCTTTTGAGAATAATCGCATTCCTGTTTTCACTCATCCAGATCGAATTTATGACGGTGGAGCTATACATGAAGAAATGGATTATATGAAAGTCCCTAGTAGAGCATTCTTAGAAATGACTTTAGGCGCTAGTATTATCGTAAACCCTTTCTCTAAAGTGTACAAAGAACTTGTTGTAGAAGAGATAGCCGAAATGTTAAATGGCAGTATATTTAATACCCTAAACAGCCCTATCTTAAAAGCACAAATGAATGTACAAATAGGTAAACCAGAAACAGAACCTAAAGCATTAATCGAAGAATTAAAAGAAATATTCTCTAAAAACGATTTGATAAAATCAGCTTACATTGGATGGACTTTTAATGAAATACTAGATAAAGAACCTCATTATATTTTTGCTATCGAGAGTGAGATAGAATTAGCTAACTTTAAAGAAGTGGCAGATATTATATCAGAACTATGTAAACCACACTTAGCTAAAGAGGAATATATAGATATTATAAAGTTAGAAAAGAATGGAAACTTCAGTGATTATTTCTACAATCAAGCAGAACCATTCTATGTAAAATAGTTACCTATGGATACTATCGCAACCTTCACTCCTGTTGATTTAGAAACCTGGTCTCGTACTCCTTATTATGAGTATTACCGAAATATCCTAAAGACAAAATATACAGTTAGCATAAAGATTGATATCACAGATATCGTTGCTATATATAAGAACAAAGGATATAAGTTCTTTCCTACATTTCTGTATGTAGTAATGAAGGCACTAAACAATAGTGAAGAATTGCGTACTAGTATTCACAATGGCAAACTTGGCACTTGGAATTATTTGACTCCTCAGTTTACCTTATTCCATGAAGATGACAAAACATTTTCTGACTTGTGGAGTGATTACAACGAAGACTTTAGAACATTTCATCAAAACATTATTAATGATATAGAAAAGTACAAGGATGTAAAAGGAATAAAGATAAAAGCTGGTCTACCTGCTAATTTCGTCCCTATCTCTTGTGTTCCTTGGATTAGCTTTGATAGCATCAGCCAAGATACTTCGCATGATTCTGATTTTCTCAAACCGATTATTCGCTTTGGCAAATATTATACAGAACACGAAAAGCTATTCATTCCCCTATCTGTCTATATCAATCACGCAATAGCAGACGGATATCACACCTCAATGTTCTTACAAGACATACAAAACATAGCGAATGATGCTAAAAATTGGATAAAATAAGGATTGTCTTTTTAATACAATCCTTATTTTTATACACAACAACCTTATTTTTAATAACATATATTCTATCTAGCTTTTACTATTATAGTTCTCTATACATTCTATAAAAACAAACAATCGTATTTCCTATCAGGCTTATATAATTAGCGTACTTTTGCCGATTCTAAAATTTTTAAATATATGCCACAAAATAACAAGAATAGTTTTGTCTTTTTAATATACCTTGTAGGATTGAGTATTATTGGTTTTCTCGCTACTGACATGTATCTTCCAGCATTTGACAAAATGCGTATTGATCTAAATACTTCCAAAAGTAACATTAGTGCAACATTAAGTTTATTCTTAGCAGGATATGCTATAGCACAATTAATGTGGGGACCAATCTCTGACAAACTAGGTAAGCCTAAAACTATCATCATAGGATTAAGTATATTTACTCTATCTTCACTTGCCATATATTTCACAGAAAGTGTTACTGCATTTATATTTTTACGCCTTATACAAGCGATAGGTGTATGTGCAGCAGCAGTTAGCTGGCAAGCCTTAGTAATAGAAAAATACCCCTCAGATCAAACCAACAAAGTGTTTGCATCTATTATGCCTTTAGTAGCGTTATCACCTGCTTTAGCTCCACTACTAGGTGTCTACTTACTTAATCACTTCGGATGGAGATCTATCTTTATTACACTAGCCATTATCTCAGTATTGCTAATCCTTTATACATTCACCATAAAAGAAGAAAAAAAAGAAATTAAAGAACATGAAGCAAAACCACAGAGTGCATCATACTTCTCCTTATTAAAGTCAAAAAAATACCTAGGAAATGTATTGATTTACGCACTTTGTTCAGCAGCATTCTTTGCTTGGTTGACAGGTTCACCTTTCTTCTTAAAAGAAATGGGGTATAGTGAAAGTGAAATAGGCTTTAGTTTTGTTCCCCAGACAATAGCCTTTTTGATAGGAGGTTTTGGATACAGAACATTATCATCTAAAGTAGAAGGAAATGTATTAATGCCTTATTTTATAGCTTTATACATTATAGCTGTAGGTTCACTTACGGCATTAGCAATATTCACAGCTCCAACTTTAACTACATTATTAATACCATTTTGTTTAATGGCTTTTGTCAATGGTGCATGTTACCCTATAGTAGTGTCAGAAGCGTTAAAATTATATCCTAATAACTCTGGTAAAGCAGCAGGATTACAAAACACAATCCAATTAGGCCTATGTTTTATTGCTAGCTCTATTGTCTCTCTATTTACAGCTGATGCATTATACACTACAGTACTCGTAATGACAGGAACAATACCGTTGATATACATTGGGTATAAATTATCAAGAAGTACTAAATAATATACTCTAATTACATTTATAGAAATTTAAAGACAAAAAAAAGGAACCTAACATTAGGTTCCTTTTCTTTATCTATGTATTAACTGTATTTGCCTTAAGATACATCCACAGTAGTTGCTTCTGCAATCTGCTTATACGTTCCATTTTCTAATTTTTCACGAATATCTTCATAAGCCTTAAGAGTCTCATCAATATCCTCTTTAACGTGAGTAGCTGTAGGAATCATTCTCAATAAGATAATTCCTTTAGGGATAACAGGATAAACTACAATTGATAAGAAAATACTATAATTCTCTCTCAAATCATTAACCATTACCATTGCCTCTGGAATACTTCCCTCTAAATAAACAGGAGTAACACAAGTATTAGTATCACCAATATTGAATCCTCTGTCTTTAAGTCCATTCTGAAGTAAATTTACATTCTCCCATAACTTAGCTTTTAAAGAAGGATTAGTTCTTAAAAGTTCTAAACGTTTTAATGCTCCTTTTGTAAAAATCATTGGTAATGATTTTGCAAACATTTGAGAACGTAAATTATATTTTAAATAATCTATAATATCCTTATCTGCTGCAACAAATGCACCAATAGAAGCCATAGACTTAGCAAATGTAGAAAAGTAAACATCAATACCATCTTGACATTCTTGCTCTTCTCCTGCCCCAGCACCTGTAGCACCCAAAGTACCAAATCCATGTGCATCATCAACTAATAAACGGAAATTATACTTCTCTTTAAGAGCTACTATTTCTTTTAATTTACCTTGTTGACCTCTCATTCCGAATACTCCTTCAGTGATTACTAAAATACCTCCACCTGTAGTTTCGGCCATTCTAGTTGCTCTCTCCATGTTCTTTTCGAAACTCTCAATATCATTGTGTTTATATGTAAAACGTTTACCCATGTGTAAACGAACACCATCAATAATACATGCATGTGAATCTACGTCATATACAATCACATCATTCTTAGTCACTAAAGCATCGATAATCGAAACCATCCCTTGGTAACCAAAATTTAATAAATAAGCCGCCTCTTTATGTACAAATTCAGCTAATTCATTTTGTAATTGCTCATGCATTGAAGTATGTCCTGACATCATACGAGCTCCCATTGGGTATGCAGCTCCGTATTCTGCAGCTGCCTCAGCATCTACTTTTCTTACTTCTGGGTGATTAGATAAACCTAAATAATCATTGATACTCCAGTTAATAACTTCTTTTCCATGAAACATCATACGATTTGACAAAGGTCCCTCTAACTTAGGAAAAACATAATATCCTTCTGCTTGAGATGCCCATTTTCCTAATGGTCCTTTATTTTTCTGTATTCTGTCAAATAAATCGTTTACCATAATATAACTATGTTTAAAAAAACAATTGCAAAAATAAAGATATTTTGTATGCTTTCATAATAAATACAGAACTATTTACCCCTAAAGCATTATAACTCTATTAGCATTCAGGCACTTTTAAGTAGATTCTGTCAATAGAGAAATGCGAATTAAAAAAGCGCTTTCTTTACAATATTCCCAAAGAATAGGATTATTAAAATAAAAACCTCCCGAATTGGGAGGTTTTTATTTCTTATTTTTAATATAACGCAGGATATAAATTAGGATTTACCTCGTTCATAATTGCATAAATTTTTTCAAATACATCTTCTGCTGACGGTTTAGAGAAGTAATCTCCATCAGTTCCATAAGCAGGTCTATGTGCTTTTGAAGTCAAAGTTTGAGGCTCACTATCTAAATGGTGATACCCTTTTTGTTCTTCTAACACTTTTTGAAGAATATACGCTGAAGCTCCTCCTGGTACATCCTCATCTATTACTAATAAACGATTAGTCTTAGCAAGACTCTTCACGATATCGTGATTTAAGTCAAATGGCAATAATGATTGTGCATCTATAATCTCTACATCGATTCCTACTTCTAATAACTCCTTAGCAGCCTGTTCGATTACTCTTAATGTAGATCCATATGATACAACAGTAATATCTTTACCTTCCTTGATTGTTTCTACTATACCGATAGGAGTTTTGAATTGCCCTATATTATTTGGCATTTTCTCCTTTAGACGGTACCCGTTTAAACATTCTATTAATAATGCTGGTTCATCACTTTCTAATAATGTATTATAGAAACCTGCTGCTTTAGTCATATTACGAGGTACTAAAACATGCATTCCTCTAATAGCATTAATGATCATCCCCATAGGTGATCCTGAATGCCAAATACCCTCTAATCTATGACCACGTGTTCTTACTATCAATGGAGCTTTTTGACGGCCTACTGTTCTATATTGAAGAGTAGCTAAGTCATCACTCATGATTTGGATAGCATATAGTAAGTAATCTAAATACTGAATCTCAGCTATAGGTCTTAATCCACGCATTGCCATACCGATACCTTGCCCTAGAATAGTAGCCTCTCTAATACCTGTATCAGTCACTCTACTTATACCGTGTTTCTCTTGTAGTCCTTCTAGTCCTTGGTTAACATCTCCAATAGTTCCAGAGTCTTCCCCAAAGATCATGACGTTCTTATGGTTTTCTAAGATATAATCAAAGTTTCCTCTTAACAGTACACGAGCATCTACTTCTTCCGCATCTGCATCATAAGTAGGTTCTATACTTTGTACGTTGATCGCTTGATGTTCTGTCTCAGACATTAGGTGTGAACTGTAACGAGGTTGGTTCTTAGCAAAGAACTCGTTAATATACTGCACTAAAGTAGCTTTACCCGCATCTTTTATTACCATTCTAAGCGCTTTACGCGCTACAGTAATAATGTCTTTTCTAATAGGCTCTTTGATACCAGCTAAGTCATTAGCCATTTTCTCAATAAACACTTTATTAGTACTAGAAGCTGCTACAGTTCCTAATAATACAACCAATTCATCACGTTCAGCAACAATAGGATCTACATAAGCTCTCCATGCTGCTTTCTTTCCATCTAATACCTCTTTCTTAAGTTGTTTGTCTAACTCATCTAACTCTTCCACTGTAGCTATATCAGAAGCTAGCATCCAGTTTCTCATCTGTAAGACACAGTCTTTCTCTGCTTCCCATTCTAGACGTTCAGGAGTTTTATATCTCTCATGAGATCCAGAAGTAGAGTGTCCCTGAGGTTGTGTTAATTCCTGTACATGAACTAAAACAGGTACATGTTCTTCTCTAGCTATTTTAGATGCTTTCGTATAAGTATCTATTAATGCTACATAATCCCATCCTTTAACGCGAAGAATCTCATATCCATTGCCATTTTCATCTCTTTGGAATCCTTTTAATATCTCTGAGATATTCTCTTTTGTCGTTTGGTACTTTGCATGTACAGAGATTCCGTATTGATCATCCCATACATTCATTACCATAGGTACTTGCAACACCCCTGCAGCATTGATTGTTTCAAAAAACAAACCTTCTGAAGTAGAAGCATTCCCTATCGTACCCCATGCTACCTCATTACCATTTACAGAGAAGTTACCCTCTTTATCTGCATCTGCAAACTCTCTATAAAATTTAGAAGCTTGAGCTAATCCTAAAAGTCTAGGCATTTGTCCAGCCGTAGGCGATATATCTGCACTTGAGTTTTTTTGGTCAACTAACTTCTTCCAGTTACCATTCTCATCTAAACTATGAGTAGCAAAGTGTCCACCCATCTGACGCCCTCCTGACATTGGATCATTATCTATATCCGCATGCCCAAAAAGTCCTGCAAAAAATTGTTCTACTGTCAATTGTCCTATCGCCATCATAAATGTCTGATCGCGGTAATATCCAGATCTAAAGTCTCCATTCTGAAAAGCCTTCGCCATAGCTAACTGTGGCACCTCTTTTCCATCACCAAAAATTCCAAATTTCGCTTTTCCTGTAAGTACTTCACGTCTACCAAGTAAACTACACTCTCTACTTAGTTTCGCAATTTTATAATCTTGAATTACCTCTTTCTTAAAATCATCGTAAGAAAGAGCCGTTTTTGTTTCTTTTTGACTCATTGTAAAATACATAATTTACTTGTTACGAATATAAAATAATATCACCAAAAAAGCTAGCACATACTTCTTCATTATATTGAATTAATACATACATCTTTTGATAATCAATCAAAAAAAAAGTAAAAAAATTACACTATGTAAAAATTAAAGTATTTTTAACAAAACGATATTATGAATTTCGTAATCATCTATAAAAAAATATCCCCTCCAAAGAGGGGATATATATTATTCGATAATTGTTAAAATATCTTCTAGCGCAAAACGTACTTTCTTCATAGGTAACAACCAATCATTTTCATGATCCCTTTCTCCTATAGCTAAAATAGTTACACTTTTAAGTCCTTTTTTATCTAACCCTAATGCTTGGTCTAATTGATCATTATAGAATCCCTCCATAGGTGATGCATCTACTCTTAACTCAGCTGCAGCAGCGATAGCCATACCAAAAGCAATATAAGCTTGACGAGCTGCATGTTCAGCCTGCTTCTCTTGTGACATAGCGGCAAAGTTCGCTTTAATAGAACCTTTGTAATCATTCATAGAACCAGAAGCTAACTCTCTTGTCTTTTCTACATTATCAAACACAGCATCAATGCGCTCTTCTGTATAGGCTTCCCAAGACGCAAAAACCAAAACATGAGAACTATCTACTACCTGACTTTGATTCATAATCACAGGTAATAGCTTTTCTTTTAAGTCTTGATTCTTGATTAAGATCATCTCGAAAGGTTGTAATCCAGAAGAAGTAGGTGCCATACGAGCTGCCTCGATAATCTGCATTACTTTTTCGTCTGCTATCTTAACTGAACTATTATATTTCTTAGTAGCATAACGCCACTGTAAACTCTTTAGTAACTCCATAATTTATAAATTATCTCTTAGCTAAAAAAGCTAAAACATTATTCTCTATACGTTCATTAATACTAGACACATCAGCCTTCACAAATGGTTCTCCAATAATCTTCTCATATAGCTCTATATATCTATCTGATACACTAGTGATATACTCATCTGTCATCTCCGGTATAGCTTGCCCTTCTTTCCCTTGAAAGCCATTACTGATCAACCATTGTCTGACAAACTCTTTAGACAATTGCTTTTGAGCCTCCCCTTTTGCTTGTCTTTCTTCATAGCCCTCTGCATAGAAGTATCTAGAAGAGTCTGGCGTATGTATCTCATCGATTAACACAATCTTTCCATCTTTAGTCTTACCAAATTCATACTTAGTATCCACTAAGATCAAACCGCGCTCTGCTGCTATCTCACTTCCTCTCTGATACAGTGCATGTGTATACTGCTCTAATACCAAATAATCTTCCTCAGAAACAATCCCTTTAGCCAAGATATCTTCTCTCGAGATATCTACATCATGAGCTCCTAAATCTTCTTTAGTAGATGGAGTGATAATAGGTGATGGCAATTGATCATTCTCTTTTAACCCTTCAGGCAATGTCACTCCGCATAACACTCTCTTTCCTTCTGCATACTCACGAGCAGCATGCCCAGCTAAATAACCTCTGATCACCATCTCCACTTTAAACGGCTCACATACATGCCCCACCGCTACATTAGGATCAGGTGTAGCTACTAACCAGTTAGGAACGATGTCACTCGTCATCTCCATAAACTTAGTTGCTATCTGATTTAGAATTTGTCCTTTAAAGGGAATTCCCTTAGGCATAATAACGTCAAAAGCCGATAATCTATCTGTAGCAACCATAACTAATAAGTCATCTGCTATATTGTAAACTTCTCTTACTTTTCCGCGGTAAACTGACTTTTGATTTGGAAACTCAAAACCCGTTTTTGTGATTGTGTTATTCATATTCTTGTTATAGTTGTGTAGTTCTTTTCTATTCTAGTAGGCTATCAAATCTAATAGCGCTGTTTCAAATCTGTCCTTAGGCAGATATTGATCTTCTAAAGCTTTCACAAATGGTATGGCTGTTTCTAAACTAGCAACCCTTTTTACAGGCGCGTCCAAGTATTCAAAACAATTCTCCATAATCATCGCCGACATATCACTTGCGATTCCTCCGAACAAGGAATCTTCTTGCAAAATTATAACTTTATTTGTTTTTTTTACTGATTTAAATACAGTTTTCTCATCTAAAGGTTGTAAAGTTCGCAAATCTATCAAATCAGCCTTAATATCAGGGTGCTTGTCTAACACTTCCATTGCCCAGTGTACTCCTGCTCCGAAGGTCACTATGGTCACATCTGCCCCTTCTCTTAACACACTCGCCTTTCCAAATGGCAGTGTATAATAATCTTTTGGTACATCCTGATAAATACTTCTATACAGCATCTTATGCTCAAAGAAGATCACAGGATTAGGATCATTAATAGCTGTCGCCATCAAGCCTTTCGCATCATAAGGAAATGCTGGGTACACTACCTTAAGTCCAGGCGTTTTTGTAAACCAAGCTTCATTGGTCTGTGAGTGGAATGGCCCTGCCTGCGTACCACCTCCACACGGCATACGCACTACTACATCCGCCTTCTCATTCCATCTGTAATGTATCTTAGCTAAGTAGTTCACAATCGGATTAAAACCAGTAGACACAAAATCGCCAAACTGCATCTCCATTATCGCCTTCCCTCCCTTGATAGAATATCCCATTGCAGCAGACACTACCGCACTCTCACAGATAGGTGTATTGCGAATACGCCCTTTGCCAAATTGCTCCACAAAGCCATCTGTTACCTTAAATGCTCCACCATACTCAGCAATGTCCTGCCCCATAATGATCAAATCATCATGACGTTCAAAAGATTGTTTCAATCCTTCTGATATCGCATCTATCAATCTAATATTTGCTACCTCAGCTGTTGGCTTTACCTCCTCGTATTCAAATGGCGCATACATATCTGCCAATTCAGTAGCTAAATCAGCTACTATAGCGGGCTCTTCTTGTGTTGCCTTCCAGTCTTTATCTATCTCTAATTTAAATTCTTCTCTAATTTGATCATCCACTTTATTAGATAATACACCTATCTTCTTAAGATACGCTCTATAATTCTCTACAGGTTCTTTTAATAGCCACATATCCATCAGTTCCTGAGGCACATACTTTGTACCACTAGCTTCCTCGTGTCCACGCATTCTGAAAGTTAAGAACTCTATCAATATAGGTCTAGGGTTCTCACGCATAGATTTAGCTAAAGCACTAATCTGCTGATATACCTCTAAGATATTATTTCCGTCGATGATATGACTTTCCATTCCATACCCTTTCGCACGATCAGCGAGATGCTCACATCTGTACTGTTCATTGGTAGGTGTAGATAAGCCATAGCCGTTATTCTCAATCACAAAAAGTACAGGTAACTCCCATACTGAAGCAATATTTAACGCCTCGTGAAAGTCACCTTCAGATGTACCTCCTTCTCCTGTGAATACAGCCGTTATCTTCTTCTCTTTTCTTAATTTGTGTGCTAAAGCGATCCCATCAGCTACTCCTAACTGTGGTCCTAGATGAGAGATCATCCCCACGATATGGAATTCTTGCGTTCCGAAGTGGAATGAACGCTCACGACCTTTCGTAAAGCCATTTGCTTTCCCTTGCCATTGAGAGAATAAGCGATGTAGAGGAATATCTCTAGAAGTAAACACGCCTAAGTTGCGGTGCATAGGTAGGATATATTCGTCCTGCTCTAAACTAGCAGTGACACCTACACTAATAGCCTCCTGTCCGATACCTGAGAACCATTTAGATACCTTACCCTGTCTGATCAAGATAAGCATCTTTTCCTCTATCATACGAGGCTTAAGTAGTTTTTTATACAATCCAAGTAACTCTTGGTCAGTTAGTTTTTTGCGGTCGTAATGTAATTGTTTCATAATTGGTTTAATAGACTCTAAAAATAAACAATTGCCTCTATTAAACAAATTAATTCTAAACAAGTAATTACATCTCCTTATAAAAACATATGATGAGATAGACTATACAATTGTTATGATAAAAAAGCTCCATAAGTGCATAAAGGTGTGCCTGTTTTACACTAATACTATTTGATATGATTTTTTAAGATATTGACCTTGAAGAATGATCTTATAAAATTGTTTTATTTCAAACCTTTAATACAATAAACACAGGGTAGTAAAAGGATTTTTACACCAATAACATTTTGTTTTGCTACAACCTAACTTCCTATTAAAGACAAGCTAACTCTATTGAGAAGAGTAATATTATATTATTATTTTCCTTTTATTGATACGGTAAAGTTAAGCTATTTAAATAAACTACTCTTATCCTTTTTACTTGTACTCTGAACAGTTTAAAATAGATAAACTCACAACAATCCCCTTAAATATTGCCTAAGATTTAAATTGTATTTATCATTTCCCATTATTAGTACTTATATTTGCAACGTTATATGTTAACTAACAAGTTCTAGTTAGGGGAATCGTGTGAAACTCACGAGCTGTCGCGCAACTGTAAATAATAGCACCCTATTATAAGTCAGATTACCTTCTAAGCTGTTATATATAACATTATGGTATTGCTTTCGCGATTTGAAGCAACATTAGCTGTACATACACACCAACTTTCACTTATGACAATACGAAAGAGCTGTACAGTGAAGAGATTAAAGCCAAAATAGCTATTCCATAATTATGAGTAATTAATAGTAATCATTAATAGACAAAGAATCATTACAACAATATGGAAGGTCAACTAACAAACAGAGAATTACGCATCCAAAAAAAAATAAAGGATTCGGAAACACACGTATTTAAAGCTGTATTCCCAGGTCAAACGAATCATCACAACACAATGTTCGGTGGTGCCGTTATGTATATTATGGACGAAATAGCATTTATGACTGCTACACGATTCTGTCGTAAGCCTATCGTGACAGTATCTAGTGATAAGATTGACTTTAATCACCCTATCCCTGCAGGAACACTAGTCGAACTTATCGGAACTGTGGTTCGAGTAGGTAGAACGAGTTTAGATGTTCGTGTAGAAGTATTCGTAGAGAGTATGTATAGAGATGGAAGAGAAAAAGCAATGACTGGTACATTTACATTAGTAGCCATCAATGAGAGTAAACGCCCTGTGCCTGTTTTTGATGAAGTAGAAGAATAACAACCGCTTATCTAAATACAAAAATCCCTAATGTTAGTTCATTAGGGATTTTTTTTATACAATACACACTTGTCTGTCACTATAACCAGTACAAGACAAGACACAACACTATTTCACAATAAAAGCTACCTCAAGAGATAGCTTTTATCGCAAAATTAAAGATTAACTATTCAGCAATTGCTTGCTCCACTTCGTCTAACATCATTTTGATAGACTTAAATCCTCCTCCTGATAAATACCATACTTCTGGATTTAAGAATATGATTTTATCATTTTTATAAGCGTTTGTTTGTTTAACTAAAGCATTAGCAAACTCCTCTTTCCCCATAGTAGCTCTTTTAATAGCTGCTCCTCTATCAATAACAAAGATATAATCAGGGTTTAATTCTTTAATAAATTCATTAGAGATTGCCTGTCCATGAGTAGATGCCTCTATATTTTGATCTGCAGGTTTCACTCCAAATACATCGTGAATAATCCCAAAGCGAGATCCTTTTCCATACGCACTTAAACGTCCTTCATTAGCTAAAACTACTAGAGCTGTCTTAGTTGACTTAGCTGTAGTTTCATTTATTTTAGCCACTCTCTCATCTATTACTTTAAGCTCTTTCTCTACCTGCTCCTCTTTGCCAAATAACTTACCTATTGTACGTTGATTCGCTTTAAAAGAATTCATATAATCCTTAATATCAATATCTAAATTAACAGTTGGCGCTATTTTCGTAAACTCATCATACATTGATGCAGTACGAGCAGATATAATGATTAGTTCTGGCTCTATAGCATTGACCTTTTCCATATTAGGTTCCTTGATACCACCTACATCAGTAATATTAGTATCATTAGCATATTTAGACAAATATTCTGGAATATTCCCCTTAGGAGCACCTTTAAACTCGATCCCTAGATCGTCAAATGAATCCATTATACCATAAGTAAGAACGACTGTATTCTTAGGGTTTACATTTACTTCTGTAGTACCAGATAAATGTTCTACCGATACCTTCTCTACATTTACATCTGTAGTCTCTGTTTTGTTCTCTTTACAAGATGTAAAGATTAAAGCTGAAGCTGCCACGCAGCTTATCAAAAATTTACTCATAACAACTCGATTGGTTTTAATTATTTAAAGTATATGCATACTTTATTATTACAGTTATCTACGATCGTCATATCAATATCAAAGACTTCCTTCATGATGTCTTCTCTAATAATATCATCTGTCAGTCCAAAATGAATTATTTTGTGATCTTTAACTGCAGCAATATAATCTGCATACGAAGACGCATAATTAATGTCGTGCACTACAATAATTATCGTTTTTCCATAGTCATCTGCTAAGACACGAAGTATCTTCATAATCTCAACAGAGTGTTTCATATCTAAATTATTTAATGGTTCATCAAGCAAGATATACTCTGTATCCTGAGCTAAAACCATTGCTAAGAAAGTACGCTGACGCTGTCCACCACTTAGCTCATCTATATACTGATCTTGTATATCTGTCAATCCCATGAAAGCCACACTCTCATCTACCTTCTCTTTATCCAAGGTGGTCATTCTTCCCTGTGAATGAGGAAAACGTCCGAATGCAACTAATTCTTTTACTGTTAGCCGTACATTAGGATGATTAGCCTGTTTTAAGATAGATAGCTTCTTAGCAAAGTCTCTATTCTTAAAACCAACAATATCTTTATCTAATAGATTTATTTGTCCCGAATCCTTTGCTACTAATCTACTGATGATAGACAGTAACGTGCTCTTACCTGTACCATTTCCACCTACAAGACATGTGATCTTTCCCTTGGGAAAAGAAACAGACACATCATTTAGGATCATCTTTTCTCCATATAACTTAGATACATTCTTTACCTCTATCATCCTCTGTTACTCTTTAATAATAAATAAATAAAATACACTCCTCCAACAAAATTTATAATGATACTAATAGTCGTACTCATATTAAATAGGTGCTCTACTAGATACTGTCCTCCTATTACAGTCACGGCAGTTAGTAGACAACATACAAGTACCATATGACTGTGCTTACTGCTCTTGACTAACTCATAAGTTAAGTTAGCTACTAAGATCCCTAAGAAGGTTATAGGCCCCACTAAAGCAGTCGAGATAGCTACCATAACTGATATAATTAATAGATTGCCTTTGATTACTTTGTGATAATCGACTCCTAGACTTATGGCATTCTCTCTTCCTAGACTCAACACATCTAATTGTCTGAAATACCTAATACCAATCAACATCGACACGACAAGTAATACTGCTGATATCCCAAGTAGGTTGAGATTAATTTTATCAAATGAAGCAAACATAGCAGACTGTATGATCAAAAACTCATTAGGATCGATTAGCATAACGATAAACGAGGAGAAACTTCTAAATAATGTCCCCATCAACAACCCTACTAATAAAAGTAGATACATACTCTTGCTCTCTCTCTTAAATACTAAGAAATACATCACTAAAGAAAAACCAAGCATTAGGACAACAGATATTGCAAAGTTTGTCTCCGAATTTAGAACTTGAAAGGTTCTATCTCCATACATTAATACTAATACTGATTGTAACAAAAGATAGAAAGAATCAAATCCCATAATAGAAGGAGTTAAGATTCTATTAGCTGATATCGTCTGAAATATAATAGAAGAATACCCTATAGCAAATGAGATTAATATCATCGCTATAACTTTATATCCTCTTCTAGGCAATACATAATCAAGCTTTGTTCCTGTAAAAGTGAACATATAAATAGCAATCAACAACATCAAAACGACTGCCAAAACTGTAATAATCTTTCCCTTATACATGCTTCGCTCGTTTAAATATTAATACTAAGAATATCACTCCACCTATGATACTTACTGTAAGTCCAATAGGTATTTCGTAAGGTGCTATTAACAATCTACTAATGATATCACAAATCATTAAGAATATAGCTCCTATCAATGCTGTATAGCTAATAGTCTTTTTTAGATTATCTCCAAACATCAAACTCACAATATTGGGAATAATAAGCCCTAAGAATGGAATAACACCTGCTGTCAACACAACTACTGTAGAAGTTATCGCTACGAATATCAGTCCTAAATAAGTAATCTTCTTGTGATCTAATCCAAGGCTACTAGCAGTATCCTCTCCTAGTCCAACAATGGTAAACTTATTAGCATACAAAT
The DNA here is from genome assembly GCF_020905415.1 of Myroides oncorhynchi. NCBI lineage: Bacteria > Pseudomonadati > Bacteroidota > Flavobacteriia > Flavobacteriales > Flavobacteriaceae > Myroides > Myroides oncorhynchi. The sequence continues at coordinate 2,580,790 of NZ_JAJJMP010000001.1, read as the reverse complement.
AACTTAGCAACACAATAGGTACTCCTAAGTATAATATTTCATAATTTCCTTTTATGATAGAAGAAAAGTCTCCTATCAACCATCCTTCCATATTCTGTACTAAATTTGTCTTATAAGCAAAGAAAGTAGATATTGCATTCAAGATATTACCAAATACAATTCCTACTAAAGGAATGAAGATGACATTACGCATCTTGATTTTACTTGAAATCTTTAAAAAAACCACACTTGCAATTAATGCAATAGCAAATGACAAGATCATCTTATACATCATTCCCCCACCTGGAAATAGAATCATACTAAATAGTATTCCCATTTTACAAGCGTCGAGTGTTCCCATTGTAGTAGGAGACACGAATTTATTCATTGAAATCTGTTGTACGATTAATCCAGAAATACTCATTCCTATTCCTGCTATCAACACAGAGATCATCCTCGGCAACCTACTTACTAATATAACCAACATTTCATCCTGAGTTAGTCGGTGAATATCAAAAACAGAGATATCCTTCACACCTACAAAAACGGAAATAAAAGAAACTATTATCAGTATAAGAATTAAAATTATTCTTATCATTTACTTACTATATTTATTTAGAATCAAATTAAATAATAGCAAATATAAAAAAGTAAACTTGCTAACAAAAGAAAAAAGCTTTTCAAATATTGGAAATACAAGTACTTATATTATGAGTATAATAAATTATGACGCTTTTGAATCAGACATAACCAAAATATATAGGTTCTTATTTAAATTAATTAAAATTTATAACGCTTAAACTAAAATTATGACAAATCGACCTAACTCGAAAAAAACGAGCTCTTTTATATTATTCAAACAAAGAATACGACTCACATTAATCAAAAACACAAATCAATGTCAATAGATTCTACAATGTGCTATATTCATCTTTATTCTCATTTAATAACAAGTCAATAAATATTCGCACTCCTTTTTTATGATAGCTATCTTTTAGCTGAATAACTACAGCTTCGCGTTTCATATCTATATCTTTAATTGGTATTGCCTTTAAGTTAGCCTCATTATGTACAGTCGCATGGGTAAGCACAGTCTGATACGCTCCTAGTTCTACTAAGTCAACAATCATAGAGGTCTGATTAGTTTCAATAGCTATATTAGGCAAGATATTGTGCTTCTTAAATACTCTATCCAAAAAATCACGTGTACTAAATCCTTGTACTGGCAAAGCCAAGCGATATTGTTCTATTTCTTTTAATTTTATGCCTTTTAAACTTGCTAGAGTCGAATCTTTAGCAACCATTAAAGCCATATCAGAGGTCAGGACAGATTCATATATAAAATTTTCTTCATGTACACCATCAAAGTAAGTTAGAGCAAAGTCTATCTTCTGCTTTAATAGATCTTCCATCAACTCATTAGTTGTACCAAATGTCACTTCTATCTTTACTTCTGGATAAGAGTTATTAAATATCTTTAAGGAAGACAAAGCCAATGACTTAAGCCCCCATGTCAATCCAATTTTTAATGTACCTGTCTTTAATCCTTCTAGATCTTCTAGTAATAGTTTACCATCTTCAGCAGCACGTATACTTCGCTCCGCATAAAAAGCAAAGAGTTCTCCCGCCTCTGTTAGCGTAATACGCTTACCTATTCTATTAAATAAAGGTTGTCCCAGCTCTTCTTCTAGTTGTTTTATCTGTTGTGAAAGGGTACTTTGAGTGATATACAAGCATTTTGATGCCTCTGTAAAATTGAGTAATTCCTTTGCTTTTAAGAAGTATTTAAGTTGTCTGAGCTCCATAAATTGATCGTTTTTATCGATTGATATAATAGAAAAATACCGTTTTACTAATATATAACTTCCTATTACCTTTACCAAAAATAATATCAAATGGATACCACTACATATACTGAAAGCTTACAAGAAGCAAGAGCAATAAAAGGAACAACTACCTATAAGCGAATCAAATGGTGTATCTTTTTAGTAGGAGTATCTGTGTTCGCACAACTCTATAACTTCCAACCTATATTATCCGAAATAACCACATATTTTAAAGTTACACCTGCAGAGAGTAGTTACCTTGTATCTGCGGGTACGATGGGAATGGCATTAGGGCTTCTACTGTTCGCTTTTATAGCTGATAGTTATCCACGTAAGGATGTTATACTATTTTCGCTTGTCACCTCAACGATGTTAACCTTGTTATCAGCCTTTGTCAATGACTTTTCTATTCTAGTAAATATCAGTTTTATTAAGGGAATGTGTATATCTGGAGTATCGGCAGTAACCTTAGCTTACCTAGCAGAAGAAATCGACTCTAAGTATATCGGTATTGCCATTAGTTTTTATCTTGCAGGTAATACCTTTGGTGGAATGTTTGGACGTATAGTAGCGGCTCTAGTCTCTGGATGGTTAGGATGGCAAGCGGCAGTATTTACCATTGGAATTATAGCCCTGGTCATAGCAATCACATTTTATATATTCTTTCCAGATTCCAAATTCTTTGAACCAAAGAAACTTAAAATAGGAGACAAATTATCTCAAATGAAATCTATCTTTAAGAACTATAAGATAATGGCAATGTATCTAGTTGCTATTTGTTTAATGGGATCTTTTGTTAGTGTATATAATTTCCTTGGATTTAAGTTAGAAGCAGCGCCTTATAACTTACCACATTATCTAATCGCCATGATATTTTTAATGTATGCTTTTGGCATTTTTGGCAATATGATAGCTGGCACATTATCTGACAGATACTCTCCGAAAAAAATAATGCTAATAGCATTAAGTCTGATGCTATTAGGTACAGTAGGTATGTACATGGATAACTTATTTATTATACTAGTAGGGCTTACCTTCTTTACAATTTCATTTTTTAGTGGTCATACTATAGCTAGTCGTGTAGTTACAACATTAGGAAAAGAAGCTAAGAGTTCCGCTACAGCTTTGTATTGGTTTTTCTATTATGTAGGTTCTAGTATAATTGGAACTTCCACTGGGATGTTTGTCAACAATGGAAATTGGAATGGATTCTTCTACACTATATTAGCGATGGTATTTATAGCTCTAATCGCCACTTACATCAGTACAGGAAAACAAATAAAAAAAGCAACCTGAAAAGGTAACAGGTTGCTTTTTTTTGTAGTTAGTAATGTGAAGTTGTTCAAGTTATTTTGAAAAACTCACTAATTCAATTCTTGAGATTTCCTTACAACTAACAGGGCTCACAGTAGCGTCAGCTCTATTAAGTTCTTCAATTCGGTAACTCAAGACAATCCCTGTGGCACTGTCGCTAAAGCTTATCACATCTCCATTAAGTTCCCATTGACCTTTAGATTTCTCTAAATTGTACTTGTCAACAGCATTGTACACTCCGCCTTTCATAATATCAATCTCTACGGCTGATTTCTGATAAGCCTCTTTATGATTTCGATCAATACCTGCTTGAAAATCATAGTGAGCTACAATCCACTTTTTTTCAATGTTAATACTACTTACTGTTACTGGAGTTTCTTTCATTAAGTTATAACTCTCATCGGCACTACAACCAACAAATAAAGAACTTAAACTTAATACCAAAACTCCAACTAAAACTTGCGCACATCGTCTCATAATGCAAAAATTAAAAAAAATTAATGAAAATCTTTTTTAATCCGTACCTACTTCCTCTCCCTAAGAAGTATTAATACATCAACTGCCTTGTATTTCCCCATCTCGACGTTTATAGCAAAAAGGAATTTGCTATAAGTAATAAACACAATTAAGTTTACATAATAAAAAACAGACTAAAAAAGAACGTTTTAAATATTAGGTAACACCGACATTGTTACCTTTCTCTTATTTACTGGTACAAATGTATGATGGTCCTTTTCACTCGAATATGACAATAATCATAAAAACTACGCACTTTTGGTTATAAATTAATGAAATACGCATAAAAATATCACAATATTTTAAACAACTTCACCTAATTAGCAAATCACATATTGAGATTCAGATAACAATACTTCATTTTATTAACAATACCTGGAAATGAAAAATAATCTTTTAATTTTTAGTTACGACTAAGAACAAAAAAGGCAGCAAAAAATATCTTAAATTCTTGTTGCCTTTTTTACATTTCATAAAATAAGTTAAACTTTACTTTTTTATATCCTATAAACTATAATTATCCGTTTATTTCTATCTATTTCAAACCAAACACCTCTATCCCATCATTAGTTCGTCTAATTCAGAGTAAGATTCCAATAAATACAATAATCTTTATTATCATAAAAAAATCAGCAAGCCAATAAACACTATAACTTCTACTCTACAAATAAAAACACACCATTTAATTCGTGCTACAAAATATAAGCCATCCATCCTGTGTTGAAAGAATACAAAAATATCTATCTATTTTATATCATGCATCCACAGATTATGTCACATTAATCTGTTTTTGACTTTCATTGGGTTTAGCCCTAGGGTATTCAGTAATAATTGATCGGCTGATAAACTAGGATTAGGAGTAACAAGCAAGGTTTCATTATCTCCTGAGAACATTGAGTTAGCTCCAGCCATAAAACACATTGCTTGTTCATATTCAGTCATTTCAATACGACCAGCACTTAATCGCACCATTGTCTCAGGCATCAGAATACGTGCAGTAGCAATCATTCTAATCATATCCCATGTATCTACTCTAGGCATATCTTCCATAGGCGTCCCTTTCACTCGAACCAGTGCATTAATGGGTACTGACTCTGGGTGTTTCTCCATTGTAGCAAGAGTACACAACATTGAGATCCTATCTTCGCTCTTCTCCCCTAATCCAATGATACCACCCGAACAAACAGTAATACCAGCCTTTCTTACGTTATCAATAGTATTCATACGATTAGAAAAACTACGTGTCGATATGATCTTATCATAGTGATTCTCAGAAGTATCTAAATTATGGTTATAGGCATAAAGACCCGCTTGTTGTAATCTACTTGCCTGTTCTTCTGTCAACATCCCCAAAGTACAGCATACCTCTAATCCTATTTCATTCACTCCCTTTACCATATCAATTACTTTATCGAAATCTCTGTTGTCACGGACTTCTCTCCAAGCAGCCGCCATACAAAAGCGAGAAGAACCACTCTCTTTAGCTTTCTGCGCAGTCTCTAAAACAGTATTTAAAGATAACAACTTTTGTACTTTTATATCCGTGTGATATCGAGCTGCCTGACCACAATAAGAGCAGTCCTCTACGCAACCACCTGTCTTAATAGATAAAAGAGTACTTACTTGTACTTCATTAGGATTATGGTATTTACGATGTACACTTGCTGCTTTATAAATTAATTCTAATAAAGGTGTGTTATATATCACTTGTATCTCCTGTTTTGTCCAATCGTGTCTAATGTTCATGTTGTTTATTTACTTTTTGATTTTGTCAAAACTATAAGGAAAGAGTTAATCATCACTAGTCCACTTTCATATTCTAACCTCATCCACTAACCAAACTCTAAACTTATAAAAATCACAAACGAAATTAAGATTCTTTAAAAATAACGTATCATTTAACGGAAAAACACAACAACACACTAAATAACTAAAATTCAATACATTAATACTAAAAATTGGAAGATAAAAAAGATTAACAACTCAACAAACTCTTGTATTCTTTAATCTTATTTAAACCGAATACAATATACAAAACCATATTCTTACATTTATATTTATTTTAATAAACTAAACACAATAAATTCATACTTTTAAAGTTTTAAATTCAAACAATAACATTTTTATTGAGAAATTAAATAATTCAAAAACAAGAAATGTCAACAAACTCATCATTTTTTACTCCTTATAAGTACTTAATATCCTTTTATCTTGTACTTAATATCTTACTAAGAATAGTGTTAATCAACCATCCTATTACTTCTTCACTATTCGGGTTCAAAGAAGTATTTATTATTTTTTCAATAGGATTACTTAGAGATATTGTCATATTCAGCTTAGCTTATCTATTGTTCTGGATATACTTCATATTCATATCTAATGATAAATATAATAAACCGTATGGTTACATCTTATTTATAGCGTTAAGCGGACTCTGGATATGGGTAACTTTTGGGAATACTATTTTTAATGAGTATGGCGGTGTACTTCCTGAAATAGCTATTACATTTTTATCTATTAAAACAGCACTATTTGGACTGTGTTTATTTTTACCTAAGAAAAGACAACTAATACGAAAGTTTAATTATGCATTTGTTATATTCCTTTTCACTCTGATTTTACTTCAAAATACAATAAGCGAATACTTCTTTTGGAATGAGTTTGGCGTTAGATACAACTTTATTGCAGTAGATTATCTAGTATATACTAACGAAGTTATAGGTAACATAATAGAATCATATCCCGTAATACCTTTATTTATTGGTATACTCATCACAACGTTAATAATCACATACTTTATTTACAAGAAAACAGTACATGCAGTAGTGAATATTGTTCCTCTAAGACGCAAAATAATCTATACTGTAGCTTATCTATTTATAGTTGGTTTTTCGCTTGCTTTTGCAAATAAAATCATGGCACCTATAAATAAAAACAACTTGTTTAGTGAAGAACTAGAAAGCAATGGAGTGTATAAGTTCTACCAAGCATTTAATAATAGTGTAATAGACTACTTCAAGTTTTACAAAACCTTACCAAACCAAGAGGTCGTTGAAAATATAAAACAGTTTTACCCTAGCTATAAGGGAGAGGATTCTCTATTAAGAAGTATCCAAACAGATTCTACACCTAATAAAAAGAATGTAGTATTAATATCTATAGAGAGCTTAAGTGCAGACTATATGTCCTTTTTTGGAAATGAAAAAGAACTTACTCCATTCTTAGATAGCTTAGCCAACAAGAGTTTATTCTTTCCAAACACTTTTGCCACAGGAAACAGAACAGTTAGAGGCTTAGAAGCAATCACAATGTGTATTCCTCCTTCTCCAGGTGAAAGTGTGGTAAAACGTCAAGACAATAAGAATAAATTCACAACAGGATCTGTATTTGCTAAAAATGGATATACAGTAAAATACTTGTATGGAGGGGATGCGTATTTTGACAATATGAAAAACTTTTTTGAAGGAAATAACTATAACATTGTAGATAAAGCGAATTTTACGTCAGAACAAATAACCTTCGAAAATATATGGGGTGTAGCTGATGGTGACATGGCAAACAAAGCAATTGAGGTTATGAATGAAGAATATGCTTCAGGACAACCTTTTTTTAACCATATCATGACTGTTAGTAATCACAGACCATTTACATTTCCAGAAGGAGTCATCAATACCTCTGACTTAGATGATGGAAGAGATAAGGGAGTGAGGTATACAGATTATGCAATCAAACAGTTCTTTAAACTTGCAAAACGACAACCTTGGTATAACAATACTATATTTGTCATTCTATCAGATCACTGTGCTTCTAGTGCTGGCAAAACAGAATTGCCACTAGATAAATACAGAATCCCAGCAATGATATTTACTCCCTCTGGATTAGAGCCTATACAGTTTGAAAAAATGATTTCACAAATAGATGTCATGCCTACATTATTAAGTATTTTAAACATAAACTATGACTCTAAATTCTTTGGTACTAATGTACTTGATCCCAATTATATCCCTAGAGCTTTTATCGCTACCTATCAAGACCTTGGCTATATAAGAGATAATACACTTACTATTCTAAGTCCTAATCAGAAAGTAAAACAATATACGTTTGAAAATAACACGGTGTCTAAATTAGTCAATCCTCTTACTGAAACATCCAAACCAAATAATAAATATATAAACGAGGCAATATCTTTTTATCAATTCACAGCAAAACAACTAAGAGATAAAAAATATAATAGGTAAAACAATTAATTGATAAAAAAAACGGGAAAGCATCACTTACTTGCTTTCCCGTTTTGATTAAAAAACATTTATCACTTAATAATAGAATAAAAAACAGTGTTTTATATACTATTATACTTAAAAAAAACGGGAGAGTACCACTTACCTTACCATCCCGTTTTTGATTTAAAAACACTTATCACTTGTAATATAATTGAAAAAAACTTATCAAATTTAATTAAAGAAAACACCAGCACAGCATTCTTCTTAATCTTTGTATAAAACTTCTTAAATCTTTTAGATTAATAAGTATTAATACTTAATTTTGATACTGCAAAAATCATTATTATTGTATTACTCACATAGGACATTTGTCCTTAAGGCTATAAAAAAATGTTAAGAATAAATATTGACTTTTTATCATATATCGAATCGTTAGCACAAACTGATGTGTTTAATGATAAAATTATACTACAACCTTATAAACCAAAAGAAATACTATTACATCAGGGAGATCCTGTTACCAAAGTGATAGTTATTAAAGATGGCATAACAAAGTGTTTTATAACAGAAGAAAATGGCAAGGAATATATCCCTGAGTTTTTAAGTACTGGAGAAATTATGGGGGAAATAGAATTTATTGGAAAAAAAAACTGTTTATGCTCTGTAGAAGCTATAACGCCATTAAATGCTTACATTATTCCTCTATCTGTTTTTGAACACTTGCTTAAGACAGACATAACCTTTAATAATACTTTGTTGGAAGTAGAAACATTACGTGTATACCATACAAGTCAAAGGGCTTCTTTCCAACAACTTTATACGGTAGAACACGCCTTAGAAAAGCTACTAGAACTTCAAGAAAAAGAACAAATACATATATCCAAAGAAGATATGGCTTCTTACTTAGGTATAACTACCCGTACATTAAATAGGGCATTAAAAAAGGTACAAGAAGAAAAATAATTAATTACAGCATAAGAAAACATAATTCTTCTATGCTGTAATTCTTTACATCCAATTCAAAGAGGTTGATTCTACTTGATAAAGCCATTTATCCCTAAGTTTGACTAATTCGTTATAGTTTGTTGTACTAAACTTCATTCTTCCTCCTGCTGTGTAAATAACTAGGCTACCTATATCTGATGATTGTTGCCACCACAATTGAGATAAAACGACTTTCTGTATCTTATGAGGCTGGATGTAACTATAAGAAATATCCCAAATCCCCTTGCGAATTACAATGAATGAATCACTCACATACAATCTTCCTACTCGATATAGCCTCAGAAGTGCTAATCCAACTACGAGACTGTAAACAAAAATAATACTGACAAAAGTAGATACTGTAAACTCCTGGATAAACAATAAACTAAAAACAGCGACTGGAATCCCTATAAATACAAATATTCTAAAACCTAAGTATCTATAGTTATATCTTAAAATAGTAGAATACTCGATCTCCCCTTTCTTCATCAAGATACTAAACAATTCGTTCTTCTCTGAAACAGAACATCCTGGTATCTGTAGTCCTGAGCGTCTATTATCAGTATCCTCTCCAGATACTTGACTAATTTTTAAGATACATATATCTAATAGGCTTTGCAAATAATTCTGTACTATTTCTATCTTCTGCACTCTATTAGGACGAATAATAGTGTTACGAGTGGACAATAATCCATGTGATAACAACAAAGTTCCCTTAGATAAAACTACCTTGAAGTCCCAGAACTTAAGAAATGTTCTACTCACATTAACAATAAGTACTATAATTACCATCAGAATTATTACATAGAATATCACAACAGCTGGTATACCTCTATTAACATAAGTATTTACCTCATCTGTATTCACATACTCCTGTATAGCAAACTTATTGATCAATGTGTCATAGAGCATATTAAAAAATAGTAATATAGCCCCTAATGTATATAAGTAATTCGCAGTCATCCCAACCTTAAACAAGGTCAACACACTAATTCGTCTAATAAAGGATTCTTCTTGAACACTATTATTTTCTATTGCACAATTACTGTTTGTAGAATTCAACAAGATATATTTCAAAGCATTTGCATCAACTAAGGACATAGAAGGGATGGTAGCTTCTTTATCTTTACTTCCTGCAGAGTCTATTTCCACAGAATAGACATTAATCATTCTATTTATAAAACTCTGATTCAGATTCACTTGTTGTATTTTGTCTAACTGAATCGTAACTTTAGATTTATTAACGATTCCCTTTTGAATAATAAATGAATTAGTCTCCTTATCTATATAAAATAAAAAGTTTCTATAGCTTAAGTAAGCTATTCCTAGACTTATTACACCTCCAAAGATCATGAGTCCCCATATACTAACAGGAAGTTCCATGCGCTTATTAACAAAGAATACTATTAATAAGGGAACAAATGCTCTAACAATCTTCTGTAAAGCATTTAAAAAGTTTGCTATAATTCCAATAGTTGCTTGCCTTGTAGGTCGATAAAAATTACTTTGTCTCATTTATCTCCTCTATTATCTGTTCACCTACATTAGCATGTATCGATTTACTAATCTTCTGTACAACATAAGCTTTTAGTCGATCTCCTTCTTCCTTAGATATGCCAGATATCTTCAAATCCCCTAAAGCACCACCTGCGGTAAAAAACTCAACTGTACACAGATTAAATACTCTTAGTAAAGCACTCTCATAAACAACAACATGCTGAACCCTATTAAAGGGAATGATAGTCTGAGTTCTGGTGATAATCCCAGACTTATATACAATATCATGTTCTCTAAGGGCATAGCCTTTCATTCCCACGCCTTTTAACGTAGTACTACACATAAGTATAGATATAATAATACCTAATATGCCTATCAACAAAAGCAATTTACTACTTAATAAAATTACCTTTAAGTACTGAAGTACATAAGGTGAAAAAGATAGCAACAGTAGACAAAAAGTAACAACTGACAACCTTATACTTACTACAGTTTTATACTTAGAGTCTAAGCTATTAAACTTTACCTCCTCTACTAATGGTAGTTTATTTATGTCAATTGGATGATTTTCAAACATAATTTATTTTTATTATATACTATTCTTAATACTACTGATACTCTCACAGATAAGAAAATTTTAATCTAAAGTAAAGATATTACATAAAAACAACTGTGTTACAACGAGCCTTCTAAAATAACATATCTTTATAGTCTAATTTGATACTATTCACATGCCTTTATTATTGATTTATTTCTTTATATGAGCTTAGGTACACATCCCTTACCTAGTGCTTTAATTTAGCCTATCAGTTACTTCACTAAGAAAAGTAGCCTGAAGCCCAACAAAAATCCACCCTTACTACACGAGTAAATCATTATATCAAAAAATCCCTTAAGAACACTGTGGTTCCCAAGGGATTTTTGTACATCATAAAAAGCTTTTTCTTACTTCACAGCTTGATTAATAATTCCAATATAGTATGGTTTCTCTTTGTTATCCTTAGAACCTATCAAGATGATAGAATAATATTGAGAAGGATTAAAAATTACTTTATCTCTGGTAACTAATACTTTTCCTTCTTTATCTTTTATCGAGATCATATATGTTTTAGATTCCACTGTAGAAAACTCTTGAGTTTTAATTGCTGTTTTCTCATCATCTTGCACTCGAGCTTCGAATTCTTTCACTAAGATTTTGTCATCAAACTCAACAGTTGCCGTAACATCATCTGAACTCAAATTAAAAAAGCGAACCCCTGATTGTTTTGTCCCATTCAAAGGATTTATCTTCTTAATTTGATCTTCAGTAATAAAGTGAATTACTTTCTTAGAGCTTCCTCCTATAAATGAAGTATAAAACTTTTGACTCTCAATCTTCTGTATGTTTGAAGTTAATCGTTTATTAGAAATACTTCCCAGTACATCTATATTACGTATACCTTGCCATAGATTAACATATCCTACACTTTGATAAAACAATGGATAATAAGGATTCTGTACAGGACGCCCATCTGCCACATATAATACAGCAGCATCACTCTCGTATGCATTCACCATAGTAAAACCGCCAACTAAATTACTTAAATCATCATAGTTATCGTCAGTACTACAACTAAACAACAATACACTCAAGAATGCAGTTGATAAAAGGCTAAAAATTTTCTTCATAATAAATCTTTTAATATTGGTTAAAATATATTCGTTTGCTTTTCTAATAATCAATAATCATGCAATTTATCGATAGAGTAAATTAAAAAATTCTAATCTTATTATTCACTAAGCTTCCTATTTGTATACAGTAATAAAGATTCTACGTAATCACTATCAAAGTCAATTTTATAAACCTTAGAAATCTTAAACTCTTCTATTTCTTCAAACCATTCACCAGAGGCAGATAATTCTTCAAACGCAAAATAATCATTATCTTCACTATCAACATACTTACCAACGTAAACACAATCCTCTTCTTTAAATTCTAATCCGAAAGCCCCATACTTATTACCTATTTCGATCAAAGTTTCGAAAATATTACTTTTAAGCACAATTGGGATAGTATGGAAATCAATATGTTTAGCTTTAAGCACCTCTTCAATAAAAACAATATTTTCTCCACGTTCTATAGTCGATATTTTATCTATTGGTATCAGCTCGTATCCATCTACTACATAATCAACTGAGTTACATTTAGTCAATACCCATTTCTCATTACAAGCTAATACAATCCCATGTATTAATTCTTTTTTTCTACCTTTTAAACGAATGCCCACTAATTTATTCAAATAATCATTTATCATAGTACAAGAGGTATTAATGAATTAAGTTATTTTTTTATATCACAATAGATCACCAAAAGCCTTAGTTAGTGCTTATATATGTTACAAAATCAATTAAATTTAAAAATAATTCAACAATTATTTTAATATTATACTAAAATAATTACTCAACTATTTAAGATTGCAAATAATACATTATAAATCAGTATGATATAAATAAACTAAACTTTCCCTATTGTAAAAAATCAACTATAAGGTGCTAAGAAATATACATATAATGATAGATTCAACACCTTTATCTCTTAAATCAATGTTAGCTAAATACCACAAAACGATTCTACTCCCACTTCTTTTAATAGCTATATAATCTTACTAGTATACCCTAAGATCGCTAATTCAGATGTACTTTGTATACTTACTTTTCATTTATCTAATCTATAGTCAATTTTGAGTTTAACACAATCATAATCAACTACATGATAAATATCAGCTTCTATATGAGTTTTTTTAATGAATTTCCTCAGCTTTAAGAATAATTAAAAACACCAAATGAAACTAAAACCAATACATTCATTTCATATTCCTGTAATGGGTTTAGCATACACTATAGATAGCCCTATACGTGTGGCTCAATATGGAATTTCTTCTACTATTTCTGTAATGGATGATGAACTAATAGAACGCATGAATCGCTTTTATTGTGAGAAATTTGAATTGCCTTACACTGAAATTACTAAAAAAATTGAAGACTTTAGAGCAAAAAGAATTACTGCATATCTAAATACAATAGACTCTATTGTCAAGGAAAAGTTTAATAAATTAAAAACAAATCTATTAGAAAGTAGAAAAGAATTAGAGGATTACAAAGAGAGTTTACCTAATCTATCTGAAATCAGAAAGGGAATACAAAGACATATTGATGAAAAACTATCAATAGAAAACCTAAAGAACATCATTGACAATTACATTCATCCAGGAGAAATAGATGTAAATATCATGACAAAAGTAGACCGTGAAAACTTCAATAAAAAAGAGGCTTTACCTATCGAATTTAATGATGCACATGCTGCCTTACGTGGATTTGCAAATAGTAGTTTAAGTTCTTCTGTTGTCCTTTCTGCAGGAATGAATCCTCGCCTGTTTAGTTACTTCGAGAACTTTGACGCTTTCTTTCCTCATCCAGAACATGGACTACAAAAGAGGATTATACTTAAAGTAAGTGATTTTAGATCAGCATTAATCCAAGGTAACTTCTTAGCTAAGAAAGGACTTTGGGTATCTGAATATCGCATAGAATCAGGGTTAAACTGTGGAGGACATGCTTTTGCTACCGATGGATACCTATTAGGAGTAATATTAGACGAGTTTAAAACTAGAAGACAGGAGTTAATAAATTCTACTTTTGATTTAATGTGCAAATCACTAAGTCAAAAAGGAAAATACGTTCCCAATACTCATCCAGAGCTAAAAGTAACTGCTCAAGGAGGAGTAGGAACCTCTGTTGAACACCAATTTTTATTAGATCATTATCAACTTGATTCTGTTGGATGGGGCTCTCCATTCTTACTTGTTCCTGAAGCAACCTCTGTAGACTCAGAAACACGTCAACTTCTAATAAATGCAAAAGAAGAAGACTTATATCTAAGTAACATTTCTCCTTTGGGGATTCCTTTTAATAGTATAAAAGGTACATCTAATGAAGCCATACGCTCTGCTAGAATCATAAAAGATAAAGCTGGTAGTTCTTGTCCTAGAAAGTACTTAGCCCTTAACAAGACCCATGATAATGAAGGACTATGTACTGCATCGCGAAAGTTTCAAACGATAGAACTACAAAAACTTGCTCTTGAAAAAGAGAATATGACAACAGAAGAGTACAAAGTAAAATTCAATACATTAACTGAAAAATCATGTCTGTGCATTGGCTTAGCAAATGCCTCATTTTTAGACCTTAAACTCCCTATAAAAGGTGAATCACAAGGAGTTGTAATTTGTCCTGGTCCTAATATTGCTTATTTCACTAAAGAAGTTTCATTACAACAAATGATTAAACATATCTATGGAAATGACAATGTTATAGAGACAAACTTACGCCCTCATTTTTTTATAAAAGAGCTAAGAATGTACATTGATCATTTTAAGAGTGAAGTAATCGCTCTATCTACTGATTATACTGCTGTTAAAGCAAAGCAGATTACAAAAATAAAAGAGAATATCTTAAATGGTATTAACTATTATAAAGATTTATTCCTTAATGATAACCAATACTTTAAAAACGAAAAAGACATTGCTTTAGCAGAATTGAATACAATAGAAGTAGATCTTACTACTAACTATAAATAAAAGATTTACCAACTAAATAAAACAAATAGAAAAAGGGACTGTTTTTATAAACAATCCCTTTTTTATTACTTTGCTTTAAGATGAGTAGCTACTCCTATCCTATTCCAAGCATTTATTGTGACCATACACATTATTAATTGAGCTAAATAAACTTCGTCAAACAGCTGAATTGCTTTGCTATATAACTCATCACTAATCCCTCCAAGATGAACAAAAACAAGTGCTTCTGTCATATCTAGAATTACTCGCTCTTCTTCACTAAATAACTCTGTTTCTTTCCATGCAGCCAATACCAAAAGTCTTCTACTAGATTCCCCTAGCTTTAACGCATCTTGTGTATGTATATCTAAACAATATCCACAACCATTTAACTGAGAAGTCCTTATTTTTATAAGTTCTTTATGTATAGGTGTTAATTTTGACTCACTAAGATATTTTTCTAACATAAACATTCCATCATAAGCCTTTGGATCTGTTTTATAAATTGCTTTTCTCATTGTTTTTGTTTTATCATTTTAACAACAACAAATCTATAGCTATAACACTCCAAAAAACTTAAACCTGTTTAAGAAAACTTTTTCTTCTTAATTTCACTTAAATACTCTGGGCTAAAACCTAAATAAGATGCCATTAAATACTGAGGTATGCGCTGTACAAATTCAGGGTAAGATTCTTCGAAATGAAAATATAACTCTTCTCTACTAAATTCATATAAATACTTGAGTCTATATTGAGCTGCTGCATACGCTCGCTGAAATACACATCTAAAATACTTCTCCATTATAGGGGATTCCTCTAACAATAAAACAAACTGTCTCGTTGTTATCATTAAGATATCTGTGGCCTCAATTGCTTGAATAGAAAAGCTACTTATAGTTCCTTCTTCAAATGCTTTATTATCCGTAATCCACCAATTCTCTATTGCAAAGTCTATTGTTTGTTCCCCCCCATTAGTCTTTACATAATAACTTCTAAGACATCCTCGTAAAACAAAGAACATCTTATCACATAGCATACCCGACTCCTGAATGCATTCTTTTTTCTTAACTGTAAGTTGTTCAAAATATGAAACAATAATCTCTACCTCAGTAGTTGGTAGTTTTCCTAGGAATTTTTCTAAGTGTTTTTTGAAGTGTTTTTTGAAGTTATCCATATAATATATTAAAACACTAAAGATACTTACAAGGAATGTAATTTCTTAAAATACTCTACTTTATACTTTGTAAAATCATCAGTTAATCTACATTCAAAAAAATCAAATGTATGTACTGCCCCTTGCACTTGCTTTACTTTCACATTCCCATTATTTGCTATTATAGCCTTTATATATTCTTTTGCCTCATCAATTAAAGGATCATATTCTGCTAACACAAAAACCATTGGTGGTAATCCTTTATAATTACACATTTTATTAGGAACTGCGTATTCCATCCATTTAGTACTATTTCCAGATAAGTAATACTTCCACATATAACGAGCACTTTTCTTAGATTGCATAGGTGCGTTTGCATAAACTTGCATAGAAGAGGTATTTAATTCATCACATGTAGGTGGATATAAGAAAAAACCACTGGTTATAGGAATATTATCATGATCTCTATTTAAGTGAAGTAATGATAGTGCTATAGTTCCTCCAGCGCTACTACCCATTACACTAATATTATTTCTATTCCCACCAAAAGCTTCTGCATTTTCATATATATACTGTAATGCATTTACACTATCCTCTAATGCTGCAGGAAAAGGATATTTGGGAGCTAATCTATAATCTACCGATACAATGATAACATTAGTCTCTTGTACTAATGGATACATCTGAAAGTCATATTGATCACCAGAACCGAAAATAAAAGCGCCGCCATGAAAGAATAAAATCATAGGAAGATTATTGACTATTTGCTTAGGCTTGTATATTCTCAAAGAGATTAAGCTCTTCTTATCTGTGCTCTGAATCTCTTTATTAAACACTTGAATTGCATCAGGCGTTTCTAATGCCCCTTCCTGTTTCATTAAGTTATTTTCTTCTATGCGTATTTGTTCAGGACTAGTCTCTAGGAGTAACTCATAAGGAATTTTAGTCCAAGCACTAGATTGCAATACTTTTAGTAGTTGCTTATCAATGTTCATATTTATAGTTACTTTGATTAAAGCCACAAAGTTGTATACTTTTGTTTATAACAAACAGGACATAGGTCTATAAAACAACTTCCTTGCGTATTCTACTAAGGTGTCTTGGGCTTATGTTTAAAAAAGAAGCTAAATAAATACCAGGTATATGTTGGATATACTCTGGATGATGATGTAATAATTTTAAGTATCTCTCTTTAGCTTGCAAACGTTGAATATCAAAAAGTTTTTCTTCAAGTTCAATAAACTGCTCTTCTAACAACTTTTTAAAAAAAATAGTCCATACAATACTATCCTTACATAACATGTCGACATCCTTCTTATAGAGTATATACAACTCTGTTTTGCCAATAGATTGAATATTTTCTTTAGAAGATTGCCCTGAGATAAATGAAGTCATTGCAGTCATCATACTCCCATCAAAAGTGATACAGTAAGTACGTTCTTCACCATTCTCCAATAAAAAATAAGAACGTAAAATCCCATGCTTTATCCATACTATTTTATCAGCAATTTCTCCCTGTTTAATTAACATGTCTTTATTTTCTAAAGTCTTTTGATGTATTAACGAGCACAAAGACTGCCATAAATCATGATTGATCACATTAGATAGTGTACTAAACGACTTCCTTGTCATATTTATTCTTTTATAACTACAGTTCTAAAGGTAAGATTTATACATGGAGTATTTACCATCTTAGTTATAGAATCTGTGTAATCAAATCTATTGCTGAGTTGGTTTTATCACTACAAGACCACCATGGTTTAAGATAATATCTATCTTTACTCCACATTTAAAAAAAACGCCTAAGAAAACTCTTAGACGTTTTAAGTTTATTTTACAGCTTTTAACACATACTGAATAAAGCGAGTTTCTTTAGGTAAATTACTACTTATAGCTTCCTCTTCTGTATATTCGTTATTCTTTACAAAAAGAACCATCTTATCTTTAGTCATCTCTCTAATTTCGAAAAAAGCTGGAACTAATTGATCTCCATCATTTACAATTATTGTAACTAATTCTTTATCTTTTAATGAATAAGGTACTGTCTTTTTATATTCATCACATGTATTTAGATCTGGATCTTTATGATACATTAAGTCTATCCTTGATTCTAGATTAAATTCCCAAATATTATTCTTACATTCATATTGTCCAGCTGAAAGATAATCTTTAAGTACTTTTTTATCTTTATCTAAAGTCTGTATGGTTGTAAACTCCCACTTTTTCTGAATATCTTTTTTCAAGTCAATAGAAGGTTCTATAACAGGTTTATTATCATCACTAGAGCATGCAACACCTAAAGCTCCTACTAATAATACAACAAGGAATAATGATTTTTTTTTCATAATAAATATTTTTTTGATTAGTTCTAACAAAACTATAAATGTATCTCCGTTTAGTGTCATACTGGTAATTTATAGGTTAAAGGAACTGATCATGTAAACAAGTAACTAGTTAATATACAGTAATTGTAAAAATTGGTATTATCTAGTTTAATGGGATAATTACAACATTACACCCTCTTATTACATCAAACGGACATACATTAAACTATACTAGCTAACTATCAATAAAATATAACTATCAAACTATTTATCTCTTTCTTGTTAAGAAATGAAATATTTACACTAAAAAATATATGCACTAATATATATAGTCTATAAAATTATCTTATTTCTATAAACTCAAAAAAACACCTATAAAACATGAATCTATTTAGCGACAGTTTCTTCACTGAACTGATTAGCATTCTGTTATTTTCCAATATCTTATTTACTCTTTTATTTCAATTGTTCTAAATGTAAGATTAATACGAGGTGTATGCACCAATTTAGTTGGAGCAAGTCTATGCAGCCAATTCTCTTGTGTATTTCCTTTCATAACTAAAAGACTACCATGGTCTAAGACTACATCAATTTTCACCCCATTTTCTTTATGCTTAAAAGCAAACTTTCGTACTGCTCCAAAGCTTACAGAGGCAATCGCTCCATGCTTTTTTAGATCTTTCTCTGCATCACTGTGCCAAGTCATTCCCTCTTGTCCAGAGTGATATAAATTAAGTAAACAAGAATTATAAGTTTCTCCTGTCTTTTCTTCAACAAACTTCTTTAAAGCTAACAAATCCTCTGTCCAAGCTAGGGCAGTTTTGGTAATATTTGAATATGTATAATTAAAAGCTATATCCCCATACCAAGCTACTTTACGTTTTGTTATTACTTTTTTGCCAAATATAACAGCTTGATCATTTTGCCATTCTATATCAGACATAAGTTGTGTGTAGTAAAAATCACTCTGTTGTTTATTTAAAACAATACCATAATAATCCACTTCTCCATCATAAGGAAGAATAGTAGTAAATGCTTGACTATAATCACTAAACAAATCCATAACACTATATTTAAGAATACAAGTTTAATTATTACCCCTTTTAAAATAAAGTATTTAATGCGATAAATTAAAGCAATATTGATACAATAAAACAGTCAAACTTAAATACATTACTACTGAATATTTTGAGCCTGTTAATTGGATTTTAATAGCTAAGTGAGTTATCTACTCACGCAAAACTATAGGCTTACCCAAACATAATAGGTATAAAAAAAGCGCCTATGGCATAGACCATAGGCGCTTTTTAAATTATTTTTTAAATTAATATTTTGCCCTAAGTTATTCAACTTTGTTTTCTTGAACATAATCAATTGCCCAGTGAACTAAGTTTAATAAGAACCAAGAGTTATAAACTTCACCTCCTGTAAAGTTTGTTGTTAAAGGTTTTCCTAAATAAGATCCTGTAGGATAATTATTATTTCCTCCTGATGTTACCCTATTATATCCTCCCATAAAGTTCGAACTATTTACTCCTACAAAACCTAAATCTCTATGAACAAAAGCAAAAACATTATTATTCCCAGAACTCACTCCATTACCTTGAGCAATTATTTCATATTGATAAGGTAAGCTATTTATAAAAAATTCACTTCCTGTTGTTTGCCCACCAAGTAACTTACCACTAAGTGACAAACTTCCATAAGCTTGTCCAAAATATTTATTACTCTCTCCTAAAATCAATCTATTCTTTGTACTTAGACTTGAAACAATTCTATTTGCTAGATTATGCTGTGTTCCAGAAATATTACTAGAGGATCCAGATCCTGTACCTAAACTATTCATAAAATCAGTCATGTGATTAGCTATTCCCTCTCCATATACTAACGCTCCTTTTTTATTCACAACAAAGTCTCTTAACATGGTCATTTGAGCTGGTTGTTTTACAATATTACCTCCTGCACTTCTAGCACCAATAAACACCATATCTGCTTGAGAAATATTAGTACTAAATGTTCCAGCCATCCCACTATTACTCATGTGGTTATCTGTATTCTGAGTATCATTATCATTTCTCAGTAACAAAATTTTAAGATCAGCAATCCTTACTATACCATTCCAACCAAAATTATCCTTATTTCTCACTAAATAAGGGCCTCCACCCCATACTCCAGTAAGTCCTCCAGGGTGCCAACCTTCATTACCAATTGAATACATCGTCATTTGACGATACACAAAATCAACATTTACATTCAACCCAGTGTTTAATCCAAAATTAGAAAGATTATACCTTTGTGTTGGCATATCTGATCCAGATTTTCCTTTTGGATATAATGTGATTGTCTGTGTTCCTACATTAGAGATAGAACCTTTTGCAGTAAAAGTAATTCCATTAATTTCCTGTGTAGTAAAATCATATTCACCTACCTCTAAAACATTTGTAGTTAATAATAATCTGAAGTTATTTCTATTTCCTTTATTATCAATATCTGTACGTGGTGTAAAGAAAGAAACACTTGAATACTTTAAGTTACCTTCAAATCTTAAATTGGTATTTCTAGAAAAATCAAACTTAGCTTCTCCTTTTACATTAACTGGATAAGTACATAGAGATTTTTCAACTATATTATAGTTTGGATATGTATCTCCATACTCAGCTGGTCCTTGACTTTCTAATTGAATATCTAAATTAGTCACCCCACTTTTTAATGGAATTCCAGATTTATAATTCAATTTAACATATCTAACTTGTCCTGTAGTACCTGTATCAAAACTAAAATCTTCTATATCTGAAGCAAAAACTATTGTAGTTCCTTGATTAGAAGTTCTTGCTACAACTCTTGCCTTTCCTGGTGCTAATACACGAATAGCTACCAATAAATTATGATTAACTGTAAATGGTTTATTTACTTCCCAATCACCTTTAACTTGAAAAGGATAGATATTATTGTTACAAATAAATTCTAACTTAACATTCTCTACTTTGACATCTTTATTAACTACAACTTCACGTTCTCCTTGACTATAATCAACATAAGAATTAGATCTAAACTGCATTGGTGTCACCATAGGAACATAAGCAGTACCTTTGGCTACTAACTTAATTGTAGTTGTTCTATTTTTTACATCAGTAGGTGTTAGTACATATGATCCACTAAATAGCATACCATTGTCAGATATGCTACTGATTTCTATTCTTCCTGGCATAGTAATATTGGTAACTACAGCCTCTAGAATATCATTACGCCCTTCTATACTTGCACCTTTATATACCTTGTTGGTAAGGTTTTGATTAATAGTAAAATCATATTTTAAAGCCTTACTCTCTACAAAATTATATGCGATACAACTAGATTCTTTTCCATTTAAAACAAATCTAATATTATCTCCTTTTTCTATCTGTTCTCCAGATGTATTGCGCAGATACCCTTTAATAGGTGTACCGCTACCACGTAAGGTTACATTATAGATACCAGCTGTAGGGAAACTTCCATTTGTTGTAAAAGAATAACCATTCTTAGTATTTCCATTATAAGCTTCTGCTTCTATCTGATAGGTACCTGAAACAGACACACTTACTTGTAAATTAATAATATTTGCTCTTGGATTTAAAAAAACCCCTTCTGCATAATTTCCAGAAATAGTAATATTGTTACAATTAGCATTAGAAATTTCAAGTTCAGCAGGAGCCTTTTCATCTCCACATAAACTTAGCCACAATTGGTGACTTGCACTATAAAACTCAATACAATCAATAGTTGTATTATAAACCATTAAACCTGGTTTTATATCAGCAATAGATATTGCTGATCTTTCTTCAGTTGACATACGAGGCAATAAAAAACCTCTTTCAACAGAACTTAAATCTAGAATACTAAACGTTAAAGGATTGTGAACCGTACTTAGTACTGTACCATCCGATACTTGAGTCCCTTTAGTAGTATTGGTACTTTGAGCTTGTACTACCACTGAAAACAGTAGAAAGAATGCAAACTTCAAAAAATACTTAAGACTCTTTTTATATGAATCATTTATAATCATAAACTTTATTTTATAAAACCAGATTAGAATATCTCCTAATCTGGTTTTTAATTATCTTATTGGTTTATGTTGTTTAACATAATCTATTGCCCAAGCCATAAGGTTAGCATATAGTACACTATTATAAACTTCTGTTCCTTGCCAATATGGTTTAGCAATAGGAGTACCATCGGCTAAATATCTTGAAGGCCATACATTAGTACTTGTATTATTAGTTGTTCCAACTGGCCAACCTCCATCTCCAAAATAAGCAAACCCTAAAGTTTTATGCTTCAATCCCCAAACTTCACTAGAACTACCTTCTTTTGAAATTAAAGGTGTTAATTGGTTATTGCTATTTACACCTTCATAATACCAACCATTACTTGCATCATTCCCGATAAGTTTACCACTTAAATTCCCGAAAGGTCCTTTGATAATTGATTCATTATTTGCAGAACTCAAAACAGGATTCACCATAGTATATCTACCATTTGCAGCCCCCACACTTTGACCTGTTAACATTTCAATGAATTGTTTTGTTGATGTATGGGCTGTATTCTCATCACTAATAATTAAAACACCCTTATCTTTTTCAACAAAATCCTTAAATACATTTAATGTTGCATTATTTGCGTTATACCCAATTACATTATGTATAATATCTACTTTATTACTATTTAGGTAAGTACGTAGAGATTCTCCTTGAAGACCTGTGTTTAAAATTCTAATATTGTTAACTTTCACTATACCATTTGATCCAAAATTCTTAGTACTCTTTAGTATAGCACTTCCAGCATAAGCATTCCCTGAAGGACTCGCTCCATAATTCACATTACCTAGGGTTAAGATAACTATTTCACGTTCTCTAACACTTACAGTTGCAGAACAAACATTACTTCCAACAGAACTATCTGTTGTAATTGTATAATTAATGAATCCACCTGTGTGATACTTTCCTTGAGCAAATAACTTAATAGTCTGTTGTCCGTTACCACTAAAAGTTCCATTGGCTACAAATTTGACTCCATTTACTTCATTGGTTGATATATTATATACACCTGGATAATCAACATTTACAGTCATTTCAATATAATTATCTCCTGTTAAATCTATTTCAGTATGATAATTACCATTAACTCTAACAGAATTACAAAGAACACTATAACGAATCTTCTGTACATCTACTTCAATCTTCGGGAAACCAGTAGCACACCAATTTACAGTATTTGGAGAAATTCCATTAAACTCTATTGATGTAACACCTTTATCTATTGTGATATCTCCTTCGGGATAAAGAGTAATATATTGTATATTATCTCGACTCGCGTTAAATGTTAAAGTGACATTTTTAGCCACATATCTTATGTCTCTAGAAAAATTATCTCCTATTAACTTCCCTTTTAATGCTATCTCAGATACAACACCTGGTGCGTTCACCTTAATAGGTAATAATATTGCGTTATTATTAGTTAACTTAGTATCTTCTTTATATTCACCTCTAAATTCCACAGGGTACGAAGGATCATTACAAACCATTTCAAAACTAACTGGCAATACATAAACGCTTAATTTAATAGTAGGGTTATCACCCTTAGTTGAATTGGTTCTAAATGTAAATACATTAGGTTTGCCTACCTCTGTCTCTTTAATTGGGACTCCTTGTCCTACTAATTCTATTTCTTGATCTCCAGTGGTAATAAATTGTCCTGAACCACTAAAAGACATACCGTTTATAGAAGATGGACTACTTGACATTTGCCAATATCCAGTATTAACTACATTTACTTTTACTTTTACAGTATTTCTAGATGCTGTTAATGGAACACCTATATATGCCTTCCAACTTGCTTCTATATTCTGATCAAGAATTGAGAATTCTATAGCAGAAGACAACACCTTTATTCTAAAATTATTACATAATCCAGATTTCACACCATTAATAGTAAAAGATACTAAATCTCCTATATCCTCATTACTACTTAAGGGTGTACCTAGCCCTTCTAGTGCTAAAGTATAAATACCCGCAGAATTAAAAGTACCCGACCTTGAGAATGAGTAACCATTATCAGTATTTGCACTAATATTATACGTTCCAGACTCTCTTACCTGTACTGTAATGTATAGAATATCTGTATCTCTCAAATACTCACCTTGCTTAAGGGTATTACTTCCATGTAAAGAACTTAAGTAAATATTCTCACAGTTAGTAACATTAACAATAGCTGGTGGTAATGTACCACATAAACTCAACCATCTACTACTTACTTTACTCCAATAATTAATACAATCTGTATCAATATTATAAATAGACAGCCCATTGCCTCTTTCTTTATCAGCTATACTAATAGCATCACGTTGAGCATTTGTCAACCTTGGTAACAAGAATCCTTTATTAGAACTTTCCAATTCTAAAATTGATGTACTAGATGCTGTAACTTCACTGTTAGCTACCGTTCCATCTTTTATCTTAGTCATATTCATATTTCCTTGTCCTAAGGATGTAGCTATGTTGAAAAACATAGCTACAATCAATAGAACAATTGAATGAATTGATACTTTATTTAAACCTTTATTATTCATCAACATAATATTTGATTAATATTTAATTACTTCAATAATGCCTCTAAAGCCTCTAATCGCTTAGTTAAATCATTAACATCTTTTCTTAAATCAAGAATCTCGCCATCTTTTGCATTTAACTCTTTTTGTTGTTCAATTACGTGTAAGAATAATTCTTCTGTTTTTTCTAACAACTGAATTGACAATTCTGAAACATTAAAAGAATAGCCTGTTTCTGTTTTTTCAAGTTCACTAATTGGCGTAATACCAGGTAAGTGTCTATTTGACTTAATATAGCTATCAACAGAACTTAAGTCATTAAACTTATAATCATATTTCAATGAAGAATACCCATCAAAGTAACTTTCAAATACATAATCAGCATAGTAACTATTTGTTGCTGTAATACTTCCATTTACACGTAATCTCTCATTAGGAGCACCTGATTTCTCTTTATAACCAATTCCAACCCATCCCATTGTATAGATATCTTGGTTATTCTTAGTTGCTTGTACATCATTTCCAGTATACCAAGGTTCTTGTACAATTCCATCATAAGAAATATAGCTTTCCTTCTCTTCCTCATTTTTATAGACTAACGCTCTTTTTGTATCATCTGCTTTTAAACTAGTAATTGTCTCTGATGATTGGAACAATTGATCAATAAATATTGGTGTTGAATTTTTCTTCTCATCTTCATAAACTAAAGCAGGTCTAGCCACTATACCATTAGCTGCATCTTCACCATACTTATCATCAAAAGATAAAGAAGTTAATGTCTCAATAGTATTGTTTCCATCTTCAGATCCTCCACCAAACAAATCGCTTCCTTTGATCTCTTTTTGCTCATCTTTCTCATTTGTATAAACATATTTAGTAGCCATATAATCCTTACCTAAATAAGAATATCCTTTAGCTAATAGCTCTTCATCTGTGAATTTAACTTCGCTCTCGATTTGCTTATTAGCATTAGTGTCTAGATAAACATACACAGGATACTTAACAGATTCTAAAGTTGTTACTGTTTGTTTATTTCTAATTTCGTCAGATAAATTAACTTCTAAACCACCTTTACTTTTGATAATTATATCCTCACCTACTTTTACAACAGATACATCTCCTGCAGCATTAGAAATAAAAGTGTTTAAAGTATTCTTGACATTATCGAACTTAACTAATTTATCAAACTCATCAATGATAGTTTCTGAAACTTTAATAACAACATCATCTCTTTCTTCTCTCTCATCTATAAAGTAATATTCTTTAAGCTCTATCTCTTCTGTACCAACAACATGTTTACTATAACCTTTCTCAAGCTCAGTCAATGTCTCAGCAAAAACAACCTCTGCATTATTAGTACCGTCTTTAAATACAAATCCAGCCTTAACATTACCTTTATTACCATTATCTCTAGTAACTAAGTTAGCTATAATTGAATTCTCTTTAATTAGTTCTTTAAGACTCTTTTCTACTGGCTTATTATCTTTGTCCTTCCAATTAAAGATAAAGTCACCGTCTTTCTCCACTACTGTTACTGTACCAGGTCCTGCTTCTTTCTCTATTTGATTGATTATCTCTTTGATAATTGAGTTATCCTCAAATATAGTTTTGCTATTATCTATAACTGACTGAATTACATCAATCTCTGTAACTACATTCTTCTCATTGGTATAAGTATACTTTCCTGTTAACTTACCATCGCCATCTTTCTGAGCAACTAAAGTAGTTTCTGTCTCTGCAAACTTCACTAGATCATTAATATTGATCTCCTCCGTTTTATAAACATCACCTTCTTTTACTGTCACATAGAACTTACCACCCTCATAAGTAACATTCCCTTCAATGTTCTCGGTTACATATTTATTTAAGATCTCTTGTACTTCTTTCTTGTTGATAATCTCTTCAAAATTATTCTGTACATCACTAACTACTGAAATACGCATTGGTGCATATCCTGCTGTAGCGCGATCCTCGTTAAAGTAATCGTAGTTTCCTGTGCGTTTTCCTGCTACTTCTTCAGCTACAATTGTGGTAATCGTTTGATCTACACTTACCGAGCTTACAAAGTTTTTCAAGAATTCTTGGAATACATTACTATTTTGTAATAAGACTGTTAAATCTACATTCTGAATAGCATTGTCTTCATCTTTATATACCAATAAAGCTTTATCTCCATCATTTGACCCTGTCAATGATGTCAATGTTTCAAACTTAGATACAAGCTCTTTTATAGTTGTGGTGTGTTCTTTTCCTGTGGCATCCTTCCAATTAAAGATAAAGTCACCGTCTTTCTCCACCACTGTTACTGTACCAGGTCCTGCTTCTTTCTCTATTTGATTGATTATCTCTTTGATAATTGAGTTATCCTCAAATATAGTTTTGCTATTATCTATAACTGACTGAATTACATCAATCTCTGTAACTACATTCTTCTCATTGGTATAAGTATACTTTCCTGTTAACTTACCATCGCCATCTTTCTGAGCAACTAAAGTAGTTTCTGTCTCTGCAAACTTCACTAGATCATTAATATTGATCTCCTCCGTTTTATAAACATCACCTTCTTTTACTGTCACATAGAACTTACCACCCTCATAAGTAACATTCCCTTCAATGTTCTCGGTTACATATTTATTTAAGATCTCTTGTACTTCTTTCTTGTTGATAATCTCTTCAAAATTATTCTGTACATCACTAACTACTGAAATACGCATTGGTGCATATCCTGCTGTAGCGCGATCCTCGTTAAAGTAATCGTAGTTTCCTGTGCGTTTTCCTGCTACTTCTTCAGCTACAATTGTTGTAATCGTTTGATCTACACTTACCGAGCTTACAAAATTTTTCAAGAATTCTTGGAATACATTACTATTTTGTAATAAGACTGTTAAATCTACATTCTGAATAGCATTGTCTTCATCTTTATATACCAATAAAGCTTTATCTCCATCATTTGACCCTGTCAATGATGTCAATGTTTCAAACTTAGATACAAGCTCTTTTATAGTTGTGGTGTGTTCTTTTCCTGTGGCATCCTTCCAATTAAAGATAAAGTCACCGTCTTTCTCCACCACTGTTACTGTACCAGGTCCTGCTTCTTTCTCTATTTGATTGATTATCTCTTTGATAATTGAGTTATCCTCAAATATAGTTTTGCTATTATCTATAACTGACTGAATTACATCAATCTCTGTAACTACATTCTTCTCATTGGTATAAGTATACTTTCCTGTTAACTTACCATCGCCATCTTTCTGAGCAACTAAAGTAGTTTCTGTCTCTGCAAACTTCACTAGATCATTAATATTGATCTCCTCCGTTTTATAAACATCACCTTCTTTTACTGTCACATAGAACTTACCACCCTCATAAGTAACATTCCCTTCAATGTTCTCGGTTACATATTTATTTAAGATCTCTTGTACTTCTTTCTTGTTGATAATCTCTTCAAAATTATTCTGTACATCACTAACTACTGAAATACGCATTGGTGCATATCCTGCTGTAGCGCGATCCTCGTTAAAGTAATCGTAGTTTCCTGTGCGTTTTCCTGCTACTTCTTCAGCTACAATTGTTGTAATCGTTTGATCTACACTTACCGAGCTTACAAAATTTTTCAAGAATTCTTGGAATACATTACTATTTTGTAATAAGACTGTTAAATCTACATTCTGAATAGCATTGTCTTCATCTTTATATACCAATAAAGCTTTATCTCCATCATTTGACCCTGTCAATGATGTCAATGTTTCAAACTTAGATACAAGCTCTTTTATAGTTGTGGTGTGTTCTTTTCCTGTGGCATCCTTCCAATTAAAGATAAAGTCACCGTCTTTCTCCACCACTGTTACTGTACCAGGTCCTGCTTCTTTCTCTATTTGATTGATTATCTCTTTGATAATTGAGTTATCCTCAAATATAGTTTTGCTATTATCTATAACTGACTGAATTACATCAATCTCTGTAACTACATTCTTCTCATTGGTATAAGTATACTTTCCTGTTAACTTACCATCGCCATCTTTCTGAGCAACTAAAGTAGTTTCTGTCTCTGCAAACTTCACTAGATCATTAATATTGATCTCCTCCGTTTTATAAACATCACCTTCTTTTACTGTCACATAGAACTTACCACCCTCATAAGTAACATTCCCTTCAATGTTCTCGGTTACATATTTATTTAAGATCTCTTGTACTTCTTTCTTGTTGATAATCTCTTCAAAATTATTCTGTACATCACTAACTACTGAAATACGCATTGGTGCATATCCTGCTGTAGCGCGATCCTCGTTAAAGTAATCGTAGTTTCCTGTGCGTTTTCCTGCTACTTCTTCAGCTACAATTGTGGTAATCGTTTGATCTACACTTACCGAGCTTACAAAGTTTTTCAAGAATTCTTGGAATACATTACTATTTTGTAATAAGACTGTTAAATCTACATTCTGAATAGCATTGTCTTCATCTTTATATACCAATAAAGCTTTATCTCCATCATTTGACCCTGTCAATGATGTCAATGTTTCAAACTTAGATACAAGCTCTTTTATAGTTGTGGTGTGTTCTTTTCCTGTGGCATCCTTCCAATTAAAGATAAAGTCACCGTCTTTCTCCACCACTGTTACTGTACCAGGTCCTGCTTCTTTCTCTATTTGATTGATTATCTCTTTGATAATTGAGTTATCCTCAAATATAGTTTTGCTATTATCTATAACTGACTGAATTACATCAATCTCTGTAACTACATTCTTCTCATTGGTATAAGTATACTTTCCTGTTAACTTACCATCGCCATCTTTCTGAGCAACTAAAGTAGTTTCTGTCTCTGCAAACTTCACTAGATCATTAATATTGATCTCCTCCGTTTTATAAACATCACCTTCTTTTACTGTCACATAGAACTTACCACCCTCATAAGTAACATTCCCTTCAATGTTCTCGGTTACATATTTATTTAAGATCTCTTGTACTTCTTTCTTGTTGATAATCTCTTCAAAATTATTCTGTACATCACTAACTACTGAAATACGCATTGGTGCATATCCTGCTGTAGCGCGATCCTCGTTAAAGTAATCGTAGTTTCCTGTGCGTTTTCCTGCTACTTCTTCAGCTACAATTGTGGTAATCGTTTGATCTACACTTACCGAGCTTACAAAGTTTTTCAAGAATTCTTGGAATACATTACTATTTTGTAATAAGACTGTTAAATCTACATTCTGAATAGCATTGTCTTCATCTTTATATACCAATAAAGCTTTATCTCCATCATTTGACCCTGTCAATGATGTCAATGTTTCAAACTTAGATACAAGCTCTTTTATAGTTGTGGTGTGTTCTTTTCCTGTGGCATCCTTCCAATTAAAGATAAAGTCACCGTCTTTCTCCACCACTGTTACTGTACCAGGTCCTGCTTCTTTCTCTATTTGATTGATTATCTCTTTGATAATTGAGTTATCCTCAAATATAGTTTTGCTATTATCTATAACTGACTGAATTACATCAATCTCTGTAACTACATTCTTCTCATTGGTATAAGTATACTTTCCTGTTAACTTACCATCGCCATCTTTCTGAGCAACTAAAGTAGTTTCTGTCTCTGCAAACTTCACTAGATCATTAATATTGATCTCCTCCGTTTTATAAACATCACCTTCTTTTACTGTCACATAGAACTTACCACCCTCATAAGTAACATTCCCTTCAATGTTCTCGGTTACATATTTATTTAAGATCTCTTGTACTTCTTTCTTGTTGATAATCTCTTCAAAATTATTCTGTACATCACTAACTACTGAAATACGCATTGGTGCATATCCTGCTGTAGCGCGATCCTCGTTAAAGTAATCGTAGTTTCCTGTGCGTTTTCCTGCTACTTCTTCAGCTACAATTGTTGTAATTGCTTCGAACTTTTCTACAATATCTTTCCAATTAATAGATTCAAGGGTACCATCCTCCTTAATGTAATAGAACTCCTGTGTAGAAGAATTATATCCTACGTTTCCGTATTTCCCCTCTAACTTATTGATGATGTTCTCAACAAACTCATTGTTGTTAGTGATATGCTCTACAAACTCGATATTGTCTCCTAACTTAGTGATAAACTCCTTGTTCTCCACAAGCTTAGTTACAAACTCACTGTTCTCTGTAAGGTTTGTTACAAATACGCTGTTTTGAGCAATAGTCTTACCTAGCTCATCTGTTGTAATTTGTACTGTATGTCCTTTTGAATCTGTGATTACTAGGTTCTCTTTAGCTGGGTCAAAACCAAATGATATATTTACTGTATCTAGATCTGACCATGAGATTGGCTGTACTTGTCCTGTTACATCGATATAGAAGAATTCTTTCTTAGATACGTCATATCCTACGTTTCCGTATTTTCCCTCTAACTTGTTGATGATGTTCTCAACAAACTCATTGTTATTGGTGATATGCTCTACAAACTCGATATTGTCTCCTAACTTTGTGATGAACTCCTTGTTCTCCACAAGCTTAGTGACAAACTCACTGTTCTCTGTAAGGTTTGTTACAAATACGCTGTTTTGAGCAATAGTCTTACCTAGCTCATCTGTTGTAATTTGTACGGTATGTCCTTTTGAATCTGTGATTACTAGGTTCTCTTTAGCTGGGTCAAAACCAAATGATATATTTACTGTATCTAGATCTGACCATGAGATTGGCTGTACTTGTCCTGTTGCATCGATATAGAAGAATTCTTTCTTAGCTACGTCATATCCTACATTTCCGTATTTCCCCTCTAACTTGTTGATGATGTTCTCAACAAACTCATTGTTATTAGTGATATGCTCTACAAACTCGATATTGTCTCCTAACTTAGTGATAAACTCCTTGTTCTCCACAAGCTTAGTTACAAACTCACTGTTCTCTGTAAGATTTGTTACAAATACGCTGTTTTGAGCAATAGTCTTACCTAGCTCATCTGTTGTAATTTGTACGGTATGTCCTTTTGAATCTGTAATTACTAAATTCTCTTTAGCTGGGTCAAAACCAAATGATATGTTTACCGTATCTAGATCTGACCATGAGATTGGTTGTACCTGTCCTGTCGCATCGATATAGAAGAATTCTTTCTTAGATACGTCATATCCTACGTTTCCGTATTTTCCCTCTAACTTGTTGATGATGTTCTCAACAAACTCATTGTTATTGGTGATATGCTCTACAAACTCGATATTGTCTCCTAACTTTGTGATGAACTCCTTGTTCTCCACAAGCTTAGTGACAAACTCACTGTTCTCTGTAAGGTTTGTTACAAATACGCTGTTTTGAGCAATAGTCTTACCTAGCTCATCTGTTGTAATTTGTACGGTATGTCCTTTTGAATCTGTGATTACTAGGTTCTCTTTAGCTGGGTCAAAACCAAATGATATATTTACTGTATCTAGATCTGACCATGAGATTGGCTGTACTTGTCCTGTTGCATCGATATAGAAGAATTCTTTCTTAGCTACGTCATATCCTACATTTCCGTATTTCCCCTCTAACTTGTTGATGATGTTCTCAACAAACTCATTGTTATTAGTGATATGCTCTACAAACTCGATATTGTCTCCTAACTTAGTGATAAACTCCTTGTTCTCCACAAGCTTAGTTACAAACTCACTGTTCTCTGTAAGATTTGTTACAAATACGCTGTTTTGAGCAATAGTCTTACCTAGCTCATCTGTTGTAATTTGTACGGTATGTCCTTTTGAATCTGTAATTACTAAATTCTCTTTAGCTGGGTCAAAACCAAACGATATGTTTACCGTATCTAGATCTGACCATGAGATTGGTTGTACCTGTCCTGTTGCATCAATATAGAAGAACTCTTTCTTAGATACGTCATATCCTACGTTTCCGTATTTTCCCTCTAACTTGTTGATGATGTTCTCAACAAACTCATTATTATTGGTGATGTGCTCTACAAACTCGATATTGTCTCCTAACTTAGTGATGAACTCCTTGTTCTCCACAAGCTTAGTTACAAACTCACTGTTCTCTGTAAGGTTTGTTACAAATACGCTGTTTTGAGCAATAGTCTTACCTAGCTCATCTGTTGTAATTTGTACGGTATGTCCTTTTGAATCTGTGATTACTAAATTCTCTTTAGCTGGGTCAAATCCAAACGATATGTTTACCGTATCTAAATCTGACCATGAGATTGGCTGTACCTGTCCTGTTGCATCAATATAGAAGAACTCTTTCTTAGATACGTCATATCCTACGTTTCCGTATTTTCCCTCTAACTTGTTGATGATGTTCTCAACAAACTCATTGTTATTGGTGATGTGTTCTACAAACTCGATATTGTCTCCTAACTTAGTGATAAACTCCTTGTTCTCCACAAGCTTAGTTACAAACTCACTGTTCTCTGTAAGGTTTGTTACAAATACGCTGTTTTGAGCAATAGTCTTACCTAGCTCATCTGTTGTAATTTGTACGGTATGTCCTTTTGAATCTGTGATTACTAAATTCTCTTTAGCTGGGTCAAATCCAAACGATATGTTTACCGTATCTAAATCTGACCATGAGATTGGCTGTACCTGTCCTGTTGCATCAATATAGAAGAACTCTTTCTTAGATACGTCATATCCTACGTTTCCGTATTTTCCCTCTAACTTGTTGATGATGTTCTCAACAAACTCATTGTTATTGGTGATGTGTTCTACAAACTCGATATTGTCTCCTAACTTAGTGATAAACTCCTTGTTCTCCACAAGCTTAGTTACAAACTCACTGTTCTCTGTAAGGTTTGTTACAAATACGCTGTTTTGAGCAATAGTCTTACCTAGCTCATCTGTTGTAATTTGTACGGTATGTCCTTTTGAATCTGTGATTACTAAATTCTCTTTAGCTGGGTCAAATCCAAACGATATGTTTACCGTATCTAAATCTGACCATGAGATTGGCTGTACCTGTCCTGTTGCATCAATATAGAAGAACTCTTTCTTAGATACGTCATATCCTACGTTTCCGTATTTTCCCTCTAACTTGTTGATGATGTTCTCAACAAACTCATTGTTATTGGTGATGTGTTCTACAAACTCGATATTGTCTCCTAACTTAGTGATAAACTCCTTGTTCTCCACAAGCTTAGTTACAAACTCACTGTTCTCTGTAAGGTTTGTTACAAATACGCTGTTTTGAGCAATAGTCTTACCTAGCTCATCTGTTGTAATTTGTACGGTATGTCCTTTTGAATCTGTGATTACTAAATTCTCTTTAGCTGGGTCAAATCCAAACGATATGTTTACCGTATCTAAATCTGACCATGAGATTGGCTGTACCTGTCCTGTTGCATCAATATAGAAGAACTCTTTCTTAGATACGTCATATCCTACGTTTCCGTATTTTCCCTCTAACTTGTTGATGATGTTCTCAACAAACTCATTGTTATTGGTGATGTGTTCTACAAACTCGATATTGTCTCCTAACTTAGTGATAAACTCCTTGTTCTCCACAAGCTTAGTTACAAACTCACTGTTCTCTGTAAGGTTTGTTACAAATACGCTGTTTTGAGCAATAGTCTTACCTAGCTCATCTGTTGTAATTTGTACGGTATGTCCTTTTGAATCTGTGATTACTAAATTCTCTTTAGCTGGGTCAAATCCAAACGATATGTTTACCGTATCTAAATCTGACCATGAGATTGGCTGTACCTGTCCTGTTGCATCAATATAGAAGAACTCTTTCTTAGATACGTCATATCCTACGTTTCCGTATTTTCCCTCTAACTTGTTGATGATGTTCTCAACAAATTCATTGTTATTGGTGATGTGCTCTACAAACTCGATATTGTCTCCTAACTTAGTGATGAACTCTTTGTTTTCAGTCAAGTTAGTTATAAATACACTATTATTAGCAATATCCTTAATAGCTAAGGATACAGTATTATTTTGACTATCTGTAATAACTAGTTTTTCTTTATCATCACTAATAGTAAATGTTTTATTGGTGGTATCTGTAAATGTAGATCCAGACATTAATGCTGCCCATTTATTTTGATACCAATAATAGAATCCTGCCTTCATATTAGCAGAACCAAGATTATATACCAACAAACTTTCTATATGTTGTCCCTTTATTGTAACTGTATCTGTATCACTTATTAATGTTACTCTAGGAAGCAATACTCCTTTATCTTTAGCCGATACATCAAGCATAGTTGCTTCAGATGGTTTTTTAACTCCTATACCTACCTGAGCTGATACATATCCACTAAAAAAAAGTGCTGCTAATGGAATAATTTTCTTAATCATAATTTTACCTTTTTTTCTTTATTTTCCTTTTCTTAACTAACTAAACAAATTTACGTAAAATTAATTATTCTCATTCATATCAACATTTTTTAATCAAAAATTCAATAAAAAATCATAAATAAAACACGAAAAACACAAAAACAAAGTAAAAATAAATTAATTCGCTATTTATAATAAGTATAAATAGACAAGATTAGTAAACACTATAAATCAAACAAATCACATACAATCACACTTTCAAATAAAACTATTATAGTCACACTTAAACATTCACATATAGCGAACAATTACAAAAGGCACTTTAAATGCATTTTTGTTATTGAATTTTATAATAAAATAATCTTTAAAAAGTGATAAATTGTCTTTTTACATCGAGCTCAAGTCATTTAAAGAAGTTTTAACAATACAAAAAGAGCTACTAAACTCAATATATTTTACTCCCTCCTATCCTAGATACCTGACTATTAAAATTATCTATCTTTTTAAACAGATAATTAATACAATAGTTCAGATTTAAAATTATTCATTTTGAATTTTAAATAGGTTTTCATTAACAAAATTATTCTTAATTCAAAACAAGCTATGTTTCTTAAAAATTAGGTTATAAAAAAGAGAGCATCCTACCTAGGTGCTCTCTTAATAATATTAACGATAAAAACCACATAATCTAACTATATAGTCGTTATTCTAATGGCTTTGTATTTGCTTGTTTAAAATACTGTATTTTACTCAAAAACATTGCTGCCATGCGTTCAGCCCGCCATTTTGCTTCTTCTGCTATTTTTCCTTCATACAATTCATCAACTGTAGCATTAAATATTATTTTCCATTCCTCAAAATGTTCACCCTCTACAGGTAACTGTGCATGCGGAGGAAAAGGTTTTCCTTTATAAGTATACTCTTCAAGCAAAATAGTTTGCCAAAAAGCGTACATCTTCTCTAAATGCTCTGGCCAACGTCCTGCCAATTTACTTTCGAAAATAGGCCCTATAAATTCGTTTTGCTGTATTCTACCATAAAAAGTATCAACTAAGACTTTAATATCTTCTAGGTTTTCTATATCTTTTCTCATTACAAATTACTAATTTTACACATTATCAGTTTACAATTTAATGCTAAACTTCACTGCTATGATTACAATATCTATTTTAGGTTCAGGTAAAGTCGCTCATCATTTGATTTTAAAGTTTTTAGAACACGATAATATCAAATTACAACAAGTGTATGCTCGAAACCATAACAAAGTTAAGAACTTAGTCGCTCAGAATCAAATTATTTCGGACATCAATGATCTATTACCTGCAGATATTTTTATTATTGCAGTAAGCGATGATGCTATAGAAGAAGTATCCGCTTCTCTTCCTATTAATAATGCCTTTATAGTACATACATCAGGTACAAAACCAATGGAATCCATAGCAAATACTAATAGAAAAGGAGTCTTTTATATGTTGCAAACTTTCTCCTTAGATAAAGAAGTAGATTTTAGTTTGATTCCATATTGTATAGAAGCAAATAATCCTACTGACTTCCAATTATTAGAAAAAATAGCTTTATCTTTTTCTGAAAGAGTATATAAAATATCTACTGATCAAAGACAGTCTATACACTTAGCAGCTGTATTTGTAAATAATTTCACTAATCATCTCTATAAAATTGGCCAAGAGATTTGTCAAGAAAATATGGTTCCCTTTGATATACTAAAGCCTCTTATATTAGAGACAGCTAATAAGGTACAAGTACTATCCCCTAAAGAAGCACAGACTGGACCAGCAATACGCAATGATCAAAGTACTATACAACGCCATTTAAAAACGTTAACTGATCCAAACAAAAAAGAAATTTATCAACTTATAACTAATTCAATACAAAATAACTAATGTCTAAACATTTTAAAGAAATAATGAATGACATCACTACTTTTATCTTTGATGTAGATGGTGTTTTAACTGATGGTACTGTTCATGTAGCTCAAGATGGTAACCTATTAAGAGATATGTTCATTAGAGATGGATATGCTATGAAAACTGCTGTAGAACTAGGATACAATGTATGTATTATTTCTGGTGGTAGTAATGATGGGGTTCGCACTAGATTTAGTAATTTAGGTATTAAAGATATACACTTAGGAGTGTCTGATAAAGTAAAAATATTTAAAGAATATATCGCTGCTAATAATATCTCACCTGATACAGTACTGTATATGGGAGATGACATTCCAGATTATCATATTATGCAGGAAGTAGCACTTCCTACTTGCCCACAAGATGCTGTTGCTGAAATAAAAAGAATCTCTAAGTACATCTCTCATCTTAATGGAGGTAGAGGTGCTGTTAGAGACGTAATAGAACAAGTATTGAAAACACAAGAAAAATGGTTTCAACACTTTAATGCTAAATTTGACTAGGATTTATTTATTTATTTATTAAATATGTTAAATAATTTATTAAAACAGTACAAAATAGTCCTAGGCTCAAACTCTCCACGTCGAAAACAATACTTGACAGATTTAGGAATCAACTTCACTGTAAGAGCATCTGATATAGATGAGTCTTATCCAGATAATCTGGTAAAAGAGCAAATAACTGACTTTATTGCTAAAGCTAAGGCTGATGCAATAGCCATAGAGTATGATAACGAGATAATAATCACAAGTGATACTACAGTTTGGAATAATAACGAGTCTCTAGGAAAACCAGAAAATAGAGAAGATGCTTTTAAGATGCTTAAAAGTTTATGTGGTCATGAGCACGATGTAGTAACATCAGTATGCCTAAAAAGCAAAAACAAAATAAGTTTATTCCACTGCGTTACCAAAGTCGGTTTTTCTGACCTATCAAACGAGGCCCTATATTACTATATCGATAACTATAAACCTTATGACAAAGCAGGTGCATATGGCATCCAAGAGTGGATAGGGTTAGTAGGGATAAATAAAATAGACGGATCATACACTAATATAGTAGGGCTTCCTACAAAAGAATTAGTGGACGAGCTATTAAAATTCATTAAATAAACAATATGCTTAAAGAGTATTATACAGAGATTATAGCCACAGCAATTACATTAGCTTTATATATTCCATTTAGAAAACTAATAGGATATATTATACGCTCTTTTTCTACAAAAGAACAACGAAAAGATAGCCGGGTACTTTTAATCATTAGATTATTTAACACCTTATTATCTGTAATTTTCCTAATACTTATCTTAACAATATGGGGAGTAGAAGCTAAGAATTTTATGTTTACTTTGACATCTGTATTTACTGTTATAGGTGTAGCAATGTTTGCACAATGGTCTTTATTAAGCAATATTACTGCAGGAATTCTATTATTCTTCTCTTTTCCTTTCCGAATTGGAGATACAATTAGAATACAAGACAAAGATTTCCCAATAGAAGCACAAATATTAGATATAAAAGCTTTTTGTACCATATTATTAACCATTGATAATGAGAAAATCTCTTATCCTAACAGTCTACTATTACAAAAAGGTATTGTAATAGTAGATAAAAAAGAAGATACGAATACCCCCACTATATAATAGTGGCACAGAATTTGTAATTACCATTATGGTTTAAATAGTCAAATGGTAGTAATATAAGGCTAGTTTACCTCTCTGCAGGTTTTACTAGCCTTATTTTTTACAACTAAAGGACACACTATACTTTAGAAGAATACAATGTAGCGTGCAACATACTACACATAATGGTAACTACTATATAAACCACATCTAACAACCCTATTTTACTATTTAACCTCAATGAATAATAAGCGCCTATAGCAACAGCTGTATAAAGTGCTATTTTAATAATAAAAATAAAGTGTACACTAATTCTCATTAAGAATATAGAGAATAATACACCTTAAATCTATGAGGAATGAATCTAATTGAATGGAGCGTATTTATAATAGTACTAGTGACCATACTGGCTGTAAAACAATTTAAATTACAGAAAGTAAGCAATTATTCTATTTATGAAAAATCAACACTTAACTATGGAATTAAGCTAATCGCAGTACAGTCTTTCGTTTATGCATTTATCTCTTTACCAGGTCAAGCATATTCACAAGGAATGACTTTCTTACAACTTTACTTAGGTGTTCCACTAGCTGTAATATTCACCTTCCTCCTAATAATCCCTAAATTCAAAATAGCAAAAACAAAAAATGCTTTTGAATACATTAAGAACAAGTCAAATTCTAAAATTTACCACTTAACAATAAGTATCTATCTTTTACTCCGAATTCTTATACTCACGATAAGCTTCTATGCCATCGCAATGATACTCTCTATTTTAGTTAAAGTTGATTTCAAAATCTTATTAATTCTAATCGGCATTGGTTTCATATTACTCAATTTTCTTTTCAGAAACAAGGGATACCTATTCCCTAAGCAAAATCAACTCTTGTATTGTACTGTTATAATCATTATTATTTTTCTATGTATTATCTATAAACTACCTACAGGCATGTATCTAGATGATACACTTAACTTTACAGCATCTTTTGACAAACTTACGATAGTAGATACTAAACTAGCCGAAAAAGACAACTTTGACCTTGCTAAATGTCTTATTAATGGTACTATTCTGTTTGCCTCAATATTGGCTATAGATACCAAAACTTTACAGATATATAGACAAAGTAAATATTCATATAAGACTAAAGATGGTCTAATCCTATATGGGCTCCTTAATGTCCCATTTCAAGCTTTAATATTATTAACAGGATGTATATTATTTACATTCTATCAATTTAACGATGCTCCCTTGCACTATAATCCCAATAATGTATACACTGTTAAACAATCTGAATATGCTGACCAGTACAATCAAATAAAAAAAGAATATCACAACATTCTCTCTCTAAAGAAAGAGGCTAGCTTACTTTACAGTGGACAGATCTACCAAAACTACAGCAATCAAGTGCTAAAAGATCAGATATTAAGCCTAACCGAAAATGCCAATAAGCTACAACAAGATGCTAAAAAACTAATTAAAAAAGCAAATGACAATGTAGAAGTGAATGACTCAGACTTTATACTCTTACACTTTATTAATTTTTATGTACCTGATGGATTAGCAGGTTTTATAATCGCTATTTTCCTGATTACTATTATCTCTATTGCTTTAAAAGAAACAAGTTGGATAACTAAAACTATTATGCATCTCCTTTTTGAGAAAACAACCACATCCTCTATAGAAGGCTCTTACTTAAAAAAAACTACTATCGTAAACCTATTTGTTATAATCACAACATTTACAATCACCTATAATATACCTGTATTTCTTAATCTAATACAAATATTATGGACATATGCCTCACTTTTTTCAGGTACTCTACTAGCTATAGTACTTATTTCCATTTATGGAAACAGCAACAATACAGCTCTTTACACTAGTATCATTACTGCACAAATACTTGTAGTGGTATTATATTTCTATACTAGTATTCATTACCTATGGTTTAATACAATAGGTTTATTGCTTACAATCACACTAACGGCCTTACTTACAGTTCTAAACAATGTATATGACAAATTGCACAATAGCTACAATCCCAAATAAACAAACCATGAGTTAACAAAACTATAATTACCTAACCTTAATTAAATATCATAGTGCCATACAAAAGCATCGCAAACTTACCATATTAGATTTCATAATACTCAATAGTCTCTTGACTTTATATAATCAACTTACTATTCCACAGCCCTTATTCTTATATGTAAACAAAGGTTAGTACTAGTTAGCTCTTAAAACAATGTACTGAAACTAGTATATAACATAAAAAAGTGTTTTACTTATCTCATAAAACACCTTTTTGTGTTAAATATCGCTAAATAGATAAGATTACTTCTATCTATAGTTTTTTATACATTAGCAAATGGAAGACTCCATTTGTACTTCACTGCCAATACTCTAACTACAATGATAATACCTGCAGTACTGATATACATAATATCTTTACTCAATTCAAAATAATTTAATAAATAGTACACTAATCCACCTAATATACATGCTGTCGCATATATCTCTTGTTTAAAAATCAAAGGGATTTTATTGGCTAAAATATCTCGTATAACTCCGCCAAAACAAGCAGTAATAGTACCTAATGTCACACATATAATCGGATGTAACCCTACAGTCATTCCCTTTTCAATACCAATAAGGGTAAAGACTGCAATACCAATGGTGTCAAACAAAAATAAGGAGTAACGTAAAAAATTAAACTTCTTGTAGAATACAATGGCCATAACTACTCCTAACATTGTCACATAGAAATAACTTAAATCTGTCACCCAGGTAACTGGTGTCCATCCTATCATCATATCTCTTATAGTACCGCCTCCTATAGCTGTAGCAAATGCAAGGATAGTCATCCCAAATAAATCTAACCGTCTTTCACGCCCCGCTAATGCTCCAGAAATAGCGAAAGCTAATGTTCCGAGCAAATCTAAAATATCGAAAAAAGTAAACATTAAATAAAAATAATCCGCTAACTCTTAGCTGTTAAATAATTGTAGTCTTTTAAAATAGTTTCAACAAACTCAATTTCTGACTCGGCCTTGGTATCCACTATTGCCAAAACATCTTTGAGTTTATCTACTAATTTGTATAGTAATTGAATATCTCTACTGGCTTTAATTCGAATCAAAGCTTCTTTTATAATATAAATATCTTTATCATTTAAACTTAGTACTTGCGAAAACAAAGGGACATAATGTTCTTCTATTTCCTGAAATATAGTTGCTGACAGGAACACTCTCTCTTTGGTAGAGATGACAGATGTACCTGCCAAAATATCTCCTAATCGTTGTCCTTTATTTGAACAGACAACACTTACCAATCCAATGACAGCTGATCCGATCCAAAAATCTATTAACCGCATCACCCATCTTGTTGCATAATCCACTATAGTTGCCTGATACCCATCAATTTTTATTACCTTAATTCTCATAATTTTCTTTCCAGGAGTTGCTCCTTGTAAAATGGCTTCAAAAAATAAAGAATAAAAGAATATAGGAAGTAAGACTGTTATCACTATAGCTGCCTTAGACCAATCATCCGAAACTTTGTTAGTAATCTCAAACTCTGCTACTACATAAGCAACTAGAAAAACATATAAAAGCTTAAACACAACATCTAGTATAGATGCAACCATTCTCTCCCCAACTGATGCTGGAATAAATTCTATTTTAATATTTTGTGTTGTATTTATTGTTAAATTAGCCATAAATTACATGCTTTTAAATGAGAGAAGTAGCATTTATCAAATATAATAAAGAAAAATGGATTGACTTCGAGCATACCTTGTATGCCGAAACAAATCATAAACCTGACTACCTAGCGGATATGTACATTCAGATAATGAATGACTTATCTTATGCTCAGACTTATTACCCTCAGAGTAAAGTTACACAATATCTTAATAATTTAGCGGCACAAACTTATCAAAAAATTTACAAAACTAAGCGTATTGAAGAAAATAGAATAGTACATTTTTTTAAAACTGAGGTTCCTCTTATTGTTTACCAGTATAAAAACTATCTATACTTCTCTGTTTTGACTTTTATTATCTTATTTTCTATAGGTTTTGTCTCTGCTCATTATGACCTAAATTTCATCAGACTGATTCTAGGAGATCACTACGTAAACACTACTCTTAATAATATCAAACAAGGAGATGCTATGGCTATTTATCAGTCAGGAAGTAACTGGGGAAGCTTTATAGGAATAGCGTTTAATAATCTCTATGTATCTCTAATGTTTTTTGTCTATGGTATATTTGCTGGAATAGGCACCTTAGTTTACCTTTTGTATAATGGTATTATGGTGGGAGCATTTCAGTACCTCTTTATAAAAGAGGGAGCATTTCTTGATAGTTTACGAGGTATCTGGCTACATGGAGCTATCGAAATAACAGGAATAATTATAGAAGCTTTTGCAGGATTTGTATTTGGTGGTAGTATATTGTTCCCAAAAACCTACTCGCGTAAAAACTCCTTTATCTTAGGGTTTAAGAATGGTTTCAAAATATTTATCGCTATGATTCCATTTGTTATCACAGCTGCATTTATAGAGGGATTTATCACTAGATATGCCAAAGATATGCCTAATATACTAAACTACTTTATCATCCTAAGTACCTTCTCGTTAATCATATTTTACTTTTTTATTTATCCTAAGAAAGTTCATTCAAAACTTAATAATCAATAGTCTATGTTCATAGTATTTAAAAGAAGAACCTTTAGTAACCTAATGAACGATACTATCACATTTTTTAAAACTGAAGGGGCTGTATATTTCAGAAATTACTTCTCTATTTGCGGTGCTTTAATTATGTTATTCTTATTATGTTCTTACTTTCTAATCGATGTAATCTATAGTTCTATACAAGCCAGTAAATATGAAACAAGTTCTGTAGATTCATTTATTGAAAATAATATAGGTTTTATATTCATTCTAGTAATCATCTCAGTTATTCTTGTTTTAATCATCGGCACTATTACAGCTAGCTATCCTATATACTATCTTAAAAACATAGAGGAAAACCCTACTGTATATCAGAACTTAAGCTTTATAAAAGGACTAATCAAAAAGGATTTTTTGAGGCTATTATCTTTTGGCTTAGGAACATTCTTTCTTATTGGACCATTAACCATATTGCTATTTAGTCTGTCAGTCATATTAACGATGTTTGTTATTGGGATTCCTATAATGATTACCTTACTTCCTGCTATTACTTCATGGGTAAGTTTATCTTTATATGAGTATATTACCAATAGAAAAGGTTTTTTTGAATCTTATAAAATAGGCTTTAATATGATGCTTAGTCAGTTTTGGATTATTATAGGTAATACCGTGCTTTTCTATATGATGGTACAAATTTTCTTAGGATTAATAACTTCACTTCCCCAAATATTATTTTATGGAAACCTTCTTCTCTCAGAAAAAAGCAATACAGATTTTTCGGAAACACAAGGTTTTAAATTGATGCTGGTGGCTATACTTTTACTTGCATCTTTAGTGTCATTTATCGCTAATAATGTATTGCTAATTAATCAAGGGCTGATTTATTATAGTATTAGAGAAAACAAAGAAAACAAACAGTCTTATGCAGACATTGATATGATAGGAACAAACTCATGAATAAGTTATATCTAAAAATAATATTATCACTATTTACCTTACACACTTTCGCACAGGTAGAACGCGATACTCTGACAGAACCTTCAGCAGATTATGCTAACATGGATCAAGAGGATTATAAAGACGAAGACTATGAAGAAGTCGAACGTGTAGTCAATGTATTGCCTTATAGTGAAGATAATAACGCCAATATCACCCTAAGCAAATTTAAAACTGATTATAAGAAAAAGTATAAGTCAAATGATGAATTTGATTATTCAGAAAAAACAAAAACAGACTCTCTTTGGAAACGATTTAAAACGTGGTTAAAAAAGAAATTAGATGAACTATTTAAACCAGTACACATAGAAAGTGATACTAGTCGAAAT
Organism: Myroides oncorhynchi; assembly: GCF_020905415.1. Taxonomy (NCBI): domain Bacteria; kingdom Pseudomonadati; phylum Bacteroidota; class Flavobacteriia; order Flavobacteriales; family Flavobacteriaceae; genus Myroides; species Myroides oncorhynchi. The sequence goes on along the minus strand of NZ_JAJJMP010000001.1, from coordinate 2,536,018 downwards.
ATAAATAACATTTATCGAATTGCTTCTATCTTAGTAATTGCATTGTTAGTATACTATATTATTAGAGCATTGATACAAAAAGATATGTATTGGTTGTTCAAGAAAAAAGCTCGTACTATAGATATTCCTGTAGATGATATAGAGCTTAACCTAGAGACTGTTAACTTTCCGATCCTTTTAAATAAAACAATAGACGAAAAACAATATCGTTTAAGTATACGTTATTATTACCTATGGTTATTACAACGCTTACAAGAACAACAACAGATCGTATGGAATATAGAGAAGACAAACTCTGATTATTTAAATGAAATAAAAGACGAGAAGCTTAAAGAAGAATTCCAATACCTATCCTATATCTATAACAATATTTGGTATGGTGAGTTTGAGATTACAGAGACTGAGTTTAAAAAAGCTCAAGACTCATTTAAAACACTATTAAAACAAAGTTAAAATGAATAATACATCTAAAAAAATGTTGTTCCTTTTTATAGTAATAATTGGCTTTGTATTTTTTATAGAGTCAAATAAAACAGATCCTATCAATTGGAATGTAACACTAGATAACACGAGTAAAAGTCCTTATGGAACTTATATCCTAGATCAAGAAATAGATTATTTGTTTGCAAATGACAGTTTAGTGCGTATCACAGATAATCTCTATGATTTTTTCGAGAAACATCAATATGACAGTATAAATAGAAATAGTCTATTCTCATTAAACAATTATAGTTTTCTAGATTCTTTCTCAAGAATTAGTCTTAATGAATATCTAATAAAGGGAAATACAGCGCTTATTTTCCAAGAAAACATAGATGGATTAATACAGGGTATAGAGGCTACTTCTTTATATTATGATGATGAATATAATGATTCTGATCAAACAGAAGTTACTATGACATTAGCTAATCCTGCTATATCAACCTATTCATTTAATTTAAAAGGAGCCAATGTTTACTATTTCGACATTGTAGATTCTCTTAGAAATAAGGTAGAAGTACTTGGGTATTTAAAATATAAAGGCAAAAAATACCCTAATCTCATCCGCCAAAAACAAGGTAAGGGGCAATTGATACTAGGATTACAACCTATCGCTTTTACCAATTACAATATGTTAGAAAGTAATAACCATCTATATACCCAAGGTATTTTATCTTATTTACCTCAACAAAAAACATATTATACTGTTACAAAACTTTCGACAGATACAGAATATCACTCAGAATCTATTCTAAGGTTTATATTTAAAAACCCTTCTTTAAAATGGGCATGGTATTTTTTCCTTGGTACATTGATTCTATTCATTCTGTTTACAGCTAAGAGAAAGCAACGAATAATACCTATTATAAAGCCTCTTAGTAATACAACAGTAGATTTTACAAAAACAGTTTCTAATCTCTATATTCAAAATAAAGATTATGACGATTTAATGAATAAGCAAATAATATATACATTAGAAAAATTTAGAAGAGAATACTGGTTAGATACAACTAAACTAGACGAGCGTTTTATCAATAACCTTCATTCTAAAACGAAAAAGAACAAAGAAGATATTGTCAATTTTATCAATTTTGTAGAAAAATTTAGAGCATCTAAGAATTCTGCTTCAGAAGCTCTCTTAATAGAGTTAAATAAACTAATAGAGAAAATCATCGATTAAAGATATACTATGGAAAACACAATCAACACAGAAGAAAACTTACATTTCGAATCAAGACTTGATTTAAGTCAACTACTAGATAAAGTACAGGCTATCAAGAGCGAAATTAAAAAGGTTATTGTTGGACAAGATAAAACTATCAATCAGTTAATTGTAGCACTTCTCGCTAATGGCCATATTCTCTTAGAGGGTGTACCTGGTGTGGCCAAAACACTATCAGCAAAACTATTAGCTCAAACGATTGCTATTGATTTTAGTCGTATTCAGTTTACACCAGACTTAATGCCCTCAGATATTTTGGGAACATCGATTTTCAATATGCAAAAGAGTGAGTTTGAGTTTAAAAAGGGACCTATCTTTTCTAATCTAATTTTAATCGATGAGATTAACCGTGCCCCAGCGAAAACTCAAGCAGCTTTATTCGAAGTAATGGAAGAACGTCAGATTACTATAGATGGACATTCTTACCAGATGACTGAGCCTTTCTTAGTAATAGCTACTCAAAACCCAATCGAACAAGAAGGTACTTATAGACTACCAGAAGCCCAATTAGACCGTTTCTTATTTAAGATAAATATTGAATATCCTACCTTAGAAGAAGAAATCGCTATCGTACAACGAGAACATCAATTACTCAATGAAAATAAGTTAGCTAAAATAAATAAGGTGGTATCTCCTTCAGATATTATTTCTTTTCAAAAATTAATTAAAGAAATAATTGTAGAAGAAAAAATCATTGAATACATCGCTAAGATAGTAGCTGATACACGTACTAATCCTCTATTATATTTAGGAGCATCACCTCGTGCATCGATAGCTATTTTAAATGCTGCTAAAGGCTTTGCTGCTATTAACAATAGAGATTTTGTTACTCCTGAAGATATTAAAGAGGCTGCTATCCCTGTCTTGAGACACCGTATCATTGTGTCACCAGAGAGAGAGATGGAAGGTATAACAGCAAATGATATTATTAATCAAATCATAGAATCAATAGATATTCCTAGATAATAAAACACTTACTATGTTTAAATTATTCAAGCAACTTTATTTGCAAAAAAGAGTATATATAGCCTTAGGCTGTATCATTGCTCTATTTGTTATTGCATTTATATTTCCTATCTTATATAATGTTGTTTGGGGATTATTCTTATTATTATTTATTACAATTCTTGTTGATATTACTTTATTGTTTACTAAAAAAGAAAATATTAAGGCTGTTCGTATCTTACCAGAGAAGCTATCGAATGGTGATGAAAATATCATTTACATCTCAGTAGAAAATAAATACAACATAAATGTAAGTTGCGAAATTATAGATGAGATCCCTTTTCAATTCCAAAAAAGGGATTTCGAAATCACTAAATATATCCTTTCCAAAGAATCAAAAACAATTAGTTATACTTTAAGACCAACTCAAAGGGGTGAGTATTTTTTTGGTAAATTAAACATCTTTGTATCTAGTCCACTTCACTTGGTCTCTAGAAGATTCTCTTTCTGCGATCAAGCTATTCTGGCTACTTATCCCTCGTTTATTCAGATGAAGAAATACGATCTTATAGCTTTTTCTAAAAATAAATATGCTTTTGGAATGAAGAAAATCAGAAAGATTGGGACAACTACTGAATTTGAGCAAATCAAAGAATATGTTTTAGGAGATGATATACGAAATATTAACTGGAAAGCAACAGCTAAATCTAGTCAGTTAATGGTGAATCAATTCCAAGATGAAAACACTGAAACTATTTATAACATCATTGATAGAGGTCGAGTAATGCAAATGCCTTTTAATGGGTTATCATTACTTGATTACGCTATTAACTCTACTCTGGCATTGTCAAATGTCATCTTAAAAAAGAATGATAAAGTAGGACTAATGGCATTCTCTGAGAACATTACTAATCAATTGCCCGCAGAAGGAAAAATAAGTCAATTACAAAAGATTATGGAACAACTCTATAGAGTCAACACTAACTTTGTAGAAAGTGATTTCGGAAAACTATACGCATATATTAAACATAAAATTACACATCGAAGTCTAATCATTCTGTACACTAATTTTGAATCTCTATCAAGTCTGAAGAGACAGTTGCCTTACCTTAGAGCTATCGCTAAAAGTCACGTTTTGTTAGTTGTATTCTTTGAAAATACAGAGCTCACTAAACTGACAAATAAGAAGGCAAAAAACACAGATGATATTTTTGATAAAGTAATCGCAGAAAAATTTAACTTTGAAAAGCGTTTAATAGTGAATGAATTGACTAAATATGGTATTCAATCCATCTTAACTCCGCCAGAAGAATTATCCCTAAACACGATTAATAAATACCTGCAAATCAAAGCTAAAGGTACCTTATAATATGATGATTAAAAAAATAGACAGCCCCCAAAATGCACTAATCAAAAGTATTGTTCAACTACAAGAAAAATCTAGAAACAGAAAGCAATCTGGTACTTTTATCATTGAAGGGCTTCGAGAAATAGAATTAGCGACTAAAGGTGGCTATACATTTAATACCCTTTTATTTGTTTCTGATATCGTAACAGATGCACAGTTAAGGCCTTTTATATCTAAAGAAATAGAACTAATAGAGATTTCTAAAGATGTCTATCAGAAACTTGCTTACAGAGATACGACAGAAGGTGTGATCGCTATCGCTAATGCGAAGACATTAGCCTTAAATGAGTTAACTCTTTCTGATACCCCAATTATTCTAGTAGCAGAAGCAACTGAAAAACCAGGTAACCTAGGAGCAATACTTAGAACAGCTGATGCGGCTAATATAGATGCTGTCATCATCGCTAATCCACGTACTGACTTGTATAACCCTAATGTAGTGCGCTCAAGTGTAGGCTGTGTATTCACTAATCAAATAGCAATGGCATCTACTACTGATACTCTTGCCTTTTTAAAGAAACACAATATCAACATCTACTGTGCTACTTTACAAGACTCAACCGCATATCACACAAGAGATTACAAGGAAGCTACAGCATTCGTAGTAGGTACTGAAGCTATAGGACTTACTCAAGAATGGAGAGACGCTAGTACGAAGAATATTATCATCCCTATGAGTGGGGTGATAGATTCGATGAACGTATCAGTTGCAGCTTCTATCCTACTGTTTGAAGCTAAACGACAACGAGACTTCAAATAAACAGTCTATAAGCACCTTGTACAAGGTGCTTTTTTTATTTATAATTTAGCTATAAATAGGTACTAGTAAATAGGGCTTTTTATTCTATTTTTGAGTTCAAAATATTAGACATAATGGGACATAGACATATAGTTACAAATATAGATTTAACGCTACAAGGTGAAGTAGAATATCACTTCATAGGAGAATGGAAATATGAGATTCCTTTATTCTTTTTTCCACTATTCTGTATCCCTGTACAGTCTAAAGAGTTAAAAGACTATAGCCTTAAACCTTCTTATCTTCTATACTTTAGAATGAAAGAAGCTATACCTCTATTTGAACAGTTTCACCAGTGGATCCAATCTAATATAGATACACTTATTCCTAAAGAACACCAACCTAACTATTTCGAATCCTATAATAAACAGATCTATTACTTCAATAATTTAGAAGGAGATAGCTTGGTATTAGATGGTTCAGATGTTTACAATATGAACGAAGGAAGTCATAAAAAGCTAGCTAAAGAGTACTTGGTTACTCTTGAAAGATTAGCTGTTGAGTTTAAAGAACTATTAAATAGCAATGCAAGCGTAGAACAGTTTAATCACTCTGATATAGCGAGTTACTTTTTCCCTTTTAGCACATTTAAAGAGTACTTAAATAATGATAATGCTAACTATGGCTGGGATTGGTTAGAAGTTGCATTTGAGAAGAACTACGACTTTGAGCATTTTGAAGAGAACGAACTTTGGGGTATTAGAAAACTAAATGGTGAAATAATACTCCCTCCATTGTATGAAGGTATTGGAGAATTTGAAGAAAGTGGCTTAGCGTATATCATTCTAAATGACAAATGTGGCCTAATCGATAAACAAGGAAACATTATACTTGAGCCTGTATGGGATTATGTAAGTACTACAAGCGTTACATACCTCCAAGGAGAAACTGACAAGGCTGATGACTATCAAACTATTATCACTTGTTCTCTAGAGAAAGATAATAAGTATGCGCTGTATAACCTGACAGAAAAAGCTTATATCACAGACTTTATATATGATGAGATAGAGCTGCTAAAAGACGATTATTACAATGTACTACAAGGCGAGTTATACGCTATTTTTAATTATAAAGGAAAAGAGTGTATACCATTCACCTCTACTGCTCCATTCGAATACTACTTTCAGTATTTCTGTGGTAAACAGGAGGATAACAACATCATGTATTCTAATGAATATGGCTTTATCGGCAACTTTGATTACAGTGATATCTCAGATATTGGGACAGGTAATTGTCTATTAGTACCTTCAGCTAATGGTCCCAAGCTTAAAAAGATTATTGATGCACAGGGAGAACTTATTTTAGATAATGTAAAGATGGCTGAAGGGCTTACAGATAAATGTATCAAGGTCATTACAGATCAAGGAATGACTATCTATGATTTAGAATTAAAAGAGAACCTAATTGAATATGTGAAAGGACGTATCGAGAAATACATCTTAATGGATATCAATCTACAAATCGGACAGGTATACATTAGTTCAGGAAAGAAAAAAGGAGTTTTTGATTGTATCAATCGCTTATGGGCTATCCCGTTGCAAGTAGCCACTGAACTTAAAGTTTTAGGCATAGAAGCTTATGCAATTAAAAATAACCTATGGAATATAACACCGATTGGACAAACAGCACCTGTGGTAGAAGATTGTAATTACATTGCCTTACATCCTCTCAATTACGAACCACAAGTTATAGTTGTTTACAAGGATAAAATGTTATATCAATATCAAGACAACGTTTTAGAGGTACTACCACATACGCAATTAATTGCTTTAGCAACTCGTATGCACTATAATCAGGAAGGAGAAGTAGGACTGTTTAAACCTTACTTTATGGAACAAACTAAACTAATGTCTATCGGTGATTACCTAAGTTTAGAACCTTTCTATATCCGTAGAATTAAAGACTATTATTTAGAGAACGACTTCACAGAAGCATATGAACAGTTGTTAAGTTTTGCAGAACAGTTAAATGATGATGAACTTCTAAATGAATTAGCCTATAGACATTTGACAGAAGAACAGTACATCGACTATCCCAAAGCAATGAAACTCTTTCTGATGGCTTCTGAGCTTGGCAATCATCACGCAGCCACCAATATTGGTTATATATATTTTGAAGCCTTAGGAGTGCCTTATAACAGTGAAGAGGGATTAAAGTACTATATCCTTGGCGCTGAAAGAGGAAACAACCAAGCGAAGATGAATCTTGCTGCACTCTATTATGAAGGAGCAGAAGGTATAGAGGCAAACTACCAAGAGGCTTTAAAATACTTCTTGCCATTAGAAAAGGTATGGGACTTCTATGTTTCCCATTATATTGCTGATTGTTATTTCTTATTAGGAGAATACAAAAAAGCAATGAAGTATATCAAAAAGGACATTAAGGAAGAAGATCATTTAGGCTCTTTCTTAATGGGTAAATGTTATAATCTAGGGTATGAAGTAAAACAAGATACTGTCAAAGCGATCGAATACTTTGAACAAGCAGTACAAAAAGGTTATACACAAGCAGTGACAGATTTATTATACATTTATGCTTATGATGAAACTCATAAAAACAGTGAGAAATTAGCTTATTATCTAGAAATGGCAAAAGAACATAATGTTTATATACCAAATGAACTACAACAAAAAAGTTTTTTAAAGAATCTATTAGGTAAATGGTTTAGATAATGATACAGATACAACCAGCAACAACAGGAGATATATTACAAGTACAATTGCTCTATAAAATGCAATTAGATGTAATGCAAGAGCATCAACCCTATTACTACAAAACTGACTTCATAGATCTCTCTTTCTTACAAGAAATGATTGAATCTAACGAAAATGACTTTTTATTAGCTATAGATAACAACAAAATAATAGGAATGGTAGCTTTATTTATAGAGCATACGCTACCGTATGAATGCTTTGTACAACATAGATACCTCAACTTTGCTGATATTTATGTGGAACCAGAATATCGTAGTAAAGGTGTAGGTAAACAATTAATCGATGCGGTTAAACAATGGGCTAAAAGTAAAAAGGTAGATTATATAGAACTCTATGTCGTTAAAGAAAATCCTCGTGCTTATGACTTATATATCAAAGAACATTTTGAACCTGTGCATACTGTTATGAGGTATAAGATATAGTGCATTCGCATTACAAGTGCAATTGTGTCCTCACTGAGGACACAATTATAACTAACTAAATAACAACAAGTTATTTATATATCATGAAGATTAGCTATTTTTAGTAATCAATTATTTCCTTCACTTTTCAAACATTACAATTATTTAATATTACCACCTTATCTAAAAAACCTAACTTGTGCTTATACAACTAATTAAGCACAATAATGGAACATCTTTTTACAGACATCATCCAGATAATTAAGCAATCACAAAACAATGCGATTAAACCCAGAATAAGTGATAGGCAAATAAACGAAAAGTAATTATACAAAATAGGTCTAAATTAGTGTCAAAAACATACTATAGCATGGTTGAGGAGCTAATGAAAGAGCTATGAAGTAGAAGTACTTTGTAGTATTTGGCTAACGCTGATTTTGGGTTAAAACTGTCAATGTTGAACTTATCAATCTCTATTGGAATATTGGCTTTTTATTTACTCTTTCAATACCTTCACTAATCGAATACTCAAGAGTAATCCTATAAACAACAATACACTAATTAAGACTAAAACGATTGCAAAAGCAGATGTATAATCTATTCTATTTGCTACGCCAAAGAATACGCTCCCTATAGCTGCTACTCCAAATGCTGAACCTATCTGCAAACCGCAATTGACAACACCTGAAGCTAATCCTGCAAACTGAATAGGTATATTACTTAAACTCAATCTCACTACAGAAGCTAATGTCAGTCCCATACCACTCCCGATAACGAATAAGTCAAGTTTAAATAGCAGTGGATGATAGTTATATAACGTTCCTAATAATAAGAGAAAACCTACTCCATAAGTAACTAACCCTACAGATAGTATGGTTTGTTTTAAAAATTTACTGATAAGGGATGAACTAAGCGACATAATAATAAAGCCTATACCAAACGGAATAATAGCTTTGCCCGCTTCCATACTGGTCCAATGTAATTCTTCTTGCAAATAAATACCGAGAACCAAGTAAAACACTCCGCTTGCATAATAAAGAAAACTTGTGATTACTCCCAACTTTAGATTCTTAAACTTAAAGATAGCAAAGTCTACCAAGATACTCTTGTCCTCTAGTTTTCGCTTATTCTGTACCTTAACGAACAAGTACAAAAACACAACCGACGTCACTAAAAATACAACAGTCTGTATATCTATTCCCTTCTCTACTATCTTGGTCAAAGGATAAATAAAACTCATTAACCCTAAACTTAATAAAGCAGTTCCTCTATAATCAACTTTTTCCATTGACTTGCTCTCTTGTTTTGGCAAGGCTATAATTGCCATTACCAATGCAAATACCCCAACAGGCAAGTTAACCAAGAATATCACTCGCCAACCTAAGTTAAACACATTCCACTCTATTAACACAGCTCCAAGATATTGTCCTAATGCAGCGGCTATCCCAAAAGTAAAACTATACAACGCCATTACCAGACGTTTCTCTCTTTCATCAAAGAGTGTATGTAATATCGCCAATACCTGAGGAATCATTACTGCTCCTGACACGCCTTGCATCACTCGCCCAGCTATCATAACAGTGGGTGTTTGCGATATTCCACATAAGACTGAGGAACTAATAAACCCCACTAAACCGATTATAAATATCTTTCTCCTTCCATAGATATCACCGAAGCGACCTCCTGATATTTGAAACACTGCATAAGCACAAGTATAAAACGAAACTATCATTTGTAACTCACTGTTACTTGACTTCAGTGAATGTTGTATAGATGGCAATGCCAAATTCACAATATAAAAATCTAAGGGAGAAAGTATAGTGGCTACTAACAGAATGAATAGTATAAACCATTTATCTTTAAAAATCATAAAACACATTTTAAAAGCTTAACCTAAGTTTTACCTCAACTAAGCTTATTATTACACTACAAAATTCTTAAAGAATCGTTCCTAACTCATAACGCATATAGAACTATAAACAACCCAAAAAGTTATTTAGCATTAGCTTAAGAACACTTACTGATAGCTAAAGAACAACTCATTGTCCTCCCCGTGTATCACTTTACAGCGAACACCAAAGACAGTCTGAATATTCTCAGGTGTCAATAAATCTATTGGTCTCCCCATACTGTGTACTTTTGTGTTTTTTAACGCGTAGATATACTCACAGAAGTTAGCCATTAGCGACAGGTCATGCATCGTTGCCAATACACCAATATTTAAATCCTTTACTATTCTTAGTATTTCTAACTGAAAGCGAATATCCAAGTGATTAGTCGGTTCATCTAAGATGATAAGTTCCGGCTGTTGTGCCAATGCTCTTGCCAGAAAAATACGTTGCTTCTCACCTCCTGATAGTGTAGATAGAGAGAGATCCTGATAAGCTAACATATCTACCTTCTCTAAACTTGATAAGGCAAATTGATAATCTTCTTCATCAAAAGCCTGCCATCTTGATTTGAATGGTATTCTTCCCATTAGCACGACATCTAATACTGTGCTGTCAAAAGTGATATCGTTAAACTGTCCCACTACTGCTATCTTTCTGGCCATCTCTTTTAAGCTAAAGCGCTTTATGTCCTCTGCTTTATACCGTACTGTACCGTGTTTTGTCTTTAATACGCTATAGATTATCTTTAACAAGGTAGACTTACCACATCCATTACTACCTACAATACCTACGAACTGCCCTGCCTTCACCTGTATACTTACATCATTCAATATTTCTCGTGTAGGATAACTAAAAGAAACTCCCTGTACATCTAATAATACCTCGCTCATTATATCCTTTTCTTATTGGTTAATAATATGATAGCAAACAGCGGACATCCTATTAAAGCAGTTACGATACCGATAGCTACTTCACTCTGCGCAATCAAAACTCGTGATAACCAATCTGCTGCTACTAAGAAAAACGCTCCTATCACTGCACTAAATAACAACGTCCAATAGTGCTTACTCCCTACTAAACTTCTAACGATATGGGGTATAGTTAATCCAACAAAACCAATGACTCCACAGAATGAAACCACTAAACTAGTAAGCACAGTCACTAATAGGATCATCACTACACGCTGTACATTAGGGTTAATCCCCAAAGTAACAGCAGATTCATTTCCCATCATCATAGCATCTAATTCTTTTGCGTGTAACAGGAAATATCCCAACACCAAAATCAAGACCATAAATACAATACTTACCTGTGTCCAACTCACTTGTGCCAAGCTACCCATACTCCAGAACGCCACTGCTCTCACCTTCTCACTATCCTCTGCTACATAGACCAAGGCGTTAGACAGCGCTCCACAGAATGCATTAATCACTGTTCCTGCTAATATCAAATAGAGTGTAGATACTCTACTATTCTTTAAGCTCAACATAAAGATAAAGAACGTAGCCCCACTCGCTCCGATAAAAGCTATCACAGGTATTCCCAGTTCACTTAATACTGTTCCACCTACACCGATACCTAAGACTATCGCAATTGTAGCTCCTAGTGATGCTCCTGATGATATCCCTAATAAGAAAGGATCAGCTAATGGATTCTGTACAGTAGACTGCATGACGGCACCACAGATAGCTAAAGATGCTCCTACCCCTATAGCCATGACTACTCGAGGCATACGCATTGTTAATAATACTTCTTCTATAATACTTAGCCGAATGTCTCCTTCTGAATACAGCACTGCTGTATCATCAGCATTTAATATATGTTGCAAATCGTTTAATGTAATGGGGATTTGACCGGATACCATAGCCCATATAGCCATAAAGACTACTATAACAACTAAGGCTACCAAGTAATAATACTTGTGTTTATTTTGTTTCATACTTTATTAAGGGATAAAAAAAAGAGACTAATTGTTCATATAGCGAGACAAACTCTAAACCGCCACTTACTGCATTAGAATAATCTACTGTCATAATGCGGTTATGCTGTACTGCATCTAACCGCTTTAAAACTTTGTGTTCTTTAAAGTATTTTAATAAGTCAGATAGACTATTCGCTTGAAAGCTTGACAGGATAATATAATCAGGATTTAGGCTTACCATATACTCTATAGATACGGGAATAACCATATTGGTACTTGTTAGAAACTCTACATTAAAGTCTGCTAACATAGCCCCTACTAAACATTTGTCTTGTGTGTAGCAGTAGTAAATATCACTTGAGCGCACATTGGCTAAAAACAATACCTTTTTAGGCTTACTGCCTTTTGTTATGGGTAATTTGTCTTTTAGTTTTTTAAGTTTATCATTCTCCTCTTTAATGAATTGTTCTACTTCTTTCTGTTTATTAAATACGGTACTAAAAGTGCGCAAGTCTTTATAGAATACTTCTAAGGTACGGGCTTCATTAAAGTCAAAAACAGAGGTTATCTCAACACCTTTCTTCTCCCAGAACTCCTGACTACCACTTCGCTTCGCCTTAAAAGCAGATTCCATACCGAACAGATGGCTTGGTCTTGTGACAATGATAGATTCTACAGATGGCCATAATGAAGTAAGGATAGGCCAATCCGTATATTCTCCTTTCTTCACTTTCTTATCGAGATACCCCACGCCTACTACTTTCTCCTTACCGCCGAAGTGCTTGACCATCTCCATAGCCTGCTGACCGAATATTACTATTCTATCATTGGATTGACTAAACATTCCTTGACAGAATAGCAACAAACAGCCTATTGTAATTATTCGCTTTATCTTCATTAATCTCATCCTTAGAAGTTATAGCTCAAACTTAGTTTTAAGTTAATAGGATCCTCAGGTCTCCAGTAGTAGAACCCTCCTCTTGAGTTGTAATAGGCTCCATTATATAAATATCTATCGAATAGATTATTCACTAATAACGATACTTTCAAGTCGTCCTTTTTCCAGCTTGCACCTACATCTACACGAGTGTAATCAGGTAATGGATCTCCTCCACCTCCACCGAATGCCCAAGTCTGACGGTCTCCCATAAAGGTAATCCCTCCCATAAATGACAAGTTCTTAAGTGCTCCCTCTTCTATGGTGTAATCTACCCACGCATTAGCGATATGCTTAGCATATCCACTTACTTTAGTACCTTTCTCAGTTCCTTTAGTAGCTTTAGTTACTTCAGAATCTGTATAAGCGTAATTCACATTGACATTTAATCCCTTAATTATTCTACCTGTAATATCTACTTCTATTCCTTGTGTTCTTGTTTGCCCTAATTGTAGTACATAACTCTCTCCTGGCGAATTACCAGGGTCATTAGATAAATGATTGTTCTTAGTAATGCTATAAAGTGAAACTGTTGATTGCAGTCGTTTATTAAACAAATTATTCTTCACCCCAAACTCTATATTATGTCCTGTCAAGGGTGTTACCGACGAGCCATCTTTCTTGATTCCCGTTTGAGGTACGAATGTCTGATCATACAGTCCGTATAGATTCGTATGATATCCCAGCTTATAACTCACACCTAAGCGAGGTGTAAACTTGCTGTTATTTCTATTATCCCTATTTCCATTCTCTTTTACAGTGGTATAACGCCCTGCTATTGTTACAAACAACTTCTCCTCGAAGAATGCCATTTCATCTTGTACATACACTCCTGTATAGCTTTGTCCTACATCAGCCTGCCCTATGCCATACTCTGCTACACGCTGTGTTAACGGTTTACTTCTATCAAACTGAGGATAACCGTGTATTGGCTTTTGATAATCATTATTGTAAATATTAAATGTACCGATGTCATCATAATCAAACTTCTGACTCCAATCCACCATATAGCGCTTATGCCCCATATCTATTCCTCCTAATAACTTGTGCTTAATCACCCCTGTCTCTACATCCCCATTAACGAATACCTGACCTACAGTAGCTGTATTCTCAGCATCCCACAGATTACTTGTTCTCACGAAGTCTCCTTTATCATCGATATGTGTCACCCACATATACTGCCCCTCTTGGTTAAACTTAAAGTAGCCCAACTGTGCATTTAACGTCCACTGATCATCTAACTGTGTTTTTAGATGTGTATTAAAACTGTGGTCATTCATCACTGATGGCTCAAACCCTGGATCTCCAAAAGTACGCTTGCGAGGTAGTGTAGCGAATCCCTCCTTAGAGAATAGATAATCAGCTCCGAAGTCTGACAGTTTTAATCGTTGATAGACATACTCTGTAGTTAGCGTAGTCTTGTCACTCAGTTTGAATAAAAATGAAGGAGCAAAGGCTATACGCTTATTAAACTGAAAGTCTCTATACCCATTCTTACTACTCCCCATTACGTTAATACGATAGAATACTTTATCACTAGCAGGAGTTAGATTTCCCTCCACATCAGCACTTGCACGCATATAATCAAAGCTACCATAGCTTAGCTCTACTTTTTGCTTTGTATTCATCGTAGGCTTTTTAATGACCACATTATAAATCCCAGACGGTTCACCATTAGACATCATAAAGCCTGCAGGCCCTTTCACAAACTCTATATGATCTACAAAACTCATATCTTCTGCCATCGGGCCATAAGTAGAAGATACATTCATTCCATTTCTAAACGCACTCGCTCTTGAGCCACGCATATTAATACGAACATAGACATCTCCCCATTCTTCTAATCGCACTGCACCACTGACATTACGAGTAACGCCATCAGTTAACGTAGTAATTTGGCGTGCTTCTATTAATTCGTTTGAAATAACTTGAATATTTTGTGGTACATTCTCTATCGCCTGACTTAGTCGTAAAGACTCTGATGTCTTCGTTTTTACAAATGAGCTCTTCTCTAAAGTGATTATTACATTTTCTAACTGCTGAGATGGCACTGTTAAGCTATCTTTTACTTCCTGTGCCAATAACCCGTGATTACAAAGACTCAACAGTAATGACAGACTGGTTATATGTTTATTCATGACTATATGTGTTTATATTATTTAAATCCATTTTAAATAACTAATCGCAAAAGTCCTATATTCAACCTTGTTAGATATAACGCTATAAGGTCACAAAACAACGTCAAAAGAAGTATTACAACTAACTACAAATCATTTTAATAGCAACTTATTTAAAACCAATATAAATACTTACTTTTGCAATGTCAAATATATTTAGGATGTTACATACAGACACTCAGAAGAACATAAATAGTCAGAACTACCATATCAATGGTTCTCATTATACTATGGATATAACGACTATAGAAACGTCTATTGTGAGTATTAAACACGGTATTTACACAGCAGAACAAGACTTCTATCACGCTGTCTTACCCACAAAAGAATCCATCTTGACTTGCAACTGTATTCAAGGAAGTAGTCTTACCCTTAACCACGATAATCTAAATATACACGAGCAAGGGGGACTATTGTTTCAAGAGCAAGCTGTGCCTTATGAGCACATTATGAAAACGGATAAAGACAACAAAGGGGAATTCTTAGAGATCGCTGTCAACAAGAGCTTTATCACAAATTTATTTGAAGAAGAAAAGGCATATTTAGAAGAGTTATTAGGTATCAACTCTCCTAAACTAATGTTTGATTTAAACTTGAACACAATCCAAGTATTACAACAATTAGTATCTAATCCTTACCAAGGTAAACTAGCAGAACATTACCTAAACAATAAAGTGGCAGAAGCACATCTATTACATTATACAAATTGGTGTTATACCAACACGCATAAGGAAATACCTTTGCATAAAAAAGATGAACAAGCACTTCACGACATTAAGAAGTATATCACAGAGAATTATAACAAAGACTTTACCATCCAAGAATTGGCATTAAGAGTAGGAATCAATCAAACCAAGTTAAAGAAAGGATTCAAAACACTCTTCGGAACAACAACCTTTAAGTACATCCACGATCTTCGAATGCAGCGAGCACTTGAGATGATCCAATCTAATGAATATAACATCTACGAAATAGCAGAATATGTAGGCTATAAGCACAGTCACCACTTCTCTTCTGCCTTTAAGAAATACTATGGTCAACTGCCGACTAAGGTGAAGGTATAACTTATACTGTTATAACCACTCCCCCCTTATATAAAACTTCCATATACATTAGCCAATCTAATGTTAAACTCTTATTTTAGCCTATAAATTGACCATTAATATGATTAGAAAAGCAACTATAGAAGATCTTCTTTCAATACATAACTTATACAAAATTCTTTTTGATAGGATGGTCGAATTAGAGCCAAACTATATGAAGTCTGCCACTCAAGATACTACATTTATAAAAAGCGTTATTAAAGGAGAAAATGATTTTACTATTTTTATAGCAGAAGACAATAAAGAAGTTCAAGGTTTTGCTATTGCTCAGTTACAGAGCGCTCCGCTATACAATTGTTTCATACAGCAGCGATGTATCTACCTAATGGATTTAATTGTTAGTCCAGATAATCAGGGAAAAGGTTATGGAAAAAAACTAATACAAAGTATCAAAGAATGGGGAGTTCAAAATAAGGTAGAATACTTCGAACTAAGTGTTTTAACTGAGAATACCAGAGCTATTGCATTATATGAGATAGAAGGTTTTACGGCGTTTAATCAATCTATGCGTATGCGCTTGGATAACAAATAGGAATAACTATGAATAAACAAGAATATGCGATAGGATTACAGATCCCATTACTTTTCTTGTTTCTGTTACTCATTATACTACATTTCATAACTACACTACTATTCCCGATTTTTTAGCTATTACCAACTCCACTTATCCTTCAAAGAAAAAAGGAATATTATCCTCATAACCATTCTTAATTCTTCCTTTTACTTTTTCAAAAGCCAATAAAGAAGCTTCGAACTTTGGTTGACCAGTTACAAATATTGGTTGATTTAAATCATCATACCAGTAATATCTACCACCGAAATTTCGCTTCGCTACTTCGAATACATAAGCCCCGATAGCTTCAGTAAGTCCCTTTTGACCTTCCTCTTCCATCTTATCAAAATAAACAGCTACTCCTTCTAAAATTCTATCCACGACTTTTAGGCTATCAATACTAAAATCTAACCTTTCAAAATCATCACTAAATTTTTATACAAAAAGTGCAGCTTTATCTGCCATTTCCTCTGAAAACTGTTCTTCACGCTGATTAGAATCATTACTACTTTCAAAGTCCCTCTTTTTCTTAAACAAATCAAATAATCCCATATCTATATTTTAAATTACCATCAAACATTTAAATAAACACAAATTTATCCTATACAAATATAAAAAATTAACAACAAACCATACTTATAACAAAATTATTACTCCTTAACAACATCTCTTTACAACCTTATCCTACATCCCATTAAAGAATATCCTATTAGAAAAACTAATTAAAATCAGTAAATTTCAAATTACATTTTTTGTTAACTACTGTCTTTCTTGCCAAAAATTAAAATTTTATCAGTTCATAAGTTACTTTTTATTCTATTCTCCTCTCTAAATATGCTTTAGAAAGTTTTAATATGCTTTTTTTATACATTTTTATTTAAACCATTTTCAAATAAACAATTGATAAACAACAATATAAAAACAAAACATTAATTACTCCCTATTCCTTAAACCCTCTTTAAACCCAATAATTTAAAGGCTTGGTATTAACTCCAAGGACAGTTTAAGGACAATAGTTGGGTAAACAGCAGTTTTACCCAACTATTGTCCTAGTATACTTCCTTTATTCTTCTTCTATTAAACAATAAATTTGAAATTACATATTCTTTAGATTAATTGAAGTCAGACTTATAAGACATAAATTCTATCACTTCATTTTTCTAAATGAGAAAACAGACACTTTATCTCTTCTGTTATCCTACCTATCTATACACATTTTATTACTTATCTAACGGTTTGTTTTGTTACTTCTATTTCACTAACTCTATAGATTTATTATAAAGAATTGAAATTAAACACAGTATAACTTCGTTTATCGAATCATAATTCATCATTTTTTTAACAAATGATAGACTGAGTATAACTTAATTTTCCTTATATTTAAACAACAGTATTTTAGATATAAAAAGTTGCGAATTATATATGACAGAGGAAGAAATAGAATTAGAAAACAAAGCAATCGCCAAAGAGTATAAAGAGCTTTTAAAGATTAGTTACCAAACTTTATCTGAAGAAGATAAAAAATTAATCCGCAAAGCATTTGACGTAGCTGTAGATGCACATAAAGATCAAAGAAGAAAATCTGGAGAAGCCTATATTTTCCACCCTATCGCTGTTGCCAAAATTGTAGCATCAGAGATTGGATTAGGAGCTACCTCTATTGCAGCCGCATTGATGCATGACGTGGTAGAAGACACTGATATTACAGTAGAGCAAATCGAAGAATGGTTTAACCCGAAGATAGCCAAAATTGTAGAGGGATTAACGAAGATGGCTATGTTAGAGCCTGACCCACATATCTCAATGCAGGCAGAGAATTATCGCAAAATGTTATTAACATTAAACGATGATGTCCGTGTAATCTTGAT
Organism: Myroides oncorhynchi; assembly: GCF_020905415.1. NCBI lineage: Bacteria > Pseudomonadati > Bacteroidota > Flavobacteriia > Flavobacteriales > Flavobacteriaceae > Myroides > Myroides oncorhynchi. Next base: position 2,517,598 of record NZ_JAJJMP010000001.1, on the reverse strand, counting down.
TAAGATAGCTGACCGTCTACATAATATGCAGACGATGGAAAGTATGGTAGATTATAAACAGGCGAAGATAGCCTCTGAAACTTTATATATCTATGCTCCGTTAGCACACCGTTTAGGATTATTTAATATCAAAACTAAACTAGAAGATTTAGGTCTTAAATATACTGAACCTCGCATTTACCAAGACATTCTAAATCGAATGAAAGAAAGTAAAGAAGAGCAAGATCAGTACATACAATCCGTTAGTAATATATTAAAAAAATCTCTTGATGAAGAGCAAGTAGAATACTCTATGAAAGGTAGACCAAAGTCTATCTACTCTATTCGTCGTAAGATGAAAGCGCAAAACGTAACTTTTGATGAAGTCTATGATAAATTTGCTTTGCGAATTATCTATAAATCTACTCAACATGATGAAAAGTTTATTGCATGGAAAATTTATTCAATTGTAACGGATCACTTCCGTCCTAGTCCTAACAGACTTCGAGATTGGATTTCTGCCCCTAAAACTACAGGTTATGAAGCTTTACATATTACTGTAATGGGACCTAAAGGCCGCTGGATCGAAATACAAATACGAAGTGAGCGAATGGATGAGATAGCAGAAAAAGGATATGCTGCTCATTATAAATACAAACAAGGAGTAACTGAAGAAAACAGTTTAGATAAATGGCTTAACCAGTTAAAAGAAGCACTAGAAAATGCAGAAAGTGATGCAGTAGACTTCGTAGAAGACTTTAAACTGAGTCTATATGCTAAAGAGATCTATATATTCACACCTAAAGGAGAGATTAAATCACTACCTAAAGGAGCTACTGCATTAGACTTCGCCTTCTCTATACACTCTGAGGTAGGTCTACGCACAAGAGGTACTCGTGTCAATGGCAGATTAGTTCCTCTAAATCATATATTAGCCAGTGGAGATCAAGTAGAAGTTATCACCTCTGAGAATAAAAAACCTAGTGTGAGCTGGTTAGAGTATGTTACGACTACTAGAGCTAAAAACAAAATCAAAAATGCGTTAAACGAAGATACCAAACGTATTGCAGAAGACGGTAAAGAGCAGTTGATTCGAAAACTGAAGCACTTAAAGATTAATTTAGATGAAAAAGTAGTCAACGAAATGGTTGCTTATTTTAAACTAAAAACGAGTCAAGACCTATTTTATCGCATTGGCGCAGGAGCAATCGATAACGTACAATTAAAGGAATATGCAGCTAATAGAAATAATACGCTGTTTAACTTCTTTAAAAAGACAATTAAGAGAGCTCCATCAATACCAGCAGTAACAGATAATACCACAAGTAAGGCTGGAGACTTACTTGTCTTTGGAAAAGAAAAAGAAAAGCTAGATTATAAACTAGCAACCTGTTGTAACCCTATACCGGGCGATGATGCTTTTGGATTTGTAACCATCAATGAAGGAATTAAAGTACACAAAACAGACTGTCCTAATGCTATAAGTATGCGTTCTAATTATGCTTATCGAATCATCCAAGCATTCTGGGTAGATTCTAAAGAAGCAATGAACTTCGAGGCAACAATAAACATCACAGGAATGGACTCAGCAGGATTAACTGGTGATATAACGCGAATTATTATTGAAAGTAAAGTAATAAATATACGCAGCATATCTTTAAGTGAAAATGCAGGTATCTTTAAAGGATCAATAACAGTCATCGTACCCAACAATGATGTATTGAAAAAGATGATGAGTAACCTTAAGAAAATAGAAGGAATTGAAAAAGTAACAAGAGTCAATCCATCATAAAATAATGATAATTTATCGCGATATAGACTAAGCTTATTTTAAAAGTTTCGATACGAATGAAAATAACTCTATATTTGCAACTAAGATATTTTTTAATATGGGAAGTGAAAAAAATCAAGAAATCGTTAAAAATGTTTTCACGAAGTTTCTAGAAGAAAGAGGACATCGTAAAACACCTGAAAGATATGCTATTCTTCAAGAAATATATGATAGTGAAGAGCACTTTGACATTGAGTCTCTTTACATTAAGATGAAGAACAAGAACTATAGAGTTAGTAGAGCTACTTTATATAACACTATTGAAATTCTTTTAGAATGTGGATTGGTAAGAAGACATCAATTTGGACAAAACCAAGCACATTATGAGAAGTCTTATTTCGATAAGCAACATGACCACATTATCTTAACTGACACTGGAGAGGTTATAGAATTTTGTGATCCACGCATACAAACAATTAAAAAGACAATTGAAGAAATCTTTAATATAGATATTCACAATCACTCACTTTATTTCTATGGAAGTAGAAAAAATACTGAAGCTGAAGAAACTGTGGAAAACAACAACTAAATTTCAAACTTTTTAACAACACAAACAATGACAGTAGACTTACTACTAGGCTTGCAATGGGGCGATGAAGGAAAAGGTAAAATCGTAGATGTACTAACTTCTAAATATGACATCATTGCTCGTTTTCAAGGAGGACCAAACGCAGGACACACTTTAGAATTTGACGGAATTAAACACGTATTGCGCACTATTCCATCTGGGATATTCCATCAAAATTCTATTAACATCATCGGTAACGGTGTAGTTATTGACCCTGTGGTTTTCATCAAAGAGCTTGAGGGATTAGAGAAGTTCAATATCGACATTTATACGAGATTATTAATTTCTAGAAAAGCTCACTTAATCTTACCTACTCACCGCTTACTAGATGCTGCTTCAGAAGCTGCAAAAGGAAAAGCGAAAATCGGATCTACACTTAAAGGTATTGGCCCAACGTATATGGACAAAACAGGTAGAAATGGTTTAAGAGTTGGAGATATCGAACTTGCAGATTTTAAAGAGCGTTACCGCACTTTAGCTGATAAGCACGAGGCAATGATTAAGTTTCACGATGTAGAATTACAGTACAACTTAGCTGAACTAGAAGAAGAATTCTTCACAGCAGTTGAACAATTAAAGAAACTGACGTTCATTGATAGTGAAAACTATATCCATACTGCCTTAAGAGAGGGTAAATCAGTATTAGCTGAAGGAGCTCAAGGGTCATTGCTAGACGTTGATTTTGGAACATATCCATTCGTTACATCATCTACTACTACAGCAGCAGGTGCTTGTACAGGATTAGGTATCGCTCCTAATAAAGTTAAAAATGTATTCGGTATATTTAAAGCATACACTACACGTGTAGGTAGTGGACCATTCCCTACGGAATTAAGTGACGAAATCGGTGCTACTATGGCAAACGTAGGTCGTGAGTTCGGATCTGTTACAGGTCGTGCTAGACGTTGTGGTTGGTTAGATTTAGTTGCTCTTAAATATGCAGTAGATGTAAATGGAGTAACAGAACTTTATATGATGAAAGCTGATGTATTATCAGGATTTGAAACATTAAAAATATGTACTAAATACCAATATAAAGGGCAAGAGATCACTCACCTACCTTATAATATAGAACCAGAAAACGTAGAGCCAATCTATGTAGAGAAAAAAGGATGGAAAGCTGACTTAACAGGTATGACAGAATATAGTCAACTACCTGAGGAACTTAAAGAGTATATCAAATTTATCGAAGATGAAGTTGGTGTACCTGTAAAAATAGTTTCTGTAGGTCCTGATAGAACACAGACTATCGTAAAATAATATATACTAAAAACACTTCTTCGGAAGTGTTTTTTTTTGCTTCTTTCACAAATGAAGTAACTCTTTCTTACTTTATATTATTACTAAAAGCGTAGAATACCCAACTATTTATCTCTCAGATACATCATTACTACACCGATTGTTTATAAATTCTTCTTAACTAAATTCTTTGTGCGTATTTTTTACTTAAATTTGAAAAAAATATAGCGTCTTGAGAACATTACCGTATTATATACTTTTTATATTATTCGCACTACTAGGTTTTAGTCAAAACAAAAAAAAAATCATTATACATCACGCAGATTACTCCGATATCAATTACGAAGTATTGCCTGATGCAGTAATTCTTACAGGTGATATATCAGCTGAGCATGATGGAATGACAATGACATGCAATAAAGCATACTTTTTTGAGAAAGAAAACTATCTTAAACTATTTGGTAACGTACAAATAGTCCAAGGAGATACACTTACACTAAATAGCAAATACGCTGAATACAATGGTATTAATGGATTTGCTTACGCACAAGGAGATGTCGTTATGACTTCTCCAGATTCATCACTTGAAACAGATACTCTAAAATTTGATCGTTCTAAAAACTTAGTTTTTTATGATACACATGCTACCATTCACAACAAAGGCAATGTACTAGAAAGTCAAAAAGGAAGATACTATACAGCAGAGAAAAAATTTCAATTCTTCACAGCTGTAAAAGTAACGTCTGAAAAAGGAACAGTAATTAAGTCTAATCACTTAGATTTTTATGAAGTTCCACAACATTCTTATGTATTTGGTCCTTCAACTATTACTAACAAAGAAGATTATATCTATACAGAAAATGGTTTTTATGATGTAAAAAAAGACCTTGGTAAAATGGTTAAAAACTCTTACATCTGGTATGATAAAAGAAAAATAGAAGGTGATTCTATTTACTACTCCAAAGCCAAAGACTTTGCTTCTGCTACTAATAATGTAAGAATCACTGATACAATCAATAAAAGTAAAATCACGGGGCATTATGCTGAATTGTACAAAGCTAAAGATTCAGTATTTGTAACTAAAAAAGCACTAGTAAGTATGAAATCACAAGAAGGCGATTCTGTCTACATGCATGCGCCACGTATACTACTTACTGGAAAAGATAAAGAACGTGTAATAAGAGCATTCCATGACGCTCGTATTCTACGAGATAGTATGAGTGGTAAAGCTGACTCAATACATTGGAGTGAAAAAGCAGGATTAACACAAATGATAGGTAAACCTGTTCTTTGGAATGGAGATAGTCAACTTACAGGACGTTTTATCCACTTGATCAGTAATGTAGCTACTCAAAAAATGGATTCCCTAAAAGTATTAGAAGAGGCCTTCATCATCCAAAAAGATACTGTTGGAGCAGGGTTTAACCAAATGAAAGGAGTAAATCTCTATGGTAAATTCAAAGAAAACAAATTAGATGAACTAGATCTAGTTAAAAATGCTGAAATCATTTACTATATGTATAATGATAGGAATGAATTGGTTGGTATTGACAAAGGAATCTGTAGTCACATTAATGTTAAATTTGAAGAAGGAAAAATTAGTAGTGCTACAAAATTTGTGAAACCTGATAGTGAATTATATCCAGATCAATTACTTCCCAAAAACGTTCGTGAATTGCGAGGATTTACCTATCGTATAGAAGAAAAAATTAATACTCTCTCTGATATTTTTACAGTAGAGGAAATAGATAAAGAAAAACAGGGAAAACAATTGAGAGATGAAAAGAAAGAAGGTTATAATAAACCTATTGATGTTTTACCCGAAACAATTAAAGGAACTCCTGGTTTGTCAAAACAATTAAAGGGAAACAAAAAACAAAAACAGAACAATACGTCTAAACAAGACAAAAAGTAATGTAATGAAAGAAGATTTTTATAAATACCAAGCACAGACATCACCTAATCCACTAGCAATGCAAGTAGCGTACGCTAAGGGATCATATATATATGATATAAATAACAAAGCATACTTAGACTTCGTAGCAGGTGTATCAGCTTGTACTTTAGGACATCAACACCCGAAGGTTAATCAAGCAATAAAAGATCAACTGGACAAATATTCACATGTCATGGTTTATGGAGAATACATTCAGGATCCTGCTGTAGAATTCTGCAGAATATTAGCAGAGAATATCCCTGCACCACTTAATAAAACATACTTAGTAAACTCAGGTACAGAAGCTACAGAAGGAGCTTTAAAATTAGCAAAAAGAGTTACAGGTAGAAGTCAACTAATTTCATGCTTTAATGCCTACCATGGTAATACAATGGGATCAATGAGTGTGATGGGATTCGAAGAGAGAAAACGCGCATTCAGACCATTACTACCTGATGTAGATTTCATCCATTTTAACTGTGTAGAAGACATACAAAAGATAACTAATAAGACTGCAGGCATCATCTTAGAGACTATTCAAGGTGGAGCAGGTTTTGTAGAGCCTTTTGATGGTTTTCTAACTAAAGTTAGAGATAGATGTACTGAAGTAGGTGCGATAATGATTGTAGATGAAATACAACCAGGTTTTGGAAGAACGGGTAAGTTATTTGGTTTTCAAAACTATGATGTAGTCCCTGACGTTATTGTTATGGGTAAAGGAATGGGAGGTGGAATGCCAGTAGGAGCGTTTACGGCAAGTGATGCACACATGGATTTACTTTATGACAACCCTAAATTTGGACATATTACAACATTTGGAGGACACCCAGTTATCGCTGCAGCTAGTTTAGCAACATTAAAAGAACTAGTAGAAACAGATATCATGGAACAAACTCTTGTCAAGGAGCGATTATTTAGAGAATTATTAGTTCACCCATTGATAGAAGAGATTAGAGGTCGTGGATTAATGATAGCTCCAATGACTCCTAATGCTGACATAACAAATAGAGTTATTATGAAATGTCAAGAAAAAGGATTAATATTATTCTGGTTATTGTTCGAAGGAAAAGCTATTAGAATAACTCCTCCATTAACAATATCAGAAGAAGAGATAAAAGAAGGATGTGCTATCATAATTGAAGCACTAAATGAAGTACAAAAAGAATTAGGGTTATAGTATCCTAACTAATCAATTAAAACAAATATGCATTTAGATAACGAAGAAGAAGAATACAAATTATCACTATCTCGTTTTGAATCAATGTTAAAGACTAATAAAGTTTTATTTTTTGATTCAGAAGAGTTTGAGAATATCATTCTACACTACCTCGATTCTGGAAAGCTAAATTTAGCAAAAAAAGCATTAAAGCTAGGATTAGATCAACATCCTCATTCTATTGGTTTAAAACTAGTAGAAGTAGAACTATTGGTCTTCCAAAATAAACTAGAAAGTGCAGATCGCTTACTAACAGAAATAGAAAGTATCGATCCTGAGAATGAAGAAGTTTTTATTCAACGTGCAAATGTTTACTCTAAAAAAGGAAGACACGAAGAGGCTATTATATCATTACAAAAGGCATTAACGTTAACTGAAGACTTAGCAGATGTATATTCTTTACTAGGAATGGAGTATCTCATGTTAGATCAAATCGATCTAGCAAAAGACAATTTTATATTATGTCTAGAACATGATGATGAAGACCAATCCGCATTATACAACGTAGTCTATTGTTTTGATTTTTTAAGCGAAAACGAAGAAGCCATCGAATTCTTAAATAAATTTATTGATAAGAGTCCTTATAGTGAAATAGCATGGCATCAATTGGGGAGACAATATTTTATCATTAAAAATTATGAAAAGGCAGAGTGGGCATTTGACTATGCTACACTTATAGACGAAGAGTTTATAGGAGCATATATCGAGAAAGGAAAAACACTCGAAAAGCTTAATAAGTTTAAAGAAGCAATAGATAACTATATGACAACTATTGAGCTAGATGATCCTAACTCATATGTGTTAATGCGAATAGGCTCTTGCTATGAAAGCTTAAACAATTTCCCACAAGCTTATCAATATTATAAGAAGGCTGTTCATGAAGATCCGATGCTAGACAAGGGCTGGATAGCTTTAACAGATCTATGTATTCTAGAAGCGAATTATGACAAAGCACTGTTCTATCTTCAAAAAGCATTACAAATAGATGAATTCAACGAGAAATATTGGATTCGCCATGCTATTTTAAATAAAACATTGTTTAATTTTGAAGAAGCTGAAAGAGGTTATAAAGTAGCAGCAGAACTTGGAAATGATATTGTAGAACACTGGACTGGATGGGCAGATGTATTGTATCTTCTAGGAGATTTTGATACAGCTATTCAAAAGCTGCTACAGATTGCTAATTTCCATGTCAATGAAGCTGAAATAGATTATAGATTAGCAGTTATATACTTTACTACACACAATATAGATAAAGGAACAGAACATCTAACTAATGCCTTAAATAAGGATTTTGAAAAGAGAATACTAATACAAACGTATTTTCCAAATCAATGGGAAAATCCAATAGTACAGAGCATTATAAAAAATCATATATAACAAAAAAGCTATTCCTAATGAATAGCTTTTTTTATAAAAATAATTATGGCTAAACGATACGGATTAATCGGTAAGAATATAGAATACTCATTCTCTCGTGCTTATTTTGCGCAGAAGTTTAAGAAATTGAAAAAAGAGGAAAATAGTGAGTATGTCAACTTCGATTTTCAATCTATTAGTGAGTTTGGAAATCTCTTAGAAACGCAAAAGAACCTAAGAGGTTTTAATGTTACTATACCTTATAAAAAATCTATTATTCCTTACCTAGATTCTCTTTCTAAAAAAGCGAAAACTATTGGAGCAGTCAATACCATTCAGATAACAAAATCAGGTAAACTTAAGGGGTATAATACAGATTGGTATGGCTTCTATCACTCTTTAAAACCACTTTTAAAATTTCATCATAAAAGAGCATTAATACTTGGTACTGGAGGCGCAAGTAAAGCAATAGAATATGCTTTAAAAAAATTAGGATTAAAATACACCTTTGTCAGTAGAGTCAAGGATACTAACACCCTACTCTATTCTGAATTAACAGAAGAAATCATGTCTAAATATACTTTGATTATCAATACTACACCAGTTGGTACATTTCCTAATATTGATCTTATGCCAGAAGTGCCTGTTGAATACCTATCAGAAAGGCATATCGTTTATGATTTAATATACAACCCTAAAGAAACAGCTCTAATGAAAGCCGCTACATTAAAAGGGGCTAAAACTAAGAATGGTTATGAAATGCTGGTGTTACAAGCAGAAAAAGCATATAAAATATGGAACAAACCTTTTGGAGGTGATTAATACTAAATAATTGATTTCTTAGTAACTAGCAAAAGAAAAATATATTTCATTCAATATTTTTTACTAAATTTGAGTGAACACGATTATTTATTGTGCTTTACTAAATATTGTTTAAATAAATACTTTTGAAACATGTTAGAAAATAAGAATGACAACCTGCATGAGCTAGCAGATGGACAAAAACCGGAATCAAATTCAAATGTGGTTGTCCCAACTGATACAGAAAAAGCTCTTGATTCCATTACAGCCTCTAATGCAGAAGAAGGTGAAGACTTAGCAGCTATAGATGATGTAAGTATCCCTTCTATAAATTATGAAAAGTTAGATTTAGAAAAGCTAAACAAGGAACTTCACAAATTAATCAAACATCACAAAGTAACTACTATCAAAGATCATGTAGAAGATATTAAAAAAGAATTCTACAGAAAGTATAGTGATTTAATAGATGAAAAAAGAGATGCATTCTTTGAAGAAAACCCAGATGCAAACGACTCTGACTTTCAATACATACTTCCAATTAAAAGTGAATTCGATCATAATTACGAAGAATATAGAGTAGCTAAAAATATTTATTTTAAGCAGTTACAAAACAACTTAAATACAAATCTAGAGAAGCGTTTAACTATTATAGAAAAGTTAAAAGACTTAATTGATAATAGTGACAATAACGGAGATGCTCTAAAACTCTTAGGAGAATTTAGAGATGAATGGAAAAATGCAGGCCCAATACCTAAAGATAAATATAATCACGTTTGGAATAACTATCACTTTCATGTAGAAAGATTCTATGATCAACTACACTTAGATAGAGAATCTAGAGATCTTGACTTTAAATACAATTTAGAACAGAAACAAAAACTAATATCTAGAGCTGAGGAACTACTAACGAATAATGATGTAATCAAATCCTTTAGAGAGCTTCAAACTCTTCATAGAATATGGAAAGAAGAAATTGGACCAGTTGATCGTGATATACGAGAGCAAATATGGGAGCAATTTAGTGAGATAACTAAACAAATGCATGATAAGCGAGAAATACTGTTCGACCAACTAAGAAGTGTTGAAAAAGAAAATCTTGTCTTAAAAGTAACGATAATAAGTGAAATAGATCAGTTATCTAAACAAAAGATAATCAACCATAACCAATGGCAGAAAGAAATAGCAAAAGTAGAAGAACTAAGACAACGTTTTTTCGCTATAGGAAAGGTACCAATAGATAACAATGAAGAAGTTTGGGATCTTTTTAAACTAGCTACTAGAAACTTTAATAGTAACAAAAACGCATATTACAAAGAGCTTAAAAAGGAGCAACAAGATAATTACTCGAAAAAATTAGCTCTTATCCAAAAAGCGCAAGAATTAAAAGATAGTGAAGACTTTATTAAAGTTACACCTATCATGAAAAAAATACAAGATGATTGGAAGCTAATTGGTCATGTACCACGTAAATATTCTGATCAACTATGGGCTGATTTTAAAGAAGCATGTAATTCTTATTTTAATCGCTTACATACTGTTAAGAATAAAGAATCAGAGGTAGAACTAGATGCGTATAACAGAAAGAAAGAATATCTTGATTTATTAAAAGGATTTCAATTATCTGGAGATCATAAAACAGATTTAGGTGAGATTAAAAATCATATAAACAATTGGAAATCTATAGGAGCAGTTCCTACTAATAAGCGCTTTATTGAAGGTAAATTCAATAAAATACTAGATGCACTATTTGATAAACTGAGCTTAAGTAAAAGAGAATCAGAAGCTGTTAAATTCAATAATAGACTAGAATCTATATTAGAAACTAATGATAAGCGCAAGCTACAAAATGAGGCAATCTTTATTCAACGTAAAATTGAAGAAGGAAATTCTACAATAATACAATTAGAAAACAACCTTGCATACATACAAAATCCAAGTGATGATAATCCTTTTGTAAAAGAAGTTCGCAAGAGTATTGAAAAACAGAGGGAAGATTTAAAAATCTGGGAAGATAAACTAACTCAAATAAAAAACTTAAAATCAGATAATTAACCAATAAAAAAAGACTAGATATAAATATCTAGTCTTTTTTTTATATTAATTCTTAGCTTCTAATGCTTTTAATTTATCATTCATTTCTAATGCACGATAAATATTTCTCAAAGTACTAACAGCCGCTTCATTATTAGGATTAATCGAAATAACTTTTTCTAAATCATTCATAGCATCTCTATAAATCTCATGTTTCTGCTTTTTATAAGCATCATATTTTTTATTATCAGCTGCAGACATTCCAAGGTTATTCATCTTATTAGTCAATTCTTGATCTGGTTGTAACTTAAGGAAAGCCATATTTAGATAAGCATTTTCAGACTTAGGATTGATTTTGATTGCTTGTTCATAATATTTACGAGCTTCGTCAAAACGTCCAGCATCAAAGCTAGTAACTCCTAAATTATATAATAAAACATCATCATTTGGATTCTTAGCTAAAGCTTGTTTAGCTAACTCCTCATATTTACCCATATTATTAGACTTTAAGTAAAGATCCATATGAGTTAATAATAAATTAATATCATCTGGGTTAGCCTCTCTTGCAGCAACAATAGCTTTCTCAGCTTCTGCAGTTTTCCCTTCTTGATTATAAATTAAAACTAAGTTTTTTAAAATCTCAGGACGCTTAGAATCCTCTTTTACAAATTTAGGATCTGTATGAGTTCCTTGCTTAACCATTAAGTCACGCATTTTAGAGTCTTTTCCAAAACTTTGTACTTGTCCTGATGCTTTATCTATGGCTGTATAATAGGATTCACTTCCGTTATATCCTATCTCAACTAATTTTTTATACTTCTCAACGGCATCTGCATAATCCTTCGAATTAATTGCTGTAGACGCAGCATAATATAAATAAACAGTATCTCTAGGATTTAATTCATACGCTTGATTAAAACGTCTGCTTGCTCCTTTATAATTAGCAGAACCATTATCTTCTATAGCTTTAGCAACTACTTTCCCTGCAACAGTATTAACCTCTTCTTGAGCTTGCTTTACAATCTTACTTCCTTTATTAGATTCAAATTCATTGATCTTCTTAAAAGAAGCAATTATAGCATCAACATTATTATCTACGTCAATATCTTTTTCTACCTGAGTAAAAGCTAAAGTATTTTTCAAAGCATAAAACTGAGCTTTCTCAGTATTACTTGCATTGTCAAGAACACTTTCTACTGCTTTTAGAGCAGCAGTAGCTTCAGTTACATTACCTTTTTTAACAGCTTTCTCTGCATCTTTTAGCTCTTTCTTTTGAGCCATTGTCAAGCCTGAAAACATTAAAGCTGACAATAAATAAACATATCCTTTATTCATAATTGTATAGATTGTTGTTTTGTTATTACTCTAAACTATCATTTATTTGATCTTCTATATCAATGATATTATCAACATCTCCTTCGATCATTTCACCCTCTATCATTTCTTCTTCATCCTCACGCATTACTTTACATACTGCAGCAATAGAATCATTACCTTTAATATTAATTAAACGAACCCCTTGTGTTGCACGTCCCATTACACGTAAATCCGAAATTTTCAGACGTATAGTCAGCCCAGATTTATTAATAATCATCAAATCATCTGTATCTGTTACTGAATTAATAGACACTAATAATCCTGTTTTATCAGTAATATTCATTGTCTTAACTCCCTTACCTCCACGATTCGTTTCACGGTATTCATCTAGAGAAGAACGTTTACCATAACCATTCTCAGATACAACAAGAATCTCACTTTCAAGATCACTTACAGATACCATTCCTATTACTTCATCTGTCTCATTTGCCAAAGTAATACCTCTAACACCTGACGCTGTTCTACCCATTGGACGAGTTTTCTCCTCATCAAAACGAACTAATTTACCAGAACGCAATGCTATAAGTACCTTGCTCTTACCATCAGTTAATTTAGCTTCTAATAGCTCATCATCTTCTTTAATAGTAATAGCATTAATTCCATTCTGACGCGGACGAGAATATTGCTCTAAAGGCGTTTTCTTAACTTGACCTTGTTTAGTAGCCATGATAACAAAATGCTCATTGATGTATTCCTCGTTTTTAAGGTCTTGAGTACAGATAAATGCTTTTACCTTATCATCATTCTCTATATTAATCAAATTCTGAATCGCACGACCTTTACTTGTTTTAGTTCCCTCAGGTATTTCGTAAACTCTCATCCAGAAACACTTACCTTTTTGAGTAAAGAACAACATATACTGATGGTTAGTAGCAACATACATATGCTCTAAGAAATCTTGATCTCTTGTACCAGCAGACTTCTGTCCTACTCCTCCTCTATTCTGAGTTTTGTATTCAGACAATGGCGTACGCTTGATATATCCTGCGTGAGAAATAGTAATAACTACTTGCTCATCAGCAATCAAATCAGTAATACTAACGTCACCTCCTGCATATTCAATCACAGAACGACGTTCATCGCCATATTTATTTTTAATCTCAATTAACTCCTCTTTAATCAAGTTCATTCTTAGCTCTTTACTAGCTAATAATTCTCTTAAATGAGTAATTAATTTCATTATTTCTTCATACTCCGCACGCAACTTATCTTGCTCTAGTCCTGTTAACTGACGTAAACGCATTTCAACGATTGCACGAGCTTGAATCTCAGATAATTTAAATGCTTCTATTAATTTAGCTCTTGCTTCATCTGCATTATTAGATGCGCGGATTAGTCGAATAACTTCGTCTATATTATCAGAAGCAATAATTAACCCTTCTAAAATGTGTGCACGTTCTTCAGCTTTTCTTAATTCAAACTGAGTTCTGCGAGTAACTACATCATGTCTATGTTCAACGAAATGGTAGATTAATTCTTTCAGATCTAATGTCTGAGGTCTACCATTAACTAAGGCAATGTTATTAACACTAAACGAAGACTGAAGTTGAGTATACTTATAAAGTGTATTTAAAACAATATTAGGTACTGCATCTCTTTTTAAAATATAGACAATTCGCATTCCCTTTCTATCTGACTCATCGCGAATGGTAGCTATACCTTCTATTCTCTTTTCATTAACGGCTTCAGCAGTTTTCTTAATCATCTCTGCCTTATTCACTTGAAAAGGAATCTCAGTCACAATAATACACTCTCTACCATCTACCTCTTCAAAACTTGCTTTGGCACGCATAACGATACGACCTCTACCTGTTTTAAAAGCCTCTCTTACTCCTTCATAACCGTATATAACACCTCCTGTTGGAAAATCTGGTGCTTTAATATGATTCATCAACTCATCAATCTCAATATCATTGTTATCAATATAAGCTAATGTTCCATCTATTACCTCAGATAAATTATGAGGCGCCATGTTAGTTGCCATCCCAACCGCAATACCTGAAGCTCCATTTATCAATAAAGTAGGTACTCTAGTTGGCATTACTTTAGGCTCTTCCAATGTATCATCAAAGTTCAACTGGAAGTCCACTGTTTCTTTATCAATATCTGCAAGAATATCTTCTGATAACTTCTTCATTCTTGCTTCTGTGTAACGCATTGCTGCAGGACTATCGCCATCTACAGATCCAAAGTTACCTTGTCCATCCACTAGTAAATAACGCATACTCCAATCTTGAGCCATACGCACCATCGCATCGTACACAGAACTATCACCGTGTGGGTGATATTTACCTAAAACTTCCCCTACAATTCTCGCCGACTTTTTATGTGCTCTATTAGCCATTACGCCAAGCTCATACATTCCGAATAATACTCTTCGATGAACAGGTTTTAATCCATCTCTAACATCAGGAAGCGCGCGCGATACAATTACAGACATTGAATAATCAATGTATGCTGATTTCATTTGCTCCTCAATGTTAATAGGAATCAACTTTTCTCCTTCAGACATATGTATATAAAATTAAAAATTGTCAATTATTAAACGCGCTAATATACAGTTTTTATAGGTTTTATACACGTAATTATACAAGTATTTCATTTGATTATTGAACAAAATCTTTTTTTAATAAAAAAACTCTTTCTTCCTTTTTTATTATACTTTTTTTTTGTCAATTAGCTATTGTCAGCTTTTTTGCAATAGGTACACTTTTTGTATCTTTAAAAATTAAAATGAATATTCACCTAATTTGAAACGAAAAATGGATGATAATTTCTCACAAGAAGTAAAAGATGTTATTTCTTATAGTAAAGATGAAGCTATCAGGCTTAACCACGACTCTATAGGTACTGAGCATCTATTACTAGGACTATTAAAAATAGAACAAGGTGAAGCCTCTAATATTTTAAGTAACCTAGATATAGATATTGATTTTCTACGCCATAAAATAGAAACTTTAAACCCCGCTTCTCACAATAAAGAGTTGTTAAATAACAAAGTACAATTACATTTAACAAAACAAGCTGAACGAGCATTAAGATTGACTTATCTGGAAGTTAAACTATTTAAAAATGACGAAATTAACTCAGTTCACTTACTACTTTGTATCTTAAAAAATAGTGATGATCCTACTACTCAAATTCTAAACAAAATGAAAGTAGATTATGAAGCTATTAAACAAGAATACTTAAGTACAACTAATGATGTAAAGAACGCTACGGAAGAATTATTTGATACACCTAAAGCTCAAACTTACGATGAACCAAGTCAAGATGACAGTAAAAACACTGACAGTACTGACAGCTCTACAACTAAATCATCTAAAAGAAGTAAAACTCCTGTTTTAGATAATTTTGGTCGTGATTTAACAGAAATGGCGGAGAATGGCAAGCTAGATCCTGTTGTAGGTCGTGAAAAAGAGATCGAGAGAGTATCTCAAATCTTAAGTAGACGCAAGAAAAACAACCCTCTTCTAATCGGAGAACCTGGTGTGGGTAAATCTGCTATTGCAGAAGGATTAGCACTGCGTATTATCCAGAAGAAAGTTTCTCGTATTCTTTATAACAAAAGAGTTGTGACATTAGACTTAGCCAGCCTTGTAGCGGGTACGAAGTATAGAGGTCAGTTTGAGGAGAGAATGAAAGCTGTGATGAACGAACTAGAGAAGAATGATGATATCATTCTATTCATAGACGAGATTCACACTATCGTAGGTGCAGGTGGAGCTACTGGTTCACTAGATGCGTCTAATATGTTTAAACCTGCTCTAGCTAGAGGTGAAATCCAATGTATCGGTGCCACTACCCTAGACGAGTTTAGACAGCACATAGAGAAAGATGGTGCTTTAGAGCGTCGTTTCCAAAAAGTAATCGTAGAACCGACTACTGTAGACGAGACGATTACTATCTTAAACAACATCAAAGATAAATACGAAAGTCACCATAATGTAACGTACACTGATGAAGCTATCGAGGCGTGTGTGAAACTTACGAATAGATATATGAGTGACCGATTCTTACCAGACAAGGCTATCGATGCTATGGATGAAGTAGGATCGCGTGTACACATCACGAATATCAATGTACCTGATAATATCGTTGATCTTGAGCAAAGACTAGAGCTAGCGAAAGAGCAAAAGAACGAAATGGTACAAAAGCAAAAGTATGAAGAAGCTGCTCGATTAAGAGATGATGAGAAACAACTAGAGAAGGACTTAGCTATCGCTCAAGAAAATTGGGAACAGGATGTTAAGCAGAACAGAATAGTGGTTACTGAAGAGGACGTTGCTGATGTGGTGTCTATGATGACTGGTATACCTGTAAATAGAATAGCGGAGAAAGAGATTACTAAACTAGCTAATCTTCCTCAGTTAATTAAAGGTAAAGTAATCGGTCAGGACGAAGCTGTCTCTAAGATCGCTAAGGCTATTCAGAGAAACAGAGCTGGACTAAAAGACCCAAATAGACCTATTGGTTCATTTATCTTCTTAGGACAGACTGGTGTAGGTAAAACGCAGTTAGCGAAAGTTATCGCTAAAGAGATGTTTGATTCTGAAGAAGCACTTATCCGTATCGATATGAGTGAGTATATGGAGAAGTTCGCGATCTCTAGATTAGTAGGAGCGCCTCCAGGATACGTAGGATACGAAGAAGGTGGTCAACTAACTGAGAAGATCAGAAGAAAACCATATAGTGTAATTCTATTTGATGAAATCGAGAAGGCACACCCAGACGTATTTAATATGTTATTACAAGTGTTAGATGATGGACACCTTACAGATAGTTTAGGTCGCAAAGTTGATTTTAGAAATACTATCATCATTATGACTTCTAACATCGGAGCTCGTCAACTAAAAGACTTTGGTCAAGGTGTTGGTTTTGGAACAAATGCAAGACAAGAACAAACTGGTCAAAACTCTAAGTCTGTAATAGAAAACGCACTGAAGAAAGCTTTTGCTCCTGAGTTCTTAAACAGAATAGATGATATCATTGTCTTCAATGCTTTAGAACGCAACCATATCGACCTAATCATCGATATCGAACTTAAAAAGTTATTTACTCGCATCACTGACTTAGGTTATAACCTAACGTTAAGTGACGATGCGAAAGATTTCATCGCTGAGAAAGGATTTGATAAACAGTATGGAGCTAGACCGCTAAAACGAGCTATCCAGAAGTACATCGAAGACCCACTAGCAGAAGAGATCGTAAACTCTAAAATAACGCTAGGTGATAGTATCGAAATGAAACTAAACGAAGCAAAAGACGCATTAGAAGTATTAGTTAATGCACAGTAATATAAGTAAAAGGGGCTGTCTCAAATGAGACAGCTTTTTTTATTTCTATAATTAACCTTATAACATATCACTTTAGATACTAATACTTATCTCTCCTAATTCTGATCCTATTACACTCCCTAGTACTCCAAGCAAAGACAAAAAATATAAATATCAAACAAAAAAACTCATTATACTACATCCCATTTAGTCTACTAACCTTATCACTCCTTCTGTTCCTCTCTAATATTATCGACCTCTAAAATAGAGCGTGCTCCATCGATTACTCCCTCATCAGATTGTTTACTTTTAAGGGGAGTTTCTACTTCATTAGACTCTTTGCTGATTGCTTTAGTTACTAGGCGTATATAGCCCGGTGGGATCCATTTTTTCAATCCTCCTTCTTTGAAGAGGTGCCTGAAAGAGAAGGTGTCATTTTCCCTGTTTCCAATATATAAAAATCAGCATACCAAGTACATAAGTAACAAGAAAAAATCACCCCCTATTCAGCCTAGTGATACTCTCGCTTGATGATTAAATACAAATCAATTAGGCGTGATAAAAGGTTTAATTATTTTATTTTTTAGTCAAATTTTATCTTATACTGTTGAAAATATAATTTAAAATGAATGTGCCATTAGAGAAGAATAAGTGCAGATTACAAGCAGTATAATAGGGCAAAATATTCTCAGTACAACTATTGTCCTATAACTGTCCTATCATTGAGTATAAAGTACATAATTGCTTGGGATTAAGCTAGGTATTAGTGATGTAGTATAATTCGATATTTGTCATAAACCAACTACAAATCAACAACTTATATTAATTAGTGATTAAAAAAATATACAAAAAAGTACACTAAAGGTATTCTAGAGGCTTTATACGGGAGATGATATAAAAAATGGTGTATTCAGAAAGGTCAGGATTTGACTTTTATCCTATAAATAAGTGATCAATAAAGAAAAAATATAAACTATTTTGAGTGAGATATCTAAACAGAAATACTTGAATGCCTAAAGATTATCTTTATAACAGGAGATAAAATCACGAAAACGAAGAATATAATTTACTAGTCTAGTGTTTTGTTTGACACCATTTCTCATCATTCTCTTAGGTTAAATCCATAATCAGCGTTAGCCAAATACTACAAAGTAATTCTACTTCATAGCTCTTTCATTAGCTCTAAAACAATACTGTAGTATGATTTTAGAGCTAATTCAGCCCGTTTTATATAATTTATTTTCATTTATATGTCTATCACTTATTCTGGGTAGAATGAATTGTAAAATCAAACCATTAGATTACAAAATTGCTGAGACTATAACTACATCTTCTAACTATACATCAGATAAGCGATTCTAGGGAAAGTGCTCCACTTTAATAATTACTAAAACAAAATAGGGGTGCAAACGAAATCCCTACTCCACTATACTTCTTCTTATCACATCTATAATATGTTGCGAAATCATTAAATTTTATATTTTTTTTCATTGTCATATAAAAGCATTATATTTAATACAGTACATTCGCATTAGATTTTTATTATTATATGTTAGACAAAGTTATTGTTGGTAGTGAAGAATGGTGTTCTTTTTCTACTTTAAATATCCCCGCTATTAAAGCTAGAGTTGATTCAGGTGCTAAAACATCAGCATTACATGCTATAAACATTGTTCCTTTTGAAAAAGATGGAGAAAAGTGGGTTAAATTTGATGTCAATCCTCTTCAAAACAATGGAAAAACAATTATCCACTGTGAATCTAAAGTTATCGATAAAAGAATCGTCAAAAGTTCTAGTGGATCTAGAGAATCTAGATATGTTATCCAAACTGAGATCTCTATCGACAACACTACTTGGGTTATAGAATTGACTTTAACGAATAGAGATTCTATGGGATATAGAATGCTATTAGGTAGAGAAGCTATGGGTGGTCGCGTATTAGTAGATCCTGAGAAACACTTCTTATTAGGTCAGCCTACAGTAGAAAAATTAGAAGAATACTATACTAAACCTAAAACAGATAAAAAAGGTCTTCGCATTGGGCTATTAGCAAGTAATCCTGAACTATATAGTAATAAGAGAATTATAGAAGCTGGTGAATTAAGAGGTCACGAGATGCACTTCCTTAATCTTAAGTACTGCTATATGAAATTAGATGCTAACCAACCTGAGATTCACTATAGAGGCGGTAGAATATTAAACGACTTTGATGCCGTTATTCCACGTATCCGCCCTAGTATGACATACTACGGATGTGCATTAACACGTCACTTCGAGTCTCTAAAAGTATACAGTCTTAACAATGCTGCTGCTATCACACAGTCTAGAGATAAATTATTCTCACTACAGTTATTATTAAATAACGGAATAGATATCCCTACTACTGGTTTTGCTAATTCACCTTTAGATACGAATGACTTAATCAAGATGGTCGGTGGAAGTCCACTAATCGTAAAGTTATTAGAAGGTACTCAAGGAAAAGGTGTAGTATTAGCAGAAACGAAGAAAGCTGCTGAGAGTGTTATCAATGCTTTTAAAAGTCTTAACGCTAACATCTTAGTTCAAGAGTTTATTAAGGAGGCAAATGGTAAAGATATTCGCTGTTTCGTAATAGACGGAAAAGTAGTTGCTGCTATCCAACGTGAGGCTGTTCCTGGAGAATTCAGAGCAAATATACACTTAGGGGGTACTGCTTCTATAATCAAAGTAACTCCTGAAGAAAAGAAAATAGCAATTAGAGCAGCTAAAGCAATGAACCTAAAAGTAGCGGGGGTTGATATCATTCGATCAGCTAAAGGACCTCTATTGCTAGAAGTAAACTCTTCGCCTGGATTAGAGGGAATCGAAGGAGCTACAAATTTAGATATCGCATCAGAAATGATCAAAGCTATAGAAAAACAAGTTAAATGGTAAACTGTAAGTGATGGCTAATAACCATCACTTTTTTTTAATTAGACTCGCATGAACCCATCTACTAACGGCTGGATAAAAAAGTATTTTACAGAGAAGAACCAATATCAAATATTCGCTTCTGATGATAGCGAGCAGATCTCTACTATAATTAGAAAAATAGGGTTTAGTTATGGTATCATCGATATGGCTGAACTTCCTGATATCTATAAAAACTTTAAATATACGCAAGAAGAACTATCTAAGATATGCTACTTACAACTCTTAGAGAAGGTCTTTAATATTCACCTGAAGTCAGATGATACAGATCAATTCATAACGACGTTAATAGGCTTTTACGATATACTTATTCCTCATAAGACTAATATTATAACTGGCTTTTTTAACGATAAGAACCCGTATAATAAACTAGAGAATATATTCTCTATACGCTGTAAAGAACACTTCTTTTCTGAATCTAAGAGCAACGATTTTGTGTTAAATATGATTCTATTATTCATTGATATACTTGCGTTTGAAGCCTTTATCAATGAAAAAATTGATCCTAATGTATTCACACAACATATAGTAGAACAACTAAAAGAGATTACCCTTTCGTTTAAAAAGAATCAAAATCAACCCAGTAAAAAGGATTTACAACTAATCAACTTTTTAGAATCTAATAAGTCACTAGACACAGATCCTATCAAATTGAGGCCTAGTATCAACTTTGAAAGTAATTTCATTATTGATTACATAGTCTGTAACTCATGGGATAACGAGTCACAAGAAATTGAGCTACCAGACTTTAACCAGGTACCTTATGCTACTATATTATACAGTGAGGATAAACTAAAAGAGAGTATATTCTACTTTGAAAAAGTATTAGAAAAAAACAATAATGAATATTATTACTATAAATCTAGTAACCTATTCGACAATGTGATTAAGAATTCTAGTAGTTATATAGAACTTTTACTTACTAGGAACAAAGGAAGGCTAATCAAAGAGTTGCAAAAGAATACACAACTTATGAAGCTATTAGTAGATTCTACACATAGAGACCTAAATAAGGAAGAAAAAAAGATGGTTAAAAAACAAACTATTGAAGTTATTAAAACCATCCCTTCTCTTGCTATCTTTATTTTGCCCGGAGGGACTATTCTATTACCTATTTTACTAAGGTTTATCCCTTCCTTATTACCTTCATCTTTTAATGAAAATACGGATGACTAAAAGTTATATCTTCTTAAAACGAAGTTGATATACTTCATCTAGATCATTATTATTCATCAAGTTTACACCTAAGTCAGTAACATATCCAGAGTTAAGTCCGTAAACCCAACCATGTATACTCAAATCCTGATTACGAGCCCAAGCCTCTTGTACGATAGAGGTTTTCGCTAAATCATAGACTTGTTCATGTACGTTAAGTTCTACAAAACGATTAAAACGAGCCACTTCATCATCTATCTGATCTAGCTCTTGATTATGTAGCCTATACACCGTCTTGATATGGCGTATCCAGTTGTCTATTAGTCCATACGACTCATTCTTCATAGCAGCTAATACACCACCACAACCATAATGTCCACACACGATAATATCCTTAATCTTTAAGATATTAACTGCATAGTCTAGTACGCTTAGCATATTCATATCTGAGTGAATGACCATGTTAGCAATATTACGATGTACGAACACATCTCCTGGTTCAGCTCCGATAATCTCATTAGCAGGTACTCTACTGTCCGAACAGCCTATCCATAATACTGGAGGAGTTTGCTTCTCTGATAGTCGCTTAAAGTAGTCAGGATTAACTGATAGTCTATCCTCTACCCATTCTTTATTGCGTTCTAATATCTTCTTGTAAAACTCACTATGTGCCATAGTTCTAATTTTTATCGATAAACATCTCTTTAACGATGTTTACCTCTCCTGTTTCTACTTTATAAAATGCACCTACGATACCTATCTCTCCAGCTTCATACATTTCACTTAATACTGTACTTGTACTAAGAATATGGTCAATAGTATACTCTACATTGTGATAAGCTACTAAATCCACTGCTTCTTTAGAATGGATATCTAAATCGCTATTATTCGATTTTACATAATCTATAGATGGTTCTACCTTAGCTAATAGATTAGTCAAGTGTCCTAGTTTAGCCCCTTTACATGCTCCAGTAATAGCTCCACAATGTGAATGACCTAATACCATAATAAGCTTACTATTTGCTAATTTACATGCAAACTCCATAGAACCAATAATATCTTCATTTAAAACGTTACCAGCTATACGTGCGCTAAATATATCCCCTAATCCTTGATCGAAGATTAACTCTGCTGAAGTACGGCTATCTATACAGCTAAGTATAATAGCGAAAGGATATTGTCCTTCTTTAGTAGAATTAACCTGTTCTAATAAATTACTATGAGCTTTCAAGTTTTCCACAAAGCGTTTATTCCCCTCAGTTAAAAAAGAAAGTGCTAACTGTGGCGTAATTGATTTTTGGTCTTCTATGTTATGTAGTCTCATTCTAATTGTTGTTTATAATTCTAAACTGTTGACAAAAATACAAAACAATCAATATAATATGTCATATTAATATTTTTTGAACATATTTTTATCGATAAGGCAATTCGTAAACACTTTTTAACACAAAAGCACACTCCCATGCACATACATTACTTTGTAAAAGAAACAAAAACAATAGAACTTCCTAAGTTATTAGAATATGTTGACAGTTGACATCTATTTTAAAAAGATATTTATATTTATAAGATCTCTCAGAGATTAAAAACTACTATATCAAGCACTTAATCTAATTGATAAAAGTTAACATAAATATAAAACATAAAAATACTTGGTACTATATTAAAATAGTTAATACATTTGCATCACAAATAACAGGAGGAAGAATTTGTACTGATTGCAACCTCGGTAAAAAATGCTAAAGCAGAAATTAATACTTCCCCTTTAGCCATTTCCTCTATTTTTAATTTATAAAAAATAATTATTATGGCTTATTACTTTACATCTGAATCAGTAAGTGAAGGACATCCAGATAAAATTGCTGATCAAATATCTGATGCTTTAATCGACAACTTTTTAGCATTTGACCAAGATTCAAAGGTCGCTTGTGAAACATTAGTTACTACAGGGCAAGTTATCTTGGCTGGTGAAGTTAAATCAAATACATACTTAGACGTACAACAGATCGCTAGAGATGTAATCAAACGCATCGGTTACACGAAAAGTGAATATATGTTCGAGGCTAATTCATGTGGTATCTTGTCTGCTATACACGAACAGTCTGCAGATATTAATCAAGGTGTGGACAGAAAGAGCCCTGAAGAACAAGGAGCTGGTGACCAAGGAATGATGTTTGGTTACGCAACTAAAGAAACTGAGGATTACATGCCTTTAGCTTTAGACCTTTCTCATAAACTACTACAAGAACTAGCAGCTATCAGAAGAGAGAATACAGAAGTGACTTACCTTAGACCAGACGCAAAGAGTCAAGTTACTTTAGAATATGATGATAATAACACGCCTATCAGAATTGTTACTATCGTTCTTTCTACTCAACATGATGATTTCATCAAACCACTAGACAACTCTGTTGAGGCTAAAAGTACTGCAGAAAAAACAATGCAGGCACAAATAGAAAAAGATATCAAAGAAGTATTGATCGCACGTGTATTAAATAAATATCCTCAATACAAATACTTATTTGAAAACAATGAAGAAATAGAGTATTTAATTAACCCTACAGGTGTCTTCGTTATCGGAGGTCCTCACGGAGATACTGGTCTTACAGGTCGTAAGATTATTGTAGATACTTATGGTGGTAAAGGTGCTCACGGTGGTGGTGCTTTCTCCGGAAAAGATCCAAGTAAAGTAGACCGTAGTGCAGCTTATGCAACTAGACATATCGCTAAAAACTTAGTAGCTGCAGGTGTAGCTGACGAAGTTTTAGTTCAAGTATCTTATGCTATCGGAGTAGCTAAACCTACAGGTTTATATATTAATACTTATGGAACTAGTAATGTTAAACTAACAGATGGAGAGATTGCTAAGAAAGTAAGTGAGTTATTTGATCTAAGACCTTATTTCATTGAAACTAGCCTTAAACTTAGAAACCCTATCTATAGTGAGACAGCCGCTTACGGACACATGGGACGTAAACCACAGACGGTAACTAAGGTATTCACTAGACCAGGTGGAGAAACTAAAGAAATCGAAGTAGAGTTATTTACTTGGGAAAAATTAGATAGAATAGAAGATATCAAAACATCTTTCAATATTTAATATATACCCATACAATTTATATAGAAGAGGAACTGTTTATAGCAGTTCCTTTTTTTATGCACTGACTTTTCTCATTCGTATTTTAAGCACATATACTAACTACTTACTTGATTAACTCACTAGAATATCGCATCCTAATTAAACCATCTTAAAACTACCATAAAGAGTCAAATAAAACAATAACCTACTACAACATAAAACAACCATAATGAAAATATTATAGAATATTCAATCAAACTATACTACAAAAAAAAATGTTCAGCTAATTAGCTGAACATTCTTCTACTTTATCTAAGCATTCAAAACGAGAGTTCTGCGATTTAAATTCTGGTACAATACTCTTTAATTGCTTCACTAATCCCTCCACATTATCTTGCCCCTGATTATGACATACATTTTCACACATTAATTCTATCTCTACTTTCATCAGATTAAGATCTTGACTACGCACTTTAGCAATCATTATCTTCTCATGATGAGTTTTGACAGTATTTTCATCATTAGCTAATAATTCTTCAAAAATCTTTTCCCCAGGTCTTAATCCTGTAATTTTAATATCTATATCTTCAGGATAACTAAATCCACTCAATCTAATCATACGTTTAGCTAAATCAAATATTTTCATAGACTTACCCATATCGAAGACAAATATCTCTCCACCATGTCCCATAATAGAGGCTTCAAGCACTAGTTGACAAGCTTCAGGAATAGTCATAAAAAAACGTGTTATATCTTGATGTGTAACTGTTAGTGGCCCACCTAAATCAATTTGTCTCTTAAACAATGGAATAACTGACCCATTAGAGCCTAAAACATTTCCGAAACGCGTTACTATAAAACTAGTAACTCCATTATCTGTTAAACTCGATACATAAATTTCAGCTGCACGTTTAGTAGCCCCCATTACATTAGTAGGATTCACTGCCTTGTCAGTAGAAACCATCACAAATTTTTGTACCTTATACTCAACAGATAGGTCTGCTATAACTTTAGTTCCTTTTACGTTGGTATGTATAGCCTCATAAGGAAAAGATTCCATTAAAGGAACATGTTTATATGCTGCCGCATGATAAACTAATGATGGACGATATTGATCAAAGATAGTATCCATCTTTTTCTCATCTCGTATATTACCAACCACATATATTATATCTGAACATTTATCAGAGACCATAGTTTGTTGCACATCATACAACGGAGATTCCGCATGATCCACAAGAATCAATTTCTTAAAATTAAAACGAGCTACCTGCCTTGCAATCTCACTACCGATTGAACCAGCAGCCCCAGTAATCAAAACCACCTTACCATCAATCTCTTTAGCAATAATTGGATTATCTAGTTGAATAGCTTTACGTCCTAATAAATCATCAATCTTTAATTCTTTAATTTGTTTGTTAGTATAAGAACCGTCTAACCAATCTGTCGCTGGAGGGATAATTTTAATCTTTACAGGTAACTTTTCTAAAACCTCAGAGATATCATTTAGACGTTCCCTAGTTATATTCTGGATAGATATAATGATTTCGTCTATTCGATTTGTTAAGATGTAGTTCTCATCTAAAATAGATGGATTGTATATTCTATAACCTGCTAATCTATTTCCACTTTTACTTGAATTATCATCTACAAACCCAACAATATGAGTTCTAATTTTTGTATCACCTTGTAATGCACCAACAGTTATAATTCCAGAATCACCTGCACCATAAATAATAACACGCTTGTGATTTCGAACATCTAACACATACGATCTATAAAATTGGCTATAAAATAGACGAGCTAAAATCAATAATCCAGAAGTAAAAAATAGATGTAATAAAACAAATGAATACGAATATCGTAAATAATCTTCTAAAGTAAGTCCAAGAAATTCATTTCGTTGCAATGAACTAATAAGCATTACAACAGCACCAGAAAACAAACATGATATAAATATATTCTCAATATCTTTAGTACTTGTTTGTCTAATAACACCTTTAAAAGGTTTAAAAATCATAAAACTAATAATATAACATACAAGTAATACAGGTATGCGCTTTACCATTAATTCTAATGAAAAATTACCAAAAAAATTAGTTAATAATATACTCGATATAAAATATGTAAACAAGACAATCAATAAGTCTATACTAAATATAATACCCCTTGGAGTATCACGTTTTAACTGTCTTTTTAATGCATTACTCATTTCCTTTTTCTTGATAATAATTATTACAACTTTCCAAATACAAATATAATGCATAAAATATCATAAATTTTAGCATTCACTAGAAATAATAGTACTTTCACCATATTTCATGTAATAGATAAATAACTTAAATTCAATAACAGCTTAATTATTGTTCTAAAGTAAAAAAACATTCTATAATTGATACTTTTAGCTATAATCCCATAGAACTTAATATTACAATACAGAGAAAAACTTGAGATCATTTTGTA
Organism: Myroides oncorhynchi; assembly: GCF_020905415.1. Taxonomy (NCBI): domain Bacteria; kingdom Pseudomonadati; phylum Bacteroidota; class Flavobacteriia; order Flavobacteriales; family Flavobacteriaceae; genus Myroides; species Myroides oncorhynchi. The sequence goes on along the minus strand of NZ_JAJJMP010000001.1, from coordinate 2,490,338 downwards.
ATTAAATCCTAATAAGAAATAATCTTTTAATACAAAAATTAAATACCTCCGTATAATGTATAGAGGTGTTAGGGATGAAAAGTGTTTCCTCTTTAGATTAACTAGACTTTTTGTATAGTCCCCAACTTTTGACCATGATCCCTTTTTGCCTAGTCCCCAACTTTTGACTATGATCCTGCATAAACACAACTTTTGAGATTGATCCTAAATGAAGGATCGTCTTTATCGCAATATTTATAAAACAAAAAATCCCCAACCTCATACGAGATTGGGGATTCTAAAGAAAGGCGGCGACATACTCTCCCACTGGTTAGCAGTACCATCTGCGCTAGCGGGCTTAACTTCTCTGTTCGAAATGGATAGAGGTGAGCCCCGCTGCAATAACCACCTTAAATCGGTTGTTACATTGACGTAACTAATATTTTTGAACTATATTGATATGCCTTAACTACTTTGTTAGACTTTTTTTGAATACAAGCGTTTGTGTTTTAGAAAGTTGCCCTCCCCTTGTATTAAACAAGGGGAGTACACATAAGCTTACGGGTTATTAGTACTACTCGACTCTGACATTACTGCCTTTACATCTATAGCCTATCAACGTTGTAATCTCCAACGACCCTTTAAAGAAATCTCATCTTGTGGTGGGTTTCGCACTTATATGCTTTCAGCGCTTATCCCTTCCCAACGTAGCTACTCTGCGATGCCCCTGGCGAGACAACAGATGCACTAGAGGTTGGTCCAAATCGGTCCTCTCGTACTAGATTCAGATCCACTCAAATTTCTAACGCCCACAGTAGATAGAGACCGAACTGTCTCACGACGTTCTGAACCCAGCTCGCGTGCCACTTTAATGGGCGAACAGCCCAACCCTTGGGACCTTCTCCAGCCCCAGGATGTGACGAGCCGACATCGAGGTGCCAAACCCCCCCGTCGATATGAGCTCTTGGGGGAGATCAGCCTGTTATCCCCGGCGTACCTTTTATCCTTTGAGCGATGGCCCTTCCATGCGGAACCACCGGATCACTATGCTCTACTTTCGTACCTGATCGACCTGTATGTCTCTCAGTCAAGCTCCCTTATACCATTGCACTCTACGCACGGTTACCAAGCGTGCTGAGGGAACCTTTAGAAGCCTCCGTTACTCTTTTGGAGGCGACCACCCCAGTCAAACTACCCACCAAGCAATGTCCTCCACAATCGCGGAGTTAGATCTCAAATAAGCAAAGGGTGGTATTTCAACAATGACTCCACAACGCCTAGCGACGCCATTTCACAGTCTCCCACCTATCCTACACATCACTTATCCAAGAACAATACTAAGCTATAGTAAAGGTGCACAGGGTCTTTTCGTCCCACTGCGGGTAATCGGCATCTTCACCGATACTACAATTTCACCGAGCTCATGGCTGAGACAGTGTCCAGATCGTTACACCATTCGTGCAGGTCGGAACTTACCCGACAAGGAATTTCGCTACCTTAGGACCGTTATAGTTACGGCCGCCGTTTACTGGGGCTTCAATTCAATGCTTCTAAACAATTGCTCATCTATAACATCTCCTCTTAACCTTCCAGCACCGGGCAGGTGTCAGGCCCTATACTTCATCTTACGATTTTGCAGAGCCCTGTGTTTTTGATAAACAGTCGCCTGGACCTTTTCACTGCGGCCAGCATTGCTGCTGGCGACCTTTCTCCCGAAGTTACAGGTCTATTTTGCCTAGTTCCTTAGCCATGAATCTCTCGAGCGCCTTAGGATACTCTCCTCGACTACCTGTGTCGGTTTACGGTACGGGTACTTATAATCTAAGTTTAGAAGCTTTTCTTGACAGCCCTTAGGCACACTATCTCGTTGTCCGAAGACGCAAAGTACTATCGCATTTCTCCTAGTCTGACGCATTTTACTATCAAACCAATAGGTACGTGCTTCAACGAACTATTCCGTCAGTTCGCGGTGCTTTCATCACTGTGTCACTCCATCACAATTATAAGTAGTACGGGAATATTAACCCGTTGGCCATCGACGTCCCCCTTCGGGTGTGCCTTAGGTCCCGACTAACCCTAAGCTGATTAGCATAGCTCAGGAATCCTTAGTCTTACGGCGGGGGTGTTTCTCGCACCCCTTATCGTTACTTATGCCTACATTTTCTTTTCTAAAAGGTCCAGCAATTCTCACAAATCACCTTCTACCCCGTTAGAATGCTCCCCTACCACTCTCGCATATGATGCGAAAATCCATAGCTTCGGTAGTATACTTATGCCCGATTATTATCCATGCTCGATCGCTCGACTAGTGAGCTGTTACGCACTCTTTAAATGAATGGCTGCTTCCAAGCCAACATCCTAGCTGTCTGGGCAATCAAACCGCGTTATTTCAACTTAGTATACATTTGGGGACCTTAGCTGATGGTCTGGGTTCTTTCCCTCTCGGACATGGACCTTAGCACCCATGCCCTCACTGATAGGTATCATTACTTAGCATTCGGAGTTTGTCAGGAATTGGTAGGCGGTGAAGCCCCCGCATCCAATCAGTAGCTCTACCTCTAAGTAACTATCGACTATCGCTGCACCTAAATGCATTTCGGGGAGTACGAGCTATTTCCGAGTTTGATTGGCCTTTCACCCCTACCCACAGGTCATCCGAAAACTTTTCAGCGTTAAACGGTTCGGTCCTCCATTTAGTGTTACCTAAACTTCAACCTGCCCATGGGTAGATCACACGGTTTCGCGTCTACCACTACTGACTAAAGCGCCCTATTAAGACTCGCTTTCGCTACGGATCCATGACTTAATCACTTATCCTTGCCAGCAACGGTAACTCGTAGGCTCATTATGCAAAAGGCACGCCGTCACTTCACGTAGAAGCTCCGACCGCTTGTAGGCGTATGGTTTCAGGATCTATTTCACTCCGTTATTCACGGTTCTTTTCACCTTTCCCTCACGGTACTGGTTCACTATCGGTCTCTCAGGAGTATTTAGCCTTGGCGGATGGTCCCGCCGGATTCAATCAAGGTTTCACGTGCCCCGACCTACTCAGGATACCACTATTCTTATCTTCTCTTACTTATACGGGACTATCACCCTCTATGGTCTACCTTTCCAAGTAGTTCTAATTCAATCCGCAAGAAATATCGTGGTCCTACAACCCCAAAATTGCCGTAACAACTTTGGTTTGGGCTATTCCGCGTTCGCTCGCCACTACTTGCGGAATCACTTTTGTTTTCTTCTCCTCCGCCTACTTAGATGTTTCAGTTCAGCGGGTTCGCCTCCTTATTGGATACTATGTCTTCAACATAGTGGGTTGCCCCATTCGGATATCTACGGATCAATTCGTGTGTGCCGATCCCCGTAGCTTTTCGCAGCTTATCACGTCCTTCTTCGCCTCTGAGAGCCTAGGCATTCCCCATACGCCCTTATTTTGCTTATGTGCTTACAATTCTTTCGAATCGTACTTTCTATAAATTTTAATATATTTCTATATCTTGTTTGTATTCTTTTCTAACTTTATTTTGTTAGTTAAGTTATCAATATGTCAATGATCGTTTTGGCTTTTAAAGCCTAGTGGAGAATATCGGAGTCGAACCGATGACCTCCTGCGTGCAAGGCAGGCGCTCTAGCCAGCTGAGCTAATCCCCCGTTTTTTTCTATCGGTATCACTACCACAAAACGGTTAGCTAACCTCTAGTATTTCCTTTTAATACATAACCTTAAGTATTTAGTAGTCCCGGGCAGACTCGAACTGCCGACCCCTACATTATCAGTGTAGTACTCTAACCAGCTGAGCTACGAGACTCTATACTTATTGTTTGTATCTTTTTTTTTGGTATTAACAGCGAGAGTAAAGTTATTATAATCCTAATTATTCTCTAGAAAGGAGGTGTTCCAGCCGCACCTTCCGGTACGGCTACCTTGTTACGACTTAGCCCTAGTTACCAGTTTTACCCTAGGCAGCTCCTTGCGGTCACCGACTTCAGGTACCCCCAGCTTCCATGGCTTGACGGGCGGTGTGTACAAGGCCCGGGAACGTATTCACCGGATCATGGCTGATATCCGATTACTAGCGATTCCAGCTTCACGGAGTCGAGTTGCAGACTCCGATCCGAACTGAGACAAGCTTTGGAGATTCGCATCCTGTTGCCAGGTAGCTGCTTTCTGTACTTGCCATTGTAGCACGTGTGTAGCCCAGGACGTAAGGGCCGTGATGATTTGACGTCATCCCCACCTTCCTCACGGTTTGCACCGGCAGTCTTGCTAGAGTCCCCGCCTTAACGCGCTGGTAACTAACAATAGGGGTTGCGCTCGTTATAGGACTTAACCTGACACCTCACGGCACGAGCTGACGACAACCATGCAGCACCTTGTAAATTGTCCGAAGAAAAATCTGTTTCCAAATCTGTCAATCTACATTTAAGCCCTGGTAAGGTTCCTCGCGTATCATCGAATTAAACCACATGCTCCACCGCTTGTGCGGGCCCCCGTCAATTCCTTTGAGTTTCATTCTTGCGAACGTACTCCCCAGGTGGGATACTTATCACTTTCGCTTAGCCACTCAGACCGAAATCCGAACAGCTAGTATCCATCGTTTACGGCGTGGACTACCAGGGTATCTAATCCTGTTCGCTACCCACGCTTTCGTTCATCAGCGTCAATAAATACGTAGTAACCTGCCTTCGCAATTGGTATTCCATGTAATATCTAAGCATTTCACCGCTACACTACATATTCTAGTTACTTCCATATTATTCAAGCTCTGCAGTATCAATGGCCGTGTCCTAGTTAAGCTAGGAAATTTCACCACTGACTTACAAAGCCGCCTACGAACCCTTTAAACCCAATAATTCCGGATAACGCTCGGATCCTCCGTATTACCGCGGCTGCTGGCACGGAGTTAGCCGATCCTTATTCTTACGGTACCGTCAAGTCTCTACTCGTAGAGAGGTTTCTTCCCGTACAAAAGCAGTTTACAATCCATAGGACCGTCATCCTGCACGCGGCATGGCTGGTTCAGAGTTGCCTCCATTGACCAATATTCCTCACTGCTGCCTCCCGTAGGAGTCTGGTCCGTGTCTCAGTACCAGTGTGGGGGATCTCCCTCTCAGGACCCCTAATCATCGTCGCCTTGGTATGCCGTTACCATACCAACTAGCTAATGATACGCATGCCCATCTTATACCGATAAATCTTTATTATTAATGTGATGCCACATCAATAAACCATGGAGCATTAATCCGAATTTCTTCGGGCTATTCCCCTGTATAAGGTAGGTTGCATACGCGTTACTCACCCGTGCGCCGGTCTCAAAGAAGCAAGCTCCTTCTACCCCTCGACTTGCATGTGTTAGGCCTGCCGCTAGCGTTCATCCTGAGCCAGGATCAAACTCTTCATCGTATATTTTTAATTTCGTAAATTAAAAACTATAATCCAAATCTTGCGATTTGCCTTACTCTCTTATTTATATGCTGTCAATCCAATATGTCTATGAACGTATTCTTCTATCCTATCTCACTTCTGTTTCAAAGCGAGTGCAAAAGTAAAAAACTTATTTGAATTAGCAAAATTTATTTTGAGAAAATTTAATCCCTCTTTTTCGCTAACCCCTTGTCTTTACTGAAGCGGACTGCAAAGATACTACCTTATTTTATTGTTATCCAAATTTATTTTTATAAATTTTTAAAACTATTTTTAAGTAATACTTGCTTCACTATTTTTATATGATCGTCTGCTTTTCGATTCCTAGTTACCGTGGTAACTACTTCTCTAATGCGGATGCAAAAGTAGCATCTTTTCCTTTACTTGCAAACTTTATATTGCCTTTTTTTGAAAGTATTTTATAACTCGCTATTATCCGACGTTTTAGCTAGTAAAGTTTTTTTTGCCTTTGGCAGGTTTCTCTTGTGGATGTGCTTCTGATAGGGGTTTTGATGTTGTAGTCTATATATTATAGTGTACTCTTATATATAGCGAGCTTGTTTTGGTTGCTTTCTATTATATCGCGTCCTGAGGCTGTAATACCTATTGTAGGTAAATATTGAGATTTTAAATTCTTTCTTTACTATTATATATAGATAGAAATGCGAATACCTCTTATATAACGTGTTTTTGATTCTTTGTACCTTACTTTCTTGTTTTGGGCTGTGTCTATTTCTTATTATGTACGTTTATTGTGTTGTTTACAGCTACTTTTTTCTATTAATCAGTTCTATTTTAACCTTCTACCTAGATTTTGGACAAAAAGTGGTATAGTTTTTTTCGTTCTCATTATGTGTGTTTAAATTTACAACTAATTGTTTTTCAGTTATTAATACATATTTCTACTATTTCCCTATAAATTGCCTAATACCTCCTAAGCCCAACAAACATCTACCTCTATACCATCCCCTTCAACATTACCACAAGATTGCTCTGCTAGAAGAGCCTTTTATTGAAAAACTCTTGAAGAAGTGTTGAAGAGGCTGCTGTTCACTAAAGTGCATAAAAAAACCCGAAGCGAATAGCTTCGGGTTATACTTGATTGTATTTTTAAGAAAAAGTCTATGTGTCTAATTATTTCTTGATCAGTTTTGTTCTTATATTTTCTCCTCCAACATTAATATTAAGTAAATATACTCCTTTACTGAGGTCAGTCATATCAATCACTGCTCGATTAGTAGAACCAAATTTTACTTTCTTAACCAACCTATTACTTAAATCAAATACTTCTAAATCCGAAATATGGAATACCTTGTCTTTTGTGACTTCTATATTTACAACATTTTCAACAGGATTAGGCCAAACCAAAATACTATCAGGCTCAACACTTTTAGCATTTATAGCCTTTTCAATTCCTTTTAAATTATCATCACTAATAATTAAACTAAAATCCTGTCTCCCATATCTTAGATTTCCCTTATGATTAACTATTACTACATACTCGCCAGACTCAGCATCATCTATTTCAACACGCTCTATTACATCAACATCATTATCTCCTTTAAAAGCAGTCAAATAACTATAATCCTTGGTTAAATACCACGGTTTATATTCTACTCCATCTTTAAAAACACGTACATCTAAATCATTAACTAATTTCTTTACATTTAAACCACTAGATGATGAGAATTTATTATAATCTCCTTCAGGATCAGTCCAACTAAGAGTAACAAGCAACTTTTTTGTATACTGATCTAAATTGAACTTATATTCATATTCCTTTTTTTCTAATAAAACACTTTCTTTTAATATAGCGACATCCTTTTTTATATTTTGTAATAAACTAATACCACGATGAGCGTTTACAACTCCCCAACCAGTCTTTTGATTAGGTTTTTGCTCTTCTATGTATAAAGCTGTATGGCTCAATAAAGCCCTTAGTGAAGCAGAACGCATTGGAAATCCAAACGTTTCTATATATCCTTGTTGCCACAGGGTAAGAATTGCAGAAACTGCAGGTGCAGCCATTGAAGTACCGCTTGAAGCCTTATATATATCTGTTGCATCATTAGTATTATTCCTTGATAGCTCGTAAGCTGTAGATATAACTTTTACACCTGGTGCAGCAATATCAGGTTTAATTCTAAAATCACTAGTTGGTCCATAACTACTAAACTTAGCTATTTCCAGCTTACCATAATCATTCAATCCTACAGCAGCAACTACTACCGCATTTTTTGAATTTGCATTACCTAATAATAAGTCATTTTCTTTCTTAGACGGATTAATAATTGAAAAAAACTCTCTATCATTACCAGCCGAAACAACTGGTTGATAATAAGGAAAGGTGTAAGTCAATTGATCCATTTGATAAGCATCTTTGTTATAATAACCAAAATAAGATATAGGTAATAGTGGTTTAAGCTCATCATCTATAGCAGAGATACCATAAGAATGATTAGACACAAGAAGTCCTTCTTGTGCAGCATTTGCCATTTCTACAATATCATTATTCCAATCATAACTCCATATCGTTGCTTCTGGTGCTAATCCTTTAGAATTCAGATTAACACCCTTTGCAATAAGAGTACCTGCCACATGTGTAGCATGGCTTTTCGCTTTCTCTGCATCTAATAATTCAAGTCCCCATAAAGCATGAATCGAAATACTATGATCTCTAAGTAAGACTCTACTTCTATTTTCCTTTATAAATTCACGATGTTTATCAAAGACAGCTTGTCCATCCCAAATACCAATAATCATATCTTTACCTTGCAAGTCAACTCGAAGATCCCCTCCCTTTTCTAAATCATCTACTTCTAATATCTTCCTTGTTAAGGCATTTTGTGTTGAATAAAAAATAGGTAAATTTCCATTATCAATTCTTCGTAGCTGAAAAACACGACCATCCTTATAACTTCCACTTTTGTTTATACTGTATTCTTGCTGATATCTATTAACATTTTTACTATCTATTACCAATTCATTCTCCAAAACTTCTACTAATTTATTTCCTTCAATCAAATCATGTTTCTTGGAAATCTCTTCTCTTAACAAAGAATTCTGTCCTAACAAAGAGCCATAAATCAACAAAATAAAACTTGTAACAATAATCCTATTCATCCTTAACTATTCAAGGTTAACCTTCTAAAAATTTAATATAAAAATACAATCTAATTTGTAATCATTATTTAATAGTGTTATAAATAATCTACAAAAACAGATAATACATTCAACAGCATAATTAATAATATTACTTCTTGATTACAAAAAAACACAATAATACAACCGCCTAAATACAATATTCTTCCGAAATCATCATAATTCTTTATATTTGAGCAAATCTAACAATAACCTTAATATTTATGAGAATTAAAAAAACCGTACTAGGTGTGGTTGCAGGAGCATCTATTTTGTCAATGTCGTGCAATAAAGTAAAGAATCAAGCAGCCTCATCTGGAGATTGGAATGAAAGTAATGCTTTCTTTAACGAAAGTACACTACCTTATTTTACAGCAGATTTTGAAAACATCAAAAATAAAGACTTTAAACCTGCTTTATTAGAAGGAATGCGTCGTCAAATTGAAGCCATCGATAAAATCGTAGCCAATCCAGATGAACCTACTTTTGAAAACACATTAGAAACTCTTGAACGATCAAGTGAATTACTAGATAGAGTTAGTTCAATTTTCGGGCTACTTACAGGTGCTCATACAAATGACAAGTTAAAAGAAATAAATGCAGACTTAGCTCCTAAATTCGCAGCCCATAATGATGCAATCTATTTAAATGATGGACTATTTCAACGTATCAAGAAACTTCATGATAACAAAGCTGCACTTAAATTAAACGAAGAACAAGCTAGATTATTAGATGTTTATTACCAAAACTTCGAGATAGCTGGAGCTAACTTATCCACTAAGGATAAAGAGAAGCTTAAAGTACTTAATCAAGAATTAGCCACTTTAAACAATCAATTTGGTGATAAACTTTTAGCTGCTACTAAACAAGGTGGAGTAAAATTTACAAAAGCGGAGTTAACTGGATTATCAGATGATGAACTAAACTCAATCAAACAAACTGATGGTAGTTACTTAATTGCATTAAATAACACAACCCAGCAACCTGATCTAGATAAATTAACAAATAAAGAGACTAGAAAAAAACTATTTGATCAAGCATGGATCAGAGCAGAGAAAAAAGATGATAATGATACGAAATCAACTATTCTTACTTTGGTACAAAAACGTGCTGAAAAAGCTAAACTATTGGGCTTTAACAATTACGCTGAGTGGAGCTTGCAAGGCACGATGGCTACAACACCTACAAATGCTATCAATATTTTAAAAGATTTAAGTCCATATGCTGTAAACGCTGCAAAACAAGAAGCTACAGATATACAAGCACTAATCAATAAAGAAGCAGATCCATTTACTCTAACAGCTGCTGATTGGAATTATTATGCTGAAAAAATAAGAGAAGAAAAATATGCTTTAAACCAAAATGAACTAAAGCCATACTTTGAAATGAATTCTGTTTTAGAAAATGGAGTCTTCTTCATGGCAAAGCAGTTGTATGGCTTAAGTTTTAAAGAGAGAAAAGATATTCCTGTATGGCAGGAAGACGTTAAAGTATACGAAATCTTTAATGAAGATGACAGCCAAGTAGGTTTATTCTATACAGATTACTATCAAAGGGATTCTAAACGCGGTGGTGCTTGGATGAGCAACATTGTTGGACAATCTAAATTATTAAATAAATTACCAGTAATATACAATGTAGGGAACTTCCCTAAACCTGCAAAAGGTCAACCTACCTTACTATCGCAAGATAACGTAATTACAATGTTCCACGAATTTGGACATGCGCTTCACGGATTCTTTGCCAATCAAACTTACCCTACTCTATCTGGCACAAGTGTATCTCGTGATTTCGTAGAATTTCCATCACAGTTTCACGAACATTTTGCATTTGAGCCTTCTGTATTAAAAAACTATGCTAAACATTATAAAACAGGTGAAGTGATTCCAGCGTCTTTAGTAGAGAAAATGAAAAATGCTGCCAACTTTAACAAAGGGTATAGCATGACAGAATTATTAGGCGCATCTCTATTAGATATGGAATGGCATACTATTTCAATTGATAAAAAAATAACAGATGTTATTGCTTTTGAAAAAGAAGCTTTAGCTAAATACGGTTTGGACAACTCAACAGTTCCACCAAGATACCGCTCTACATACTTTAGTCATATTTTCGCTGGAGGATATGCCGCTGGATACTACTCATATAAATGGTCAGAAATGTTAGATTTTGATGCTTATGATTGGTTAGAACAAAATGGTGGTATGACTCGTGATAATGGTCAAATACTAAGAGACAAAGTTTTCTCAAGAGGTAACTCTGTACCTTTAGATAAACTATATAAAGACTTTAGAGGTAAAAATCCTACTATCGATGCTTTGTTAAAGTATTCTGGATTTACCAAGAAGTAAAGGAAATAAATTAATGTAAAGATTAACTAAAGAACCTTTATACAAAAAGTCATCTATTCAAGATTTGAATAGATGACTTTTTTATAGATTCATAATAAAGAAAAACTAAAATACACATTTTAAATTATAGTGTATTAAAAAAATGATTTCAATCTAAATAGCTACTACTTAGGTTTTATTTCATTAGGTTGATTAGTTTGAGCATAATCAATAGCCCAATGCACTAAATTTAATAAAAACCAAGAATTATAACTATAAGCTCCTTTACCATCAAGATTTCTTTTCAAAGGTGTCCCATCAGTAGTTGCAGATAAAGGATAGTAATTATTTCCACCTCCATCATTATAAAAACCTCCCATAAACACAGAACTAGCAACTCCTACAAAACCTAAGTTTTTATGAACAAATGCAAAGCTTCCATTATTACCTGCAATAGGAACTACATCACTGGTGGACATGTTAAAAGTTATTTGAGTATTATTACCATGACCTCCTAAAGACAACCCCGCTAATCCTCCTAATGCATCACCAGAACTAAAATACTTATTAAATACACCAATAATCAATCTACTTTGAACTTGTGAATTTGATTCTACTCTATAAACCGCCCCTGTAGCAGTATTATTACTAACAGTACCACTAAGTCCTAAATTACTAAAAAAGCTCTGCATCGTAGCAACATCTCCCTCACCATATACTAAAGCTCCTTTCTCTACGCCAACATAAAGAGCTAAATCACTTAATTGTTGAGGTCGTTTTGTTAAATTTGAACCACCATATCCACCAACAAATACCATATCAGCTTTCTTTAAATTATCTTTAAAAGTAGAAACGTTAATAGCAGACGTTGAACTCATATGTACACTTGTATTAAGTCCAGTCACTTTTGCATCAAAAACATCAATATCTAAAATATTAAGATTAGCAATACGGACAACTCCATCCCAGCTAAAATGTCTATATTGACGAACTGTTCTAGGTCCTGCTGACCACGTAGCATTTAAGTTGTTCCCACCTGGGTGCCAAGATTGATCACTCCCACCTCCGATAGAATACATATTCATTGGCCTATACACAAAATCCACAAACATAGTGCCTGTATTGCTAAGAGCTGGGTCTAGATTATTTCCTGTAAAATCAAATCTACCCAAAACAAGAGGCAAATCTACATCAGATTTTCCATAAGCTCGTAATCTTATCGTTTTAATACCTGCCCTTACATCAGCATCCGAAATAGTACCAGTTCCCTCAAACCATACTCCATTAATTTTCTCTGATTTAATTACATATTGACCTGCTGCTTTTGGGCTTATAGTCACTACAGCCTGAAAATCAGTAGTTCCATTGGTCCCCATATTAGTTTTAGGAGTAATATAAGGCGTTCCATATGTTACAGATGCTCCATTTTTATCCTTCGTGTCTAATTGAGATGTAAATTTACTTTCCAACTTAATTGCTCCAATACTGTACTTAGGGCCATCACTTGCTACTTCTATACTAAAATTACAACCATCTACTATTTGTTCAATAGGATCAACAAATGGATCATAATCATGTTTCCCATTAGATACCAGCTTCAACTTACCATTAAGAGTACCGCCTGTGGTAGGCTTTCCTGTATCAAAACTAGGGCTCAAAATCACTTCCTGCACCTCTCCTGGTAATGTTGGTCTAAAATCAATTTGATTAGACTCATATTTTATAACCTCTGTCTGACTTCCAGAAACAGGTATTTCCCCATATACCTTTGCTCTACCAGCTTTAGTTACTTTAAAAGGAACTATGATTCTATTGCCATTATTTAAAGCTATTTTTTCTTTATATACACCTTCAGTCTTAATAGGATTAGAACAATCAAAAGCAATTACCAAAGGTTCAAAATCAGGTTTTACATGATTGTACACAAAGCATGTAGATAGTTTTTTATTTAAAACAAATGTTATCTTATCTTTAGTATTAACATTAGCATATCCTTTTTTAGGTGTTCCTTGACCTTTTAAAACTAACAAAAAATTTCCGCTATTTGGAAAAACTCCCTTAGCTTCAAATACATAGCCATTCTCTGTTCCTGTGGTATTATCATAAGCAATAGCTTCAATATCAAATGTTCCAGGGGAACTAACATTTACTTCTAATGTAATAATATTTTTTCTTACATCTAATAGCATTCCTTGAATATAATCACCACTAATCTTTATAGTGTTACATTTTTCAGTAGGAATAGTAAAAATTGCAGGTTCGACATCACCACATAAATTCATCCATATTTGACGAGTAACATTATAAAACTCCACACATCCCATAGTCGTATTATAAATGGTTAACCCTGCAATCAATTTACTTGTAGGAATATTAGAACGTTCAGCAGTAGTCATTCTTGGCATTAAAAATCCACGTTCAGTAGAGTTTAATTCCAGTAGACTAAATGCTAAAGGGTCTAATGTATGAGGTGCTGTATTATCAGATATTTGAGTACCCTTAGCCGTTTGAGGTATTTGGGCAAATACATTATTAGAGTGAACAAATAAAGTTAAAAACAATATCAACACACCCCTAATAAAGCATTTATAATTCATATATTTTTTCATAAACTGATTTTAAATTAAAAATAAGCTAGAGCTAATGCTCTAGCCTAAAAGTTCAATTATTTATTTTTTAATATAAATTCAATAGCCCATTTCAAAGTATTAGCATATAATAAACTATTTTGAACTTGATAAGTTCCCCCCTTACCATAATTCAAATAACTCTTACTTAGCAACGTTCCGCTAGCATCAAACTTAACAGGGAAAATAACATTTGAATTATTAGTTGTGTTTCCAGCAAAAATACCTCCATCACCTAAGAAAATAAATCCTAAAGTCTTATGTCTAAATATCCAAACTAAACTTGAGTCTTCAGTACTCACTGCTATTGGAACATAATCAGATGGTAAATTTTTAAAATATGATATGCGCGCATTATAATCATTTCCTAAGTACCCATTAAACATTGACCCAAACTCAGAACTAACAATAGGATCAGTATTTGGTCCCACAACTTTATTAACTAATGTATATTGAGAATTTGTTCCAGCTGAACCTATGTAAGCTGGTAGATAAGAACTTCCAGCAAGATCTGCAATAAGCTGATTTGTAGATCCAATAGTAGAAGTACTAGGATTATCTCTTAAATTTAATTCATCAGCCATAATCACTACAATCTTTTTCCTTTTGATGAAATCTTCTAGAACTACACGTTCATCATAACCATAAGTGGTAGGATATCCAATCAATACAATATCAACGTTATTCGCTTCTAAATATGAACGTAAATTTGAAGGAAATCTTGCTATATAATTATTTGTCAAAACCTTAATACTATTAACCTTAACAATCCCATTCGGACCAAATAATCTTGAATTATTTAAAATAGCATTAGTTCCATATCCATCACCTCTTCCAGTAGGAGCATAAGCTTGTGTTCCTAGAGCAAGAATTGTTATGTCAGGTCCTACAAAACTAATAGGTACAGTACATGTTTGTATTACTTTGCCATCTTTTGCTATAACTGTAATCTCAAAATTAAAAATTCCCGCCTCTAAAGGAGTTCCTCTACCAGGTAGAATAACTTCTGTAGTTCCCTTTTCGCGATCTGCATCAGTAAAGACACCACTTTGTTCAAATGATACACCATTGAGTTCGTTTGTTTTAATTGTATAATTGTCAGCAAATCCCACGTCGACACTAACATTTAATCCATCTTGTCCAGCTACTAAAGCTCTATTGACTCTAATCATTCTTAGTGGAGATACATAATTACAATTAACAGTATACACTTTAGAACGTTCTGTTACAGTAATTATAGGGAAATTATTACAAAAAGTAACAGAACCAGGTGTTATACCAGTTAATGTAATCCCTGTTGTATTTAATGGTACTTTAACACTATTGGCATATAATGTTATCAATTGCACTTCTCCTGCTTTACTTAAGAAAGTACCTGGTGCGCTAAATTTCACTATCGCGGTAGAACCTGAACCTGTAAAAGATCCAGTCATTTCAATATCAATTAAACCTGGGTTAACAACTTTAACTGGTACAGTAATAGAATTTCCTCTATTAAGTGTTGATCCTTCTTGAAACACTCCTCTTGGCACAAATTTTTCAGCAACTTGGTCACAAGCAAGTTCAAAAGCTGCTGCTAAAACAGTAATATCGACAGTCACATTAGGAGTTTTATTATTTGCAGAGTTAGTAACAAAACTAAATTTATTTATTCCTACATCTCTTGGACTACCTTGAGCATAAACATAAATTTTAATATTCTTACCTACCTGATCTTGATCAAACTCACCAGATCCACTTAAACTAATCCCATTTTCTGTTTTATCACCTTGAATTCTCCAGAAACCAGCTGTATTAACTTTTACTTCAAGTTCTATCTTGTTTATTTCTGCATTTAAAGCAATCCCTTTATAGGCTTTCCAGCTAATAGGAGTTGCATTTAATACTTCAAAATCAATTGCTGAAGACTTTACTTTTATTTTAAAATCTGTACATGTAGTATTCTTTTTCCCATTCATAGAAAAAGAAACAACGTCTCCTGGATTAATATTATCTGCCATTGGAGTTCCAAATCCCTCTAAAGCAATAGTATATACTCCAGTTGTTTCAAACACTCCCGATTTACTAAATGAATAACCATTCTCTGTAATAGCACTAATAGAAAAAGAACCTGTATGAGTAACATTAACAGATACATACAAAATATCAGTATCTTTTAGACTTCTTCCTTGAGTTAATTCAGTTTGTCCAGTTGCATTTAAAGAAATCTTACTACAATTTAACTCCATAGTAGCTGGTGGCAATGCCCCACATATACTAAGCCATTTGTTAGATAAGCTACTCCAGTAATTGATACAATCATCATCTGTGTTGTAAATCGCCAAACCGTTACCTCTTACTTTATCTGTAATTTTAAGAGTTAAACTATTTCTTTGCTCTGTAGTCATTCTAGGCAATAGAAAACCTTTTGTAGTACTTTCTAATTCCAAAATAGAAAACGACACTGCTGTAGGAGTACTTGCTCCCACAGAACCGTCTTTTATCTTTGTCATATCATTTTGAGAAAACAATAATGTCACATTCAATAAAAATGCAATCATTATTAATACAACCGAATGAAATGACTTTATATATAGATTTTTACTTCTCATCAATACAAAATTTAATAATTACTACTTAACTAACAATACTTCCAATGCCTGTAAACGCTTAGCCATTTCAGACATTTCCGATTCTAACTTCTCTATACGAGTCTCTTTCGCGTTTAACTCTTTTTGTTGATCAATTACGTGTAAGAATAATTCCTCCGTTTTTTCTAACAACTGTATTGATAATTCTGAAACATTAAAAGAATAACCAGTATCTGTTTTTCTTAATTCATTAATAGGAGTGATTCCTGGTAAATGCCTATTAGTTCTAATAAAATTATCAACTGAATTTAAATCATTAAACTTATAATCATATTTTAAAGAAGAATATCCGTTAAAATAACTTTCAAATACATAATCTGCATAGTAGCTATTAGTTGCTGTGATACTACCATTAACTCTCAAACGCTCTTTTATATCATTAGCCTTCTCAGATTTTTCAGAATAACCAATTCCAACCCACCCCATTGTATAAATATCCTCATCATTTTTAGTTGCTTGTTTATTAAAAGTTTGAGTTGCAGATTTAGCAACAAACCAAGGCTCTTGTATTAAATCATCTAAAGGTATTTTTACAATCGCTTTATCTTTCAATTCTTGTTGCTCTTGAGATATTAACTCATTAGTATATACTAATTCTCTATTTACTTTTGATAATTCTAAAGTTGTCGTTGTCTCTGATTGTTGAAACATCTTAGAGATTAATATAGGATTTAAAGCACGCTTTTCATCACTATAAACTAAAGCTGGTGTCCCTTTATTAGTTCCATCAGATCCATAATTTGGATCAAGATATAAAGACGTTAGTGTTTCAATACTTCCTCCTGCATTTCCATTTTCGTCTTTACCACCAAACAAATCACTTCCTTTAATATCTATTTCCTCACCTGCTTCATTTGTATAAACAAATTTATTAGTTATATAAGTATCCTCAGGAACTTCATTAGGTCGTTCTATTTCTGTATGAACTTTCTTACTCTCAAATGTATTAGGATCTATTTCTTCATATACAAATATCTTCAATGGAACCATAGTCACTTTAGTCAATGTCTCAGCAAACTTCACATCACTAGAACTAGTTTTTCCATCATTAAAAGTAAAACCTGCTTTAACCGCATTTACATTATTGGCAGCCGCGGTAAGCTCTAATTTAGCAATAGCTCCATTAGCCTTGATAAGATCTGTAATATTAAAGTCTTCTTTTGTTTCAATATTAGTAATAATAATATTGTCATTTGTATCTTTAGAAATAGAAGCATTTCCACCAGTTTGCTTAATCAAATTCTCTAAAATAGTCTTATTATTTTCAACTATTTTACTAAAATCATCACTTACATCCTGAGAAACACTGATATAGCGTTTTGCTTTATTTTCATTCTCATATTCATAGAATATCATTCCTACAGCAGGCTTAGTTTCAATAGCAACCTCTACCCCAGCTGCATTAGTTTTTTTAATATCAGTTTTAGTTTCCTTCTCACCAATAAGTGTTGTTAAATTAACTGTCTCTACTTTATCTCCATCTTTATATCCAATAATTATATCTCCTGTAGGACCTTTTGTTATAGTTACACTTCCTGTTGCTCCAGATATGAAGTTATTTAACTCTGTTATTACTTTTGTGTCTTTTATAATCTCATTAAAACTTTCAATAACATCTGATGTTACGGTAATCTGTGATGTTGCATTTTGACCAGTTTCATCTTTATAATTATAGGCTATAAAGTTTGTACCTGGGTCTGTTCCTGTTTGTTTTGCTTTTGCTATAGTAGTTAGAGTCTCTGCAAACTTAACTTCTGCATCTCCTGCTTTACCTGATGAGAACTTAAATCCTCCAAGTACTTTACCAACATTTTCATCCACTGGTGTTACTTGCAATGATGCTAAATACGCATTGTCTTTTATTATTTCTTCAATGGTAATTTCCTTTTGCTCATAAGTATCTCCATTTTTTACTGTATAATAAAACTTGTTGTTTTTGTAAACCACATTACCCTCCACATTTTCTGTTAGGTATTTATTAAACACAGTTTTAAACTCATTATTATTTATTACCTTATCAAAGTTATTTGCAACATCCTCTACTACATTGATAGTAATCTCTGCAGATTTCTCTGACTTATATTTATACTCCCCTGTGTTTACTATTGCTTCACCAACTTTTTTAGTTGTTGCATTAATAGGTGTATCTGTTTCAGAGAATTTTACCAAATCAGATATATCAATAACTTCTTTAGTTATTTTTCCTGCTTCATTCTTTACATAATAAAACTTACCTCCTTCATAGGTAACATTACCTTCTGCATTTTCTTTTAAATACTTATTGATAATATCTTGGACTGTTTTTGTATTGATTATTTTATCAAAATTATTTGTAATATCATCTACTACTGTAATTTGTACATCTACCTTGTCCTCGTTTTTATATGTATAAACTCCGGTGCGTTTTCCTCCTGGTGTTTCCTCTCCAATAGTTATTGTTGTTTTAGTTTCCTTCTCACCAATAAGTGTTGTTAAATTAACTGTCTCTACTTTATCTCCATCTTTATATCCAATAATTATATCTCCTGTAGGACCTTTTGTTATAGTTACACTTCCTGTTGCTCCAGATATGAAGTTATTTAACTCTGTTATTACTTTTGTGTCTTTTATAATCTCATTAAAACTTTCAATAACATCTGATGTTACGGTAATCTGTGATGTTGCATTTTGACCAGTTTCATCTTTATAATTATAGGCTATAAAGTTTGTACCTGGGTCTGTTCCTGTTTGTTTTGCTTTTGCTATAGTAGTTAGAGTCTCTGCAAACTTAACTTCTGCATCTCCTGCTTTACCTGATGAGAACTTAAATCCTCCAAGTACTTTACCAACATTTTCATCCACTGGTGTTACTTGCAATGATGCTAAATACGCATTGTCTTTTATTATTTCTTCAATGGTAATTTCCTTTTGCTCATAAGTATCTCCATTTTTTACTGTATAATAAAACTTGTTGTTTTTGTAAACCACATTACCCTCCACATTTTCTGTTAGGTATTTATTAAACACAGTTTTAAACTCGTTGTTATTTATTACCTTATCAAAGTTATTTGCAACATCCTCTACTACATTGATAGTAATCTCTGCTGATTTCTCTGACTTATACTTATACTCCCCTGTGTTTACTATTGCTTCACCTACTTTTTTAGTTGTTGCATTTATAGGTGTATCTGTTTCAGAGAATTTTACCAAATCAGATATATCAATAACTTCTTTAGTTATTTTTCCTGCTTCATTCTTTACATAATAAAACTTACCTCCTTCATAGGTAACATTACCCTCTGCATTTTCTTTTAAATACTTATTGATAATATCTTGGACTGTTTTTGTATTGATTATTTTATCAAAATTATTTGTAATATCATCTACTACTGTAATTTGTACATCTACCTTGTCCTCGTTTTTATATGTATAAACTCCAGTGCGTTTTCCTCCTGGTGTTTCCTCGCCAACAGTTATTGTTGTTTTAGTTTCCTTCTCGCCAATAAGTGTTGTTAAATTAACTGTCTCTACTTTATCCCCATCTTTATATCCGATAATTATATCTCCTGTAGGACCTTTTGTTATAGTTACACTTCCTGTTGCTCCAGATATGAAGTTATTTAACTCTGTTATTACTTTTGTGTCTTTTATAATCTCATTAAAACTTTCAATAACATCTGATGTTACGGTAATCTGTGATGTTGCATTTTGACCTGTTTCATCTTTATAATTATAGGCTATAAAGTTTGTCCCTGGGTCTGTTCCTGTTTGTTTTGCTTTTGCTATAGTAGTTAGAGTCTCTGCAAACTTAACTTCTGCATCTCCTGCTTTACCTGATGAGAACTTAAATCCTCCAAGTACTTTACCAACATTTTCATCAACTGGTGTTACTTGTAATGATGCTAAATACGCATTGTCTTTTATTATTTCTTCAATGGTAATTTCCTTTTGCTCATAAGTATCTCCATTTTTTACTGTATAATAAAACTTGTTGTTTTTGTAAACCACATTACCCTCCACATTTTCTGTTAGGTATTTATTAAACACAGTTTTAAACTCGTTGTTATTTATTACCTTATCAAAGTTATTTGCAACATCCTCTACTACATTGATAGTAATCTCTGCTGATTTCTCTGACTTATACTTATACTCCCCTGTGTTTACTATTGCTTCACCTACTTTTTTAGTTGTTGCATTTATAGGTGTATCTGTTTCAGAGAATTTTACCAAATCAGATATATCAATAACTTCTTTAGTTATTTTTCCTGCTTCATTCTTTACATAATAAAACTTACCTCCTTCATAGGTAACATTACCCTCTGCATTTTCTTTTAAATACTTATTGATAATATCTTGGACTGTTTTTGTATTGATTATTTTATCAAAATTATTTGTAATATCATCTACTACTGTAATTTGTACATCTACCTTGTCCTCGTTTTTATATGTATAAACTCCAGTGCGTTTTCCTCCTGGTGTTTCCTCGCCAACAGTTATTGTTGTTTTAGTTTCCTTCTCGCCAATAAGTGTTGTTAAATTAACTGTCTCTACTTTATCCCCATCTTTATATCCGATAATTACATCTCCTGTAGGACCTTTTGTTATAGTTACACTTCCTGTTGCTCCAGATATGAAGTTATTTAACTCTGTTATTACTTTTGTGTCTTTTATAATCTCATTAAAACTTTCAATAACATCTGATGTTACGGTAATCTGTGATGTTGCATTTTGACCTGTTTCATCTTTATAATTATAGGCTATAAAGTTGGTCCCTGGGTCTGTTCCTGTTTGTTTTGCTTTTGCTATAGTAGTTAGAGTCTCTGCAAACTTAACTTCTGCATCTCCTGCTTTACCTGATGAGAACTTAAATCCTCCAAGTACTTTACCAACATTTTCATCCACTGGTGTTACTTGTAATGATGCCAAATACGCATTGTCTTTTATTATTTCTTCAATGGTAATTTCCTTTTGCTCATAAGTATCTCCATTTTTTACTGTATAATAAAACTTGTTGTTTTTGTAAACCACATTACCCTCCACATTTTCTGTTAGGTATTTATTAAACACAGTTTTAAACTCGTTGTTATTTATTACCTTATCAAAGTTATTTGCAACATCCTCTACTACATTGATAGTAATCTCTGCAGATTTCTCTGACTTATATTTATACTCCCCTGTGTTTACTATTGCTTCACCAACTTTTTTAGTTGTTGCATTAATAGGTGTATCTGTTTCTAAAGATTTAATTAAATCTCCTAAAGTAATTGTCTTTTCTTCTTTTGTAGTCTTATCAATCCAAGTAAAAATAAAATCTTTACCATCATTAGTAGTTATACTAACATCCCCGTCTTTAGCTGTCTCTTTAATATACTTAATTAATGTACTATTTGATACTAATGCATTCCATTTGTCAGCGGCCCAAAAATAAAAACCTGCCTCAATTTTAGACAAACCTTTTCCTGTGTTATAAACCAATAAACTTTCTGGATAAATTCCACCCTTAACAGTATTAACATCTGTCTCATTAACTAATTCCACGCGAGGTATAAGCACCCCTTTGTCTTTTGAGGAAATTTCTAACTCTGTTGTTCCATGAGGTAGTGTAGTTCCTATACCAGTTTGAGCATATGCTCCTATTGTACCTAAAAGCACAACTAAAGGGATAATTTTCTTTTTCATAGTAATTATATTTTATAGCAAATTTAACTTAAATAAAATAACAATAAACACCAATATAACAACAAACAATACAATAACAATGTTTATTAAGTTATTTTAAAAAAAATAATTCATAAAAATCACAAAAAGATTAAACAATACAGTACACTCTCTTTGAAAGCTTTAAATATTCTATACCTATTACTTCTTTTATACCTTTAAATAATAAAAAAATAAAATTTTTAAAATATAAATATTACAACTGAGTTAAGTTTGTCCAGAAAATATCTAAACTATTTAAATCTTATCCTAGATTAAGTACACAAAGACATTAGTCCTTATACCTTTGTTTCATCAAAACATTAATGATTAAAACAATGAATATATTAGCTTTTGCTGCTACAAACAGTAGCACTTCAATAAATTTAGAATTAGTAAAAAGTGTAACTGCTCAATTTGAAGAGCACAATATCAACATATTAGACATTAACGATTACGAAATGCCTATATATTCTCAGGACAGAAACAATCAAGGCGTACCAAAGCAAGCTTTAGATTTTAACGAAGCAATAAAGAATGCTGATGCTATAATAATAGGTTTAGCAGAACACAATGGAACCTTTAGTACAGCATTTAAGAATATATTTGATTGGGGATCTAGAGTAGAGAAAAACTTCTTCCAAAATAAACCAATGATGTTGCTTTCTACTTCTCCTGGTCCAAGAGGAGGGCAATCTGTTATGCAGAGTGCTTCTTCTATATTTCCGTATTTCGGAGGAAATATAAAAACACAATTCTCTTTACCTAGTTTTCAAGATAACTTTAGTAATGGAACAATTAAAAAGTCTGATCTAGCTGCTCAATTGAGTGAGAAAATTTATAATTTTAAGCAGCAACTTTCTTAAGTATTTAAAATAATATCCCTACAAGTTTTTGTAGGGATATTATTTTAAATACTCATATTGTTATATATAGAAGATAACATCTTTATTATTTCCTTTAAATCTTCTCCTATAAAATTTAATTCAATACACTCGTTATTTCTTAACCACAATTTTAAAAGTGATTTTTGACTGTCTATGTCTGTGATAGAATAAGAAATAACATGCTTAACAGGTACTACTCTATATTCAACAGCACCTCCTGACCTAGTAAAGCTAAACATAAACTGACTATAGGTAAAAGTCATCTCTCCATTTGTTCCCTTGTATCCTACTTTAAATTTAATCCAACTAGAAAATTTACTAAATGTCATTTTAATAACACTAGTCTCAGCTCTCTTCAATCCATCAATTACGTACTTCATTTCTCCCATATTTACTTTTTATTTTAAAGATATACAATTATACTTACATTCTTTGATTCTTAAAAAAAATGATTAAGTAATACTGTATATAATATTTAATGCTCATAATTGACAAATCGAATTCAACTCCCTATCTTTTACTTCTTTCAGCCGAATTTATTACCTTTGTCTTGTTCAAATGCTTATCAATACTAAAAAAACAACTTATCTCTTATATCTACACGATAAGTAATAGCATTTCCACAGCAATTATCTCAATTGAGAAGTCTTTTAGAATCAACGAAATGAAGAATAACTTTTTTGTAAACTTGTTACAACAAGAGAGCAAAACACTTTTTAAATTAAAACACAGTGAGCGATTATGGCATATCCCTTTAATGGCAATGCTAGCCACAGGAGTACCTTTATTAACAGGATGGTATTTCGATAACTTACAAGCAGGGTTACTAGCCTGTTTAGCAGGATTAGTTATCCTGTATCTACCCTCTAATATACCTATACCACAGCGAATGATTACTATGTTAGTATGCTCATTTGGGTTTATGTTATCATTTGCTGTTGGCATATCCTTTAGTTTTAACTTTATAGTCTCTGCTATAGCCTTCGGTGTATTTGTCACCGCAGTGCATTGGATCAATCTATATTTTAATACACGCCCTCCTGGTAGCTTCTTTTTTATTATGATAGCTTCAATGTCTAGTAATATGCCTTTTAACTTAGCTACCATCCCTAGCCGTTTAGGATATATAGTCATAGGGACTATGTTTGCTTGTACTCTAGCTCTAATATATAGTGTAATAGTAGGTAAGAAATACAACAGCAAATCAACGATACGTCTAGTACGTCCTGTCCCAATCAAAGACCAATTTGATTACCTTATCAAATCTGTTATTGTAGGTACCTTCATGTGTATTTCTTTATTGGTAGGTCATCTATTGAAATTTGACAACCCTTATTGGATTCCTATTTCCTGTGCTGCCATTATGCAAGGTATCTCTTTATATCACGTCTGGCAACGTGCACTACAGCGCATTGCTGGCACATTTGTCGGACTAGGACTTTGTTGGGCACTTATCTCAGCCTCTACAGCACCATTATATTTATGTATTTGTATAATGGTACTTCAGTTTATTATAGAAATGTTTATATCGCGCAACTATGCTGTAGCTGTTATCTTTATTACAGCGCTTACCGTGCTCCTTGCAGAGGCTGGTAATCCTATCATCAGCACCCCTAATATCTTAATACTAGCTCGCTTTATTGATATCGTGATTGGCAGTATTATAGGAGGTGTCGGTGGATGGTTCTTACACCATGAGTATCTAAGAAAACAAACACGCGATAGTTTACGTACCACAAGATTACAATTACTCAAGAAAAAAAGACATAAAGTAGTACAACAATAAACCTTAAAATAAAAGCCTATATGAGTCTAATCTATATAGGCTTTTTCGTTATAATAATTTAAATTTAAACTCTAAAATATCTTTTCCAGGATGGAACTCCTCTCCACTCACTAAGTTTATATAAAAACAATTATATACATTCTTTACTTCATCCTTCTCTCTTTCTAACTCAACTTTAGCTAAGTACTCTGCCCCTCCTTTTACATCGGTAAATACAGGTTCATACACAACAGTCCTAGTAGTAATATCTAATATCCCATACAAGCCATCTTCTTCTAACTGGAATACACAAAACTTAATATTATCCATCAAATGCAAAGAATAAAAAACAGGCGATAACAACCACTCCCGAAGATCTAAATTCCACACTCCTACTCTACTTACTTGATCCTTTTTAATAGATACAAAATAAAGAGGTTCTTTTATACTACTTATCGTTCTAATCTTCTCTAATAAGAATCCCTGAGGAATATCTTTCTGATCTATTAGTAGTTCTTTTGCAGGCCAAAGTACCTCATTATAATAAGAGGTAATAGAATAATCGCTTGGTTTATCTAGACAATCTTTAAGTACACCATGTTTCGTTAAAATATAGAATTCATGTACTCTACTCTCTACTATAACAGGTGATACTTCTACGATAAAAAAATGTTTAGAGACAACGGGATAAATATTCAATACATTCTTCCAAATATCCTGTATACTGCGTTCGTTTTTAACATCAATTACTTTGAGATGAACAGGAACATACATATCAAACTCATAGTTGACATAATACCTTCCATTTCCTACCGTATCTCTACAAATCGTCGGTTTAGCCATTAAGTGAGACTTAGCCGTCTGCATGCACACCTTATATTCCTTCCCTTTATACGTAATTAGAAAAATAGGTTGAGGAATTACTTCATAGGATTTAACTCGTTTGCCTTTCAGATTATACACACTCACCTCCTCCTCATTCAC
The DNA here is from genome assembly GCF_020905415.1 of Myroides oncorhynchi. NCBI lineage: Bacteria > Pseudomonadati > Bacteroidota > Flavobacteriia > Flavobacteriales > Flavobacteriaceae > Myroides > Myroides oncorhynchi. Next base: position 2,464,895 of record NZ_JAJJMP010000001.1, on the reverse strand, counting down.
TTTTCTCACCCAGCGTAGCCCATTGTCATAAGTACTAACTACTTTTTTGACTATCCGTTTTAATCTATCTTTTTTTGCGAAATATAGATCATCTCCTACCTGAATTAACTTACTACCGATCTGTTTTATCTTAATAGATGTGCCACTTCCATAAAGATTATCTTTAGTAATCGTCTTTGTATCTAATACCTGTCTTGTATCTAATGCTAATACGGTTATTCTCTCTCTCATAACATCTGTTCCCCACAATGGTTTAAAGGAAGAACTAGTGCTCAGAATTTTAAAGTTAGGTAGGAACTTCCATTGCCAAAAACGACTATGAACAGTATACGACTGCGCAATATTAGCTACCGTAAAACACCCAACCTCATACAACTCTATTCGATCATATCGACACTTCAACACCTCTTTATTCTCTAGGTCTATCACACCGTACATCCCTTGTTTATCACGTACTACCGCATAACCAGACTTAGTGAATAATCCTCCACTAGCATACTGCTGAATAATGACAACTTGTTTATCTTGATTACAATATCCATACATCCCCTTTTCATCAACAAAAGGATATATAGCAACGGTCTTATTAATTAATGTGGTGTTCATAAGCCAGAAGTTTTAAAAAGTCTTCTAAATATAATGAATTTTTAATTTGTAATCTCTTACATATCAGAGTTTTTTACTTTAAACCCAGAATCCGAATATCCCCAATTCAACACACAACGAATCTCCCCTAGATATGTCTTCCTAAGAAACTCTGCAAAAGCAGAATATGTAGGAAGGATCTCATTATCTGGAGATAGCTTGTAAGGAGTGCATAGAATTACGAGTGAGATTCTTCCTTACGTCAGAAGGACATAGCGAGACGCACAAACTTCATTACCAATCAACATCTCGTTTAACATCTACAATCAAAAAAAACAGACCTCATAAAAAAAGACCATCTAATCAAAGACAGCCTTTATATTACTATGACTAAAAGCCATAAATTTCTATTTTTTAATTCCTTATTAAATCAATATCCTACAGCGACATCATCTCCACGAGTATCTGCTCCTGCCTGGTAAGTACCATTTTTATTTACTAAGATTCCTTCTACCCGTCCATAAGGCTTGCGCTCTTTTAGGATATATCCTTTATCAGTAAGCGCTTTGCGCACACCAGCTGTAATTGCTGTTGGTTCATAATCGATATGATCAGGAAGCCATTGATGGTGAAAACGAGGTGCTGATACCGCCTCTTGCATGTTCATCCCAAACTCAGTAACATTTAATATCGTTTGGAATACCGAAGTAATAATTGTCGATCCGCCTGGTGTACCTACTACCATGTACAACTTTCCATTTTTCTCTAAAATTGTTGGAGACATTGAACTTAACATTCTCTTTTCTGGTTCTATTGCATTAGCTTTTCCTCCTACTAGTCCGTACATATTAGGTGTACCAGGTTTCACAGAGAAATCATCCATCTCATTATTCAATAGGAATCCCGCACCTCCTACAATAGTCTTAGAACCATACGAATCGTTTAATGTAGTCGTCGCAGACACAGCATTTCCCCATTTATCCACGACACAATAGTGCGTTGTTTCTTCACTCTCATATCCCCCTAACGTACCAGCCTTAATATCAGCACTCTTTGTTGCCTTGTCAAAAGACATAGATGCCATACGCTCCACATTATAATCTTTATTTACCAGTTGCTTTACTGGAACTTTATAAAAGTCAGGATCTCCTAAGTGTTCCGCTCTATCTGCATATACTCTACGCTCAGCCTCTACCATTACTTGCACTGTTTTCTCAGACTGGAATCCCCACTGTGACAACGGATATTTTTCTATAGATTGGAACAACGAGATTAACGCTATCCCTCCACTACTTGGTGGTGGCATAGAGATAACCTTCATTCCCTTATATTCTCCTGTGATTGGCGTTCTCCACTTCGCTTCATAACGTTTCAAATCCTCCAGTGTCATCATCCCATTCCCTCTCTTCATTTCCTCTACGATTAACTGTGCAGTCTTCCCTTCATAGAATCCCTTTCTTCCTTCTTTCTGAACGCGTTTAAGTGTCTCAGCCAAATCTTTTTGAACAAACAAATCTCCTTTATTCCATTGTGATTTATCTGTGATAGATGTCTTTTGGGTACTAAATTTCACAAAATTATCGTGTTGCTTAGTGAACTCTCCTGCTTGTTTTTCAGTAATATAAAACCCTTTCTCAGCTAGATCAATAGCAGGTTGTACCAACTCCTCCCATTTTAACGTACCATACTTAGCATGTGCTTTTACCATTCCATCGATCGTACCAGGTACTCCTGATGCTAACCCACCTTTCATACTCAACTCCGTAATCGCTTCTCCATCTCCACCCCAGTACATATTCTCTCTCGCCTGCATAGGCGCTTTTTCTCTATAATCTAGTGCATCTACCTTTCCATCGTGGCTGCGATATACGATAAATCCACCACCACCTATATTACCCGCATTAGGATACACCACCGCCAGAGCCAACTCTACTGCCACAGCAGCATCAATAGCATTTCCTCCTTTTTTAAGAATATCTACTCCTACTCTACTTGCTTCTGGATGTCCGGATACGATTACTCCATTTTTATACACCTGTGGGTTCTGTGCTACTACTTGTAATATACTTCCACATAGTACAAAGGCTGATAATATAACTTTCTTCATGTTTTGTTGTTTTTGTAACTGCAAGATAAATATTTTGAGTTTATTATCAAGAACCTACTTTAAATAGTTCTATAGTATTAGAAACAATCATCACTTCATCCATTACCACCAATACTTCGGGTACTTTCTTTTCTTGCTTATGTTATTAAACAGCAAGGCTATAACAGTGATAATAACCGCTCCTGTTAATACAGGGTTAATTATAAAAGAGCAACTAGCGCCTCCTAATATAATAACTACTTGATTTTAGCTATCAGAATATAAATACTACACATTTCTTACACACAAAATCCAACATCTGACATTTTGGGCAAATTTTTTATACAAAAACACTTCCCTACACGACTGCATAGGAGACAAGAAGTGGACTAGTAGAGGTCTAGAAGGAAACCTCATATAAAATTCAAAGATTCTACTCTATCATCTCTAACGCATTTACAGGCTTCAACTACTATCTTCTTTTGTTTATGGCAAAAAACGTTTTTTGTTCATCACTATTCAACTAATCATAGTACACCCTATGGTACAAGTACTTTACAATAAGTATTTTTCCATTAGAATTTTAGCGCATAACTAACCAAAAAAAACATTCTATCACACAGAAAAAAAACAAGGTTAGCCAAGTTAAAAAAAGAGAATGTTAGATCAAAAAAAATGTACTGTTAGAGTAGGACGAGACATATTTCGGTTCGGATGAGTCCATGATGAGTCCATGATGAGTCCATAGTGACACCATCAAATAAGTCATTTTAATGGACTTATTATAGATGCACGGTGCTGTCAATATACAATCAAGTGGAAGAAGAGTCAATCAATTAACCTTAAATAGTAGAAAAATGGCAATTATCAATTCGAAAGGACAATCAAAAGGAAATCTAGGTCCAACAACGACTTGTGTAGTAAATGGGGTAAACATTGTACAAGCTAGAAATCGAAAACCTAAACAAACGAAAGAAACAAAAAAAGCCGCATCTGATTTTGGCTATGCTTCTAAACTGTGTAAAGTTCTACGAACATCAGTTGTTCAAATTATCAGTAAAAATCATGATAATAAACTATACATTCGCTTTACTACAGCTGATACAAATCTACTAAAATTAAATCCAGCTATTCCGAAAGGACAAAGGACTTTAATGAATACAGACATGACAGGTCTAATAGGTTTTGACTTTAACATTAACAATCCATTTGCTCACTATTGTCGGTTGCCAATAGAAGTAAAAAGGATTAGTGACAATCAACTTGCTGTAAATACCCCGGCTTTTGCATCTAAAGATTTCTTTACTTTCATAGAGAACACACAAAGTGAAAGTCGGATTGACATTAATTAGTCAACCACTAATAGAATACACTCGTATGGTTAGTAAACACTATTCCTTTACAGCATCATTAGATAAAATATATGAAGCTCAAGAATGGATTACAGAAATCCCTTCAAATGATAACTTTAATATGATTATCGCTACACTTACTTTTACTAAGGACTATACTGGTCATAATGAAATAAGCATTAACAACAAAGATTTTAACCCAAGTACTATCCTCTATATCGACAATAATCTATAGAATGATTAGTCCACTCCCCTTTACTTCATAAAAAAAGACGATTCGAGAGAATCGTCTTTTTTGTTATATCTACTATCTTATTATATAAAATACGCTGCTACTACACCTAGTATAATAGCGATTAGCTTATTGATATTAAATGAATGCCCTTCATTACTCTCAAAGATAATCGTCGATGAGATGTGAAATAAAATACCAACTACGATAGCTGATATCTCAGCATAATACTTACTTAAGAAAGCTACATTACCAGATATTAATGTTCCGATCGGTGTCATTAATGAAAAGATAATCATAAACATAAATACGACTTTCTTATTCATATTTGCATTAATAAAGAAAGCGGTAAGAATCACAGCTATTGGCAAATGATGTATTCCTATTCCCCATGCCAATTCCTCATGCTGACTTACAGGCATTCCTTCAAATAATGCATGGATGCACAAGCTTATAAATAATAGCCAAGGCACCTTATCTAATTTGTCATGAGTATGTACATGTCCGTGCTCAGCCCCCTTAGAGAAAAACTCTAATACAATCTGGAATACTATCCCTATCATAATAAAGAATCCAATATTACCAGAACTATGGTCATGTCCATGATCATGGGTATGACCTACATGTTCAGTTATAGCAGCTGCTTCACTAGCTGCATATACATCAGGTAATAAATGGGTAACCGTCAATGCAAGTAGAAATGAACCACTAAATGCCATTAATAGTTTAAGGTTTTTCTTGTTTTTAGGTTCTAATATCACTGCTATTAGATATCCTATGATAACGGCTAGTAACGGAATAATATAAACCATAGGCTTATTTGAATATCATAATTAATCGATCTGATTCTTGTCTGTAAAACTTTCTCAACTTATAATCACCAAAGACATCTAATAAATAAATTTCTTTTTCGTTCATCATTGCTTCGAAATCTTCTAATCTCAAGGCTTTTACTTTCTCCATATACTCGTGGTGCTCACCATCTGCATCGAAGATAATTTCTTTGATGATAAAACCGTCTTCATATTTACGTGTAATATTAAACTCTATACCATCTACTGTCTTTACTTCAGAAGGTACTAGATTTGCTATTACTTTATCTACGTTCATAAAATCAATTACTGCCAATCCAAACTCATTAACACTTTTATGAATAGCATCTAAGGTACGCATATTATCAGCTGGGTCAGGGAAGTAACCAAAGCTAGTAAACAAATTAAAAATGGCATCATACTTCTCTTCAGAAGGTTCGCGCATATCCCTAACTTCAAAATGTAGCGTATCAGTAGCATACTGACTTGCTTCGGCTATACTATTAGGTGACAAGTCTACTCCTGTCACATCATAACCTAATGAATTTAAATATATAGAATGTCTCCCTTTTCCACAAGCTAAATCTAATATTTTAGCTCCTTCATCTAAATTTAAATATTGAGTTAAATTATCAATTAACACTTGTGCTTCACTGTAATCTCTATCTTTGTATAAAGTATGATAATAAGTGGTGTCGAACCACGACTTATACCAGGCTTTGTTCTCTGTTGACATATATTTATTTTAAAACTTCTTTATTAGCCTGCAAATTTACTTTATTTTTGCGGATTAAACATGGCATATATCACAGACATATCAGGATTTTAAATTCGGTATAAATAGTCTTGTTGTAATAGAGAAAAAATTGTATCTTAAACGGTATTATGTCACATATAATGTTTTGGTTTATAGTTGAATAGTCAATTATTCCTTATATAATAATAAAGATGGAAAATTTTAAAATGGTTGCGAAGACATTCTTCGGTTTTGAAGAAGTATTAGCAAAAGAATTGCAGTTATTAGGTGCGTCAAGTGTACAAGAAGGTACTAGAATGGTGAGTTTTAAAGGAGATAAAGGTTTTATGTATAAAGCTAATCTAGCCTTGCGCACTGCTTTAAAAATACTTAAACCTATTAAAACTTTTGCAGTCTATAATGAAGGTAATTTATATAAGGGAGTTCAGAGTATTGACTGGAGTGAATATATCAATGCTAATCAATCATTCGTTATAGATGCTACTGTGTTCTCAGATAACTTTAATAACTCACAATTTGTATCTTTAAAAGCAAAGGATGCTATCGTGGATCAATTTAGAAGTAAGACTGGTGTACGTCCTAGTATTGATAAAGATTACCCAGATTTGAGAATCAATATCCACTTACAACAAGATTTATGTACAGTATCTATTGATTCTTCTGGAGCTTCTCTTCACCACCGTGGATATAGAACGGCTACTAATATAGCGCCTATTAATGAGGTGTTAGCTGCTGGGATGTTATTAATGTCAGGATGGGATGGTCGTACAGACTTTATTGATCCGATGTGTGGATCGGGTACTATTCTGATAGAGGCTGCTATGATAGCTTGTAATATTCCTGCGAATATCAACAGAAAAGAGTTTGCCTTCGAGAGATGGAATGATTGGGATGCAGAACTATTCGATACTATCCAAGAATCACTTTTAAAGAAAGTAAGAGAATTTCACTATACTATCAAAGGATTTGACAAGGCGCCTTCTGCAGTAGCAAAAGCTATTGACAATGCTAGAAATGCGAACTTAGATGAATATATCAGAATAGAAGATGGCAACTTCTTCGATTCTCAAAAACAGACTGAAGGGCCACTACATATGGTATTTAACCCTCCTTATGGAGAGCGTATAGATATTAACCTAGAGCGTTTCTATAGAGAGATCGGTGATACATTAAAACAGTCTTATCCAGGTACAGAAGCTTGGTTTATAACTGGTAACGTAGAGGCATTAAAATTCGTTGGGCTTAGACCTTCAAGAAAGATCAAACTATTTAATGGTAAACTAGAAGCTAGATTTGTCAAATACGAATTATACGCAGGTAGTAAAAAAGGTAAATACATGAACCAAAACGATTAATCATGAGTATAAATACAAAAACAATATTATTACAGTTTGCTAGTTTTGCCATACTATTTATATTATGTCGTTTAGCATTTACAACGTTCACAGCATTAAGTGGCTTTTGGCTACCAGCAGCAAGTGCTGTAGCTGCTACTATTCTTGCTCCCCAATTTAAAGTCTTCAAAACAGATAAGGGAGATAAGATTTGCGTACGTTGGATATTCTTAAAAGGTGTAAAGATTTTGAACTAAAAACAAAGCTTTAAGAGGGGAAAGACAACTTAATTCTCTTAGAAAACAGGTAAATAGGCAACTATCTATAAAAAATAAAAGAACGTATTAAAAAGACTATTTTTAACTTTTATTGTAGAAATAAATAACCTACATTTGTCTCATATCCCTTTAAAATTACAAATATTAAAAAGCCAATCGAGCATTGAAAAAATGACGATTGGCTTTTTACTTTTATAATTATTTGTTAGTAATAACGGCTAATAACTCTCCATCTATATAACGTCCTTTCTCTAAGAAATAATCTCTAAGTACGCCTTCTGTTGTCATTCCATTTTTAAGCAGTACGCGACGTGAGACATGATGATCAGGATTAATAAATGCTTCTATACGATGTAATTCGAGTTGGTTAAATCCATACTCAAGCATTAGTTGTACTGCTTCACTTGCAATCCCCTTTCCCCAACGTTCTGGTGTTACCTCATAGCCTATCTCTGCTCTATTATTCTCCATAGACATACTGTGAAATCCACATGTACCGATTAACTCATCACTTCCTTTAAGTGTAATAGCCCAACGTAGCCCTTGACCTTCCTTTACTCTATTATTCCAAATATGGATAAGATCTATCGCTTGATCCACAGAAGTAAACGTTGCCAAATCATAGAACAAGGTTACCTCATCTTTAGAAAAATAAGCAAATATATTCTCCGCATCACTTAAATGTAGTTCGCGTAATACAAGGCGGTCACTCTCTATAATGGGCATTTGTTTTACTATCTTCATATTATTCCTTTTTCACAAATTATAGCAATTTACTCTTTTCTATCAAACCTTATTGATACAAAAACCAATAACAACTATACAGAAAGAGAAATAAGTCACCTTTTTATTTTTAAATCCCCTCTCAATCTTCTATTTTTGAGTTCTAACCTAATAACTATAACTATTATGAACAGAAGAAGTTTTCTTCAAAATACCAGTATGGCAGGTATAGGAGCACTTATCCTTCCCTCTTCCCTTTTTAGCTTTTCGAATAACGCAAAAAAAGTGCGTATTGGTATGATTGCAGTAGGATTAAGAGGTCAAGTACACTTAGACGAATTACTTAAGCGCAACGATGTGGAGGTAATCGCAATGGCTGATCCAGATGATAGAATGATCAAAAGAGCACAAAAAATAGTAGATAAACACAACAAAAAACAACCTATCATATATGGAAACGGTGATTATGACTACCGTAACCTACTTAAACAAGAGGATATCGATGCTGTAATTATTTCTTCTCCATGGGAATGGCATGAAAGACAAGGGACAGAATCTATGCGTGCAGGGAAGATAGTGGGGATGGAAGTATGTGGCGCTATGACTCTAGAAGAATGTTGGAAATACGTAGATGTATATGAAGAAACGAAAGTACCACTGATGATGTTAGAGAATGTGTGTTACCGCAGAGATATTATGGCTGTCTTTAATATGGCTAAGAAAGGTAAGTTTGGGGAGTTAATCCACGGTACTGGTGGATACCAACATGATCTGCGTAATGTCCTCTTTAATGATGGTGTACAACCTTATGGCGGTGGCGTAGAGTTTGGTGAGAAAGGATTTAGTGAAGCAAAGTGGAGAACAGACCATTATGTGAATAGGAATGGGGAATTATACCCTACACATGGTGTAGGTCCGTTAGCGGCAATGTTCAATGTCAACAGAGGTAATCGAATCACTCATCTTACTTCTATGGCTTCTAAAGCAAGAGGATTAAATAAATATATCATAGAAAATAGTAGCCAAGATCACCCTAATGCTAAAGTTACTTTTAAACAAGGGGATATCGTGACGACTACACTTAAATGTGAAAATGGTGAAACGATGGTTCTAACGCATGACACTTCTCTTCAGCGCCCATACAACTTAGGTTTTAAGGTACAGGGAACTGAGGGAATTTGGCAAGAAATAAGTTCTGGTGGTTTTGACAAAGGATTTATTTACTTCGAAAAAGAGATGAATCACTCACACCAATGGGTTAACTCAAAAGAATACTTAGAACAATATGATCATCCGCTATGGAAAAATAATGCGGATAAAGCTGTAGGTGCTGGTCATGGCGGAATGGATTACTTTATGATTAATGCCTTTGTCGAAAGTATCAAAAGGAATATAGAGTTCCCATTTGACATTTATGATTTGGCGACTTGGTATGCGATTACACCATTAAGTGAGAAGTCAATAGCTGAGCATGGTCAAGTACAGGAAATGCCAGACTTTACTAAAGGTAAATATGTGGATAGAAAAACTGTTTTTGGTTCTAATAGTGAGTATTAGAAGTGAGTCTATCGCTACGCAGTTATTCTTTTACTTTTTTGTCTTAACACAAAAAAGTAACAAAAAAAGTCAAGGCTGTAATTCCTAAGCGGTCAATCATGCTTATACATTAAGGCCAAGAGGGCTTCGCAAGGTTAATTACTTTTAATAAAGTATTTCATTTTATCACTTTGTATAGTAATAATGTGAAACATAGTTTATATTACGTTCTACCCGTCCCACTATGATTGTGTGCTGACAGGGCATGATATGAATTGTAAATATTTGCACGAAGTCGGAAGAGTTTCTCTTGAACACATATAGTCAGTGAAATTAATAATAAACAAACAGTCCCATAATAATACTTATTATGGGACTGTTTTATTTATTTTAAATGCTCTGAGACGAATCCCATCATACATTTATAGAATGCGATACTGTTCTCTTCTTTTGAGAAGCCGTGCCCCTCGTCATACTTGACCATATAAGGAACTTCAAATCCTCTTGCACGTAGTGCTTCTACGATTTGGTCTGATTCTGCTATCTTTACTCTAGGGTCATTAGCTCCTTGAACGACAAATAGTGGTTTGTTTATTTTGTCTAATTGATACACTGGAGATACTTCTCTTGCGATTTCTCTTTCGTCTTCCTTATCTAAATCATACCATATCTCTTTCACCATGTCTTTATATGGTTTCCAATATTCTGGGAATGATTCAAAGAAAGTAAATATACTTGATACACCAACATAGTCAATCCCACAAGTATAAAGCGCTGGTGTCTTCACTAGCCCCATAAGCGTAGCATATCCCCCATGACTTGCTCCATATATTGCAATCTTAGATGCGTCTACCCATCCATGTTCGATTACATAGTGCACTCCATCTTCTACATCATCCATTACCTTGCGGCCGATTTGCTTAAACCCTGATTTAAAGAACTCTTTACCATATCCTCCTGAGATACGAAAGTTGACTTGTAAGGTAGCGTATCCTCTACTAGCGAATAACTGGGTCTCTGGGTTAAAGCCCCAACTGTCTCTAATACCTTGCGGTCCTCCGTGTGGATTAACAATAAGGGGCACTTTATGTCCTTGTTTAGCTGATTTAGGTAATGTGATATACCCGTGTAATTTTATACCATCACGACTCATAAAACTAATTGATAACATCTCTGCCATATCCTCTTCTTTAAGTTGAGGCATTAAATCATAAAGTAGTGTTACTTCGCCTGAATCCTTATCGTAATTATAATATCTACCATAAAGTTTATCACTCTGTACTATCACTAAATAACGGTCTTCGTTCTCTGTCTTAGCAGCAATAGAATATTCATACCCTTCAAAATGGTGTTCTAAGTCTGTACTTATCTTCTTAAACGTTTCGCTTACTGGCTCTATAATCACTTTATCTCCCTCATAACCAAGGTAATCAATTTCCCAATTTCTGTTACGAGATAACCCTATAATAGAAGCATCATATTCAGCATTAGCATATACTTCCTTAACGACAGACTTCGATTTAAAATCATATAATACAATACGTTGCTTATCTGAATCTAAATTCGTCAATACATACGCTTCGTCTTTATTCTTAGAAGCATAGTTAAATGCCATTAATGAAAAAGTATCCGACCAGTTAATCGTGTGGAATAATTCATACTCACTTCCTCCTTCTACTTTATAGAAATACTGTGTCTGTACGCCATTATACATTTTAGAATATCCTCTAAGATTACCATCTTTATCAAAGTCATAATCAGATACAGGGTTAGATGGATCATCATTAGTGAATAACTTGGTGTATTCACCTGTATGGATATTTATTTTATACGGCTCGAAGATTTGGGTATTCTCTAAGTTCATCGAGATAATAATATAGTCTTTCTGCTCTTTTAGCATATTCAATATACCTGCCTGAACCTTATCAAATGGAGTTAAATCTATATTATTCGTTCCGTCTACATTAACAGCATAAATATGATAGTTCTCGTCTCCTCCATTATCCATCATATAGGCTAATCGATCATCATTTATCCACCCATATCCGCGTACTAATTCTTCTCCCTCTTCTATAACGCGAATAACACTACCTGAAGCAATTTCTTTTACATAAACGTGTCGTTTATTCTTCTTGTCTTTCTCACGGTAAGATAGATACTTCCCATTCGGTGATAACTGAAAACTAGATGATGTAGGACGCTGAAAATAGTCTTCTACACTGTACTAATAGGTTCCCTGTTCTTTATTAGCCAAAGCTATTAGTTCTTCTTCTGTAGAGACAAGAGAAGGGTTACCTGGAAGGGGAATAATCGTTTTTTCAAAAACAACTGGTATTTCCTGTTCCATCTGCTTAATCACTCCCTCTATTTTATCTTTTACGAGAACTCCTGAAAAGTTCATAGCCATAGCTGTTATAGAGAATGTAACAGCTGCATCATTGATTACAACACTACTTGCTTCAAGTGCCATTGCCCCTTGACTAGGCAAATCTATTGTTACTTCTTTATGTTCGTTAATATGTAATACTAGATCTAGTGTCATTGCTCCTAAATCAAGTGTTGCTTTATAATCTCCTATTAATTCTTTCATACTTCATTGTTAAAGTTATGCCTGTTCACTTATTTGTATACAAAAATAGCCTTTTTACTGTATCTCATAAAGAATTATAGTATCACTTTATCTCTATTAATATTCTCATTACATCATACATCACTGTAGAATACAAGACAAAAAGTAACGATAAAAGACAAAACAGAGTATTCCGTCCTCACTTAATTCCCCAACTATCTACACAATGGGTCACATACAATGTTAAAAAAGCCTATATAAGCCGTATAAAGGGGATGGCACAACTATTGAAACAATATTTATAGACTATTTGATGATTTAGCCTGCTATTAGAATTTATTTACGAACAACCTAAATGAATTCTACGCAAGATAAACGAAAGCAGATTAAAGAAACAAAACCACAAATAGTATAACAATTATTAAAAGATAAGGTTATGCAAACGAACAAAACAGCCAATTCACAAGACGCCATAAACGATAGTAAAAAAAGACTTAATCTCCTAAATGGCAAATCACTTTCTATCACAGATTATATTGTCTTAGGAAGTACATTTCTACTGATGGGGATAGGTTTATATTTTATCTATAGGTTACAACCATACTTTGAAAAAATACACTTCGAAAGACTTAAAACTTTCTGGGGAGCTAGTATTATAAACTTTGGGCTAATTCTATTTGTACTGCAGATAAGTTTCTTATTATATATCGTGTATTTATATTTTAGATATAAACCAGTAGCTTCTGTTAGTGATGAAGAATTGCCTACCTGTACAGTGATTGTACCTGCTTATAACGAAGGAAGGTTAGTATATGATACTTTAGTAAGTTTAGTGAACAGTGATTACCCAGCTGAAAAAATCGAGATTATCTCTCTAGATGACGGTAGTAAAGATGATACATGGAACTGGATGATTAAGGCTAAAGCTGAACTAGGAAATCGAGTAACTATCTTACAACAAGAACGAAATCAAGGAAAAAGACATGCATTATACAGAGGGTTTAATATCGGTAAAGGAGAAGTATTCGTTACTGTAGATAGTGACTCTATCGTTAAGAAAGACACACTTAGAAACTTAGTAAGCCCTTTCGTAAACAATGAGAAATGTGGTGCTGTAGGAGGAAATGTTAGAGTATTAAACACTGCAGATGGTATTATACCTAAGATGCTTAATGTAAGTTTTGTCTTCAGTTTTGAATTTATTCGTTCTGCACAGAGTGCTTTAGGTTCTGTATTATGTACGCCAGGTGCTTTAGCTGGATATAGAAGAGAGGCTGTAATGAACTGTTTAGAAGAATGGATTAACCAAACATTTATGGGGCAACCTTCTGACATCGGTGAAGATAGAGCAATGACCAATATGATCTTAAAGCAAGGGTATGATGTATTGTTCCAGCGAAATGCTTATGTCTTAACTAATACACCTGAGACTTATAAAACACTGTACAAAATGTACATCCGTTGGGAGAGAAGTAATGTAAGAGAGAATATTGCGATGAGTAGATTTGCTTTTACTAACTTTAGAGAAGGTTCGAAAATAGGACCAAGAATATTATTACTTAACCAATGGTTAAATGTATTAATGGCTTATCCTATAACAATACTAATGCTTTATTTCGTAATTACTCAGCCGCTTATGTTTATAAGTTCTGCTTTAGTGAGTATCTTTATTTTCTCAAGTATTCAAGTATTCTTCTATTCTAAAAGATATAATTTATTAGAATCATTCTGGGCATATCCTTATAGTATCTTTTATACATTCACGCTATTCTGGATTACTCCTTATGCAATCATTACAGCAAATAAAAGAGGTTGGCTAACACGTACCCTACCTATTGAAAAATAAAAAGTAAAGTAGATTTATATATTTGATTGAGTAAAAAAGACAGCATGCACTTCGCTGTCTTTTTTCGTTTCTATAAATTACCTAAATATTAAAGAAAATTACATTAAACCCAGAATCAGCGATAGACAGATAAACGAAAAGCAATTATACAAGATAGGTCTGAATTAGTGATTTCAGCATACTATAGTATGGTTATAGAGCTAATAAAAGAACTATAAAGTAGAATTACTTTGTAGTATTTGGCTAATGCTGATTCTGGGTTAAACACCAAAGGCTATTCCATTACAGAATAGCCTTTAGTTTATAATTTATTCAAAAGAGATTATTTTACTTTCTCATCTGTTAAGTCAAATCCCCAATCTTTACCTTTCATAGTAGCAGGAACTCCTTTTACCATCCATACAGGTGCTTTACCATCTTTTAAATAATAGTCAAAGAACTGTTGTTGACGAATCTGAATATCCTTTCTATTTTGGCGTTTCATTAAGTTGTGTTCATCTCCATTATAGTTAAGCATCCACGCTGGTTTACCTAGACGTCTTAAAGCCATAAACATTTCAATACCTTGGTACCATGGCACTGCTCCGTCATTATCATTATGCATAATAACTACAGGTGTTTTTACATTAGGCATTTTAAATAATGGTGAGTTCTCAACATATAAGTCATACCCTTCCCATAGTGTTTTACCTATTCTACTTTGAGTCTTCTCATATTGGAACTGACGGCTCATACCACTTTGCCAACGGATACCTCCATAAGCAGACGTCATATTCGCTACTGGAGCACCAGACCAAGCTGCTGCATACATATCAGTCACCGTGATCAAATGTGCTACTTGATAACCTCCCCAACTTTGACCTTGGATTGCTATCTTATCCCCATTCACCCAACTATTCTTCTTTAGATGCTCTACTCCAGAGTTAATATACTCTTCTGCAGATTTACCTGGTTGTCCATCTACATAACTAATATCTGGTGTGAATACTAAATAACCATTACTTACAAAGAATGGAATATTCAAACGAGATGGCGTAGGTGCTGGTGACTCATATCTATTTAAATTATCAGATACCTTCTCATAGAAATACACGATCATCGGGTATTTTTTAGTAGGGTCAAAGTCTTCTGGTTTAAATAATACTCCTGTAGAAGTATATCCTTTAGGTGTAGTCCATTCTACTAATTCGTTAGTTCCCCAGATATAGTCCTTTTGTTGTTTATTGATATCACTTAATTGAGTAGCAGTTGCTAGATTATCTGTGACAAATAAGTTAGTCGGTTCTACAAAAGATCCTTTTACATACCCATATACATTAGCATCTTTTGCTTTAAACAATGAACTATATCCATTATAAGCCTCCATTGAAACTTGCTTCAATGCATTAGTATTATTAATCTCTGTAGTAAAGAATCCTGCTTCTTTATTTTTCTCATTAAACACAGCTAAGATCAACTGTTCTGTTCTACTAAAAGAACGCTTCTCTTCATCTAATTTTAAGATGTCGAATGCGATATTATTTTGACGACCATATCCATTGGTAATCATTCTCGGTGCTTTATTACTTTTTAAATAAAACTCCCAGATATCAAAACGGTCTCTGATCAATACAGACTCATCATTGTCTGTCCAAGCTTGAATACCGTAAGCTGAAGCATTATCAGGCATATCGAAAGTCTCATCAGCAAATGACACTGTTAATCCTTTATTTAATTGCTTAGTGATTTTAGTCTTCACATCATAAGCATACCAATTCTTCTCCTCACTATTATAATACACAACTGCTGTACCTTTAGGAGATATACGCGCTGAACCAGGCAAGTCTGCAACTACTTCAACTTCCTTCCCTGTATTAACATCTACAATATAATAAGATGCTACTCCAGAGATATCCCACTGTCTCTCTACTCTACGACCAAAGTCTGATGAATTAAATACAATGTTTGCATTTCCTTCATCAACTAACTGCGTACCGTTAACTTTATCATTTGCTAAAGTAACCAATTTGCTTCTGTCCTTAAGGTTGATAGTCGCCAAGAAACTCTTTTTAAGATCTTTATCTAAGTTCACTAATTGCTGTGGTTGGATATAGTCTTCGCTATAATGCCATACATCAACTACTGCATGATCATCAGCAATTAATGTAGTGTCCTTAGCGATAGGCTGTGGTGCTATACCAAGATATAAACGTCCACCATTCTTACTAAACTTAGGCTTGTTATTCTCTGATACTATCCAACCTTTTGGCATACCTTTAATGGTATTAGAAGCTAGTACAGTAGCACCAGTCGTAAGGTTAGTATAATATAATTCGTACTTCTTTACTAATACTTTCTCTTCATCATTTGTACCAATGAATACCAATTGTTTTCCAGTCTCATCAAAAGAGAACTGTGTGTATTTACCATTACCCTCAAGAAGTGTCTTAACTGCTTTAGTCTTTAAATCAACAACAAAAACTCCGAAAGGTCCTTTAGCTACTTCCTCTTTAGCTATTGCTTCTGTACTAGTAGCTACTTCTTTATTTTCTTCCTTCTTGTCCTCGTCCTTTTTATCTTCTTTCTTATCGTCCTTTTTCTTCTCTGCAGGATCTTTCGTTACAAAAACTAAGTATTGACCATTAGCATCAAAGTAATAATCAGTAACATTTTTATATGATAGTTTCTCACCTGTCACTAGGTTTTCAAAGACTAACTCTAGTGGAGCATCTTTTCCAGGTTTTTTAGCTGCAGGTTTTTTAGCATCTTTCTTATCTTTAGCTTTAGTAGTATCCTTAACTGGCTCTAATAAATAAGCTAAGTAATCACCTTTCTTCTCAGGTATTTTAAATGACTTGATATCAGACTTCTTCGTTAAAGCTCCAGTTTTTAAATTATAAATACCTAAAGAGTCTTTTGCTATCTCGTCTTCTTTCTTTTTCTTATTCTTTACTGCTTTTAAATCAGTATATGTAGGGCGAATAGAGAATACAGAGAAATTAGATGTCCCAGTGAATACAGGCTTCTCTCCTCTGGGAATAGTGATTTTCTTTGTATTTTTGGCTGTTGAAATATAAAGTATTTTATCGCCTTCCTGTGGATTAACTTGATATAGCACCCATTCGCCATTATTAGAGAACGACTTTTCACCTATATTTTGCCATCCATCATAAACAGTATGATCTAGTGGCTTTTTTTGTGCATGGGATGTAAGGGTACCCAGCACAAAAAGACCCAATCCTAACTGTTTCCAGAAATAACTAGGATTAGATCTTTTTGATTGTTTTGTTGTTTGTGTTAATCTCATATTACGTTAGTTAATTTAAGATTCGGAAGTTAACGCAAATTTACTATATCACCAAACAACGGCTACAATTGATTCATTTTTTGCAATTCTCTAATACGTTTCTTGCTAATTTTTCCAACACTGGTCTTGGGAATATCCTTGACAAATACAAATCTATCTGGAATAGCCCATTTATTAATAACAGCCTTATCTACATAGATTTGCATATGGTTCTTTAACTGTTGTTCTGTAATTATCTCTCCTTCTTTAACTACTACTAAAGCAAATGGTCTTTCTCCCCATTTCTCATCAGGTATCCCCACAACTGCAGCATCTAATACACCAGGATAACTACCTACCATCTCCTCTAACGCGAGTGAAGACATCCATTCTCCTCCTGTTTTAATCACATCTTTAGAGCGATCAACTATTTTTACATCATTATTAGCATCTATCCATGCGATATCGCCTGTGTGTAAATATCCTCCCTCCCATAACTCTTCACTCTTAGCTTTATCTTTATAATAGCCCATTGTTAGGTATGGAGCACGTACTACCAATTCTCCCAAGGACTTTCCATCTTTAGGTACCTCATTCCCTTGCTCATCTACAATCTTTAAATCTACTAATAAAGCAGCTCTACCTGTCATCGTTCTTATGTTTAACTGAGATTCCAGGTCACTCTTAATAGTCTCTAATGATAGATAAGAAGTAGTCAATAATGGACAGGTCTCAGACATGCCATATCCTGTTACTACAGATATTCCTCTCTCCATCGCTCTGCGAGCTAAAGGTTTACTCAATGCAGAACCTCCAATCAATACACTCCAATTAGAAAAATCAATATCACTAGCAGCAGGGCTAGTCAAAAGCATATTTAAGATAGTCGGTACACAGTGAGAGATTGTTGGCTTTTCTTTTCTAAAGGTTTCTAAGAAACTTACAGGTTCGAACTTACCTACATATACCTGTTTTAAGCTTAGAGAAGTCGCTACATAAGGAAGGCCCCAGGCATGGACATGGAACATCGGTGTTAGTGGCAAGTACACATCTTTAGAGTTTATCTTAAACGCTTCGTTCATTAGAGATAATACACTCATCTCTACCATCGTATGAAGCACTAACTGTCTATGTGTAAAATACACTGCTTTAGGATCACCCGTTGTTCCCGTTGTGTAAAACAAAGTCGCTACTGCTTCTTCAGAAAAATCAGGAAAAGTATATTCACTAGATGCCGATGCCACAAGCTCATCGAAATATCCATTAATCTCAAGTGGTGTATCTACTACATTATTATGATCTCTGATAACTATGATTTGCTTTACTGTAGTCATCTTATCTTTTATCGATTCAATTATAGGTAAGAAGTCCTGGTGGACAACTAATAACTCATCCTCTGCGTGATTAATCGTATATAACATTTGCTCTGGCGCAAGACGCCAATTAACTGTATGCAATACATTGCCTGTAATCGGTACAGCAAAGTAATTCATCAGATAACGATGACTATCATAATCTATGACTCCTACTACACTTCCTCCTTCAAGACCGAAGTCACAGTACATATTACACAATTTCTTGATTCGTTTATATAACTCATAATAATCGAATCTAACTTCATCTTTATAGGCTATCTCATGCTGAGGGTTTACTCTCAGGGAATTCTCTAAGAGATCTTTTATCAATAATTGATAGGAATGAGCATTACTAACTGATTCTATTGTTTTAATTTTCATAATTCAGGTATATGTTGGTTATCCACAATATACTGAAAAATAATCACCACCACAATACTTACTATTTAGCTATCAATACGATATAAAGCAATAACATCTATATAGCGTATAAAAAAAGCCCTGTAAACAGGCTGTTCACAGGGCTTACTATATGTTTATAACAAATCTAACTTCTCAATGAAGCGATGAATTCTTCCACATCCGAGTCAAAGGTTGTCTCTTGAATCAACTCTAATGCATATTTAGTCATTTTCTTAAAATGAGTCTTAGAGAAACTTCTTCCTCCGAAACTCTCTTTACAAAAATCACCTATGATACCAAAGACTCCATTCACTTCGTCCATAGTCACCTCTTTCTGGTCTGCATATCTACCTCTTAATACAGCAGCACCAACATAAGCTCCTATCTTAACAACTAAGTCTGTATCTAAAATCCCTTTCTTATCTGCTAAATAAAATAACTCATCTAAATTATGATGTAATAGCGTTTTAATATCCATATTCTCTAACTCTCTAATTTATGCAAAGGTAAAAAGAAAACTACAGATATACTTAGAGCCTGTTTAAATTCGTCTATGTATTTTACTTATTCTCTTTTTAGAAGGAGAATATAGGTAAAGAAAAAAAGGTATCATAACAATCTGCTATGATGCCTTTTTAATTATTATAATTCTATATTATACAACTTCATCTTGTTATACAATGTCTTTCTATCTATTCCTAATACTTGAGCAGCTTTCGTCTTATTAAACTTAACTTTCTCTAGAGCTGTACGAATTACTTGTTCTTCGTTACGAGAAGAGAATAACTTTAAATCATCTTCAACAGATTCACTAGAATTAGTCATCAATGTACTCTCTGATTTAGGTACTAATATTTCTTGTGGTAATACATCTTTTTCGATTATATCTCCACGAGTCAAAAGAACAGAACGTTTAATAATATTCTTCATCTCTCGTAAGTTACCTGGCCAATCATAAGTTAAGAATATACATTCTACTTCTGATGAGAACTTCTTTACTGTCTTCTCTAGTTCTATATTTGATTCATTCAGGAAGTGTGTAGCAAACATTAAGATATCTGCACCACGATCAGCTAATCTAGGAGCTACAATACCAAACTCATTTAACCTGTGGTATAAATCCTCTCTAAACTCACCATCTCTAACTGCTTTAGGTAAATCTTCATTCGTAGCAGCGATAACTCTAATATCTACATCTATTTCATTACTACTACCTACAGGTTTCACTTTGCGTTCTTGTAATGCACGAAGCAATTGTACCTGAACTTCGTAAGATAAGTTACCTACTTCATCTAGGAATATTGTTCCTCCATTAGCAGCCTCAAAGTGACCTACTTTATCATTAACTGCCCCTGTAAAAGATCCTTTAATATGTCCAAAGAACTCACTTGAAGCTAAATCTTTTGGTATAGCACCACAATCAACTGCAATATAAGGTTTATCTTTTCTTTTACTTTTTAAATGAATAGAATGCGCTATATTTTCTTTTCCTGTACCACTATCCCCAATAATCAAAACAGACATATTAGTAGGAGCTACTAGATCTATATATTCATGTAATTGCGTCGAAACATTACTTTCTCCACGTACATAATCTAACACCTCTTCCTGTTCAATATCATTACTAGTAAAAGCAACTATTGTCTTGGTTTTGGGTTTGACACTTTCTCCACTTTCCAAAAAAACCTTTCTCTCAAGCGCTTGTTTAATAGTCAAAAGTATTTCATCCGGATTAATAGGCTTAGCGACATAATCAAATGCACCAAGCTTCATCGCATTCACTGCTGTTTTAATTTCGGTATACCCAGTCATTAAAATAACTTGGGCTGTTCTACATTTTGATTTTATATATTTTAGCAACTCTAAACCATTACTATCAGGCAATCTAACATCTGTAAGAACAATATCGTAGCACCCTTCATTGATGCATTGTTCCGCTTCTGTACTACTAAATGCATTAGAAACTATATAACCTTTTTTAGTTAAAAAAGTTTTTAGCATTTCGCAAAAAGGAACATCATCATCTATTACCAGAATCTTGTGACTCATATTATTAATATTTTAGTGCTATTGGCAAATTTAAACTTTTTATCATTCAATACCAATTGAGACATAAAATTAACCTTTTTAGAAACAACAAAAGGGAGCCTAAGCTCCCTAATTGTTTGAAGATCTCTCTTCTTCACCTTACTAACGATCTAACTGTTATCTCACGATAACATAACTTTTAAATAAACACTTAAATTTTCTTTTTCAAAAGCATGAAGTTTTTCAACTTTTCACTTTTTTTATAACACCTTACTAATAATACTATATACAAAACCGTGCCAAATCTAAAAAAAAGACACCCTACGCACATATAACATTTATTTTCAACATATTATACATAAAACAAAGATGCCCCTCAATTTTTTCCAATATGAAAAATTGAGGAGCATCTTGTGTATAGTTTCCACACTTATTAGAATGGATACCCAATTGCGAAATTAAACATTAAGTTATCTTTTCTCCACTTACTATCACCAAACTTAATATCTTCCATTACCCAACGACTTCCTGACTCATTATATGGTATTCTCAATGGAAAAGCAAAGTCAAATCGCAATACTAAAAATGTTATATCAAATCTAAGCCCTGCTCCTGCACCAATAGCAAATTCATTTAAAAAGTTACCACTAAACTTCCCACCTGGTCTATCTGATACATCATTCAAGTTCCAAATATTCCCTGCATCAACAAATAAAGCTCCATGCACAATACTAAACAATTTCTTGCGGTATTCTAAATTCATTTCTATAAGCATGTCTCCTGATTGATCTGGAATAAACTTAGCATTATTAACACTTGGATCAAAGGATCCTGGACCAATAGTTCGCGCTCTGAAAGCTCTAATACTATTAGATCCTCCTACATAAAATTGCTTAGTATAAGGCATCTGCTTAGAGTTTCCATAAGCTATCCCTATACCTGCATGGATTCTACTAACTAATTGAGATGTCTTGCTTAACTTTAGATAATGTCTAAAATCATGCTCTGTCTTTACATATTGACTAAATGGCACACCTACAATACTCTTTTCTTTATCGTTATCTGCATTAGCTCCCATTAATAATCCTGTGATATTAGCTGATAAATCTAATGAACCACGATAATAAATCGTATTCTTTTTAAATTTTTTTGATGTATTTGTATAGGTATAGGTATAAGTCGGACCAAAAGTCAATTGTTTATCTAAAACACGTTCTAAAGAAGGATTACCTGCTGCATACTCCTTATAATAATCAGTAACATTTCCTGGTTTTACATAATTAATATCTATTACCTTTAAATCGTGTTCTCTAAAAGCACTCTCTTTCCATAAATATCCCCATGAAGCTTTAAAAGATTGCAAAGAATATAACTGACTTCTCTCTAAATACTCTCCTCCTAAAATAGCTCTCGTCTTAGGAATAAAAGCGCTTGTTGATTCAATATTAAATGGAGATATTATCTTGGGCCAAGTTAAACTAGACTCTAATCCAATCTTGTAAACATTATATCCATTGTTCGCTGATGACATTTGAAAATCAGCTCCTCCATAAGCAGATACAGAAAAAACCTCAGCTCCTTTAAAAAAGTTTTTGTTACTCCAATTCAAGTTGAGTTCAGCACCATTATAACTAGCTGAATTCATTTTACCTAATAACTCTAAGCGTATTGCCTTTGGATTATCAGGTGTCAAAAAATAATACGCATTTAATTTATGATTTATACTATCTGATATTTCGAATTGATTCTTAACAAACTTAAAAACTCCTAAACTCACTAATCTATTCAAAGACAAATTATGATTATTTCTATTATAAATCTCTCCTGTTTTTAAATGAATAGCATTATCATAGATTGACGGCTTAAACTTTTCTTTTGGATCTACTATAGTAAAGTCCTTATAAGTTTTAGCTGAATCTAAAGCTTGTCTATAATCCCCATCTGATAAAACATAATCCGAAAATATAAATATCTTATCTATTGTGTAAGGGGCTAATGCTAATTTAGGTGTATTGTCTTTTACCTTTAAAAACAAATCAACTTCATGTTTTCCCACGGTACTATCAACTTGAACTAACAAATTATCTGCACTAAAAAAATAATATCCTTTATTTTTCAAATAATTATCAAAACGTACACGTTCTTCTTTTATATTATCTAAATCATAAGCTAAACCATTCTTTAACCTCGTAAAACGCATAGCTTTACTCAACATTTTATTAAGATCTGTTGAATCTTTAACGAAATTAAAATCGCGTATTTTATACTGTTCACCAGGCTTTATTGTATACTGAATTCCCCTTTTTTTCAAACTAGGAGTTAATGTGTCATACGTTACATTTACATTAAAATAACCTTGATTCTCTAATCGGTTAGATAAAATAGCACTGTTTTTTTCGATATCTACTTGATTGAATAAGACAGGAGCTTCACCCATCTTATTTCTCATCCATCTTCTCAATTTATTACTCTTCTCTGGATCACCTGCTAAATTATAAAAGAACAACTTAGTATATATCCCTAGAATAGATGCATTAGGTATAGGACGCATTAGCCCACTAAGTTCTTCATTCATAGTAGACTTCTTAGACTTTGTTAGAGAGTCTCCTTCGAAGATTAACTTTGTTCCTGAATATAGGTACTCATCATTTCCAAGGTGACGTGTTGTATTACATGAGAATAAAGACAAGAATACCACACATCCAACCAATCCATAATATATTTTACTCTGCTTTAGCCTCATCCCTTAATCGTTTTTTTAATTGTCTTTTGTCCTTACTGCGTTCAAAAAGCTCTTTGAATCTTTCATAACTCATTGTGATAATAAATCCTACTCCTGTTTCCACTATTTGTCCTTGTAGAGCTACTTCATAAGTGTTTTTTCTATAAACCCTTAGTAAATACCTTCCATCTTGAGATAATGCATATTCCAACTCTATATCTCCAGCGATATTAGCTGCCTGTTCATTCTCACGAGCATTTCCTTCTACTTCGAAGCTACTCCCTACAGTTACCTTTAATCTATCTGAGAACAATCGCTTAGATACAGCTACATTAAGATCTGTTCTATTCTCTCTACTCCCTGTCGAAAAGTCCTCTGATGATTCTAGATTAAAATTCAATTCAACTCCTGAGATTAGATTACTAGCTAGATTATTAAGCTGATCTGACAATAGTTTACTAACACTTTGTCTAGCCATAGAACCCGCAGATGTACCTCCTGCACTACTCTCAAAAGGATTTTCACCAATAAACCTATTCAATAATAACAAAGCGAACACTTGTTTATTCATCTCTGATTCATTCTGTCTAAGTTGTTCTAATTTTGTTTTAGTATTAGTTAAAACATCTCCAGCTACACTTGTAATACCTTCTTTCAACTGTACATCAAATGATATTTCTGGTGTAAGCAACTCTCCTTTCATTTTTAACAAAGTTTGAAATGGAATTTTCTGCTTATACATATTTTGTTGAGTAGGAGAAAGTCCACTTAATTGATTGCCTAACAAATCTATTGGTGCAGTCTTTACTTCGTAAATAGCTGTCAAATTTAAATTAGCATCTGTAGGATCTCCTGCCCAAACAATATAACTTCCCTTCTCTATCTCAAACTTTCTCTTCATCATATTAAATGATAAATCATAAGAACCTTGTGAGAATTCATACCTCCCTGATAGAGTCACTTTCCCAGAAGGATCAATACCTCCTACTAAATCAGCTTCTCCTTTTAATATAATTTTATCTCCACTAGATTTATCCATAATCATAGTAAAAGTAGCCTCTTTATCAACTTTAATTGACACTGAAACATCCAACCCTTTTAAGGCAGAAGTATTAAAGTCTTCTTCATACTTCTTTATTTCGGCTAACTGTAAACTATGTTCATCAACGAATTCAACAATACCTTCTCGATCCGCTATACTTGGATCTTCTTGTGGTAATACAAAAGAGAAGTCTGTTTTCTTTCCTATTTCTATCCCACCTGTAACTATTGGTTTGTTTAAATCTCCTTTAATCTTAATATCACTGTCAAAGACTAACTTCCCATAGTACATATCATTATCCTTAGAGGTAGAGTTAACTGCTTTGAAATCTATCGCCTTCACACTAAGATTAAATGCAAAATCTTTATAGGTTTTAGTTAATACTTGTCCATCGACAACCAATAGGTTACCATCTATATCTGTTACACTAAACTTATCTAACTCTATTCCCCTATTAGTAAAAGATATTCTCTCATTAATTTTTTTAAAATCAGCATTCAATTGATTAACATGTAATCCTACATTATTAAAATCCATTGCTCCTAAAATCTTAGGATCACTAAACTTCCCTCCTATTTTTATATTTCCTGAGAAATATCCTTCAGTTTCTGAAATATACTCTTTAGCAAAATATTCTAGAGCCCCCATTTGGAACTTGTCTAAGTTCACTTTCATATCCACATCTTGTGCATCTGCATCAACCCAACCACCTATGGATATTTTATTTTCTCCTCCTTGAAGAACTATATCTGTTATAAACTTACTTGCGCTTTCATTTTTAACTCCTACATGTAAGTCACCTAAACCTATCTCCATTACGTGCAGTTTAGTAATATCTATATCTGATATAAATCTAAAATCTGTAGCTAAATCCTTTAAATATACTTCCCCATTAATAAAACCACTTGCTAACAAGACATCTTTTTTAATAATTTTAGTAAGTGTCTCAATACTGAAATCATTAAATGATAATTTTAATGGACTATTAGCCACCTCATCCTTAGAAACGATTTCTAAAATACTTTTGCCATAAGATAACCTAAAGTCACTAACATAAAATCCTTCAGGCTTTACTACAAACTTATTCTCTGTGTCAACTGTCCATTTTTGATAGTCTAACATAAACCCATCAGGATGCAAACGCGTGATTAAATCCCCATTACGTGCTGTAACATCCCCCGCAATCAAATAGACAGGTGCTCCTATTTTATCTTTTAAATTTAAATTATAATTAATCGTATTATTCTTTATATCACCTTCTAATACCATTCTACGTAAGGCTACACTTGCATTTGCTATTTTCTCTACTCCTAATGCGTAAGTTAATGCTCCATCTACAGGTTTTACATCTAATGAGATATTACTTATCTCATTATCTCCATAATGAATAGTAGGAATTACTCCATTAAAACTAATAAAGTCAGTACTAGATTCATATCTTCCTTTAAAATCGATAGGCTTTAGCTCCTTTAATTCAGGGACTAAAGAATGAATCAGTGGATTGTCTTTGATCTGCAAACTATATGTAAAATAATGATTTAATATCCCTAATTTACGATCGTTTAGTTTGTCTTTTAGTTCCTTATCAGTATTAAAATAAGTACTAAATGTAGTTGCTAACAAATCAGCTAATAGCGTTAACTTATATTGTCCCTGCATATTAAAATCAGCTAGCTCAGAAGTAAGACTAAGTGACTTATCATTACCATTGGTAATGGCATTAAGTTCTATTGGTTTTAAATTAAATACTTTATCATTTACACTATAAAACAAATCATTAAGGATCACACTTCCATCTAAATCATCAGGTATGATATTATTTAGTTTAGTAGTTATCTTTCCTTTAAACACAGAAGGTGTATCAACTAATTTTAATTTGAATAAATCTATATAATTAAAGTCTGCCAATAAATCTAAACTAATCCTATAGTCAGTCCACAATCCACTAGCAGCAATAGCAAAACTCAGATTGGGATCCTCATTAATCGAATTTACTTTATAACTACCTTGATCAAGTGCTGCACCTACCTTTAGATTACTATAGTTATAGCCATTATACTCAGCCTGATCAATCTTAACCTCTCCTTTTGCAATAGCTTTATCTGGATTAAACCCTACCCCTGATACATTAGCTGACATTGTCAACGTACCAATAGAATCATTCTTTAATATTTGTCCTAACTTTAGTTCAGTAAGGCTAGCATCTAGCGAATACTTCTCTTTTCCTTTAAAACGCTGATCTAAAAAGGCTTTTATATTAGCATTTCCAGAAGTAGTTTTTAATGATAATTGTGTTTGTATTGTGTTCATACTTCCACTAATATTACCTGATAAAAATAAATGAGCAGGGATTTCTATATTAGTAGGTACAATTCCTTTAGGAGCTATGCTAAATATATCCTTAGCAGAAGTTTGAAACTTAGTCAAATTCAAATTAACAATTGCTGATTTTGGCTTAGTTGCCTCTTTTATATTTCCTGACACATTTATTTCAGTAGAATGTAAGCCTTTTACTAAAAACTGATCTATAGTCAAATCACCAATCAGTCCCTTTATCTTTACATCTATCTTAAGATCTTTTTGACTTAAAGCAATTAACCCAGCTTGCTCAAATATAGTTGGCATAGCCAAATAAATATCTTTCAACCCTAAATGTGATTTTTGTATTCTGACATCTAGAGAAGTATTTTCTAAATCATCTGCAAGTTTATTGACGTCTTTGTAATTTAATAAAACACTAGCAGCAAATTTTGAATTAGGTGTTTCTAATACAAAGTCTTTAATAAAAGCTGTTTGATCGCCATAAAGGAAGTAAGTCTTAAACTTATCTAACTGCAATCCACTCTTTTCTTTAAACGAAAAACCTTCTAGATTACCTGTTATTGTAGACGGAGAAAATTGAAAATCCTTTAAATCAAAATTAATATCAGTAAATTCTATATGATTAGGATCTAAACCAAAAGTCAATGCCTTAAAATTATCATTATCGAACTTGACATCAATAGAGTTTAAAGAAAACTGTTTTATTCCAAGCTTCCAAGGAGTAGATTCTTCCACTACAGGAGTAGTATTCTCTTCTACGGGTTGTACTTTCTTAATCGTTGAAGAAAGCAAATGAACAACAGCCGTAGTATTATCTAAACTGATTTCTTTTAAATCAATCTGTTGATTCTTTAAATCTATTTGTTCAAATGTCGTTTTAAAAGACCCTAAAGCGAGCTTAGCATATAATTTGCTCTCACTATCCTCAAAAATAATATTACCATCTGTCCATTCTATAGTACCTAAATCTACAATAGGCATAATAGACGCGTTAATATCTTCCTTTTCTGATTCTACTAATTGCTGTGCCTCAATAGAAACCTGAGAAGGCAATTCTTTTTTATAATTTAAATCTATACCAACAATTGATATTTTTGGAATAGCAAATTTTAACTGATCTAAATCAAACTGTTTAAAGCGTGTGATGAACCTTTTTAGACCAAATGAGACATGATGACCATCATAATCATCATTATACTTTACTTCGATATTACTAAGACTTATCTCACCTACATCTATAGCCATAGAACCACTGTCCTCTTTATCCTCTTCTTCCTCAGAGGCAAAAGCTTCGATGATATAATCAAAGTTAAAACGACCTAGACTATCTCGCTTTATATCGGTTTTAAGTCCATCTAGTTGAATGCTATTAACATCTACAGAACTTTTTAAGAGAGCAAATAAACTAATATCTACACCTAGATAATTAGTATACAACAAGGTATCCTGCTGCTGAGATTCAACATAAAGATTCTTTACAACTATCTTTTTAGGAAAGGCTATTTCTATTCTATCTAAGGATACAGGAGTTCCAATTTTATCCTGTACATACGTTATAGCTACATCCTTTACCTTATTTTGAATATAAGGAATCTGAATAGCTACTATAAGAATAAGGAGTATAAGGAATAAACTAAGTAAGAACCAGCCTAGTATCTTACCTATTTTAATTGTTATCTTCTTCAAAACAAATTTTTTTATACAAAAATAACAAAATTAACACCTTACTAAAAATGTTAATCAAATATATAACAAAAAAAATCTCCAACATGGAGATTACATAAGATAAGAAAAAAATGGCAAGCTACCTACATCGCACCGCTACAACCTCTGACCTTTGCTGCGTTCCCACCCTGGAGGATTAAGAGGGAGCTGGTCGTGTAGGACTTGCCATTGCAAATATACAACGGTTTTTTATTTTTCCAAGCTTTTTCAACTATTCACATTAGATTTGTATATTGTATCAAATTAAAAAATAACCATGAAAAAATATAACATTCTAATTCCGTTAGTATTAGGAATAGCTTTTATGAGCTGTTCAAACAAAAAAAATTTAGAAAAAAATGTTCTTTCGATCGAAACTGGGCATCTAAAGCAACTATATAAGGGGAATGAGGACATAAAACTAAGTCTAAAAACTACCGAAAATGCCCAAGTAGACTCTGTAATTTATTTCTTCAATGACAAAAAAGTAGGTACTTCTTTGAAGAATGATGTTCTGAATATAAACTTAGAGCAACAAAAACTTGGCAAAACAACAATCAAAGCGATAGCTTATGCTGACACAGCTAACAAAGAATTTACAACGGGTATAGAAATTACTGCTCCTAACGCTCCTGCTTTTTACACGTATAAAATAGTAAATACATATCCACACGATCAAGAGTCTTATACTCAAGGACTAGAATTTTACAATGGTATATTATATGAAAGCACTGGTAATGGTGAAGGTGGAGGAACAACTGCAGGAAGAGGTACAGGTAAAAAAGGTATTTCTAGTGTACGTCAAGTAGATTATAAAACAGGTAAAATCATCAAGATTCACAAACAACCAATGGAAATCTTTGGTGAAGGGTGTACTATCCTAAATGGTAAACTATACCAACTGACCTATCAGAATAATGAAGCTTATGTCTTTAATCCGGAGACATTAGTACAAGAGAAAACACTACCTTACTTTCAGAAGATGGAAGGATGGGGACTGACTAATGATGGTAAACATCTGTATATGACATCAGGCTCTGAGTTTATCTACAAACTAGATCCAGAAACATTTAAAGAAATAGACAGAGTAAGCGTATATACAGATAAGAATGTAATCCCATACGCTAATGAAATGGAATGGGTAGACGGTAAAATATATGCTAACTTCTACGCACAAAATGCAGTAGCAGTAATCAATCCTAAAACAGGTGCGATAGAGGCTATTATAGACTTTAGCGAGTTATTAAATCTTACAACATACCACGAAGACAGAGATGTAATGAATGGTATCGCTTATAACCCACAGACTAAAACATTCTTCCTAACAGGTAAGAACTGGGATAAGATGTTCGAAGTACAGATTATTAAATAATTTAGGGAACTAAATAAAGAAAACAGGTAACTGGAAACTGATAACAAAAAATGCTGACCGTAGTCAGCATTTTTTTATTGTATAATCCTATTATCTATAAGACTTGAATCCTGTGATATACTTACTCTGCTCTCAAAGACTTTCCCATGGTGACATAGTGAGTAGATAGACTAACTAACCATTACTATACACTCAAGACATCCATTGAGGGTAACTAACCACACAGTATGTCTTGCTGACAAAGTAAGCTTCTCACTAGTAACTCTACAGCTATAGAATGAGATTCTTCGCAAACTCAGAATGACATACGATACGGATATACTACTGGTCATATATTGTCTTAAGCAAGATACACACACCTCCTTTCTGAAAGACAAACATCTGTAATTTTCACTCCCTAAAAGGAGTCCTCTGTTCCCTGTTCTCAGTTTCCTGTTCTCAGTTTCCTGTTTCCTTAAACAAACCCCTCTACTCATACAGACTCACCCCATTCACATCGGTAGTCAGTATATCTGACATATAGTCAAACAGTGGTCTCATCGCTATAAATGTCTTGATAACTTCCTCTTTAAAATTAGATGCTAACACCTCTTTATCTGTGAACGAACGCATCACTAGATACTGCTTCTTACGCAATAAGTCGATAGCAGGATGCTCCTTGTCAAATCCCTTAGGAGCAGTCTTTAATTCTCCCCCTTGTAGTTCTCCAAAGTACTGCTGGAATTGTTCTTCTGCTATAATCTCACGAAGTTCACTATCGTCCATAGCGATTTCCTTACGGATACGCAATAAATCTTCCTTATTAGGTTCCCAAAAACCACCTCCTACAAAACTTCTACCTGGCTCTATATTCACATAATATCCTCCTCTAAGCATCGGCTTAGTACGTCCTAAATGCAATCCAAAATAAGTTTTATAAGGTGTCTTGTCCTTCGAGAAGCGCACATCTCTATAAATGCGGTGTACATGTAATAGATCTATACTATCATGCTGTAACATCTCATCGTGTACTACTTTAAAGAAAGCCTTCACCTCAGCGAATAACTTATCGAACTCTGGCTTATGATCTGCAAACCAAGGTTTATTATTATTCTGACTTAACGTCACTAAGAAGTCTATATGTTCTTTTTTTAAATGTTTCATACTTTATTTTTTAATTCTTGCCAATGAGTTACTTTCTCTTGAAAACTCATTCTTGCATTTGCTCCACTCGGCGAAGGTAAAGTTAGTAAAGATACCCCCTCTATCTGCCCTACGTATTTATCGAAATATTGTCTTGCTTTTTGACTGGAGAATACGATTGTACGGATATTAGGATATTCTATTAGTAATCCCTTAATATCGTTAACTTCTTCTGCTATGATATCACTGTCTAAACTACTCTTGCGTTCGCAAGACTGCAAGACATCCCATAAGGCTATCCCATTGCGCTGAAGCAAATCGAGCTTATCCTTATACACATCGCTATAGTCTTCTCGAAAAACACTAAATATTATCTTCCAAAACACATTCAGCTTATTGCCGTAATACTCCTGAAAGTCTAACGATTTAATACTCGGCATCGTACCTAATATCAATACTTTAGCTTCATCAAAAACTACAGGTTGAAAAGAATGTATTCTATTTACTTCACTCATATTCCAAAGATATTAATTTTTATCTCAACGAAATAGTTATCAATTCTTTATTGCTTATTTTGCTATAATTTAGAACAATTCCTTAATCTTCATTTTCTTTAAAAATTGTTTTAGAGCACATCTCTTATTTTTGATAAGCACAGTATTCCTTCTACTACAGCACGTTAAACCCTGATTCCACATTAGCCAAATACTACAAAGCAATTCTACTACATATCTCTTTCATTAGTTCTTAAACCATACTATAGTATGCTTTACTCACTAATTCAGAGCTATTTTGTATAATTACTTTTTGTTTATATGTCTATCGCGGAATCTGGGTTTAAAAAAGCATCCCTATTTTTTTACTTTTCATTTAAAAAAGCGCGATAAAACAGCTATTAAAAAGATTATTTACTCACTTTTTTTACAAAAACACCCTAAAAAATTGCTTGTTACATAAATATTTCAAAAAAGAGGTGCATTTTTTTTAATATCAAAAAACAATTAAAACACTATATACAAACACATTAATCCTAAACAACCTCTATTGTATTAAAACAACAAACAGCTCTCAAACCTAGTAAATACAGGCATTGTTTTGATTTTCTTCGACAATATATGGACAATAACCTGAGAATGGTAGACTAGAAAGGTTGTTTGTCCAAGAAATGTTCTTTTACTCTCCAGTTATCCTCCTCTTATCTAAAACTAAAATATACTGAGGATTCTATCTAAACTGAAATAGGATAGTATCCACATAAAAATTACGCGGTTCAAATCGTATCGCTAAGATTACTCTAGGAGGAATGAATAAACTAAATCCTAAACTGACAGCCTATAAATGCGCTTGTCTATAGGCTAAGGGAGATAGTCCTGTAGATTTTTTAAAATAACGACAGAAGCTGGTCGTATCTAAAAACTGAAGCTCTTCAGCTATTGTGTAGATAGGTTTATCAGTTGCGATAAGATAAGACTGCGCTTGAGTGAGTACTAACTCATTAATAATAGCAGACACAGTCTTACCTGTCTGCCTGCGTACCAAAGTCGTTAGGTACTTAGGAGTAAGCTTTAATTGATCAGCGTAGAACTGCACTGTATGTTCTGCTAAATAATGCTGATGAACCAAGTTATACAGTCTAAAAACGGTTGTTTCTTTCTTAGAACTTGGTTTCAACTTTACCTCATCTTGTTCATAGAATCGGTTGATATGAGCGATTAAAGAATACAATAAATACTTCATCGCATCAGGATAAAAAACAGATGTATCTGTACTGCGATTAGCCAACAACAATTGGTAATAATCTATAAAAACTTTTTGATCACCTTCATTCAAATGAATAATAGGGTGTCTGACCAACTCGTTTAAAAACTGATAATTAGTAGGTAGAATAAGGTCTTTAATACTATCAAGATCAAACAGCACACATAGATACTTCCCCTTGCTTTCTGAAGTGGGAATAGAGAACAAACGCTGTGGAAATACTGTCAATAGAGAACCTACTGTGAATGTTTCTGTTCGGTTGTCTACTTTGAGCTCATTACTTCCCTCCATACAATAAGACAGCAGTATTCCTTTCTCTCTATGTGTAGTAGTAGAAAATAAAGAGGGAATAATATTATCTGATATTACCATCCGAATAGGAAAATGTTGACTCATCACACTGTAGTTAATAAGTCAAAGTTAACAATAAAAACAACGTATTGCACATTTATTAAACAATACTGTCAATAGATAAGTAAGGTATTATTCAGAACTTTGCACCAAATAAATAAGAACTATGACCAGTAAATCAGTAATTATAAAAGATACATCTTATACCCTGTATATCAACTATCAAGATGATGAACAAAAACGAAAAGAGTTCAATAGAATGTGTCAGGAAGTATGGGAGTTTGACTTCGAAGCATATTACCAATCGGGATATTGGGGAGAAGACTGTATACTGTTTTCATTATTTCTAGATACTAAAATAGTAGCACATACGACTTTAAGCCTATTCGAAATAACGAAGGATAAGAAAATGTATAAAGCAGGACAATTAGGTACGGTGATGACAGAACCAGCCCATCAAAACAAAGGTTTATCAAGATTCTTATTAGAATACATAGAAGTAGAATACAAAGATATAGTAACAGGCTACTTCTTGTTTGCAAACGATACAGTACTAGACTTCTACCCAAAATTTGGGTATGTGCCTGTACAAGAGTATCAAGCTACACTAAAGACGAATATGAAATCTTCTACTCTATCGAGTTTAGAGAAATTAGATTTAGACAACCCTGCATCACTTGCTTTATTTGAAGAATATGTCAAAAATGGATATACATATAATAGGCTAAATACTAAAAATGTAGGCTTGGCTTTCTTTTATTGTTATGCTAATTTAGATTTTGGTTTTAAAAACTCTATTTATTATAGCAAAGCATTGGATGCCATTATCATCTATGAGCAAGAAGAAAGTGAGCTAACGATCTATTCTATTTACCAAGGAGATCACCATGTCAAACAACTCGATGCAATAATAAATGCATGCTGCACAGAAGAGACACAGACTATCTATTTTGCTTTTAACCCTGAGATAGGACAAGCTACTTATAGTTTATACAAAGAAGATGATGATATCACACTGATGGTGACAAAAGAGTTAATAGGCTTATTCTCTGATCAGAAGACTATGGTAGCTTCGTTATCACATACATAAGTCCTTAATATTCTAGGTTAAATAAGAAAGGTAGTACGATATGATATCATACTGCCTTTCTGTTTTATTTATACTTTACTGCCAGCACATCTTGTGCTTGTAAGATAGCCATGGCATTCATCTCCTTTAATCCGTGCTGATGAACATATCTCAATACTTCAGACAAGAAGTTCATACTAATCTGTATAGCTTCTTCTATCGTACGACCTTTCGTTAGCTGTGCAGAAAATGTTCCGGTGAACAAATCTCCTGTTCCTACTACTTCTACAGGTATATTATCAGCATAAAAATGAGTCAACTCACTTTGATTAATCAAGATGACTTCTACTTGATGATTAATATTCTCTTTCATTTCTGCTGTAGTCAAAACAATGATTTTAGAAGACAATACCTCATCTGCCTGTACAGCTACTATTAGCTCTTGCTCATTCGTTATACGCTTACCTAAAAGGTATTCTAATTCGAAGTGATTAGGAGTCAAGATATCACTTAACGCTAATAATTGTTCTTTAGAATAATCTGCCTGTTCTTTAGGAATATACAGTCCATCTGTACGCGTATCTCCAAATACGGGATCATAGATATAGGTGATAGTATGCTCTGCTTTTAATTGTTTTATAAACTCTGCTGTCGCATCTATTATCTCTTTGCTCTTTAAGTATCCACTTACTACATACTGCGTAAGTTGAGCAGTGTTAATTTCTAATACTCCACGAGCCAATTTCTCGAACAATTCTTTAGGCACTGCTTCTCCATAATAAACGGGCTTGTCTGTGTGACTTGATAAAAGAATGGTAGGCATCGCTACACAATTAATTCCGTGAAGCTGTATAGCAAAACTAGCTGAGTTATTCCCCACATATCCAGTAGAGACAGTACTCTGTATAGATATAATATGAGGATCTATTGTGTTATTTGTCATGATAATGAAATGAGAAAACACTTCTATACTCTTATCTATTTACTTCTGTAAGACAAAGAAGATATACAACTGTGCTTCTTAAATTATTTTTTACAAAAATACAACTATAATCAGCAAGCGAGATAGTCCAGTTTAAATAAAATTGATTGAAATAATATCAATAAAAAAGCAAACCGAAGTCTGCTTAATTCTATCTTATGGTATAAGACGTTCTGCTTTTAATTGTTCAAATAATTCTATAAAAGAGTCTTTTGTTGGTTTAAAAGTTGTAAAGCCTAACTTCCTACTTTTAGACATATCAGTAATTACTTCTATAGGGCGCCCTAAATCTGCATCTGTATGCCATGGAGAAACTAATATATCTAAATCCATAGTTTGTAGTTTATGCTTCGCTATAACAGTCTTCCATACCTCACTCTTCTGCAATAAGGCTACCTCTAATGGTCTGATAGTATCCTTATACCCTTCAAAAGGTATGTCAAAATAGTTAGCTATTTCTTCCCATAAACACTTCCATCTAAACACATCTCCATTGGTAACATTGAAGGCTTGATTCTTAGCTGTATCAGTAGTAGATGCCCATACCAACTGTTTTGCTAATACGCCCGCATCTGTTACATCTGATACCCCATTCCACTGTGCTTCTGATCCTGGCCACACCATAGGAAGACCTTCTTCCTTACATATACTCGTATACACAGCAAGTGTAATCCCCATATTCATCAGATTACCTACTGCATGCCCTATCAAAGTATGAGGTCTATGTACACTCCAAGTAAAGCCGTCTCTCTTAGATGCTTTATACACTTCATCTTCTTGAGCATAATAGAAATTCTCTAATTCTAATCGAGGGTGTTCTTCTCTAACTGGTGTGATAGGTAGGATACCAGATTTCACATAAGATTCAAAAGGACCTAAATAATGTTTTAATCCAGTCACTAAAGCTACATGTTTTACTCTCTGTTTAGGAGATAATACATCTAGTAAGTTCCTTACTAAAGTAGCATTGACAATGATATTCTCTGCCTCTGTGTCCTTGCGCATCCA
Organism: Myroides oncorhynchi; assembly: GCF_020905415.1. NCBI lineage: Bacteria > Pseudomonadati > Bacteroidota > Flavobacteriia > Flavobacteriales > Flavobacteriaceae > Myroides > Myroides oncorhynchi. The sequence goes on along the minus strand of NZ_JAJJMP010000001.1, from coordinate 2,428,283 downwards.
TGTGGTAAAATAAACATGGGTAGGCGCTATATCTTGTAAGGCTATAGCTAAACCTTCTGTATCTAATAAGTCTGCAGCGATGGGAACGACTCCATCTACAATCCCTTTTGGATTTCTTGCTAATCCATATACTGTCCAATCTTGAGCGATTAGTTCTTTTGCTAGATTACTACCAGCAATACCACTAACGCCTACTACTAATGCTTTGTTCTTCATGATTCATTTCTTTGAAGACAAAGCTAAAGCAAGTAAAATAGCTGTGCATTGACCTAAGATAAGTCAATCCCTTGATCTAGATCAAGTAGATTACTTCATTTTTTTCTTAATACGACTAATTGTTTCTGGGGTCAGACCTAAATAAGAAGCTAAAAGATGCTGTGGAATACGGTTGACTAAGTCAGGATAACAAATAATGATTTGCGCGTACTTCTCCTCTGCATTATAGGCTATATTACTCAGTATACGTCTATCTTTATTCGCTAAGCTACGTTCATAGAATATTCTGAAGTAGTTACTCATTACAGGCATATCTATCACTATTCTATCATAGTCTTCCTTACTTATAAGTAGTAATTCCGCTTCTTCTAAAGCATCAATGTTCAACTCTCCTTTTTTACCTGTAAAGAAACTATAAGAATCTGCCATCCACCAGCCTTCCCAACCAATGAAGTTAATATTCTCTATCCTTTTTTCGTCTATCACATAAGACTTCAGTACTCCTTTCACAACAAAAGCCATGTGCTTACACACGTCTCCTTCTTGCAATAAGTATTGCTTTCTCCTTAGTTTTTTAACTGTAAAATAATCTCCTAAACGAACAGTTTCTTCTTTAGTCAACTGTACTTTTTCTTGAATGTGTTGAATTAATAGCTCAAACATAATAAGTCATATAACATCATATCAACAAAAATAAGTTTTTTAAAACTGCTTTTGATTACCTTTAGCTATTCATTATAACATTATGCCGATTATATCTCAACAAAACTTACTTATTCCTTATCCGCAAAAAGTAGCACTATCTATACAGTTTGATTATGCTATCGTGGATATACACAATAGTTTTGATTACTTAGAAGAACTATGGGAGGATATTGTTTTGACGATTGCAAATGCTTTTAATGACAGAGGAATTAGTATTCTAGAGGGTACAACCAATATCAATGAGGACTATACTGTTATCAGCTATGAAGTGGTAATATTAGCTGTACCTCCCAATATTAATTTCTCATTTATACATGACGAACTTATAACTAATGAACTACCACATCAGTTACTATTAACTACTCCAAATCATTACAATAATGAGGAGCTTGATATATTATTACAAACAAAATAATCTAGACTATTATGAAATTGAACACAACAAATAGAGCTGACTTACCTAATCCTAAAGTATTAAAAGAACTGTGTAAATCACTTGCTACATTAGATGCTATACTATGTCAAGATTGGGAATATAGATACTATTTATACAATCATATTTGGTCTGATGATGAAGAATTCTTTCAGATGCGAGATGGTGAAGGCAATGATATGGTTATACTGTTTAGAGTAGATGGAACAATAATCAATGGATTTGACCATGAACTATATGATTTTGAGAAAAACCTCCCTAATAAAGAAGATCTAACAGCAGGACTTCCTAATCAATACATAGAGTTTATTTTTGGAGAGTATATTAGTGGTATTGGTACAACTTATTGTATCTGGAGTGATAACAACCAACAATGGACAATAGGCCAGGTAGATAATGAGGAGGATGGTTCAGATGATCAATTATACATCTTTGACAATAATCCGGAAACATACATTAATTGGGCAACCAACTATTACTTCGATGAAGAAGAAGAGTCTATGACAGCTGAAAAGAAAGAGATTATCAGACAAATTTATCAAGGTAAGACACTAACTAAAGAAATGATATTAACTCTAAATTCTGAATTAGAAGATTGGGAATTACTAAAAGAGGACATTAATGACATTGGTTATCCGTCTACCATTTAAGCTATTACTATGATAAAACCACTTACAACAGCTTATCTATCTCAAGCGTTAGAAGTGCTTGATATTGTAAAAAATCATATGATAAAACAAGGTCTTGATCAATGGGATGAACACTATCCTAATCAGGAGACCTTGACTACTGATCTACATAAACAACAAGCCTATATCTATTTAGAACATGGAGAGATACTTGCTTATGTGGTGCTAAATGAAGAATATGATGTAGAATACGATGATTTGGTTTGGTCTACAAAGACACCATTTCTCGTTATTCACAGATTATTTGTTCATCCTATAGCACAGGGCAAAGGTATATCAAGCCAAATGATCCTCTATGCAGAACAATATGCTAAGGAACATAAGTACCCCTCTATACGCTTTGATGCTTATTCTCTTAATGATACAGCTAATGCAGTATACCTTAAAAAAGGTTATACACACGTAGGAACTGTTACATTTAGAAAAGGGGTATTCAACTGCTATGAGAAAGCTTTATAAAAAACCGAGCCTTTACAGACTCGGTTTACTATTCTTTCTCAGACTTTCTTCTCTATCTTCATTGACATACATCTTGTAAGGAGATTGCTTGGTATGAAAGATATCCAGAATAACAATACTCTCTTCAGTTACCTCATATAGAATTTTATACTCATAAACTAAGAGATATCTTCTCTCGAATCGACTATACATCATACCTTCTTTCTGTCCTAAATAAGGAAAATTAATTAACTGCTTGATTGCTGTAATAATATTATCCTTTACCTCTTTAGCCTTGCTTACACTGACATGATTAACATAATAGAAGTATATATTCCTTAATTGACTAGTTGCAAAATCAGATAATATTATTTTCATACTACTACCATTTAGCACTCATCTCTTCTACTTCCTCTAAGGTATAATACCTTCCCTCTTCATAATCTTTACGAGATATAGCTAATCTGCGCTCTAACTCTTCTTCAGACATAGGCGTAAACATATCCTTTCCTACATTTTTAAGAGAGCTTACATATTCACTTATCCTATCGATTAAGTCCTCATCATTTATATCCTTAAGGAAGCTTACTAACTGTTCTCTTTTTGTTTCTATACTCATAACCTATTCATTTACAACACAAAGTTAATCATAACATTTTAAAATAAAATATAACAATCAAACTTTACCTCATAAAAAAACCGAGCCTATACAGACTCGGTTTCTCTCTTTATAACTATAAAACGGGGAGGAATTATTTTACCTCTTCGTATTCTACATCTTGTGTACCATCAGCATCACCACCTTGGTTAGGTTGTCCTTGTTCAGGAGCACCGTGTCCACCTTCAGCTTGTGCTTTGTACATTTCTTCAGAAGCAGCTTTCCAAGCTTCGTTTATTTTATCTAAAGCTGGTTGAATAGTATCTACATTTTTAGTTTCAAAAGCAGTTTTTAATTCTGCTAAAGCTCCTTCGATGTTAGACTTATTACCATCAGATAATTTATCTCCGAATTCTTTTAACTGTTTCTCTGTTTGGAATATCATAGCATCAGCTTCGTTGATTTTTTCAACAGACTCTTTCGCTTTTTTATCAGCATCAGCATTCGCCTCAGCTTCTTGTTTCATTCTTTGGATTTCTTCTTCAGTTAATCCAGATGAAGCCTCGATACGAATATCATGAGATTTACCAGTTCCTTTATCTGTAGCAGATACTTTGATTAAACCGTTTGCATCGATATCGAAAGTTACTTCGATTTGAGGAACACCTCTTTGTGCAGGTGGTAAACCATCTAAATGGAAACGACCAATTGTCTTGTTATCAGTAGCCATTGGTCTTTCTCCTTGTAATACGTGGATTTCAACCGATGGTTGGTTATCCGCTGCAGTAGAAAACACTTGTGATTTCTTAGTAGGAATCGTTGTGTTAGACTCAATCAACTTAGTGAATACGCCTCCCATAGTTTCGATACCTAATGAAAGTGGCGTAACGTCTAATAACAATACGTCTTTTACATCTCCTGTTAATACTCCTCCTTGAATAGCAGCACCGATAGCAACTACCTCATCAGGGTTAACTCCTTTATGTGGTTTTTTACCGAAGAACTTCTCTACTTCTTCTTGGATTCTTGGGATACGTGTAGAACCTCCTACTAAGATTACCTCATCGATATCTGATTTAGATAAACCAGCATCTTTTAAAGCTTTCTCACATGGAAGCATAGAACGACGTACTAACTCATCAGACAATTGCTCAAATTTAGCTCTTGTTAATGTTTGTACCAAGTGTTTTGGTCCAGAAGCAGTAGCTGTTACATAAGGTAAGTTAATCTCTGTTTGTGTTGCAGATGATAACTCAACTTTAGCTTTCTCAGCAGCTTCTTTTAAACGTTGTAATGCCATAGCATCTTGACGTAAATCTACACCTTCAGCAGCTTTAAACTCTTCTGCTAACCAGTTGATGATTACATTATCAAAGTCATCTCCACCTAAGTGAGTATCTCCATTAGTAGATAATACTTCGAATACACCATCTCCTAACTCAAGGATAGAGATATCGAATGTACCACCACCTAAGTCATATACTACTACTTTTTGATCTTTTCCTGTTTTGTCTAATCCGTATGCTAACGCAGCCGCAGTAGGCTCGTTGATAATACGTCTTACTTTTAATCCTGCGATTTCTCCTGCTTCTTTGGTCGCTTGACGTTGTGCGTCATTAAAGTAAGCTGGCACAGTGATTACTGCTTCTGATACTTCTTGTCCTAAGAAATCTTCAGCTGTTTTTTTCATTTTTTGCAAAGTCATCGCAGAGATCTCTTGTGGAGTATATAGACGTCCGTCGATATCTACACGTGGAGTGTCGTTATCTCCTTTAACTACTTTGTAAGGTACTGAAGATGTCTCTTTCGCAGCCTCACTATATCTCTCTCCCATAAAACGTTTGATAGAAGCAACCGTTTTTGTTGGGTTAGTTACAGCCTGACGTTTTGCAGGATCACCTACTTTAATCTCTCCACCTTCTACGAAAGCTACGATAGATGGTGTAGTTCTTTTTCCTTCAGCGTTTGAAATTACTACTGGCTCATTTCCTTCCATTACAGAAACACAAGAGTTTGTAGTTCCTAAGTCAATACCAATTATTTTACTCATAATATTTTCTATAGTTTATTTTTATACTTAATTCATTGTCGTGAGCATCAAGCTCGGTTACTCTTAAACAATCTTTATGCCAACAGAAAAAAGGATTGATTTTGTCTGTTTTTAGTCAGTTTTAGGCATTCTATAATGTCACAATGTCACTTTTAAGCCTTTCTACGATCATCTTATCGCCTTTTCCGTCAGTTTATATTGTCAGTACACTTGCTCCTAAAAGAGCACTTAACTACTTTTTATCCTTTGTAAAAATATAATTCACTTTAATGCCCTTCTATCAGATCTGCTCATTTCTATTTCATAATTTTGCACTTGATACTCATTTCTATTTCATTAGAAATCAATGATCCTATTTCATAAAGATTAAGCTTATTTTACCCTATCCCATTCCAAAAACACTTTATTAATAGCTTTTTTTTAAAATTGTTCCTATCTTCATTCATATGAATGTATACTGACAGCATTGTTAGAACATAGTGACTCCATTAAAAAACCTGTTTTAATGGAGTCACTATGGACTCATCCACACCAAAACTGCATAAAAATCCCTATTCTAGCCTACTAACAAATGATAAGATTATTTTTAAATATTGACCTAGAAGAATGGTCTTAAAAATTCCAATAAACCTAATATTCATTGCTTTGCAAAGATATTAATTTAATATTAAGATTTTACTACGCCCTTAATTTATCTTGAGTAAGAGATTTATCGATAATTCACTAGGTATAGATATTAAACCCACATTACATTAGCCAAATACTACAAAGCAAATTTACTTAATAACTCTTTCATTATTTCTATAATCACACTATAGTATGCTGAAATCACTAATTCAGACCTATCTTGTATAATTACTTTTTGTTCATATGTCTATCGCATAATCTAGATTTAAAACAAATGCGAGATAATAGTCTCAAGGAGCATTAAACTAATTATCAGATAGTACTAAGTAGTATATCGTTAGAATGTACTTCTCAACTTGCGTTAAATAAGTCTCTAAAAGTTGTCTCTGATTAGAATTTAGCTATCTTCGTATTATTAAACTCACTACTATTTTATGGAATGTATTTCTGTATTTGATATGCTAAAGATTGGTGTAGGACCATCGAGTTCACACACTTTAGGCCCTTGGAGAGCTGCAGAGCTATTTTTAAAAGAATTGCGCGAACGCAATATCTTTGACCAAGTTTCATCTTTAAAAATCGACTTATTTGGTTCACTATCTCTGACTGGAGTTGGGCATGCTACTGACTTAGCGGTTATGCTAGGACTTAGCGGAGCTGATCCAGAATATGTTCCTATAGACGATATTAGTGGTATTATTGAACAAATCAATGTTTCTCAATCACTTCTATTAGGAGGTAAAACATCTATACACTTTATTCCTAAAGAACACATTGTATTTAATAGAAACTTTTTGCCATTTCACGCTAATGGAATGACTTTTTCTGTTATATATGGTGAACATAACATCTATGAATCTACCTTCTACTCTATTGGTGGAGGATTTGTTGTTAAAGAAGAAAGTGTTGAGAATATAGAAAACGAGGAGATTAAAGCAACTTTCCCTTTCCCAATTGAGAAAGCTACCGAATTATTAGCATACTGTAAAGAACAGAATATGTCTGTATCTGAGATAGTATATGAGAACGAAAAATCTATACGCACTGAGGAGGAGATACACCATGAGTTAATGCGTGTATGGAATACAATGCTAGAGTGTATGTATATAGGTTGTCATACCGAGGGGGTCTTACCTGGAGGACTTAATGTACGTAGACGCGCTTATGATACACATACTAAACTTAAAGGAGATTTACCTTATAACACACCTCAAGAGTGGCTACAAACCATCAGAAAAACGAAAGTTTACTTTAGACAAATTCTAAAATGGGTAAGCTGCTTTGCTTTAGCGGTAAATGAGGTAAACGCATCTCTAGGTCGTGTAGTAACAGCTCCTACTAATGGTAGTGCTGGTGTTATCCCAGCAGTATTAATGTATTATCTAGTAATAGAAAATCACAAAGCAGGCGAAAAAGAAATCAAACAATTTCTGATGGTAGCTGGCGAGATAGGTAGTATATTTAAAAAAGGAGCAACAATTTCTGCAGCAATGGGAGGATGTCAAGCAGAAATTGGAGTATCTAGTGCTATGGCTGCTGGAGCGCTATGTGAAATGATGGGAGGAACACCAGAACAAGTGACCGTTGCTGCTGAAATAGCAATGGAACACCACCTAGGCTTAACATGCGATCCTATTGGAGGATTAGTACAAGTACCTTGTATTGAACGTAACACAATGGGAGCAATTAAAGCAATCAATGCTGCAGAGCTAGCTTTAGATACTGACCCTAAAAATGCAAAAGTACCTTTGGATAAAGTTGTAAATACAATGTGGGAAACTGCAAAAGACATGAATAATAAATACAAAGAGACTTCAGAAGGAGGTCTTGCTGTGGCTGTAAACTTATCAGACTGCTAAGAAAATGAAAAACACCTTCAGAATATTATGCTTATTAATCTCATCAGTTGCGTTGGGACAAAACCAATTATATGTAACCACTCCTACTGTAGCGTACGATGATGCTAATGGATCTACACAAATAGGTGTATATGTACGTGGAGCATATTTAGAAAATATAGAAAAAATAAATAAAGATGTATTCAAAATAACAACGGAAAACCTTGGTATTACATACATCTTAGATGGTAAGAACCTAAAAACTATCACATCTAGCGAGGATGAGATTGAAAAATCTCCTTCACCTATTATAGACTTTGATGATTATTATGGCAGTCCTCATCTATTTACACTAGTAGGGGGACTTAAAGTTAGAACAGCTCCAAATCATCAAGCTGAAACATTGGGGGTACTTTATAATGGTACTCCTGTAGGAATTAATTACTATCCTTACGATAAGGAAGCATGGATCAAAATCACGTTTAATGAAGGGCAAGGATATATCCCTGTGAAGTATCTTGGTAAAAGGCCTATATTAAATAACCTTATCACAAACTATAAAAAAGCTACTGATCCTAAAGAACAAAAAAGACTAGTGCAACGCATCGTAGAACTAGGATGGAATAGTACTGATGAAGAAGCCGCAAAAGCTTTATTAGTGTTTGCAGACTTTGCTGAGAGAAATGGACAACCAGAGAAAGCTACTATTGCTAGATTACAATCTGAAGTACTAAAAGCTTCTCCTGAGGAAGAAATGTACGATAAGATATTAGCGATGGTGAGCAAAAAACAACTTGGTTTTACGTTAAATAATGTGATAGAACCAACAAAAGGTTTTAGCTTAGCCACATTAGAGAAAGCTTTTGGAAGAATTAAAGAAAGCTATTCTAACTTAGATGATTGTGCTCTTGATAATTATGAAAGCAATATTAAGTTCAATAATGCTGAATGTATCGGTCATGATGTTAATAAAACTTATACCTTAAGAATAGTTAATATCGCCAATGGTGCAGGTTTTAAGATAAACAATAGCATCTTAAACGAAAATACAACTGAGAAAGAATTTTTAAAAATTGGAAAGGGATTAATTAACTTAATTCTATCTACTGAAAAAGCTTATCAAATACCTATAGGTGATTCAGCATATCGATTCACATTTGCAGAAGGTAAGTTAAGTAAGGTAGAGTTAATATATTTCTGTTAGTCTTACTTCTAATATTTATATATTATTTTATAATAACCCAAAAAAACAAGAAAAATGTCTGTAGCAAAAAAGGACTATAAAAAAGTGACAACTAAGTCGCTAATAGATATGAAAGCCAACGGAGAGAAGATATCAATGCTTACGTGTTATGACTACTCTATGGCCAAAGTATTAGAAGCAGGTGGAGTTGACGTTATGCTTGTAGGAGATTCTGCTAGTAACGTTATGGCTGGTCATGAGACTACCTTACCGATCACACTAGATCAGATGATCTATCACGCACAGTCTGTAGTACGTGGAGCTGACAGAGCGCTAATTGTTGTGGATTTACCATTTGGTTCTTACCAATCTGATCCTAAAGAAGCATTGCGTTCAGCTATTCGTATTATGAAAGAAAGTGGAGCTCACGCTGTCAAGATGGAAGGTGGAGAAGAAATCAGAGATGGTATTAAGCGTATCTTAGATGCTGGTATTCCTGTGATGGGACACTTAGGTCTTACTCCTCAGTCTATTTATAAATTTGGTACATATACTGTAAGAGCGAAAGAAGAAGAAGAAGCTAACCAACTTATCAAAGATGCTAAGATGTTAGAAGAGATAGGGTGTTTCTCATTAGTATTAGAGAAGATTCCTGCTTCACTAGCGAAAAAAGTAGCTGAGAGCATCTCTATACCTGTTATTGGTATCGGTGCTGGTAATGGCGTAGATGGACAAGTATTAGTTATCCATGATATGATCGGTCTTACACATGAATTTAGTCCTAAATTCTTACGTCGTTATATGAATATCTATGAAGATATGAAAAACGCAGTAGCACAATATGTTGATGATGTAAAAGCTGTTGACTTCCCTAACGAGAAAGAACAGTACTAGAATAAATTTACTTATTTAAAATACAGAGAATATCCTTTTTACATATAAAAAGGATATTTTTGTTTAAAATTATTACAGATGAAAATTGTCTCTACACCCGAAAACCTACAAGTACTCCATGAAGATAACCATATTATCATTATAAATAAACGTGTAGGTGATCTAGTACAAGGTGATCAGACAGGCGATATGCCGTTAAGCGAAATAGTAAAGCTTTACTTAAAAAAGAAACACAACAAACCTGGTGAAGTATACCTAGGCGTTATACACCGTCTAGATCGTCCTACATCAGGGTTAGTAGTATTCGCTAAAACGTCAAAAGCACTAACGCGATTAAACGAATCTTTTAAAAATAGAGAGACGCAAAAGACCTATTGGGCAGTGGTAAAAGACGCACCTCCTAAGGTAGAAGATACGCTAGAACACTTCTTAGTAAGAAACCCTAAGAATAACACTTCGAAAGCGCATAAAAAAGAAGTTCCTAATAGCAAGAAAGCTAGACTTACTTATACAATGTTTCACCAGTTAAAGAACTACTCTGCTTTAGAGATAGACTTATACACTGGAAGACATCATCAGATACGCTGTCAGTTAGCCGCAGTAGGTTGTCCTATTAAAGGAGATCTAAAGTATGGAGCAGATAGAAGTAATCCTGATGGAGGTATACACTTACACGCTCGTAAGCTTACGTTTATTCATCCTGTGACTAAAGAGAGTATGACTATCATTGCTCCTACTCCTGATGAAGTGATATGGAATAATATAGAACCTAAATAATATGAAAGGCTATTCAGAGAAGAATAGCCTTTTCTAATTTAATGTATATTCGTATTAAAAATTGCAACAGATGAAAATCGAAAAGAAAGGCACTTACACAATTACCACAGAAGAGACTATCCTCTCTGCTGCGATATCTAAAGAGAATGAAATAGTAATGGTACTGAGTAATGGTGATCTAGCAAGGTATAACTTCCTGTCTAATGAGACTATTAAAGTATCTAGTCTAAAAGATAGTATGGGGTATACAGATAATGGCTTTGAGTTAACTGAGCCTATCTCTATTTATACACTAGATGATATCATCGTTATAGTCAATAACTTTAAACGTCATGGTTATGTATTTAACCCTAAACAAGAATATAGATTACACTTATGGAGGGGGGATTATCACACTAATATTACTAAATACCCTATCTCATTATATAAAAATGATAACGACGTACCACATCTTATCTATGCTGATGATTGGAACCGTGTACAGATAATGAATCTAGATACTCGACAGGTGCTTACCGCTGCTAAGTCTTTAATAGAAGAAGGTGCTGAAGAAAAACATATTGAGTTTCATAAAACACATGAAGAAAGTAACAAACTAGCTTGGCCTAGTACTTATGACTATTTCTATGGTGAATTAAAAATTTCTCCTGATAATAAACACTTTCTGAGTTCTGGATGGGTATGGGGGTCATTCGACTATATAAAAGCTTACAATATTAATCATTTCATCATTGACAATAGGATAAAAGACATCAATATTTATGGAGGTGAACATGAGTCAAGACAAATATGTTGGATTAATGCCAATACAGTTGCTATCGAACATGATCCTTATGTGGAAGGTGATGACGAAGCTACCAAGGAAACTTTAAAAGAAATTCACTTATACCAGATAAAAGAAAATACTTCTACCCTATTAAACAAAATACAAATACAACTAAAAAATATCAAATACCACAATATGTACTTTGACACTACACTAGATGCCTTCGTATTAATCAACTCAAATGAAGCTGTATATATCGTTTCAAGAACAGGAGATGTACTACATCAAGATAATACTATTCGTACTAGTGCATATAACACTACTTATCAGCAGTTCTTAGAGTTTAATGAGAAGAGTGTAACTATTTATAAACTAGTATAATTAAAACAAAGATTTTAAAACAGTAATAATACAAAAGGACTGTCTTTTCAGACAGTCCTTTTGTATTACTTATCAGTAGCAATAGTCTTACCACTTCTAGACCATTCACTCCATGAGCCAACATATAACTTAGGAGTTGGTAATCCCGCTGCTGTAATAGCTAATAAAGTATGACAGGCAGTAATACCTGAGCCACAGTGAACTGCACTATTTTCTGCTGAGTAATTATTTAACACTGCAGAATACTTCTCTCTTAATAACTCTTCACTTAAGAATAGTCCTTCACTATCTAGATTAGACATATAGGGAATATTAACCGCACCAGGAATATGTCCTGCTACGGTATCTATAGGTTCTGAGATTCCTTTATATCTATTCTCCTCACGCACATCGATTACGATATAATCTTCGCGCTCTGTATTAGCTTCTATCTCATTAATATCAGCTAATGGCAACTGCCATACAGTAGTAGGATATACCCCTACTTCACTTATTTTTACTTTATTGTTATTGACTAGATAACCTACTTTTTCTGCAGCGGCCATCCCTCCACTTAATACTTGTACCTTTTGATGTCCTACTGCTGTAAGCATCCACCAAAAGCGCGCTGCTGAATTACCACCGAATACAGTATCATAAATAATCACATGACTATCTGGTGTTATCCCTAAGTCTTGAAGACTTTGTCCAAACTTCTCTACAGAAGGCAAGGGATGTCTCCCTCCCTTAGAAGCATCCTCTCCTATCTCTGCCAACTGCGTATTCCCATCTACGAATATTGATCCGTCTAAATGTTGGTTGTCATAATTCTCTCTCGCGACTTTACTATTGGTAGCATCTATCAATACAAATGAAGTATTAGAGTGTTTTAATGCTCGTAGTTCTTGTGGTGTAATAATTGGTTTCATCTATTTACATGGTTTGTTTTTGGTTACATTATTTTTATAAACTAGGAGGAACAACAATCTTAGCAATGCTTACATTAAAAGATGAGAAGTCTTTATTTTCCTTAATTAAGACAAATGCTTTTGTAGCTAATATAGAAGTTTCGTCTTCTATAAGTTTACGTTTAACAGCCATACTTGCTTGATAGATCATCTGAATACTATGCTCTGATTCTGATAATTCTACTTCTAGCTTTAAGATTCCCTGTTCTTCTGCTACCCAGTAAGGCATTACTTTATTAATAACAGGATTAAAAGACTTACTACTATAAGCTATCACAGACTTAGGTAGAATACGTTCGCCAGATATCACAGATGGCTTGCGAGTATATATAATCTTCTCTACTGCATAACCCGCTATTTCGCTAACCTCACCAGTAGCTACTCGATCGTACTTATCTAAGGTAATATTCGTTTGCAACTGTTCTGCTTCTAGAAAATCTTTACCATAGCTAAAGTTTAGCTTCGTATTAGGCACTATGGTAGACCCAGCATATCCTTGTCCTTCTTCTAGTAATTCATTCCATCTATTCTCTAATATATAACTAACTCCCTCTCCTTTAAAAATCACCTCATAGCCCGCCACATAGATATTATTTTTTAAGAATGGAAATGTGCCATATCTAGTGATAAAGCCAGGATTAGCCTTTAAAAAGAAACTTAAATACTCCGCTTGCTCAGTAGGTAATTGACTAATATACTTCTTCGCTAATTCCTTACTATACAAAGGATCCTCACTTATCGCTCTAATAAACTCATCAACTATAGTATCGCTAAAAGACATCTGATAAGTCAGTGCTCCTTCTTCAAACTTACCTAAGACTTCTACATTATCTGATTTTAAACCATCCTCTACTACAACTATCTCATTAACAATACTTTTTCCTTCCTTTTTACAGCCTATTAGTAATAATCCAATAACGAATATTCCTGTACCTACTCTTCTCATATTCTCTTTGTTTCAAAAAACTAAAATACAAAAAAACTACTCTTACCTGGCCTATTTCTCTTTTAAATCTACATGATTTCGACTATCATTAAAGTACTTATCAAATGAATATGAAATAACAGTATAGTAATCACTATGAACTCACAGGTATCCAAAAAGATATAACCCTTCATCATAATTGTATAACAACTAAACTGTCTTTTTATTCGTACTTTGTATAAGTAAATAAGAATACCTTATAGATATGAAAAAAGAATATAAAGTAAGTGGTATGAGCTGTAATGGTTGTAGAACCAAAATAGAAGATACACTTAATGAATTGCACGGTATTAAAGCTGAAGTCTCTTTAGAAAAAGAATATGCTAACATAGAATCACATCACGATATAGATACATTAACCTTGCAAAAAGCATTGCTTCAAAAAGGAAACTATATTTTACAAGAGATAGTGACTAAAGAAGATGGTACGCAAGAGATACTTCCTGCATTAGAAATAAGTGAGGAAGATATGTATCAACAAGAATTACCTGAAGGTATGGCTGATAAAGCGGGTAAATACTTCTGTCCTATGCTATGTGAGGGAGATAAAGTATATGATACCAATGTAGGATGCCCTGTGTGTGGAATGAACTTAGAACAAATACCTGCTCCTAAAATAGAAAAGACTGTATATTACTGTCCAATGCTGTGTGAGGGAGATAAAACGTATGACAAACCAGGTAACTGTCCTAAATGTGGGATGAATCTAGTCCCTAAAACAATAATGGTAGAACAGGAAGACACTACATACACTGATATGCTTAAGAAGTTGCGTATATCAGTTGGTTTTACTATTCCTGTCTTTATACTAGCCATGGGGTCTATGATACCAGGTGATCCGATCGGTAAGATAGTACCACACGAGTGGAATAATTATATACAGATGTTGTTTACTATTCCAGTAGTATGGGTATGTTGGATGTTCTTTACTAGAGCGTGGACTTCATTCAAAACTTGGAATCTGAATATGTTTAGTTTGATTGGATTAGGATCAGCTGCTGGTTTACTATTCAGTGTAGTAGCCCTATTCTTCCCAGACTTGTTTCCTCAAGATTTCAAAGGAGAACATGGTATACATCTTTATTTTGAATCTGTTGCAGTTATCCTAACGCTAGTATTAGTTGGGCAAGTAATGGAGGCTAAAGCACATAGCCGTACTAATACAGCTATCAAAGAATTATTAAAACTATCACCTACTGAAGCTACTTTAGTAACTGACAGTGGTGAAGAAGTAATCCAAATAGAGAAAATAATAAAAGGGGATCGCCTGCGTGTAAAACCAGGAGAAAAAATACCTGTAGATGGTGTGATCAGCGAAGGAGAATCTAGTATAGATGAATCTATGATTACAGGAGAACCTATCCCTGTACACAAGGTAAAAGACGATAGAGTAGTCTCTGGTACAATCAACGGAAATAGTTCATTCATTATGACTGCAGAAAAAGTAGGTAATGAAACTCTATTAGCACAGATCATCGAAATGGTGAATAACGCAAGTAGATCTAGAGCCCCTATCCAGAAGTTAGCAGATCAGGTAGCGAAGTACTTCGTACCTATCGTCGTTCTGATTTCTATAGCGACATTTATTCTATGGAAAGTTATGGGACCTGAGCCTAGACTTGCTTACGCATTCGTAAATGCGCTTGCTGTATTAATTATCGCTTGTCCATGTGCGTTAGGATTAGCTACTCCTATGTCTATTATGGTAGGTATCGGTAAGGGAGCTCAAAATGGGATTCTAATAAAGAATGCTGAAGCTTTAGAAACAGCCAATAAAGTAAATGTATTAATCACTGACAAAACAGGTACCCTTACAGAAGGAAAACCTTCAGTAGAGAAAATAGTAAGTGTACACCCTGATTATACTGAAGAGGAGTTATTAATGCTTACAGCTTCATTAAATCAAAATAGTGAGCACGCACTGGCTACTTCATTTACTAATAAAGCGAAAGAACAAAAGATGCAGTTAACTCCTGTCAAAATGTTTAATAACATCACAGGAAAAGGAATACAAGGTGTGGTAGATAAAAAGCGTGTTTCTCTAGGGAATAAAGCGCTTATGGAAGTAGTACAAGCTGAAATAACAGCTAGTATTCTACCACAAGTAGAAAAAGAACAAAACTTAGGAAAAACTGTGTCGTATATAGCAGAAGGAAATACAATCATCGGATACGCTGTACTGTTTGACAAAATAAAAGAAAGTAGTAAACAAGCTGTAAAACAATTACAAGACAAAGGTATCGAAGTGATTATGATCACTGGTGATAACCCTAATACAGCTAAGGCTGTAGCTAATGAATTAGGTATTAAACATTTCTTAGCTGAAGCGATGCCTGAAGACAAATTAAATGAAATCAAAAAATTACAAGAACAAGGCAAAATTGTTGCAATGGCAGGTGATGGAATAAATGATGCTCCTGCTCTAGCACAGGCCAATGTAGGTATCTCGATGGGTACAGGTACTGATGTAGCTATAGAAAGTGCTGAAGTAACTTTATTGCAAGGAGATTTAATAGGTATACCAAAAGCAATTAATTTAAGTCATGGAGTAATGAAGAATATTAAACAAAACTTGTTCTTCGCATTTATCTATAACAGTGTAGGAATACCAATAGCAGCGGGGATATTATATCCAATGTTTGGTATTGTATTATCTCCTATGATAGCAGCTGTAGCGATGAGTTTTAGTTCTGTCTCTGTTATTACTAACTCATTAAGACTTAAAAACATTAAACTTTAATCATCATTTTTTTATAATACCTTTCATTTTTTAAGTCGGAGCGATAGCAATAGCTCCGACTTTTTTTGTGTGACTAGTCCTAAAAGAAGAAAGCCAAGGCTAACTATCCTTGGCTTTTTTTACCTTAAAAACTAAAATTGTGAACACAAATACCAATTATTAGTTGAGTAAGCCTAAAAAAGGCCATCCTTACGAATGGCCTAATCAGAATCATCTATATAAGAAAAAACAAGTCCCCACTCTGTTTTTTAATAATAATTTAGATAACCTGCTTAATATTTTCTTGCTTAGCAAATGCTAATGTACTAAAAAAACATCAATATTAACATAAAAACAAAGTCAATACATAAAATTAATATATTAACAACAAATCAATCATTAAAATAACATTAAATATAACAATACAACCTACATATATAAAGTTTATTAACAAATACATGATAATACAAAAAAAACAAAAATACTTATATGTTGTAAATTCAATAGACTATGCCTCCAAACATTGATTACCACACGCTTTTACTTAAAATAAAGAACTTTCATAAAACAAAAACAACTCCATTTTATACAAAAGGAGTTGTTTTTGTTTTATGAAATACGGTACTAAGCATTATTATCTTTCACCTTAGAACGAGAGATAAATGTAGAAATAACCAGATACACAGCTACAACAAGATTAATTATAAACCACCATTTAGAATCAATTGGCAACTCATAAAAAGGTTGAAACATACCTATAATCACTAAATACATCGTCATCTCAATCAATTTCTTATTTAGATGGGAATTATAAGCTAAGATACCTAGGGCTACTATGACTATAAATCCAACTAAAAGATCTAAATCAGGTGAAGATGTAAATGCACTCAAAATTAAAAAAATTGCTACAGCTATTTTTATTGCTCTTTCCATAATTAAGTTCTTTAAAAATTAGATTACATTAAATATAACTAAAACACTAAACAATTAAAAATCAATATCAAACATTTAACATCTATATCTCGTTGGTAATAATACAAATAAAATAAAATAGCGCTTATAACAATAAAAACAACGATATAAAGTCGCTTTTATTTAAGATAAAAAAAACTTACTTTAGCACCTAATTTAATTAAATCATTAACAACACAATGAAACAAGTAACTTTAAACCACATACACGAAGCTTTAGGAGCTAAGATGGTTCCATTTGCAGGTTTTAATATGCCTGTGCAATATGAAGGAGTAAATGCAGAACACGAAACAGTAAGAAACGGAGTTGGTGTATTTGATGTATCTCACATGGGGATTTTCAAAATATCTGGGCCAAATGCATTAGCATTAATCCAAAAAGTTACTTCTAATGATGCATCTGTTTTAGTAGATGGAAAAGCACAATATTGCTACTTCCCTAACACAACAGGTGGAGTAATTGATGATATTATTACTTATAGAGTAAATGAAAGTGAATATTTGATGGTTGTAAACGCATCAAATATTGAAAAAGATTGGAACTGGGTAAGCTCTCATAATGATGTGAATGCTACTTTAGAGAATCTATCTGATGCCTACTCTATCTTAGCTATACAAGGACCTAAAGCTATTGAGTCTATGCAAAGCTTAACTGCTGTAAACTTAGCTGATATCAAATTCTACAACTTTGTGATTGATACTTTCGCTGGTGTTAAAGATGTCGTAATCTCTGCTACAGGATATACAGGTTCTGGAGGTTTTGAAGTTTACGTAAAAAATGAAGATGTAGAAGCTCTTTGGAATAAAGTATTCGAAGCTGGTGCTAATTGGGGTATCAAGCCTATCGGATTAGCTGCTCGTGATACACTACGTTTAGAAATGGGATACTGCCTATATGGAAATGAACTAAATGATGAAATCTCTCCATTAGAAGCAGGATTAGGATGGGTAACTAAGTTTACGAAAGACTTTATCAACTCTGATAATTTAAAGGCTGAAAAAGAAGCTGGTATCAAAAATAGATTGATTGGTTTCGAACTAGTTGGTAAAGGTATTCCTAGACATGACTATGAAATCGTAGATGCTCAAGGTAACGTAATTGGTAAAGTTACTTCTGGTACACAATCTCCTTCATTAGGAAAAGGAATTGGAATGGGATATGTTCCTGTAGCATTAGCTGCTGAAGGAAGCCAAATCTTTATTCGTATTCGTAAAAATGATATTGAAGCAAAAGTGGTAAAAACACCATTTTACAAAAAATAAGACAAATAGAAGAGAGTTTAGAAATAAGCTCTCTTTTTTTTTGTGATATATTTGAATAATGAGTTATTTTTGCACTACTAAAAATTAAGTAAATAATTATTATGGGAAGAGCGTTTGAATTTAGAAAAGGACGTAAGCTAAAACGTTGGTCTGCTATGGCTAAAACGTTTACAAGAATTGGTAAGGATATCGTAATGGCTGTTAAAGAAGGCGGACCTAATCCTGAGGCTAATTCACGCCTTCGTGCAGTAATACAAAATGCTAAGGCAGCGAATATGCCTAAAGAAAACGTAGAACGTGCTATTAAACGTGCTACAGATAAAGATACTGAGAACTATAAAGAAGTTATCTTCGAAGGATACGGACCACACGGAATCGCTTTCTTAATCGAAACAGCAACTGATAACAATAATAGAACAGTAGCAAACATTAGAAGTTACTTCAACAAATGTAACGGAACAATGGGTACACAAGGTTCTGTTGAGTTTATGTTTGACCACACGTGTAACTTTAGAATCCCTGCTGAAGAAGGTAGAGATTTAGAAGAGTTCGAATTAGAATTAATAGACTTCGGTATCGACGAAATCTTTGAGGATGAAGATGGTGTAATGATTTATGCTCCTTTCGAAAGCTTTGGTGCTATCCAAAAAGAATTGGAAAGTAGAGGTATCGAGATTTTATCTTCTGGATTTGATAGAATTCCTCAAGTAACAAAAGAATTAACAGAAGCTGAAATGGCTGATGTTGAGAAATTGTTAGACAAGATCGAAGAGGATGACGACGTACAAAACGTTTTCACTACAATGGCTTAATAACCGTTGACTAAAATATAAAAAGAACGAGCTATTTAAAATTAAACAGCTCGTTTTTCTTTTTATATATCTGTTAGACAGAATTTTTTAGGAGGATACCCATAGTGCTTTTTAAACGCTTTAGAAAAAGCGACAGAAGATGAATATCCTAGATCAAAAGCTATCTCTGTTATAGTGTGCTTAGCAGCTTCCAACTTCTGAATAGCGACATTCATTCTTCTCTGTTGTGCATATTCAAACAAACCTAAATTATACAAATACTTAAAGCCTTTTTTTAATTTATACTCATTGATAAAAAACATCTTTGACAGCTCCTCTGTAGTATAAAACTCTTTATAGTTTAGATCTATAAAATCACGTACATTTAATAAGATTGCCTCATCTTCCACTGTCAGTTTTATACCGAGTTGTAACTTAGTACACTCCTCTACTCTCTCTTCTTTCTCATTTAACAAAATAGAGACAATTTCTAAAACTTTACTTTTCACAAAGATTTCCTTTGCAATACCTTTATAGTTACAAGTCTTGATTGCATTACATAAGATTAGTAACTCTTGAGTCAATTTTACCCCTTTCACTAAACTATAAGACTGATTATTCTTAATCGCATTAGTAAACTCAGCAATAGTCTCATCATACTGGCTCCATTCATTAAAAAAATCTAGAGGCAAATAGATATCTAAATGTTCATATACAGCATCTTTCTCAAATAGTACATCTGCTGTACTACCGCATTGAAGATATCCTAAATAACAATGAAATGGAAGGTATCTATTCGTTTTCCCATTTAAAACATCCCGTACAATATGCTTCCCAAAAAAGAAACTTAACTCTATATAATCAGTCTCTTCAAATACATACTGCAACTTATAATCTTGATTATACTTTAGA
The DNA here is from genome assembly GCF_020905415.1 of Myroides oncorhynchi. Classification (NCBI taxonomy): domain Bacteria; kingdom Pseudomonadati; phylum Bacteroidota; class Flavobacteriia; order Flavobacteriales; family Flavobacteriaceae; genus Myroides; species Myroides oncorhynchi. Next base: position 2,408,100 of record NZ_JAJJMP010000001.1, on the reverse strand, counting down.
TAGTATTGTCTTATAATAATATCCACACTATCGAATATATAATAAGTAGTAAACATTCCTAAATCATTTACAAGCTCTTTCTTAGTTTGGGACATAGCTTTAGTCACCATATTCTCTATCACAAAGAACTCTACTATCTCTTCTCCGTTTTTCATAAACTACTACTTAGATTACTAAAATGCTATTTTTTATTCCCTTTTGGCTAAGCCAGTCCATAATAGAGAACATACTTTTGTTTGCGAATTCAAATTTATTCAATCTAAATTAACTATTTGATGAAACCACTATTTTTAATTAAAACAAGTCATAAATATCTATTTACAGGTCTACTACTAGCCTCTTTAAATAGCTTTGCACAAGAGAATGGAAACCTTAAAGGGACTATTGTCAGTCATACACAAGAGAAACTAGCAGGGACTAGTATTATCTTAAACAATAATGTATTTACAGCAATAGCTGATAACAATGGAAAATATCTATTCGAAAACATTAAATCTGGGAAGTACCTTATAACGGTACAATATAAAAATACAATAGAGAGAGATAGTATTACGATAACAACTAATCAAACATTATCAAAAGACTTTATGCTTTATGATGACAATAGCGAAACACTAAATGCTGTGGTCATTAATACAAATAAGAATATTCGTTCTTCTTCTTCATTGCGTACAGCTGCTAATTTACTTGACGTACCACAAAATATCCAAGTCATCGATAAAGGGTTAATGGATGACCAAATTAGTATTACGATGAGTGATGCGATCGCACAGAATGTGAGTGGTGTTCGTTCTGTATTACATCAAGAACAAGCTGGTGCAGGTATTTATGCTCGAGGATATACTGCTACTAACTTACGTAATGGGATGGATATATCTGGTACTTTCGGCCCTCTGCGAGAAGATAATACTTTTATAGAACGAGTAGAATTCGTTAAAGGACCGGCAGGTTTTATGATGGGAAACACTCAGCCTGGTGGATTCTATAACATTGTTACCAAAAAGCCTATGGGGGCTAATAAGACTACTATCAGAACTACACTAGGTAGTTATAATCTATATCGTGCAGAAGTAGATGTGGATACTAAACTGGCAAAAAATGAAAAACTATTATTCCGCCTAAATGGTATGGCTACCAAAACAAGTTCATATCAACTATACAATAAAAACAGTTATCTATCATTTGCTCCTTCTCTAAAATACAACATTAGCGAAGATACCAACGTTACTTTTGAATATATATTTAACTCTAATGAATTCGAAGGTGGGTTTGCGAAATATGCCTATTCTAAGAATGGTTTTAAAGACCTTCCGCGTAAATTTACTTTTAGCGATCCTATCATAGACCCTACTACGATTAAAGAGCATAATGTATTCATTAATCTTAATCACCGTCTAAATGATGATTGGAATCTTACTGCTAAACTAGGGTATGTAAAAGCAACTATGGAAGGAGAGAATATGTATCCAATTTATAATTCTATAGATGATCAAGGTAATGTCACACGCGGATTATCAATAAATGATGCATTAAACACTGCTAAAGTAGGTCAAGTGTATATGAATGGTAAATTTAATATCACTGACAAGATTAAAAACAATGTTCTTTTCGGTTTAGATATGGGGCAAAAAGAACATATGGCTGATTGGTCAGAAATTGCAGATGATAAGGGGAATATCATTCAAGTTGGGCCTAAATTCAACATCTATAATCCAGTATATGGAAAACTAACAAAAAAAGACATTCCTACTTATGATCGCTCTCGTTCTTTAAGAGAAAGAGCTGCTGGTAATATACAGGAGTATAGCTACATCTCATTATACATTCAAGATGAGATATTATTACTTGATGAGAAACTTAGACTAGGATTAGGAGTACGTTACACCTCAACAGAAAAAACAACAAGTGCTTCTAAAGGAGATGTTGTAAAAAATCAAGCTTATACACCAAGATTTAGTGTAAGTTATTCTATTACACCTGCATTAACAGCTTATGCACTTTATGATCAAAGCTTTCAAGAACAAGCAGGTAAATTAGAGAATAACAAAACAGCAGATCCTTCTAAAGGAACTAACAAGGAGTTTGGACTTAAGAAAACTTGGTTTGAAAAGAAACTATTCACCTCTTTAGCCTTCTATCAAGTAGATAAAACTAATATATTAACTCCATTAGATGCAAGTGCTAATAATCAAATTATGGTGCAAAGTGGTAAAGCTAAATCTAAAGGAATAGAGTTTGATATGAATGGCCAAATCACAGAAGGATTAACATTGACTATGAACTATGCTTATACAGATGCTAAGATAACTGAAGACAATAATCCTAATAAGAAAGGACAACTACTTCCAGGAACTGCAAAGCACAGTACTAATGCTTGGTTAACGTATAGAGTGTCATCAGGAACCTTTGAAGGTTTAGGTTTTTCTCTAGGGTATCAATATCAAAAAGATCGCTCACAAGCTCCTGTCCAAGCCAAAACATATTTACCTGATGATTACTTCACTCTTGACGGTGGTGTATCTTATAAGAAAGACAATTATGCCTTTAATCTTATAGTCAACAATATTACAGATAGATATAACTATGTGGGATATTTCCCAGGAGCTTGGGGATATACACATTATGGTTGGAGAGCTACTCCTCCTCTATCATTTAAACTTAGTCTAGCGTATACTTTTTAAGTAGACAATTTATTTAAACCCAGAATAAGTGATAGATAGATAAACTAAAAGTAATTATACAAAATAGGTCTGAATTAGTGAAAGAGTTATGACGTAGAATTACTTTGTAGTATTTGGCTAATGCTGATTCTAGGTTGAACTCCATCCCCTTCAAAACATTTTTATTGGAGGGGATTTTTCTTTCTAACCTCAACCTTCTATCAATATTCGCATTAATTGACTCAACATCCCCTATTTTTGCTATTTTTGCAATAAAAATTTTTCATTATGAAATGGGAAGGTAGACGAGAAAGTAAGAACGTTACAGATAACAGAGGTAAATCTACAGCTGGTAAGACAGCTTTAGGTGGTGGTTTAATTGGTATAATAGCTACCTTACTTTATTTGTTTGGAGGAGAAACTGGTAAGCAGATTGCTCCTGTTATTGAACAAATGGGAGGCAATAATCAACAAACAGAACAAGTAGACACTAGACAACTCTCAAATGAAGAGGTCGAAATGGGAAAGATGGTAGCTGTTATGTTTGCTGATACAGAAGACGTATGGCATAAGGTATTCAAAGAAAATGGCATGCAATACCGTGAACCTAAAATGGAATTATTTGATGACAAAGTAAATACACAATGTGGTAGCGCTACAGCTGATGTAGGTCCTTTCTACTGTCCTGCTGATGAGACGGTATATATGGACTTAAGATTCTTTGAAGAACTACACACTCGTTTTGGAGCAGAGAGAGGTAACTTCGCTATAGCTTATGTCATCGCTCATGAAGTAGGACACCACGTCCAAACTCTTCTTGGTACAAACAGCAAAGTACATCAAGCACAACAAGGTATAAGTAAAAAAGAAGCAAATAAATTATCTGTAGGATTAGAACTACAAGCTGATTTTTACGCTGGTATGTGGGCTAAATACAATCAAAAGTATTTAGATGCTAAAGATATTGATATTGCACTAAGTGCTGCTCAAGCTGTGGGAGATGATGCTATTCAGAAAAGAGTATCAGGACAAGTTAACCCTGATTCATTTACTCATGGTACATCCAAACAACGAAAAGAATGGTTTATGAAAGGATATGATACTGCTGATCTAAAACAAGGAAATACCTTTGATTTTATTAGATAGAGATGTCTAAAGTAATATGTATTCCCTAGTAGCACTAGAATAACTAACTCTTATTAGACTTATGCGAAACCTGAGTTTAATACAAAAAAAACAATACTCTACACAATAGAGTTTAACACCCATGACAAACTTAAAAGATATCTTAAATAATATTAAACAGAATAGTTATGCTTTAGCTCCATTTCAAGTAATGGCTGAAGCATTTCTCTATTATAAAAAAACCTTTTTCTTAGTAATTACTTCTCTATTATTATCATTTTTTGCATTTACATTTATAGGATCACTTATACTTGGGCAATTTATTACTTTTGATGAAAACCCAGAGATACTACAAGAACAAGTAAAAGAACTAACATTAAAGATTATGGAAGTTCCATACTTCTATTACTACCTTGTCTTTTTTGCAATTTTTAGCGCATTAGGCAGTGTATTGATTGCTGGTTTTTATAAAGTTAATGCAGAAGTCTCTTTAGGTAAAGTCCCTTCATTTTTAAATTCCTTTAAATATTTCTTTAGTATTAAAGGACTTTATGTTTTCATAGCTCATTTATTAATAGCAATAGTGTTTATGGGAATAACTATTCCCTTAAAAATGATGAACCTAGAGATGGTATCTATGGCAATCAACTGGATTGTAAGTACACTGACTATATTTACTATTCCATTAATAATATTTGGTCATCTAAACCCTATAACAGCACTTAAGAACAGCATAATGGTAGTAAACAAACAACCTATACCTATTATACTAACCATCATATTAAACTACTTTTTCCTAATCAGTGGTTTATTATTTTTTGTCGTAGGTATGTTATTTGTTTTACCTTACTTATTTGCTGTATATTTTGTGTTGTACAAACAAGTCATTGGATTTAACCTAGAAGAGGAAGAAAAATTATCCTAACCATCCTTCTCTATCTAGACTGCGATACTGTAATGCCTCAGCTATATGCTGAGGCATTATATTTTCTGACTTATTCAAATCTGCTATTGTTCTAGATACTTTTAAAATCCTATCATACGCTCTTGCGGATAAATTAAGCTTATCCATTGCCTTTTTTAATAAAGAAAGAGAATCCTCTTGTAAGGCACAATACTTTCTTAATAGAGCCACAGACATTTGAGCATTATAGTGTACTCCTTTGTGATTTAAAAAGCGAAGTGATTGTATATCTCTTACCTTAACTACCCTCTCACGAATATCCTTACTAGGCTCAGACAATTGTTTGTCAGATAATTTTTCAAAAGGCACAGGATTAACCTCTATATGAATATCTATTATATCTAATAATGGACCTGATATTTTACTTAAATAGCGTTGCATTTCTACTTGAGAAGACTTTACTGGAGCATCTGGATCATTAAAATATCCACTAGGCCTAGGATTCATACTTGCTACTAACATAAAGGAAGATGGATAAGTAATTGTAAATTTTGCTTTTAATATTGTTACTTCTCTATCTTCTAATGGCTGTCTCATGACTTCCAATACTTCTCTTTTAAATTCTGGCAACTCATCTAAAAACAACACCCCATTATGGGCTAGTGATATTTCACCAGGTTGAGGGTAACTCCCTCCTACTACTAGAGCTACAGACGAAGCAGTATGGTGAAGGTTTCTAAAAGGCCGTGCTCTCATGAGCCCACAGTCTTTTGCCTTTGCCACGACACTGTGTATTTTAGTTGTTTCTAATGCCTCATCTATCGTCATAGCAGGCAATATACTTGGTAGTTGCTTTGCTAACATTGTTTTTCCAGATCCTGGCGGACCTATCAGGATAATATTATGCCCACCAGCCGCCGCTCTCTCCATCGCTCTCTTTATACTTTCTTGTCCTTTTACATCTTTAAAGTCTATTTCTAAATGTTGTTCTGCCTCCGTATTAAACATTTCCTCTAGATTAATACTTATAGGAATTAACTCCCCTCTCCCTTCTATAAAATCAATTACCTCACTTATATTACTTACTCCAGATACTTCTAACTCTTCCACTATAGCAGCCTCCATCTCATTCTCTTTAGGAATAAGAATCCCCTTAAACCCTACCTCCTTAGCTTTAATAGCAATAGGCAGTGCTCCATTAATACACTGTATAGAACCATCCAGAGATAGCCCCCCCCCCCATCATAATATACTCAGATAATTTATCATTAAGACTGATTTGATCAGAAGCAGCTAAAATCCCTATAGCTATAACGAGATCATAAGCAGATCCCTCTTTGCGTAAATTAGCTGGCGCGAGGTTAACTGTAATCTTTCTTCCTGGAAGCTTAAATGTATTATTCTTAAGGGCTGCTGCTATTCTATAGCTACTTTCTTTAATAGCAATATCAGGCAATCCTACTAGAGATACACTACTCCATTATCAATGTGAACTTCCACTGTAATAGTGGTAGCTTCTATTCCAAATACCGCACTTCCAAATAAATTAATTAACATAATTTATCATTATTAATTAATATTTACTTAATAATATTGTTTATTTCTTACCTTTATAAGGCTCCTTGAATAGTCAATGTGTAGAGCGATACCACATAATTCAACAACTTTACAAAATAACCTTAGCTAAAATTAAACAATATGATTAGTTCCACCACTACACAATTCAAACACAAACACTTATTATTCAAATATTTAATACAAAAAAAATACTGAAAATTATCAGATTTTATGTTTTTGGCATTAGTATTGAATACCTACACTATGGAGATAGACTCTCACCTTCAAACAACAATTAGTATTTTATAATTATGATTACAAGTAGAAAAACAGTTTTAGTAGCATTCTCAGCGTTGATAATGTTTGGTACATTGATAGGGATTAACAGCTGCAATATAGGTTCTTCTAAAACATTAGATCCTAAAGAAAATGCATTAGCATTGCCTATCATAAAAGTAGATACAACAACAGCTATTACGATTAAGGATTATATTGGAAACATAGAGGGAAAGGTAAACGTAGAAATCAGACCTCAAGTAGAAGGTATACTAGAAAAAATATTTGTTGATGAAGGAGCTTTCGTTAAAGAAGGACAACCTTTGTTTCAAGTAGATCCACTTCCTTACCAAGAAGTATTAAACAATATGATAGCTACTGAAAATGTAGAAAAAGCAAAACTAAAAAACGCTAAATTAGAAATAGATCGTCTAAAACCTCTTATTGATAATGAGGTAATCGCTCAAGTACAATTAGAAACAGCTAAATCAAACTATGAGATAGCTAAGGCGTCACTAGCTAAAGCAACTGCGGCAGTTAATAGTGCTAAGATTAGTCTTGATTATACTATTATTAAAGCACCTGTTAGTGGGTATATAGGTCGTATGCCTAAACGTATTGGTAACCTTGTCTCTAAAGGAGATAAAGATCCGCTGACGGTCTTATCTGATGTAAGTGAAGTGTATGTGTACTTTGGTATGAGCGAATCAGATTTCCTATATTTTAGCAAAGGAAACAAAAGAGAAGATAGCGTAAATACAGGACAATACTTACCTGATGTAGCTTTAATATTAGCTGATGGACATGAATATGCTGAGAAAGGAAAAGTAGATATGATCAATGGACAAGTAAACAGAACTACAGGATCTATATCTCTAAGAGCCTCTTTCCCTAATTCTAAAGATGTAATGAGATCAGGTAACACTGGTACAATTAAACTGAAAGAAACAAATCCTAATGTTATATTGATTCCACAAGAAGTAACCACTTCTATTCAAGACAAAACATTCGTGTATACGTTAGATAAAGAAGACAAAGTAAAGCTTAAATCTATAGAACTAAACGGAGTATCTGGAAATAACTTTATTGTTTCTGAAGGTTTACACATTGGAGATAGAATTATCAAAACAGGTTTTGATAAATTAACTGAGGGAATGTATGTAAAGCCATTGAACTAACTTTCCTAAACAAACTGAACAAAACCAAATTAGAGTATTTACTCACCTTACAAAAAAAAAACAATATGCTTAAAGCCATTATAGAACGTCCTATACTAGCCACTGTAATCTCTATTATGTTTGTATTACTAGGACTAGTTGGACTCACATTATTACCTATTACTAGATTTCCTGAGATCGCTCCCCCTAGTGTAAGTGTATCTACATCTTATCCTGGAGCTAATGCTGAGACTGTAGCACAGAGTGTTTTACTCCCAATAGAAGAATCTATTAATGGAGTAGATAACATGACCTACATAAGCTCTAAAGCTAGTAATAGTGGATCTGGAACAATTAATGTATTCTTTAAAGCAGGTACTGATCCAGATCAAGCTGCTGTGAATGTACAAAATAGAGTAAGCAAAGCTGCTGGTGACTTACCTTCTGAAGTGAATGAGAATGGTATATCAGTAACACCTCGTCTTAGCGGGAATATTATGACTATTAACTTCTACAGTGATCACCCTGAAGAAGTATATGATGAGACATTCTTACAAGCTTATACTCAGATTAATATTAACCGTGAATTACTTCGTGTACCTGGAGTAGCTTCTGTGAGCCGTATAGGTGCTCGTGATTACTCTATGAGAACATGGTTAAACCCAGAAAAACTAGCTCTTTATAGCCTTACTCCGCAAGATGTAATCGCTGCTATCAAAGATCAAAACTTTGAGATTGCACCAGGTAGTTTTGGAGAGACATCCGATGAAGCCTTTGAGACGGCTCTAAAACATAAAGGTAGATTCAGTCTTCCTGAACAGTATGAAAATATTGTTATCAAAACAAATAAAGATGGCTCTGTTCTTTTGTTAAAAGACGTTGCCAGAGTAGAATTTGGCGCTTCTAATGTGGGAAGTGATAACAGTGTGAATGGATACCCTGGTCTAACGATGAATATTACACAAACGAATGGTTCTAATGCACGTGATATTGATATTGCAGTGAGAAAAGTATTAGAAAAACTCTCTAAATCTTTTCCTCAAGGTGTCCATTATGAGATAAGTTATTCTGTAAAAGCACAGATTGACGAGTCTATAAGCCAAGTTAGAAGTACACTATTTGAAGCATTCTTCTTGGTGTTTATAATTGTTTATCTGTTTTTACAAGACTTTAGATCTACAATAATTCCTGTTATTGCCATTCCTATTTCATTAGTAGGTACATTATTCTTTATATACTTAATGGGATTCTCTATTAATATATTGACAATGTTCGCCTTAGTACTAGCCATAGGTATTGTGGTAGATGATGCCATCGTAGTGGTGGAAGCCATACACGAGAAGATGCATCACACAGGTATGAAAGCGAAGGAAGCTACTATCGTGACGATGAACGAAATCACTAGAGCGATTATATCTATTACTTTAGTGATGTCAGCAGTGTTCTTACCTGTAGGTTTTATGCAAGGACCAGCTGGGATATTCTATAAACAGTTTGCTTATACATTGGCTTTTGCTATTCTTATCTCTGCTGTAAACGCATTGACATTGAGCCCTGCTCTATGTGCCTTATTTTTAAAACAGCCATCTGGTGAAGAATATGCTGCTCAGAAACAAGAAAAAGGGATCAAAAGAGCTGCAGGTAAATTCTTCTTTGCTTTTAATACTGCATTTGATAGTTTCACAGAGAAATATGTAGTGACAATAAAAAAATTGATTACAAATAAGAAAGTGGCTATTGCTGGATTAGCTTTAATAATAGGTGTAGGAGTGCTCTATTTATATAAGACGCCTTCATCATTTATACCCAGAGAAGATGATAGCTACCTTACCTACTCTTTAGCTATGCCTCCTGGCGCATCATTAGCTCGTACAAAACTAGTATTAGCTAAAGCTGATAGTATCTTAAAGCTACGTACTGATATTGTGGGAATGACAGCTATCTCAGGTTATAACACCATAGATGGTAATGCCAGTCCTTCATTTGCTGTAGGTTATGTTAACCTAAAACCTTATAAAGAAAGAGGTGACGTTAAGAATATAGACAAAATTATAGATGAGATACAGTCTGACCTATCTCAGATCAATGAAGCTTCTTTTAACGTATTCCCTAGACCAACTATATCAGGTTTCGGAGACTTCGGTGGTATTGAATTTGTACTTCAAGATCGTATGGGAGGTGGATTTACAGAGTTTAACCAAGTAAGTGATGATGTTATTAAACAACTAAAAGAAAAAGAGGAAATATCAAATGCCTTTACTTCTTTTAAAGCGAATTATCCACAGTATCTACTAGAGATTGATTATGTAAAAGCTAAATCTTTAGGAGTTAGTGTGAAGGACTTAATGACAACGGTTAAGAACTATTACGGTCGTGTGAAAGCCGGAGATTTTAATAGATTTGGTAGAACATATCGCGTATATATGCAAGCTGACATACCGTTTAGAGAAAGTCCACAGTCATTCTCTTCTATCTTCGTCAAAAATAAAGATGGTGAGATGCTTCCTGCTAATACATTGATTAAACTAAAGAAAGTATTAGGTCCTGAGACAGTGACTAGATATAATTTATACAATTCTATTTCTGTAAAAGTAACACCTGCTCCTGGATACAGTACAGGTGACGCGATGAAAGCTATAGAAGATATTACAGGTCAACTACCAGGTAATTACTCTTACGAGTACACTGGTATGTCATTAGAAGAAAAAGACTCTGGTAATCAAGCTATAATTATTTTTGGATTGAGTATCATATTCGTTTATTTCTTATTATGTGCGCAATACGAAAGTTACTTATTACCTGTAGCCATTCTATTGACAGTACCAACAGGGTTACTAGGTGTTGCATTATTTGTCAATCTAGCTGGATTACAAAACAATATTTATGTACAAGTAGGTCTAATTATGCTTATTGGATTGTTAGCCAAAAATGCAATTCTTATTGTAGAGTTCGCTTTACAGCAACGCAAAAATGGATTATCTGTATTCGATGCAGCTGTTGAAGGAGCCAAGATGCGTCTAAGACCGATCTTAATGACGTCCTTTGCTTTCGTAGCTGGTCTAGTTCCATTGATGTTTACAGTAGGTCCTTCAGCTCAAGGAAATCACTCTATCAGCTTCAGTGCGGCAGGTGGTATGTTATTTGGAGTTGCAGCAGGTATATTTATTATCCCTGTATTATTCTTCATCTTCCAAACTTGGGACGAAAAACTTAAATCTAAAATAACTAACGACTAAATATAGAAACCATGAACAAAAAGAGAATTATAAAAAGTACTTTGTATGTATCGGTGGTTTCAGTAGCCTTAGCGTTACACTCATGTGCGCCTCAATCAAAATACAAAGCGCCTAAACTAGACTTACCAGAACAATATAGAGGTCAACTAGACTCTATTAATAATACTAGAGACTCAGTCGGTATTGCTGATATAGATTGGAAATCGTTCTTTGAAGATGAGAAACTAATCGAATTAGTTGATAGAGGGCTTATACATAACTTTGATATGCAAAATGCCTTGAAAAATATAGAAATAGCAGATCAAAAAGCAAGACAGGCTAAACTAGAATGGTTACCTGATATTGATTTAACGGCAGGTAGTGTAGGCTATCAGTATAAATCATCTAATTACTATGGTTCTGCATCTGGAAAGTATTATGAAAATAAAGGGAAAGATGCTCCTAAAAACATGTATGTAAACTCTGCTCAATATATCTCCTCTTTATCTGTAAGTTGGGAAATAGATATATGGGGAAAAATGAAGAGCATCAGTGCTGAAGCATTAGCTGCATATCTACAAACTCATGAAGCTAAAAAAGCAATTCAAACAGCCCTAATAGCTAATATCGCTGAAGGGTACTATAATCTATTGTTACTAGATGCTCAGATGGAGGTAGCTCAGTCTAACTATGAGTTAACTAAAAACACATTGAAAATAGTACAATTACAAAGAGATGCTGGTCAAACTACTTCTCTAGCTATACAGCAGACTCGTAACCAAATGTTAGTCGCTAAAGCATTAATCCCTTCGTTAAAACAACAAATAGCGATTCAAGAAAATGCACTATCACTACTGACAGGTCAGTTACCTGATGCTATAGAACGTGATACTAAATTAGCTGATGTAAAATATGAAGAGACATTAACAACAGGTGTTCCATTATATTTAGTTAGCCAAAGACCTGATGTACAACAAGCAGAATTAGAACTTAAAGCAAAGAATGCTAGAGTTGGTGTAGCACAGACTAGCAGATATCCTTCTTTAACCATAGACTTAACAGGTGGTCTAAATAGTATGTTAGGTAGTAACTGGTTTAATATACCAGGATCTTTATTTGGTGGGATTATAGGAGAATTAACTGCTCCTATTTTTAACAAAAGAGAGTTAAAAACAAACTTTGAAGTAGCTAAATTAGAAAGACTTAAAGCTGAAATAGATTTACAAAAATCAATCTATGCTGCTATTACAGAAGTATCTGATGCATTAATTACTTTAGAAACAGTAAAAGAACAAATAGAAATAGCTGAAGAACAAGTAGCTACTTCTAGATTAGGAGTTAAGCAATCTAACTTACTATTTAATAGTGGATATGCTAACTATATAGAAATTATCAATGCACAAAAGAATATGCTAGATACTGAACTTAATCTAAACAAATTAAAACAGAATAAACTAATCTCAAGAGTGAAGCTATACAAAGCTCTTGGAGGAGGTTGGAAATAACAACAATATAATAGCTAACTACTATTGCGACTAAAAGACTGCTAACGCAGTCTTTTTTTTTGCTTCATACTCAGAACCTATCCAAAAAATACAATTGCTTTTTTTTATTTACCATTCATATTCTTCGGAAATCAGCCCAAATAATCAATCTATTTGTTCACTTTGTTTCTAAAATCCCTTCATTTGACCTTAAAATGAAGAATAAACAAAAAACATCATCTCTTTTTTTTAACCACAAAAAAAACATAACAAACTAAAAACAAAAACCTTAAGGTATTTTAAACAAATTATCCCCTCTTCATCATACCCTCTCAATCCTAGTAGGAATCAATGAAGATGTTAAGTTGCTCGAGTATTCTCCATAAATAGTCACTCTCACAAATATTAGTCGAGCAATACTTCTCTTATTGATAGGGAACCTACGACTAACTAAGTATTGAGTTTAAGTTCAGACAAAAACTAATTGGCAGAGGTATTGTAATCACTAGGTTTAAATATAGAATGTGATTGCTAAATCTTAAAAGCCGAAAAGAAGGACTTGTGGTTACAGGGAGGAAATACTGTGCGCAGTTACTAGATCTTAAAAACCGTAGAGCACTGATTCTTAATTCTCCAAAAGGAATTAATTTCACAAAAAAAAAGCTGCCTAATAATAGACAGCTTTGATTAAATTGATAGTATGATCTCTTGTTAGTTGATACCTGCTTGGTTAAGCCACGCACTGTATTTTTTACTATTAGCATTGTGTTGTGCTAAAGTAATAGCAAACTCGTGGTATCCTAATTTATCTACACTTGCACAGAAATACACATACTCGTGTTGTTCAGCATTTAGAACTGCATCTATACTTGATTGATCAGACATAAAGATTGGCCCAGGAGGCAATCCTACATTCTGATATGTATTATAAGGTGATGGTATTTGCGTATCTTTTAGATATACTCTTTTGATGATTTGTTTAAAGTCATTTGTATATAATTTCTTCGCGAATACGACAGTTGGATCAGCTTGAAGAGGCATTCCTAATTTTATTCTATTTAGATATACACCTGCTACTCTAGCTTTTTCATCACTCTTAGCAGTCTCTTTCTGTACGATAGATGCCAAGATAGATACTTGTATAGGGGTTAATCCTAAAGCTTTAGCCTTCTCCTCACGCTCACCATTCCAAAACTTAATATATTCTTTCTCCATCATATTACGCATCTTAAGAGGATTTGCATTCCAATAGAATTCATATGTCTGCGGTAAGAAAAACACGAATACATTCTCTTTTGTGAACCCGTGCTCTTGTAAGAAACTAGGTTCATAGAATGTATCAAGAAAACCTATACTATCCGTCTCAAACATAGATCCTAACTTTCCAGCAAAGTCTTCAATGCGTTCAATGTTGTTAAAAGTTAATTTGACAGGAATATTGCTCTTTAATGCCTGAATAAGATCATAGCTATTCATCCCATTCTTAAGTTTAAAACGACCACTTACCACATTAGATGGATAACTGCGTTGCTCTGCTATTTCTTCAAAACCCGCTTTATCTTTTAAGTGAGGTTCTAATAATTTCAATACTGTTAGAAAGTTATCTTCTTGTTTGATATAAACATATTGTTCCTCATTCCAGTTTTGTAGATTAGGACCAAATGCTTTTTCATACCATACGTATAAATACCCTAATAGTCCAAATCCCCCAAGTACAACTAGAATAACTAAAATGTTCTTTAACTTCATAATTCGATTTAAAATAATAATTGATATAATGCTTCGTCTATATAGACATTACCTACTCTCTCCCAGTCTTTCTTTATTCCCACTAATGTAAAACCATTCTTTTCGAATAGCTTTAAACTAGATTGATTATCTACGGATATGTTCGCATAAAGTTGATGCAACCCTAATACTTCTCTACTGTAATTAATCACTAATTCTAACGCTTCTGACCCCGTTCCTTTTCCTCTATCATCAGGAGACTGGATAACAATACCGACTCCTGCTCTATTATTCTTAGGGTCAAATTCAAACAAATCTATTAACCCCAATACTTCTTCAGTATCTATGTTGCAAATCACTAACCGCAATTGTTTAACTTCATAGATATCGAGATGTGCATTCTCTAGATACTGACGAATCAAGAATCGACTATATGGAGTGATTGTATTACTCACCTTCCATAAATCAACATTGTTTTCTATCTGATAGATGAACTCTAAATCTTCAGGCTCTAAAGCACGTAAAAATATAGTATTCCCACGAATATGTAACATCTTTTTTAAATTTCTATTGTTCCTTCAAAAACTAATTTGGCAGGCCCACTTAATAATACATTCTTAAACTTCTGACCATCCTCAGTATCAAAGCTAACTGTCAGATTTCCACCCTCTACATCTATCTTGATATGCTTATCATCACATCTACCTTGAGCATACATAGAGATAGCTACAGCAGTAGCACCTGTACCACATGATAAGGTCTCATCTTCTACCCCACGCTCGAATGTGCGTATTCTAAAGTGATTAGGCCCCTCTTGCTCTACGAAGTTGACATTCGTTCCTCCTGGACTATATAAGGCACTTTCTCTTATATCACGTCCTCTATTATAGACATCATATCTGCTTAACTCCCTTACCACTTGTACATGGTGTGGCGATCCAGTATTTAAAAAGCTAAATTTGTTCTCAATTCTAATATCAGATACATCTATCATTTGTAAACTTATTGTCTCATCCAAATTAACTGTTGCTAAGTGCTCACCATCTATAGCTATAAAACGACATTTATCTTCAATTATTTTTAATTGCTTAGCAAACGCAACAAGACATCTCCCACCATTTCCACACATCGTGCTCTCACTACCATCAGCATTATAGTATCCCATTCTAAAGTCATATCCATCTGCCTCTTCTAATAAAATCAATCCATCACCACCTACACCAAAACGTCTATGGCATAAATGTGCTACCAGTTCTTTATCCTGCTTTGGAAAAAAATCTGTACGGTTATCTATCATCACAAAGTCATTACCTGTTCCTTGGTATTTATAAAATCTCAACATATAACTTATCTTACTTAAAGACGTAAAAATACGAATAATGATTGTTAAAACAGCTTGTTAACTGTTGGTTAAACATCTTTTTATTCGATTACATAATTATTAATTTTAATTATGTAATTTTAATAAATGTATGTATGAAAAAGATTTTAAGTGTTTTTTTAATTTGTTTATTAAGCGGAAGTATGACATTGGCTGGTTATAAATACTTTTTTGAAAACCAATCAATTATAGATAATATTGCAGCAAATGATGCTACTTTAAGACTGTCTAATCCAAATAATTCTCCTATTCTTAATGGAGCTATTGACTTTACCCAAGCAGCTGAAAATACGGTTAACACCGTAGTCCATGTTAAAAACCTCAGCTATGTATCAGCTAGATCTAGTTCTATTATGGAATTATTCTATGGTTATAAACAAGAACCTAGACCACAGATAGGTACTGGGTCTGGTGTGATTATTACTGAAGATGGATACATCGTTACTAATAATCATGTGATCGCTAACTCTTCTCAGTTAGAGGTAACTTTATCAAATAACGAGACTTATAAAGCAAAGCTTATCGGTACAGATAAAGAAATGGATATCGCACTGTTAAAAATAGAACCAAAAGAAAAACTACAATACATGGTATTCGGGGATTCTGATGATATCCAGCTAGGTGAATGGGTTCTCGCTGTAGGAAACCCTTATAACTTAACATCTACTGTAACTGCAGGAATTATATCTGCTAAAGCACGTAATCTCTCACAAACGGGTATTCAATCGTTTATACAAACTGATGCGGCGATAAACCCAGGTAACAGTGGTGGTGCACTAGTAAATACAAGGGGTGAACTTATTGGTATTAATACAATGATTTCTTCTAATACAGGGGCGTATGTAGGTTACGCCTTTGCTGTACCATCTAATGTTACACGCAAAATAGTAGAGGATCTATTAGAATATGGTAATGTCCAAAATGCTTCATTGGGCGTATCAGGATATGAATTAACACCACAAATGAATTCACAATTAAGGGTAAAAGATAACCAATATGGCTTCTTAGTAGAAGAGATTATCTCAAACTCTGGTGCAGCTAATGCCGATATCAGAAAAGGTGACATTATCACAAAAATCAACAATAAGGACATCAAAACCTTTGTGGATTTGCGTTCTATCATTAACACTAAACGCCCTGGTGATAAAGTCGAAATAGAATATATACGAAATAACAAAGCATTAGCAACAACTGTAACTTTAGGGAAAAGTGAAGCTCGTAAAATAGAGTTAAGAGGAATCGAACTTCAAGAACTAGATGCTTCTGATAAAGAGGAATGGAATATCAGTTATGGCCTTAAAATAACTAAACTAATGGACAGTGATTATGACAAGTATAAGGAGGAATTATTAGGTAGTATTCTCCTCTCAATCAATGATATTAAAATAACAAATGTGAATCAAGTGAAAAATATACTAAGTCAGGTTAATCAAAAACAAAAAATAAAGATCACTTTAGTGAATAAAAATGGGGAATATTTACGTTTACTAATATAATCATACGGTTCACCCAATAAAAACACGAAAAAGTGCTTTTTAAACTTTGCAACTTGATTAATTCATTAAAAAAACAGACTTTTGCAGTAATTTATCACAACACAATTTAATATATGAAAAATACTAGTCTTTACGAAAAAGAATTAGCTTTTCAAGCAGATCGCAGAAAAGCTTGCGTCGAGTTCATTAAGATCATTAGTGACCTATGGTACGACAAGTCTATAGAGCTATTAATGTTCCGTAATCAACTTATTGACCGCAGCGTTAGCGATATTATTAACTTACATGAATATGCAGCTAAATTTGTTGGAAAACCAATCAACATTTTTGATTCTGTAGAAATAGCTGAGGCGATTCAAAGAGCTGACTTACCACCTTCTAGAATCGACATCGGTCGTCTAACTTACGAATATCACTTAGAAGACAACAAATACAGCAATGCATTAGAATTTGTTGTAGCTAAACTAAAAGATGCTAAAGAAACAGAAGAGCTAGTTCCTAAGGATGTAGTACTTTACGGTTTTGGTCGTATCGGTCGTTTATTAGCTCGTGAGTTAATGAACAAAATCGGTAAAGGACAACAAATGCGTTTAAGAGCAATTGTAACTCGTGATAAAAACGATGCAGTTCTTTTAGAAAAACGTGCTTCTTTACTAAAATATGATTCAGTACATGGAGACTTTGAAGGTTCAGTTATCGCTGATCCAGAGAATAACGCTTTAATCATCAATGGTACTACTGTACACATGATTTCTGCTGGTACTCCAGAAGAAATAGACTATACACAATATGATATTGATAATGCTTTAATTATTGATAATACAGGTGCATTTACAACAGAAGAAGCACTTAGACGTCACTTGTCTTCAGTAGGTGCTTCTAAAGTATTATTAACTGCTCCAGGTAAAGGTGTTCCAAATATCGTACACGGTGTTAACCATACTGAGTATGATCCAAGCCAAGTGGATATATGGTCTGCAGCATCTTGTACTACAAATGCTATCACACCAATCCTTAAGGTTATGGAAGATAACTTCGGTGTAGTAAAGGGACACTTAGAGACTATCCACGCTTATACAAATGACCAAAACTTAGTAGATAACATGCATAAGAAATACCGTCGTGGTAGAGCTGCTGCATTAAACATGGTTATTACTGAGACAGGTGCAGGAAGTGCTGTAGCCAAAGCTTTACCATCATTAGCTGGTAAATTAACATCTAACGCTATCCGTGTACCAGTACCTAATGGATCATTAGTAGTATTAAACTTAGAAGTAAGCAAAGAGACTTCAGTTGAAGAGTTAAATGAGGTTATGCGTAATGCTGCTCTTAATGGAGACTTAGTAGAGCAAATCAAATACTCTATCAACAACGAATTAGTATCATCTGATATCGTAGGTACTTCTGCTCCATCTATCTTTGATAGCAAAGCTACTATCGTATCTGCTGATGGTAAAAATGTAGTAATGTATGTATGGTATGATAATGAGTATGGTTATAGCCACCAAGTTATCCGCCTAGCTAAGTATGTTGCTCAAGTAAGACGTTATACTTACTATTAGTAGGTTAGAAATTTATAGATATTAAAAAGTCCAGCATCTGCTGGACTTTTTTTGTGCCATGTAATAAAACATTATAATAGCTTGTAGTCACTTGACTATTCTGTAACTATTAATCCTTATACAAAATAACAAAGCCTTATAAGAAAGTAATCTTATAAGGCTTTGTTTATTCTAATTATATTTATTACTTCAATAGTTCATCTAGTGATACTCTAAACTTAGAGCTATTCCAGTCTGCTGCACGGAACTTGCGAACGACAATATTACCTTTTTTATCTATGACATAAGAGGCCGGTATAGACTCAGAGAATAATACTGCCGGAGCTGCACTCTTCTGATAGTAGATAGGCAAAGTCGAATTATTCTTTTCTTTAAACGTTTTTACTTTATCAGGTGAATCAGTTGTAACAAATAAGAAGACAACTTTGTTCTTATAATCATTATATAATTCCTGAAAGCTTGGTTTCTCAGCGATACAAGGAGGACACCATGTTGCCCAAAAATTAATAACGACAACCTTTCCTTTGACTTTATCAAAATCAAAGATCTCTCCTTTTTCATCGACTAACTGCCATGACTCATAATTAACCTTTTTCTGCTCGCTTACTTTTTCTAAAGTGGGACTCATCGCTAATAATCGATTAAGCCATACCTTAATACCTGTCCCCACAGGCGTAAACAAAACTACTCCGAGTATAACTATAAAAATAAGATTTGATAGCCACCCCTTTTTACTTTTGCTTTTTTCACTCATACTTAAATATCCTTAAACAACTCAATAAATATAGAACAATTATAAACTAAAACAAAGAGGGTAGAACGATAAACTATTCTAAAACATATCATCAAAGTCAATATCTTTTCTTCCTGGCAACACCACATTTAATACTATTCCAATAATAGAAGCCAATGCCATCCCTTCTAAAGAGAACAGTTCTCCAATGTGGATAGCTGCTCCACCGATACCAATAATTAAGATAACAGATGATATAATAAGATTTCGCTTTACTTTAAAATCAATATTATTCTCTACTAGCATTCTCAATCCACTTGATGCTATGATACCAAATAACAAGATAGATACTCCGCCCATTACAGGTGAGGGAATAGTACTTAATAAGGTTGCTATCTTTCCACAAAAACCGAATATGATAGCAAAGCACGCTGCTCCAATAAATACGTAAATACTAAAAGCACGCGTAATCGCTAATACCCCTATATTCTCTCCATAGGTAGTATTAGGAGGTCCACCGATTAACGAAGCAAGCATAGTCGCTACTCCATCTCCCAACATACTTTTGTCTAATCCTGGATTTTTAATCAAGTCTTTATCTATAACCTTACTCAATACTAACTGATGCCCTATATGCTCTGCAATAGGAACAATAGCTACTGGTAACATCAATAGAATAACATACCAAGAAACAGACGGTTCATAATGAACGAAGGGAACCATAAAATTAGGTACTTCAAACCAGTTCGCTTCAACTACTTTTTCAAAGTGAACTACACCCATAATTGCAGAGAAACAATATCCTCCTACTATACCAACTAATACAGGTATTACACTTAAAAAACCTCTTGTAAATATCGCTGCAATAATAGTAATCGTTAGCGTAACTAACCCAATCATCACATATGTTAAGTCATATTCGCCTTGTGGATTATTAGTAACCATCCCTACTGCTGTACTTGCAAGTCCTAGTCCGATAACCATAATCACTGGCCCTACTACAATAGGAGGTAATAACTTCATCAGCCAACCTGTACCAGCTTTTGCAATCAATAACGCTACTAATGAATACACTACTCCTACCAAGAAACTTCCAACTAAGAAACTCCCAACAGGCATACCCGAAGTGGGATCTGCTTCTAAAGCCTTCATTGCAATAATGGGATTAATAAAGGCAAATGAAGAACCTAAATATGAGGGTACTTTACCACGTGTTATAAAGATAAACACTAGTGTACCTATACCACTTGAGATAAGCGCTATCGCAGGATTCATACCTGTTAAAGTAGGCACTAAAACAGTCGCTCCAAACATAGCAAACAGATGCTGTATGCTCAATAATATCCACTGTCCTAACTTTGGTTTTTCATCAACTGCTAAGACAATCTTTTTTTCTTCTATCTGATTCATTATTTACTTGTTGTTGTGTAATTAACTTCACACAAAGTTAAATATTTCAAAACAAAACTAATCTTCTAATTGCTATAAATGAAAAAAGGGTATCCCTGTGGATACCCTTTTCTATTTATAACTATTGTGATTACTTACCAGCTGCAATTAAGTTTAATGCAGAACCAGCTTTAAACCACTCTACTTGACTTGCATTATAGGTGTGATTCGCTTTAATAATATCTTTAGATCCATCAGCGTGTATAAACTCTAAAGACAATTGTTTACCTGGAGCAAAATCAGTTAAGTCTAAGAAGTTGATTGTATCATCTTCTTGAATCTTATCATAATCCGCCTCATTAGCAAATGTCAACGCTAACATTCCTTGTTTCTTCAAGTTAGTTTCATGGATACGTGCAAACGATTTTACTAACACAGCCATTACTCCTAAGTGACGAGGTTCCATAGCAGCGTGCTCACGAGAAGATCCTTCTCCATAATTCTGGTCACCCACTACGATAGTTGGCACACCAGCTGCTTTATAAGCTCTCTGCACTGCAGGTACTGGTCCATACTCCCCTGTCAATTGATTCTTCACATTGTTCGTTAAATGATTGAAAGCATTCTCCGCACCAATTAACATATTGTCAGAAATATTATCTAAGTGACCACGGAAACGCAACCAAGGTCCAGCCATAGAAATATGGTCAGTCGTACACTTACCAAATGCCTTAATTAACAATTTAGCTCCTGTAATATTCTTTCCATCCCAAGCTGTAAAAGGCTCTAACAACTGAAGACGACTTGATGTAGGTGAAACTTCTACTGCTATACTAGCTCCATCAGCTGCTGGTGCTTGATATCCTGGATCCTCAACATCAAATCCCTTTATTGGTAATTCATCTCCTGTTGGTGGAAGTAGTTTCACTTCTTCCCCATTGTCATTGATTAGGGTATCCGTGATTGGGTTAAATCCTAAA
Source organism: Myroides oncorhynchi (assembly GCF_020905415.1). Classification (NCBI taxonomy): domain Bacteria; kingdom Pseudomonadati; phylum Bacteroidota; class Flavobacteriia; order Flavobacteriales; family Flavobacteriaceae; genus Myroides; species Myroides oncorhynchi. Next base: position 2,386,453 of record NZ_JAJJMP010000001.1, on the reverse strand, counting down.
TCACCTGCAATCGCTAACGCAGCTACCATCTCAGGTGATGTTACGAAAGCATGCGTATTAGGGTTACCATCAGCACGCTTAGAGAAGTTACGGTTAAACGAGTGAACTATAGTGTTCTTCTCTTGTTTATCAGCTCCCTCACGATCCCACTGTCCGATACATGGTCCACAAGCGTTAGTAAACACCTTAGTTCCCATCTTCTCGAACGTCTCGATAATACCATCTCTTTCTATCGTATAACGGATTTGTTCAGAACCAGGGTTAATACCGAACTCTGCTTTAGGCGTAATACCGTGAGCAACTGCTTGCTCTACAATAGACGCAGCTCTTGACATATCTTCGTAAGAAGAGTTAGTACAAGATCCGATTAATCCCCACTCTACTTTTAATGGCCATCTATTCGCTTCAGCCTCTGCTCTCATTTTTGAAACAGGAGTACCTCTATCTGGCGTAAATGGTCCATTAATATGTGGTTCTAATTCTGACAAGTTAATCTCTATTACCTGATCAAAGTATTTCTCTGGTGTAGCATATACTTCAGCATCACCTGTTAAGTGTTCTGCTACGTTATCAGCTGCATCCACTACATCTTGACGACCTGTAGCAGCCAAATATCTTCTCATTGAATCATCATATCCGAAAGTAGAAGTAGTCGCTCCTATCTCTGCTCCCATGTTACAGATAGTACCTTTACCAGTACATGACATAGAAGTAGCTCCTTCTCCGAAATACTCCACTATAGCACCTGTTCCTCCTTTTACAGTAAGGATATCAGCTACTTTAAGAATCACATCTTTCGGTGCAGTCCAACCGTTTAATTTACCTGTTAACTTCACCCCAATTAGTTTAGGAAACTTTAGCTCCCAAGCCATACCAGACATAACATCTACAGCATCTGCTCCACCTACACCGATAGCTAGCATACCCAATCCTCCTGCATTCACAGTATGTGAGTCAGTACCGATCATTAATCCTCCAGGGAAAGCATAGTTCTCCAAAACGATTTGGTGGATAATACCTGCTCCTGGTTTCCAGAATCCAATACCATATTTATTAGAAACTGACGATAAGAAATTAAACACCTCAGATGATTGTGTCTCTGCTACTTTCAAATCTGCAGACGCACCTACTTTTGCTTGAATCAAGTGATCACAGTGTACTGTAGTAGGTACAGCTACTTTCTCTTTTCCAGCATGCATAAACTGTAGTAATGCCATCTGTGCTGTTGCATCTTGACATGCTACACGGTCTGGTGCAAAATCAACGTAGTCTTTACCTCTTTCAAATGATTGTGATGGTGTTCCATCCCATAAATGAGTATATAAAATCTTCTCTGAAAGTGTTAATGGACGACCAACTATCTCACGAGCTTTCGCTACGTGGTCAGGCATTTTATCGTACACTTTTTTTATCATTTCAATATCAAAAGCCATAATATAAGTTCTTTTTTACAATTAAATTATATTTACAATTTAGCGATTTTTGATTCAAATAATTTCTATAAAAATGTTAAAATAGAATATTTAAAACGATTCTATTTAAACAAAACAAGTTTACAAAAAATGCTTTAAGGATAATATCATAAAGATACTAAGTTGTGTATTTTGTTTAAATTTGAATAAAACTAATAAGGGTAGCTGTTGCACATCTCTTATCTAAATTCACTAACCAAAATATATAGGTAAGCAAATGCTATTTGTGAATTCTCCATCTTATTTAAAACAAATACTATGTACAAACATCTTTTTAAAGCTGCCCTAAATTGGGTTGCTACTGACAAGTTAAAAAATTCAAACAAAAAGATGTATGCCAAAAGCCATACCGTCAAAATAGAGGGAAAAGATATTTTATCTATTTCAGCAGCCAAAGCCTTTAAAGGAGATCCTACATTGCTAAATCCTGAAGATTTATTGCTAAGTGCCCTTACATCATGCCACATGATGTCGTATTTATACGTATGCCAACAACACGATATAGAGGTGCTTGCTTATGAAGATAATTCTGAGGCTACATTAGTACTAAATACTGATGGCAGTGGACGTATAACCAAAGTAGTTTTAAATCCGATAGTATACATCAAAGATGAATCACAAAAAGAGTTAGCACTACAACTACATACCCAAGCCAACAAACTTTGCTTTATTGCTAATTCTTGCAATTTTGAAATAGAACATCATGCCCAATGCTATAACTAAGTCATAGTGTTTGATTAAAAGTATACCATCAAAAAAACGAGGTAATCTTTATAGACTACCTCGTTTTATATTTATAAATACTATTCTAATTATTTAGTCGGAATAGGCTTGAACTTAGTCAAGTTGATTCCTTCTACAGAAGCTTTATACTCAGCTAATGTAGGGATTCTACCTAAGATAGCAGATAGAACTACTACCGGAGTAGAGGCTAATAAAGACTCTCCTTTTTTGCGTTCTGAATCTTCTACTACACGTCCTTGGAATAAACGAGTAGACGTAGCCATAACAGTATCTCCTTTAGCAGCTTTCTCTTGGTTACCCATACATAGGTTACAACCAGGACGCTCTAAGTACATGATATTTTCATATTCTGTACGGTTCGTGTTCTTTGGCAATAAGTCACTGAATTCAAATCCAGAGTACTTTTGTAAGTATTCCCAATCACCTTCAGCTTTTAACTCGTCAATGATATTGTAAGTTGGTGCAGCTACTACTAAAGGTGCATTAAACTTAACAGTACCTGTTTGTTTCTCGATGTTTTTAAGCATTTGAGAAACGATCTTTAAGTCATCTTTATGAACCATACAAGAACCTACGAAACCTAAGTCTACTTGTTTGTTATCTCCATAGAAAGAAAGCTCTCTAATCGTATCGTGAGTATAACGTTTAGACACGTCTTCGTTATTTACATCTGGATCAGCGATCATTGGTTCTTCGATGATATCTAAGTCGATAACTACCTCAGCATAATATTTAGCATTAGCATCTGGAGTCAATGCTGGTTTGTCACCAGATTTAATCTCTTCGATTCTCTTATTTGCTTTATTGATTAAACCTTGAAGTACTTTGTTAGCATTATCCATACCTTTCTCGATCATAATTTGGATACGCCCTTTAGCAATCTCTAATGATTCGATTAATGTATCATCTTGAGAAATACAGATAGATGCTTTAGCTTTCATCTCTGCAGTCCAGTCAGTAAATGTGAATGCTTGGTCAGCAAGAAGAGTTCCGATGTGAACCTCGATAATTCTACCTTGGAATACGTTTTCTCCTCCGAATTGTTTCAACATTTGAGATTGAGTAGCGTGAACTACATCACGGAAATCCATGTGTTGTTTCATCTCTCCTTTAAACGTCACTTTTACAGACTCTGGGATTGGCATAGAGGCCTCTCCAGTTGCCAATGCAAGAGCTACTGTTCCTGAATCCGCTCCGAAAGCAACACCTTTAGACATTCTCGTATGAGAGTCACCACCGATAATGATAGCCCACTCATCGATAGTGATATCATTTAATACTTTGTGAATAACGTCAGTCATTGCATGATACTCTCCTTTAGGGTCACGAGCAGTAATCAAACCAAAGTCATTCATAAACTTCATCAATTTAGGGATATTAGCTTGTGCTTTTTTGTCCCATACTGATGCAGTGTGACATCCTGATTGGTAAGCTCCGTCCACGATAGGAGATATAACTGTAGCAGCCATTGCTTCTAACTCTTGAGCAGTCATTAAACCTGTTGTATCTTGAGACCCAACGATGTTTACTTCTACACGTACGTCAGAACCAGCGTGTAATACTTTTCCTGAAGTTACACCTACTGCATTTTTATTAAAGATTTTCTCTACAGCTGTTAACCCTTGTCCTTCTACAGAGATTTCTTTAGATGGAGCAAAAACTACAGGAGCTTCAGTTCCCAATAATTTAGCTGCGAAAGTTTGGATCTTTTTACCAAAAACGATAGCATAAGAACCACCTGCTTTGATAAACTCCATTTTTTGAGGAGTAAGTGCTTTAGAGATATCTATAAGCTCTTGGTCTCCGTTATAAAGTTTTTTTGTTTTTGTATTGATTGTAAGTACTGTACCAGTAGCTACAGAATATACTTGCTCTAATACTGGCTCACCTTTTTCATTGCGAATAACCTCACCATTAGCATCTGTTTTCTTAACCCAGTTTTTAAGATCTAATCCGATACCACCTGTTACGTCTACAGTAGTTAAGAAAATAGGAGAAATACCATTAGTACCCCCTACGATAGGAGCGATATTAACGAAAGGCACATAAGGACTTGCTTGTTTACCTGTCCATAAAGCTACGTTATTAACACCTGACATTCTTGAAGATCCTACTCCCATAGTACCTTTCTCAGCGATTAACATCACACTCTTACCAGGATTAGCAGCCTCTAATGCTTTAATCTCTTTTTGAGCAGCTGGAGTGATCATACATTGTCCATGAAGTTCACGGTCAGAACGGGAGTGAGCTTGGTTACCTGGAGAAAGTAAGTCAGTAGAGATATCTCCTTCACCTGCGATGAAAGTAACGATCTCTATCTTCTCTGCTACTTCAGGAAGTTTAGTAAAGAACTCAGCCTTAGCATAACTCTCTACGATATCTTTAGCGATAGCATTACCTGCTAAGAAAGCTTCTTTTAGACGATCTGTATCAGCATCATATAAGAATACTTGTGTTTTAAGTACATTAGCAGCACTCTGAGCAATAGCTACATCATTACCTAAAGCTAAATCAAGAAGAACCTTGATAGATGGTCCACCTTTCATATGTGATAATAATTCGAAAGCAAAAGCAGGAGTAATCTCTTTTACTACAACTTCACCTAAGATGATTTCTTTTAAAAACTTTGCTTTAACACCAGCAGCACTTGTAGTACCAGGCAAAACATTGTAAATAAAAAGCTTAAGAGAATCCTCGCGGTATTCATTCTCTGTATCTTTTACTTGTGCTATAACTTCACTTAGTAATTCAGCACCATCAATAGGCTTAGGGTTAAGTCCTTGATTTTTTCTTTCTTCAATCTCGTTGATGTAATCCTTGTAAAGGCTCATAGTTAATGTCTATTTAATAAAAGGCTGACGGCTAAACCTTAATCAACCTATACATGTTATTTGTATTAGTTCATTTCTAAGTAACTACCTGATAAAGTTATCAATGTCATTAATAACTTTAGAACAAGTATTTACTTTGAATTTTTGTCACTACAAATTTAATCAAACTAATTAATATTCAAAAATTTTTAATGTTTCCCTCAAATACAAAAAATATTATTTATAAACATTCTACTTCACTGAATAAAACTCAATAATTTTAATAAACAGACCTCCATATTTTGAAATTATTTATTTTTTAATGCTTAAAATATCATATTGCAACAAATAGTCTATAAACATAAAAAAAACGACATTCTAGCTTATTGCTAAAATGTCGTTTTCAATCTTTCAGATTATTATATTCTTATTTTTTCAGCCAATTATTACGGAATTTACAATCGCGAAATTCACCTTGAATGTTAATATAAGCATCTTTTACTTTAATTGATACCCATTTTTCTACTTCTTGACCTTGTTTTTTATTCAAAGCCATATTCTTAACTTTAGTATAATCCTCTGAAAAATCAATTTTATGCTCTGGATACTTCTTATTAACTGTAACAATACGGTAATACTTTTGCTGTTTAAACATATCATTCTTTAGAGCTGGTTGAGAAACTTCTCCTTCTTTTAGATTAGAGACTAAAAAATAAAGTTCTCTATCCTCCATATTATTTAACTCAAAACGAGGATCTAAAGATCTAGGGTCTTTCATCACACCACCGTTTAACTTAGTGTCTTTATCATCCGAAGAACTAGCTGCTGCTTCTGCAAAAGTGATTTCTTTATTGACTATCTTTTCACGTATACTTTCTACTTTCTTTTTTGCCTCAGCCACTGCTTCTTCTGTAGGTTTTGGTACTAATAGAATATGTCTAACATCTAAGTGCTTACCTCTGACTTTTTCTAAATATATAATATGAATACCAAAGTCTGTTTCGAATGGTTCTGAGATCTCTCCTTCTGCCATATTAAAAGCAGTTTCTTTAAACTCTTTAGCTAAAGGATCTTTTTTAGTAAAAGAAATAAAACCTCCATTACTAGCAGAACCTCTATCATCAGAGAACAATACAGCTTTACTAAAGAAGCTTGCTCCATTTACTAGCACATCCTTCTTCATGTCATTAAGTCGGTCAATCACCTTTTGTTTTTGTTCTTTCGAAATTTCTGGTTTAATAATAATCTCAGCTATTTCAACCTCATCACCTACATTTGGCAATTGATCTTTAGGTATTTCATTATAAAATGTACGCACCTCTTCTGGAGTGATCGTTACCTTCTCTACAATATGCTGTTGCATATTTTGAGTTAATTTATTCTGTTTTACTATCTCAAATAAAGTTTCGCGTAACTCTTCTTCGTTTTTCTTGTTATAAAATTGAATAATTTTATCCATAGAACCAACATCTTCAACCATGCGGTTTATTTGTTCGTTCATATAACTAGTAACTTCAGCATCACTTACCTCTAAACTATCTTGCACAGCTTGATGCGCAAAAAGTTTATCTTCTAATAGTTTCTCAAATAAATCACATTTCGACAAATCTCCTACCGGAATACGCTGCGCTTTTAATTCTATCAGCGTTTTATCAATCTCTGATTCCAAGATAATGTAATCTCCAACTACTCCAACTACTCCATCTATTTTTCTACCGTGTTTTGTCTGCCCTTGTGCAAACCCTACAAAAGAAAGAGCTAACCCTAAAGCTAACATTATCCCTTTATTAAAAAACTTCATACCTTTTATTTTTTTTAGCATCCTTTAAAATATCTTCTTCGTATTGTTTTAATAACTCCATCTTTCTATCATTAATGACCATCATCTTTAATGACTTTTTTAAATAATCAAAAGGAATAACACTTCCTCGACTTAATACTTTGTTCACTTTTACAAAATAAGTACTATTTTCTTCTTCTACCTCAAAAAAGCTATTGTTTTTTAAGTAATTATCTTTATTACCACCATTCAAAAAAGGTAGTTTATCATATATTTGCCTTACATCCACCCATATAGAGTCATTTAACGCATATGATTTCATGTGTAAAGACATTGATTCTAATCTATCGTGATCTTCTCTTTTAGAAGATATAAAGTACTTTCTAACTGTTGAATAATTACTGTTATCTTTAAGAACATTAGCATAAGACATCTTTACCAACATATCCTCTACTAAGAAGTTGTTTTTATACTTGTCATAGTATACTTTTAAATCCCTATCATTTATAAGAGTATCAATATTCTTTTGTACTAATTTCTCTAAATAATCTTTAATTAACAAGTCACTTTTAAACTGTTCTACTAACTTATCTATCTCTTCTTTCTTATCTTTAGACAAATTAAACTCAGCTGCTTCAATCAGTAATTTCTTTGTTGCCCACTTATCTATATATCGAGTAACAATAGCTAAACTATCTTTCTTATCTGCATTAGAAGGTACTAACCCTTGTATCTCGTCTGTATCCAAATATACATCATTCACTCTTGCCGCTGCACCATCCTTAGACGTAGAAGAACCAATATTATTACAAGAAGCTACCACAGTTAAAAACACTGATCCCAACAAAAAAACTCTTGTCAAACGATTTTTTCTCATATCTATATTTTATCTTGATCAACCATTCTCCAAAAATACTTATTTTATATGTATTGCTAAAGCAAAAACGAAGAGTACTCACTTTTTATATATTCCAAAGATTAAATACAACTCACAATAATACAAATACTTTGATAAAATAAAACTATCTATTAACGAAGTATTGGTAATATTGTTTTAAACAATACTAGGATAAATAACTACTCACTTCAATAAATATTGTAATTGATATTCATTTTACTTGTCTTTTATCTTATCCCACAAGCATTGTTAGCTATATACCACAACACATTTGCGCTCCAGTCTCCTTTCGCTACCTCTGCAATATATTCAAATCATTCATTCATATTTATTTTATAAAATCACTTTTCGCTTAACTGTCTATTGTATATTCATAGATAATTCAACTATTTACAGTGTAACCTTATAATTAAAAAAACGCCTTTTAATTCCACAAAATATAAGTACTTTTGTACCTCAAAATTTTTAATAATGAGTTTTTTAAAGGAAATAGATCGTAGACGTACATTTGGTGTAATTGCTCACCCTGATGCTGGTAAAACAACATTGACTGAAAAGTTACTTCTTTTCGGTGGAGCTATTCAAGAAGCTGGTGCAGTAAAAAACAATAAGATTAAGAAAGGAGCTACTTCCGATTTTATGGAGATTGAACGCCAACGTGGTATTTCTGTTGCGACTTCAGTTCTTGCATTTAACTATAAAGATAAAAAGATTAACATCCTTGATACACCTGGTCACAAGGACTTCGCTGAAGATACTTTCAGAACACTTACTGCTGTAGATAGCGTTATCGTAGTGATTGACGTAGCTAAAGGGGTCGAAGAGCAAACCGAAAAACTAGTCGAAGTATGTAGAATGCGCAACATTCCCATGATCGTGTTTATCAATAAACTTGACCGTGAAGGACGTGATGCTTTCGAACTTATGGACGAAGTAGAACAAAAATTACAACTAAGAGTAACTCCTTTAAGTTTCCCTATCGGTATGGGGTATGACTTTAAAGGTATCTATAACATTTGGGAAAAGAATATTAACTTATTTAGTGAGGACAGTCGTAAGAATATTGATGAGACCATTAGTATCTCTGACTTGAACTCTCCTGAATTAGATAGTATTGTTGGAGCAAAACCTGCTGCTACATTACGCGATGAGTTAGAAATAATAGAAGGAATATATCCTGAATTTGATAGAGAAGAGTATTTAAGTGGTCACTTACAACCTGTGTTTTTTGGTTCTGCCTTGAACAACTTCGGTGTACGTGAACTATTAGATTGTTTCGTTCAAATAGCTCCATCTCCACGACCTAAAGAATCTTCTACTAGAGTAATCGATCCTAAAGAAAATGCCTTTTCAGGATTCGTATTTAAGATTCACGCAAATATGGATCCTAAACACAGAGACCGTTTAGCGTTTATCAAGATTGTATCTGGTACATTTGAACGAAATACACCTTACTTACATGTAAGACAAGGTAAAAAACTTAAGTTCTCTAGTCCAAATGCTTTCTTTGCAGAGAGAAAAGAAATTGTAGATATCTCTTATGCAGGAGATATCGTAGGTCTGCATGATACTGGTAACTTCAAGATCGGTGATACACTGACTGAAGGAGAAGTAATGCAATTCACAGGTATACCAAGCTTCTCACCTGAGCACTTCCGTTATATCAATAACGCTGATCCTATGAAATCTAAACAATTAGAGAAAGGTATCGACCAGCTTATGGATGAAGGGGTAGCACAGTTATTTACGCTTGAAATGAATGGTCGTAAAGTAATCGGAACTGTAGGTGCACTTCAGTATGAGGTTATCCAATACCGTTTAGAGCATGAGTATGGAGCGAAATGTACGTATGAGAACTTCCCTGCATATAAAGCATGTTGGGTACGTCCAGAAGATCCTAAAAACGAAGAGTTTAAAGAATTTAAACGTATTAAACAGAAATTCTTAGCCTTCGATAAATCAGGCCAATTAGTGTTCTTAGCAGATAGCGAATTCTCTATCCAAATGACACAAAGTAAATTCCCAACTGTGAAGTTAGGATTCACATCAGAAGAGATTAAATAGTCTTAAATACTATGTAATATAAATCGCTTAAGTTAGTTCTTAGGCGATTTTTTTTATGTATAAATTATAGTAACCACAATCCGCATCTTGTTGAAAGAAAACATCTAACGATGCTTTATGTGGGCATAAAGTTTTATACCCCTACCGTTGTGCGCCGATAAGACGTGACATGTATAAATCAATAAAAAAACGCTTAAGAGTAGATCTTAAGCGTTTTTAATATTTATACTTTCTTAAAGATAACGATGGCATTATGCCCTCCGAAGCCGAATGAGTTACTCATCGCTACGTTGACTGTATGCTGTATAGCCTCTTTCTGTACAATATGAATACCACTTGGGATACTCGGATCGAGGTTCTCGATATTGATAGTCGGTGGGATAATATTATCAGTAATAGACTTGATAGAAAGGATAGCTTCTATCGCTCCTGCACCACCTAATAGATGTCCCGTCATAGACTTGGTAGCACTGATGTGTAAGTTAGATGGATTATCTCCAAATACAGATTGTATTGCTTTGATTTCACATAGATCGCCTACAGGAGTAGATGTCGCATGAGGGTTAAGATAGTCCACCTGATCAGGTGATAACTGTGCTTCCTCTAAAGCCAACTTCATACCATAAGCTGCTGCCTCCCCTTCTGGTAAAGGAGAAGTGATATGATACGCATCAGCTGTCATAGCTGCCCCCACTATCTCACAGTAGATCCTCGCTCCTCGCTTTTTAGCAGATTCATACTCCTCAAGAACTAAAGCCCCTCCACCTTCTCCCATTACGAAACCATCTCTTCCCATATCATATGGTCTTGAGGCAGTAGCATAATCGTCATTACGGGTAGACATAGCCTTCATCGCATTAAATCCTCCTATAGAAGTCTCTAATATTGGAGCTTCAGATCCACCTGCTATCATTGCCTTAGCCTTACCTAATCGGATATAATTAAACGCATCCATAATCACCGTATTCGAAGTCGCACAGGCAGACACAGCACAGTAGTTAATCCCCATAAATCCATGCTTCATCGCTATCATTCCACTTGCCATATTTGGTATCATCTTAGGTACTAAGAATGGGTTAAACCGAGGGTTATAATTATTCTTCACGTATTCTTTCACTTCACTTTCGAATGTCGTTAATCCCCCTTGTCCTGTACCCCAAATCACACCTATGTCAAAAGGCGAATAGACTTCCGCTGATACACCTGAGTCTTCTATTGCCATCGCAGCGCTATATAAAGCATACTGCGTGAATAAGTCAGATCGCTTAATCTCTGTTACATCTAGATACTCTTTGGGGTTAAAATCACTTACCTCACAGGCAAATTTCGTTTTAAACAGCGTGGTATCAAATTTACTTATTGGTACAACACCGCTTTTACCAGCAACTACATTGTTCCAAAAAGTCTTTACATTATTTCCTAGAGGAGCGACTACGCCCATTCCAGTGATCACTACTCTTTTCATATTTATTGTTTTTATTTCTACCTACTACTAGGTAGATATTATAGGTAAAAAAAATTATATCTCTAACACTCCGTTTTGAATAATCTTATACGTCTTATCTCCCATCACATTATCTAATAATAGAGAGGCTAATAAAGAAGACTGTACTAGATACGCTTTAGTCTTAGCGTCAGTATCAAAAGAGAATACTCCCTCTTCTTTACCCTTCGCTAATAGATCTGTCAAATAATCTAAAATGGTATTTGCCATCTTTTTTAATTCCTTCTTCATATCATCAGATAAAGTATCCACAGATGATGACAGCGCTCCCATTAAACATAACCAATGTTTCTTATTTGTCTTATCATGCATAGTCACAAACTTCTTAAACTGAGTATAACTATCCATTTTATTCCATGCCCCTGTCACTACCTTAAATTGCCCTATAGTAGACTTAATAACTTCTACTCCTAAATCTGATTTGGTAGGAAAATGATAGTGTATAGATGCATTCTTGATATTCAGTCTAGTCGAAATATCAGTATAGCTAAACGCATTATATCCCTTAGTTCTAATTAATTCATCAGCTATATTGACTATGTCTGTTTTTGTATCTTTCATAATACAAAGATATAAACTTTACCTACTTACTAGTAGGTAACTATCAAAAAAAAAATCATTTCATTTCTAACATTACTACTAACCAGATAAACCCATCAGCTAATTAACCTACAAAAATCTAGTATACAACAACATAAAATAAAAAAAAACAATAACAATCAATCTCTATAATCTATTCTATTTTCTTACTACACCCACTTATTTAACCATTTAAAAATTGTAACTTGCAACTACAAAACAATTCCTATTCTACTAGAAATCAATGATCCTAACTCATAAGGATTAAAGTTATTTTACCCTTTTTAAATCCAAAACCACCTTATTATTAACTGCTGTTAAAGTTGTTCCTTTCTCCATTCATATGAATGTAAACCGACAGCATTGTGAGAGCATAGTGAGTCCATTAAAAAGCTCATTTTAATGGACTCACTATGGACTCACTCGGAATAAAAGTGCATAAAGATGCCTTTTACATAGTTTCAAAAAAAAATTGCGGAATTTTCACATAAACTGACCTAGAAGATTGGTCAAAAAAAGTAGATAATTCATCTAATTACTACTTCACAAATATAAATAAAAAAATCACTACTTCACACAGGGGAAATAAATTACACTAGCATGTATGCTAATAACTGATCCTACGGTATGGCACAAAAAAAGCTACACCATAGTGTAGCTTTATACTTATATTATAAATGTTGAAATTAGATTTTCTTCATTTGTTGTTTCATCATTTTTACTTGATCTTTTAGAGCCCCTTGTTTATCTAGCTTCTGTGCTTCGCTTAATAACTTGGTTGCTTCTAATTTTCTTCTTTTTGTCATTGCTATACCAGCCAACTGTAATTTAGCCATAGCTAAGTCCTGATCCATATTAAGACCAAACTCTATTGCTTTCTTCATATACTTTTCAGAAGCGTTTAAGTTAGTCTGTGAACACATAATACCCAATAGGTAATTATAATATCCGTTCTGTTTACGCACTAATGCTGTATCAGGATTTTTGATTTTATCTAACCATTTCTTAGCTCCATCAAAGTCTTGTTTTCTAAGCTTTAAAAACGCTAATAGGATAAACTCGTTTTTATAGTAAAGTAATATTACTAATGAAATAAGGAATAATAAGAAAATACCGTTACCGATATTACCTTCTACAAATTGCCAAATCGAAACTGCAAATAATACTGCAGCGATACCTAATTTAATATATCTATGAAACATCTACTTAATATACTTTTATTATAAAGAACGCAAAGTTAATAAATTCTGACCATTATAAAAATAAAACAAAGTCAAAATAAAGAACCTTACATTCTAAAATTACTATCTAAACTACACTTTCTATTATCATTCACACTAGATATACGCTAAAAAAAAGGTTTACGAACTACAAATTAATTATATAATCCGCGTCTATGTCTCTAAAATCATGTACTATATGGTTTGCCCCAGTATAATCTTGTTGTTTTGAGTTAGCACTTTTATATCCGATTACTCTAATATCAGCTGCATTAGCCGCCTTAATCCCATTCGTACTATCTTCTATCACCATACAATCTTCTACAGCATTATGCTTAGCTAATGAGGCCGCCTTTAAGAATATCGCTGGATCAGGTTTAGACTTAGGTAAATCTTCACCACTGACGATATGACTAAAGAAAGGATACAATCCAAAACGAGTGAACACTCTATCTATCGTACTCTTAGAAGCAGAAGATCCCACGATAAGTTCGATTCCTTTTGCATGCAGTCCTTCTATAAGTTCGCGTACACCTTCTATTAATTCTAAATCTGGTTTGGTATCAAATGATTCGTTAAACAAAGCTCTCTTTCTCAATACCAGCGATTGTACCTCCCCTTCTACACCATATAATTCTTTAATTCGCTCGTAAGTGTTTTTAGTAGAATGCCCAGTAAATGAATTATATACATGTTCAGACACATTAATACCTAATTCTCTAAAGTGTGTATGATAAGCATATCTGTGTACTGGCTCTGTATCTACGATAACACCATCCATGTCAAATATAACAGTCTTAACCATTTTTTTTCTAGCAAAAATAACTTCTTTATAGATATAAAACGACATTAAATTCCTACTTTTACTTTTGTCTCTAAAATAAACTATAAAAAACAAATATCTCTTGGTAGACGAAATTGCACTTTTACATCGATTAAAAAATAACGACACAAAACATGAAGCATTTCGCGATTTGATCTCTGCATATCAGGAGAGACTGTATATGCATATACGAACTATCGTACTTAATCACGATGATACAGATGATGTATTACAAGAAACGTTTATTAAAGTATATCAAAATATCGATACTTTTAAAGGCAATAGTCAATTGTTCTCTTGGCTATATAGAATAGCTACCAATCAAGCATTAGACTTTCTAAGGCAGAAGAGCAAGAAACTCAATATCCTTGACACAGAATTTAACGACTATCTAGTGAACCAATTAGAGGCGGATAGTTTGTTCGATGGAGATGAAGCAGAACTATTACTTCAAAAAGCAATAGCATCTCTACCTCAGAAACAACAATTAGTCTTTAAAATGAAGTACTACGAAGATTTAAACTATCAATCCATATCAGAAATATTACAGACTAGTGTAGGCGCACTAAAAGCTTCTTATCACCACGCTGTCAAAAAAATAGAACAATTTTTAGAAGCAAATTAAACCTTTAGATTTAAAATTCGTCTAATAATAAATGAGAATAAAAATGCACAACAAATACTCCAATAACAATAATCCTAAGCACGTATTTAAAATACCTGAGGATTACTTTGCTAATTTAGAGAGTAGAGTGATTTCTGCTGTAGAGAATACTACTCCTACCCCGAAAGTCATTCCATTGTACAAAAATAAATTTGTATGGATGGTAGCAGTTGCTTGTATTGCACTTTTTGTAGGTATTAGTACAGTTTATAAAACTGAAAAAAGCAACCGAATCAACAACGAGAATATAGAAACATATCTAGAATACAATCAATCTTACTCCTTAAACAACGAGATTATCAACTCTCTTAATGAAGAAGACTTAGAAGATCTAGAAGACAATATAGAAATACAACAATCACAATTAGATCATTATTTGCTATCACATATTGATATCGAATATTACTTAAACGAATAACACGATGAAACACCTATTCATTATTATACTAGCCCTAGTGTGTAGTGCGCTAATTTATGCACAAGATAAGCATGATCAGATACGTTCTCTAAAAGTAGCTCACATTACTTCTGAGTTAAAACTAAGTAGTGATCAAGCGGATAAGTTCTTACCTATCTATATCACTTATGACAAAAAAATGTCTGAACTACGCCACACTGACATCTTTAGATATATCAAGAACACTGATATCGAAGACTTAAGCAAATTAAGCGATAGAGAAACAAGCAAAAAAGTACAAGAATTAATAGACTTCGAAGAAAACTACTCTTCTACTAGAGTTAAGTTTATTGAAGATGCTAAAAAGATCATTGGCGAAAAGAATATTCTAGTTTTAAAGAAGGCAGAAGATGACTTTAATCGAAAACTTCTGAAAAAATATAAAGACAAGAAGTAACCTATTTAACTTAAAATAATATTAATCAATACCCATAAAGCCCGCAAATCGACGTATATTTGTGGGCTATATTTATATATATAATAATGAGATTACACAGAAACCTTGTATTTACAGTTATCGACTCTCTTTTAGCAATATTCAACGATGGGGAATATGCGGATAAAATGGTAGCTAGAGCATTGAAAAAAGATAAACGCTGGGGAAGCGCTGATAGAAAATTCGTAGCTGAAACTATCTATGAAATCGTAAGATGGAGAAGATTATACGCAGAAATAGCAGAAGTAAAAGATCCTATCAACAGAGATGATGCATGGAGAATCTTCGCTGTATGGGCTGTACTTAGAGGATATAAATTACCTGATTGGAAATACTTTGAAAACACACCGGAACGTCGTATCAAAGGAAGATTTGATGAACTTACTAAAACTAGAAAGTACAGAGAGTCTATTCCAGATTGGATGGATGAACTAGGAGTAAAAGAATTAGGTGAAGAGAAATGGACGACAGAACTTGCAGCTCAGAATAAACAAGCTAGCGTGATTTTGCGTGTGAATACTTTAAAGACTACAAGACAAAAACTATATGGTATATTAATGGATCTAGATATAGAAACTATTATACCTGAAGAATACCCAGATGCCTTAATCCTAAAAGAAAGAGCAAATGTCTTTATGACAGACGCATTTAAAGAGGGGTTATTCGAAGTTCAAGATGCTTCTTCGCAGCGAGTAGCTAGATTATTAGATGTACAACCTGGTATGCGTGTAGTAGATACATGTGCTGGTGCTGGTGGTAAGACACTACACATTGCTTCTCTTATGGAAAATAAGGGACAAATCATCGCTATGGACATCTACGAAAGTAAACAAAAACAGCTTAAAATCAGAGCGCGAAGAAACGGTGCATTCAATATTGAATACCGTATCATCGAGGGTACTAAGACAATCAAAAAACTTCACGAAAAAGCAGATCGTGTACTTATAGATGCTCCATGTAGTGGATTAGGAGTACTTAAAAGAAACCCTGATAGCAAGTGGAAACTTAGACCTGAGTTTGTAGAAGAAATAAAACAAGTACAAGAACAAGTATTACAAGACTATTCTAAAATACTTAAATCTGGTGGAAAAATGGTATATGCTACTTGCTCTATCTTACCTTCTGAAAACGAACATCAGATCGCTAAATTCTTAAGCTCAGAAGCTGGTAAAGATTTTAAATTAGTAGAAGATCACAAGATATTAGCTAGTGAGTCTGGATTTGACGGATTCTATATGGCTTTATTAGAAAAAAAATAACTCCCCTCTATACAAAAAAGCCTGTTTTCATAGAACAGGCTTTTATCTTATCCAATTTAATGTATCTCCGTTTAGTGTCATACTGGTAATTTATAGGTTAAAGGAACTGATCATGTAAACAAGTAACTAGTTAATATACAGTAATTGTAAAAATTGGTATTATCTAGTTTAATGGGATAATTACAACATTACACCCTCTTATTACATCAAACGGACATACATTTCCAATTTTATAGAAATAAATTTAAATTCATGAAAATGAAAATATTATTAGTAACAATAGCGTCTTTCTTATTATCTTTTTCAGGTTGTAGTAAGGATCCTATTATTACAGAGGCGACACCTGGTAAAGAGAAGCCTACTATCCCAACTAAACCAGAAGATGGTCATAATGAAAAACCAGATCCCGGCACTCCAGGTGACTACATTATCCCTGCTAATCAAAAAGAATATTATGCAGTAGTAGATTTTAGTAAACAAGGTAAAGAGTTAAAAGATCAATTAACCAGGTTACTTGAAGATACGCATACAAAAAATCTTAAATATACCCCTGAAGTATGGGAAGCTACCAAGGCTACAGATTACGTTCCTATAACATCTGGAAAACCTACTGAAGTATATCTACTTTATGGTCATGATAACAAGGGAAACTCAGCTGATAAACAAGCTTATACTAGAGCTATGTCTAAACAAAACCAAGGTGGAGCTGCTACTGATACGTGGAATAGAGAGCATGTTTATACTCAAAATGCAGGGAATTTTAAAACAAAACCAGAAGGTATCGGAACTGATATTCACAATCTCCGCTCTTCAGATACAGGTTGGAATGGACTACGTAGTAACTTAAAATTCATTGCAGGTTCTGGTTATTCAGGTAAGGTAGGGGAAGGATGGTATCCTGGTAACGAATGGAAAGGTGATGTAGCACGTATGATGATGTATATGTATGTAAGATATGGACAACAATGTCTACCTTCTAAAAATGCTATTGGTAGCACTGCTAATACACCAGATGGTATGATAGATCTATTACTTCAATGGAATGCGGAAGACCCTGTATCAGAAATAGAAAAAAGACGCAATGAGTATCATGGTAATACAAATAATCCTTATGCACAAGGTAATCGAAATCCATTCATCGATAACCCATACTTAGCAACCCAAATTTGGGGAGGGAAACCAGCTCATAATTTATGGGTTAAATAGACTTTTTATTTTAAAAAATACACAAAATAGGGGCATTCTGCTAGAATGCCCCTATTTTTATGTATAAAAACGTCATTTCACAAGGCTAAGCCTCTATATATATCATTAATATTACTTCTAAAAAACAAACAAAAGCCACTTAGCAATCTCTGTAAGAATGTTAATCATATCATTTTAACTCTTTTATCTAATATTTCCAATTCTTTTTTATCTATCCACTCAAAAGAGCTATAATGCGTAACTTGCAGTAGATAGATAAAAACTTCAAGTTTTATCTATTACAGAAACAGAATAATAAAACATACTCATCAGAAATGAAAAAAACACTACTAGTATTAATGGGACTAGCGTTATTCACAACATCGTGTACCAAAGATCCTATTATCACAGAACCAACAGAAAAACCTGATAACGGAGGAGGAACTAAACCTGATCCTAAACCAGAAGAACCAAGCGAAGGAAATAATGGAAATTATAATATCCCAGCTAGTTACGAAAAGTACTATAGTAAAGTAGATTTCACTAAAGAAGGAATGCAACTGAAACAACAGTTAGCTAAACTAGTAAAAGAAACACACAATCCTCAATCGTATACACCAGGTATATGGATAGCATCTGAATATACAGATGAAGACCCTAAGAATACAAACAATGTTCTACAGATATACTCTTGGCCTGATATTGATGCGAAAGATGATATCACCAAGAAAAGATCTGTGCCTAAAGAACATAAAAATAACGGTAGTACCTCACTTCCACTTACTTCACTATGGGAACGCGAACATGTATTCGCACAATCAAGAGCTGTAGATGCCCAAAAACAACAGAAAAAACTTGAAGCTGGTGGAGAAGCTCCTGCACTTACTGCAATAGAATCTGTAGCTGGTCATGATGCACATCACTTGCGTGCTATTAATAGATCGACTAACTCTTCTCGAGGAAATAGAAAATTCGTAGATAGTAAAGGTAACTCTAAAACCATTGGTACCGAATACTACTATCCTGGAGATGAATGGAAAGGTGATGTAGCTCGTATGATGATGTATATGCATATACGCTATGAGAATGAAAGAGGTGGTGGATATACTAAAGCTACAAAAATAGGAATGCCTATAGATAGTAAAAATGGTATACTGAGCGATGAAATGATCGATCTATTCTTAAAATGGAACGCAGAAGACCCAGTAGATGATATAGAAAAAAGACGCAATGAGTATCATGGTAATCCATATAACCCAGTATACAAAAGTTCACAAGGTAACCGTAACCCATTTATCGATAATCCTGAATTAGCTAACCGCATTTGGGGAGGAGAATATAAAGCTTCAAACTTATGGGTTAAATAATATATAAAAAACTAAAAAAGGCTAATGAAACTGTATTTCACTAGCCTTTTTTAGTTATTCTAATTCGATCAAATCTAATATACTTTCTAAATGATGTATATATTGATTTTTATAAATTGCAATCAACTCCTCTGTTCCATTCTTCTCAATATCATAGAAGTGCATCCCCTCGACTGGTTCTAAAGATAAAAAACTATTCATTCTGTGTAACCCAAACAATACTCCCTCATCGGGGCTAGTTTGATTAAAAAACTCACCTTTTAATGTAAAAGCTGTCTTAGGTGCATTCCAAGAAGAAGTTACCATATATTTCCTTCCTAATAACAACCCTCCTCTTCCATAATTGAGATTAGGACTTTCGTTCTTACGTCCATCACTGTAATACAGCCCATTGCGATGTCCATGTGTCAAGACCTTATCAAGGTATTCTTTTAATCCGTGTGGCAAGCCAAACCACCACACTGGTACATGATAAATAATCAAATCTGCCCATACGAAGTTATCTACCTCTGTCTGTAAATCATATTCATCGTTAATATCAGTAACCCTTACCTCTAGATTGTGCTTATCTCTTAGTGTTTCAATATCTAATTCAACTAGCGTAGCATTAAATTGTCCTTTTGAATGTGTAAAAACCTGTCCTCCATTTATTACAAATACTTTTTTCATATTCTTTTATCTAAATTTTATACCGCAAAGTTAAATCACACAGTATTCAATTAAAAATTATATAACTTTACATCATATATAACTACACTTATACATGAAAGCAAACTTAGAATGGTTTAGAACCTTTAAAGCTATTTATGAAATTGGCACTTTAAGTGGGGCTGCTAAAGAACTATACCTCACACAACCAGGTGTAAGTCTACATATTAACTCTTTAGAAGCTTACACAGGATTTGCTTTATTTGAACGCACACCACGTAGAATGCTACCTACAGAAAGAGGCAAACTACTCTATCAACAAATACTCCCTTCTATAAGCCATTTAGAGGACGTAGAAACTAAGTTTAAGAAAAAAGCAGGACAAGATAGAATAACGATAACAATAGGAATGTGTGAAGAAACATTTCAACAGACTCTAGAACACAACATACCTACATTTGACTTTAATATAATTATACAGTTTGGCAAATCAAGCTACTTAAAAGAGCAACTTAAGAAAGGATTTTTAGACCTTATCATTACTAATGAATCAGATACAAATAAGGATATAATCTATACACACCTAGCACATGAAACTTATCAAATAGTAGCAGGAAAACAGTCTTGCCTTGATGCTTTTAACTTATTGAAATTAAAGGATAAAGCTGTAATAGAACAATGGTTGATAACACAATCATGGTATAGCACAGCTACTGAGATGGATGTTCTAAATGCATTCTGGCAATTAAACTTTGGACATGCAGCTCCTTTCACAGCGAATTACATTGTGCCAAACAAATTTTCCATAGTACGTTGTTTAACTATTGGCAAAGGACTAGGACTACTGCCTGACCTCATCACTAAAGGTACTTTAAGTGAGAATAAACTAGTCAAACTATGGGATGGGTATAAACCATTAGATAATGACTTATACTTAGCTAAACGCTCTAAAACACTATTCGAAGATCAAATAAAACAAGTAGAAGAAGTACTTATACAAGAATACCACACTATGAAAACATAATGTGGTATTCCTTCTATATCTAATACAGTAGTTTAAACTACTTTTTCTTTCTGCAATTTAGCTTTTATAAATTCGTAAACAATAGGTAGAACAGAAACTACGATAATCAATAATACTATCTTAGAGAAGTTATCCTTAACGAAAGGGATATTACCTAAGAAATACCCTGCTAAAGTAAGTCCTAATACCCATACTATTCCCCCTACTACATTATAAGTCATAAAAATACTATAACGCATCTTCCCTATACCTGCAACAAAAGGTGCCAATGTTCTAACGATAGGAACAAAGCGAGCGATAACGATAGTGCGTTCCCCATATTTCTCATAGAATGAATGTGTTTTATCTAGGTGTTCTTCTTTTACCAATTGTTTTCCAAACAATCTTATTTCCGTCAAACGCATTCCTACTTTACGCCCGAGATAATAATTAAGAGAATCCCCTGTTATAGCTGCTATTAGAAGTATAACTATAGCTAAGATTATATTTAGCTCATCTGACTGAGCTACTAACATACCCGTTGCAAATAAGAGTGAATCACCAGGTAAGAAGGGCATAACAACAAGCCCAGTCTCTACGAAAATGATAAGAAATAAAATAACGTATAACCACGTTCCGTATTGCTCTATAAAAAGATGCAAATACTTGTCAATGTGAAAGAGATAATCCAATAGTTCCATAGTATCAAAGATAGATATCAAAACAAATTACTACACCGTTTTCACAAAAAAATAACAATCATCTTTTTTAACCTCTACATACTAGACAAACCATTTACCGTAATCCTATAAAAACCAATGAATAACCAATAGAATTAAATCTAATATCAAATAATTCCCACTTCCTGAATTTGCATCAAAAATTGCAATAATCCCAGAATCAGCGATAGACAAATAAACGAAAAGTAATTATACAAAACAGATCTGAATTAGTGATAAAAGCATACTATACTATGGTTATAGAGCTAATGAAAGAACTATAAAGTAGAATTGCTTTGTAGTATTTGGCTAATGCGGATTCTCGGATAATATCAATAACCATAACACTTAAGACAATTCTTTTTGAAAATTTTAAAAAAAATAAAGCAGTAAACTTTTCATTATAAATGACTTAAAAAAAACACTTGCGTTATTTGACAAATAACTTTAGAAATCTATTTGGAGAACCCATAAATACTACTATATTTGCACTCGCAATACGGAAGTAATGCAGACTAAAATAATGGCGAGGTAGCTCAGTTGGTTAGAGCGCAGGATTCATAACCCTGAGGTCACGGGTTCAACTCCCGTCTTCGCTACAAGCAAAAAAGACTTAATCGAGAGATTAGGTCTTTTTTTATTTGCCCTTGAACCTTTTATTATGCATCTTAATATTGTAATTTTGTGTCAACAGATATAAACATAATTACCATGATAAAAAGACTAAGTATAGCGCTATGTCTTTCTTTAGTTGCAATAGCGTGCTCAAAAGATGATTCTTCTATAAGTGACAATGGCGGACCAATAGATCCAAAGCCTCCTATAGTTATTCCTCCTATCGTAAATGACTCTATTATACCTAATCCTAAAACATTTCACATCCCTAGTGAATACAGTGATTATTATAAAGATATAGACTGGTCTAAAAGTGGAATGGAACTAAAAAAAGAACTTGCCCAACTAGTAACTCGGACACATCACGCAATACCTTATACTCCTGGTATTTGGGAAGCAATAAGATATACTGATGAAGATCCAGATAACCCAAACAATGTATTACTTATATATGGGTGGCCTGACAATGACAGTAAAAACTCTACTATTTATCAACGCTCTATAGATAAAAATCTACAGTATGATACAGAAGCGAATAGACATAAACGATGGGAGCGAGAGCATGTATTTGCTAAATCATTAGCTGTCATTAAAAACACTGAGCAAATAGCCTTAATAGCAAATACAAAACACAGCTATATAGGAACTACAATACCTGAAATAGCAGGAACTGATGCTCATAATCTTCGATCTATTAATGGTTCTTGGAATTCGACAAGAGGTAATAAAAAATTTGCAGATGGAAAAGGAAATGCAGGCTCTTTAGGAGCTTATAATTGGTACCCTGGAGATGAATGGGTAGGAGATGTGGCACGTATGATGTTATATATGCATATTCGATATGAGAATAATAATGACCCTAAATTTTATAGCTATACAAATGCAAGTAAAGTAGGTGTACCTAATAACACAAGAGCTCCTCTTACTGACAGTATGATTGATTTATTCTTAAAATGGAATGCAGAAGATCCTGTTTCTGAAATAGAAAGAAGGCGCAATGATTATCATGGTAATCCACAAAATCCAAAATTTAGATATTCTCAAGGAAATAGAAATCCTTTCATAGACAACCCTAGCTTAGCTAATGTAATCTGGAGAATGCCAATACACCTTGCTGAAAACACATGGAAATAAAAGATAAAGGATGTCAAATGACATCCTTTTCTTCTTTATATAAATACGGATATTTACCATTTTATTATTACGCTACCCCAAGTAAATCCACTACCAAAAGCTGCTAATACAACCAAATCTCCTTCTTTTATTTTACCTGCTTCCCAAGCTTCAGTCAACGCAATAGGTACTGACGCTGCAGTAGTATTTCCATACTTCTGAATATTATTAAATACTTGATCATCTGTCAACTTAAACTTCTGTTGAATAAATTGAGATATTCTCAAGTTAGCTTGATGTGGTATTAACATATTAATATTAGATACATCAAGACCATTTGCCTCAAGGCCTTCATTAATAACTTCACTAAAACGAACCACTGCATTCTTAAAGACAAACTGTCCATTCATATGTGGATAATATGACTCATCATCAGGATTATTGTCTTTCAATATATCAGATACCCAACGTCCCCCCATACCTGGAGCTATTAAGGCAAGCTCTTCTGCATGCTCACCTTGTGAATGGATATGCGTAGATAACAAGCCTTGTCCATCATTTTCAGAACGAGTTAATATCGCAGCTCCTGCTCCATCCCCAAATATTACAGATACACCTCTACCTCTAGTTGACATATCTAACCCTTTAGAATGTACTTCTGCTCCAACGACTAGTATCGTTTTATACATTCCTGTTTTTATATATTGATCAGCAACAGATAATGCATAAATAAATCCTGAACACTGAGCTCTAATATCTAATGCTGCTACTGTATTTAATCCCAATTCTTTTTGCAACATTACTCCCGGTCCAGGAAAGTAGTAATCTGGACTTAGAGTAGCAAATACTACAAAGTCAATATCTTTTGCTTCAACTCCTGCTCTGTCCATAGCTATTTTAGAAGCTTTAACTCCCATACCAGATGTAGTATCTTCTTCTAAAACGGTATGTCTTCTCTCCTGAATACCTGTACGCTCAACAATCCATTCATTGTTTGTATCCATCACCTTTGCTAAGTCATCATTTGTAACGATATTCTCAGGGACATAATAACCTAATCCGCTAATCTTTGATCTAAACATTCTAAAAAATATTGGTTCATTAGATACAAAAGTACACTAATAAGTAAAAACTTACACATTTTTGATATAAAAACCACACCGTAACATACTATAATAAGGAATTTCGTTTATATTAGCCGACCTAACATAAATAACTAACCAATATGAAGATCATCAGAACTACACTATTATCACTTTTTTTGATTACATCTATGTATGCACAAGAGAACGTTGCTTATCAAAAGCCTTCCCAAGAAATCCTTGAATTAGCAGACTTCGAGAGAGCTCCTTCTATTTCTATGGATAATAAAATGGAGTATATGTTGCTTACTTACAGAAGTACATATAAAACATTGATGGATTTGAATGTAAATGAAATGAAACTTGCAGGTTTACGTATAGACGTAAATACTAATATTTCTAGTACTGTAACTTACACAACAAACCTTAAAGTTCGCAAGATAAACGACACTCAAGAAATACAAGTTAAAGGATTACCTGCTAATCCAAGAATTACAAATATCACTTGGTCTCCTGACCAATCTAAAATTGCCTTTACTAACACTGCTATTAATGGTGTAGAATTATGGATATTAGATGTTAAGACTGCACAAGCAACAAAGCTTACAGATGCTAACCTAAATGCCAATCTAGGTAATCCAATTACTTGGTTTAGAGATAGTCAATCTTTATTGATTAACCAAATTCCTTCTAATAGACCTGCCTTAATTGACACTTCTAAAAATCTACCTAATGGACCAATAGTATCAGTAAGTGAAGGTGTTGTATCTCAGAATAGAACATATCAAGATTTATTAAAAAATAAAACAGATGAAACTAACTTCGAAACACTAGTTACTTCTGAAATTTATAAAATAGACTTACAAGGTAAAAAATCACTTTTCAAAAAGGGAGACTTATATGTAGGCTACAATTTTTCTCCTAATGGAGAGTACTTAATGGTTACTACGTTAGAAAAACCTTTTTCGTACTTAGTATCATTAAATCGCTTCCCGATGAAAACTGTGGTTTATGACAATGCTGGTAATCTAATCAAAGAAGTTAATGATATTCCACTAAGTGAAATCATGCCTAAAGGTTTTATGGCTACTCGTGAAGGGAAAAGAAATATGGGATGGAGAGCTGACAAACCAGCTAGTATCTATTTCGTAGAAGCACTTGATGGTGGAGATCCTGCTAAACAAGTAGCTTATAGAGATGAAGTGTTTACATGGGATGCTCCTTTTAGTAATGCTCCTACGTCAATCGTTAAATTATCTCAACGTTATGGTGGTATTACTTGGGGGGATAACAATCTAGCTTTAGTAAACGATCAATGGTACGATACTAGAAATACTAGAACATTCATTATTGACCCATCAAAATTTAACGATGCTCCTGTAAAAATAGAAGACAGAAATTCACAAGATGTTTATAGCGATCCTGGTACATTTGAATTAAAAAGAAATGAATACGATCGTTATGTTCTAGCTAAGGAGAATAATAAACTATTCTTAATAGGAAAAGGATTTACTGCTAAAGGACAATTTCCTTTTATTGATGAATTTGATTTGAAATCTTTAAAAACAAAAAGATTATATCAATCTAATTATACTGATAAAAAAGAAACTATTCAGTCTATAGAAGATTTTAAAAAAGGATTAGTATTAGTATCTATACAATCGGCTACTGAATACCCTAATTACTATTTTAGAAATATCAATAAAAAGAATGACTTAAAGGCCATCACATCATTTAAAAACCCTTTCTCTTCTTTAAATGGAGTACATAAAGAGGTTATTAAATATAAAAGAGAGGATGGTTTAGAATTATCAGGTACTTTATATTTACCTGCAGGATACGACATCAAAGCTAAAAAAGAAAAATTACCTTTATTAATATGGGCTTACCCAGCAGAATATAAAGATAAAAATAGCGCTGCTCAAGTAACACATAACCCTAATGAATTTACATTTCCGTCTTATGGTTCATTCATATACTGGGTAACCAAAGGATATGCTGTATTAGATGATGCTGCATTCCCTATCGTTGGAGAAGGTACAGAAGAGCCTAATGACACCTATGTCCAACAATTAGTCGCAAATGGTAAGGCTGCTATTGATGCTGTAGATGCCTTAGGTTATATTGACAGAAAGAAAGTAGCTGTAGGAGGACACTCTTATGGAGCTTTTATGACTGCTAATTTATTGACTCACTCAGATCTATTTGCTGCTGGTATCGCACGTAGTGGAGCTTACAATAGAACATTAACTCCTTTTGGATTCCAATCAGAACAAAGAAACTATTGGGAAGTACCTGAAGTATATAATACAATGTCTCCATTTATGAATGCTGGTAAAATGAAAACTCCAATGCTATTAGTACACGGAGAGGCTGATAATAACCCTGGAACATTTACTTTACAAACAGAACGCTATTTCCAAGCTTTAAAAGGACTAGGAGCGCCAGTAAGAATGGTTATCCTTCCTAAAGAGAGTCACGGATACGCAGCTAAAGAAAATATCTTCCACCTATTATGGGAACAGGATCAATTTTTAGAGAAAAACGTAAAGAACAAAAAATAATACACTTTAAAAGCTCAGCAAATGCTGAGCTTTTTTCATTTACATACGCTACAAAAAACGCCACTTAAAGACTAGGTGGCGTTTTTTTATTGTTTATTGAAATTTCTTCAGTGCTAATTTAATAATACTTCCTTTCGCTATATCAAATGGATGATCAAAGAATACAACTCTATCTTCATTAAAGAAAGTCTTAACCATATAACCATCACCTTTAAAATAAGAATCAAGTACCTCTACCTCTATTTGACCTTTTTGTTTTGAGAGCATTAATTGGTGAGGATAGATTAACAATAATTCATCTTCTTCAAAAGAAGTCGTAAAGTCAGAAATATATAATTCATTTACTTCCCCAAATAAAGATGCAACATACTTATTCAATGGAAATTCATATACATCCTTCGTCTCTCCCATATCAACTAACTCACCACCCTTTAACACAATCGTTTCATCAGCAAAACTCAAAGCATCTATGCTATCATGGGTAGCTACTATACACGTAATTCCTTTTTCTTTTAAATAAGCAAATAGATTGCGTCTTAACAGACTTCTTCTTGAATAGTCAATATGACTAAATGGTTCATCTAACAATAGAATCTCGGGCTCTAAAGCCAGTACACGAGCAATAGCAACACGTTGTTGTTGTCCACCACTCAAGTGTTTTACTTTTACATCAGCATATTCGGTCAAATCAACTAATGCTAGTAATTCTGCTATTCTATGTTCTTTTTCTTCCATAAAGAAATTAGAAAGGTATTTCCCTATATTCTCTTTTACAGAAGTAAATGGCATTAAATCAAAATCTTGTGCAAGATATCTCATCTCATCTATTCCTGGAACCAAATGAAAAGCAGGTCCTAAAACTTGTTTTGCGTTCCAATAAATTTCTCCTTGATTTAAATCTTGTAAACCGTAAATCAATTTTAACAAAGTACTCTTTCCACACCCACTTTCGCCTAACAAAGCGACATGTTTTCCTTTCTCAATCTCTAAACTAAGATTATTAATAACTATTTTTTCTTCTAAGTAACTAAATGATATATTCTTAAGTAAAAGCATTTCTATTTTTTATAAAAAGCAAATATAATAATATACCTACAAGCACTATATAATATTAACTATTTAAAAACGAAAAAAGGGGCTGTCTCATAAAGACAGCCTCTTTTTTTAGTCATATTTAGTATATTTACACTCTTATTATTTGTTTATTTAGTTGATTATCAGTATTTTTAAGTTGATAAATCAATGTGTTTATGGCAAAACAATCCCCTAGATTTAAATACTACGCTCAGAATCAAATGAGCTTAATTCCTCATTCCTTAGATGATTTTATCCCTAAGTTACATCCTGTACGTATTATTAATACAGTAATAGATAAGTTAGACTTAGAAAGCTTATATGATAGCTACTCTAAATGTGGTGGTATCAGTTATCATCCAAAGATGTTACTAAAGGTTCTAATTTATGGTTACCTAAACAATGTGTACAGTAGTCGCAAGCTTGAGCAAGCCTGTTTAGAGAATGTTCATTATATGTGGTTAAGTGGTATGTCCTACCCAGACCACAATACAATTAATCGTTTTCGCTCTTCAAAACTTAAGGATTATATAGAGCAAATCTTTACTCAGATTGTTGAGTTATTCATAGCGGAAGGTTTTATTAGTATTGAAGAGGCTTATATTGATGGAACTAAAATCGAGGCCAATGCTAATAAATTCACCTTTGTTTGGAAGAAAGCTATTTCAAATTATAAAGAAAAGATGGTTCAGCAGATTCTAGAAATATGGGGTTATGCAGACTCTATTGCCAGACAAGAAAGTGAACTTCCACCACCCCCAGACTTTAAGAAAATAGATGCAGAGACTATAAATCAAGCCATTGACACATTAAATGCAGCGTTAAAAGACAATCCAGATGTTGACCAGAAAGTAAAGAACAAACTTAAGTATATCAGCAAAGAGTACCCTACAAAAATTCAAGAGTACCAAGAGCATGAAGCTATACTAGAAGATCGCAATTCTTATTCTAAAACAGATAAGGATGCTACTTTTATGCGTATGAAGGAAGATCATATGAATAGTGGTTTTCTAAAAGCAGGCTACAATGTTCAAATATCAACCAACAATCAATATATCCTTGCCTATAGTATACATTCAAACCCAACTGATACAACTACATTAATACCTCACTTAGAAAAATTCAAAGAGAATTATGGCGAATATCCAAAGTCTGTTATAGCAGACGCAGGGTATGGTAGTCAAGAAAATTACACCTATTTAGAGGATCAACAAATTAAAGCTTTTGTGAAGTATAATACTTTTGAGCAAGAACAAGTAGAAAAAAAAACCAGGAAGAATGCTAAGCAAAGTACAAAGCCTTTTGCAACAGATAAATTATTTTACCAACACAAAGGTGATTATTTTGTATGTCCTATGGGACAAGAAATGCACTATATTGGAGATACAACAAAAGCTACAACTACAGGCTTTATCCAAACATTAAGGCAATATCAAGCTAAAAATTGTCAAGGTTGTCCTTTAAATGGTGTATGCCATAAAGCAAAAGGCAATCGGACTATAGAAATAAACTTTGAATTACAACGACACCGAAAAAAAGCAAGTAAATTACTCACTACAAAAGAAGGTGTTGACAAGCGTACACAAAGGTGTCACGATGTAGAAACAGTTTTCGGAAACATTAAACAGAACCATGGGTTCCGCCGATTTATGCTTCGTGGTAAGGAAAAAGTCGCAATAGAATGGGGATTATTGGCAATTGCACAAAATATTAGAAAGAGAGCTGCCTAAAAAGGCTCTTTTAGTTCCTTTTTTCTTTAATATCCTTTTTCAATCCTCTGAGGTTTGCATATTTTAAGAAAATCCTCTAAAAACAATATCTAAAATATCAGAACAAAGAGAGCTGTCTCTTTTTGCAATGAGACAGCCCCTTTCCTATTATATTAAGTACAAATTACTTAGCTGCTAAATAACGCTCTGCATCTAATGCTGCTATACATCCTGACCCCGCAGCAGTAATAGCTTGTCTGTAATCTTTATCCTGAACATCCCCACATGCAAATACTCCTGCTACATTGGTTTTACTTGTTTTCCCTTGTGTTAATAAATAACCTGTTTCATCCATCTCTAACTCTCCTTTAAAGATATCAGTATTAGGTTTATGTCCAATGGCTACAAAAAACCCAGTAGCTGGCAATTCTGAAAGTTCTCCAGTAACATTATTTTTCACTCGAATACCTGTCACTACATTACCATCACCTAATACCTCATCTGTAGATGTATTTAGAAGAATATCTATATTTTCTGTATTGCGTACACGCTCTTCCATAATACGAGAAGAACGGAATTTATCTGTACGCACTAACATCGTTACTTTCTTACATAGCTTAGATAAGTAATGTGCTTCCTCACATGCCGAATCTCCTGCCCCAACGATAACCACTTCTTGGTTTCTATAAAAGAATCCATCACATACCGCACATGCAGATACTCCACCTCCTAAAGATAAATAATGTTGTTCTGATGGCAGTCCTAAATACTTAGCAGTAGCTCCTGTCGAAATAATAACAGTATCTGCATGTACTTCTGTAGTTTCATTCACCCATACTTTTTTCACTTCTCCTGTTAATTCTGCCTTAGTTACCCATCCATCGCGAATATCAGTACCGAATCGTTGAGCCTGCGCTTGTAATTGCATCATCATTTCAGGTCCCGTTACTCCTTCTGGATATCCTGGAAAGTTCTCTACTTCATTAGTAGTAGTTAATTGTCCTCCAGGTTGCATTCCTTGGTACATTACAGGTGCCATATTAGCACGTGCAGCATAAATAGCTGCCGTATATCCAGCAGGTCCTGATCCGATAATTAGGCACTTTACTCTCTCTATAGTTGACATATTTGCTTGTTTAATTTTGTTTCTAAACAAAAATACTTTTTTAAACCAATATGTTGATACAAAATTGATTTAAAATATCAATACTTAAATACAGATTATCTATCCCCTACAAAATAGTATACTTATCTAAGGCTATTATATCATCTAAAGCGTCGTATTTAGCCTTTTTACACATTACACAATTCTTATACTTGCATAATAAATATTGATTTTAACATATTTAAAAAACACTTATCATACATTAAAACAAATACTTATACAAAATAGCAAAAAAAACAAATGTTTTTTCACACCAAAAACTTGTATATACTGAATATTGTCCTATATTTGCACTCGCAATGACAGATTAAGTATAACGGGGTGTAGCGTAGCCCGGTCATCGCGCCTGCTTTGGGAGCAGGAGGTCGCAGGTTCGAATCCTGCCACCCCGACTTATAGAGCATTAAATTGCTACTAAAACCGTAAATATCAATTATTTACGGTTTTTTTTTATTTTTAAATATACCGTAATAAAAGAAAGAAATATTGGATCATAGTCAAAAGCAAAATAATATTTAATAAATATTGTAGTCATATTTCACCTATAATAGCCCGTCTTTTCTTGATCTGATCGATAAACATTGAAGGAGATATTCCCATAACCTTCTTAAAAGTAATGGTAAAACGACTATGAGAAGCAAAACCGCTCTGCTCTGCTAGATAATTAATCTTAAATTTTAAATAATCTGGATTGTGTTCTAAACATTCAACAATATAACCTATTCTCAGTTCACCTATGTAGCTAGAAAAGTCTTTCTCCTTATATTTTTTAATATAATATGAAAGATAGCGATGATTTACCTTCATTTTAGCAGATAAAGCATTCAAACACATATCTCTGTCTAAAAAAAGTTTATTATTTTCAAAATCTTTAATTCTAATAGCTATCTTTTTTTTCATTTGCTTAGACATATACTCCTTTTCATCTGATATCTCTAATGCAGCTACTGTCATAAAATCCTTTTCTACATCGTTTAAAAATGATGATACAGCTGTTCTTTTATTAGTTACTAAGTTCTTATTAGAGCTAATTCTATGTGTCATAAATCTTGAAAGATTAACCACATTATCTTGTCTTCTATCAGAAGTCTCTTTAAAAACTTCACTTTCTAAAAATGAGTTACTATTATCTACCTCCAATTTCTTGTATTTTCTATTCAAAATATTAATCTTTGAATCAATTAATTTTTGAAATTGTAATAATGATGTAGACATTCTATACCCAAGAATTATTTTTGTTATTACATACATAATAACAGCATACAATAAGGTTTTCATTTTATTACTTTTTTAATAAGTATAACCTAATATCCTTGACTCAAAAAATATGTGGTGTGATTATACTTACTGTTACGGTTTTGTATGTCTAAAGTAATTATTATACACATCATACTATAAAAACAGGGGTGGACAATAGGGTGGACATATTGTAAAAAACTCAAAAACAATACAGTACCTATAAAATAATTCTATATAATTAAACATTAGTGTCCGATAAAACTTATTATCAATAGAGTTTTTAGTCATATTGTATTGATAATAAGTTTTATACTTTTTTTATTTCCTACTAAGGCTAAAAATAGGCTGTCAGAACAAAGAGAGCTGTTTTATCTCTTGATCTTCAATAATCCAATCTTGTTCAGGGTTTTCTAAGAAATGTAATAGTTTAATGTAGTTAAACAGGTGAATCTTACAAAAACTCACCAAGTTTGAAAAAGCCCAACTTCGTGTAAGCTTTTTCTTAACTACAGATATAAGTAAATTTACTATTAAGACACAGTATATCTGTATTTTAATAGCATTCTCATTATCTCCTAAAAAATACTTTAAAGGGAAATTCTGTTTGAGCTGTTTAAAGACAAGTTCTATTTGCCATCTAAGTTTATATAAAGCAGCTATCATATCTGCTCTTAATTGAAAGAGGTTAGTAATAAACTCAAAAACTCTCTTATTTTCTCTATCATAAAATTTCACTTTGCGTAGTTTAAGCTTGGTTAAGATATTGTTTTCTTTAATACTAACTTCAATGATTTGGTCTTGTAATACACCACTATGTTGGTGTTCAGGGATTTGATTAGCTTCTATTATATCATAATTTGCATTGTCTTTTATCCTTGTTACAAAGCCAGTTTGGTACTCTGAAAAATGTTTAAATGCCTTGTAATCATTGTACCCTTTGTCAAAAACATAAATGGTATTATCATCACATTTAAGTTTCTTTAAAAAATTATGATCATGTGTTGCTGCTGAACTAAACCACACCATATTGGGAACCTTTTCATCAGCATTAATCACTGAGTGAACTTTTATACCTCCTTTTGATTTTCCATCTTTGGATTTACGACCTACACAGCTTAATATATCCTTAAATAGGCTTAGGGTGCTACTATCAACAAGCTTTACTTGCTTTTTGATAACATCTTTAATTCGGCTGTCCGATAACTTATTTGTGTATTTACTAAGAAGTTGATTATAGACATCTTCGAAAAACCTCACTTCTCTATTTTTATTAGCATCTGATAAAGTACTACGTTTAGGGATATGATTTAATTGGAATCCTTTGGTTTTCCCTGATAAGCCAAGCATTGCACCAGATACTTCACGAAGTGAATTACATTTGGCAAAACAACAAAAAAGCATACTTATTAGATGGTCTTTGGATTTGAATTTCTTTACATAATAATCAGAGTTAGTATTTACTACTGCCGATTTAATAATCTCATCATCTATTAAAGAAATCAGCTGTCCGAATACGGATTTACTTGAAAAATATGTACTTTTACTCATCGTGTTTATGGTTTGCAAGACTAAACTACGATAACTTTTTAGAAGCCAGCATGCTGGCTTCTTTTTTTATCTCATATTTTTATCGGACAACAATGATAATTAAACTTATCTTTTATCTACTACAAAAAAAAATACTATTGATAATAGTATCTTTTCCCTTAGAGCATATTACTTTTCACTAAAAATTAGTTCATAATCAGTTTCATATTTTTTCTTTAATCGCTGTTTTGCCTTCTTCACAGCATCAATAGTAACACCAAGAATGTTAGCCGTTTCTTGATTAGTTAACCCTATCTTCTGTAATAAAATTATACGCATATTAGCATCTGTTAAATCTGGAAAGTGATTATTTAGGTACTCTAAATATTCCGACTGCTCGTTCGCAAAAGCTTCTACAAATAGCCTCCAATTTTCCTCAGTCATCAAATGAGATGATAACAAATCTTCAATGACTGGCTTATTCTTTTTAAAATATTCTTCTGAAGAATCTCTTAAGTTCAATAACTCTTGTTCCAAATTAGCTATTTGTTCATTCTTCTCTGATAGATAAGTCTGATATGAAGCTAATGTTTTACTCGTATCATTCAGTTTATTTTCTGATTTAATTTTATCTAGTTGAAAAGAATACAACTTAGCTTCATACTTAAAAGCCTGTAAACGATGAACACGTTTATAAAAAAGTACAATAATTATAACAATAACAACTAATAAAATAGAACTACTAAACAATAACAATCGCTGGTACCACAATTTATCTAATTGATCTTGCTTAGATTGCAACCGCCAATTAATTCTATCATAATCTGCTTTCCAATTTATCTCTTTTATTATTAACTCTCCTTCTTTTTTTTCAGTTTGTTCACTAATTTTTCCTATCTCATGTATGTATTCTAATTCACTATTTCCGTCTCCCTCTGTTCTAGCTATTAACGCCAAGTATTTAAGAATATCAACTTGAAAACCTCTTTGATACTCCATCTTATTTGCTATACTATAAGCTTCCAGAAACGTCATTTTAGCCAAATTAAACTCCTGATTATTAAAGAGTAACTTGGCATAAATTAAATAAGAGAACATATAATTTCTATCGTCATTAAGTTTACTCGATAACTCAATATTCTCTAACATAAATTCTTTTGCTGATACAATATCTTTTCTTTTTTCATATAACTCTCCTAAGCCTCCTAAAATCTTTGCATAACGCAATTGATTATTAAACTTCAAAGCAATAGTTTTACTTTGATAAAAATAGCTCTCTGCTGCATCCAAATTACCTTTTTTAAATAATGTGTAAGCTAAACTATAATAAACAGCAGATAAGTCTTTGCTTGTATCAAATTGATGAATATCAATTATCTTTCTATAGTATTCCTCCGCTTTCTCTAACTTTCCAACCGTTTCAAAAAAGTAAGCAGTCTTCAATAAGACTTCCTCAGTTTGTACATCCAATAAACTAAAATCAGTATCTATAACTCTAGAAATTTCAAGAAAGAAAGGAGCTGCTCTAACATAATCGCTATAGAAATAAAAATAAGACCCAATTTTATTATATACCCATAAACGCAAACCTATATTTGGTTGGCTTTCAACATCAGAAACAATATCATTTAATTTATTTACTACATCTTCATCTATATTATGGTCTCCTTCTACTGATTTACTAACAGATAACAAATTATAAATAAGCTCTATATTCTCGTCATTACTCAATAATTGTTCATTCTCAAGTTCTAAACCACTATTTTCATCTATTCTTGATTTCTCAATAAACTGATTGTAATCATCACTTGACATAGAATTCTTATCAACACATGAAGTACTAATAAAAACCAAACTTATAAACAAAACCAAATACCTGATAAACATAACATTAGATTAATATTTCAAAAGTAAACACTTTTTAGTTCAATACGATGTAATAAAATGTCATTAGCCTATTTATTAACATAAAAAAAGCCATACATAACTGTATGGCTCAAAATTTACTCATGTATAAAGTTATTACTTATCCACACTAATTTTACCAATCGTACCGATGCTTCCATCTGCAAGGTCTTTAATTTCTAACCCTTTAGTAACCTTAGCAGCTGCAGCATCTAAAGAATAAACAAATGATTTAGACTCTGCAGTAACAGGTAAAAATATTTCTTTTCCATCAACAAATGGTGCTCCAGCAGCAGCTATGTCATTAGCAGCTGGTAATCCTTCTATCCATTTAAAGTCTCCCGTCACTACATTAAATACAGCCAATTTATTAGCCGCTGCCATATTACTTGCTTTACTAGGACTTACGAACATATTTAGTAAGAAATAATCTCCACCTATAGCGAATGCTTTATACACCTTAGTACCTGATATTTCTTCTAAGTTAAAGTAATAGTTATTATCGAAGTCACCTTTTTTAGAATCAAATTTAATAACTGCACTTGGTTTACTTGAGAATGACACTCCATCACCATTAGTAGCATTAGGAGAGAATAAATAAACATTTCCATCCCCCGCTTTTCCAATAGTAGATACACGACTAGAACGATAACGAGCTACAGCAAAACTCATCTTATCACTCTTAACCACTTTTTCTAATACTACTTTTTTATTATTATCTGTAGCACTTTCATCAAATTTAAAAACAGCTAACCACGCTCTATCTCTATAAGCAGAAGTATTATCTTCTTTATCATCTTTAGTGATTTTAAATGGTTCGATAGCCATCACAAAACGATCATTACCTATTGTTTCAAGACCTGCGAAGTTGGCATACTCTCCTTTTTCTGCAATGTTCTCTACATTTACATAAGATGTATACTTTATTCCTCCACTATTACCATCGATGAAGTTAAAAGCCTGAGCCTTTTGTCCTGTAGTTAATTTCACACCACCAGTTGTAGCAATCATATATTTACCGAAATTCGTAATAAACTCCTCACGAGTAGGTAAGTCAACCGTAGTATGTTTATTCAATTTTCCATCAGGTCTTAATAACCAACTCTGCATTCCAGAAGGGTCTCCTTTTCTATATTCAAAAACATAAGCTCTATTCCCACCATAAGTATAAACTGAAGTTCCTAAAGCAAGTAGACCATTACCTTTTGCAGATATTTCACCAGACTTAAGATCATTCGAAGTCAATAATAAACTGGATTTAGAAGCACTTGCCCCAATCACGTACTTCCATTCTATTTTATTTCCTCCATCAGTTCCATCTTCTTCTTGTGTAGGAGTACTATTATCATCACTAGAACAACTAGTTACCGACAATGCTCCAAATATCATAGCGAAAGCAAATGTCGAAAAAACTCTTTTTTTCATTTTAATTGTATTTATTATAGATTAGTAATTTAGTATGTATAGCGTATTTTAAACATGAAGTTTCTTCCTGGTTTTTGAAAACTATAGTTATCATAAGCTAGTTTATCGAATAGGTTATTTGCCTCTGCTGTCAAGTGTATTTTATTATTAAATAAACTGTATGAAGCACTTAGATCATGCACAGCTTGAGATGGAATCCATATAGGGTCTTCACCGATTCCTTTAAAATCATAACTATAATGATCTATATAGCGAAGGTTATATCCTATATTTAAATTGTTATTTTTCTTTCCTAAATCTTTAATGATGATCCCCACATCTGTTGACCCGAAGAAATAAGGCTCATTAGGAATTCTCTCATTATAATATGGATTCTCTACTCCATAATCACCAATAGTATACTTCTGTTTACTTCTAATATTTTGAGAAGTCAAACTTCCTCCAGCATAAATAAAGTCATTATAAGTATAACGAGCTTCCACATTAATACCATAACTCTCTACTCCACCGATATTTACACTTGTTGCACGAGATCCTGATCCATAAGGGTTACTACGGATATAATCTTTCGTGTCTCTATATACAAAACCTACATCAACGAATACTGCATGTATTTTATTAATTACACCAGAGTAACTTATATTAAGGTTATAGTTTTTACCTTGCTCTGGTTTTAGACCTGTATTCCCCCATACTAAGTCTCCATCTCCAAACAATTCACTATCAGTAGGAAGTCTAAATGTATTTTCATAAGAAGCCTTGAACTGTAGATCTTTCCACAGGTATGTAGCAGCGATACCATATCCCGTCTTATCTACTTTAGTGCTTTCACTTTGATAAGTATGTTTGATACTGTAGTGTTTACCGAATAGAGATACATTCAGATTATCTAAAATATTATAGCGATAAGACAGTGCCACAATATTTTTAAAACTACTTCTTTTTATCTCACTGTTCTTTTCTGATTGAGTTTCTTTTACAGCTAATGGGTCTTTTGTCTTTCTGTTGAAGTAGTACATCACATCATTAAAACTAAATGAGTGCTTGTCATTTAATTTATAATTTACATTAAAAGTCGTTGAACCATTATGATCATAGAACTTAGTCATAGAAGGTCCTCCTCCAGACTCACCTTGTTTTAACGTTTTGATACGTTCACCTGCCCAGTTATATTTATAAGAAGAGGTATCTATATTTTGATTATACCCTCCATTATAATTTGATGTAATACTTACATCTAATCCATCTATAAATAGATTCTTCTTACTATACTCTAATGAAGGCATAAGTGTTACAGAACGACGTTTCTTATCTCCAAACACCTTCTCCATGATAGTCCCTGTCTGTACACCTCGTTTTCCTTCTCCATAAGTAAACCCAAGCATCAAGCGATCAGCATAAGACTTATCTACCACACCTACTTTAGCGACTACAGTAGCAGTTTGGAATCGGTCATTAAAACGTCTTACCCATTGCTTTTCTTTAGAATAAACCCCTGACTGTAGATCTACCACAGGAACTAATACTTTATAATCATTATCTGAGTAGTTCTGAAAAGCATTTAACTGAACCACAATACCATTATTAAATGCTTTACTTACATTTAAATGACTCTTGTATGTATGGAATGAACCTGTAGTAAATGAAGCATCTATTTTAGTCTCTTTAGATTTATTCGTGATAATATTCACCACTCCACCTAAAGCATCAGATCCAAACTCCACAGGTACTACCCCTTTATATACTTCGATTCTATCTACCATAGTGATAGGTAAGTTGTTTATTTTAAACTCACTACCAAAACCTTCCATAGGTACACCATCTATAAAAAATCGAATGTGTTTACCACTAAATCCATTCATCGAAAAGTTATAGTCAGATCCTTCCCCGCCGTCTTTACGCACTTTCACTCCAGACACCCTATCTAATGCCCCAGCTACATCTAACGAAGTATTATACAGTGGTTTAGCATCTATAGCTACTACGTTATAAGCAGATTCTCTAACTTTCTCAATAGGTTTTTTTACTTGTAGTACTACATTATCTAAGAAAGAATTGTTTGTCTCAAGCTTGAAGTTATGTGTTATACTTTCTTCTGCGTTAATTTCAAATGCGTACTCTTTAGATTCATAACTGACATGTTGTACAACTAATTTGTACTTCCCATGTTTTTTTGCTTTAATAATATATCGTCCTTTATTATCTGTTAACTCACTATGATGAGTATCTAATAAGCTGACTGTAGCATAATCAATAGGTTTGCCATTCGCATCTTCTACAACTCCAGAAATAATAACTGGTTTATCTTGTGCAAAAGAAGTAAACTGACCTATATTAAAAATTGCAAAAATTAATAGTAAATAGTGTTTCATTGTTCTAAGAACTTAATGTTATGTTAGTAATTATATTATTTAGATTTATTATAAATTAATTGCAAATATATTTACTTACAACCAAACTATCACAATAACTTAGAATAAATATAAATAGCATAAATTTAATGCCAATAAACGTCATGATAATAACCTAAAAACAAAACATAACAACATTCAATACTTTAGCAAAATTCACATTTTATTACCTAATAACTTTTATAAACAAAAAAAGTCAGAATTACATATAATTCTGACTTTATACTCAAATTGCACTTTTTAAACTTATTAATTCTAAATAAAATAACAGTAGATACTATTACAAATAAAAAAAGAGAACCTAATTAGTTCTCTCTCCTTCTATTTCTTAATCTTTCGTTCTTTACTTCTTTAGGTTTGTTGGTACTGTCATTTTTTTCTCTATCGAAATTTCGCTTAGGACGTCTATCATTACTATTATTAGCATCACGTCTATTAGAATACTTACCATTACTATCTCGTCTACCAGAATCTTTACCTGTAGTCATACGACGGCGGATACTCTGCTGACTCTCTTCATTTCTATTTAAGCTAGCCTCTTCAGTCATCACAGAAGGCTCTATTAGACGATTAAGCTCGTCTAACTCTTCCTGCTTTAAATTTCTATATGTTCCTACAGATACATCTAGCGAAATATTAATAATACGAATACGCTTTAGAGCGACTACATCATAATCAAAATACTCACACATACGACGAATCTGTCTATTCAATCCTTGCGTTAAAAATATTCGAAACACTGTCTTACTGATAGCTTCTACACGACACTTCTTAGTTACTGTATCTAAGATAGGTACCCCAGCTCCCATACGTTGAATAAAGCGATCTGTAAGAGGTTTGTTAACCGTTACTATATATTCTTTCTCGTGATTGTTCTTTTGACGTAATATCTTATTTACAATATCACCATCATTAGTCATCAGAATTAATCCTTCACTATCCTTATCTAACCTTCCTATTGGGAAAATACGTGTAGGATAATTGATATAATCAACAATATTATCGCGTACGGTAGTATTTGTTGTACATTCTATTCCCACAGGTTTATAGAATGCTAAATAAATATTCTTCTCTTGTTTATTAACTATCAACTGTCCGTTAACGCATATTTCGTCGTCTTCTGATACCTTAGTACCCATCTCTGGTATAACACCATTAACAGTCACTCTTCCTTCATCAATCAATTTGTCCGCTTCTCTACGAGAACAGAATCCTACTTCAGACAAATATTTATTTAAACGTGTTTGTGTTTTTTCCATGCTACAAAATTAGCTTTTTTTATTAGCTATAAAACAATCGCTCCTTATTACTACTTTTTAAAATACGTTAAGATTTTATCGAACACAATAGGATCTTGCACAGAATGTCCAAATCCCTGTGTATAAAACACCTCTATCCCCCTATCTCTAGCCTCCTGATGAAATACCGTACATTCGTCTAGCACAACTGCCTCATCATTTTTATCATGTATTATTAGAACATCTGTAGCTATCTCTTTAATAAAATAACGGCTTGCATACTGATCCATCTTCATATTTATCAAAGACTCTAGATAGACCAACAAGTTATTCTTCAACGACTCTCTATATCCAAGTAAATTATTATAATTATCTATAACACCTTGAAACTTATCTAAGCACCCCATCAAAATAGCTTTCTTAATAAAAGGATATTGACCTACACTCAATTGGTGTAGCAGTGCAAATGCTCCTAAAGAATGTGATACAACGTAGTCAGGTTGATACTTGGTTAAACAGACATCCATAAGTCGTGAATAATCAATCACACTAAGGTTGCTTCCTCCACTTAGTCCCAATCCCATAGAATCAATACAAATATATCGAAACTCAATACCAAAATAAGTAATCATCTGTTCCCATCGACTCGCATTACTCTCCCAACCGTGAAACAACATAACAATAGGTAAAGTGCTATTCTCATTATTCCATAGATAACATTGTATAGTCAAACCATTAAAAACAAAACTAGACCGGTTAGATTGTGCTAAAAAAACAGGTGGCTTATTGGCTTTAAGTTTACCTGTACGAGGTGTAGAGAATAATTTATAAGCAATCGATCTAGCACTTTGAAGCGAAAACAAAGAAATCAAATTAACTAAAAAACCTATACTCTTTATCATATAAATAAAAAAAGCCTCTTATATAAGAGGCTTCCTGATATTACAATTTTGCTATAATAGCTTCAATTTTTTCTCTTTCTTCTTCAGCTAATGCACTATCAACTAAAATACGTCCACTGTGCTCATCCGTAATTATCTTCTTACGAGCAGCTATCTCTACTTGAGTTTGTGGTGGAATAGTGAAGTATGATCCTCCTGATGCTCCACGCTCAATAGACACTACTGCTAAACCATTACGTACTCCATTTCTAATTCTAGTATAAGCTACTAATAAGCGATCTTCGATATCTTGTTTGAATTCTTCTGATTTTTCTAACAATATCTTCTCTTCACGTTCTGTTTCAGACATAATGCTATTTAATTCAGCTTCTTTATGTCCTAAATGCTCTTTTCTAGCATTTAATTTTGTGTCCGTTTCTGAGATAGAAGTCTTTTTGAACTCGATGCTAACTTTCATTTCTTTAATGTGTTTCTCAGCAAGTTCAATTTCTAACTTTTGGAATTCTATCTCTTTTTCTAATGAGTTAAACTCTCTATTGTTTTTTACCTCATTTTGTTGCTCAGTATATTTTACGATAGCAGCTTTAAACTCCTCAATAGCAGCTTTTTTATCCTTGATGCTCGTTTCAATATTACTTAAGTCTATGTTTGATTTCTCTAAACGCTTGTTTAGTCCAGCAACCTCATCTTGTAGATCTTCAACTTCAAGAGGCAGTTCTCCTCTCATATTTCTGATTTCGTCAATTCTTGAGTCAATCAATTGCAGGTCATATAGTGCTCTTAACTTCTCTTCTACTGTTAATTCTTTTTTCTTTGTCATCATTATAAGTAGTTAACTGGATTCGTATTTACTGTTGATAAAATAACTGCAAAAGTAGTTATTTTTTTTGAAAGAAACTCTGTTATATAATTTTTTGTATACCTTTCACTTTCAAAATGACCTATATCAGCTAAAACTATTTGGCTTTCAGCTTGATAAAAGTCATGATATTTCAAATCTGATGTGATAAATGCATCTGCTTTTTGTGACAATGCACTACTTATAGCAAAACTACCAGATCCTCCTAATACAGCTACCCTTTTTATTTTCTTATCTAACAGAGCGCTATGTCTAATACCTCCTGTACCTGTCTTCTCCTTAACCATCTGTAAAAATGCTACCTCATCCATCTCTTCTGCTAACT
This sequence comes from Myroides oncorhynchi, assembly GCF_020905415.1. Lineage (NCBI taxonomy): Bacteria > Pseudomonadati > Bacteroidota > Flavobacteriia > Flavobacteriales > Flavobacteriaceae > Myroides > Myroides oncorhynchi. Next base: position 2,343,668 of record NZ_JAJJMP010000001.1, on the reverse strand, counting down.
CACCGATCATTCCCATTCCTACATTCTGAAGTTTATTCTCAAGATTATATATTTCGTAAGCTTTCTCTTCATAAAAATCTAAAGCAAATAAAGCCTTTAAAATCTTACCTTGTAAGTGTTTCTCAAAGACCACTTCTACTTTCACTTCTTCTACTTCTTTATAATTCAACGCTTGGCCTATAACAGGTGTACTCTTCTCATTTCCCCTAAAACTCCCACTTCCTTCAGAAGTAAAACTACACAAATCATAGTTACCTATTGCCCCTGCTCCAGCATTAAACAGTGCCTGTCTAACCTCTTCTGCATTCTCTCGAGGTGCGTAAGTAATCAGCTTTTGAATATAACTCGCCTTGGGGATTAATATACTTGTATTACCTATTCCTAATGTATCACAGAATATCTTGTTCACTCCATCTTGATGATTATCTAAAGCCGTATGAATCGCATAAATAGCAATATCATTCTTTATTGCCTTAATTACAGCGCGTTCTACATAACTCTTACCCGTTATTTTCTTCATTCCAGAGAATATAATAGGGTGAAAACACACTACCATATTACACTTTCTCTCAATAGCTTCCTCAATAACAGCTTCTAAAGCATCATGACATACTAGAATACCTGTAACCTCCTGATTATAATCACCTACTAATAACCCTACATTATCAAAGCCTTCTGCATAAGACAATGGCGTCATTTCTTCTAATACTGGAATAACCTCTCTTAATTTCATTTCTTCTAATTTTATAACGAGTCTATATCTTACATCCATTCTGGAGATTTAAGATATAATTTTCTCAAAGATAAAAAATATAGTAATTTCGTCTTATGGAATTACTGCGAAAATTACTTTTCCCTTTTGCTATCCTATATGGAGGCATAACTTCACTGCGCAATTATCTTTATTTTATAAATGTATTTAAGCGCACATCCTTCTCTATACCTACTATTGTCGTTGGCAACTTAAGTGTCGGTGGTACTGGCAAAACACCAATGGTAGAATATATCATTCGATTACTAAAAGATGAATATCAAATTGCAACATTAAGTAGAGGGTATAAACGCAAGAGTGAAGGTTTTTTCCTTGCGGATCAAAATACAACAATGGAACAGATCGGCGATGAACCATTCCAATATCATCACAAATTTGATAACATAAGTGTAGCTGTGGATGCAAAAAGAGTAAACGGTATCCAAAATATCCTTAAACGTAAAAGCAATACCCAAGCTATCGTGCTTGACGATGCTTATCAGCACTTAGCTGTAAAAGGAGGGTTCAATATATTATTAACAACTTATGATGAGCCTTATTACAATGACTATATGCTGCCAACAGGCAACCTAAGAGAGTCTCGTAGAGGAGCAAGTAGAGCTGATATAATCATTATTACAAAATGCCCAGCAAACTTATCTACTGATAATCAGAAAGTAATCAATAATAAATTAAAACTTAAAACGGGACAATTGTCTTTTTTTACGTATATTGAATTCAGTAAACTTGCATATTCAAAGTCTGATTCAATAACAATAGAACAGTTGAGAAATGAAGAGTTTTTAATGGTTGCAGGTATCGCTAAACCACAAAGCTTTTTTGATCATTTAAAATGTGAAGAAACGATTTGTTTAACATTTCCTGACCATCATCATTTTTCGTCTGCTGATATTGAATTAATTTTGAGCAAAGCAAAAGAGAATAAGATTATTACCACTGAGAAAGATTATGTTCGATTAAACGGATTAATCCCATCAGACAAATTATATTATTTACCAATTCAAACCTCCTTTTTAAACAAGCATGAGGAGTTTGACAAAACAATTTTAAACTATGTGGGATCAAGTACAAGAAACGGTTAAGTATTTAATTGAAAAAACACAATTCAAACCTGAAATTGGAATTGTTCTAGGTTCAGGATTAGGAAACCTAACTGCTGATATTAAAATCGAGCATGAAATTCCTTATTCAGAAATTCCTAACTTCCCAGTATCTACTGTTAAAGGGCATAAGGGAGCTTTAATTTTTGGTACTATTGGTGATAAGAAAGTCGTAGCTATGCAAGGACGCTTCCATTACTATGAAGGTTATGAAATGGCTAAAACTGTATTTCCTATCCGAGTAATGAAATACATGGGAGTAGAAACTCTTATTGTATCTAATGCTTCTGGAGGAGTTAACCCTTCTTTTAAAGTAGGTGATATTATGATTATCACAGATCATATCAACGCATTCCCTGACCACCCATTAAGAGGTCATAATGACGAGCGCTTCGGTCCTCGATTTGTTAATATGAATGATGCATATACTGGAACATTAGTTAAGAAAGCACAAGAAATAGCTAAAGCTAAAAACTTCGATATTAAACAAGGAGTATACTACGGACTACAAGGTCCTACTTTTGAAACACTAGCTGAATATAAGATGGTGCGTATCGTAGGTGCCGACTGTGTAGGTATGTCTACTGTACCTGAGGTAATCGTAGCACGCCACATGGAGATGAAAGTATTCGGTATCTCTGTTATCTCTGATATGGGGAATGAAGAAGGTATCGTAGAAGCTCACCATGAGGATGTTCTTAAAGCTGTAGGAGCCGCAGAACCTGTTGCTCGTGAGCTAATCAATGAGTTAATTAAGACTATGTAATTAGTTTTTTTTATAATGTAATTTTTAGAGATACTTCGTCATTGAAGTATCTCTTTTTTTTGAGCCTGTCGAAGCTAGTATAGTAACATCCATTATAGATTACTATTCTAGTTTAGACAGGCTTTGTTTTTTATAATATCACGCTAGCACATATCATAGAGTTATAAGATAGTATTTGACTATAATCTGCTGTAAACAAAGGCAGATAGCTATGCTAGGATAGTGATAGCAGTTTGGTCGCATAGTGGTCGCGTCAAAAAATAGCAAAACCATACAGCCACTCCCAAAAAACAATAGACCACAACGCTATAATTCAAGATAATACAACCAAATATAACTCTACAATTGCTAATGCCCTTCTTAGTTATAAGTGTACAATCACCTACATTTTAAGCCAAAAAAAAGAGCCATAAATATGACTCTTCATTATCTTTTAGATAGTATAATTAATCTATAATCTCCATTTTTTTCATAATGAAGGTAGCATTCTTATTCTGACAGACTCCATCTCTAATCTTGTAATCAAAATACAAATCATCTTCTTTGATTTCTACTTCGAAGCATTTATTAACCAATATATCAGGAAACTTACTTGTTGTCTCACACACTTCTAAATCATGTGTAGCGATGACACCATAGGTTTTCTCTCTTATTAATTTATGAATCACCCCTATTGTTCCACTTTGTTTGTCATCAGAATTAGTTCCTCTCAGAATCTCATCTAATAATACAAAACACGATTCCTCTCTCACCTGTTCTATAATCATCTTAAGTCTCTTCACTTCTGCATAGAAGTATGATTCACTATCATCTAATGAATCTGTTAATCGCATAGACACAAATAGAGGCAAAGGGAAGAAACTCGCCTTACTAGCACAGATAGGTGCTCCAATACCTGCTAGCACAAGATTGACTCCTATAGTACGCAAGAATGTACTCTTACCAGACATATTAGATCCTGTGAGAATCACAAAACGTTGATTGCTAAATTCGATATCATTACACACTCTTTTTTTCTCATTAAGAAGTGGATGTCCTAACTCTTTAAAACTCATCTTCCCCTCTTCATTAATAACAGGAAAGGTATAATGTCTATTGTTATAAGATAAGTTCGCTAGCGAGTTTAATGCCTCTACTTCTCCTATGATCTCTATAGCCTTAGGTACTAAGTGTCCTTTCTGCCTTTTCCAGTCTAAAAAGCGATAAAGCACATGTACATGATATTGAATAAAGCCATTAAATACGACCATTACAAAGATATTAGCGACAGTCTCCATTTGCTCGAATAATCGAGATAGCACCTTTAATTCTTTACTAGCCTGAAACGAATCTTTATTCAATTCACTGATATACGTTTTCATTTTCTCAGTAGCGAAGTTCTCTCTTTCGATACGCTTTATTATTGCACTACAGCTTTCTATTGTTTCATGTACTTTATCAGCACCACCTAGCTCCTTCTGTATATATCTAATATTAGATAAAGCAATAATCAAGTTTATAGAGAATAAACTCGATATCACATATCCTAGAGCAGATATATTTAGTAGATAATAGAGTACTACAGATACGCCTAATGCCACTGGCAATATATAACTAAGAGCTCTAACAAATTTGCTTATAGATAACACCTCTGTCTCACTCCATTTTTTTAACCTTTGATAAGACTTCTCATCTAGATTAGATAATTTACTATACGCATATATCTCCTGTCTCCATTCTATTTTTTGAGAAAGTTCTTTCACTGCCTCTTGGTTCTCTAATATCTCCTTAGCACTTAATTTCCCTTTTAGCATATCTGCCAACTTTTGCTTACCAATAAAAGTTGCTGTCCTATTTAGATACTGGTAAAGAGATTTGTATCCAAATATATCAAGGTCAAAAGCATAAGGATGTTCTGTAGTCTTAAACTCACTACCATCTTCAAATGGTCTTTCATCTTTCTCTACGAAGTTTAACTCATCTGTATTAATATCTTTAAGCGCTTGCACATAACGCATCTTCCATGAGTAGCTAGCATGTATCTTTAATAAGGCTAAAAATAAAACGATAGCACCTCCTGTAGTATATAGATAAAAAGTATCTGCGTGAGATAGCGCTAGATAAAAGAAGTATATAACAGCAAAAAACACTAATAAACGGATAGCGCCTACCAGTTTATACTTACCTCTAATAGCATTGTATTTAGTATTAAATAATAATTGTCTTTTCTTATAAATTTCCATTGGATGTTAATTGGCTTGAATATTCTCAATAGGTGATTCCAACAAATATACGTTATTAAAAAATATTCAACTGCTTTATTTATGGTATAAAATCAAGAATCTATTGTTTATATTAAGGAATAAATAGAGCAGTAAATCCCCTTTAATTAATGTGAATAACACTACATTAGTCATTTATAAAAACAAGCAACCATGTATCAGAATTCTTATAACAAAAACGGCTATCTATACCTTCCTAAATTCATTACTGAAAAAGAATTAGAACTAATAGAACTGATACTTGATAACTTTCACAAACAGTGGTTGATCAAATATGAACAAGATTATAAAAAAGGACTAATCAACAGTCACAGCCTTACGAGCAGTCCTTTTATTACTATACAAGAAAGGCTAGCATTATTCCAATTCATTACTCAGACTAAGCTTATGGATATCGTCAAGTCTATCTTTCCTGATAAAGCTAAATTCTTAAATACTCAATTGTTCTTTGACCCATATCACAGGGAACAAAAGAATTATTGGCACAGGGATATTCAATATACAGGCCTTTCAATAGAAGAACAACAAGAAAAGATTAAAACAGAAAATGTAGTTCACTTTAGAATCCCACTAAAGAAAGAGAATGGAATAGAAATCATCCCTTCTAGTCATCGACTATGGGATAGCCCTATAGAAGAAGATACTAGGTTATCTCAGCATGGTAGACACCCCAGTGATGCTCTAGAACGAGGGCAAGTGATTAATCTAAACAGAGGTGATCTATTTATCTTCTCTGCGAATAGTATCCACAGAGGGCTGTATGGTGATGAGAGGTTCTCTTTCGATATTATCTATTGTGATGATACACCAGCTTTTAATGCATTTATAGATCCTAAAAATCAGCCTACTGAAGAAGAGTTAATTCTTCTAAACAACAGTGTATTCTAAGAGTCTGTCCTTTATATGAAGGAACTAAAAAAGATGTAATGATACAATATTCATTACATCTTTTTTAGCTTTCTATTGGCTCTGATACAGGCTTAGTCACTTTTATCTCTCTGGATAACATACCTAACCAGGTTCTAAAACTAAACTGCTCCCATCCCTTCTTACCTAAATCATGACAACGTCTAGTCCCCTTGCCGAAAAGATAAATATGTAGCCCTATAAAAACAATTAGAAATAGTATTCCGAAAAAAGCCCCACTTAATCTCGCAAACAGTGAAAAGCTTAAAAACAACAGCGCAAAGTAAGTTACTAAACTTATGATATATGCCTTTCTGTTGATTGTCCCTTTATAAGAAAATGTATCTTTAATCACAATTATTCCGTTTATTTTGAAGCGTCAAATTTAAGTAAAAACTAGTGAAAAATTCACTCCCATTATATAAGTAATAGGTAGACTTATTTATGATATAATAAAGTTTTGTTTAGGTATACTGACTGTAAATATTTTAATCCCAAACAATATGACACCTTATGGCAAATATGTTAAACAATCAAACAACACTTTACAGTTAAACAATAAGAACCTTATATTTAGTGTTATATCTATAACCAACTAGAAACAAACACCATAATATGAGATTTTTATTCACCTTACTAATGGCTTTAGCAGTCACCATGACTAAAGCGCAAGAGTTAATAATACAGCCACTGCTTCCTCCAGATAGTAAGGAACTAACAGACCTGTCTTTCCTTAAAGAAGAGCTCAAAGACAAACAAATCGTCATGCTAGGAGAACAAACACATATGTATGATAATATCTTTGAGATGAAGATAAGAGTAGTTGAATACCTACACCAAAAAATGGGGTTTACTACTTTCGCTATGGAGTCTCCTGTATATGATATATGGAAGATGAATCAACAGGGGTTTAATACTGATGCGTTTAATCAAGCTATATTTGATACATGGAGTAAAAGTCAAGAGTTTCAAAGATTAGTTAAATATATAGAAGATAATAACCTAAAGGTAATAGGATATGACCCGCAAATCCTAAATGAGGATATCTTCATAGAAGACTTTTTTACTTATCTAGAGCAACAAAAAATAAGTTTAAAGATTGACTCAGATGACTTCGGTATCGCATTAGAGGCATTGCTAGCTACTTATAAATACGATAATCAAGATATCAAGTTTACTGCTTTTGAAAAAGAGCTTAAAAGAATAATTACTGCCATAGAGAAGTTACCTCAAACAGACACTAATCTTACTTGGGTACAAATCACTAAAGGTCTTCTAAGCACTGCACAATCAGCCAATGATACGAAAGAACCTATTATGACAAGTGACCTTACTTCTAAAGATCACAACTATCGCGATAAGCAGATGGCGGATAACTTAATACAGTATATCAAAAGACATCCTCAAGAGAAAATCATAGTATGGGCTGATAATATCCATGTTATGTACAGTACCCCTAATAGTGGAAATGTACAGGCAAGAGCGTTCATCTCTATGGGGCGACAGATAAAAGATTATTATAAAGAGAAAGTATTTAGTCTAGGTACATTACATGCCAATGATTCCCTATTCGATACAGGGACACGTACATTACATGCTACTCCTATTCAAGAAGGTTCTTTTGAAGATCAGTTACAGAAGTTACATACTCCTTATCTGTATATTTCTTCTAATCAGGAAGCAATGCATCGACCTATAGACACAAGGCTACTTCACTTCGTAGATTATACGAAGGAGAGATTAGACTTGTTTCACGATGGTTATATATTTCTAAATACTGCTTCACAAGCAGAACGAAAAAAGATAAAGAAACAAGATGCCCAAAACAATGTAATTACTCCTTCTAAAGAAATCAAACAAGAACAAGGTTCTTTTAAAGGGCAACTATTAGATAAAGACACTCAACAGCCTATCGCCTTTGCAACTATCATTTTAGTAGAACAAGATATCTATAGAGTAACGGATGACAATGGATATTATGAACTACCTTTTGACCCTAAGGCAAAAGGTAACTCTACACTAGAGATACAAGCTCTAGGGTATGATAACTATAGTGTATCCTTAAATGAATTAGCTTCTGTTATCTCCTTAGAAGCAAACTTTGACATACTCGATGAATTAGTTATCACCAAACAACTTACTCCAAAAGAAGTACTCCGCCTTGCCATCAAAAAGAAAGCTGAGAACCACCCTACTGAACCATTTAACTTCACTAGATTTAGTCATGAATTAATCTATAAGAACGATACTAAAATATTTGACCTTGAAATGATAACTAAAGATTATCAGAAAACTTATTTAGGCTTACACAGAACAACTTTTGAGGTACAACAAGTAAAATGGAACAATAGGGGTATTAAGAACATAAAAAATACAGACCATATTTTTAGAGGCAGAGAGAATCCTATTCAATACTCTAATATATTGCACAAAAGAAAATACAAGAAATTTAAACTTTCGTTTTTAGAATCAAAAGATCCTAATGATAGTAACTTATATGTTATCGCATTTGAAACAGAGAGAGAGGGGTGGAATTACACTAATAAAGTTGATCCCTCTAAATACTCAGGTAGAATTTATATTAATCAAGATAATTATGCCATCGTAAAAGTGGTTGAAACATGGGAATCATCATTAGATGCTGATTATTTAAAAAGTAAGTATAAACACAATTCTAATATAGAGCGTATTGCATTAAGGACTGCTAAGGAAGAAAATATCAGCGTATTCAAAGATCTCCTCAATAATGGTAAATACTATGCTACTAACTTCTTCTATAGATCCTTTAGTGAAGAAACTTATCAAAATGGAGAAAAACATAATTTCACCAACTCTAATGACTCACATTTATTTGATTTAAAAACAAATGACGTCAAATTCATAGAATATGAATTTAAAAACAAAAGCAAAACTTTACTAGATAGAGTTTCTTACGATGAGGACTTTTGGAACAACTTCTACAAAGAAAACCCTCAGTATAAACCATAATTAAGTTAATCAAAAAGAGGCTGTAATTCCATTACAGCCTCTTTTTATATCTATTTCGTAATTACGATCATCCCAAAATCACCTTTTTTATAGCCATACATCACATCTGTCTGTTTTGATTTCTCGAAGCGTATTTCTTTTACATCTTCTACTTTTAACAAGGCTAAGTCTCTTGACTTCATCATTGTATTTCCATCTCCTTTTTTATCTATTACCACTACACTAAAATCCCCAGATTCTATAGTAGGTATAGCTCCCTTGTGATATAACTTACAAGTATTAATATAAAGATCTTCTACATACTGCTGTAGAGTAAGTTTATTACCAAGGGTTATTTCTTCTTTAGATTGATATAAAGAAGCTAAACTGTCATTTATACTTGTGTTTTTGTCTTGTGGATTTTGTCCAATACAGAATGTAGTAACACATAGTGCCACTACTATATATCTTAAATGTCGCATGAGGTATAGAGTGAAATTATAAAGCTCTAATTTACTCTATCAATTCTTAATATAATGATAAAGATAAGGTATTGAAATGCTAATTAAATCAACTATTGCTTTAGCACCCAGTCCACTATTTTTTGTTTAGGCTCTTGATGGATTTCATAACTTTCTCCATCAGCAAAGAAATGATTCTCTCCTTCTAATACTTCTATTGTTATATTCTGATTATGAAAATTCTTTAGCAATTCAACATTACTGACAGGATCTACTAATACGTCTTGATCCCCTATCATATAGAACATTGGTATAGCGATCTTTCTATACTTATCCTTATTGTCTTTTGCTACTAAATCTTTTTCTGCACGTCCTATTAGAAATCGAAATCTCGTTTTAGTTTTCTTATCTGTATATCCTATCTCCTTCATCTTTTTCTTATACCTCTTCCAATAATTCTTATCATCCTTAATTGAAATATAATAATCCGCTAATTCGTTATACACCTTTTCTTTTTCTTCTTGAGTATCATACGCAAAGTAATCTTGAAAACCATTCTCCTTTTGTCTTAGTTGGTATAGAAACATCTCTTTACCAGAAACAACAGGTGATGATAACATCACTAAAAAATCAGGATCGAAAGAATGAGCATAAGCATCCATAATAGCAATCCCTCCCATGCTATGACCTATAACACCGATCTTTTTATCCTTTAACTCTTCTTTCTTCTTTAACATCTGAAAGGCAGAAGCTAATTCTGCACCCATTATAATAGGACTATATGACATATCTCCACCTCCTGTTCCTCCCGAATTTCCCTTCTCTCTTTCATCATATCTAAATACAGCTACATTGTGATCTAATAAGGCTTCTGCTAAATAGCTATGTGTATTACGCGTATTATATCCTGTACCTGGTTTAATAATCACTACTTTATCGAAGCCTGTCTTAGGTATGATCAAACTTCCTTCAAAAGAAACGCTATCTATCTTCTCTTTCCAATGAAAGGCAGGTACATTAAATTTAATCGTAGTAAAAGAATAATTGTCTTTTTTAGGAACATAGGTTTCTAAGTCAGTTTTAGCATTCTGTCCTATACACATCGAAGTAATCAGTAGAAAACTGTATAGAATTAAGTGTTTCATAATTATAAGTTTTAGTTAAGTGTTCTTTAGATAACTACTTAACTAAAAACTTTAGTATAAAACAAAGCTACTTTAACATATAGTAAAGTAGCTTTGTTCATTCTTATATCAAGTGATTACCATACTAATACGCTATCCTCATTCTTCCAAAGTAACAAACGGAAGTCTTCATAAATATCAGCAGTACCAATAGTATGTGTATCTCTTACAGGCTTATTCAAAGTCAACTTGTGTAATATACCTGCATGTGTACCTACATATAGTGTCTTCTCATCCTCTGATAATACGATTCCACTTATGGTAGAACCTAAGAAGTGTTGCCACAGTTCTCTTCCGTCTTTATGTACTGCTCTGATATATCCATAAGCATCTCCTAAGATATAGTAGTCATTAAAAGCTACACCAGCATACACACGCATTCCTTCATCTAATATTGTAATATCCTCATGATCATCCCAACCTGGTATATCCATTCCTTCTAACTTATCACCATCTACCCCTATCGATATCCCATTATAAAAATGACAAGAGTTAGTCAATAATTGTTTATCATCTTTAGTAAACAAACAATAATGTGGGTATTCAGTTTGTGGACCTACTGATCCTACTTTATTCCCTTCACTGTCCAAAACGATGTGATCGCTACACTGTTCTCCTAATACAATGTACTTATTATCATGAGATACAGTAGCATGATCCATAGATAATCCATTGTTTTCTTCCCCTTCTCCTAGTATTGGAAACAACAGTTTCTCTTCTTTAGTATTTAATAAATAAATTCCCTCTGAAGAGATGAACAAGACTTTCTGCCCATTATTAAAAGGAATAAGTCTTGTAATTCCTATATTAGCTAAAGTATCTAATCTAAACTCTGCTATAATTTCTCCTTCCCATCCTTGACGAGTCACTATCTTATCTGCGTATGCTGTCGCATAAACAAGGTTGCGCATAGACTGTCCGATGCTTTTAATCTCTTTATCTAATGCAACTACTTCTGTTCCTTTTACTATATATGCTTGTCGCTCTTCATAAGAAGTCCCTTGTATAAAAGCAACGCAATCTTCTGCTATATAACAAATATCTCCTATATACCCACCCTTATTGTCTAACATAGATGTTACAGGAGCATGTGCAGGAGCAAACTCTTCTCTAAAAGCAGCTACTGTACCATTTGCATTAGCTTCTCTTAATAGCTTAATAACTGCTTCTCCTATCTTACCTCTAGTATCTACAGCTTCCTCTCCTTCCCAATTATCCCATCCGTGTTCATTACCAAAAGCTACCATCTCATTAATATCCTTAGCGTATTTCGCTCCTTTTAAGCTCCACTCACGTTGCAACTCTTCTCTTGTTTTCATGTTTTATTCGTTTTATTAATGGCTAAAATACACTCTTAAGATCATTTACTTAATACCTTTATTCCGCTATTTTACGTTCACCTAGATTCTCTATCAATCTCACTAAATATCCATCAGGATCTTGTACTAAGAACTGCTTCTGACCGAACTCTACATCTTCTGCTCTATACCAACGCTCTTCTACATCAATAAATAAAGTATAATCAGCTTCCTGAAGTCGTTTTAGAATAGGTGCTATAGTATTTACTTCTATCTGAAAGTTTATCCCTCTACCATAAGGTTTCTCTAATACCCCCGTCTCCCACTCTCTGTCACTTGGATTATATTGCTCTAACATTATCTGGGCTTCTCCTAATCCTAAATAAGCGAAGTTCTCCTCAGGACGATCATACATTATCACAAAGCCAATTACTTCACACCAAAAATATAAACTTGCTGTAATATCTGATATCACCAACTCTGGCACTAAGGCTGCCCACTTTACATCTTGACTTCGCATAAATTATCTTTTTGAGTAAAAATACAACTTATTAGGTACAAAAAAAGCTACCTTTCAGGTAGCTTATATCATTCTAGAACTAGTATTCTTCCTCTTCCTAAAAAGAGAACTCGCTCCACACTAATTCCCAAAATGGATTATCTAAATCAAAATGCTCATTATACAATCTCTCTATTTCTTCTTTAGAAAACTCCGATTCTGTCAAATAAATCATATACTTCAAACATTCTTCAAACTCATCTAAAGAATTTGCTACTAATAATGGTTCCCATTTACCTGCTCCATGCTCTGCAAAATAAACAGGAAATCCTTTCTCTTCTTCTGTAATATCTATCCAATAAGGATCATTAGCATAACCACTACATATTACATACCAATTGGGATGAAAGTCACCTTCCAGAGTTCCAGTGATACCCCTTCCTTCAACACTATTAAATTTATACCCATCTTGAAAACTTTCAATATCACCATTTTGAGGATAAAAATGAGGCATAAAATAATGAGTACATTCTAGTTTGCTATTTATAAAATCTCTGATTGCTTGTGGAAACACCATATTAATCTTTTTATGTGGTTAAAGATAAAACATTCTCTTTCCCTACACCTGCTTACCTTTCATCATTTTATTCCAATATAAATAAGGTAACATATACTTTTTCAACATCCATAAACGCCAATGCTCCTGATCGCTGTCTGATACAAACATTTGCTTTAATTTAGGATCAGGTGTAAATTCATTCTTATAATTAAACTCTGCTAATACTAACTTACCATACCCTGTCACTAAAGGACAAGAAGAATATCCATCATATTCTTTATTAGAAGCTTCTTTACTTTCCAGTAGTTTACATAGATTATCTACTACTACAGGAACTTGTTTGCGAATAGCCGCTCCGGTCTTAGCTGTAGGTAACCCTACTACATCACCTAATCCAAACACATTAGCATACTTGTTGTGTTGTAAGCTGTTCAAATCAACATCCAACCATCCAGCACTATTGACCAAATCAGACTTCTTAACAAACTGTGGTGCTACCTGCGGTGGCGCTAAATGTAAGAAATCAAAAGACATCTCTACTACACTATCATCAATAGTAGTTGTACTTCCATCAGAAATCACAACACATTTATTATCTACCATATTAGTCTGCTTAAAATAGATCTTCTTATTAGCAGCATCAATTTTTATTGGATTGTAAAAAGGTTTAAAGTCAATCCCATATCGATCTACTACTTTCATTAGAGTATCTGCAATAGGTTTAACTCCAAAAATCACACTACCAGGCATTAGAAAGTGTACTTTCGTGTTCTGATCTATTCCTTTCTTGCGAAAGTAATCACATGCTAGATACATAATTTTCTGAGGTGCTCCTCCACACTTAATTGGAGTATTCGGTTGAGTAAAAATAGCTGTTCCTCCTTTAAACTCTTGTAGCAATTTCCAAGTATATTCAGGGTCTATATAATTACTACATACTACACCTTTCTCTACAGCGTCAGCTAATCCTTCTATCAAGGATAAATCATTCACTAGTCCAGGACAGACTACTAAATAATCATAGGTATAGTTTATTCCTTCTTTAGTATTTATTTTATTGTTTTGCGCATCCATTGATACTACCCAATCTTTTATCCATTGTACTCCTTTAGGAATAAGATCTCTAGTTGGTTTTATAGTTTTTTTCTTATCATAAGCTCCCGCTCCTACAAGTGTAAATGCAGGTTGATAGTAATGTAATTCTGAAGGGTCAATAATTCCGATATCTATTGTTTGTTTGCTCTTTTTTAATTGAGCAGCTACCATTATACCAGCAGTCCCTGCTCCTATAATAAGAATTTGATAGTGAGTTTTCATTTTTTACAATATTGTTTTGGTTAATATAGCAAAATATCAATTAACATCTAACTCTTGTGTAACATTTGTTACAATACTATTGGTAATATATTAATAAATATGCAAAGCAATCTTCTCTACTGAAATTATTAATTCAACGTGACAAATACTATCCCAAAAAGACCTCCTCTAGAACCATACAATGCTGTTATACTAGGTCCATTTTTATACTCTATAGACTTGACATCTTCTCTTTTGATAGTTGCTAAATCTTTCGAATAACTAGGTTCAGTACTATACTTCCCTTCATTCCTCACAATTATCACGATATACTCTCCTGACTTTATAATTGGCAAAGCCCCGTCATTATACCAAGCACTACTTAAATGATATAAACGCTCTACATACTCCTGCAAATTCAGTTTATTCTCTTCTTTTACCTCAGATGGAGCTTCTATTAGTAGTTTTGATATACTTCGACCTGGATGAGGAGGTCTCACTGTTAGCTTTTGGGCACTTACATTTATACCTACTAACAAACAAAGACAAATAATTACTTTCTTTCTCATAATACAACTACTTCTTTAAACCATCTACCTGATATTTTCCTAACATTCTGTTCCGCATCACACAATACATCTACAATATAACAAAAAGAAAAATCACAATACAACAGTAGAGACGATTACTTCAAAATAAAAAAAGAGACACATACATGCATCTCTCTTTTATAAATATTTATTTTTTATTCTCCTTTTTTAGCTCTTCTTGATCTAGCTAATAAAGTGTTCTTTAATAACATTGCTATAGTCATTGGTCCTACACCTCCAGGTACAGGAGTGATAAAAGCAGCTTTCTTACTAACCTCATCGAAGTCCACATCTCCAGCGATAACATATCCTTTCGGATTAGAAGCATCTGGTACACGAGTGATACCTACATCTACTACCGTTACACCATCTTTCACCATATCCCCTTTTAAGAAGTAAGGCACTCCTAATGCAGAGATAATGATATCTGCTTCACGAGTAATCTCAGCGATATTCTTTGTGCGACTATGGGTAAGAGTTACAGTAGCATCACCAGGATACCCTTTACGGCTTAACAAGATACTCATCGGACGTCCCACGATGTGAGAACGACCTATAACTACCACATTCTTACCTGCTGTCTCTACTTTATAACGCTCTAATAATTCCATGATTCCATAAGGAGTAGCTGGTAAGAATGTTTCCATCTCTAACGCCATACGACCGAAGTTAGTCGGGTGAAATCCATCTACATCTTTATCTGCATCGATAGCTAATAAAATCTTTTGCTCATCAATGTGTTTAGGAAGAGGTAACTGAACGATATATCCATCAATAGCTGGGTTCTCATTCAACTCTTTTACTTTAGCCAAAAGCTCCTCTTCTGTAGTATCTTCTGGTAAAGAAACTAAAGTAGATTCAAAACCTACTTTCTCACAAGACTTAACTTTACTTCCTACGTAAGTTAAACTTGCTCCATTACTTCCAACAATAACTGCTGCTAAGTGAGGTACTTTCTCTCCACGAGCCTTCATCTGTTGAACCTCAACAGCGATCTCTTCTTTGATATCTTCCGATACCTTTTTTCCGTCTAGTAGTTGCATTAAATAATAATATGTGTGTGTTGTATAAATAAAGAAGGTTTAAACCTCATAACGAACCTTAAACCTTCTCTTGTGTCTTATTGCATTCCTTTCATTTGCCCCATCATTCTCATCAAATTCTTTCCTTTAGCTCCTTGCATCATCTTCATCATTTTGCTCATTTGATCGAACTGCTTAAGCAATTGATTAACTTGTTGAATATCCGTACCCGAACCTTTAGCGATACGGGTCTTGCGTTTCACATCTATAATCGCAGGTTTAGAACGCTCAGCAGGAGTCATCGAGTGGATAATCGCTTCGATGTGTTTAAACGCATCGTCTTCGATCTCTACATCTTTCATCGCTTTTCCTACCCCTGGTATCATCCCCATCAAGTCTTTCATGCTACCCATGTTTTTCACTTGTTGGATTTGAGTTAAGAAGTCATCAAAACCAAACTCATTCTTCGCGATTTTCTTCTGGATCTTACGAGCTTCCTCCTCATCATACTGAGCTTGTGCACGCTCTACTAACGAGATTACGTCTCCCATCCCTAAGATACGGTCAGCCATACGATCTGGATAGAACACATCGATTGCATCCATCTTCTCACCAGTACCGATAAACTTAATTGGTTTATTCACTACTGATTTAATAGAGATAGCAGCTCCACCACGTGTATCCCCATCTAACTTAGTAAGGATAACTCCGTCGAAGTTTAATCTATCATTAAATGCTTTTGCTGTATTTACTGCATCTTGTCCAGTCATAGAGTCCACTACGAATAATGTCTCATGTGGAGCAATAGCTTTATGGATATTAGCAATCTCTGTCATCATCTCCTCATCTACAGCTAGACGACCAGCCGTATCGACGATTACTACGTTAAATCCATTTGCTTTTGCATGTTTAACTGCGTTCTCCGCGATCAGTACAGGATTGTTATTTCCTTCTTCTGAATATACTTCTATACCTAATTGATCACCTACTACATGTAGCTGATTAATAGCTGCAGGACGATAAACATCACACGCCACCAATAAAGGCTTCTTATTTTTCTTTGTCTTTAAGAAGTTTGCTAATTTACCAGAGAATGTTGTTTTCCCTGATCCTTGCAAACCTGACATTAAAATAACTGAAGGATTACCAGATAAATTAATACCTGCAGCCTCACCACCCATTAATTGAGTCAACTCGTCTTTAACGATCTTGATCATCAATTGTCCTGGTTGTAACGTAGTAAGTACTTCTTCTCCTAAGGCTTTTTCTTTTACTATATTAGTAAAATCTTTAGCAATCTTAAAGTTAACGTCGGCATCTAATAAAGCTCTACGAACCTCTTTTAGAGTATCTGCTACATTGACTTCTGTAATCTTGCCGTGTCCCTTAAGGATATGAAAGGCTTTATCTAATTTATCACTTAAATTATCGAACATATCGGTATTATTTTAATACTTTGAGTCGCCAAAGATACTATATAACTCGTTAAGTCACAAAAAGCAAAAGCAACAAAACTTACTTTTTTTGAATATTCTATATATTTCTTTGATTTCACAGACCTCAACAACTTCCTATACTAAACTATACAAAAACATTTTCAATACTTTAACCACAATATTAGTTTTTGTAATTAATAAAAAAGAATTCTTGATTCAGAAACAAACTATAATTCAAGTACTTTGTTTTTCTATAATTGTAAACCCAATACTTCGTGATAGATTGATAATAATTCAATTTGAAATACAACCTTTCTACATCTATTTCTTTTATCACTGTACGATCACCATCCATTCTCAATCCTTCATCTGACATCAGCTCCATAAAAAAAAGTTCTATATCAATTAAATTACTGTTTTCTATGTACTTTCTATGTACTTTCTATGTTCTATTGCATAAAAATCATATGGTTCATCATCTTTTTCGCCTCCAGTTTTTTCTAAAAGTGATTCGACTATTATTACCTTTTTAGTATATAATTGATCACTTAGTTTAAACTCCTTCTCTATTTTGGGATAATCATCCTCATGAGAATTACATCCTACTAATACAATTACTATCGTAACAAATAAAAAAATCTTCATAAATAAAATAAATTATTAAAACCCAATCTAATATTGCTCAACAACTAAGCCATTCAAAAGAAAATATTACATTTTACAAAACATTAAATAATATAGCGTTAACACTATTGATTTTTTATATCCCTACTTTTATTCTTTATGAATAACATATTATAAGCCCTAGCTATTATGAAAAACGCATTGACTCTCATCTGTTTTTATCTTACTATTATCTCCCTTTATAGTCAAGTCCATTCTCAAATAAACATCTCAAATAAACTATTGCAAAACACAGATTTGATAAGTAAAATATACAAAGACAGTGTTTATACCCTAACAGAGGGCGTTACTGTCAATGAACTGTCTTACTTATCTAACCAAGATAAAGCAATGAAGGTCTTTATTTACAAAGTCGATTTATCTAATCCAAAGATATCCATTGCGACTACTCTACCTAACAACGAGTTAAAATTCGCGATGCAACCTATGACAGAACAAGCTAAAGCTGCACAAAACCCCTTCTTTAATATTCTAGGAGGTGTTAATGGTGATTTTTACAACATGACTACAGGTGTTCCACAAGGGATATATGTCACTTATGGTGCTAAACTAAAATCTACATATAATGACAAAATTAAGGGGTTCCTCTCTGTAGATAAACACAACAAAGTAAACCTTTTTGATATAGAACAATTCAATATACAATCTACTACTATACAGCATGCTATTTCTGGTGGTGATTGGTTAGTAAAAGACAGCCAGATAATCCCTCAAAACAACACTGATATACATCCTAGAACCGCCGTAGGGTTGACAACGTCTAATCAACTTATCTTACTGGTAGTCGACGGGCGAAATCCTCAATGGTCTAATGGAATGAATTTAGAAGAATTAGCTACTATGATGCTAGCGCTAGGAGCTGATAGAGCACTTAACTTAGATGGTGGTGGTAGTTCTACTTTCTTTACTAACCCTAATCTAACTGAGAACAAATACACCATCCGCAATCTCCCATCAGATAAAAACGCTAAAGAAAGAGCTGTTAGTAATGGGGTGATTATTACAGAAGTGAAGTGATAAATTATCTATTTGCTTTAATAATCTGCTTCATACCCATGACCATTCTTGCCATAAAATATTAGCCACTTTGCAACCGCATATAGAATATGTAATCTTGCCTCCATAGTATCCTCATTTGCATCAGGTATTTCTCTCTGTTTCTTTAAGTAGACTAAGTTATACTCATCAGCAGCTGCCATTAGCCTATTACCATAGTCTAAAGTTGCATCAGCTCTCTTCGTTTCCCATGCCTCATAAACCAAATCTTCATCTATAATAGATAAACAATCATTTAAAAACTGCCCTCTTAATACATTTTGATCTTGTCCAAAAGAACAATACAACGGTACTCCATCCAGCTCTTCTGCTAAATCTATAACATAATATCCCTCGTGTTCTTTTACAAAATCATCATAAGACATAGACTTTTCATCTAATGCTTCTTATCTTGAACTCAACCACTGATTAGCTCGTTCATCTCTTCCTACCATAGGAGCTTTAATCGTCTGATAAGTAAATATAAGATTAGCGAACCATTCTGTCAATAATTCCTCTCTACTAGGAGCTTTCTTTCCCTTTAGTTTATCCCAAATACTAAGCTCTTGTTTTTTTCCATTATTGATATCACTTACTAAATCCATAATCTCATAATACCTATGCTCAAAACCAGGCTTTGCCTTACCCATAGGGCCCATATCTAATCCCATATTACGCTAATTCAAATTCTACAATATTTCTTCAAACACTTTTTCTATGAAGTCTATTCCGACAAAATTAGATTCGTCTCGTATCAGATTATTACTTTTATTATTAATAACTAAAGATATAAAAAACCTTAACCATAAACTTATACAAATCAAACTAGTATCCTTAATCACAAATTTAATTATCTAAATTAGTACACTTATAAACCACCCTATGAAGAAACTTTTTATACTAAGTAATACATTATTCTTACTAATGACTAATGTTATATATAGCCAAGACCTACAATCTAAAATAGACAGTATACGACAACTACATAATGTCCCTGAAGTAACCTACGCTATTGTCAATAAAGATAAAGTCATCGCTATCGGAGCAACAGGCCACCATAAGTTTAGTGAGATATCTGACATTCCTAACGCTAATCTAAAAGACTATTTTCATTTGGGTTCTAATACTAAAGCAATCACTGGGTTTATAGCTGCTAAATTAGTAGAGCAAGGCAAAATTAATTGGACGACTACTTATTTTGACTTATCCCCTGAAGTGAAAGAATCTTCTAATCCCACATATTATACCGCTACACTAAAAGATTTCTTCACACACAGAGCTAAAGTACACGCTTTCACTAATGGTAGTGAACGCATTGGACTTCCTAAATTTGAAGGTACGAAGCAACAACAACGACAAGCTTTCGCTAAGCATGTATTAACTATGTCGCCTTTAGACTCTCCTGATGGATATACTTACTCTAATGCAGGGTATAGTATAGCTGCATCAATGTTAGAGAAAGCAACTAATAAATCTTGGGAAGAACTTACGAGAGACATCCTTACTAAAGAGCTTGGAATAGACTTCGTTATTGGCTGGCCTAATCGCAATTTAGATAACCAACCTTGGGGACACGCGTTACAGTTTGATGTACTAGAATCTGTACCTCCTACTTATGATTATGCCTTAACACTTATAGAGCCTGCTGGTGACATCAGTATGAATATAGAAAACTATATCAAATACATTCAACTCAATCTAAAAGGCCTTTCTGGTCAAGACAACATACTTAAAACCAAGACGTATGACTACCTATTTAACAGTCAAAGCAAATACGCCATAGGATGGAGTAACCTTATTAATGATACTACTAAACTTTATGATCATGCTGGTTCTGACGGTACATTCTTCGCCTATACACAGATAGATGGCATCACTAATACTGCCTATATCATCTTAATCAACAGTGGTACTACTAATGCTCAACAAGCTGTAATGAAGATAATTGAAATAATGAAAAGCAATATCTAATAACAACTCACTCTTAATTTTAATACTTTCCCCTCCTCCATCTCTCATTTATCCTTAATTTTGCGCTTTAAATATTCAGAATAAATGTCTCAGCCTAAAGCAATCTTCAGAAAGTTCTCTACAGATGTGAAGTCTATCGAACTGCCAACTAAGTTTACTTTCCCTTTTTATTACGAACCACATCCACTGACTGTTATAGCAGTAGAGGAGCTACAGCAGGAGTTAAGTACACATCCACTTATTGCTCCCTTATTTGATACAGCGCACGCAGACTGTTTGCCTACAGGGAAGATGTTCGGAGTATTAATCGTGAAGAATGCAGAGGGAGAACTAGGATATTTAGCTGCTTTCTCAGGGAAGTTAGGCAGTCATACTGACTTAGAAGGTTATGTTCCGTTAATATGCGACCTGTGGAATGAGGAGGGCTTTTTTGCTAAAGAGGGAGAAGAAGTAACCGCTATTAATACGATCAATGCTAGAATAGAACTTCTTGAGTCTAATCCTACCTATATTTCTGCTAAAACGCTACTAAAACAACAAGTAGCAGAGGAAAAACAAGCAATAGAAGAGAGAAAGGCAGAACACAAAACACTTAAGAACGAACGCAAAACTATCCGCAAAGCACAAGAACCTCTCCTATCAGAAGAAGAATTTAAACTGCTGAATGACGATTTAGTTAGACAGAGCTTAAGAGATAAATATGAGCTACGTGTATTGACTGAACACTGGCAAGCTCAAGTGGATACTACTAAAGCAATCACAGAAAGCGTAGAGCAAGAATTAAATAGACTAAAAGAAGAACGCAAGAATAAGTCAAATGGCTTACAACACAAGCTATTTGCTTCTTACAAGTTCCTAAACTATAAAGGTGAACAACAGAGTCTATTAGAGATATTTGCTAAGACTGTAATACAGCAGCCACCAGCAGCAGCAGGAGATTGTGCTGCTCCTAAGTTGATACAGTATGCGTATGAACACGGATATATGCCACTCGCATTAGGGGAATTTTGGTGGGGTGAATCTCCGAAGTCTGAGATACGCAAGCACCAGCACTTCTACCCTTCTTGTCGTGGTAAGTGTGAACCTATCTTAGGACATATGTTAGAGGGGCTAGAGGTAGAGGATAATCCTCTGTTAGTTAATCCTGCACTTAACAGACCTATCGATGTAGTTTATGAAGATGAATACTTCGCTATCGTAAATAAGCCTGAGGATTTCTTATCTGTACCCGGTATCTATATTTTTGACTCTGTATATGAGCGTATGAAACTGCGCTATCCTGATGCGACAGGTCCCCTAATCGTACACCGATTAGATATGCCTACATCAGGTATATTGATCATCGCTAAAGACAAGGACTCTCATAAAGTAATACAAAGTCAGTTTATCAAAAAGACACTTGAGAAACGATATGTAGCTGTACTAGATGGGATTATTACAGAAGATGAAGGGATAATCGAACTACCGTTACGAATAGACTTTGACGACAGACCGAGACAAATGGTTTGCTACGAATATGGTAAATATGCGAAGACTCGTTATGAAGTAATCGAACGCAAAGATGGCAAAACTAAAGTGTACTTCTACCCGATTACAGGGCGTACCCATCAGTTGCGTATGCATGCCTCACATCCTAATGGGCTAAACACCCCTATCGTTGGTGATGACCTATATGGTATGAAGGCAGATAGGCTATATCTACACGCTGAAAGCATCACTTTCAAACATCCGAAAACACACGAATTAATGACTTTTACTATAAAAGAGAGCTTTTAAGCTCTCTTTTTTCATTACATTAGCTATTAAATCCCCTTTAGTATGACCGAAAAGAAAAGACAATTACAACAACATAAACGCATCGCTACAGGTCTATTTCTCTTTATGGCATTAGTCTATATTATTATGGTCTATGCCATCAGACATACTCCTGCAGTGTGGATGGGATATGTCAAAGCATTCTCAGAGGCAGCTATGGTAGGGGCTTTGGCGGATTGGTTTGCAGTGACTGCTTTATTTAGACATCCTATGGGTATACCTATTCCTCACACGAATC
This sequence comes from Myroides oncorhynchi, assembly GCF_020905415.1. Lineage (NCBI taxonomy): Bacteria > Pseudomonadati > Bacteroidota > Flavobacteriia > Flavobacteriales > Flavobacteriaceae > Myroides > Myroides oncorhynchi. Next base: position 2,320,808 of record NZ_JAJJMP010000001.1, on the reverse strand, counting down.
TTATCGTTAATAGCAAAAATAAAATAGGTGATAACCTTGGCGACTTCGTGACAGATAACTTCTTGACTTCTGAGAATATCCGACCTTATGTAGAGAAAGTAGACTTGGCTAATATGATTTCTTCTTGGTTAAACAAACCTGCTAACCAAACGATACTCGAAAGCGAACTAGCTACCCTTACTAAGAGAATACTCTCTGAGCTGGATGACGACACTATCATACATCTAATGACCGCAAAGGCTAAAGAAGGTATCAGAGCTATTAACATACAAAGCTTCGTTTCTAAGGGAGTATCCTATGCCATTGACCAAAATGAACACAATAAACTACTCGATATCATCCTTCCTAAAGCGCAGGTATATGTAGAAGAACACCGTCAGGAAATCTATGATAATGTAATCGAAAAGAAACCTATACTAGGGCTTATCGGTGGTAAAGCAGTGACAAATCAATTAGTAAATGGTATCAATACTTTCTTAGAAGATATCGCTCGCGATCCGAATCACAAAATTAGAAAAGAGATTACACTTCGCTTAGAAATGTTAGCGGTAGACATAGAGGCTTCTCCATCGTGGAAAGCGAAGTTCGACGAAATACTAAATCAATTCATCACAGATGAGAAGATCAATACGTATATGTCTGACTTGTGGCAATCAACCAAAACAAGTTTACTTGCACAGCTTGAAGATAAACAGTCTACTCTGCGCACTTATATCACTAAGAGCATAGCTCGTGTAGCAGATGATCTAGAAAACAACGAAGAGAACAAAGCCAAAATAAACAAGTGGATACAGCATACCATTTATAAAGTAGCTCTTAAGAATACTAAAGAAGTAGGACAATTAATCCGCAACACTGTGGATAGTTGGGATGGTCAGGAGCTTAGCGATAAGCTAGAACTAGAGGTAGGTAAAGACTTACAGTACATTCGTATCAACGGAACTATCGTAGGTGGTCTAGTAGGTCTGCTTATCTACATTATCACTTCATATCTTTAAACCCGGATTACGCATTAGGTATATTTAAAGGTAGCTCTAAAGGGTAATCCCATAGGCCTACGAACCATTTTCGTCGCTTCTTGACCAGTGCTATTTTAAGCTTGATTGTGTCATTTGTTTTTTCAAAATAAGCTCCAATAGCAAAGGTTCTATATCTTAATGTAGAAAGTGATTTTTGTGTTTTCTCCTGTAAAACAAACATTCTAAAAAGAGCCATTAGATTGTAAGCAATCATTACAAAGATTAGGGCAGCTTCGGTAGCATAGAAGTCTTTTAGATTAAATGATTCTGCTCCAAAATCTTGTTTTAGCTCTTTGATTCTATTTTCTGCATCACCTCTTGCTCGATAGTTTTTCCATACATCATAAGCTCCACATTCCAAGTTCGTAACATAAGCGGAGTATCTGTAATTTCTATGTATTTCATCTTCTGGAAACAGACTTAATGTTTTTCCAGGCGCTTGTGGGCGTTTACTTATTTTTTGTCTTACAATAATAACTCTTCTAGGTTTTTCCCAATTCTTAGCTTGGTAGAAGGTATCATTTATTTGGATAGCTTCATCGACATTTAGCCAAGTGGTTTGGCTATCTACTAGTCTTTGTACAGGATGAGTAAACTTAGCAGCAATGATGTAGTTCATAGGTTTAGATTCTAAATGATCTAAAATATCCTTTTGAAAAAAACCACTATCTAATCGTATTAAACCTACTTTTTTATTTCCAAAAACAGATAAAGTATCCTCTAAGAAGCTAATAAAGTTATTGGCAGAACTTGTATCTCCACTTCGCAACCAAAAGTTGGCTACCATGCGAATATCATTTACAAAAGCTATAATAGGATGATGAGATCTACGTCCGCGTTTACTGGGATTATATCCTCTTTTAGCTCCTTGTTGCTGTTCTCCATAGCGAGTTATGACAGTAGAGTCAATATCCAAGGTAAAGTAATTTAAATTGATGTTTTTAAAAAACCACTCAAAGAAGTGCTTAGCAGTTTCAATGTTACTACTAGCATCAAACTTGGAGAAATAACGTTTATACGCATCTTGACCTGGCGAAGTTCGCCAGTTAAAGATTTTACCAAGAGCTTTATCATGTCTAGTTACTTCTGTGTGTAAAAAACGATTTGCACCACACCAAACACTAGTCATAAAAGACTCTAAAATCACATCAACATCATGTGCCCTATTAGAATTTTGACAAGGAAGACTTTCACAGGAATTAATCTGAGATTTAAAGTCTATTTTATCTAACATTTGCTTTAAAAAGACCATTCCACCCCATGGTGTAATCTCTTTGTTGGTAAAGGATAGATCAAAATTCATAGGCTTAAATTTTCTAACGCTAAGCGTTAGGATTTACACATAATAAATATACATCTTTTTCTAATGCGGAATGTGGGTTAAAACAATTTCAACTAAATGCTACACCCTCTATGTAAGGTATATTTATTTTCTTAAATTTGCATTACACTTTGATTATAAACAAAGTATCAAAAATTAAGGCTTCCTATTCTAGAATACTATGCTGCCAATATCTAATCACTCCGAATCAGATAACAACTATAACCACAAAAGGGCTGTAACGTATACGTTACAGCCCTTTTGTGGTTACTTTTATTTAAATTTTACAGCTACTAATTATCTGATAATCCAGTAAGATTTCTCTCCTTACCTTCAGTGTCCTTTATGATGATAACTACCTCATGACGTACAGTAGATTCAGGATTATCCATTAGGATAGTAATAGTCTCTTGTCTCTTTTTATTTGTAAACTCAAGTACTCTATTTGCCATTGTCCCTTGTATCTCTTCAGTTCCATCTAATACTTGATTAGGTACATCTGCCATCGTTTTACCATCGATCCACATCACTAGACGCATCACATCTTGACTTTTTCTATCTATACGCCAGATATCTTGACCGACTTTAATAATCGCATACGGTTCTAAGAACTTGTTTACACTGCGGTGTATATTTTTTTTATCAGCCTGAATTAGCGTCTTTCTTAGTTCTTTCTCCACATCCGTCTGATCATTGATACGGAAGATATCTCCATCCTCTGTCAACCACATTCTTCCAAGGTCAAACATAATTCCCCTCCATCCCATTGGGCTATATTCTTCGATAACTGAGTGTGCTATCTTAGCAGAAAATTCAGGTGCAAACAATTCTTCAAAGCGACTCACAAATTCGAACTCCGTAGTAATCTCTGGTATTGGGTATTCTCTTTTTAGAGGGTAAACCACACGCTCAGCAATACTTTCTCTATCCTCATTTTCAAATAAAGACATTAAAGACTCAATCTTCATTACAGTACTTGGAGCGATCGTGCTCTCTTGACTAATCCCCTTAAATCCTATTAAAAGGAATAATATAGCTAACGCTTTTTTCATATTTATTCTTTATTTTTTAACTCTTCTAAACGATTGCGCATGTGTTCTGATAACATCTTCTGCACTTCAGCATCTGACTCTGTTGCCTTTAGATAATCGAAGTAAACAATCAATTCTTCTAAACGTTCTGTACTTAAATTTATTCTTGCTGTGCTTAAGAATGTATCAAATGAGATATGTGCCGCGCATAGATAATCATATAAGTATTCTGTTCCTCCGCGTTCTAATAAAGTTTCTGCTAATAAATGAAACTTGTTATAGACTGAAAAGTTTAGTTTAGTAACCATTCCTAAATTGATAAATAATTCTCTTAACAACACCAAATCAACTGTGTCCAACTGTTCGCAGACTAACTCTGCTATCTGTATTCTAAACAGGTAATTGTCATCTTTAAACTTACCACCGTACTTTCCGTTCCATTCCACTGCGATCCACTCACTATCAGTCGGGGAATAATTATCTATAAAACTCTGAAAATCAACACTACTCACTTGCATATCTCCTTACTTTTTTATTTCTACTTCGAGCGATAAAAATACAACTAAAAACAAAACCTTTACCACTAGTTTACCATAAATATAAAATTGTAATGACTACAAAAAAAGAGAAGTAACAACTGTAGTAGCCATTACCTCTCTTCGTTTGATTTTATATAAAATGTAAGTGTACTCCCTAATCTACTTTCAGATTAATCACAGTACGGCGTGGCTGTGAACTCGCAAACTGTTTCTGACACAGCCATTTGCTTCCTACTTCTAGTCCTTCTATTGTATGTCCATCCTCTATCACATCACCTGCTTCCATTAGATAGTAAGCGTAGTCCCATAGGCGACTTGCTACATCATTAAGAATAGCTTCGTCGTCATAAAAGAATTGGAAGTCTGAGACACCTAAAGCGTGAAGCCCTACTGTATCCATCAATAAACTTCCATATTCTGGTTGCTCCACATTAAATAGACGTACATTAATCATGAGATCGAGGCCTACATAGTTAGGATCCAGACAATCAGCCATAAACACTTCTGGATTAATTAACTTCTCGCCATGCTCTGAGACAATAACTGTCGGTTTAGACACTTTTGCCATTGCAAATAACATTTGTTGCATCAATACGATTCTCACTCTTGGCTCAAGGCTACGACTTAAGAAATCGGTTACTAATACCTCATAATTACACTTCTCTAAAGCTTCCGCGCCCTCTTCCCAATGCCAGTTCTGTTCTATATATTTAGATCCTACATTCTTTATACTATCATCCTCAGCGTGCATAACCACACACTGCGCTGGTACAATTCCTTCTTCAAACTCTACTTCACAGTCAGGAAAAGTAAACACATTCGCCTCTTCAGCTAATGTCACATTAGGAAACACCTTGTGCAATTCTGTTAATACGGCTTGCAAATCTATGGATGGTTTACTTTCGAATAATAATCTAAACATCATCATCTTTGGGTTGTTACCTAATTTTTTACTTGCCATATCTATTTTAGTTTGTTTTATATTAATCTTGAATAAAGTTTAAAATTACGAAATTACAAGGACTAAAAGCTGAGTAATGTCACCTTATTCAAAAAAACGAAATACAACTTACCTATACCATATCTTGTAGTAGTAACTTCTGTATATCATACTCCAATTCTACTAATAGTTGCAGACCATCTAATACTTGTGATGCATTCTCAGGATTCCACCCTTGACTTAATCCATAATCTAACGCCTGACGAATAAACAGAGGTCTATTTAAATTGACTACTATCTCTTTCTGAAGTATTTTATTATAAAGTAAAGCTCCGTGATTTAATGGATTACCTACATAATAATCATCTAACGTCCTGAAGTGAACTAGCAACGCATACTTACTCTTTTTATCTATAAAAATGCGCATCGTGAAAATGCTCTCCTCTGTCTCTGGTAAATAAGTAACTCCTATACGATATAAGTATAGGGTTTCATCAACCGTTAATGTTCTAATTTTCTTCTTCATAGATATAAAAAAAGGTATGTGAAGTTACTCACATACCTTATATTAATCAAGCTTAATGCTTATTTATTTTAGTTTCTCTATTAACTCTTCTAGCGATAATACAGTCTGTTCACCTGAAGCTAAATCCTTTAGCGTATATTTTTGATCAGCCATTTCTTGTGACCCTACTAATACTGCAAATGGAATTGCTTTCTTATCAGCGAACTGGAATTGCTTACCTACTTTTGCTTTATCAGGATATATTTCTGTACGGATACCTACGTCTCTAAGTTTCATTACTGCTTGCATTCCATAACTCATTTCTTCTTCCCCCATATTAAGGAACATCGCTTTAGAAGATGTACTCACTGTCTCAGGAAACAAGTTAAGCTCTTCCATCACTAGATAGATACGATCTAACCCAAATGAGATACCTACTCCGCTCATATCTTTTAATCCGAAGATACCAGTAAGGTCATCATAACGACCACCTCCACCGATAGAACCAAGCTGTACTGTCTCAGGTGCTCCAATCTCGAATATCGCTCCTGTATAATAGTTAAGTCCACGAGCTAAGGTTACATCTAAGTTTAGCTTTGCTGTCTGTAGCTCAATAAGCGCTACTTCTTTTCCTACGAATGCTAATTCTTCTACACCTTTAAGCCCTACTTCTGATGAAGCTAACATAATACGTAGTTTATCTAACTTCTCTTCGAATGTACCTGTGAAGTTAAATAGTGCTTTTACTTTATCGATAGCCTCTTCAGAGATACCCTTTTCAGTCATCTCTTTTCTCACTCCTTCTTCTCCTATTTTATCCAGTTTATCAAGAGCGACAGTGAAGTCGATTAGTTTATCACTTGCGTCGATCACCTCAGCGATACCAGCTAATATCTTTCTATTGTTTAATTTAATTGTTACTCCGTGTACTCCCAACGCTGTAAATACTCTATCGTATAAGGTCACAAACTCTACCTCTTGCCATAGCGATGTAGATCCGATCACGTCAGCATCACACTGATAGAACTCTCTATATCTCCCTTTTTGAGGGCGGTCAGCACGCCATACAGGTTGCATTTGGTAACGTTTAAATGGGAAGTCTAACTCATTGTGATGCATTACTACGTAACGAGCGAAAGGAACAGTCAAGTCATAACGCAATGCCTTCTCAGAGATTTGATTAGTTAGTTTTAAACTATTCTTACTCTCTAATACAGCGTCATCTACTTTACTTAGATAGTCACCTGAGTTTAATATCTTAAAAATTAAGCGATCACCCTCTTCACCATACTTACCTAGTAGGGTATCAAGGTTCTCAAAAGAAGGAGTCTCGATAGGATGGAAACCAAATTTCTCAAATCCATGTCGGATAGTTTGCATGATGTATTGTCTTCTTGCTACTTCTGTTGGAGAAAAGTCTCTTGTACCTTTTGGTATTCCAGGTTTCTTTGCCATCTCTGTTTAATTTTTATGTATTATTAATAGACAAAATTACTACTTTTTTTAAAATCAACCTATTCAAACTATAGCCTAAAAGAAGGATTTGTGACATAATTTAAGAATTACAGACAAGGAAGTATTTTAAACTTTTTTGTGTATTTTTACTATTTCAGTAATTTACGTGCCACTATGTTTAAACTCAGTATCGAAAATATGAGAATCGCATTATCAAGTATCAAGAGTCAAATGCTCCGTACTTGTATAACTGTATTTATCATCGCTATCGGTATTTGGGCATTAGTGGGCATACTAGCTGTAGTATCTGCTCTGCGCAACACCATACTCAATGACTTTGCTTCAATGGGAGCTAATACTTTTACTGTGTTACAATATGATGTTGCAAGCCGTATGGCTAAAAATAAATCTGTTCAACAGATCAACCCACCTATCAGCTATAGTCAAGCACAACAATTTAAAAAGGAGTTTCTCTTCCCCATGGCTAACGTATCTATATCATTTAATGCTGCATCTAATGTGGAGGTTAAAAATGATTATATGAAAACTGACCCTGAAGTTCCTATTATTGGTTGTGATGAAAATTATTTATCCAATAGTGGGTTAACTGTATTACAAGGGAGAAACTTTAGTTATAATGATATTTCTAATAATCGTTTTGTTTGTATTGTAGGATCTGATTTCTCTAAAAGTATGTTTAAAGGTTATAGTCCTCTAGAGCAAACCATCTCTATTAGAGGTTATAAGTTTAAAATAATAGGTATGCTAAAAGAGCAAGGAAGTACTTTTGGTAAAAATGAAGATCAACGAATCTTTATTCCTATCCAAATCGCTCGCTCTGTATTTAATATAGCTAATGTGAATTATGATATAAAAGTAGGGTTAATGCAGGACAATCTTCTTAATCAAGCTGTAAATCAAGCTACGCTAGACTTTAGAAATATAAGGCGATTGACCCCAACTCAACAGTCAAACTTCGGTATAGAACGCAGTGATGATTTAATACGCTCTATGATGACACAGGTAAATATGCTTAATGTAGCTGCTTGGGTAATCGGGTTAATCACTATACTAGGCTCCTCTATAGCATTAATGAATATTATGCTGGTATCTGTAACAGAACGAACTCGAGAAATAGGGGTGCGAAAAGCACTGGGTGCTAAGAGAAAGACCATCGCTATCCAATTTTTCACTGAGACTATTATCATCGGACAATTAGGTGGACTACTAGGTACAATATTAGGAATTATAACTGCTTATGCCTTAGCACAAGTTATGCATTTTAACTTTACTATTCCGTGGACTGCTATTATAGCTGCATTCACGACTACATTTATTGTCGCTATTATCTCAGGTTTATACCCTGCTGTGAAGGCAGCTAAGTTAGACCCTGTGGAAGCACTGAGGTATGAGTGATTTTGGTTGTTTTTTTGTGATGGTGTGATGTTGTTTAGTCTATCAGATCAATCGTTAGTATATTCTATCATCTAAGTACATTATACTCCCTTCTCCCTAGCCGAAGGCGACTCCCTCTTACGCCCGTAGGGCAAGACTGTGAACCGTTAACTGATAACTGTAAACCTAATAATACTGTTCTAGGTCGAATCCTAATACAGCATTGTACTTGCGATACTGATCATCGATAGTCGCTCTAAGTTCTATTGTATCTTTTGTAATAGGGTGTGTGAACTTTAGTTCAAGAGCATGTAGTAACATTGCTCCTAATCCATGTGTATCTAGCCATAGCTTATTCTGCTTATTGCAGCCATGTGGACGGCTGCCTAATATCGGGTGAAAGATATGTTTAAAGTGTTTGCGCAGTTGGTGTTGGCGTCCTGTCTCAGGATGCGCTTCTACTAGCGAGTAACGCGAAGTCAAGTGATTGCCAAAAGGCATATCTACTTCTACTCTCTGCAAGGTTTTATAATAAGTCTTTGCTTCTTGTACTTGGCCGTTGTCATTTGTCAAGGCGTAGTCTATTGTTTCCTCTTCTATGGTATATCCTCTCACGATAGCGATATACTTCTTCTCTACACTCCGAGTAGCAAAGTCATCGTTTAGTACTTTTAAAACTTCTTTATCAAGAGCAAATAACAACACCCCTGAAGTTTTTCTATCTAAGCGATGTACTGGATAGACATACTGCCCTATCTGATCTCTTAAGATCTGAATAGCGTACTCCTGAATATCACTTGCTATAAAAGATTTGTGCACTAATAAGTCACGAGGTTTATTAATAGCTACAATATATTCGTCTTGGTAAAGAATTTCTAACATAACGGCAAAGATAAAAAAGCTACTAATACTATCTACCAAAAACAGTTTGTACATATCAGTTTTAAGTCTTTCATGACAACATTAAACTAAATTATGTCACACAATTTCTAACATAAAAACACTATTAAAGTAATATATGTTAATATTTTATATATATTTACTTTAAAATACAAAAAAAAACATGTTAGAAGAAAAAGAAACAGAGGTTACAAATAAAGTACAACCTGACAATACAAACAAACCACATTTACAGTCTAATAACCAAAACTTAGACAGATTTAAACCTTCAGCTATTTATGTACTAGTAGCCTGGTTAGCACTAGGAATAGGAGTTACAACATTTCTGATCGGATTATGGAATGCGGAAATACTATTAAGCGAGAAAGGGTTCTACTTTACGCTACTATTATTTGGTCTATTCGCTGTAGTGGCACTACAAAAAAGTGTTAGAGATAAAATAGAAGGAGTTCCTGTGACACCTATATTTTATACTATCGGATGGATAGGTACATTAGCAAGTGTTACTTTATTAACTATCGGATTAATCAATGCTGAAATGCTATTAAGTGAAAAAGGATTCTATGCTATCTCTTATTTACTTTCTCTATTCGCAGCAGTGAGTGTGCAAAAGAACGTAAGGGACTTAGATAACTTTAGCAAGTAAAAAACACAAAGGTTATAAAAAGAAACCTCCAATCTTAATATTGATTGGAGGTTTTTTTATGTTCTATTTTAAAAATTAAATCTCACTGAAACTAAAAATTGTGAAGGTCTAAGTTTAAAATTAGTAGTTGATGTCTGAATACTATTGATGATTACTTGTTCATATTCTTTTGTATTCAAAATATTATTCCACTGGAAATCAAAGTCTATCTTCTTTTTATCCCATTTGAATCTGTACGCTACATCCATAAATCGATTAGCAAATTTCTGTTGACTAAAAACACTCTCCTGATAATCTAATTTCCAAATAAAACTATGTGATTTAAAAGGAATCAAATCTATACGTACATTATGTGAATTTCCATAAGAATATGTTGATTGACTGTTGTCCTTTCTCTCTGTTTCATTGTAAGCAAAATCATAAGTAAAGTTTAACCAATCAAAGTGATTATTTGTCAATTGTAAACCGTAATTATATCTATAAGTGTCAACATCTCTTAAAGATTGATTCACTAATATTTCTGTTGTATTCTTATTAATAGAGAAGCTTCCTTTAATATTAGAACTATACTCACTAAAGAATTTCCCAACATTCAGATTAGCAGATTGTGTATTGCTTTTATTCTTTTTTTCTACTGCTTCTATTACCGTTTGCCCATTCTCATCAATCGTTTGAGCCAACATAATTTTATTCCTAGAACTATTTATATTAATTCTTCCATTAGCAAACAATCCGTTAAATGGATTCTTAAACTCAAAGCGTATCCAAGAAGTAAATGACTGCGTATCTTCTATTTTACCTTTATAAGCCGTAAAGTTTAATCCACTAAATATATAGTGATTATACAATTGGCTAAGTGGTGTATAACTAGTATTTACTAAACTTCCACCACGTAGTGTCCACATATTATTTAACTTATATGACAAATAAAGGGATGGTGAAAAATCAACTGCATTCTTAGTATTCTTCTCTTCTATACTTCTGTCATTTAACTTGATAGCACTCCATATTATAGGAACTGTAAATGTCATGTCCCATGATATCCCTTTAAAATTGATACTTGAATTAAGTTGATTTACGAAGCGATTATAGGTCAAATCATTTTGATAATTACTCCCCATCCATACTCTCTCTTTATCTTGACCAAAAAGATTTGTTTCAAAGCGTTTATTCTCATACAATAAACTGTACTCTTCTGTAAAAGTCCACTGTCTATGCTTCCATGATAAAGACACAGCATTCTGCGTATAAAATGTATTATCTACAAATGACTGATTCAGCAATCTATACTTCTCTAAATTAGCATCCGGAAAGTTAACATTGCCATTCGATACTACATCATAATCTTGCTTATCTCTAGTAAAGTCAACGATAGACTTAAAGTTTGCAAACTTATTATTACCTACAGGAATTAGTGTACTCAACGAATTTTGGAGGATATAAGATGGGGATAAGATACTCTGTGAAATAGGATCATTATTCTGTAACAACAATCCCCTTTCCTTGTTTCTACTCACATTAATCGTTATGTAATCTTTTAAATAGTTTTCCTTTGTATTCTTTGTTATTGTAAACTTAGAGTTAAAAGCTTCTGTAAAATATTTACTATTGCTTTTGCGGTTATAGCGAATTACATCACCTATAAGATTGCCATTAACATCAACATTTCTAATCTCAGTAGACTGCTCTCCTGTTCTTTCTACTTCATCATTGACATAAGAGACATTAGTATTCATCTCTATTTTATCTGTAAACTTCGTCAAAAAGTTAGCTGATACCAAATGAGTTTTATTAAATAGATACCTAGATTTATCTATCCCAGGTAATGAAGTTGTCTCCATACTAAGTGTAGTTCCTGTTCCTTTACTATAGTTATATGTATCAAATGCTCCCATGGCTCCAAATGCTCTAAACTTATTCTGAACATCGTCACCCGAATTATTCGTATCGTAACTCACTAAATACTGTAAACCTTTGCTAAAAAACATAGGAGATATACTACTGTTCCACAAAAATGGATCTGCGCCAATCCCTATCTTACCACTCCCACTTAGACTTACCTTATTCTTCAATCTTATATTAATAGCAGGGCTCTCTGAAGCAACTTTGCCCTCTAACATTTTGATAGGCTGGTGATTCTCTATCACTTCTAATTTACTCACGTGTAGATTAGGTAGTGCCTTAGTAATGGCACCGTAGCTTCCTTGCATTAGGTCTTTTCCCTCTACATAAAACTTGTTAAGAGGCTTGCCTTGATATTCTATCTCACCGCTACTCTTCACTTCCATACCTGGCATCTTCTTAATTACATCTTCTAATACTCTATCATTCTTACCAGCGAATTTGCTTAGGTCAAATACTAATGTATCATTATGCTGTGTGATAGCAGATGCCTTCACAAAGATTTCTTGCAACTCAGTGAATTCATCCACTAGCTGTACCTGAACGTCTTGAGACTTATTCTCTATCGTTCTCTCAAATACACTATAGTTGACTGCTGATGCTTTTATCTTAAGTTGAGTTAGTGTGGTCTTAACGGGTATATGGAATGCTCCTTTATCATCAGACATCTCATAAGCAATCACAGCATTAGTCTCTGGATGTAGAATCGACACTATCACATTGGATAATACCTTTTTATTTTCGTCAATTACCTTTCCTTTTATTGCTACTTGAGCTTGTACAGATACACTTAGCAAAAGAAGTATATATAAATAGTATTTCATCGTTAATAAGGTGGATTAATTGTTGTTAATAAAACTCTATAGGGTTAGGTTCTTTACCAAACTTCTTGGTCATAAAATCAGAAGGTTCTTTGTCATCATTCATTAGCTTACTTCCGCGCTCTCGAAGAACTTGTATTAAATTTTTGTTTGCATTCAACGTCTTAATACGTTTTAGCTGTTTATCTGTTATCTCTTTATATTTATCATATCCCCCCATCTCAACCCAATAGTTATTGACTCTCATACTCTCAGTAAACTCAAAGATGTAATCTTGATTGCTATCCTGTGCTTTGACTACAAAGCCAGGCAGGTTCTTGAACTTATATGGTCCTTCTATAATAGATATCTCTGTAGTGAACCATACTGTCCATATACGTCCACTTAGTTCTCCAGTAGCCTTCTGTACCTTCATACCGTGATAATCTTCTGTCTCGTTTGTTATAGTCCATTTAATAAGATTAAGTGGTTGTTTAACTTTATAAAATTCCAGATAGTTCAGCACTTCATTTAGTGACATTTCTTTACTATCCTTAGTGACTAACCAAGTAATTTTTGATTCTTTTCCTTTATACTCCTCTCCTATTACATCAGATACAAATTCACTATAAGACAAATCAGATACAAATACTGAATTACTCCCCTCTACATCCAGATAGAACTTCTCTGTAATAGGAAGACTATCAGGCATTACTTTCAAATCATAAGGTTTATATGTCAAGATGTACTCATAGCGCATAAAGTCTTTTTTTTCTTGAGCTAAACAATTGCAAAAGAATAACAAGGTTAATAGAGGTATCACTAGAAACTTCATATCTTTATTTTTTTAAATGTTCTATATAATTCGTATTATCTCCTATTTTCTGATTCATCTTTTGTTGATTCTCAATTGTATCTTCTTCTACTATAACTATTCGTTGTGCAGCTAAACTCTGCTTTGAAGTCATATTTGCTCTCACATTTCTAATTTTAACCAGCTCACTTTCTTTAGATAAACTTGCTTTTTCATATTCATAAAAATGAACTGGTACTTGTGCCTTTTCACTCTTTCGAAACTCAAAAGTATAATCCCCTTTATCATCTTTTGCTTTGACCACAAAACCAGGCAAATTCTTAAACTTATAAGGCCCCTCTATTACTGGTACCTCTGTAGTAAACCATACTGTCCACGTTCGTCCACTTAACTCTCCTACTGCTTTCTGCACTTTCATTCCTTCATATTGTTCTATTTCTTCTTCTAACGTCCATTTCACTTGATTGATTAGACTCTCTACTTTAAGCATAGTACCTGTAACCTGTTGCACATAGAATAACTTATTATTATCTCTCACTACTACTGCTTCAAAATCAGTGAGCTCGTCAGGCATACTAACAGATTTACCTATTAGTCCTTTATTCTTAGGGTTGGCTAAACTTTCCACTCGAGTAGCATACCCTTTAGAATAAAATCGAGAAGAAGTATCCCATACATCTAAAAATACAGACTCTGTAAACATTTCGTCTGACTTAACAGATGGTTTAAATGTAACTTCATATTCATATCTCATGACCTCTATTTTATCCTGAGCTAGTGTTCCTAAAACTGTTAAAACAGTAACTGTAATACTAAATAAATATTTCTTCATAATTTAATCACTTTAGACTAATAGAACTCAATAGGTTTATCCTCTTTACCTAACTTCTTAGTCAATCTCTCACTAGTGTCCTCTTTTGATTTTAGAGTAATACCTCTTTCTCCTAATATCTGATTAGCATTCTTATTTGCATTAGTATTTCTTATTTTATTCCATTGCTTTTTATCAACAGCCATTGCCTTAGCATTTCTTTCTGTTAACCAATAAGATGTAGTTACTTTTTCACTTTTAAGAAACTCTAATTTATAATCTCCTGTACCATCCTCAGCCTTTACCACAAACCCTGGCAGGTTCTTAAACTTATAGGGGCCGTCTATCAAAGGGATATCTTGGGTAAACCACACTGTCCAGATACGTCCACTTAACTCTCCTACTGCTTTCTGTACCTTCATATCATTATATTCCTCTACTTCAGAGGAAATATCCCATTTAATAAGATTAGTGGATTCTCCTACTTTATAAATATCAAAACCAGAACTATCATAGGTGTTTAACTCTGTTTTACTTTTATAAACTGTCCACTTAACACTACTTCTATACTTATTTAATACCTGCAAACGATCCATAGCTAAAGACCTATCTTTAGGTTCCTTAGAGAATATTAAAAGTTCTTCTTCTTTGCGAATGTTTCCTTCACTAGTACATCTAGATTCACTACCAAGAATATCTAGATAAACAGTTTCTGTCTTAAGCGAAACTTCTTTATTATCAGCTTCTTTATTAACAGATGGCATTGTCATCTCAAACTCATAACGCATTACCTCTATTTTCTCTTGGGCAGATACACTTATTATGAATCCTAGAAGAGTTACTATATTTACAAACACTTTATACATACCTAATCTTTTTTATTAAAAAATCATCTCTTAAATATTACACTAATAGAACTCTATTGGTTTATCTCCTTTTCCCATCTTCTTTTTCGTCATTTCATCTGTAATATCTTTACCCTTATCATCTACTACTTTAAAGATTGCCTTTCCTCCACTTTCATTCATAATTTGAGAGAAGCTTTTATTTGCATTCATATTTCTAATCTTATCCCATTGCTTTTTATCTACTTTCATTGCTTTTTTATGTCTATCAGACATCCAATACGAAGTAGATGTTTTTTCACTTTTTAAAAACTCAAACTTATAATCTCCCGTACTATCTTCAGCTTTAACCACAAATCCAGGCAAGTTTTTAAACTTATAAGGTCCATCTATTAATGGTATGTCTTGTGTAAACCACACTGTCCAGGTACGTCCACTTAACTCTCCTACTGCTTTCTGTACCTTCATACCATTGTATTCCTCTATTTCAGGAGAAATATCCCATTTAATAAGATTAGTAGATTCCCCTACATTATAAGCCTCTATCCCAGAATTCCCATAAGTATTTAATTCCGAACCATTCTTATACGTCAACCATTGTATTTGACTTCTATATTGTCCTAATGCCTGAAACCTAGCAGTATGATCTGCATCTTTTTTGGCACCTGTAGTAAATTCTATTAATGTTTCTTCTCTTTTTATATTCCCCTCACTTCCACATCTAGATTCACTATTCAATACATCTAAATAAATAATCTCTGTTCCTCCTTTAGAAGCTTCCTCATCTCCTGATTCCTTTTTTTCAGGCAAGGTCATTTGATATTCATATCTCATTACATCTACTTTCTCTTGGGCATTAGCTATAATCGCAGAACACAATAAAGCTGCCGATACACACAATACTCTAATCATAATTTATATTTTTTTAAGGTTCCTAATTGGACGAACACACATATTAACATTTAACGCAACACACATAACACTCACAACAAACAATATACTACTAATAAGTACAATTTAATAAACATATTCAATCATAAATAACCAAATACAGAATTATACTAAATAATACTCTATACCCCAAACTAACAACTATTTATTTAGTTTTACAACTAAATAAATAGTTAATCTATCTTTTTTTTGCACACTAAAATCTATACTTCTAATAAACAGTTATTTATAGTAAAAATGAATTAAAAATATTTACCTCATAAATACCATTGACATAAAATCTAGAGAGGATGCACTTGTGAACTGTCTAATCAACTATCTTTGAATCCTCAAATTACTATAGACTATTCATTACCATGTCGACAACAACTCAAGCACAAAAGACTCCTATACTTGCTCTAATTAAACAATCGTTCTCTAGCGAGAACTTTGATCTGACGAATATGTCTATTAATAAAGCTGTATTTTTACTTGCTATTCCTATGATGTTTGAGATGCTGATGGAATCTGTATTTGCATTAGTGGATTTATACTTCGTAGGTCATCTTAAAGAGAGTGCATATGCCATACAGAGTGTCGGTCTGACAGAGTCTCTACTCTCTATTATCTATGCTATTTGTATTGGGATTAGTATGGCAGCTACGGCTATTGTAGCTAGGCGTATCGGAGAAAAAGATAAAGTAAAAGCCGCACAGAATGCTGCCCAAGCTATCACACTATCCATTATCATCACCATTATATTAAGTATCTTAGGCTTTATATTTGCAAAAGATTGGTTACTATGGATGGGAGCCTCTGAAGAATCAGCAGAATATGGATACGGATACACAAGAATCTTATTAGTTAGCTGTATAAGTATTATGTTATTATTCTTAATCAACGGAATCTTTAGAGGAGCAGGTAATGCTGCTATTGCTATGAAGAGTCTTGGTTTTGGTAATATTATAAACATCATCCTATGCCCTATTATGGTTAGAGGTTGGTGGATATTCCCAGAGATGGGATTAGAGGGAGCTGCTTATTCTACAGCAATCGGTAGAAGTATGGGAGTGGTTTACCAACTTTATTATCTTTCTAAAAAAGACTCTTTAATACAACTTAAACTGCGCTACTTTAAGATACAGTGGGAGATGACGTGGAATATCATTAAGATAGCCGTACCGGGGATGGTACAGTATATGATCTCTACTTGTAGTTGGGTGATATTAGCGAGAATAGTAGCACAGAGCGGAGGTGAGATAGGGTCTTCTGGATTCCTTACTTGTCTGCGTTTACTAGTATTCTTTATACTACCTGCTTGGGGACTAAGCAATGCTGCATCTACTCTAGTGGGGCAAAACCTAGGAAATAACAATCCTGACAGAGCATATAAATCTGTTATCGTTACCCTAAAATACAATGTTCTATATATGGCGATAGTTACGATTATCTTCTTTACTATGGCACAGATACTAGCATCATTCTTTACTACGGATCCTGCTATTAAAGCTGTTGCTATTCAGGCGATGTATATCGGAGCCATAGGGTTCGTAGCTTATGGAGCAGGGATGACCTTGATGAACGCCTTTAATGGGGCTGGAGATACGATTACCCCAACGATAATCAACGTTGTAGGCTTCTGGTTATTCCAAATACCTTTTGCTTATCTAATGACATATTATTTTGAATTAGGTCCTAAAGGAGCTTTTATAGCTATCCCTTCAGCTGAAGTTCTCATAGCAATACTCGCGTTTATACTATTTAAACGAGGAAAGTGGAAACTAAAGAAAGTGTAATCTCATTTATAATAGCGAAGGGCAATAGTTTACTACTACTGCCCTTCGCTATTATAATTTTGTCCAATAATGCTTAGCTTTTCTGATCATATCTACATGAGGAATGCCATCTTCCACATACTCTTCTGATGACGGTTCAAAACCAAAAGAACCATAGAACTTCTTCAAATAACCTTGTGCACCAATCTGTATATCTTGTTCGCCAAATTCTTCTGCTATTTTATCAATAGCATGTTGCATTAATACACGTCCATAACCATCTTTTCGATAATCAGCATGTACAGCAACTCTTCCGATAGCAATCTCTGGATAACTAAGTCCCGGAGGTACTATACGTGCACATGCTACTATTTGATCTAGTTTAGTTGCAAAGATGTGTAAACACTTCTTATCCTTGCCATCTAATTCAGGATATGGGCAATTCTGTTCCACTACAAACACATCTGTACGCAGACGCATTATATCATATAACTCATTCACTGTTAACTCATCAAATGCTTTCGTATGCCAATGTATACTATTCATAACTCACCGATTTATATTATCTTATCAAAGATAATTATTACAATTTAAGTTGCCTTAATTTTTATTCAAAAGTCAATAACCTTACACTGTTAAATAATTAGATATTAAAGTATCCTTGTGAATATAAAAAAAATGTTATCACACTATTATGCAAAATATGAAACAATACTCCATACCAAAAACCTAAACGCACTCTAACATACCCCATTCCCAAGCCTAACAAAATCTGTGGCAATACTATAAGCGGTGAAAGCCACAAAATCCTCGCGGTAATATCTTCAAAATTAGCAATATGTACATACCCAAAGACAATAGCTACCCCATAGAATATATAGGGATAATAAGTCACATAGAACATCTGGCTCTTCTCTCCTTTCTGACTAACAAAATAGACTAATATCAAAAAAATGACAGTAAACAATATAGCTAAACTAACTACCAAAGATTCACTTATCTTACTCATACTTGCTAGGATATATAAAGCAATAAACACAAAGGATATCAATAAATATGAAGGCTTATACCGCAACCCTAAACGAAAAGTAAGTTCTTCTAAAAAAGGACCTATAACCGTTACCAACAAGACAAATAATGGTACACCTAATTCTTTTAATTTAATGTCAAACAAATCTGGTATAGGTACATCTACTAAGTTATTAATTACTTGCCCTAGTAGTACAATAGTAAACAAAGTTATTATCCACAACTTCAATACTAGTCCTATTTTTTTGCTTTTCGAAAATTCTATCCCTAACAGATTTGGTGTCTTTAAGAAATCTATAATATCTTTTACTAATTCTTTATTTGTCATAATAATATCCCTCTAATTAATCTACAAGATAATAAAAAAGCAGCAACCTCATCACTGAGATTACTGCCTTAAAAAAAACGTATCAACGCTAGAGTAATTCTAGTTTATAACGCTAACTAATGAATTGTATATTTATGAAAATTCAAAAACTATTGTACAGATTCTAATTTAGAAATAGCTGTTACATCATTGGCATTTTCTATTGTAATACCTTTTTTAGCAATACCTGTTGTAACATCTATATTATACACTTGAAAACGGTTTGTTTTCTCAATTGGTGCTACGTAGTGTACTGTTTTCTTATCTTTCTCTACATATATCTTTTGTTTATATGGCATTTGTGCATGCTCAGCGATAGTTTCTATCCATTTAATCGATTTACTAGATACATCTACTAAAGCTAATTTAGTCACACCAGACCAAGTACTTTCAATGTTTTTATCTACAAAGAAGCTTACTAAAAACAGATTACCACTAATATATTCGGCACGAGATAATTTATGTCCTCCTGTTGCTTTTTGTACATCGAAGAAATAATCTTTATCTATCTCATGGTTTTTAATTCTAATAAATGCAGAAGGGTTTTTAGACTTCTCAGCAGGAGACCATGCATATACAGATCCATCCTCTACCTGTTGAATACCATTCATTCCAAACCAGCTTCCTATTAACCCACTTCTATCATCTATAATCGTTTTACTAATTTTAAGACTAGGATAATCTACTACAGCAATAAATGTATTATCTCTATACTTTGTATCTCCTTCTTTCGGTGACACAGAATAAGGAATATATAATTTATCTGTTCCTACTGCAAATACTCCAGTTAAATTACGTCCCCCAGCTTCTTCATCTTTATACTTTAATTTATCAAAATCAACAGCCCCTTTATGAGTCATTTGTTTTAATTCTGTATTTATAGCAAATAAGTTCCCTCCTAATGTAGCATTAACTACATCTGTCTTTCCAATATTCCCGTAACTACCAATCGTTTCAGTTGCTAACTTAGTTCCTTCTACTATTTCATTATTAGCATTTAGACTATAGAACGTCAATGGACTTTGTCCACTAAATCCGTATACAGCAGCCATTAATTGATTGTTTTGCACAAAGAATGAATAAGAATCAGTTTCGATACCGTTATTCTTATCTATTTTTATAATTCCTTCTGTTAAGGATGTTGTTGTTGCTATATATTTTGTTCCTCCTTCTTGTCCTGTCAAAGAATTAATTACAAAGACGTAAGAACTAGCTTTTTCTCCTTCTTCAGGTATTGTTGGTTTTTCTGGTGATGAATTGTCATCACTACTACATGATGCTATTAATACAAGTGATAATAGACCTAATGTTTTTTTTATGATATTCATTTTATATTAATTATGGTTTTTATTTATAAATTATATCTTAATTTTAAAGTAACTGAACGACTTGGTTTTTGTAAGCTAAAGTTGTCATACAGTGTTTTATTTGTTAAGTTTCTTACTTCTAATGCTACATTATATCTTCCATCACGAATGGCATAATGTAGACTGATATCTTGTGAGAATTGCTCTGGGATATATCTCTTATACTTTGCTATACCAGCACTCGGAGCATATAAATAGTATTTCTGTACATACATCATATTATAGTCAAGACGTAAGCTATTCTTAGATCCAAATACTTCTTTAAAATTAAATGACACCATTCCATTTCCATATAAATAAGGGATATTTGCTACCCTATCTCTGTATAATGCACTTACTTCTGTAGAATTATTTTCATATTTAATATCATTTAAAATATCCTGATAAGTAACATTAGCCATAATAGAAAAGATGTCTTTATAATTATATCTTATTTCACCATCAAATGATTTTACTAATACTCCTCCGATATTTCTATTTACTTTTTGAGCTGCAGTACCTTGTCCTGTGTTAACTTCCTCTTTAATATAATCATTAGCTTTTCGATATAAGAAATTAGTCTCAACCTTAAACTGGTTTACTTCATTTAGAGTAAATCCATATTGAAGCCCTACATTAAAATTATTACTAGACTCTGGCTTTAGATTATAATTAGAAGCTAAGTTTACTTCATCTCCAAACATCTCATACGCTTCTGGCATACGTATACTATGCTCAAATGAGCCCTTTACTTGTAAGTCTGGCAGTATATTATAAGCTGTAGCCACCCCATATCCCGTAAAGTTCTGTCTATTGTCTTGCGTGAAATATGTTTCATTATAATAACGTTCCGAGTAATTATACTGGAAGTACTTCTTTAAAAATGCTATTGCATTCCATTTTTCATTATGAGTATATTGGTAACTAAACCCTAGGATAGCTTTATTAGATTTCTTAGGAAGATTATTATTCTTTAATGTAGAGTCTAATAAGTCCTCTCCTTTTCTGTTGAATAAAGACAAATTATAATTTACAGCAAACAAATGATGTTCACTTAGCGCATAATTAGCATTAGCGATTACTGATCCATTGTTATTCTTATACTTAAACTGTCTTCTCTCTATCTCTCCTCCTTCTTTCTTTAAAGCATTTTTTATAATATAATCTCCATCCCAGTTGTATAATCTATTCATTGTATCTACTGCCTGTTCACTACCCAGATTATAGTTTGCATTTACAGACACATTCAAATTATCAACCAAGAAATCTTTCTTTATATAACTAAAACTTGGTAATATTAAATTACCTTTAGTAAAACGTCCTCCATACACATCCTCCATTCTATTACCTGTCTGGATCTGATTATAATTCTTTCCTAACGTAATGCCGAAAAGTAACTCATCAGCATACCATTTATTCACCATACCTCCTTTTAGGACTATACCTTCATTGTGATAGCGATCGTGGAAACGACTAACTCTCTTTGGAGTAAGTACTCCTGTTTCAAAATTGTGAACATCAACATTTACTTTATAATCATTATCTGAATAATTCTGATAAGCATTTAATTGAAATTTATAGCCCTTATCCGTAGTCATACCCATATTTATAGACGAACGTACTGTATTAAAAGAACCGTAAGAAACTGTTGCATCTAAATATTTACTCTTCGTATTCTTAGTGATAATATTTAGAGCTCCTCCTAAAGCATCTCCTCCTAAATTAATAGGAACTACACCTTTATAAATCTCAATGCGTTCTATCATATTTACAGGAATATTGTTTAGCTGAAAAGAAGATCCTACACCTTCTAAAGGAACACCATCTAAGTAAAATTTGATCTGATTACCACTAAATCCATTTAGAGCAAAGTTAAAGTTCGAACCAAGTCCTCCTTCTTCACGCACGCGTACACCAGCACTTCTATTTAATATTTGATTGACATCAGACACTGTATTTGCTAAGGCTTTTACTTCTATAGCGTTGACTGTATAGGCGCTTTGCTTTACTTTTTCAGTAGCACTCTTCGCTTTTATATTAATTTCTCCTAATTGTTCTTTTTCTTCCTTAAGTTTTATAGATAGTGTTTTTGTAGTCACACCATCGAAATCTATATTAGTTTTAAAAGTTTTATAACCAACAAAACTTATCTCGACAATTTCTTTTTCTTTTGAAAGACTTAATTCAAAACTTCCTTGCTGATCCGTTTGTGTAGATTGATTTGAATTTACACCTATAATTGTGGCATATCCGATAGCTACGTTGTTTTCATCTAGAACCTTTCCTTTTAAAGAGTATGTCTTTTGCTGAGCATAACTCCAAATATTTAGCAAAAGAAAGCACGTAAGTAGTATATATTTTTTCATTTAAGATTACATTTCCCAAAAAAGCTTCAGGTTATAGCTTTATTGATTTCTATTGATTGAATAATTTATTAGCACTTTAAGAGCAAGCATCATATTACTTGTTAGCTAAAAATTTTAACAGCTATTTATATATACCATGATAAGTTTAATTACTAACAACTAACTAATAATCAATCCTATGAAAATAAAACAATTAATTATTATTTAGACTAATTTTATATAACCACAAATATATAGTAAAACTTAACATAAAATCAAGTTATGAGAACTTTTATTTTTACTAAATCTAAATAAATAAAAAAGGCGATTACCTAGTATATAGATAATCGCCTTTTATTCAATATGATAAGTTGGTTAAAACAATCCTTTTAATTTATCGATTGCTCCACCTAATCCTTCTTTTCCTCCTAAAAGAGACCCAAGTAAATCCTGAGCTCCTCCTCCTCCTAGTCCACTTAAGATACTAGAAAGGTCAAATCCTGACTCACCTCCTTGTATCTTAGCTATTATAGTAGAGATTACTTGTGGTACTACTCCATTTGCAAAACTATCTGCTACGCTCTCAGATAATCCTAACTTAGCGATTAAACTAGTGGCTAAATTACCTACCATACCACTAACGATAGGATTAGATGCGATATTAGATGTTGATCCAGATAGTAAGTTCGTTAACCCACTGATATCTCCAGAAGACACACTGTCTTTTAATCCGTTGATAATACTGTCTCCAGTCTCTCTTGTGACTGCGCTAGTAAGGTCGGAAGTGATTCCTCCTTTAGCTACTTCAGAAGAACTAATTTGTTCTACTAATTTTGTGATTTGTTCTAACATAGTTTTTTTTATTATTCAATAAAACTACTATATTATTTTCGCATTATTTGAATTTTCTCAAATATTTCGTCCCAGATTAACATTTTGCTTTCATCTGTCGCTCCATTGATATTAGGAGATAAAGAGAACGCAGGTTGCATCAGTACTTGTATTGCAGGATGAGGCTCTTCTTCAAAGCGATCTATCCCAGCAAACAAGATAGTTTCAGCGTTAATAAGGTCTACTAAATCCACTTCATTTACTGCCTCTGCATACGCACAATTAATCACTCCGATCAAGTTATGAGCATGACTAAAAGCCTCTTTATCTAAGATATATTTCTGATAATGCTTAGTATGAATAGTGATAAAATGCGAATCATGTAGCAATCTATGCATATCAGTAGATTCTAGATTTACAGGGAAGTGTATACCATTAGGCAATACAAACTCCGCTTTTAGACTAGGCACTGTACTATCAGCATACAGTACATTCATTCCTAAAGCTAATGCTTTCTGTGCTACCTTTTCTCCTGCTGCATTCAGACCAATAATACCAAGAGTTTTACCTGCTAACTCGATCCCACTACTATACGACTGTTGTAGTGATTTAAAACTAGCATCACCCTCTAAAGGCATATTTCTATTTGCCTCTTGTAATAATCTAGCTCCTGAGAATAAATGTGCGAACACCAACTCCGCTGTAGCATTAGACAAGGCCTCTTCTGCCCAAATTACTTTAATCCCACATCCTTTGATGTAATCTATTATATCTAGATCTATCTGTGTACCCGCAAAAACTATAGCCTTTAAGAAAGACAACTCATCGATCATCGCCTTATTAAGTAACGTCCCTTGCTGTAACAGAAGTATTTCTATCTCATTTTTACTGGTGTAATTCACTAATTGCTCGTGAGCTACCCTTACTTCCTTTACTTCAAAACCTAATCCCTCTAAGTCAATCTTTACTTCCTCTGGGATACCATCATTAGCTAATATTCTCATCTACTCTTATTAAATCTTTGTTTTCATTGTGTGAAGTACTTCTACTAGCGCATCCACACTTTGTTGTTTTAAGGCATTATAAAGTGAGGCTCTATATCCACCAGCCACTCTATGCCCTTTTATATTTAAGATACTCGCCTCCTTACATAAGCTGTCGAATATCTCTTTCATACGTTCTTCTTTAAAATCAAAAGTGACATTCATCTTAGATCGGTACTCCACATCTGCTAATCCCACTACATAATCTAACGCATCAATAGCACTATATAAGGTGGTCGCCTTCTGATTATTTATCTTCTCTATAGCTTGTACGCCACCTAGATTACGTAACCATCTTAGATTTAATAAACAAGTATAAATACCAAAGACGTTAGCTGTATGATAGAGACTACCTTTATCTACATGCTCTGCATAATCCATCATTTGAGGAATGCTACGACCAGACTTGCCTAAAATATCATCTCTAACCAATACAACACTTAATCCCGCAGGACCTATGTTCTTCTGTGCTCCTGCATAAATCAAATCAATCTGCTCACAGTCATAAACTCTCGAGTAGATATCCGAACTCATATCACATACTATAGGACAGTCAGCCTGAGGTATATCATGCCACTGTGTACCATAAATTGTATTATTAGATGTATAGTGTACATAATCTAAACCTAAAGGTATTTCTATCTGCTGAGGAATATAACTATAGTTGCGATCCTCAGATGATGCTAATACATTAACCACTCCGAAAGCTGTAGCCTGAGCCATCGCCTTAGAAGACCAATTACCTGTGTTGATATACCCCGCTTTAGATTTCATCAGATTATAAGGTACACGTAAGAATTCCATACTTGCCCCTCCTTGTAAGAATAGAGCTGAATATCCCTTCCCCTCTAATCCCAACAGAGAAAGAGCCAAATGCTGTGCTTCTTCTAACACCGCTATAAACTCCTTACTGCGATGTGAGATAGACAATAGCGAAAGTCCACTCCCATTAAAATCCAAAACAGCTTCTGCTGCTCCTTTATAAACCTCATCTGGCAATAAACAAGGACCCGCACAGAAATTATGTACTTGAATCATCTTTTTATGTTTTTTCGTGATTTTGTTTTTTTGTGATGTTGTTTTTTTGTGATGTTGTTTTTTCGTGATGGGGTGATTCTGTAAACCATTAACTTTGACACACAACGTATTGTGTCTCTACTAACTGTAAACCGTTCACTGTAAACTATAACTCCAATAAAAACTTCATTGCATCTACATTATCAGCATAATCCCACAGTTGTGGTTCTTGTGTTTGACCGAATGCAATACTTCCCTCTACTAAGTTATTAGACACGATACACTGTATCTTATCTGCATCTTCAACTAAACGAGTTCTTACCTCATTAATGTCCGTATAATACTCATAAAAAATAGATGAGATCGGAGAAGCATATCCATTATCTTGCTTAACAGTCAAGAATCCATTATCTAAAATCTTAAACTCACTCATTAAAAATACAGCCTTATTATAATCATAATTATTAGCATAACGCTCATACATTATAACGTCTCTGTACTCATACATCCCCTGATAAAAACTGTCAAACACATACCCCTCAGGCACGAATATTTTAGAGACATTACGGCATCCTAATCCATAATAGGTAAATACATCTTTACCCAGTGCTACTAAGTCTTCATGACTCTCTGTACCGTCAAGTACAGCAACAGAATTTCTGCTTTTACGTATAATATTAGGAACATTATTAAAGTAGTAATCAAAATAACGAGCAGTATTATTACTACCTGTAGCGATTACAGCATCGAACCCCTCCATTTTCCCTTCTATAAACTCATAACGATCAGCAAAACCAGGTTCTACTGCTACTATATACTTTACTAAGAAAGGCAGTAACTTCTGATCATTAGAAGACATCTTTACTACAGCAATATTACCAGAAATTAAAACACTGATAAAATCGTGAAAACCTACTAAGGGAATATTACCTGCCAATATCAATCCAATGCGCTTATTTGGCTCAGTTGAAAAATCATATTTTGAAGTCCATTTATCTAAATTCTCAGGTGTCAACGCACTTGCCCAAGAGTTGATCGAGGCAACTACTTGCTCTAATGTGAACCATCCATTATAGTGTACTGAGCTGTGAATCAGTTCAGAAAATGTTGTGAAAAATTCATCATTATGACATACATCATTGTTTTTTACAAATTCATTTGTAGTAAATTGAGCTAAAAATTGACCTAACTTAACAAATGCATTTTTTTTAACATCTAAATTCATATTGACTTGTTTGTGAATTGTTTTGGGTGTAAATTTGCATACAAAGTTAATACATATAAAACAAAATATAAGCTATGGCAATCATTATAACAGACGAATGCATAAATTGTGGAGCTTGCGAACCTGAATGTCCGAATACAGCGATATATGAAGGGGCAGATGACTGGAGATATAAAGACGGTACAGCACTGACTGGTAAGGTAGTACTACCTGACGGAACAGAAGTAGATGCTGATGCTGCTCAAGAACCAGTTTCTGACGAATTCTATTTTATCGTACCTTCTAAATGTACGGAGTGTAAAGGATTTCACGAAGAACCGCAATGTGCTGCTGTATGCCCTGTAGATTGTTGTATTCCTGACGACAACCATGTCGAAAGTGAAGAAACACTTCTACAAAGACAAGCATTCTTACACAAGCATTAAGACACATACAAAGCTACTCTATATGAGTGGCTTTTTTTATCATAATACAACTCATATCTAAAATATTAAAACCTCAAGTATCATTAATATGCTACTTGAGGTTTTGTTTTTCTACCCCACAAAAAGTCCTTAGTTCACCATTTAGATTCACAAAATAATACTCTAAATTAAACACTTGTTTTCATAAATAGATTAACTTTAGAGCTAATTAACACAAAAACAATTAACTATGACTAAATCAAATTTATTCTGGACACTAGCTTTAGCGATGACTACTACTATGACCTTCGCAGGTGGACCATCTATCCAGCTATGGGGGGGAGGGCTAACTATTGGTTCTATTGTCGCTGTATATTTATCTTGGACAAGAAACCAATCCATATTATGGGCAATAATCCACTTCTTCTTAGGGTGGATATATGTAATCTATAATGTCTTAACTAAAAAATAAAAATAACTGATTATATCACTGCTCTGAATCTCTCGAATCAGAGCAGACTTTTTTACACTAGTTCTTTCAGAACATTTTTATTAAAAGACCTAGACACTAGTTATACTCTACAAAGTTTCTTATTTACTTCTTATTCACTTCTTTTTGAAAAGTAACAGGAACTATTAAATTGCAGTTATAGTAATTCCCCTTTATATCCTTATTAAAGTGAAACCCTTCTAACTTTTCATTATTCAAAACATACATTATAGCAGTTACTAGTTCTGTATACATATTATTTTCTAAACTATAATTTTTAGGAAAATCTAATGATAAGTTCCACTTTTGAGCTTTATAATCAGATTCTATATTTACTAAAATATAATTTGGTACAGGTCCATTTTTAGTATAAACAACTTTACTTATTTGTTCTTTTAATTTTTCAGATAAAGTTTTCATTTTTTCCTTTGGATAGTCAAATCTAGTATACAGTAGACATCCATCACTATTAATAATTTTTCTATCTTGATCAAAACACTTAACAACCTTTTTTTTATTTTTAGTTGTAATTTCTTCTACTAATCCATCTATCAAAAACTGCTTAGTAACAAGTATAGATCCTTTTTCTTTTTTATTATTATAAGTTCTAACTCTTTCCATATACAGAGTTTCTTCTTTAGTATCCAAATCTCTCTGATATACCTCAGATTTTAATTCGTACTTATTATCATCTAATACAGTACCAGTATAGATAACTCTATTCGTCCAAGAACGAGTAGAGTCTAACTCAAAACCACCATTGAAATAACGTATAAACGATGTATTCTCATTCTTTTTAAGGATACTCTTAATATTATCTGTTCCTAAAAATTTCATTCTGCTCTGCCTAAGAGCACTACCACCAGGTGTCATCTGACCATACCCTAAGGTAGAAAGAGTTACGATGACTACTAATAGTGTTGACTTAAATAATGCTTTCATTTAGTTATCTTTTAAATATTTATTGATAGTAACCTCAAAGCTACCTACTCCTCTTATTAAATCCCAGACATTATATGTCAAAACAAACAAGGCTTTGATACAATCTCAGTAAACACTAAAAGGACAATAATTGGTCAATAAAAGGATACTCCTTCAAATAATAACCTCTTTTCCCCACTATATGCGGCTTATTCTCCACCAAGTGTCGAAGGAATTACAAATAAACCCAGAATCAGCATTAGCCAAATACTACAAAGTAATTCTACTTTATAGTTCTTTTATTAGCTCTATAACCATACTATAGTATGCTGAAATCACTAATTCAGACCTATCTTGTATAATTGCTTTTCGTTTATCTGTCTATTGCTGATTCTGGGATAAACTAGTATTTATAAGGCTTCAAGAGTATATCAATAAACTATTCATTGTTTACAAAAAACAAATAAAACAATACAAATCAATACATTAAAATAAAAGCACTCATAAAAAATGACATCTTTTTTTCAGAAACGAGCTCATTATAGGTCTTTAAAGAGCTTCATATCTAAAAAAAAGAAGTAAAACTTAAAAAAAACTTTATAAAGGATTATATTTTATGTATGTCCGTTTGATGTAATAAGAGGGTATAATGTTGTAATTATCCCATTAAACTAGATAATACCAATTTTTACAATTACTGTATATTAACTAGTTACTTGTTTACATGATCAGTTCCTTTAACCTATAAATTATCAGTATGACACTAAACGGAGATACATTTTATATTTTAATCAAAAAGTAAAAAAGAATTTAGTGTTTTTAAGATTATACCGGATCAATCTCAAAAGTTGTGTGTGAATTAAAAACTACAGATCTTTGTAATGATAAATAATAAACGTGGAAAACTATATTGAGTTTATAAAAATGATTTTACCTGAGTTTTTAGTAGAACATTTTGATTTAGTAAAAACGATAAAACAAGGTGAAACAATGCACCTATATTTTGAAGAATTTAATAGAGTCCCAGATGAAGCGAAAGACCGTATTCTTATAGGTCATGGGTTTCATAATGAAACCACAATACAAGACTTTCCATTACGAGGAAATAGTGTTTATCTTCATGTCAAGCGACGTCGTTGGTTAGATAAAACTACTCGCGAATTAGTACAGAGAGATTGGAATCTAGTAGCAAAAGGCACTCGTTTAACTGATGAGTTTGCCTCTTTTTTAAAAGAAATTAATAGATACTAAGGCAAGTGATTGTCATACAATAGGAGGTTTCTTTAATATTGATGGTAAAAAACTACAACGCCAATACAAAGATTCACTAAGTGATTTTCAAGCTTGGGAACATAAAGAACACGCTAAAGACTATCTTCTTTTTCCTGAAAACATAGGACCTAAACTATCAATAGACGAAACAGCTTTGTCAAAAGGTGAGCTCTATACAATTATTACAAACAAGTATAGTAGAGGAAAGAAAGGGAGTATAGTAGCCATTTTTTCTGGCACTAAAGTAGAGCCTATTATAGAAAAGCTCCTTACAATCTCCTCTAAGACAAGATCTAAAGTTAAGGAGATAACACTTGATATGGCAAATTCTATGAAAAAAATTGTTACGAAGTGCTTTGTTAATGCCACACAAGTAACAGATCGTTTTCATGTACAGAAACTAGTAAATGAAGCATTACAAGATATTAGAATACAAGAACGTTGGAATGCTTCAGATATTGAAAACAACTTAATCCTACAAGCTAAAAAAGAAGGTAAACAATTTATTCCAATAGAGTTTGATAATGGAGATACAGCTAAGCAACTACTTATAAGGAGTAGATATCTACTAACTATGGATCCAAGTAAATGGACCACTAATCAAATACAAAGAGCAGATATATTATTTAATCAATATCCTTTGATTAAACAAGCTTATAATGTAGCGCAACACTTAAGAATAATATATAACACAACCACAGTAAAAGAAGTAGCTTATACTAAACTGGCTCATTGGTACAATGATGTTATGAAGATTAATTTAAAACAATTCGGCACTGTTATCAATACAATGCAAATCAATTATAAAACAATTCTTAACTATTTTGATAATAGAAGTACTAATGCCTCTGCTGAATCTTTTAATGCCAAAATTAAAGCATTCAGAGCTCAGTTTAGAGGTGTAAGAGATATTGATTTCTTTTTATACAGATTGACTAAGCTTTATGCATAAACACAACTTTTGAGATTGATCCATTATACCTCTTATAAAAGATTAAATCATTGAGTTAGATCTCTATAATGAGGCCAATGTTTAGACCTCAAAGACTTGATTAAATCCAGAATCAACATTAGCCAAATACTACAAAGCAATTCTATCATTAGCTCTACAATCATACTATAGTATGATTGTAGAGCTAATTCAGACCTATTTTGTATAATTACTTTTTGCTATTTTTTCTATTGCATGTTCTAGGTTAAAACAGGCGTAAAAAAATGGGGATAGACACTAACCTGTCTATCCCCCTACCAAAAACTAAAAAATGTAAGATGCTTACAAAATTTACTTGTATAAAACCTAATCTAATATAGATATCGGTTTGAAATTATCATCTAATGCGACGAGGGTGAATACACCTGTCACTACCTTTATGCGTTCCTCTTCCTTCATCTTCTCTCTATACACATTAACGCGGATACGAATACTCGTATTACCGATAGACTCTACCTCTCCTACCATCTCAACTAATGAGCCTGCTGGTATGGGTTGTCTAAAATCTATTTTATCACTGCTAACGATCACAAAGCTCTTACGGCAGAAACGTGTTGCAGTCATAAAAGCAGTCTCAGTCATCATCATGATTACTCGACCTCCGAACATCGTGTTATGGTGATTAGTAGTATCTGGAAATACTACTTTAAACACACTGGTCACAGCTTTTAATTTGCGCTCTTCTATATCTGCTTCTAATAACATCATTATGCTTGTTAGTCCTACAGTATTGTAACAATAATATAGACCTGATAATAACTTATCTGTGTGCTATTCGATAAAATGGTTTGGATTAAAATGAAAAGATACAATGTGCTTATCCTAGATACAACTTATAGGATGAATGAATTAACACATTCCAACTTGACATGAAGCTCTAAACCGCGAAAGCATAGTCTATAAAACAGAATAAGGCAGGTCTCCTGACTTGTAACAGCTTTTATCGTCCTTCCCATTATCTTAAATCATAACAGTGGATCACTAGGATAAAAACTAGCATGTTACTTACAGTTGCGCGACAGTTCGTGATTCTCACACGATTCCCTTTTCATATACAACTAAGTATAACCTATTCTCTGGAATTAATACTGTATTATTACTCTAATACAGAGGCGAAGATAGTAATTCTTTTGATACAAGCAAGCCTTTTTTAACAAACAAAGCCACAACAACTTCACAGTATGCGTGGCTTTCTATTTTACTTAATGTGATATTACCTTATTAACTTAGTTTCCTTTTAGCCCAATTTAGCACATCGATATACAGAATACTACGGATATAAAACTTATTGTCATACAGCAGTTCCATCTTTTCGACAAACTCCTTTAAGACAACAACTTGCTCTTTAGATGACGATCCTAAAAGTCCCTCAAATAACTTCATAAAAGTGTCGTGTATCTCAGTCTTGTTTTTCATCTTTTTCATCAAGTTTCTATTCGCTTTGATAAAGTCTTCATAGTGTTGATCTTGTCCTGATTCGAATTGTGCCATTAACGATAAAATACGGGTGTGAAACAGCAAATCTTCCTGTACCGTATAGTCAGTATTCGCTAAAATACGTGCTGTATAGGCTAAGGAATCTTCATATTTCTTATACCCAAAGTACAATGAAGCTACTTTAAAATATAGAATATGAAAGTGGTGCTCATCTATCATATTACTATATTCATTGATCCCTCGTTGCAGTTGTTTTACAAAGATTGTACTTCCACTATATGTCTGCTGTATAAATTCGATATTCAGTTTGTTGCTAAACTGCAATAAGAATGCCTGTGAATTAATATTCTCTGATTGTGGGAAGTTCTCGCTTGTCAATTGTTCTTCTAGTCTATTGTTCCAATAAATATATTTGTCTACCGACTTAAATAGTAGCAGTATTTTAAATAGATACGAATTTCCCTTAAGGTACCATATTGGGTGACTTAATATCATCTTTGGGTGGTCGTAAAATAACGCTACCCATAACTTAGCATATTTATAAGCATTGCGATAATCTTGTATCAAGAAACACAACCATACATGCGCTTTAAAGTACCACAGCTTCTCTCTAAAATTTAGCAACTCAATATTAATATCTAATAATTGATCACTAAACCTGGCGATTAGTTCTTGTTTTTCATCCTCACTCTTTGCATATCCAGAAGTAAGCATCTCATTATAATACTTTAGCGATAAGTTAGATAACTTCGTTGCATAATAATTCTGAATGATAAGCTCATTAGATTGGGCAATCAGTTCATCCGCACGACCAGTGATACTACGTGTGATATACTGAGATTCGATAACTTTCTCTAACTCTATAATTTCTAAAGCAAGGCTCTTCTCTTCTACGTCTAATGCGATTTGTTTTGCCTTATCTAATATTTTTAATCCCTGTTTATGTAGTCCTTTTTGATATAGAATAGTAGCGAAATCAAGTTGTTCACGTATTTGTATTCTGACATTTTTTCTACTAGGATTCATACGCAGACTCACTAAGATAGCCTTGTATAGATTTGCTTTTAAATTAGATAATTGCTGTTTGCTTGTGATTTTTTGTTTGAGAATATACTGCTCGTCATACTCCTCCATTTTATCCATAGCATTAAATAACGAGATGAATTTAGCATCCGCATTGTTCTGCAATCTGTTTACATATAATGTGAATTGACGTTTCTCTGACCTTGTCAGTGATTTTATCAATACAAATAACCAGTCTTTCCCCCAATTTGACATTGTAACAAAAAATACTTTAAATAATTATAAAACAACAACTTATATTACAAAAACCACATTTTAACATTGTAGTTTTTAACTTTTTTTTAAAGATAGTGAAAAGCTTTTATACACTTTTGTTTAAAGTTATTTAAAACACTAAAAATATGAAAACTGAAAAAATTGAGATTTTTGACACCACATTAAGAGACGGAGAACAAGTACCTGGTTGTAAGTTAGATAAAAAACAAAAACTAGAGATTGCTTACCAACTCGATGAGTTAGGAGTCGATGTTATCGAGGCAGGCTTTCCTATTTCTAGTCCAGGTGACTTTGAAGCTGTACAAGCCATCAGTAAAATAGTAAAGAATGCTAAGATATGTGCCCTAACACGTGCCAATACTAAAGATATCGATTCAGCTGTAAAAGCATTAGAATACGCTCATAAGCCTAGAATACATACAGGTATAGGTACTTCTGATTCGCATATTAAATACAAGTTTAACTCTACACAAGAGGAAATAATAGGTAGAGCCAGTGAAGCTGTAGCCTATGCAAAAAAATATGTCCAGGATATAGAATTCTATGCGGAGGATGCAGGAAGGACAGATAATCCTTATCTAGCTAAGGTTTGTGAAGCAGTAATACAAGCAGGGGCTACTGTTATCAATATCCCTGATACAACAGGGTACTGCTTACCTACTGACTATGGTAACAAAATTAAATATCTAAAAGAACACGTCAAGGGAATAGAGAATGTAATCTTATCATGTCACTGTCACAATGATTTAGGAATGGCAACAGCCAATTCTATAGCAGGTATTATGAATGGAGCTAGACAAATAGAGTGTACGATCAATGGTATCGGCGAGCGAGCGGGTAATACAGCACTAGAAGAGGTGGTAATGATCTTAAAACAACATAAGAATTTAGGTTTCCATACAGATGTCAATAGCACTATGTTAAACACATTAAGTCAATTGACCTCTAACACAATGGGAATGGTCGTGCAGCCAAATAAAGCTATTGTAGGGGCTAATGCATTTGCTCACAGTTCGGGTATACATCAGGATGGAGTGATTAAACGCCGTGATACCTATGAGATTATCGATCCTAAAGAGGTAGGTGTGGATGCCTCATCTATCATTCTTACAGCGCGAAGTGGTAGATCTGCATTAGCTTATAGATTTAAAAACATTGGATTTGATGTGACTAAAATAGAATTAGACACACTATATGAATACTTCTTAGGAGTAGCTGATACTAAGAAAGAAGTAACTGAGGTAGACTTACATGCTATTATGACTATGTACACTCAAAACCAAATGATTAAACACGCTTAAACCAACAACTAATGACTAATAAACCAAAAACATTATTTGACAAAGTATGGGACGCTCACGTAGTAGAGAGTATAGAGAATGGCCCAGATATATTATATATAGACAAACATCTAATTCATGAGGTAACAAGTCCACAGGCATTTGACGAACTTAAGAAAAGAGGTATCTCTGTTTTTAGACCAAAACAAATAGTAGCTACTGTAGATCACAATGTACCAACTCTAAATCAAGAACAACCTATAAAAGATCCGCTATCAAAACAACAAGTAGATCAATTAGCAATAAACTGTAAGGAAAATACTATTACCTATTATGACCTAGGACATGAATATCAGGGGATAGTACACATTATAGCACCAGAGTTAGGTATTACTCAACCGGGGATGAGTATGGTCTGTGGAGATAGCCATACATCCACACATGGTGCCTTTGGTACAATTGCTTTTGGAATTGGAACAAGTCAAGTAGCCCAAGTATTCGCTAGTCAGTGTACCTTAATGAATAAGCCTAAGACAATGCGCATCACTGTTGAAGGCAAACTAAATAGTCATGTTCAACCAAAAGATGTTATCCTGTATATCATTTCTAAAGTAGGAACGGATGCAGGTACAGGATATTTCTGTGAATATGCAGGTAATGTATTTGAACAGATGACTATGGAAGGCAGAATGACTGTCTGCAATATGAGTATAGAGATGGGGGCACGTGGAGGAATGATTGCTCCTGACCAAACTACATTTGACTATGTAAAAGGAAAGCCCTTCGCTCCTACAGGAGAACAATGGGATAAAAAAGTAGCATATTGGCAGACCTTACCTACAGATAAAAAAGCGAAGTTCGACTGTGAATATCACTTTAAAGCTGAAGATATAAAACCAATGATCACCTATGGAACTAATCCTAGTATGGGGATAAACATTGATACATTTATTCCTCTAAACAAAACCGAGTCAGAAGAAAAGGCACTTAGTTATATGGGATTATTACCAGGTCAGGCTATAGATACCATACCTGTAAAACACGTTTTTATAGGTAGTTGTACCAATGCTAGAATAGAAGATTTTAGAGTGGCAGCATCATATATTAAAGGAAAGAGAATATCTCAAGACATCAATGCCTTAATAGTTCCAGGTTCACAACAAGTGGTGGCTCAAATAAAAGAAGAAGGCTTAGATGCTGTATTCCAAGAAGCGGGATTTGTGATTAGACAGCCCGG
Organism: Myroides oncorhynchi; assembly: GCF_020905415.1. NCBI lineage: Bacteria > Pseudomonadati > Bacteroidota > Flavobacteriia > Flavobacteriales > Flavobacteriaceae > Myroides > Myroides oncorhynchi. The sequence continues at coordinate 2,284,646 of NZ_JAJJMP010000001.1, read as the reverse complement.
ATGCTCTGCTTGTCTTGCGATGAATGAGGATAAGATCCCATCAGGAGAATTTTGTGTATCTACTTCGAACAGAAACTTCGAAGGTAGACAAGGACAAGGATCTCGTACATTATTAGCAAGCCCTCTAACAGCTGCGATAGTAGCGATAGAAGGCAAAATTACTTACTCTAAAATGAATGAATATGCAAGCGTTAACTAAGATAACATCAACAGCAACTCCTCTAGCAATAGAGAATATAGATACAGATCAGATTATCCCTGCTAGATTCTTAAAGAGTATTAACAGAGAGGGCTTCGGAGATAATCTGTTTAGAGATTGGCGATCTAATAATGACGGTAGTCCTAAACTAGATTTCCCACTTAACAACCCTAAGTACTCAGGTGAAATATTAATCGCTGGAAATAACTTTGGTTGTGGAAGTAGTAGAGAACACGCTGCGTGGGCGTTGTCTGATTATGGCTTTAAAGTTATCGTAAGTAGTTTCTTCGCTGATATCTTTAAAAGCAATGCACTAAATAATGGCGTATTGCCTGTTATGGTCAGCAAAGAATACCTCGCTTACCTATTTAATGAAATAGAGAATAACCCTAAAACACAGATAACTGTAGATGTAGAACACCAATCTATAGTAATAAATAATAGAGAAGAACACTTCGAATTAGACCCATATAAAAAGATTTGTTTGCTTAATGGATATGATGATATCGACTATTTAATTGCTAAAAAAGAGGCTATCACAGCCTTTGAGTTAACCACTAATACCTACTAATATGATGAACAAATACGATATCGCTGTATTACCAGGAGATGGTATAGGCCCAGAAGTAATCAATGAAACTATTAAAGTGCTTAATGCAGCTGCTCAGACGTATGTCTTCCAGTTACAATATCACGAAGCATTAGTAGGTGCAATAGCTATCGATCAAACGAATAACCCACTACCCGCAGATACCTTATCGAAGTGCAAAGCTTCTGATGCAGTCTTATTTGGTGCTATCGGAGATCCTAAATATGATAATGACCCTACTGCTAAAATACGTCCTGAACAAGGATTATTAGCACTTAGAAAAGCCTTAGGATTATATGCTAACGTACGTCCTGTGAAGGCTTACAAGAAGTTAATCGATAAGAGTCCTTTAAAAGAGAGCATTATTCAAGGCACTGATATGGTTATTTACAGAGAGTTAATCAGTGGTATTTACTTTGGTGAAAAGAGTACAGCTACTGATGGAAAATCAGCTACTGATATCTGTACTTATCATCAAGAGGAAATCGAAAACATTACTCGTAGAGCCTTTAAAGCAGCTACGCAGAGACGTAATAAAGTTACTCTAATCGACAAAGCTAATGTGTTAGAAACGTCAAGATTATGGAGAAAAGTAGTAAAGGAGATTGCAGCTGAATTTCCACAAGTAGAACTAGACTTTATGTTTGTAGACAATGCTGCTATGCAATTAATACTTAATCCAAAACAGTTTGACGTCATCTTGACAGAAAATATGTTTGGCGATATTATTTCTGATGAAGCAAGTGTAATCGGAGGGTCTATCGGCTTATTACCTTCTGCCTCTATTGGTGATGAGCATGCTTTATTTGAACCGATCCACGGTTCTTATCCACAAGCTAAAGGACAAGGTATTGCTAATCCTATTGCTTCGATTTTAAGTGGAGCGATGATGTTGGAGCACTTGGGGGAACACGATGCCGCAGAAGCTATTCAGGACGCTGTATTACATTGTATTAATGCAGGGGTACTAACCACAGATTTAGATCCATCTTCTAAATTCAAGACGATTGATATAGGAGATTATATTAGTAATCATATTCATTATAGAACAGGATATAGATATCAAGACACTATCCCATATAATAAAACAACAATTATTTAATAATTTTAAAACAGTCTAATCTTAGGTTTTATCAGTATCTTAGCGCTCTAACTTGATTAAAATGTAGAGATCTTTTCAATGTTATAAAATATTTTTCAAAAACGTTTTGTAAGAGTTAAAAGACTTTTATATATTTGCACTCGGTTTTTAAGCAACAGCTAATTCAAAGAAACCAGTTAGATTAGTAAAATTTAAGATTTAAAGATAAAAGCAATGAGCAAAAGAACATTTCAACCATCGAACAGAAAAAGAAGAAACAAACATGGTTTCATGGATAGAATGTCTACTCCTAACGGTAGAAAAGTATTAGCTGCTAGAAGAGCTAAAGGAAGACATAAATTGACTGTTTCTTGTGAAACAAGACATAAAAAATAATGTTTGATTCAAACATAAATAAAGGTGTTACTATTATTTGTAACGCCTTTTTTTATACCTTAACATAATCAAACCAATCTATTACACGCAACAATACTAAACTTACTTCATTCACAACGAAGTATTTAACATAACAACACAATTAAAATGCCCAAAGACACTTCAATCAAAACAGTATTAATAATTGGTTCAGGACCAATTATTATTGGACAAGCCTGCGAATTCGATTATTCAGGTTCACAATCAGCAAGATCATTAAGAGAAGAAGGAATTAAAGTTATTTTAATTAACTCCAACCCTGCTACAATTATGACTGACCCATCAATGGCAGATCATATTTACTTAAAACCATTAACTGCAAGATCTATCATCGAGATTCTTGTAGCACATCCTGAAATTGACGCTGTACTTCCTACTATGGGAGGACAAACAGCCCTAAACTTATGTTTAGAATGTGATGAAAAAGGTATATGGGCAGACTTTGGAGTACACCTAATCGGTGTTGACATCAACGCTATTAACATCACTGAAGACCGTGAGCAGTTCAAACAACTTTTAGAAAGAATAGATGTACCTGCAGCACCTGCAAAAACAGCTACTTCATTCTTAGAAGGAAAAGAAATTGCACAAGAATTCGGTTTTCCATTAGTTATTCGTCCTTCATTTACACTTGGAGGTACTGGAGCAGCTTTCGTACACAAAGAAGAAGACTTCGACGATTTATTAACGTATGGACTAGAAGCCTCTCCTATCCACGAAGTTTTAATTGACAAAGCTTTATTGGGATGGAAAGAATACGAATTAGAATTATTACGCGACAAAAATGATAACGTAGTAATCATCTGTACTATCGAAAATATGGACCCTATGGGTATTCACACTGGAGATAGTATCACAGTAGCTCCTGCTATGACATTATCAGATAGAACATTCCAAAGAATGCGAGATCTATCTATCAAAATGATGCGTAGCATCGGTAACTTCGCTGGAGGATGTAACGTACAGTTCGCTGTATCACCTGACGAAAAAGAAGATATCGTAGCTATTGAGATCAACCCTCGTGTATCTCGTTCTTCTGCATTAGCTTCTAAAGCTACAGGATACCCTATCGCTAAAATTGCTACTAAACTTGCATTAGGATACACATTAGATGAGTTACAAAACCAAATTACTAAATCTACATCTGCTTTATTCGAGCCGACTTTAGACTATGTAATCGTAAAAATACCACGTTGGAACTTTGATAAGTTTGAAGGAGCTGATAGAACATTAGGCCTTCAAATGAAATCTGTAGGAGAAGTAATGGGTATCGGGCGCTCATTCCAAGAAGCGTTACATAAAGCAACGCAATCATTAGAGATTAAACGAAATGGTCTAGGAGCTGATGGTAAAGGATACACTAACTACGATCAGATAATCGATAAACTTACTCACGCAAGCTGGGACAGAGTTTTCGTTATCTATGATGCGATACAACACGGTATTCCATTAAGTAGAATACACGAAATCACTAAAATAGATATGTGGTTCTTAAAACAATATGAAGAACTATATACACTAGAAAAAGAGATTTCTAAATATACACTTGAGACTTTACCTAAAGATTTAATGCTTGAAGCAAAACAAAAAGGTTTTGCAGATAGACAAATCGCTCACATGTTAAATACACTTGAGAGTAAAGTACATGACTTACGTGATACAATGAATATCAACCGTGTGTTTAAATTAGTAGATACATGTGCTGCAGAATTCCCTGCTAAAACACCTTACTACTACTCTACTTTCGAAGCTGAAATTCAGAGACCTGACGGAACGCGTTATGTGTCTAACGAAAGTATCGTAACAGATAAGAAGAAAGTAGTGGTATTAGGATCAGGACCTAACCGTATCGGTCAAGGGATTGAGTTTGACTACTCTTGTGTGCACGGAGTATTAGCAGCAGAAGAATGCGGATACGAAACGATAATGATTAACTGTAACCCAGAGACAGTATCAACTGACTTTGATACAGCAAATAAATTATACTTCGAACCAGTATTCTGGGAGCACATCTATGACATTATCAGACACGAGAAACCAGAAGGTGTAATCGTACAGTTAGGTGGTCAGACTGCTCTTAAATTAGCTGAAAAACTTGAGAAAAATGGTATCAAAATATTAGGTACTAGTTTTGATGCATTAGACTTAGCGGAAGATAGAGGTCGTTTCTCTGAACTATTAGAGCAATTAAACATCCCATTCCCACAGTTTGGTGTTGCTAAAACAGCAGAACAAGCAAACAAATTAGCAGATCAATTAGACTTCCCTCTATTAGTAAGACCTTCTTATGTATTAGGAGGACAAGGAATGAAGATTGTTATCAATAAAAAGGAATTAGAAGATCACGTAATCGAATTACTAAACTCTATTCCTGGTAACTCATTATTACTTGACCACTATTTAGCAGGAGCTATAGAAGCTGAAGCGGACGCTATCTGTGATGGAGAGAATGTACACATTATTGGTATTATGGAGCATATAGAGCCTTGTGGAGTTCACTCTGGTGATAGTCACGCTATGTTACCTCCATTTAACTTAGGTGAGTACGTGTTAAACCAAATTAAAGACCACACAAGAAAAATTGCTGTAGCTTTAAAAACAGTTGGTTTGATCAACATTCAGTTTGCTATCAAAGATGATATCGTATACATCATCGAAGCTAACCCTAGAGCATCTAGAACAGTTCCGTTCATCGCTAAAGCGTATGGAGAGCCTTATGTAAACTACGCTACAAAAGTAATGTTAGGTCACAATAAGGTAACTGACTTTGAATTTAATCCACAATTAAACGGATACGCTATCAAAACACCTGTATTCTCATTCAACAAGTTCAAAAATGTAAATAAAGCATTAGGACCTGAAATGAAATCTACAGGAGAAAGCATCTTGTTTATCGAAAACTTAAGAGACGATCAATTCTATGAAATCTATTCTCGTAGAAAAATGTACTTGAGTAGATAATATAAATTACAATATCATAGAGAGGTTAACTTAATTGTTAACCTCTCTCTTTTTTTGCTATAAACCATCGCAATTCTATTAGCATATATAACTACTTAATTTAGTACTTTTGATCGTTAAACTTTAGTAAACAAATTATGTCTCAAGAACTATTAATTGCACTATTAGCTATCTTAATTATCATCGCATTTTTTATTGGTAAATCTGGCAAAAAAGAAACTACCTCATCTAATGATCTAATTAGACTAGAAGCAGATAATGACTATAAAAGCAAACAAATAGAACAATTAAAGACTGAAAAGAAAACTATAGAAGAAAGTCTAGAGATTATTCGATTAGACAATCAAGAACTAATTGCACGCATATCTATACGCGATACAGAATACCTCAATCTTCAAGAGCGATTAGAGTCACAACAATTAGAAACAGCTAACTTACAAGAGAAGTTCACAAAAGAGTTTGAGAACCTTGCTAATCGAATATTAGAAGAGAAGAGTGATAAGTTTACCAAACAGAACAAAGCTAGCTTAGAGACTCTCCTAAACCCTCTACAAGAGAAGATACTTCATTTCGAACAAAAAGTAGAACAAACACATAAAGAAAGTATTGACCATCACGCATCATTACGTCAACAGATATTCGGTTTACAACAACTCAACCAAAAGATGAGTCAAGAAACACTTAACCTTACTAAAGCTCTAAAAGGAGATAATAAAATGCAAGGGAATTGGGGAGAGATGATCTTAGAGAGCGTACTAGAAAAATCTGGTCTAGAGAAAGGACGTGAATACGAAACACAGCAAAGTTATACTTCTGATACAGGAAATAGATTACAGCCCGATGTAGTTATTTATCTACCTGACAACAGACATATGGTAGTTGACTCAAAAGTATCCTTAGTTGCTTATGAACAATATGTCAACTCAATAGATACTGAAGAGCAAAAACGTTGCTTACAAGAACATTTATACTCATTGAAAAGACATATCGATGGGCTGTCTGAGAAGAATTACTTTGAACTATACAAAGGTACTAGTCCAGACTTTGTACTGTTGTTCATTCCTATTGAGACTGCCTTCTCTATCGCTATTAATACCGATAATACCTTATACACAAAAGCATTCGAAAAGAACATTGTGATAGTCACTCCTTCTACCCTATTAGCTACTCTTCGTACTATAGAATCAATGTGGAGTCAGCGTAAGCAACAAGAAAATGCTTATGAAATAGCAAAACAAGCAGGTTTATTATATGATAAATTTGTTGGTTTAGTAACCGATTTACAAAAAGTAGGTAAAAGAATAGAAGAAACTAGAAACGAATACGATAGTGCCTTCAATAAACTTAGTGAAGGAAAAGGAAACTTAATTACCTCTGTACAAAAACTAAAAGACATGGGAGCAAAAGCAAAGAAAACCTTAGATTCACAAATTATAGATAATGCTATAGATAAGCACTAGTTTAAATACAGAAAATATTGATAGAAGTTTATTTTATTAAAAAATCATTAGAAATTTTAAAGTACACCAAGTAAAGATTACCTTTGCTTTGTTTTAAAAAAACTTTGTACTAACACCTTAATATACTTCAATCTATGACTTTTAAAGATATGCACCCAGCAGATATTGCTGAAGCTATTACAGAGATGAAAAGAACTGAAAGAAACCTTGCATTTCTAAAGCTTTCACCTGACTTAAAAGTTGAAGTATTCTCCTTTTTAGACATTAATATTCAAGAGGAAATAGTACGCAGTATGACTCAAGAAGATTATGCTGATGTATTAAACAACCTTGAACCTGATGACCGTACGGAGCTTTTAGAAGATTTTCCTGATGAGCTAATCAAATATTCTATCAACCTACTTAACGATAAAGAGAAACAAATAGCATTAAACTTAATAGGTTATAAAGAAGATAGTATTGCTAGGCTAATGACTCCTTTATATATCCAAACCAAAGCTAACAGAACAGTTAGACAGGTTTTAGACCATATAAAAGTCTATGGAAAGAAAGCTGAAACATTAAATTACATCTATGTAGTAGATGACCACAATAAGCTAATCGATGACCTAAAATTAGGAGAACTAGTATTAGCTGATGAGAATACATTAATCTCAGATTTAATAGACAATACCTTTGTCTCTATCACCAGCACAACTAAGACAGAAAATGCTTTTGATATATTCGAAAAATATGATCGCTCTGCATTGCCTATTATCACAGAAAGTGGTGTACTAGTAGGTATTGTGACCTTCGATGACATCTTAGACGCTATTAAAGATAGAGATACTGAAGATATCCAGAAGTTCGGAGGGATGGAAGAGTTAGACCTATCATATACTCAGACCCCCTTATTCGAACTAGTTCGCAAAAGAGCAGGTTGGTTAATTATTCTATTCTTAGGAGAAATGCTAACAGCTTCTGCGATGGGACACTTCGAAGGAGAAATAGAAAAGGCAGTAGTATTAGCTCTATTTGTTCCTTTAATTATCTCAAGTGGTGGTAACTCAGGATCACAGGCAGCGTCACTTATCATCCGTGCAATGGCACTAGGTGAATTAAAAATAAGCGATTGGTGGTATGTAATGCGCAAAGAATTGGCTTCAGGGGTAATGCTTGGAGGTATTCTTGGTGTTATCGGTTTTATACGAATCTTTATCTGGCAAGAAGCCAATATATATGATTATGGAGAGCACTGGGTATATGTAGGATTGAGCGTTTCTGTATCCTTACTTTTAATTGTATTATGGGGAACCTTATCTGGATCATTAATCCCATTTGTCTTGAGAAAATTTGGTATGGATCCCGCTACAGCATCAGCACCATTTGTAGCTACTTTAGTAGACGTTTCTGGATTGATTATCTACTTTTCAATTGCAGCAATGTTCTTATCTGGAAAGATATTATAACAACAATATAAAATAAGAAAGGGCGTAGTATCACAGTACTTACGCCCTTTGATATATTAAAGAAAGACTTTATTATTAATATTACTCCTCTTCTCTAAACTTAATTTTCTTCATATTAGGTAAGAAAGCAGCTATGATACCAATTAATGGAAGGTAAGCACAGATTACATAGATATGTTCTATTGATGTATGATCTGCCCACCAACCTAATACAGCAGAACCTAATCCTCCCATACCAAAGGCAAAACCATAGAATAGACCAGATACCATACCTATCTTTCGAGGTAATAACTCTTGCGCATATACTAATATAGAAGGAAATGCAGATGATAAAATTAGTCCTATAATTACGATTAGTATTCCTGTCCACTCTAACGACGCATAAGGTAGCATTAGTGTAAAAGGAGCCACTCCTAATACTGAGAACCAGATAATGTACTTACGTCCTACTTTATCTCCAAAGAAACCTCCTATCAACGTTCCTGCAGCCACAGCTAATAAGAAATAGAACAAATGTACTTGTGCCTGTACTTCACTTAGTCCAAACTTCTGCATTGTATAAAATTGGAAATAACTAGAAATACTAGCTACATAGAAATATTTAGAGAAAATGAGCAACAACAATACAGCAATAGATATCCATACTCTCAGCTTAGACAGCTCAGGTATACGAATAGCTTTTTTGGTCTTTCCTACTTGATTTTTTAAAACGTCTTTATACCATCCCCCAATAAAAGCATATATAAATTGGGCTACAATTCCGACCACTAAAAACCACAATAGATGTTGTTGTCCTTTAGGTAATACTATCCACGCAACTAATAAAGGAGCTAATGCCGTTCCAGTATTTCCTCCTATTTGAAAGATGGACTGAGCCAGACTTCGTTTACCACCTGATGCTACATAAGAGACTCTAGATGACTCTGGATGAAAGATAGATGATCCTATACCTATTAATACCACTGCGCAGAGTACCATCGCATAACTAGGCGCATAACTTAATAAGATAACTCCAAACATAGAGCATAGCATTCCTATCATTTGAGAATAAGGTTTAGGGTGCTTATCTGTATAGGTACCTACTAAAGGTTGAAGCAAAGAAGAAGAAACTTGATAACAGAAAGTAATCATTCCTATTTGCGCAAAAGTCAAATTATAATTAGTCTTAAGCAACGGATAAACCGCTGGAACTATTGCTTGTAGAAAATCATTACATAAGTGTCCAAAACTAATTGCAAGCAGTATTGGATAGACTGTTTTTTGATTTACTGTTAGTTCATTGATTTTGTTTACTAATGTTTTGGGTGCAAAAATTTTAGTATTCATTACATCGTTTTTCGTTAAGCCCAAATATACTAGGTTGTATATATACTGTCCTAACCATTCAAATAAATTTCGAAATATGCCTATTTTTAGTACATTTACCTTTTATCATTGTTACCAACTATTTAGATTCTTAAAAATGTTACAGCATAATCATAATAAATCAGCGTTAACTGAAAACCAAGGTATAGAGCAACCTAATACTACGGATAGAAGTGCTATTGCTAAGTTTCAAGAAAGACGCAGACAAAAAATATCGACAGCTGAAATTATTAATAGAATAATAAACAATGATAAAGTAGCCTTGAGTCAAGGGATTACTTTAATAGAAAGCTTAAATCCTGAACACCATGCTCAAGCAGAAGAAATAGTACAAGGGTGTCTACCTTATGCCAACAAATCTATCCGCATTGGTATCACTGGAGTGCCTGGAGTTGGAAAAAGCACCTTCATAGAAGCATTTGGACTTCTACTTACTCAACTAGGAAAGAAAGTGGCAGTATTAGCTATCGACCCTAGTAGCAGTATCACAAAAGGAAGCATCCTAGGTGATAAAACACGAATGGAAGAATTAGTAAAAGAAGAAAATGCTTTTATACGTCCATCAGCATCAGGAGATAGTTTAGGAGGTGTAGCTAGAAAAACAAGAGAGAGTATTATATTATGTGAAGCCTGTGGTTTTGATACTATTTTGGTAGAGACAGTAGGTGTTGGTCAGAGTGAAACCGCTGTACAGAGTATGGTTGACTTCTTTCTGCTATTAGGTTTGGCTGGTGCAGGTGATGAACTACAAGGGATCAAAAGAGGAATAATGGAAATGGCAGATGCTGTAATTATCAACAAAGCGGATGGTGAGAATGTCAAAAAAGCACATATGGCTAAACTTGATTATAACCGAGCGTTACATCTATTTCCTAGAAAACCATCAGACTGGAGTCCCAAAGTAAGTACCTGTAGCGCTATCGAAAATACTGGTATCCAAGAAATTTGGAATATCATCACACAATACATTGAATTGACAAAAGACAATAGATATTTTGATTTACATCGCAAAGAACAGAATCAATATTGGATGATGGAAACTATCAATGAGAATATATTAATGAACTTCCATAACCATCCTGAAGTAAAAGCAATGCTAGTAGAAAACAAAAAAGCAGTGCAAAATAGTGAGTTATCACCTTTTGCAGCTGCTCATAAAATATTGGATCTTTATTTCAAATCAGACGATTCAAGTAAATTATAAAATCGAAAGTGCTTAATGAAATATTAGTCTTCCTCATCTAATTCTTCATCGTCTACATAACGTTCCATTTCTCTTTCGTAAAACGCTCCTGCTTTAACGATAAGCCCTTCCATCTCTGCTTCTATTTCTTCTTCTTCTGACTCTTCTATCGATTCTAAGAATTCTACCTCATCAGTATTTAAATTGATGATAAATCTTGGAAATTCTAAATGTACAATAAAAATATCCTCTGGATACTCTGTATTATCTGCTAGTACGAACTTTGGTAATTCCATATTATTCTAATTATTATTTATTAATTTGTTTGACAGTTTATGAAAACGCCAATAAAGACAAACTGCTGCCATTGTCAATCCTGCTAATAGCCCTATCCAGATTCCTGCTGCCCCTACACTTGTGTATAGTCCTAAATATATTGACACAGGGAAACCTACAATCCAATATGATACAAAAGTAATAATCATCGGCATATTTACATCTTGAAGACCTCTCAATGCACCTAATGTCACTACTTGAATACAATCTGATATTTGGAATACAGCGGCTACTAATAGTAATTTGCCTGCTAATTTAATCACTTCTTGATTCATTACAGCACTTTCGATGTTTTTATTATCTAAAAACAACATCGGAATGTAGTTGTGGAATAAGACAAAGAGAAGTGCAAAAACAGTGTAAATCAATATTGCCATCAAAATAATAGAACGTGCTACCACTCTTAATTGCACATAATCCTTTAATCCTCTTTGATTTCCTACTCTAATCATCGCTGCTACACTTAATCCACTAGCAAACATAAATGTCATAGATGACATACTAAGCGCTATTTGATTAGCTGCTTGAGCTTCTGTACCTATCATTCCTGATAACCAAACGGCACCAACAAATAAAGCAACTTCAAAGAAACTCATCATTCCTGAAGGGATACCAATCTTAGTAATCCTAGTAATCATAGCCTTCTTTACCTCACTAAACTTTATATCGCTCATAAAAGGCTTAAATATATCCTGTTTATGCAAAGCAAAGTGCATATATATTAACATAACAATACGGGCAATAAGTGTACCATAAGCAGCACCTAACATCCCCATTTTGGGGAATAACCACACACCGTGTATCAAAGAATAACTCAATACAAGATTTGTTATATTAGTAATTAAGGTAGCATACATTGCATTTTTAGTCTTTGACTTACCGTCTGCAAACTGCTTATACGCTTGATACATTACCAATGGAATTAAAGATAATGCAACTATATCTAAGAAAGGTCTAGCTAGTGTAACTACCTCTTCTGGCTGTCCCATATAAATTAATAGTGGCTTGCAAAAATAGATAAGAGCAAACAAAATTAACCCAACAGTAGTACATAAAAACAACCCATTGACAAATACTGAACGACCTTCATTAACATCTTTTGCGGCATCACTATGTGCCACTAGAGGTGTTAAAGCTGTTGAGAATCCGACTCCTAAAGAAATACCTATAAAGACAAAACTATTGGCTAAAGACGCTGCCGCTAATTCTGTTGCACCTATTTTTCCAACTAATATATTGTCAATTACTCCCACTACCGTGTGACCTAACATGGCTAATATAATAGGGTATGCTAATCGTATGTTATATCCGAATTCTTTATAATATACTGATAAATTCATTTACTTAATTTTTGTGCAAATATACTGAGTGTAGATTAAACTAACTTCCCTTATTACGCGAATCAACAAAAACAAATTCTCAAACGGCAAGTTTATTGCAGTGCATTTAGTACAAACAACAAATAAAAACACAAAACTTATGTTCAAGCTCACTAAGAAAATAGCCTTAGCTTCTCTTGCTATTGCTACATTAGCGGCATTACCTGTAACAGCACAAAAAAAAGACAAACCCTATTACCCTAAAGGATTTAGAGTTGGTTTCGGATTAAATGGTGGTCTGCCATTAGACTCTGAATATAATGTCGCCGTAGGTATTGACGCAAGAATACAATATGATGTAAGCCAAAAAACATCATTTACACTTACCTCTGGTTATACTCATCTATTTGATAGTGATAATGGAGACTTAGGTTTAATACCTGTTAAAGCAGGTTTTAAACAATTCTTAAACAAGAATATCTATGCGATGGGAGAACTAGGAGCTGGTATAGGTACACATAAGGGTATGGGAAATACTTTTATATGGTCACCAGCTATAGGGTATGCTAATCGCTATGTAGATATAAGTCTTCGCTACGAAAACTTTAATGATTATAATACAGATCAACTTGCTGTCCGTCTAGCCTACGGATTCTCTTTAAAAAAGAACAGCAAAAAGAAATAGCATATAACTGAATAATAAAGCCAATTCTACTACTAGAATTGGCTTTATTATAAATTTACTCTTCATTCTTTAATGTCTCGATATACAAATCTAAATCTTTCTGAATCTCAGGAGCTAGTCTGGGTAACTTGATATCATCATATTTACTGAATACTTCTTCTAATATCTTAGCAAAAGTAAATCTACAGTATGCCTTATCATCTGCTGGTATCACATACCAAGGACACTGATCAGTAGACGTTCTATTAATAGCTTCTTCATAATACTTCTGATAATCATCCCAATACTCTCTTTCTTTGATATCACTTGGTTCGAACTTCCAATTGTGCTTTTCCTTTTCAAGTCTACGCAATATTCTCTTCTTCTGTTCTTTTTTACTCAAGTGTAAAAAGAACTTCAGTACGATAACTCCATTGTTAGCAATATGCTGTTCGAAATTATTGATTTCCTCATAGCGTTTATCCCAAAACTCTTCTGTTAGATCAGTCGGTTTCTCTATACCAGGTATCATCTCATTCATTACCACTTGCGAATGCACTCGTGAGATTAATACATTCTCGTAGTGACTACGGTTAAAAACAGTAAACTTTCCTCTCTCAGGCAGATTGACATAATGTCTCCATAGATAATCGTGCTCTAATTCATACGAAGTTGGTTTCTTAAAACTCTGTACAACAACTCCTCTAGCATTAAATGATTTGAATACTTCACGTATTAAACTATCTTTCCCTGCAGTATCCATTCCTTGAATACAAATCAGTACACTATAGCGATTATGGGCATACATAACATCTTGAAACTTGCCCAAGTTGCGACTTAACTTGTCTACTTTTCGAAAAGCTTTAGTCATCGAAAAGTTTAAATCAGGAACTGTAGATAGTTCTTCTAACTTCACTTTACTATTGCTTATTCTATATTTTTCTTCTAAATTCATTTCATCACAATTAAAAGCTTAAATTACTACTTTATTTTAAAACAAACATTTATCTCATGAAACAAATTGCTTTAGAACTACTTTTTCAACTATTAGGTATTGGGGCTGCCTCAGGGCTAGTATATGACGATAATCAAGTACATATTATCTCGGACAATTCTACTTACTTTTATCACTATAACATAGAGCAACAACATTTATACAAAACTACTTTAGTTAGTGATAACTTAAGTGAAGAGAATATTCACAAAACTGCTAAACCTGACTATGAATCTATTACTACAGATGGTATCAACTATTATATTTTTGGCTCAGGGTCTAAGCCCAACCGTATAAAATTAGTAGAAGTAAATAGATTGACTAATGAAGTGTTATCAGAGAATGAACTTGATATTCTTTATGATTCTATGAAAAGTTTTGCTAATCTAAGTGATGAGGACTTTAATATTGAAGGAGTGATTTATGATAACGACTTATGGTATTTTTTTAATAGAGGTAATGGGCCTAAAGGAGCTAATGGAATATTCGTTGTAAAGGGAAACAACATATTAAATGACTTCCAAATCACCTATACTCCTATCAAACTACCAAAGCTTAATAAAGTACAAACAAGCTTTACTGACGCCATAAAAGTAGAAGATAAAATATACTTCCTTGCCGCTGCTGAAGATGGTAAATCAACTTATGCTGATGGGGAAATAAAAGGAACTATATTAGGAAGAATAAACACTGCTAAACTAAAACTAGAGAAAACACTAACCATTAGTAACACACATAAATTCGAAGGAATCACACTCTATAGTCAAGAAGGAAACAACTTAGAATTCTTATTATGTGAAGATCCCGACAATGATGAGAATAAATCAGGGATATACAAATTATCAATAAAAAACTAAAAAAGACAATAGTATTAAATATATTTTAGCTAATTTTAACTTATTAATAATTAATAAAATACTAAAAAATTAACTATGGATCCATTAATAATTGCTGCTATTGTTGTTGTCTTTGGAGGTTCTTTTGCTTTTATGTTTTTTCAAATGAAAAAACAAAAAGAAACTACTAAGAAATACGAATCTCCAACTATGATTGCTAAAAGTGAAGAGTTTCAAAAGGAGCTACTATCACAACTTTATGAACAACTTACTGAGGTTCATCCTGAAGAGCCTATCATAGCTTTCACTGAGTGCGCTTACATCAGTAACTTGGCTGAAAAAACCAAAAACACTTTATTAACAGGGTTAAAGGTTATCGGTTGGGGAGCTGTAGGAGTTAAAGCAAAATATCAACAAGTAGATAATGCTGCTTATCTAGTTTTGACCAAAGAACATCTACATTATCTTTTATTTGAAGAAGGAGAATTAACTGATACTTTTTCTTTAACTAAAGAAAAATTGGCAAAAGCAAAAGTAACAGATTTAAATACTACAGATCAAGCTACAAGAGTCTTTGCTACTGCAGGAAATAAAGTAAGTAAAAAGATAGTAATAGAAAATGAAGGTACATCCTTTGATATAATATTCTTTGATAGAATAACAAAAGACACATCAGGTACTCCAGTAGCAGATTATACAACAGGTGTCAAAGATATCTTAGGTAAAAACAGAATAATGGGAATACGTTTTAAAGACAAATTAAAAGAACAATATCCAAATTTGAATCACTAAATTTGGATATTGAAAATAAAAAAAGCAGAAGTAATGATACTTCTGCTTTTTTATTGCTCTAATAATAAAGCTATATTGAATTATTTGTTTTCTCTTCTAAATCTCCTGTTTGTCCAGACTGCAAATATAAAATAAAAAAGACAAAGCCCCCACATTTTAATAAATACGTCGTTAATTTCAGATAATGAAGCTCCGAATTGTGTTAATGATACGAATCCCTTCACCCCTAATGTACTAGGAGCCAAGACAGACACAGCTTTAATCCAAGCCGGAAAAGCAACAGTTGGCCAAGAAGTACCACTTATCATCAACGCTGGGATAGAAAATACAGTAATGCTCATAATAGCATCTTCTCTGCGTTTAAAGAAGTTTACCAATCCCATTCCCAAAAATGTAATAGATAATATAACTGGTATTAAGAACACCATTATCTCAACTATCTTTCCTCTCTGAGGTAAGTTATATACGTGCATGACTATTAATATCTCTATTAATAATAGTACCATAGAAATGACTAAATATGCTAATCCTCTTCCAAAAGTTAAAAAGACATTATTAAATCTTCTTTTCTCTGCATAAGCGAATACTTGAGCAAATCTTCCCCCTTCGCGCAACGTTCCTCCCATAATTCCCATAGCAGTCAATTGTAATGTCTGTAAAGCTATAATGAATACAACAGGCATTAAGAACGTAGCGTATCCTACATTAATATTATATAACGGTACTGCAGTAACATTAAATGGTCGTCTAGTAGCTATGGCCTGATCCATAGGTGTACTTTTAGCCATAGCTTTATTGACCTCTACTTGAGCATTGAATGTTCCCATAGATACCATTACAGCACCTAAAGTCTGTTTATAATACAGCATATAAGAAGCATCAGCATATACTGATATAGCAGGTACTTCCCCTTTTTGCATATCCTTAGTAAAGTCTTTTGGAATCATTATAATCCCTCTTACTTGACCTTTGTCATATATCTCTTTTGCGGCATCAAAATCAGTAGTTCTATAGACCACTTTTATCTGATGAGTTGCATCTATCATTCTGCCTACTTGCTGACCTAGCTTAGCCTGATCATTATCTACAATCGCAACTGGCAGATCATCAAATGTCTCATGTGAATACACGTAAGAATAGAAAAAACCGACTAACATCACTGATAGCATATAAGACATTACTACAGCCGAATCTGAAAATATAAGCTTGAATTCACGCTTACAGGCTTCTAATATTAAAGCGCAATTATTTATCAACCCTCTCAACATTATACCCTCCTTTCTTCAATTTCTTGTAATAAATAGGAATACACAATGCTCCTAAACATACGAACACTGCCATTGTTATTACATAGTTCTGTTGAATACTATTATATTGAATTCCTCTAATCGCATAATCAACTGTAAATCGCATATACGAATGGAAGGGAAATATATAATTAAGCCCTCGAGTGAATGCACTCATCCCTTCTGGTGGAAATGTATATCCTGCAAAAGAGAATGCTAATGCAGCATAAGATCCTCCAATAGTTAACGCAGTACGCATACTTGACAATAGCGTTGCCATAAAGAAAGCCATACTCTGACACACAACCACGAATGAACAAAAGAATAAATTCAACACAAAGAAATTTCCTCTAAAAGGTACTCCTATCTTATAATACAACAGTGAATTCATTAACAACCCTAGTAGGCAGAATATTAAAGTATATGGTAATATGCGAGCGATAATAGCTACGAATATATTGTCATTGCTTCGCTCTAATAATTCTTTACCTCGATTATACTTCAGCACTGAGCCAAATGCATAAATAGAGATTACCATAATGATAATCTGAAATGACATTGGCATAAAAGCAACGTTTAGATAATAACCATAACTTGTATATGGATTATATAACACATGGCTATTAGTACCTGTAGGTACTACTGTAGCGACCGCTTGATCAGCCATCAGTCCACTTTGTTCTAGGCTCATTATCTTTGCTCCTGCAGCAAAACTACCAGCAGTTAACTGAAAGTCTCTTTGGATTAAACCAGCAGGCAGTAGATACTGTCCATTATAGTAACATACTACATTAGTATAGATACTCTTCTGTATATTCTTCTGAAAATCTTTTGGAATTATAATTAGAGCAAAAGAATCTCCTTTTTGAATAGTTTTTTGTCCCTCTAATTCATCACTCACTTCGTAAGCGATATCCATACTTGCAGTAGCATCTATCATACGTCCTAGCTGACGTGACAACTTACTTTTGTCTAAGTCCAATAATGTAACTGGCATATCTCTCGAAATCCCTTTATTCAATAAGGAAAAGTAAAAATAGAATAACATCACAGGTACTCCTATCATCAAGACCAATAGTCTAGGTGAAGAGAATATCCGAACACACTCATCTTTAAATATAGATAAAAAACCTTTTTTCGTCATTAAAATCTCTATTTCAAACTACTTTCTAATACTAATGCACTCATACCAGGTCTAAGCCCCTCAACCTTCTTAGTAGGGTAAGCTTTTATTTGAAAAGTTTTCATATCAAAATCACCTTTAGTCTTAGTTGCAGTCCATGTTGCATAATCTCCTTGAGCGGCAATATATTTTACTTCCAATTCTACTAATTCATCACCTAAAGCAGGAAATCTAGCCATAAACTTACCGTTCATCTTAAACTTAGGCATGAGATCTTCTTTTATATTAAAATAAACCCAAACATCTGACAAGTCTACTAGATTAACCACTGGATAACCAGAGTTAACAATCTCTCCTTTATTAGGCATAATACTAAGTACTTCTCCATTTTGGGGAGCTTTAACATCTCCTTCTCCTTTTAGGGATAACACCTCATTTACTGCTCCTTGTGCTTGTCCTACCATCGCTAATGCAGCTGCTTTATCTTCTACACGAGCACCATTTTGCACCATTTGATACTTAGCATAAGCTGCTTTCTCTACTTCTTGAGAAGCTTTGTATTGTGTATATGCCTCATCTCTTTTTTGAGCAGGTACTACCTTTTCATTAAATAAATTATCGACGCGCTTATACGTTTTTTCTGCTAATTCAGCTCCAGCCTTAGCTTGTTGCCACATATTATAAGTAGCAGATATCTCTTCACCTCTAGCTCCTTTATTCGCTTTGTCATCCATTGCTTGAGCTGCCTTTCTAGCAGACTCTGCTTGTAATAACTTCGCATCTATTTCAGGAGTACTTATTTTTAATAATAAATCACCAGCTTTAACCTGTTGTCCCTCTTTTACTAAAATATCCTCTACTCGTCCTGGTATTTTTGAAGCTACATTAATCTGTGTAGCATCTACCTGTCCTTGTAAATAAGTCTCTGTAGGAGCACTCATATACCATAGTGAGATTATTAAAATCAAAAGTACGATTACGATTGCAACGATTGCACTTACAACTTTATTCTTCATTTCTTAAAGCTTATATTAGTTTGTGTATTGTAAAAAATCATGACTTAACCCAGCTACTTCAAAGAGCGATGCCACTCCTACTGCATAATTATAATTAGCCTGTAGCTTCATCAGTCTTACTCCTGACAGATTCATCTCTGCGTCTACTACTTCTGTAGACGTAGCAAAACCTTCTGAGAAAGCCTTGTTTCGAACGCGAAGATACTCTACTGCCAACTTCTCTTGTACATTAAGATTCTTTATCTGATCTTCTTGTTTTTGTATATCTTGATACAACTTTGCCACTAACATCTTCACATCACTCTTAGCCTTAGCTTCAAATAATTCAACACTTTCTCTAGTTGCTTTAGCTGCTCTAATTTCGTTTTTATTTTTAAATCCTTCAAATAATGTATAAGTAACTCCTACACCTACTACCCAAGGTTTATTATCTTTTTCACCTACTAAAATAGGATTGTTATGAGCTAGAATGGTTTGACCAAATCCAAATACTGTTGGGTAATTAGCAGACTGCTTTACTTTAACTCCTTGATCAGCTAATTCTTTTTGCAATACTAATTTCTGCAAATCCGGATAATTATCATTTGCTGACTCTTGAAAGAAACTTACACTTTCTAATTGTGGAATAGAAAAAAACTCACTGCGCAGATTAGCAGTCACTACATCCATTTCTAATGTGTTAGCCAAAGCTAACCTAGCTAGCTGTGCGTCTTTTAGAGCACCATCTAACTGTCTATTTGCTTCTGATACTGCTACATCTGCACTCATCTTCTCTACTGCCGCTATCATACCATGCTCCTCTAACTTCGTTGCATCATGCAAGTGCTTATTCATTCCTTCTAACACGGCTTTACGCACTATAACTGCTTCTTCTGCTAACTTCACAGAATAATAACGCTGAGCTAATTCAGTAATAAGTTTGTTCTTTGTTTTTTCAAGATCTTTCTCTCCTATTTTACTCTCGATTTCATGCGCCTTTATCGCTGCATTGATCTTCCCTCCTGTATATAAAGGCCATGTCGCCATAAATCCTCCAAATGCCATATCTCGTTTATTAAACGACATAGACCAATTTCCTAATAAATCAGGATTAGGCAAGTGAATAAAATCACCGATGCCATTCTTTAATCCATTTAAGTCAATACCTAGCGAACGTCCAACATAGACTCCGCCACCAAAAGCTTTAATAGAAGGATATCTCAATCCTTTCATTGCTTCCCATTTATAATGATGTATTTCTTCTTGTTTTTCTACTGCTTTAATAAGACTGTTATCTTGATACATCTTATTATACGCTTCAGTGAATGTCATACTCTCTTGGGCATACACTGAACTAGACATACTAAAACAGAATAAAACTCCTCCTATAACTGAAAGATAATTCTTAAAATCTAATCGCTTCATTAACATACCTTCTATTTATATACTTGCAAATATAAAGACTATACTTCAATTATTATATTTTACCTAAAATTATCAATAAATTTAAACTTTTTTAGCACAAACTAGTATTATCTTTTGTCGTTTTTTATCACTTAGTCTAAAAAACCATTTGCTTACCTACAAAACACTTAATTTAACCCAGAATCAGCAATAGACATATAAACGAAAAGTAATTATACAAAATAGCCCTGAATTAGTGAGTAAAGCATACTATAGTATGGTTTAAGAACTAATGAAAGAGATATGAAGTAGAATTGCTTTGCAATATTTGGCTAATGCTGATTCTGGGTTTAACTACTACAAACTAATCACAAAAGATATGCCACGTTACACATTTAATGACAGGTTAAAAATCAACATACAAAAAAAACCTCAATAAGCTATTTACTTATTGAGGTATAATTATAATCACACTGATTTATTTTCTATTACTTTTTCTCGATATCTCTAAGACTCTCCATCTTTTTAAGTTCCAAGAAACCTTTGATATTTTCGAAGTGTTCTACCACGCGTTTATTACCAAACTCGAATACTTTCTCTGCTAATCCATCTAAGAAATCACGGTCATGAGATACTAAAATCACAGTTCCTTCGAACTCCTTTAAAGCATCCTTGATAATATCCTTCGTCTTCATATCTAAGTGGTTCGTCGGCTCATCCAGAATCAATACATTATAAGGTTCTAACAACAGTTTTACCATTGCTAAACGAGTCTTCTCTCCTCCAGATAATACCTTCACTTTCTTTTGAATATCATCTCCAGAGAACATAAATGCCCCTAAGATATTTTTAATCTGTGTTCTGATATCTCCCTCTGCGATTCTATCTACAGTTTCAAATATCGTCTGATTCTCATCTAATAATGAAGCTTGATTCTGTGCGAAATACCCCACCTGAACATTATGACCTAACTCTAAACTTCCTTCGAAGTCTATTTCTTTCATAATCGCCTTAATCATAGTAGACTTACCTTCACCATTCTTTCCTACGAAAGATACTTTCTGTCCGCGCTCTACTACTATACTTGCATCCTTAAACACTACGTGATCACCGTACTTCTTAGAAAGCTCTTTCACTACGATAGGATACTGTCCAGAACGTGCAGCTGGTGGAAATTTTAATCTCAATGCTGAGTTATCTACTTCATCTACTTCGATAATATCTAACTTTTCTAACATCTTCACACGTGATTGCACTTGCAACGTTTTTGAATATGTTCCTTTAAAACGCTCGATGAACTCCGTATTTTCAGCAATCATCTTTTGTTGCTCCTCATACGCTTTTAACTGGTGAGCACGTCTATCTTGACGCAATACTAAATAGTCAGAATATTTAGCTTTATAATCATAGATTTTACCCATCGTTACTTCTATCGTACGATTAGTAATATTATCAACGAATGCACGGTCATGCGAAATAACCATAACGGCCTTAGCCGAATTAATCAAGAAATCTTCTAACCACTGAATACTCTCGATATCCATGTGGTTCGTAGGCTCATCTAATAAAATCAAATCTGGCTTAAGCAATAATATCTTTGCTAATTCGATACGCATTCTCCATCCTCCACTAAATTCAGAAGTAGGACGTGAAAAATCTTCTCTTGTAAACCCTAATCCTTTAAGAATCTTCTCTACCTCTGCTTCATAATTCACTTCTTCGATAGAATAGAACTTCTCACTTAACTCAGATACTCTCTCAATCAACTTCATATAAGCATCACTCTCATAATCCGTACGTACAGTCAGCTCTTCATTAAGCTCATCTATCTCTTTTTTCATTGAGAATACCTCAGAGAACGCTTTAGAAGTTTCCTCCATTACTGTACAGTTATCAGCAGTCAGTAAATGCTGTGGTAAGTATGCTATAACAGCATCTTTAGGTGCAGATATAGCTCCAGATGAAGGCTTATTCTCCCCTGCTACTATCTTTAATAAAGTAGATTTTCCTGCTCCATTTTTTCCCATTAGAGCAATCTTGTCGTTTTCATTGATTGAAAAATTGACACCACTAAATAAAGTAGTACCTCCGAACTGAACTGAAATATCGTTAACTGTAATCATGTAACTGCGTGTATCTGTTTTGAATTAAGTTGCAAATATAGTATTTGTTAAAGACCAACCACTACATTTAGAACATAAAAAAGCTCTGTGAAATTAAATTCCACAGAGCTCATTTATATATTATCTAGAATTTCTATTCTGCTTGTACTCCTGTTTTCTTTCCATTCATAAATAGTAGAATGTATCCTATAATACCACCTAAACCTGACGCAATAAGAATACCTAACTTAGCCTGATCAGGAAATTCTGGATGAAGATTAATATCAAAAGCTAATTCTGTAACGAATAAGGACATCGTAAATCCAATAGCTGCTAAGAATCCCAATCCTAATAAATTAATATAAGTCATTCCCTTAGGCATAGGCACTACTTTTAGCTTGATCAACAGACCTGTTAGACCTGCTACTCCGATAACCTTACCAACTAATAATCCGAAAGCTACTCCTAATGTCACAGCACTTAATCCTCCATCTCCTAAATGAATAGGAATAGCAGCATTCGCTAATGCAAAAACTGGCATTACAAAGAATGAAACAAAATTATGCATACTGTGCTCTAAACGAATAGATGGAGGCAAAGCACCTGCAGATAATTCTTTTATATCCTGCACACACTCCATTTGTTCTCCTGTCAAATGAGGAACCTTATCATCAGGATCTATCTTACTAAAGCGATCTCTTAATTTATTTAATTTAGCCACGAAATATGATTCGTGTACTTTAGCCTTACTCGGAATAGCAAAAGCTACTAATACTGAAGCAATAGTAGCATGTACTCCTGATAATAAGAAACACAACCACACTCCACCAATACCAATAACAGCGTAATACACTGTATTTCTAACTCCGATAAAATTACTTAATAACAACAAGCCAAAGAACCCTAATCCCATACCTAAATGAAGCATAGATAGCTCATTCGTATAGAATATAGCAATAACTAATACAGCACCTAAATCATCTGCTATAGCTAATGCTGTTAAGAACACCTTTAATGAAGTTGGTACCTTATCCCCTAATAAAAATAATACCCCCAATGCAAAAGCAATATCAGTTGCCATTGGGATACCCCATCCATGAGCAGCATCTGTACCTGCATTAAAGAATGTATATACTAAAGCTGGTACTACCATCCCTCCTATTGCTGCGATGATAGGTAACATCGCTTTCTTAGGTGAAGATAGCTCTCCAGTAGTTAATTCACGTTTAAGTTCTAACCCCACTACAAAGAAGAAGATAGCCATAAGACCGTCATTTACCCATAATTTAAGTGAGTGGTTTAAAACCATATCATTTAACGAAAAGCCTATATGAGTATCATCCCAAAAACTTACATACGCATCAGCCCACTGTGAGTTGGCCATAAAAATAGCAAACATTGCTGCTACGAATAATACCATTCCCCCTGATGTAGACTTGCTCATGAAGCGACTCATCGGATTTGAAATCCACTTATCTGCTGGGGTTACCTTAATTTGATCTTCCATTTTGTTGTAAAATAAATAATAGCGAATATATATTTTCTCTACTGTTTACACAAGTATATACCGTATTTTTTACAAATATCTAAATTAATAACAGTAAAAAACTTCTTATTTTAAATATTTCACAGTTATACACTAAACCCCTCTAAAAACCTAACTCACTATATTAACCTCATTAAACATTCCTTTTTTTTATCAATCTAGAAAATTTATTCCCCTTTTTAAATGAAGTACATAAATTATATAGTAACATTACGTCACAATCGCTCTAATTAGTTCATTGATAATTTACTAAATCACGTTAAAGAAAAAGCGTTTACCATCTTAAACCAAGCTATTTCCTCTTCATCTGCCTTCTAGTCAAAATCTAGCCCCTCCCAAAACATGTTCATAGTATAGGAGACTAGACATTCTTAAAAAGCAACTGAGAGCAAAAACCTTTTTGGAGAATTATAAAATATAACACCCCCTTGCTGATATCTCCCGAATAAGTGCAGTTTCACTGCCCTATCCCTGCTCATGAGGCCTCTCTCAGCAAGCGTACCGCATACATACCTCGCGCATTGCTTAACGAAATAGTATCCCAAATAACTGAAATAAACCTCTACTAAAATTTGATTGTGATTATAAAACCTAATTTGCTGGCGCAGATTTGTAATCTGTGCCTCCTCCTCTTTTAAGACACTTGCAAGGGTCACGATAGTAAAACTAGGATTTTTAGCTGAGGGAAGAAAACGCCACTTTTAACCACTTTTTGCCTACGCTGTCTAAACTCTCCATAATCACACAAAATCGTCAATCCCTTATATACAAAAGGCTGAAGATGGTATATTGGAGGGTTTGTTCGGGAAGTGTTGTAGAAGGCTTTTTGTAGTTCTTCAGAAAAAAGGCCCTCTTTCCGAACAATTGCTGAATTATTCCGCAGCCCTTCCGAAGAAAAAGATGCACCACCACGCACAAAACACTATAAATCAATATATTAAATTTAAAAATAGAGTCCATTTTAAGCAAAAAGCGGCCTTTTTTGCCCTTTTGGGATCAATTTTGCCAAAAGTGCCATTCTCCAAAAAAAAGAATTTTAATAACCGTAGTTTTGTGGTATAATCAAATATACACAATAATTTGTTTTTTATGTCCTCTACTTCCAATTTTTAACTCATTTGTTAATTTTGATTTTAGAATGCTTTTTACAGATTTAAGACGATAAAAGTCTTAAGAATAAGTATATTTGTACTTTCATAAAATGATACTATGGATACAATCTTAGACACCAATATAGAACCTAAAGCTAAACCAAAATGGCTACGTGTGAAGCTTCCTACAGGGAAGAAATACACTGAACTTAGAGGTTTAGTAGATAAATATAAACTTAACACAATCTGTACTTCGGGTAGTTGTCCTAATATGGGAGAATGCTGGGGAGAGGGAACGGCTACATTTATGATATTAGGAAATATCTGTACGCGTTCTTGTGGATTCTGTGGAGTAAAAACAGGACGTCCTGAAACAGTGGATTGGGATGAACCAGAGAAAGTAGCTCGTTCGATCAAATTAATGTCTATCAAACACGCTGTTATCACTAGTGTGGATAGAGATGACCTTAAAGACGGTGGGTCTATTATCTGGGCAGAAACTGTGCAAGCAGTGAGAAGAATCAGTCCCGGCACAACAATGGAAACATTGATACCTGATTTCCAAGGAATAGAAAGAAATATAGACCGTATCATCGAAGTCAATCCAGAAATCGTATCTCACAATATGGAGACGGTAAGAAGACTGACGCGTGAAGTACGTATACAGGCTAAATACGATAGAAGTTTAGAAGTACTTAGATATCTAAAAGAAAAAGGTATCAACAGAACTAAGTCTGGTATCATGCTAGGTCTAGGAGAAACTGAAGAAGAGGTAATCCAAACAATGCATGACCTTAGAGCAGTAAACTTAGATGTATTAACCATCGGTCAATACTTACAACCAAGTAAAAAACACTTACCTGTAAAAGAGTTTATCACTCCAGAGCAGTTTGAGAAATACGAGAAAATAGGACTAGAATTAGGCTTTAGACACGTAGAGAGTGGTGCTTTAGTTCGCTCTTCTTACAGAGCTCAAAAACACCTACTTTAGTATAATTAAGGTCGCGTAGAACGCGACCTTCTTCTTTTAAAAATTATGACTAAAATAAAAATAGCTATAAATGGTTTCGGACGTATAGGACGCAACCTTTTTAAACTTCTCCTAGATCATCCTACGATACAAGTAGTCGCTATAAATGATCTAGCCGATGCACAGACAATGGCGCATCTACTTAAATACGATAGTATACACGGTATTCTTCAGAAAGAAGTTTCTTTTGATGAGAATCACATTATCGTAGACAATACTAAAATCTCCTTCTTCAGAGAAAGTGAAATCACTGGATTAGATTGGAAATCACTAGATATAGACTATGTAGTAGAAGCTACTGGTCGTAGAAAAACACATAGTTTATTAGAACAACATATTCAACAAGGTGCTAAACGTGTCATCCTATCTGTACCACCAGAGGATTATGCAATAAAGACTATTGTACTGGGAGTTAATCACGATATCCTAACAGGTGAAGAACTAATCATCTCTAATGCGAGCTGTACTACTAATAATGCTGCTCCTATGGTCAAAGTGATTAAAGAGCTATGCGGTATAGAGCATGCATACATTACTACTGTACATTCTTATACGACAGATCAAAGCTTACACGATCAGCCACATAAAGATTTACGCAGAGCTAGAGGAGCTGCTCAGTCTATAGTACCTACTACCACTGGTGCCGCAAAAGCTTTGTCTAAAATATTCCCAGAGTATGAGGGCAAGATAGGTGGTGGTGGTATCCGTGTACCTGTACCTGATGGATCACTAACTGACATTACATGTATTGTCAAAAGAAAAGTAGAAATAGAAGAAATAAACGAGGCGTTCAAAAAAGCTGCCGAGGGAGAATTAAAAGGTATATTAGCCTACACTTCTGACCCTATCGTTTCTGTAGACATCATAGGTAACACGAATTCGTGCTTATATGATTCACAACTGACTTCTGTATTAGATAAGATGGTAAAGGTAGTAGGATGGTATGATAATGAGATAGGATATTCGTCTCGATTAATAGACCTGATTACATACTTCGAGAAGATAAAAAAGTAAAAACATAAAAAAACCACCTTTATCGAAGGTGGTTTTTTATATATAAGCTAACCTTAAATCTACAACTACCATATACTGCGAATTCATTCTACTTTACATAGTTTCAATTAACTCTAAAACTACACTATAGTGTGCTTTAATCGTTAATCTTGCTCTGTCTTGTACGAATTCATTCTCGTTTAAATGTTATCTACAGATTTAAGATGCTAATTACTTTTTCTCATTTAATTTTTGGCTCATTTCCATAGAGATTGCAGAACGCTCCATTAATAACTTACCTGCCATTGTTTCTATAACAACTGTAGTATCGTTTAATTCATTGATTCTACCGTGAATTCCAGACTTAGTAACAATACGATCACCTACTTTGATAGCAGCTTCATACGCTTTCTCTTGTTTCATTTTCTTTTGTTGTGGGCGTATCATTAAAAAGTAGATTACCACGAACATTAAAATTATAGGTAAAAATTGTTGAATGTTTTCCATTTGGTTTAGTTTATAGATTATTAATTATCGCGAAGTCCTACATTAGCTTTAATAGTAAGTACTTCTTCTGCTTTTTCTGTATTCGTAACCAAAGTTACTGTTTTTTGCTGTTGTCCTTCTGCTCCAGTTTGGAATCTAACAGTTATTTTAGAAGTTTCTCCTGGTTTAATAGGCGTCTTTTGATACTCTGGTACAGTACATCCACAAGATGTAGTTGTATTAATAATAATCAAATCTGCTTTACCTGTATTTGTAAGTTCAAATTCGGTAGTAACGGCTTCATTATTAAGAATATTTCCAAAATCGTGTACAACTTTATCAAACTTAATAATAGGATACTCCTCACTTGTCTTAACTCCCTCTACAATTGCTGCATTTTCTTTGTCAATTTGACTAGACGCATTACTCTCTTTACAAGAAACAACTGTTAAAGCTGTAGCTAGTGTTAATAAAACAATTTTTTTCATAGTTCTTAACTTGATTTAGGTTATCAGACTACAAAAGTCCTTTTCCTATTTTATTTAATCTATTTTCATCATTATAAGCTTTAGATATATTATCTAAAACTCCATTGATAAAAATACTACTTTTCGCAGTAGAATACTCTTTTACAATCTCTAAATATTCGTTAATAGTAACTTTTACTGGTATAGAACCAAATTTTAGAAATTCACAGATAGCCATTCTCAAGACAATTGTATCTAACTCAGCAATACGTTCTGGATCCCAGTTAGGCGTCTTATTCTCAAACTCTTTTGTCAATTCATTAAAGTTCAGGATTGTTTTTCTATACAAGTTGATTGCAAAATCTTGATCTTCTGAATCCTTATATAACTTAGGAACTATAAACTGTACGTCGCGCTCCTTAAGTTGACGAAGTTGTTTTTGAATCATTGTATTCACTACAGGAATATCGTCTAACCAAGTAAGTTTACTATCTTCTAAGAATTCATACACCTTTTCATTTGGTGCAATCACTTCAGTAAATATATCACATACAAACTGGCGATCATCCTCAAATGTAACTTCTCCCTTCGCCATATACGTTTTAAAGAAAGAGCTTTCTTTAACTTCATCTAATAACATTTGAATATAGTTATCATGTACTTGCCATGTAGTAATTCCTTTTTCTTCTATCTTATTTGATATAGATGTAGAATTTTCCAACAAGTCTAAAACTTTATTCTCGATAAATCGTTTACTTGGATTTCGTTCTGCAGCTGTAGCTAAATGTTTTTTTTGTGCTAAGGAGATATACTCGACTTCTTTCTTTCTAATCTCTATTAATGTAGAAATCATTAATAAGTATAGATCTTGTAGATTTTCTATACTATTGATTAGAAACTTTTCTCCTGACTGAATTTGTTCAGAATTACTTTGTTGCATTGCATAAAGCGTTTGCATAACCTTTATACGAATGTGTCTTCTGTTTAACATGCTACTTAAGAACTTTTAAAATAATATATTGTTGTTTGTATAACGGCGCAAAGGTATAAAAATATACTTTTAATCAAATTAGATTTTTGACAGAACTGTATATTTTAACGTGAATTTTAATAATTTATTTATTTTCTTACAATTTAGGATCTCTAATAAACCTTTATATTTGCAACTATCAAAGGGTGTTCACACCTGTTTTTTAATGAATTATTAAAAATGTTAGTTATTAACATTTATTCTAGATATGAGCGCATTACGTCAATTAAACAAATACTTTTTTAAGTATAAATACCGTTTCTTAATAGGAGTGATCATCACTATAGCGGCACAAATATTCACCTTATACACACCTAAACTAGTTGGAGATTCTATTCGTACATTAGAACAGATGACTGTATTCGATAAAGGAGAGGTGACTTCCATTCTACTTGAGAATATCATTTGGATTCTAATTACAACACTAGTTGCAGGATTCTTAACTTTCTTAATGAGACAGACACTTATCGTGATGTCTCGCCATATAGAATTTGATTTAAAGAATGATATCTTTAAACATTATGAGGTACTTTCTCAAAATTTCTATAAACGCAACAGAACTGGTGATTTAATGAACCGAATCAGCGAAGATGTTGGTAAGGTAAGACAGTATGTGGGACCTGCTGTGATGTATTCTATTAATACTTTAATTAGATTTGCAGTAGTATTAACACAGATGTACTTAATCTCGCCCCAACTGACATTCTATTCACTATTACCTTTGCCTTTATTAGGATATTACATCTTTAAACTAAGCAGACAGATCAATGAGAGAAGTTCAATATTCCAAGCGAACTTATCAAAATTAACAACATTCACTCAAGAAATGTTCTCTGGAATTCGTGTAATCAAAGCCTACTCAAGTGAACAAGACAAACAAAATGAGTTTAGTGAACTAGCACAAGAGAGTAAAGACAAATACTTAAAATTAGCGAAAACAAGTGCGTTAATTGCTCCTTTGATGATATTCTTAATTGGGTTAAGTAACTTAGTGGTTATCGCAGTAGGTGCTTTAATGTTCTTTAACGGTCAAATACCTGATATCGGTATTATCGCACAGTTTATCTTATATATTAATATGTTGACTTGGCCAGTAGCATCACTTGGATGGGTATCTACTATGATACAAGAAGCTGAAGCTTCTCAGAAGCGAATTAATGAGTTCTTAAATGAAAAACCTGATATCTATAATACTACTCATAATCACACAATTATAGGCGGAAAAATAGTTTTTGACAATGTATCCTATACTTATGAAGATACAGGAATTAAAGCACTTCAGAATGTATCATTCACACTAGAAAAAGGAAAAACACTTGCCATACTAGGAAAAACGGGTTCTGGTAAATCTACTCTACTTACGTTAATTAGTAGAATGTATGACATTGATAAAGGGACAATATATATAGATAATACACCTATAAAAGACTGTAATCTTCAAGATCTAAGACAAGCTGTAGCTGTAGTACCACAAGATGCATTCTTGTTTTCAGATAGTATCAGCAATAATATTAGATTTGGAAAAGAGAACGCTACAGAAGAGGAAATTATTGAAGTAGCCAAAAAAGCTGTTGTACATGACAACATCATACAATTTAACAAAGGCTATAATACTATATTAGGAGAAAGAGGATTAACATTATCTGGTGGGCAAAAACAACGTGTTTCAATAGCCAGAGCTCTAATAAAAGATGCTCCAATCTTAATTCTTGACGATGCTTTATCAGCTATAGATACAGAAACTGAAGAGAAAATACTCCAAAATCTAGAAGAACACAGCAAAAATATCACGACATTAATCGTCACGCACAGAGTCTCTTCTGCCAAAAATGCAGACCAAATAATAGTCCTTGATAATGGTCAAATCATAGAACAGGGTACACACAGTGAACTAATAAACACAGAAGGGTACTACAGTGAGCTATACCAAAAACAATTAAATGAAAAAGAATTGTTATAAATAGTTGGTTTATTAGGTTTTTTTTTAGACTTTTGAATGCTATATGAACAAATCAATTAATTGATAAGAAGGAATTATGAGAGATAACGAAATGTTAGAAAAAGAAGAAATTTTTTCAAAAGTACTAAGAGCAGGGAGAAGAACTTATTTCTTTGATGTTAGATCTACAAAGGCAGATGACTATTACATAACAATTACTGAGAGTAAAAAGTTCACAGAAGATGATGGATCTTTTCACTTTAAGAAACACAAAATCTACTTGTACAAAGAAGATTTCGGTGCGTTTAGAGAGATCTTAGATGAGATGACTCAGTTTGTAGTAGATCACAAGGGAGAAGAAGTTATTTCTGAAAGACACCAAAAAGATTTCAAAAAAGAATATTCGTCAGAAGATGAAGTAAGTTCATTTACTGATGTTAATTTTGATGATATTTAATAGAATACAAAATAAAATGAGTCCAAGTTATTTAGCTTGGACTTTTTTTATACCTTTGTTTTAAGCTAGTGATTTATTATCAATGTACTAGCCAACACATTATAGGCAATGATGTCTGCCTCGAACCGCTTCTTCATTGAATGCTGATGACGTCTACCATAAATAGTAATTTACTAAATGATAGACTATGCAATTTAATTACCACAACTTCAAAGAAGCTTTTACAACAGAACACACTTTATTATCACTATCTATAAGATGGGGATTTATAGTCATACTTGTCGGTGTAGCCATAGGTAGTGTATCCGCCTTATTCTTACACTTACTAGAATTAGTAACAGAGATAAGAATAGAACATGCTTATCTATTATATGGTTTACCTATCGGAGGATTGAGTATTGGCTTACTTTATCACTACTATGGAGGAGAGACTAATAAAGGCAATAATCTTATCATAGAAGAATACCATACCCCTGACAAAACTATACCTTTTAAGATGTTTCCATTAGTCCTTATCGGAACACTAACTACTCACCTATTCGGAGGATCGGCAGGAAGAGAGGGTACAGCTATACAAATGGGAGGTACTATAGCTGATCAATTCACAAGCTTATTTAAACTAGATCCAGAGGATAGAGATACTCTGCTATTAATGGGAATAAGTGCAGGTTTTGCATCCGTTTTTGGTACGCCAATAGCTGGTATATTTTTTGCTTTTGAACTAATGCTATTCAAGAAATTCAATATTAAAGCTATACTACCTGTAATCATCACAGCGTATATCAGTCACTATATATGTATCCTATGGGGAATAAATCACACTGTTTACACAGTAGATGCATTAGCGTCATATAGTTTAACTACACTAGCAAGTATCGCTCTAGCAGGTATCCTCTTTGGGATAACAGCTTATCTATTTATCCATAGCACTAAACTTTGGAATAAGTTATTTACTAATTTTATTACCTACCCTCCTCTAAGACCATTTATAGGGGCGATCATCTTTATAATCCTAATATTACTTATAGGTAGTACAGACTACTTAGGATTAGGAGTTCCTATAATTGTTAATTCCTTTACATATCAGATGGTATGGAACGTCTTCTTATTAAAGATTTTTTTTACAAGTTTAACACTAGGGGCAGGTTTTAAAGGGGGAGAAGTAACTCCTCTCTTCTTTATAGGAGCAACATTAGGAAGCTTCTTATCTATTTACTTAGATTTACCAGTAAGCTTAATGGCTGCATTAGGTTTTGTAGCAGTCTTCTCAGGAGCAACTAAAACACCTATTGCCTGCACATTTATGGGAATGGAGCTTTTTGGCATAGAATATGCTATTTTACTTGCGTTAACATGTTTTATAGCCTATAGAGTCTCTGGAAAACAAAGCGTGTATAATTCACAATATAAAAACAACAATAAAACAAGTGTTTCAAAACTGAATTAAATATAGATTATCAAAGCATAAATAACATATTATCAAAGCACTATTATCAAAAGAGTATAAAATTATCAATTTGATATTTTGATGGCTTTATAATCCGAAAATTATAATTACAAAAATGAGGTAAATTCAAAATCTTTGCTACCTTTGCTTCGTAAATTTCAGGAAATATGGATTGATTTGAGACGAGAAAACAGTAAGCCTTAAACCAATAAATAACTACTGATTTAGAATAAAAAATAAACAGACAATTCTATTACAAACTAAACAACAAAAGATTGCATTAAAATTCTATTTTATGTTTCACAAAAAATTTTTAAACCGGTTTACATTTGGACAATTAACGGTTGCTATCGTTTTTCTTTACCTTATCTGCTCTATTGCTTCGTTCATTTTCTGTAACCAATCAACTGCAAGTATAGTAAATATCATTATTTCAGGTTTTCTTGTAACACTTGCTGTAATAGATAAATTACAAGACAAACATACAATTCGTAAAAACTACCCAATTTTCGCAAGATTCAGATATATGTTTGAAGCTATCAGACCTGAGATGCGTCAATACTTCTGGGAAGGTGAATTAGACGGAAAACCATTTAATAGACGTGAACGTTCAATCGTTTATCAAAGAGCAAAAAACGAGAAACAGACTGTTTCTTTTGGTATGCAAGATGACCCTAACCGTATTGGTTACGAATGGGCTTCTCACTCAGTATACCCTAAACATATATCAGATACAAATTTTAGAACTACTATCGGTAGTGACTTATGTAGTCAACCATATAGTGCAAGTGTTTATAACATTAGTGCAATGAGTTATGGTGCTTTAAGTAAAAAAGCAATTACAGCTTTAAACGAAGGAGCTAAGATAGGTGGATTCGCACACAATACAGGAGAAGGTGGAATCAGTCAATACCACCGTTCAGGAGGAGATATCATTTGGCAAGTAGGTACAGGATACTTCGGATGTCGTAATGAGAAAGGTTTCTTTGACGATGCTTTATTTGAAGAGCGTTCTAACTATCCTGAAGTTAAAATGATCGAGCTTAAACTATCTCAAGGAGCAAAACCTGGTCATGGAGGTCTTTTACCTGCTGAGAAGAATACACTTGAGATTTCTAAAATCCGTAGTATTACTCCTCACACTACTGTACACTCTCCATCAAGTCACTCTGCTTTCTCTAACCCAACAGAGTTAGTGCACTTCATCGCTAAGTTGAGAAAGTTATCTAATGGTAAACCTATTGGTTTTAAAATCTGTATTGGTAAAAAAGACGAGTTCTTAGATATCGTGAAAGCGATGGTGGAAACAAATATCTACCCTGACTTTATCACTATTGATGGTGCTGAAGGAGGAACAGGTGCTGCTCCATTAGAGTTTATCGATTATATGGGTATGGCATTAAATGATGCTTTAGTATTCGCTAATAAAGCATTAATCGAAAACGGACTAAGAGATAAAGTTAAATTACTAGCTTCTGGTCGTATTATTTCTGCTTTTGACATTGCTAAAACAATGGCTTTAGGAGCTGATGCTTGTTACAGTGCACGTGGTATGATGTTCGCTTTAGGATGTATCCAAGCTCTACAATGTGATAGTGGTCACTGTCCAGTAGGTATTGCTACTCAAGACGAAACTTTATACAAAGGATTAGACGTTACTGATAAGAGAATGCGTGTAGCTAACTTCCATAAAAATACTATGAAAGCTTTAGGTGAATTTATCTCAGCTTGTGGATATGAAAATACACAAGAAGTTAACCCTAACACATTCTATAAACGTATTGACCACGGTGTAATTAAAAGTTTCCAAGACATGTACTTCGGTAACTTAGACACTAGAAAAGTAAAATAGTAGCTCTAACAAGCTCCATTCATATAAAAGACCACAAGTTATTGTGGTCTTTTTTTATATTAGCATTTTAATATTCTTACATTGAAACTAAAACCTAAACATTGGATTACACTTGTTGTACTCTCACTAATCTGGGGTTCCTCATTTATCTTGATCAAGCGAGGTCTCGAGTACTTCACTCCTATTCAAGTAGGCGCTCTACGAATAACATTCGCCGGACTATTCTTACTTCCTATCTCATTAAAACATATCAGTAAACTTCCTAAGAAAACATTTCACTGGTTATTCTTAACCGCCTTAGTAGGTAGCTTTATACCGATGTTTCTATTCCCGATAGCAGAAGTACATTTAGATAGTTCTATCGCTGGAATACTCAACGCTTTGATGTCAATCTTCGTAATTGTACTTGGGGTCTTATTCTTTAAATATAAAACGCATTTAGGCGAAGTAACAGGAGTTATCCTCTCTTTTATAGGAGTTATATTATTATTACAGTCCCCTGATTCAGGCAATATAATCTCTAGTGATTGGTTCTATCATCTATTATTAGTCATCGCTTCCTTAATGTACGCATACAGTGGTCTATTAACTCAAAAATACATGGGGAATATCCCTCCATTAGTTTGGACGGCCTTTATTGAATTAGTACTTCTTATACCTGCATTAATTGTATTAATCTCTTCAGGTTTTTTTCAAACTATCGGCGAACATCCTGAAGCATTGAAGGGATTAGGCTTTGTCTTTTTACTAGCCTTGTTTGGAAGTGCATTAGCGAATATTTACTACTATAAACTAATACACGAGACCAATGCTAGCTTTGCTTCATCTGTTTCTTTACTTATGCCATTAGTAGCATTCTGTTGGGGGTTATTTGATGGAGAAGTACTTGGTTACATACAGATAATAGGAGGAATACTAATCGTTGCAGGATTATACTTTGGTAGAAAAGACATCAAGATACCTACATTCAAAAAGAAAGCAACACAGCATAAAATATAAGTTCTGCATTACCTAATACCTAAAAAATATAAAAGGGTGTCCATCTAGTGACACCCTTATTTTTATTCAAAAGGAAGATTATTCAAATCTACATTGCCTCCTGATAAGATAATTCCTACTTTCTTACCAGAGAAAGACGGTCTCTCTTTTATCAATACAGCAAGAGCAACTGCACTACTCGGTTCTACGATAATCTTCATACGTTCCCATATTAATCTCATCGAACTAACTATTTCATTCTCACGTACTCTAACGATAGATGACACATTATCCCTTATAATCGGAAAAGTAATATCGCCTAACTGTGTACGTAAACCATCAGCTATCGTATCCGTAGTTTCATTACACTCTATTTGTCCACTTTGCATTGAACGATAAGCATCATCAGCTTCTAATGGCTCCCCTCCAATAACTTCTATTGTAGCTTTACCAAATGCTTTAGCTGCTAATGCAGTACCCGAAATAAGTCCACCACCACCTACAGGTGTAATGATGACATCTAAATCAGGCTGTTTTTCTAAAAGTTCCATAGCAGCAGTCCCTTGTCCTATAATAACATTTAAATCATTAGATGGATGTATAAATGTAGCTCCAGTATCTTCTAAGATTTGATTACATATACGCTGTCTAGAGTCTAATGTAGGAGCGCATTCTATAATCTCTCCACCATAGACTATCACAGCATTGCGCTTCACAGCTGGCGCATCGTGAGGCATTACTATATAGCATTTTACACCGATATACTTAGCCGCTAAAGCTAATGCTTGAGCAAAATTGCCTGACGAATGTGTCACAATTCCTTTCTCTCTTTGGGCATCTGTTAACTGAAGAATAGCATTTACAGCTCCTCTCATCTTAAAAGCTCCCGCACGTTGAAAGTTCTCACACTTAAAATATAAATCATTACCTAAAAAGTTCTCTATATGACCAGACTCCATAATAGGAGTATAATGAGTATAAGGTCTAATACGGTCTAAACAAGCTAAGAAATCCACTTTCATACTAACTCTATATTTATATAACAAAAAAACTCTCAGCGTTTAAACTGAGAGTTTTGTATGATTATTACTTTACGTCCATTAACTCTACGTCGAATACTAATACTGCATTAGGAGGAATAACTCCACCTGCACCAGACTCACCGTATCCTAAGTAAGAAGGAATAACAAATCTTGCTTTGTCACCCACTTTTAATAAAGCAATACCTTCATCCCATCCTTCGATTACATGTCCCATACCTAACGGAAACTCGATTGGTTTCTTTCTTTTGTATGAACTATCGAACTCAGTTCCGTTAGCTAAAGCACCTTTATAGTGTACAGATACAGTTTTACCTTTTTCTGCTTGTTTACCAGTACCGTTAACGATCATTTGATATCTTAATCCACTTGCAGTTTCTTCAAACCCAGCAGCTAATTTTTCTACTTCAGCTAAAGCAGCTTTTTTCGCTTCTGCTTCTCTTTTTGTTCTTGAACCTTCGAACGTTCTGAATGCCTCTATAGCATTCCACTTCTCAGCAGCATCACCTACTCTGATAATTTCTACTGCTTCTAAAATATCTCCTTGTGCTACTGCATCAACGATATCTTGTCCTTCTACAACTTTACCAAAAACAGTGTGCTTACCGTCTAACCAAGGAGTAGCTACATGAGTAATAAAAAATTGAGATCCGTTTGTACCAGGACCTGCATTAGCCATAGATAATACTCCAGGACCATCGTGTCTTAACGCTGGATGAAACTCATCATCAAATTTATAACCTGGACCACCAGAACCTTGACCTAATGGACAACCTCCTTGAATCATAAAGTCAGGAATAACTCTGTGAAATTTAAGACCATCATAGTAAGGTTTACCTTGTGGGCGTGCATCATTTTCTAGATTACCTTCTGCTAAAGCTACGAAGTTTCCTACTGTACCAGGAGTTAATTCCTCAGTAAGCTTAACTAAAATAGCTCCTTTTGATGTGTTGAACTTAGCGTAAATACCGTTTTCCATTGTTCTATTATTTTATCGTTTTTGAATAACTTCACTTAGCCTATTTTGGCTAATTATACTTTTATCATTTCTTATTTGCAGCAAGATATACGATAAACGAAAGCAATGCTAAACACGCCCCCCCTATACATACTCCACTCCATCCAAAAAACTTCCACAAATATAATCCAAAAGCCGAGCCAAAAGCTGTTCCTAAGAAACTAAATGACATATAGACAGTATTTAACCTGTTACGTGCCTCTGGTAACAACGAGTAAATACGGGTTTGATTAGACACATGGATAGTCTGTAATCCCAAATCAATCAATACAATACCAACAATCAAACCAATGACAGATGTAGCAGAAAAGTAAAAAATGACAAAACTAAGTAGTGTCATAACTATGCCATAAAGTATCAATTTACGCGAACCACTTGATCCGCCAAACTTACCTACTAACGGTGCAGCAAAAGCTCCACATGCTCCTATCAAACCGAATGACCCTATCAATGCTGAATCATATTCAAAAGGCTTATTGTGTAACAACAATACCATTGTAGTCCAAAACGTACCGAACTGAGCGAATGCCAATGCTGTAATACCAGTTGATTCTCTAAGTATAGGTTGTTCTTTTATCAATACAAATAAAGATTTATACAAGTCTATTACTCTTCCATTAAATGTTGGTTTATTATAAGGAAGCCTCCATTGAATCATCAGAACCAAGATGACACTAACTCCTGTAGCTATCCAGAACATTCCTCTCCAACCTAACCATACACCAATAAATCCACTGACAGTACGAGAAAAAAGGATTCCGATTAACAATCCACTGACAACCGTACCTATTACCTTACCTCGCTGCTCATCAGAAGATAAGCTTGCCGCTAATGGCAGTACTAATTGCGGTACTATAGAGGTTGCTCCTAATACGAAACTGATAA
This sequence comes from Myroides oncorhynchi, assembly GCF_020905415.1. NCBI lineage: Bacteria > Pseudomonadati > Bacteroidota > Flavobacteriia > Flavobacteriales > Flavobacteriaceae > Myroides > Myroides oncorhynchi. The sequence continues at coordinate 2,245,815 of NZ_JAJJMP010000001.1, read as the reverse complement.
TTTGAAGCCAAAAGAAATCCTTAACTACTGCTGTCAATGCTAAAGCTATAGTAGCAAATATAGTAGTGATAATAATTTGTTTCTTTCGCTCTAACATATCTCCTAGGGGGATCATTAGAAACATTCCTACTGCATAACCAGCTTGTGTCAAATAAGTCAAAGTACCTGCTGAAGACTCTGACACCCCAAACTCTTCTGATATCAAAGGAATAAGGGGTTGGCAATAATATAAGTTAGCAACGATTAATCCCGTAACCGCTGCCATAAATAAAACATTTGATTTTGATAAACTCATAGGTGCAAATTTATACTAATTCAAAATCATAAATCTTAAGCTAGCGTAATAAATTATAATTAACACAACAAATGCAGAAGATTTACAACGAAGATAATTAGTCTATAAAAACTGAATACTGTAAAAGAAACATTGTCCCTCTTACTACAAATCACCATTGTACTTATTAATTGATTCTAAAATCCTTGTTTGTTAATCAAATTCTCTAATGAATAAAAATAGAGTGTCTTTTTTAGACAGAAAACAAATATAAAAAGTATTTTTGCTAAAAAAATGAAGAATCTAATCTTCTTACTTATCGCAATACTGCTTGAAACGATAGCTACTACATCACTTAAAGCAAGTGAGGGATTTACTAAGGTAGTGCCTGCTGCTATAACATTAATAGGATATGCAGGTGCATTCTATCTATTGAGTCTTACGCTGCGTACTATTCCCATAGGGATAGCTTATGCGTTATGGTCAGGTATAGGAATAGTCCTAGTTACAATAGCAGCCTACTTCTTATACAAACAAAAATTAGATACACCTGCATTACTAGGAATAGCCTTAATAATCATAGGAGTACTAGTTATTCAATTATTCTCTAAAAGTCAGGCACATTAATTCTGTTTTGTAGGATACAGAATACAATTGTACCTTTGTCAAAATATCAAAAGTAATTATGCGCATAGACATTATTTCCGTTTTACCAGAATTAATAGAAAGTCCTTTTCAAGCTTCAATTCTTAAAAGAGCAATAGAGAAAGAACTAGTAGAAGTACATTTTCACAACTTACGCGATTACAGTACTAATAAGCATAAGAACGTAGATGATTACCAATTCGGTGGTGGTGCAGGAATGGTAATGAGTGTAGAGCCAATAGATAAATGTATCACTGCTCTAAAGGCAGAACGCGAATACGATGAAGTAATCTATATGACTCCCGACGGAGAAACATTAAATCAACAAATGGCTAATGGAATGTCAATGCTTAAGAATATTATTATTCTATGTGGACATTATAAAGGGGTTGATCAACGTGTACGTGATCACTTTATCACTAAAGAGATTTCTATCGGTGACTATGTACTCTCTGGAGGAGAATTAGGCGCTGCAATCTTATGTGACTCTATTATCCGATTAATCCCAGGAGTACTATCTAATGAAACATCAGCCTTAACAGATAGTTTCCAAGATAACTTACTAGCTCCACCTATCTATACTAGACCAGCTGAATACAAAGGATGGAAGGTACCAGATGTACTACTAAGTGGTAATTTTGCAGTCATAGATAAATGGAGAGAAGATATGGCTTATGAACATACGAAAACAAGAAGACCTGATTTACTAGAAAGAGAAGATTAAAATAATTATTTTTATCTTTAGAAGTAAATACCGACAACTAAACAACAGAATAACAACTAGTTATTTACTAAAAATAATTAGTTGTTATTCTGTTTTTATTTTTATATTTGCACACGATTTGGATCAACCTCTGGCGAGGTCCGTGAATGTTGTTCTGAAAAATAATTTTTATACATTTTTACAATGGCAGATTTAATGAAATTCGTTCAAGACGAATTAGTTACAAAAAAAGAATTTCCTAAATTCAATGCAGGAGATACTATCACAGTTTACTACGAAATTAAAGAGGGTGACAAAAAAAGAACTCAGTTCTTTAAAGGAGTAGTTATTCAAAGAAGAGGACACGGTGCTACTGAAACTTTTACTATCCGTAAAATGTCAGGTAACGTTGGTGTAGAGCGTATCTTCCCAGTTAACATGCCAGCTTTAGAAAAAATCGAAGTTAATCAAAGAGGTAAAGTACGTAGAGCTCGTATCTTCTACTTCAGAGAACTTACTGGTAAAAAAGCAAAAATCAAAGAAAGAAGAAGATAATCAACTTTCTAAGAGTTATAAAAAAAGAGATTGTACACAGTACAGTCTCTTTTTTTGTACCTATAACTTAGCTAATAATATAACAGCCTCTTCTCTTTACATCACATTCCTGCGGTTGCTTGCCTAATTCTAGCGGTTTCATTGAGGTTCTCCTAATCAGAACGCTTGCTTCAGCAACAACTCCTCACAAATACTGCACAAATTCTAGAGTCATATAGAGAATTAAGAACCTTCTATCTGACTTTTAACCCAGAATCAGCCTTAGCCAAATACTACAAATCAATTCTACGTCATAGCTCTTTCATTAGCTCTATAACCATACTATAGTATGCTAAAATCACTAATTCAGATCTATTTTGTATAACTACTTTTCGTTTATATGTCTATCACATATTCTGGGTTTAAAACACAAAAAAAGGCTGTCACTTACGCAACAGCCTCTAATCTATATATAACCAGTAGTCTAGTTTTAGTTTACACTTTTTCTATTATCAACAGATTCTGTATCAATTAATTTATTATAAGGATCTATACCTACCTCAGTTGGTTTCTCATCTACTATAATCATAAAGTCATTCTTAATATCTGAAATCTTCACTTTCTTCAGATATAAGACTTTCTCTTTACTCTTATCTTTCTTATCCCCATTTTTACTGTCTTGACTAAAGATACCAACCTCTACATAATCAGCTAAAGGGAGAGATTTAATCTCTTTGCCCTTTTCTGTTTTAGTTACCAGTGTTCTACTATCTGTATCAGTCTTAGAAACACCATCAGCATAGCTCTTCTCTCCTTTCTCACCAGCTCTGTACTTACTAACGATAGCCTTTATTTTCACTTCGTACTTTCCATTCTCTAGCTTTTTAACCTCAGCTTTCTCTATATAATTATCATATAGTGTAATCGTTTCAAACATATCTTTGACAAGATACTGAAGTGAATCTGGTGTAGCTAGTTTTATATCTGCTACTAATTCACCAGCTGTAGTATAAGGTGCATCTTGAAAAGCTACTTTTTTAATATACTCTTTTAGTGTATTATTTAACTTATCATCACCTATATAATCACTCATAGCATAAAATACTAGGGAACCTTTATTATAATGAATATGTTGTTGATTCTCATTATACATCAGTGCTTTTTCTTTCTTAGATTCAAAACCACGTCTGCTCAAATATTTATCTAATGACTCTTTTAAGAATTTGCGCATTTGGCCTTTTCCATATTCTTTTTCTAAAACTTTTAAAGAACTATATTCAGCTAAACTCTCAGAAAGCATTGTTGCCCCTTGTACATTAGCTCCGATAACTTGGTGTGCCCACCATTGATGTGCTACCTCATGAGAAGTAACAGAAAAAGGATAATCAACCTTGTCATCTGCTTCCTCATCTATCTTCGCTATAAAACCAATAGCTTCAGAGAATGGTATCGTATTTGCAAAAGACTGTGCGAATGTTCCCATTGTACTAGGAAATTCAATAATACGCACTTGCTTATGTTGATATGGGCTAAACTCTTTCTCATAATAAGCTAATGATTTTTTGACACCATTTATCATACGATCTAGGTTATATTCATGCCCTTTATGATAATAGATTTCTATGTTTATATCGTTCCACTTATCGCGTTTCACCTCATATCTAGCAGAGTTAAACGCATAAAAGTTCAGCATCTTTTGATCCATCTTATAATGGAAATAACGTCTATTACCTTCTTTCCATTCTTTTTGTAAATATCCAGGTGCTATCGCTATCTGATTTGCAGCAGTACTAACAGTGGTTTCAAAAGTTACCCAATCTGAATCACTACTAATGTAAGTATTCTGAAGTGCTTTCTTATCTGTCTGTGCTGCCATACGTTCTTTTGGCGCTAGATCATACTTCTTACGTACCTCATCATCTTCTAATTCTCCACTGTCGTTATATCCAAATGATGGGAACATACTATTATTTATAAATGTACCATTCTCAATAACAGCAGAATTATTGCGAATAAGCGTATTAGGCTTATTCTTCATTTCAAACTTAAACGTTAACTTCTCTCCTGATGCTAACGGTTTATCAAGTTTATAGATTCTAATGCTATGTACAGTATCATTCAATACTTCCTTAGCTCCCTCGATAGTGATAATATTTAGATAATCATTTGTATAGTTAACAAATAGACTATCAACAGCTCCTTCATTCTTATTCTCTAAAATGAATTGTCCTTTAGCAGAGAAATCTCTCGTATAAGGATATAAGTCTACATCTACCTTAATGTCTGTGATACGAGGTAAAAGCATATTCTCATACTTCTTATAGGTCTTCTCATACGCCACTGTCTGTAGCTCTCCTTCTTTATCTGATGTATATACATTAAGTACTGTATTCTCATAGTATAAATATCCTCCTAAACTAAAGAAAGCAACAGCAAATATTACAGTAGGGATAACAATCACACGAGTAGCCCTTTGTTTGGCAAAATAGAATCGTTCCTTTATATTACTTACAATACCTCGTCTCCAGAACAACAAACTCAAACCACTTAAAGAACAAATGAACAATATCCAATAGAATGCATATACAAAATATCTACCTACATCACTTCCGAAACCATTCATATCAGAATATCGTGGACTAGGTAATTTATTAAAGAAGAATATACGTTGTTCTATTCCAATTTTTGAAAGTTGATTACCAAATAAGAAAAAGACAAAAAGTACAAAGAAACCAACTAAGTAATTTCTAAAGTATGTCTGCACTGCTATTGCTAATCCTGCCCAGATGATATACCATACCCAGCTAAACCCTATCAACTGTTTTAAATAAAGACCTATCTCAAAGTTAAAATATCCATTAAAAACCTGAACAGCTATACCTCCAACTATGACGACTAACAACAATAGTAATTGAACTGTTATTAACCCTAAAAATTTAGAGATAAAGAAAACATAATTAGGTGTTGGTGTTGCATCTATCAATAGATTCATATTTGCTAACTTACCTCTATGAACAAGTAATCCCGCACCTAAAAAGGTGATAATCATAATAACAAACTGAAATGTAGAACCTGGTATTTCTAGCATTACACGTGTTACAGGATATATAGTAGTTCCAAACATTGATGTAGCAGAAGATGCTACTAAAAGCATCATTAACACACCTAGTCCAACCAATACCATAAACACTCTATTCTTAGCTAAATACTTAATCTCTCCTAGGGCAAAACTAAATATATTATTCCATTGTGTTTTTAATGAAAAATCATATCCTACTTTAGGCAGCTCTATACGCGTTAATCCACCAAAGTTATTTTTAGTTACACGTTCGCCTTTTTTCGCCTTTCTACCAAAAGTAATCGGCTGTTGTGTGAAAGAGAACATCTTCCCTAATCCCAACAAGAACAATAAAGATACACCTAACCAAATCAAACGATTCCATAAATACCATTTCTCTATCGGTAGATTATTCATATTCATCTCATCGATCGTCCAGTATTCAGTATAATAACTTAATGCAGAGCCTCCTGAAGGTTCTAATAAAGCTACTAATTCTTTGTTGTCTAAGTCATGTCCTAATCCTGATAATATACCTTGGATAATTAACAAGATAACCATAGAAACAAATCCTATATATACACTTCTAGATAATGTTACGACAACAAATACAATACTACCAAAGAATAACATATTAGGTATAATAGCGAATATGTAAACTTGCGCATAGTTCCAAAATGTATTAGGTCCTATCAATAATCCGTTAGTCCACGGTAATAGAGTCGCTACATAAATACCTATTCCAATCATCACACTAATTAATAGCGTCACAAGAAATGAGCTTAAAAACTTACCTGCTAAATACTCTACTTTAGAGAAAGGGTAAGAGAATAATATGTGATGCACATCGTATCGAAAGTCTCTATAAATAGAAGCCCCTATAATAGATGGAAACATAAAATATAACAGATTATTAAAGCCATCTATTATATTAGTCAACATATAAGGTGAGTTATACTTCGTTAACGATGTAGAAGATACTTGAACAAAATCAAATACCCCTGCTAAACTCGCCATCGTTAAAAAGCCTAAGGCAAAGAATAATCCTAGGTATAAATAAAATACCCAGTTTTTTAACCATCGCTTTATTTCAAATGAAAAAATAGTTCCAAACATCATTTATCCGTTTTTAAGTGCAACAAAATAAACATCTTCTAAGTTTGGTTTCACTTGTACAAAACCAGCTTCCACAAGAGGGACTTCTGAATACGCTCTTATATTCAGTTTATTCTCTTGATTATATTTTCCTGATAGAATAGTCAATTCTTTATTTAATTCTTCGGCTACTTCACGAGTAGTCTCTCTAGTCCATATCTTTCCTTCTAGCTTTTGTTCTGCTTCTTTAGGTGTACTTCGTTCTAATAAATTTCCTCCGTTTAAGATAGCCATCTCGTGACATAGTTCATTCACGTCATCCACAATATGCGTAGAGAATATCACCGTATTATTATTTCCTATTTCTCTTAATACATTTAAGAAGCGATGTCTCTCTGCTGGATCTAGTCCTGCTGTTGGTTCATCTACAATAATCAACTTAGGATCATTTAGCAACAATTGGGCAATACCAAAGCGTTGTTTCATCCCTCCTGAATATCCACTCACACTTTTACGTCTCACCTCATATAGGTTAGTTACTTCTAATACTTTAGTCACAATCTCATTGCGTTCAGAAGCTTTAGATATCCCCTTTAAACGAGCGAAATAGTGTAATAAGTCTAATGCTGACATATTAGGATATACTCCAAAATCTTGTGGTAAATACCCTAATATTTTTCTAAACTCATTCTGTTGTTCTAGTATATTAATATCCCCAAAGTGAATAGTTCCACTATCAGGTTTTTGTAATGTAGCGATAGTACGCATTAAAGAAGATTTACCCGCACCATTAGGTCCTAATAGTCCAAACATTCCTGACCCAATCTCTAAGTTAAGATTATCGATAGCCTTAACACCATTCTTATAAGTCTTGTTTAAATTTTCAATAACTAATTTCATAATACTAATTTTGGTTTATATATAAGTAGTAGTTTAGTTAATAATGTTACAGTTACATTCACATTATTAAAATATAAACAATGTAAATCTCTCTCACATTAGTAAGAATCACACTTTTTTAATTTAATCAATTACTGCGTCTTTATTAATCCATTACATTTACATCTTTAAAATATACAACATTTTATGTTACAAAATATACTGGAAATTAAGAACAACAATATCCTCATTCAGAATGAAATCCTAGCAGGTCTAACGGTTGCTATGACCATGATACCAGAGTCATTATCCTTTGCAATATTAGCGGGATTACACCCCCTGACAGGACTTTATGCAGCGTTCTTAATGGGAATTATAACAGCTATTTTTGGAGGACGTCCAGGCATGGTGTCAGGAGGAGCAGGTGCTACTATTATCGTGATGATATCTCTGATAGCGATGTATGGAATAGAATATCTATTTGCGGCAGTTATACTAGCGGGTATTATTCAGTTAATCGTAGGTATTCTTAAACTAGGTAGATTTGTTCGTTTTATCCCACAACCTGTCATGTATGGCTTTTTAAATGGATTAGCTGTAGTCATCTTCTTTGCACAGATTTCTCAATTTAAAATAAATGTAGATGGTATTAGTACTTGGCTGACAGGTATACCATTATATATGATGATAGGCCTAACAGTACTTACCATAGTAGTTGTAACACTATTTCCTAAGATAACAAAGAAAGTACCGGCTACGCTTATTGCTATCGTTATAACTACTGCAGTAGTATTCTTCTTTCAACTTGATACACGCAAAGTAATGGATATTGCTCATATTAGTGGAAGTTTGCCTAGTTTTCATATCCCTGTATTACCTTTTACCTTAGAAACTATACAAATCATACTGCCATTCTCTCTAGTTATGGCAGGAGTAGGACTAGTAGAGTCTCTGCTAACCTTAAGCATAGTAGATGAAATCACAAATACAAAAGGCAATACCAATAAAGAATCTATCGCTCAGGGTATCGCTAATATTACCAACGGTTTCTTTGGTGGTATGGGAGGATGTGCTATGATTGCACAGACTTTAGTTAATCTGGATGCAGGAGCGAAAAGTAGAATAGCCGCTATCATAGGCTCTATAACTATATTAATCATCATTTTAGTAGGTGCACCTGTGATCGAGCAGATACCATTAGCAGCACTAGTTGGAGTAATGATAATAGTCTCTATTACTACATTTAAGTGGGTTTCTTTTCAGCTAGTCCTTCGTATGCCTAAAGCAGATGTATTCGTTTTATTTCTAGTTACAGCTGTTATTATTGTTACGCATAACTTAGCTTTAGCAGTACTAATCGGTGTGATTGTATCAGCACTTGTCTTTGCTTGGGACAATGCGATACGCATCCGTGCCCGCAAATCATTTGATGTGAATGGAAACAAAGTATATGCTATCTATGGCCCCCTATTCTTTGGTAGTACTACTACCTTTACAGAGAAGTTCACTCCTCATAAAGACACCTCTACTATCACTATTGACTTTAAAGAATCACGAATAGTCGATATGTCTGCTCTTGAGGCAATCAAAAAGATAATAGATAAATACAAAAGTCATAATAAACAGGTTATACTACTAAACATCAATACTGAAGGCAAAAGATTAATGACCAACTCTAAGTTATTTGAGGATAACTTATTAGAAAACAGTTAGATTAAGCTTTCAACCTTCTCATTATTAGACTTAATTCTTTATATTTGATTACTACAATCAATAAAACACTATAACCATGCTTAAAATATCACTATCCGTACTACTTGCTATCTTAGGTGGCTATCTAATATTCTTAGGTTTAAAAGCCGATATGTTACCTCCAACTATTACAGGTATAGGGTTCTTTCTAATCGCTATTATATTTAATTTACCTAAAGATAAAAAATAAGAATAACCTGATCAGTCAATTCTGAAAAGTATATAAACAAAGGACAACCTCATCAGTTGTCCTTTGTTCTTTTAAAAAGGTCTTATTACAAAACGACCAATATATGTATCTCCCTTTATAATCCAAGCTACGATATAAGCCCCTGCACCATCTCCATTAGAAGTATATATATAAATAGTATCATTCTCTCTATCAAAGACACAGTGGGGTTTAATACTAGGATTAAACATATTATCAAATGAAGAAACAGGTAATTCTATTATATTACCGTATTTACTAATCGTAATAGAAGTATAGTGACTTAACTTATGAAGCCCTTCAATTCCCCATGCCTCTTGTTCTTTATAGCCTACTAAATTATATGCTCCATCGACTGTTTTATACTGTGGAATGAAATCACGCTTATTCTCTTCAAAATCTACTTCTTCAATATTCATTTCAACTTTTATTCCCTTCCCTTCTAGAATAACATTAGTATAGGATTCTTTAGCAAGAGGTATTTTATCAAAGGTACTTAGTGCTTTTAATCTTGAGTTATGAATAAACCCGCCTTTACCTATGCGTTCATCAGAAAAGCTTACATTTTGCCAATCAGCTTTTTTATCATACTCTTCATCGAATACAAACACTACGTCACCACTAGCCAACTGTCTAACGATACTTGCTTTATTATCTCCTGTCTCTCTGACATTTACATATCCATCTTTATCTACTAAAGCAAATAACTGCCCATACGATGTACTGCATATTAATAGCAACAATAATAAACCTATTTTTTTCATGTCTTACATCTTAAACTTAAACCCACGTGGAGCATATAACTTCCCCTCATCATACAGATTTAGATAAAGTCTTATAGTATCTGTTTTTCCTTTTACATAAACTGCATAAATATCCAATACTCCTCTTCCATTAAATAACCCATTCGGAGTATCAAAATGACAACAACTACCTACTCTATAGAATGATAAACTATTGCCTTCTAAATCTGTCAAATCCTTTAAGTATTCTATCTGATTCTGAGGCCCTCTGTTCTGCTTTACACCTCCTACATTTATAGGATTAGAAGGAGAATATCCATATTCGCGATTAGCTGAATGCATTAAAGAAGATGATGAAGTAGTCTCCAATATCTGTTTCGGCTTACAGCTTACCCAAACTAGAACTAACAATATAAACAGTAGATTTTTTCTCATATTAGGCTAATTTAATGATTAACACATTATCTAAATTACAAAAAATAATAAGTATACTTGCTTTTGATAGTATCATATGATACTATCAAAAAAACAACTACCTCATAATGAATAAATTATTTCTAAATAAAAAAGCACTCCCATAAGGAATGCTTCTATATTACTCATAATGAAATCTACATTTTAATATTTGTATTTCATCATCTTCTATACGATATATAATTCGATGCTCATCATCTATTCTTCTTGACCAATAACCAGCATATTTATGTTTTAACGGTTCGGGTTTACCAATACCTTCAAAAGGATTACGCGCAATGGCTTTAAGAAGTTCGTTAATCTTCTTTAATTTCTTCTTATCTATATTTTGCCAATAAAGATAATCTTCCCAAGATTCTTCAACGAAAACAAACTTCATCTATAGATCAATTAAGGTCCTCACTGTCTTATCCCCTTTCTTCATTTTTTCAATAGCTGCATCTAATCTCATTTCATTTTTTCTGGAAGACAATTCGTGATTAGTTGCCATCAAAGAATTATACTCTTCTAATGACATCACAACAATTCCTTCATTTTTACCTCTATTGATTATTAAAGTTTCGAAGTCTGTAGACACCTTGTCAAAATAAGCTTTGATATCTTTTCTAAATTCACTAATACTTGCTATTAACATAATATAATACTTTAATATTTTGTACAAATATACGTACAAAATATTACATAAACAATATAACAAAAAAACCTAACTAACAACTATTAAACCACTTATAAAATAACACTTACTCTTTAATTTTCTCAGTAAGGTATTTAAGATTAGCTGTTATCTTCTCTATGTCCCAGTTCCACCATTGCATTTCTAACAACTCCTGTATCTTCTGCTCTGAGAATCTCTTCTTGATTTCTTTAGTAGGGTTACCACCTACGATACTATATGGTGCAACATCTTTCGTTACCGTTGTATTAGAGGCAATAATAGAACCATCACCTACCTTCACTCCCGGCATAATCGTCACGTTCGTTCCTATCCATACGTCATTCCCTATAACAGTATCTCCTTTATAAGGAAGATCTGACAACTTAGGTTCCGCTACTTTCCAATCCTTGCCAAAGATATTAAACGGATAAGCAGTTATCCCATCCATCTTATGATTAGCTCCATTCATAATAAATACAACGCCTGACGCTATCATACAAAACTTCCCAATAATCAACTTGTCACCTATAAAGTCAAAGTGATACTTCACATTCTTTTCAAAGTTGTCTACACTCTCGAAGTCATCGTAATAGGTATAATCACCTACTATGATATTGGGATTCGTAATTATGTTTTTTAGAAAACACAATCTATTATAATGTTCTAATGGAAACTTATCGTCGCTATCTGGTATATTCATCATTAATTAGTTTTAAACAAATAGACCAATACAGTCTTTAAGTTCTCAAAGATAAAACAAAAAAAGCACCTCAACCTAAAAGGAAAAGGTGCATATTTATACTTCTTGCGTTGTGTATCAGCTTCTGTTGTTATGCATTTATAGCTTGTTGGCTAGCTATTCTTTTAAGAGCGTTATACTCTTCTATTGGTATAATTGCTATTCCTGTAGTTTCACACTCTTTGACCATTAAGTCAAGCCCACTATCCATCACATAATCGATGTAAATTGATACATCTTCTTTAAATTCATTTAGACTAATCTGTTTCTTCATTTTTGTACATTTTGTAATACAATTACAACAATCGAACCATTTAGTTATTTTTACTCAAACAAAAAATTAAATAAACAGAATTTACCTCAAAATATTATGACTACTTTACGTAGTTAATTTCATTCTTTGGCTCTCCATCTAAGAACCCTTGTTGTTCCATCCAAGTATCACTATAGATCTTACTCATATAACGAGAACCGTGATCAGGGAATAACATCACTATCACACTATTCTCATCAAAAGCTCCTTCTGCTGCATACTGTCTCGTCGCTTGTAGTACCGCTCCAGAAGTATATCCTAAGAATAACCCCTCTGTACGAGCTAACTCACGTGCTGCCTGAGCTGCATCTTTATCCGTTACCTTGATAAACTTATCAATCACAGAGAAATCAGTAGCACTTGGTATCAAGTTCTTCCCTAACCCTTCTATTTTATATGGAGCGATCTCATTAGGATCAAGCTCTCCTGTCTCATGGTATTTCTTTAATACAGAACCGTAAGCATCCACTCCTAAGATTTGGATGTTAGGATTCATCTCTTTTAAATAACGAGCCGTACCTGATATAGTGCCTCCTGTACCAGAACAACATACGAAGTGCGTAATCTTACCACCTGTCTGTTCCCATATCTCAGGTCCTGTAGAAGCATAATGCGCCTCAGTATTTAACTCATTAAAATATTGATTGATATAGATTGAGTTTGGAGTCTCTTTCTGCACAGTCTTTGCCACTTCATAATATGAACGTGGGTCATCAGCAGCTACATTAGCAGGACATACGTATACAGTAGCTCCCATTGCGCGTAGCATATCTATTTTGTCAGGAGAAGACTTATCACTCACTGATAAGATACATTTATACCCTTTAATAGCACTTACCATAGCAATACTAAATCCAGTATTACCAGATGTCGTCTCTACAATAGTACTACCTGGCTTTAATATTCCTTTTTTCTCAGCTGCTTCGATAATGTGCATTGCAATTCTGTCTTTTGCAGAATGACCAGCATTGAAAGCTTCTACTTTTCCATAGAAATTCCCCTTTAACTCCTTAGTAACTTTACTCAATTTTACAATTGGCGTATTTCCTATCAGAGCTAATACATTATCATACGCTTGAATCTCATCTTTCATAATATCTTATTTACTATTGACAGTTATTAAACTGCCCTTGTTACACTAACAAATTTACTAAAAAAACAAAGCCACTACTCTTTTATCCCTTCTAAATCGAACATAAAAGTGAACTCTTTTGCTACTTCTTTAATTGCTTCAAAACGTCCTGATGCACCACCGTGTCCAGCCTCCATATTGGTATCTAAATAAAGTTGCTTATCATTCGTTTTCATCACTCTCAACTTCGCTATCCACTTCGCAGGTTCCCAATACTGGACTTGACTATCGTGTAGCCCTGTAGAGATATATATATTAGGATAATCTTGAGCAGCCACATTATCTAATGGCGAGTACGACAGCATATAGTCATAATACTCTTTCTCATTTGGGTTACCCCACTCATCATACTCTCCTGTAGTCAACGGTATCGTATCATCAAGCATAGTCGTCATCACATCAACGAAAGGCACTTGAGCAATCACTCCGTTATACAAGTCAGGGCGTTTATTCACCACTACTCCCATTAATAAACCTCCAGCAGAACCACCTTCTGCATATAGATGTTCTGGACTAGTATATCCTTCAGCAATCACGTGCTCTGAACAAGCAATAAAATCATCAAATGTATTCCACTTCTCTAATAACTTCCCATCTTCATACCACTGACGTCCCATATCTTCTCCTCCGCGAATATGAGCGATAGCATAGATAAATCCTCTATCTAATAGCGTTAATCGCGTAGTAGAGAAATAAGGTTCCATAGAATATCCGTACGAACCATACGCATACTGTAAGAATGGATTAGTCCCGTCTTTCTTCATACCCTTTTTATAAATGAGAGACATTGGTACTTTCACTCCGTCTTTAGCTGTAGCCCAAATACGCTCTTCTATATAATCGTTCTTGTCAAAAGTTCCTAATACCTCTTGTTCTTTCTTCACTTCCTTCTCACGCGTACGCATATTGAAGTCTATCACAGACGATGGCGTGTTCATAGACTGATATCCATAACGCAATATCTCAGTATCGAAGTCTAAGTTCGTACCTGTATAAGCATTATACGTTTCGCTCTCAAATGGTAAATAATACGCTTCTTTACTATTGTCCCAAGACTGAATCTTTAAGTGAACTAATCCATTAGAACGCTCTGAGATCACCAAGTAATCTTTAAAGATGTCCACTCCTTCTAACAATACTTCTTCTCTGTGAGCAATCAGCTCTTCCCAATGCTCTACAGTAGTTTTATCTTCGGGACAACGCATTAACTTAAAGTTATCTGCATCATCTAAGTTGGTCATAATGTAAAAGTGTCCGTTATAGTGAGAGATGTTATACTCTAGCTCACGTATTCTCTCTTGGAACATTCTAAATTCCCCATCAGGATTCGATGATTCTAATATTTGGAACTCACTAGTCAGTGTACTCTCACTTGCGATAACTAAGTATTTACGTGATTTCTCTTTGAAAATATGTGTGTCAAAAGTATCATCAGCTTCGTAGTAGACCATTACATCTTCCGCAATCGTTGTACCTAACTTATGCTTATAGATTTTATCTGCACGAAGTGTTACCTCATCTTTACGAGAGTAAAACAAAGTCTTATTATCAGATGCCCAAGTAGAGCTACCTGTAGTCTTCTCTATGGAGATAGGAGATATCTCCCCTGTAATCAAATTCTTTACTTGCAGTGTATACTCTCTACGAGATACAGTATCTGTACCATAAGCTACCCATTGGTTATCCTCAGATACATTCACCCCTCTTAAGTGAAAGTATGCATGCCCCTCAGCCATCACATTACAGTCAAATATAATCTCCTCATCAGCCTCTAAGCTACCTTTCTTACGACAGATGATAGGATAGTCTTTTCCTTTCTCAAAACGAGTGATGTAGTAGTATCCGTTGTAGAAATAAGGCACAGAACTATCGTCTTCTTTTATTCTGCTTTTCATCTCTTCGTATAGATCAGCCTGAAAAGCTTTAGTATGTGCAGTCTCTGCTTGATAGAATGCATTCTCTGCATTTAAATAATCAATTACCTCTTGATCTTCTCTATCGTTTAACCAAAAGTAATTATCTATTCTTGTATGATTATGTGCTGTTAGCTCGTGTGGTTTCACTTTAGCTATAGGCGCTTGTATATTATTACTCATTATTTTCAATTGTTAAAACACAAAAGTAAGGTTTTATAACTTAAATAATTGTTAGCGGGGTTTAAATGAGTATTAAGGGATTTGTACAGTGGGATATAATGTAATACTTCCTACTTCTCCCCTTTTATCAAATCCATCGCATACTGTATCACCCCATACGCATTATAATTACTTGCAGACTCAGGTACTATATAATCTATTTTTAAACCATTTCGGTGAACATTATATGCTTTATCATTAGGATAGAAAGCTCCATAACCCGAGAAATCTATTGTAGTATCATCTTTCAGAAGTACTTGTATACGATTAGTCACTGCACCTGCTGTCTGCTTACCTATGGTAATACATCTCGGCGCCTGCTGAATTCCCATCCCCATATATTCGGCTGCACTCATCGTATAATGATCTACAAGTAATACTACTGTTCCTTTATAATAATCCTTATTCTCCCTTCCTGTAACAAAAGGATCTGCAATTTTAGCAACTCCCACCTTACTGTCCCATTGTCCTAATGCAGGACCATACCAATCTAATGATTTAAAAAAAGTAGTTTTATGAGGTAATAGATAAGATGCAATATGCTCTAGGCGTATCTTCTCAGGATAATTACGTAGATCTAAGATAATGTTTTCCTTACTACTATTAGCCTTAAAGAAAGTGCTCAATTCTTTCTTTGTAACATTGCCCAAATAGAGATACCCAATATCATTACCTAAATCAGGAAACTGCTGTGTATCAATAAGTGATTCTATAGTTTTAAAACTTACAAACTCCTCTCCTTTTAACAAAGGAATAGTTCTTTCTATAATGTCTCCTCCTTTCTTTTTTATGCTTACTTTCATTGATTCTTGATCACCTAAAGCTGGAAAATAATAATTCTCATATGTTTTTAAATAATTGGGATTAGATACACTCACATACTTCCCTATAGTACTCTCTCTATACTCCTTTACAGACATCCCTTCTACTCTATAGATTATATCTCCTAATTCAATATTACTCTCTTTAGCTATAATAGGATCATAGATAGTCACTATGACTAACGAATCGTTTACATTTTTTGTTTTATATGTACTAAAACGCTTTACTTTATTTTTAAGAAAATAGCTTGCTTGATAATCACTATGTGAATCGTTCAATTTTACAAAAAGCTCATCTTTTAGATACTCAAATTCTATTCCTTCACTCGTCTTAAACCTTGGAACGAACTCAGTCAATACCTCATCCCATGGCGTATCAGTTAGATATATATTCACATTCCCATAACGGATACTATTCCAAAAAGAAGATAAAAACAGCATCCGGTGGTTTTCCTTCTCATTGCTAAAGTTAGGCAATGGCTTTTCGTGATCAAACTTTACCATAGCAGATATTTTATAGTTCGTTAGATAATACTTTCCATAATTGCTATTCTCTTTTAAATCGATTAGTATAGATTGTAACTCCTCATCATAGAGACTATTCTCTATCCATTCAAACTTAGCATTAGCAGTAAATAATTTATCTTCACTTACTTTAATCTTGTCTTTTTTAATAGGGTGCTTAGAAGAGTCAAACTGTTTTATCCATTGCTTTAAGTACGTATTTAAAGCCTCTTCGCTCTTTATCATTTCTAGACTAGAATATGCTTTTAAGAATTCTTGATCCATATCATAACCACCTCTACTTACATTAGGATGTTTATACTTGACTAATCCCCATACATGCATTAGACTTTCAGAACTTACCTCTTTCAACTCTCTTTTCTGAGCAAAAGAAACAGTACAAATCAATAGTGTAAACAGCGCAAAAAATTTATTCATTATATCGTTAATTAGATATTTTGTGTTCTAAATATATTGATATCACCACAGGACACTTAAGCTATTAACATTAAAATAACTTTGCTACTTACTGTCAATACAAAATCTATAAAAGAGAAAAGCCAGAGACTCTCATCTTTGGTATTCTTATTCTACAACGTCACCACTACTTTTCCCACTACTCTATTTGTCTCCACTGTCAAGTGAGCCTTAGCCATATCCTCAAAAGAGAACTCCTCATTAATATGTACTTTCACTAATCCTTCTGACATTAGTTGAGCTACTGCTTCTACTGTCACCTCTTTAGACTCCACCATCATAAACACAATACTTACCTCGCACTCTTTAGCTAATGCTAAAACCTCTTCGCTAATCTCAGGAGAAGGTAATGTCACTATCATTCCTCCTTGTTTAACCACTTTTATAGATTCTAACAGTGTATCACCTTGTATCGTATCTATTACCACATCTACTGCCTCCACCTTATCTACTAATTGCTCACTCGTATAATCGATATGCTCATCAGCTCCTAATGACATCACGAAAGCTTTATTCTTAGCAGAAGACGTGCCTATTACATGAGCTCCTTTTGCCTTAGCGATCTGTACTGCTATATGTCCTACACCACCTGATGCAGCGTGTACTAATACTTTATCTCCTTGTTTTACTTTTGCCACATCTACTAATGCTTGATAAGCAGTACTTCCCACCATCGCTATAGCAGCTCCTTCTTTTAAAGTAACATTGGGAGGTACTAAACTAAGGTGTGTAGCATAAGCTCCTACATACTCTGCATAGCCATCACCCACACCGAAGAAGTTAATCATACCACTCACCTTATCTCCTATCTTAAATTTAGTCACTTCACTTCCTAGTTCTATCACCACACCTGCTATATCCCATCCAAGTATCACAGCATCCTTCTTACCGAATATCCATTGTTTCACACCCTCATACGCTCTTGACTTTACATCTACAGGATTGATACCTATAGCTTTTACTTGTACTAATACTTCATTTGATTTTATAGTTGGTAATGCTACTTCAGTTAATATCAGATTATCTACACTACCTGCTTGGTTTAATACGATTGCTTTCATTGTTTTTATTTAAAGTTTTAATCAAAAGTATCTACCTTTATACCGCAAGTCAAGTAGGTACTTTTATGTACCTTAGTTACTTAAACTATACTAATACTGTATATCAGTTTGCTATTTTTAAAGAATTATGAAAAAAATAATCCCTAACGAACCTTCTTGTCCTGTTGACTACGCTTTTAGAAGAATAGGTGGCAAGTATAAAGGTCGTATCTTATGGTACCTCCATGTAAAGAATATTATGAGGTATGGAGAACTGAGAAAAGCGCTATCCGATATTACCCCTAAGATGCTTACTCAAGCTCTTCGCGAATTAGAAGAGGATCATATCGTACACAGAGAAGCTTATCAAGAGCTACCTCCACGCGTAGAATATTCACTTACGGATACAGGTAGAGAGCTTATGCCGTTTATAAAACACTTAAAACAATGGGCTGAGAAACAAATAGAGAAGGAACAAATAATAACTAATGTAAACTAAAAAAGCCAAAGACTCTCATCCTTGGCTTTCAAAAAATATAAATCAAAAAAACTACTATAGTCCCCCTCTAAACTTTGCTATTTTCTCTTTTAATTCTGTTAATAATTCAGCATTGACAATACCGTTGACCTCATCGAAGTTCTCATAGTATTTAGGCAATGCGAATGTATCTATAAGCTGACCTCCAAACTGTGGAAATACCGTCTTGGCGATATTCAGTGAGTTCTGTCCTCCATATCCACCAGGAGAAGTCGACATCACGAACATTGGTTTGTTCTGCCATAACTTTAACTCCTTGCGAGAACACCAATCAAATAGATTTTTAAAAGCTGCTGTCCAGTTTCGATTGTGCTCAGACATTGAACAGATAATAGCATCTGACTCTTTTATCTTCTCTAAAAAACGGTTAGCTCCTTCAGGGAATCCTAACTTCTCTTGATCTACTGAGAACAAGGGTACTGGATAGTCATTTAAATCAATTACCTCAAGCTCTCCTTCAGGAAATATAGGTAGGGTAAATTCTACTAACTTCTTATTAATCGAAGTACTTGATGTACTTGCAGCAAATCCTAATATTTTCATAGCTTATATTTAATTATAATTTATCATACGCTGGGAATACCTTAGAGACGATGCGCTTCCACTCAGGATGGCGCTTAATATATGCGTAGACTAAAGGACACAGTGGGAATAACTCATAGCCGTTATCCTCAATATACATTAAACTCTTCTCGATTAAAGCAGTTGCCACACCTCTACCAGCTAACTCTTCTGGACTCTCTGTATGAATAAGCTGAATGACTTTACCTTCTTCTGCATAATCGATAAATGCAGTATAGCTATCGACTGTCAACTCAAAACGCTTCGTATCAGCATTTTTATTTACGTCTAAAGTTACAAATTCCTCTTTCATATCTATCTGTTTTTTTGGGTTATTAATTCTTTATCTTACAATAATATGCTGAGAAACACTCTTATCTACTTGTCGTAGATTAAGTTTTACACATCGTTCTAATTTAAATAAAACTTTATGAGTTACAAATACCACACTTAATCTAAGGATTAATGAATTTAATTTTTTTATTTTATCTACTTATTCCTCTATTTAAACGCCTATTTTAAAGCTTTATTCATTCATTTTTTCTAAATACTCTTCATTTTTACCGTTAAACGCTCAATTTACAAAAAAAAATATTCCTTTTTTTTCAACACCTCAAAACATAATCAACTGTATTTAAACCACTTAATTATAGTTATAGATTTTCTATTTCTTTTAAGACACCTCTCAATCCTAACTGGAATAAGGCTTTGTGCTAAATTGCTCGAGGATTCCTCGTAGATACACCGTAAATAGTCGTATAAAGGAGCTCTTTCTCGGATAATGTTCCACTTATTGATGCGGAATTCTCCTATAGCTTAGTACTCCTATAGAATCAAAATCACATCTATAATACTGTAATAAAAAGCTCTTACATTTTAAGTCAATAGTTGAAGGGAAGGGTAAAATATTCGATAGAAGTTACTTCGATACATTGTACTATGGATTAAAACAACTGTTTTATAGTCTCTACAAACACAGTAAATACAACAAAATAATACCTACAGCTTCTAAAATAGCGCTAATTATATTTTTTGGCACGATATATGTAATACTCATTATGCAACAAAAACAATAAACTTTCTTTTTCTTAAGCGACCTAACTACCCCCAAATAGCTAGGTCGCTTTTTCTTTAATCAATATCCCCCAGAATAAGTGATATACATATAAACGAAAGTAATTATACAAAATAGATCTTTAATTATTGATTAAAGCATACTGTGTATAGTTTTAGAATTAATGAAAGAGCTATGAAGTAGAATTGCTTTATAGTATTTGGCTAAGGCTGGGTATGGGTTAAGTAAGTAAGTAAGTAAGTAGTAGTCTAAATTTATTTCTCTTACTTGATTTTGACATAATCCACTAATAATAAACAATCTATATAATACATTAACTATTCTCTAACAAAAATGTATAACTTCAAAAGATTTTAATATTTTTGCGACTCAATTTAAATACATTTGACATGTTTGGAGACTTAATGGGAATGATGGGTAAGCTACAAGAAACCCAAGCTAAAATAGAGGAAACTAAAAAGAGATTAGATACCGTATTAATAGATGATCAAAGCAATGATGGTCTTCTAAAAGTAACCTTAACTGCTAATAGAACAATTCGATCATTATCTATCTCTGATGAACTAATGGAAGATAGAGAGCAACTAGAGGACTACCTAATCATAGTTCTAAATCGCGCCATAGAGAAAGCATCAGATATCAATGAAGCTGAGCTTGCTGCTGCTGCAAAAGATGGTATGCCAAATATTCCAGGACTTGACCTTTTTAAATAATATTATGAAAAAAATTATCTGTGCTCTTTTCTTAGCTATCGGGGCTTCATTTGTATCTTGTAATAAAGAAGATGCTAAAGGTAACCTTACTGTAACAGGTAATGTTGATGGTTTTAAACAAGGTAAACTTTACCTTTATCAAATACAAGATACTGTATTTAAAGCAATCGACTCTCTAACAGTAAATGGCAACTCTACCTTTAAGTTTTCACTTAATATAGATTCTCCTGAAGTATTCTTTTTAACCTTAGATAGAGGTCATTCTACTTCACAAGACAATCAAATTATGTTCTTTGCAGAACCAGGTCAAATGACTATTAACACTTCTCTTAAGAACTTCTATAATGATGCAAAAATTACAGGTTCTAAAAATCAAGAAGTTTATGATGATTATGTAAAGACTCGCGCTCTTATTATAGATAGACAAAATAGTCTTCTAGTAGATATCTTTAATGCTGATAAGGAGAATAACAATGTAAAAAAAGATAGTTTAAACAATCTATCCAAAAAGCTTACTATTCGAAAATATCTAAATGCTGTGAATTATGCTATAACGCATAAAGATGCTGATGCAAGCCCTTACATTGCTTTAACAGACCTATATGATGCAAACACTAAACTGTTAGATACAATTTATAATTCTTTATCACAAGAGGTATTAAACCGCAAGTATGGTAAACAGCTAGACCAATACATCAAAGAAAGAAAAGCTGCAGAAGCTGAGATTACAACACAAAATAATACTTCTACAGAAGCTCAACAATAAACAAAAACGCCTAATAGGCGTTTTTTTTTGTATTTTTACTATATGACTAAACTATCTCAACAACTACAGCGGTCTCTGCAACTATCAACGCAAGAAGTTAAGGTAGCGGAGGACTTATTCGTTCCCATTAAGTTTGACAAAGGAGAAATACTAATCTCTGATCTATCTAAAAACTGTCATCTCTATTACATTTTAGAAGGATATGTAAGAGTCTATACATTAATGGATGGAAAAGAAGTAACACAGTGGATAGGTAGCCCTAATTATTTTATCACCGACTTATCTACCTGGATATTCAATACTCCTATTAAGTGGACCATCGAAGCAATTACTCCAGTAAAAGCTATTTACATAACTCAAAAGAATTATCATCTCCTTTCTTCACAAGTAAACAATTGGCTAGAGAAGGAACGTTTCTTTATAGGTCATTGTTTTGAGCAGATGGAAGTCCGAATTTTAGAATTTCTAACCTTAACAGCAGAACAACGGTACTTATCTTTCTTTAAGCAATCAGGATCCTTATTTAATGAAGTTCCCCATCAATACATTGCATCTATGTTAGGAATGAGCCCAGAAACTCTAAGCAGACTCAGAAACAAAACATTATAACCTAATAATTATCTATATAATTCACTAACAACCTTATTAGAATATAGGCATTCTTGTATACTATTTCCACTATATTTGTGTCAACCAAGACACTATAAAATGAATATAAAAGAACAATTACAAAGAAAAATAGACTTAAAGACAAAACCACTTAAAGCTTTAGGGCTATTGGAGAAAATAGCATACAAAATAGGTAATGTCCAAAATACTTTAACACCAAAACTAACAAATCCTACTATTGTTGTGTTTGCAGCAGACCACGGTCTTGCTAAAGAAGGTGTAAGCGCCTATCCAAGTGAAGTAACCTATCAAATGGTACTAAATTTCCTGTCGGAAGGAGCTGCCATTAATGTTTTTTGTAAACAAAATAATATCGATTTAAAAATAGTAGATGCAGGAGTTAACAAATCATTTACCCCTCATCCTAATTTAATTGAAGCTAAAGCAGGATTTGGAACTAATAATATGATTTCGGGAAATGCAATGACAAAACAAGAACTTGATTTTTGTTTTGAATCAGGTGCTAAAATAGTAAAGGACATTGCGGTTAAAGGCACCAATATTATCGGTTTTGGCGAAATGGGTATTGGCAATACTTCGTCTGCATCATTATTGATGAGTTCAATATTAGAATTGCCTATAGACCGATGTGTAGGCAGAGGTACTGGATTAGATGATAATGGACTACAACGCAAAAAAACAATTTTAGCATCCATACTAGAGACGCATCCTAAACCTAAAGATGCTAAAGAAGCCCTACTAGAATTTGGGGGTTTTGAAATTGCGCAAATATGTGCTGCAATGCTAGAAGCTTATAAACAAGGTATGGTTATATTAGTAGATGGATTTATAGCTTCTAGTGCTTTTCTATGTGCATCTAATTTAGAGTCTAACATCATAGACAATGCGATTTTCTGTCATAAATCAGATGAGATAGGGCATCAGTTATTACTTCGTTCATTCGAAGAACAAGCTATACTAAACATGAATCTACGTTTAGGAGAAGGTACTGGCTGTGCACTTGCCTACCCTTTAATACAAAATGCTATTGCATTTCTAAATGAAATGGCGAGCTTCGAATCTGCTAATGTTTCTAATAAATGATAAAAAGAGAATTGACTTATTTTCTCACAGCTATCATGTTCTTTACTAGGATACCTATTCCATTTAAGATACCTTATAGCCATGAGATTATGAACAAGTCACAGAAGTACTTTCCACTTATCGGTTATATCGTTGGGGCAATGTCTGTACTCATCTATTTCTGTGCATCATACTTATTCTCTGAAGAGATAGCAATAGTATTATCTATCATAGGAACTGTATTACTTACAGGAGCATTTCACGAAGATGGATTCACAGATATATGTGACTCTTTCGGAGGAGGATACGGCAAAGAGAAGATTATGACTATTATGAAAGACAGCCGCATTGGGGCTTATGGAGTAATCGGTATCGTCTTATTATTACTATTAAAGGTTTTGGCATTAACTGAGTTGGCTCATTTATCTACGACACTCCTCTTGACAACTATGCTCAATGGACATGTAACAAGTAGATTTCATGCTGCAACTACAATTTACACACATAAATATGTCAGAGATACTGATGATAGTAAGTCTAAACCAATGGCAAATAAAAAACTTAGATATAATTCATTGTTTTTTTCATTTATCATTACGTTGATCCCCTATCTTTTATTTGATAATTGGTTATTCATCAGTGCATTTTTTATTAGCTACATTGGAAAAATATACTTAACTACATACTTTAAAAAACATATAGGCGGATATACAGGAGACTGCTTAGGCACTATCCAGCAAGTATGTGAAGTTCTATTCTACTTAACAACACTAACACTATGGAAATTTATGTAATACGACATACGAAAGTAGATGTGCCTCCAGGGTATTGCTATGGTCAGACAGATGTAAACTTGTTAAATGACTACCCTGATGAGGTCAATCTATTAAAAAAAAGGATACCTACTGATATAGATGTAGTTATCACAAGCCCATTAAAACGATGCACATTTATTGCTGATAGTTTATCACAACAGTATTCAACAGATAATCGTTTGCAGGAAATGAATTTTGGAACTTGGGAAATGACTAAATGGGATGAAATCCCCAAAGAGCAAGTGCAAAACTGGATGGACAATATAACACAAGTTTGTCCACCTTATGGCGAAAACTTGTTAAGTGTACAAGAAAGAGTATCTTCTTTCTTAGATGATTTGAGAAATAAGAAATATCAGAAAGTACTCTTAGTAACTCATGCTGGTCCTATACGATGTATATGGAACTACATCTTACAGACTCCTCTAAGCAATACTTTTAAGTTACCTATAGGTTTCGGAGAAGTGTTACACTTCAATTTAGGCGAAACTGCCCACGATGATTTTATCATAAAAAAGGAATAAAACTGAAAAGCGTTAATCAAGCACAATTGTAAAGAGTGCATTCAGAGATACGCATATTTTCTTGATATTAATCAAGAAATACATTTTCAGTAATATTAACCTTTGTCATATCAAATAGCAACGATATGAAATTAGAAACAAGCATACACATCCAGGCAAACAAGAAAGAGGTTTGGAATATTCTTATGGATTTTGAGAATTACGCTCAATGGAATCCTTTTATCAAATCCATTCGAGGGACAGCAAACATAGGTATGGCTTTAGAAATAGAACTTCCAACAATGAAATTTAAGCCAATTGTCCATACCTACAAAACAGAAGAATTCTTTAGCTGGAAGGGAAAATTATTTATCCGAGGGATATTTGATGGTCACCATCAGTTTGAACTAAAAGAACTAGATGAACACAACTGTCTATTTATTCATAAAGAGGAATTTTCTGGAATTCTAATTCCTCTTTTAAAAAAACAATTAAACACAAGTACTTTACTTGGATTTATAGCGATGAATAAATCGTTAAAAGAGAAAGCAGAAAATTCGATAAATAATCACAATATCTTATAACAAAAAACTCGTGATATCTCACGAGTTTTTTGTTGTTTTATTCTATCTCAATAGGCTTATTGACACTAAAAGGATCATAACTTATGATCTCCCAATCTTTACTCAATAAATCAATATAATAATAGTTCACGTTATCGTCTTTATCAAAAGCACCATTTTTATTAATATCTTCAATACTTCTAAAATACAGTCTATTTTGAGAATCAATCACAGTCCAATCTAATAGTTCGTGCAAATCCACTGTCAATTTCTTCAAGTTCATTCCATTACCTCTACTGATATACAATGTCTTAATATCGTTAGAATCTAGTTTACCATCTCGATTTGTATCAGCGTCAAACATGCTATATACCAAGATATTCTTTTTTGTTTTTTCAGCTATTGTGTTTAAATAAGTGACACTTTGTATTTGTATCTTCTTATTAGTCAAAGGTCTAATTTGTACTGAGTCCTTATGTTGAAACATAATATTCTCTAGATACCCTGTTAATTCAAAAGGTGCATAATTAGATACGGTATAAGATGTTTGATTTACCTTACTCATTCCACTTTTAGAAGAATAACTATATACACGTACTTCGCCTATAGGATGAACTAAATAATCCGACTGTCCCATTAATACAGGCAAATCAGCAATTCGAATATCTTCAGTACGGTCTTTTTCTTTAATTGTCTCTGTTGCGACTTCAGAAGTACCGTCTTCTTTATAGATAACTTTAGGTTTTTCTGCTTCTTGTTTACAAGCTACTGCTACTAACAAAATCGCTCCTAACAATAATCCACCTCTTACTTTCATAATAGAAATTTTATAGTCCAAAGATACACAAATAGTAATTCCATTATACATCTATAATAATCATTTTTTCAACGATTATAGAAAGAAAAAGAGAACCGCTTACACAGTTCTCTATTCATAAATAATAGCAATTCGCTAATTAGTTCTTTTAATAGTATTTACTATTCTCTAAAAAAATGAGACTCAAATATTCCCTCATTTCCAACATTATCTTTTACTTTTATAATGACATCATTACGTCCTGAAACAACTTTGTTGTCGCTAAATTTATGTATGATTTTACGCGTTTTATAATCATAATCTAACAATATCCAGTTCCCATTGATATATCCATTGATAGTAGATATACCAGACATATCATCTCTTACTATAAAAGATATCTCAGATGCAGTACTCAACCATTGTCCTTCTGTAAAACTTGGCTTCTCAATAGTTGGAGCCTTTTCATCAATCAATATCTTATAATCGCCAAAGCTTTTGGCATAAATAGTCCAAATATTTCCTTTTTTTGCAGTCCTAAAATAATCTCTTTTACCTCCGTCTACCCTACCAATAAATGCTTTATCTCGATTAGAAATATTCATTGTAGAAGTATCAAAAGTAATCAACAAGCTCTTCGCTAATGGCACTATAGGTTTATGCAATTTTAGCACATCATCTTCAACTGACATATCCATTAAGAAATCATTATAGAATGTCTTGATAGGAATACTTACAGTTACATTCTTTCTTTCAAAGATATAATCTCTGTCAGAGTTAATTTTAAACTCTCCCTTAGGTTTCACTTTTTTAGTCTTAGCTGTAGCACTAGAGTGCTCTACAGGAATAACAATCGTAGTTTTGTTTCCATGATAATCAGACAATACTACAGTATAATTATAATTCTCTCCACTTTTTATATTAAAAACACCTTTGTTTACATCAACTGATAATACTGACAAACTATATGGTTTTTCAAAGAACAGTTTTTGTACTTTCTTTTTGGTTGACAGATAACGTTCATAGTCTATTAAGGCATTCACGTAACCCGTTTCTGAAAATGAAAAAGAATCAAACTTGTAAGAGAACAAAGCTTTACCATTTACAGATGTTTCCACCATATATACACCGTTCTTATTTGTATTAAAATTAGCTGTATCGTGAATATCAATACCAAAACTAATATCTCCACTCGCTTTAACTCCACTACTTAACAAAGTACCATCCTTTTGCGTAATATAAGATAGCTGACTAGGAGATTCACTCTCATTAGCAACTGCATTATCCCCCACTGGATACACATATAATCCATTTATAGTAGGAGCTTGTGTATCTGTCAATAACTTACTCATTCCCTCTTTTAGAGGATTTATAATATTTTGAGTTTTAGTATCTCTAATTTCATAATGCAAATGAGGTCCACCAGATCCTCCAGTATTACCAGTATATGCGATAATCTGTCCTTTTTTTACAGTCAACTCATTCTTTTTAGGAAAAATCTCGATTTCAAAATTCTTTTCAGCATAATGTCTGTTTAATACTAAACTTCCAATATCTCCAGCATAAGAATCAAGATGTCCATATACTGTAGTCTGACCATTAGGATGATCAATATACAATGCCTTACCATATCCCCAAGTAGACACTTTTATACGAGATACAAATCCATCAGCTGGAGCATAGACAGGCAATCCTATACGCTGTTGGGTTTTTATATCTAATCCAGTGTGGAAATGTGTGCCCCTAAGTTCTCCAAAATTACCAGATGCATGAATAGAAATATTAAGAGGACTATCAAATGATTCTGAATTCTGAGCAGACACAAAACTGCTAAATGCACTAAGGAATACTCCAGCAAGTATTTTAACTTTCATAATTTTTAAAACTTTTCAGCTAAAATACATAATAACCCTATAAAAAATAGCATTATCACTAAAAATGAAAGACATAGCTAACAGCAATTTAATCAAAAAGACAAATTACCTTTTTTTTTATAGAAAACTTTTTTAAATTTAAATACAAATCGTAACTTTGTTGAAAGGATAGTGAATAAAAAGTATAATGAGCGAACTAACTGATATAATTAATTCTTTAGAGGTAAAGTTTGCTAAACTTATGCAAAGACTAAGTACCTTAGAAGCAGAGAACAAACAACTGAAAAGTAATTTGTTGATTGCACAAGAGGAGATTCAAAAAAACGAGGCACAATTAGACTCTGTTTATAAAAAATATGAATCATTACAATTAGCAAATTCATTATTGGGCAGTGAAGAAAACAGAAGAGATACGAAACTCAAGATAAATTCATTGATTAAAGAAATAGATCAATGTATAGCTCATCTCACAAAATAAGGAAAGTATGAGTCAAAAAGATGAACAATTAAAAATTAAACTATCTATCGCTGATAGAGTTTATCCTCTAACAGTAGCCTATTCTCAAGAAGAAGGACTGAGATCCGCTTCTAAGAAGATAGATTTAATGATACATCAATTTGAAGAAAACTATGCTGTAAGAGATAAGCAAGATGTTCTGGCAATGTGTGCACTACAATTTGCATCACAAAATGAACAGAAGACAATTGATACGACAGACAGTTATAATAAAGCTGTAGAGCGTTTAATCAGACTGGATGAGGCTTTAGATCGTGTACTCTCGAAGAAAATATAACAATTCGTTCTTAACATAAGATACTAAAAATACTGCTCACATTAGTACTGTTTGATAAACTTAACACCAACAAATTAAAATGGGTGAATCTTTGCAACTAAAGCATGCTGCCTTGCGCAGATCCTTGAAAAGCAAGCTAACTCAAAACTTGTTATTTTTTGAGTTTACACAACTCAAACTAATGTGGGCTTTTTTTATATATAATTTATAGAAACATTTATGGAAATACTAATGTACATTGGGGTAGCAGCAATAATAGGTGCTGTAGTAGGCTTCATGGTAGCGAAGTACCTAGAGAAGAAACTAGCTTCCTCAATATTGTCTAACGCTCAGAATGAGGCAAAAACGCTAATACGCGATGCCAAGACAGATGGAGAAGCAATAAAAAAAGAGAAAATATTACAAGCTAAAGAGAAGTTTATAGAGTTAAAGTCTGAACATGAACAAGTAATCTTAGGGCGTGATAAGAAAATCGCAGAAGCAGAAAAAAGAACTAGAGATAAAGAATCTCAAATTTCTAGCGAATTAGCGAAAGCTAAGAAAGCGAATGATGAAGGAGAGAAAAAAGTAGCTGAATATGATCAGAAACTTGAAATTATTGAGAAAAAGCAAGAAGAAGTAGATAGACTTCACCGTTCTCAAGTAGAACAGCTAGAGATTATCTCAGGATTAACTGCTGAAGAAGCTAAGGGACAAATCATAGAAAGTCTTAAAACAGAAGCTAAAGCAAATGCTATGGCATCTATTCAAGAAACTATCGAAGAAGCTAAACTTACTGCTCAACAAGAAGCAAAAAAGATTATTATTAATACTATCCAACGTATTGGTACAGAAGAAGCTGTCGAAAACTGTGTATCAGTATTTAACATTGAATCTGATGATGTAAAAGGTAGAATTATTGGTAGAGAAGGTAGAAACATTAGAGCTATAGAGGCTGCTACAGGTGTAGAAATCATCGTAGATGACACTCCAGAAGCAATCATCTTATCTTGTTTTGATCCTGTAAGAAGAGAAATAGCACGTCTATCTCTACATAGATTAGTAACAGATGGACGTATTCACCCTGCTCGTATCGAAGAAGTTGTAGCAAAAACTACAAAACAAATCGAAGAAGAGATTATTGAGATTGGAAAGAGAACTGTTATTGATTTAGGTATTCATGGATTACACCCTGAGTTAATAAAAATTATAGGTAGAATGAAGTATCGTTCTTCTTATGGACAAAACTTACTACAACACTCACGTGAAGTAGCTAAATTATGTGGCCTTATGGCAGCAGAGCTTGGCTTAAATGTTAAGTTAGCTAAAAGAGCTGGATTGCTTCACGATATCGGTAAAGTTCCAGAAACAGAAAGTGAATTACCACACGCAATTTTAGGTATGCAATGGGCTGAGAAGTACGGAGAGAAACCTGAAGTATGTAATGCTATCGGTGCTCACCACGACGAAATAGAAATGACTACGCTGATCGCCCCTATCATCCAAGTATGTGATGCTATATCAGGTGCTAGACCAGGTGCTAGACGTCAAGTATTAGATTCATACATCCAACGTTTAAAAGACTTAGAAAGTATTGCTAATGAGTTTAACGGGGTTAAGAATGCTTATGCTATACAAGCTGGACGTGAATTACGTGTTATCGTAGAAAGTGAAAAAGTAACTGATGAAATGGCAGCTACTCTATCGTTCGACATTTCACAAAAGATCCAAACTGAAATGACTTACCCAGGTCAAGTGAAGATCACTGTAATTAGAGAAACTAGAGCAATAAATATTGCTAAATAATAAAGATTTTATATATTACCAAAAGTGCTATTCAAATGAATAGCACTTTTTTTTATCCCTTAGCTCTAGGGTGAAACTCTTCTAGAACAGATCTTAAACGATCAGTAGTTACATGCATATAAATTTCTGTAGTAGTAATAGACTCATGTCCTAACATCAACTGTATAGCTCTAATATCAGCGCCATTCTCTAATAAATGAGTAGCAAAAGAATGCCTAAAAGTATGTGGACTAATATTCTTCTTTAAACCTATTTCGGCTGCTAACCTCTTAATAATAGTGAATATCATAGCCCGAGTAAGCTGTCCCCCTCTTCTATTCAAAAACAAGATATCCGAACTATCTTTCTTTACTGTCATCTGAGCGCGAATAGAGTCGTTATACAAGGCTATTAACTCCATCGTACCCATATCAATAGGTACAAAACGATGCTTACTTCCCTTTCCTATCACTCTAATGAACCCTTCTTCAAAAAATAGATCCGATAGACGAAGCCCCACTAATTCACTTACACGCAATCCACAACTATAAAGAGTTTCTAACATCACCTTATTTCGAAATCCTTCAGAACTAGATAAGTCAATTGCCTCAATCAGCAAATCAATTTCATCAACACTCAAAACATCAGGCAACTTCCGTCCTAATTTAGGTGTTTCAATTAGCTCTGCTGGAGAAATTTTAATATATCCCTCAAGTATAAAGTAATTAAAAAAATTCTTTAATCCAGCTATAATTCTTGCTTGAGTAGTGGATGCTACAACCTCAGCTATACTATATAAAAACTCTTGAACTGTACTTCTGTCTATAGATTCGATAGTAAACTTATCATCAAAACCCTCTAAATAGCTAATAAATTTTCTTATATCCAACTCATAACTATCAATTGAATTGGCAGAAAGCCCCCTTTCAAGTTTTAAATAAGTAGTAAACATCTTAATATTCCCTTCCCAGTAGCCCGAAGCCATATTTTATAATTTAATTACCTCAAATATACAAACAAAAAAAGAGCCTCTAAAAAGAGGCTCTCTATATTCAATTAAGATTTTAATCTAATTAGAATTTGTAAGTTAAACCGAATGTTGCATTATCAAAGAAATTATTGAAAATGTTAACATTTGCCTCAGTTTTAGAATCAGTTGAAACTTTTGTTCCATCCATTTTAGTGTTGTAGTTACCATAAGTAAATACATCACCTAAGTTAAATGAAATCGCCATATTAGACGTTACAAAGTAGTTCATACCAACATTTAAACCAGCTTTAACTCCAGTTGCTTTTAAGTCTTTTCCTAAAGCTTGTTCTTTAACTCCTTGGTGATATCCTACACCAACTTCAGCATATGTTTTGAAACGTTGTCCTAATTCTAAGAAATAGTAACGAGCAAATGCTCCAACATAAGTTTCTTTCATATACCCTTTTACTGAACCTACTTTATCAAAAGCTCCACCAAAACTTGTTTCTGAATCACTATTTTTTCCAAATGCAGCTGAAACTCCAACAGCTAATTTATCAGATAACATATATCCTACTTTAGGATTAAATGTAAAGTTTGTCTTTTTATCCTTAGATGATGCACCTTCTAATTTAGAAGTAGAATTAGAAATCTGGAACATTCCTTCAACGAATACATTAGATTCTTGGAATCCAAAAGTTGGTTTTTCTGTTTCTTGCGCATTTGCAGTGAAACCGAAAGCAGCAACTGCTGCTAATGAAAGTACTAATTTTTTCATGTTTAGCTATTTTTAATTAACAATTCAAATTTAGTAACATTCTCCTACAGTGATGTTTTTTTTAATAATAAAATAACAATCACATAACACATATACACCAATATAAACAGTAACTAAATGAAATGCAATAAAATACAACAATTAAAAACACTCATAAATATATGTTAATAAATGGTTTTACACATAATTAAACTATTAATAATATAATTCTAAAACACATAAACACACAATAAAAAGCCTTATTAACATAATAAAACACATAAACGCTACTTCATAAAGCAATATAGTATTCATAATAGCTTCTTTTTATATACGAAATAACACAACTGACTATTTATTCTTCTTTTTTAGTAAGCACATAATATATTATAGATATATTTGTTTATACTAAAATATTCATACATGAAAATAGCTATTATAAATGGACCTAATCTGAACTTACTTGGTAAGAGAGAACCTCTAGTATATGGTAGTACCTCTTTTGATGATTATTATATAGGTATACAATCTAAATATCCTGAAATAGAATTTGACTATTTTCAATCTAATATTGAAGGTGAATTAATCAATAAGATTCATGAAATAGGTTTTTCATATCATGCTATTATATTAAATGCTGGTGCATACACACATACTTCATTAGCAATAGCTGATGCTATTTCAGCTATAACAACACCTGTTATTGAGGTTCACATTTCTAATACTCACAAAAGAGAAGAATTTAGAAAGCATTCTTACTTATCACCTGTATGTCAAGGCGTAATTCTAGGTTTTGGACTAAAGAGTTATGACTTAGCTATAGCTTCTATATTAGAGTAATGAAAGTAAACCTGCATACACTTATTCTTTTCTTCAGTATATTGATACTGTCCATACTGCATAGTTATGCACAAACCCAGCCTACACAAGGACGAGTTACAGATCAAAATGGAAAACCTTTAAAAAACGCCTTAGTTTTTATCATAAAAACTGATCTACAAACACAGACTGATGCAAATGGAGTATTTAAACTAGCTGTAAATCCAGGGCAACAACTGTACATTCAAAAAGAAAATTATGCTATACGTAAACTCGACTATATACCAGATAAAAGTCAAGTAAAACAATGGGATATTGTATTAACATCATTAAAAGACACTGATATATTCTACGATAATCCTCAGGACGACTATGCTCTATTTATTATGGATTTGGCCAGTAGATTCAAGCATAAGAATAATCTAAATAAGTTTACTGTTGATTTCTACTCAAAAGGAAATCTTCAACTAGCTACAGGTAGAGAAAAATTTCTAGGCCAACAAAGAAAAGACTTAGTCCCTTCATTAGACATCAAGGATATTAGTAATTATATCTATTTAGGAGAACTCTCTTCTCAACTTACAACACTAAACGAAAATTACAATAAAGAAAATGTTATCGCACTAAATCAAATAGGGAGTTCGAAAGATCTCAATTTTTTAACTGCTACTGATAGTGATATCAACTTATATAATAAAGTAGTATCAAATCAGATTAATGTCATCTCACCTTTAATGTCTTATGCGAAATCATATTACTACTTTAAACTTATAACTAAAGAAAAAGACACCTTAGGTAATGATCTTTATACTATCGAATTTAAACCTAAAAGAGATAGAGAGCCTATAATGGAAGGTAAAATTACAATAACTAGTGACAACTGGCAGATTACTAAACTTTATGCTGCTATGTCTGGTGAAAACTTTGGATTAAAAAATGTATCCCAAATTGTAATTAGCCAAGAATACAAGTACAATGAAGCTCTTAATCTATACTTAAAATATAAACAAAACTTATACCTCAAAGGGAAATTTCTTGTCTTTCATTATATAGGTTCCTATAAAGCCTATTATAAAAATTATCAAAAAAATGACAATATAGATAAAACACAATTCTCGAATGAATTAATACATTACACAAACAACTTTCTAAATAAACCTACTGAATATTGGAATAATAACAGGCCTGAGTCATTATCTGAAAAGGAGAAAACAACCTTCAATAATCAAGAGATTAAAATCCAAGAGACTACAAAAGCCACATTAGACTCGTTGGACAAAAGAACTAATAATTTCACCTTATTCAAATTAATCAAAGGGTATCAACATATTAATACACACAAAAATTCTTCTATTACATACAGAGGTCTATTATCTACTTTTGCTTTCAATGCAATACAAGGTTTTAATGTTACAACAGGGCTAGATTATATTAAGTATAAAGATGATAACTCTGTAACAAAACTAGGAACTATCGTTAACTATGGAATATCAGAAAACAAATACAGAGTTTCTGGGTATGCCTCACATACTTTTAACCAAGAGAACTATAATACATTAACATTGTCAGGAGGTAATACAATTCTTCAATTTAATCAGGATGATCCTGTAAAAACTCCTATAAACTCGATAGCTAGTGCATACTTTGGGAAAAACTATGCTAAGTTTTTTCAAAAAAACTACTTGCAGATTAAGTACGAACAATATGCATTTAATAAATTCAAATTTACAACCTCTTTAGAGTATGCTCATAGGACAGCGTTAAATAATAGTATAAAAAGCCCACCTTTTGCACCTAATAAAGATTTTGATTCCAATAATCCACTAGCTCCAAAAGACTATGAAAATGCACCTTTTATAGACAATTCAATGTTTAAACTAAATTTAGGTATGAATATAATCTTCGATCAAAAAATAATATCCTACCCTAATTCTAAACAATATTTACCTAACTCTAAATTTCCTATCATTAAAGTCAATATAGACAAAGCTCTTAACGCTACTACTAGTGATTACAATTATACATTTGTTTCTTTAGCTACACAGTATAATGATAATATTGGTAAAATAGGTAACCTATATATAGGTTTAGCAGCTGGTAAATTTCTGGAACAAAATAAAATAGCCTTCACTGATTATAAACATTTTAATGGTAATCAAACTTTTATAGGCTCAACTGCTGTATATAATAAACATTTCAATCTATTACCGTATTATGAATATAGTACAAATAAATCATACGTAGAATTTCACTTAGAACACGACTTTAGAGGTTACATCATGAATAAAATACCATTACTTAACAAAACAAGATATTCTTTAGTCGTAGGTTATCATGTCCTTAATGTTCCTGATAAAGACGTTTACGGTGAGTTTAGTTTAGGTCTTAACAACTTTGGTTTTGGTAAGTTTAGACCGTTTAGAATAGATTTTTTTCATACAGTATCAGCAGATGCACCTAAGAAATTCGGATTTGTATTTGGTGTCAAAGTACTAGATTTAATCCAAAAGTAATAGAATGAATTCTTAGTCTTACTCTTTTTATCCTATCTTATCTATCTAGTAGCTCTATAAATTTAGTAATCTCCTAAAACACCTAATAACCAAATAACGAATCATAACTACATTGAGTCACTTAACAACTAGGTTAAACCCAGAATTAGCATTAGCCAAATACTACAAAGCAATTCTACTTCATAGCTCTTTCATCAGTACTATAACTATACTATAGTACACTTGTAGCGCTAATTAAGACCTATTTTGTATAACTCCTTTTCGTTTATATGTCTATCGCTGATTCTTGTTTTAAGTCAGTTCCCTTTCTTATACATTCAATTTATTTGTGTACATTTGCTACATACTCTGATTTCTATTTCACTAAAAACCAACTGTTTTAATTCATTTTAAGGATTATATATCTTATCACTTCTCTCAAAAAAGAAACTATCATGTTTTATCAATTCTTAGCTATAAAGTGGCTATGTCGCTTTGTATGATAGTATATTGACAGCATCGTGCATCCAAAACTGCATAGAAATAGCTGTCTTAGTAATTAACGTATATTATCCTAGTTATTTGTAATTTTTAGCCTAGAAGATTGGCGTAAAAAAAGCTATTGAATACTAAAAATCAATACTTTGCAAAGATACATATTAAAAACAAAAATATTTTAAACCTCTTTGTTTTTTACTATAAATTAAACTTGTACAGTCAAAATTCTGAATTCAGTAATATGATAGTATAGTGAGTACTTAACAAAGGGCAAAACTATGCAAGTGTTATACAATCACATTAATTTCATTGTACAAAAAAAGCTAAGTCGTAGATTTACAACTTAGCCTTTTATATTGTTCTGACTAGATAATTTTAGTCTTCTATTCTCTCTATATGAGCACCTAACGCTCTTAACCTATCATCTATAGCTTCATATCCTCTGTCAATTTGCTCGATATTTTGTATCTCGCTTACACCTACTGCAGATAACGCAGCTATTAATAATGAGATACCCGCACGAATATCAGGTGATGACATCTTAGTCGCTTTTAGCTTTGATTTAAAGTCATGACCTATAATTACTGCTCTATGTGGATCACAAAGAATAATCTTTGCCCCCATATCAATCAATTTATCAACGAAGAAAAGTCTACTTTCAAACATCTTTTGGTGGATAAGTACTTCCCCTCTAGCCTGTGTTGCTACTACTAGGATAACACTTAATAAATCAGGTGTTAGCCCTGGCCATGGCGCATCAGCTATCGTTAGAATAGATCCATCAATATAATTTTGTATTTCATATCCATTAGTATGAGCAGGAATATAAATATCATCCCCTCTCTTCTCTAGTGTGATACCTAATCTTCTAAACGTATTAGGAATAACCCCTAGATGCTCCCAACCTACGTTTTTAATAGTAATCTCACTTTGAGTCATTGCTGCTAAACCAATCCAAGAACCAATCTCAATCATGTCTGGCAACATTGTATGCTCACATCCTTTTAATTCAGTTACTCCCTCGATAGTAAGTAAGTTAGATCCAATTCCTTGGATCTTAGCACCCATGGAGTTTAGCATCTTACACAATTGTTGAATATAAGGTTCACACGCTGCATTATATATAGTAGTAATACCTTCTGCTAACACAGCAGCCATTAAAATATTAGCCGTTCCCGTCACAGATGCTTCGTCTAACAACATATCAGCACCAACCAATTTCTCAGCTTCTACACCGTAGAAATATTCTTCTCTATTATATCTAAACGTAGCACCTAACTTGATAAAACCATCAAAGTGTGTATCTAATCTTCTTCTACCAATCTTATCTCCTCCAGGTTTTGGGATATATCCTTTCCCAAAACGAGCCAATAAAGGTCCCACCATCATAATGGATCCCCTTAAAGCTTTTCCATCTTTTTTAAAATCATCTGAAGTAAGATATTCTAAATTCAAATTATCAGCTTGGAATGACATCTTGTTTGATCCAAGATTTTCAATCTGTACTCCTAATTTCCCTAATAACTCTATTAGTTTATTAATATCTATAATATTGGGAATATTAGATAATACTACCTTCTCAGGTGTTAATAATACTGCACATAAGATTTGTAATGCTTCATTCTTAGCTCCTTGTGCATAAACCTCTCCTTTTAACTTAACGCCTCCTTCTATCTTAAATGTACTCATTACTTCTTACCTTTTGAATGATAGTTATTACTTTTAAATTTTTTATTAGTATTGTTACTATTCGAATTACTCTTCTGATTATTATTTGAGTAATTCGTTTTATTTGATTGCTTTTTATTTACTTGCATTAGATTAGCAGTAGTAGAAAGCTCTTCTTCTTTCTTAAATAAATTTATTTTCCCATTAGACAAGTCATAAAGATGCTCGAAAATCACTTCGTCTTTTACAGTTTCTTTGTTCCAACTCAAATAACTCTTCTTCATGTGATTAGCAATCACTAAGATTAAAGCGTCTTTCATTTCACCACTTTCCCAAGCAATAGCCTTATTAATCATGTAGGTAATATTATTACCATAAAATCTATATTTAGGATGATTCTGAGGATAATCTAATTTTTCAGGTTTGGAAAAAATAGTTTCTTTCGTAGCAATCGGAAATGGACAGTCAACATCTAAGTCAAAACCAGACATCATAAATAATTGATCCCAAAGTTTATGTTGAAAATCAGGTACATCACGTAAATGTGGATTCATACTCCCCATAACGCTAATAGCGTACCTAGCTCCTTTGTTACGCTCTTCTCTATCCTCAATATTTTGTATATGATCAATCAGGTTTTGTAAATGACGACCATATTCAGGTATAATCAACGGTTTTCTTAGAGAATTGTACTCTAAATGAGTTACTGCTTCTTTGGAATCAAACTTCATATATATTGGCTATTATGTTGGAATACGACTAAATATTAGTTGTATTTGCACTTAGAAAGTATTTTGTTTAAAAATAGGAAAAAAAAGAACTACAAAGAAACAATTCCTTCAATAGTAGATACAGCAAGATATTTATCTATAATCTCTTGAGAACTTTTAACTATTAGTTTCACAGATACACTTGAGAATTTACCTGTACTAGAATTCTTAATTTGAATATCAGCATTACATCCATCGAATGCCTCTTCCACCTTAGCTATCTTCTCCGCATCACCTGGTACAATAAACTTATACAAGTATGGTCTTGGCCAAGTTTTATCATCTTCTAATTGCTCTTTTAATCTTTTATAAAATTCTTTTGTATTATCGTCCATATCGTTTTTATTAGGCAAATATAATCAAAATAACTGCTATTAATTTCAAAAGATGTAGTTAAAAGTCTTTTGTAGATGACATTTTATTGTACTTTTGCACCTTTGATATTTACAGCAAAATGGACACAAAAATAATCTTAATCATAGGAGGACCAGGATCTGGTAAAACTACATTGATTAACGAACTTACTGACAAAGGATATGTTTGCTATCCAGAAATATCTCGTGCGGTTACAAAAAAGGCTCAAGAAAAAGGTATTGATCAATTATTCTTAACAGAACCTCTATTATTTAGTCAATTACTTTTAGAAGGTAGAATAGAACAACATCAAGAAGCAGTAAAAGAATCTGCTAATTTGGTTTTTATAGACAGAGGTATCCCAGATGTACTTGCATATATGCATTATACTGGCGATAAATATCCTGAAAGCTTTGACATCGCATGTAAGAACCATGTTTACCATCAAATTTTCTTATTACCGCCATGGGAATCAATATACCAAAGTGATGAACAACGTTATGAGAATTTCGAACAAGCAAGTCAAATACACGAACACCTTATATCAACTTATAAAAACTATGGGTATGATCTAATAGAGGTACCACGTGACACAGTTGAAAACAGAATTGATTTCATATTAAGTAAAATTTAATAAATCATCATATTTAAGTTAAAAGGGTTATAGTAAACAAACTATAACCCTTTTCTTTATAACTAATTTTGTAAATTCGTTTACGTTATTTACATATTTCTTTTAGAACATGACTACACCTATCGATATTCTTCAAAAATACTGGAACTATGATAGCTTTCGAGAACCTCAGCAAGAGATAATAGATGCAGTTCTGGCTAAGAATGATACTTTTGCGCTCTTACCAACAGGAGGAGGAAAGAGTATTTGTTTTCAAATTCCTGGACTGCTTTTGCCTGGAACGTGTCTCGTTATATCTCCTTTAATAGCACTTATTGAAGATCAGGTAAACAATTTGAATAAGTTAAATATAAAAGCTACTTCTATTATTGGAGGTACTCCTATGCACGAAATAGACGCTATATTTGACAATTGTATGTATGGAGACTATAAATTCTTGTATATTTCACCTGAGCGACTAAAACAAGGATGGATTCTAGAACGAATACAAAAAATTAAAATCAATTTAATAGCTGTTGATGAAGCACATTGTATATCACAGTGGGGGCATGACTTTAGACCTTCTTACCTAGAGTTAGGAAAACTACGTGATCTATTACCTACCATATCAATAATCGCCCTAACTGCTTCTGCCAATAAAAAGGTAGTAACTGATATATGCGAAAATCTAAAACTAGACACCCCTAAAATATTCACTAAAAGCTTTCTACGCGAGAACTTAATCTATGGTGTTTATAATGTAGAGGACATCTTAAATACAGTA
Source organism: Myroides oncorhynchi (assembly GCF_020905415.1). Lineage (NCBI taxonomy): Bacteria > Pseudomonadati > Bacteroidota > Flavobacteriia > Flavobacteriales > Flavobacteriaceae > Myroides > Myroides oncorhynchi. Next base: position 2,205,455 of record NZ_JAJJMP010000001.1, on the reverse strand, counting down.
ATACGTATTATTCAGAAAAACCCTACCCCAAGCATTATATATGTTCGAAATAGAAAAGAAGCATATTTCTTCTCTTCACAACTTAATCAGCTAAACTTTAAAGCTACTTTTTTTCATGGTGGACTATCTATCATTGAAAAAAAGAAGAGAATGCAAGATTGGATAGAAGAGAAAAGCCTTATAATGGTAGCTACAAATGCTTTTGGAATGGGTATTGATAAAAAAAACGTAAAAAATGTCATTCATATCCAAATACCAGAGAATATAGAGAATTATTACCAGGAAGCTGGTCGAGCTGGTAGGGATGGCAAAAAAGCCTTTGCGACAATGCTGATCACAGATCAAGAAATCAAGCAAAATAAAGATATGTTTAAAGCAAATTTGTTTGATAAAGATTTTTTAAAACATATATATAGAAAACTAAACAATTTTCTAAGTATCGCTTATGGAGAAGGATATAACTGTACTTATAGCTTTAATTTCAACAAGTTTTGCTCTCACAATAGATACCCTCATCGAAAAGCTTATAATGCATTACAGTTTTTAGATAGACAAGGCATTATTAGGCTATCACAAAACAATAAAAATAAAACAAAGCTTTTATTTACAGCTCCTAGTAGTGAAATACTAGATATCACGTATGATAATGAGCCCTATGAAAATATTATTCACTTTATTCTAAGAACTTATACGGGGATCCATGAATACGAACAAGATATCGACTTAACTCTTATAGAACATCAAACAGGTGAATCAATTGAAAGTATAACAGATTGTTTAAAAACTTGTCATGATCAAAATCTGTGTAATTATATACCTGAAGATAATGATATAACTGTTATTTTTAATGAGGCATGGGAAGAGGATAGAACTCTGTATAGAACATTTCCTTACCTTGAGCAACAGAATACACAAAAAGTATATCAATATCAATCACTATTATTCTATATAGAAAATCAAGATATTTGCAAGAACAGAATACTCTTAAACTATTTTGATGAAGAAAAGAATGATGATTGCGGTACATGCTCTACTTGTATAAAAAAAAGAAAATATACTAATACACGAAATACTCTGATAGACAATATCTATAAGATAATTTCTAATTCACCACACAGTATACTTGAGATAGAAATGACTCATGATATAAAAAAAGGTGATATCATTTTTGCAATTCAAGTTTTACTAGAACAAGATAAAATAAAAATAAACAATGAAAATCAATATTCAATAATATGAAAGACTTACGTATCGTATTCATGGGTACTCCAGACTTTGCTGTCGGAATACTAGATGCTATATATAATAACAATTACAATATTGTCGCAGTTATAACAGCTCCTGATAAACCGGCTGGTAGAGGTCAAAAAATCAAATATTCTGCAGTAAAAGAATATGCGTTAGAAAAACAACTTCCCTTACTACAACCTACTAATTTAAAAGATGAGGAATTTTTAAAGGAATTAAAAAGCTATAATGCTAATCTAAATGTAGTCGTAGCTTTTAGAATGTTGCCAGAGGTCGTTTGGAAAATGCCAGAATTAGGTACATTTAATTTACATGCATCTTTACTACCTGACTATAGAGGAGCAGCTCCCATTAACTGGGCAATCATAAATGGAGAAACTACGACAGGAGTTTCGACGTTTTTTATTGATGAAAAAATAGACACTGGTGCTATTATATTAAAAAAAGAAACATCAATAGGCTCAACTGAAAATGCAGGAGAGTTACATGACAAACTAATGCTACTAGGAGCTCAGACAGTAATAGAAACTTTAGATCTAATTAAAAACGACAAAGCTAATACCACTACTCAACCTCAAGAAGAAACTAAAACAGCTTACAAATTACACAAAGACAATACTAAGATTGATTTCACAAAACAAGGAAATCAAATTCACAATCTTATCAGAGGACTTAGTCCTTATCCAACTGCTTGGTGCACTATTAAAGATAACGACAATGAATGGAATGTAAAGATATATGAAGCTAGCTTTGAAGAAGACACTCACAATTACTCTCTTGGAAAGCTAATTTCCAGTAAGAAAGAAATTAAAATAGCTGTTAAAAATGGTTTTATCAATATTTTAAGACTTCAGTTCCCTGGTAAAAAGCCAATGAGAGCCAATGACTTACTCAATGGAGTAACATTTAGCGACAACACAACAGCAATATAAACAACTGATATATAGAGTTTTGTAATTTTAAGACTAATTTTAGCTTTTCAAAGGCTTTGATTTATCAACTTTTTATTTTTTTTTATCGAAAAGACTTGCATTATTAGAGAATTACCCTAAATTTGTATAAGGACGTTAATAAAGTTAACCTTTAAAAAAAATTATTATGAACAAAACTGAATTAATCGATGCGATTGCTAAAGATGCTGAAATCAGCAAAGTGGCAGCTAAAAAAGCATTAGAATCGTTTTTATCAAATGTTGAAACTACTTTAGGTAAAGGTGGAAAAATTTCTTTAGTTGGTTTTGGTTCTTGGTCAGTATCTGATAGAGCTGCAAGAGAAGGAAGAAACCCTCAAACAGGAAAAACAATTAAAATTGCTGCTAAAAAAGTAGTTAAATTTAAAGCTGGTTCTGAATTAGAAAACGCTGTAAATAAAAAGAAAAAATAATATTATTTAAAGTAATATTAGAAACTTTTCTAAAATATAAAACCTCATTTTTATTAAATGAGGTTTTTTTATATCTTAGAAGTAAATATTCTTTTATTGTCACTTATGATTAAATCACTTTCTATACATCGCGGAGATCAAATTATTTCTCTTCCTACTGCTAATACTGATGATCTTATTTTCTCTAGGGCTGTAATACTCCTTACGGAGCATAACAATGATGGATCTGTAGGATTTATCCTAAACAAGCCTTTAGATTTAACTGTTGGTGATTTACTCCCTCACATTGAATCTTCGTTTACAATATACGATGGAGGTCCAGTACAAAAAAACAGATTATACTATATTCACTCTAAACCAGAGTTAATTCCAGATAGCATACATATAGTAGATGATTTGTATTGGGGAGTTGAATTTGACGAATTACCTAGACTGTTAGTAGAAGGACTATTAAGTAAAAGTGATATTAGATTCTTCTTAGGATACACAGGTTGGGATTGTGATCAATTAAAAAACGAAATATACGATAATTTCTGGGTTACATCGAATCACCTAGGAACTGAGAATATCTTTTCCCAATCTCCAAAAGACCTTTGGAAAAACTCTCTTGCCAAATTGGGAAAAAAATATTCATTATGGTTAAATGCTCCTGAAAACCCTAATTTTAATTAGAATAGCACATAGATTAAAAACTTACATTAATCTAATCTTAGCATTTAATTTATTAATCAAATCGCTAGCTAGCGTATTGACATACTCTTTCTTGCGGTATTTTGTGATTGGTTGCACCCCTACAATAACATTAGTAATAAACATCTCATCTGCTTTTTGTAGTTCAAAAGGAGATATTACACCTTCTTCAAATGTATATTCAGTATGTTTTTGAAGCAACTCTATAATCTGTTTACGCATGACACCTTTCACACAGCCATCGCTTAATGGAGGTGTCTTAACTACTTTATCTTTTACAATAAAGATATTTCCATTTAATGCTTCTACAATATTCTTTGCATCATTTAACAACAGACAATTCTGATATCCATTTTCTTCTGCAAAAACACTTCCTGTAACATTTATTAATCGATTATTAGTCTTAAGCGTAGATAACAGATGGCCTGTCACATAAAAGTCTTTATACAATTCTATTTCATAGTCAACATTATTAAGACTATATCCACTAGTGCTTAAAACGTCAGCTGAAGCCATAAAACCAATCTTTCTTTCAGTTGGTAAGTATTTACCACTAGCATCCCTAAACACGTTAAAACGCACTCTAATTGCGTTAACAGACGTGTTTAAAGAACGAACTAGTTTTAAAACTTCTTCTTGAAAGAATTCCATTGTAAAATCCATAGGAATCTCCATGCGAAGGATACGCATTGAAGACATTAAGCGGAAGTAATGATCCTCTAGGAACAAAACCTTATTATCTAAAACCTTAATTGTTTCGAAGACAGCATCTCCATATAGAAAACCTCTATTGTTTTCAATTAATATTTCACTAGTAGAAACAATTTTGCCGTTAACATTAATCATATTTCTCTTTTCTTCTGATTACTATTAACGGCAAATATAAGTTATATTTTATGGAATTATGCAGAACCCAACACTTGTTTTAAGTCCATTATTTGATTTTCCCATAGTTGTTTTGATTCATTAATCTCACTTGGTTCAGCGAAATCTGTTACAGTAATAGTAACGTCTTTAGTCAACTCATCTTTGTGAATTTTTAATTCAAAAAAGTAGTCAGTTTCTTTGTCATTTTCATCTAACCATCTGTATCTCACCCTCTCATCAGTCTTACGAGTCACAACACGAGCTTTTTCTTCAGAGTCTCCCCAAATAAAAGAATATATTTCACCACGTGAATTTACATTATCAGCAAACCATTCACTTAATCCAGAAGGATCAGAAATATACTGATACAATAACTGCGGAGACGAATTAATCGAAAATTCTAGTTCGTATTTTTCTTTCATAACCTTTTTTAACATTTATAATTTTTTCGAATATAGACATATTTTCCAAATAAAAAAATATTTTTTTTAACCAATCACATTTGTATAATAATTTTTTTGTTTTATATTTGCACCCGCATTACAACATTAATGTAAGCCAATAAAATGGCGAGGTAGCTCAGTCGGTTAGAGCGCAGGATTCATAACCCTGAGGTCACGGGTTCAACTCCCGTCTTCGCTACAAGTAAAAAAGACTTAATCGAGAGATTAGGTCTTTTTTTATTTATAGCGGACTATATCAATTGTTTTGGTACTTGCTTCTTTTGCATACTTTCCACAACTTCGTCAATACGTTTTTGTTTAGTTTCTTGTCGTTTGGCGAGGACAATCCAACTTAATATTATTTTTTTTGTAGACTTACTCAAACTCAAGAAATAATCTTTTGAACCGTTATGTCTATTAAAAGCTATTTCTAAATCATCTGGTATTATTAGTTCTTCTACTTCATCTAAAATTGACCATGAACCGTTTTGCTTTGCAATTTCAATACTTTCAAAACCTGCTTTAGTCATTCTGTTGTTATCAATAAGCAATTGAACTATCTCTTTATTGATTTTAGACCAGATACTTTTAGGTTTACGCTTACTAAAATATTGTATAAAAGAAGAATCGTCAACTTTTTTTGTTTTGCTGTCAATCCAACCAAAGCAAAGTGCTTCATCTACAGCTTCACGCCAACTGATAGAAGGAATCATAGACTGTTTGTTATAATAAACAAGCCAAATAGACTGTTTGGATTGATGGTTATTCTCTAACCATTGTCTCCAATCTTTTCTACTCTGAGGATAATATGTATCTACTTCCTTAATCATTATGTTGTGCTAACCATTTTAAAATTGCTTGAGTAGTTTCTTCTGGTTTTTCTTGTTGAATCCAATGCCCACAATCCAATCTTACAATATCCAAATTAGAAACAATATTTTTTAAATTTTCACTCTCAGGAATTGTATCTTGCATCCCGTATATCATAAGAGTTGACTGATTAATAATTGGGGGAATATCAGCCATTAAATGCCAATTTCTATCCATATTTCTATACCAATTTATACTTCCTGTAAACCCAGATAATTCAAAGGCAGAAACAAATACAGACTGTTCACTATCATCCATTAGTGGCTCTCCTACTGCATTTTCCGTTTGTGCTAGATTAATCATATACATTCCTGGCTGTGGCGGTGTGTGAGGTAGATTTTTACGAAATATGTTACGACAGAATTGAGCTACATTTTCATTCATAATAGCATCTGCTACTCCTACTTGTCGATTAAAATGAACAAAATAAAAATCCTCTCCAAATACTACCTCCATAAGCTCTAGCCATGGTATATCTCCTCGCTCCTGATAAGGCAAAGCTAAGTTTATTATTTTATTCACTCTTGTTGGATGTAATAGCGCTAGATGCCAAACAACATTAGCTCCCCAATCGTGTCCTACAAATACGGCATCTTTGTACCCAAAGTGATCAAGTAATGCAACCAAGTCTCCAGTCAAATGTATAATATCATATTGAGTTATTTCAGTAGGACTTGATGAGTTACCATAACCTCTCTGATTAGGAATGATAACATGATAACCAGCCGAAACAAGTGCTGGTATCTGATGACGCCATGAAAAAGCATGCTCAGGAAAACCATGACAAAGTACTATTGGTTTTCCAGCATTCTGTTTTCCAGCTTCAAATACTTCTAATTCTACTCCGTTGACAGAGATAAGAGTGGGGTGAGGAAAACTGTTTGAATTAATTTCGTTGATCATTTTTATTCAATTAAAGATTACTTAATGATGCAAACTTATACCCACTTAGTGACAACCCTATGACAAGGGTTAGAAATAAATTAATGATATCTTTCGAAATACTCCTGTAAGGTCATTTTATGTGGCTCAAAGGCATCCATAAGTACCTCTAATTTTTTAATCCTATCTAAACGAAAAAAACGAAACTCTTTTCTTAATCGACAATAAGCAACCAACAACCAGTTTTCAGTACTTAGTAATGCAAATGGCTCAATATTCCTTATCGTGGTTATATCTTGCTCATTAGTGTATTCAATCTTTACAATCCGAAAGTTAGTTAAAGCAAATTGCAACTCAGACAAACTATTGCTATTTCTTTCCAAATAGTTATTTTGATCAAAGCGTGTTCTTTCTGAAAGTAAGTTAGCATTGTCTTGTAAATTATATTTTAAAACAGCTTTTATTTTTTCAATAGCTTCGCAATAATCTTTAATAAACGAAGTGTCTTTGTTCTTGAGCACCAATTGTTCAGCTGTAATTAAAGCATTTGCTTGTGCCTCTGTAAACATAAGAGGTGGTACTCTATAGCCTTCCATAAGACTGTACCCTCTTCCCTCTTCTGAAATAATAGGAACACCTGCTTGTTCTAAAGTTCTTATATCTCTATAAATAGTCCGAACACTCACTCCAAACTTATCTGCAAGTGTCCTTGCTGTCAAAAGTCGTTTAGTTTGTAACTGAGTAAGTATTGCGGTAAGTCGCGATAGTCGAGTTGTGTCGTTGTCCTTCATCCCTCAAAGTGCTGTATAATTTAAAAGCAAAAATAAGGATTATAAATCCACACACTCCTATATTACCTCCTATATCCATTAGTAAATATTCCAAAACAACTAATCTTCAATCACATAATAATAAGTTGACTATTTTCTACTGTTCATTTCATCTGAACATTTTATTTATTGAACATACGTTTACAAACGATTACCTCTGTATGAGTATTTTTATCAAGTTGGCGAATAACAAAACAATAATTATTACGTTTACAGTTAGTTAAGATTATATCCCTTCTGTTTTCAGTACACTTAAACAATATTAAATATTTATTTATGAAGACACCTCACTTGTTAATACTACTTCGATTTTTATTTGCTCCCACTATACTATTACTAGCCATGTATGCCAGTAATGAATCACGAAATATAATCGTTATCCTAATGATACTAGGATTATTATCAGATATTTTTGATGGGATAATCGCACGAAAACAAAATATCTCAACAATAAAACAACGAAGACTAGATAGTCAAGTGGATTTAATATTCTGGCTTTCAATTGGAATAAGTTGCTATATACTCAATCCTGAAATAATTAAAACATATAAGATTGGCATTATTTTAGTACTTGTAATGGAAATGATGTGCTATCTGATTAGTTTCATCAAGTTTAGAAAAGAAACTTGTACTCATGCTTTTTTGTCAAAAATTTGGGGTCTTTTATTGTTCTCTTCTTTTGTATCAATCATTGGATTTGATTATGGAGGCTTAATCATCTCTATTACGTTAATTTGGGGTATAATATCTCAACTTGATGTTATACTTATAATTCTAATACTCCCTAAATGGCAAAACGATATTCCTAGTTGCTACCATTCATATCTAATCAGAAAAGGTATTCCTTTCAAAAAGAGTAAACTACTAAATGATTAAACACATAGCTATAATATACCTAATTACAATAAAAATTTACCCACTATAAACCTACTAGTAATTCTAATTTTGCCATCTAATCAAACAATAAAGATGACAAAAACTCAAACTACAAGAATACTAGTTATCAATGGACATCCAGACCCTTTAAGCTACAATGAAGCACTTGCGCAATCATATATAGATGCATTAAAAGATAACGAATCTGTAGAAATAAAATACTTAGCGTTACACTCACTAGACTTCAATCCTAATCTTGAATATGGATATAGAAAACGAACAGAACTAGAGCCTGATCTTTTGAAAGCACTAGAAGATATTAATTGGAGTGATCATACAGTGTGGATACACCCTTTATGGTGGCTAGGATTACCCGCCATTATGAAAGGGTTCTTTGACAGAACTTTCTTACCTGGCATTGCATTTATACACAATCCAGATGGTGAGACAGTTGGCTTATTTAAAGGAAGAACAGCACGTATTATTACCACCGGAGGTGATTTAGATATAAACATTTACACTGACATTTATAAATCAAGCGGGCTAGTACAACTTAGAGACGGAATACTTGCCTATTGTGGAATAGAGACTATAGACACCACGTTTATAGGTCCGATGAATAATCTTACTTATAAAGATAGAGCATTTTGGTTAAAGGAAGTTTATAATTATGCTTACCTAGATAGCTTACTCTAGAAAAAATATGTTAACAATAAAATATTAATAATTAAAACACAATAACTTGCAAAGTGAAATATGTTAAAAATATAAATAAAACAAAATTACTATTGCACAGATATTAATTAGCACTATATTTGCACCACAATATCGCGGGATAGAGCAGTAGGCAGCTCGTTGGGCTCATAACCCAAAGGTCACAGGTTCGAGTCCTGTTCCCGCTACTACCAAGGAGACTTTTTATAAAAGTCTCCTTTTTTTATATTCTTAAACAACTATTACTCTTGGCTTAAATCCAAAAGATTTTAATGATAGTAAAGATAAGTTAGAGCTTTATATAGATAGCATAAAAAAAGGGCAATCATCACTGATTGCCCTTTTTATTCTTATTCATTATCGTCTTGTTCTTCTTCGTCATCGTAAAAATCAAACCATTCTGCATCTTCAGTTAGTGACTTATCTGCGAACATATCTAATTGCTCTACAAACTCTGTAGCAAAATAAACACGTTGTGTCTTTCCTATACTTTCTGATAAACGATGTAAACGCGGTTCTAAGCGATTTCTAAGCTGTAAATCGATATCATCAATAATATACATCTTTAATTGATTCACATCAAACCCAGCGCTTGCAAACATCTCGTTTAATCGAGTAGCAGTACCTATTAAGATATCACTTCCTAGTGAAAGTTGGTTTTTATCCTCATCTAAGTCTGTATAGTCATGTACACCATACACTCTTAGATCCATATACTTAGTATATGCTTCAAAAACTTCCACTAAACGCTCTACTTCAAACTTATCTTTTACTACTATCAAAACTTTAGTAGCAATATCCTCCTCTACTAATTTATCAACGCGTTGTATAGCTGCGATAATCATTGCAGTAGTTTTCCCTTGTTCTTTAGGTCCAAAAATCACGACATCTTTACCACTTTTTATGGTTCCAAAAGTTTTCTTTTGAAGTGTAGTCGGTTCTAGAAGCCCATTTCTTCCTAAGTTTTCTTGTAAAGTACTATTTATCTTTTTTAATTTCATATTCTATTTATTTGCAAACATTTCGACGTCTTGCTTCGAAACTTCTTTACCTCCTAATATTATTAATCTCTCTATTACATTTCTAAGTTCGCGGATATTCCCTGTCCAGTCATACTGTTTTAACAGCTCCATTGCCTCATCACTAAACTCTTTTGCTATAGTACCTTGCTCTTTAGCTATCTGATTAACAAAATGCGATATCAATAGAGGGATATCATCTCTTCTATCATTTAAAGCAGGAACTTTAATCAATATAACTGCTAGACGATGATATAAATCCTCTCTAAAACGCCCTTCAGCTATTTCTTTTCTTAAATCTTTATTAGTTGCTGCTAATACGCGAACATCTACTTTTAGATCTTTGTCAGCACCTACACGCGTGATAACGTTCTCTTGTAATGCACGCAATACCTTAGCTTGAGCAGATAAACTCATATCACCTATTTCATCTAGAAAGATAGTTCCGTTATTTGCTTGCTCAAACTTTCCTGGTCGATCTTTAACAGCAGATGTAAAAGCACCTTTCACGTGCCCAAACAACTCACTTTCTATTAGCTCTGAAGGAATAGCAGCACAGTTAACCTCTACTAGCATATTCTGTGCCCTGCTACTTTGCAAATGGATCTGATGAGCAACTAACTCCTTCCCCGTTCCATTAGGTCCTGTGATTAATACTCTTGCTTCAGTAGGTGCTACTTTCTCTATAATATCTTTGATGTGATTAATAGGTTCACTATTACCTATCATCTCATATTTCTTATTCACTTTCTTTTTAAGAATAGTATTCTCTACAACTAGTTTACTTGTATCTAAAGCATTTCTAACTGTTGTTAACAATCTATTTAAATCGGGTGGTTTTGAAATATAATCAAATGCCCCAAGACGCATAGTATTCACTGCTGTCTCTAAATCCCCATGTCCTGAGATCATCACAAATATTGTTTCTGGCTTTATTTTTTTTGAAGCCACTAGTAGTTCTTCCCCATCCATCTTAGGCATCTTGATATCTGAGATAACTAAATCATAGTCTTCTCCAGTTATCTTTTGCAAAGCCTCTTCTCCATTCTCTGCGGCATCTACTACATAATCTGATGATTCTTCTTCTAGTATTTTCACTAATACCCTGCGAATAGCAGCTTCATCTTCTACTATTAATATTTTCGATGTTTTACCCATATTTTATAACAAAAACAGTTAACAAACTAGTATCTAAGCCACTTGTAAAGCTCTTTCCACGAAGGTCGCTTTCCATACATCAACACTCCAATGCGATATATCTTAGCAGCTACCCACACTACTAATATAAATGTACTAAATAGTATTAAAATAGACACTATAACTTCCCACAAAGGTACACCAAAAGGTATTCTCATCAACATTACGATAGGAGAAGTAAATGGAATCATCGAAAAAACTGTTGCTACAGTTCCATGAGGATCTTTCATCACTGTAAAGAATCCGATATAAACTCCTAACATTAAAGGTAACAATATAGGTAACAAAAATTGCTGTGTATCTGTTTCATTATCCACTGCTGCACCAATAGCAGCATATAATGAACTATAAAGAAAATATCCTCCTATAAAAAAGATGATAAAATATATAAATAACGACACTAAAGGCAAGCTTAAGATTTCGCTTACATAATTCTGCACATCTATCATCACTTCAGGTGATATCATTCCTCCTGTTGCCTCTATAGCTTCAGCTGCTCCAGCTCCAGGCATTGCATTAATTCCCAATACACTGCTCGCAATGGTTAAAAGAATCCCTCCTACTACTCCCCAAATAATGAATTGTAGTAACCCTGCCATAGAAGTACCGATTATCTTACCCATCATCAATTGAAATGGTTTTACAGACGAAATAATAATTTCAATAATACGGTTAGTCTTTTCCTCGATTACTGATCTCATAACCATATTACCATAGATGATAATAAACATCATAATAAAGTAACCAAATAATCCACCTATGATAATCTTAATCTCATTTAACCCCTTTACAGTAGCTTCTCCATCTGCTTTCACTAAACTAAGATTCACATCAGCCTTTGCTTTGTCAATCACAGCTAAATCAATTCCACTCTGTTCTAGATTTATATGTGTGATCTTATCACCTAACAATAGCTCCACCTTACTCACAAAGCTTAAACTAGGACTCTCATTAGAAATATAAATTACATTGTTCTGATAGTCATCTACATTATCTGATTTTGGGATAAATAGGATTCCCTCATACTTTTCTTCTTTAACTCCTTCTTTTAAGATATCTATATCAATAGCAGACAAATCTTGATACTCAAAAGCTTCATTACTCTCAAATTGATTAATAAATAAACCGCTTTCATCGTGAATAGCAACCTTCTTTATATCTCCTTTCATACTGCTTAAATAAGCAATAAAACCTGTAAGAACTACAAAGAGCAAAGGACTCACAAAAGTCATTACAATAAATGACTTATTACGCACTTTAGCGATAAACTCTCTTTTTATGATTAATGATAATACACTCATATTACTTACTTACAGATTGAATAAATATATCGTTTACAGTTGGTAGCTTCTCTACAAAATGAGTTACCTGTCCATTCACAGACAGAATATTCAGAAGTTCATTAGGCATTTTACTTCCTAAATCTACTTCTAATTGCACTTCATTATTAAGTGATTTAAACTTAGCTGGAGTAAAATTAAACTGACTACTCAATTCTAACATTAATCTCTCAACATTACTACTAAGCACTCCTACTTGATAAAGATTCGTTCTATGCTCTCTTTTCACATCAACTAATTTACCTTCAATTAATTTATTTGATTTATTAATCAAGGCTATATAATCACACATCTCCTCTACACTTTCCATTCTATGGGTAGAAAATATAATAGTAGATCCCTTTTCTTTTAGCTCTAGAATCTCATCCTTAATAATATTTGCATTCACAGGGTCAAATCCTGAGAAAGGTTCATCTAAGATTAGCAGTTTAGGTTCATGCAATACAGTGACAACAAATTGGATCTTTTGAGCCATTCCTTTTGATAGTTCTTGAATCTTTTTATTCCACCATCCTTTAATATCTAACTTATCAAACCAATAGTCTAGCTGACGTTTTGCTTCTGCTTTAGACAATCCTTTAAGTTGAGCTAAATACATTGCTTGCTCTCCTACTTTCATTGTCTTATACAGTCCACGTTCTTCAGGCATATAGCCGATATCTTGAATATGTCTTGGATTAAGAGGCTCTCCATCTAACAGGATCTGTCCTGAGTCTGGGTAAGTGATTTGGTTTATAATACGGATTAAAGAAGTTTTTCCTGCACCATTAGGACCTAGAAGTCCATATATTGTACCCTTAGGTACTGTCAGAGATACTTTATTTAATGCTGTTTTATCAGAATATGTTTTTACCACATCCTTAACTTCTAATATAGGTTGCATTGGTCTAAGTCAATTAATTTCTGTAAAAATAAGTAAATATTTGAGAACCCGGGAATGGGTAGAGTATTTTTAGGTACTATATAAAAAAACCCAACCTTATTTGGAAAAATAAGGTTGGGAAAAATTGCTATGAAAAAGAAAATCCACTGTTTAATAAGTGTCCTACAAATGTATAACTTATTTTCAATTAAGAAAACATTTCCCTTACTTTTTCAAAAAAAGATTTGTCATTCTTTGACGGAGTAGGCTTAAAGTTCTCATCTTCAATCATATTCTCAAAGAATTCTTTTTGTTCTTTGTTAAGTTTTTTCGGTGTCCAGACATTTATATGTACTAATAAATCACCATTTCCGTAACTATTTATGCTTGGTAATCCCTTTCCTTTAAGACGTAAAATCTTACCAGACTGAATTCCTTCATCTAATTTGATACGCACACGACCAGTTACAGAGTCTATTTCTTTATTTCCGCCAAGAGCAGCTTCAGCAAAACTAATGTACAAATCATAGTGTAGATTATCTCCTTCACGTTGTAATGTATCATGTTCTAATTCTTCTATTACCACTAACAGATCTCCTGCGATACTATTTTTACCTGGAGCTTCGTTCCCTTTTCCTGATACTTTTAGTTGCATTCCATCTGCTACACCTGCAGGTATTTTGATTGATACAGTTTCATCACTTACCACCATACCTTCATGATCTGCACCAGCAGGCTTGTGATCCATCGTTTGACCACTACCTTGACAGCTAGTACAAGGAGAAGCTGTTTGCATACGTCCAAATACAGTATTTGCTACACGCATTACCTGTCCTGTACCATTACATGTAGGACATGTCTTATAAGTAACACCGTCAGCTTGCACTTTGCGTTTAACTTTTATTTTCTTCTCAACACCATTTGCAATATCTTCTAAAGTTAATTTCACTTTAATACGCAGACTAGTTCCTTTTACACGACGTTGACCTCCGCCTCCAAAACCTCCAAAACCTCCGCCTCCGAATGCACTTCCGAAGATATCTCCAAACTGGCTAAAGATGTCATCCATATTCATATGACCACCGCCACCTCCTCCGAAACCACCTTCGAATGCTTGGTGACCATATTGATCATATCTAGCTTTTTTATCAGCATCACTTAATACTTCATATGCTTCTGCTGCCTCTTTAAACTTCTCTTCCGCTTCTTTATCTCCTGGATTTTTATCAGGGTGAAACTCTATTGCTTTTTTACGGTATGCTTTCTTAATAGCTGCTGCATCAGCTCCTTTATCTATACCTAATATTTCATAATAATCTTTTTTCATCTTTACTGTCTTTTATATTTATTAGAAATATTATTGTCCTATCACTACTTTAGGGAAACGAATAACCTTATCCCCAAGTTTATATCCTCTTTCGATTACATCTACTACCTTTCCTTTCATATCATCTCCTGCTGGAATTTGTGTCACAGCTTCTGACAAATCGGCATTAAACTCATCTCCTGCTTTAATTTCTACTTCTACTAAGCCTTTACTTGACAATGTATCTGTAAACTTAGTCGCGATTAATCTAATACCTGTAAGATGCTCGCTTTCTCCATGCTTTTCTAATTCAATAAGAGCACGATTAAAATCATCTAGTACAGGTAACATAGACAACATAACACCCTCACTAGCTGTACTTAAAAGCTCCAATCGCTCTTTTGCAGTACGCTTTCTGAAATTTTCGAATTCAGCGAATAAACGTAAGTTTTTATCTTTTTCGTTAGCCAACTGTTCAGTTAGTACTTCCTCAACACTTTTTATTTCATTCTCAACACCTTCTTGTGCATCTGCTGTCTCTTGTACTACTTCTTGTTGAATTTCCTCTTGTTCTTTATTTATATCTTGATTCTCAGTATTCATGATTGTGTATTTATAATTGTAATTATCTGCTATCTTCATAGCAAATCCTTTGCCAACTTCACATCTCTGTCAATATGACACAATACTATGATTTATTTTTAAGTCTGTAATAAGAAAGAGGAAGCACCAGTATCACTAATGCTTCCTCTTTCTTATTACTATTTTCGCTATCAACCGCATAAAATAAAATCATCTAATGCTTCTTCTAATGTTTTGAATTTAAACTCAAAACCTGTATTTCTGATTTTATGACTATCGACATATTGACCTTCCGTTACCAACATTGCCTTTTCACCTAAAGCTAATTTTATAAATCCTTCTGGGATAGCAGGTAACCATATTGGTCTGTTCATTGCTTTACCTAAAATCTTAGTGAATACACTATTCGTTAATGGCTGAGGCGCAACTCCATTGTAAATCCCTTCTAATTGATGCTTTAAGACATGAACAAATATTCCTACTAGGTCATTTATATGTATCCAAGAATAATATTGATTACCTGAACCTAAAGGAGCTCCTAACCATAGTTTAACAGGTTTTACCATTGTTGCTAATGCACATTCATGCATATCTAGAACCAACCCTATGCGAATAAGGCTCACTTTTATTCCTAGCGATTTAAAAGCAATATTTCCTTCTTCCCAACGCTGAACTACAGTACCTAAAAAGTTATTAGCTCGTTTAAAGTGGTCTTCACTCTGCACCTCATCGATATTACTATAAATTCCAATAGCTGAAGCTCCTATCAACTGCTTTACAGTATGTGGATTACTTTCTAATACTTTATGTAAAAATGCAGTAGGTATAACACGACTATCTAAGATTAATTGCTTTCCTTTTTCTGACCAAGAATCTGCAATACTAGATCCTGCTAGATGTATTATAACTTCTACACCATCTAAACAAGCCAAATCAATCTCTTCTTTATAAGGATCCCAAACAAACTCTTTCGCATTCTCTACTCCTTTCGAAGATTGCGAACGAGTGAGATAATGCACTTGATATCCTTGTTCTAATATAGCTTTACATACTCTACTTCCTATAAATCCTGTAGCGCCAGTTACAAGTACTTTCATATAATTTAGTTTATAGCATACAGTTATTAGTGAATAGATGATATCTATATACCTCTATTTTTTCTTCACTTTTAAAGTCCATTCGAAGTTCATTACAGATACCTGATCTCCAGCTGTATTTCTACCAATACTTTTCATCCATACCGTAACTCCTTCTCCTGTGTCAATCGCTTTCTTAATTGCGTCATCTAAGACAGCTCCGTCCTCGCAGGTAAAGAAAATACGTCCTGTAGCTTTTTTTGTAAAACTACTGTTATTATTAGCAACTAACATAGAAATCTTCTCACCACTTTGAGCTATTTTTCGCATGACTAATGCTCCTGTAGACAACTCTGCTGCCATAGCTTGTACTGCGAAGTACATAGACTTAAATGGGTTCTGGTTTTTCCATCCATGCTTTACTGTTGTGATAGCCTTAACATCACTAATCTCTTTCATACGCACACCTGTCCAATAGGCAGATGGCAACTTAAAGAACAAAAACTTATTGATATTAGATACATTAAACTCCATATACTTTGATTTTTTCTAAATATACGAAAAATGTTTATTCATTACTCAAACTCAAAAAAAGTTAATTCCTTGTTAAAAAACAGTACCTTGCAATACAAAGTACCTTCCTTTAGATATATCTTTGCTATAGATAATAAGAAACCTAATTAACATGAATATAGAAAACACTAAAGCTCAAATGCGCAAAGGGATCTTAGAGTTTTGCATTCTTTCTATACTAAAAGAAAGAGATTGCTACACCTCAGAGATACTAGACGAACTAAAAAGCGTAAAGTTAGTAGTAGTAGAAGGAACAGTATACCCTCTGCTAACGAGATTAAAAAATGACGACTATCTGGCTTATCGATGGGAAGAATCAAGTTCGGGCCCTCCTAGAAAATATTATAAATTAACAGAGATAGGACAACAATTTTTAGATGAATTAGCTAAAACTTGGTATGAATTAGCAAATGCTGTTGAAGAAATAACTACTAAAAATAACAACGATGAATAAGACACTTACAATCAATATAGCTGGCTCAGTTTTTCACATAGATGAAAATGCTTATCTAAAACTAGATCAATATCTAAAAGCAATCAAACGTTCATTTCCTAAAGAAGAACAAGACGAAATTATTCATGATATTGAAATCAGAATAGCAGAACTATTCTCTGAAAACATTTCAGACTCTAATCAAGTAATCACGATAGCTGATGTAGATAGAGTTATCTCTATTATGGGAAGTCCAGAAGACTATGTAATAGATGAAGAACCAACAACGACTAACCATACGCAGTATATCTATAACACCTCTAAAAAACTATATAGAGATGGAGATCGCGCTATGGTAGGTGGTGTATTAGCTGGACTAGGTCACTACTTTAAAATAGATACGGTATGGATGAGAATTATCTTTATGGTACTTGTCTTATTCTACGGTACAGGTGTATTATTATACTTAATCTTATGGATTATTGTACCTGAAGCAAAGACTACATCTCAGATATTAGAGATGCAACGCGAACCTATTAACATCTCTACAATAGAAAAAAAAGTAAAGGAAAATGTCAGTTATGTCACTGATAAAATCAACGGTATAGACTATGATAGCATCAAACAACAGACAGCTAGAGCAGGTGAGCGCAGTGGTAAAGTAGTTCTCAACATAATCGGAATAGCGTTTATAGTCATTAGTGCGATGAGTATTTTTGCAGCGATAATAGGTGTTTGTGGAGCTTGGATTAATAAAGATTTAATACTACAATCTACAAAAAATGAAATTCCTCTATTTATCTCTGGAATGTATCCTTATTGGATGAATATATTACTGATGACTACACTTACTACATTGCCATTCGTAGGACTGTTAATCATAGGGTTACGCATGATCTATTCTAACATCAAGTATGTAATGGTTTCAATCATTGGACTTATAGTGATTTGGTTTATTGCTTTAGGGTTATTTACTATACCATTCTTAAATGCAAAGAATTATGAGGACTTTAATTACACTATAGAAACATCTTCTACAGAAAGATCTGATGATACAGAATTTTCATTTACTACTGAGACACCAGATTTAACACTAAAGTTAATAACTCCGAACTATTTTACTTCTGATAAATCTACTGTAGAAGGATACGAAGTAACAGAAGTTAACTCATTACTTCCTATAACAATAGAGATTTTACCAACTTTCCAAGATGGAATATATGGGAATGCAAACATACATGACAAGTCACCTAAAACAATTAACAACAAATTCAAAAGTATTAACGTTGAATATGATCAATTTGAAAAAACAAATAATCAACTACTTATATCAACCGAGTTAACTGAGAATGCAAAAATGACTTATACCATATACCTTCCTAAAGGAAAGAAAATATACTTAAACGACGCAATTAAAGCATTAATTACTTCTCAATCAGGATTTACTCCAGGTAACCATTGGTATGAAATGCAAGAAGATAGTACGCTAAAATGTACTGATTGCTAACCTATACTTACTATAATCTCTATTATCCATGAATTAATTCAATTTTTCAATCAATATTACAATTAATAGAAGAGGCTGTCTAGTTTTAGACAGCCTCTTTCTTAATCTATATAAATGAATTAACGAGTCCCTGCTTGATCATAAGCATCTTTAACCATTTGCTCATTTGCTTTAATAGCAAACTCTACACGTCTATTTTTTGCTTGACCTTCTTTAGTTTCATTAGATGCTATAGGGTCTGCAATACCAAAACCGTCTGTCTTCATACGATTAGCTGCTACACCTTGACTTGCTAAATACTGTCTTACAGAAGCAGCACGTTTCTTAGATAGACTTAGATTATACTCTTCTTTACCTGTATTATCAGTATATCCATAAATCTCTATATCTGTATTTTGATTCTCTGGATCTTTAAATACTTTAGTCAACTTATCTAAATTATCTTTTGCACGTTGAGTTAAAGTCGATGAATTCAAATCAAAATTTACTGAACTTTCACCTAACACAAGTTTAATTCCCTCTCCTACACGTTCTACTTGAGCACCAGGTATTGTCTCTTGTATTTGGCGAGCTTGTTTGTCCATTTTATTACCGATTACACCTCCAGCAGCTCCTCCTACTACTCCTCCTAAGATAGCCCCTAAAGCTCCATTACCTCCTTTTCCTATATTATTTCCTAAAATACCTCCGATAAGTGCTCCACCAGCTACTCCTATAGCTGCGCCTCTTTGAGTTTTGTTTGTATTCTTTGCTGCTTCACATCCTGTAAGTGAAACTGAAGAAACTAATAATGTACTTGCTAATATAAATGTGGCTGTTTTTTTCATGTTGTTAATTATTTTGTTTTAAAAGGTAAATTAATTCTTAGTAAAGCGGTAAGTAACGTCATAAGATTGTCCTCCAGTATAAAACTTATCTACTAAATCAAAGGTAGTAGCAGTTTGATTCTTTACTCGTAAAGAATATCCTGTTGTCACATTTTTTGCCTTAACTCCCTCATCTACAAACTTAAATTCGAAATTTCCATTCGGAGTAATAGTCCATTTAAAGTCACTAGCAAAACTTGGACAAGAGCCTCCCTTAGTAAGTTCTACAATACCAGTATTATTATTCGATACAAATTTCCATTGACTTCCAATAAAACACTGAGCATCTGCAATATTAAATGAATTGACCTTCACAAACTCTCCACCAACATGCTTTACATCAGTAAGTGTCCAGTTTCCTTTTATTCCTACTTGAGACTTTGTATCCATTGTAGGTTTACACGATGCTACTGCTAATGCCATTGCACCAAATAATACGATTTTTTTCATAGGTTTTATTATTGTTATCTCTTAATTTATTTTAATTCACAATTTACGAATTATTTCATCACCCGTTATTATTATGTCAAAATGACAGCCTACACTGATTTGGTATCTTTTTTGACTTTCATTGACTGTAAAATTATTAAAAAATCAAATAACATTAAACATACGACTATGACATCTGGAAAAATTAACGTTACAGTGGAAAATATATTTCCACTTATTAAGAAGTTTCTTTATAGTGATCACGAAATTTTTTTAAGAGAGTTAATATCTAATGCGACTGATGCGACATTAAAGCTTAAGCATTTAACTACTATCGGTGAGACTAACGTTGAATATGGTAATCCTATCATCGAAGTTAAAATAAATAAAGAAAACAAAACTCTACATATCATCGATCAAGGTCTAGGAATGACTAAAGATGAAGTAGAAAAGTATATTAACCAAGTGGCTTTCTCTGGAGCTGAAGAGTTCCTTGATAAATATAAAGACTCAGCTAAGGACACTGGTATCATCGGACACTTTGGACTTGGGTTTTACTCAGCATTTATGGTTGCTGATAAAGTAGAAATATTTACTAAATCATTTAAAGATGAGCCTGCTGCACATTGGACTTGTGATGGTAGCCCTGAATACACTTTAGAAGAATGCGACAAATCGACTAGAGGTACAGAGATTGTATTACACATTGCCGAAGATTCTTTAGACTTCTTAGAAGACTATAAAATCAGTGAACTGTTGACTAAGTACAACAAATTTATGCCTGTAGCTATTAAGTTTGGTACTCACGAAGAAGGAGAAGGTGATGATAAAGTACTTGTAGATACCATCATAAACAATCCTAATCCAGCATGGACAAAACAACCTGCTGATTTATCTGACGAGGACTATAAGAATTTCTATAGAGAACTATATCCTACACAATTTGAGGATCCGTTATTCCACATTCACCTTAATGTAGATTATCCTTTTAACTTAACAGGTATATTATACTTCCCTAAGTTATCAGGTGATATGCAAATGCAAAAGGATAAAATCCAACTATACCAAAACCAAGTATTCGTAACGGATAACGTAGAAGGTATCGTTCCTGACTTTTTGACAATGTTAAAAGGAGTTATTGACTCTCCAGATATTCCTCTAAACGTATCTCGTTCTTACCTTCAAGCTGACGGTAATGTGAAAAAGATCTCTAACTATATCACACGTAAAGTAGCTGATAAATTAAAATCTTTATTCAATGAGAATAGAGAAGACTTTGAGAGCAAATGGAATGATATCAAAATTGTATTAGAATATGGTATGCTATCAGAAGAGAAGTTCTACGAAAAAGCGAGCTCTTTTGTACTTTATCCTACAGTAGATAACAAATTCTATACTATTGAAGAACTAAAAGAAGCTACTAAAGACAACCAAACTGACAAAGATGGTAACTTAGTGATTCTATATGCTTCTAATAAAGATGCTCAACACAGCTATATCGCTGCTGCTGAAGAGAAGGGATATAAAGTACTAATCTTAGATTCACCTATCGTATCTCATCTAATCCAAAAATTAGAAAGTGATAACGAGAAGATGACTTTCGTACGTGTAGACTCTGATCACATCAATAACTTGATCAAAAAAGAGGAAAGCGAAATCTCTAGACTATCTGAAGATGAACAAAAATCACTTCAAGAAATCGTAGAGAACATCGTACCTAAAGATAAATACACTGTGAAGTTAGAAGCTTTAGATAGCACATCTGAGCCATTCATCATCACACAACCTGAGTTTATGCGTCGTATGAAAGAGATGAGCCAGTCAGGTGGTGGAGGTATGTTCGGTATGGGTAACTTCCCTGAGATGTATAACCTAGTAGTGAATACTAACTCTCCTCTAGCCTCTAACATTATCGGTAACACAGATGAAGCGACTAGATCAGAAAGTATCAAACAAGCAATGGACCTTGCTAAATTATCTCAAGGTTTATTAAAAGGTGAAGAGCTTACTGCCTTCGTTAAAAGAAATTTCAACAACTTGAAATAAGAATATACTAATACTAAAACGCCCATAACATCACTGTTATGGGCGTTTTTTTTTATTAAAGCCTAAAGACCTCAACACGATAAATGTTGAGGTCATTTTTTCTTAAATAGAATATCCATCTAGATTACCTCAACATACCATTTCTCACTAAAGCAAAATACTACTATTAACAACACAAACAGCTACTATAAGCTCATGCCTCTTTCTAAATAGTAGAATAAAGTACTGGTATATCTTTTTCTATAAATCACAATACGAACCAAGACCACAACTCCAACATACATTAACAGGCAATTATCTATCATATATTACTCTCAATTATAAGCTAGTCGTAGATTACGTATCAATACGAGAAGCATTGTTCGACTAATATTTCTCAGAGCGACTATTTACGGCGAATACTCGAGCAACTGTCGAGCAACTTAGCATAGATACTTATTCCCACTGGGATTGAGAGGGGTACAAGAAAAAAGCACAATAGACACAAAACAACTTAACAATCTAAAAATGAAGATATTAATATTTTAACAAGTCAAAAAAAGAACCTTCTATTTTTTAGTTTTTTAGTCAAAAACATCCAAAACAGATCATGTTTTTAAAAAAAGAGGAAATAAAAGGTCGTTATACGCTTTAAAACAGCTCAAAAAGCTATAAATTAAAAAAAGAGGTGTGTGTTTTTGATAAGATGGTATTTGACATATCAATATGACTCAAGTGTAAGTAAAGTCGTAATAGCGATAGTGTATTTTAAGTGAACTTTATTATATCTTAGAGCAAGAGAGTAAATGAGTAGGATTCAATTTCTTTAAGAGTATTGTTTACTGATAATGGACAGACATTTGTCCTAGACAGCGTTAAAAATAATGGCTACCTTTGCCACGTAAAAAGTGATAAAAATGAAAGAACAAAATACAGCAAAGGGTGTCTTCCTAGTTGCTATTGGGGCTTCAAGCTTCGGGATGTTGGCGTCGTTCGTAAAACTGGCGTACGCACAGGGATACACTACAGCAGAAGTAACTTTATCTCAGGTATTAATCGGTCTATTCTGTGTGACATTAATCAATATGCTACGCAAAAAATCAATAGATGAAGCTAAGGCATCATCTAAAGACATCAGACAGTTAATCATAGCAGGTACTTCTATGGGATTCACTTCTGTGCTATACTATATGGCAGTAAGCTATATCAATGCCTCTATCGCAGTAGTCTTGTTAATGCAATCTGTTTGGATCGGTATTGTACTAGATAGTATTGCTACGAAGACCTTCCCTAATCTTTTAAAAATAGTATCTGTTGTATTGATTTTGACTGGAACAGTATTAGCTACTAATATATTAGCCAGCGAAATAGAACTAGATATTAGAGGAATTATATTTGGATTCTTAGCAGCCTGTTCTTTTGCTACTACACTATTCTCTTCAGGGCGTATTGCCAATCATTTGGCAGCACCAAAGCGAAGTATGTTCATGTTATGTGGAGCAGCGACTATTGTATCTATATTTGTGTTTGTTACTCAAATAGGACCTAATAACTCAGAAGTAATGATGAGTTTCTACCAACAATTCTCTGATAATACAACAGGGATAAGAAACTTTGACTGGAGTATATTCTACGGTTGGGGGATTGTATTAGCATTATTTGGTACAGTATTACCTCCTATCTTCCTTAATATGGGATTCCCATTGACAGGAGTAGGATTAGGAAGTATCATCTCTTCATTAGAACTACCTGCTTCTGTGACAGTAGCATTCTTCGTATTAAATGAGAAAGTAATCTTTATCCAATGGATGGGTATCTTACTTATTCTAAGTGCTATCGTGCTAATGAATAGCTCATTGATCTTTAAAAAGAAAAATAAAGAAATAATGGAGTAACCTCCTTATGTTGTTTATATTATATGCAGTCCTTTCTTGTTATGAGAAAGGACTTTTTTTGTTTTAACCCAGATTCTGCATTAGCCAAATACTACAAAGTAGTGATCTACTCCTTCCAATAATAACTATCAGGATAAATGCGTTCACCGAAGATAGCAGTACCTACTCTAATAATCGTTGCTCCCTCCTCTATTGCTATCTCGAGGTCGTGGCTCATTCCCATAGATAATTCATTCATCTCTACATTAGGAAGTTTTAAAGCTATTGCCTCTTGCTGGATGCGTTTTAACAACTGAAAACACGGGCGTACTAAACGTTCTTCAGCACTGAACAGTCCTATAGTCATTAGTCCTTTAATATGTAGTCTATCGTAAGTAGCCACTTCTTTTATAAAAGCAATTGCCTCCTCTGGAGCTACTCCAAACTTACTGTCTTCAGCAGAAGTATTGACTTGGATTAATATTTCCATTGCTCTCTCATCTCTCTCTAACAACTGTTGTAATTTCTCTACTACACTCATGCGATCGATAGACTGTATACAGCTAGTACCATACTTTAGAATGTCTTTTATCTTATTGGTCTGTAGATGCCCTATGAAATGACGAGTACAGTTCTCCGTACCTATTCTTTCATACTTATCTCTCAGCTCCTGTACTTTATTCTCTCCGATTAAAGGATAACCTTGCGCTATTGCTACCTTTATTTTATCAGCATCTACAGTTTTGGTTGCTAGTAATAGTTTTACCTCATCACGTGAGCGATTAGTGCGCTGACAGGCACGGGCTATCCGCTGTTCTATTACTTTTAGATTCTGTATTATCGTATTTTCCATCTTATTTTATTTAAAAAATGATACCCCTAAGATTGCGGTTAAGGGATATCATTATCCCCAAGAATCAGCGTTAGCCAAAGACTACAAAGCAATTCTAGGTTAAACTAAACAACAGTATGATTAAATTCTATAATCTCAAAACTGTACTACAAATATAATGATACACTATATCAATAGTATAGCACAGATTTAATAATATAGACTAGTCCAGTTAAAACTAAATATGCAAATCACTGTTTACAGTGATTTTACTAGACAATCTATAAATTAATGCCAATTTGAGAAAATATTACTCGATACTTCTCTATTTTTACTGTCTTAAAACAAAATAAAAAAAACACTATGATTAAAAATATTTTTTCATTAGCTATATTATTCTCTACACCAATGTTTAGCCAAGTGGTGAAAGACACTATCTGGGTAGATAGTTATGACTATATAGTCCCTAAGAAAGACGCTGAATCTTTTAAAATTGCTAAAGCTATAAAAGGAAATAATGCGTTAAAGTCTATAGAAGTCTATAAGTCTAATACTAATAAATTAGAGAGCAAAGGGAATGGTAAATTTCAAGAAGGTACTGGAACAGTACTATACTCTGGTGATGTGCAGTACTTCAATAAAGAAGGTAAAGTTAATGCTACTTATACTTATGATGAAAACAATATGATCACTAAAGCAGTGACTATAGATCCGCGTAATGGAGAAGTATATACATGTACATATTCTGAAGATAATAACCTAAATAATGGTATTGCATTCTATGATTGGCAAGGGGTATATGTCTATGTAGAATCTGAAGAGGGTGTGTACAAATCATATAAAATCATCAATCCTAAGAATGATAAGAATGAACTAATATATGAGTTTGACGATAATAATGTACTTATAGGAGAAAAATACTATAATGAGCAAGGTCAACTTACACATCAGGGAACATATAATGAAGGGCTTATACATAATGGAGAATCTGTATCACCTAATTATAAAGACTTCTCTGTTTTATCTGTTTCTCAGTATAAAGAAGGAGTACTTACTAATACAACCTCTTACTACAAAAATGGAAAAATAAAAGGTACTGCTGTAGTAAATGGAAACACTACTAAAGAAGTATACTATGACCAAAATGGAAAACAATTAGGTACATATACCCTTAAATTAGAAGATGACGGATATACTACTTATCAAGATGGTACAAATTACTACTTCAATATATATGGAGATAACACTGATGAGTTAAATGCTATCTATCATTATAAAGATAATGTAGCTCATAAAGTAGAAGTTTATCATGTAGCACCAGAAAAAAACACTGTAAAATCTATCACTTATAACAAAGAAGATAATACTACACAAAAGATAGAGTACTTTAATCCTGATGGAACTTCTAAAGGTCAAATTATCTATGCTGAAGATGGATACACTCCTAAAGAAGGTACAATATATGAAGGCAATACAGCTAGTACTTATAAAAACAGTAAGCTAGTAGAAAGAACGGAAGTATACTCTAATAATAAGCCTTTTGAAATAACTAAAAACAATGTTTCCGTATACTACGATACAAAGGGAAAAGAATTAGGACGAATTACTTTTAAAGAAGACCCTACTTATGGATCACTAACTTATATTACAGGAACTAAGTATACGATATACAATGACTTAATCTCAGATATCAGTAAATATGAAAAAGAGAATTTAGTGTATCAAGCTACATATGACAATGCGAATGGTGGTTCTATTATTTCGACAGAGTCATTCTATAGTAACAGTTTTTTAGCAAAAGATATTGAATATTACAATAATGGTAAAAAAGCTAAAATAGCTATATATAATCCTAATTCTTATGCTTATAGCGCTTCTAAAGAAACCTATTTTGACAACACTGGAAAAGAATTAGGAACTTTTGACTATGTAACCCAAACAGGTACTAAAGTTGAGTTCTCTTATGACAAACAGATTGTTTCGATAGAGAGATTTAACGAAGGTAAACCTCTGTCTAAAAAAGGTTATACCTTAAAAGTTGAGTCTAGTACAGGCGCATACTTTTTGCAGTCAGATATAGACTATAACAAACAAGGTAAATTCTATAATGAAAAAGGACAAATTATTGCGACTGCTTCCTATAAAGATGGTGCTCCTTATGAAGGAACTGTTAATATTATAGATTCATATTATAATACAGAAACTTTCTATAAAAAAGGTCTAAAAGTAGGTAAAGAAACAACGAAATACTCTAGTAGCGACGAGATAATCTCTATTAATTACTATAGCAATGAAGGTGAACTTACTAAAATGGAGTCTTATGACAATAATATATTGACAACTTCTGCAGAATATCAAAATGATGTACAACACGGTACTACTACCTATTATAATGCAGATGGAGAGATATTATCCACTTTAATATTTGATCAAGGATATGCTTCTGAAGGAATACTGACAGCTATTGGTTATGATAATTATTCGACTACAGAATATACTAATGGCAGTATTAAAGAACGAAAATTCTATACCTTAAATGAAGATGGACGTACTCCTAATATCTTAATGATGGAAGAGATCTATACAGATACTAGTGCGTTTAGAAGAAGTATATTTGACAAAGAGACTGGCGCACCAATTTATAAATACGGAGTTGCGAATAGTAACCTAGATGGTCTATATCAGTATTTTGAGAATAACAAAGTTAAATATCAATCAACTTTCAAAGAAGGTAACCTAATCGATGGAACAGTAGCTATTAATGATTTAAACTATAATCCTTATGATTACTATACAGAATATTCTTCTGGCACAAGTAATCATTCTATAGTAACCAATAAAAAAGGTATATATATCGTATCTATAATAGATAAGGACAATAAGGAAATATTCAAAATGGAAGCTAAGATTAAAAAAGGTGATCCGAATTTAAATCCATTAGCAAATAAGAAAATTTCTATAGACAACTTATTCCCAGCAAATGAGTACAATGTGACTGACTATTATGGTCAATCTTATGAATATCCTGTAGACGCAGCTGCTGATGCTGTCAGTGCAGCTAGTGCAGCCGCAGTAGAAGCATCTGCTAGTACTTATTATGAATAGAAATAATCTTAAAATATAATACCTAAATCTCAAGTATAATACTTGGGATTTTTTTATATAAATATTTTTGCCAAATAAAAATACATTAACTATTTTGATATAAATATTAATTTTATTAATTTAGACTTTAATAAAATTAAACAAGCAACCTGTTTTATGTCAATTAAATCTAAACTTCCTATACATTGTCCTAGTTGTGAAAACCTACTAAAGGTAACGCAGCTATCATGTGAACATTGTCAGACTGTGGTCAATGGAAACTTCTCTTTGCCTCTTCTGTTACAACTGGGTAAAGAGGAACAAGAGTTTATCCTAGCATTCTTTCTAAGTAGTGGGAGCCTTAAACAGATGGCACTACAGATGAATATTAGTTACCCTACTGTTAGAAATAAACTAGATGATATAATCACGCACATTCAACAACTACAAAATAAATAACAACCAACTTATAACCAATAACATTATGATAAAAAACTATATTCTAAAACCCTTCGAAACTCTTCAAGAAAGGACTTTGTTATGGATAGGTGTTTTTACAGGACTAGTCACATGTATTGTACAAACATTTACACATTCTAGATCTATAGCGTTACTGAAGCAAGTTTCTATTTATAAATCGCCTACTGCTATTGAGACAATAAGTGATTATGTAATTACAACTTTTCTTATGACTATTGCTGTATTCATACTAGGTAAAACAATTAATAAAAAAACAAGATTTATAGATATCTTAAATACAGTCTTAATTGCCCGTATAGCGATGAACATAACTGTATTGTTTGACATTAATGGTTTTTTAACTGATATAGCTGATACATTAATGAAAAACATCAATAATCCTAATGCTTTAAATATGGATTCAGTATTCAACCTTACTATTTTCAGTATACTTACTTTATGTTTACTTATAGTATTTGGATATTATATGTATCAAGGCTTTAAGACAGCTACACATTTAAAGACTAAACCCCCTATAATAGCTTTGGTTGTAATTATACTATTTGTAGATATACTAACTAGACCTATAACTTCTCTTTACTAATTAACCTACTCAACTACATTATGAAAAAATTATTGACTGCTCTTATCTTATGTCTTACAACTTCATTTAGCTTTGCACAGACTGCTGTTCAGATTGACAATGAAATTGATGGAGACTTATACCTAGCAAATAAAGACAGTAAACAACTAGCTATTATAATAGCAGGTTCAGGTCCAACTAACAAGAATGGAAATAGCCCTGCTGGAGTAAATGCCAACTCATATAAATACCTTGCTCAAGATCTAAAAGAAAATGGTATCAATACATTTACTTACAATAAAAGGATGTTTGCTCAGATGAAGAATCAGACTATCAATGAGTCAGAAATTAAGTTTGAAGACAATGTAAGTGACTTAAATATAGTTATTGATTATTTCAAAAAGGACTATCCTAATATTATACTGATTGGTCATAGCGAAGGAGCATTAGTAGCTACTCTAGCTAGTCAAAGCAATAGTGCTGTAACGAAACTTATCTCACTGCAAGGACCTGGAGAATCAATAGATAAAACATTATATAAACAGTTAACAGCACAAGCACCCTTCTTTGCTAAATCAATAGAAGATATTCACGCTAAGCTTAGAAAAGGAGAAATAGTAGACAACATCCCTCCTATGCTACAAAGCTTCTATCTTACTTCTGCTCAACCTTATCTTATCTCTTGGATAAAGTATGATCCTACTGTAGAACTTAAAAAAGTAAAACAACCTATCTTAATCTTACAAGGAGATAAAGACTTACAGGTCAAGACAGACCAGGGAGACAACTTAAAACAAGCTGTTCCTACTGCAACTCTTATCACACTAAAAGGAATGAATCATATACTAAAAACAGTTGTAAAAGAGGAGGAGAACTTAGCACTATACACTAAACCTGATGTACCTCTTCACACTGAACTAGTACCTACTATTGTTAACTTTATAAAGAAATAATATGGAGCCTTTTATTATTGTTGGCTTAATATACATCGGTATAAGTTACTTGCTAACTGCTGAAAACGCTGATGGGATGTTAGCTGGTTACAACACTATGTCTGATGAACGTAAAAAACTATATAACATCACCTCCATTGTAAAAATAATAAAACAAACTTTTCGTTGGTTAGGGGTTATTATAGGTATAGGAGGAGTAATCGCAATATATCTAAAATGGCCTATCATAGCCCAAACTATTTTATTATGTGTGACTATTGTTCCTTTAATGATTGCCAGTATTTACACACGATTAAAATATTCTAAAGACCCTATGCACTGGTATGATTGGATAATTCCTATTGGGATAAGCATAGGCAGTATTTTATTAACTTATTTATCCATTACTAATTAATCACACTATGATAGTAACAGAACTATTAATATTTATGTGTCTATTTATTGTCTTAGGATTAATAATTCCTCATGTCAAAACAATAAATAGCATACTAGGATATCGCACACACCGTGCGATGAAGAATCAACGCAACTGGGAGTTTGCACAAAAGTTTAGTGGTAAAGGCTTTGTATACTTAGGCATTGGTACAGGTATATACAGTGGTATTTCTTATCTTCTCCCTACTTATTCACATTTGCTAAACAAACTATACTTTCTACCTATGATTATAGTATTAGGAATTATTATTTATAAAACAGAACAAGGATTAAAGAAACTAGAACAACAATCATGAAAACTTACATATCCCTTCTTAGAGGTATTAATGTCGGTGGTAAGAATATCATTAAAATGGATACTTTAAAAAAGATTTGTTCCGATATAGGTTTACTTAACGTAAAGACTTACATTCAAAGTGGAAATATAGTGTATCAGTCCTTAGAGCAAGTCCCTTCAATCTTGTCAAACAAAGTACAAGATGCAATACTAAGCACACTAACTATAGAGGTACCTGTCATTACCATAACGATTGAGCAGTTTAAAGACATCCTTTCACAACATCCTTTTACTAAAGAAGAGGAACTAGCACAGCTATATATTACTTTTCTTAGCAGAACACCTCATCAAGCAGAAAGCAATACCATTCAAGAAAAAAAGGCAGAATCAGAACTTTTAAATATTACTACTCATGCCGTATACTTAGTAGCTAATAACGGCTATATGAAAACTAAAATAACAAATACCCTAATTGAAAACAAACTAAAGGTAACAGCTACTACACGTAACTACAGAACTTGTCTAAAACTGATAAAACTCGCAGAACCTATTTAAGTCGATAAGTCTCTACTCTAAACCCTCTTCCTGCTCTATCCATAATATGTAAATAAACACGTGAATTAACAGCTTCTTTTCTAGCTACTAATTCCTTATTTATATTGTACATTTCTAAATCAGATGTCTGGGCTATTTTATAGAACAATTCTATATCTGCTTTAGCTACATTAGCTGGATCATCTACTAATCTACTTCCTGCTTTTAAAACGCTATTTCTATAATCATCAATCTTTAAATAATAAATAGGAGAGTTTTCACTAAGTACTGCTGCGTAATATCCAAATTTATACACCTTAGATTTATTGATTCTTTCTACAATAACAATTCTATTGTTAGTTTGTGTCAAACTAAGATTTTGAATAAACAAACACAACTCAGCTCGTATTTCACTTGTATATTTAAAATCTAAAGGACTAACACCATCTATAGGATCAGGTAGTCTTGAGATAGAATTATTAATATCTAACAAAGGTTGAGCCAATGGCGCTTTATACATCACACTACTTTCTTGAGGAATACCAGGTTCTTTTTCTTCATCTAAACTACTCGTATAACTCCCTTTTTGACCATTACATCCACCGATTATCAATGCCAATATTCCAATACTAATACCTAATACCAATTTTTTCATGCTTTCCTTTTTCTAATCCAAAGTTAACAAATAAAAAATAAAGAAGGTAAGCTACTGATATACAACCAACAAAAAAGCCTCATAAATATGAGGCTATATATCTTTAAAGCACTAGTAGTGCCATATCCTTTAATGCTTGTGCTGGTTTAGAATACCAGAATGGTTCAAAGTCTTCATGGGTGTATTCCTCAAAACTCTTTTTCATTTCTTGATAAGTAATCGTTTGAGAAGCCATCTCTTTCAAAGTCTCTATAAAATGTACAAACCAATCCCCTACCACTCTATCCACGTCTACTGCTATCGTCTCTCGCTTCGTATAAAACACTAACTGAGCCATTTCAAACACTCTGTTCTTTTTCTTCTTTTCGAAGTACTCAATATAAGGAAATGTCCCTAACCATACTACCTTTTGATTTGGCTTACATACCGTTAAAGGCTCATCATTTAGACAAGTATATATATAATCTGAAGGAATGCTTGTACGAGGTACTTTAAAATCAAACCATTCATGTAATGGCATATCAAAGCACATCCCATGCATAAAGTTAAACAATGACTTCTTCAGCCCGAAGGAGAACTTATCGTGTATCGCACCATTCATCTCTACGTGAGGCACATCGTTATTAGCGAATGTCCCCATCTCCGCATGTACACGTTCTACCTTGTATTCCTCTGGGTTCATCCCTACTGGTGAGTGAGCCGTCATCGCAAACTGATGCCAAAAGCCCGATTGCATTACTCCTGCTTCAAACAACTGACGTACCATCTCTAGACTGTCTATTGTCTCTTGAGCAGTCTGTGTTGGGAAACCATACATTAGATAAGCATGTACTAAGATACCAGCCTCCGTAAAGTTTCTATTCACACGAGCTACCTGTTCTACAGTAACTCCTTTGTCTATTAGTTTTAATAATCTATCTGAGGCTACCTCTAATCCTCCTGATACAGCTACACATCCTGAAGCTTTCAATAGTAAGCACAAGTCTTTCGTAAAGCTCTTCTCAAAGCGGATATTTGTCCACCACGATACCGTTAGTTTACGTCTGATGATTTCTAACGCTACCTCGCGCATTAGTGCTGGTGGTGCTGCCTCATCGACAAAGTGAAAGCCTGTCTCTCCCGTCTGCTCAATTAACGTCTGCATACGGTCTACAATCTGCTTTGCAGCTATTGGTTCATATACCTTGATATAGTCTAAACTAATATCACAGAAAGTACACTTACCCCAATAACATCCATGTGCCATCGTTAGTTTATTCCATCGTCCATCACTCCACATACGGTGCATCGGATTCACTACTTCTATTACTGAAATATATGAGGTAAGCGGCAAGTCTGAATAATCAGGAGTACCTACCTCTGCCTGTTTATAATCACGCTTCAGCGGATTATTGATATAAACTACCTCATTGTCCTTAGCAATAAGCGTACGCTTTAACTCCTCTTGTGCTATCTTTCCTTCTACATAGAGAATTAAGTTCTCTAATGGAGCTTCTCCATCATCTAAAGTGATAAAGTCAAAGAACTCAAATACACGCACATCTTTTAATGAGCGTAACTCAGTATTCGGAAATCCTCCTCCCATCGTGATCTTGATATGAGGATAATTCTTCTTAATATACTGAGCACATCTAAAACTGCTGTATAAATTACCAGGGAAGGGTACTGAGAATCCCATTATCTTAGGATTAGTCTTGTCTATTAGCTGTTGCAATAGATCAAGCGTAATCTCATCGATATAAGTCAAAGGTTGATGTAATGCATCATACATCTCATCAAAGGTATGAGCAGAGCGACCTAATCGCTCAGCATATCTACTAAACCCAAAGTTGGTATCTACTGTCTCGACAATGAGATCAGACAAGTCCTCTAAATACAGTGTAGATAAGTGCTTCGCCTTATCTTGTATTCCCATCGTACCGAATGCCCATTCTAATTCTTCTAGTTGTTCAAAGCGAGATGCTCGTGGAAGGTAATCTTCTTGTACGATAGCATGTGCTAATGTAGCGTTCTTTCCTTGCAAGAAAGCAATTACAGCGTCAATAGTAGAGATATAATCCTCTTCTAAAGCAAGAATACGATGTATATTAGGAGATACCTCTTCTATGTGTTCATGCACATAGTCGAACAAATCTATCAAACCTTGTTTACTAAACAATTTCAATATAACCTCTATTCCCAAATCTGCTTGATAGCTATCGATATTTAGGGTATTCAAAAACCCCTTAATATATGCTGTCGCTGGATAAGGTGTGTTTAACTGGGTAAACGGAGGAGTTATAAATGCTATTGTTGTATTCACTGTATCTAATTTTGGAGTGCAAAGATACTACTATTCAACCGAGTAAAAAACTGTATATGACATACAATATTTCTTATTTAATCAACATTTAACAAACAAATAAACAGCGTTTTACATAACTAAAAAAACCTCATCCTTTTTTCAGAAAACACTACCTCAACACCTTACGCAGATACACCTTAGAATATCCTAAAGGATAATCCTTCTCTTCTGCAAAAATATCATAGCCTAAAGATTGATAAAAGTCAGAAGCTTGAAACGAAAAAGTATTCAATGATATATACTTACAGTTGCGTTCTATAGCTACCTGTTCTGCTGCTAACATAAGTTTCTTACCAAGGCCTTGTCCTCTATGACTCTCTTTCACAGCGAGGTTCTGTATCTCTAGTGTTCCCCATAATGAACGACCTAATATCCCGCCTATTACCTCTCCTTCTTCTACTAAAGTAATCTCTAGTGATTCATTGATACAATCTGATAAATGTGTCGTATGACTTACATTATAAGAAGATAATATCTCCTTAATCGCCATCGCATTATGATCATCTATCTCTGTAGTTGTCTTTATTTCCATAACTTATTACTTCTAAAATCTACTTGTTATTCCCTTTATATTAATTTCTTATATCCACTAAATCCTGTAGCACAACCAAAGAAATAAGAATGCTTTTTAACGTCTAGTCCTACTGCCTCAAAACATTGTGCACTCTTAGTCACATCTTTAAACTTATTCGTATATCTCCACAGCATCTTATATTCATTAATTCCTCCAAACAATAAAGCTCCTAATACAGGGACAATACTTCCTAAATAAAAACCATATAACAACTTGAGAATACTATTTTTAGGTTCAGAAACTTCTATAAAAGCAAATTGTCCATTAGGTTTGAGTATTCTTTCTACTTCTTTAGCCAATATTTGTATTTGCTCTTCATTAAATGTCTTTAAACCAAAAGCACAAGTAACATAGTCATAGTGCCCTGAAGGCAAGCTACTCACTAGTACATTCTGATGAAGTAAATCTACCTCTCCTGTATACTCTGTTTGATTTCTCTGCTCTGCTCTTTTAATCATCTCATTGCTATAGTCTAAAGCAGATAACTTAGCTTGTGGAAAATTTCTCTTTATAACACCCCACATTTCCCCTATACCCGTCATAAGATCTATTACTTCAACTTTTTCAGGTGAAGGTTGTAGCTCTTTAATCAACTGTCTTCGCCAACGAATAGAAAATCCAAATGAAGTAATATAATTTATCCGTTCATAAGAACCACTCATCTGATTAAACAGACTTTTTATATACTCTGGATTATAATTATTCTGACTCATTTGATATGGATTATAAGCTTTAAATATGTTTATATATAAACGACAATATCACTCCTAAAGTACTAAATCTTAATCACACCATAACTTATTTCTATTCAATCACCATTTAAAGAATTTAACATATTCCTATCTTTGCCTAAAATATTAGAAATATGGAGAACAATAGTATTCCAATTTACAACATCTGTAACCTACTCGACAATAACAATATATCACAAGACTGTGTAGTATATCGACTTGAAGAGTTTATTTCTAATAGACCGAATATGGTATCTGCTCCTCATAGACATGCATTCTATCAAATCCTCTTCGTAGCAGAAGGAAAAGGAATACACTCTATTGACTTCGAGAAATTCTCTATTGAGGAGAAATGCTTATTTTATCTCAACCCTTCGCAAGTACACAAATGGGAATTCGAACCTGGAACCAAAGGGTTTCTCATCAATTTCAATGATAATTTTCTGCGTACATTCTTAGTCAATCCGAACTATCTAAAGGAGTTTACCTTCTTCGGAGGAAATGCGCAGTACTCTAAATTCTCTTGTGAGAAGTGCTATGAGACACTACACACTAAGTTTGAGAAGATGTATTATGCCTATACAGCAAACCAACCTTTACAGAAAGACTATATCAAAGTCTTAATGCTAGAACTATTCCTAGAGACACAGCTATTCTTAGTCAAAAAAGTATTCGAGCCAGAAGAACCTAATGAGACTAAGGGGGCGCACTTCATTATCAAGAATTTTGAGAAGCTCGTAGAAGATCATTTTATAGAGAAGAGATTGCCTGGAGAATACGCTGATATGCTACACATCACTCCTAATCACCTCAACTCTTTATGCAAAAAGGTAGTAGGTACAACAGCAGGTGAAGTTATCCGTAACAGAGTTATCTTAGAATGTAAACGATTATTGGTCAATGCCGATTTATCGATTACAGAGATCTCTTATGAACTCGACTTTAAGAACAATGCTTACTTCTCTAGATTCTTTAAAAAGAATACAGGGCTATCCCCTGAAGAATTCAGAAAACAGAACTAAGAATTGATTACTTAAATACAATTCGCTTTTATCACACTGTTCTAAATTGATTAGTGTAAATATCACCACGTTTAGTGTAATATGTTTCAGTAGATAGGGTTCTAACTTTGCTGAAAAATAATACATTATGGATTTCCCTCTATTTCATTTAGACTGGTTGAACGATCGTTTCCTCATTGCGATGATAGCGATTATTCACGTATTTATAAACCATGGGCTAGCCGTTGGGTTCTTGCCTTATATTACATTATTAGAACAACAAGGAGTAGTCAAAAGCGGACCAGAAGATATCACTGATCTTGCCTGGGATAAGATGGTACACCGTATGATGATGGTCGGCTTTGTGATCACAACCACAATGGGAGCGATGACAGGAGTCGGTATATGGTTCTCAGCAGCACTAATTAGCCCTAACTCTATTGGTAGTTTAATCCGTGTTTTCTACTGGGGATGGTTTACAGAATGGATTGTATTTGTATTAGAAGTAGTCTTTATCATGATCTATTTCTTAACCTGGAAGAACTCTAATAAATCTCTACGTGCTAAACAACGTCATATCCGATTCGGTTGGTTCCTTTCTGGGTTCTCGTGGCTTACCATGGCTATTATCGTAGCGATATTAGGATTTATGATGGATCCTGGTAACTGGATACAACAACAATCTTTAGTAAGTGCATTGACTAACCCTATTTACTTACCTCAGCTATTATTTAGAACACCTACAGCTATGGTCGTAGCAGGAGCCTTTGGGTTCTTACTGATTATGTTGTTCACTAAAAAGTCTAGTGCGATCAGACCTACAGCTCTTAAGACTACAGCTATATGGGTATTACTATGGTTACCTCTATCTATTCTAGCTTCTATTTATTACTATAACGTGATACCTGATGCGATGACAGCGAATATGAGTACCGCGGTAGGTACTATGGACTTTGCTAAATACTATGATTTATTAAAATACATTATCCTAATAGCGACTAGTTCACTAGCTCTGTTGGCAATCTGGACACTGTGGAAGCCTAAAAAAGTCAGCCTTATCATTGTGATTATTCCTTTTGTACTATCGCTTGGTTTCTTAGGAATATTCGAACGTGTACGAGAATTTATCCGCAAGCCTTATGTCATCGGCAACTATATGTACTCTAACCTGATCAGAGAAGAAGACTACCCTCTGCTACAGCGAGACGGTATACTGAAGCACTCTACTTATACCTCTATCACAGAGATTACAGAAGAGAATAAACTAGAGGCAGGTAAAGATGTGTTTATGATAGCGTGTTCTCGATGTCATACTAGTCAGGGGATAAACTCTATCATATTCGTATTCGAAAAAATGTATGGAATAGGAAAACCTTTAGATATCAACTCTATGAAAGCGTATATACCTAATATGCACAACGGTAGAACCTATATGCCTCCTTATCCAGGTAACGAAGAAGAACTAGATGCACTAGCCCATTATATTTTCTATTTACAACAGAGTGGGGCGACACTAGAAGGAGCGCAGAGTGCTGGAGCACATCTTAACCCTACTCACTCTGTAGAACATTTTATAGAACAAAAATTAAACAATAACAAAGATGAATAATACTCCATTACCTAAAGATATCCCCTTAGACTTACCATTACCAGAGTGGTTACTAGTTATTCTATTAGTAGTTTCATTCTTAGCACATATTGTGTTTGTAAACTTAATGGTAGGAGGTTCTATAGCAACGCTATGGGCAGAAATAAAAGGACTTAAAAACAAAGAATACGATACACTAGCACAAGAAATAGCTGCGACAATAACAGTAAACAAATCATTAGCTGTAGTACTAGGGGTAGCTCCCCTACTGAGTATTAATGCACTATACACCATTTATTTTTACACAGCTAACTCTTTGACAGGAATTATGTGGATATTGATTATCCCTATGGTAGCGATTGTTTTCCTATTGACCTACTTACACAAGTACACTTGGGAAGTAATGGCAAATATGAAGTTGTTACACATTTCTATCAATGCTCTAGCAGTGGTTATGTTCTTATTCATTCCCCTAATCTTCTTAGTAAATATTAATTTGATGTTATTCCCTGAGAAATGGATGAGTGTAAGAGGATTCTTATCTGCTTTAGCCCTGCCAAATGTATTCCCTAGATACTTCCATTTTATCTGTGCATCACTAGCCTTGACAGGTCTATTTATCACTTGGTATATGGGGCGTAAGAACTATCCTTTTGAAGAATACTTTAAAGTATTCACTAGAGCGAAGGTTAAGCGTCTTGGATATCAGTTAGCGTTAGGTGCATCAGTAGCCCAGTTCTTATTTGGTCCTATCGTGATGGCTACCTTACCTGCCAAAGGATTTAGTTGGGGAATGATGGGAGTGATCTTATCAGGTGTGGCAGTAGCAGTATATGCAGTGTACTATATGGTCATAACACTAAGAGGTACAGATGACCAACTGGACAGATACTTCAGAAGAATAGTGGTCTCTATGGGGGTTGTAGTTGTATTCATGGGAAGTGGGCGACATGTATATAGAGCCAATGCCATCAATCCACACCGAGAACTTATGGCTCAAAAAACGGCAGAATTTGAACAAGCTTCAAAAGAAGCTAGAGAACAAGCAGCTAACCAACAAGAAGAAGAAAAACAAGCTATAGCTACTGCCGAGGCTTCTGGTGATAATACAGCTAAGGGTAAGGCAGTATTTAATAGCTACTGTGCTGCCTGTCATAAAGAGAAGACACCACTAGTAGGGCCTCCTGTGACAGAAATGCAAGAAATATATACCGATAATAAAACGGATCTAATCAAGTGGATTAAGTCTCCAGGTAAGAAACGTCCTGATGCACCACAGATGCCTCCTTTCCCTCAGATCAATGATACGGATATGGAAGATCTGACTCAATATATCTTAAACATTAAATAAGAAGACTATGATTATTATGATATCACTATTTCTCATCTTAGCCATACTGATTATCTCAGGTGTTATCATTTCTAAGGTGATTAAAATCTATCTCTACTCTTCTAAGAATAAGGAGATGTGGAAAAAAGAAATTAAAGAAGAAAAAGACTATCAGTTTATAAAAGGTCTTTACTAACTCAGTGTTCTCCCCAACACTGCGCACATTGTATCCCTCATTAGTAGATAAGTATTGTATTTCCTGTAAGGTAATCTATATATTGTCATATCAAGAGAACGCTCCCAAAACTCTCTTTTTTATAGATTACTTACATCACTGTTCCCAATATCTTATCTATTCTAATGGGGGATATTTTTATTCCCCTATTTCAGGTTATAACGCTGTTCTTTACTTATCAGACCATTTACTCAATTCCTCTTCGGCATCATATACAGACTGTGCATACCATGCATAGATATTCATAATCATATATCTTTCTATGCTTCCATCTACCCCCTTCAGAGATACCATGATGAGATGAATACGCCCAAGATTATACTTCTTTACGTTGACTAATTGCTTAGTTATATAATGTTTCTCCCTTCTAAAATACTTTTTGAGTATCAGCTTATCTTCCCTTATATAAGCAGTACAGAGATATAAAACTTGACTTACTGTTATAACAGTAACTAACACTGTAATTACATACTTTATAATCACAAACCAATAATCACCAACATCATGACTGATTGTAGCAATACTACAAAACAGGATAGTCAACAATATATTTAGTATCAGATGTCCTAATGAATACTGATAGGACAATCTCTTTTCTTGTTCAATCATCTAGTTAAAGAGTTTAGTTGTTCCAAAGAAAAGATTTTAACCTCTATATATCAAATCCTATAGTCATAAACCATAACAAACTAGAAGCTATAGAGCATAATTAGCTATAATCAGGGATAAGACAACACCTACTATACCGCTAATAATTACGTTCAAATAAGATATCGCTCTCTAACAAAATCTCTAAATACAGGCTCTCAATAACCTTAAACTTCTTTCTCCAACTATTCACTTACTAAGAAGGTACAGCATGATAGTAATATTATGGGATAGTGATACCATAGTGGTCGTATTAAAATAGGCTAAAATTATGCGACCACTATGCGATCACTAGCCGACCACTATGTCTCGTCCTACCATAACTGTTCTAACTGTACACTTATTTATGCTTTTTATTCTTCAAAAGATGAATTGATTTTTTAACTGATATAGTTCTTTTAAAATAAAGTACTTTTAACCAGAGTAATTCAATTACTAAAATGAATTTTCTAACACCATATCAAGCATTATAATAGACAACGTACGAAATCGAGTTCAACAACAAATACATCTTCTAAATGATAAAGTTACTTATAGAAAAACATAAAGGTATCATCACGTATGACTCCTTATCTCATTTAAATTTTAATGATTCTCCAGCTGAGGTAATAGATGAGTTAAAAGAAGATTTGTTTCAAGCAGAGTTTGGTAACCATACCTTACTTGATATTGGTTGGTATCCTGAATTTGATGTCGATGGGCATTTCTGTGCACAAGTTATTTCTAATTATGACTGGGAAGCTCCCTTATATAAAGAGAACTGTAAATCATTTACCTCTTTAGAAGATATTGTGCTTCATGCCCTTCAATACTGTTTCTAAATATACACTATGCAAAAACAAGATATACTATTAGCTATGATACCCGCTTTCTTAGGTGTCATAGATCATCATATCAGAGCTATCGCTTATGACTATACAGAAGATACAATCTCTCTACATGTTTACACAAGTACCGTCCCTACAGAAGAGGATTATGAGACTATAGATATCGCTGTCACAGAGATAATGGCTTCTCTGCCTCAGCTCCTATATCAGCATATAGAGATTGTCCAGCACACAGCTCCTATTAGAGAACTTAATTGTTATAAAGGATGGTTCTTTGTAAGGAAAGAATAATGTTTTATATCTTATTCTCGATTCATTTATTGATAGATTAGTCTTAATAGTCTTCTACTCTGTTTCTTTTTTTAAATTAAACTTTAATCTTTAAACAACGTTAAACCTTCTTTTAAAAAGCCATTATTGTTTAAATTAGCAAAAAATAAACATTATGCCTTTAGATAAAATTACGTTTCAAGAGTCAGGCTATTTTTCAAAACTAATGGTAGATTACCTTAATCAAGAGGCTAATCTAAAACACTTATATAATCACTTTCCTACTATAGAAAACTTTAAACAACAGTTAGACGAGAAGCGTGCTAACTATCCGATAGAACACAGAACTGTACTCTGTCAGACGTTGTTAAGTCAATATAAAAACACGAAGACTTCTGAGAAGACTTTAGAGCATATAAACGCATTAGCGAAAGAAAATACATTTACAGTTACGACTGGACACCAGTTAAACTTATTTACGGGTCCGCTATACTTCTTATACAAAATCATCTCTGTGATCAACTTAGCCAAAGAACTGAAAGCTA
Organism: Myroides oncorhynchi; assembly: GCF_020905415.1. NCBI lineage: Bacteria > Pseudomonadati > Bacteroidota > Flavobacteriia > Flavobacteriales > Flavobacteriaceae > Myroides > Myroides oncorhynchi. The sequence goes on along the minus strand of NZ_JAJJMP010000001.1, from coordinate 2,163,658 downwards.
AGTATCCCAACGAAAACTTTGTCCCAGTGTACTGGATGGCAACAGAAGATCACGACTTCGAAGAAATTAATCACTTCGTATTTGAAGAAAAAGTGATTTGCTGGAACAGAGAGAGCAAAGGACCTGTAGGACGATTAAGTACAGAAGGTCTGGATAAAGTATACGAAGTATTTCAATCTCATATCGGAGTAGGTAGTAATGCTACTTATATCAAGGAGCTATTCGAAAATGCTTACCTAAAACACGATAATCTAACTGATGCTACACGTTACTTGGCCAATGAGCTATTTGCTGAGTATGGATTAGTTATCCTAGATGGGGATGATACTGAACTGAAGCGATTATTCACTCCGCACGTCAAAGAGGAATTAATCAACCAAAGTGCTATCACAGAAGTCGAGAAAAGCTACGCCACTTTATCAGAGTATTTCATACAAGTGAATCCACGTGAGATTAACTTATTCTACATCCAAGATAATCTGAGAGAGCGTATCATCTATGAAGATGAGGTTTATAAAGTCAATAACACTGCTATCACATTTACTAAAGAAGCGATATTAGTAGAACTGGAAGCTCATCCAGAGAACTTTAGTCCTAATGTGATATTGCGCCCTTTATATCAAGAAGTGATACTACCTAATCTGTGTTATACAGGTGGAGGTGGAGAGTTGGCATATTGGTTAGAACTGAAGAAGGTATTTGAATTACACAATATCACTTTCCCGATGTTATTACTGAGAAATTCTGTCCTACTAGCGACTTCCAAACAAGTAAAGAAGATGGATAAACTTGACTTGACTTGGAAAGATATGTTCACTAAACAAGGTCAATTAATCAATACTAAAACAAAGGAATATTCTTCAATACAATTTGACTTTAATGCACAACGAACCCTTCTAGAAGAACAGTTTAGAACATTAGAGACAATCGCTACTCAGACGGACAAATCATTCATAGGAGCCGTTAATGCACAAAAAGTAAAACAAATCAATGGATTAGAAAATCTTGAAAAAAGATTGCAAAAAGCAGAAAAAAGAAACCACAGTGAAAAACTAGAAAGAATAATTTTATTACAAAATGAGTTATTTCCTAATAATAGTCTTCAAGAGCGAATCATTAACTTTTCTGTTTATTACAAAGAATTTGGCAATGATATGATTGCAGCATTATTTAAACAATTAGAACCATTAAGTCACGAGTTTGACATTGTGGTATTATAACAAGAACATAGCTATAAATAAATAACAAAGTATTCAGAAAGAGTACTACTTACCAAGTCAGAATTTAGAAGAAGAAATTATAATTTCGGATTACATCAATGATATTATCTATTAAATGGCATTTATTGTTATAAGATATTGAATTTTAATGTTTTTAGGAAAATGTTGATAAATAAGATTTCGTAGAGTCGCAAATAATCGTATTTTTACGACTTATAAAAATATTCTTTTGGTATAATGGGTAAAATCATTGCTATTGCTAATCAAAAAGGTGGGGTTGGAAAAACAACAACATCTGTCAACCTAGCGGCTTCATTAGGAGCACTTGAGAAAAAAGTCTTATTAATAGACGCAGATCCTCAGGCTAATGCATCATCAGGCTTAGGTATAGATGTAGATTCTATTGAAATAGGAACTTATGAAGTATTAGAGCACAGCTGTACACCAGAAGAAGCTATAGTGGAATGTACTGCACCTAATGTTTATCTAATCCCAGCACACATTGACTTGGTGGCTATTGAAATCGAATTGGTAGACAAACCAAATCGCGAGTACATGCTAAAAGAGGCACTTAAGTCTATCAAAGATAAGTATGACTATATCATCATAGACTGTGCTCCTTCTCTAGGATTACTAACATTAAATGCATTAACCGCTGCTGACTCGGTGGCTATTCCTATTCAGTGTGAATACTTCGCACTAGAAGGTCTGGGTAAATTATTAAACACAATTAAAAGTGTTCAAAAAATACACAACCCAAATCTAGATATAGAAGGGTTATTATTAACAATGTACGATTCTCGTCTACGTCTATCAAACCAAGTTGTAGAAGAAGTACAGAAACATTTTAACGATATGGTATTCGATACTATTATTCAGAGAAATGTAAAATTAAGTGAAGCACCTAGCTTTGGAGAAAGTATCATTAACTATGATGCAACAAGTAAAGGGGCTACTAATTACATCAATCTAGCAGAGGAGATTATTCGAAAAAATAGCTAGAGATTATTATTTAGAATATTATGGCAAAGGCAATTAAAAAACAAGCTTTAGGACGTGGACTATCGGCTCTTTTAAAAGATCCTGATAATGATATAAGATCAATCGAAGACAATAATGCTGACAAAGTAATTGGCAACATTATAGAATTAGATATTGATTCTATTGAGATAAATCCATTCCAACCTAGAACGAACTTTAACGAAGAGTCTTTACAAGAATTAGCAACAAGTATTCGAGAATTAGGTGTAATACAGCCTATTACTGTTAGAAAAATCGAATTTAACAAGTATCAACTTATCTCTGGAGAGCGCCGTTTAAGAGCTTCTAAGATAGTTGGTCTAGACTCTGTACCTGCTTATATCCGTATAGCGAACGACAACGAATCGCTAACAATGGCTTTAGTAGAAAATATTCAGCGTCATGACTTAGATCCGATAGAGATAGCACTATCTTACCAACGTCTTATGGAAGAAATCAATCTTACACAAGAACAAGTAAGTGATAGAGTAGGTAAAAAACGCTCTACCATAGCTAATTACTTGAGATTACTACGTTTAGACCCTATTATTCAAACTGGTATAAGAGACGGATTTATATCGATGGGACACGGTCGTGCGATTATTAACATTGAAGATCTTGATGTTCAGACAGATATTTATCATCAGATTATCACAGAAAATTTATCTGTGAGAGACACTGAAGCTATCGTAAAGAAATATCAAGAACAACTAAGAGGTATCGCATCACCTGCTTTGCCTAAGAAAAATAAAGAATTTAGTATCCCTGAAAACTATACAAGATCATTTGGTCAATTCTTTGGAACAAAAGTAGATATTAAAGTAGCTAATAATGGCAAAGGAAAAATTTCTATCCCATTCCATTCAGAAGAAGACTTAAATCGAATTATCAAACTATTAGAGAATTAGTGAAACACGTATTATTAATCCTATTGTTCTTCATAGGAGCGGTCTGTCACCCCACATATGCACAGTCTGCAGATGGAGATAAAAAAACTACTGCTGAATACTCGTCAGATGAAAAGCCTTTAGATCCATTGGCTCCATCTCGAGCAGCATTCTATGCGTCAGTTATACCTGGTGTAGGACAAATTTATAATAAAAAATATTGGAAAGTCCCTCTAGTTTATGCTGGTATTGGTATACCTGCGTACTTCTGGGCGGATAACCAGAGACAATACAATAGATATCGCAGTGAGTATAAAAAACGCCTTCAAGGTATCAATGATCCTACTGATCCAACATTTGGAGGATTAGATAATGATCGTATCCTAGAAGCCCAAAAATTCTATAGACGCAATAGAGATTTATCTGTTGTAATTACAGTTGGTTTCTATGTACTAAGTATTATAGATGCTAACGTAGATGCTCACTTAATGCAGTTTAACGTCAATGAAAACTTAACTATTAAACCTGCATTTGAGTTGGATCAAATGAATCTTCAGAACCAAAACCAATTTCAATACGCGATTAATGTAGAGTATCGCTTTTAAACATTATATTCAATGAAAATTGCATTATTAGGATATGGCAAGATGGGTCAAATCATTGAAAGAATAGCCATAGAAAGAGGTCATGAAATAGTACTACGCAAAAAAAGTACAGATACTTATGATGGATTAAAAAATGCTGATGTAGCAATAGACTTTAGTATACCAGATGCAGCTGTACACAATATTACAACTTGCATCGAATTAGGTATCCCTGTTATATCTGGTACAACTGGATGGTTAGAGCACTATGATAACATAGTCGAATTATCTACTAAAAACGATGGTGCTTTCTTATATGGATCTAACTTCAGCCTTGGTGTAAACTTATTCTTTGAGTTAAATAGTTATCTTGCTAAGATGATGAGTAATCTTAAAGAATACAAGGTATCTATGGAAGAAATACATCACACTCAAAAACTAGATGCTCCTAGTGGTACAGCTATATCTTTAGCCAATGATATCATAGGAAACACCGAATATACAGAATGGACACTAGATCAAGCAGAGAATAATCAAATCCATATAGATGCTAAGCGCATAGACAGTGTACCAGGTACGCATAGTGTGTTCTATGACTCGGCTATCGATCAAATAGAAATAAAACATACAGCTCATAATAGAGAAGGTTTTGCGCTAGGTGCGGTAGTCGCTGCAGAATGGATACAAAATAAAAAAGGAATATTCTCAATGAAGGATGTCCTAAATCTAAAATAATAATTACCTTCACTAACAATCATTAAACAATATTAAACTATGACAATGTCTCAATGGTTTTTGTTTTTTCTACTAGTACAAGTAATTCACTTTCTTGGAACTTGGAAATTATATGTAAAAGCTGGAAAGAAAAGCTGGGAAGCAATAGTACCTGTATATAATGCAGTGGTATTAATGCAAATAATCAACCGTCCTAAATGGTGGGTTATACTGCTATTTGTCCCTATCGTGAATTTAATTATGTTTCCTGTAGTCTGGGTAGAAACACTTAGAAGTTTTGGAAAAAATAAAACAGTAGATACAATATTAGGCGTTATTACACTTGGATTATATATATACTATATCAACTATGCAACTGATGTAAAATATGTAGAAAACAGAAGTACAAAGGCCGTTACAAACTCAGGAGAAACAGTAAGCTCTGTATTATTTGCTGTAGTAGTAGCAACTGTCATACATACTTATGTAATACAGCCATACACTATTCCTACTTCATCATTAGAAAAAACTTTATTAGTAGGAGACTTCTTATTCGTGAGTAAGTTCCATTATGGAGCTAGAACACCGATAACAACAGTCGCTTTACCAATGGTACATGATACACTACCTTTTACGAAGAAAAACTCATACCTAAAAAAGCCACATTTGCCATACTTTAGATTACCTGGTTTTCAAAAAGTACAGCACAATGATATAGTCGTTTTTAACTGGCCAACTGATACTGTATATCAATTTAATGATCCATTAAGGCGTCCAGCAGTGGATAAACCAATTGACAAGAAAACGAACTATGTAAAAAGAGCAATAGGACTTCCTGGAGAGAATCTTACAATAAAAGATGGAGACGTCTATATCAACAATGAATTATTTAAGCTTAATGACCGTGCAAAACTACAGTTTACTTACACTGTAAGAACTGATGGAACACCATTAGATGTAAATTCATTAATTCAACGCTTTGATACTAGAGAGGGTGCTACTTATTATAATAATGATCCAAAAACATTAATATTTTTTGCCTTAACTGATGAAAATGTAGAGGTTTTAAAATCAATGTCTCAAATCTTAAGTATTACTAAAGGATACCCTGAAGAAGCAAAAGAATACATTCAGTCTATGACTTCTACAATGATCTTCCCTCATAATCAACCAACATGGAATGAGGATAACTTAGGTCCACTACACATTCCTGCTAAAGGAGAGACTGTTACTTTGACATTAGATAATCTTCCAATGTACCAAAGAGCTATTCAAGTATATGAAGGAAACAAAGTAGAGATTAAAAACGGACAGATCTATATCAATACTATTGCAACAGATAAATATACTTTCATGCAAGACTATTACTTTATGATGGGAGATAATAGAAATAGATCTGAAGATAGTAGATACTGGGGATTTGTACCTGAAGATCACATTGTAGGAAAACCTGTATTTGTTTGGTTAAGTTTAGATCAAAATTTACCATGGTCTAAAGCTATAGATAAGATAAGATGGGATAGAATGTTTACTACAGTTAATGGAAATGGTAAACAAACTTCATATTTCCCATATTTCTTAGTTGCGATGATTGGTTTATTTGGATACAATACCTACAAAAAAAGAAGAGATAAAAAGAATTCAAAATATTAAACTAAACCATGAATAACATACTTATTCATCCAACTTATTTTCCATCGATTAGTCACTTCGCTTCAATGTTGCAAGCTGAACAAGTAACTTTCGAAATGGAAGATAACTTTCAGAAACAAACGAATAGGAATAGAACTTTTATTTATAGTGCTAATGGTAAGCAAATGCTTAATATACCAATAAAGCATTCAGAAGAATCAAAGCAAAAGTTTAAAGATGTAAGGATAGAACATGCTTTTGGATGGCAAAAACAACACTTTAAGAGCTTAGAAGCTGCTTATAGGACTTCTCCTTACTTTGAGTATTTTGAAGATGACATACGACCTCTATTTGAAGGAAAAGCAGAGTTTATGTTAGATTTGAATTTACAAATACACGAAGTACTGTGTTCTTGTTTAGGAATAAACATTGGATACACTCAAACAACAGAATATTTACACGAAGTTGGTTCTGATTTGATTGATTTAAGACCTTTAGCAAATGGTAAAAAAGATTCACACACATTCGAGCCTTATGTTCAAGTTTTTGACGACAGGCACGGTTATTTAAACAATCTAAGCATACTAGATTTATTATTTAATGAAGGAAGACATGCGATCGATTATTTAAAAAAACAAAACATACATATATAAAAAAAGCTGACTTTACAGTCAGCTTTTTTCATTTCTCATAGCTCTTTTTTTTACTTAATCCTTTATAAGTAACAAATAACAATAGATTATAAGTTACAAACAATCAACATTATATTATTCTTTTTCATAGCATGATAAACGTTGATATTTCTACTGTTATATACTTTAGACAACATTAGTACAAAAAGTCACATATTATTTTGATTAAAATCACTAAAAAAAGATAACTCACTAACAATCAGCCTCTCCTCTAACAAAAAGATTTAGATTATCAGGAGATAAAAAAGGAATATCTAGACCAAGTCCTCTAACTATAAACAACATTCCAAACAGTACAATCACATAGGGATAATACTTCATAATATTGTTTCTAACCTTAACAGAGAACATATCTCTAACATAGACAATAGTGCTCATCAAAGGAATAGTCCCTACTCCAAACAACATCATATACATCATACCTAGATAAACATTTTGTGTAGCTAATGCACCAAACAATGCTACATATACCATTCCACATGGTAAAAAACCATTAAAGAAACCTATTGTAAATAAAGTACCTTTATTTTGTTTCTTAAACTGACTTCCTAATTTGTTTTTAACTTTACTAACAACAAAATAAAAAGGTTTTAAGAAACCAAAACTTCCAAGTTTGTTTTGTGGCACTAATACAAATACAATCATAAGTACACCAACTACAATTGACATCTGTTGTTGTAATCCGGCTAAGAACAAGCCTTTTCCAAATAGACCAAAAACAAGTCCTAAAATAGAATATGCAGATATTCTCCCTAAATGATAGGAAAATATCTGCATAGCTTTTTTAGTACCATTACTCTTAGATACAGGTAACATCATAGCAATAGGTCCACACATACCGATACAGTGAAGACTACTAATCAGTCCAAAAATAAGAGCCGTGATCACTGTTTAATCTTTTTTTACAGTTAAACTTTGTTTATTTCTGTAATCAGTCCCTTCATAAGACCATTCCACAGCAATATCCCAACGACCGTCTACCAGCGTATTGTTAGGTATGAGCAAATTGGAAGAAGACAGTGATATAGGCATATCAAAGTCTAATTTCTGGTTAGACGGTCTATATAGGAATATTTTACCTGTAATATTTTTCACATCGAAATTAGTAGGAAAAGCAATAGTAATATCACCATTTCTATTACTTTCAATAGATAACTTCTCATTAAGTTTTAAAGCAGCTACTTCTCTATCATGCTTACCATCCACCTCTATTTCTTGTTGATAGTAATTTTCAGTAACTAACTCATTATCAAACTTACTATCTACCTGCACTCTAATCACATACTGCAAAATAAAGATCATAAACAATCCCATTGCAATAACGATTCCTGTTCCAAAATTAAATTTCATACCTAACAAATTTTAATATTAATCCAATGTTCTAGGGCCTAAGAAATTAGTAGATGTAGTTTGAATCAACTTACCACTATTATAGACCTCTATCTTAACTTTAGTTCTATGACTTTCTAAAACATATTTAGGAACGTCAATAAACATGGTACCTTCAGCATAACCTTCTTTCTCTACTTTAATAATAGGTTTTCCAATCATAGTAATCACACCGCTTTCAGGAGCACTTAATTTAAAAGTAATATCATCAAAATCTTTCATTGTTTTATTAACAACTTTGAAAGTATAAACGTTTCTGATATTTTCTTTATCGTCTATAGTAATATGAGAATATGTTTGTCCAGCTACACGCAATACAGTTGCTTCAATATCTGTTCTTAAGAATAGTAATCCTACTAAAATAGTACTTAAAATACATAATACAACAACGTATCCCTTCTGACGTAGACTAAACTTAAACTTAGTACCCTCAGATATTTCAGATTCAGAAGCATAGCGAATTAACCCTCTAGGCATTCCTACACTATCCATCATATGATCACATTCATCTATACAAGCAGTACAGTTCACACACTCTAACTGAGTACCATTACGAATATCTATACCTGTTGGACAAACGTTCACACATTGCTTACAGTCAATACAATCACCTATTCCCTCAGCTGCTCTATCAATTCCTTTTTTAAATTTAGCTCTACCATTTTCTGCCTCACCTCGTACGTGGTCATAAGCAACAATAATAGATTTATTATCTAAAAGAACTCCTTGTAGTCGACCATAAGGACAAGCTATAATACACACCTGTTCTCTAAACCAAGTAAACACAAAGTAGAATACTGCTGTAAAAATAATTAGCCCTACAAAACGTCCCATATGATTAGCAGGACCATCGACCATCATCTGAATAACAACATCACCTCCAATAATATAAGCTAAGAAAACATTAGCAATCAAGAACGAGATAAAAAAGAAAATAAACCACTTTAATAATCTCTTTCTAATTTTCTCTGAGTTCCAAGCTTGTTTATCTAAGCGCACTTGGGCTCCTCTATCACCATCTATCCAGTACTCTATACGTCTAAACACCATTTCCATAAAGATAGTCTGAGGACAAATCCATCCACAGAAAATACGTCCAAAGGAAACCGTAAATAAAGTAACGAATACAACACCTATAATAATAGATATAACGATAAGATAAAAATCCTGAGGCCAAAAAGGAAACCCAAAAATATTAAACTTTCTGTCGATAACATTAAACAGTAAAAACTGATTTCCATTTAATTTAATAAATGGTGCCACGAAAAGAAAGAAGATTAAAACGTAACTAACGATTTTACGTTTATTATAAAAAGGCCCAGAAGGTTTCTTTGGATAAATCCAAGCTCTCTTACCATCTTTGTCAATTGTACCTATGGAGTCACGAAAACTCTCATCATGTATTGTAGCCATAGTAAATGTTTTTTCATGTGAATTATAGGACTATATTCCCTATAATTCAATTCTTATTATGTTAGTTTATTACAGTGCTGATTAGCACAAAAAATTTAGCATTAAAATGCTACTAAAGAAACCCAATAATATTGTCGCTTACTAGATTTCTTATACTTTCTAACTTCAATATCTACCTAGTTAAAGTTTAAATATAAAATCATAAAACAAGTAAATAATTATCCTTTCAATACCTATTAAATTGACTAAATAAATATGTCAATTAACAACTGAAAGTAAACGTTTTAAAAAAGGATTTTACTCATACCTATTAAAGTAACTTACCTTGTAAATTATAATATCATCAATTATTTTGATTCTATCAAAACTGTTTTCTTTTTAGAGAAAATAGTTTTGCAAGACCTAAATAACAACACTATAAAGTTACGAAAATCACAACTAAAAAAGACATTTAAAACCTTAAAAAAACATCACTACAACGTTTTATTAACACAAACAAACTAAATAAGTCAAATCTTGCAACTTATAAAGCTAAAGATTCAAACTAAAGAAAGAATCTAACGAATTTTACAATCTTTAGTCTAAAAAAGCTATTTTAAAATAATTGTATAAAAGAGGGCTAAAATATATAATATTAGCCCTCTTATCTTTTGAACCAGTATGTGTGTACCTAATAAAAGTACTTTTATTAACTATAGCACTATACTAGTCTATTATTATTTTGCTTCTTCTGGAGCTACTTCCTCAGTTACAGGTGCTACTTCAGTCGCAGGAGCCACTTCAACAGCCTTATCACCACTTAATTCTGCTTTAGACCAAATGATATCACCTTCTGCTGCTTTTGGTTCAGCAGGTGTAGTACCATTTAATGAAATGATATATGAAGCTAATTTCTCAATCTCTGCAGGTTTGAAATTAGTTTTCCAAGGTACCATTCCTTTACCTGGACGTCCACCTTCAGAAATAGTATTAAAAATATTTTTCATACCTCCTCCTAAAATCCAGTGATCATCAGTTAGGTTCGGTCCGATAGAACCACCTCCATCAGTTTTATGACATACAGCACAGTTTGTATCAAATAGTGCTTTACCTGCTGATAATACAGCTGCCTCATCAGAGAATACAGCTTGATCTGCTGTCAACATATCTGGAGCATTTTTCTTATACTCTTCGACTTGTTCTTTAGCAGCTATCATTTCTTTCTCAAACTCAGCTATTTGGTTATCTCCTTCAAACACATGGTAACGAAGCAGATAAATAACAGCAAATATTGCAGTTACATAGAATAGCCCAACCCACCATGGTGGTAATTCATTATCTAACTCTTTAATACCATCATAATCATGATCCATCATAATATCTGATTCTTGCGCTATCGTTTTAGTGCTAGTTAATTTTTGCATTAAACGTTTCACCCAAGGAGTTTCAGAAAAAGGAAGACTAGCTTCTGTAGCTTTCTGAGCTCTTTCTTCAGGAGTCATTAAACGATCCATAATTTTACTCGTTGCCGACGCTACAATTTCTACAGCGATCAATGCGAATAAAAACAAACCTAATAAAATAAGCACAACAGGATGCTCCATAAAGGCAGGCTTATCACTGTCTCCTCTAACTAACCATTCGATCGCAAAAAAGAATATGGCAAATAGCAGAGGAACTCTTACATATACTGGAAAAAACTTTTTCATAATTTTTCTGAATTACTATCAACATTGTGCGCTTCATCATCCATGAATGGCATATTGCTCAATTCTTCAATCGTCTCTTTCTTATAAGTAGCTACCCAAATAAACAGACCCATAAAGAATGTAAAGAAAATGATAAGTGATATAATAGGAAATATCTCCACTCCACCTATCGTTTCCATATTATGTTTAATGAATTTTAGCATATTGATTCATTTTAAAATATTATTCTTCTACTTTTTTTATGTCAGTACCTAAACGTTGTAGATATGCAATTACAGCTACAATCTCACGATTACTCATTGGTACAAACTCTTCACCTCTCTCTGCAGAACGCTTTTTGCTATCTTCATAAGATTTAACGTAGTCAGGATCACCTTCTAGGTTCTTAGCAATTTCTTCAGATTGTTTCTTAATAGAAGCTTGTGCACCAGCAATATCCTCATCAGTATATGGAACACCTAAAGTTCTCATTACACTCATTTTAGTTTCAATCTCAGTGTAGTTAGCATTTTTATTTGCAAATAACCATTTATAACCTGGCATAATTGAATTCGGAGACGTTGATTGTGGATCATACATATGGTTATAATGCCAACTGTCTGAATACTTTCCACCAACTCTAAATAAATCTGGACCTGTTCTCTTAGATCCCCATAGGAATGGATGATCATATACATATTCTCCAGATTTAGAATACTCTCCATATCTCTCTACTTCAGAACGGAATGGACGAATCATTTGTGAGTGACACCCAACACATCCTTCTCTAATATAAAGATCTCTACCTTCTAACTCTAATGGAGTATATGGTTTCACACTTGTAATAGTAGGTATATTTGATTTCACAAATATTGTAGGAACGATTTGAACTAAACCACCTATTAAAATAGCTACTGTAGTTAAGATAGTAAACTGGATAGGTCTTCTCTCCAAATGAGTATGCCATCCTTCACCTTTTAATCTACCAGCAGAAATTCTTTGTAATGCAGGAGCTTCAGCTAATTCATCTTCAACTGGTTGACCAGCTCTTACTGTTTTATAAATGTTATAAATTAACACTAATACTCCAGCTAAATATAATGTACCTCCGATAGCACGCATTGCATACATCGGCATAATAGCAGTTACAGTTTCTAAGAAGTTACCATACTTTAAAGTACCGTCTGGGTTAAAATCTTTCCACATTAAGTGTTGAGAGAAACCAGCAACGTATAAAGGAATAGTATATAAAATAATACCTAAAGTACCAATCCAGAAGTGGAAGTTAGCTGCCGCCTTAGAGTATAATTCTGTTTTTACCATTCTAGGTATTAACCAATATACCATACCGAATGTCATGAATCCGTTCCATGCTAATGCACCAACGTGTACGTGAGCTACGATCCAGTCAGTATAGTGAGCAATAGCGTTCACGTTCTTTAACGATAACATTGGTCCTTCGAATGTAGCCATACCATAACCAGTAATACCTACTACGAAGAATTTTAACACAGGATCAACTCTAACTTTATCCCAAACTCCACGAAGAGTTAAAAGACCGTTGATCATACCTCCCCAAGATGGAGCAATTAACATAACTGAGAATACAACTCCTAAGTTTTGAGCCCATTCTGGTAATGCTGAATACAATAGGTGGTGAGGTCCTGCCCAGATATATAAGAAAATTAATGACCAGAAGTGAATAATAGAAAGTCTATATGAATAAACAGGTCTATTAGCTGCTTTTGGTAAATAATAATACATTAAACCTAAGAAAGGTGTTGTTAAGAAGAATGCTACAGCATTGTGACCATACCACCACTGCACTAATGCATCTTGTACCCCAGCGTATACAGAGTAAGATTTAAGAGCATTTACAGGCAACTCTAATGAGTTAAAGATATGTAGCACAGCTACAGTAACGAAAGTTGCTAAGTAGAACCAAATGGCAACATAAATATGACGTTCTCTTCTTTTGATGATTGTCATAATCATATTTACACCAAATGTCACCCAGATTAACGCGATAGCGATATCGATAGGCCATTCTAATTCAGCATACTCTTTTGATGTTGTATACCCTAATGGTAAGGTAATAACAGCACCGATTAAAATTAATTGCCATCCGTAAAAGTGAAGCTTACTTAAAAAGTCGCTATACATTCTGGCTTTACATAACCTTTGTAAAGAATAGTAAATACCACCAAAGATTGCGTTACCAACGAACGCAAAAATCACGGCATTTGTATGCAATGGACGTAATCTCCCAAAACTCAACCAAGATATTCCATCTGTCAAATTGGGAAATATAAACATCACTGCTAAAAGTAATCCTACTAGCATTCCGACAGCTCCAAAGAAGATTGAAGCATAAAGAAATTTCTTTACAATTTTGTTGTCATAATAAAATTGTTGCACTTCCATAGTTGTTTATATTTGATTTTCTTTTTGTTTATTATTGTTTTTTTTGTCTTCTGATTGTCTAGGACTAACTTTAACTTCGTCATCGAACAGCATACGTACTGATGGTGTGTAAGCATCATCAAATTGCCCACTTTTAACTGACCTAATAAATAAGTACAGAAAAATACCAGCTACTACTACACTGATACTTATTAAGAAATATATAACACTCATACCTTATATTTACTTGTCAAAATTAACATTCTATTACGCCTAAAAACATGATAACTATCATATTTATGCTTTTTGTTTTAATCTTTCTTTATTATCTTCCTAGCAAAGTAATTACTCAATATTGTTACAAAACTTATAATAGATATCGTACTTATTGGCATTAAAATAGCTGCAACTAAAGGAGACATCTTATTCATTATAGAAACAGTAATTCCTATTACGTTATAGCTCAAAGCTAAGATATAACTTAATTTAATAATTTTAACAGATTTCTTTGAATAATTTAAGAATGACTTTAGATATACAAACATTTTAGCATCCAAAATTGCATCACTTGCAGGTGTAAACACATTAACATTTTCAGAAACAGAAACTCCTACATTACTTTGTGCTAAAGCACCTGCATCATTTAAACCATCACCAACCATCATCACATTGCTACCATTAGCCTGCAGCCGCTTAATATATTCCAGCTTCTCTTCTGGTTTTTGATTAAATACCAACATACTAGAAGAAGGAAGCATAGCTTTTAAAATGGCCTGCTCTCCATCATTATCACCAGATAAAATCACCAACTTATACTCCAAATCTGTTAAGTTTTCAAATAATTCTGTAAGTCCCTCTCTATAATGATTAGCAAATACAAATTTCCCCTTATACAAATTATCTATTTGAATATGTACAGAAGTTTCATTTAAAACACTCTCTTTTTCAATTCCCAATAACTTAGGAGAACCTATCAAATATTTAACTCCATTCATAACCCCAACCAAGCCTTGTCCAGGTATCTCTTCAAAAAAATCAGGTTTTGCAATTATTTTCGTTGACAAAAAATTATATAATTTACGGCTTAAAGGGTGATTTGACGCACGAATAATATTTCTAATATCACTTTGTTGCTCTTTAGATAATTCTTCTCCGATATACGAAATAGTAGAATTTACATTTGTTGTAATGGTTCCCGTTTTATCAAATACTATTGTATTCACTTTAGCCATCTGCTCAACAACGGTAACATTTTTCAAGTAAAACCTGTTCCTTCCATATATACGGATAGCATTACCTAATGTAAAAGGAGCTGTCAAAGCTAATGCACAAGGACAAGCAACAATTAAAATTGCCGTAAATACATTAAAAGCAGCATTTAAATCTACAAAGGCCCAACCTACAAAAGCTAAAAAAGAAATCAATAAAAGAACTGGAGTGAAATAATGGCTAACAGTATCCGTAATCGTCTTATACTTCATTTCAACTTTTTTCTGAAAGACGTCATTACTCCATAATTGCGTCAAGTAACTTTGAGAAACTGTATTAACCGCTTCAACTTCGACAACATCTCCTACTTGCTTCCCTCCAGCATAAACTTTATCACCAGATTTTTTCTCCACAGGAACAGCTTCACCTGTCACAAAACTATAATCGATAAAAGCTGAATCAGAAATCAAAATAGAATCAACAGGTACAAGTTCTTGATTTCTGATTAACAAACGATCTCCTTTAACAACTTCATAAACTTGAATAGGTTCCTCGAGGCCATCAACACCTAATTTAGTAATTGCAATAGGAAAATATGATTTATAATCTCTTTCAAATGACAAAAAGTTATATGTGCGTTGTTGAAATAACTTCCCTAATAACATAAAGAAAACCAACATTGTCATACTATCAAAAAAACCTGGTCCTAAATCAAACACAATATCAATTGTACTGCGTATAAACATGACAATAATTCCCAAAGACATAGGAATATCAATAGTATAATTCTTAGTTTTAATTCCCTTCCAGGCTGCTAAATGGTAAGGTGATGCAGAGTAAAAAAACACAGGCAATGAAATAATTAAAATCATCCACCTAAAAAAGTCTTTGTACTCTCTCATCCAAATATCATCAATATTAAAATATTCAGGAAATGATAACATCATAACATTACCAAAACTAAAGAAAGCAATACCAATTTTATAAATCAAACTTCTATCAACAGATTGTGGTTTATCCTCATAATTCTTCAAACTAATGTAAGGTTCATATCCAATCTTAGCAAGTAATAGTACAAGCTCTTTTAAAGTTACTTTTTCAGAATTAAATGTAATGGTAGCTTTTTTCTCTGGAAAATTCACCAAAACTCTTATCACTCCTTTATTAAGTCGATGGAGATTTTCTAAAATCCAGATACACGAACTACAATGAATATGTGGTATATAAAGAGATACAATACACGTACTCCCTTCGTTAAACTCTAATAACTTACTAATTATATCTGTTTTACTTAAAAAATCATACTTCCCATATGCCTCCTCAGGAGTAGCTCCTGGTGTAATTTCCATATCATAATAACAACTTAGATCATTTTCACTGAAAATCTCATAAACTGTCTTACATCCATTACAACAGAACTCCTTACTATCAAAACTAATACGATTAAATGTAGTAACCTCATTACCACAGTGATAACATGTATTATTACTCATAAATATTTGCTCATTTTACCTATATCAAAGGTCTAAGTTTTATAATGCAGAATATATGACATTTATCATAAAAAAACACTATCTTTGTCAAGTTATTTTAACAAATCTACGTGGTCATGGGCAGATGTGAACAGTGTATAATTAGAGAATTTAGTTCTTTAAAAGCCTTAACAAGAGAGGAACTTTTGACAATCTCTGAAACTAAAACTCACTTTATCGTAAAAAAAGGTGAAATACTCTTTACAGAAGGAGATAATCTTAATGGTGTTTATTGTATAAAAGATGGTTTTTGTAAATTAACCAAACTTAACTCTAATGGAAAAGACACTATTGTAAAACTTGCTAAAAATGGTGATTTACTAGGTCAACGATCAATTATCAACGAAGAGACTTCAAACCTTACCGCTACTGCTATTGAGGATATGCAAATTTGTTTTATTCCTAAAAAAGAGATGATGGATTACTTTACTGATAACAATAAATTCTCATTACTTGTTACCAGAGATATTTGCAATCACTTAAAGGATGCTGATAAGGGGCTTGCTGATCATACACATAAGACTGTAAAAGAAAGACTCGCTATCATCTTATTGAAACTAGAAGAAATTGGAGGCATAAATAAAGAAAACAACGCTTTAAATATCCAACTATCTAGAGAAGACTTGGCTAACATGGTAGGTACTGCTACCGAAAGCTGTATACGATTACTTTCTGAACTTAAAAAAGATGGTGTTATAGAACTAGCTGGTAAAAAAATCATTCTAAAAGATAAAAGTGAATTAAAAGCTTTAGCTCAATAAATACAAAACAAACTAAAGTATCTTTTTATCATTTTAACCTAAGTATCATTATTTAATATTCTAAAATAATGTATTTTCGCAATATGATGAATGAAAAAAACATAGAGCAGCTACAATCTATTTTAAGCGCTCCTAAAAAGATAAGTATTATACCCCATAGAAATCCTGATGGAGACGCTATAGGTTCTACATTAGGACTGTATCATGTATTAAAAGCATTAGGTCATGAGCCTTATGTGATATCTCCTAATGATTTCCCTCATTTTTTAACTTGGATGCCAGGCACTCAAGACATAGTTATATTTGATCGTAAAAGAGACTACTCTACTCAATTATTAACTAATAGTGATTACATTTTTACGTTAGATTTCAATATTCTACTAAGAACGGGAGATGATATGGAAAAAGTCCTTGAAAAAATGAAAGCTCCCTTTGTAATGATTGACCATCATCAAATGCCTGGAAACTATGCGAAATTAACATTCTCTCATCCTGAATTCGGTTCCACTTGTGAACTACTTTATACTATATTTCAAAAGCTAAACTTAACTAATAAAATCAGTAAAGAAGCAGCTACTTGTATCTACACAGGTATAGTTACTGATTCTGGTTCATTTAGATTCCCTAAAACAAATGCAAGTACTCATAGAGTTGTTGCAGATCTAATAGACAAAGGAATTGACAATCCTACGATCCATAACGCATTATTTGACAACAGTAATTACAACAGATTACAACTATTGGGTAGAGCGTTACAGAACATGGTATTAATACCTGAATATAATACTTCTTACATATTCTTAAAGGATGAAGAGCTTAATGAGTTCCAACATCAAAAAGGAGATACAGATGGTTTTGTAAATTATGGACTATCTATTAAAGGGATTGACTTAACATTCTTTTTTATTGAAAGAAAAGACGAAGGAATCGTGAAAATCTCTCTAAGGTCTCAAGGAAATATGGATGTAAATTTACTAGCTCGTAAATATTTTGAAGGTGGAGGACATGTAAACGCTGCAGGTGGAAAATCTACAATACCACTTAATGAAACTATTACAAGATTTATTGAAATTATAAAAAAACATAAAAACGAATTCTATGTCTAAATTTATTCAGTTTCTAAATTTAGCCTTTTTGGCAATCTTTATATCTAGTTGTAATAACAATGCAGAAACCAGAAAACCAATTTCTAAATCCAAAGAAAGTGTTATACAAAGCTCTGCAATGAGAAACATGGATATAGTAAAGAGTGAAGAAGAATTGATATCTAAATACATCGAAACTGATAAGACAAATACATATATAAATTCTAAAAACGGTTTTTGGTATACTTATGAAGAACGTAAAATTCATGATTCTATAAGGCCTACAGAAGGAAACACAGTCATGTATACTTACCAAATCAGTACTTTACAAGATAGCTTATTATACTCTAAAAGTGATGTTGGTGTATTATCTTATGTAGTAGACAAAGAAGATATCTTACCAATACTTAGACATGCTATCAAATTAATGAAAAACAATGAGTCTATAAAATTACTCACACCATCATCTTTAGCATTTAGCTATCTAGGAGATAAAAATAAAATAAATAAGAATCAACCTCTAATAATTACACTTGATCTTAAATCAATAGAAAAAATAACCAATTAATATGAAAAAAATGACAACTCTAATACTAAGTGTAGTAGCGTTAGTGACTTCTTGCGCTTCACCTAAATCAGATCTACCTGATGGCTTATATGCTGATATCAAAACGAATAAAGGTAATATCATCGTAGAACTAGAATACACTAAGGCACCTGTAACAGTAGCAAACTTTGTTTCTCTTGCTGAAGGAAATAATCCTTTCGTTGACAAACAATACAAAGACAAACCTTACTATGATGGAATTACATTTCACAGAGTAGAACCTAATTTTGTTATTCAAGGAGGCGATCCTAGCGGAACAGGTTCAGGTGGTCCTGGTTATGTATTTAAAGATGAATTTGACCCTAGTTTAAAACATGATAAAGCAGGTACATTATCTATGGCTAACAGTGGCCCTTTTACAAACGGAAGTCAATTCTTTATCACACATAAAGCAACTCCACATTTAGACGGAATGCACTCTGTGTTTGGATATACTGTAAAAGGTCTTGATATCGTTAATTCGATTACGCCAGGAGACAAAATGGAATCTGTAAAGATTATCAGAATTGGTAAAGATGCTAAAGCTTTCAATGCTGTTAAAGTATTTAAACAATATTTTGAACAAGAAGATAAGTCTAAAAAAGAATTAAAAGACAAAGTAGCAAATGCTCAAAAAGAATACGCTACTAAATTTATGGAATTAAAAGCTAA
This sequence comes from Myroides oncorhynchi, assembly GCF_020905415.1. Lineage (NCBI taxonomy): Bacteria > Pseudomonadati > Bacteroidota > Flavobacteriia > Flavobacteriales > Flavobacteriaceae > Myroides > Myroides oncorhynchi. The sequence goes on along the minus strand of NZ_JAJJMP010000001.1, from coordinate 2,144,192 downwards.
GGCTACTAAAACTCACTCTGGTCTTGCTTATGTTATCATAAAAGATGCACAAGGTAAAAAACCAAATGTAGGACAAGAAGTAATGATTGACTACGCGGGTTTCTTTGAGAATGGATTAATGTTTGATTCAAGCAACGCAGAGCTATCTAAAGCCTTTGGAACATTTGACCAACGAAGAGCTAATGCACAACAATACACTCCAATTCCCTTTAAATATGGTACTAAAACAGGTTTAATACCTGGTTTCATCGAAGGAATAGAGCAAATGAAAATTGGAGATAAAGCAGTTATCTTTATCCCTTCTCATTTAGCTTATGGAGAAGCTGGAGCTGGTGGAGTTATTCCTCCTAATACAGATTTAGTTTTTGAATTAGAAATGGTTGCTAACTAAACCGTTTTAAAATATAAAAAAGGATTGATACATATATCAATCCTTTTTTTATATCCATTACTTACCCCAAAATACTTAAGGAATAATCACTTATACACCTTTAACAACTAAAACAATATATACTCAAATACTTTACAGGAATAACTTCAACCTCAACTAATCTATACATACTCTCCACAAGCAATACATCTTATAATTACTTATTAAAGTATACTCACCAGCACACAACCATATACAGCTATTCTAAGGATATTCTTTGCAAAACACCTTCCTACTTATACCTACAAAAAAAGACGTGCTTAAAACACGTCTTTTTCCTTTATATCTATTAGATATTTTTTATACTTCCTAAGCTTCAGAAATCTCTTCTACTTGTTGTTCTTGTTGAGGCAAATCTGCTCTTGTCAAGAAAGTCATAACTTCTGAATCTATTTCAAAAATTGTTTTTCTAAACAACTCGAATGCTTCAAACTTATAGATCAATAATGGATCTTTTTGCTCATGAACAGCTAACTGTACTGACTGCTTTAACTCATCCATTTTTCTCAAATGCTTCTTCCAAGCTTCATCTAAAATAGTCAATGTAATGTTTTTCTCAAAATCATTGATCAATGACATACCATTTGTAGCATAAGCTTCTTCTAAATTCGTAACGATATTAATCGTTTTAACACCATCAGTAAAAGGAACTACAATACGCTCAAATTGTCCTGAATTATTTTCATAAACATTCTTGATTACTTTAAAAGCTTCAGCTGCACTGCGTTCACATTTTTCAGAATACGCTTTAAATACGATATCATATTGTTTATTAGCTAACGCAACAACATCTCCTTTAGCAAATTCATCTTCACTCACAACTATATTAGTACCGAAATTACGAATAACATCAAACTCATAGTTTTTATAATCACTTGCTAATTTATTAGTTTCGATGATACGCTCACATAAATCAAACATCATATTTGCAATATCCACCTTAAGACGTTCTCCGAATAAAGCGTGCTTTCTACGTTTATAAATTACTTCACGTTGAGCATTCATTACGTCATCATACTCCAATAAACGCTTACGGATACCATAGTTATTCTCTTCTACTTTTTTCTGAGCTCTCTCAATAGATTTAGTCATCATAGAGTGTTGGATCACTTCTCCATCTTCTAATCCCATTCTATCCATCAATTTTGCTACTCTATCAGAACCAAACAAACGCATTAAATTATCCTCTAAAGACACATAAAACTGCGAACTACCTGGATCTCCTTGACGTCCTGCACGACCTCTTAACTGACGGTCAACACGACGTGAATCATGGCGCTCTGTACCGATAATTGCTAAACCTCCTAAGTCTTTAACCTCTTGAGATAATTTAATATCCGTACCACGTCCTGCCATATTTGTAGCGATAGTTACAATACCTGATTGACCAGCCTCTTCTACGATTTGAGCCTCTTGTTTATGTAACTTAGCATTTAACACATTGTGTCTAATACCACGCATTTTTAAAGATCTACTTAATAATTCAGAAATCTCAACCGATGTTGTACCAATCAACACAGGGCGTCCTGCATTTGATAATTCTACAACATCTTCGATAACAGCTTTGTATTTCTCACGTACTGAACGATAAATCTTATCTTCCCTATCATCACGAGCGATCCCTCTATTAGTAGGTATTTCTACTACATCTAATTTGTAAATCTGTAAGAACTCACCTGCTTCTGTGATAGCAGTACCAGTCATACCTCCTAATTTATTATACATACGGAAGTAATTCTGAAGTGTAATTGTAGCGAACGTTTGAGTAGCAGCCTCAATTTTCACGTTCTCTTTTGCCTCAATTGCTTGGTGCAATCCATCTGAGTAACGACGACCATCCATGATACGTCCAGTTTGCTCATCTACGATCATAATCTTGTTATCCATTACCACATATTCAGTATCTTTTTCAAATAATGTATATGCTTTTAATAACTGACTTAATGTATGGATACGCTCACTTTTTACACCGAAATCTTGGAATAATAGTTCTTTAGCTTCAGCTTCTTCATCGATTGACAAGTTCTTAGCTTCTATCTTTGCTATCTCCACTCCAATATCTGGAAGCACGAAGAAGCTTTGATCAGTATCTTTTGATAAATATTGAATACCAAGATCTGTTAATTGTACTTGGTTATTTTTCTCTTCAATAACGAAATATAACGCCTCATCTACTTTATGCATTTCTCTATTGTTGTCCTGCATATAGTAATTCTCTGTTTTTTGAAGTAATTGCTTTACTCCTTCTTCACTTAAGAATTTGATTAACGCCTTATTCTTAGGTAAACTTCTATATGCTCTAAACAACAAGAATCCACCTTCTTTTGTATTTCCTTCACGAATAAGCTTTTTAGCATCTGCTAAAAATCCATTTGCAAGTTTTCTTTGCATTTCAACTAACTCAGCCACTTCTGGTTTTAGCTCGTTAAATTCATGACGATCTCCTTGTGGAACTGGTCCAGAAATAATCAATGGCGTTCTTGCATCATCAATTAATACTGAATCCACCTCATCTACGATTGCGAAGTTGTGTTTTCTCTGTACTAATTCTTCTGGAGTATGAGCCATATTATCACGTAGGTAGTCAAAACCAAATTCATTATTCGTACCATAAGTAATATCAGAAGCATAAGCTGCTCTTCTTCCTGGAGAGTTTGGTTGGTGATTATCGATACAATCAACTGTCATACCATGGAACTCGAACAATGGTGCTTTCCACTGACTATCACGTTTTGCCAAATAATCATTCACAGTTACTAAGTGAACTCCATTTCCTGTTAAAGCATTTAAGTATAAAGCAGAAGTAGCTACTAATGTTTTTCCTTCCCCTGTATGCATCTCAGCGATTTTACCTTGGTGCAATACAATACCACCTATTAACTGTACGTCATAGTGAATCATATCCCATGTAACTTGTTTACCCGCTGCTGACCATGTATTAGCCCAAAGCGCCTTATCTCCTTCAATAGAAACATAAGATTTACTTTCTGAAAACGCTCTATCTTGTTCTGTCGCAGTTACAACTACAGTTTCATTCTCTTTAAATCGACGAGCAGTTTCTTTTACTACAGCGAATGCTTCTGGTAAAATATCCATCAACAATTTCTCCGAGTTAGTATAAGCTTCTTTCTCTAAGCTATCAATGCTTGCATACATTGACTCTCTCTTATCGATATCTTGCGTTTTTTCAATTTCCTCTTTGTAAGAAGCTATTTTAGCATCTTGATCTGCTCTAGACTGCTGGATTTTTTCTTTAAAGTAAATTGTCTTCGCTCTTAATTCATCGTTAGAAAGGCTAGATAAAGCTCCTTCGTACGTTTTTATTTTCTCAATTAAAGGTTTGATTGCTTTGATATCTCTTTCTGATTTATCTCCGACAAAAACCTTTAATATGCTGTTTATGATACTCATAAATTTATATGGTTTATTTTTTTATTACTGTCAAATCGTAAAGTTAAATAAAAAAAAAGCCTGTTTAGAGGCTTTTTTTCTAATTTATATCTTAATACTCATCCTCGTTCCAAAGATAATCTTCGTCTGTTGGATAGTCTGGCCAAATCTCTTCCATTGATTCATAGATTTCCCCCTCATCTTCTATAGATTGAAGGTTCTCTACTACCTCTAGAGGAGCACCTGTTCTAATTGCATAATCAATAAGTTCATCTTTCGTCGCAGGCCATGGAGCATCACTTAGATAAGATGCTAATTCTAATGTCCAATACATCTCTATTGTTTTTAAATTTTAAATGCAAAAATAATTTTTATTATGAAATTATCAAGCTTTTTTTTAATTATTTCAGCTGTTTTAAAGAACGTCGCTTTTTAAATCAATAGATTTTAAGAAAAATAACACTTTTTAATCTTCTTTTCTTGGAATCCATTTCACTTCTTCAGCTTGTAAATCAAAAGTCAACTTTCGTGCCAACACAAACAAATAGTCAGAAAGTCGGTTTAAATACTTCAAAACTGACTCATCTACAGGCTCTACTTCATTTAAACTTACTGACAAACGTTCTGCTCTACGGCAGACACATCTAGCTATATGACAATATGACACTGTAGTATGCCCTCCTGGCAAAACAAAATGAGTCATTGGTGGCAATGATTCCTCCATTCGATCTATTTCATTCTCTAATAATTCAATATCCTCTATGCTTATCTTTGGAATATTTAATCGCTCCTTGCCATTTTTCAAAATTGCTTTTTCTGGATCAGTTGCTAAAATAGCTCCTACAGTAAATAATCTGTCTTGTATTTCTATTAAAACACTTTTATACAACTGATTCATCTCTTGATCTCGAATTAATCCTATATAAGAATTTAATTCATCTACTGTACCGTAGCTTTCTATTCTTATGTGATGTTTAGGTACGCGTGTACCTCCGAATAATGCTGTAGTCCCTTTATCCCCTGTTTTTGTATATACTTTCATAAATCTATATCTCTCGGTTTAATAAGCATCCAAAATACAACAAAATAAGAAGCTATACACCTCTTTTACTTAATTCGTTCATCACTTTCTATTACACCATCGCGCAAACGGATAATACGATGCGCATGAGCCGCTATATCTTCCTCGTGGGTTACTAAAATCACTGTATTTCCATTAGCGTGGATTTCATCAAATAGATGCATAATTTCTATGGAAGTTTTTGTGTCCAAATTTCCAGTAGGTTCATCTGCTAAGATTATAGCTGGCTTATTAACTAAAGCTCGAGCGACAGCTACCCGCTGGCGTTGCCCTCCTGACAATTGATTAGGATGGTGATCCATACGGTCACTTAATCCTACTTGTCCCAAGACTTCCTTTGCTCTAGCATTGCGTTCAGATTTAGTGTCCCCCGCATAAACCATAGGCAAAGCAACATTATCTAGAGCTGTTGTACGCGGCAGTAAATTAAACGTTTGAAAAACAAAACCAATACTCTTATTTCGAATCTCTGCCAGTTGATCATCTTTAAGCGCACTTACATCGTTGCCATCTAAGATATACTCTCCTGAAGTAGGAGTATCTAGACATCCTAAAATATTCATTAATGTGGATTTTCCACTACCAGAAGGCCCCATAAGCGCCACATAATCTCCTTTAGCAATATCCAAATTAACTCCTTTTAGTACATGTACTATTTCTGAGCCCAATTTAAAATCACGCTTAATATCCTTTATTTCTATAATATGTTCTGGCATAGCTTCTTTGATTTAATCAAAAACTCAAATTATTTTATGCACAAAGTCACAACAGCTATTAAAACAAACTATTACTACCACTTTATACAATAAAAAAATTATTTTCTAAGATAAGTAAAATATGTATAACTAGATAAACAGACACTACATTCTAAGCACGAAATGTTGTTTTAATTGTTCTGAACGAACATAGGCTACTCCAAAATAATAAAAATCAATAGTGACAGTAAATCTCTCTTCTTTGATAATCTCAGCCCACAATAATTCAGCTTCCTCATTACCACTGCGTCTATCGACAACAAGAACACTGTCATTATGCATTTTACTAAACAACATAGTTACATTTACTTCCTGATCACACTTTGACACTAAGATCATATCTACCGTATCTACAATCACGCTTAAATCAACCACATTCGATACTAAAGATGTATCCCTTCCCACACCCCCTATACTCTTTGGCACATAATAAGTTTCTAAACGAGATATGAAAGCATCTTTCTTTGCTTGCCCACGCCATTTACGGTCTTTAGGATAAAGCCCCTTAGTCAATAGATTAAATATAAATGGAGAATGAACACTATGTTCATTACCCGACTTCCACCAGAATTTAAAATAACTTTCTTTCATTATCAGTTAGATCTACGCAAAAATAGGTATAAATAAAAAAAGCTTCTCAAATGAGAAGCTTTTTTGTGACCGAGACAGGATTCAAACCTGTAACCTTCTGAGCCGTAATCAGATGCGCTATTCAGTTGCGCCACTCGGCCGTAATTCCTTATTTATTCTTTATTATCACAGTTTTACTTTCATAAAACTTAGTGACCACGGCAGGATTCAAACCTGCAACCTTCTGAGCCGTAATCAGATGCGCTATTCAGTTGCGCCACGTAGCCTAATGCGTTATTGCGAGTGCAAATATAGAACGATATTCTGTAAATACAAACTCTAGCAAAGAAAAAAATATCCTTATTTTTCATTCAAAAAATTAAACTACTTAATACTAATCATTTAAAAGAAAAATATTTTGTTTTTTTAACATACCTGTTTTTTACCACTTCATCTTCATTATTTGATTTTACTGATATTTTTATAGTATATCTAATCCTTATTATAATTAAAAATTTCCTTTAGGAGGGTAAAAATACAAGTACAACATCGCCGTAATAACGAAAAGAATTAATATAAAATAAAAAGAATTATCCGTAAATAAGCCACAAATCAAAAAAAGAATAGTCGCCACCGCTCCTAAAAAAAGAAAATCAAAGCTCTTTTTATCAATAAATTCATCATCCCACTCCTCTTCTTCTTGCTTTAATAAGTCTTTTTGTTTCTGTTTATACTTTAAATACTCTTCATTACTATCAAACCGCTTCACAGTAAGAAACTTTCTTACTATTATATAAGCCAATACAGCTACTACTATAAACACTATTACTCCATACATATTCTTACTCTATTTCTTTTCAATATCTCAGTAAAATCCTACTCTACATATATCTAAAGATAATCTTTTCAAAGAAACAACATTCTCTCTATTTGCAAAACATTTATTACCCAAAGCCCCCTCCTTAATCAACATTGGACAGACAAACAAAAGTAATTATACATAAAAGACTTCGACTAACAAGTAAAGCATAGTATAGTTTCAGAACTAATAAAAGAACTATGGAGCACAATTGATTTGTTGTATTTGGTTAATACTAATTTTGGATTATACACAAAAAAAGAGAACATCTACAAATTATAAATGTCCTCTTTTCAATATACATACAGGGTATTATTCTATTTACTTAAGTTTTTTAATACTTCGTCATTATTCGCAGTATTCTTTACATTATCAATAATAGATGACATTGCTTCTACAGAGTTCATATCATCTATATATCGTCTTACCATTAATGAACGTTTTAATTCCCATTCATTTAATAACAAATCATCTCTACGTGTACTAGAAGATGTAATATCGATAGCAGGGAAGATACGTTTGTTTGCTAACTTACGATCTAACTGTAATTCCATATTACCAGTTCCTTTAAACTCTTCGAAGATTACTTCATCCATTTTAGATCCAGTATCGACTAAAGCTGTAGCGATTATACTTAAAGAACCTCCATTCTCTATATTACGTGCAGCACCAAAGAAACGCTTAGGTTTTTGTAATGCATTTGCATCCACACCTCCACTTAATACTTTACCTGATGCAGGCTGAACAGTGTTATATGCTCTAGCTAAACGAGTGATAGAATCTAATAAGATCACTACATCGTGACCACACTCTACTAAGCGCTTTGCTTTTTCTAATACAATATTAGCCACTTTAACGTGTCTCTCAGCTGGCTCATCAAATGTAGAAGCAATAACTTCCGCATTCACACTACGCTGCATATCTGTAACCTCTTCTGGGCGCTCATCGATAAGTAACACGATTAAATATGCCTCAGGGTGATTAGCTGCGATAGCATTAGCCACCTCTTTTAAAAGCACAGTCTTACCTGTCTTAGGTTGAGCGACGATCATACCACGCTGTCCCTTACCGATAGGTGCGAACATATCCATCAAACGAGTAGAAATTGTACTACTCTTACCATCTAAGTTAAACTTCTCATTTGGAAATAATGGTGTTAAGTGTTCAAATGAATTTCTATCACGCACATCTTGTGGATCGTGACCATTAATTTTCAACACCTTTACTAAAGGGAAGAACTTTTCTCCTTCCTTAGGAGGGCGTACTACTCCTTTTACAGTATCTCCTGTCTTTAAACCAAACAATCTAATTTGAGACTGAGATAAATAAATATCATCTGGTGATGATAAATAGTGGTAATCTGCAGAACGCAAGAATCCGTATCCATCAGGCATCATCTCTAATACCCCTTCACTCTCTATAATACCATCAAATTCATAATCAGGTTCTCTGAAATTATTCTTTTTGTTGTTATTATTCTTGTTCTGTTGATTGTTATTATTGTTTTGCTGATTATTATTTCTCTTTGGGTTATCTCCCTCAGATTGTTGCACAGCAATATTTTCATTATTATTTACTACTTCTACTTTCTCAGATACATTATCTAACACAGGTGTATTTGATTCTGCTGCGTTATTATTCGTACGAGGCTGTTGTTGTGACTGCCCTTGTTGTAGTTGACGAGTTTTAAAATCGCGTTTTTGCCCATCGCGACGATTATTATTATCGCCTTGATTTTTATTTTTAAAATCTCTTCTATTCTCGTTATTATTGTTTGCTCTTGTGTCTGAAGTTTGCTCGCTTGTTCCTTCTTTATTTGACTCTTGAGTTCTAACTTTCTCCTTATTCTGATCTACAGATTGACGCTGAGGCTTTTCTGCTAACACACGAGATGCTTGCTCTACTTTACTTTCTACTTTCCCCTCTTCATCAGCTTGTCCTAATCTAGGTCTTCTTGATTTATCTAAAGGCTTAGTATTATTTGGCTTAGCATTTTGTACCTGTGTCTTTACTTCATTTTTAGAATTATCTACAGCTACTTTCTTTTCTACTGCTACAGGAGCTTTCTTTTCCACTACAGGAGCTTTCTCTACAGCTTTAGCTTTTACAGGTACTTTTCTATCCTCTGCATTAGTCGTTTTTTGATGTTCTAAGATTTGCCCTATAAGTTCATCTTTTTTCAAAGAAGCCACCTTAGCAATTTTTGCCGTTTTAGCAATCTCCTGAAGATCTGCGACCTTCATTTTTTTTAGTTCGGAAATTTCAAACATATAAATGTTTATAGATTATAAATATTGAGTTGTGTGTATTTTAAATAAGAATGGAAATTTAAAATAGAATTGCCGTATTATGAAGAACTTACGGCAGTACTGATGCAATATTACGAATAAATTTTAATAAACAATAGGTTTTTACAAAAAAGAAACGCTATTTTTGTCATTCATATTTATTACTAATTATGATACAACGAATTCAAACAGTTTATTTAATTATCGTTTTTATAGCGATGGGAGTATTGCCTTTCATCTTTCCTTTATGGCATAACGGATTAAATGAAGAAGTCTTTTTTATGATGAACCCTCCTGCTACGATCCTTTTTGGACTATCAACAGCGTTGACAGTAATCACTATCTTAGGGTATAAGAATAGACAAAGACAGTTTGTGTTCAATAGAGTGAATATAATATCAAACTTTATACTTTTAGGATTATTTGTATATCGTACACTAGCGGTATCTGGAGAAACTGCGGAAGCTGTTTCTGAGAAAGGTATTGGGATGTTCCTCCCTATTATTTCTATCCTGTTCCTTGTATTAGCGAACAGAGCCATTAAGAAGGATGAAGATCTTGTAAAATCAGTGGATCGATTGCGATAAACCTAACATCTTAGTTTATTAGTGCGTTAAAAAAGCCGAACTTATAGTTCGGCTTTTTTGTTTTTAGACCATTCTATAACTTCCATATCTTTTATATTTCCATTATCTATCGTAAAGCGCAACATCGTTCGCACCTGATGAAATCCACTGATACCAGCTGCTCCAGGATTAATATGCAATACATTCATCTCCTGATCAAACTGTACTTTAAGGATATGTGAGTGTCCACAAATATAAATATTAGGTTTGTCTCTGCGAATTCTATCCCTAACTATCGTTCTATACTTCCCGGGATATCCTCCGATATGTACCATATACACCTTCATCCCTTCACATTCAAATACTATCTCTTCAGGAAATTCAAGTCTTGCCTCATTCCCATCTATATTGCCATATACTGCCTTAAATGGTTTTAAAGACTTAATGGTATCTGTCACCACTAAATCACCGATATCTCCAGCGTGCCACACTTCATCTGCTTGGCGCACATACTTCAAGATAGACTCATCTATACAACTATGTGTATCTGATAACAATAATATTTTCTTCATTTCTTTTTCTATCTTTAAAAAGAAGAGCCTCCCAAAACTGAAAGGCTCTAACTTACTTTATTTTGTATAGAACAAAATTAACTCTTCTACTGCATTCTGACAAACTGGACAGAACTCAGGATATTGATTAGTCTTCATTCTACAATCTAATGTTCCTTTATACACCTTACGTCCTTCTAAACCTTCATAAGCTCCCACTGGATATTTCTTACTATCTTTTGCTAACGTTGGAATAGGAGTTCCTTTTCTCAACATTTTTTTCCACTTGCTATCGAAGTCTACTAACGTAGTGATATTTTGTTCCCACGGCTCAGTCTGATTAGATATCAAATCACTCAACACATCATTAGGATAAAAATACTCATCTGCTAATCCTGCGAAACTATGCCCAAACTCGTGTACTACCACTGGTTTAAAATCTTTATGCCCTGTAGTAGTTAACGTATATGAGTTATAAATACCTCCTCCGCCATATACATCTGTATTGGCTAAGATAATAATATGCTCATAAGGAATACCCGCTAATACATCGTGTAGTTTCTTAATTCTATTGGTAGTCAGATAGCGCTCTGAGTAGAACGTATCGAAGTTAGACTCTACAGCCGTCTTCTTCCATTCTCCAGTACGTGGAACGCTCACTCCAGAATCTTTAGAAGCACTCTCCACTGCAATGAAGTTAAAGTTATCTGCAAATTTATCAAATGGCTTATGTGCTAATATCTCTTGTATAGAGACCTTAACTGCATCTGTAAACTTACCCATCTCTTCTTCTTTAAACCCCTCTGCTACGAACACTACATTAATTGCTTTAGCATTGTCTTTAGCTTTATGTACATACGAGTGTTTTGTCACATCCTTAGTTCCCTTAGCATGTATCAGGATATCTTTAGGATCTATCTGATGTACTAATTTATCTTTCTCTTTTCCATTTTCATCAAATAACACTAGCTCTATACGCACTTTCTCTTTTGGAAAAGGCACTAAAAACACATTCTCAAAACTCTTCGTATGCTCCTTAGCCTCATCTGTTGACAGCCATTCTTGAAACAGTGTACTAAAGCTATTCGTGTAAATCAGCGCATTCGTTTTCTGATCATATACTTTCACTTGTCCATTTCCTTTTAAAGCATTCTCTCCAAGGTTATGCGTACGCCCAGCCCAAGTAGGTAAAGAGACTAGCTCATCTAGCAGAATAAATTGTCTGTCGTTATTTCCACCGAACACATAATCTAGACGCAACGTCTTATTCTCAAAATACTGATTAAAATCCTGTGCCTGTACCCATGTGCTCACACACAAGCTTAGCAATACTAGTAATTTTTTCATTTTTAATATAGTTAGGTTTATTGGTTAGTCTTTGCTTATAATCACAAAGTCGTAAAAATAGACATTATTGCGATTTTAAAAAGAAAGATTAACTTTAAATAATTACCTTCAGCCTCATAGAATTCTTTAGATTAAAGTAAATCAGGCATCCATTTCTCTTTTGTTTTACTATAATATTTCTTAGCATCTATAAGCCATTGATATTTTTTTTTATAAGTACATACATAAACTTTTCTTCTAAAGGATCTTCTTTAAAAGTTTCTACATCCATTTTTGATTTAGACTTTTCATCCTCCATAATATTAACAATACTCTCTTCCTTTGGATCATATTCAAAACAATCATCATATCCATACGATATAGTATTAGGACGACTTGATTTTCTTTCTTTAGGCGTACAATACCTTTCAAAAATACTTATAATTAGTTTTTCTTGTTCACTAAATTGTTCTTCAGATGTTAATGTATTATTTTCGTCTATTATATTACATTGCTTTTCCCTTTTATTCATCTCTTTAATAAATGATATTACTATCTTTTTTACTTTGGTTTTTTCCATTTTAATGAATGTTTTTTTTACTTCAGAACCAGTTTTTTTTAATTGAACGAGCCCCCACTAGCATTATCAACCCTGTGTCCTTGATAAAGATAAATACAAAATATTTCTCCTCCTCACTGAAACCAAAATGTTTAAAACTATATATTTCATAACAAGAGAATGTATCTAACTTACATTGATTGTAATCACATTATATGACACAACGCAGCTTGTTAATAAAACATCTTTAGATATTTTATGTGGGCGTAAAGTTTTACGCCTCTACACCAACATTACGTACCAACAGGACGTGACGTGTATGTCCACAAACAATCCTCTCTCTCCTCCCATCATTCTCCTTCTGCTTAATTCCAATACTCAACTAGTCGTAGATTACCCATCAATACAAGAACAACTGTTCGACTAATCTTTCTCAGAGAGACTAACTACGGCGAATACTCGAGAAACTGTCGAGCAACTCAGGATAGATACTTATTCCCATTGCGATTGAGACGTGTTCTAAAAAAAAACTTGATCAACCAAAAACAAATTAACAAACTCAAAAAAAAACAACTTAAGTGTTCTTGTAGTTTAAGAAAAATGTACTGTGTTTTTTAAAATGTACTATTTAGAGCTAAAATGCGTTGTTTTTCCAAAAAAAAGTTGGATATACTATGATTATTTTGAAGGTAATCAAAGCTATAATGAAGATAAAACAAAAAAAGTGAACTGCTTTTTTTTAATTACTCAAAATCTAGAGACTATATAGGAGAGTTATCAAGAACGGAAACTCATCTCCGATTACTAGTTACTAATTCCTAATTTTATAATAACATAATCTGCCTAATGGCGTTTTTAAAGTATATTTGCCTTTTACAAAACAAAGAGAATTACATTGAGATATTTTTTAGAATTTGCATATAATGGAACGCATTATCACGGATGGCAGTTACAACCAGATGCTATATCAGTACAGGAAGTCCTTACGAAGGCTATTTCCACTCTACTGCGTACCCCTATAGAACTAGTAGGAGCAGGTAGAACTGATGCTGGAGTACACGCTAGACAGATGTATGCACACTTCGATTACGATATGCCCTTTGATAAGGATTCTTTAATCAAACGAATGAATTCTTATTTACCTGAAGACATTGCTGTTTTTGATATACACCTCGTGGCAGATGATGCACACGCCCGTTTTGATGCTACAGCACGTACTTATGATTATCACATACACCAGTTTAAAGATGCTTTCTGCAATGCTGGAAGCTACTATCACTTCAGACCTCTTAATGTAGAACTGATGAATCAGGCTGCTCAAATCTTATTTGAGTACGAAGATTTCGAGTGTTTCTCTAAGACGCATACTGATGTGTTTACTTTTAACTGTACCATATATAAAGCCTACTGGACAGTACTACCTGATAATAAACTTGTCTTCACAGTATCTGCTAACAGATTCTTGCGAAACATGGTTAGAGCTATCGTCGGTACTTTAGTCAGTGTAGGCTTAGAAAAAATAACATTAGATGACTTCAGAACAATAATAGAGAACAAAGACAGAGGCCAAGCAGGCTTCTCTGTTCCTGGAAAAGGTCTTTATTTAACTCAAGTTAGTTACCCTTACTTATGAAACCATTAAAATCTATATCACTCCAAAAAATATTAGACTACGCAAAGCCCTATAAAAGTCGCTTTAATTGGGTAGTCGCATTTGCTATATCCCTTTCCATCTTTGCGGCTATACGGCCTTATATGCTAAAAATAACAGTAGATGAGTATGTACAGAAACAAGATAAAACAGGGCTCTTAGTATATATCGGATTAATGGGATTAGTCCTATTATTCGAAGTTTTATCTCAATTCTTCTTTACCTACTGGGCGAACTGGTTAGGACAAGATATCGTAAAGGATATGCGTGAGAAGCTATTCGATAAGATTATTAACTTCAGAATGCGTTACTTCGATAACGAACCTGTAGGTAAACTGGTAACTCGTGCTGTATCAGATATCGAATCTATAGCAAGTATCTTTAGTCAAGGGCTATTTATGATCGTCAGTGACTTGCTTAAGATGTTCGTGGTACTGTGTATTATGTTCTATATGAACTGGAAACTGAGTTGCATCGTATTAATAGCAATGCCTATCTTACTTTATGCGACACGTGTATTCCAAATGCACATGAAAACCGCATTCCAAGAAGTGCGTACACAGATTTCTAATTTAAACACCTTCGTACAAGAGCGTTTGACTGGAATGAAGATCGTACAGTTATTCTCTAGAGAAGAAATAGAATACGAGAAATTTAAAGAGATAAACAACAAGCACAATGTCGCTTGGTTAAAGAATATCTTATATAACTCTATCTTCTTCCCTATCGCAGATATCGTGTCATCACTGACATTGGGTTTTGTGATATGGTATGGGGGAATGTCTATTGTACAAGGAGATAACCTAACTTCTTTTGGAGATTTGTTTGCTTATACAATGTTGATTACAATGTTATTCAATCCACTGAGACAGATAGCGGATAAGTTTAACGTGATGCAGATGGGAATAATCGCTGCAGAACGCGTATTTGATGTACTTGAAACAGAAGAACAGATCAACGATAGCGGAACAATAGAAGCGCCTCAGTTCAAAGGAAAAATAGAGCTAAAGGATGTGAGATTTAGCTATATCGAAGATCACGAAGTACTAAAGGGAATCAACCTTAATATAGAATCTGGTAGTACGATAGCTATAGTAGGTAGCTCTGGTGCTGGTAAATCTACAATCATTAATCTACTAAATAGATTCTATGATATAGACAGTGGATCTATCTGTATAGACGGAACAGACATCAATGAATATAAACTAGTTACACTGCGCAAGCAAGTAGCAGTAGTACTTCAAGATGTGTTCTTATTTAGTGATACGATCTATAATAACATTACTCTACACGATCCTGCTATATCAAGAGAGACTGTCATTGAGGCAGCCAAGAAGATAGGTATTCACGACTTTATCTTACAGCTACCAGGTGGATATGACTACAACGTAAAAGAGCGTGGTGTGATGCTTTCTTCAGGACAACGTCAGCTTATCGCTTTCTTACGTGCTTATGTTAGTAATCCGAGTATCCTAATCTTAGATGAAGCTACTTCGTCTATCGATACGCACTCAGAAGAATTGTTACAAACAGCTACTGAATATCTAACAAAGGATAGAACGTCTATCATCATTGCACACCGATTAGCAACAATCGTTAATGCAGATCAAATCATCGTGATGGATAAAGGTCAGATAGTAGAAAAAGGAACACATAAAGACTTGCTAGAATTAGAAGGAGGTTATTATAAAAACCTTTATGATTCTCAATTTGGCAAAGAAGTTGAAGATATTTAATTCTTAAAGCGATAGGCATTTCACCTATCGCTTTTTTTGTGCTCTTTCTCATGAATAATTATAGTCCTATTCGCTTACATTTCTTTTATATCACTTCATAATTTTTAAAATACTCAATATTTTTTCCTTTCTATATAGAGCGTACTTTTTTAGAAGATTATCAATAAATATATCTATTTGATAGTAAATGTAAGTATACATTAGCCAAATAAGCTTCCTACCTTACAAATCCCTTACTCACAAGGTATCAACTTTTCAGAGTGAAACTTTCAATAACAGAAATAAATGATTATTTTCGTAGCATAAAATATAGAAATATATACATATATGAAATTCGATATTATTGTTTTAGGAAGTGGCCCTGGAGGTTACGTTACTGCGATTAGAGCTTCTCAGCTAGGTTTTAAAGTTGCAGTTGTTGAAAAAGAAAATTTAGGAGGTATCTGCTTAAACTGGGGATGTATCCCAACGAAAGCTCTTCTTAAATCGGCACAGGTGTTTGAGTACCTTAAACACGCTTCTGACTACGGATTGACTATTAGTGGTGAAGTAGATAAAGATTTTGATGCTGTTATCGCACGTTCTCGTAGCGTAGCTGATGGAATGAGCAAAGGTGTTCAATTCTTAATGAAAAAGAACAAAATCGAAGTTATCGACGGATTCGGAAAAGTAAAACCAGGTAAGAAAGTTGACGTTACTGATAAAGATGGTAAAGTTACTGAACTTTCTGCTGATCATATTATTATCGCTACAGGTGCTCGTTCTAGAGAATTACCTAACTTACCTCAAGATGGTAAAAAAGTAATCGGATATAGACAAGCATTAACATTACCTCAACAACCTAAGAAAATGATTGTTGTTGGTTCTGGAGCTATTGGAGTTGAATTCGCTTACTTCTATAAATCTATGGGTACTGATGTTACTATCGTAGAGTTTATGCCCAACATCGTTCCTGTAGAAGATGAGGATATCTCAAAACAATTTGAGCGTTCTTTAAAGAAAACAGGTATCAACATTATGACTAACTCTTCTGTAGAGCGTATAGACACTACAGGTGAAGGAGTAAAAGCTTATGTTAAGACTGCTAAAGGTGAAGAAGTATTAGAAGCTGATGTTTTATTATCTGCTGTAGGTATCAAAACTAATATCGAGAATATCGGATTAGAAGAAGTAGGTATCGCTACGGATAGAGATAAAATCTTAGTAAACGACTTCTACCAAACTAATGTACCTGGATACTACGCTATCGGAGATGTAGTACCTGGACAGTCATTAGCTCACGTAGCTTCTGCTGAAGGTATCTTATGTGTTGAGAAAATAGCTGGACACCACGTAGAGCCATTAGACTATGGTAATATCCCTGGATGTACATATGCTACTCCTGAGATCGCATCTGTAGGTATGACTGAAGCAAAAGCAATCGAGGCTGGATACGAAATCAAAGTTGGTAAATTTCCATTCTCTGCATCTGGTAAAGCGAAAGCTGCTGGTACTCCTGATGGATTCGTTAAAGTTATCTTTGACGCTAAATACGGTGAGTGGTTAGGATGCCATATGATCGGAGCTGGTGTTACAGATATGATTGCTGAGGCAGTTGTAGCTCGTAAGTTAGAAACTACTGGATACGAAATCCTTAAAGCTGTTCACCCACACCCTACTATGAGTGAGGCAGTGATGGAAGCTGTAGCAATGGCTTATGGTGAAGTAATCCACTTATAAGAAATCACCAGATTTAAATATACTGAACAGGCTACCATTGGTAGCCTGTTTTTTTTATGGATATATAGCACTTGTATTTACTACCTCTTTAAAATTAAAAAAGCGAGCCCTTCTTTCGAAAGACTCGCTTATATATTCTACTCTAATTACTAATTACAGAATATCTACTCCTAAGTAATTAGCAGGTGTGATTGCTTTAAGTTCTGCTTTAATCGCATCAGATACATTTAATGTTTCGATGAAGTTGTGCATTGCTTCTTTATTAATCACAGTATTCGTTCTAGTCAAATCTTTAAGTGCTTCATACGGATTAGGGTATGCTTCTCTTCTTAAGATAGTCTGAATAGCCTCAGCTACTACAGCCCAATTATTCTCAAGGTCTTGAGTAAACTTGTCTGTATTAAGCAATAATTTACTTAACCCCTTTAACGTAGATTCAAAAGCAATAAGTGTATGTCCAAATGGCACTCCTACGTTACGCAATACAGTACTGTCTGTCAAGTCGCGTTGAAGACGAGATAATGGCAACTTAGCTGCTAAGTGCTCGAAGATAGCATTAGCGATACCTAAGTTCCCCTCTGAGTTCTCAAAGTCAATAGGATTAACCTTGTGTGGCATGGCTGAAGAACCTATCTCTCCTGCTTTAATCTTTTGTTTGAAATAATCCATTGACACATACGTCCAGATATCTCTGTCTAGGTCAATAAAAATAGTATTGATACGTTTTAATCCGTCAAAGAAAGCTGCAAAGTGGTCATAATGTTCTATCTGCGTAGTAGGAAATGAATGCTTTAACCCTAAAGTTAATTCTACGAAGTCAGTTCCAAACTGTTTCCAGTCTTGTTTTGGATATGCTACGTGGTGTGCATTAAAGTTACCTGTTGCTCCACCAAACTTAGCTGCGAAAGGTACTTGCTCTAATAAAGCTAACTGTTGTTCTAGACGCTCCACGAATACGTATATCTCTTTTCCTAAACGAGTAGGAGAAGCAGGTTGTCCGTGTGTACGAGCTAACATAGGCACATCTTTCCACTCTTGACTAAGTTCTTTTAATCTATCTATAACAGATAGTAAAGATGGCTTATATACATCATCATAAGCTTCTTTCGTCAATAGAGGAATAGAAGTATTATTAATATCTTGAGAAGTAAGTCCAAAGTGGATAAACTCTTTATACTCTTCTAATTTTAAAATATCGAATGCGCTTTTCAGAAAGTATTCCACTGCTTTCACATCGTGATTAGTAGTTTTTTCCATTTCTTTAATCCACAGAGCGTCTTCTGTAGAAAACTCTTGGTAAATCTTACGCAACTCAGGAAAAACTGAAGCGGGTACATTAGCTAATTGAGGTACATTGTACTCACATAGAGAGATAAAATATTCTACTTCTACTAGTACACGGTATTTAATTAATGCCTCTTCTGAGAAATAATTAGCTAGTGCATTGGTCTTACCTCTATAACGTCCATCGATAGGCGAAATAGCATTTAATTCTGTTAGCATATTTTAGATTGTGTTGTTAAGGCACAAAGATAAAGTATTCAAAATAGAATCGGAAAAACTTAAATAAAAAAGATGGCTCAGAGTGCTTTTGTTTTTCTGTGATGGAGTTTTTTGTTGTTTGCCTTCGCCATAGTATAACAAGAATTGGGGATGTATACGGTTCACAGCTTACGATATCACAACTTAACAGAGACAAAAAAGATAGCCCATTAGAACTATCTTTTTTTCTTTATATATTTACAAATCAGTATTTTAAAAACATACTTAATTCACAATTTTAAATTCCTAATTAATTATTTGCTCCACTCTCTAATAGCATCTTTATTGATCTTGATATAGTCAAGGTTATTTGCTTTTTCTGCTAAGTCTAATGCCCATTTAGCAGTCTCTACAGCAGCTATTTTATCCCCAGATTTCGCTTGTATTTGAGATTTAAGACGTACGAAATAATAAGGTATTTTATCTGCAGACTTCTCTATTGCTTTATTTACCCAATTTAACGCCTTTGTAAGATCTTTAGAAGTTAAATAATAGTATTCTGCTGCTCCATAATAATCAACGATAGTAGGTCCATCAAAAGTCTCATCAATGCTCTGCATCGCCAACTGGTCTGTAGGAACAGTAACGCGAATAGGAACAATTGTCTTTTCCCACATAATCTCTAGATCTGCACTATCGATATTCACATTATTTATAGCCACAGTAAGCGTCTCAAATTTGCGATCAGATCCCATTGGTTTTACCTTAGTAGATAATGCTATTTTACTCTCATCCCATTTCTCTGGTAATCCCCAGTTATTTGTATCTGCATAGAAGATAATCTCCCATTCCTCTACTTTAGGAATAGAGTACAAAGCATAAGAACCTTTCTTTAATTTCTTACCTCCAATTTCTACATCATTACCAAAAGTAACAATGGTATTCATATTCGCTCCAGTTCTCCAAAGTCTTCCATAAGGAACCAAATCACCAAATACTAAACGACCTCTCATATTAGGTCTTGAGTAATCAATCTTCATGTCTGTAAGTCCTACTACCTGATGTATCTCTGACTTCGTACTAGTCGGTGGAGTATGTACTTGTGCTTGTGTGCAAAGAGCAAACATAGCAAATGATAATGCAACTAAACTTCTTTTCATTTTTCTTAGCTTATTTTTAATCTAATAATAGCCTGCAACGAGATGCTAAATTAGACAACAATATATGATGATTAATACTAATTTATTTCCCTATATCAGGAGGTTATCAAATGTATTAACTTTCTTCTTAAAATTTTCTCAAAAGGACTGTGTTTTTTTATCTTATCTACTTAATGACATCTCTATAAACAATAAAAAAAGCCACGTGAAGTTCACGTGGCTTGTCTTTAAATATACTACTAGTAAATCTTATTTTACTTTATTAATTCCGCTTTCTAACCAAGCCTTATAATCTGCTACATCAGGAGTATATCCTACTGCTTCATTAAGACGGTTACCCTCTTTATCTAATACGATATAGTAAGGCTGTGCGTTAGCGTGGTAATGTTTCATTTGGAAATCACTCCATTTATTACCTACTGTTTTTACTTTCTTACCTGTAGTCTCTGAGATGTATTGTTCATTCTCTGGCAACTCTTTTTTATCATCTACATAAAGAGAAATAAGTACGATATCATTCTTTAAGATTGATAATACAGATGGATCTGACCACACATAATCTTCCATCTTACGACAGTTCACACATGCATATCCAGTAAAGTCAAGTAATACAGGTTTATTCACTGACTTTGCATACGCCATCCCTTTTTCATAATCAGTAAAAGCAACGATATCATGTGCTCCTAACTTAGCTCCATCAGGTAACGCTCCTAGATCAACAGAAGCTCCACTACCTCCTTTTCCTCCTACTCCATACGGACTTTCAGAATAGGTCATCGGTGGTGGGAAACCTGAGATAATCTTAAGCGGTGCTCCCCATAAACCAGGAATCATATAAACCGTAAATATAGATACGAACAACGCCATAAATAATCTACCTACTGATATACTGTCTGTAGGGCTATCATGGGGTAATCTGATTTTACCTAATAAATATAGTGCCCATGCTCCGAAGATTACTATCCAGATCGCTAAGAATACTTCTCTCTCTAACCAATGCGCTTGTAATACAAGATCAGCATTAGATAAGAATTTGAATGCTAAAGCTAACTCTAAGAAACCTAAAGATACCTTCACTGTGTTTAACCACCCTCCTGAACGTGGCATAGAATTTAACCACCCTGGGAACATAGCAAATAACATAAATGGCAACGCTAATGCTAATGAAAATCCTAACATTCCTACGATAGGTGCTATACCTCCCTTAGATGCTGCCTCTACTAATAGTGTTCCTACGATAGGTCCAGTACATGAGAATGACACGATAGCTAGTGCTAATGCCATAAATAAGATACCTATTATACCTCCTCTGTCTGCCTGTGAGTCTACTTTATTAGCCCACGAGTTAGGTAACATAATCTCAAATGCTCCTAAGAATGAAGTAGCGAAGATTACTAATAATAAGAAGAAGATAATATTAAAATACACATTCGTAGAAAGTGCATTTAATGAATCTGCTCCAAATACTGCAGTCACTATTGTTCCTAGTATAACATAGATAAGAATAATAGATAGTCCGTATATAATAGCATTCTTAATTCCCTTCGCTCTAGTCTTAGACTGTTTAGTAAAGAAACTTACAGTCATAGGAATCATAGGAAATACACATGGTGTAAGTAATGCAGCAAATCCAGATAAAAATGCCAAGAAGAATATTGTGAATAATCCTTTCTTCTCTTCTTTATTAACAGGCGTTGTTGCTTTTGCTTCTCCTGAAGTATCCTCTGTAGCCTTAGTATCTACAGCAGTAGTTGCTATTTCTTCGAAGTTCTTCACTTCTCTTGTAGTCAGTGTTTTTAAGTCATAAACAAATAAGTTACTCTGACTAATACACATCTCTTCACATACCTGATAAGCAAGCTCTACTTGAATATTCTCAGTTTCTCCATTTGTTATCTTAATATTCTGAACAAGTCGAGCAGTATCCACAAAATAAATTTCATCTACTCCAAACACGTCATTAAATGAAGTCTTTGTTTCGCTTTCTTTTGCCTTACCTTCTAAAGTATAATTTCCTTCTTGGTTATTATAAATAAACTCTAAAGGTAGAGACCCTCCTTCTGGATTATACTGTGAGTATAAGTGCCAGTTCTTCTCTATCACAGCATCCCATGTGATAGTGTATTCAGTGTCAGACTTTTTCTCTATTTTAGATTGCCACTTTGCGGGATTCGCTAATTGCGCTTGAACCGATATAAATGACAATAAAAAAAGTAGCAAATAAGCTAATTTTCTCATAGTTTAATTTGAATTTTAATAATGTTTGTTGTTGTATCTTTTACCTTAAATCGTTCATCCATTCGACTACCGATAACCCATACAATATTTTCATTAGTACACAAAAGCCAAGTATTCTCTTTGTCAAACTGACTAAACTTTTCGTCTTTAAAGAACTTACTCACTTTCTTCGTGCCATGCATCCCAAAAGGGATAAACTTATCGCCACTTCTATATTTGCGTATTATCAATGGAAACTCTAATAGATCTCCATCTACATAAATAATCGAAGTATCTGTTATTAACTCTTTTTCTTCATAAGGTGTTGTACTGATCGTTAGTGGTTGGGTTAATGTTTGTTTGTTCTCTAAATAATATATTTGTTCTTTATTCTCTTCTTCTATAGAACGAGGTTTCACTATAAACTCTACTCTGTTCTTTAACAACACATACGTAGGTGAATAAATCATCTTCCCTGAGGTAGCCTCTATTAACTCTACTATATCCTGCCATGCTGTAAATCCCATTGGCGACAGCCACTTATACAAATAAGCTTTAGGATTAGACAGTGCTTTTAATTTCTCTAAGTTTATACTTAACTCTCCATCACCCTTCTCTGTTATTACTTGACTATAATAATATTTACTTGCATCTTCACTTAAATCTACTGACTGCTGTAAATACTCCATCGTCTGCATAAACGATTGGTTAAAATGTGCATTTGTATCCTTAAGCAAAGGCAATATATTCTTGCGAATCTTGTTGCGCAAATATTTAGTTTGGCTATTGGTAATATCTTCTCTCCAGCCTATCTGATGTTCACTTTCGTAATTAACAATATCCTCTCTCGTAAATGGCAATAACGGTCTTCTGATATATCCATTCCTTGCAGGTATTCCTAATAATCCTTCTATTCCAGTTCCCCTAGATAAGTTGATTAAGAATGTCTCCATCGAATCGTCTAAGTGATGCGCTGTCAGTAAATAGGTTTTATTCTCCTGCTCTGCTAACTCCTTAAACCAGTTATAACGCAGTTCACGTGCTGCTATCTGTATAGATACTTTATGCTTTTCGGCATACTGTTCTGTATCGAACTCTGCTACGAAAACAGGAATACCTAATTGAGCTCCAAATTCTTCTACAAACTTTTGATCACCATTACTATCTTCTCCTCTCAAATGAAAGTTACAATGTGCAATAATTATATCTAGTCCTAATCTATGACATAAATGTACTAAGACTATACTATCTATTCCCCCACTGACAGCTAATAACAATGGATGATCTAATAACTCTGTGAAGTTATTCTCTATGTGCTCTTTAAATTGATTAAACATTTTATCCTAAAGTCAACAAAGTAACTAAAATAATTTAATTACTCTTCCCTATTTTATTTTTTTTTAACCCAAAATAAGACTGTCTACAACATTTCGTAATAGATTTTGCAATGAAATAGTTTGAATAATATACAAATAAAAATAGCCTCATCGTTTGATGAAGCTATTTTTAATTTATATCCTAAATATACTTAAAGCGCATAAGGCAGTAACTTACATATTATCTACTCTATTACCGAAGTTAGAAGCTTGCGCATACGTTCTCCATTTCTCAATACACTCTACCATATCTGTAGGTACTTCAGAGTTAAATGTCATTCTCTCTTTAGTAATAGGATGTGTAAATCCTAGAGTTTTAGCGTGTAGCGCTTGTCTTGGTAATACAGAGAAACAATTATCTACAAACTGCTTATACTTAGTAAATGTAGTTCCTTTCAAAATTAAGTTACCTCCATAACGTTCATCATTAAATAAGGTATGTCCGATGTATTTCATATGAACACGTATCTGATGTGTACGTCCTGTCTCTAATCTACATGATACTAATGTCACATATCCTAGACGCTCTAATACCTTATAGTGCGTTACAGCCCATTTACCCATATTCTCATCTTCGAAAGCAGCCATCTGCATTCTATCCTTAACGTGACGTCCGATATAACTTTCTATAGTTCCTTCTTCCTCTTCTACGTTACCCCATACCATCGCTACATACTCACGCTCTGATGTCTTCTCAGCAAATTGCTTTTGAAGTTCTGTCATCGCCCATTCTGTCTTTGCTACTACTAATAGTCCGCTTGTATCTTTATCGATACGGTGTACTAATCCTGGTCTTTCACTACTGTTAAGAGGTAAGTTCTCGAAGTGGTATGCCAGCGCATTCACTAACGTCCCAGTATAATTACCATGACCTGGATGAACTACTAGTCCTGCAGGCTTATTCACCACTAATAACGAATCATCTTCATATACGATATCTAGTGGAATATTCTCAGGTATAATGATATTCTCGAATGGTGGTTGTTTCATCAACACACGCACTACATCATTTGCCTTCACTTTATGGTTAGACTTTACTGGCTCTTCATTCACGAATATATTACCATTCGCAGCAGCTTGTTGGATCTTATTACGAGTAGCATTTTCTACTAGGTTCATAAGGAACTTATCTACTCGTAAAGGCGCTTGTCCTTTACCTGCTTCAAATCTATGATGCTCAAACAACTCATTCTCTAAGTCATCGAACATTTCTACATTATCTTCTTGCATTAATCTTATTTAAATCTTTTTAAATCTTTTTAAAAATCAAACTCATTAGAAGTGTTTGAACCACTATTTGTATCATCTACAGCAGGTGCTACATCTAATTCCTCTTCAGACAATCCTGCTCTACCATCTCCTAGTACAAAATCTACTCTAGAATCTTTTGCCACTTTATCTCCTTCGTTTAAAGCTCTACCATTCTGGTACACCTTTAATACAACATCCTTGCCAATAAAAGTTTGGTATGAAATAGTTCCTTCTTTTAACCCCAGTGCCTGAATAGTAGATAATGCCTGACGATGTGTCAACTCTTCTAATTTAGGCAACTTCACACTACCATAACCGGAAGCATTTATCTTTACATATATTTTTCTATTTGTCTTTACTCCTGTCTTAGGTGCTGGATCTTGTTCAAGAATACTCAATGGTGGAAAATCCTTATCATAGTCCAATGTATCCAAGATCACCATATCTAGATCATTCTTCTGTAACAACTGTATTGCTTGGTCTGTATCTAATTTTATCAAGTTTGGAACCTCTATTTTTTCTCCATGGTTAGTAGTATGCGCTAACCACTTAAGCGTTAAAAACACACCTAGTACCACGATAATAAATGCCGCAGCTAGAGAAAAGAAAAAAGGTTTACTTTTTAAAAAATCAGTTAATTTCATATCTATTAATTTTGAACAAAGATATAAAATCGAAAACATTTTTTGTTTCTATGTTTTATTATAAATTTGTTTTAAACAAATACAACGTACCAAAACGTAGTAAAGTATTAAAATTTAGCTCTATATGAAGCACGTAGCAGTAATAATGGGAGGATATTCTAGTGAGTATAAAATCTCACTAAACAGTGGTAAAGTAGTATGTAATACACTTGACCGTTCTAAATACATCCCTTACCCTATCCATATATTTGAAGATAAATGGGTATATGTAGATGAAAACAATGAAGAGTTCGCTATCGATAAAAATGATTTCTCTGTACAATACAAAGGAAACAAAATAACGTTTGATGTCGTATTTAATGCGATACATGGTACTCCAGGTGAAGATGGATTAATGCAAGCTTATTTTGCATTAATTAATATGCCACATACTTCTTGTGATTATTACCAAGCAGCACTGACAATGAACAAAAGAGATATGCTATCTGTATTAAAACCTTTTGGAATAAAAACAGCTATTTCTTATTACTTAAACCAAGGTGATGTTATTAATACGGAAGATATTATTCAACGTGTGGGATTACCTTGTTTCGTAAAGCCAAACCGCTCAGGTTCTAGTTTTGGAATCTCTAAAGCTAAGACTACTGAAGAACTTCTTACTGCTATAGAAGTAGCTTATAAAGAAGACAATGAGATTATTATCGAAAGCTTCTTAAACGGAACAGAAGTATCTGTAGGTGTGATTAATTACAAAGGAGAAATTAAGGTATTGCCTATGACAGAAATAGTTTCTGAAAATGATTTCTTTGATTACGAAGCAAAATACTTAGGTAAATCTCAAGAAATCACTCCTGCTAGAATAGACGACACCACTAGAGATACAATAGCTGAAATAGCAGGTAGAATCTATAGTATACTTAATATGTCAGGGTTCTCACGTAGTGAGTTTATCATCGTAGATGGTATACCATTCTTATTAGAGATGAATACAGTACCAGGACTAACTAATGAGAGTATTTTACCTCAACAGTCACAGGTAGCTGGTATTCCATTAGCAGATTTGTTTGACAATGCAATTGTTTTAGCTTTACAAAAGCAAACCAAATAATACAGAATTATGAGAAGAGCAGTCTTACCGGGTTCTTTTGATCCTATTACTAATGGACACTGTGATATAATAAGAAGAGCTATACCTCTATTTGACGAAATCATCGTCGCTATAGGTGTTAACTCTGATAAGAAATATATGTTCACTCTAGAAGAGAGAAAGAAATTTATTGAAGATACTTTTAAAGACGAACCGAAGATTAAAGTAGCTACTTATGAAGGGTTGACTACTGACTTCTGCTTTAAAGTAGATGCCCAGTTTATCCTAAGAGGACTAAGAAATCCTGCGGACTTTGAGTTCGAAAAGGCGATAGCACATACTAATCGCTTTTTAACGAAGTTAGAGACCGTATTCTTACTTACAGCTGCTAGTACTTCATTTATTAGCTCAAGCATCGTTAGAGACGTTATACGCAACAAAGGTGACTATTCTAAATTAGTTCCTTCTACAGTAAAATTATAACCCTAAATATCAAAAAAGCCTATCTAGTTTAAACTAGATAGGCTTTTTTTGATACTATTTATTATACTTTAATCAATTGGCAGTCAAATTTATTGCACAATACCTGCAGATTACTTGATGTTTACTGCCCAGACAAGTCCTTTTCAGCAAGAATACCTCTAGTATTGGGCACGTATATTTCTATATAATTCAAAACGGATTGATTATATCGATTATATGCTCTAATCTAAAATACCCAACTCATCTACTAGCAATTTAATATTCTCATAAGAGTTATTCATTGCTTCTCTGATTTGTTCTTTATTTAGCCAAGCTACTTGCTCGATATCTTCTTCTATCTGCCCTACTAATGAACCGTCAAAATCAGAAGTCATTTCATACCAAGTGGTAATCTTTAGCTTATACTTGCCGTTGCGTTTAAAGATATGATAAGTCTTAGGTAGTTTGCGTACTATTTTTAATTGAGACACCCCTGTTTCTTCTTCTACTTCTCGTATAGCCGTCTCCTCCATCTCTTCTCCTTTCTCTATTCCTCCTTTAGGTAAATCCCATTTACCTCCTCTAAGAATAAATAATACTTCTCCCTTGGGATTAAACACAACTCCTCCTCCTGCTTTCTGCACTGGAATCTTCTCTTTTATCTTTTTTAGAATCTCTTTTTCGTCTGGATGATATAAAAAAGCCTTATCAATTTTATTTTGAAAATATTTAATGATAATTTTGTCAATATCGACGCTATCTAATAAGAACAGTTGAAAATCGGTTTCTTTCTCGATTTTATCTGTTAAGAACAATGGTTTGTCGTTTACAAAAACTTTATACATTTGTATTATGATTTTTAATAAAGAAACAGCACACAAAACTGCCGAGTCACTTCTGCAAATTAACGCAATTAAATTAAATCCTAAAAATCCTTTTACATGGGCTTCAGGATGGAAATCTCCAATTTATTGTGATAACCGTATTACATTGTCTTATCCTGAGATTAGAAAATTCTTACAAAAAGAATTTGCTGAAAACATTGTAGCCAAATATGGCAAGCCTGATGTTATCGCTGGTGTAGCTACTGGAGCTATCGGTATTGGGTTATTAGTAGCAGAAGCATTAGAACTACCTTTCGTATATGTACGACCTGAACCTAAAAAACACGGTAGACAAAACCAAATCGAAGGACAATTAGAAACTGGTAAATCAGTAATCGTCATCGAAGACCTTATCAGTACTGGTAAAAGTAGCTTACAAGCTGTAGAAGCATTAAAAGAAAATGGAGCAAATATCTTAGGGATGGCTGCTATCTTCACATATGAATTCCAAGTAGCGGAAGACAACTTTAAACATGCAGGTATAGAACTTACCACACTAAGTAACTATACTTCTTTATTAGAAAACGCAGTAAACCAAAAATACATTTCAGACGGTGATCTTGAAACGCTACAGGAGTGGAGAAAGAACCCTTCTGAATGGAACCAATAATAATATCCTAAAAAACAGAATATATGAACTTAGAAAGCCCAAAAGTAAACGTAGCTAAATCAGCTGAATATATTTTTAATGCGTTGACTGATGTTAAAAACTTCGAGAAGTTAATGCCTGAGTCTATTGCTAAATTTGAAGTAACTGGTGATGATTCTTTTATATTCGCACTTAAAGGAATGCCTGAAATCAAATTAAAGCAAAAAGAACAAACTCCTAACTCAAAAGTTATCTTAGGTGCTGCTAGTGAAAAGCTTCCTTTTACATTAACTGGAAATATCACTGAAGTAGATACTAACAACTCTGAAGTACAGCTTACTTTTGAAGGTAGCTTTAACCCGATGATGGCTATGATGGTAAAAGGTCCTATTGGCAAATTTATCGAAGCCTTAGCTGGAAATATGAATAAACTATAGTGACTAGTGTAACCAAATAAAAAAGAGCTGTCTCTAACTTTAGATGACAGCTCTTTTCTATTATTCATATTTAGAATTACTTAAACTCTACTTTATACTCTAATACTTTAGGATTAGCGACAATATCAGTCATAGAGAAAGTCTTTTCAAATGACTTTTTATCTTCTGCAATTTTTGCACCTTCAAGAGATACTGACTGAATAGGTTTATCAAAGTTAACTTTTAGTACATAACTAAACATACCCGCCATAGCGCCTAACTCTCCCATATCTTTAGCCTTATCTTCCCCTTTAGTAACCACTTTACGTTCAAACTGCTTCTTAGATAAACTATAGTTACTCTCAACTAATAAAGGAGGTTGCTTCTTACTATCCTTTTTCTTGTCTAACTCATTAGTCTTCTCTGTGATTTTATTAATGTTAATCAACGACTGGTTAAGGTCAGTGATATCTTTTGCATTAACCTTTAGATTAAAATCAGCCAAAGAATCCTTCATGTTAATCATAAAACGAACATTCTTCGTATTGTCAAACAGCTCTTTATTCGCTTTGATAATACTATCTTTCTTAAAGGCACCATTCTTCTCCTTAAGCATTGCGAAGTCTAGTATCTGATCAACACTTAGTTCTTGACCACTAATCAGGGCTATCTTATCCCCCTCTCCTTTAAAAATAGCATTCTTATCAGGAACACTCTGTAGTAGCTCCTTAAAATCCATTTTAAAATTATAATCTATTGCTCCATTATCTTTTACATATAATTCTTCTTTTGTCACACATGACTGAAGCGATAAGCTCAATCCTAAAAGGAATAAATAAATCTTTTTCATTTGTTTTATTTTTATACAAATATACTCACTTTAATGAATATTATCTTTACAATATCAAACTCTACCTGAAGGTTAATTTTTCTTTAATCCTTTGTTTACAATAATAATTGGATTGTTATATATTGACGTTGTATCAGTCAAATTTAGGGTTACAGAAGCTGTTCTAGAACGATATTCTTCTGTACTTATATCAGCTCCCTTAGATGGTTTAAAGTTTTTAATATCATAGTAGAATACATATTTATCTCCATTAAATCCGTCTACTGTCTTGAATATAACTTCTCATGTAGTAATGCTATACTCAAACCTACCTACATTAGGTATATCTAAATTATAAGGATCTACATTGTTTTTATAGCTATTAGTAGTTGTATCCAAAATTCTAAATCTAAATACTTGACTTATCTAAATACTGTACAGATTTATTTGGAGGATTCACGATAGAGTAAACATTCGAATCATATCCAAAAGCTCCATACAGCGGTATTATAACTGACTGTCTGATTTTAATAATACCACTTAATACCTTATCATTAGCAGTGGGGGAAAATGGCTAAATCAATGCTATATTACGTATATGAGCTCTAATCGCAGCTCCATCAGTAGACCCCGTAAATGCCATTTTCAGATTCTCAGGTGTCTCAATTTTTAAAGTCATTGTACCAGATCTAGTAGGACTAAATTGTTCTTTATAAAGAATATATCCTTTTTTAGGAATAAAATAATTCCTTAAATCCGCAGGAGCTCTACAGTGGTCAAATATAACAGATTTATTACCAATATATTAGATTGTTTTAATCAATACTTCAGCTTCACCTATTTAGGTGAATTCAATAAATCAAGCCCCTAGTAAACCATATTAAATCAAATGCTTATTAAAAATATAAAGCGCTGATGTAAAATAAATTACACAGCGCTTTTAGTTTTCAAAAAACTCACTTAATTTAGTAATTCTGACAAACAAAATTAATGAGATTTGATATGAGCAAGATAATAAAAAGTCCTAAGATACTAAACCCATTTGGAGGAATAAATTTCGTGTTTCAAGAAATTAATAACATAGGGCTACCTCAATTAATTGATAGTCAATTAAAAAAGCGTGGTTCTAAAGGTTTAGCTAACAGTAATTTATTTCTAAATTGGTTTGGCATCTTCTTTTGTGGAGGTAAGGTAGCAGAGGATATTCAAAACCATTTAGGAGATGTACTTAGTCAAGATCCCAATTTTACAAAAGTTAGTGCCACTACTTTACTTAGAGGATTGAATGATTTATCAGTCAATAATGAGCAAATTAAGTCAAAGGCAGATAATAACTATTGTTTCAGTATCAATAAATCTATGAATGATTTAAACATTAAGTTATTGCTAAAAACTAAACAACTTTTACCAGAACATTATTATGACTTCGACTATGATAATCAAATTATAGAACACAATAAGTATGATTCAAAACACACTTATAAGAAGACTAAAGGATATTTTCCAGGAGTTGCAACTATGGGGATAAAGTAGTTTATATAGAAAACCGAGATGGAAATGCAAATGTGAAAATTGACCAACATAATACATTAGCAAGAGCTTATAAGTTACTTGAAGACAATAAAGTTAAGGTAAATAGATCGCGTATGGATGCAGGCTCATATAGCAAGGACATTATAGAAGTTATCGCTAAAAATAGTAGACTTTTTTATATTCGTGCCAATCGTTCACAATGTGTTGCTGAACAAGTAAGAGAAATAGATCAATGGAAAGATGTTGAAATAAATTATAAGCAATATCAAGTGGCTTCGATAAAGTTTACACAGTTTTTTGAAGAGAAAAACTATCGCTTAGTAATCATGAGAGAAAAAAAGCAATTATCAACAATTAGACATATTTACAGGTGATAATTTTAGCTATCGTTCTATTCTGACAAACGATCATAAATCGACAGAATTACAAGTGATACAATACTACAATCAAAGAGGTGCTAGTGAAAAAATATTTGATGTAATGAACAATGATTTTGGATGGAATAGGTTGCCTTGTTCTGATATGAATAAAAACACTGTTTTTCTAATATTGACAGCAATGATTAAAAACTTTTACAACTATATGGTTGCCAAAGTTTCTAAAGTTTTCTCTGATATAAAACCCACTTCAAGACTCAAAAGATTTATATTTAGCTTTATAAGTGTGCCTTCTAAATGGGTTAAACAGAGTAGGCAGTATAAACTAACCTTGTATACTTCCAAGGATTATGACAAATTACAAATAATATAAGCGACTGATTTTTAAACAATAAAGAAATAACCTTGTCTTTGTTAAGTACACAGAGACAAGGTTATTGTGTCTATAATTGGTTGATTTAACTATCCTATCCTTCAAAAATACATTGTCACCAACGGACAGCCAGTATTTTCAACCATATTAACTGATTATTTGACCTGAAAAAGTCCTTTATAAACAAAGATATTTAACTGCGGATTTAAGGGTATAAATAAAAACAAGGTGTTATTTGCACAATTCAAATATTTTATGCAATCTTTGCAACGAATTAAGGTTTAACCATTAAAAAACGAAGAACAATGTTTGTACTAAATTATACTTCTACATCATTCACATCAGCAAGAATAGCTGGGGTGTGTCTTCGCGCTACTCTTATTTAAAATATCACAATTTTACATATATTAGAAAAGCCCGAAGATTGATTCGGGCTTTTTTTGTGTTTATTCCGGACCCTTAACGTCATTAAATCCCGAATTGACTGATAGATGCTAAAGATCATCAGTAAAAAACAGATCAATTGTAGACAGTACAATTGAACATTTAGTCAATTTAAATTTTACATCATGGGAAGGAAACTTTCTGGGAAAGACTTTATTAAAATAGGTTTTCCTCAAAACAATACAATAAACATCGCCTTAGGGCAAGTAAATAGATACAAGAAAAAAGAGAATAAAAACAGCATACTAGAAGAAGCTAAATTAGTACTACAGCATCCTGAATCCTATATGGGAGACGGTATCTGGGGCAAAGTAGCAGAGAGTATGATAAAGCAAGTAGAAGTCAAAAAACATCAACTCAATACGAATAGAGTACCATTCTCTATCTATGGGGAAAATGCAATAGACCAACAGACGAAGTATCAACTGTATACTGCTTTAAAATTACCTGTAGCAGTACAGGGCGCATTAATGCCTGACGCTCATTATGGTTATGGTCTACCTATCGGAGGTGTACTAGCTACTGATAATGCAGTCATTCCTTACGGAGTAGGTGTAGATATAGGCTGTAGAATGAGTCTATCGGTATTTAATCTACCTGCCAACTTTCTAAAAGGAAAAGACCATCAGTTGCTAAACATCTTATCAGAACATACTAAGTTTGGTATGTATGACACACATAAGATTAAAGCGGACCATGAAGTCTTTAGTAGAGAGGAGTTTAAGAACATTCCTTTTGTAAAGAGTTTATTAGATAAGGCATATAAACAATTAGGAACATCTGGTGGAGGTAACCACTTCGTAGAGTTTGGTATCGTTAGATTAACAGAGACTAAACCTGAATGGAAACTAGAACCGGGAGAATATATTGCAGTTCTTTCACATAGTGGATCGAGAGGTCTAGGGGCTAATATCGCTAAACACTATACATATTTAGCGACTAAGCAATGTCCTTTACCAAGTAATGCACAGCATCTAGCTTGGTTAGACCTCAACACACATGATGGCCAAGAATATTGGTTAGCAATGAATCTAGCGGGTGATTACGCGAAGGCATGTCACGATGACATCCATCGTCGTATTGCAAAAGCATTAGGTAAGCACATTGCTTTTACCATAGAGAACCATCATAACTTCGCTTGGAAAGAGGTGATAGATAATAAAGAACTAATCGTTCACCGTAAAGGAGCTACTCCTGCAGCGAAAGGACAATTGGGAATTATACCTGGATCGATGACTACAAATGGCTTTATAGTCGAAGGTCTAGGGAATACTGAGAGCTTAAATTCAGCTTCTCATGGTGCAGGACGCTTACACTCTCGTGCGGCATGTAAACAGAAGTTTACAAAGAGTGAGATAAAGAAAGAGCTTAGCTCTACTGGCGTTCAGCTCATCGGAGGTGGTATTGATGAAGCCCCAATGGCTTATAAAGACATCAATGCCGTGATGCAAGCTCAAAGTGAATTAGTAAAAGTATTGGGAAGTTTTACCCCTAAGTTTGTAAGAATGGATAAGTAGTTATGGCAAGATTTATTCAGATTACAGCAGGTAGAGGTCCCAAGGAGTGTGATTTTGCCGTTGAGAAGATTACACAACTTTTTATAGACGACGCAGTCAAATCCAATATTAAAGTTGATCCAATACAGGATGATACCGACGCACATGGCGCGTCGGTCATTATCCAAATCGTCGAAACGTCTAAAGAAGTTGATACTTTTTTGAGTACATGGTTAGGTACTATACAGTGGATTTGTGAAAGTCCATTTAGACCTAAACACAAAAGGAAGAATTGGTACATCGGTATCTTTGAAAACACTAGAGCAAATGATGCTATCATATGCAACAGTGATATTCAATACCAAGCTGTACGCAGTTCGGGAGCTGGCGGACAAAATGTCAATAAAGTTAGTTCAGCTGTGAGAGCTACTCATCTACCTACAGGTATTACTGTACTAGCAATGGATAGCAGATCTCAGCACCAAAACAAAAAATTAGCTACCGAAAGAATACTAGAAAAGCTTCAGAATATGGCATTAAATGAAGTCAAACTAGAAGAAAAGAATACGTGGCTAAACCAGACAAAAGTAGAAAGGGGTAACCCTACTCGTACTTTCATTGGTATAAAGTTTAAAAAAAAATAATTACCCTAAAGGGCTATCTTAAACCGATAGCCCTTTTATATTTTAACAGACCTCTACACTAATAGTACTCTGATTACATACTGATACACTCTGTATCTTAAATACTCAATATAAATACCTTATCTTGCACTCGTCTAATTATTTCTAATCTATTAGAAATAATTCACTCGTATTATAAAGGATAAAAAGTCTAACATAAACCTTATATACATAGACAGAAATTATCTCTACGATTACAATTTTCCAAAAATCCCCATACTATCTGTTCTAATAAACACTTTTCTTAATGAAGTTGTTATTTTATTTTACATTAATGTATATTAACTGCATAATAAATCCATAGTGACTCCATTAAAAAGCTTATTTCAATGGAGTCACTATGGACTCATTATGGACTCACTATGGACTCACTCAAAACAAAACACAAAAAAAAGGTTACTTCCTAATGGAAATAACCTGTTTTTTATAATTTTAAAATATCCTTCTTATGAATATTTCCACTAATCTACTTACATAATCTCAGCACTAAGGCCTGCGTCTAGTAACTGTAAGCATTGAGATTTAAGCTTTTTAAACTCTCCAGTCTTCACTGTACATTTACCAGTATAGTGTACTAGCATTGCACATTGCTCAGCCTGTTCTGATGTATGATCACATACACGGATAAGGGTTTCAATAACGTGATCAAATGTATTAACATCATCATTGTATAGAATAATTTCACTATTACCATTCAATAACTCTGCTACATCTACCTTTTCTTGAATCTTTTCTTGTGTATTCATAATATATATCTAATAATGTTTTTAAAAAAATTAAGCCTTTATGAACTTCAAAGATACCCAATTATTCTTTTCAAAGTTGTTTTCAAAAACTAAACCATTTTTATCTGCACAATTTTTAATTGCATTCATATCTTCTGTATAGAATCCACTGAAGTATATAGCTCCACCTTTATGCAAACTAGCAACATACTTATCCATGTCATTTAATAAGATATTTCTGTTAATATTCGCTAAAATTACATCATACTTAGGTTTCGTCGTAATAATAGAAGCATCTCCTTCAAACACGTCAATATTAGTACAGTTATTTCTAGTTGCGTTCTCTATAGAATTCTGATAACACCAATTGTCAATATCGATAGCATCTACATGTTTAGCACCACGCATAGCAGCTAATATAGCTAGAATAGCTGTACCACATCCCATATCTAATACCTCCTTGTCTTGCATATCGTTATTTAAGATTTGGCGTATCATCATAAATGTTGTCTCGTGATGTCCTGTTCCAAAGCTCATTTTAGGTTCGATTACGATATCATATTGAGCACTTGTTTTCTCGTGAAACGGAGCTCTTACATAACAAATACCTTCTACATCAATAGGATCAAAGTTTTTCTCCCATTCCTCATTCCAATTTACTTGTTCGATATCCTCTTTTCTATAAGTAATAGTAAACTGATCGGATTGCAAAATAAATATATCTTCTAATATATCTTCAGTCCACATTCCTTTCTGCACATAAGCACTTACTCCTGTAGCTGTCTCTTCAAAACTCTCAAATGCCTTTTCTCCTAATTCTGCTATAAGTATTTCTGTACCTAATTCTCTTGGTTCTATATTAAAATGATACCCTATATATTCCATATACTTCTTTTAAAATCCTATTACTTAACCTTTTGATAACATTAAATTTACATTGAAATAATAATGCTCATAAATCAATTGCAAAACTAATGTTATTTTTGCAGAATAAATACAACACACTATGAAAAAACTATTACACATTTTATTTTTGCTTTTGCCTACGCTAATGATAGCGCAGGAATTAAAACATGATACGAAAAGTAATGAATTAAAGTTAGAACAACTTCCTTACTACAGCTATGGTAAGGGACTAGGAATGACTTCTGCTGATAGTATCTTCCAGTTAAACATTCGATTTAGAATGCAAAACAGATTAACATTTAATGAGAATGACGGCGAAAAAAACACTTATGAAGGAGAGATTAGAAGGCTTCGTTTGAGATTAGATGGTTTTGTTGGTAACCCTAAGTTTCTTTACGTTATTCAACTATCTTTTGCTCCTAAAGATATGGGAACAACTAAAGATGGAGAACCTATAAACATCATACGTGATGCTGCCTTGACTTACCGTCCTAACGAAAACTGGAACTTCATCTTTGGACAAACTAAATTACCTGGAAATAGACAACGTATTAACTCTTCTGGAGCATTGCAATTAACTGATCGTTCTATAAATAACGCAAAGTTTAATATAGATCGTGACTTTGGTATACAGGCTTATTACCTGCACGAAAAGAAAAATGAGTTCGGATATAATATTAAGACTGCTGTATCTACAGGTCGTGGACGTAACTTCTCAGGGAGCGAAAGCGATAGCTATGCATTGACTGGTAGAGTTGAGCTATTTCCCTTGGGAAGTTTTTCAAAGAATGGTGCTTTCTTTGAAGGAGACTTAGCTAGGGAGGCAACACCTAAACTAATGCTATCTGGTACATTCCATCGCAATAACAATGCACAAAAAACGCAAGGACAAACAGGTAGTAACCTAAATGATCCAAGATCTTTTAACTCACTAATGTTAGATGGTATCTTAAAGTATAACGGATGGGCTGGTATGATCTCATATATGGATAGAACATTAGATGATGCCATAACTTATAAATATGATGAGACTAATAACAAAATAGGTACTTCAGCAGTATTTGCAGGTCGAGGTATGGATTATCAGTTGAGTTATTTATTCCCTAGTAACTATGAAGTAATTGGAAGAGTCTCTACTCAGAAGATGAAAGACCAATTATACGAAACACTAAATATGCCAAATACTACACAGTTTTCTTTAGGTGCAAACAAGTATTTATGGGAGCATACTTTCAAGTTACAAGCAGAATTAACTTATGATAAACAGAAATTTTATCAAGGTCCTTCTAAAAACAACTGGTACTTTAGACTGCAATTTGAAATAGGAATTTAATACAAAAAAGATTAAAAAAATAAGATAATCAAAAACATAAACACTAAATAATTAACTATTATTTAGTATTAATCCTAACCTATTATAACCTAACTTTAAGTTCTTAATGATTACTTTTGACCCATAGTTTAAAGCTAAAATCAATTAAGCATGAAAAAGATAGTCGTTATAGTAGGTTTTATTTTTGCTTACATATCAGTGGGGTGTGGTAATAATAGTGCTACTGCTGGCAATGCGCCAATGGAACAGCCGAATCTATTAACTTCCATGACAGCCGAAGATAGAGAGTTCAAAATTATAAATCAAGACCAAATTAATACTCTTAATAAGTCTATTATAGAACACAAGCTTAACTCTATCGAAATGATAATGCAAGAATATGCACCAGAAGATGTAGATGCTGAAGGGAACTATACTTACATCATCACCAAAGCTAATACCAATGACCCTAATAAATATACCCTAACTCTATTAGAGGATGGTATAAATGATGATTCTAAAAAGGCGTTAAAAGTAATAATGACGGTCGAAAAGAAGAAAGATAATTATAAAGTTATCAGTATAAAAGAAAGTTATCAGTGCTGGAAGAATAGAGGTCACCAAGATTGGGGAGCCGATTATTGCCAATAAAAAGTATAAAAAAAGCCAAGCTTATCGCTTGGCTTTTTTTATATTATGCTTCTACTTGTTCAGTTTGAGGCTCATCTTCTTTTCTTCCAATGTTCATATTTGGAAATTTCTTTTGAATAGATTTTAAAGCAAATTCATTAATCTCATTCATTGCTTCTGGTGAAGGCAATTTCATTGTTTCTGAATTGTGTTTTAAAACTTCCTCTAATAAAATTTGAGTTCTTAATAATTGAAAATTTAAATCAATTAACTCTCCTGCTACATCAATGTCTCCTAATGTCATTACTAGTATTTTTTTTAAAATTTATAATTCTTTTGTTCGAAACCAAATTTAACAAACTATTCTTAATATGAAACTATTTCGTGTGTTATTCTTTGAAAAAATATTGCAACTCTTGTCTTAAGTTATAACGAGACGACATTACTTCCCCATAAGCACCTGCAGATCGGACTGCGATAAGATTTCCTCTCTTTAACTTAGGTAATATAATATCTTTACCAAAACAGTCACTGCTCTCACAGATAGGTCCTACTACATCATACCTCACCTCTTCTTTAGCCGTAGTATCTTCTGTATGTTTATCAGATAATAACTCTACTTTGTGATATGCTTGATATAATGCAGGTCTAAGAAGCTCTGTCATACCAGCATCTAGGATAGCGAAGTTTTTCTTGATTCCTTCTTTGATATATAATACTCGGCTAACTAATGTACCACTATTAGCAATAATAGAACGTCCTAACTCAAAGTGTATCTGCTGATGTGCTCTAACTTCTAAAAACTCGTGGAACAAATAAAAGAAATTAGAGAAGTTAACAATCGCTTCTTCATCAGGCTCCATATAGTTTATCCCTAAACCCCCACCTAGGTTTAACACAGGCACATCATATCCTCGCTCATAAAACCAAGTATTCCATTCGTTCACCTTTAAACATAAACTCTTAAATACATTAAGATCCGTAATCTGAGAACCTACGTGAAAGTGAAGTCCTATCAATTCTAAGTACTCATTCGTATTAATAATCTCTATACAGCTCATCAACTCATGCTTCATAATACCGAACTTATTCTCATCAAGTCCAGTAGTAATATAGTGATGTGTCTTAGCATCTACATTAGGATTAATACGCAAGGCTATGCGGCCTTTTAACTGATGTTTAGCAGCCAACTCTCCTATCACTTCTAACTCCTGTACTGACTCAACGTTAAAAGACATAATCTGATGTTCTAATCCGATTAATATCTCTCTATCTGTCTTCCCTACACCTGCGAATACTACATCTGACGCTGAGAAACCATTAGCGATAGAACGCTCTATCTCTAATCCACTCACACAGTCGGCTCCATACCCATGAGCACTTACCTCTCTTAGGATACGAGGATTATTATTCGCTTTAATAGCGTAGTGTATATGGTATCCGAATCGCTCAGCAGCACTCTTAGCTACAGATAAAGTCTCTCTTAGTAGAGGTAAATCATAATAATAAAGAGGAGTCTCTAATCCCTCTAATTCTTTAATTATATCTTGTGTCATCATGATTACATCCTTAGTTAAAACAATCTATTGTGTAGTGATCTCATCGCTTCTAATTTGTGATTAGCAGGAACTAATATTGAGATATTATGCTCACTTCCACCATATGATATCATACGTACTGGCAGATGCTTTACTGCTTCTGATACTATCGTCGCATGTCCTAATTTATTGTTTCTAAAATCTCCCACAATACATAAAATTGCTTGATCTGTGTCTACCTCAACGTTACCAAAGTAGTTTAGTTCTTCTATAATCTCTTTTAAATGCTGTGTATTATCTATCGTCAATGATACAGCTACTTCTGAAGTAGTAATCATATCTATAGGTGTTTTATATCGCTCAAATACCTCAAATACTCGTCTTAAAAACCCATAGGCTAATAACATACGCGATGAATGAATACGTATAGCTGTGATACCATCTTTAGCAGCTATCGCTACGATCTGATCATTACTCTGTGTGTGATCAGAGATTAAAGTACCTGGAGCACTAAGTTCCATCGTATCTAATAGACGTACAGGTACATTAAAACGCTTAGCAGGGAATACACTCTGTGGGTGTAATATCTTAGCCCCAAAGTATGCTAACTCCGCTGCCTCATCAAAACTTAGATTAGCAATAGGCTTAGTATTCGGTACATAACGAGGGTCATTATTATGGAAACCATCTATATCTGTCCAGATCTGGATCTCCTCTACCTGAAGTACGGCACCTATCAATGAAGCGGTATAGTCAGAACCACCACGTCTTAAGTTATCAATCTCACCATAAGCGTTACGACAGATATATCCTTGAGTAATAAATAATACCTCATCAGCGTGCTGCTCTAACAATGCAGTACCCTGTGTACGGATATACTCTAAGTTAGGCTCTTGCTCTTCGTCTATACGCATAAAATCAAGTGCAGGAAGAAGTACAGAACTCACACCTATCTCTTTTAGATAAAAGTGAAATAGCGTAGTAGATAATAATTCACCTTGTGCTAAAGTAATGCGTTCCTCTACTGAAGTAAATAAATCGTTGCTAAATGACGTTAACAAATTAAAGTGATGATCTATTACGTCTGTCGCCATCCGCAGTCCATCCTCTGTTTTAAATAATTGCTTTATGAAAGTTTGGTAAGTAGCGTATAGGTTATCGATTAGTGTTTTTGCCTCCTCCTTTTTGCCATTAGTATAAGCATCAGCTATTCCTATTAAAGCATTAGTAGTACCTGATACTGCAGATAAAACTACTAAATGACGATCACTCTGCTGTGAATTAATAATCGGCAACAACTGTTGCATCCTGTCTGGACTTCCTACTGAAGTACCACCAAATTTTAAAACTTTCATATAAAATTAATTTGTTATTAAATCTATTTACTTCAAATCAAAAACCATACTACAATCTACTTTTGGGTTAAACCAAAAAAAAGGGGCTTGTCGTGATGACAAGCCCCTTTAATATATTTTAGTTTATATTCATAGGAAGACTGCTCACGATGTTGGACGTAAGTACTGTTTCTTCCCCTTCTTTATGATAGATATAAACATTTTGTTCATTGATTTGCGACAAATATAAATACTTTATTTAATATTCCTCATCTTTTACAACTTTTTTTGAATTAAAAATAATTGTATCATATTATTAATCATCAATAAAATAGCTATCACTAATTATCAGCCTTCAAGTTTTAAGTTAATCTTCACTCTTAAAAATACAACTCATCAAAATCTTTAATCTTAGACAGCTTTAAAAGTTGTGATAAGTCAATAGTTGACCACGTATCCACAAACTTCTCCTCCATATCTTCTCCTTTATCCGCATTAATATTCTCTCTATCTAATCGCTTCTTAGTAGAGAAATTAATACTCTTCTCAGACTGAACTATTGGTCCATAATGACTAGCACTATCATAACCTATTAACTCCATATCACCATTCTGACATCTAAATGTATAACTCCAATATCCATAACGACCGTGAGCATAATTTATATAAAGTTTACTATTCTTTATTTCAAAATATAATTCGGGAGCATAATATACTCCTCCGTCTTCATTCTCTGATGAAAAGCACGAATAGTTCTTAACGACTACTTCATAACTATCTCTTTTTTTAAAGAGAATAATAATACCTCTTCTATTCTTATCTACTATATCAGTATCCCATTGATTTGGCAGTAGCATATCTTTATCAGTTCCTTTTATAATCAAGACTACATCCTCCTGACTATCCTTATTCAAGTCTCCATACATTGTCTCGCTTAGACTATATCCCTTAGGTACGTATTTCTTAAAAGAATTATCTACCTTAGTCTGTGCTGATACTATCACTGTGCATAGTATCGCTACTATCGTTATTACTTTATTCATTATCATTATTTTACACAGCTAATTTACACATAATTACACTTACTTCTATATTCATACACTTATGCCTCCCTCAGTTCACTCCATAAAAAAAGACAAGAACGAAATATATCCGTCTTGTCTTCTCTAGTCATATTTATGGAAAACTTATTATTTCTTCTCTAAGATGTAATCGCCTAATTCGTTCTCATTCACTACATCACCTTCACTATCTAAGAAATGTAGCTTGCCTCCTCTTAGTAAGAATGCCTTAGCAGCACTGTACTCATCTTCTCTCAAGTATAATCTATCACCTTCTAATTCCCATTCACCCGTTTCATTATGCTCACCATCTTCTGTTACTACCTTATATGTATATACGTTACCATCTTTAATGACAGTAGTGATGTTAAGCACTTGCATATTCTGACCTTCTTCTTCCCAAGGATATACACCTTGATAAGTACCTAAGAAAGCTAACTGATTAGGCTCTTCTTGAGCAGTTTCTGTTATATGAGGCACTGTACTTTCTACAGTAGGTGTTTGATTATCCTTACATTGTGTTAATGTGATACCAAATAATACAAGTGACAATATGGTAATGGTTCTTTTCATAAATTTTAATCCTTTAAAGCCACAAAAGTATTAATTTCTTAAAATCATAAAACTTATTCTGCACTTGCCTTTTCTGCTCTACGATCTGCTTCAGATGCAGACTCTGCCTTACCGAACTTCCAATATGAGTAGGCATAAAGCTCATCCTTCGTCCAACTCAATTCTTTACGTAGGAAGTTTCTCAATTCTTTTACTGTATCAAACTCAGTAGCTACGTATCCAAACTTAGATACCTCAGCATTGTGCTCTGCAACGATTTCACGTACTCTCTTAGCAACAGTAGAGTTTTGTCCAGAAGTAGGATTAATAATCCATTCTATATTCACCTGTGCTTTAGTATAAAGCTCTTGAATATCCTCTGCACTCTCCACTTCTATTACCACATTCGCTCTCGCCTCAGTAGGTAATGTCTCAAGTATAGATCCCAATACAGGAATAGCCGTACCGTCCCCTACCAGCATATACCAGTCTGCAGTAGGATATAGTTCACTAGGATCACAGCCCATCGCTACACCTAATGAATCTCCTATCTGTGCGTTAATCGCCCAGTTAGATGCTGGTCCCTCATCACCGTGAGCGACAAAGTCTATATATAGTTCGTTCTTATCTAAGTCAATCCCTCTGTGAGTATATGTACGTACATAAGGTTTAATAGACTCTTCCATCGGTTTCCAAGCTCCTTTTTCGAAGTCAAACTCTGGTAAGTGCACCTCAGTGCATCCCTTTGGTGCGATGAATATCTTATTATTTACCCCAATAGTTGTGTCTTTAAAGTCAGACACATCATTTCCACTTAATGTGATACGAATATAATGAGGAGTAATATACTCTCTATTTTTTAACGTAAATACCTTGCGTTGTATGTTACCTTTCTTTGCCATATTGTTGTTTATTCTTTTATTCTAAGTCTGACAAATATAACTTATTTATTTAGATTCAATATAAACTAAGTAATTATTAACCTTAATTATCCAATACAGACCACGCATTGTCCAATAATAACAACTTCAAAAAAGATTCTTAAGATAGTCAGATATGATATTCCATTAAAAAACCAATCCCTTTAAATAATTTCAACTCAAAATAAACAACACATAAACTAAACTACGATCTACTATTATTTGATTTCATTTACTCTTTTAAGCATTTAGAAGAAGTGATTTATAACAACCTATTAAACTAAGCCTAGTACACATCATAGATATGCCTTAAAACATCATTAAGCTTTTAATAATAAAAGCTAAAAAATAGCCATTGATTAAAAAATGTTTCTATCCAAGATTATTAATTTATACTTTTGCTAAAAATATATTACAATATGCTTATTATAGGAATTGCAGGAGGTACAGGGAGTGGTAAAACTACGGTAGTTCACCAGATTATGAATGAACTGCCTGAAACTGAAGTAGGAGTTATATCACAAGATTCATACTACAAAGCCACTGATAATCTATCATTGGAAGAGAGATTGCTAATCAACTTTGACCACCCACGTTCAATTGACTTTGAATTACTAGTTCAACATCTTAAAGAACTAAAAGAAGGGAACAGCATAAACCAACCTGTTTACTCATTCGTAAAACACAACAGAACAGACGATTACATATTAACACATCCTCGAAAAGTAATGATCGTGGAAGGCATACTTATCTTATGTCATCCAGAATTACGTGATATGTGCGACATCAAAATTTTTGTACATGCTGATTCTGATGAGCGTTTAATCCGAAGATTAAAAAGAGATATTGCAGAAAGAGGAAGAGATATGATGGAAGTTGTCAATAGATATCAGACAACTTTAAAGCCTATGCATGACCAATTTATCGAGCCTTCTAAAGCATTTGCAGACATTATCATTCCTAATGATACTTATAATACTGTAGCTATAGATATAGTTCGTACAGTTATTAATGAAAAAATCGGTTAATTTACTATCTTTAGGCTATGAAAATAGTTGATACACTAAAAAGTTATAAATATATACACCTACTAAAAAACCCTTTTTTTTTAG
This sequence comes from Myroides oncorhynchi, assembly GCF_020905415.1. Taxonomy (NCBI): domain Bacteria; kingdom Pseudomonadati; phylum Bacteroidota; class Flavobacteriia; order Flavobacteriales; family Flavobacteriaceae; genus Myroides; species Myroides oncorhynchi. The sequence goes on along the minus strand of NZ_JAJJMP010000001.1, from coordinate 2,099,318 downwards.
TAGGTATTTTATTTGTAATTTGGATAACTTTCTTTGACAGTTCTTCTTATCTTGAACAGCAAGTTATAAATGCAGAAATAGATAAGCTCGAAGACAATAAGAAATACTTCGAAAAAGAAATAGAAAAAGATAAAAAAGCAATCAAAGGATTAAAAAGCGGTGATGCTACTGAAAAGTACGCTCGCGAGAATTATTATATGAAACGCGAGAATGAGGATGTCTTCATCATAGAGTTTGATTCATTGCCTGCAAAATAAGTTTCACTACCAACCAAAAATTATGACTAACCAATTATTTGAAGAATTTGATCAAGTTTCTTCTAAAGCGTGGAAAAATCAAATACAATTTGAGCTAAAAGGCGCTGACTATAATGAAACACTTGTTTGGGAAAGTCTTGAAGGTATCAAGGTTAAGCCGTTCTATCACAACGATGCGGATAATAGACCGATGCCTATCGAGACTCATACAAGCGAATTCAATATAGTACAACGTATCTACGTTTTTGACATTGAAAGATCAATAGCAAAGACTATTGACACACTCAATAGAGGAGCTGAAGTAATCTATTTTACAATAGACAATCCTTCATTAGATGCTACTACCCTATTAAATGCACTACCTAAGACTCACCGTTATGTATTCGTATGTAACTTCTTAGATACTGCATATATTCGTCAGCTATCTACTTATGCTAGTAGTAATGGATATGAAATACATATACTATTAGACCCTATACATCGCTTGACTACTGATGGCAACTGGTATACTAACCTAAACAGTGACTTCAGTATAGTAAGCGACTGTGTAAACATCGCTAATAATATCGCTATTCACGTAGATACTACTGTATATCAAAATGCTGGAGCTAATATGATTCAGCAACTAGCGTATGCTTTATCTCATCTAAATGAATACTATAATCGCATCGAACTCAAGCAGAATCCTGTCTTTATAGAAGTAGCTGTAGGTACTAACTATTTCTTTGAGATAGCGAAGTTACGTGCTCTACGCTTATTAATAGACACGCTTAATAAAGAGTACAATATCGAAACGAAAGTACAGATCATTGCAATCCCTACTAAACGCAACAAGACATTATATGACTATAATGTAAATATGCTACGTACTACTACAGAGTGTATGAGTGCTGTACTAGGAGGTGCTGACTATGTGAGTAACCTAGCGTATGATGCAATTTATCATAAAGAAAACGAATTCGGTGATCGTATATCACGTAATCAATTGTTGATACTTAAGCAAGAGAGCTACTTCGATACTGTAGACAATCCTGCTGAAGGGGCTTACTATATCGAAACGCTTACTGCTCAGTTAGCAGAGAAAGCACTTGAGTTATTTAAAACTATCGAAAAGGCAGATGGATTAATCACGTCATTAATTGAAGGTAGTATCCAGAAAAAAATAGTTGAAAGTGCTCTTAAAGAACAAGAGCTTTTCAATAACAGTAAAGAAGTCCTATTAGGTACAAATAAATATCCTAATCCTCAGGACGTGATGAGTCACGAGCTTGAGCTATTCCCTTTTGTTAAACAGAATCCTCGCAAGACTCTTATTATCCCGATAATAGAGAAACGCCTAGCTGAAAGCTATGAGCAAAAAAGATTAGAGGAAGAAAAAACAGCTAAACAATAAGGTATGAAAAGAAAGGACTTACAACACTTGACTATAAAAACCTCTTTTGCGAGAACAGAGTCAGTATCATCTGACTTCACTACTGCAGAGGGTATTGATATAAATAAAGTATACAGTGAAGCTGACTTAGATAAAGTAGAACACATCGGGTTTGGCGCAGGATTTGCACCTAATCTACGTGGACCTTATGCTACCATGTATGTAAGACGTCCATGGACTATCCGTCAATATGCAGGATTCTCTACTGCTGAGGAGAGTAATGCGTTCTATAGACGTAACCTGGCTGCAGGACAGAAAGGACTATCTGTGGCATTCGACTTAGCTACTCACCGTGGCTATGACTCAGATCACGAGCGTGTGGTAGGTGATGTAGGTAAGGCTGGTGTAGCGATAGATAGCGTGGAAGATATGAAGATACTATTTGATCAGATCCCTCTAGATGAGATGTCTGTATCAATGACTATGAATGGAGCAGTACTCCCTATCCTAGCATTCTACATTGTAGCGGCTATGGAACAAGGAGTAGATAAAAAACTCTTATCAGGTACAATACAGAATGATATCTTAAAAGAGTTTATGGTGCGTAATACCTATATCTATCCACCAACTCCCTCTATGAAGATTATCGCTGATATATTTGACTATACAAGTAGTAATATGCCAAAGTTTAACTCTATATCTATCTCTGGATACCACATGCAAGAAGCAGGTGCTACAGCAGACATTGAATTAGCTTATACTTTAGCAGATGGACTTGAATATATCCGTACAGGGCTTAATGCAGGAATGAAGATAGATGACTTCGCACCTCGCTTATCATTCTTTTGGGCGATAGGTATGAATCACTTTATGGAAATAGCAAAGATGCGTGCAGGACGTATGTTATGGGCGAAGCTGTTAAAGCAGTTTGAGCCTAAATCAGACAAGTCTCTTGCATTGCGTACACACTGTCAGACTTCTGGATGGAGCCTTACTGAGCAAGACCCATTTAATAACGTAGCTCGTACAGCTATAGAGGCTTCAGCAGCAGCATTCGGTGGGACTCAGTCTCTACATACGAATGCTCTAGATGAAGCTATCGCTCTTCCTACTGACTTCTCAGCGCGTATCGCACGTAATACACAAATCTTCTTACAGGAAGAGACTAAGATATGTAAGACTGTTGACCCTTGGGCTGGTAGTTATTATGTAGAAAGCCTAACCAAAGAGATTGCTGATAAAGCGTGGACATTAATCGAAGAGGTAGAAGAACTAGGTGGTATGACTAAGGCTATAGAGGCTGGTATCCCTAAACTTCGTATCGAAGAGGCTGCTGCTCGTAAACAAGCTCGTATAGATAGTGGACAAGATACTATCGTAGGGGTTAACAAGTATCGATTAGAGAAAGAAGACCCATTACATATATTAGAAGTAGATAATCAGACTGTGCGTAAGGCTCAGATAGACCGTCTTAATCATATCAAAGCTACACGTGATAATGCGAAAGTAGCTGAGGCTTTAGTAGCATTAACAGCGTCTGCTAAGACTGGTGAAGGTAACCTATTAGCGTTAGCAGTAGAAGCTGCTACACTTAGAGCTACTCTAGGAGAAATTAGTGACGCCTTAGAAAGCGTATTCGGAAGATTTAAAGCACAAATACAATCTGTAAGCGGTGTGTATAGTAAAGAGATAAAAGATGATAAGAGCTTTAAGAAAGCTCGAGATCTAGCTGATAAATTCGCTGAGATAGAAGGACGTCGTCCTCGTATTATGATTGCTAAGATGGGACAGGATGGACATGACCGTGGGGCTAAGGTAGTCGCTACTGGATATGCAGACGTAGGTTTTGATGTAGACATAGGTCCTTTATTCCAAACTCCTGCTGAAGCTGCTAAACAAGCTGTAGAGAATGATGTACACGCTTTAGGGGTGTCTTCTCTAGCGGCTGGCCATAAGACTTTAGTGCCTCAGGTAATAGAGGAGTTAAAGAAATACGGTAGAGATGATATTATGGTTATCGTTGGTGGGGTTATCCCTGCTCAAGATTACCAATTCTTATTCGATGCAGGTGCTGTAGCTGTCTTCGGTCCCGGGACTAAGATTAGTGAAGCAGCTATAACGATGTTAGAAATATTAATAGGTGACGAAGCATAATCGTCACAATGGTTTATAAAATAAAAAGCTCCGTAGTCTACTGCGGAGCTTTTTTTATTATACTGAATGAGATATCTTCTTTTTAGAAAAAAGTCTGATTACATATATCTCAAAGCAACATTATGCTTAACTAAACAAACTTCCTATAGTCCCAATAATACTATATTTACTAAGAACATAAGCAAAAGTACACACGATAATACCACTTAGAATATAAATCAATGTAAGTAATGTACCTGTATTATCTCCTACTGAGTCCTTAAAGGTGAATACTGTTGGTCGTTCTCTGTCATAAGTAATCTCATAAACCTCTCCTACTGGGTTAAAGTCTCTAAAAGCTATAAACTTTTCGTTGTAAGGATATTCGAAATCTGTATCTTCTAATTCAGGTACATTGATATCATACTCTATCGGTTGCCCCTTAATGACTTTATTATCTTTAGTTAGAAACTCCATAATAAGTATTTCTTTCTTGACATCTCCTCTTCTACTAGTAGCAAGATCTTCATCAAAATTTAGATAAGACTCATACTCTATAATCTTAGCTTTAGTCGTTATTCCTTTATATTTTAAACGAAAAGTTATGGTATACTTTTTTATACAAGCTAATAACATTAACACAGGTATAAATAATAATAAATAAAGTATATCATTTATAGCTGCTACTATTACCACAAAAATCATAAAGATGGCTAATGGGTAATACATTCTTTCAAGTTGTCGAATCATAATAAGGTAATTAATAATCCAATTTAGTTATCTTTTTTTGAATAAAGAAGTAGCTTTAATATTATTTTGATAATAATGCCATTTAATATCATCTAACACTTAGCCCCCCTCGTTATAACAATTTTGAATCTGACTATTCTGTTCATATCACATCAATAAAAATAAATAAAGTACCTTTGTGCCAATTAATAGATGAAGTATATGACTTTCGAAGACTTACAATTAAACAAAAATATATTACGTGCCATAGAAGAACTAGGATATAAAGAACCTACTCCTATTCAGCAAAAAGCAATCCCACTTATCTTAGCAGAAAAAGATGTGATAGGATGTGCACAGACTGGTACAGGTAAGACAGCTGCCTTTGCAATGCCGATTATTCACTATCTGCATAAAATAGGTAATACCAAGAAAGCAAAGAAGGCTAAAGTATTAATTGTAACTCCTACACGTGAACTAGCAGTACAGATAGGTGAGAACTTTGAGAAATATGCGAAGTACACTAATGTTACTCACGCTATCATATATGGTGGTATGTCCATCAAACCTCAGATAGAGCAGTTAACGAAAGGGGCTGATGTGATTATCGGAACGCCTGGACGCTTATTAGACTTACATAAACAGAAACACCTTGACTTAGATCATTTACATTACTTAGTCTTAGATGAAGCTGACCTAATGTTAGACATGGGATTCATAGATGAAGTAAAAAAGCTAATACAACTAACTCCTTCTAATAGACAGACTTTACTGTTCTCTGCTACTATGCCTCTACCGATTAGAGAGCTAGCACATGAGTTCTTACAGAAACCTGAGTATGTAGCAGTAGATCCTATTTCTTCTACTGCACAAAATGTAAAACACAAAATATACTTTGTAGAGAAAGGAGATAAGAAAAAACTCCTTTACCATATTATAAGAAACGAGAAAATGTCAGATGTACTTGTATTCACACGTACAAAAGCTGGGGCTGATACTGTAGTAGAATCTCTAAAAAAGAATGGTGTAAATGCAGAATCTTTTCACGGAGATAAATCACAGACAGCAAGACAAGAAGCTTTAGATAGCTTTAAGAATAAAGAGACTAAAGTACTTGTAGCTACAGATATTGCAGCACGTGGTATTGATATTGATTCATTGCCTATTGTTATTAACTATGATTTGCCTAATATTCCTGAAACTTTCGTTCACCGCATCGGACGTACAGGTAGAGCTGGTAATGACGGTCTAGCAATCTCATTCTGTGACAAATCAGAAAAGACATATTGGGAAGCTATCTGCAAATTCGGAAGACTACAACCTAAGATAGTGTCAGACCACCCATTCCCATGGAAAGAAAATGACAATAAAGAGGGGCAAAAGAAAGATTATAGAAAACAAGCTAATCAAAGCAACTCACGTAAATCAGAAAACTCTAAAAAGAATAAAAAACGTTGGTATTAGTACTAACGTTTTTTTACTTTATATTTGATTGTATAATTGCTAGTTACTACTAAATGAAAAAGATATTTAAGTATGGATTATATTTACTATCCATTATCATATTGATTACTTGGTTCGCTAATTATAGAGTAACCAAAACAACCAAAGAACAACTCTATAATTCTCTTAATCAGATACCACATAATAAGGTAGGTATAGTATTAGGAACTACTAAACTACTAAAAAGCGGTTATGTGAACTATTATTTCACGTATCGAATAGAAGCTACTGCCGCTTTATATAAAGCAGGTAAGATAGATTATATAGTAGTGAGTGGTGATCACAGTAGAAGTGATTATAACGAGCCAAAAGATATGGAACATGCTCTAATAGAACAGGGCATTCCCAAAGAGAAAATATACTTAGATTATGCGGGTTTGCGTACACTAGATTCAGTATACCGCATGAAAGAGATATTCAATCAAGACAGTTTTACGATTATTTCTCAACCCTTTCACAATGAACGTGCGGTATATATCGCCAATCACTTAGACTTAAATACTGTTGCTTTTAATGCACAAGATGTCTCACGCAACTATGGATTCAAAACAATGCTTAGAGAGAAATTTGCTAGAGTAAAAGTTTTACTCGATAATCTAATTAATAAAAAACCTAAGTATTTAGGTCAACCAGTTACCATAGGAGAAGGTATTATACAAGAAAGAGCTCAGGATATATAACCTTAAGCTCTTTCTTATACTATCCATATAAAAGTAAAACCCTTGATAAATCAAGGGTTTTACATACAAAAAAATATCAATAAAAATACTTATGTATTAATCGATTTGTCGTATTAACATACCTGGGTAAATATTTTTAGCATTACCTGAGAATGAGGTAGCTTTTATCTTTTGTACTTCACCTGCGTTATTAGCAGCATTTTCAGCTTGTTCTACATCAGCAGCAAATCTATTATCCCAAACTTTATTTTTCTCAGCTTTAATAGTTGTTACACGTTTATATTTAGTAACCTTTGTTTCTGGATCTTCTGTTTTCTCTAATACTTCAAACTTATCGCCTGCTTCTACATCCTCTTTCATACCAATGAATGCAGTAATTTCAGGAGCTGTTGTTGCTAATGGAGTTTTAGTACGGAAAGGTTCATATTTACGTTGTAACTTCGCTATTACATTATCAATAGAACGAACTGTAGCACGTTCTACTAATTCTTTTTCTGATACTTTAGAGAATGTAGTTGATTGAATATCTGCCCAAGCAGTTTCTGTACCAACTAATTTCAATTTAAACAATCCTGACTTCATAAATGCATTCGCATCCTTAGCACTGTAATACTTCGTATAGAAAGTCGCTGCAGCTTCCTCATTCCATTCTAATTGGAATAAAAATGCAGTTGCTTTTATCACATATCCTTTACCTGCTACAGAAGAACCTGCTTGTACTGCAGAATTTGTAATTGCTGCTGCTTTACCTCCAATAAGCCCTGTAACAGCAGAACTAGTTGCTGCTAATTGACGAGCCATTTCCTCTTTACTTACATAGTTAAAACGAACTCCTACAACGAATGTGTTAGAAATTAAATTCTCACCTGCATCCTCTAACATCGCTTTACCTCTAGTTGATTTATCTGCGACATTTTTATCAAATTCAGATGCACTGTACAATCCACGCTCTTTTATTAATTCCATATTATATGGCGATTGAGACGCTGCATTATATTTACCTGCATTAAACCACTTTGCTACTAACTTATCTCCAATATTATTTTGAGCTAAGAATTTTACAAACTGTGCTGTAACCTTTGCTGTATTCGTAGTATCTACAACACCAGCAGTATTGTCATTCGCCGCACTTTTTCCAAACTTTCCAAGAGATTTACCTAAACCTCCTTTTTTCTTTCCAGCATCTTCTTTTCCTGAAACAGCAGCTATTTCTGCTTCTGTTACCTGATAATCTTTAGGTTTAAATGAGCGTAATGTTCTATCTAAATTATGATCATTAAATTTTTCTGGAAGAGGAGTCTTATAGAAAGTTTCTTTAATAATTGTTCCTTTAGCATTACCGTTACCATTAATACCATGATCATCTACGATGATAGTATATAACGAGCTACGCATATAATCTTCCGTAACTTGTTTTTTATCTTGTGCTAAAGAAGCTATTGATGCAGTAATCAAAGAAGCTGTTAGCATTAAAGTTAATTGAGTTATTAAATTAACTTCCGTACATTAGTATCTTAAAATCAACAGTATGGAAATTTTTAAGGGTCAAAACATTCTTAACTTAGTAAAAGAACTACCAGATGACGAATCTTGTAAAGCTTATCTAAGTAAAATAAAGTGGTCAAACGGTTTTACTTGTGTAAAATGTGGACACAAAAAAGGTTGCTTAAAATCTAATCATTCATACTATTGCTATAACTGTGAGCATGTTGAAAGCTCAACAGCTAATACCTTATTTCACAAAGTCAAATTTGGTTTACATAAAGCATTTATGATTGTGTTTGAAATGACAACTTCTACCAAAAGCATATCTAGTATTCAAATGGGTAAACGCTATGGTATAAGCCAGCCAACAGCGTGGGGCTTTATGCATAAAGTTCGTTTAGCTATGCAAAGTAGCGAGCAATCTCCTATGACTGAGACAGTCCATGTTGATGAGTTTGTTGTAGGGGGATACGAACAAGGAAAACCAGGAAGAAGTTACGACACCAAAAAAGCTAAAGCAGTGATAGCTGTAGAGTTAAATACTGAAAGAAAAGTAAAAAGAGCCTATGTTAAGTGTATTGACGATTACTCTGCTAAGTCATTAACTACTATATTCGAACAACACATTTCAGAAGATGCTAATGTAGTTACAGATAAATGGAGGGGATACAATCCCTTGAAAAAAAAGTATAACATCACTCAAAAAGAAAGTGATAAAGGTGCTAATTTTAAAGAATTACACGTGATAATTCACCAACTTAAATCCTGGATTAGAACTGTACCTTCACATATCAATAAGAAATACATCCAAGCTTACTTTAATGAGTTCGTATATAGATTAAATAGATCCTTATTTAAGGAAACTATTTTTCATAACACAATTGTAAAGATGGTTAAAGCGAAACCAACTACTTTAAATATGATTAGCGGAAACTAAACAGATAACTCAAAAAGTTAATTTATTCATATCTATTTTTTTTAGTATAATTCTTTATTGTAGACTATCTTCTCAGAACAACGTAGGTATCGCCTTTTCTTTTAGCAAATGCAGTTCCTACAGCCTTCCATGCTTCGATTCTTTGTTGCTCTAAGCTCACAGCATCATTGTAAACTTTAATCTCAAAATCTAAGTCTTCTTTTACCTTGTTTTTCATTTCCTTTTGCAAAGCTACAGCAGCTGAGTAACATCTAGATTCAGGATATATTTCGATTAAATATTGTCCCGCTTGATGAGCTCCATAAGCATCTTGTTGTGAATTCCATGCCGCTTTAGCTTTATTAAAGTTCTCCATACACGTATGATCTACATATAATTGATAAACTTTTTCAGCAGTTTTCATACCTAAATCATACCCTTTGCTACAATCAGGAATCGCCATCAATAAAAACATAGCCTCTTCAAAATTCTTTTGATTCGCTTGTGTTTCAGCTTTCTTAATTATTGTAGAGTAGTTACTATCATAATATGCAATAATTTTTTTCTTACTTTCCTCGATAAATGCAGAAACTTCTTTATTCTTAGGATTCAACTTCTTGAATGCATTTATATATGCTTTAGTCTCACTTTCGCCTACTCCCTTAAGTGAAACAGTAGTAGAAGCAAAAACCTTCTGCCCAAATGCATCTCCAACAAATAAAGTCATCTCAAGATCTAATACAAATGATCGTGGCGGACCTGGTAGGATATGTTTTTCTACTACATTAAATTCTGGTGTAATAGCAAACTGAGCGTACTCATCAGAAGAACCTAGTCCACTAGCAGTAATAAAACTTTTTAGCTTAGTCATTAATTGTCCTGATGCTCCAGAGTACAATCCATCTGTTTGTTCTGGTATATATGCCATCAATGATAATTCACATTTTTCTGTTTGTCCATAACTGGTTAAACTAGCGAATAACATTATAAAAGCAGATATCTTTCCTATTAGTTTTCTCATAGTTTAATGTTATTTTTCACCTATCACTAATGCAGCTCTACCTAATCCTCTATTGACTAGTTTTACCTCTAAGCTATAAGGTGCTTTTTTCAAGAATCCTCTTAATTCACGCGCAAAACCGTCTGTATCTTGAGCCATACCATTTGCTTTGTATAATGGAATACGCACTCCTTCATATAAAGCCATAGTCTCAGTAGCATCTGATTTATTAAAACGGTGGTTAACTGTATTTTGTGCCATCCAGTTGTCAATACCCTCAATTAGTTCTGATCCTCCAAACTCTGATTCTAAATCAACCCCAGAACCGTTATCAAATACTAGTACATCAAGTGTAACCTCTCTACCATTAGTCAATAAATCATCAAAATGAGCTTGCAATTGATTAACGAAACTATCCATATTCACTAATACTGCTTCTTCTAACAATACAGCTACATCAGCTGAGAAAGAAGGAGCTCCTGTTCCTTGAGCACCTGCTACTTGTTTACTTGTATAAGCATCTAAAGCTCTTAAATTATAAGTAATAGATTTCTTAGGTCCTGTAGCATTAACTGTCCAATCCACTTCTAGGATAATGTCAGATTTAGCGGCACGTCTTACTCTATCAAGAGGACTTTCTGCTAAAGAAGCTCCACTAGTTTTACTAGTCATTAAGCTATTCTCCGCATTAGTTTTATTAAGAGATTTCATGGTAGCAGATAAGTCTTTTAAAGGAAATCCTCTATCTGCCATTAAGATGTTTATTTTAGAAATTACATTCATTAAATCTGAATGCAACAATGCTAATTTATAATCTGGAATATACTCTTCTGTTCCTTGATTATAATACACTTCCATTAATCTGTGCTTAGTACACCAACTATCAGAAGGTACAACCATTAAAGAAGGTTTTTTTGCTTGAGCAAATAGTGCTGCACTAAATAGACACAAACAAAGAGTTAAGATTTTATTTTTCATAGCTATTAATTTTTATTATTTTATCTTTTGCAAGTCTTCGTTCTATTTCCTTGCGGTTAACTGTTACTTCAATGCTATAAGATTCGTAAGTAATCCCGTGTTTAACTACATTACTTTGAAAAGCAATTCTTCTAACAGAAGTGTATTTTCTATTTTTCCCACCTTTTTTAAAGAACTTATCGAAGTACTTTTTGTACCTCTCTTCTACATTTGCTTCCTTAACAATAGGTTTAACAGAACATTCTTTTTTATTAGAAACAATACCTCTAAACATGATTGTCTTGATTGCTTCTTCTTTAGCCTCTGCTATAGCGGCACTTCTATTGCGACCTGTAGTGAATACTTGCACCACTTCATTACCATACATATCAGCACTTACGCAGTCTATCTTTTTATCTATATAAAAACTAGCCATTGTATTAGTTGGCTTACTCTTACATGAAGCCAAGGCCATTATTAAAAGGGCAAAAGATATACGCAGTATTTTTTTCATCATATCAATTTTTTATTGAATAAATGCAGGACACGCTTCAATTAGAATCCTGCAGACAAGCTTTTTACAACACCAGCTATCTCTAAGTCTTTACGAAGTAAATCTTTAGATACAGTAACTGTATATCCTACTTTAAATTCTTTTTTACTGATTTTAACAACCTCAGGAATTGAAGAGGTAATAGTTGCATATTTTAAATAAGGACTTTCTTTTCCAAAGAAAGTATTGAAGTAATCTGCTTTGTCATGTTGCACAGATGCATCTTTAATAAGAGGGCGTTGAGATACGCAACCTACTCCATTAGCCGCAAATCCACGGAATAAAACTCCATGTACAGCATTTTTCTTAGCCTCTTCATTAGGTATAGTTCCTTTATTACTATACGTCCATACCTTTACTAAAAACGTACCTTCACTTCCTGTACCAGCACATTCAATATCATATTTCCACTGAGCTGCTTCCTTCTTAGGATTACTAGCAAAAGTTATATGTGCTGAAATTGAGAATAACGCACATAGTAAAACAAGTAAATACTTATTCATTTATCAATAATTTATGTTATACGAATATTTTAATAATATATTTTAACACAAATTTATTGTAAATCCATACATAAAACCCAAAAATAAGATACACAAAACAAATACCTAGTCACAAACCCAATAAAACCATTAAAAAAAGTGTGAAACTGTGTTTTTTTTGAGTAAAGACTATCATAAAACCATATTTTATTGGCATTATTCAACTACATTATGTAACTAATTAGATTACACTAAATGTTACATTATTTGATTTTATTCATCTTTTAAGTCGCAACCTTCTCAAAACATACTTTAACATAGTAAACAAATTTCATTTTAAACAGTCAAAGACCAATTCAAAAAATTATAATACAAAAAAAAAGCTGCCTCAATAATTGAGACAGCTTTTTTTATATCAATGCTAACTATTTTATACAAATAAGTACCAGATCTGGGCAACTACAAAGCATACTATTATTCCAAATAACACAGGTAATAACGAGGCTACTGTAGTCCATTTTACGCTATTTGTTTCTTTATAAATAGTATAGATAGTTGTGCTACAAGGGTTGTGTAATAAACTAAACAACATCAAATTCACTCCTGTTAAAGTGGTCCAACCTGCCATATGCAAAATACTAGCAATCTCACCATCCGACACCTCAAACATTACACCTGCTCCTTCCCCTATAGAAGCGTCTCCTAACACCATAGCTGTCAACATTAACACAGTAGGTATAACAATCTCATTAGCTGGAATCGCAACTATATAAGCCAATAGAATCACGCCATTTAACCCTAAGAAAACACCTAGAGGATCTAATCCATGGATGGTCCATAAAGCTATACTTTTATCGCCTATAGATATATTACATATCAACCAAATTATAGCTCCAGCGGGTGCAGCAAAGACAATAGCACGCCATAATACAATCAACGTTCTATCTATCAATGAGGTGTAAATAGTCTGTAGTACTCTAGGTGGACGATATGGTGGTAACTCTAAAGTGAAGAAAGATGCTTGTCCTTTCAACATAGTCTTAGATAATAACCATGAAGTAAAAAAGGTAAACGAAATACCTAATACCACGATACCCACTACCGCTAATGTAGAAACAGTATGTGATAAATAAGAGGGTACTAATGCTCCTATGAATATACTTGCCATTAATATCTGTGTAGGCCAACGCCCATTACACAACGAGAAGTTATTCGTGATAATAGCGATCAACTTCTCTCTAGGGCTATTAATAATACGAGTAGCCACCACTCCTGCTGCATTACAGCCAAAGCCCATACTCATCGTCAAGGCTTGCTTACCATGTGCTCCAGCTCCTTTAAATAGTCTATCCAAGTTAAATGCCACTCGAGGCAAATAACCAAAGTCTTCTAATAGCGTAAACAATGGAAAGAATATAGCCATAGGTGGCAGCATCACTGCGATAACCCATGCTGTAGCTAAATACACACCATCTATTAAGAATCCTGATAACCACCAAGGGAAATGTAGACTTTCTGCTCCACTTCTTAAGATAGGATATAGTTCTTCTAACAATAAATAAGACAATGCGCTTGACGGATAGTTAGACCCTATAATAGTTAACCACAGTATCCCTCCTAGCATTAACAGCATAATAGGAAAACCAAAAGTCTTGCTCGTTACTACATTATCTATCATACGATCTACTCTGAACGCTCGCTGATTTATATCTGTCTTAACAATGCTCTTTACTGTTTTAGATACTTGAGTAAAAATAGCTCCTGCCACATTATCAGAATAGTCAAAACCAAGCTTTTCATGGTATTGATTAGCTAGAGCTAGTATCTCTTTTATATTCTCACTGTTGACTTTAGTAGATAGGGTTTGATTCACTAACGCAGTCTGAATATTAGAATCCTGCTGTATTAAGCGCATTGCTAGCCATGATGGACTAGGCAAATCTGCATCTAATGTTAGCAGTTTATCCGCTACTTGCTGTACTGCTTCTCTTGAAGCACCAGATATACCAGTGATTGTTTTATGTTCAGGTACATATCTACCCGTAGCTACTTGATCAATAGCCAATAATAAGTCATTAATACCTTCTTTATTTCGAGCTGAAGTAGGAATAACTGGTACTCCTAAGTCACGAGACAATCCTCTTATATCTATCTCAACACCATGGCGTGTAGCCTCATCCATTAAATTAAGACAGACTACTACTTTATTCGTTATCTCTTGTATCTGTACGACTAAACTCAAGTGTCTTTCTAGTCTCCCAGCATCCACCACGACTACTGTCACATCAGGACGCCCGAATAGGATAAAATCACGAGCTACTTCTTCATCTTCTGAAGTAGACATAAGCGAATAGGTTCCAGGCAAATCAATAATCTTATACTTATTATCCTTAAACTGAAAACTTCCTTCTGCACGTGTTACTGTTTTACCTGGCCAGTTACCAGTATGCTGTTTTAACCCTGTTAATGCATTAAATATAGTGCTCTTCCCTGTATTAGGGTTTCCTGCTAAAGCTATTGTATAATCAAACTTACCAGATGTATCACCTAGTTTCTTTAATTCTGCTGTTGCATTTAGATCACATATATCACAGGCTGATTGTGCCATAACTATTTTCTCCTTCTCTTTTTTTAGTTAACTAAAGTCACTAATACTCTCACTGCATCCTCTCGACGTAGTGATATAATCGTATTGTAAATAGAATAAGCTATTGGATCTTTTAATGGACTGATATTATGCACATAAATCTCTGCTCCAGGTACAAAACCCAAATCCAAAAAACGCTGATGTACCTCTGCTGGACAATCGCGTTCTATCCCCTTTATGATAGCTTTCTCCCCTATTGCTAAGTTTGATAATTTCATATTACTATTCTTTAGATTGGTAAAATTACAAAATTAGACTAGCCTAACAATTAATTTAGTGTTAAAACATTAATATAAAAACATTCTAAGTTAAAGCTTTAGAGAATCTAATACATTAAAAAAACAATTAATTTATGTACAACTCATTTTTAAGCTTATTGATTTCCTACTAAATCAAGGTATTCTTGGTCGAATACACACATTGCCCTTCCCTCTTAACTCAAAAACAAGTGTACAGTTATGGTAGAACGGGATAATCTCATGATAGTTGCGATAGATTAACTCCAATACAAGCACATCTTTAAACGGGTGTCTTAACTAAAAGGTGGAAGAACTACTATAAGAAAAAACACAAGAAAAAGAACTTGTACAGTAATGCCAGGATTACTAAAACAAGTGTACAGTTAGAACTAGAATTATAAACAATAACTGTACAGTTATGGTAGAACGAGACATAATGATATGATAGTGGGATAGTGATAGCATGGTGGTCGCCTTAAAAATAGGTATAAACAGCCGACCATATGCCTATCAACAGCCGACCACTAGCCGACCACCCAAATAAAACACTGTAAAAAATTCTACTAAACAAATCATAAAACAATATAAATCAACAAGTTAAAACCAAACAAATAACTAAATCACTATTTATATACACTCCACATCTATTTCTATACTATAATAAAATCCTCAGCTACCTATATTTCTTATACCTCCTCCAAAACAAACTATACACTTAAAGGCATAAAAAAAGCAATTAATGAATTTCACTAATTGCTTTTTTCTATAAACGAATAGAGTTTTGTCTTATTTAAACAGCTTTAAATGCATTCTCAAAAGGGACACGATGTACTAAACTACGGCCTAATGTTACTTCATCTGCATACTGTAATTCGTCTCCTACTGCGATACCTCTAGCGATAGTAGAAGTAATTACATCATAATCTTTTACTTGCTTATAAATATAAAAGTTAGTAGTATCCCCTTCCATAGTTGAACTAAGTGCAAAAATAATTTCTTTTACTTCTCCTGCTTTTGCCTTTTCTACCAGTGACTGGATGTTTAACTGACTAGGTCCCACTCCATCTATCGGAGAAATCTTCCCTCCCAATACGTGATAAATACCTTTAAAAATTTGTGTATTCTCAAGTGCCATTACATCACGTACATCCTCTACCACACAGATCGTACTATGATCACGTGTACCATTAGCACAGATATCACATATCTCTAAATCTGATATATTATGGCAGCTCTTACAAAAGATAATCTCTTTTCTAAGTTTCATCAATGCTTCTGCTAAATGAAGTGTTTGTTCTTCTGGTTGTTTTAAAATATGCAACATCAAACGCAATGCGGTACGTTTACCTATTCCTGGTAATTGCGATACTTCTTCTACAGCTTTTTCTAATAATTTTGAAGGAAATTCCATAGATGCAAAGATAAAAAATAAACTATTCAAATAAAGGTATTCAATAGAATGCCTCACACATATTTTGTTGTTATAAACTATATTTTACTATCTAGTTAACTGTGTTTTAAATTGGATATAAAAATTAACAAAAAAGAATTACTTTTGACCTAATACCTAAAATCATAAACAACTAATATGACTCCAATAACCATTATATCTATTATCATAATATACTTTGGGATATTAATAGCTATATCCCATTACATCAGTAGAAAAGATAGTAGTAACGATGCATTCTTTAGTGCTAATAAAAATGCTAAATGGTATCTAGTAGCATTCGGAATGATAGGTACAGCTCTATCAGGAGTAACATTTATATCAGTTCCTGGAGAAGTTGGGTCTCCTAACGGAGAGCAGTTTAAGTATTTTCAATTTGTATTAGGAAATGCTGTAGGATTCTTACTTACAGCATCTATTCTTCTACCCTTATACTATAAATACAATCTAGTCTCTATATATACCTACATAGAGAAGAAACTAGGTCATTATAGTTATAAATCAGCAGCATCTATCTTCTTATTAAGTAGAACGATAGGATCAGCATTTAGACTATATCTAGTGGTAATCGTACTACAGAGATACGTGTTTGATTACTTTGGTATACCGTTCTTTGCTACAGTGTTAATCGCATTACTACTGATCTATGCTTATACTTATAAAGGAGGACTAAAGACAATCATCGTAACAGATACATTACAAACATTCTTCTTAGTAGCATCTGTTATTTTCACGATTATATTTATCTGTCATAGTCTTGACCTATCAGCTGTAGAAGCATTCGAAACGATTAAGAATAGCAACTATTCAAAGATTTTCTTCTTTGAAGACTTCATCACTTCTAAGTATCATTTCTTAAAACAGTTCATCGGAGGTATATTCGTAACATTAGCAATGGTAGGTTTAGACCAAGATCTAATGCAAAAGAATCTAAGTTGTAAGAACATTAAAGAGGCTCAAAAGAATATGTATTCATTCACAGCTATCTTTATAGTGATTAATTTATTCTTCTTAGGTGTAGGTGCATTATTATATATCTATGCTGAGAAATATGGGATACAAGTGCCCTTAGACTTAGCATCAGGAAAACCACGTACAGATTTATTATTCCCTGAGATAGCTTTTAATTACTTAAGCGCTATACCAGCTATAGTATTCTTACTAGGATTAACAGCAGCTACATTTGCCACTACAGACTCTGCATTAACAGCACTGACGACATCGTTCTGTATTGATTTTCTACAGATGGATAAGAAGAAAGAAGATAAATCAAATGTATGGAAGCGAAAGTTAGTACATCTAGCCTTCTCTTTATTAATGTTTCTCGTTATTATTTTATTCAATGCTATTAATGATGCTTCAGTAGTAAGTATGATTTTTAAGATAGCATCTTATACTTATGGCCCATTATTAGGTCTATTTGCCTTTGCTATTATTTTTAACAACAGAAAGGTCAAAGACAAGCTAACACCAATCATTTGTATTATAGCACCATTCTTAACCCTGTGGATAAGCAATAGCTCAGCTACCTTATTAGGAGGATATATATTCGATAATGAACTAATACTAGTAAACGGATTAATCACAGTAATACTCCTACTACTTATAAGTACAAAAAGAATAATACCTATAACTCAATAAGAATATAACTTCACATTAAATATAAAGAGCGAGATTTTAAGTCATTTAACCTAAGATCTCGCTCTTTTATTAATATTGATTAGTACGCAATAGCACCAAAGTACACGCCTCTTCTGACTGAATATTATTGTTAGATAATAAGGATACAAACTCACTATTTTCTGTTCCTGGGTTAAAAATAACGCGTCTAGGGTTTAACTTAATAATAGCATCATAAAATTCTTCTTGGCGAGATGGATTTAGATATAAAGTTACAGTATCTATATCTTCATAATCCATCCAATCTTTTTGAACCAAAACATCTTCAATCAATCCCTCTCTTAATCCATGAGCAAGGACTGTATGTTTATACTCTCTAAGCATCTTTATGGCTTTATTAGAATATCTTTCTTCCTTAAGAGAAGCACCTATCACTAATGTAATCATATTTTTTATCATTTTAACATCTTAAATACAAAAATAAACTATTTTAATTACAAAAATACCACACTTATATGATTTTAGAACCTACACTACTTAAATTATTAAATAATATTTTTAAAATTAAGCTAATTTTTACACACAAATTTTAATAATTTTCACTTAAATGATAAAAATCATATTTACGACATATATTTAACAGTAATTTTACAGTAGAAATTTAAAATCTCAATTATGAAAAAGTTACTACTTTCAATTTTAGGAGCTGCATTATTTGTGAGCGGTTCTACTTTCGCACAAGAAAAAACTAGTGCACCTGAAAAAACAGATTATAAATGGCAAATGCGTCTACGTGGAGTAGGTGTTATCCCTCATAACAGAGCAGATATAGGTATTATCGGTGGAGAAATCGATGTAAATAATAACTTTATCCCAGAATTAGACTTTACTTACTTCTTCACAGATCATCTTGCTGCAGAGTTAATTTTAGGAACTTCAAGACACACTGTAGCAGCAAACAATACTGCTGTTGGAGATTTAAACTTAGGAAGTGTATACTTACTACCACCAACATTAATGGTACAATACCACCACCAATTTGGTGAGTACTTTAAACCTTATGTTGGAGCAGGTGTAAACTATACAATTTTCTACAATGAAAAATCAGGTGATGCACATGGAATTAAGTATGATAATAAATTTGGTTACGGATTCCAGTTTGGTTTTGACATTAACATTACAGAAAAATTCTTCGTTAACGTTGACTTCAAAAAATTATTCTTGAAAACAGACGTTACTGTTGATGCTTCAAACTTAAACGGAGGTAAAACATTAGACATCCCTGCAGATGTAAAAATAGATCCAATGTTAATTGGTTTTGGTGTAGGAATGCGCTTTTAATTATTTAAGGAGACATTTTTTTTACCACCCCTATCTGTATACCAGGTAGGGGTGGTTTTTTATTGTCTGATTTTTAATCGACCTTTGCGCTTCCTAATAGACCATTAGCAATATGCAAACCAAGATTAGTTTTACTGACATTAATAAATTAGCTATACCTGCTATATTCGCAGGTGTATCCGAATCATTAATATCCCTAACTGACATTGCTATAGTAGGTAATCTAAAAGAAAATAGTGTAGAAGCCTTAGGTGCTGTCGGATTAGTTGGTTCTTTCTTATCTGCTATTATCTGGATAGTAGCCCAAACTAAAACATCTATATCAGCTACAGTATCACAGCATTTAGGTTCAAATCGCATCTTTGCAGTGAAGACCTTGGTACCGCAAGCAATCTTATTCAACTTTCTCTTAAGTATACTACTGTTTATTTTTACCACTTTATTTGTCAATGAAATATTTACGGCTTATAACGCAGAGGGATTACTACTAACCTATGCTAAAGATTACTATCTCATTAGAGCTTGGGGATTCCCCCTTACATTGATAACATTCGCACTATACGGTGTATTTAGAGGATTACAAAACACAATGTGGGCAATGAAATGTAGTCTGACAGGTGCAATCATAAACGTTATCCTTACCTATTATTTCGTTTTTGGAATAGAAGGAATACTACCTGCAATGCATATTAAAGGTGCTGCTTATGCAAGTGTAATCGCCCAGACAGTAATGCTTATAATGGCATTCTACTACTTCTTTAAGTACACTCCTTTCTCTTTAGCAATACGAAAAAAAATCAATCCTTCTTTAAAGCCATTAATTATAATGAGCTTTAACTTCATTATCCGTACTGCGACACTTAACTTAGCTATATATTTAGCGAATGCTTATGCCACTGGATATGGCAAAGAATATATTGCTGCTCAAAGTATACTAATGAATATTTGGTTATTCTTTTCGTTCTTTATAGATGGCTATGCTAGTGCTGGTAACGCCATATCAGGTAAATTAGTTGGCCAAAAGAATTATAAGACAATGTGGACTATGAGCAAAGATATCAGTAGATATGCTTTCATAATCTCACTGATACTTATATGTTTATGTGCATTATTTTATAAATCAATAGGTTTACTATTTAATCAGGATCAAGAAGTCATTACAGTATTCGTAAGTATCTTTTGGCTTGTTCTGTTTATGCAACCTATCAATTCCTTAGCGTATATCTTTGATGGAATATTTAAAGGAATGGGAGATGCTAAAGTACTGCGAAACAATCTACTATTTGCTACATTCTGCGGTTTTATACCTACTCTAGTGATCTTAGACTATTTTGGCTTTAAGTTATATAGTATATGGATAGCATTTGGAGTATGGATGTGTTGTAGGAGTTTCCCCTTAATATACTTATTTAAAAAGAATTACGTTGATTAATAACTAATGCAACACCGTTGCAAACATAGTTTAAGATTATTTATACTGATTATATGTTACTACATTTGTTACAAATAAATCAATAAAACTATAGAGTTATGTGTCAAGAACATTCAAATCATAATCACTCTCATAACGATAAAAACCAAAATCACGACCACGATCATATTCATGGTGATGGCAACACAAAGCTATTTGTAGGTTTTAGTTTAGCAATGCTATTCGTTGGAGTTATTTTAGCTAATATTCTAAAAGCAGAGTGGTTTATAAACAATAATAACCTTAGGCTTGCATGGTATGCAGTTGCATATTTACCCGTTGCATTCCCTGTACTTAAAGAAGCTGTAAAACTAGGAGCTAAAGCTGATTTCTTTAATGAATTTTCTCTAATGGGAATCGCTACAATAGGAGCTTTCTTTATAGGTGAATACCCTGAAGGGGTTGCAGTAATGATCTTCTACACTATAGGAGAAATGTTTCAAGAAAGTGCTGTCAATAAAGCCAAAGGTAATATTAAGGCTTTACTAGATATACGCCCTAATGAGGCAACAGTGTTTAGGAATAATCAATATACTGTAGTCAATCCTGAAGAAGTACAAATCGGTGAAAAAATCCAGGTTAAAGTAGGTGAAAAGATCCCTCTAGATGGTGAAATGTTAACAGATAAAGGTAGCTTTAATACCTCTGCGCTTACAGGAGAAAGTAAACCTAGTACTTATCAAAAAGGAGAGACAGTACTAACAGGTATGATTAACTTACAGAATGTAGTAGAGGTCAAGACTACTAAGCTATATCAAGATAGTTCGCTTGCTAAAATTCTTGAAATGGTACAAGAAGCAAGTGCCCGAAAAGCTACAACAGAATTATATATTAGAAAGTTTGCTAAGATATATACACCTATTGTATTCTTCTTGGCGGTAGCATTAACGATAATACCGTATTTCGTACTAGGAAATGAATACATATTCCAAACTTGGTTAGGTAGAGCATTAGTATTTTTAGTAATATCTTGTCCATGTGCTTTAGTAATATCTGTGCCATTAGGGTATTTTGGTGGTATTGGAGCTGCATCTAAAAATGGTATTCTATTTAAGGGATCAAACTACTTAGAACTTATGGCTAAGTTAGACATCGTGGTGATGGATAAGACAGGAACACTGACTGAAGGTGTTTTTAAAGTACAGAAAGTAGAAACTACTATTGAACAAAAGGACTTCGTCAGTATTGTATCTGCTATAGAGAAACAATCTACTCACCCTATTGCTAAGGCCATCGTAGAGGCTTATCCTACAAATAAGGTGGCAGAAGAGGTACACGAGATATCAGGTAAAGGATTAAGTGGAAAAGTAGATAATAAAGAAGTACTAGTAGGTAATGCTGCGCTTTTAAGCCATTATAACATAACTTACCCTTCATTGATAGATGATATAGTAGAAAGTATTGTAGTAGTAGCTATAAATAAAGAATATGTAGGATATATCACTATCGCAGATCAAATAAAGGTAGATTCTAAAGAAGCGATCGCTTTAATGAAATCAATGGGAGTGAAGAAGACTGTAATGTTAAGTGGTGATAAAAACACTATTACACAGAAGGTCGCTAAAGAAACGAACATTGATTTAGCGGTAGGAGGTTTACTTCCTGAAGGAAAGGTTGAACAAGTAGAAAAACTAAAGAAAGAGTACCCTAATATGTCTATAGCATTTGTTGGCGATGGTATTAATGACGCACCCGTTTTAGCACTTAGTGATGTTGGTATAGCTATGGGAGCTTTAGGAAGTGATGCTGCCATCGAAACAGCGGACGTTGTAATACAAACAGACCAACCTTCTAAGATAGCTACTGCTATGCATATTGGTAGAGAAACACGTAAAATAGTAATACAGAATATTGCATTAGCCCTAATAGTTAAAGTCATCGTACTTATATTAGGTGCAGGTGGTTTAGCTACTATGTGGGAGGCAGTCTTCGCAGATGTAGGAGTAGCATTACTAGCTATCTTAAACGCTGTACGCATACAGAAAAAGAAGTTTATCTAACTATATAATACTTAAAATCCCGACTTAGGTCAGGATTTTTTTATTCTTGTTCTTTAAACAAATTTAAATTATTCTCTATTTGTGTTAGATATTGTCCATAAAGCTTTTTAATCCAATATTTAACCAACACTAAAGTCAAAATAAAAAAGATAATAAATGCTATGATAAATACTTTATTTTGCAATAAATCAAAATAATCATCTTCTTTTAGTCCTACAAAAAGTGGAATAAACACACAGATAAAAGGTAATAATGAATAACAAAAATTTTCATATAGTTGAATGTACATCCGTACACTAAAGTAAACCTCATACAAACTATCTCTCGAATTCATTGTAAATGATGCAGAAGTGCGATAAAACAAATACATTTTGGCTAAAAAATAAATTGTAATTACTGCGAATAGAAAATATATAATGTAATAAAAACGCATACTTTCTATAGATAAAGAATAACCTAAAGGTAAAAAAGCCAAAAACACTATGCTTACGCCTTGAACCCAAATGTCTTTTACAACATTCTTTCTTATTTTTTCTAATGGCAAACGACTTGATTTTACATCCAAATCCTTTGAACTCACTTTTACATTAGGAGCTTCTTGCTCTTGCCATGACTTCTCTAAATCATCAAAATTCATATCCTTGACTTTTTATAATTTCTTGTAACTTATTCTTTGTTCTATTCAACTTCACCCTAGCATTTCCCTCTGAAATACCTAAGTTCAAGCTTATCTCTTGATGAGAAAACCCCTCCAAATACAAAAAGATCAAGGCCTTCTCTACATCATTTAATCGGTAAATAGCTTTATACAAATAATCTATTTGTCCTTCTATTGCAATATCACATTCTAAACTTTGTAATTTCAATTCACTGTCACCTAAACTACTTACCTTATCAGTAACCCTCTTATCTTTCTTAAAGTAAGTAATTGCCGTATTCACAGCTACGCGATACATCCAAGTAGAGAATTGACTACTACCTTGAAAATTAGTATAAGACTTCCATAGCTGCAACACAATCTCTTGATACAAATCTTCTTGGTCACTTTGCCTGTCCATATACATACGGGAGACTTTATACAATATGCCTTTATGGGTATCGATTTTAAGTAGAAACTCTTTCTCTATAGCTTTATCCACTACACAAACAAATTTAGTTCAATACAGGATTAACAGTATACCCTTTAAGTATTAGTAAATTTAACACTCCTAATTCACCTGCTAAATGAGCACTTCCGACAGCAAACAAAGTTGACTTATCACTCATCAATTTAGGCATTTTATCTACCCAGTTAATATTACGGTTATCTAATAAAACCTTCTTATTCTCTAGAGTCATAAATTGGGAATCTGTTCCATATTGATACATTAACTCAATATCCTCAGCTAAGAATGCATCTTTCATTTCTTCAAAGTTTTTCTTATACTCAGAAATCTGTTCCAACTGTACTATCATTTCTTGCGGACTAAACATACTATTCACTAAACTAATTTGGTCTTTTAAATGTTCTAATCCAACAATAGCTTTACCCTGTTTCATTGCTAAAGCAAGTACTTCCATATCATAACCTTTCGCAGAACAAGTAATTGTTTTTGCTATTATCAAACTCATCAATCCCATTGTTGACATATTGTCTACCTCTGCTAATTCCCTTCCATACTCATCTTTCAAGATAGTCTTTAGCTCTAGTATTTCCTCTCTATTCAGCTGATCAGACCAGAGTTTTTCAGAAATCATTAAGGATTGAAGATCCTTCAATTCATTAGGATCAGTTAAATTTACTTCTAATGCAAGCCGATTAGTTGAGCTTATAGCACGTTGTACCTTATCACTTACAAGTAAATCTTCCTCACAAAGAATATGAAATGTGCCTAAAACGTAAGAAGACTGTGTTAAACCATTGCCACTGACCTCCCAAAGAATCGTTTTATGAGGTAATGATTGTGCAACACTTAGTGCAACGGTAAAAAAAGAAATAAAATAAATTAAAGATAAACGTTTCATAATTCTAATAGAAGTTTGTTTTACACATAGTAAGTATAACAAATTACAAAACGTTACAGAGAAAAGTGAATTATTTTCTAAAACAAAATATCTTTTTACAATATGAGAAACCTTATAAAACAAAAAATCCCCAACCTCATACGAGATTGGGGATTCTAAAGAAAGGCGGCGACATACTCTCCCACTGGTTAGCAGTACCATCTGCGCTAGCGGGCTTAACTTCTCTGTTCGAAATGGATAGAGGTGAGCCCCGCTGCAATAACCACCTTAAATCGGTTGTTACATTGACGTAACTAATATTTTTGAACTATATTGATATGCCTTAACTACTTTGTTAGACTTTTTTTGAATACATATTTAGAAAGTTGCCCTCCCCTTGTATTAAACAAGGGGAGTACACATAAGCTTACGGGTTATTAGTACTACTCGACTCTGACATTACTGCCTTTACATCTATAGCCTATCAACGTTGTAATCTCCAACGACCCTTTAAAGAAATCTCATCTTGTGGTGGGTTTCGCACTTATATGCTTTCAGCGCTTATCCCTTCCCAACGTAGCTACTCTGCGATGCCCCTGGCGAGACAACAGATGCACTAGAGGTTGGTCCAAATCGGTCCTCTCGTACTAGATTCAGATCCACTCAAATTTCTAACGCCCACAGTAGATAGAGACCGAACTGTCTCACGACGTTCTGAACCCAGCTCGCGTGCCACTTTAATGGGCGAACAGCCCAACCCTTGGGACCTTCTCCAGCCCCAGGATGTGACGAGCCGACATCGAGGTGCCAAACCCCCCCGTCGATATGAGCTCTTGGGGGAGATCAGCCTGTTATCCCCGGCGTACCTTTTATCCTTTGAGCGATGGCCCTTCCATGCGGAACCACCGGATCACTATGCTCTACTTTCGTACCTGATCGACCTGTATGTCTCTCAGTCAAGCTCCCTTATACCATTGCACTCTACGCACGGTTACCAAGCGTGCTGAGGGAACCTTTAGAAGCCTCCGTTACTCTTTTGGAGGCGACCACCCCAGTCAAACTACCCACCAAGCAATGTCCTCCACAATCGCGGAGTTAGATCTCAAATAAGCAAAGGGTGGTATTTCAACAATGACTCCACAACGCCTAGCGACGCCATTTCACAGTCTCCCACCTATCCTA
The DNA here is from genome assembly GCF_020905415.1 of Myroides oncorhynchi. Taxonomy (NCBI): domain Bacteria; kingdom Pseudomonadati; phylum Bacteroidota; class Flavobacteriia; order Flavobacteriales; family Flavobacteriaceae; genus Myroides; species Myroides oncorhynchi. Next base: position 2,073,318 of record NZ_JAJJMP010000001.1, on the reverse strand, counting down.
CACATCACTTATCCAAGAACAATACTAAGCTATAGTAAAGGTGCACAGGGTCTTTTCGTCCCACTGCGGGTAATCGGCATCTTCACCGATACTACAATTTCACCGAGCTCATGGCTGAGACAGTGTCCAGATCGTTACACCATTCGTGCAGGTCGGAACTTACCCGACAAGGAATTTCGCTACCTTAGGACCGTTATAGTTACGGCCGCCGTTTACTGGGGCTTCAATTCAATGCTTCTAAACAATTGCTCATCTATAACATCTCCTCTTAACCTTCCAGCACCGGGCAGGTGTCAGGCCCTATACTTCATCTTACGATTTTGCAGAGCCCTGTGTTTTTGATAAACAGTCGCCTGGACCTTTTCACTGCGGCCAGCATTGCTGCTGGCGACCTTTCTCCCGAAGTTACAGGTCTATTTTGCCTAGTTCCTTAGCCATGAATCTCTCGAGCGCCTTAGGATACTCTCCTCGACTACCTGTGTCGGTTTACGGTACGGGTACTTATAATCTAAGTTTAGAAGCTTTTCTTGACAGCCCTTAGGCACACTATCTCGTTGTCCGAAGACGCAAAGTACTATCGCATTTCTCCTAGTCTGACGCATTTTACTATCAAACCAATAGGTACGTGCTTCAACGAACTATTCCGTCAGTTCGCGGTGCTTTCATCACTGTGTCACTCCATCACAATTATAAGTAGTACGGGAATATTAACCCGTTGGCCATCGACGTCCCCCTTCGGGTGTGCCTTAGGTCCCGACTAACCCTAAGCTGATTAGCATAGCTCAGGAATCCTTAGTCTTACGGCGGGGGTGTTTCTCGCACCCCTTATCGTTACTTATGCCTACATTTTCTTTTCTAAAAGGTCCAGCAATTCTCACAAATCACCTTCTACCCCGTTAGAATGCTCCCCTACCACTCTCGCATATGATGCGAAAATCCATAGCTTCGGTAGTATACTTATGCCCGATTATTATCCATGCTCGATCGCTCGACTAGTGAGCTGTTACGCACTCTTTAAATGAATGGCTGCTTCCAAGCCAACATCCTAGCTGTCTGGGCAATCAAACCGCGTTATTTCAACTTAGTATACATTTGGGGACCTTAGCTGATGGTCTGGGTTCTTTCCCTCTCGGACATGGACCTTAGCACCCATGCCCTCACTGATAGGTATCATTACTTAGCATTCGGAGTTTGTCAGGAATTGGTAGGCGGTGAAGCCCCCGCATCCAATCAGTAGCTCTACCTCTAAGTAACTATCGACTATCGCTGCACCTAAATGCATTTCGGGGAGTACGAGCTATTTCCGAGTTTGATTGGCCTTTCACCCCTACCCACAGGTCATCCGAAAACTTTTCAGCGTTAAACGGTTCGGTCCTCCATTTAGTGTTACCTAAACTTCAACCTGCCCATGGGTAGATCACACGGTTTCGCGTCTACCACTACTGACTAAAGCGCCCTATTAAGACTCGCTTTCGCTACGGATCCATGACTTAATCACTTATCCTTGCCAGCAACGGTAACTCGTAGGCTCATTATGCAAAAGGCACGCCGTCACTTCACGTAGAAGCTCCGACCGCTTGTAGGCGTATGGTTTCAGGATCTATTTCACTCCGTTATTCACGGTTCTTTTCACCTTTCCCTCACGGTACTGGTTCACTATCGGTCTCTCAGGAGTATTTAGCCTTGGCGGATGGTCCCGCCGGATTCAATCAAGGTTTCACGTGCCCCGACCTACTCAGGATACCACTATTCTTATCTTCTCTTACTTATACGGGACTATCACCCTCTATGGTCTACCTTTCCAAGTAGTTCTAATTCAATCCGAAAGAAATATCGTGGTCCTACAACCCCAAAATTGCCGTAACAACTTTGGTTTGGGCTATTCCGCGTTCGCTCGCCACTACTTGCGGAATCACTTTTGTTTTCTTCTCCTCCGCCTACTTAGATGTTTCAGTTCAGCGGGTTCGCCTCCTTATTGGATACTATGTCTTCAACATAGTGGGTTGCCCCATTCGGATATCTACGGATCAATTCGTGTGTGCCGATCCCCGTAGCTTTTCGCAGCTTATCACGTCCTTCTTCGCCTCTGAGAGCCTAGGCATTCCCCATACGCCCTTATTTTGCTTATGTGCTTACAATTCTTTCGAATCGTACTTTCTATAAATTTTAATATATTTCTATATCTTGTTTGTATTCTTTTCTAACTTTATTTGTTAGTTAAGTTATCAATATGTCAATGATCGTTTTGGCTTTTAAAGCCTAGTGGAGAATATCGGAGTCGAACCGATGACCTCCTGCGTGCAAGGCAGGCGCTCTAGCCAGCTGAGCTAATCCCCCGTATTTTTCTATCGGTATCACTACCACAAAACGGTTAGCTAACCTCTAGTATTTCCTTTTAATACATACGCATAAGTATTTAGTAGTCCCGGGCAGACTCGAACTGCCGACCCCTACATTATCAGTGTAGTACTCTAACCAGCTGAGCTACGAGACTCTATACTTATTGTTTGTATCTTTTTTTTTGGTATTAACAGCGAGAGTAAAGTTATTATAATCCTAATTATTCTCTAGAAAGGAGGTGTTCCAGCCGCACCTTCCGGTACGGCTACCTTGTTACGACTTAGCCCTAGTTACCAGTTTTACCCTAGGCAGCTCCTTGCGGTCACCGACTTCAGGTACCCCCAGCTTCCATGGCTTGACGGGCGGTGTGTACAAGGCCCGGGAACGTATTCACCGGATCATGGCTGATATCCGATTACTAGCGATTCCAGCTTCACGGAGTCGAGTTGCAGACTCCGATCCGAACTGAGACAAGCTTTGGAGATTCGCATCCTGTTGCCAGGTAGCTGCTTTCTGTACTTGCCATTGTAGCACGTGTGTAGCCCAGGACGTAAGGGCCGTGATGATTTGACGTCATCCCCACCTTCCTCACGGTTTGCACCGGCAGTCTTGCTAGAGTCCCCGCCTTAACGCGCTGGTAACTAACAATAGGGGTTGCGCTCGTTATAGGACTTAACCTGACACCTCACGGCACGAGCTGACGACAACCATGCAGCACCTTGTAAATTGTCCGAAGAAAAATCTGTTTCCAAATCTGTCAATCTACATTTAAGCCCTGGTAAGGTTCCTCGCGTATCATCGAATTAAACCACATGCTCCACCGCTTGTGCGGGCCCCCGTCAATTCCTTTGAGTTTCATTCTTGCGAACGTACTCCCCAGGTGGGATACTTATCACTTTCGCTTAGCCACTCAGACCGAAATCCGAACAGCTAGTATCCATCGTTTACGGCGTGGACTACCAGGGTATCTAATCCTGTTCGCTACCCACGCTTTCGTTCATCAGCGTCAATAAATACGTAGTAACCTGCCTTCGCAATTGGTATTCCATGTAATATCTAAGCATTTCACCGCTACACTACATATTCTAGTTACTTCCATATTATTCAAGCTCTGCAGTATCAATGGCCGTGTCCTAGTTAAGCTAGGAAATTTCACCACTGACTTACAAAGCCGCCTACGAACCCTTTAAACCCAATAATTCCGGATAACGCTCGGATCCTCCGTATTACCGCGGCTGCTGGCACGGAGTTAGCCGATCCTTATTCTTACGGTACCGTCAAGTCTCTACTCGTAGAGAGGTTTCTTCCCGTACAAAAGCAGTTTACAATCCATAGGACCGTCATCCTGCACGCGGCATGGCTGGTTCAGAGTTGCCTCCATTGACCAATATTCCTCACTGCTGCCTCCCGTAGGAGTCTGGTCCGTGTCTCAGTACCAGTGTGGGGGATCTCCCTCTCAGGACCCCTAATCATCGTCGCCTTGGTATGCCGTTACCATACCAACTAGCTAATGATACGCATGCCCATCTTATACCGATAAATCTTTATTATTAATGTGATGCCACATCAATAAACCATGGAGCATTAATCCGAATTTCTTCGGGCTATTCCCCTGTATAAGGTAGGTTGCATACGCGTTACTCACCCGTGCGCCGGTCTCAAAGAAGCAAGCCTCTTCTACCCCTCGACTTGCATGTGTTAGGCCTGCCGCTAGCGTTCATCCTGAGCCAGGATCAAACTCTTCATCGTATATTTTTAATTTCGTAAATTAAAAACTATAATCCAAATCTTGCGATTTGCCTTACTCTCTTATTTGTATGCTGTCAATCCAATATGTCTATGAACGTATTCTTCTATCCTATCTCACTTCTGTTTCAAAGCGAGTGCAAAAGTAAAACTTTATTTCTTATAATCAAAATAAATCTGACTATTTATTTAAAGTTTTTTACTCTATTTACAATAAAAATGTGTTTAGATAAAAAATCCTCGCTAGAAAATCAGCGAGGATCTCTAAAGAAAGGCGGCGACATACTCTCCCACTGGTTAGCAGTACCATCTGCGCTAGCGGGCTTAACTTCTCTGTTCGAAATGGATAGAGGTGAGCCCCGCTGCAATAACCACCTTAAATCGGTTGTTACATTGACGTAACTAATATTTTTGAACTATATTGATATGCCTTAACTACTTTGTTAGACTTTTTTTGAATACAAGCGTTTGTGTTTTAGAAAGTTGCCCTCCCCTTGTATTAAACAAGGGGAGTACACATAAGCTTACGGGTTATTAGTACTACTCGACTCTGACATTACTGCCTTTACATCTATAGCCTATCAACGTTGTAATCTCCAACGACCCTTTAAAGAAATCTCATCTTGTGGTGGGTTTCGCACTTATATGCTTTCAGCGCTTATCCCTTCCCAACGTAGCTACTCTGCGATGCCCCTGGCGAGACAACAGATGCACTAGAGGTTGGTCCAAATCGGTCCTCTCGTACTAGATTCAGATCCACTCAAATTTCTAACGCCCACAGTAGATAGAGACCGAACTGTCTCACGACGTTCTGAACCCAGCTCGCGTGCCACTTTAATGGGCGAACAGCCCAACCCTTGGGACCTTCTCCAGCCCCAGGATGTGACGAGCCGACATCGAGGTGCCAAACCCCCCCGTCGATATGAGCTCTTGGGGGAGATCAGCCTGTTATCCCCGGCGTACCTTTTATCCTTTGAGCGATGGCCCTTCCATGCGGAACCACCGGATCACTATGCTCTACTTTCGTACCTGATCGACCTGTATGTCTCTCAGTCAAGCTCCCTTATACCATTGCACTCTACGCACGGTTACCAAGCGTGCTGAGGGAACCTTTAGAAGCCTCCGTTACTCTTTTGGAGGCGACCACCCCAGTCAAACTACCCACCAAGCAATGTCCTCCACAATCGCGGAGTTAGATCTCAAATAAGCAAAGGGTGGTATTTCAACAATGACTCCACAACGCCTAGCGACGCCATTTCACAGTCTCCCACCTATCCTACACATCACTTATCCAAGAACAATACTAAGCTATAGTAAAGGTGCACAGGGTCTTTTCGTCCCACTGCGGGTAATCGGCATCTTCACCGATACTACAATTTCACCGAGCTCATGGCTGAGACAGTGTCCAGATCGTTACACCATTCGTGCAGGTCGGAACTTACCCGACAAGGAATTTCGCTACCTTAGGACCGTTATAGTTACGGCCGCCGTTTACTGGGGCTTCAATTCAATGCTTCTAAACAATTGCTCATCTATAACATCTCCTCTTAACCTTCCAGCACCGGGCAGGTGTCAGGCCCTATACTTCATCTTACGATTTTGCAGAGCCCTGTGTTTTTGATAAACAGTCGCCTGGACCTTTTCACTGCGGCCAGCATTGCTGCTGGCGACCTTTCTCCCGAAGTTACAGGTCTATTTTGCCTAGTTCCTTAGCCATGAATCTCTCGAGCGCCTTAGGATACTCTCCTCGACTACCTGTGTCGGTTTACGGTACGGGTACTTATAATCTAAGTTTAGAAGCTTTTCTTGACAGCCCTTAGGCACACTATCTCGTTGTCCGAAGACGCAAAGTACTATCGCATTTCTCCTAGTCTGACGCATTTTACTATCAAACCAATAGGTACGTGCTTCAACGAACTATTCCGTCAGTTCGCGGTGCTTTCATCACTGTGTCACTCCATCACAATTATAAGTAGTACGGGAATATTAACCCGTTGGCCATCGACGTCCCCCTTCGGGTGTGCCTTAGGTCCCGACTAACCCTAAGCTGATTAGCATAGCTCAGGAATCCTTAGTCTTACGGCGGGGGTGTTTCTCGCACCCCTTATCGTTACTTATGCCTACATTTTCTTTTCTAAAAGGTCCAGCAATTCTCACAAATCACCTTCTACCCCGTTAGAATGCTCCCCTACCACTCTCGCATATGATGCGAAAATCCATAGCTTCGGTAGTATACTTATGCCCGATTATTATCCATGCTCGATCGCTCGACTAGTGAGCTGTTACGCACTCTTTAAATGAATGGCTGCTTCCAAGCCAACATCCTAGCTGTCTGGGCAATCAAACCGCGTTATTTCAACTTAGTATACATTTGGGGACCTTAGCTGATGGTCTGGGTTCTTTCCCTCTCGGACATGGACCTTAGCACCCATGCCCTCACTGATAGGTATCATTACTTAGCATTCGGAGTTTGTCAGGAATTGGTAGGCGGTGAAGCCCCCGCATCCAATCAGTAGCTCTACCTCTAAGTAACTATCGACTATCGCTGCACCTAAATGCATTTCGGGGAGTACGAGCTATTTCCGAGTTTGATTGGCCTTTCACCCCTACCCACAGGTCATCCGAAAACTTTTCAGCGTTAAACGGTTCGGTCCTCCATTTAGTGTTACCTAAACTTCAACCTGCCCATGGGTAGATCACACGGTTTCGCGTCTACCACTACTGACTAAAGCGCCCTATTAAGACTCGCTTTCGCTACGGATCCATGACTTAATCACTTATCCTTGCCAGCAACGGTAACTCGTAGGCTCATTATGCAAAAGGCACGCCGTCACTTCACGTAGAAGCTCCGACCGCTTGTAGGCGTATGGTTTCAGGATCTATTTCACTCCGTTATTCACGGTTCTTTTCACCTTTCCCTCACGGTACTGGTTCACTATCGGTCTCTCAGGAGTATTTAGCCTTGGCGGATGGTCCCGCCGGATTCAATCAAGGTTTCACGTGCCCCGACCTACTCAGGATACCACTATTCTTATCTTCTCTTACTTATACGGGACTATCACCCTCTACGGTCTACCTTTCCAAGTAGTTCTAATTCAATCCGCAAGAAATATCGTGGTCCTACAACCCCAAAATTGCCGTAACAACTTTGGTTTGGGCTATTCCGCGTTCGCTCGCCACTACTTGCGGAATCACTTTTGTTTTCTTCTCCTCCGCCTACTTAGATGTTTCAGTTCAGCGGGTTCGCCTCCTTATTGGATACTATGTCTTCAACATAGTGGGTTGCCCCATTCGGATATCTACGGATCAATTCGTGTGTGCCGATCCCCGTAGCTTTTCGCAGCTTATCACGTCCTTCTTCGCCTCTGAGAGCCTAGGCATTCCCCATACGCCCTTATTTTGCTTATGTGCTTACAATTCTTTCGAATCGTACTTTCTATAAATTTTAATATATTTCTATATCTTGTTTGTATTCTTTTCTAACTTTATTTTTGTTAGTTAAGTTATCAATATGTCAATGATCGTTTTGGCTTTTAAAGCCTAGTGGAGAATATCGGAGTCGAACCGATGACCTCCTGCGTGCAAGGCAGGCGCTCTAGCCAGCTGAGCTAATCCCCCGTTTTTTCTATCGGTATCACTACCACAAAAACGGTTAGCTAACCTCTAGTATTTCCTTTTAATACATAACCTTAAGTATTTAGTAGTCCCGGGCAGACTCGAACTGCCGACCCCTACATTATCAGTGTAGTACTCTAACCAGCTGAGCTACGAGACTCTATACTTATTGTTTGTATCTTTTTTTTTGGTATTAACAGCGAGAGTAAAGTTATTATAATCCTAATTATTCTCTAGAAAGGAGGTGTTCCAGCCGCACCTTCCGGTACGGCTACCTTGTTACGACTTAGCCCTAGTTACCAGTTTTACCCTAGGCAGCTCCTTGCGGTCACCGACTTCAGGTACCCCCAGCTTCCATGGCTTGACGGGCGGTGTGTACAAGGCCCGGGAACGTATTCACCGGATCATGGCTGATATCCGATTACTAGCGATTCCAGCTTCACGGAGTCGAGTTGCAGACTCCGATCCGAACTGAGACAAGCTTTGGAGATTCGCATCCTGTTGCCAGGTAGCTGCTTTCTGTACTTGCCATTGTAGCACGTGTGTAGCCCAGGACGTAAGGGCCGTGATGATTTGACGTCATCCCCACCTTCCTCACGGTTTGCACCGGCAGTCTTGCTAGAGTCCCCGCCTTAACGCGCTGGTAACTAACAATAGGGGTTGCGCTCGTTATAGGACTTAACCTGACACCTCACGGCACGAGCTGACGACAACCATGCAGCACCTTGTAAATTGTCCGAAGAAAAATCTGTTTCCAAATCTGTCAATCTACATTTAAGCCCTGGTAAGGTTCCTCGCGTATCATCGAATTAAACCACATGCTCCACCGCTTGTGCGGGCCCCCGTCAATTCCTTTGAGTTTCATTCTTGCGAACGTACTCCCCAGGTGGGATACTTATCACTTTCGCTTAGCCACTCAGACCGAAATCCGAACAGCTAGTATCCATCGTTTACGGCGTGGACTACCAGGGTATCTAATCCTGTTCGCTACCCACGCTTTCGTTCATCAGCGTCAATAAATACGTAGTAACCTGCCTTCGCAATTGGTATTCCATGTAATATCTAAGCATTTCACCGCTACACTACATATTCTAGTTACTTCCATATTATTCAAGCTCTGCAGTATCAATGGCCGTGTCCTAGTTAAGCTAGGAAATTTCACCACTGACTTACAAAGCCGCCTACGAACCCTTTAAACCCAATAATTCCGGATAACGCTCGGATCCTCCGTATTACCGCGGCTGCTGGCACGGAGTTAGCCGATCCTTATTCTTACGGTACCGTCAAGTCTCTACTCGTAGAGAGGTTTCTTCCCGTACAAAAGCAGTTTACAATCCATAGGACCGTCATCCTGCACGCGGCATGGCTGGTTCAGAGTTGCCTCCATTGACCAATATTCCTCACTGCTGCCTCCCGTAGGAGTCTGGTCCGTGTCTCAGTACCAGTGTGGGGGATCTCCCTCTCAGGACCCCTAATCATCATCGCCTTGGTATGCCGTTACCATACCAACTAGCTAATGATACGCATGCCCATCTTATACCGATAAATCTTTATTATTAATGTGATGCCACATCAATAAACCATGGAGCATTAATCCGAATTTCTTCGGGCTATTCCCCTGTATAAGGTAGGTTGCATACGCGTTACTCACCCGTGCGCCGGTCTCAAAGAAGCAAGCCTCTTCTACCCCTCGACTTGCATGTGTTAGGCCTGCCGCTAGCGTTCATCCTGAGCCAGGATCAAACTCTTCATCGTATATTTTTAATTTCGTAAATTAAAAACTATAATCCAAATCTTGCGATTTGCCTTACTCTCTTATTTGTATGCTGTCAATCCAATATGTCTATGAACGTATTCTTCTAGTATTTATCACTTCTGTTTCAAAGCGAGTGCAAAAGTAAAAAACTTATTTGAATTAGCAAAATTTATTTTAAGAAAATTTAATCCCTCTTTTTCGCTAACCCCTCGTTTTTACTGAAGCGGACTGCAAAGATACTACCTTATTTTATTGTTATCCAAATTTATTTTTATAAATTTTTAAAACTATTTTTAAGTAATACTTGCTTCACTATTTTTATATGATCGTCTGCTTTTCGATCCCTAGTTACCGTGGTAACTACTTCTCTAATGCGGATGCAAAAGTAGCATCTTTTCCTTTACTTGCAAACTTTATATTGCCTTTTTTTGAAAGTATTTTATAACTCGCTATTATCCGACGTTTTAGCTAGTAAAGTTTTTTTAGTGTTTTCTGGTTTTCTCTTGTGGATGTGCTTCTGATAGCGGTTTTGGTGTTGTAGTCTATATATTATAGTGTACTCTTATATATAGTGTGCTTGTTTTGGTTGCTTTCTATTATATCGCGTCCTGAGGCTGTAATACCTATTGTAGTTAAATATTGAGATTTTAAATTCTTTCTTTACTCTTATATATAGATAGAAATGCGAATACCTCTTATATAACGTGTTTTTGATTCTTTGTACCTTACTTTCTTGTTTTGGGCTGTGTCTATTTCTTAATATGTACGTTTATTGTATTGTTTACAGCTACTTTTTTCTGTTAATCTCTTCTATTTTAACCTTCTACCTAGATTTTGGACAAAAAGTAATATGCTTTTTTCGTTCTCATTATGTGTGTTTAAATTTATAACTAATTGTTTTTCAGTTATTAATACATATCTCTACTATTTCCCTATAAATTGCCTAATACCTCCTAAGCCCAACAAACATCTACCTCTATACCCTCTCCTTCAACACTTCTTCAACATTCCTACAAGATTACTCTGATAGAAGAGCCTTTTATTGAAAAACTCTTGAAGAAGTATTGACGAAGTGTTGAAGAGACTGCTGTTCACTAAAATGCATAAAAAAACCCGAAGCGAATAGCTTCGGGGTCTTATTTAATATATATTGAAGTTAAAAACTATCTGATCTTTAAATATTGTACTTCATTAACTCTGAAAACAATTCTACACTTTTAATTCTATCATCTGTATTATATACAGGAGTCGTAATCATGATTTCATCAATCTCAATTGCGCTAAACAACTCTTTTAAACCTTGTTTCACATACTCTTTATCACCTATATAAGAATAATATGTTTTTTGACGAACAATATATTCTTCATAATCTGTCCAATTACCCTGCATTGAATCATATGGTTTCTGAAGAGGCTTTCTGTCATTTCTAATAATACCTAAGAACATTTTATAAAAAGAGGTAGCTAATCTGTCAGCCTCTTCATTAGTATCGGCAACTATAACATTAACACAAGGCATAAAATAAGGTTTTGCATATTGAACAGAAGGAACAAAATTCTTTCTATAAATAGCTGCTGCTTGAACTAAATGATCAGGAGCAAAATGGCTAGCAAAAGCATAAGGCATTCCTAACTCTGCTGCCAAGTAAGCACTATCAGTACTAGAACCTAAAATCCACATAGGAATATCACATCCTTCCCCAGGAAAAGATCTAACTTTAGCTCCTTCGTTCACCTTAAAATAAGTTTTTAATTCCTCAATCTGTTGTGGAAAGTAATTCGCTGCATTAAAATCATTGCGTCTTAAAGCCAAGGCAGTCGCCTGATCAGTACCTGGAGCCCTACCTAATCCCAAATCAATTCTATTAGGATAAAGAGCTTCAAGTGTTCCAAACTGTTCAGCTATCACTAAAGAAGAATGATTAGGTAACATTATTCCTCCTGAACCAACACGAATAGTTTTGGTTCCACCAGCAAGATAACCAATCAATACAGAAGTGGCTGAAGATGCAATATGAGGCATATTATGATGTTCGGCTACCCATAATCGATTAAACCCACAGTGTTCTATATGCTGAGCTACTTTTAAAACGTCATATAATGTATCTGTGGTTGACCTGTTCTCGCCAATAATGGCTAAATCAAGAAATGAGTAAGGTATATTTAGGTTCATTTTATTTATGTTTAATTGATTCCACACAAGATAAGATTAAAATAAACAACCTTTCTTACGCTATAATACAAAATTAACAGATCTTCCGATTACCTTCCTGAATATCAATATAAAAAACATTAACCAAACGCTTAATATCATATTTAAAAACCGTAAATTTAAACTCATTAACCATAATCTTAAACATTATGATACATATCGAAAATTTAGTAGAGAACATCGAATATGGCGATAAAAAGCCAGCTATAAAAATTCTAGTTGACAATGATTTTTCTAAAGAGATAAGAATTGTTTTTAGAGAAGGACAAGAAATGAAAGAACACAAAACATCATTTCCTATCGTAGTAGAAATAGTAAGAGGCGCTATCACTTTCGGCGTTGAAGGTCAACCCCATCACTTATCTGAAGGTAGTCTAATCGCGTTAGAACCTAGTATACCACATGACTTAATAGCTACAAAGGATAGTATTGTGCGCTTAACACTACATAAATCTGATCAAATAAAACGAGTATTAGAAGTGATTAAAGAATAGTTAATAGAATAACTTAATATAAATATTGCTATAGATATAATAATCAATGTACATAATGGGAGTATTCCTTAGAGCTGTAGTACATTTGCACAAAATATCAATTAACACAATGAGAAAATTAATATTAAGCTTAGCATTACTATCTAGTACATTTTGCTTCTCGCAGAAGTTAGAGATTATCCCACTAGGTATATACGGTGGTGGAGATGAAAGCAACCTTTCTTCTTATCTAATAGGCGTAGAAAACACAAATAGTTATCTAGCTTTAGACGCCGGAACAATACATACTGGAATCAACAAAGCTATTAGTGAAAAGACATTTAATGTGAATAATAGTACAGTATTACGCGATTATATAAAAGGTTATTTTATTTCACACGGGCATTTAGATCACCTATCAGGATTAATCATTAACTCACCTGAAGACTCTAACAAGCCAATCTATGCACTTCCTTTTGTAATCGATATTTTTAAGAATAATTATTTCACTAATGCTTCATGGACAAATTTTGGAAATGAAGGAGAGAAACCAGTTTTAGGTAAATACACTTATACGAGAGTAAAGCCTTCACAATCATTCAATATAGAAAACACCACTTTATCAGCAGAAGTTTTTGAACTAAGTCATGTCAATCCTCAACTAAGTTCAGCTATACTAGTAAAAAACAATGATGAATACATTTTATACTTCGGAGATACAGGAGCTGATAGAGTAGAAAAAACAACAAAGCTTAACTATATTTGGGAATATATATCTCCCCTAGTAATTAATAAGAATCTGAAAACGATATTAATCGAAGTTTCTTTTCCAAATAGTCAAGCAGAAGATAAGCTTTTTGGACATTTAACACCTAAGTTACTAAATGAAGAATTAGATAATCTTGCAAAATATGTAGGGGAAAATAATCTTAAAGAAATGAATATAGTAATAACACATCTAAAGCCTAGTGGTACTGCTATAGCAACTATTAAGAAAGAATTATTAGAAAACAACAAATACGCAGTCAATTTTATTTTCCCTGAACAAGGAAAGAAAATATCGCTTAAATAGGCTCAATAAAAAAAGCCGTCTAATGGACGGCTTTTTTTATTGATATCTACACTTTACTAGTTACTTCTTGTTTAAAAAATATTTTATCTGCTATAAAGACTACAAAGAAAGTCACAAGCGAAGGAATCAACCATGGTACATCGTACTTATTTAAAGGCAACTTATCGATGAATTGTTTAGACGCTTCAGAATAAGCTATTAAACCGTATTTTCCAGTTAAAAAAGAACTAAATTGAATCAAAGCAACAATAGTTGTAGTTATAATCGCACCAACAAAAGGAGCTTTTCTCTTTACACTTTTACCAAAAGCCACCATATAAATAATTAATGTCAACGTAATAGGATAAATAATACCTAAGAAAGGAGCTGCATAATCAATAATACTATCCACTCCTTTAACCGCTAAAAAGGCTGAAGAGATACAAGTAACTATAACAACAAACTGATAACTAAGCTTGCCATTAGTCAACTGACTAAAGAAAGTCCCCGTGGCACACACTAAAGCGATAGCAGTAGTCAAACAAGCTAAAGCAATACACAACGAAAGAGCTAATGTCCCTTGATTACCAAGTAATCCATTAGATATATGCAATAATAACTCTGTCCTTTTCAAATTATCGGTAATAGGATAACCAGAAGTAGCTCCTAAGTACACTAAACCTCCATAAATAAATAGTAAGCAAGAGATAGCTACTCCACCAGCCATATAAGTTACTTTAGTTTTTTCTTTTAAACTAACGTATCCTGCAGCTTTAACAGCTGAAATAATGATCCCTGCATAAATTACAGATGCTAAAACATCCATCGTTTGATACCCTTCTGAGAAACCAAGTCTAAAGGGATCCGCATGATTAACATTTCCTAAATTAGAAGTATCAATAGGATTCATAATACCAATAACGACCATTCCTACTAATAGTACCAAAAGCAATGGAGTAAGGTATTTACCAATTATATTTACAACTTTAGAAGGAGAAATAGAAAGTACTAGAGTTATCCCAAAGAATATAATAGAGGACCAAACCGCACTAAAATTAGGAAAAATAGCTAAAACACCTATTTCATAAGTCGTAGCAGCGGTACGCGGTATAGCAACTAAAGGTCCAATACTTAAGATAATAGCAGTGGCTAAAATCCATCCTAATTTACTATTAATTCTCTTCCCTAAATCAGTGAATTCATCACCAGATATCAACACAGCAACAATACCTAAAAAAGGAGCGAGTATAGCTGTAATAGAAAAACCAGAAACTGCAGATACCCACGAACCTTCGGTAAACAATCCAATAATAGGTGGTAAAATTATATTTCCTGCGCCAAAAAACATGGCAAACAATGCAAACCCAATTGTAACTGCATCAAATATGGCCTTTTTATTCATTCAATAATTTTTAGATAGTTATAAACATCTTCTTAAATCTACTAACGATAAGTGAATATTCCTTAAAAAAGGAATACGTTTTTTTTATATATTCGCTTTAGAGGAGCACAATATATAAAATAATAATCGGGTTAGATTCATACATACCAATATTTTACACTAAACATTTTAACTACATAGCAACATTAACAAGAAATGCTATATGTTAAAAAAACACAAGAACAAACGAATATTTACCTTACAAAAACTAAAAAAGACATGCTTTTTACTACCAATAATTTAAAAATAGAAAGAATAATACTTGAAAAAGATTCTAATATTTTACTCCAAATACATAATTGTAAAGAAACAATGCAATGGATACCAACAAATATAAATCATTGGGATTCAAAAGAATTAGCTAAAAAATATAACAAAAACAAAGAATTGTATGAGTCAAATCTAGGAATGTATAAAATAAGTCTCAAAATAGGAGAAAACACAGAAATAATAGGAGAATTACTTCTTCAAGAATACAACGATAATAGCCATACTATAGAGATCAGTTATTTAATCAGTAAAAATTACTGGAAACAAGGTTTCGGAACAGAACTACTTATCGGTCTAGAAGAATTTTTAAAACACAAAAAGATTGAATTAGTTGCACAGCTTTATGAAGAAAACACTGCGTCACGTCACCTATTAGAAAAATTAAACTACAGCCTACTTGCAAAAGACAGTATAGAGAACAATAAATATAAACTCACTTATTCAAAAGTTTTATAAATCGGTATTCAAAGATTGATGAAGCCTTTCTAAAACAGGAATGACTAACCTAGCTCGTTCCGTTAAAGAGTACTCTATATGCAAGGGTCTCTCACTAACCATAACTTTACTTAAATAATTATCCTCTTCTAATTCCTTCAAGGCCACAGATACGGATTGTTTATTCGCTCCATCTAATAAACGCATATAATCACTAAATCTCTTAGGCATATCTTCCGTTAAATGAAGGATATGAACCTTCCACTTGCCTCCTAAACTCTTTAATAATTCTTCTGCAGGGCACTTAGCAGTCCCCTTTTTCTTTTGTTCCATACTGTAATATAATATACAAAATTAAAACAATTCTGTATATAAAGAAAAGGAGGTTGCTACAAACAAAGAAAAAAAACAAGCAAAATAGAATTTTCATGTCCTAATACTTTCACATACAACTTCAAATCATTAGGTAAGTCTATATCGATTATAACCTTAAATCTATATATCAATGTCGCCATTTTGACTTTATCCCATTCGAACAATAAAATTAAGAAAAAATTAAGAATTATATAATTCCAATATCTCCTAAAAACAGCTAGATATTGCTTCTCCAAATACATAACAAAAACTCTATATAACGTACTGACCTTCGTAGAGGGATTAAATTATCAAATTCACAATACCCAGTATAAAACACAACAGTATAACTGTATTTAACCATTGATATTTATGCAATAAATATTAAAAATAGAAACATTATTACAATTAAAAATATATAAAAAATCTAATTAATAATCAATATTTATAAATTAATCAATTTGATTTAGGTAAAAAAGACAATAAAAAACACTTTTTACACAACTTTGATAAATTTCATCTTTATAATTTTACCCTAACAGAATAACAATAAAAATTTAACATAAAATAATGAACAGCCACTTACAAAATACAACATAATATAAACTTGTACATTTTACTCTAGAATCCCCTGTTAGAAGTAGTGTACACAAATCACCTACATTATGACAAGCACAGCATCGAAATTATCAGTTCAAACTAAGATAGTTGAACTAAAGAACACACAGAAAGATGATTTTCTAATTTTTTCACAAGAAGAATCTTCTACAGTACTTTCTCCACTAAACAAAAGAAATTACTATAAGCTCTCTTACTTAAAAACTAAAAGTAAATTCTTTGATGGCACAAGAATAATTGAATTAGAAGGGCCTTCATTGTTCTTTTCTAACCCAGTATCGCATTATACATTTGAACCAGTATCAGAATACCCAGAAGGGTACTTTTGCTTATTTAATAACAACTTTTTAGGATACAAGAGTAATTTATTAAAAAGTATTCTCGCACACTTACACGAGAATCCTATTTATCTTTTAACACCTAAACAAGATGAATTTATTTCTTTTATATTTAAAAGAATGAATGATGAAAGTGATCAAAAATATGCTCAAAAATACGAGTTATTGCGCAACTATATTGAGATTATTATACACCAAAGTAATAAATTAAATGCATCCTATACAGTAGATCCTAGTATAAATGCACCTCAACGTTTATGTGCTAGATTTCTCGAAATATTAGAAAAGCAATTTCCTATTACTAGAACAAATACTGCTATAAAGTTAAAAACGCCAGGAGACTTTGCAGAGTTATTAAATATTCACGTTAATCACCTTAATCATACACTAAAGAAAACGCTAGGTAAATGTACTACAGACTGTATACAAGAGAGAATATTAATAGAATCACAAAAACTTTTAAAGTCTACTACCTGGAGTGTAGCAGAGATTGGTTATTGCTTAGGCTTTGAGTACCCAACTTATTTTTCAAGTTTCTTTAAAAGATATACAAGGCTTACCCCTAATGAATATAGAAAAAACTGAATAGTTTCTTAAAATTGTTTGATTTGTTTAATCCTGCTATCAATTAGAAGTATTAATTTTACACTTGAACAGAAAACAGCTTTACAGCTAATAAGAAGTCTATTTTTGCGAAAACGCAAAAAACACAGAAGCTCATCTTCAAGCTAAAAATGAAGAATAGTAGCCCTAAATCTTTTTTATTGTAAAGCGCCATTATTTTTTTAATGGCGCTTATTTTTTATTTAATTTCTAATAACTCAATTTCAAACACTAAAGTACTATAGGGACCTACTAACTTACTCACATATTCATCTCTATATGCATATTCAGGAGGTGTAACCATAATAAAACTAGTTCCCATCGCTATGTATGGAACGACTTCTTGATAAGCACGTATTAATTTGTTTAGATTAAGAACTACAGGCTTGCCTCTATCTATAGAACTATCGAATATTTCACCTTTAATATTTGTTCCATGATAATGAAATTCAATACTATCTGTGAGACATGCCTTTCTTCCTATACCTTCTTTCACTATTTTGTACGCGACTCCAGAAGGCAATACCACAACATTCTCTCTTTTACAAAATTCTTCTAAATACCTGCGACCTTCATCTCGGTTTGTTTGCTCTAATAATTCTCTCTTTTTTCTAAGTAGATCAGCTACACTCATTCTATATTTATTTATTGTACATCGTGTTCTTGATATGTATGTAATTGCCAAATCTCAAGATTCTCTATAGCACGAGTACATCCTACATACCATTCATAAGGAGTTAATTTATTAGGTTTATCTACAACAAGGATAACGTTTTTGCGCTCTAGTCCTTTAAACTTAACAGCCGTAGTATATTGTAGTTTTTTAGGTTTTAAAGTCAAGTTTTCAACTGTTAATTCCTCCATACCCAGCTCTAGTATCAAATCAGCAACGTTATTACGTCTTTGCCAAACTTTACTTTGCACCAAAACAATAACATCCTCTGCATTTAAAGAAGAAGCTGGATCGTGTATACTGCTAATAACTTCCTCCATCGCTTTTCTGATTTCTAACTGATCATGAAAGGATCTCAACTCAATTTCATCATATTGTGCTTTATGTGTTGTAACATCTTCCCAATCCTCTGGGGTAATTTGAATATGTTCTGCTATTTGTCGTATCTGAGATTTCTGAGCACTACGTCTTACTTTATGCAGTTTAAAATGAGTAAAATACTCTTTCAAAAAATACGCATAATCAGATACATCACGTCCAAATAAAGAGAAACTCTGGTCTAAATCATATAACAACATAATATTACCTTGCTTCATACCATTGTGATCTCCGCATAATTTATGCATCATCAAGTGTAGATTACGATCAAATAAATCCTGTGCTTCATCTATAATCATATAATCATAATTTAGAAGTTGATTATTCTCTTCTAAATAGTCAATCGTCTTTCTAATATAATCAGCAAATTTTTGTGGATCTAAATACAGCAGATCTTTCTCACAGACATCAGGTAGATATTTTACAACAAACTGCGTAAATGTCATACAATCAATTCTAACTTTACTTGCTTTAAATCTTTGCGCATTATAAGCACAGAGAAGAGAGTTCCAACACAGATATATACCATTTCTCCCAACTTGCATCTCTCCGTAAGCCATTGCCATAGTAGTTTTCCCCGTACCTGGCGCTCCTTCGATCATTAATCTAGGATTCTCAGATAAAGAATAAAGAATATCAAGGTTGCGTTCTTTAAGCCATTCTAATGAGTCCCTTGATTCGAATACATTTGTATCTTGAATCATTGGACTAAAAGTATTTACTATATTATCTAACTCACCTTGTGTTAAATGATTAAACTTAATTGGGTGAGTCTTTTCTAGTTTCACACGAGAATAATCATAAATATGCAATAAGAAACGCTCAATATTCTTGTACTTATTACGTCGTGTATAATCACTGAAAATCAAGTTCTTATCATAAATTGTGTTTTCTATTGCTATTTTTGTTGTTGGGAATCCGACAGCTTCACAAAATAGCACATGTTTAAAATTTGAAAACACTTTATTCATAAGTGTATATTTATACCCTTTTACTTGTTCGAAAGGATTCTGATTTAACCATTTTTTACGTTTTCCATCTTTAAAACAAAAACGTCCTTGGTCAACAAAAATATTTCCTCCTTTAACCTCTAAAACAATAATACCAAACTTAGAGACAATAATAAAGTCTAGTTCGGCATCAGCCTTAGCGCGTTTAATCATAGAATTATCATGAAAAGGAAGTTTTAAACTATACCAAACGTACCAATTATGTGGACTATTAGATAGAGATTCTACAATATCTCCATATATTAAAAACTCGCCATAGGGTACTTTATTACCATTAATAACGAGTTGCTCGAGCTCATCTAGAGGATATTCTGGATAAATCTTTAAAGGCATGACTCTGCATTATTTTGATGAACATCTAAGTTACGCCTTTTACTTCAACAAGAGCCTATCCTTTCTAATGAAAAAAAGAGACTGTTAAACAATAACAATCTCTTCTAATATTATTCCTTGGGAAATTCGGGTCTTCTCATTTTAAACTTACTTCCTGATAAAGACTCTAAGAAAGCAACAATAGCTTTTGTCTCCTCCTTTGTTAATTCTAAAGGTTTCATCAGAGGGTCTGTTACAGGATACATTGGATCTCTTTCTTTTTGTTCTGGCTTAGGGTCTATCATATGCATACCACTATTATACATATTTACAATTCCCTCTAGGTCATCAAATAATCCGTTATGCATCCAAGGTCTGGTATTTAATAAATCACGTAATCCTGGCGTTTTAAACTTACCTACATCATTAGGATCTTTTGTGACTTCATATCTTCCTAAGTCTTCAAACTTACGTTTATAGTAAGTCAATCCAATATTGTGAAACGACTCATCTGTTAGATATTTACCATTGTGACAATTCATACAACCTGCTTTTGTTCTAAACAAGTGCATTCCATAAATCTCCTGATCATTTAATGCCTTATACTTTCCATCTATAAAAGCATCAAACCTACTTGGTTGACTTTTTATTGTTCTTTGAAAAGAAGCAATAGCACCAACTACTCGTTCATAAGTAATCTTATTATCGCCAAAAGCTTTTTCAAAATAAGCCTTATACCCTTCCACGTTACTTAATTTACGAGGTAGTTCTACTACATCCATTGCCATTTCATTATGTGCAGACAGTGGTCCAGTAGCTTGTTCTTCTAAACTATTAGCACGACCATCCCAAAAATAAGAAGTTCGTTCGGCTGTATTATATAGTGAAGGAGTATTACGTGCTCCCTTTAAATGATCATGTCCTAATCCTACCATACGTCTATCTGTCCAGCCCATTTCTGGATCGTGACAAGAACTACAAGATATCTGGTCAGACTTAGATAACTTAGGATCAAAAAACAACATTCTCCCTAAAATGACTTCTGGTTTAGATTGATCTGTAAAGTAAGCAGAGTCCTTCTGAATACTTGCCATCTCATTCCACACTACCCCTTCTTCTATCGTCGGTTGAGGCCATTGTAAAATTGGTTGTTTATAACTATCGATTATTTTTTGATACTCAGGATTGTCGCTTCCTAAGAATCCAGTAAACTTAGGACTAAAACTAAAAAGCCCAAAAGCAACTGCTCCAGATAATATAATAATTACCTTTTTCATTATTTATTATTGTTAGTGATAACTACCTAGAAAGTAACTCCTAAAGACATTCCTATATAGTTATTCGTTTTTTTCATATTGTATTTAGTCTGTTCAAACTGTATTTGAGCAAACATAGCTGGTATATTCATAAACTTCACATCATATCTAGCAGTCACACCATAACTCTGATAATTAGAAGTATTAATAGTTAAATCATTCCTAGTCCACTCAGTCATCGCAGGGCTTTTATAAGAATCTACCACATTCACTGTGTCTTCTTTAAGGTTACGCACTTTAAAATAAGGAGTTACCGTTATGGTATTAGCTTGATTAAGTTGTCGCATATAATCAAGTTCTAAACCATAGTGAAGATATGTAAATCGTTGTTTAGCAAAAGTATCTCTTCTCTTCTCATCAGTCTGTTCTACAGTAAATGAAGGAGATATTACTAAACGACTAACCTCTGTACTATATTGATAGAATAAACTAGTATAAATATCACTTCGAATGAATTTATACAATTCCTTCTCTGCTATCTTCTCCTCTAGTTTTCCCACTTTAGAATAAAAAGATTCAATCCCTCTCGATTCACTTAATACATAATTTACCTTAGCACCTAAACGATGTTCATTAAAATCAACATACTTTATAACTCCTAAAGTATAGTTCTTAGTTTTTAACTCTGACATATCTTTAGACGGATTAGTACTATATCCTTTCTTGATATTAAACTCTCCAAAGGAAGCCTGTATTAAAAAGTCTTTACCTTTATTTTTTGCCAAAGTACCTCCTATATCATATCCTAATCCATCATAGATCATCGACATATTATTAGCTGAACTAAAGTAATAATTATAAGAGCCCATCCCTGTTAAATGATATGCTACTGGCTTACCTAATAGACTAACGAATTTAATAGAAGTATTCTGCGTATACTTGTTCAAGTTAGTATATACTCCTAATTCATAATCTCTATATACATTATAATTAACTCCTAATCTCACATTCAAATCTGAAGTAGTATTCTTAGGCCTAGGGTCAACTTCTCTATATCCACTTTTAGCTACATAGCTTACCTCTCCACCAACAGTCCATTTATCAAACTGTTTAGCCATACCTCCTGAGAATTGGTAAATTTCTTGCTTCATAGTTCCCCCTATCGAATCTCCCAATACATACGGACCTAATATATCTCTATCTAGGTTCTCATTCCACTTCATATTCTTTTGTTTCTGCGTAGTGTAAGAAGCGCTTCCCCATAATACTGCATCATTTTTCAATCTTCTATAAGACGAGGTATTTACTTTAAAAGCATCTAAGCCATCTCCGTCTTGTATAAGATAAGCATCCTTACGACTTGTCTGTTGATTTATACTTAATTCAGAAAAAGAAGAAGAATTGTATCCTGTCATAAAAGCACGATTAGCAAAGAACTCCTGTCCAAAAACAATATTCATATCACGCTGAGCTAATCTATTAACATAAAGACTAGGTGTTGTCATATCCTGAGCATTAACCTCAGCACAAAACAATACACTAATTATCGCTATTATATTTATATATCTATTTTTCAATGTACTGATCTTTTAGTTATGATGTATTCCATCTTTTAAAGACATCACTGACTGAGGAACAAAATCAACTGAAGAGTTATTAGTGTCCTTATATACATTACGCCCTTGCTCATTTGGACCTAGAACCTTTCTTCTAATTGTTTTACCATATCTAGCTTTATCAGATTCTGAAGTTGCACAATAAGAATAGCCACTATCCAATGAAGGAGAAGTTACTAATCGTTCAAATTTATCAGGAATACTTCCATTAACACCATCAATAATCCAACTATTAGGAATCTTATATCTATTGAATTTTTGTTCTTTACCTGCTGCCGTTAAATAACTATAATCAAACTTATAATTAGCTAACCAAGTCTCTTCATTTTCTCCTTCAGGAAAACGAGCTACTATATATCCTGTCTGTCCGCGATCGTGCATAGCGAACATACTAAAATTCAACTTACTATATATCATTTTAACGTTAGGTACATTAGGATTATCTGGTTGCACGTTTTTTGGATTCTCTGTAATAGGGAATTCAAAGTTTGCATTAGATAAATCAGCGCCAGGTACATTAGGTAGGTTGTGATTCTGTGCATTATCTGCTATCACGATAAAGTCACCTGGTTCTACTGGATATTCTTTACCACTACCTGGCAACATCATAACTGACTGTAATACGAATGCCTCATTTAAAACATCTGGAGTTTCTTTATTGTCTTTGGTAGTCAAGAAATCAGATTGAGCTATAAGTAGACCATCTGCATAAAGTACTTTATCCGTATTATTCACTAATTTAAAGTACTTCCCTGTTTGATAAGCCTTTAGTTCAAGCGTTTGTAACCCCGCAAAGAAAATCTCTTCGAATACAAAGTCTTCATTTAATTGTTTAACAAAAAGTGTAATGTTTAGATTAACAACTTGATCAGTCACATCTAACATTTCGCTTTTACTACTTAAACTTACTTCTTCTCCTTCTGCTAAAAGTCCTATCCCTTCAGCAGACATTCTATAAGAACCGATAGGAAGAGCTACAGAAAAGTAAGGAGTTCCTTGAGCCTTCTCTATTATCTTTAGCCCAGTATTTACCTCAACAAACTCTACTTCTAATTCTTTTATTTCCTTTATCCCCTCTACTTTAAATGCCATTGACACGGTAGAGTTTTGGTTTATGTTAATAGCATTGTCATCTGTAAGACAAGAACTAACAGATAAGCTCATTGTCGCCATCAATGCGTATAAAAATATATGTCTTAATTTCATGTCTTAAATATTAAAGTTTATCTCCATTCCGAAATATGGTCCATTCGCATCCTTTCTATTAACTTTCACACCATTAAATGTATATGACGAATAATGTGAGAATAAACGATTAACGAACATTGACGCTTTCACTGATTTATAAATTCTCTTAGATATTTTAAAATTTGCATTAAAGGTAAATGGTCTTCTATCTTCCATACCATCTGTTTTAGAAACAGGTCTTACTAAATGCTGTAATATCGGATCATTGGCACTCTCTTCTGTGAAGGGATGAACCACATTATCTAACCCCATATAAGCGTATGGTGCTGCTACCCTATTCAGATTTAAATCTCTTCTAAAAATATCCCCTTGCAAAGAAGCAGAGATATTCATATCTAAACTTGGCAAATAAGTATCTACTACTAAATTATAAACTAAGGAAGATCTTCTATTACCACTATCATCTGCATAAATACCTGCATATAAAAACTGTTGTCCATTAACGGTAGTTCCTGGTCGCCAGAGAATATCTGCACTATTAGAATACGTTGTTTTAAACCAAGCTCCATTTAATGTAATACGAGTATTGATAACCTCAAAACGCGGTGAAGAATATCCAAACTCTATTCCTTCCTTAAGTGTCCTACTTCCATTCTCTGTATGCGAGTACTGCATCATATCTTGTCTATTTGACCAACGAGAGTTTTCTAAATCAGGCTTTCCTAACTCGTCATTCCATACGATATCTTTAGACTCATAACGCTTATATTCAAATCCCATAAACTGAGTCATATCTCTAAAACCAGTAGTCATCTTCTCGTCAAAATAAGTGATGTAAAACTTGTGTTTACTATACTCTAAGTCTAGACGAATCTCTTTCTTTGTGTTTTTAGCACCTATAAGACTGTGATTCTCTAAAGACATTCTATGGGTATAGAACTGTGCATAAGCATTATCAGTTTTAGGATCTAAATAACTCACCTGAACCATATCAAAATAGCGATCCTGTGGATATAATACAGCTAAAGTAGGTTGTTTATACAACTCTCCATATCCTACTGTAATATCAGTTTTTAAGTACTCATTCCCTATTTTTAGATTAGGGAGTCCCCATTGAATATTAATACGTGGTTCAGTAAATACTCTATCGCTAATACTAAATGTCTTACCTACTCCTAGTAATCTAGACATACGCAAACCAGCATATAACTGCAGATGGTGATTACCTAACTCATACTCCATACGATCACCTACATAAGCGGCTAATATCTGAGAAGCTGGTACTTCATTAAAAGGGCGAGGGCGTCTCATCGTTCCTGTAGTAGGGGGTAATAATGGATCGAATAACTCTCCTCTACCATTATTCTTAGCATATCTAAAGTCAATTCCTATTTCACCATTATGTTTAATTCCTCCTGTAGAAAAACCTAGGTCTGACTGTAATTTTGTATTAATATTTAGAGGTCGCCCTTCAGTCTTAGAAGTAGCGACATAAGAACTAGGTAAAAAGACACCTTCATTCTCTCCTGTTTCATTACCTACAGGAATAGCTACGCGTCCATTCTGCTGTATAAAGATTGTTTCTTTAATATCTTCTATTCCTTGTGACACATAAGTATTCAATGTTATGCTTTTAAACAAGCCATCTTTACTAAAGTCAAGTTTCAGGTTATTTCCTAAAGCGAAATTCTGTCTACTATTCTTATAACTATCTGTTCTATCATACCCTGTATCAGGATCAAACTTATCATTATCTATCGTACCACTATAGTCAAAGTTTGCTTTCCATTGTAAATCATATCCTCCTACTACAAAAGCTTTTTCTGAACGCAGTGAAGAAGATATTCTCTTATAGTTTTGAAGTATATCTGTAGGGTCATTTTTAGCATCTAAGAAATCAACACTGGCATTAAGCTTCCACCCTGTCTTCGTATCTATCCCTTTTCCGACATAGTACAGTTTACTAAAACCATCCACTTTAAATCGCGCCTGTAATGGTGTATAACCTATCTTTCTATTAATCTTAATCAATCCCGAACTCAAGTCTCCATAAGCAGCAGTAGGTATACCACGGATAACCTCTACACTCTCTATATCATTAGTAGATAGACTACGCATATCTACACCTATATGTGATGTTTTAAAACCTTTGGCAGATACTTGCATATCGGCATTTGTATTTATGATATTATTATCTACCATAAACTGTACTCCTAATGCCCCTGTTGCATATTTCTCCCCAGGATTATTCTCTCTAATTAGTGCTGGATTAGCTGTAGTCAGTTTAGGATCTTTAGCCAATCCTCCTGGCAATAATTCCATTAAATCAGCAAAACTTGAGGGTTGCAAGTGCTCCATCGCTTGACGGTTTATAACAGACGTAGAAGTAAGTCCCTTACTCTCTGTAGCAGTGATAACCATCTCTTCTAAGATATTCGTATTAGCAGATAAATAGATAGGCAATGTCTGATTTTGCAATAGATTCACAACTGTCTTAGAATTCCCATAACCAATATGAAAAACCTCTACAGTATAACTATCAGCTTTTAAATCAAAAACTACAATACCTTTATTATCACTGACTTTTAATTGAGAAACGTTAGAACTAGAAATCTGAATACTAGCATCTTGAATAGTTTTACTTTGAGAATCCAACAATACCACTTTTAACTGCAATGTAGAAGATTGTGCAAATGTAAGAGTACTACATAGTAATAGTAAAGCAACAAGAAGAACTTGAGATAAGCGTGTCATTTAAAACCGTATTAACAATTGACAAAAGTAGTCAACATCTTTCAAATAAAACAAGTTATTTAGATTTGATTCAAATTAATACTACATATGCATTTAAGAACGAATATAAATAAACTAATAAACAGCTTTTAAATAAAAATACTGAATTTTATTTATTTAAAAAACAAATATACAGTAATATTCTTATCATCAACGAACACTCTTCAATACAAAGTATATACCATAAACTTCTATGTGATAAAAACATCTTCTTCTAAAGAGCATCAAAAGAAGATATTTTGTGTTTAATTAAAGTAAATAAACACTACTTCATATTCTAAATATTGGCATAAAAAGCACTTTATATGTCATTAAAGACACAGTTTTGATTTATATATTTGTATTGTAAAAAAACAAGCAAAATGAATACCACAATACATCACATCGGCTTTCTATTATTACCCCAAACGCAATTATTAGACTTCGCAGGGCCAAGTGATGTATTTAACACAGCAAACCAATTAATTACACTCTCATCTGCAAAGACTGCTATAACATATCAACTACACTTAATATCAGGTATAGCAGAAAAGACTATTAAAACAAGTTCAGGCATATCAGTACTCTGTGACTATACTATTTACGACAGAGATATTCCTTTAGACACACTACTGATAGCTGGCTCTAAAGCAGACTTAACTAATGAATATGACACCGCAGTATTACACTGGATTAAGGGAATCTATTCATCACTACAGCGTATAGGGTCTATCTGTATAGGAGCATTCTTATTAGGAAAGACAGGGCTATTAAACAATAAGAGAGCAACTACTCATTGGCAGTTTACACAAACTTTTAAAGATACTTACCCGTCAGTACGATTAGCTTACGATCACTTTTACATTAAAGATGAAAATATCTATAGCTCAGGAGGTATAACTTCAGGCATAGACTTAGCACTTGCACTAATAGGTGAAGATAGTGGACATGCCTTAGCCTCTGCTGTATCCCGTTATTTGGTCGTTAATCTCAAAAGACAAAATACACAAGAACTATATAGCTCTCTTATCCCTGCTGATATAGAACTTACTCCTCTAGTCAAGAAAGTAAAACTATATATCACGGAACGTTTAACAAAGCAGTCTGTTGCGATAATAGAACTTGCAGAATTAGTCAATATGAGTGAGCGAAATTTCTCAAGAGTCTTCAAGAAAGAATCGGGTATGACACCTGGCACTTTTAATGACTGCGTAAGGATAGAGAATGCTAAACGGCTATTAGAATCCTCTGATATCCCAGTTGTGGAGATAGCTCATATGGTAGGTTATGCTTCAGATAATGTGTTTCGAAAAGCCTTTACTAAGTTAGTCAAGGTCACTCCTATGCATTATAGAGCTGCTTTTCAATCTACTGATATCAATAGTAATAGGTAACCAATAAACAACATCATATAACAAGTAAATAACTAATATCGAAGACTACTTCGACAGCCACACTATTGTTTAAATCCAAAATAATAAAACGATGAAACAAACAAATCACCCCCTAAATGTAGCCTTTGTCATCTTTGACCAAGTAGAAGTTCTTGACCTTAATGGTCCTTTAGATGTATTCGTTAAAGCAAATGTACTTCACCCCAATGCGTATAATCACTACTTAGTATCTGCTACCAAAGAAGTTGTAAAAACAGAGAGTAATACGACTCACATCTTGCCACAATACAGTTTTGACGATTGCCCTACGCCAGATATTATCGTATTACCAGGAGCTAATCCTGATATCGTGATGAATTATCTACAGGATCAGAACTTCCAAAACACTTATACCAAATGGATAGTAGCCCAACATCAACAAGGTGCCATGTTATTCACAGTATGCACAGGTAGCCTATTGTTAAGCAACACGGCTGTATTTAATCACTTAGAAGTTACCACACACTCTATGGCTATTGAGGCATTCATTAAAGCTACCCCAAAAGCAAAAGTAATCTCAGGAGTTCGATACATAGACCAAGAAAAGGTGTTAACCACTGCAGGTATCACAGCCGGAATAGATGGTGCCCTCTACTTAGTGACCAAACAACAAGGTGAAGAAATAGGTAATACCATCAAACAACTGTTTGAATATAATGTATAAACATATAAGGCGACTCTAAACTGATTAGAATCGCCTTTATTATATAATTAAAGAGTGATAAACTAGTATAGTTTAGCTCCGATTGCTTTTGCAAAATCTTCTTGTACTTTTAATACTTTCTCCTCTAGTTTACTTACTTTTTCTCCTACTGTATTTACTTTATCAATTGCCTTAGTATACTTATCTACATTAGCATTTGATTCATCCTTCTCATCTATAGCAATAAATTCTTTCAAGACAGGTACTTGTTCTTCAGCTACTACTTTATACACTTCTAAAGTACTAGTGTGAAATGCCTCAGCTTCTTTTGTTCTTTTTTTTCTTTAATAACCGCAGCACAACTGTCAGTAAATGTTTCGAAAGTAGCTACTGTTTTGTCTTTCTTCAACTGTTTCTTTTCAAATACTCCTAATAATTTCTCAGAATCTGATACATACTAATCATACACAGTTACGATCTTATCATTCACAAGGCAAACAATTCTTAATTTTTAATTCTTAATTAAATTAATCATATCGTATAGCCTTAACAGGGCTAATCTTAGAAATTAAATATGATGGAATTAACAGTACTAAGAATGCTATCAAGATAACTCCTGCATTTAATAAGAATACATCAGTAAAGCGGATTAATACAGGAGCCTCTCTTACGTAATAAGAAGTCGAATCTAGTTTAATAAATCCAAAGTACTGCTGTGTATATAATAATCCTAGTCCAATAATGTTTCCATAAAGGAGCCCTTTTACGATAAGGTAAGTAGCGTTATATAAAAATATCTTGCGAATAGTCCAGTTATTAGCCCCCATTGCTTTTAGGATACCTATCATCTGGGTACGTTCTAGTATCAATACCAATAGAGCGACAATCATATTAATAGAGGCTACTACAACCATGATGATAATGATGATCATAATATTAAAATCAAACATGTCTATCCAACTAAAAATATTACTGTATTTATCTACAATTGTTTTACTATCTACAGTTGAAGGCAAATTCATATAAAATTCTTGTCCTTTCTGTGTAATATGATCGAAATTATTAAGAACTACTTCAAATCCCCCAACTTCAGTAGTTTGCCATCTATTAAGCCGTTGAACATGCCTAATATCACCTAAAACAATATTTGCATCAAACTGCTGAAGAGCAGAACTATAAATACCTACAATCTCAAACTGACGCACATTAGGTATTTTGTTTCCCCATTCTTTCATAAAGTATGTAGTAACTTTATCCCCTACTTTAAAATGCATTCTGTCTGCCATATACTTTGACAAAAGCACTTCATTACTCATTGTTTTTGAAGATTTAGGCAATCTCCCCTCAACTATATAATCTTTAATCTCATTAAGATCATATAGAGAATCTACTCCTTTATAAACAATTCCTTCAAAAGAAGTCTCTGTTCTAATAATACCTGCTTTAGAAGCATACTTTTGTATATGTTTGACGCCATTAATATTTTTAATATCAGATGACTCAATTATTTTCTCATCAATAGGCTTAATAGTTATATCACTTATATTACTATCGTAATTAGTAATTACAATATGACCACTAAAAGCTGAGATTTTATCTCTAATTTTGTATTTTAAACCAAGCCCTGTAGCTACAGAAATCAGCATCATTATCATTCCTAATGCAATAGCAGTGATAGCAATTTTAATAATTGGTGCAGATACACTACTTTTATAGTTCTTGGTAGTGACTAATCGTTTAGTTATAAAATATTCTAATTTCAAAGTAAATATGATATCAAATTCAATGTTCAAAAATACATTATTATTCTTAGTATGTCTATTCGCATTCACTGTTAATTTAAAAACTTATGCTAAAACAGAGGCTTTAAAACAAAAAAGTGAACAAACTATTAAAGTCGGTGCTAAAAGACTTTCTGAATATAGTCACCTCATTCACGACAAAAAAGTGGGGGTTCTCACTAATCAGACAGGTGTAGTGATAGATGAAAACGGAATTTACACTTCCACAGTTGACTTCCTATTAAATAACAAAGTGAATGTAACTAAAATATATGCTCCTGAACATGGATTTAGAGGTAATATAAGTGCTGGAGAATTAATCAAAGATGGCAAAGACACTAAGACAGGATTGCCAATTATCTCTCTATATGGAAACAGTAAGAAACCATCGGTAGATCAATTAAAAGGAATCGATATTATGCTATTTGATTTACAAGATGTAGGGGCTAGATTCTATACTTATATTTCTTCACTTCACTACCTAATGGAAGCCTGTGCAGAACAGAATATACCAGTCATCGTATTAGACAGACCTAATCCTAATATCACTATGATAGATGGTCCTGTGCTAGAAATGAAAAACAAAAGCTTTGTAGGTATGCATCCAATCCCAACAATGCACGGAATGACGATAGGTGAGTATGCCAAAATGATCAATGGTGAAAAATGGTTAAATAATGGAATACAGTGCAATTTAACAGTTATAGCATGTGCAAATTATACAAGGGAAACGAGATACTCTCTACCTATAGCTCCTTCTCCTAATTTACCTAATGATAAATCGATCAACTTGTATCCTAGTTTATGTTTTTTTGAGGGAACTAATGTTAGTTCAGGAAGAGGTACTGATCTACAGTTCCAAGTATATGGTTCACCTTTTTTAAAAAACATGCCATACCAATTTACTCCAAAGCCTAATGTTGGAGCTAAAGACCCAATGAATAATGGTAAACTATGTTATGGAGAAAACTTATCTAATGAAAAACAACTTACTCAGATAGAACTTAAATGGCTATTAAAAGCATATAATAACACTAGTAATAAAGAGAAGTTTTTCAACAACTTCTTTATCAAATTAGCTGGTACAGATAACTTAAAGGCACAAATAGTAGCAGGGAAATCTGAAGATGAAATACGCAAGACTTGGCAAATAGGTTTAGATAAATTCAAACAGACTCGTAAGCCTTATTTAATCTATTAATCTCAGCTAACGAGTGACTAAGAAGAATCCTACCTTTATATCAAGAAAAGCTTTTATGGCAATAGGAATAGCAATATTACTTATTACCATAGGAGCTATATATATATTAAGTTCTTCTATTAACAAGAGCAATGAGTCTACTTATAAATATATTACCTCAAAGAATTTTTATCAAAAACTACGTTCGCTAGATTTAGAGTTTAAGAAGATAGACTCTCATCTAAACTCTTTAGACTACATCACTAAAAGTACACCTATAGATCAACTACCTTTAAAGTATGAGGTACTAAATCAGATGTACAATTTAGACGGTGTGGTATCTCTTAATTGGTATTTTAGAGTTAATGCAAACAATGAAGTTATTGATACCTATGTCGGCGAAGGTCAAAAACATGAAAAGGATAATATATTCGGGCAAACTATCTTAGCTAATCCAAATCATTCTAAGAAAAATACTTTCATAGAAAAGAACGGTTATCAATATTGGTTAATGTATCACAGTATGCCTATAGCTAATAACGAACGTATTATTTATGGTATAGTAATAGATATGTCACTCTTCCATAAATATCTTACTAATATAGATGTGACTACACCTAACTACGCCTATATATTCACTAGAGATGGACTATGTGTATATCACCCTGAAGTTAATCTAATGGGGAAAAATGTTTTTGAGCTAAGTAATTTCTCTGTACAAGATACGATTAAGACTACTGACGCTGCTAATCCACCAGTGGTTAATTCGGAGTATCTAAATTTAGAAGTATTCAGATTTATTAGTCCTTTTAAATCAGAGAACTTCTCAGGCTATATCACCATAAACTTTCCTAAGTTTAATGTTGATGATAACATTAAGCCTATTAGAACCAATACGATATTAATCTTTATTACTACTGTAACTATACTTTTATTACTATTTTACATCTTTAGTATGGCGAATAAAAAAGCATATTTAGAGAAAGAATTGTTGGCTGTAGAAAATGAAAAGATTGTAAAGGAAAAAGCATTGATTCAATTACAACAATTAAAGAATCAGATCAACCCACACTTCTTATTTAATTCGCTTAACTCGTTATATATGTTAATCGACTTAGAACCTGAAATTGCCCAAAAGTTTACATTAAATTTAAGTAAAACTTACCGTTACT
Source organism: Myroides oncorhynchi (assembly GCF_020905415.1). Classification (NCBI taxonomy): domain Bacteria; kingdom Pseudomonadati; phylum Bacteroidota; class Flavobacteriia; order Flavobacteriales; family Flavobacteriaceae; genus Myroides; species Myroides oncorhynchi. The sequence continues at coordinate 2,040,652 of NZ_JAJJMP010000001.1, read as the reverse complement.
TAATAACACCTCCCGAGGAGAACATTGTAGATCTTAACAGTGAGGTAGACTTTATTGATAAATACATAACGTTACAAAAAACGCGATTCACAAAAGAACTAAACTTTAAATTAGTTGATAATCGTTCAGAAAAAATAGTTAAAAAAATCCCTTTCTTAGGGTTGCAAATTTGTGTAGAGAACGCGTTAAAGCACAATATTGCTACGATAGAACAACCGCTCACTATAGAGATTATTATCGATGATGAGAAAGCTATTATCACAAATAACTATCAACCTAAAAAATCTGAAATAGGAAGTGAACATTTCGGTATAAAATACTTAGCATCAATATATAACTATTATAATGTACCAGGGTTTAAGACACTTTGCGAAGAAAGAGAATTTGTTTGCATATTGCCTTTGATCAAATGTTAAAGTTATCCACTCACTCCCCTATTCCATCCATTCACTCCCAAAAATTTTAAGCATAAGTTTAAGTCAACTAGTTTTATACTGACTTAATAATAACTTAACATAACAATGGATAAAAACACGGTTAAACTAAGTATCAGTGCTTTAATATTTTCTTACTGTCTGACACAGGTACCACCTGCTTATGCAGCTAAGAAAAAAACTACCCCAAAAACTGAAAAAACAGTAACCACAGAGAAAGACTCTACAGATAGCAAGAAAAACAACTATGCAGACTTAATTAAAAAAGGAGTGTATAGTAAAGGAATGTTTAATACAATCCAAGTTAAGACTGATATCTACTTTGAGATCCCTGACAGTCTACTAAACCGTCAATTCTTAATTGTTAATAAACTATCTCAAGTTCCATTAGAAGTTAATGATGCTGGTGCTAATACTGGTATGAACTATGAGAATAAACTGATCACATTTCACAAAGATACAATTGCAAAAAAAGTATGGGTTAAAACAATTACCCCAAGAGTTTCTTCTCCTGCTAATGATGCAATCACAAAATCAGTAAAGACAAATTTCATAGAATCTGTATTAGAAGTATTCGATATCGAAGCTCAAACCCCAGACTCTACAGCTACTGTCATTAAGGTAAACAAAGTATTTGATGGAAATCAAAAGAGTTTTAACGATGTCTTAAATGGATTAGGACTACCTACATCTGTTAAGGCTAACCTATCTTATATAGAAGGAGTTAAAACATTTCCAGAGAATTTAGTCGTAAAATCTCTACTAACTACAAGTGTGAATGAAGGTTCAGGTGAATTACCTGTTTCTTTAGGCGTAACGAGTAATATCGTATTACTATCAGAGAAGCCTATGCAACCACGTATAGCTGATAAGCGAGTAGGATATTTTACAGAAAAACATTGGTTTTTTAGCGATGCACAACACAAGATGAAAGAAGAGGAATTCATCACGAAGTGGCGCATGGAACCAAAAGAAGAAGATATAGAGAAATATTTAAGAGGTGAATTAGTTGAGCCTAAAAAACCAATCGTATACTATATAGACCCTGCTACACCACCCCAATGGAGATCTAAGATCATGGCAGGGGTACACGATTGGCAAGTAGCATTCGAGAAAGCTGGTTTTAAAAATGCAATCACAGCTAAAGAACCTACTGAAGAAGATAAAGATTTCGATATAGATGATGTACGCTACTCAGTGATTACGTATGCTGCTTCACCTAAATCTAATGCGATGGGGCCTGCGGTTATAGATCCTCGTAGCGGTGAGATAATCGAGTCAGATATTATCTGGTGGCATAACGTAATGACATCAGTTCACAGCTGGATGCGCATACAGACAGGACCTATAGATCCTAGAGCTAGAGCCAACAAGTTTACAGATGAGCATATGGGAGAGGCTATTCGCTTTGTATCATCTCATGAAGTAGGACATACTTTTGGACTAAAACACAATATGGGATCATCATTTGCATTCCCTGTTGAGTCATTGCGTTCAAAAGAATTCACAGATAAAATGGGTGGTACTGCTCCTTCTATTATGGATTATGCTCGTTATAACTACGTAGCTCAGCCAGGTGATGGAGTGACAGCTATAACTCCACAGATTGGTCTATATGACAAATATGCTATCGAATGGGGATACCGCTGGTACGCTACTCAGGAAGAAGAAAAGAAAGCATTGCGTACTATGATAGAAGATCATCAAGATGATCCTATGTACTTCTACGGAGAGCAACAAAGTTCATTAAATATCGTAGACCCACGTTCTCAATCAGAAGATTTAGGAGACGATGCGATGAAGGCAAGTGAATACGGACTTAAAAATTTAAAGATAGTTGTAGAAAATATTATTCCTTGGACCTACGATGAAGGAGAAGATTACTACGAAGCTGGAAAGTTATATATGGGAGCTATTGGTCAATGGCAAATGTATAACCAACATGTACTAAACAATATCGGAGGGGTTTATTTAAACCATGCAGTATACGGAAACAACAAAAAAGCATACGAGCCTGTCCCTTTCGAAACGCAAAAAAGAGCAGTGGAATATTTAGCAAAGAATGCTTTGCAAATTCCTACGTGGTTGTTCTTTAATGAGGTTATTGAGAATACATACAGCTTAAAAGATTCTCCAGTAGGTCCATTTGAATATTCACCATATTCATTAGCGAGAGAACTACAGTACTCTACGTTATACTACACTTTAATGGATGAACGTTTATTGCGTCTATTAGAGAACGAAGTACAACAGGTACAATTAGGTAAAGAGAAAAACTTCACCATAAATGATTTGTTTTCAATGCTTAATAGTGAGATTTTTGCACCCACAAAAAAAGGTAAGGCATTATCTATTTTTGAACGCATGACACAAAAGAACTATGTTGATGCGTTGATTATTGACGTAAACAAGTTGTTTGAGAAAACAAGCAAAAAAGGTTTACTGACTGCACATTCTCTACAATTCCCAACGCTGTGTAACCACATAGAAGAAGAGGAGAATAAATTGAGAAATATTAATTACACTGTAATGAAAAGAGTTTCGGAAGTTACTTCTTACAAAAAAGGTGAATTAATGAATATTAAAGATACATTGACAAAAAAGAAAAACAGTGGAGATAAAGCGACACGAGCACATTACTTAGATCTAATTAATAGAATCAACGAAGCTTTAAATCTATAGAAATAAACTAACCCCAATTATTTTAAAGGAAACATGAAAAAACTTTTTCTCCTTTTCTCACTCCTTACTATTTCTCTTGCCTTTGCGCAAGAGAAAAGAGTGATCACTGGTCTTGTTCAGGATAGCACTGACAAGCTAGGATTACCAGGTGCTTCAGTAATAGTAGAGACACAGACTGTCTCTAATGCTACTGCTCAAGCCGGTATCGTAGAAAGTACTAGTATTGGTACTATGACTGACTTCGATGGTAACTTTACTTTAGAAGTTCCAAAAGATACTAAGAGTATCCGTATTAGTTTTATCGGATATGAATCTAAACTTATTACATTAGGTTCTAAAGGTCATTATATAGTGACTTTAGGTGCTGACCCTGATATTTTAAATGAAGTGGTTATCACTGGATACCAAACAATCGAAAAAAGAAAACTTACATCATCAGTGGCACAAGTGAGTATGGCTGAAATCAACCAAACTGGTGTAGCTAGTGTGGATCAAATGTTAGCTGGACAAGTAGCTGGTATGGCAGTCGTTAATCAAACTGGTGCTCCTGGTGCTCCTGCTAAGATTAGAATTCGTGGTACTGCTTCTTTATCTGGATCTCAAGATCCATTATGGGTATTAGACGGTATGCCATTAGAAGGAAACGATGTACCTAACTTTAATGATAAAAATAACATTGACCAACTTCAGAACTTCTCTATCGCTGGATTAAATCCTGATGACATCCAAGATATTACTATCTTAAAAGACGCTTCAGCTACTGCCATCTATGGTGCTAGAGCTGCTAATGGAGTAATCTTAATTACAACTAAGAAAGGGAAGAAAGGAAATATGAGAGTAAACTTCACAGCAAATACTTTCGTAAACCAAAGACCAGATTTCAAGAAGTTAAATTTAATGAACTCTGATCAAAAGGTCGATTTTGAGTTAATGTTAGCAGGTAGATCTGACATCTATAACGAGAGATCTAATCAAGGCGAAGTAATGCGTATCCTTAACGGTACAAATGAATTAGACCAATATAGAAATGGTGGTTTTAGTTCATTATCATCAGCTACACAAGCATCTATCAATAATTTAAGAAAAACAAATACAGACTGGGGTAAAGAGATATTCCGTCCTACATTTAATAAACAATATGGTTTAAGCCTTTCTGGTGGTAGCGATGTAAATGATTACTACTTCTCTATGGGTTACTTTAATGAAGAAGGTACTACTATAGGAACAGGTTTTGAACGTTTTAACATTACTTTAAAAGACAACTACCAAGTAAGTGATAAACTTAAAGTAGGAGTTGCTTTATTTGGAACACATTCTAAAAAGAATAACTTCGTAACAGATGCTGATTCTTCAATTAATCCAATTAATTACTCAAGAAACGCAAATCCTTATTTAGCACCCTACAATGCTGATGGAAGTTATATGTATGACAAAGACATCAGTGGGTTTAGCGATAAATATGTTCCTTTTAACTTCGCAGAAGAGAGAGCAAACACTAGCTATGAATTAGTTAACAAATCGTTTAAAGCCGTATTTGATTTAGAGTACCAAGTTTTTAATGACTTAAAATTAACTTCACAATTAGGATTACAACTTGACAAAAGTGATACAGAGAAATATTTAGGAAAAGAGACTTACTCTACTCGTAAATTTAGAGAAGGAACGAGCTACTATGATAGAGTTTCTAAAACTAATAAATACTTCTTACCTGATGGAGGTATCATAGAAAACTTTAATGACGATATGTTCCAATACAACTGGAAAACGCAAGCTACTTATAATGCAATTTTTAATGATATGCATGAGGTGGATGTGATGGCTGGTATGGAAATCCGAAAAACGGACCAGACTATTATCAAGTCAAAAGGTTTTGGGTATGATGAACATACATTAACTACTAAACCTCTTATCTTCCCAGAAGGAAGCACAGCTATTAATAATAAAATATATGAAACGTATAAAAAATCAGTAAATGAAAATGCTTATGCATCTTTCTTTGCTACGGCTTCTTATACCTACAATAGAAAATATACAATCTTTGGAAGTGTACGTGCTGATGGTTCTAACTTGTTTGGTGTTGATCCTAAATATAGATATGTGCCACTATGGGCAGTCTCTGGATCTTGGGATGTAACAAGAGAGAGCTTTATGGAGAATATTGACTTCATCAGTAACTTACGTTTACGTGCTTCTTATGGACTACAAGGAAATATTGATAGAAACACTTCTCCTTACCTAATTGGCGAATATAACGTATCAACAATATTACCAGGATACCCTGAAGGAAACATTCAAGTAATGGGAGCTCCAAATGGAACATTACGTTGGGAAAAAACAACAAATACAAACGTTGGTTTTGATTTAGGTTTATTTAACAATAGAATAGCTATTGCCTTTGATGCATATAACAGAGAAAGTACTGACTTAATCGGTCTTAGAGCATTACCGTTAGAAACAGGTTTCGAATGGACAAACATGAACTGGGCTCAGGTCACAAACAAAGGTTTTGAATTAGCAATTACAACAAGAAATATATCCACACCTGATTTCTCTTGGACTACAACGTTTAACTTCGCACGTAATAAAAGTCAAGTTGATAAAATTCAGATTTATGATAATGAAAGGTTACCTTCAAGAGAAGGTTTGCCTGTAAATTCTGCTTTTGTTATCAAAACAGCTGGATTAGATGATAAAGGAAATATCTTATTTTGGAAAGAAGGAGAAAAAGTTACTGGAAAAGAATTTTTTAAATTAAGTGATCCAATGGCTGATATAATGCCAGGATATATGGTAACATCAGACTTAACTGATAAAGAATATAGAGATCTTTATTCTTATGCAGGAGATAAAGACCCTAAATTCACAGGAGGTTTGATTAATACTATTAGAATTAAAAACTTTGACGTTACAGTGTCTGCTGCATTTAACTTAAAGCAAACAGTGATAGAACAGCCATCTTATAATATGGCTAAATTAGACCCAGGTAAAAACTACACAACAGATGTTTTAAATATTTGGAGTCCTAACAATCCTAATGGAACCTTACCAGGAGTACTACCTGATGACAACCAAGGAAATTATGGTGCTGAAAATGATAATTGGATGTTAGCAAAATGGTTTGATGTTTCTGATTATGGTCAATCCTATAAACACCTAGATATTTGGGCTAAAGAGATTAGCTATATCCGTATTAGCAGCATTCGTTTAGGGTATACGTTACCAAAAGATTTATTAAGAAAACTTAATATAGATAACATTAGATTCACTGTTGAAGGACGCAACCTTTTTGTGTTTGGAACTAACTATAATGGTTATTTTGACCCTGAAACATATGGTAATATCTATACTCAGCCAATCCAAAAGTCATTTACTTTAGGATTAAATGTAACTTTCTAACACTGAATCATCATGAAAAAAATAATACTAATATTAAGTGGTTTACTCCTAGGAATAACTACTGTTGGTTGTGATAAATTTCTCGACATCGAACCTGTTGGTAAAATCATACCAAAAACGACAGAAGATTACCGAAAACTAATGACTGCTGCTTATGGAAAATATCCAAATCATAAGTCTTTAACTAATTTTCGCACCGACGAAGTAAGAATAATTTCTGATGAAGACAATACTAATTTCTTGTCAGTATTAGATGTATATGCATATAGAGATTTAAATAACGATAGAGCAACTAAAAGTTTTGGTTACTTAGAGTTTTACACTTCTATTTTCTATACAAACGATTTGATTAATAATGGTTCAGGGACTATGCAAGTAGGTGATGAGAAAGAACAATTATTAGGAGAAGCCTATGGATTAAGAGCATTAGCATATTTTGATCTTTTAAACTTATATGCAAAACCTTATGACAAGAATACTGCTTCTACAGAACTAGCTATCGTTCTCCAACTAAAGCATGAAATTGAGGAGCGTAAAGAGAAATCAACAATGACGGAAGTTTATACGCAGATACATTCTGATATTGACAATGCTAAAAAGCATTTAAAAGTAACCATCTATGAAGAGGGGAAAAACTATCGTTTTTCTTTAGCTGCTATTTCTGCATTAGAAGCTAAAGTAAACTTATATCAGAAAGAATACGAAGCAGCTTTAGCAAGTGTAGATCAAGCATTAAGATACAAAAGTGAATTACAAGATCTAAATAAAGATACAAAAACTTCAGTAGCTAGTTTTAAATCAATGGAGTCTATCTTAGCATTAGAAGAAGTATTAACTTATGATATGAGAACTACAGCGTTATTATCCGATGAGTTATACAATACTTATGACAGAGAAAATGACTTGCGTTTTCATGCTTCTTTTGAACTAGTAAAAGGATCTTATATTAGTAAAAAAACAGGTACAGGTGAGATGAAAACTTCATTCCGTACATCTGAATTATATATGATAAAAGCGGAAGCATTAGGTCACTTAAACAGACTAGCTGAAGCTAAGAGTACAATTGAGAAATTGATAGTTAGTAGATACAAGCCGGAAGCTGCTGCGAAAGTTTTACAGCAACTTTCAGGTTTGGATCAGAAAGGATTTATCGCTTTCATCTTGGATGAAAGAAATAAAGAATTTGCTTTCGAAGGACACAGATGGTTTGACTTAAGACGTCTAAACCAAAAACAAATAGTACACAAATTTGGTAATGATACATTCACTCTAGCAGAAAATGACTTGAGATATACGTTGCCATTCCCTAAAGATGCAAGAGAAAACAACCCAAATCTATAGTCTTAGCCAGACTCACATAACTGAAAAAAGCCACTCGATATCGAGTGGCTTTTTTAATTTTCATCAAGATTAATAAAGCCCTTCTATCTGAAAAGCTAAAGAAAAACAGATTCAATTATATTTTATACTTTTGTAAAAATTCCCACCACATGAAAGTTGCCATAGTTGAAGATGAGTCTTTAGCGTCGAATTACTTAAAATCATTGCTTTTAAAGCAAGAGTACTTACCGATACAAGAGATAACCATACTATCTTCTGTAAAGGAAGCTACTGCCTTTTTTTTGACAAATAAGGTTGACTTGATATTTATGGATATTCACTTAGGAGACGGAAAAAGTTTAGAAATATTCGAGCATATTGAGATAAAATCTCCTATCATATTTACCACGGCTTATGACTCTTATGCCATTCATGTGTTCAAACAATTTACTATAGACTATATACTAAAACCCTTTACAAATGAAGAGCTTGGTAATGCCTTAATTAAATTTAAAGAGATTACTAAACAGTTTGAAATCACCCCGACTTTAGACAGTTTAATCAAAATTGAAAACGAAACTAACAACATCATCAAAGATCGCTTCTTAGTCAATAATGGACATAAACTAAAGTCAATAGAAAATGACCAAATAGCATACTTCGTAGCGTCAGGAAAGCATTTATTCCTACATACTTTTGACAACAACTCTTACATCTATGATGATACAATAAAGGATATCATCAATAAACTAGATAATAAAACATTCTTTAAAGTTAATCGAAAATATATCATAAACATTAAATCTGTAGCGGATATAATCAAACATAATAGTCAAAAGATAGAACTAAAGATTACTCCAGATCCTGAAGATGATGCCCCTATATTAGTTAGCAAAAACCACATCATAAATCTAAAGAGCTGGTTAAGTTAATTATACTCATTACTATCCTATAATACTCTAAACTTTCTCATTCCTTTAAGAAAAATCAGTATTTTATTTTGTTATATTTGGGATAACCTAAAAAAATAAATTAAACTATGGACTTTGGAGAGCGACTTATCAATTTTGTTGATAGAATTCTAGATTTATTTAATGCAATAAAAGGATACTTAGATAATGCAGTAACATTTTTTGAAAAATTAAAAAATAAGATACTTGAGTTGGTAGAGTACTTCTATGAGAATGTAGAAGAGATCACTGACGAAAACTTAAAAGCATTAGAAGAAGAACATTTCTTCATCTAATACCTCTTATTTAATTCTTTTCTTCATTTCTTCTACTACTTCATAAGCAGCTGGACAAATAGCAACATTCTTAAGAGTTAGATTTGATATCTGATTAAACTTCTTGCGATCTGTATGTGGATATTCCCGACAAGCTTTTGGGCGAACCTCATAAATCATGCAGTAGTTCTCATTATCTAAAAATGTACAAGGAAGACTTTGTAAAACATAATCACGATCCTCATCAATATGTAGATACTTATCTATAAATTGTTGGGGTTTCATTTTTAAATGCTTTGCTATACGTTCTATATCAGCATTTGTAAACAGTGGACCAGTAGTCTTACAACAGTTAGCACAACTTAAACAATCAGTGCGTTTAAATACTGTATCATGTATATCCTGCATCTGATAATCTAGATCCTTGGGAGCTTTCTTTTTTAATTTATCGAAATACTTTTTGTTTTCATTATGCTTATCTTTGGCCAACTTAGGGAGTTGTGCTAGTATTTTATCCATTCTTTCTATTTTGGATACAAAATTACAACAACTCTTCTTTAATTTTAAACGAAAGATTAAATAATGAAAGACCTTTTAGGAAAAGCTATCTTAGATTTTCAAACCAATAACAATCCACAAAACGTAATAACAGAAACAGACATTTCTGAAGCTGAAGAAATGGATATAGCTTATCTATTCCGAGAGTATAAACAAATGCCTAAGATTGAACAAAAAGCACTTAACCTATGCCAAGGTAAGATACTAGACGTAGGATGTGGAGCAGGAGCTCATGCTATATATTTACAAGAAAAAGGATTTGATATCAAAGCCATAGATATTTCTAAAAACTCAGTTGAAGCTTGTAAACTACGAGGAATCTCAAATGTTCATATAGAAAATATTCTTGATATCAAAAAAGAGAAGTATGACACGATATTGCTCTTAATGAATGGTACTGGGATATTTGGGCGTTTAGTTCATACAACAAAATATCTACAACATCTAAAAAGTTTATTAAATCCTGGAGGTCAAATTCTTATTGATAGCTCTGATCTAATCTATATGTTTGATGAAGATGAAGATGGTGGTAAGTGGATACCAATGGAAAATAAAGACTACTATGGTGAATTAACTTTCACAGTAGGATATAAAGGAGAAGTAGACGAGCCACTTGATTGGCTATACTTAGATTATAATACTCTTCAAAATGCAGCACATGCTAATGAACTTACTTGTAAGTTAATTCTAGAAGGAGATAATTGTGATTACTTAGCACAACTCACTATAATATAAATCATAAAAAAAGCTTCACTCAAGGTGAAGCTTTTCTTTATTTATTGCTGCATATATTTCATCATCAGACCTTGTAATCCTACAGACCACTCTTCCCCTACTTTCTGTCCTTTCTCAAAAAGAATCTCACTCTTATCACTTAATTTCTTTCCTATTGGAGATTCATAAAATGCAATAAGTTTCTTAACATCATCGTGTGTGAATTCAGTCATATACATTTCTGCCATTTTATCAACTAGCACAACCATACTTGCTTTTAATTCTTTTTCAAAATCTGGTCTTTTAGTTTCTTCAACATTAGCTACTATCTCTTTAGTTAACATTTCGAAAGTTTTCATTTGACCACTTAAATCCATATATCTTTTAGTGTCGTTTTTAAAAGCATCTTGTGCAAAAGAAAACTGACATACTAACATCATTGCAAAAGCAAATATTATTTTTTTCATTGTCTATATATTTTAAACCTACTGTAAATTTAAAGCTATTTAAGGAATATCCAAATATTTATGTGTTTGAACAGAAATCTTCCACTGTGGATTTTTCTTTACATACTCTACTATTAAAGGATTCATTTCTTCTCTTTTACTCCACTCTACTTGCAGTAATAATAAGGCATTTTTATTTACACGAGCTGCTTGTTCTTCCGCAAACACTAAATCATGTCTATTATAAACTACCACCTTTAACTCATTTGCTGCATCGTATACACTTTGAGTTGGTAATTTATTCTTTTTAGGCGAAAGACAAATCCAATCAAAATCACCCGTCAAATCATAAGCCCCTGATGTCTCTATATTGGTTTGGAGACCTGCTTTTTTAAGTTCTGAAGTAATATAATCTAAATTATACATTAATGGCTCACCTCCTGTTATAACTGCTAAATTTGCATCTGACTTAGCACGTACCACTATCTCATTCACGTCAGTCAATGGATGTAATTCAACATCCCAGCTTTCTTTTACATCGCACCAGTGACATCCTATATCACAGCCTCCTAATCTAATAAAATAAGCAGCATGACCTGAATAATACCCCTCTCCTTGGATAGTATAAAATTCTTCCATAAGTGGTAATATTCTACCTTCATCTAATGCTACTTTATCGTAATCTTTCGTCATTTTACTTTTACATTAAGGGTACAAAGATAAGGTATATTCGCTTTCTAATTATTACTAAACAAAAAAACTCCTCTTATTACAGGAGGAGTTTAAATATCTTTCTGATGATCGATTTCGTTATTTCTCTAAGGCTTTTAAAGTACTTTTTGCGAACTCATTCTGAGAATCCAACTCTAACACCTTATTAAACATAACTATTGCTTCATTATTTTCTTGCTTATTAGCGTGATATGTTGCAATAGAAGTATAAGCTTCTACTAATCTATCTTTATTCTCTGTTTTTCCTAAATCCCCAGCATCACCTATTACTCTGACATAACTATTATATGAATCAAACATTTTCTTATATGCGTCATCTCCTTTTTGCAAACGATTAGCTCTTGCTTTAAAGAAATAAGCCTCTGCTAATTTCGAATCTGCTTGTATAGCTCTCTCGAAATATTTATCCGCTTGATTCAAAACTCCTTCATTATTTCCACTTTCATCATCTCTACCTAGCAAATAATAACAATAAGCTGCATAATAATTATCATACGTATAATTTGATTGACTTTTGATATCTGCACTAACAGAGAATACATCTATAGCCTCTTTAAGGTTGCCTTTTTTAGACAAATCTAATCCAATACTATGAAACTCTTCTGCTACAGCAGGTTCTACTTTCACAGCTTTTTGCAATTGCTCTACTCCTTTTGCGTAGTGACCATTATTATCTTTAGCTGTATTCAAATAACTTAAACCTAAATACAAATGATCTCTACCAATAACTTTTTTAGCTTTGGTTAAATATTTTTCTAAGCCTTCAATTGCCACAGTATAATTAGCATTATGATAACCTGCATAACCTAAATAACGATTAATTCTGTTATTAACTCCTTCCTCCTTACTAAGAGAAGTTGCTTCTTTCTCTAACTTAATATAATCACCAGTCACTAATAGAAAATCTGCATATTTCATTCTTGATTCTACAGAATTACCCGAAGCCACTAAATATTTTTGATAATATTCATCAGCCTTACTAACATAAGCATCTTTTTTTACTGCATCACTAAGAGACCATAAATAATAACTATCTGCAATTTCTCTCAACGCTGGAGCATAGTTAGGATTGACTACTAGAATCTCTTCACATGCTTTAATTGCTTCTGCAAAACCTCTACCTCGCTTAGTTATAATAGCTAATTGAAGCTTTGCATCTAATAGCGTTTCATCATAAGAAATAGCATTTCTGAAAGCAGAAAATGCCTCATTGAAATTCTCATCTGCTAAATAAGCTTTACCCAAAACATTATAAGCAGAAGCATTAGTATAATCAGCTGTGATAACCGCTTGAGCTATTGCAATAGCTTCTTTAGGTTGACTGTGCTTAGAATTTAGATATGCTGAAGCAACTAACAACTGTTCATTATAATCCTTTTTGCGAATACTTTTTAACGCTTTATCAAAGTTCTCTTTAGCTAAGTTTACATTATTATCATCTAAAGCCAACTGCCCTAGCCCAATGTAATTAAGAAAGCCTTTACCTTTTACACCAATACCTTTCTCAAAATAAGTACGTGCAGATTCTACTTCTTCCTCCTGTAATAAAACATCACCTAAATAATAATAGTTTATACCATCATTTGGCTTACTCTCTACTAAAGACTTTAAAATAGCCTTTGCTTTATCATATTGTTCATCCTGTATAGCTTTCTTAGCTGTTTCTAGATCTTGTGCAAAACCACTTACACTAATCAAGGCTATAGCCAGTAATGATTTTAGATTACGTTTATTCATTTTTGATATATTTTGGTTATTTATATTCTTAAATTTTATCGCGTACGTTAAGTTCTCTTGGAGGTACTTTAAAGGGCAACAAACCAGACTTCAAAATAATTCTCTGTCCCTTATATCCAGCGATATATGAAGCATACCCTACACCTAATCCAGACTTACCTTGAATATCTACTACATACAATTTACGTATAAGTGGATATGTCCCTTCTGCTATGCTATTCTGAGAAGCTTTATAAAACTTCCCGTTATCTGAATTCTTAACACCAAGAACCTTAATGCTATTTAGATATTTAGCGATTTTCTCGCTTGGCTGCGTAAGCCAATTTTGTCCTATTACACCAATAGCTTGCGGATTCTTGCTAATGTACTCAACCACAGCTTCTGAATCACCAGCATAGTATGCTATATCCTTAGATAATTCTTTTGTTTTAGTTACATCCTTAAAGACTTCAACAACATTAGAATTTGCATTATCAAAAACAAAAAAAGCTTGACTAGCATCCTTACTCGGGCTATTCACTACATTTTTAAGTACCTGATTATAATCAACTACACTATCTGTATAAGTCTTATTCGCTATAAAAACAACTGCATCATTTGCAAAATGAGTCATTTTAGGCGTAACTCTTCCCTCGAAGCGCTTTACTTCACTTTCCGTCAAGGTACGTGGTAAAATAGCCACGCGAATAGAGTCATTCAACAACAATTGTAATACCTCATTAGTAGACATTTTCAAAAGATCTATCTTACTACGATTATACTCATACATATACATCGTATTAACATCGTTCGCAATCGGATAAATAGATTCATCTACTAAAATCTTGGTATAGCCAGAAACTGGAGTCTCCTCTATTTTAGTAAAGTCTATTTCACTTTGACTAACTTTTGGTTCTTCTTTCTTTTTACATTCCACAAAAACACTTGACAAAACAGTAACAGCCAAAACATAGCTAAATACTTTAAAACTTCTCTTTATCATTTAATACCTAATACTCTACTATTTGTTATTCCATAAAGATATACAAAACAAATGTACTATTTAGTTAAGATTCGAACAAAAAAAGCCGCTATTAGCGGCTTTTTCTATTTTATGAATCAATCTTGATTCCACAATCTTATAAATCTAAATATTCCATACACTATCAGAGCTCCTCCGAAAAGCATTCTGTAGGTATATTCCATCGCTATTGGCATCGCATCCCAAAACAAAAACATGCACCCTAATCCTAGATAAAGGACAAAGAAGCATAGTCCAAAAACAAACAGAAATCGCTGTAGTAGCGATTTCTGTTGAAATTTATTTTTTAACATACCTATTGTACTTGAATAGTAATTGGTAATGTAAATTGTGATCTAACACTTCTATTGTTTTGAATAGCAGGTTTCCATTTTGGCATCGAGTTCAATACACGTACTGCCTCTTTACCAGCACCGTAACCAGGGTCACGAGCAACTTTAATATCAGTTAATGAACCGTCTATCTCAACAATAAATTGCACGATAACTTGGATTCTTTTCACACCAGAATCAATATCTGGAGTTCTAAAGCGGCTAATAAACTGTTTGTTGAAAGCTCCCATACCACCTGGGTACTCAGCTTTAACTTGTACAGCTACGAATACCTTATTAGGATCTCCATCACCTGTAACCTCAGGTTTAGGATCACCTTTATCAGCTTTTCCTGTACCTTCACCAGTTTTTATTTCACCTTTATCCTTATCACCTTTAGCATCTTTCACTCCAGGATCTGCATCCTTAAAGTCATCTTGCTTTGCAATTTCTTCTTTTACCTCATCCTTTTTAGCCACTTCAGGTTCCACGAATTTTTTAGTGTCATTCACACTCTTCGCTTCCTCTACTGGTGGTGGAGGTGGAGGTAACTCCTCCTCTGGTGGAGGTAATTCTTCAGGTAAAGCAGGTAATTCTACATCGATAACCTCGATTGGAACATCTAATTTATCAACTTTCGTTATACCTAAAGTACCTTCTGCCCATCTGATAATAATAGGCGATGCTAATGCTAATCCAAAAACTGCTATACCTGCAAATAATGCAATTGTAGTAACTTTAGGATTTTCAGATCTTAATTGATAAGCTCCGTAAGATTTGTTACGTCCTTCGAAAACAATATCAATCCAATCTTTTTTAAAGATATTTAACTTTGACATTTCTTTTAATTTTTAAGACGTTAACTATTTCTCACCTAAGATTCCTAAATCCTCAACTGAGATATCTACAATAGCATAGGTTTTAGTACCTGTGATTGCCATTTCATCAAGAATATCTACTAAGTTACGGTAATTAGCACCTTCACTAGCTTTAATAATAACAATTAATCCTTTTTCTGCATCTTGAGAATAAGCTAAAGCTTTTTTGGATTTTTCCATGATTACTTTTCTTATTCCATTTTGACCGTAAGAACTATCGTTCGGTCCATCTAATGGTTGTTGAGGCATCCCCATATACCATTTCACTTTATCATCCGCTCCTAAAAGAACAGTCATCGTACGATTCTCGTCCACTTTAGTTTTGTCATCTTTGTCCTTTGCGTCATCAGACTTATCTGGCATCGCTAAGTTCATCGACTGCGGCTTATTCATTGATGTAGTCAACATGAAGAAAGTAATCAATAAGAAAGCTAAATCCACCATCGCAGTTAAATCTACTCCAGCGTTTTGTTTTTTACTTCTTACTTTTTTACCTTTTTCGTCTCCTCCACCTGTATTTAATTCAGCCATTTAGAGTTTGTTTAATGATTAAAAATCTTCATTTCTTAGACCTGTTACCAAGTAAAATTTGTTTAGACGTTGCTCTTGCATGATATCCATAACTTTCTTAACTTTTGGATAAGACATTGTAGCATCTGCTTTAATAGCAACCTCTAAAACTTTGTTATTCAAATCTTTCGCTACTACACGAGAAGTTTGAACCCAATCTTTTAATTGATTGTTAACTGAATCCATAGGGATCCCAGGTTGAGATGAACTAACTTTATTTCTAACATCTGGCGGAAGATTTAAAAAGCTTTTTAACTCTTGTATCGGTGTACCAACACCTTCTAAGAATGAAAAAATTCTTTTCTCTTCATCATTAAATTCTATATTGTAGCGCTCTCCCATTTTTTCAAGAGTTGCGATACGGTCTACTTTTCCTAAAACCCCAAAGAAAACCTTTTCTTCTCCTTCTTTACCACCGATTGTAACTGTTGCTAAATTTACCTCAGGCAACTTAGTCTGTACAGTAGATGATGGAGTATCAACAGGTAATGGTTCTGGCATTTTAGCAGTAGAAGTCAATACGAAGAAAGTCAAAAGTAGGAATGACACGTCACACATTGCGGTCATATCCACTCTCATACTACTCTTTTTCATTTTACCTTTTGCCATTGATAGTATATTTTAAACTAAACCTACATTCACTTATATCGTCATATAGGTTTAGTATTTATATTATTACTTATTCTTAACTAATTATTTTACTAATCCTTTGAATCTTCTGTAAGATTGAGTAATAGCAAAACCAGCTTCGTCAATTGAATAAGTTAATCTATCAATTTTAGTTGTAAATGTATTATACATAACAATAGCTAATGTAGAAGTACCAATACCTGTAGCAGTACAAGTTAATGCTTCAGAGATACTTGCAGATAACGCTGTTGAGTCTGGAGTACCAGCTGTAGCTAATGCAGAGAACGCTTTAATCATCCCTGTTACTGTACCTAATAATCCTACTAATGTACCGATAGATACTAATGTCGCTAATACGATCATGTTTCTTTCTAACATTGGCATCTCTAATGTAGTAGCCTCTTCGATTTCTTTTTGAATAGCTTCAGTAGCAGCTTCGCTATCAAAACCTTCTTTTTTCATTTCCTCATACTTAACTAAACCAGCTTTCACTACGTTAGCTACTGACCCTTGTTGAGCGTCACATGCTTCCATTGCTTCGTTGATTTTCCCAGCGTTGATGCTTACTTGGATATCTTGAACGAATTTACTTACGTTTCCTTTTCCTGAAGCTTTAGTAATTACAAAGAATCTCTCAATTGAGAAAACAACAGTCATTGTCAATAATCCAATTAACGCTGCTACTACAATTCCTCCTTTATACACCATACCTAAAAAGTTCCCTGGTAGTGGGTGTGCATCTGGATCTCCGTTTTCGAAGTTAGCAGGATTACCCATTACAAACTTCCAAATAATGTATCCAAATATAATACAAAATACTACCGCTAATGATGCAATTACTCTGCTTGCGCTTGAGCCAGATCCTTTTTTCTCAACTGATTCGTTTGATACGTTTGTCATCTTTTAAAAATTTAATTCTTTTTTTTCAATTATTACTTATTACTTATTTTTCTCTTTTAAACTAATGAGAGTCGCAAATTTATGTTTTTAGATCAAATAAAAAAATTTATCACCATTTTTTTCAAATCATATTTCATCATTTAACAATAAGGAAATTTAACACCTCCATATTAAAAGGAAATGTTAAGCTAAGGTAAAGATAACAACTCTAAATGGAATAAACTACATCCTTTTTTACATACACTCTAAATTTAACATTTCAATTTTATATATTATATAATTTCTGAATAGACTATATTTGTTAAGGATAAATGACTTTTTAATACTATTATTACTATGAATACAGAAGATTTTAGCTCTCTATTTTCCAATGGATACACCTTTAAGGGAGATTTTATTACCATAGGCGCCGCTAAATTAGAAGGTGAGATACTAGCAAACCACTTTATCAATATTCCTTTAAAAACCATTAATAGACACGGACTTATAGCTGGTGCAACGGGTACAGGTAAAACTAAAACCATACAAGTTCTTTCTGAACAACTATCTGCTAAAGGGATACCTGTACTGATGATGGACATAAAAGGGGATTTTAGTGGTATAGCACAAAAAGGTAGTGAGAATGATTTTATAAAAGAACGACATTCTAAAATGAATCTTCCTTTCCTTCCAGAAGAATTCCCTGTAGAATTATTATCGATTTCGCAACAAAATGGAGTTAGACTAAGAGCTACAATAACTGAATTTGGACCTATCTTATTCAGTAGAATTTTAGATCTAAATGACACACAAGCGGGAATAGTATCATTAATATTCAAATATTGTGATGATAAAAAACTCCCATTACTTGATTTAAAAGACTTTAAAAAGACTCTTCAGTACTTAACTAATGAGGGAAAAGATGAAATAGAAAGTGAATATGGTCGCATTTCTGCTGCATCTACAGGTGCAATTATTAGAAAAATAATAGAACTAGAACAACAAGGTGCAGATATTTTCTTTGCAGAACCATCTTTTGACATAGCTGACCTTATGCGTGTAAATGATAAAGGATATGGTTATGTCAATATTCTTCGCCTGACTGATATACAAGATAAACCTAAGTTGTTCTCTACTTTTATGCTGAATCTTTTAGCACAAGTCTATTCTCAAATGCCTGAGCAAGGTGATAGCGGACAGCCAGAACTTGTTATTTTCATTGACGAAGCCCACTTAATATTTAATGAAGCGAGCAAAACATTACTGAATCAAATCGAAACTATCGTTAAATTAATTCGTTCTAAAGGAATTGGAATTTATTTCATAACCCAGAATCCAACCGATATACCTAATGGTGTACTTGCACAACTTGGTCTTAAGATTCAACATGCACTGCGAGCATTCACTGAGAAGGATAGAAAAGCCATCAAGACTGCTTCAGAGAATTTCCCTTCAACAGACTTCTATAAAACAAACGAGGTTATTACTTCAATGGGAACTGGAGAAGCATTAGTTACTGCTTTAAATGAAAAAGGCATACCTACTCCCTTGGCAATATGTACCATGAGAGCTCCAGCTAGTAGAATGGATATCTTATCGAATAATGAGATTGATAATATTATAAACAATTCCTCTTTAGCTAAAAAATACAATGAATACTTTGACAGAGAAAGTGCTTACGAAATCCTAACTGCTAAACTAGAAGCGGCACAACAAGAAGAACAAAAAGCGAAAGAAAGCACTTCTTCTTCTAAAACAGCTAATCCTCCTAAAATGCAACAAGGAAATAACGAAGTAACAAAGAGCATATTAAAAGTAGTCACAAGTGCTACCTTTATTAGAGGAGCTTTTGGAATACTAAATAAGATATTCTCCGGAAGTAGCAATACCAAAGGCAAACGCAAATAAATCTAAGGGAACCTAAATAGGTTTCCTTTTTTATATACACTACTCCTTATTATAATAGAGACACCAAATTTCTGCCTATTATATGCTTATCATCCTAATACATTCTTCTCTATATCTCACCTCATTCTCACTCGTTCAATTCCTCACTGATCTTTGGAACGTCTAAGACAGAACATGCTCCCTCAATTATTCCACTAGGTTTAGACAAACGCTGTTTCTTGCTACTCTTAGTACTATTATCTACCTCAGCCTCCCCTTTTAAGATTCGCTTTGTTACACGGCGGGTATACCCTGGCGGCATCCACTTCTTTAGTTCCCCTTCTTTGAAGGGGTGCATAACAGGCGGGGTAGTTTCCCCTTCTTTAATAGCAGGTACAACAGATTCGGTAGTTATTTCTGTATTGGAAGTAGAAGCCACCTCTTCTAGGCACTGTTTTAATGCTATTCTTTGTACTTGTTCTAGAGGTAATACCTCTGTTATTTCTTGTTTTGTATTCCTTTTTCCCTGATTCTCGTTCCCTGCTACCTGTTTCCCATTCCCTGCTACCTCTTTCCCGTTCTCTGTTACCTGCTCCTCAATAAGCTCTATCATCCCGTGAAAACAGCTTGTGCTATGCATACTTCCATCAGCAGCCTTCCACATACTCCAGAAGTATACCTTCCCACTTTTCCATTCTGTTGGAACACTAAAATGTGCGTACTTCTCTACGCGATTTCCCACATTATGTATAGCCACGAACTTGTCTAACGTTTCATTATACAGCATCATGCTCAGCGAATCTGTATCTAGCGTCATTGCATTGACCAAGCTATTATCCCACTGCACTTTAAATTTGCCCGTTTTCATAA
Source organism: Myroides oncorhynchi (assembly GCF_020905415.1). Lineage (NCBI taxonomy): Bacteria > Pseudomonadati > Bacteroidota > Flavobacteriia > Flavobacteriales > Flavobacteriaceae > Myroides > Myroides oncorhynchi. The sequence goes on along the minus strand of NZ_JAJJMP010000001.1, from coordinate 2,020,362 downwards.
TATTAATCTTTCTAATCACAGCAGGTGCAAGGTTTCCGATGGACAAGATCGTTTGCTCTACCGCGATATGCTGTAGCCCATTAATCATTGTGATGCCTTGTTTCATCATTCTCGAGATCATTTGCTCTTTACCAATCATCCATTTTTCACCATTGTAAACAGCAGGGCAATGCGCATTGACAAAGTCTCTAAACTTACTCGCATAAGTAGACACTAGACTCATCTTATCCCGTTGAAGCAACTACTTAGCGGTAGCCTTTCTTCTTGATTTGCTAGGTTTAGAACGAAGCCAGTTTTTACCTCTCCATATATATCCTACTACTGGCCCTATTTTTCCTCTTGTAGCACCTAGTATTCCTTGTTTAATTTCTGCCATAACTATAGTGATTTTGGTTTTTCATTTTTTTGTGATGTTGTTTTTTCCATCTCGCATCTGATGATTACTTCACTAAAAATATCTGCTACCTATTTTCTTAACGCTTGAGCCTATATTTTTGATTTTGTAATATATAAAAACCAGAATACCAAACACATATAGATCAAAAAAAAGTTTTTTACCTATTCATCCCACTCCTGCTCTAGCTTGGTATCAATCAGCTGTCAATCCAACTGAATCTATTTTAAAAAAATGCAATATCATTTAAGCGAATTACATCAGATTTTATCCAAATACTGATTCTCTAATATATAACCCTTGGCATTCGCTTAAAAGTAAGTTCAAGATAATTAACAAGAGCATACATGGGCAAAAATCCCTCAGCCCTTCTACTCTCCTACTACTATCCTTTAAATGACCTACAATGCAGAATCACTGTACAGTTTCACTAGGATTAAAGGATGTTATAGATAACTGCCTATTTTACAGAAAACAAAAATCTAAATATCAATACATTAACTAAAAATACAATTAAAAAAAATGTACATAAAATGAAATTTGGAATACGCTATAAGCCTTATAGAAGAGATAGGTTAAAAAAAGTGCTTAATTAGAGATAGCTAAAAGTTGTTTTTTGTTAGATTAGGAAGTAACTACGTAAAAAAAGGTGATCGAAATTTAAAACATTAATCTTTCAAGAAGACATAATATTACCAAGCACATTTTTATGTAAGAAACTTAATTATCTTACAAATACGTTATAGATACAAAAAAGGCTGTACGGAGTCGCACAGCCTTTTACTTGTTTTACTTTTATCTTAGCTTATAATAACTTCTTAATCATATCCATTACTTGATCACTATCCCACTTCTCATTAACATTATCTAGTGACATTACTTGATCCATAATACGCGCCTGTCTATCTCCCTCTGCTAAGGCAGATACATAGCTTTCTGTACTAAATGTCACTCTATCATATAAAGGTAACCATAAATCAGGATACTGAGCCGCGAATTTACCTTCTATTTTCTTGCGAAGAAGGAACATATCATCAGCCGTATCTTCACTCATCTCTTTAAAATTGTGATAAGATAATTCTGCTATAGCATCTCCATTAGGTTTCCTTTCTTCTTGATACTTCTCAAAAATAGTTTCCCAATCATCCTCTTTAGATTCACTGATTATCTTATTTAAAACATAGACATCTTCTAGTCCTGCATTTAGTCCTTGTCCATAAAAAGGAACTACCGCATGGGCAGCATCACCTATTAATGCTACTTTACCTTCAGATACCCACGGGAAGCATTTCATTGTAACCAACGAATTGACAGGATTCTCTTTATATTGTTCTAAGTAATTTGGTATTAACTCCTCTACATTTTTAAAGTATGTAGTAAAGAATGAATTTATCTCGTCATCACTAACAACTGTTTTAAAAGAAATCTCTCCTTCATAAGGCATAAATAAAGTACAAGTAAATGAACCGTCAACATTAGCCAATGCAATAAACATAAAATCTTTGCGCGGCCAAATATGAAAAGAATTCTTTGGCAACTTATGTTCACCATTAGCTTCAGCCTCTATTCTAAGTTCTTTGTAACCTAAATGTAAATATGACTGCTGATATTCAAAACGACTTTGTTTCTGCATCTTCCCACGCACCCTAGAATAGGCTCCATCAGCACCGAAAATTAAATCCGTTTTAATAGCCACCCATTGATCTCTTTCATGTTCGGCAGTATAAAGGATACCTTCTTTTAAATCAATATCCCATATAGGAGTGTCAAATTTAAAAACAACTCCTCTTTTCTCTGCTATTGTAATCAAATCCTTATTTAATCCTCCTCTTGAAATAGCCCAAATAGAATCTCCCTTTATACTATATTGTTGATATTTCACATCACCTTCTTCAGTATGAATTGCACGAGCAGACATAGGGATCGCTATCTCTTTAACCTCTTCGTCTATTCCCAGCTCTTTTAATACCTTCCAACCTCTATCTGACAAAGCTAAATTAATAGACTTTCCTCTAAAATCTAAATCTCTTATATCCCCACTCTTATCATATACAGTAACATCGTATCCCTTTGCTTTTAAGCTAATAGCTAAAACCACACCAACTAAACCACTTCCTACAATTGATATATCTTTTACCATTTTACTTTTTTTGTATAATGTATTCTTTATTTATAAAACTATAAAAAAATAAAGAGTCTATAATAGACTCTTTATTTTTTGTTTATTTCTTAAACTCTATTTTTTGTCCTACAGCTAAACCTTGTGATTTTGCAAATGCTCCACACATATGAAATAATAATCTAGCTCCTACATTCCCATCCCAATCATCTTCTCCTGGTGCTACTTCTACCAAATCTAATCCTATTATTTGCTTATTAGATTCTGATAGACGAGTGATCATGTATATTGCTTGTTCATAAGTTAATCCTCCTGGCACTGGTGTTCCTGTGTTCGGGCAATACCATGCTAATAAAGCATCGATATCAAAACTAATAGCTACCTTCTGTGGTAATGATGCGATAATCTGATCACACTTATCTTTCCAAGACATTCCTTCGAACTCATCTTTTTTCAAATCAGCATCTGTATGTACTAATACTCTTCCATTAGATTCCATTACAGTAGCTACTTCTTGTTCACAGAAGTCACGAATACCAACTTGTACTATTGTTTTTACTTGAGATAATTTTAATGTATTAAACATAATAGACGCATGAGAATATGTGAACCCTTCATAAGCATCTCTTAAGTCCATATGAGCATCAAAATGTAGAATACCGAAAGCATCATGATGTTTTGCCATTGCATTATAGTATCCTAGTGGAGTACTGTGATCTCCTCCTAGTAACACTACTTTCTTCCCTTGAGCCATCCAATAAGACACTTTCTCTTCTACTTCTTTGTGAAATTTCTCACAAACAGCATTGATTGTATCTAAATCTTTTTTTAACTCAGGTAAGTCATCTATATTCTCTCCATTCTCTAGTGCCTCGATTATTGGCTGAGCCATTTCTTTATACTTAGCACTATCAGCAGCCCAATGTTCAGGTGCTTCATCGATATAGATACCCAACTTCCATAAATCAGGATATTGTTGATGTAACAAATCTACTTGATAAGAAGCCTCTAAGATAGCCTCTGGTCCTTCAGAAGCACCAGCTCCATAACTTACAGTTACTTCCCATGGTGCAGGTACCACGATTATTTCACTTTCTTCTGCTGTAAAAGGTAATCCGTAAATAGTAGCATCTGCTAACCCTGGTTGAGACGGATCAAAATTATCTATCTTATTTTGTTTCGTTGACATCTTATTTTATTTTTTGCAAATTTAAACGCAGTTTCAGTATATCCAAATTGATATTGAATATTTATTTTAAAAGAGACTATCTGCTTTTTTTAGAATCTCACCAAATCTAAAAATATCCTCATAAGATGTATATAGTGGCACTGGAGCTATGCGTACTACGTTAGGCTCTCTCCAGTCTACGATGATCCCCTCATTCAACAAATATGAAAAAAGATCTTTCCCTTTTCCATGGAGTAATACAGATAACTGACACCCTCTTTCATTTTTACCTTCAGGTGTGATAATCTCATAATTTGCATTGACAGCTCTAGCTACATCTTCCATTACAAACTCTAAATAGGTTGTAATCTTATCTCGCTTAGTAATTAGTGCTTCCATACCTACCTCAGCAAACATTTCTAACGAAGCTAAATAAGGAGCTAAACTTAGAATAGATGGATTGCTAATCTGCCATCCATGAGCGCTCTCTATAGCATCAAATCTTTTCTCCATTAAGAACCTACGTTCTTTATTATGTCCCCACCATCCTGCTAATCTCACTAAATCTTTATCTGTATGATAACGTTCATGGATAAAACATCCTGAAGCACTACCTGGCCCAGCATTCATATATTTATAACTACACCATGCTGCAAAATCTACATTCCAATCATGCAATTTTAATTCTATATTACCTGCTGCATGTGCTAAATCCCATCCTACTTTTGCTTCATATTGGTGAGCTGCAGCAGTAATAGTTTTAATATCAAATACCTGTCCTGTATAGTAATTTAATCCTCCTATCAAAACTAAAGCTAACTCCTCTCCTACCTCATCTATCTTAGCTATAATATCTTCTAATCTAAAATTGTGCTCACCAGGTCGTTTCTTTAGTTCAACAATTGCTTCTTTTGGATCTAGATTATGTAATTTAATCTGTGATTGAATCAAATACTGATCACTAGGAAATGCTTTCTCCTCACATATAATCTTATACTTACTTGACGTTGGTCTATAAAAGGTAGTCATCAGTACATGTAGATTCACTGTCAACGTATTCATTACCGTTATTTCTGATGGCAATGCCCCTACAACATGACTCAAAGGTTCACTTAATCTCTCGTGATAATCCCACCATGGTTTTTCAGCATAGAAGTGCCCTTCTACTGCTAATTCTCCCCAGTCAGTCATCACTTCACTTACATACTCTACAGCTTTCTTAGGTTGTAAACCCAGAGAATTACCTGTAAAGTAAATCACTTGTTTTCCATTTACTTTTGGAAAGTTAAACTCGTCTCTGTATTGTGCTAGAGGATCTTGCGCATCTAAGCTTTTTGCATAAGCAAGTGTATTCTCAAAAGTCATGTTTTATAGCATTTTTAAGTTAAAAGTAAATTTAAGCCTTTTCAGATAATATCATTCTTAATTATACCTTAAATGCGAATAATGCCTTTAAGTATAGAATCAATAGTAGTCAAATACTGTCTATCAAGTACAAAAAGAAGAAGAAAACTAACTTTCTAATAGAGTAAACTACGTATATATATCTACTTTAGTCTATAGAAGTGCCACACTTAAAATAAAAAGAAAAAGTAATAAAAAAAGCCTTTGAGAAATTCTCAAAGGCTTTATAAGATATTATTATATAATCACTCTATTACAGGATCAACATTGCGTCTCCATAAGAATAGAATTTATATTTCTCTTCTACAGCTTCTTTATAAGCTTTCATCATTAAATCATGTCCACAGAACGCAGAGATCATCATCATCAATGTTGATTTTGGCATGTGAAAGTTAGTCACCATACAGTCAGCTATACTAAAGTCATAAGGAGGGAAGATAAACTTATTAGTCCATCCCACGAATGGATTTAGGGTATGACTAGATGATACAGAACTTTCTAAAGCACGCATACTTGTAGTACCTACAGCACATATTCTACTCTTTCTAGCTTGTGCAGCATTAACGATATCACATGCTTCTTGAGTAACGAACATCTCTTCAGAGTCCATCTTATGTTTAGATAAATCCTCTACCTCTACTGGGTTAAATGTACCTAAACCAATATGTAACGTCACATTAGCAAACTCTACTCCTTTAATTTCTAAACGCTTTAATAAGTGTTTAGAGAAGTGTAGTCCAGCAGTTGGAGCAGCTACAGCTCCTTCTTCAGTCGCATAGATAGTTTGGTAACGCTCAGCATCTTCTGGTACTACCTCACGATTAATATACTTAGGTATAGGAGTCTCTCCTAATTCTTGTAATTTAAATCTAAACTCTTCATAAGAACCATCATATAAGAAACGTAAAGTTCTTCCTCTAGAAGTTGTATTATCGATTACTTCAGCTACTAATGAATCATCATCTCCGAAGTATAATTTATTTCCGATACGTATTTTACGAGCAGGATCTACTAATACATCCCATAAACGTTGTTCAGCATTTAACTCACGTAACAAGAATACTTCGATTCTAGCACCTGTTTTCTCTTTGTTACCATATAAACGTGCAGGGAATACTTTAGTGTTGTTTAACACCATCACATCTCCTTCGTCAAAATAGTCAATTAAATCCTTGAATTGCTTATGTTCAATAGTTCCAGTTTTGCGATCCACCACCATTAAGCGTGCCTCATCTCTGTTCTCTGCTGGAAACTCTGCCAATAAATCTTCAGGCAAATCAAAATTAAAGTTTGATAACTTCATTGAATATGTGTTTTGTTAGAAAATAATACTAAACCTTATTCAGTCATTTATAAAGTGCATAAATGTCCAAATTGAGTACAAATATACAACCTCAGAGTAGGGGTTGTCAAGTATTTAGCCATATTTAATTTTAGCACCTTACTTTTTCTCCATATTTAAGCCTATTTCAGCTAGACAATCCCAGTAGTTTATAAATGACTTAGTTACTACTTCAGCCTCTAAAATCTCTAGTTCACCTTTTAAAGATAATGGTGCGAAAGCCATCGCCATTCTATGATCTTGATAAGTATTAATTGATATTCCTTCCTTCATTCCTTTTGAAGGATGAATAAGCATAGATTCATTAGTGATATCTACTTGTCCTCCTAATTTAGTCAACTCGTTCTGTAATGCGACTAATCGATCTGTCTCTTTTATCTTTAAAGTATGCAACCCTGTCATTTCGCATTTTATCCCTAAACCAAAACAAGTCACAGCTATAGTTTGCGCTAAGTCAGGAGTTTCTATCAAATCTGCTTTAAACACAGGCTCAGTATCTCTTACCTTCTTAAGTTCTAAAGTATAATCTTCTAAATAAGTAGTTTCTACCCCTAGAGTAGCATATAACTCACTCACATAACTATCCCCTTGCAAACTATCTTTCTTATAACTCTTTAGTTTTATCGCAGTCCCTATAGGAGATAATGCAACAAAAGAATAAAAATAAGATGCCGAAGACCAGTCCGACTCTACAGTGAACTGTTCTGTACCAGCTTTAACTAAAGGATTTACTTTAATGATATTTCCTTCGAAACTACTCTCTACACCTAATTGACTTAATAATGCTAAAGTCATTTCTATATAAGGACGAGAGGTAATGTTTCCTATTAAATGGAGCTCTATTCCCTTCTCTAATTTTGTCCCTACTAATAACATAGCAGTGATATATTGACTACTCACATCTGCAGGTAATTCTACCTTACCTCCAGTTACCACATTCCCTTTAATGCGAAGTGGAGGATATCCCTCCTTCTTGTCATACGTGATATCAGCTCCTAACTGTCTAAGTGCATCTACTAACACCCCGATAGGGCGCTCTTGCATACGACTGCTTCCTGTCAGGGTCAGTGTATGAGTACTACACAGCGAATAATAAGCTGTCAAAAATCGCATAGTAGTTCCCGCGTGGTGTATATCCACCACCTCTCCTGTTGAAGCTAGCGCTTGTTGCATCGCTTGTACATCATCAGAATCAGATACATTATCTATCACCAATGATGAAAACAACTCTTGTAATATCAATAATCTATTACTCTCCGATTTACTACCAGAGATGACAAGTGTTTTGTCATTCTCCATTTTACTTTTTAACAGCTTAATATTCACGTCTTCTTATTTTAGTTTTTCATTATTGTGGTGGCGGTCGTGATCTCTCTTTGTTTTAAAATCCATTTTTTTATCAAAAGCTTCTTGAAGATTCACACCTGTCTGGTTAGCTAGGCACATCACTACAAATACCACATCTGCCAACTCTTCACCTAGGTCTTTATTTTTATCACTCTCTTTCTCAGATTGCTCTCCATATCTTCTCGCGATGATACGAGCTACTTCACCTACCTCCTCAGTAAGCTGAGCCATATTAGTTAATTCGTTAAAATAACGAACTCCATGTTCTTTGATCCAATTATCTACAGCTAGTTGTGCATCCTGAATATTCATACTCTTACTTATTTTTTGTTTTAAAAATTCTTCCTTTAATCCACTTGTCATAAACGAACATCAATATCATAAAGATAATGTACTTCGCTACAAAACTTATTAAACACTGCTGATCTCCAGAGAAAGCACATCCCACTTCTTCTGTTAAGAACCACGTCATCATCACATAGATGATAGTGAATAAACTAAACTTGACTAAACTATTCATTATTCTTTATTTTGACTATCGATTACTATAGTTACAGGGCCATCATTCAGCAGCTCTACTTTCATATCTGCTCCGAATTCTCCTGTCTGTATTGACTTCTCCATATCTTTTTCTAACTGTGTGATAAACTTCTCATACATCGGTACAGCAAAGTCTGGCTTAGAAGCTTTAATATAAGAGGGTCTATTTCCTTTTTTAGTAGAAGCATGTAATGTGAATTGGCTTACTAATAACACATCTCCCCCCACATCCTTAATAGACTTATTCATTACCCCTGCTTCATCTTCAAATATACGCAAATTCACTATCTTCCCTGATAGCCATTCTATGTCTTGTACTGTATCAACATCTTCTACTCCTACTAACACTAACAGCCCATGACCGATACTTCCGATTACATTCCCTTCAACTGTTACAGACGCTTTTGCTACATGTTGGATTACTACTCTCATTACTTTATATATTTTCTCACTAATACTTACAAACTTAAAACTTTCTCAAGTTCTACCTTATTATAATTACAATTATTTACAATACATCAACTTATCCCTTTCAATACTCCATAATCCGATAAACTATATCCTAAAACCACCCAATATTATTGTTAAACAAAATAATATTAGGCAAAACGCCACTTTTATAATAACTTAGAGCCTTATTCATCTTAATACGAATAACCACATAACTCCCAATATATCATGAAGTTTAAATACTTATTAACTCTATTTTTTGTCAGTACAACAATCACATTTGCACAGACAAAACAAGTTCTTATCGAGAATGTTAGAATATTAGATCACAAAACAGCAGCTCTTACTGCTCCTATGAATGTATTAGTGTCAGGTCAAACTATCGAAAAGATAAGTTCTTCAGCTATATCTGTTAAGGATAAAGATGTAGTTAAGATCAATGGTAATGGCAAAACCTTAATGCCTGGATTAATTGATGTACACGTACACATGGTATTCGGTGCTTTAACAATGGAACAAATGATGTCACCTACTGCTACACCAGAAAGTTTAATGAAAGAAGTCGCTGTAGGATCTAATAATATGCTAATGCGCGGTTTTACAAGTGTGCGTGATGCTGGAGGACCTATCTTCCCTTTAAAAGCAGCTATTGATGCTAATAAAGTATCTGGTCCTCGTATTTGGCCTTCTGGCGCTACTATCAGTCAAACTGCAGGACATGGTGACTTTAGAACACCTAATGAACGCTCACGTCGTTTCTTTGGTAAACCATCTCGAGCAGAAGAAATGGGGGCTACATTTATCGCTGATGGACGTGACGAAGTACTTACAGCTACAAGAGAGAATTTGCGTTTCGGAGCAAGTCAGATTAAGGTAATGGCAGGTGGAGGGACTTCATCAGCGTATGACCCAATCGATGTGACTCAATATACATTTGACGAAGTAAAAGCAGCAGTGGATGCAGCTGAAGACTGGGGAACGTACGTGATGGTACACGCTTATACACCTAGAGCTGTACAACGTGCTATCGAAGCTGGTGTTAAGTCTATCGAACATGGACAAATGCTAGATGAGGAAACATTAAAGATAATGGCAGAGAAGAATATTTGGTTAAGTTTACAAAACCTAATGGACAATAATGACAATATGGATGCGCAACGTAAAGAAAAGCGCAAGCCTGTATTAGAAGGTCAAGATAAAGTATGGCCACTAGCTAAAAAATTAGGAGTAAAACTAGCTTGGGGTACTGACTTCTTATTCGAACCAGAACTTAATAAAGATCAAAACGATTATATCTTACGTCTTCAAAAGTGGTTTACTAATGCTGAAATCCTTAAAATGGTAACGCAAGATAATGCTGAACTATTACAACTATCAGGTCTTCGCAGCCCTTACCCTGGTAAGCTAGGTGTCGTAGAAGAAAAAGCTTATGCTGACTTACTACTAGTAGACGGTAACCCTCTTAAAGATTTATCTCTTATCGCTAACCCTGAGAAGAGCTTTATCCTTATCATGAAAGGCGGACAAATCTATAAAAACACAATCAACACGAAGAAGTAATAACTTCACTATTCTATATCTAAAGGATTGCTTAATACGCAGTCCTTTTTTGTTTTATTTATAGTCTATTGCTGCCCATTCTAGTTTTAACCTCACCAAGGCTATAAAAATTCAATTATCTTTGCGCAGTTATTTTACAATCTACATGACTTATTTCTTTGTAATAAATCAGTACTGTAAAATAACAAGGCTACTATCAAGCCTCCTTAAATTAAAATGTAATTCAAAAATATGAGAACAGAAATTTGCTCTTGTGAAGGCTTAGACCCTTTTTGTGATAAATGCTTTGGAACTGGTTATGCTCCTTCATCAACTTCAAAAAAAACTGTAACTAAACAGTCAAGCAAAGTAAAGCCGATTAAAAAAATAAAATCTTACTTACCTGAGAAAATAGACTCTTTAACTAAAATAGAAATAGATGCACTCGCTATTAAGATCATCTCTACTTTAGACCTAAAGTCTAAAAAGCAAATGCAGATTCTAAATTCTATCCCTTTTAATACAAACACGTTTAGAAGAGATTTTAAAGATAAGTTCGAAGCCTTAACTGCCTACGAAGTAGAAAAACAACAATTAAGAAACGACCTATTTATTCTTGATCAAGAAATCGTGTCAAAGAATTATAGAAGCCATTTCACATTCAGACATTTCTTATCTGATAAAGATGTTGATCCAACATCTAATCGCCAACTTAAAGAGTTAATTAGAGAATATAAGAAGCTAAAGAAATAAGCTGTTTTTTTAAATCATAACATATATGTGGGCGTATAGTAATACGTCCACTACTTTTTATATACTGACTGTACTTGAGGTCTATGTCCACACAGTAGCCACAATATATCACACATTAAAACATCTAGATGTTTTAGGTGGGCGTATAGTTATATGCCCCTACCGCTATATGCCAACAAGACGTGACGTTTATATCCACAATACTTACGCTGTCGTAGATTTGAAATCCGTGACGTCTACATCCATAATACTTGATAATACTGCGCCGTCTATATCCACACAGAGCATTAATAAAACATCTAGTAGATGTTTTTTAATGAATGGGACAAAAACACCACTTTATAATCACTGAGAATAAACGATATAAACACTCGTTTTTTACATCATTTTTACTTCTTAATTAAAGCACAAACCCTCAAACATCAACTTTCAAAAAAGTAAGTAAACAAATACAGAACATTGCCCTTTAAAAGATAAATGAACTCTCAAAAGCACAAAAAACAAAACAACAAAACTACTTACCAACATCGCAATGCGCCAACCTTTAAACAATATCTAATCTAAATAAACACACTTTATCCTTTGAAAAGACAAAAAACTAGTTATTTTTGCACATTAATTTAGAATTAGTCTTAATTACAAAATAACACTATGTTGCTTTCATTCAGACAGACTGCTATTATAACACTCTTAGTAAGTCTATTGTGTACCTTTAGTACTTTCGCTCAGCATCCTGTTTATACAGGTAAGATATTAGATCTAGAAACAAAAAAACCTATTGATACAGCAATCATAACTGTATTAGCCTCTGGTGATACCTTCTTCACTAATGAAAAAGGAGAAATTCAAATTCCTGAACTCTATCATTCTTCTGTTATCATCAGCCATGAAGGTTATGAAAACCTAGAAATAAAATTAAAAAAGGGAAATCAAACTATCTATCTACTACCCACTACAAAACAACTAGATGAGCTGATTATCAGAAAATCTACTAATATCAATGATATCGACATTCGTAATAGTACAGGTTCTGTAGTCACAGTAGACATGACACAGCTGAACCAACGCTCAGAGTTGAATATAGCTAAGTTATTAGAAGGACAAGTAGCAGGTCTTACTGTTACTTACTCTGGAGAACTAGGCAAAAAACCAGAAATAAGATTACGTGGTAACTCTTCTTTTAACTATCAAGGAAATGCCAATGAGCCACTATTTATAATGGACGGAATTGTGATTTCGACAGAGACTTTTATGACTCTTAATCCTAATGACTTCTCCACTATCAAGGTATTAAAGGATGCTCCTGCTACCGCTCTATATGGTATTAAGGCGGCTAATGGAGTTATCGAATTAACTTCTAAAAGAGGTTTTGATGGTAAACCCATTATTAGTTATGCTATGAAACAAGGAGTAACGATGAGAGGGGAAAGAACGGCTAATATGATGAAGACTGATGAGAAATTAGCATTCGAACTCAGAATGCAAAATCCTGCTACTCCAGGATATCTATACTCATCTGAATATATCAATAGTATCTATCCGAACAGTCCTCTTCTAAGTCAGAAACTACAAGAAGGAGAACACAAATTAGACTCCTTAAGAAGAATTAATACAGATTGGTTTAAAGAATTAGTAAAGCCTAATTATTTCCAATCTCATAACCTTAGTGTAAGAGGTGGTACCGAAAAAAACTCTTATTTCTACTCGCTGAATTACAGTAAACAAGGTGGTCGTATACCAGGTAATGATATCAATCAAATAACCGCACGTGCCAATTTAGATTATATATTAGCCCCTAATCTAACCTTATCTCTTAACAATAGTTTTGGGCTTTCGACTACCAATACTGAAAATGGAATGGATAATGATCCTACTTCATTAGCCTTTATACTTAATCCTTATGAAACAAAACACTCGACAAAACTAACAAGTTACTCAGGTCGCTCTTATGCTGACTTAATCAATCAATATAAACAAAAACAGACTAGTAAAAGATTTAGTAGTTCCATGGTAATGCAATGGGATATATTACCCGAATTAAACATAGCAGGGGTAATAGGTGCTGACTATTCATTAAGCGAAACTTATAAAAGAATACTTGGGAATGCTTATAGTCAAAAGCAAAAACCAAACAATGCTAAAGGCTTTATATCTGACTCAGATAGCAAGAACTTCGATTTTACATATAATCTACGTGCTAATTACCAAAAACAATTCGGTGACCATGATATTTTCTTAGGAGTAAATATGGATTACTATACTACTAATACAAAAATAATTGGGGGTGAAGGACATGGAATAGCGGATGACATTAGTAGCTTATCAGGTATCAATAATTCTTTAATAGGTGAATATGCCCCTAAAAACTCAGGAAGCAAAATAAAGAATACACAACTTGGTTTTGGAGCTGCGATGGGATATACGTATAAAGGGATTTATGATGTATATGGAAGTTTTAAAAGAGATGGCTCTTCCTTTTTACCTTCAAGTAAACGATGGAATGATGCATGGTCTACGGGAATAGGATGGTCTCCTATTCACTATGATTTTTTCAAGAGTCAAAATATACTAACTGATTTGAAATTTAAAGCCTCGTTAGGATATACAGCAAGTATGACAGGAATCTCAATAAGAGATATAGAATCAACTTTTAGCAACCCTAATACATTCTATGGAGACTATAGATTATTAATGCTACAAGGAATACCTAATAAAGATTTAAAACCTCAACAAACACACTCTATAAATTACTCTGTAGATTTCGGCTTCTTTGAAAGACTAAATCTATTAGTTAACTTCTATCAAAACAAGACAAAAGATGCTATACTATCTATGCCTATAGCTATGAGTAATGGATTTAATACATATACTAAAAATATAGGAGAACTAGAAAATAGAGGGATAGAATTTATGTTAAGTGGAGATGCTATCCGCCTAAAAGATTTTAGATGGAATACTTCTCTTTCCTTGTCCTATAACGCAAATAAGGTAAAAGCTCTTTATGGTACAGATAGAATATATCTAACAGAAGAATCTGTAATACCAGAATACGAAGTAGGCAAACCTCTAGGTATCATCTATGGGCTACAAACTAATGGTATACATCCATTAACAGGAGTACCTGAATACATAGATAATGATGGCCATGTAATAGATCTAAATGAACGAAGAAATGCAAATCACTTCAGACGTATTGGATATAGTATAGCTCCTTATAACGGCTTTTTCAACAACTACTTTACTTATAGAAATTGGGCATTAAATGTAAATATCAACTATAATTTCGGTGGTAAGAAAATGTATAGCCAATCTTATGTAAGAGACTATAAAAGTTCTAATTTAAATGCCATAGAGGGACAGTTACAAGACAGCTGGTTCGAGGTAGGAGATGAAGATAAAGTATATCCTATCAAAAAACTACCAAACAATGCAGAAGATTATTCTCAAAGCTTTGCTAATAATAGAACTATATATAAAACAGACTTTATCAAGCTAAATTACATACAACTTAGTTACAACATAGGCAGTAATAATTTTATCAATAAGTATTTTAAATCCCTACAGCTAAGTGTACAAGCAGATAATATCTACACATACCGTTTTCAGACAGATAGAGGTTCTCTAAATGATGTATTACAGCCAATATTAACTTTCTCTCTTAATGCTACTTTCTAATGATTAAAAAAATATTCTACTTATTCGTATTTAGTTCTCTATGGGGATGCAGTCTAGAAAATAAATCTGAGAACGAAATCTCTGGAAATGATATTATCAATTCACCTATCAAAGCTTATGGAGTACTATCACAGGCATATAAAGCTACACCTATACAACCTAAAGATTATACTTTATATACAGAAGATCTACAGCCATCCTATCTAATTAATTATCTAAAAGGAAGTAGCCTCGCTTATAAATGGGATGAAACAACCTTATCGATTAATAGTAGTTCGATATGGAATAATCACTATGATGCCATAGTCCACCTAAATGTACTATTAGAATCAGATCACAACTTCAATAGTCAGGATCCTGTGTGGCAGTATATTAAAGGTTCTGCTTTAGTCTTAAAAGCCTATAATTACTTCGATTTATTACAGCTATACTCTGAACGTTATAACCCTACAGCTTTAGGTATTATCGCTAAAGATAAATTAATCGTAGAGGAAAAAGCTAGACTAACTCAAGAAGAGTCTCTTAAACTAATCAAAACATACTTAGCTGAAGGTCTAGATTTAATACAGCAATCTGGTAAACATCAAAACTACTTTATCAAAGAGAAAGGGATCAGGATACTACAGGCAAGGGTCGCTACGTATGAAAAAGAGTATGCAAAAGCAGAATCTATTACACAAGAACTTGTAAATGATGGAGCAAAACTTCCTACCTCAACAGAAGACTATCAAAATATATGGGCTTCAGACAATACTAATATCTACTGGTTATACAACAACCTAGATAATCCTAATCACTACTTATATTATGAAGATAACCAAGGGGATCTACTTTACATCAATGAAGATTATAATTTTGACTTGGACGATATTAGATATACCATATTTCAATATAAGCACAGTATGAGAGCAACTGCTGAAGAAAAAGTAGAGCGTTCTCTTCTAGGTAAATACAAAAGATCACAACTAGATAAAGACCCTAGAGATATGGTGATGATACGTAGTACAGAGGCATATTTCATCTTAGCAGAGAGTCTTTTAGAACAAAATAAATTAGCACAAGCAAAAGAAGTTCTCAATACATTCTTATCTGCTATAAATCAGCCTAACATAGAAGATACGCCTAGTCAACAAGAACTACGTCATAAACTTCACTTCGAAAAACAAAAAGAGTTCATTGGAGAAAAGAACAACTTTTTTGATCTAAAACGATGGAATACACCCATAGAACGAAAAAAAGAAGATAACAATACTATCATTATCAAGATAGAACCTAATGACTATCGCTGGACATGGCCAATACCCATGAATGAATTGAGATATAATAGCAATGTTCAACAAAACAAAGGCTGGCCTTCATTCAAATAAACAAAACAAAATGAAAACAAGTTTTAAACATATAATAAATTCATTCACTATCCTACTACTAACTACACTATCTTTAAGTAGCTGTAGTAAGGATGATGGGGTTACTAAAGAATACCTAGGTGAAAATAAAATTCATCTATCTACCCAAAACACGGTACTAAAAAACAATGGCGAGGATGAAATCTCTATAGAAGTATTACTAGTTAAAAAAACAGATAAGACCATCTCTTTAACTTTTGGTCTGGAAGATAATCAAGAGCAAGGCAAAGATATTTTAGAATTAAAGAATCAAACTATCACCTTTGCTCCAGGTGAGAAGAAAGCAATACTTACCCTTAAAAGTAAAACAGCTCGTACTATCACTGAAGCAAAAAGAATAAAACTAAATTTAGTAGAAAACAATACAACTATTCCTTTAGAAAAACCTCTTGTTTTTACAGTATTACCCTTGAGTGTTATAGATGAGCTAACGAAAGAACAGATTGCTTTATTAGACGGTTATAAAGAGAAAGGACTGGATTTATATCCTCTACTAGGAGAAATAGATGTCACTACAGAGGTTAAATATCCTGGAGGGGGCGTACAAGAAGTATTTAACCTACCTTATACTACTATTCTAACAGGTAAGACGATAATAACACTAAGCGAATTAGCCACAACAGATAAACCTGTTCTTAAAATGACCTCTAATGCTATGGGGCTGGAGGCTTATTTCTACAAAATGTTTAGAGACTTAACTATTGATGATTTAGAGTTTTGGAATAACCCTGGACCTGATGCTCCTCCACAAAACAAAGAAGTAATGAAATCTGTAGGATTAACACGTACTTCTACAGAGTCATTTGAGGTGACACTTAACCATATCGCCATAGATATTAATACTAAAGAAGTATCTTTTATATCAACACTAAAGAACTTATATAATGATGAATATCTAGCTGTGCCTTTTGAGTTTAAATATTCTGCTTGGGATAGATTTAAAAAACTACTAGATGCAGGAGATTTAATGGCTACCGAAAACTATGAAATGGGAGGTTCTCTTAATCCGATTGACCATATCAATGTAGATCAAATAATAGAAGACGATTATGACAATTATACTTGGAAAGAATCAAAAGCTAAACTGACAGATAGTAAGTTTACTTTTGAGTTTATATTCATTCATAACAATGCTGATGGATATATCCAAGTTAAAACAGAATACAAATTAAAATAATGAAACGTACTCAAATACTATATTTCTTTGCTTTAGTACTTTGCCCTCTGCTTGTAGCAGGGCAAGGTACTTTTTCTCCATTACCTAAAGCAGAAAAAGCAATTTATGGAACATTAGACAATGGGCTAAACTATATCATCCATCCTATACCTCAACAGAAGACAGAATATCGTCTAGTCTTAAATGTAGGATCACTACAAGAACGCGATGATGAAAAAGGATTTGCTCATTTCTTAGAACATATGATCTTTAACGGTAGTGATGACTTCCCAGGTAGACAAGCCATTGATACATTACAGCGTTTAGGCTATCAGTTTGGGAGAGATATCAACGCTTATACTACTTATGAGCGTACCGTATATGATCTGTCTCTCTTAGATATCAAACAACAGGATTTAGCTATAAATATACTAGCGAACTTCTTAGGAAAGTCACATCTCAATGATGAGGGAATAGAAAAAGAACGAAGAATCGTTATCCAAGAGATTAAAGACTTTGGTACAGAGCCTTTATTTAACCGCAAAAAACTAGAAGGTACTCCTCACTTAGATAGATTGCCTATCGCTACTGAAAAAGAGATTCTAAATCTAGATCCTATAAAGCTTAGAGCATTCTATAAACGATGGTATAATCCTGCTCTAGCCACTGTAATCATAGTAGGTAATGTGAACACTAAAGATGCTGTAGAGCAAATAAACAAATACTTTGGTTCTTTTAAAGGACAGTCGAATCTAGATAGAAAACAGAGCGAAAACACTTTTAGCCCTGTCTATACTAACTTACTAGAAAAACAGAGCAATACGACTATAAATTCTAATAAATTAGAAATAGTACGCTTTACAGAAGCACCTTTCTTAGCTTCTAAAGAAGATTACAGACAACAACTTATAGAACAAATCTATAAACAATGGATCAATAAGAAACTGTCTATGAGCAAAAGCACTGCTACTGCTCACAGTCTATGGTATCTACCTAATAAAAATGAAAATGCTATAGAAATACAAGCTAAGTCAGAAGAAGAATTACAGAACCGCATAAGCTTAGTAGCTAGTACATTAAACACAATGTCTGTAAAAGGTATTCACAAAAAAGAGCTTGAACATTATAAGCAACATCTACTGAATCATTCTGTTCCTTCTGAAGACGAAGATATTGCTTATATCACCAATGCTTATATTGATCAGGTCGTAGTGAATAGTCACTACTTATCTTCTATAGATAGACATGCTTTACTAACTGAGTTACTCCCTACTATCACCACAAAAGATATAGAAAGTAAACACAGTAGTACATGGTCTACTGATCAAAAGAACCTATATCTACTTACATATAATGATAGTTTGTTTTCAATAGACTCTGCTGATGAACTAAACAAGTATTGGAATGAAGGAAGTACAAAAACATTAGTATTCAAATCTGCTAAACAAAAGAAGACGCACGAAAGACCACGTGGTTCATTTCACTGGATAACAATGCCGCCAATACAAAAAGCTACAACAGATATAGCAGTAAAAGAACATCTATATACGGATATCAACCTTACAGAACTAACATTAGCAAATGGGCTACGCATAGGTATTAAACCAACGAAGGCAACAGATGATAATTATATCATGACATTGTTCACAAGAAATGGGTTAAATCAAATACCTACATCTGAACAAAAATATTATCAAGATGCTGGGTATTTTATAGACTCTTCTTGGATACATGGTTTTACGAATGATGGGTATATGCAAGCGGGATCTGATAGAGAAATATCTACACTCGTTAGTATAAATAAGGATGCTAGTATTATCAATACCTCATCGCGAAAAGGGAATAGCAAAGACCTTTTTGAATGGACGTATAGAAAGGTATATGACTATATCACACCTCAACAGGATTTTAAAGAGTATATAGAGGAAAGCATCTCTTCTATAGATACAACTACTAAGTCTTCTACTTTATTAGATAATCCTGCTATCAAAATAGGACATCAAATAGAAGAATATAAAAAGGGAGGTAGTTTATTCTCTGAAGAGCTAACAACAATAGAAGACTGGAAGAAAGTTAATCTAGATAGCTTCTTTACCTTGTACAACCAATCTTTTGCTAATCTAGAGGAGGTGTATGTACTTATCGCAGGGAATTTTGATACAGATGACATCAAGAAGAAGGCGATCGCTTACTTCGGTGCTTTAAATAATTCTCCAAAGCAAGGAGATAAAAACAAGACTAACTCATCTAAGGCTTTCGTAAAAGAAGAAATAACACGAGCTACGCTAACGAGTAATGATATCGAAAGACCTGATGTGACAATAGTATTCAATGGAACAATTAAACCTACTCTAAAAGAGAGCATGATGGCTCATATCGTAAGAGAGATGTTTAACAACCAGTTCTTAACACTATCAAGAGAAAAAGAAGGATTAGTATATTCTCCTTATTCAGCTCTAGATGTAGAAGTTTACCCTGAGCCTAGAACATCTGTTAGTTTATTCTTCTCAACTGCTCTAACTGACATAGACAAACTAGAGAACTTAGCTAAAGAAGTGATTCACTCTCTACAGACAAAAAGTATCTCAAAGCCAGAATTAGAACAGATGAAATTAACGATTCTGAATAATAAACGCTTACATCTAACAGATACAAGTACATTCCAATGGGTAGAAAAGCTTAGAGAAACTCAATTAAACTTTGGTTCTCTTGAAGACTTTAATAATTATGATGAAATACTAAATAGCATAACTCCTGAGGACATTAAAGAGATTTCAAAATCTATATTTAATACCTCTACCTATGGAGTATTTATACTCACACCTCAATAAAATAACAAGTAGTTATTGCTCCACTTTATTTTTCTCTTTACTAATAATAATTGAATAAGGCTACCTGAATCAGGTAGCCTTATTTTTATTTCTTCTCTAATGTAACTTGTGTTTTTAACTGTTCTAATAATTGAACATACACATTTCTCACACTGTCATAGTCTTTTGTATCAATACATCCTTTTGCTTTTACAAAGACTAAAGTACAAATTATCTGATTCTCCTTTTGTTCAAATTTGGTTTGTAATTCTAATCCTGAGTCCTCGATTTTCATACTTATTCCTTTCGGTAACTCTGTTACTTGATACCCGTCTGGAATATTAATCGCTACTTGGTAATTATCTAATTCAGGATAACCAATATAAATAGGGTTAGAACGTTTTTCATTACTAAATGGGTTTTCTAATAATGGATAAAATTGAAATGGACTTACAAACAACTTATTATTAAATACAATTGTACCATTATTTTTAGAAAATGAATATACTACTCGAACATCTTTAGTATTGTCTTTCGAATCATATACTTTAATATCGTTTACAGCCAATCCGAAGTGTTGACTCTCAAACCATTTTCCTAATCTCCATTCACTACCGTCATACACTGTACGGAAGTTTAATGCTTCATAGTTATTATAATTCTCAATTACTTGCCCTGATATAGTCCCATTTGCATTAAGTGTCATTAAAAACTTCTTATTTAAACTAGAAACAAATCTAGGCATTAAGTCTACTTCTGCAATCTGTGCATTGTCATAAATAATTGTTCCTTTTCCGTTTAGATCTTCTGGAGTCAAAATGTTTAATGCTGTATGAGGATTAATAGCATCTACAAGATAAACTAGATTATTCACCTCAACAGCAACAATTATATGATTATAAAAATTGCGTTGCCATACTGTCTTTACTCCATTACTTCTAGTACTGATTAATACAGGATTTGCTTTTACTCCCACATATCTTAACATCGCAGTTAATAAAAGATTGATATCTGCATTATTCCCAACACCTTTATAATATGTAGGTTTAATCCCATTCTGAGCAAAAAGACTATATTCATTATTCCATTTGACTCTACTCTGTACAATGCTTAATATTTTATTTACTTTTTGTTCTGTTGTAAGGTCTTTATAATTCTCTACATTCAATTCATTTTTTAGAAACCTATCTTGTTTAAGTTCTTTACCAAATCCTCTATTTTTAATCAAATCCGTGTAAAACTCTTTTTCAGTTTGCATTACTTTTTCCGCAGAATTACCTGGGAACTGTACTTGTTGTAAATCGAAACGAACAGAAGATATGTAATTACTAGGGTTATTTAAAAACGGTTCTACTTCATATGCTGGTACAGATTTAGCTGTAAAAACCTTCTGAATAGCATTAACTCCAGAACTAACAAATGTTCTATTCAATCCTTTAAGGTCAATACGCATTGGAAAATCTTGTTCTTTTAATTTTACATCTCCTTTCTGAACAATACTGTAGCTAAAATATTCTGGAAAAAAAACAGTATAAGTTGCACTCTCTTTCGGTAGATCATTCTGTATATACCATTCTGGTAACTCATCTATATAACTAGTTGTCTTTGTATAGGTATACTCGATAATATCACCTGCTTTAGCACTGTCATAAGATACCCCCTTTTCACGCCAATTCCCTTTATCAATATCACTTAAAGTTTCTTTTGCTGATTTCTCTTTCACAACTTTACCCCCTATTAATCTATAGATATTAGATACTGTTATGGTTAGATCTTCTTTAGAGTATCCCTTAGGTGCATAGGGAATTGAAAATGACAGTTGCTCTTTAGCAGAGTTATCATACAGCTTTATTTTTCTACTAACAGTTTCATTTACACGAAAACCGTATTCATAGTCGTATTCAAATTCTACTTGTATTTCTTCATTTAGGACAACGGCTTTAGCATTAGGGAAAGAAGTATTCCTAGGTTCTGCAAGCTCAGTCACTGTTACTTTACCCAAAAAGTCTTGTGCATATACTGCTGAGCTAAGCAGTATAAATAGGCTAAGTGAGAGATAAAATATTTTATTCATTTGGCTGTTTTTTTCTTGTTCTTGTTTCAAAGGTAAAAATTACCACAATTATACAACATAGCAAATGCAGAAGTTCTAAAAAGATTGTCAATAAAAAACCAAGACTATTCATCTTGGTTTTTTATAAGTTATTTCTTTTTAAAAATGATTTGATCTTCTAACTTCTCCATCATCTTAATATAAAAACTCTGAACTTTATTATAATACTTTGATTCAATAAAGTTGCCTCTCGTAAATTGAATAGTGCAAATTATGTTATTTGCTTCACGTTGCATTTTATAATCAAAACTTAAATCTATCTCTCCTTCTGGTATAATCAATGCTTCTGGTAAATACTCTACTTCATACCCTTGGGGAACCGCTAATGCAATTTTATAAATATATAAGATCGGATAACCAAAAGAGATTGGCAATTTGCGTTCAGTAGCCGTAAATGGATTCGTTTTATAACTAAATAGCGAAGTTGGCTTCACATATAACTCATTACCAATTATAGTTCCCATATCTTTTTTAGACATACTGAACCTTAATCCCAATGGTGCAGATGAATTATCTTTCTCTTGTACTGAAAGATTAACTACCTCAACATTATCAAAGCCTGCTTCTAACATCTTAATGACTGCTTCATCTCCTTTGCCTTCAATAGCTTTTCTAAACCATAATGAAGAGTAGTCTCTATATTGTTCAATTCCCCTTCCTATTGCTTTTCCATCAGCACTAATCGATAAAGAATAATTCTCTGTTGTTACTGAATAGAAATCAGGAGTCATTTCTACTTTTTGGAACTTATCTTTATCTTTTATCAATAACCCTTTCCAGTTAAGATTAGATGCCCTAATCACATTTAAACTTCCGAACTTTTCTGTAGCGTCTAAGAACATTATTTTACTATCAATCACTACTCCTACAATTACTCTATCATATGACGTTTTTTGAAGAGATATACTTATTCCATTATCAATAGAACTTACTAAGATAGGATAAGCTTCTAAGCCTACATATCTAAGCATCGTCAATAAAGTAAAATTAACGTCTGCATAGTTCCCTGTTTTTTGTTCTAATGCTTTTCTTAAATCATCTGAGTAATATCCTCCCTTCTTATTCCAAGAAATAACATCTTTAGTCTGCGCTAATATTTTCTCTGCCTTAGCCTTATTATCTAAGTCGTCATATTCATTTACATCTATTATCTTACTCAATTGCTTATCAATACTAAACTGACCTGAGAATGACTTACTCTCATATATATATTTCACTAAATCAGCTTCACTAAGCGAGATACTCTCTGGTTTCTGATTCGGATAGCGAATAATAGATAAATCGTGTTTTACTGAAGAACGGTAATTATCTAAATTATCCACATAAGGTTCTGATTTAAGTGCCTTCATATTAGATGCTGTATATAAATCAGTAGTCTCTATATAATCAACTGTTTGAGCTTGTTGTCCTCTATCATTTGTCAAGTAAAGTTTCTTTTTATCACTTGTTCTCTTAGCATCAACTTTCATATCTCCTATTAATCTAGAAGTATAAATAAAATACTCTGGTATTCTTAATTCATAGGTTGCATTATGAACAGGTATACTTCTCTGAAAATCCCAAGATGGTATATAACTAAAGTAATCACTTGTCACCGTAAAACTATATTCTACAATAGACCCTTCTCGAACATCGGGTACAACTACTTTCTTCGTCTTCCAGTTCTCACTTGTCTTCTCATCAAACATAGCACTTGACTTCACTTTAGTACGCTGTATTTTACCATTTACTAAGTTGTATGTACTTACATCGTTAATACGCACTGACTCTGTCACTTTATTACCTACATAGTAATCCACCTGAAAGTCTGCCATAGACAAGCCTTCCTTCTTATATGTTTTTAGTTTACGATTGACCTCTCTGACTAGTTTAAAACCAATATTAGGGATATAATCAAAGTACACACGACCTGATTCGTTTAGTATAGATGCCTCTGCCTCTGGATCTATTTTATCTTCTGTTTGTTGTAACTCCTCTACTGTAACTTTTCCTATAAAGTTCTGAGCTTTGACATCATAACCATAGATATATACTATACAGCATATAATAATTTGTAATACTTTTCTCATCCTTTTATTGTTTTAGTTTCAACACTATTTTTGCTTGATCATACTTAATAATATCTTCTCTGTATTGCTTAAATGAGTCATAATCCTCTATTGTATACAATCCACCATTAACAGTGTGATTTCTTGTATAATAAATCTTCTGACCTTTTGATTCATACGTCACTTTATACTCACCATACTTAGTCACTAAACTTACATTCTCAGGCAAGTTATCAACTGAATAACCATCAGGTACAACGACTTCAATAGTATCTATATCTTTCCAAGAAGAACTGATATATAATGGTTGCTTTCTATTCTTACTGCTTGTTAAAGTAATATTACTTGCATTCCAAGCATTTAAACTAAATACTAGTCTATTACCGAGCTTAGTAGCATATTTAGGCGCTATAAAAGAGATCTTTTCCTCTAACGAAACATCTGTATTATCTATAGCTATATTTAACGTGCTAAATTGATTAATATTAAACGTTGAAAACATGCGCTTATAGTATTTCTCTTTATCTGTAGAGTTTGCATAAAATAGATGTGATCTATTATCGAACTGAGTTCCCTTAGAGATAATATCAATAGTAGCTTCTATATCTCCGTTTGGTTTAAGCAAATAAGAATTCTTACTAACCTGAGTACTTTCTTCTGCACTGTAAGTCTTTGTATTTACTAATTCACTACCGTGCTCTTTTACTATCAAGACTTTTCGATTATCAGTAAATCCGCCGATAAAACCAAAAGCACCTTGATTATTAGTACACTCTACCCACTGATATCCTCCTTGTTGCAAGGGTATTGCTATAATCATATGATTTCCTTGAAGACAGACAGACTCTTCTCTAATATCTACAGGAGTAGACGAACCATGAACTACCACAGGGCAACTCTCCACTCCAACAGCTTTTAGCAGCGCTCGATAATAATTACTAAGTCCTTTACAGTCCCCATAGTTTAGTCGACTTACATCACTTGCAAGCATAGGTTTCCATCCTCCTACTCCTAATTGTACACTAATATATCGCGTATGACTCTGCATATACTCATATAATATCTTAGCCTTAGAGATATCATCTGTTACACCACTTGTAAGTTCTTTTGCTTTATTAACTACTTCTGCACTTAAAGTTTCTGTTCCTTTTACAAAGTTGCTATAATACCAAGATCCTAATTGTTCCCAATTAGTAAAATCTCCCTTTATACCTTCTAGAGAAACTTTATCTAGTGTAGTGATCACAGTAGGTAAAAGGCTCTTTGCATTAGGAGTGTAGCTCTCATTAGTAACTGCCTTAAAGTCTTTAATGGTATAAATTACTTTACTGCCCTGTACTATCTTGTCTACTTTAGTAAAATTAGGATTATATAATACTGGTGTACTGTTTATCCCACTCGTATTCTCGATAGTAAACCTTGATGATAAGATAGACTGTGAATGATACAGAATAGGTTGCCACTTTGGTAAAAAGGCAGTATTACGAGACTCTATTTCACTTTCGTATATAAAAACAACAGGATACTGTACTGGTCTAAATTCAAATGCTAGAACACGACTATCCGTAATAGACATTCCTTGACTTAGTGAATAATCTTTAAAATCCCTTTGTTTAAATACTTTGACAACTTTACCTAGAGCATCTAGTTGCGTAACTTGTATTAGTTTAATCTTAGTGCTTTTATCGTATACCTCAATAAAGTCTAAATGCCCTAGACCACTCTCAGAAAAGACAGTAACCACCTTCCTTGTTTTATTAACATACTTATCTATAGCTATAATCTGTACGTCAATATGCTCTTCATTTATAACAGAAGTAGCACCTTCTTTAAAGTTCTCTTTAATTAGAGAAACTTGATAGTTCTCTTGTGAAAAAACTGAAAAGCACAAGAATAAACATATAAATAGGGACTTATTCATTACAATAATTCGTTAGTAAATTTAAGTTACTAATTTAAGTTAAAAAAAACTTAATAAAATATAAAATTGAAATATTATAAACATAAAAAAACCAAGACTATTCGTCTTGGTTCTTTCCATCTTTATATATATCTGTTCGGTAGTGTTCTTCGTCTCCATCTAAGATTTGAATATACGTTTTATAGCGAGACCATGCTAATTCATCTTTATCTAAAGCATCCTTCACTGCACAGTGAGGTTCTTCACGATGAAGACAGTTATTAAATTTGCACTGATCCTTTAATGCGAAAAACTCAGGGAAATAATCTCCTACTTCAGTTGGTGCCATATCCACTACCCCAAATCCTCTAACTCCTGGTGTGTCGATAATCTGTGCATCAAAAGACAAGTCATACATCTCCGCAAAAGTAGTAGTATGTTGTCCTTGCTGATGTTGTTCTGATATCTGAGCAGTCTTTAAATGTAGTCCTGGTTCGATAGCATTGATAAGCGTTGACTTCCCAACTCCTGAGTGACCTGTGAATGTAGATACTTTACCTGTCATGCGCTCTTTGATAGCATCTAATCCTTTACCTGTCAGTGCTGACACTCTTAAACACTCATATCCAATTTGAGAATAGATATACTGCATATACAACTGTTCATCTAAGGCATCCTCTGAATAAGTATCTACCTTATTAAACACTAATACAGTAGTAATTCCGTATGCCTCCGCAGTCACTAAAAAACGATCTATAAAACTCGTAGTAGTAACTGGGTTATTTATAGTTACAATTAAAAATAAGGTATCAATATTAGAAGCAAGAATATGTACCTGCTTAGATAAGTTTACAGACTTACGAACAATATAGTTTTTACGAGGTACTATCTCGTTAATAACACCCGTAGTAACATCATTTGTAGTCTCTAGTTCAAAGCGAACGTGATCACCTACAGCAAGTGGATTAGTACTTTTAATACCTTTTAATCTAAACTTACCTTTGATTCGACAGTCATAAAACACATCGTCTTCACCTTTCACTGAGTACCAACTACCTGTTGATTTGTAAACTATTCCATTCATACGACAAATATACTTCAAAATATATGTACCTAAAAAAGGAATGAATACAATTCTTTGTTTTAACCCAGAATCAGCGATAGACAGATAAACGAAAAGCAATTATACAAGATAGGCCTGAATTAGTGATTTCAGCATACTATAGTATGGTTATAGAGCTAATGAAAGAACTATAAAGTAGAATTACTTTGTAATATTTGGCTATTGCTGATTCTGGGTTTAATAAGGGAACGAGAAATAGGAAACGGGGAACTGTAGACTACAAGCAATCAACTGAAACCGATTACTAAACAAAAAAAGCTCCTACCGTAGTAGAAGCTTTTCAATATACTTTAGATTAACAACTATTCTTTATTGATAATCTTATCTTGTCTATAGATACTCTCTTGGTGAATAGCTGTATAGATAGCTGTGATAAACTCTTCAGTAAATCCGATGTGTTTACCTTCCTCTTGCATTTTCTCAAGAATCTTAGTCCAACGATCTTGTTGGAATACAGCAACGTTCTTATCTCTTTTCAACTTACCAATTGAATCTGAAATCAACATACGCTTTCTCAACAAATCTAACAACTTGCTATCCATATCATCTATTTGGATACGGTGAGCTTGTATTTGTTGTAAGAACTCTTCTGTCTCATCAGTTACATTTCTCACTCTAAGTTTAGAGATAATATCTCCTAATTGATCAGGTGTTACTTGCTGTGCAGCATCACTCCAAGCATTATCTGGATCACAGTGTGTCTCTATCATAAGCCCTTCATAATTAAGGTCTAATGCCTGCTGAGATACACCTAATATTTTGTCTCTATTCCCTGTGATATGTGAAGGATCACAGAAGATCGGAATATTCGGTAAGTGTAATTTTAAATCTATTGGAATTTGCCACTCAGGAATATTGCGATACTTTGTTTTCTCATAAGTACTAAACCCTCTGTGAATAACTCCTAATTTAGTAATACCTGCTTCTGCAAGTCTCTCTACTCCACCCATCCATAAAGATAAGTCCGGATTCACTGGATTCTTTAACAAAACAACTTTATCAGTACCTTTAAGTACATCTGCAATTTCTTGAACAGCAAACGGATTCACAGCGGTACGTGCCCCAATCCATAAGATGTCAATATCGTGCTCTAAGCACAATTGTACGTGTTCTGCGGTTGCAACTTCAGTAGCAATTAACATGCCTGTTTCTGCTTTAACTTGTTGTAACCATTTCAATCCAATGGCACCTACTCCTTCGAATCCACCTGGACGAGTACGAGGCTTCCAAATCCCTGCGCGATAGACTTTAACTTCTTTTGGCAGTGACTTAGCGATTCTCATTACTTGCTCTGGCGTTTCCGCACTACAAGGCCCTGCAATTATAGCAGGATTTTGTCCTTGAAATAAAGACAACCAATCCTTGTTAATGTTTAGTTTTTCCATTGGTTAATTATTAATTTGTATTTACATATTATTACGTTTTTTTACGACATCAGTCCTATTGTAGACTAAATCTGTCAAAACAAGATTATAAATATATTATTTTTAAACATAAAATTGACCATCTATAAGTAAATTGTTCAATAAATAATTACTTTTAACCACTTAAGAACAAAATAATATAAAAATGACGTTATTAACTTTCACGCTGATCATGTTTTTAGGAGCATTTGCAGCAGGCTTTGTAGGCTCATTATCGGGACTAGGAGGTGGTATAATCATCATTCCTTTGTTATCTGTATTCTTAGGTGTAGATATGCATTATGCTATCGGTACTGCCTTAGTTGCTGTAATAGCTACCTCATCAGGATCAGCATCAGCTTATGTAAAAGAGGGAATAACCAATATGCGTTTAGGAATGTTTTTAGAAATAGCTACTACTGCTGGTGCTGTGATTGGTGCTATTATTTCTACCAATGCTAATACTTCTGTACTAGCAATTATCTTTGGACTGACCCTTACTTTCTCTTCTATTAATTCACTTCGCAAAAAAGAAGACCACTTAGTTACCCCTGATGAATCAAGTACGCTAGCTAAAAAACTAAAACTTGTAAGTACTTATCCTACTCCTCAAGGAGAAACTGTAAAATACGGAATGACTAATGTCATCGGAGGTTTTAGTATGATGGGACTAGCTGGGATGATGTCAGGACTATTAGGCATAGGATCAGGAGCTTTTAAAGTGATTGCCATGGATTCTATTATGAAGATTCCTTTTAAAGTATCTACTACTACAAGTAATTTCATGATGGGGGTAACAGCTATTGCCAGTTCTGTTATCTATATTCAAAAGGGATATATTGAACCCTCTATCTGTATGCCTGTTATCGTAGGTGTATTAGTAGGTGCTATGGTAGGAGCTAAAGTTCTTCTAAAGGCAAATCCTAAAAAACTTAAGGTATTCTTCGCTTTTCTAATTTTAGCTTTAGCGATTAATATGATTTTTAACGGTGTAATGGGTAATATTTAAGATTATGAGGACAACTAAATTTTCAGATACAGATTTACAATCTATAATTGGTAATGTTCTTCGATATGGAGTATGGACAGCGCTTACCGTAGCAGGTATAGGGGGCGTAGTTCTATTCTCTACTCACGCTAATGATGAAGTGCACTTCACTAACTTTATAGAGAAAGATGACAATATTCTCACAGTGATAAAAAACATCTTCGCAGGTGTTGGTCAAGGCAACGGAGAGTCTATTATATTCTTTGGCATCCTTTTATTATTCTTAACTCCTGTACTACGTATATTTTTATCATTACTCTCTTTTTTCTTAGAGAAAGACTGGCTGTATGTATTCATTACACTAATCGTAGTAAGTATTATTGTATTCAGTGTATCTTTTGGATATTCGCATTAAACAATATTGTTAGAGCAGAACCGTTAATCTATTACCTAAAAACAGTTACTTTTGTTACTCCTAAACTAACTAGTAATTGCGTTAGGTCAAACTATCACTTAAATTAGAACAATGTCACTACAGGTCAAAAATATCAGTAAGTTCTATGGCGAACAAAAAGCCTTAGACAGTATTAATTTCTCTATCCCTAAAGGGCAAATAGCCGGTTTCTTAGGTCCTAATGGAGCGGGTAAATCTACGCTAATGAAGATACTGACTACCTATATCCACAGTGATGAAGGACAGGCTTATGTCAATGACTTTAATGTAGAGACAGAACAACGCAATGTACAGCGATCAATAGGTTATCTACCTGAGCACAATCCGCTATATCTAGAGATGTATGTAAGAGAATATCTACAGTTTAACGCTGATATATATAAAGTAGCTAAAAGTAGAATAGACGAAGTAATCAACCTTACAGGGCTAACCCCTGAAGCACATAAACGTATAGGTGAACTATCTAAAGGATATAGACAACGTGTAGGGCTAGCTACTGCTTTACTACACGATCCTGAAGTATTAATCTTAGATGAACCAACAACTGGTCTTGACCCTAATCAATTAGTAGAGATCAGAGAACTTATCAAAAACATTGGTAAGGATAAAACAGTATTCCTGTCTACACATATTATGCAAGAAGTAGAGGCTATTTGTGACCGTGTGATTATCATCAAACAAGGGCAGATAGTAGCAGACCAAATGCTATCTAGCATGTTAGAGAATCAAAACGAACAAGTAATAGCTGTAGAATTTGACTTTAAAATTGAAATACAGTTCATCGATAGAATACCTAATCTTATCCGTGCTAATCACATACACGATACACAGTGGGAACTAATTTTCCCTATAGATAAGGATTACAGACCTACAGTATATGACTTCGCTCAAGAGAATGGATTAAAAACTCTATCTATGCAGGTCAAAAACAAGAACCTCGAAAGTCTCTTTAGAGAGATTACACAATAAATGAAAACACCTTATGATAAGGTGTTTTTTTTATATGTTCATTAATATACGCCCTCTTATTTCTATACTTTTAGTATTTACTAAATAATTACACTCTTACGGGACATAGAGAAGAAATAAAAGGAGCTGCCAATTGAGACAGCTCCTTTTTGCTAACTAAAACAACAAACAAAATACCTAAATAGAGGATTTATTAGCTTACTTTCTTGAATCCAACTCCTCTTGAGGAATTATTAACTGGAAACGTTTATCTTGTGCAGGTAATGATATTCTTGTTCGGTGATTACCAGTACGACTTATTCCTCTCAATAACCGCTTAGCATCAAACCACTCTACTCCACATTCTCCATATAATTCTTTTCGTCTTTCTAATAGAATAACTTCCAATAATTCTGTCCCTGTGACATTAGTATTTTTAGCTTCTCTATCTCTATCAAAACGAATAGCATCTAATATTTCTTTCGATTTCCTTTCATTTTTTAAGTGGTATTCTGCTTCTGCTTCTATTAATACTAACTCTACATATCTTATCATAGGTAAATCAGCTTCAAATGTAAACTTAAACTTAGACGTCACATACTCTTGCCAATCCCCAGATGGCTTCTCATAGAAATTAGTAAATAGGTTACGTACATCTGTCTTGCTAAATTGCTTCACAAAATCATCATTGATAAATGTACCATGATAAGCTACCGCCACGTGATCCATCATTGCATGTGGATGAGAACGATAATATACGGTTTGATCAGCACTTTGAGGTAATGCCCATAACCATTCTACAGCATTCATAGAGTCGAATCCCTTAGTATAATCTTCTGCATTTAGCACTTTACGTATATCTCCACCGTATGCTTCGTTTGCATTTTTCTTAGCTAAATCCCACTTTCCCATATACTGATATACTTGTGCTAAAAAGGCTTGTGCCACTGCTTTATTAATATATGATTTATTTATTCTATTGCTTCCTAATAGAGAAGATGCTTCTTCTAAATCCGTTATTATTCTATTAAAAAACTCTTCCTTCGTAGAGAAAGGATTCGGTGTAGAACTTGATTTGATATATATAGGTGGAAACTCATTATTCTGATTTGACGCATAGGCATCACCAAACTCTATAGCTAACTGAAAATAATAATATCCTCTCAAGGCTAAAGCCTGTCCAATTAATTCATTCTTATCTTCTTTATCAATCTTAGTACTCTCCTCTATCCCCTGAATAAAATTATTGACTTGATCTATTATTTTATACGGTAATCTCCATGAGAATACTGACCTTGTACCTGTACTCAAATACACTTGATAGTCATAATCATCTCCAAACCATATTTGTTTTTGAATTAAATCTGCTCCCTTTACACTACGAGCAAACAGCATGCTATGAATTCCAGATGCTTCATCATTAATTAATGACATTCTCTGCAGTCTTAATATACCGGACAAGAATGAAGTAGCTCCTTCTTTACTACCAAACACTATTTCTGGCGAAATACTATCTTTGGGTTTTGGGTCATCTAAGAAATCTGATGAACAACTTGTAACTATACTTAACAATAACACTAATGCTATTCCTTTTATTATTTTTTTTATCACTTTAAATCATTTTAAAAATTAATATTTAACCCAACAGATATAGTTGCTGATAATGGCACTCTATAATTAGTTATTCCATTAATAGCTTGTTCAGGATCTATACCTTTATGTGATTGAAATGTCAATAAATTTTCTCCTTGCAAATAAACTCTTGCTTGTTTTAACTTAAATTTCCCTAAGCTTTCTATTGGTAAAGTATAACCTACAGTCAAAGCTTTTAATCTTAAATAATCATTTTTATATAAGAATCTTGAAGAGCTAGCAGCAAAGTTATTTGTTGAGTTAAGAATCACAGGAATATTAGTTATGTCTCCTGGTTTCTGCCAACGGTCTATTAAGTCCGGAGAACTTTGGTATCCTTTAGAAATACCTCCTATTAAGCTAGCATAATCATTATCATAAATATACCCTCCTAAACTAAAATTAAAGAAAGCACTAAAATCAAGATTTTTATATAAAAGGCTAGTATTAAACCCTCCTACTAATTTGGGCAAAGCAGACTTATTATAATATCGTGTTGCCTCATCATAATCTTTTGTTGTTTCCCTACCTGTTATGTTTCCATTTGTATCTAGTACATCTTTATACCACATTCCATATCCATCATTAGGATCTACACCTGCCCATTCTCTAAGGTAAAAATCATATAGAGAGCGCCCTTCTGTCCATCTGTTTAACCCACTTATAAAACTATCTTGTGTTAATGATTTTATTTTATTTCTATCAATAGAAAAGTTTAAAGACGTATCCCATTTCCAATCACTTGATCGAATATTATGAGAAGTCAAACTAACTTCTAGCCCATAATTTTCTATTGTCCCTGCATTAGATAATATCTCTAAGTTCCCAGTAGATGGTGCTTGTGGAATAGCAAATAATAAGTCAATAGATCGTTTTTTATAGTAGTCTACTGATCCTTCAATTCTATTATTAAATAAACTATAATCAACTCCTACATTAAACGATGCTGTCTTTTCCCATGTTAAGAATGGATCTGTCAAATCCCCTAAGATGACTCCTGGGTTATCTAATTGATTATATCCTGTTTCAAACAATCGCAAATAAGGAAAATACTTTCCTTCAATTTTATTATTTCCTAACTCTCCATATGAGGCTCTAAATTTTAATAAATCAATATAATCACTATCCACCAGAAAGTGTTCAGAAGATACAATCCATGAACCACCAATAGAATAGAAGTTTCCTTTTCTAACTGATTTATCAAAGCGAGTACTAGAATCTGATCTAAAAGATCCTTCTATAAAATATCTATTTAAATAATCATAACTCACTCTACCCAAATAGCTTGTTAATCTATCTTCTACATTATATCCATTAATATTTTCTAATGAAGTTCCACTACCTATTTCGGTATTACCTGGCAAATATCCTGTAGATGAAGCATTGAAGAAATCTTTCTTAAATGTATATGCTTCAAAAATTCCATCTACTGCAATATGATGTTCCCCAAAAGCTTTATCATAGTGTAGAGTATTGATAAAATTTAATGTTTCTGAATTATCTTTTATTCTACGTACACGCCCTTTAACACTAGAAGCTTGACCGTATACAGAGTTATTATACTCTTTCACATCATAGTCATACTTCTCATAAGACAAGTTCGTTCTAAAGTAAAGTCCTTCCGCTAAATCGACTTTTGCAAAACCATTCCAACTTGTAGTTGCCCTTCTATTAATAGTACTATTATTAAATAGAATACCTGCTGCATTCTCCCCACTCATAATAGGACGTACACTATTTACGTCTTTGCTAGAAGCATTTCCATAATCATAAATAGCACTCCCTTCAGCATCATATACTATATACCCATTTAGATCTCTTTTATAAACAGGATAAACACTAGGCATAGCATAAATCCAACTCATTGGGCTGTAAAGATTCGTACCACTCTGTGTAGGATAATTTTGATTAGAACTTGAATAAGCAGTATTAGCCCCTACTTGTAGCCAATCCGCAATTTGACTTTCGATATTCAAACGAACTGTAGTACGTTCAAAGTTAGAAGTCTTAATCATACCATCTTGATTTAAATAATTAGCAGATAGAAAATATGATGTACGATCACCTCCACCTCCAATATTGAAGCTATATTCATTGCGAAAAGCTTGATTGCGTTGCAATTCTTTCTTCCAATCTGTCTCCCATAATAATGGACTCTCTACTGTCCAATTACCATTGTAATCTATAGGCTGGCTAACACCGAAAGGATTATACCCAAAATAACTTACTAAGCCATCAGATGCATTTTTACGAGCTGTTGCATCATCTTGACTTAGCACATATTGATAGTTATTTTTTCGTCCTTCCCATAGATACTCAGTATAGCCTCGCGTATCTAATACCTTGTGTGTATTTACTGCGTCGAAAGCAACTCCTGAACTCAACTTAATATTTATATTAGGAACTGTATTTAACTTTCCTGATTTTGTCTTTATCAAAATAACACCATTAGCTCCCCTAGATCCATATAATACAGTTGAAGAAGCATCTTTAAGTACATTAATAGTTTCTATTTGATCAGCACTTATAGCATTAATAGCACCTGAATATGGCGCGCCATCTAGAATGATAAGAGGGTCAGCAGAAGCATTGATAGAACCAATACCACGCACTCTTATAGTAGGACTCTCCCCAGGTTGAGAACTAGAAGTAATAATGTTGACTCCAGCTACTGTACCCTGAAGAGCAGACACCACAGATGTAGTTACCTGCTTTTCTATCACATCACTTTTCACTTGACTAATAGCACCTACAACGGCTTTTTGCTTTTGAGCTCCATAAGCTACAATCACAATATCTTCTAAGTTCTCAGATTCACTCCTTAATTTCACATTGAGTATATGCTGTTTACCTATTTTAATACTTTGAGAAGTAAACCCTACATACTCAAACTGAAGTATATCTCCTTCGTCAACATAGATAGAATACCTCCCATCTAAATCTGTTTGTACCCCTCGTGTAGAGTTTTTAACAATCACTGACACTCCTGGCAGTGACAATCCATCATCCGCGCTTACCACACCAGTCAACGTTATCTGTTGCGCTAAAGCTATATTGCATAGCAATAACAAGCTACTTACTAGTAACCGAATTTTAATACTTTTCATTTTTACTAAAAATTTTATTATTTTTAGCAGCACACACTAGTGAGTATCGCTTTTTTGCTGCTTAAAAAAGCGATACAAAAAAAGGAGGCTCTACCAAAGCCTCCTTTTTCCATTTTTAAAACAAAAAATTAATAAAGCTTTCCCTCACCTATAGACATACACATCTTCTCCATACACATAGAGAAAGATTCAGCAAGAACACATACGTCGCTTTGATTGGAAAAAAGGTTTACTATTTTTTGTTTAATTTTCATTACTTATTTTTTTATCTGATATAACAGTGCAAATATAGATACATAAAAAAATTAACTAGTACACATACTTAATTAAAGAAAAAATAACTACTACACACACTACTTATAGAAAAAAAACATACTTTTGTCTATCCAATATTCTCTTAAACAGAAAAATTAACTATGCAACATATAGATGAAATAGATAGAAGACTGCTAATCGAACTACAATTAGATGGGAAACAATCAACAAAACAACTCGCCGAAAAGGTAAATCTATCATTAACCCCCGTCCATGAAAGAATAAAGAAGCTTGAATCAACTGGAGTAATACAAGGCTACTCAGCTCAACTAAATCCCGATTTACTAGGAAAAAAACTAATTGTCTATTGCCAAGTTATACTGATTAGACATCAAGAAAGTTTGTTTGAACAGTTTGAAGAATATGTAAAAAGCTTAGACGAAGTATTAGAGGCTTCCTATATTGCTGGTGACTTTGACTTCTTATTAAAACTATTAGTTAACGATGTACAAGACTATCAACAGTTCGTCGTGCACAAAATATCTAAGCTAGAGATTATTTCTAATATTAAGAGTTCATTCGTTATTCAGACCATTAAAAAAACTTGCAACGTACCTCTATAAACTAAAAAGCCCTTATTGAAGGCTTTCTTCAATAAGGGCTTTTGTATATTGTATAAATCTAGTGTGCTAAAATAGACCATTTATTTCTGCATCTATTTTATTAATTACACTACCTAAGTCTTCTGGATTTTCAACAAAATCGAGATTATCAACATCGATAATTAATAATTTCCCTTTGTCATAACCTTTGATCCAATCCTCATAACGCTCATTCAATTTATTTAAATATTCAATAGAGATTGAGTTTTCATAATCTCTTCCTCTCTTTTGAATTTGTCCAACTAAATTAGGAACAGAGCTTCTTAAATATATTAATAAGTCAGGAGCACCAACTAACTCTTGCATTAGTTCAAATAATGAAGAATAATTTTGAAAATCACGATTAGACATTAAGCCCATTGCGTGTAAATTTGGTGCAAAAATATGGGCATCTTCATAAATAGTACGATCCTGGATAATCGTCTTTCCACTTTGTCTGATTTGTAAAACCTGACGAAAACGGCTATTTAAAAAATACACCTGTAAGTTAAATGACCATCGATCCATCTGATGATAGAAATCATCCAAATATGGATTATCTACTACATCTTCATAATGAGGTTCCCAACCATAGTGTTTGGCCAACAAATTTGTAAGCGTAGTTTTACCTGCGCCAATATTTCCAGCAATAGCTATATGCATTACGGTAATTTTATAAAGTAATTATTTAATTTCTGTCCGTCAAAAATACTCAATTTTTGATTGCTATAAAAGAAGGCTGAAATGCTTTTTTCCTTTGTACTAACCACAAAACTCTTACTCGCTTTTAAATCAATAAAATACAAAACATCTTTATAAGAATAAAGTAATTTATCTTGTTCTAAGATCTGCATTAAATCATAATCTGAAGCTAATTTATGAGTTAAAATATTACTCCCACTAAGATTATAACCATGTAAAACATTGTCTGTATCAATCCAAAAGAATAAATGTGGTAAAGTATAATACTGCTTTACTTTACTCTCTAAAGGAATCGAAAATACGCGATGCAATTCATAAGTAACGCTATTATATAAATTGACAGATTTATTACGCTCATTAACTAACCAATAATTACGCTTAGTACTCACCCCAGCATAACTTACTTCCATAGAAGGAAATTTAACTCCCAACTCGATTATACTTCGCTCTGCTAACTCACGATTAACAATAACTATTGCCTTTTTCTCTTTATAAAACAGCATTAATTCTAGAGGATTAGTAATATCTATAGAGGTCAATGAGTCTAATTGTTTACTTTTATATTGAACACCACTGTATTTCGTATTCTTTTTAAAAATGTCTTCTTCTTTTATATATGTACTATCATAGATATCTTTCCCCAGAAACTGTTGTTCCGAAGTCAAAGATTCATTATTCAGAAATTTCAATCTCAACGTATCTTGAGCAAAACTTGAAACTCCAATTAGACCAAATATCATAAGAGAAAATATTTTTTTCATAATTCGAATATTAATATTTAATATAAGTCAAAAAGGTAAACGGATATTGATGTCTTGCATCTTTATCGTGAAAGTCCTCTCTAATTAATTTCCATTTTTGCTCATCTATAACAGGAAAAAAGGCATCCGCTTCTAACTCTGTATGAACGCGGGTCAACTCTATTTTATCAGCAAAAGGCATGGCTAGATGGTATATTTCTCCTCCTCCTATAATAAAACTCTCATCCTGTTCTGTGACTAAATCTAATGCTTTCTCTAAACTATTTACCACTATACATGAAGATGGGGCATCATAATCCTCTTGACGAGTAATGATAATATGTGTCCGATTAGGTAATGGTTTCGGAAAAGATTCGAAAGTCTTTCTCCCCATAATAATAAAATGATGAGAAGTTAAATCTTTAAAATGTTTAAAATCATCTGGCAAATGCCACAATAGATCATTATCCTTACCCAATGCATTATTTTCTGCCGCAGCAGCAATTAGTGTCAGCATATTTTATTGTTTATCTATTTCTGAAGCGGATTCTTTAGGCTCACTAACTATAGGCTCAGAGTGCCCTAAGTCTCTTTGTGTATCTACTAGTGGAAAATCCTTTTCTACTTTTGCTCTTAGTTCTCTAATTCTCTTTTCTTGCATATCTACTAAGCGAGTTAACTGTTTTTCCTCCCATCGTTTCCCCATAAATCTATCTACAATAATCACATTTATAGCATGCAAAAACACAAATAAAGCCCATGCTCCTATAGCATAAGGCCACCAACTTGTATATCCTATAGCATTTTTATCTTGCACTAAACCGTTAAAACAAAACATTAGAATACTTCCTAGAATAAACACTACAAAATGAAAAAATAACATCTTTCGTTGTTGTATTCTTCTACGAGCATAATCGTACATTTCATAAGACTCATCTTTCTTCATAACTTTTTTTTAAAAAATTTAAATGCCTTATATTGATACTTGTCCTTTTATTGCAGGATATGGATCATATCCTTCTAATGTAAAATCTTCATATTTAAAACTAAATATATCTTTCACTTCTTTATTCAATATCATTTTTGGCAATGCTTTAGGTTTTCTACTCAATTGTAAAATCACCTGTTCTATATGATTATTATAGATATGAACATCACCAAACGTATGGATAAAATCTCCTACTTCTAGATCACATACCTGTGCCACCATCATCGTTAATAACGCATAAGATGCTATATTAAAAGGTACTCCCAAAAACACATCTGCACTACGCTGATATAGTTGACAAGATAACTTGCCATCTGCTACATAAAACTGAAAGAACGAGTGACAAGGAGGTAATGCTGCCTTCCCATTCGCTACATTCTCACTAAATGACACAGTAGTATCTGGTAGTACACTAGGATTCCAAGCAGATACCATCATACGGCGACTGTTAGGATTAGTCTTTAATGTATCTATTACTTCCTTAATCTGATCAATACCTTCTCCATTCCAGTTTCTCCATTGGTATCCATATACAGGTCCTAAATCCCCATTCTCATCAGCCCACTCATCCCAGATACGTACACCATTCTCACTTAGATACTTCGTGTTAGTATCTCCATTTAAAAACCACAATAACTCATAGATTATAGATTTAAGATGCACTTTTTTAGTTGTTACTAAAGGAAAGCCTTCTGATAGATCGAAGCGCATCTGATGTCCGAATATACTCTTAGTACCTGTACCTGTGCGATCTCCCTTTTGAGTTCCCCTATCTAAAACCTCTTGTACTAAACCTAAATATTGTTTCATTGTTGTGTTGTGTATGTAGCTGTTATCGTTTATTTAATTCATCTCTTAATAGCGCTGCTTTCTCGTAATCTTCATCTTGTAAAGCCTCGTTAAGTAGCTTCTCTAACTCTGGTTTAGAATAATCAGAGAAGTCATTAGCCTTAGCTTCTTCTTCTAAGAATTGTTCTACTTTAGACGCAATATCTGCTCCTGAGTAGTCCTGTTGATTCTCTTGTTCCTCTTCCTGTTCTTCTTCTACCTCAGCATTAAGTATAATACCCGCTTTATCTAAGATATCTTTATAAGTATAGATAGGCGCATAAAAACGTATTGCCAAAGCTATTGCATCAGATGTACGTGCATCTATAACCTCTTCTACACCATCTCTCACACAGACTAAACTAGAATAGAATATTCCATCTAATAACCTATTAATAATAACCTCTTTAACGATGATACTATATCTATCTGCAAGAGATTTAAACAAGTCATGTGTTAAAGGTCTAGGTGGTTTAATATCATCCTCTATCGCTATCGCTATAGACTGAGCTTCAAATGCTCCTATCACAATGGGCAACTTTCTACTTCCTACTTCCTCTTCTAATATAAGCGCATACGCACCATTTTGTGTATGACTATAAGAGATCCCGCTTACCGTTAATTTTATTAAACTCATAATTATTATATATACAAAAAAAGCAACTAAAACAAAGATATAAATATTCTTTGTCTTAGTTGCCTTATATATTTAAAAGCTTTTAAAAACGCTTAAGCATTCTTTGCTTTAAACTCTTTTAACTTCTCTACTAATTGAGGAACTATTTGGAACGCATCTCCAACGATACCATAGTCAGCCACTTTAAAGAATGGTGCTTCAGCATCTGTATTAATAGCAACTTTCACTTTAGATGAGTTAACACCTGCGATGTGCTGAATAGCTCCAGAGATACCTACTGCGATATATAAGTTTGCAGCTACTGGCTTACCAGTCTGTCCTACGTGCTCTTCGTGAGATCTCCACCCTAAGTCAGATACAGGCTTAGAACACGCTAATGCTCCACCTAATACCTCTGCTAAGTCCTCGATCATTTTCCAGTTCTCCGGCCCTTTTAATCCACGTCCCCCTGATACCACGATATCAGCATCAGCGATAGTTACTTTACCAGACACTTTCTCTACTCCTTCTACTTTCAGGCTAAAGTCTGCATCGTTTAATGATG
Source organism: Myroides oncorhynchi (assembly GCF_020905415.1). Lineage (NCBI taxonomy): Bacteria > Pseudomonadati > Bacteroidota > Flavobacteriia > Flavobacteriales > Flavobacteriaceae > Myroides > Myroides oncorhynchi. Next base: position 1,979,208 of record NZ_JAJJMP010000001.1, on the reverse strand, counting down.
GAGCGAAGTCTTCTATTGCACCTGCACCAGCCACTTCTACTAATCCATAAGAGTTCTTCGCTAAAGCAATAACTTTTACATCTGTAGTTAATTCTGTATGAGAGAATGCTTTAGATGAGAATGAATTTCTCTTTACTACGAAAGGAGAAGTACTCTCTGGAAGAGATACTACATTAGTAGCAAATCCAGCGTTTAAAGCTACAGCTACATAAGGAGCAGCATAAATACTATCTGTAGAAGATGATAATACTACTACTTTAGATCCTTCTTTATTAGCCGCTTGCTTGATAACATCAGCATACGCTTTAGCGTTAAAAGTAGCTAATTTATCATTCGTAACTTTTAATACTTTATCTACACCGTGTTGAGCTAATTCACTAACATCCGATGCGTTGACTGTCACAGCAGTCACTGTTGTACCTAATGACTCTGCTACTTTCTTAGCATAAGAAGCTAACTCTAACGCTACTTTTTTAAACTTTCCTTCTGCTGACTCAGCATATATTAAAACTGACATAATTCTTCTTTTTTAAAGGTTTACAAATAAATGAAATTAGATAACTTTCGCCTCGTTGTGTAACAAGTTGATTAACTCATCTATGTTATCAGGAGAAATCATCTTACAAGCTGATTTTGCAGCTGGTTTTTCAAATTTCACATCTTTAGTAGTCACATCTGCTCCTACTGGCTCTACTACAGCTAACGCTTTAGTTCTAGCAGACATAATACCACGCATATTAGGGATACGTAAATCTTTCTCATCTACGATACCTTTTTGTCCACCAATTACTAATGGTAGTTTTCCAGAGATAGTTTCTTTACCACCATCTATCTGACGAATAGCTTTTACAGATGTACCATCTACTTCAATTCCCTCACAAGAGTTAATAAAGTCATATCCTAAATATGCAGCTAGCATACCAGGTACCATTCCACCGTTATAATCTAAAGATTCTTTACCAGCTAAAACCAAGTCAAAACCACCATTCTTAACTACCTCTGCTAATTGCTTAGCGACATACATACCATCAGATGGATTAGCATTCACACGGATAGCCTCATCAGCACCGATCGCTAATGCCTTACGCAATGTAGCCTCAGTATCAGCTCCACCTACGTTCACTACAGTTACTGTAGCTCCTTGTTTCTCTTTAAACCAAATTGCTCTAGTTAAAGAATATTCATCATTAGGATTGATTACGAACTGTACTCCGTTAGTATCAAACTCTGTATCTCCATTAGTGAAGTTGATTTTTGAAGTAGTATCAGGCACGTGACTGATGCAAACTAATATTTTCATTTTTATATTGTTTTTTGTGTTTCACTTTTACTTACCGAACGAAAATAAGAATTTATTTTTGATAATTTACTATGCTTGCATATAAAATTATTCCGATTATTTAAAAACATTCTAATTAACATATCCCCTATTATCTCTACCCTTACAAGCTAGAAAGCACTAATTATATTGACATCCAAAGTTTTTATATTCATTTACCTGCCTATTTGTTTACTTTCCCCCTGTCTAATACAACACTAATTCACCCCAATAAACATCAAAATAATTAACAGTAATTTGATATTCTACTATCAAGTCTCTATCCAAAACTATAGTTTATCTAAGTTCTAATAGCTTTTACTTATTCTACACATTAGTATAGTTATCTAGAATCCTATTATTTTTTCAATCTCACCGACTACGCAATAGCTCAAGTGTAATACTATGAAGTGTATACTTTTAAACAAATCCTTCTGATTTTTTTATTTTCTTTTTTTTCTTTTTCTACTAAATCGAGGACAAAAAACAATAAAACACCATTCAGTGAGTCAATTTTTTTTCATTTCCCATCAAATCAAGATCAAATAATTCCCAATAAGCACTTTTCTTATCATTTTTTTTTTGAACACAAAAAACATAAACAACTAATATCGAGATAATTAATAAAAACACTCTTATTTAAAGATATAACTCATACCTACTTTAACCCTAGTAAATTCGGGCTTTGATGTTAAATCCTAGGACAATTATAGGAGTATAATAGGACAATCATAGGGTAACCAAGCCTTTTGCCCAAGAATACTCCTTCTATACTTTGACCACTCTTCTCTAATCCGACAATAAGGATACAATGTCATCAGAATGAATAATTAATCAAGCATCTCTCTGATCTAACTTTTATTACTCTCTTTGGATTTTAGATACTTCACCTGTATTATCTCAATTATATCATTTTTACCTCACTGCTAATTCTGTACGTTCACCTCTAACTCAAATAGAATATGTCGATCAAACACAAATTGTAGATATTATTAAATCAAAACTTTTTACATTATAGTTCTTCTTAAGTAATGTATCTTTATCACAATTAATATCTTATTTATATACTAGGTTTAATCGAGAAAATGGAAAATGTTATTTACCAAAAAGAAGCTTCAGAAATACTATTTAATAACCTAATAGATATTAATATTCGAATTCATAAACTACTCGAAGTAATTCATAATTCAGATGATTGGAAATGGTTACAGGATTTATGTTTAAAACTTTCTGAAAATTCACACCTTGATTTATCTAATTTAGCGATTACTTGCATAGGTCATATTGGTAGGATGCATAAAAAACTTAAATTAGAACTTGTTGTTCCTTTTCTACAAGAATTAAAACATAATGATGGTCATTTATCTGGTAATGCTGAAAGTGCTTTAGATGATATCTATATCTTTATGTACAAGGGCAATAAGAACCAAAAAACATTTCCTAAGACTTACTAATACCTACTTCTAAGCATTGAATAAATTTAACCTACCCCTAGAAGGTACACCTACTGAATTTGGAAATCTTAATGAATTAGAAAGATTTCGTTTTGAGAATGGTCAACCATTTCCTACATCATACAAAGATTTTGTCCATAAGTATGGATATGGTTTAACAGCGGGGCAATTCATCATCTATATCCCTATGGATGATTATGGTGACTCATGGAATCTTAGAAGTAATTTTATCAAATCCACTTATTACAACGATGTTATTAATAATGATATCTGGTTTGATCTAAAGCCTGATGCCACTATTGAAATACTAAAATGCCTTGTACCTTTTAGTATGAGTGAGAACGGATACTACTTATTTTGGGATATTGAATCATTTACTAACAATGAATGTGATATTTATATAACAGATTTTAGAGGCACAGGATTTAGACGTATAGGAAGAACCCTATATGAAGTAATAGATAAACTAACTAGTCCCATGCCTATACCTCCTTTCACTAAGGGAGCACTTCCTGCTACATTTAGATGTTTAAGAAAAATCATCTAACATATCTACCTCCTAAACTGTAACGGATTCTTTCCTGTCTCCCTTTTAAAGAAGCGCCCCATATAAGATGGATCCGGGAAGTTTAGTTGTTCTGCTATTTGGCTAATGTTTAAATCAGTATTATTTAGATAGTGTTTAATCTCAAGAATGACTTGTCGGTTGATCAATTCCTTAGGACTATAGCGAAGAAATTGTTGTGTGATTTGAGATAGATAATAAGGACTAATGAATAGTTTATCTGCGTAGAATGCAACATCCCGATGTATCTTAGCATTATGTGTAATAAGATCCCAAAACGTCCAACATAATTCTTCTTGTCGGCTATAATGCTTTTCAAGAACTAATTCCTCGTAATTTACACGTTCCGACAAGAGTAAAAACAAACTCTGAAATTGATTACAGATGATCCTCTTAGTATGAAGACTAGTGGAAGTCATTATATACATAGTAAATGATTTCCACAACTCATAATTCACAATTGTCTCATTATTTAAATATAGTACTGGATAATAATGTAAATAACCAAAAAGCTCATTTGGCAAGATATATGCGATTTCACTAGCATAATCACGTTGAATCAAATAACTGTAAATCTTCAAATCAACTGAAACATTCTTAAAAGAAACGATATTATCTTCACCTACAACTATAAAGTTACCTTTATGAAGAGTATATTCTTTGAAATCAATACTCACAACGGCTGTACCAACTTCAACATAGAACAACGTCAAATAGGGTAACACCAAAGGATAATCACTTAACATCTCCTTATTTATATTACCACACTTTAGTCCAAAATCAAAAGAAATACATTCATCTAAACCCATTACAATACTTTCCATAATTAAACTTTAAAAAGTAAACAAAGATACAACACATCATAATAGTTTTAAAAATTACATTTTTATCTAAAATAATCATACAATCTAGACTGCCATTCTACTCTACTTTTGCTTCAGTAAATAACAAGTACTTCAGAGAACAAAAACGAAGTACACCAAATTAGAAGAAAATGAGACTAGAGACAGAAAGATTGATTCTACGCCCTTGGGAAGAATCAGATGCAGATAGCCTATATCTATACGCAAAAGACGAAAATGTAGGCCCTCCTGCAGGATGGCCAGCACATAAAAGTGTAGAAGAAAGTAGAGAAGTAATCAAAAATGAATTTGCATACCCTGAAGTATATGCTGTCGCATTAAAAGACACAAACGAAGCTATCGGATGTATAGGGCTGCTAATCGGCGAAAACAGTAATTTTGACATTTCTGAACAAGAGGCAGAAGTAGCCTACTGGATCGGAGTGCCACACTGGGGCAAAGGATATATCCCAGAAGCACTAACTACATTAATTAAACACGCATTCGTAGATCTAAAAATGACAGACTTATGGTGTGGTTTTTATGAAGAAAACACAAAATCATTACGTGCACAATCTAAATGTGGCTTTACATTCGCTTATAAATCAGAGAACAGATATGACAAATATTTTAAAGACGATCGTATCGAAGTTATTACAAGATTAAAATATGAAGAGTGGATTAATACACAACAAAACTACTAATCAAGTACTTTAATTTTAAAATATCAATCAAAAAAGCAGATCTTTTAACTATAAAAAAAGCCCCAAATAATTAATTATTTGGGGCATATCAATCATATTTTTTAATCTATTTAGACTGTAAATACTTAATCGCTTCATTTAAAACTCTATCCACAAAATTAGGTGTAGCCATTTGAGCTAACTCAATATCTGTTGGGGGTGTTACATAAATATCTGGCTTAATACCAACTCCTTCTACCACAACACCATTTGCATCTTTCATTGCTAATAATGGCATATAGAATTTCAATTTTCCACCAGCAATCTCATCTCTAGTTCCTCCATTAAAATCATCACTAGTTCCTAAACCGGCTGTTGCTCCAGCGCTATAATCTCCTATACTTACAACTTGATTTCCTTGAGACTTTAACATTAATGTAGTTATTTCAGACATACTTGCACTACCCTTATCTGTTAATATCGCAATAGGGATGTTAGTCGGAATTCCAAAATTATGTGGAGTCGTTTTTGCCTCTATCCATGGAGTATAGTTAAATCTACCATTTCCTTCTCTAGTTCTTTGGTAAGCAAACACAGCATCCTTAGTAATAAAACGATCAGAAATAAATCGTGCATCAACAACTGCTCCTCCTCCATTATCACGCAAATCTATTACGATTTTCTTAATTTCTCCTTTGTGTAGCGGATTTAAGAACTCTTGATAAAATGCACCTCTACTAAAAATTTGAGTTATTGCACCAGTTACTTGTGGGAAATTATATCCATAATTAACATGGTTATTCATAAGTCCAATGAATGTACCAACATAATCAGCTGTTGCTGCATTATATAAAGCCCCATAAGGACCTGCTGTCTTATACTTAGGTAATGAATTATATTCTCTTAACGCACTTTGAGCAGATAGAATTAACTCATTACTTACAATTTCAGTCTGATTAAATTTAGCTACCTCCTGCATGAATGCTTTATAAGCTTTAGACTCTGAATAAGAATTGTACTCTTTTAATATTTCAAAAGTTACTTCTTTAATAGCATTACGCATATCAACATCTTGAATCTTTTTTAATTCCTCATTATCAGTTAAGATATCCTGAGTTAATACCAAAGCATTTCCTTTTCCTGGATTTAGATATTGATCTGCTAGAGTGATTTTTAAATTATTAGCCATAGCGAATTGACTAAAGCTTAAATAATAGATATCAGGATTAGAATTTAAATTTCCTGCAATTATACCTAAGCTAGACGTCATAGATTTATATGCATTTTTATTAACTCTATCTTGCATATAATCATACTTTTCTTCAAATGGGTAAACATTAGAAACTTCTTTATCCAACATACCTCCATAAAAAGTAATAGTTCTTATAATATTTTTATTAGTTGCTGGAAATTGAATTTTCACATTGAAATGGCGATCAATAAAAGGATCTATAATCTCTTCAAAATAAGTAGAGGCTGTTAAATAATCCTCATTTATTTGACCATCATCTTCATTTGGTCTACCATAAGTTTGTAAAGCGGCAAATTTAGGATAATATACTTTGTAAACCTCATCCCAATCTAAACCACCTTGTTCTTTCTGCTCGTAAAAGTAATTATACTGCTGATCCATTGTTTTCCAAAAAACGTCAAAAAGATCTGCATAAGAATTCACATCACTTGCAGTAAACCTTCTAGGGTCTTTTACTATGACATCATCTTTAGAACAAGAGTTTAACACTGTTAGAGATGATAATGATAATATAGATAAACTAAATATTGCTATTTTATTTTTTACTCTTTTCATCGTATACGATTTTATTAAAATTTATATGCAGCTCCTACAGAAACCATGTGTGAATCTCTCGTTATTTTTTTGTCTCCAGGGCTATCGTACTTATAAGTATCAGTTAGACCATAGAGGTAATTATACCCTAAAAAGACATCTATTTTCTCAATCGAATAACCTACTTGAACTTGACCTTGTAGTCCCATAGCAAGCCTACGCAATTGATTCTCATTTTTCTTGAAATCATATTTCTCAGAAACTTGAGTATAATTAAATGTCCCATCAGCTTGTAGTTCTGAAAAAACAGGATACTGCCCCTTCGTTTTCATTTTTGTCCAGTATTCGCTGTAAATCCCCCCTGCTACTTTAACCCAAACTCCATCAGAAGTATATGGATTATTAATTAAGTACCCTCCTACTAACAAAGGAACTGCTATAAAATCATTATTGTACTCCGAATACCAACCTTCACGAGAACCAGTTCTCTCAAACTCATAGTTTTTTTGTAAATAAGAGACTCCTGTGGATACAAACAACGTTTTCCATACAGACATTTCTGCAGAAACATTAACCCCGAAACCTCCACCTGAATTGTACTTAGAATCTACTAAATTGGAAATATTAGCATTCAAAGAGGTATTAGTGTACCCTAAGTCGATTCCTACTTTGAATCGATTTTCTTTTTGTTCACTTTGCGCATAGGTACTTATGCTAAGCATAGAAAGAACGATAGCTGTCAAGCTACCTAATTTTTTTGAAATCATAAAATTATTATTTATTTGGTTTGCCTAAAGTATGTAAAAATAACAAATATTTAAAATAAAATTAACTTAAAATTAATTCAATATTTTCATTTTATAAAAAAATTTAGCAATTAAGCTACCATATTTCTCATTAAAAAAACACATTACACACTATATTAACAACTTACAATAAACAGAATGACAATATCCATCCTGCCGCAAATCTGAATTTAAAAACGAACTCACTTATTAAAAATAGGAGCAGTTTTGTAAACAGAAAAAAGATTACTCCAAAGCAATTCGTAGTGAAGGGTAATTATCTTGTATGATTATAAATCAGAAATAAAGTAACATAAAATGGTCTATTAAAGAAGACACCGTATATTAAAACCTATAAAACAATGAAAGAGATACTACACATAACAATATTTTTTCCTATTTTTGCTATCGTAAATAAATTACACAAAATAGAAAATTATGAGAACGATTCAATTTAGAGAGGCCGTGTGTGAAGCGATGAGCGAAGAAATGCGTCACGACGAATCAATATATTTAATAGGTGAAGAAGTAGCTGAATACAATGGTGCTTATAAAGCTTCTAAAGGTATGTTGGACGAATTCGGTCCTAAACGTGTTATAGATGCTCCAATTGCAGAGTTAGGATTTGCAGGTATTGCAGTTGGTTCTGCAATGAATGGTAACCGTCCTATCGTTGAATTTATGACTTTCAACTTCTCTTTAGTAGGAATCGACCAAATTATAAACAATGCTGCTAAGATGCGTCAGATGTCTGGTGGTCAATTTAATATTCCTATCGTATTCCGTGGACCTACAGCCTCTGCTGGTCAATTAGGTGCAACTCACTCACAAGCTTTTGAAAACTGGTTCGCTAATGTACCTGGATTAAAAGTAGTAATCCCTTCTAACGTTTACGACTGTAAAGGTTTATTAAAAGCTGCTATTCGTGATAATGACCCAGTTATTTTCATGGAATCTGAACAAATGTATGGTGATAAAGGTGAAGTGCCAGAAGGTGAGTATACTATCCCATTAGGTGTAGCTGATATCAAAAGAGAAGGTACAGATGTAACAATTGTATCATTTGGAAAAATTATAAAAGAAGCTTACAAAGCTGCTGATGAATTAGCACAAGAAGGAATCTCATGCGAGATAATCGATTTGCGTACAGTACGTCCATTAGATCAAGAGGCAATCCTTAAATCTGTTAAGAAAACTAACCGTTTAGTTATCTTAGAAGAAGCTTGGCCATTCGGAAGTATCTCTTCAGAGATCACTTACATGGTACAAGAACAAGCATTTGATCATTTAGATGCTCCTATCCAAAGAATCACGACTGCTGATACACCAGCTCCGTATTCTCCAGTGTTACTACAAGAGTGGTTACCAAACGCTAACGACGTAGTGAAAGCTGTAAAAAAAGTACTTTATAAGTAAAAATTAACGTATATTTGAAAGACTCCATCTTATATAAGATGGAGTCTTTTTTTATGAATACTACTTTGCTATGAAAAATAAAGTTAAGTTTCTATTATTATTCTTATTCGTTTCAGTGTTTAGTTGGGGACAAACCAAAGTAAGCGGAAAAATAATTGATCAAAACAATCAAGATGTCCCTTTTGCTAGCGTTTACTTCAAAAACTCTACAGATGGAGTAATCGCCAATGAATATGGTAAGTTTTACTTAGAGTCGGCCAAAACATATGATGTTCTTATTGTTTCGTTTGTAGGCTATAAGACACTTGAAATACCCCTTTCTGGAAAAACTAACCTAGACTTAAAAGTAGTCTTAGAAGATGACAATACTCTAGATGAAGTCAAGATCTATGCAGGTAAAACATCTAAGAAGAATAATCCTGCTTTAGACATACTTCGCAAAATATGGGAACGCAAACGCAAGAATGGCTTGTATATGTTTGCACAATATGAGTATGATAAGTATGAAAAAGTCGAATTTGATTTAAACAGTATTGACAGTACTTACCAAAAGAAAAAACTATTTAAAGGAATGGAATTTATCTTCCAACAAGTAGACACTAACCGCATCACTGGTAAAACTTATCTACCCATATTTATCAATGAAAACATAGGTCAAGTATATGGTGATAATAAAAACAGTAAAAAGATTGAAAAAACATTAGGTAATAAAAACTCTGGTTTTGATACGAACCAACATATTATTGAGTTTGTTAAAGATTTATATGCAGAGTACAACATCTACAACAACTACATCAAGATATTCGACAAAGACTTCGTAAGTCCACTATCTCGTACAGGTATTAATGTGTATAACTATGTATTAGCGGACAGTGCGCACATCGATGACAAATGGTGTTATAATATCGTTTATTACCCTAGACGTAAAGGGGAACTAACTTTCAAAGGAGATTTTTGGGTAAATGACTCTACATTTGCTATCAAGAAAATCAGCATGGAGGCAAGTAAAGATGCTAACATAAACTGGGTGAAAGAGATCTATATCGAACAAGAGTTTGATGTATTAAATGACTCTGTCTTCTTATTAACAAAAGATCACTTTATGTCTGACTTTGCCCTTTCGAAAAGAGAAAAGTCGAAAGGAGTATATGGAAAACGTACTACAATAAATAAGCATCACAAATTTGACATAGAGCACCCTGATGAATTTTATCAGAAGAACGTAAATGTATATGATGAGGGTATTTATAAGAGAGATGATGACTTCTGGAAGAGCTACCGTTTTGAGTCGTTAAGTAAGGATGAATTAGGAATCTATAAAATGCTAGATACATTGAAAACTGTTCCTAAGTTCAAGTTCTTATTCGATTTATCTTCTACTGTTGCAAGTAACTATTATAATATAGACAAATACAAATTTGACTACGGTCCTATTTTTTCGACTTTTGGATATAATGATATTGAAGGTCTACGTCTACGTGCAGGAGGTAGAACGTACTTTGGTCCAAATGATAAGTGGAGACTAGAAGGATATGGAGCTTATGGTTTTAAAGACAATCAATTTAAATATGGTATTAGTGCAAAAGTACTTTTACACAACGATAGTCGTTTAATCTTATTTGGTGGTAATCGCAGAGACATAGAACAGATAGGTGTAAGCCTTACAGAGACTAATGATGTATTAGGACGAAGCTTTGCCTCTAACTCATTATTTGCTAGTGGGGATAATACAAAATTGACAAAGATTAACCTGTCTACTGTGGGATTAGAAATAGAACCAGTAAAGAACTTAAAGTTTAGTACAGCATTTAATTACCGAACATTGCGTTCTGCTTCAGACCTATTTAATTTAGATTACTACTTAGACAAGGAAAATAACATTATCGCTAACGAGACTAAACAATCAGAGTTTAATCTAACAGCAGAATACACGCCTAAAAGAAAAACAATCGGATATGGAGTAGACAGAACTGACGTCGACAAAAAATATCTACGTATGTTCTTAAAGTATACACAAGGATTTAAAGGAGTAATAGATAGTGATTTTGAATATCAAAAACTACAGTTCTATGCACGAAAACCATTATTATTAGGAGGTTTTGGTACATTGACACCAACTTTTGAAGTAGGTAAAACTTTCGGAGAAGTTCCTTTAGGGTTATTAAGTGTAGTACCAGGTAACCAATCTTGGTTTAATATTGAGAACACTTTTGCAAACTTAAATTATTATGAGTTTGTAACTGATCAATATGCCTCATTACACTTAGAGCACAACTTCGGAGGACGTCTATTCTCTAGAATACCATGGTTAAGAGATTTCAACTTACGTGAAATCGTAGGGGTACGAGGTATCTATGGCAAAATATCCCAAGAAAATATAAATCTAAATGCTTCAGATGTTATTTATAAAGCACCTACAGATGTATATTATGAATACTATATAGGTGTTGGGAACATCTTTAAGATATTCAGACTAGACTTAAGTTGGAGAGGAAATTACTTAGATATGCCTGACGCCAGAAGATTTGCTATTAGAGGATCATTCGGAATTTATTTCTAATAATTAATGTAAAACTTGTTATAAACAAGTAATTAGAGTACTTTTGCACACGATTTTTAGAATTTAGATTTAAATAAAAAAATATGAATACATTCGAAACTTTTGATGCATTTGTTGAGATTCCAGCAGGCAGCAGAAACAAATATGAGTATGACTTTGATTTAAAAAGATTGCGTTTTGACCGTCTTTTATATTCAAACATGAGATATCCAGCTGATTATGGTTTTATTCCAGAAACATTAGCTTTAGATGGAGATCCACTAGATGTACTTGTGATGTTCACTGAGCCATCTCTTCCAGGAATGGTAGTAGAGGTTAAACCAGTAGGTGTTTTCTACATGGCAGATGATAAAGGTCAAGATGAAAAAATCTTATGTGTACCAGTATCTGATCCAATCATGAATAAATTAAACGATATTCAAGATGTAAACGAACATTTCAAAAAAGAGGTTGAACACTTCTTTAAAGTTTACAAAGATCTAGAGAACAAAACAGTTACTACTGATGGTTTTGGAGATAAAGCAGCTGCTATCAAATTAATCAAAGAATGTACTGAGCGTTTTGAAAACTTAGAGAACAAAGCTGAAGGATTATTCAGTATTCGTTTCTAATAAATATATTATCTTAAATAGCCACTCGATGAGTGGCTATTTTTGTTTTATTACTTATCTAAATATCGCTCTTTCAATATATCTAAATGATGAAGGCTATGTCCATATATTAACCTCCCTATCTCTTCTACTGATATCACATAGTGTACTACTTGATTTTGTAGAGCGAGAGCCTCAGTAGTAAACCCTTTAAACTCATAGTAGATACTTTTCATCAGGGATACATACTCCTCTACTAGCTCATTAACTTCTTTCTGCTCACCTCTTGCATAATCAATATACTGATTTTCATCAAAGCCACTCAGGATACCTGTGTCTTGACGCGCTATATGTAATGCTCTATAACTAAAGATTCGCTCACAATCAATAAGGTGTTGTACTACTTCTTTTACCGTCCACTTATCTTCTGCATAAGCATAATCCCATTTATCCGCTTCAGTTACTCTCGTTAAGACGTCAGTTATAACGGTTATTCTAACTAATAAAGCTTCTTCTACTTTACATCCCTCCGATCTCTTAATATAATCTGTATGTCCCATAAATTATTATTATGTTTTTATACTCTCATAGTACTTATTCTCTTTCTCTAAAGAACATAAACAATAACTAACATTTATTATTCAAAAGTTCTAAATTAAATAGTTTTCAACAATCACTTGATTTTATCAACAAAAAAATAAAGAAATCATTTTTTTGAGTTATTAAATTAACTTCCGTACATTAGTATCTTAAAATCAACAGTATGGAAATTTTTAAGGGTCAAAACATTCTTAACTTAGTAAAAGAACTACCAGATGACGAATCTTGTAAAGCTTATCTAAGTAAAATAAAGTGGTCAAACGGTTTTACTTGTGTAAAATGTGGACACAAAAAAGGTTGCTTAAAATCTAATCATTCATACTATTGCTATAACTGTGAGCATGTTGAAAGCTCAACAGCTAATACCTTATTTCACAAAGTCAAATTTGGTTTACATAAAGCATTTATGATTGTGTTTGAAATGACAACTTCTACCAAAAGCATATCTAGTATTCAAATGGGTAAACGCTATGGTATAAGCCAGCCAACAGCGTGGGGCTTTATGCATAAAGTTCGTTTAGCTATGCAAAGTAGCGAGCAATCTCCTATGACTGAGACAGTCCATGTTGATGAGTTTGTTGTAGGGGGATACGAACAAGGAAAACCAGGAAGAAGTTACGACACCAAAAAAGCTAAAGCAGTGATAGCTGTAGAGTTAAATACTGAAAGAAAAGTAAAAAGAGCCTATGTTAAGTGTATTGACGATTACTCTGCTAAGTCATTAACTACTATATTCGAACAACACATTTCAGAAGATGCTAATGTAGTTACAGATAAATGGAGGGGATACAATCCCTTGAAAAAAAAGTATAACATCACTCAAAAAGAAAGTGATAAAGGTGCTAATTTTAAAGAATTACACGTGATAATTCACCAACTTAAATCCTGGATTAGAACTGTACCTTCACATATCAATAAGAAATACATCCAAGCTTACTTTAATGAGTTCGTATATAGATTAAATAGATCCTTATTTAAGGAAACTATTTTTCATAACACAATTGTAAAGATGGTTAAAGCGAAACCAACTACTTTAAATATGATTAGCGGAAACTAAACAGATAACTCAATCATTTTTATTTTTAAAAAATAAAACTTTAACATATTGTAATTCATAAAATTTACTTAATTTTTACCTCATAAAATAATACAGGAGCACTAAGCCTCCTAAAACAAACGAAAATAAAACAAACGCACACAACACACAATGGAAGAAATTATTAAACAAGTAAATGACCTAATCTGGTCAAACATATTTATCGCGCTCTGTCTATGCGCTGGACTATACTTCACTATTACAACCAAATTTGTTCAGATTAGATATTTTCGCCACATGATTAAGCTCCTATTTACTGAAGGTTCTTCTGATAAAGGAGTCAGTCCATTTCAGGCATTTAGTATGGCAATAGCTGGGCGTGTAGGAGTAGGAAATATTGTAGGGGTAGCAACTGCCATTGCAGCAGGAGGTCCTGGAGCTATCTTTTGGATGTGGGCGATAGCATTCTTAGGCAGTGCATCAGCATTTATAGAATCAACTCTAGCACAAATATATAAAGTAGATAAAAATGGGCAATACGTTGGAGGTCCAGCATTTTACATAGAAAGAGGAATGAAAAATAAGGCATTTGCCTTATTCTTTTCAATTGTAACATTGATAAGCTGTGGATTATTTCTGCCAAGTATACAAAGCAACAGTATCGCTGTAAGTATGAATCACGCATTCTCTATACCTACCTGGGCAAGTGGAATAGCTATATGTTTATTCTTAGGGTTCTCGGTTTTCGGAGGTGCCAAAAAGATGGGTCTTATCGCACAGATAGTTGTACCATTTATGGCTACTGCTTACATTATCATGGCTATCATTATTATTGGATTTCACATCCAAGATATACCAAGCGTTTTTGCCCTTATTTTTAGATCAGCGTTTAATCTTGAATCCGCATTTAGTGGAGTATTTGGAGCAGCGATTGCTTGGGGAGTAAAAAGAGGTATTTACTCTAATGAAGCAGGACAAGGAACAGCACCCCATGCCGCTGCTGCATCTGAAACATCACACCCAGTAAAACAAGGATTAGTACAAGCATTCTCCGTATATGTAGATACTTTATTTGTATGTACTGCTACCGCTTTAATGATTTTATTCACAAATTCATACAACGTAATTGATGATTCAGGAAATTATATCGTACAGAATATGCCTGGGATAGAAGCAGGAGCGGCATACACTGTAAAAGCAGTAGCTACTCATTTTCCTTTAATCGCATCACAATTCATTGCTATAGCCCTAACATTCTTTGCGATTACTACTGCAATGTCTTATGTCTTTATTGCCGAATCAAACTTTGAATACCTAAGTAAACAAAAAAACACAATCTTAAGATGGATTATGCGTAGTATCATACTAGGTATAGTATACTTTGGTTCTATAAGTGAACCAAGTGTGGCATGGGGCATTGGAGATATTGGTGTAGGAGCAATGGCATGGATTAATATCATTGCAATATTTCTACTCAGAAAACCAGCTATGTTAGCCCTTAAAGATTATATGAAACAGCGAAAAGAAGGCAAAGATCCAATATTTGAACCTTCAAAAGTAGGAATTGAAAATGCTTCTGAAGAATGGGATAAAATCAATGAAAGACGTTCCCATAACTAACAAGCTAGCATTAGTTATTCTTTTATACCTTTGCATTAATTCAAAATAATAAAAATGAACTATACAATTAGACATGCTAAAAGAGAAGATTATGACGTCGTTCCAGAATTAATGCTACAAGCAATGGAAGAAATCGTCTTTACTTTTATCCAAAAAGAAGATATAGAAGAAGCGATTAATTTTCTAACCATACTGTTCAGAAAACCTAATAATCTATATAGTTATGAGAATACATTCGTAGCTATAGACACAGAAGGTGATATCGTGGGTTCAGTGACAGGGTATAATGGTGATAACTTTATCTCACTAAGAGAACCTGTATTAGAATTAATGAGACAACAATATAACAATGATACAATACCAGAAACAGAAACAGCAGGTGGAGAGTACTACTTAGATACTGTAGCTGTATCTCCTATTGTACAAGGAAAAGGTGTGGGAAGTCATTTGTTAAAATACGCTGTAGATTACGCTAAATCACAAGGACATAAACAGGTAGGACTTATTGTAGATTTAGAAAATCCAAATGCTATGAAGTTATACACGCGTTTAGGTTTTAAACAAGGTGAACAACTAGAGTTCGCAGGTGGAGATTACTACCATATGTATATATAACACATTAATCCTGAGTATAACTATTCAGGATTTTTTGTTTAGCAACAATCTCGTATAATTATGTATGTAAACTATACATCTACTAATCACAGGTGATCATCTATTTTTTTAAAGACTAATCTTTTTTAAAAAAGAAGATAATCGCTAATTTGACTATGAACAGAAGTAACCAATTGGCTTTTAATAATTATATTTGTCCAAAATATAATACAATGTCAAAAAATATAACTCCATACGAAGGATCTGAATTAGGAAAAAAGCAACAAGTAGAACAAATGTTTGATACTATTTCAGGTAACTATGATAGCCTAAATAGAATGATTACTTTTGGTACAGACCAAGGATGGAGAAGAAAAGTACTAAAACTAGTGTCTGAACAAAAGCCAAACACTATATTAGACATTGCTACAGGTACAGGTGACTTAGCTATTCTACTGTCTAAGACAGATGCGCCTAAAATAACAGGATTAGACTTGTCTGCAGGAATGCTAGAAGTAGGTAAACAAAAGATTAAAGCTCTTAATCTAGAGAATAGAATCGATATGGTACAAGGTGATTCAGAGAATCTACCATTTGAGGACAATTCTTTTGATGCTATAACAGTAGGTTTTGGTATTAGAAATTTTGAGAATTTAGAAAAAGGATTATCTGAGATTTTACGCGTTTTAAAACCAGGAGGGATATTTGTTATATTAGAAACATCTGTTCCTACTAAATTTCCATTTAAACAAGGTTACTTCTTTTATACACAGAATGTAATGCCGTTTATGGGAAAACTGTTCTCTAAAGACCAAAAAGCATATAAGTATTTGTCTGATTCTGCTAAAAATTTCCCTTTTGGAGAAGCTTTAAACAATATTTTAAGAAAAGTTGGGTTTAAAGATGTAAAGCATCTTCCCCAAACGATGGGAATTGCTACTATTTATTCATCTTCAAAATAATATGAAAAGACTAATTGTATTTATTATAATCCTATTCGCTAGCTCTCAATCTTATGGGCAATGGATATTTGGCAAAAACCCAATGCTCAACAAGAGAGACTGGGACAAGCAACGTGTGCATTGGGGCTACTATCTAGGATTCAACTCTTACAATTACAAGTTTAACTATGACGCAAATTACTATCATAAGTTACAAGAACTAAAAGAAAAGTACCCAAACGATTTTACAGAAATACAAGTCAAATCATCTTTTGGCTTTAATGTAGGATTAGTAGGTAATCTAAGGTTAATGGAATATATAGACCTTCGTTTTGAACCAGGTTTATCATATGCAAAAAGAGAACTTTCATTTCCTAGAGCACTCATTTATGATTACTATGCAAACCAACATAGCAATCCTAATCCAACAGAATTTGAATTAAATAGTTCTTCTATTAAATCAACTAGTTCAACATACCTCCACTTTCCCTTACTATTAAAATTCTCTGCACTTCGAACAGGTAATGTTCGTCCATATGTACTAGCAGGAGTATCGCTAGACTTAAACTTGAGTAGCAACAATAAAGTAGATGGTGATAATTATGAAGGTATATGGAGGGTAGAAAAGTTAACGACTAATTACGAAATTGGAGCAGGTATAGATTTTTACTTTGAATATTTCAAATTCTCTCCATCTATACGTGGTGTATTTGGCATCAATGATGAATTAATCAGAGATAAAAACGCAAATAGTCCATGGACTGGAAATATAGAATCAATGAAATCTAGGGGTATATTTATCAACTTCACATTTCACTAACAATACAGCACTAAAAAAGGGATATCTAACTTCGATATCCCTTTTTTAGTGCTGTATTGTTAAAGTATACGTGCAGATTACATGCAGTTCTATTGCTAAAGGAAAGTCCCTAAGCACGAAATCCTCAAAGAATATGCACTTAGTAAGCAACTATCTCCAAGGTCAGCATCTTTCGATGATATAAAATAACCTTTTACTTACGTATTTAAAAATTATGTCTTCTAAACTCACTTAATACTATTGAAGCAGCCATTGCTACATTTAGACTTTCTGTTTGTTGTAAATTTCCATATCTAGGTATTGCTATCTTCTCTGTAACTAACTCTTCGATTTCATTAGAAATACCATTAGCTTCATTACCCATCACTATAATCCCGTGATTAACTATAGTCTTCTGATAGATATTCTCACCATCCATAAATGTACCATATACAGGCACATCTCCACCATCTCGTATTAATGTAGGTAAATCTCCATAAACAATATTAACTCTAGAGATAGACCCCATAGTAGCTTGTACTACTTTAGGATTATATACATCTACTGTTTCATTTGTACATATAATATTCTTTATGCCAAACCAATCACATAAACGTATAATAGTACCTAGGTTACCCGGATCTCGGATATCGTCTAGAGCGACAATTAGGTCATTATAATTGACAGGCTTCTCTTCTGTACAATGAAATACTGCTAAAGAATTAGAAGTAGTACTCAGTGCTGACATTTTTTTTAAATCATCTTTACTGACAATAGAAATCTTCGACTGTGGAACACTAAACTTAAGTTCTTCTGTACAATAGATATGCTCTAAAACCAATGTAGATTTCACTAATTCACTGATTACTTTAACACCCTCTGCAATAAAAAGTTGATGTTCTTTTCTATATTTTTTTTGATGTAAACTCTTAATTAATTTGATTTGGTTTTTCGTAACCATAAAAAACTGTATTTTTGACTGATAATTGACTATACTACTTTGAGCAAATTTTTACCAAAAATACTACTAATTCTATTAATGAGCATATGTTTTTTTTCTTGCTCAATAACAGAAAAAGTGCCTACTAATAGAGCGCTATTAGTAGACAATACCATTTATGAAAATGGTAAAAAGACTTCTAAGGAAGAGGTTATAGCACAGCTATACCAACATCCTAATAGTACTTTTCCGATGACCAATATTAGATTACGCCTATATTTATACAATATGGCTAGACCTAATGCAGATTCACTATATCACGTGTGGTTAAAAAACAACCCTAGTAAAGAAAAGACATTAGAAAGTGTACTTTCAAAAAAACAAGTTAATCGATTGGGGGAATCATTTATTGTTTCTGGTATCAACAATTTTCTACTCAAAACAGGGGAAGCGCCTGTATTATATGATTCCTTAAGAACTAATAAGTCTATTACCCGTCTTAAAAATTATTATTTTAACAAAGGATATTTTGATACACAAATAACAACTAAGTTAGATACAACATCTATAAAAAAAGTAAAAAATGCTTATTCTATAACTACTGGCGAGCCTTATATCATCGATAGCATTAGTACAAAAATTAGTACAAAAGAATTAGATAGTTTATATTTAACTTCCAAAGCGAAGAGTAAAATCAAAGCAAATACAGTATTTGATGTTAAAAATTTTGAAGAAGAACGCAAAAGATTAGCAGTAGATTTCAGAAATAACGGTGCTTACTACTTCCAAGAACTAAATATCAGATATGAAGTAGACACTATTCTTCACAAAAAGAACAAAGCTAATATAGAATTAATCATAGACCCAAGAACAGTAAAGTCAGGCGATACATTAATCCAAGTTCCTTTTAAGATTTATAAAATTACTGATGTTAATATATTTACAGATAACAGTTCTAAAAACAAAGAAGTAGTCTTAGATAGTATTAAATACAATAACTTTAATATATACAGTTCAACTAAACTCCAGTACAAGCCAAAAGCACTTACAGATGCCATTTTCATAACAAAAGGAAGTGTTTTTAGCGATTTTAGACGAGTACTAACTTCGCGTTCTATTAGTAACTTAAGAACCTTTAACTACCCCGTTATAGAGTATGTTGAAGATAAAAGAGATCCACTAGGAGAATCTCTTATCACGAACATATACCTTACTTCTCGCAAAAAGATGACGTTTAATCCTTCCTTAGATGTATCACACTCAAATATTCAAGATTTTGGTATCGGCGGAAGTGTAGGACTGCTATTTCGAAATGTTTTTAGAGGAGCAGAAATCCTTGAAATAAACCTAAAAGGGTCTATGGGATCTTCTAGACAAATGAGTAACCCTAATGACGTGTTTTTTAATGTAACAGAATATGGTGGAGATATAAAACTGACATTTCCTCGTTTATTGTTTCCTATAAAAACTGAACGATTAATTCCAAAAAGTATGTTACCAACTACTTCGATGAGTTTCGGTCATACCAAACAACGCAATATTGGGTTAGATAAAAACAGTTTAACAACAATTATCAACTATACTTGGTTGCCATCTAGAAGAAACAGCTTCAGTGTAGATTTAGCAAATATACAATACATCAGAAATACAAATCCAAATAACTACTTCAGCGTATATAAATCTTCTTATGAAAGACTTAATAAGATTTCTAAAGATTATGATAATGTAGATCATACTTATTATGATAACAATGGAAATCTAACGATAACTGAAGGAGGAAGTAATAAATTTATTACTGACGCTTTGGCTCCTAACAACCCTCTTGAGATCAACTCTCAAGATTATAGGGAAATTAGAAGTATAGAAGAAAGACGTCTTAGATTATCAGAGAACAATTTAATTATTGCTAGTAATATAATCTTCACCAATACTACCCGTACTAATATCGCTGATAATGATTTCTATACGCTTAAAGCTAAAGTAGAATCTGCAGGTGGGCTAATGAACTTATTAATGAAAAACACAAGTTCGAAGGAAGGTACTACTGGTAAAAAAACAATAATGGATGTCGAATTTTCTCAATATGTAAAAACAGAAATTGATTATATAAAATACTGGGATTTAGGTAAAAAACGCGTTATTGCTATGCGTTTATTTGGTGGTTTAGCTATTCCTTATGGAAACTCCAACTCAATACCATTCTCTAGAAGTTATTATTCAGGAGGTTCTAATGACAATCGCGGATGGCAATCTTATAGATTAGGTCCAGGAAAAAGCGGTGGTATCAATGATTTCAATGAAGCAAATATGAAATTATTATTCAGTACAGAATATAGATTTAATCTAGGAGGTAAATGGTATGGAGCATTATTTGTCGATGCTTCTAACATCTGGAATGTATTTGATGATATTATTGATAAAGATTATACTTTTCAAGGCTTTTCTTCTTTAAAAGATATGGCAGTAGCATCTGGATTAGGATTAAGATATGACTTTAGTTTCTTTGTATTCAGATTAGACTTAGGATTCAAAACCTATAATCCAGCGCAAGATAAAGGTAGAAAATGGCTTAAAGAGTTTAACATTAAGGAATCGGTCTTCAACGTTGGTATTAATTATCCATTCTAAATCAAATAATAATTAGTATTTTTGTACAAAATTTAAAACACACAACTATGGCTCATAATATTAAACCAGGAGTTGCATTTGGAGATCAAGTGCAAGATATTTTTAAGTTTGCAAAAGAGCGCGGGTTTGCTTTACCTGCTGTTAACGTAACGAGTTCTAGTACTATTAATGCTGTACTAGAAACTGCAGCTAAACTAAACTCACCAGTAATTATTCAATTTTCTAATGGAGGAGCTTCTTTTATGGCAGGAAAAGGGTTGTCTAATGATAATCAAAAATCTGCAATCGTAGGAGCTATTGCAGGAGCAAAACTAGTACATACATTAGCAGAAGCTTATGGAGTGGCTGTTATTCTACACACTGACCACTGTGCAAAGAAACTTTTACCATGGATTGATGGATTATTAGAAGCTGGTGAAGAACATATGAAACAATATGGTAAACCTCTATTCAGTTCACACATGATCGACTTATCAGAGGAGCCTATTAAAGAAAATATAGAGATTTCTAAAAAATACCTAGACCGTATGGATAAACTAGGTATGACATTAGAAATCGAATTAGGTATTACAGGAGGTGAAGAAGATGGTGTAGATAATACAGATGTAGATTCATCAAGATTATACACGCAACCAGAAGAAGTAGACTATGCTTATGAAGAGCTTTCTAAAATAAGCAAAAGGTTTACAATAGCTGCTTCGTTTGGTAACGTACATGGGGTTTATAAACCAGGTAACGTTAAACTAACACCTGTAATCCTGAAAAACTCTCAAGAATATGTAGCTAAGAAACATAATCTTGGTCATAACCCAGTAGACTTTGTATTCCATGGAGGATCTGGTTCTTCAGTAGAAGAAATCAGAGAAGCTATTGGATATGGTGTAATCAAAATGAATATTGATACAGATACTCAATTTGCATACACAGAAGGAATCAGAGACTATATGGTATCAAAAATAGACTATTTAAAAACTCAAATAGGTAATCCAGAAGGATCAGACGTTCCTAATAAGAAATTCTATGATCCTAGAACATGGGTTAGACAAGGAGAATTAACTTTAATCGCTCGATTAGAACAAGCATTCGAAGATTTAAATAACGTAAACACGTTATAATTCCCCCTTGCTTTCAAATTAGTATAAACAAAAGAAACATTTTATGGCTTGGTTTAAAAGGAAAGAAAAAGGTATTCAGACGCCAACAGAAGACAAAAAAGATATTCCAAAAGGATTATGGTATAAATCACCAACAGGAAAAATAATTGATCAAGATCAATTAGAACAAAATTTATGGGTAAGTCCAGAAGATGGATATCACGTTCGTATTGGTAGTAAAGAGTATTTTGAGATTCTTTTTGACAACAACGACTACAAAGAAATAGCCAAAAGCCTTTCTTCAAAAGATATTTTAAAATTTGAAGATACTAAGAAGTATGTAGATCGCTTAAAAGAAGCAATGACTAAAACACAATTAAAAGATGCTGTTAGAGTTGCTGTTGGTCAATCAAAAGGAGAAAAATTAGTAGTAGCTGCAATGGATTTTGCTTTTATTGGAGGATCTATGGGATCTGTAGTAGGAGAAAAAATCGCACGTGGAATAGACTACTCACTAAAAAACAACATACCATTCATGATGATTTCAAAATCAGGAGGAGCTCGTATGATGGAAGCTGGTTTTTCGTTAATGCAAATGGCAAAAACATCTGCTAAATTAGCTCAATTAAGCGATGCTAAGATTCCATACATTTCATTATGTACAGATCCTACAACTGGTGGTATTTCGGCTTCTTTTGCGATGTTAGGAGATATAAACATAGCTGAACCAGGTGCATTAATTGGTTTCGCAGGACCACGTATTGTAAAAGACACAACTGGTAAAGATTTGCCAGAAGGATTCCAAACTTCTGAGTTTTTATTAGAGCATGGTTTCCTAGATTTTATTACACATAGAAGAGATCTTAAAAAGAATGTAAATCAATATTTAGATTTAATCTTAAACAGACCTATGAGATAACTTATCTATCGGTTATAACTTTTAAAAAGGATGTTAGCTTTATAAACTAACATCCTTTTCTTATTGTATTACATATCAATCTTCACCATCCTAGTGGCTACCCTCCCATGCGTATTGCTTCTACTGGATCTAATAACGCCGCAGATCTAGCAGGCAAGTATCCAGATAAAATCCCTATAAACACTGATAATCCCAATCCTATCAAAATATTATATCCACTTAACACAAATTCAAAATCTAAAAACTTTGTAACCAAAAAACCTATCCCCCATACCATCAAAATCCCAACAAAACCTCCTAATACAGCTAAAACAACTGCTTCAAACAAAAATTGAAACAATATAAAGCGACTCTTAGCTCCAATTGCCTTTTGAATACCTATGAGGTGTGTTCTCTCCTTTACTGATACAAACATTATGTTGGCAATCCCAAATCCTCCTACTAACAAAGAGAATCCACTTATAATCCATCCTACAACATTCATTTGACCAATAATTTTTTCAATCATATCAAGCATTCCACCAAAAACATTAACAAAGAAGTTGTTTTCATCACTTTCTTTTAAGCCTCTATAAATTCTCAACTTTGCTATTATTTCTTCTTCAAAATGCTTTATATCCACATTTTTATTAGGTTTTAAAATAACTACTGTTGTAGTAACCAAGCTATTATCACCAAACATCTGTCTCATAATATTTACTGGCATATATGCACTTTCATCTTGACTCCCCCCTATACTTAACGCTCCTTGTTTTTCAATAACACCAATTACAGTAAATCGCTTACCATATAAACGCACTATTTGGCCAACAGGGTTAGATTCACCAAATAAAGCCTGAGCTACTTCATGTCCAATAACAACTACTGGGACACCATTAATGGATTCAGATTCATTAAAAAACCTTCCATGAACTATCTTCACATTATCTAGATATTGCATATCAGAAGAACATGGTCTTACAAAAATCTCTGCATAATTAGATTCATATTTCACTTGTTCAGATTTTGTGAAATAATTAAATGAAGCGTACTCTAATGATGCCAAGTTCTTCTTTAAATATTCGTATTCATCATATTTCATTTTTGGATATTGTTCATACTTCCACTTAGGTATATCAGTAGGTCCAAATGAACGATTAAAAACATAAATCATATTACGGTCAAACCCGCTTAATTCACTCTTTATATTTCGATCCATAGAATCAACAGCAGCAAGTACAGCAATAATAGAAAAAATCCCAATAGTCACACCTAGAAAAGAAAGAGTAGTACGCAATTTATTTGCGCGAAGAGCATTTAAAGCAAAATTAAAACTAGTCCCTAAAAGTCTTAAGTACACCATCATTAATACTGATTACAAGAGTTTTACATCATAATTATTATAACAATCCAAATACATTTGAACAGATAATATTCTAAGTTAAACATTATTCGAAAAAATATAAGAAATAAAGCAAAAAAACTTCTTAATTAAACTTTATAAATACATACACAATAGTTACTTTTGCTCCTTAACAAAAAACACAACATGATCACAACTAAAAAAATTCAGTCAGCACTTATTTCTGTTTTTGATAAAAATGGATTAGAACCTATTGTTAAAGAGTTACATAAGCACAATGTAACGATTTATTCTACTGGTGGAACTGAAACGTTCATTAAAGAATTAAATATTCCTGTAGTACCTGTAGAAGATGTAACATCTTACCCATCAATATTAGGAGGTCGAGTAAAAACATTGCATCCTAAAGTTTTTGGAGGAATTCTAAATAGACAAGACCATGAAGGTGACGTTGCACAAATGCAAGAATATAATATCCCTCAGATAGATTTAGTTATAGTAGATTTATATCCATTTGAAAATACTGTAGCATCAGGAGCATCTGAAGCAGACATTATTGAAAAAATAGATATCGGAGGTATTTCACTAATCAGAGCTGCTGCAAAAAACTTTAAAGATACTGTTATAGTTCCTTCAGTTAACGAATACGAACTATTCTTACAAATGCTTCAAAATAATAATGGAGCAACTAGTTTAAAAGAAAGAAAACTTCTTGCTACTAAAGCGTTCCATGTTTCTTCACACTACGATGGTGCTATTTTTAATTACTTCAATGCAGATGATAGCATTTTAAAAATTAGCCATGCAAATGGAAATGAGTTAAGATATGGAGAGAACCCACATCAAAAAGGACAATTCTTTGGAAACTTTGATAGTTTATTTGATAAACTACATGGTAAAGAATTATCGTACAACAACTTACTTGATGTAGATGCTGCTGTTAACTTAATGAATGAATTTAAGAATGAAGCTCCTACATTTGCAATTCTAAAACATAACAATGCATGTGGTGTAGCACAGAGAAGTACTATGAAAGAAGCGTACTTAGACGCACTAGCAGGTGATCCTACTTCAGCTTTCGGAGGAGTACTAATAGCTAATGGTGATATCGACATAGCTACAGCTGAAGAAATAAACAAGCTATTCTGTGAAGTTGTAATCGCACCGAGTTATAGTACTGAGGCAATTGAGATTCTAAAAGAAAAGAAAAACAGAATTATATTAGTAATAAAAGAAACAGAACTACCTAAGAAACAAGTACGTACTTGTCTTAATGGAATTCTTGTACAAGATAAAGACAATGTAACAGACAATAAAGCATTATTAACTAACGTTACAAAGTTATCCCCTTCTGACAAGGAAATAGAAGATTTATTATTTGCTTCTAAAATATGTAAACACACTAAATCTAACACTATTGTTTTAGTTAAAGATGGGCAACTATGCTCTTCAGGAACTGGTCAAACGTCACGTGTAGATGCTTTACGCCAAGCTATAGAAAAAGCTAATTCTTTCAATATCGAATTAAAAGGTGCTGTTATGGCTAGTGATGCATTCTTTCCATTTCCAGACTGTGTAGAAATTGCATATAATGCAGGAATTACAGCTGTTATACAGCCAGGAGGATCAATAAAAGATGATTTAAGTATCAATTATTGTAATGAAAATAATATTGCAATGGTTTGTACTGGAATTCGCCATTTTAAACATTAATTTACTACTTTTGTAACGCATTAAAATATTAACTATAAAAGCCTTTTAATTATATGGGATTTTTTGATTTTATGACAGAGGACATCGCTATCGACTTAGGTACAGCGAATACTCTTATCATTCATGGAGGAAAAGTCGTAGTAGACAATCCTTCTATTGTAGCCCGAGATAGAACTACGGGTAAAATAATAGCAGTCGGTAAAGAAGCGAGTTTAATGCAGGGGAAGACACATGGTAATATCAAAACAATCCGTCCATTAAAAGATGGAGTTATTGCTGATTTTGATGCTTCAGAAAAAATGATAAGCCTTTTTATCAAGAGCATCCCTGCACTAAGAAAAAAAATGTTTACACCTGCACTTCGTATGATTGTATGTATTCCATCTGGAATAACTGAGGTAGAAATGCGTGCTGTAAAAGAATCTTGTGAGCGTGTGAATGGTAAAGAGGTTTACCTTATACATGAGCCTATGTCTGCTGCTATCGGTATCGGAGTAGATATCATGCAGCCTAAAGGTAATATGATTGTTGATATCGGAGGTGGTACTACAGAAATTGCTGTAATTGCATTAGGAGGTATCGTATGTGATAAATCTGTAAAAATAGCAGGTGATGTATTCACGAACGATATTATATATTATATGCGTACTCAACACAACTTATTCGTTGGAGAAAGTACTGCAGAAAAAATAAAAATCCAAATAGGGGCAGCAACTGAAGATCTAGAAACTCCTCCAGAAGATATGTTAGTTCAAGGTCGTGACCTTTTAACAGGTAAACCAAAACAGGTAACTGTCTCTTATAGAGAGATTGCTAAAGCCTTAGATAAATCTATTCAACGCGTAGAAGATGCTGTAATGGAAACCTTATCTCAAACTCCGCCAGAATTAGCAGCTGATATTTACAATACTGGTATTTATTTAGCAGGTGGAGGTTCTATGCTTAGAGGTTTAGATAAACGTATTTCTCAAAAAACTGATCTTCCTGTTTATATTGCAGAAGATCCTTTAAGAGCAGTAGTACGAGGTACTGGTCTAGCAATCAAGAACATT
This sequence comes from Myroides oncorhynchi, assembly GCF_020905415.1. Taxonomy (NCBI): domain Bacteria; kingdom Pseudomonadati; phylum Bacteroidota; class Flavobacteriia; order Flavobacteriales; family Flavobacteriaceae; genus Myroides; species Myroides oncorhynchi. The sequence goes on along the minus strand of NZ_JAJJMP010000001.1, from coordinate 1,951,931 downwards.
GACAAATACAAAAGTGTTTTGATCAAATAAAATTAACTTATGCAGCAAATAATCAATTTCTTTATAAAAAACAGTACTAAGTTACTGTTTTTGCTGCTTTTAGTCATATCATTCGGGTTAGTAATCCAAACGCATACTTTTCATCAAAGTTCGTTTATTAGCTCAGCGAATGGTGTGACTGGTTATGTCTATGAAAACGTAAATAACTTCAAAGAATATATGCATCTAAAAACTGAGAATGACGCTCTAGTTCTTGAAAATGCATACCTAAAATCGATAGCTTATAACAATACTTCTCTTAAAGATTCTGTAGAAATTAAAAACCTAATGCCGCCAGAAAGAGAAGAGTATACTATTATAGTGGGTAAAGTAATTCGTAACACATTTAATACTAAAGAAAATTATCTCACTATAAAAGGAGGAGATAAACAAGGTATACAAAGTGATATGGGAGTTATTAATAGCAATGGTGTTATAGGTATAATTGAAAAGACATCTAAAAATTATTCAACAGTTCAAAGTATTTTAAATGTCAAATCAAAGATTAATGCTAAAATAAAAGGTTCTAACCATTTTGGAACTTTACAATGGGACGGTAAGAATACTGGTTATGTAAACTTAACGGATATTCCAAGGTTAGCTGAAATATTCAAAGGCGACACTATTGTAACAGGTGGTATATCTAAAATATTTCCTGAAAACATTCCTATTGGCGTAATAGATAAGGCATACACAAATGAAACATCCAATTACTTTACTATATCTGTTCGTCTATTTAATGATATGACGAATCTAGGATATATATATGTAATTAAAAATAAAGATATACAGGAGATTAATCAATTAGAAGCTGAAACAAAAGATGAATAGTGTTGCTTTTTCAAATATTGCTCGTTTTATTGCGTTACTAATCGCACAGATTCTTATTTTTAATAATATAGATCTCTTTGGGTTTATAAATCCTTTTCCATATATACTATTCATTATTCTATTTCCTATTGATAATAACAAACCAATATTTTATCTAGCTAGTTTTGCCCTAGGTATCATTGTTGATACATTTGAAAACTCTGGAGGTGTTCATGCAGCAGCTAGTTTAATACTAGCTTTCACTAGACCTTCTATTTTAAAATTCTCATTTGGAATCAGTTATCAATACCACAACCTTAACATAATCAAAAAAGTTACTAAAGATATTTTTAAGTCTCTTGAGGTTTTTGGGTACATTACAATATCAGTTATCATTCATCATGTTGTATTATTTGGACTAGAATTTTTTAGATTTAATTTTTTATGGGAAATACTATTAAGAATAGTACTAACTGCTATTACAACACTTTTAATTTGTATCTTAATACTCTATTTGATTAAACCATCTAAAAAATGAGAAAGTTACTATTGCCAATCATTATTATATTAGTAACTATTTTAGTACTAGCTAGACTTTTCTTTTTACAGATAGTAGATGATACCTATATCAAAAAATCAGAAAACAATGCTTTAAAAATTGTTTATGAATATCCAGAAAGAGGATATGTCTTCGATAGAAATAACAAATTAATGATTGCTAATCAACCTTCTTATGATATCATGGTTATTCCTAGAGAAGTTAAAGAGATTGATACATTAGCACTTTGTAACCTACTTGACGTGACTTATGAACAATTTGTAAATAAGTTAGAAAAAGCCAAAATTTACAGCCCAAGATTACCATCAGTATTTTTGCCACAATTAAGTAAAGGCGAATATGCTGCTTTTCAAGAAAAAATACGTCATTTCAATGGTTTTTATATCCAAAAACGTTCATTAAGAGATTACCAAGTAAGCTCAGGAGCTAATATTTTCGGATACATACGCCAAGTAAATGAGCAAAATATCAAATCAAATCCATATTACCGTTCTGGTGATTTGATAGGTATACAAGGAGTTGAACAAGAATATGAAGAAACTCTAAGAGGTACTAAAGGTGTAAAATATATACAAAGAGATCGTTTTAATAGAGAGATAGGTAGCTTTAAAAATGGTGTATATGACACTCTAGCAGTAAAAGGAGATGATATTATTTTAACTATTGATAGTGAATTACAAGCCTATGGGGAGCTACTTATGCAAAACAAAAGAGGTGGTATAGTAGCTATTGAACCTAAGACAGGTGAGATATTAGCACTAGTCAATGCTCCTACTTATGATCCTGGATTATTAGTTGGTCGTGAACGCTCTAAAAACTATACAGCTCTATACAATGATTCTTTAGCTAAGCCTTTATACAACAGAGTACTTTCAGGAGAATATTCACCAGGTTCTCCTTTTAAAATATTAACAGCTTTAATAGGCCTACAAGAAGGTGTTATCAATGAGCACATGACTTTTGCTTGTAATAGAGGATTCTATTATGGAAAAGGTGCGTGGATGGGATGTCATGACTCAGGACATTGGAACTTAAATGCAGCTATAGCAAAATCATGTAATACTTACTTTGCTAATGCGTATAAAAGAGTAATCGAAAAATACAAAAATCCTGCAGATGGTATAAATAAATGGAGTGAACACCTACATAGCTTTGGCTTAGGTCAATTCTTAGGATATGATCTACCAGAAGGAAGAAAAGGACATATACCAGATGCTGACTACTATAACAGATGGTACCCTAATGGTGGCTGGAAGAGTACAACAACAATATCCAACTCAATAGGTCAAGGAGAGGTTATTATGACTCCAATGCAGCTAGCTAATGTGATGGCTGCAGTAGCTAATAAAGGATACTATTATACTCCTCATATTATCAAAAACATTGAACATCATAATATTGATAAAAAATTTACTACTAAACAAGTAACTTCAATAGACCCAATTCACTTTGAACCAATAATCAAAGGAATGAATGATGTTTTTAATATTGGTACTGGTCGTTCTGTTAGAGTAGATGGATTAGAAATGTGTGGAAAAACGGGAACTGTTGAAAACTTTACTAGAATCAATGGAAAACGCTACCAACTAACAGACCACTCAGTGTTCGTTGCATTTGCTCCTAAAGACAACCCGAAAATAGCAATAGCAGTATTCATTGAGAATGGATACTGGGGAGCTAGATGGGCTGCACCTATTACTAGCTTAATGCTCCAAAAATATTTATTACCTGAAATCGTCAGAACAGATCTAGAAAAAAGAATGCTTGAAGGAAGCTTGCAAAGTGAATATGATAAAGTACTTCAGTTATATAGAATGACAGACAAACCTAAAACTACGTTAAGAACAGCTTTACAATAAGATTCTAGTTAAAAATGAAAAATGTAAGTGTACAGAAAAATATAGATTGGATTTCAATTTTACTTTATACCCTTTTAGTTACAGCTGGATGGATCAATATTTATTCTGCATCACTACCTGCTGAAACAACTTCTATTTTTGATCTTAGTCAAATATATGGAAGACAATTGCTATTCATCATCTTTTGCATACCCCTAATTATACTTATCGTTTCAATTGACACTAAATTCTATGAAAAATATGCTATGGTATTTTACATCATAGGATTGCTTTCTATATTAGGGCTATTTGTTTTTGGTAAATCTGTAAAAGGACAAACCAACTGGTATCAGATAGGTGGTTTTGGAATACAACCTTCAGAATTTGTAAAAACAACAACAGCTCTTCTGTTAGCTAAGTTTATTTCTGACAGTCAAAGTCATTTAAGCACTTTTAAAGAACAATTTATTGCTTTAGTAATAATTGGTATTCCGACTCTTTTTATACTTAAGCATGACACAGGAAGTGCAATGCTTTTTGTATCCTTAGTCTTTGTTCTTTACAGAGAAGGTCTTCCTAGTTGGTATCTTTGGACAGGTTTTATCACTGTTTTGCTTTTCGTAGCTGCACTAGTTGTCAAACCTGGAATAATAATTGCCTCAATAGTGCTAATAGCAGCACTTCATTTTTACTTTAATAAAAAAATAACTCGAAACCCATTAATATATATCATTCTAGTAGTCGTTATGTCCGCGTTTGTGTTCTCAGTAGATTATGTATATGATGAAGTATTAGAACCCCATCAAAAAGACAGAATAAACGTTTTAATAGGTGAAGATGTCAATCTTCAAGCTGAAGGATATAACTTAAATCAGTCTAAGATTGCCATTGGGTCTGGAGGATGGACTGGTACAGGTTTTCTAGAAGGGACACAAACAAAAGGTGGTTTCGTACCAGAGCAGCATACTGACTACATATTTACCACAGTTGGTGAAGAATGGGGATTTGTAGGAGCATCGTTAGTAATTACATTATTTGTTTGCTTATTTTTCAGATTAATACACTTAGCAGAACGACAAAAAAAGGTATTCAACAGAGTCTATGGTTACTCAGTTATCTGTTTCCTTTTTATACATTTTGCTTTTAATATAACAATGCTTATAGGACTTTTCCCTACGATAGGTGTCCCACTACCTTTCTTCTCATATGGAGGGTCAAGTCTAATGGCATTTACAGTATTGCTATTTATCTTTCTAAAGCTAGATGCTAACAGAATAAATGAATGGTAAATACCAAAATAAATTAAATCCTTAAAATACAATTCACACAAAAATGAAAAAGAGAATGCTATTTTTTGCTACACTATTCGTAGCAACAACTTCTATTGCAAATGCACAAGAAATCAAAACTACTGAAATTAAGACAGAAACCCCTTCATTAGAATCACTAGCTAATGAACAAGTATCAGTAGAAAACGCACAACAATTAGAAGCAATTAAGTTACAAAATGATCTTGATGCTGCTAAGCAGTTAGAACAAGATCAGAAAATTGCCAAAGCTCAACACAAAGCTGAAATGCAAGCTCAAAAACAAAAAGAAAAAGAGCATAAAGCAGAGTTAAAAAGACAAAAGGAAGTTTTACAAAGTCAAAAAAGAGTTAGCAAACAAACTGTTCGATTACAGAACGCACAAGACAAGTACAATACTAGAAACAACAAGTTCTTACAGAAAAAAGCATCAGGCAAACTGACTCCTATCCAAGAACTAAAAGAAAAAAGCACCTTATTAGATCTTCAAACTAACATTAAAAAGCAAGAAATAGAGCTTAAACGTGTAACAATGGAATACGAAACTCTTAATAAATAATTATATAAAGTCACTTTAAAAAGTGACTTTATTTTTTTTTATATCTAATACTAGACATAAAAAACGTCAATATTTCTTCAATATTACCCAAATATTTTTCCACTATAAATCCTTTTTAGTGAAGACTTCTTAGTCACTATTGGTGAGCTATTATTTCAAATAAATTTCTAAATCACTACTTTTGACTATAATCCATTATCTCTTCAACATTACAGCAAATATTGCTCTTCTATAAACCTTTTTATTGAAGAGCTCTTGAGCCACTCTTGAAGAATGCCAAAATTAAAGCATTCAGAGCTCAATTTAGAGGAGTAAGAGATATTGATTTCTTCTTATACAGATTGACTAAGCTTTATGCGTAAACACAACTTTTGAGATTGATCCCTTTTGACTATTATTCATAATTAGGCATAAAAAAAACCGCTATATATAGCGGTTTTTCTGTGGTGCCTCCAGGAATCGAACCAGGGACACATGGATTTTCAGTCCATTGCTCTACCAACTGAGCTAAGGCACCTTTTTAATATACGCTTAATGTTTAAATTGTGGTGCCTCCAGGAATCGAACCAGGGACACATGGATTTTCAGTCCATTGCTCTACCAACTGAGCTAAGGCACCTTCTTAAAAACTAACAACTAAAAGCAAATTTTGTGGTGCCTCCAGGAATCGAACCAGGGACACATGGATTTTCAGTCCATTGCTCTACCAACTGAGCTAAGGCACCAATTGGCTTTTAGAAGAGAACAATCTTGTTCTGCTAAGCGGTTGCAAATATATAACAGATTTTCATTCTTCCAAAACTTTTTATAAAAAAAATCATTTACTACCTTTGTCTAACACAAGAAGAACACTATGATTATAGCAATTGATATAGGAAACACCAGAACCAAAATAGCTATGTTTGAAAAAGATACAGTTTTAGAGACTCAAGTTTTCGAACAAGTTTTTTTTGAAAAAAAAATAATAGAAATATTAGAAAAAAATACTTCTAAGACAAAAATAATCCTTTCAAGCGTTGGAAAGCTAAATACTCAAACATTTGATTGGTTAAAAAAAAACACTGAAATAATAATTATTTCACATGAAAGTATATTTCCCTTCAAAAATCTATATGCAACTCCTAGTACATTAGGTATTGATCGAATGGTACTAGCTGCTGGAGCAGTTTTACAGCATCCTAATTGTAATCGATTAGTTATAGATGCGGGAACTTGTATAACATATGAATTCATCAATCACAGAAATGAATATTTAGGAGGAGCCATCTCCCCTGGTTTGTTACTTAGATATAAAGCACTTAATCACTATACAGAAAAACTCCCCCTACTTTCACCAATCGATATTGATTATTTAATTGGCAACCAAACAGACCAATCTATACATTCAGGAGTTATTAATGGTATTACACAAGAAATTGATGGTATAATTAATCAATACAAATCCTTATATCCTGATATTAAAATAATTTTGACAGGAGGTGATACACTTTTTTTGGTCAAAAGATTAAAAAATGTCATATTTGCTAATTCAAACTTCTTACTAGAAAGTCTGAACAATTTATATCAATACATAATTGAAAATGATAAAAAAAATCTTCTTTAGCCTAAGTCTACTATGCGGTACAGCCGCTCTAGCTCAACAAGGCGATGCATCTCCATACTCTTACTATGGTGTAGGTAATGTTAATTATAATGGTACCAATGAATACAAAGCAATGGGGGGAACGAGTGTATACGCAGATAGTATTCATATAAATTTAAAAAATCCCGCTTCATTTAGTAAGTTAAAAAGAACTACCTTTTCATTAGGAGCAACATCAACTTCTTATAACTTCAAAAATGATAATAACACTGACAATGCCACTAGACAAACTATCGACTATGTAGTAGTAGGTTTGCCTATTGCTAAAAAATTTGGTGTAATATTCGGTTTATTACCTTATTCTAATGTTGGTTATAAAATGGAAGGGGAAAGGCTGAATCCACAAGGTCAAAAAATAAATTCAAAATATGAAGGTAATGGAGGAATAAACAAAGCTTTCGTAGGTGCTGGTTATGAATTAAACAAGAATTTGTCTTTTGGTTTTGATGCTGGATACCATTTTGGTAATACTAAAAATGATTTATATGAAAACATCACTGATATAGGTGATGGTTCTTCACTTCAAAATATAACAAGAGAATATAGAAAACTAGACTATAAAGGTTTTTCATTTAATGTATCTGCTCAGTATACAGGTAAATTAAAAGAGTATGATGTACAGGCAAATGTAACATATAGCCCAGAAACAAAATGGACCAATGATAATCTAACACAACTTCAAGTTATAAAGATAAACTCAGTTGTAGATCAAACTATACTAGTAGATGCTTCAAAAAAAATAACTAATCCTCAAGTACTCTCTATGGGAGCAGGTATTGGAAAGGATCTAAAATGGTTTGTGAGTGGACAATATACTTTCACACAAAATAGCAAACTATCAGATACATGGAATACAAGCACTCTAGCTAGTTATGAAAATTCTAATAGATTCACTGTTGGAGGTTTCTACATTCCAAAATACAATTCTTTTACAAGCTATTTTGATAGAATTGTTTATAGAGCAGGATTTAAGTACGAGAATACAGGATTAGTACTGCGTGACCAATCAATAAAAGACATGGCAGTTACCGCTGGATTTGGTTTTCCTATTGGTGATCCAAGAAAATTCACGAATTTAAATATTGGCTTTGAGTATGGTAGCAGAGGAACTAAAAACAATGGTTTAACGAAAGAGAACTACTTCAGTATAAATGTAGGTTTCTCATTAAATGATCTTTGGTTCCAAAAAAGACGTTTTGATTAATCAAATTGTACTAAGCTAATATGATGAAACTAATTTCTAAATCCTTAGGAATACTACTAATTAGTATTATATTAACCTCGATACTTTCATGTGAAAGCAAGTTTAAGGAAATACAGAATTTTAACAAAGTAAGTTTTTTCCCTGCAAGTGAAGTTGAAAACATGACTGGTCAATACATAGATTCTGGCAAAGTAAAAGCGATATTAGTAAGCCCAAAAATGTTAGATTACAGCAATGTTAAATTTCCTTTCACAGAATTTCCTAAGGGAATACATCTAACTATTTTTGACAAAGAGAATAATAAAAATACGGTTGTGGCAGATTACGCAATCCGATATACTAAAACAGATTTGATTGATTTGCAAGGTAATGTGATAATAACAACGCATGATGGCAAGAAATTAAATTCTGATCAACTGTATTATGACCAAAAAAACGAATGGTTTTTCACAGAAGGAAAGTACAAAGCATCAACAGATAGTGTAAATTTCACTAAAGGAATAGGTGTCGATTTTGACACTAAGATGACTAAAGTAAAAGCTACAAATAGCTACGCTGAAAGTGTAGATAACAAAAACAAATAAATGAAACCACTTCACATTATACCTTATTTTTATCTTTTTATAGCAGCATTGTTTATATATGATATTATTACAAAACTGATCGCAAGTAATTACGATATATGGTTAAGTTTAGCCGCAACAGTTTTTGCGATTTTCATGTTCTTCTTTAGAAGAAAATATGCAAAAAGAATGGAGAATCATTACAAGCAAAAGAACTAATTATAAAAGGGATGAGTTTACGAACTCATCCCTTTTTCATTAAACTATTCCACCCCTATTATCAATTAAAATCGTTCAAATTCAATTGCATTTGTAAATTCTAAAAAAAAATAAATCTTAAATCCCAATAAAAACTTAATAAAACTACTAAAATAATAGCACTACTACTTTTATTATTAAATAGATAATTGTATTTTCGCTCACTGAAAAAAATTACACATAATAAAAAAGCATGGCAGTTTTATCAAAAATTAGACAAAAATCCGCTCTGTTAATTGCCGTAATAGGTATTGCTCTATTAGCATTCGTTATTGGCGACGTAGTAAGAAGCACGGGAGGTGGACTATCGAGAAACATTGGTAGTGTAGATGGTGAAGAAATTAACACACAAGAATTCTTACACAAGGTAGCTCAGGCTGAAAAGCAAGGTCAAATGAGTAATACCCAAGCAGGTGTTACAATTTGGAATGGTGAGGTTAACAACATCTTATTATCTAATGAATTCGAAAAATTAGGTATTAGAATTGGTAAAGACCAATTAGTAAACGTTGTAAAAAACAATCCAAACTTTGCTAATAATCCTGAATTTCAAAATGCTTTAGGACAATTCGACATTAACAAATTCAATCAATTTGTTGCTATGATGAAAAGTGCGGGGCAAGAACAATGGAATTCATGGTTAGCTTATGAGAAAGAACTTGAAAAAGTTGGTCTTGAACAAATGTATTTCTCATTAGTTCAAGGTGGTATCTATACTACAAATGTGGAAGCTAAAAATGCATATACAAACGAAAACAATAAAGTTTCTTTTGACTATGTAACAGTTCCTTATTCTACAGTAAACAATGAAGAAACACCTATCTCTGACAATGAGATTGTTGATTTCATGAAAAAACACAGTAATAGATTCAAATCTGATCCTACTCGTGAATTACAATATGCATTCCTACCTAGCCAACCTTCAGCTTCTGATAAAGAAACTGTAAAAGAAACTATTGAAGGATACTTAAAGCCTACGGTTCAGTATAATGCTTCTACTAAAAAGAACGATACTATCCCTGGTTTTAAAACTGTAAAAGATATTGAAACGTTTGTAAATACAAATTCAGACATTAAATTTGACAGTCTTTACTATACTAAGAAAGACCTTCCATTAGAATATCAAGAAGAATTATTCAACTTGGCGCCTGGTCAAACCTTTGGACCATACATTATGGGTGAGTATTATTGTATCACTAGAATGATTGACAAGAAAGCTGGTCAGAGAGTTGATGCTTCTCACATCTTAATTGGTTTTGCAGGATCGCAATCTCAAGGAGCTACTAGAACTAAAGAAGAAGCTAAAACTAAAGCTGAAGAAATTTTAGCAAAAGTTAAAGCTACTCCTTCTTCATTTGCTACTGAAGCATTATTAACTTCAGAGGATCCAGGTTCTAAAAACAATGGTGGTAAATATGAAGATATTCCAAGAGGACAAATGGTTAAACCATTTGATAACTTCATTTTCAACAATGCTATAGGTAGTATTGGTTTAGTTGAAACTGACTTTGGATACCACATCATTCAAGTAAATGATAAAAAAGAAGGTGCTAAATTAGCTACTGTAGCTCGTAAAATAGAAGTATCTGATGTAACTGCTGATGAATTATTCACTAAAGCAACTCAGTTAGAACAAGATGCTCCTACTGCTAAAGACTTTATTGCTACAGCAGAAGGTCTTGGGTTTACAACTCAAAACAATGTTACTGTTAGACCATTTGAGGAATTCTTACCAGGTGCTGGTAATCAAAGAGGAATTATTTCTTGGGCTTTCAACAAAGAAACTAAAGATAACGCTATCAAACGATTTGATAATGCTGATGGTCACATTATAGTTAAAGTAACGACTAAAAACGACAGTGGTTTAGCTCCTGTAAAAGAAGTTAGAACTATCATAGAGCCTATCTTAATGAATGAGAAAAAAGCAGTTATTCTTAGAAAGAAAATGAATGGTGCTACTATTCAAGAAGTTTCTAATAATTCTAAAGCATCTATTGCTTCTATGAGTGATGCTACTATTGCTGCTCCACTTATCACTAATATTGGTAATGAGCCATTAGTTATAGGGACTGCATTTGCTACAGCTGTAGATAAAGATTCTAAACTTATTGATGGGTTACAAGGTGTCTACATGATTAAAACTAAAAATGTAGCTAAAGCTCCTGAATTAAAGGGTGGATACGCTAGCTATAAAGCTAAAGTAGAAAACACAGTTAGAGGAGCAGCTCAAATGCAAATCTTAAAAGTATTAAAAGACAACGCTAAGATTAAAGATAATCGTATCGGAGTTCTTCAATAAGACTTTAAAACTATAAGAAAAAAGCCATCTGATAATCAGATGGCTTTTTTTATGCCTATATGGTTAACTGATAAAAATACCTTATTTTTGCCCTAACAAAATTTAAAACTAAACTTATGAAAGCATACGTATTTCCAGGTCAAGGAGCTCAATTCACAGGAATGGGAAAAGACTTATACGAAAACTCACCACTAGCTAAAGAGATGTTCGAAAAAGCAAACGAAATCCTTGGTTTCAGAATTACAGATATTATGTTTGAAGGTACTGCCGAAGAACTTAAAGAGACTAAAGTAACTCAACCAGCAGTATTCTTACACTCGGTTATCTTAGCTAAGACATTAGAAGACTTTAAACCCGAAATGGTAGCTGGGCACTCGCTAGGAGAGTTCTCTGCTTTAGTAGCTAATGGAACACTTGCTTTCGAAGATGCACTTAAGCTCGTTTCTCAAAGAGCTATGGCTATGCAAAAAGCTTGTGAAATAACACCTTCTACAATGGCGGCTGTTCTAGGTTTAGAAGACAATATCGTAGAGAAAGTATGTGCTGACATTGATGGTGTTGTAGTTGCAGCTAATTATAACTGCCCTGGTCAATTAGTGATTTCTGGAGAAACTACTGCAGTTGAGAAAGCATGCGAAGCTTTAAAAGAAGCTGGAGCGAAGAGAGCTTTGTTACTTCCTGTAGGTGGTGCATTTCACTCTCCTATGATGGAACCAGCTCGTGAAGAACTAGCAGCTGCTATTGAAGCAACTACTTTTAATACTCCTTCTTGCCCTGTATACCAAAACGTAACAGCTAACGCTGTAAGTGATGCTGAACAAATCAAGAAAAACCTTATTCTTCAGTTAACTGCTCCTGTTAGATGGACACAATCTGTAGAGCAAATGATTGCCGATGGTGCTTCTTTATTTACAGAGGTTGGACCTGGTAAAGTATTAGTTGGACTAATCAAGAAGATCAATAAAGATGCTGAAACTCACTCAGCATAATTAGGCATAACATATAACCTTAAATCGACAGAAAACATTTAAACGAGAATAAATTATACAAAACAGAGTAAAATTAATGATAAAAGCATACTGTAGTGTGGTTATAGAATTAATTAAAGCTATGTAAAGGAGAATTGATTCGCAGTAAATGGGAGTTGCAAATTTAAGGTACAATATAAATAGCCCTTGGTTTATCATTCCAAGGGCTTTTTTTAAACTCAATTTAATTGGAAAAACTATCTTACCAAGAGTGGATTCTTATATTTACACTCATAAGTCTTACAGCATTAGGTCCTTTAGCAATAGATATGTATCTACCAGCTTTTCCTAAAATAGCATCAGACTTAAACACAGAAGTCAATCAAGTACAAATATCCTTATCTACTTTTTTAGGAGGACTAGCTATAGGACAATTATTTTGGGGTCCTATATCTGATAAATATGGCAGTAAGAAACCTATTGTTATCTGTCTTAGTATATTTATACTATCTTCTTTAGCTGTTATTTTTGTTAAAGATATCAAGGTTATGTGGATGTACCGTTTCTTACAAGCCTTTGGGAGTAGCGGCGGAGTCGTTATTGCAAGAGCAATCGTGAACAAGCGTTTTGAAAAAGACCAAACCCTAAAGATATTCAGCATATTAGCCGTAATCGGTGGTATAGCACCTATTATTGCCCCTATACTAGGTAATATTATATTAAAATATTTTGATTGGAGACAAGTATTTACTGCTATGGCATTATTTGCCACTTTGAGTATATGTATGACAGTTTCTTTTTTAAAGGAAGATTATTCTAACAGATTGACTTCGTTAAATGTATCTAGTATATTGACTAACTACATTAATCTATTTAAGAACAAAGTATTTATCACATACACCATTATAGGAAGTATTACATTTAGTTGCCTAATGCTTTACATCTCTAACTCTCCTGTACTTGTCATGGAAGCAGGAGGACTATCAAGCACACACTTTAGCTTTGTCTTTATGGGAAACTCTTGTGGACTAATGTTGGGATCTTTCTTAACATCCTCTGTCTTGAGAAAAAGATTATCACCTAAAAATATAATAAAACTAGGAACTAGTATACAGATTATAGCAGCACTACTCTTATGGTTATTCATAGAATTACAACTAAACATCTATATACAGCTGATTCCCTTGTTCTTTTTCGTACTGCCGTTAGGATTATTATTCCCTACAACTACCACATTAGCATTAGCACCTTTTAAAGCAGAGTCAGGTACTGCCTCAGCTCTTTTCGGAGCTTCTCAGCTAGCCTTTACATTTATGACATCTATATTACTGAATAGTCTTAATAATGGATCTATGAGTATCGTAGCCATCTCATTACTAAGTTGTGCTTTAGTATCGTTTGTAATTATTCTAAATACTAAAGAGTAATAACCTATACCAACAAAAAAAGCAGACTATAATAGTCTGCTTTTTCGTATTTATAATTCTCAATGATTATCCTAAGAATGCTTTAATCTCATCAGTGATTACTTTGATTTGCTCATCATCTAATTCAGTATGCATTGGCAAAGAAAGAACTTCTTTTACTAACTGATTAGTGATAGGGAAGTCAGCCTCGTTATAACGAGCGTCTAAATACGCTTTTTGATTGTGTAACGGTATTGGATAGTATATTGCACATGGAATACCTTTACCTTGTAAGTGAGCTAATAGTCCATCGCGATCAGCATTCACGATACGAAGTGTATATTGGTGGAATACGTGACTGTTCTCATTACCATCTACTTTAGGAGTAATGATATTAACATGATTAGCTAAAGCAGCAGAATACTTCTGAGCAGCAGTACGTCTAGCTACATTATACGCGTCTAAGTTAGGTAACTTAGCATTTAATACAGCAGCTTGAATACTGTCTAAACGAGAGTTCACCCCTACTACATCATGGTGGTAACGCTCATACATACCATGATTTACGATACCTCTTAATGTATGTGCTAATGCATCATCATTAGTGAATATAGCTCCACCGTCTCCATAACAACCTAAGTTCTTAGATGGGAAGAATGAAGTAGCAGCCACATGTCCGATAGCACCAGTCTTCACTACTTTACCATCAGGGTAAGTATAGTTAGCTCCGATACCTTGTGCGTTGTCTTCGATAACGTATAAATTATGTTTCTCTGCTAATTTCATGATGGCATCCATATCAGCAGACTGTCCAAATAAGTGAACAGGTACGATAGCTTTAGTCTTAGGAGTAATTGCTTTCTCGATAGCCTCAATAGAGATATTGAATGTCTCAGGACAAACATCTACTAATACCGGAGTCAATTGTAACAATGCGATTACCTCTACTGTAGCAGCGAAAGTAAAGTCAGCAGTGATCACCTCGTCACCAGGTTTTAACCCTAGTCCCATCATAGCAATCTGAAGAGCATCAGTACCATTAGCACACGGTATAACGTGCTTAACACCTAAATACTTCTCTAGATTAGCTTGAAATGCGTGTACTTGTGGTCCGTTGATATAGGCAGAAGATTCTAATATTTCTTGAATCGATTGATTCACTTCTTCCTTTATTCCTTCATATTGACCTTTCAAGTCAACCATTTGAATTTTTCTCATTCTAATTGTCTTTTATATCTTTTCAACTACTTATATAGTAACCAACTAGTTGCATATACAAATAGCATTCTGTTTCGATATTAGTTATCCTTACAAAAATAATAAATTCTTTAACCCAAAGCCCAAACTTTATCAAAAGAAACGTAATTTCGCTCAATAAAGATTTACCTATGTTTTTTCTATATAATCTACTGACCTATATTTCTATCTTTTTCATACAAATTATCGCGCTGTTCAACAAAAAAATAAGCCTATTTGTATCAGGAAGAAAACAATCCTTTAAAATACTTCAAGAACGTATATCTGCCACAGATCAAGTGTTTTGGGTACACGTAGCTTCATTAGGTGAATATGAACAAGGGCTTCCTATTATGGAACAATTAAAAGTAAAGTTCCCCTCACATAAGATCGTACTAACATTCTTCTCTCCATCAGGGTATGAAGTAAAGAAAAACAATACTATTGCCGATGCAACACTATATCTTCCTATGGATACAATAGCTAATGCTAAGCAATTCTTAAAACTATGTCATCCTGAGAAAGTGTTCTTTGTTAAATATGAATATTGGCCTAATTACTTAAATCAATTACACAAACGAAATACACCAACTTATCTAGTCTCAGGAATATTTAGACCAGATCAGGTATTCTTTAAGTGGTATGGCGGGTTTTATAGAAAAGCATTGAGTGCATTCACTTATTACTTTGTGCAAAATGAAGTTTCTAAGTCATTGCTTAACCAGCTCCATTATACGAATGTAGAAGTAGTAGGAGATACACGCTTCGATAGAGTATCTCAGATATTAGAGCACGATAACACGCTATTATTTTTAGAAGATTTCACTAATCATAAGACAACCAAAACCATTGTTATTGGAAGTTCATGGCCAGAAGACGAGAAGTTACTAGCTACCTATATTAATAAGGTAGAAGATGAGAATATCAAGTTCATCTTCGCTCCTCATAATATAAAGAAAGAACAAATCAATAATCTAGTACAGAGTCTAACTGTACCAACTGTATTACACAGCGAACACCAAGATAAAGACCTAACGCAGTATCGCGTCTACATCATAGATGCGTATTCTATCCTTACTAAAGCATACAGTTATGCAGATATCGCCTATATAGGTGGAGGTTTTGGTGCTGGTATTCACAATATCCTTGAAGCGGCTACTTATGGAGTACCAGTAATCATAGGTCCAAATTATAAAAAGTTCCAAGAAGCTAAGGATATGATAACTTTAGGTAGTTGTATCGTAGTGAATTCTCAGTCCGACCTAGACCACATCTTCAATGATTTACTACAAGATGAGGCAAAAAGAGTCAAACTAGGAGAAACGAGTAACCATTTTATACTCAAAAACAAAAATGCTACTGACAAAATTATAAAACATATTCAATAAAAGTAAAAAGGTAAGTAAACGTGGTGTTTACTTACCTTTTTTATATGAATTAATAATCGTACTTATCGTGAACTTTTGGTTTAAAAGTCAACTTGATCAGGATTTAATCCTGAACCACCAATATAAGGCAAATTATCCACTACCACAACATCTTCTTCACTTATTATGATTTTATTAATCTGAATATTCTCCTTTATGCGTTGTGGAGTCACTGATTTTGGCATTGGAAGATGCCCTTTTTGGATTATCCACTGAAGGACAAGTTGGGGTACAGTCACACCGTATTTTAATGCCATAGCGAGCAAAATAGCATTATCTAGAATATTCCCTCTACCGATAGGGCTCCACGCTTCTATCAGTATAGATCGCTCCTGACAGAACCTTACTACTTGCTCCTGCATAAACCCAGGGTGAAACTCAATCTGATTAACCATCGGCTTAATCACTGCAGTTTCAAAAAGCGCCTCTAAGTGATGTACATAGAAGTTACTCACACCGATAGCCTTCACCTTTCCCTCCTTATATAAATGCTCTAATGCACGCCAAGTATCTGCATTTATCTCCTTCCAATTAGCAAACTGATGAGCACTAGCAGGCCAGTGTATCAGATATAAATCTAAATACGCTACTCCCAGATTAGCTAACGATAGATCAAATGCCTTTAGCGTCTGCTCATATCCCCTATCCGCATTCCACAGCTTAGTCGTTATAAATAACTCTTCTCTAGGCACACCTGACTTAGCGATAGCCCTACCGATACTAACCTCATTCTTATAAAACGAAGCTGTATCTATATGTCTATAGCCTTCTGATATAGCACATAGTACTGCATTCTCAGCTTGCTCTCCCTCTGCCGCCTTCCACGTCCCAAATCCCAACTGAGGTATCTTCACACCATTACTTAATATATAGGTATTCATCTAATCTATCTTTATAGTTATCAATCCACAATGTACAAAATCATTTATGTATTAAGCATCATTAAGCTAATTTTTCCATTCCCTATTCTGTATAATCCTTTTTAATAGGCGACCTAAAGCACCTCTATCATTAATTACCTAATGATAAACCACTACCAAATAGTTATCTCAACGAACACTTCGTTATAAGTGGTGTTTTTTGTCCTGAAATAGGGGGCATTAGGTGATAGGCATATGCTCGGCTGAAAAATACTATAATAAAGCCAACCACCTACCGATCACTTGCCTACCAATATACAATCACATAACACAAAATACTGATAAACCAACCTCACAGTTGAGTTATAGAAGTTAACAATTTGGATTTTAGGGTTCACTTGTAAAATTGTATCTTGCCAACGAATTCAATTCTAACTAACACTTTTATGAATAAAAAGATTACAAATCTATTTAAGGCTCTTGTAATACTGATAGCTCTGCCTATCTATGCACAACAAGGGGGTATGTGGATTCCATCTCTATTAAAGGGGATGAATGAAACAGAGATGAAAAGCCTTGGTATGAAGATGTCTGTGAGTGATATCTACGATGTGAACAAATCAAGTATGAAAGATGCTGCGCCACACTTTAATGGTGGATGTTCTTCTGAAGTTATTTCTCCTCAAGGTCTTCTATTGACTAATCACCACTGTGGATATGGACAGATCCAGTCTCACTCATCTGTTGAGAATGATTACTTAGCGAATGGATTCTGGGCAAAGTCTATGGCTCAGGAGTTACCAAACGAAAACTTAGAAGTTACTTTTATCGTTCGTATCGAGGATGTGACTAAGGAAGTAATGGCAGGGATTAAAGACAAGGATACTGAAATCCAAAAACAAGCTAAAATATCTGAAAATATAGCTAAAACTGTAGCTTCTTTTCCAAAAGAGAAATGGCAAGATAACAAAATCAAGTCATTCTATGAAGGAAATCAATATATCATCTTCGTTACAGAGACTTTTAAAGATGTACGTTTAGTAGGTGCTCCACCATCATCTATCGGAAAATTTGGTTCTGATACAGATAACTGGGTATGGCCACGTCATACAGGAGATTTCTCTTTATTCAGAATCTATGCTGATAAGGATAACAAACCTGCTACTTATTCTAAAGATAATGTACCTTACCGTCCTAAACATTTCTTCCCTATTTCACTTAGTGGTGTAGAAGAAGGAGACTTTACAATGGTATTCGGTTACCCAGGTAGAACACAAGAATACTTACCATCTTATGCTGTGGAACAAATCGTAAATGATTTAAACCCTGTAAGAATAGGTATCCGTGATAAAGCGCTTAAGATTACTGACGAGTTTATGCGTGCTGATCAAAATATCAAAATCCAATATGCTTCTAAATATGCAAGCACTGCTAACTATTGGAAAAAATGGATCGGTGAAAGTCTTGGTTTAAAGAAAACAAATGCAGTACAAGCAAAACAAGACTTCGAGAAAGGATTTATCGAAAGAGCTAAGAAAGGTAAAAACACAAAAGCATATGCTGAAATCTTACCTAAGTTCGAAAAACTGTATAAAGACATTACTCCTTATGCTGTAAGTAGAGATTACTTCACAGAGGTAGTACAACGCAATACTGAGTTATTAGCTGCTGCATATAAAGTGTACGCTTTAGAAAGTTATGCTTCTAATGAGAAGTCTTTTGAATCTAGACGTGCTAACCTTATTAAAGGACAAGACAAGTTCTACAAAAACTATAGCAAAGCTGTAGATGAAAAAGTATTTGAATCTATCGTATCTATGTATGCTAAAGATGCTCCAAAACAGTTCTTACCAAAAGAATTAAAAGATGCGAATATCTCTGCTATTACTAAAGATATCTATGCGAATAGTAAATTGACTTCTTATGAAGGATTCAAACAACTATTAGAAGGAAATGCTGATCAAGTAATCAAGAATATCAATAGTGATAAAGGATATGTATTCGCTAAGGCACTTATCGAAAATTATATGTCTAATGTATTACCTAAATATGAAGAATTAGACAGAGAGATAGCTGCACTTCAACGCACGTTTATGAAAGCCCAATTAGAGCTTTATCCAGACGCTAGAATCTTCCCTGATGCTAACAGTACATTACGCGTTACTTATGGTAAAGTAGATGGTTACTTCCCTAAGGATGCAACGTACTATGAACCAGTGACTCACTTAGAAGGTATAATGGAAAAATACGTACCTAATGACTACGAATTTGACGTACCTGCTAAGCTAGTAGAACTGTATAATAATAAAGACTATGGTCAGTATGCAGACAATGGTAAATTACCTATAAACTTCATTGCGACTAACCACACTACAGGAGGTAACTCAGGTAGCCCTGTTTTAGATGCACATGGTAATTTAATCGGTCTAAATTTTGACAGAGTTTGGGAAGGAACGATGAGTGATATTTATTATGACCCTTCTATTTGTCGTAACATTATGGTCGATGCTAGATACATTTTATTCATCATTGACAAGTTTGCGGATGCAAAACATCTAATTGATGAGATGAAATTAGTTGAACCTAAGAAAAACAAGTAGACAACACTTTGATTTGCAATACATTAAAAAATAAAAAAAAATATTCAAAAAAAGTTTTGCGAACCAAAAAATTCCTATATTTGTCCACGAATTAATAATTAACTTTTATAATTTAGTAAGATGAAAAAAATCGCATTAAGCGTTGCTTTAGTAGCAATGATGGGAGTATCTTTCGTTTCTTGTAAAGAAACTGCAAAAGAACCAGAAGCAGAAACAGTAGTAACTGAAGAAGTAGTAACTGAAGAAGCTCCAGTAACTGAAGAAGTTGCTCCAGTAACTGAAGAAGCTCCTGCAACTGAAGAAGCTCCTGCTACAGAAGCTCCAGCTACAGAAGAAGCTGCTAAATAATTTTAGCATTGCTGAAAAATAAAGAAAACCTCGCTAAGCGAGGTTTTTTTTATACCTATATTTTTTCAGGATTAAAAAAAGCATCCACCTAGTGAATGCTTTATCTGATTCTAATATAAATCTATAATTCCTATACCAATATAACCTACATAGACAATAATTCTTCTAGTAGATTTCGCTCATTCGATAAGCGAGGTACTTTATGTTGTCCTCCTAGTTTATTGTTATTTTTTAACCAATCATAGAACAAGTTTTTACGTGCGCTATGAAGCACTAACGGATTTAATGTCATATTATTCGTACGCTTAGCCTCATAGTCCGAATTCAGAGCTTGTAGATTCCTATCTAACACCTCTCCGAATAATTGTATATTATCAGGTGCTTTAGTAAACTCAACTATCCATTCATGCGCTCCTTTTTCTTTGCCAATCATAAAAATAGGTGCTACTGTATACTCTGCCACCTCAGCATTAAACTCTGCACAAGTCTTCGCTAATGCTCTATCTGTATTTTCGATCATTAACTCTTCTCCAAATACATTAATAAAGTGCTTAGTTCTGCCCGTTATCTTTATTCTATAAGGTAATAAACTAGTGAATCTCACCGTATCCCCTATTAAATAACGAACTAATCCTGCATTAGTAGTGATTACTATCGCATAGTTCTTCCCTATTTCTACTTCTGATAAAGGTATGATTCTCTGATGAGTCTGACCAAAAGTATCCATCGGAATAAACTCATAGAATATACCATAATCTAACATTAGCAATAGCTCGTTACAATCATTCTGATCTTGGATAGCAAAGAACCCCTCTGAGGCGTTATATATCTCGTAATATCTAAAGTTACCACTAGGCAACAACTTCTTGTATTGATCTTTATAAGGTTCGAAACTAACTCCTCCGTGGAAGTAAACCTCTGCATTAGGCCATAGCTCTAATAAATCCTCACGTCCTGTCTCTTGGATAATGCGATTAAACAAAACCAACATCCACGAAGGTACACCAGCAAAACTCGTAACATTCTCATTTCTAACTTCAGTGATTATGGCTTTCATCTTACTCTCCCACTCAGACATAAGAGAAGTCTTATTACTAGGGGTACTACTTAACTCTGCCCAGAAAGGCATATTATCTATTAAGATGGCAGACAAATCGCCAAAGAAAGTATTCTTATCTTCATATAGCTGTTTACTACCTCCAAGGCGAAGGCTTTTCCCTGTAAACAATTGAGAGTTCTCGTTGTTATTCAAATATAAACACAGCAAGTCTTTCGCTGCTTTATAATGACAATTTTCTAATGCTTCGTTGCTAACAGGAATAAACTTACTTTTAGCATTCGTCGTTCCACTAGATTTAGCAAACCACCTAATTGGTTCTGGCCAGAAAATATTACTTTCCCCCTGACGAGACCGTTCTATATAGGGTTCGAACTCTTCGTATTTAAACAAGGGCACTCTTTCAGAGAAAGTTTTGTAGTTCTTAATGCTTTCATAGCCGAACTCTTTACCTAGTACAGTTTTCTCATTTGTCTTTATCAAATTCAAAAACAAATCATTCTGCACTTCATTTGGGTACTTTCTAAATAAGTCTATCTGGTGAATTCTCTTCTTCAGTATCCACGAAGCAATAGAATTAATAATTGTAAATGCCATATCTTGTTTATTAATCAAATCTCTAAGCTTTTCATTGTGAAAAGATAGTAATTACAGTAGCCAATGTTTTTCGTACTTTTACCACTTATCCAAAAATAACAATTTTATCTATGCAATACGAAGGAGTTTTAAACAAAATGCAGACGGAATTTAACAGCCCTATTGAATACTATTTAGTATTTAAAAACAACTTCATTAATATTAATCAAATTCTTGACAGAACGATTAAGATTGACTTCACTGGTTATGAATGTTTAAACTGTGGACAACAAAAAAAGATCTTTAGACAAGGGTTTTGTTATGAGTGTTTTTACTCTAGTGCTCAAGTAGGTGACTGGATTATGCGCCCCGAATTAAGTAAAGCTCATCTAGGGATAGAAGATAGAGATTTAGAATACGAAACAAAAGTACAACTACAACCTCATATCGTCTATCTAGCAGTAGCTAGTGACGTAAAAGTAGGGGTAACAAGAAAAACGCAAGTACCTACGAGATGGATAGATCAAGGAGCATCTAAGGCTATTGAGATCGTAGAAGTACCTAATAGATACTTAGCAGGGATTACTGAGGTGGCACTAAAGGATATGTTCACTGATAAGACGAATTGGCGTAAAATGCTTCAAAATGAAGTCTTAGAAACAAATCTAGAGGAAATAAGAAATACACTAAAAGATAAGTTACCTGAAGAAGCGAAACCTTACTTCGATCAAACGAACTCTTCTGTTTTCAATCTAGAGTATCCGGTATTACAGTTCCCTACTAAGATAGCAAGCCTTAATCTTGACAAAACACCTTCTTACCAAGGTAAACTTAAAGGTGTAAAAGGACAATACTTATTATTCGAAGACGGTACTGTATTTAATATCCGTACGTATGAGGGATATATGGTCAACATAGAAGTAATCTAATAGATTCCAATAAACAAAACGAGCTCCACTAGGGAGCTCGTTCTGTTTATTGGTTGGACACTGTACCAAAAGCTATGTCCCTATTATTCTTTCTTCTTCTTACCAAATAGGCCTTTTAACCCTTCACTAATCTTATCAACTGTTTCTTCAGTATCACTTTTCTTAGCAGTTCCATCTTCATTCGTTCCCTTATCCTTTTTACCTCCAAGAATATCTATTAAAGCATCTTTACCTTTATCAACTAACTGATTCTTTTGTTCCTCAAGAATTTGATTAGTAATGTTCTTGGCTACATCCGCCATATTAGCAGATACCTTAGGATTAGCAAAGTTACCTGTCACTCCTACTTTTACAGGTATCTCATCAAATTTACCATTAGACTTAGGTCCTAACATTGCCAATGCATTAGCGACATCACTTCCTAACAGTTTTGCAGGTACTTTAAAATCTAATGCGTAGTTTAACGTCTGGTCAAAACCGTGTTCGCCAGATACCGTGACAGCCAACTCTTTTGTTTTAATATCAAAAGGTTTAAACTGTACACGCCCATTGTTAAATACAATATGCATTTTCTTATTACTCAAATCAATCTTCTTCATATCTATAAAACTCAAAGCCCCATCTAATGAAGAAAGTAATTTAGAGTTCTGTCCACTTATCACTGCATTAGCTAAATCCCCTTTTATATCCCCTGACAATGAATTTAGTTCAGGAGAAAGATCATCCGCCTTAAGTTTACCTTGCATATCCACAATAGCATTTACTTTACCTGATACCACACTAGCAATAGGTGCTATGGCTTTTAAGAATTCTAAATCAGTAAATGTTTGTTTAACATCAAGACTCTGCAATCCTAAGTTCATATTAAATGTAGGAACAGCTTCTTTGGTAGATACTTTACCTGCAAATGCCATTGCACCACCAAATATGTTAGTGGACATATTCTCTAATAGTGCTACTTCATCTTTAATGATTAAACGACCTTTTACATTCTTCAGCGTAAGGTTATCATACACTACAGTATTGGCATTTGCGTTAATAGTACAATCTAAGAACCCAGGTATCTTAAGTGGTTCAGCAGTCTTTGCTGTTGTATTTTTTTCTTTTTTCTCTTCCAGATTAGCTATATCTTCTTTTAACAAATCAGCTAAGATGAAGTTATTCGAATGCAGATTAAAGTTACCTTTCAGCGTCTGTTTATTAAATAAGAAACCATATAAGTTATCTAAACGTCCATCAGCACTCAAGTCTGTGCTTCCAGTCTTAAGAGCAAGCTTATTAAGTGTGACGTTACTTGTATTAAAAGTAAGAGCAGCTTCTTGTATTAATAGAGGTTTAGCCATAGCCTCTGCACTATAATTAAAGCCTGTCAATGCCGCGCTTCCACTATTCTTAATATTCTGATACTGTTCTTTCTCTACAGATTGCATATCAAAGACAGTTGCTACTTTAGCACGTAAAATACCTGTAAGTGGTGTATCTACTTTTACAGGATACGCTTTTGCCACATTAGCTAGATTAATTATACCATCGAAATTAGCATCAACTAATACATTTTCACTGATATTCTTAATATTTGCTTTTGCATTAAATACATCCTGATCGATCTTAAAAGACATTTTATTAATATCAATATACATATCCTTTATCAAACCAGTTTGATTCATCACATTCACATCTAGCATAATATTCTGTACTGCCTTAGGTAGGTCAGGATATTTAAATGACGCATTAGTAGCGTTCATTTTTATATCCATCGTAGGTATAGTCGTTTCAGTCATCGCTCCTTTCACCTTACCAGCCACTTTAAAATCACCTGTCGTAGTCACTCCATTTAAATTGCCCGCATAAGCTTCTGGTATCAACCCTAAGAAATTCTTGAAATCAGAATCAGGAGTAGCAAAAGTCAAATCATATTCTTGTCCATTATCTAATAGCTTAATCGAACCGTCAAACTCTAAAGGCAATTGATTAATCAATGCTTGGTTCTTCTTAAAAGAATATACTTGATTCTCCATATCCATACCGATCAACGCCTTAAGAGACAAATTAACCTCATTTAGAAACTTCGTCCCTTCCATAGAAAATGATATTTTGGCTTTAGACTCTGTATCTAGATCTAATAGATCAGCAGTCATATTACCAGTTCCTTGGTGATATAATTCTTTGATACCAAACTCCATCTTACTACCTAAGTCTTTATATGACACCGTTAGGTTATCTACCTGATAGTGCTTTAACGCAAGAGAGAACGGCTTGCTATCTTTATCATCATCTTCCTTATCCTCATCATCTTTAATCGCTATATCGTAGTTCGCCACCCCCTGCTCATTAACGATAATATTAGCTTTAGCATTTTCAATTAAGATCTCTTCTATGTTCATTGGTTCTTTCTCTCCATTAAACAGCTCCATAATAGACATCTTAAGTTTGATGTTATTTGCATAGAAAAGTGTATCTCCTGCAAAAGGTTCTTTATTTACTACAGCGATATCTTTAACTATCACTGTAGCTTTAGGAAAATTACGTATAAAACTCACGTTTACCTTTTCAAAGGTTACTTTTGCATTTAGATTATCATGAATACTTTTAAGAACTAAATCTTGTATTTTTCCTTTAAACAAAATAGGTGATAGCATAAGTAATAAGACTAGACCTAACACTATACCACCTATCCACTTTACAACTTTCTTATTCATAACTACTTTATTTTATTTACAAAATAACAAAAAAAAGAGCCATTCCCTAGTAATAGGAATGACTCTTTTCGATTTTGCTTTATATTTTTATACTAATCTATTTTTAACTCAAAAGGCATAATAGCTTGAATTCCTTTCATATTATTAAAATAGTTCAGCCTTTCCATCATTTCATAATTTGCTTCTCCTATCTTCTCTTTGATTAGCTGTTCCTCTGTTTTCAACATAGAAGATCCTAGATAATTTCTCAGTAAGTCTTCAAACTTCATTTTATACTCTGGATAATTTACAACTTTGTAACTATCAATTTCTACTTTTTTAGCAGCATATGTGATAGCATTATCTAATCCACCTAACTCATCTACTAATTTGTTTTTTAAAGCATCCTTTCCTGTCCATACTCGTCCTTGAGCTAACTCATCAACTTGGGCTACTGTTAATTTTCTACCGTCTGCTACTCTCTGCACGAACGTAGTATAGATATCCTCAATTCCCTCTGTTACTACCATTTTAAAAGCAGGATCTACATCTCTGAATGGACTATAATTAGCAGCATTATCATGTGTCTTTACTTGTTCTGCATTCACTCCATACTTAGTTGCTAATGACTTAAAGTTAGGTACCATACCAAATACTCCTATCGAACCAGTGATTGTACTTGGATCTGCAAATATGCGATCAGCATTACACGCAATATAATACCCCCCAGATGCCGCTACATCCCCCATAGAGACGATTACTGGTTTAACTTTTTTAGTTAATTCAATTTCTCTCCAAATCAATTCAGAAGTTAAAGCACTACCACCTGGACTATTTACTCTTAAGACAATTGCTTTTACTTTATCATCAGTACGAGCAGCCTTCAATGCTCTATTAATAGATCCTTCTCCAACATAACTAACACTTCCTTCCCCACTCAGTATTTGTCCTTGTGCATAGATTACAGCTATTTTATCTT
The DNA here is from genome assembly GCF_020905415.1 of Myroides oncorhynchi. Taxonomy (NCBI): domain Bacteria; kingdom Pseudomonadati; phylum Bacteroidota; class Flavobacteriia; order Flavobacteriales; family Flavobacteriaceae; genus Myroides; species Myroides oncorhynchi. Next base: position 1,925,789 of record NZ_JAJJMP010000001.1, on the reverse strand, counting down.
CTGATACTTTACCTAAATCTTTTAATATTAAATCTTTAGCATAATCAAGAATATCTATTGTATTATAATCTTTATCTCCCTCTACTTTTAATGCTTTTTTTATAGCTGCGTGGTATTCGTCTTCATAGACAACCTTATCTACTAAACCAACTTTTAATGCTCGAGGTGATGTTCTTGCAGAAAGTTTATTTGCAATAGCATTCAAGCTATCTACTGGTATTTTTCTACTTTGAGCAATATCTCCTACAATAGTTTCCCAAATAGAATTTAAAAACACTGTTGTTTGCTCTCTATTAGCATCACTCATTTTATCCTCGATATAAGGTTCTACAGCACTTTTATATTTACCATGTCTTATCACCTCCATCTGTACACCTGTCTTTTCTTGTAACCCTTTTAAATATAGAATTTCAGTAGACAATCCTTTAAAGTCTAATGCTCCAACTGGATTCAAGTACACTGTATCAGCTACTGAGTTTAAATAATACTCTCCTTGTGAATAAACATTAGCATACGCTAAAACAAACTTACCACTCTTCTTAAACTCTTCTAACTTTTTTCTAACCTCACGTCGTTGTACTATACCTAGTTGAGATTCATTATTCAGAATAGAAATCCCCTTAATTCTATCATCAGTTTTAGCATATTCAATAGCGGCTAAGACATCTGACAATCCATCCTTACCTGCGTCAACAAAGCCAAAGTCTTTATAGTTAAACTTTCCTGCATAGTCATACTTAACTCCTGACAAATCTAAATTAATAACAGAATTATCCTTTACCATTACTTTATCTGAGCTACTTCCCATAGCTGCGCCTACAGCTATCATCCCAAAGAACAATACTCCGAAGAATATAAATAGTCCTACTATTGTAGCTAAAACATTTCTTAAAAATCTCATATTAAAAACAATTTATCTTATTAGTATTCAAATTATAAAAAAAGTTACAGATTATACCCGTAAATTTGCATTATTAACTGTTACAAAAGTAACGCTTATTCAATTTACTTTTATTTACTTTGCCCCATGTTTACGCAAAATCAAATAGTATTATCAATAGGCTCTAATCAAGGAGATAGATTATCTAATATAGAGAATTCTATCGAACTGATTAACAAGCATATTGGTACAGTCATAAAAATATCTCCTATTTACGAATTTCCTGCTTGGGGTTTTGAGAGTGATCCTTTTTTTAATTGTGCTATTTTAATCCACAGTACACTTAATGCACAAACGGTTATCCTAAAAGTATTAGAAACTGAACAAATGCTTGGCAGAATACGCCCTCTTGACAAAGTGGGGTACAGTGCTCGTATCATAGACATTGATGTTATATCTTTCAACCAAGAAGTGTATAATACAGATAACTTATCAGTACCTCATCCTCTAATGCAAGAAAGGCAATTCGTTCTTCTACCTGCATCAGATCTAAACTTAGAATGGGAACATCCTATCTTAAAACAAAGTTTCAAAGAATTACTGAACAACTGTAAAGATAAAACAGCTTTTAAAATAGTAGGTAACATCGCTAGTCCTTTACTGCAATATGGTTTTACTAATGTTAACTTCATCGCTATCGAAGGCAATATAGGTGCGGGTAAGACAACCTTGACCAACCGTATCTCAGAAGATTTTAATGCAAAACATATACTAGAAGGGTTCGCGGATAATCCATTCTTACCTAAGTTCTATAAAGATGCTACTAGATACGCATTCCCTTTAGAAATGTCATTCTTAGCAGATAGATACTCACAATTATCAGATGACTTAGCACAGTTCGATTTGTTTAAAGAATTTATCATAGCTGATTATTATATCTACAAGTCTATTATCTTCGCTCAAATCACACTTGAGGATGATGAATTTAACCTTTATAAGCAGGTCTTTGAGATTATGTATAAAGAAACTCCTAAGCCTGACTTATATGTATATCTATACCAAAATACAGATCGCTTACTAGAGAATATCCAGAAACGTGGTCGTTCTTATGAAAGCGAAATTCCTGGTACTTATCTAGATCAAGTAAACCAAGGATACTTTAATTATATTAAATCGATGCACGCTGATAAAGTACTGATTGTCGATATATCAGATATGGATTTCGTCGCTAATCAAGAAGATTATATAAGTATATTAGATCGTATTCAAAACAAACTAGTTAAACATGACTAATCATCTATTTATGATTATGTTAGGTGCTACACCTAAAGGTCGTCATATAGAACAACACGATATCTACTTCGGTATAGGTAATGAGATTAAAGATCTGATTCCACAAGTAGCTGCCTTCTGGAGTGAAGCAGGACCTAAACTACACATAGATGCATGGAAAGAAGTAAACACTGTTCAAAATTATAAAATAGAAGTAGTCAATAGAGAAGACTATGTCAGTAATGACCTAAAACTATTCTTTATCAATCTAGGTGGATATAAACCTGGAATATTTGACGAGTTTCACCAGACGTGTCTAGTAGTGGCTAATAGTCAGAAAGATGCTATTCAATATGTAAAGAGTACAGCGTTCTACGAAGAGTACAACTTACCTCCGAGAGGATATAGTCATGTAGACAATAAATACGGGCTAGATGTAGATGATATCTATGAGATAGACGAAATCTTAAACGAAGATTTTCGACGACAATACGCTATCGCAATAACTCCTTCTACAGAATCTCTAATAGAAGACCATATAGAACTAGGATACATGAAGCTAAGTAGTTTCTAACAGATATAAATAAAGCTCCAATGAGATCGTTCATTGGAGCTTTATTTATATTGTTATTTCTGTTGTCACTCATTAAGCTTTAGCGAACTGTACCTCTGCGAATAACTTAATATCCTCACCGACTAATACCCCTCCTGTTTCTAAAGCAGTATTCCATCCAAGACCAAACTCTTTACGATTAATCTTTCCTTCTAATGATAAAGCTATCTTAGTATTTCCCCATGGATCAGTTAATAACCCACTGTATTCTGCATTAAATACTACTTCTTTAGTCACTCCCTTAATAGTCATTAGCCCAGTAATAACATAATCATTAACTGACTTTTTCTGTACATCTGTTGATGCAAAGGTAATGTCTTCATGCTCTTCAACTTCAAAGAAATCTGCACTTCTCAAGTGATTATCTCTATCTACATTATTTGTATCTATTGATGCAACTTTAGCTGTAAATGAAATCTCTGAAGTCTCAAATCCTTCTTCTTTATTTGTAACTGTAGAAGTAAATTCATTAAACTTTCCTGATACATTAGTAAACATCATGTGTTTTACTTTAAATCCTATTTCTGAATGTGTAGGGTCGATATTCCAAACTGTATTTGCCATAATATTTTTTTTAAGATTATCGCTACTTATTATCAGTAGCGTTTTGTATGGTACAAATGTATAACCTCTCACCCCCTAACGCACTTAATCTAAGTTAAGAACGTATTTTATATAAAAAACAAACATAACATAAAAGCAATTCTCAATTACACCCTATATAAACTAAAACATCCATAGTCAGTACGTACTGCTAGCTGTTCCTCTATAATCTTTAACTCAGCACTCTTCACACAATGTTCAAGTTCAAAACTATATAACAGTTTTTCTTTCCTATAATCGAACACATAAGCAGTCGTCATATTCTTTTGAACTAAGAGACTCTCATCTTCATTAAAACAGAAAGCATCTACCTGATGAGAACGTACATGATTAACTATCTGTAAACCTTTCTTCTCTATCATTTCTCCAGTAGTGACACTATAAAAATAAAGTGCCCAGTCACCATACATCTCTCTTATCGCTAAAGTAGTCCCATCTTCCACGAACCTCATCTGTTTTACTATTTCAAAACCACCTTTAATTATTTGAACAACTTCTCCTGTGCTTATTTCTATCACTTCTATTTCTCCTACTTTTGTATGTATAGCGAGTAGCTTCCCATCACCTGTCAATGCAATACTAAACGGAGTATTATGATGATAATCTGCCAACGTCAACTCCCTAACAAACACATCCTCCTTCTGCCTACTCCAAACCTTTAGTTGCTTTCCTGAACCAAAAGCAATTTGATTGTTTAAAATAGTCAACACACTATTACTTGCGCGCTTAGGACTTTCTAAGACTTTAGTAAACTCTCCTGTATCTACATTGTATAAATAAATATGATGATCTAGATCTAATAGTATTTCATTAGATGAACTAATATACTCCATGTCCCATACTAGTCGTTTAGCCACACTAATATCTTCTCTTATCACCCTACCAGCCTTATCGACACACATTATCACATCTACATTATCCTCCACACATTTATATATATAGAACGCATCTGCCACTTTTGTAAAAGACAAACATCCCGTATATCCACCACCCACGTAATAATGCATGAACGCCTCTCCCTTTTTAGGCTTATCATTTAACTCCACGTACCCTTTCTTTAAAGTAGCAAACCTCTTCTTATCATACTCCTTAAGTCCTGCTTCATCATTTGACATGGTCTTCTCAGTGGTTCTGCTTTTACCATTATTTATATTCTCTGTTATCAGTGTTGTTTTATCTAATGATAACACACACTGCTTATCTGTACTGTACTCAATAAACTTTGCCTTTTTCATAACATTGCTATATATAACTCCATCTCTTTTTAATTCACCCCCCTCTCCTTATGCCTCTCTTCAACCGTAAAAAACAAATTCTCAAGCATACGCGGAATACGTATCGCCTCGCCTGTCTCAACACGAGAAGACACTAAGCTAATAGGAAACACTACTTCTTCTGTATCTTTATATCGCATTGCTAACTCTCGTTCTCCCTCTTCTTCTACAGCAACCCAGTTAAAGTCTAAATAGTAATATTGTAATAACGTTCCTAGCATCAATCCTAACTTGGCTATATACTCTTTATCCCTTGGATTAAAGCACTCTTCATCAAATAACCATTGTAACACATCTAGTGCTTTACCTGATTGTAGACATACCTGTACGCCTACTCTATCTGTGCCAAGTATATCACAAATACTTTCTTCTATATACCTCTCCTCCTCAGCTGTGATAACTAAACACTCGTGGTGCGTCTCAAACATAAATCCAATAGTCTCTATCATCTTCTCTACTTCCTCTACGTATGACTTTTCTAACTCCGTACCCTCTTGCTCTAAACTAAAAACCAACTGTAATGTAAACTGTACATTTGTAAATAGAATAATATACTCGTGTATATACATATCCTCAATATCATATATGTGTTTAAAATAACACTTATCTACTACCTCCTCTACAAAGGTATTATAGTCACTCGCTTCCCTTTTCAATAAATCCAACTCTGTCTCAAAGCTAAACTCCTGTTCAGGTATCACCTTCCCTGTGAAAATATAGATATAAGGCATATATGCTTCTTCCTCTTTACATAGCATTACTCCATCATAATCAGGAATCTCTAGAATAAATTCATCTGGAGCTAACATCGCTATTCTTTCCACCCCTAAGTCAACTAACTGCATACATTCTGATTTATAAATCTGTATAAATATAATATTTTATCATTAGTTAATAAAATACTGTTCAACAACATACTAATCTCGTTATACATAAAAAGCCACCCTCTCGAATAGCTTTATGTACTTTAACCCAGAATCAACATTAACCAAATACTGCAAAGCAATTTTACTTCATACCTCTTTCACTTCTTCTAAAACCATACTATTGTATCCTTTTTTCATAAGTTTAGAGTTATCTTGTATAATTACTTTTCGTCTATATGTCTATCGTTTATTCTGGGTTTAAAAATTATAATCTAATACCTTAAACTGTTTGTCTCTTTCTACAGCAGATTTGATATGACTAGTTACTTCTTCCATTAGATAATTAACATCTATATCTTCCCCATCTTCTATTCGTTTTGTGATCATACTAATCGGAAAACACTGCACTGCGTAATCTCTATACTGTAGCGCCATCTCTCTACCATACTCATCACTGACTACTACCCAGTGAAAATCCTCATATTGATACGCTATACAGCTACCAAATAGCATTCCTAAGGCTTGATAATAAACCCTGTCATCAGCTTCATAATCTCTACGCGTTAATATATCTTGTAAAATATGAACTACCTCTCCACTTTCATATACCCCTCCTAATTCCTCAGTAGGCAAGTCCAATACTTTAGCTACTTCTTTTGTCAAGTAATAGAGATCCTCATACTTCGGCTCTAACAATGGCAATTCTAAAGAAGTTAATGTATCAATACTCTTTATCATCTCCACTATTTCTTTCTTATAGGTATTTACTTCATCTGTATCCCCTTGTCCCTTATTTGCTGTAAGCGATATTGCTACAATGTGTTCACCATACATCACTTCATAGATATGCATATACAAGTTCTCCGATGAATCTGTGTCATAAGAGAAATAACTCTTACCACTATGCGTGACAGCCTGCGTACTATATTCAGTAGCCTTCTCTTTAAAATCCGTTATAATATCCTTCTGTGTTACTCCTTTCACACGTTCAAAGTAGATAATCCTAATACGGATTACAGGTTCATCATCCCTTTCTCCCTTGTATAACTGTATCGTTTGTTCATTTTCACACGCTCCATAGTAATGACTTGGTGTTTTTATAATGGTCTGCCCATCTCCTATTTCGAATATTTTCATTGTGTTATGTCTGTTTTACCCAAAGATATTCTTTCTAACAAATATTTAATTAACTTCAACAATTAAAACTTTCATATAAACGTGACACTATACAAAAAAGCTACTTCGTATAGAAGTAGCTCTTTGTTATAGATTCACTGATAAACTATTACATCTGTTGAAACAAGTCCCAAATAACGATTCCGGCACTTACAGAGATATTCAAAGAGTGTTTAGTTCCTAACTGTGGAATCTCTATCACACCATCACTTAAGTTAACTACCTCTTGATTCACTCCCTTTACTTCATTTCCAAAAACTAGCGCATAGTTCACTCCTTCAGTTACCTTAAAGTCATTAAGCATCACACTATTTTCTACCTGCTCTACAGACTGTACAGATACACCGTTTTCTTTTAGTGATTTCACTACTTCCTCTACATCTTTAGCATACTCCCACTCTACAGTCTCTGTAGCTCCTAAAGCCGTCTTGTGTATCTCCTTATTTGGAGGGGTAGCAGTAATACCACATAGATATACTTTCTTCACCAAAAATGCATCACAAGTTCTAAACACAGAACCAATATTATGTAAACTTCTTACATCATCCAAAATCACAATAATTGGTGTCTTCTCAGAAGCCTTAAACTCTTCTACATTCTTACGATCTAATTCACTATTGGCTAATTTACGCATGCTTTAATAATTTTTAGCAAAAGTAACATTTATCAAATGGATATCGTTTAGCAAAGGATAAAAATTATTTACGTTCAAAAAAACAAACTCTAGTATAAATCAAACAAAACCCTTTATTTTTTACAAAATTAAAAGAACAATTCCCCCTATCCTCATCAAGTAATTCAAAAGGCATTCAATAAATTTGTAATGATAAAACACTTTACCATGACTAAAAAAACACTAAATCAGCTCGCGTTATTAACGATACTGAATAATTTCCTTTTCGTGGTAATCCTGCAAGGCTCACTTACAACTGACTTCATTAAAAACCCTAAATATGTTCACTACCTTGAACTTTTATGGATATTTTGTTTAACAGGAGTTATATTGCTTCCCACTATTATATGCACCTTACTAAATTCTAAATCATACAAAGTACAGAAGTTTCCGATGATTGCTATTTTCACATCTGTTTTATCAATAACTTTCTTCGCTATAGTATCACCATAAATCTCCTATTGCTATAATTACACAAAAAACAACCATAAAAACCTATTAAACACAACAAAAAACAGTCCTCACAAACTTAATCTATCAGATTTGAGTTAAAATTGTATAATTTATTTTGACTTAGTACCTTTGCAAGCTCAATTTATTTTTATGCTACGTAATCTCATAACAAAAATAATAACCTCGCCTGTAATAATATATATCACTAGATGCTTTATCGGTTTCTACATTGGATATTTATTATTCCTGAGGTATCCTAATTATGAGATTTTATGGACGCTTATATCTATTATTCTAGTTATATCTCCTGAAGGAAAAAACTCTAAGAAACTATCTATCGAACGATTTAAATCTAACTTAGTAGGTTCTGCAGTGGGCTTAGTTTGTCTAGAAATACATCCAGAATCAAATCTTTACATTAGTTTATTCGGTGTCTTCTTAACTATTATGACCTGCTATTTATTTAAAATTCTAGATATGGCACGTGTAGCTTTGGTTGCCCTGATAATTATCTTAGTACAGCCACACACAGCTAGCTCTGTAGAAGCGACACCATTGTTTAGATGCCTAGCAGTTACTTTAGGTTGTCTTATTGGATTAACCATAACAGTCTCTACATCCATGATTATTCGCCGATTAAAGAAATACTATGGTATTCCAAGAGACTAGATAGTAGTGATTCTGACTTTTTGGGATTATATTTGTATTTTGAAATACAAAACGACGTTATGACCTCTAAAGCTAAAGCTCCCAAAGAAACACCATTAATGAAACAATACAACGATATAAAGGCTAAGTATCCTGATGCTTGTCTATTATTTCGCGTTGGGGATTTTTATGAAACTTTCGGTGAGGACGCGGTCAGAGCATCTAAAATACTAGGAATAACACTAACCAAGAGAAGTGCTGGATCACCTAGTGAAACAGAATTAGCTGGTTTTCCCCATCACTCTATTAATGTGTATCTACCTAAACTAGTTAAAGCAGGACTTAGAGTAGCTATCTGTGATCAGTTAGAAGACCCTAAAACCACCAAGACTATTGTCAAAAGAGGAGTGACAGAATTAGTAACTCCTGGTGTAGCATTAAATGATGAAGTACTGCAATCTAAGTCTAACAACTTTTTATGTGCAATACACTTCGCTAAGAAGACCATTGGTATCTCTTTCTTAGATGTATCTACCGGTGAATTCTTAACCACAGAAGGTAATCAAGATTATATCGATAAACTACTTCAGAACTTCTCTCCGAGTGAAGTATTAGTTCAGAAGAGTAACAAGACACATTTCTTACAGAACTATGGGGCTACCTATAATCTATTCTTATTAGATGACTGGGTATTCAAGACGGACTTCGCTTTCGAATCTCTAACTAATCACTTCAAAACAAATTCATTAAAAGGTTTTGGTGTAGAAGATCTAGAAGAGGGGACTATCGCCTGTGGAGCTATTTTATACTACTTATCAGAAACACAACATACTAAACTAGAACACATCTCATCTATACAGCGTATAGCTGAAGACGCCTATGTATGGATGGATCGATTCACGATAAGAAACCTAGAATTATATAACAGTACTAATCTAAATGCTATTACACTACTAGACGTAATAGATAAAACATTATCTCCTATGGGAGGGCGTTTACTTAAACGATGGTTAGCCTTACCACTTAAAGACACGAAGAAGATCATCGATAGACATAATATCGTCGAGAACTTAAAGGAGGATACTGAGTTATTAGCTCTGTTCCAACAGCAAATAAAGAAGATATCAGACTTAGAACGATTAATCTCTAAAATAGCAACAGCTAAAGTATCTCCACGTGAACTAGTGTATCTAAAGGATTCACTAGATGCTATTATTCCAATCAAAGAAATAGCGCAGAAGAGTAGCAATGACTCTCTAAAACAGATGGGGAATACACTACACGGCTGTGAACTACTGAGAGACAAGATAAGAACTACGATTAGTGAAAATGCTCCTGTAGCTATCGCTAAAGGGAATGCTATCGCAGAAGGGGTAAACCAAGACTTAGATGAACTGCGCAAAATCTCTACTTCTGGTAAAGAATTACTAGAGGCAATGGAACTTAGAGAAAGTGAAAAAACAGGTATTCCATCACTTAAGATCTCATTTAATAACGTATTTGGATACTATATCGAAGTGCGTAATACACATAAAAACAAAGTTCCTACTGACTGGATACGCAAACAGACTTTAGTCAATGCAGAACGCTACATCACAGAGGAACTAAAAGAATACGAGACCAAGATACTTGGTGCAGAGGAGAAAATATACAAGCTAGAGAATGAACTATACGATGCCTTTGTAGCGTGGTGTGCACAATACATCAAGCCTGTACAACTCAACGCCAATCTAGTCGCTCAGTTAGATTGTTTGAGTTCTTTTGCCCAACAAGCTATTGAGAATAACTATGTACGTCCTGTTTTAGATGATTCTTACGAATTAGATATCAAAGACGGTCGTCACCCTGTTATCGAAAAACAGTTAGCTTATGATACCCCTTACATCTCAAATGATGTGTATCTAAACAATAAAGATCAGCAAATCATTATGATTACAGGTCCTAATATGTCTGGTAAGTCTGCTATCTTAAGACAGACAGCACTTATCGTATTATTAGCCCAAATGGGAAGCTTCGTTCCAGCTAAATCACTGCGTATGGGAGTAGTTGACAAAATATTCACACGTGTAGGAGCTAGTGATAATATCTCTATGGGAGAATCTACATTTATGGTAGAGATGAATGAGACAGCCTCTATCCTAAACAATATTTCTGATAGAAGTTTAGTATTACTAGATGAGATTGGTAGAGGAACAAGTACTTATGATGGTATCTCTATCGCATGGGCTATAGCAGAATATCTACATCAACACCCTGGTAAGCCTAAGACATTATTCGCGACACACTATCACGAATTAAATGATATGTCACAGAACTTTGATGGCATTAAGAACTATAATGTCTCTGTAAAAGAGCTTAAAGACAATGTACTATTCTTACGTAAGCTAGTACCTGGAGGTAGTGCACACAGCTTTGGTATCCACGTAGCGAAAATGGCAGGAATGCCTACTACTGTATTAAAAAGAGCAGAGAAGATGCTAAAACAGCTAGAAAAAGGTCATTCAAAAGATCCTCAACAACCACTAAAAGCAGTAGAAGATGATATCCAACTTAGCTTCTTCAATCTAGATGACCCACTATTAGAAGAATTAAAAGAGGATATTTTAGCCATAGATGTAAATAATATTACGCCTATAGAAGCCATAATGAAGATCAATGAACTAAAAAAGAAACTAAAATAAATCAGATATATACGAAAGAGAGACTTAATTAAGTCTCTCTTTTTTATTTACCTCAAAATATTCAAAAAAAAGACACAAACTCACTATTTGTATATCAATGAGTTAAAAAATATCTTTACTTTTTTAGTCTTTTGAGTTTGGAGAAATGAAAAAACATCCTATATTTGCACTCGCAATACGGAAGTAAAGCAATGTTCTTATAACATACGCGAAAATAGCTCAGTTGGTAGAGCGCAACCTTGCCAAGGTTGAGGTCGCGGGTTCGAACCCCGTTTTTCGCTCTATACCATGCTCGAGTGGTGGAAGTGGTAGACACGCTGGACTTAAAATCCAGTGGGTAGTAATGCCCGTGCGGGTTCAAGTCCCGCCTCGAGTACAGAAAATCCTAAGTTAACTCTTAGGATTTTTTTTTGCCCCTATAGAACTATCCCCCCTTAGATAGTTCTGTTACAAGTAAATTTCTTTAACTCGGAAAACGCATTAGTCATATAGCGTAATTTAAATCTGTTTTAGGTTCACATAGTGTTCACATCACATGGTTTAACATACTTATATGTCTATTGCGCAGTTCGGGTGTAATTTTTGTTTCTTAAATGATATGAGTGCATTCGTAATTAGTTTAAAAGATAACGGAAAGTATAAGTACACTTTTGAGCACAGAAGAGGTAAGACTCTTATGACTAGTGTAGAATACCCTAGTGTAGAAGCTGTACAAGCAAATATTCAATTCCTCAGAACCAACTTCGATTCTTTAAACTTCATCAAATTTAAAACACCTGCAGGCAAACATTTCTTTAGACTAGCCATAGATAAAAAAATATACGCTAACAGCAGAAGATTCACCACTGAACTAAGATTTGAGAAAGCTATAGGAGAGATTTCTTCTAACTTCTCTAATGCCGAAATTCTTGATCTTTCATTTGATATATTTGGTGATTTTCCCTCAGAGGACATCTTTAACGCTGAATAGGTCTAGGTCTTACAAACACTAAGAAACTGATTAACAACAGCTAGTCATTTTTATTCAAAATAAACAAACAAAACACTTGCCTAATAAATAAAAAAGACGCTATATTTGCATACGCAACCACGATAAGTGTGCGGTCAATGCCAATTGAGCTCGAGTGGTGGAAGTGGTAGACACGCTGGACTTAAAATCCAGTGGGTAGTAATGCCCGTGCGGGTTCAAGTCCCGCCTCGAGTACTAAACGGGAGAATTGAATTTTTTGTTCATTTCTCCCGTTTTTATTTTTAGCTATCTCATTATTTATCAATAAGATAGAGGATCTATAAATTATTTTATAAAAAAACAGTCTACTCCTATTGCGAGATAAAAAAATAAACTCTACTTTTGCCATCGCAATACAGAAGTAGTATTGCGGTCTACATCAAGACGCTCGAGTGGTGGAAGTGGTAGACACGCTGGACTTAAAATCCAGTGGGTAGTAATGCCCGTGCGGGTTCAAGTCCCGCCTCGAGTACAGAGAAATCCTAAGTTAACGCTTAGGATTTTTTTTTGACATAAATTCTCGTTCTATTGTTATCATATCACAGCGTAATCTAGGATCAACGTCAGTTGATCGCTCCCTAAACTTTCAATTAAAAATCGCAATTTGCACTCATATAAGAATTTCTATTCTAGTAGAAATCAAAGATCCTATCCCATAAGGATTAACTATTTTTTTTCCAAATTCCTAAAAAACCTATCTTATTACCACCTCCATTCTATGAAGTTGCTATCTGGCTTCATATGATAGCATATTGACAGCATCGTGTGTCTATAGTGAGTCCATTAAAAAGCCTTTTTTAATGGACTCACTTATGAAGTAGAATTAGCTCGTAGTATTTGACTATCGCTTATTTTGGGTTAAAGTTACAGCCTATACAGCCCTAAGTAATTGGTTATACATTGCTTTTATCTCTTTCTTCTTATCACCACTACAGAAAATAAATCTTGTCTCTCCTCTATTAGAGACTCTAGAAATAACAGTATCTTTCAATCCGTAAAAACACGATAACACTTAGCATTATAAATATGGCTAGAGAATTAGACTACTTAGTAAAAATAGAAGGTAATGAAGCATTACTTGACCGCTTTATAGACGCAATCAATAACGACAAATGTACTGTCGCTACTGACTATCCTAATCCTTATGTATTAGACACAGGAGAACGATTTCTGAACAGTAAGATCATAGACTACTTCTTTAAAACTACTCCTTTCACCGAAGATACTTATATCGCATTCTTTGAGAAAATGAGAATACTTAGTGGATTCAATAGTTATAGCTATACTTTAGGTGTTAGATTAAAAGATTTAATAGCCACAACTTTTACTAATATTAAAAAATTCGGTAGTAGGCTGGCGATAGACCCCTCTACAACGAATCCCCCTACTCTTTCTCTATATGAAGACGAACTTCTACGTGTATTATGCTATTTAGCTATTGGACACATTAAGTATGATGATAGCCATGCAATTGTTACTGCTGATGAATATTTTAAATTAGCAGAGAAACTTGGCTCTAAAAGAGTACAAGAACTATATGAAAAAGGAACTTGTACTATATCGGAAGAAATAACACATTACCAAGATAATCAAATAACTTTCTTTGCAAATGATGTAACTGCTGTCATCACAATAGAGGTGCAAGATGATAAAGAAGATACTTACAGAAAAGTATTAACGCTAATCAATACGTTATTCAAACATGACTTCCCTAAGAGCTTTGCTATCGAATTTATAGGACCTAATCTAAAAGACTTAGGTATAGAAAACCTCCCTATATGTGGTCAACACTATTTATTCGCCACAGCAATACAGTATGAATCACTTCATCCTTTAATGATTAACTACATTAATACAGTAATGATTAAATGGAAATGGTACGAGAATATAGATGAGGAATTTACTATGATGCCTTCTACTTTTGCAGTTATGTCATTAGCACTATATGACAGACGTTACTTTGATATACTAATCAAATACTATCGCACTGTGGATGACGAACACCAAAGTACCCATCAGCACTTCACACTGCCTTTCCTAGAGAAATATGGTATAGATGCGGATAGTATAAAAGTCTTTATTCAAGGAACTCAATCTATGCAAGAACAACCTCATCTAGCAGCATATACACCTTACTTCACTTCTATAGAAAACCTGAAGTTATTACTAGAAAGTAAAGAGAACTTTGCTGACTATTATTTCACGGATGAGGATAAAGAAGATTATGGTGATGAAGAGGAAATAGCCGAAATGGAAGAATACTGCTGGGATTATGTGATGTACACTATCTATGGAACAGAAGACGACTACGCTACAGTAACCAAGGATTGGGATGCAGAGGCATTAGCTTTATTCGAACAACTAACTCAAAAAAAGAATTAACTAATGCAGATAGTTTAATAAACATAGCTGTTATAATGTAAACACCCATTATATCGTTACATAAAACTGTATTTAAGAAATGTAGATAAATATTTATTAGATAATTGCTAAAAAAGACACTTAATAACTCTCTATTAATCAACATATAATAAATCAAGTTGCTTTTTTAAGTCAAAAAACAAGATTTAGTTATTGTAGAATAAAATATATCGCCTATATTTGCACTCGCAATACAGAAGTAGTATTGAGGTCTACATCAAGACGCTCGAGTGGTGGAAGTGGTAGACACGCTGGACTTAAAATCCAGTGGGTAGTAATGCCCGTGCGGGTTCAAGTCCCGCCTCGAGTACTAAACGGGAGAATTGAATTTTTTGTTCATTTCTCCCGTTTTTATTTTTAGCTATTTCATTATTTATCAATAAGATAGACCTTATTAAAACATTTATTCTATCGGTTCGATATACCTCTCCATCAAAAACTACTTTCTCAGGAAAGATTGAACCTATTATTCTTCTTTTCATTGATATATCTGCCTGAGTGTAGAGTGTACCAATGTTTGCAACTACTTCTATTGCTTTGTTCAATATTTTATTAATATCAATCTTTACTTTGCTATTCTCCTTCATTAATTGTGTTTCTAACAATTCAAGTTCTGCTTTATTCAATTTTTTGATTTCAAGATAATCATCATCATCAAGTGTTCCACTTAATAATTTTGTCCTTGCTGTACTAAGCTGAGCGTTTAGTCTTTCTATCTCGTTTAATAGTGTTTTCTTTTTATCAATTGGATTCTTTAGCATCTTGTTATAGGTATCTAACAAATGTTTCTTTAAACGGGTTAAAAATGCTTCGTTTAATTGTAATTGATTTAATCCCTCTTCAAATAGTAAGTTTGCTTTGCTTGCACTATGTCTAAATCCACAAGAACCTATACAGTGATAGTAATAATAACTATTGTTTCTACCCTTTGATAAACTACCTGTTAGGTTTCTACTACACTTAGGGCAAACTAAAAAGCCTCTTAGTGGTAAATTTGCATCTGATAGTACTTTTGTATTTGGTAGTTCCTTTCTTACTTTTCCATCTAACACCTCTTGAACTTTATCAAACAATTCTGTTGTGATTAATGCTTCGTGTAGTCCATCGACAAAGTGAGCCTCTTCATCCTTGTGTTTAGGTATAAATATTTTTCCACAATATAAAGGATTGCGAATCGCTACGTGAAAAGCACTCTTACTAAGGCTACGAGGACTAAACTTATTCATCTCTAAGCGTATCTGATTAGCTGCTAATAGCCCCTTGGCGATTTCTTCAAAAGCCCAAACTAATGCTTTAGCTTCCAATTCCTTTATAGCGATATACTTTGTTCCATCCTCTTTACTCCTGTTTATATATCCAAAAGGTGCTTTTCCCATCAACCTTCCTTCCCTCTTAGCTCGTCTCATACCATGGTATACATTAAGTGCTCTACGGTCATTCTCTACCTCTGGAGCCGCTAAATATATTGCAAGCATAATCTTGTTTTCAGGAATAGATAAATCTAAAGGTTGTTCAATAGCTTGTAATTCTACACCTAATTTTGTTAGTTCACTAAGCATTTGATACGCATCGCCAGCGTTACGACTAAACCGATCCCACTTAGTAAATAACAATAAGTTGGTTTGATTAGTTCGTTTACGCAAGTTTTTCATTAATGTAATCCAAGATGGACGATTAAAACTTTTCGCTGAATGATCCTCTAAGATAACTTTGCCTACTTGAATATCGTTTGATTGGCAAAAGCGTCGCAATCGCTCTTCTTGATCTCTTAGTGAATAACCTTTATCAGCTTGCTCATCCGTTGAAACACGGATATACAAATCTGCTATTTTCATAGGTTGATTATTTAATTTAACACAATTATTTGGTTGGGAGTGTATAAATATACAAATAACTCACTCTATATCAAAGTATTCCTTAAAAACAAAGTGTGTTATTGTGTACATAAAATCCAATACAATAGCTGTTTCTTCTTCTGTTAAATCTATTCCCTCTTTCTTAAAGTAAGTCCTACCCTCTTCTATTGGAATTTTTGGAATTTCTAGTTTTGTTGTCATAATATAGCCTTTTACTGAAAAATAGCCAGTGTATTATCTCAGTAAGATTCTTTGGCAATCATTGGTTGTACTTGGTGTTATACTGTATCATGATTTCAACAACAATTCGAATTAAATTTCTATTCTTACAGGATATTTTATAACTTTACCTTTCAATCTTTTTTAATCTTTGGCTTTCTTTTGAGCCTTCTTAATTCTGCTAATCAATTATGGAACATAAAATACATCAAGGAAGAAACATAAAGCGTTTTAGAGAAATGCTTGGAATCAAACAAGAAGTTCTTGCTTTTGACTTAGGAGAAGATTGGAATCAAAAGAAGATATCTGTTTTAGAACAGAAAGAGGTAATTGATAATTCTCTACTACAACAGATTTCTAAGGTACTTAACATACCTGTTGAAGCATTTGAGAATTTTGATGAACAGCAAGCGATTAATATGATATCTAATTCTGTCTCATTTGAAAATTGTCAACAACCTTCTTTTTTTAATTATCAGCCAAATTTCAATCCTATTGATAAAATGATAGAATTATATGAGCGTATGTTGCAACAACAAAAAGAAATGATTGAAAAATTAGAGAAGATAATAGAAGATAAAAAATAACATTACTCTAAGATATTATAAAAGCTTAATCTTTCGATTAGGCTTTTTTTCATACATTAATTCACTTTAAATCAGTATATTTAAAGTATGACAAAAAAGAAGCAATTAACAGATATTTCAACTTTAGGAACTCAATTATTTTGGGATACTGATATAAATAATCTTGATTATCAGAAAGCTTATATTCCCATTATAGCACGTGTAATTGAACGTGGAGATCAGAGTGAGGTAGATGAAATCATTCGACTATACGGCAGAGAAAAAGTTCTTCTTACAATATGCAAGGAGATTAAATTCTTACCGAATTATGCTATTGAAAGAGCTATTGCGTTTTTTCCAGAGCTTAGAAAAGAAGATATGCTTTGTTATCAAAACAGAAAAGGCAAATCCTATCATTGGATATAAACTATAAAAAAAGGTAGAATTACAATGGATGGTATTCTACCTTTTTTTGCTTAATACATTATCTTAAATAATCATCTTACCAATTTTGCGACCTTCGGGAGAAAAACGAATGGTCTTTGTTCCGATGCAAATTTCCAATTTGTAAGGACAAAGACACATCTCGATAATTAAGGACGTTAGTTCATTGCGGTTAATAACTTCAAAAAATCTCTTTTATAAGACAATAGAAAAATATTTCTTAACTTAATTTGTAGAATTATCTATTTTAAGGGAACCAATAGATTCACTTTTATAACTTAAACCATTTTGAGCGATAAACCTTTCTATGTGTGTCATAAACTCGACCTCTTAATTTTGAAACACCAGCCTTTTTTAACTCTTTCTCTAAATCATCATACGGTAAATCATACACAAACTTTTCCCCAGGTTCCAAACAGATAGGGAATTTTTTTATAACATCAGTTCGAAGAAGGTTAAGATATTTTTTACCCTCAAAATTTTCATTACTTTGAAAACTTGGTTGTTCAATAAATCTTTTATTTTTTCCAATATTAACAACGCAAACTTCTAAAAATAATTCTGTTTTGCCTAACATTCCATTACCAAATACAAATGTGCGAGAAGTAGTCGTCATAGATACTTTTAATTTTCCAACACGATCGTAATAAAACTCATATAATCTCCAAGCGAATACTACTGTTGAGATTATAGCTGCGTAAATTGAAATTAATAGTTTGAAATCCATAGAATATTTTTATATACCGAACACTTTTAACTAAATATCTTATTATAAGTTTATTTCGCTAAATTACTTAAAATGTCCTATAAATAATCATATTACATTTTAATATTTAATGTTTGTTTTTATAAGATGATATATGGGAGCTCTGTACAGTCATAGCTACGATTTTACGTTTGTCTTACCAATACATTGATTGCTTAGACAGACAACCAGAGATTTAAATTCATTATTAAAAGCACGTCTTTTAAGACTCTAGTTGGCCTTAACAAATATGCTTATGAATAGCATTTACATTATAAAAAACATATTGTAAATAAATCGATAAAGTTATCGAAAAGATCACAGCAAGTTATGTTTTGAGGCACTCGAAATTGAGATTCGAGCTTTCAAAACTACTTGCTCTTGCAGAGAGCTGGAAAACTACTCCGAAGTCGATAGTTTTTAGTCGAAATAGTAGATAGACTCAAAATATTGAGGAGTTTACGGATTTCCGTAATAGAATTATAAAAAATTTTAATATGTTTGACTTGATAACTATTTCGCTACCCATATTTTAAAAAGATATCTTTTATTTGGATAGTTTCGCTAACCGTAATAAATTAGCCTATTAAGTATTTAATTTACAAAAAACTAAGTATATTAACAGCGTGTTATCCGAAATATGCATATAGGTGTTATTTTACGAAACTACATCGTGTTTTGTTTCGTAAAGAAATAATGTCATAGACAATTACATCAAACAAAACTTTACTAAAAACTTATGGGAGAATGGTCTAAATCAATTGGAGAAAAAGGAGAAAAAATTGTAAAATTTATATTTGAAGAAATACTAAATTACAATTCACTTCAAGAGAATAACTCAATAAATTGCAATAAAGGAACAAAGCATAAAGACGCTTCTGCAAAAAACAATAAAACAACACATGGAATTGATGGATTAGTTACTTATAAATCTCCGTTAGAAGATTACACTTTAGATATTGGTGTTATTTCTTCAAAATATGTAGCTGATGAATATCCTAAATATCCTTCTACTCTTTTTAAATCTCATATTAAAGATTTAGCTTACACATTGGAATGTTTTAATTATTCCAAAGAGAAAAGCAACCTAAACCAAAGTTTTACTGGAGTTAATAAAACCGACATTTTTGGTATCTTGGTTTGGTTATCAAATAAAAGTCCAATAAACTATGATTTATCAGCTGTTGTATCGAAAGTTCAAATTGATAACGATTTAGTTTTTGACAAAATATTACTTTTAGATAATAATAGAGTTAACTTTTTATACGAAAGTATTTTTAGAACTAAAGAAAATTTTGGTGTTTCAAATGTTGATTTTGTATACCATAATTCTGGATTAAACTTCGCATCAATACATGAATATTCATTCGGAAAAACGTTTCCTTTGCACTATCTATATTCAGATATTATTCCTTTAAGAATTCAAAATGGAAAAGACATTGAATTCAGAATTTTCATTAATGATGATTATTCTGAAGAACAATTTTCTCAAATTCTAATATTTGCAAAAACTTTTGATCATCTTAATTCTACAGATAGAACTGTTTTATATTTTAAGACGTATGATTATTTAATAAACGACAATTCAATTAAACAAACTTTATCAAATTTTCCAACATACACTTTAGATGAAAATTTATTAGTAAGAAAATTCCCATCTGACTTTAGAAATTAAGAATATGAATAAAGATATACTTCCTCAAGGCGACGCTATTAGACAATTACTTGTTAAATCAAATATAACAAATGCAAACATAAATTCATTACTAAGGGAAAAAGGTATTTTCTTAGGACAGAATCAGAAAAACAACTCTGTTCCTTTAATAATGAAAAGTATCATTAGTCCAAAAGACTTTTTAGAATTGTATGAAACTCAAAAAACTAAAGAAGAAACTGTAAAATATAGAACTTCATCCATTAATTGTAAAATTGATTTCGACTTTCAAGAAGTAATAGGAAATAATATCGATATTAATTCATTAATAAAAGATCGCCATACATATAAACCTAATTATTCTGTAGTTGGTAATCCTAATTTTTATTTCGAAGATGAATTTACAGCAATTTTTGAATATCAAATTGAGAGAGAAAATGTTTTAAGTGATTGGACGAATAACAAAACATATCACAAAGGCGCAGTTACATTAAAAAAAACGTCTGATAACGATATACAAATTTCGGTACAGCAAGACTCAACATCTAAAGAAACATTTGAAGTAAATAACATAATATTAAGTGCTTTAAAAGAGCAAATGTTCACAAAGTCAATCATTAAATCAAATGACGATATTATTTCTGTAAAATTTAATCATTTTGACAACTCTTCAAGAATAAAGTTTTTTTACTCATTAACTAGTAATTTCACCATTTATCTTGATTTCAAATCGATTACAGATATAGACTTATATCTTGATGAAGATATTGAATCTCATAAAGATGTAAAATTGTTTTTAGATGAAATAGATAATTTAAAACTTAACGGGAAAGAGTTACAAAATCATGTACTTATCTACAAGGAAGAATATTATCCAAAACTAATTTTCGGAGCTGTTAAATTTAGATATGCACTATCTTTTAATGGCATAGAAGGAAGTGTGGTTGTAACTCTTGGATTTCCGGATTATGTAAAATCAAAAGACGAAAATGCAGATTTTCAAATGTCAATTGAATTAATTCTTGGTCGTGAATATAAAAATCAAAGTACAGAAAATAAAATCAGAAAAAAACTTCTCGAATTCTTTGAAAAGAAAAAAGTAGAAAGTTATAATAAATTCAAAATTTCACTAAATTGAAACTTTTACTTTCAATTCCTGCCACATTGCAAAACCCAAGCACGTTATCTGCAAAATTAAAACAAACTTATGCCCATATATGTTACACCAGAGAGAAGATTAATTGCATGGTATAAAAAAAATACCATCGAAAAATATCGTCCAATAATTTCAGAAAAATTATTAACAGATTATGGAAGAGGTCCTTTTGACGAAGGTCAAATTAACAAAATCTTATTTTTTACTCTTAATTGGTATCAACAAAAATTTATCGAAGTCCTACAAAAGGAAGATGAATTAACATTCTATCAAGGATTATTTTTATTACATGAATTCTCATGCCTTTTTCAACAAGAAAATCCTAACGTATCACCTATAAAAGAATTAGACAATAAGACATTTGCTGTATATCGAAGGATTTTAAAATTATGTTTAGAACAAGCTTGTGATTTTAAATTAGTTTCTGGCAATCCAAGTTCAAAAGATTACTTAAAGGAAAAAGAAGATATAATTGATGAATTACTTTATTTAGGAGATTTTATTTTTTCTTGTTCAAATTTATTAGCAGAACAACATTTAATCGAAGATTGTGTAGACCTAAAATTTACTCCCGAAAATCAATTTTATTTTGATCACAAACATCACTATGGTTTTTTGATTACAGAATTAATGAATTCTTTCAACAATCATATAAACATGATTGTTACGGGAGAAAATGATTTTGAAGACTTTAAGACAGCTTTAAAGGACTGTTTAGGTGTAGAATATGACGCAGCAATTGGAACAATACAAGCTATTCATCAACATTTCGAAAGCGGTAAATTTACGTTAGATGAATGGTTTATTTATCCAACAAACCTAAATCATTTGTATGGAACTTCATACGATAAAGCTTATACTTTTTTTAAAGGGCTAACACTTTCAAAAGAAAACAAAATGTCTTTAGAAGAATCTGTATATAAACCACATAATATAAATAAGTATCTATACCGTCCATTTTTAATCTGGAATGTAGACGGAAAAGATTTGACATTTGTAGGTGATTGTTCTTTTATAGAAAGCATTAATTCTCTTACTACAAATGCATTTGGTTGGAATAAATATCCTATTGAATGGGCAAATTCTTGTTTCAAAGAATTTATAAAAAATAAAGTTATGTATAATGATAAAATTCTAGAAGATGAGGCAGAAAAACTATTAATCGAGAATAATATAATATTTGATAGAAACGTTACTCATTTAAAAAAATGGAATGGACAAAACATCAATATTCACAACGAAAATTGCGGAGAAATAGATTTCCTTTTCATTCACAATGAAAAAATTTTCATTGCAGATAGTAAGCATCAAATCGCTCGCTTCGACATGAATAATTTCAAGAATGACTATGCATATTTCGAAACTAATAAAAAGTCCTATAACAAAACCATTAGAAGAAAATTAGATTATTTATCATTAAAAATTCAAGATGTTCAAGAACATTTCCAAGTTCTTACTAAGAACAAAGATTTAGAAATTGACACCTTTTCATTAGAGGGAATATTTATTATCAACACACCTACATTTATAATGTATAATAATGAATATAGAATATACACATTAAAAACTTTTAAAGACATTCTTGAAAATACATTTGTAGACGAAACTTATACTTTAATAATTGATGAGGGACATAATCAAAAATTTCTAAATATAAATTATCCATACTTTAAAAAACCAAACTATAAAGTTCTTAATTTTGATTTAGAAGAAGAAATATAACAAAACTATCAGATATGACAACGAATTTAAGCAATGACTAGTTCCTATTAAGATAGTAGTTAAATATATTTTATGTAAAAGTTCATTATATTAATTTTTTTCTTAAAATTAACCAATTAAAAGACTTTTACTTTTTGTGGTTTTAAATTGAAATTTTTATTCTCAATTTACCCTCTTTTGCAAAGCCTAGTCATACTTAACAATAATGATATCAATCTATGTCTACACAAGAAAAAGCGCTAAAAGAAATTATAGCTTATAGAGATCGTCTAGAAGAAATTGAATATGAAGATATTAAGACACTAATTAAAGAGTCTATTAGACACATTCCAATCGCATTGGCTAAACTACATAAAAATGCAATGATTGATAGAGTAAGACTAAACAATGGCAAACCATTCTTTACTTCAGAAAATGAGCTTTCATATATTACAGATGAAGAAGTTATTAATACACATCTAACAGAATTTGGTAGAGCTAATAAACCACATCAACCACTTTTTTATGGAGCACTAATGAGTGAAAAAATAAGAGAGAACAGAATGACTGCTTATGCAGAAACTTCGACTTTACTTAGAGACACCGAATCTGTAAATCTGGAAGGAGAATTATTTACTTTAAGTAGATGGAAAACTAATCAAGAACTTATTGTTCCTGAAATTGTTTTTAGTGAAGAAGCTATTACGGCTAATCCACAAATAGAAGCATCTTTTCGGAAATACTACAACGATTTAATGATAGAACCAATGCGAGAATTAGCTTTAAGACAATTACAATTATTTAGTCAAGAATTCGCAAGAAAAATTCGTTCTCATCATGACTATAAAATTGCAGTAGCCTATGCCGATTTACTAATGACTGAAGGAGATTATCCAGGTATTCTATATCCTAGTGTACAAACAGGCTACCAAGGACAGAATTTAGTTTTACGCCCAGACATTGTTGATAAACATCTTGTTTTAACAAGTGTATCAACACATAGAGTACATAAAAATAAACTCAACTCAACAATGGCTAATTATTATCATACCCAGAATTTTGGAGAAAATAATTCGAATTTTGTTTGGGATTTAGGTGAATGTGATGAGGATTATTTAATAAAAAAGTGGTCTAATCAAGTTGAAAAAGAAAATTAATTTCTGCTAACACTATATTGATGAAATACACATTTTAGAGATAAACCTAAAATTCTCTTTTATCACCAAATCAATTATTAAATAGTATATTATGCTTCATAAGCAAAGGATTTCAACCACAGTTTAAACCTTTCCGAATAAGGTGCTCAACACAATTTAAAAAGCATAGAGAGTAAAAGAGGCAACCCCTCTTTCTCTCATGATAAAATAAAAAACCTACATCTTGATTTTAGATGTAGGTTTTTTATTTTGTCTCATTCTTGAAACAATTCCTGAAAACGTTCGACATCTTCAATAAAATTGTTCGATATTTGTCCCCTAGGGAGTACAAGAAAATCGTAAGTTAACGCTTAGGATTTTTTTTTGGAGTGAACTTTAAAAAAGCAGCAGAGCATCTGCATACCCTGCTGCTAAAGAAAGAAAATATAAAAACTAAAAAGGCGATACGGTTCTTGATTTTAAGTAAACCCACGTTTTACTTAAATAGGGAGTGAAGATCACTAAGATGACGATTATTAATAATAGCCAACTCAGTATCTCGAAGTAGTCCATCGCGTACCTCAGCTCTATTTGTTTGCCGAGGTCAGATAATAACATCTTCTCACTGGCTTTCTCCGCTGGTGTGTGTAATAATCCCCTGCTCTGTAGCTTTGCGGCATTCTGAACGAGCTTACCTTGCAAGATGGGGTTAGACCAATTTAGGTAATCTGCAAAGCGATTTAAATGTTGCTTAGAGCTATATAGATTATAATAATTCATAATCGCAATACTACATGTATATCCGAAATAGCGCACTCCTAAACACACTGCCGCAGCAGATGCTCCAAGAGATACAGGTACAGATGCCACGCAGTAGATAATAGTCGGTACCATCAGTAAGCCCACACCTATCCCCTGACAAAACAACAAAGCGTAGTAATCATCTGGATTAGCAGTAGGTGCAAACTGCATATACATTCCGATGTGAAATAAGAACAAACAGATAAAGCCTAAACTCCATATAAAGCGAATAGGGCGACGTTTGATTAGCCACACACACGCAATGATTACTCCTAAAACAAGCCCTATTAGATTAAACACATTAAGGTAAGAGAGGTGTCTGGGGTCTAAGCGAAGTGAATTGACAAAATGTACATTCGTAATCCCTGAGGCAAAACGACAGATATATAAGATGAATAGTAGGAACAGTCCTATCTTAAAGTTGCGATACTTCCATACATGCCAATTGATATAAGGCCGCTTCAAATATTTCTGACGCCATATAAATACAGCAAGTGTAACCAATATCCCTAAGCCTGCTAATCGGATATCACTATCTTCAAACCAATAATACTGTTGCCCATAAATAGTGATATAACCAAACAGCACTACCGCTACAGAAAACAACACAAAGCTCTCCCAATCTAAGCTATACAATGGCAACTTGCGATTTAGACGGACGAAGCGCATTGTCAGCATAATGAGTATTAACCCTGGTATAAAAGAGAACGAGGCTACTTTATACAAAAAGGAATAGTCATACTGATCTACTAAATCTGAAGTAATCAATTGGTTAAAAGGGGTAGCACAGATTAAGATCCCATAGAAACAAGAGAAACTAATCTCTCGCGCTTTTGAACTCTCAAGGCGGGCATATAGTGTCGAAATAGACAGATTAACGGTACTGGCAAACAACATCCCTTGCAAAAAACGGATAGGAAATACAATACAGAGTGCCTGCACATTATACAAGACAATACACCCTATGATTTGCAATACATTAAAGATAATAAAGTATTCTTTCGTCGCTAAGAATGTAAAGAAACGACGTTCTAAACTATAGAACGCCACAAAGCCTGCATAGAGTAGCGATACGGAAAACTGTATGTCTCGTGGATCACACCCAAAGTACCCTGTCGCTGCTGTAGCATTAGCAGCAGGCAGGAAAAAAAGGACGATACTCGGCATTAAAAGTACAAAAAGAATGACATGTATCATCCACTCTGGAATCCAATCAACGAATAACTGAGAGGCTTCGTTATTTTGCATTAGTTTGTTTTTTAGCGATAAAGGCATTGACATTCATCCCTGCTTTTAATAACTCTTCTGATTCGGTAGGAGATGTAATCTCTATACGAACTGGGATACGCTGTACGATTTTCACAAAGTTACCTGTGGCATTATCCGGTGGTAATAGAGAGAAGCTCGATCCTGTAGCCGGTGCAATAGAAATAACCTTACCGATAAACTTGGTATCAGGATACGCATCTACCACTACATCTACTTCATTACCCACGTGAATATTGCGAATCTGTGTTTCTTTAAAGTTGGCAATAATCCACTTAGGTGTTTCATCATTTACGATATACGTCAGCACTTGCCCTACCGAAATCATTTGCCCCAAGTCAATACTGCGTTTCCCCATTCTCCCGCGATACGGGGCAGTGATTACAGTATAACCTACATTGAGGTTCTTGTATTTTTCTAATTCTTGTAGGCGTGCTATTTCTTTTGCCACTACGTTTTTTTGAGCTTCAAGATCCGCTATACCTGCTGTGGCAGCTCTCGCATTCTCTACACTACTTTTATAATCACTCTTCCCAATGTTTAACTGAGCTTGTTTCTCTTCTAGCATTTGCGCTGTAGCCGCATCAGCCTCATATAATTTCTTATATCTGTTGTAATCTAACTCTTGCTGACGATACTTAGATTCACGTCCTTGTATTTGACTTTTGGCAGCCGCTGCAGATTGAGATAGCGTATATTGACGAGCTTCAAGCTCTTTGACTTGTGCATACTGCTTTGCGATTTCGGCAGAAGTAGCCGCTTGATCATAGGTATATTCTCTATTGTCTACGATTAATAGAGTATCCCCTTTATTTACGATTTGGTTTTCTTCAAAACGCACTTCTGTCAAATACCCACCTACACGAGAGATAACAGGATTAATATACTCTTGCACCTGTGCATCATTGGTTTGTTCATATTTCAAATAAATCCATAGTGTGCGAATTCCCCAAATACTTCCAACAAAAATAATTAGTAAGGCAAGATAGCGCGTAATACGTGTGATTAGGCGGTCAGTAATTTTGATACGAGTTTTAATATCCATTATAATAAGCCTTTAGCGAGTTGAAGAGTATAGTATTTATATATGTTGTCTAATTTTGCAGCTTCTATTTCGAACTGTGTTTGTAAGTGTTGTACATCTGCATCCAATAAATCGGTGAGTAGCGATATCTTATTGAAATATGTACTTTTAATAATCCGTGCATTCTCAGCTGCTTGTATCTTATTCTTAGTACAAACTTCTATCTGCACGAACGACTCTTGATAGCGCAAATAAGCCTGTTGAACCTCTTGTTTTATTTGGTCTTGCACATTTTTATGTTGTAACTCTTCTTTTTCGTGTTCTAAGGCACGACTGCGGACTTTGTGTACATTGTGATAGAGATTAGAGATTGGGAAAGACACTTGCACCCCTATCGTCCCTAAGCTATACCAACTTGGGTTATAGGGATAAAGAAATATCTGCGGGTTCGCCATTGTGAAGTTTCCGATTAATCCGATACTCGGCTTGGTATTCGCTTTTACCTTTTTCTGCTCTATTTCACTTAGTGCCAAATCTTCTTCTGACAACAGATGTTTAAACCCGTGCTCTAAGGCAATCTCTAATGATGTTTCATAAGGCTCTACTGTAGCCATATCGTCAAAAGAATCCTGTGTTTTAATAAAATCTGTATCCTTATACCCCATTAGCAAGACAAGCTTCTGGTTCTCGATCAACATATCATTGTTAATCTGTACCAAGGTCATTTCTCTTTTCGAAATCTCCATTGTAGCACGTAGCACATCACTCTTAAGCACCACACCATTCTTATACAGATGTTCTATTTCTTCCAACTGCTCCTTGTGATCTGTGATATCAGAAGTGATGACTTTCTTAAACTTAGCCAATCTCGCTAATGCTAAATAACTTCTAATAGCTTCAAGGCGTACCTCTGACTTTGTCATATTCGCCATAATACTTGCTTTATTCTCAAGCGTCTTGCGTTCTTCTATTTCAAGATTCTGACGATTGCCACTATACAGATTCAGATACATAGATACCCCAGTATTATAAAGAGTATGGATAACATCGTGTTGTTCTGGCTTATGAAATAACCCATCGGTATAGACAGGGATATTACTTGCTTTCTCAGCACGACCAAAAGCATTAAACACAGGGTATCTCCCTATCTCAGCATCTTTCGTATTCTCACGTCGAATCTCTTGCTCTTTATTTTGAATCAATCCCCTTTTACTATTCAAGTCTGTCTGTTGCCAAACTTCATTAAGTGTTATAGACAGTGTATCCATCTGTGAAATAGAAGGTGACACACGCTGGCAATAACCTGATGTAATACAGCTGGTGAGTACAGCTAAGAGGTGGAATTTTCCCAGTTTCATAAGTGGTTTTTAAAATCGCACAAAAGTAGAGCGAGCACGTTATACCTTGTACTTCTTAAATAGTCAACTTTTTATCCAAAACAGACAAAATCATTGTACTTTTGCTTACTAAATAATTTTAAAGTCCTCAATGAGAATCATCGATTCCTTAGAGTTTATCGACAGTAATGAAGACGGTGTCTTTATCACACACGAAAAATCAACCAAACGATATCCCTTACACCAACACCAAAAAGGGCAACTTACCTATGTGGAAGGAGGTATTACATACGTCACTGTAGATAGTATCACCTATGTCGTACCTGCTAAATATTTCTTTTGGATCCCAAAAGAGGTGCCTCATATATTGAGATTGAGCCATTCGGCTACAGTCTTACATTCGTTGTATTATTACACACTCGATGATGATAAAGATCCCTTTTATACTAAATTAGGTATCTATGGAGCATCAGATTTATTGATAGAGATGATTGGGTATACAGCCTGTTGGCACGATCAGATGGTAGATCAGAATACTCCTAATTTTGTGTTTTTACAAGCGTTAAAGAATATCTTACCTACATTTATAGATAAGAATATGCAATTACAATTGCCGTTTAGTGATAATCCGCGTATGATTAAAATTACGGATTACTTAGATGTACACTTCGGACTGCCATTAACCTTAACGGATATAAGTAGTAAGTTTAATATGAGTGAGCGTTCTGTATCACGGTTATTTCAGGCAGAACTACAAATCTCCTTCTTGCAATATTTAAAAACACTGCGTATCGTGAAAGCAATAGAACTTCTGATGAAGACGGAACACTCAGTAAGCGAAATAGCGAATGCAGTAGGATATGTAACGTTGGGATCTTTTAGCAATACCTTTTATGAATTTACAGGTATGCGTCCTTTAGAAATGAGGAGGAATAGGTAGAAATATATCTGAATCAATCAGAATAATCGGAATCTATATAAAAAGAGGCTAGACAGTACTATTACTATCTAACCTCTTTTTTGATTACTTACAGCTAGGATAAATATATTTATTTAAATGATACTGAGTAATCGGTTTTAAGGGTTTACCAAGTGTAGGATGTACTCCTGTGCCGGGACTACTAAAGTACTCGTGTTGGTTATCTCCTGTTTTCACAAACCATACTTGCGGTTTATTCTTTTTAAAGAAGACTGTATTACAGTCAACAGTGATTTGTTTAAAGTTTTCTAATACACTTTTATCATAGGGTACAGGCTCACTATTTGTACCTGCGAAGCTCTGTATAGTAGCTTCTCCACAGTCATAAGCCACATATTTATCATCCTCCCACTTCATACATTTATCAGTAGATAGTGTATTACTAATTACTACTCCCCCTCCTATCATTAGGACTATACTAGCTACTATCGCTAATAGCTTATTCTTCGACTTTTTCTTTTCTGGTGTAGTGATTGGTGTTTGAGGTTCAGTAAACGACTGAAGCGGTGGTGTATCCTCTACAATAGTCTTTTCTTCTACTGTCTCTTTATTCTCCTCAACAATAGGGGGTGCGGGTGCTATAGGCTCCTCTACTAAACTATCATCATCTATGTCTAAACCGCTTTTTCTAAACTTATTATATGGACGTAACTCATAGTCATACATTACAGCCATCATCTCAATAACAGCGTGGTTCTTAGTTGTTGTCGTCTTTCCGTTTAAGAAGTTCTGTATCGGTTTGCACTTATCAATATCTACGTTTTGAATAACAGTTTTAAGCCCATCCAAATCAGTAGCGTGACTCTTAAAAAAAGTATTAAGCACCTGTAGGTCATCCTTAGAAAGAGTATTCCCTTGACATAGCCTCAAACAGTAATCTCTTATTTGTGCTGGTGAGGGCGGTATTAATAAAGTGTATTTAGGAGCATGTTTAACAGCTTCGATATGCTTTTTTAAACATGCTATATAATCATCGTTCGTTAGTATGGTCATAATTACAATTCAATGTAAAACGGAATTATCAGAATCATCGGAATCATCAGAATTACAACACATTAACCTCATCCAGTCGGCATTCCTTTGTCCTGTCGAAAATCAGATATGTGTTGTGATGTTTCAAAAGTACGAAACATTTATATGGGTTGCTTACTCGTGAGATTAAAATAACAAGGAAGCCATTTTATGTCATGATAAACAACTCGCTTCCCTCAACATCTATTACTGCCTTTCGCATCTAACATAATATATAAATAAGATGAAAAAATCAGTACAAGTAGCTATGCTATTAGGCGTAATCACCTTATCAATGGTAAGCTGTGATAAAGATGATAACCAACTTCAGATAAAGAAAGAGGTTAAAGCGAATGGAGTCGATGAGCAAGAAGTAGATCACGATTGGGGATATCCGCCTATTAAACCTCCCAAAATAAACAACCGTTTAAATAGTAACTACAATGAACAGGAAAGTCTTGATTGGGGATATCCACCTATTAAACCTCCCAAAATAAACAAACATTTAAACAGTAACTACAGCGAACAAGAAAGTCTCGACTGGGGATATCCGCCTATTAAACCTCCGAAAAAATAATAACCTAGACATCAAATAAAAATCCTAAATTCGAAGAATGAAAAGAACTTTACTCCCTTTTAATTCTTCGAATTTCTTATGGATAATTATTTTCTCCTTTTTAGTATACTCTTGTGATAATAATGATACTAAGGCGATTGATTTAAAGAAATCAGACAGAGCATATAACTATCAACAAAAAGCTGATAGTCTTTATCAATTAAATCAATTAGACAGCGCTTATAACTACTATTTAAAATCCAATCAACAATTTCAACTACTTACTAAAACAGAAAGTGTTACATATAATAACTTAAGAATTTCAACAATATATTTGATCATTGGTGATCCAAATAGTGCACAAGAAATTATCACAAAAGAATTGTCTAACATAGATAATATGGATAATTCTTTTAAAGTTTACTTATATAATCTACTTTCACATAGTTATGCTGAAACAGAAGATTTTGATTTAGCTTTAAAATATTATAACTACTCATTAGACCTAGCTAATAATACTATTGAAAAAGCGATTTTACAAAACAATATAGCTACGATTTATATAAATCTAAAAGATTATTCTAAAGCAATTACTATACTCAAAGACATAACTTCTTCTAATGCCTTTAAAGACTTAAAAAAAGAACAAGCAAGAAGTTTAAACAACTTAGGTAAAGCACTCTATTTACAAGATAAAACACAGGGTTTAAAAGAACTTAAAGAAGCCTTGGTTATAAGACTAGATAATGTCAATCAAGATGATATCTACAAAAGTTACATTAATTTATCTGAATACTATACCTTAAACAAAGATTATCAATCTGCACAAGATTATGCACTAAAAGCATATCAAATTTCAAAAGACTTTAAAAGCAAAAAAGATAGACTTACAGCCTTAGAATACTTAATCAAATCTAGTGTTACTAAACCAACTCAATACTACGTTGATTACATCGAATTGTCTAAACTAATCGCTAAAGAAATTCAGCAAGCGAAAAATCAATTCGCTAAAATTCGTTATGACTTCGAACAACACGAAAAAGAAAACATTAAACTAAAGCTTGACTTACAGCATAGTGAGCTAATGATCACTAGACGTAATAATGTACTACTAGTTACCTTCACTTCACTTCTTTTAGGCGCTGTACTTATCTCTTTTATCTACAGAAAAATAAAATATAAACACCGCCTTGATAAAATACAGCAGGCTTATCTTACTGAAACAAAGATTGCTAAGAAGATACACGATGAATTAGCTAATGATGTATTTAATACACTGACGTATACCCAAAACTTCACGTTAGACACCTCTGAGACTAGAAGTCGTCTAGTGGCAGACTTAGAAAGCATCTATAAAAAAGCGAGAAACATATCACTCCAGCATAGCTCTATAGCTACTGACGGAACATTCTCTATTCACTTAACGAACTTATTTAATGAGTATAATACTCCTGACTGTCAAGTAATAATAACAGGGCTAGAAAACTTTGATTTTAACCATCTAGATAAAAATCAAAAGATTACAATCTATAGGGTAATACAAGAGTTGTTAGTAAATATGAAAAAACACAGTATGGCGACTATTGTGGTGTTTAAATTTAGTGAAGAGAATAATTATTTTAAAATATTTTACTCTGATAACGGCGTAGGAATCATACAAGAGAAGATTAAATCTAAAAATGGGCTTCTAAATGTGGAAAACCGTATTACAAATATTGGAGGAGCTTTTATATTTGATCACGAAAACCAATTAGGTGTGAAATACAACATCCAATTACCAAAGAAAAACTATGTTTAAAAAGATATTAGTGGTTGAAGATTATGACAGTATCAATGATGGTATAGTTAAAGCTTTATCCGAAAACACAAAAGCAGAAATATACAGTACGAAGTATTGTGACGACGCTTGGTTAAAAATACAAGGTGCAGAAAAGAATGTCGCTCCGTTTGATTTAATTATTTCTGATCTTTCTTTTGTAGAAGATTACAGAGAGACAAAGCTAAAAGGAGGTGCTGATCTGATTAAAATAGTTCGCGAACACAATACGGACATTAAGATAATCGTTTACTCTATAGAGAATAGATATATTGAAGTTACTGATTTGATTGATCATTTAAAAGTAAATGCTTATATCAGTAAAGGTAGAAATAGTATAAAAGAATTACTCTCTGCTATTACTTATATAAGTGAAGAAGGAAATCCTCTTTATCTATCTCCAGATATTAAAGAAGTAAAGGACAATCCTTCAGCGCACATCTTACACGATGAAGATTTACTTATCCTGAAGTATCTTTCTGAAGGGTTATCACAAAGCGATATAAGTATCAAACTTAAAGAAGATGACCTAACTATATCAAGTACTAGTAGTATAGAGAAAAGAATAAGTAAACTTAGAGCTTCATTTAATGCGAAGAATACAACGCATTTAGTCAGCATTGCAAAAGATATGGGAATCATCTAATACCCTATTTCTTCAAGTCTGTCATATTAAGAATGGACTCCTAGTACATAGTTGTCAATAAATATTTTAACATAAAAATGCACTAAATGAGGTTTTCCGTAAAACACTATCAACAATAGCTTATAACTTAGCTCTTTTATTAGTTATAAAATATTTATGCAGAAGTATATTTACGTATTAGTAACTGTTTTTTTTACATTATTTTCGGGTTGCAATCAAGGGCAAGCTACACTTGTTGAAAAGACAAAAGAAAACAAAGAATATCAAATCGAAATAGACTCTATATTATCTATTTACGACACACACGCTAATATATACAACGAATTATATCTAAAAGCACTCTACGGCGATAAAACAGCACTTAAATCATATTCAGATCTTATGTTAGAGGTCAATGTCTTAGATAACAAATTAGAATACCTTATTAGTCAGAAAAAAATAGCATCCAATCAACTCAAAAAATATATGAACTTGAAAAAGAAGTTTATGCAATAAAAAAGAGGCTGTCTTGTTAGGCAGCCTCTTTTCTTCTTTATGATGCAACTTCTAATCGTTGCAGTAAATTCTTATTTAATGCGTGAACAGTATAGTCTCTATCCACATTAAGTTCCTTTATTTCATCCTGACTAGGTAATTCATACATAGCATCAGTTAGAATAGCTTCACATAATGATCTTAATCCACGTGCACCAAGTCTATACTCAAGAGCTTTATCTACAATGTAGTCTAAAGCTTCATCTGTAATTGTAAACTTGATACCATCCATCTCAAACAATTTTTCATATTGTTTAATCAAGGCATTTTTAGGTTCTGTTAAGATAGCACGTAAAGTAACTTTATCTAACGGGTCCATATGTGTTAATACAGGTAGTCTTCCTATAATCTCAGGGATTAACCCGAAATCTTTAATATCTTTAGGAATGATGTACTGCATTAAGTTAGTGCGATCTACTAATTCTCCCTCTACTGTAGACTTATAACCTACAGCTTGCATATTTAAACGCTTAGAGATGATTCTCTCGATACCATCAAACGCTCCACCTGCCACGAAAAGAATATTCTTCGTATTCACTTCGATAAACTTCTGATCTGGGTGCTTTCTTCCTCCCTTAGGTGGAACATTCACAACGCTTCCTTCGAGTAGTTTTAATAACGCCTGTTGAACACCTTCACCAGATACATCACGTGTTATAGATGGATTATCACTCTTACGAGCAATCTTATCTATCTCATCGATAAAGATAATCCCTCTCTCTGCTTTCTCTACATCATAATCAGCAGCCTGTAATAACTTTGTCAAAATACCCTCTACATCTTCCCCTACATATCCTGCTTCTGTTAACACAGTTGCATCTACGATAGCTAAAGGCACATTAAGCATTCTAGCGATAGTCTTAGCCACTAAAGTTTTACCAGTACCTGTCTGTCCGACCATAATGATATTACTCTTCTCTATCTCGATATCTTGTTCACTGTCATTCATCTCTTGTAAAAGACGCTTATAGTGATTATATACAGCTACTGACATAACCTTTTTAGTTTGATCCTGTCCTATAACATATTGATCTAGGAAATCTCGAATTTCCATTGGTTTCTTAAGCAATAAATCACTAGAAAGATCCCCTAAGTGTTTTGATTCCTCTTCCTCTAGCACGATTCCATATGCCTGTTCCACACATCTGTCACAGATATGAGCATCTATACCTGCTATAAGAATATTAGTATCAGATTTAGCACGTCCACAGAATGAACATGACATTTCTTCTTTAGCCATAAATTATTTTCTAATTAAAACCTCATCAATCATTCCATACTCCTTAGCTTCCTGAGCAATCATCCAGTAATCACGGTCACTATCATGGTGTACTTTCTCCATAGATTGTCCAGAGTGTTTAGAAATTATTTCATATAATTCTGTTTTTAACTTCATTATTTCACGAGCAGTAATCTCGATATCTGAAGCTTGTCCTTGTGCCCCTCCTAACGGTTGGTGAATCATTACACGAGAGTGTGGTAATGCCGAACGTTTACCTTCAGCTCCAGCACATAACAAAACAGCCCCCATAGATGCAGCCATACCTGTACAGATAGTTGCTACATCTGGTTTGATTAATTGCATTGTGTCATAGATACCTAATCCCGCATACACACCTCCTCCAGGAGAGTTAACGTAGATACTAATATCTTTTTCATTATCTACACTTTCTAAGAATAACAACTGTGCCTGAATAATATTAGCTACATAATCATCAATAGCTGTACCCATAAAAATAATTCTATCCATCATAAGACGTGAAAACACATCCATAGATGCAACATTCATTTGTCTTTCTTCTATGATATAAGGAGTCATGCTACTTACGATTTTATCATAGTACATGCTATTTATCCCTTGATGCTTAGTAGCAAACTTTTGAAACTCTTTACCAAAATCCATATTCTTTTTCAATTTGTTTAATATTCAATAAAAAATAAGCGTCTTTCTTATGACAGAAAGACGCTCAAATATACTTATTTTTTTTCGGATATTATTCTCCGTACATTTCCTTAACGAAATCTTTGTAAGAAACTTCTTTAACTTCAGCTTTTACTTTTTCATTGAATAAAGTTAAAACTTTTTCATTCATAACTTGCTCAGAAATACGTCTTACCTCATCTTGGTTAGTCATTACTCTAGCTACGATATCTTCTACTACTTTAGCTTCTGGTTCTAGTTGACCGAATTGAGCCATCTGATCCTTGATTAATTTAGTAGTATATTCTTTGATCTCAGCGAAGTCTAATTGTAAATCATATTGAGACATTACTTTTCCTTCTACTAATTGGTAACGTAAACCTTTTTCAGATTTAGCATACTCTGCAGCAGCTTCATCAGCTGTCATAGGAGTTTCCCCAGCATCCATTAACCATTTAGTTAAGAAAGCAGCAGGTAATTCGAAAGAAGCGCTTTCTAATAAATGCTCATAAACATCGTTTAAGAACTTTTGATCAGCTTGGCTTGTGAATTGTTTTTCAGCATCTTCTTTGATTTTTTCTTTTAATTGTTCTACAGATGTAACAACACCTTCTCCAAACAATTTGTCGAATAATTCTTGGTTTAATTCAGCTTTTTCAGTTTCGTTGATTTCATTGATAGTAAATACAACATCAACTTCTAATCCATGAACTTTATCGTGTCCTATAGCTAAAACTTCCATTAACTTATGGTCATCTTCGAATAAACCTTTAGTACTTACAGTAACTTGGTCTCCTACTTTTTTACCAATAAATTTCTTTTGGTTAGTTTTAGTTCTGATATCGCTTACAGCGATTTTTACTTCATTGTTGATTCCCTCCTCTTCATTAGTAAAAGTACCTACCATTTCTGATGTCTCTTCTACTAACTCTTTAGAGATCATTTTTCCATATTGTTTTTGGATAAACTCAACTTGCTCATCTAGCATAGCGTCATCAGCTACAACTTTGAACTTTTTGATATTATTTTTACCTTCTAAGTCTAAAGTAAACTCAGGAGCTAATCCTAATTCAAAATCAAATTTTAATACATCTGCATCCCAGTTAATATCACTAGCAACTGGTAATGGATTTCCTAAAATATCTAATTTCTCTTCTGTAAGGTAGTTACCTAATTTCTCTTGTAAAATTTTGTTTACTTCTTCGAACAATACAGCTTTACCATATTGTTTTACGATTAAACTCATTGGAACTGCACCTTTTCTAAATCCTGGAACGTTTGCGTTCTTTCTGTAGTTAGTTAAAACGTTATCTACATTTCCTTGGAAATCTTCTTTAGCAAGCTCGATAGTTACGATTGCATTAAGAGCATCTACGTTATTTCTTGTGATATTCATTTTTGATGTATTTACATATAAAATTGGGTTGCAAAAATATATTATTTTTACAACCCAAACAACTTTTTAAGTAATTGTATTTCAACTATTAATTTTTTTATCCCCTTCTAGGCTCATCTTTTTGCAAAAAGCCATTTACGATAGATTGACAAAATGTCAATACAATACTAAACAACATCGCGTACCAGAATCCATCTACGATGAATCCCTTTACAAAATAAGCTCCTAATTGTATAATACACGCATTTATAACTAGTAAAAACAGTCCCATTGTCAAAATAGTCGCAGGTAATGTAAATAATACTAATATTGGCTTTAAAAACATATTTAAAAGCCCTAATGCCACTGCTACCCATAATCCCGTAGTATAACTATCTACATGTACACCAGGTAAAATGTTAGCTAACAATACAACTAGTACCGTTGTAATCAATAATCTTACAATAAATCCCATATTTTAATTTTTTATAAAATTAAAGAGATTTTTACTTATTACCAACCACTAATTCAGGTCCTGGATAAACAGCTGGGTTAACTAATGGAATAGTAGCTTTATAGTGCTTATTAATTGTTCTTAAAATCTCTGAAGCTATAAATGCATATCCTCTAGCATTTAAATGAACTCCATCTAACGAGAACATAACAGTATTTAAATTCCCCATTCCTTGAAAGTAATTCGCTGTATAAATCTGACCATCCTCTACTCTAAGTCCAGAAACTGCCTTATTTAAGATATCATTCATATCTGCTACAGCTAGACCTTTGCTTGCTGCTACCGCTTTGATAATAGAATTAAATTGCACAGTTGCCTCTTTAATATTAGTTTGTTCTACAGGATTAAGTACAAAAGCATCACTAATAGGAAAACTAACTCCTTTTTTCAACATTGCATCCATTGCAGGATTACCAGTCGACTGAGGTAATGCTGCCCCTATTTGCGCTTTACTTGTTAGTAACATCAAATCTTTAGCAGTAGCATGTCTCGCTTGTCCATAAGATATAGAGATAAACTTAATTTGTTCTGGTGTTAACTTAACTGGAAACAAACCAGCATTAACTACTTGAGTTAAACCTCCTTCTAATAAAGCAGACATATCTGCTAATGTCTTGTCTTGAATTAAAAGAGGGTTAGCTGAAGTTTTAGAAATCAATTGAAGTCTATCACCTTGCCCTCCTTTAGCTAAGATTTGTTTTAACATTCCTATTAATCCATTTAGCTGATCAATATTCGCTTCTCCTATAAGTTTAGGAGATAATGGATTATAAGGAACAGTGGTAAAGAATGGAATTGCTGTTACATCCGGAATAGTAGCTACTACACCTTTTGCCCCTTGAGAAGTTAGAGTTGTAGTAATTCCTTCATAAACATTTTTAAACACCCCTACGTGAGTGATATCATTAGAGCCATACTGTCTAGGGTCTAAT
The DNA here is from genome assembly GCF_020905415.1 of Myroides oncorhynchi. NCBI lineage: Bacteria > Pseudomonadati > Bacteroidota > Flavobacteriia > Flavobacteriales > Flavobacteriaceae > Myroides > Myroides oncorhynchi. The sequence continues at coordinate 1,887,031 of NZ_JAJJMP010000001.1, read as the reverse complement.
CCACCTAATTTATTTTGATCCTTTCCTTCTCCCCCTGAAGTAGCATAAGCTAATACATCATTTGCACCTATCCAGTTTGTAAAAAACGTAGGTTTAAGACTCATCGCATCTCCTAATACTGTAGCATTATCAGCTGTTGCTGTACGCACAAAATAAGGGTTAGCTGTACCATTTGATAATCCAGCTAAACTACCATATCCAGGCGCTGTTAAATGAAATGTTTTTGCCCCAGGTACACCAGCATTGTGATATGCTTTTTTCTGCTGTTTAGTCGCCTCTATTGTTACTGCTTTATTAATATTCTGTGGTCCTAAAGGTTGTCCATCAGCACCTGGCATCATATTAACAATCATTCTACTAGGAAAACCAGCATTAACCTGACCTCCAAATAATAGACCTCCTACATTATTAACATCATCTTCATAAGACGGTTGAGTAAACTCTCCTCCTCCAACAACTTTAAACTGACCTGCTAAAATATTAGGAAATGAATTCTGTTGACCTGATTTAAATACAGTACCATCCATAAATCCAGAAGTAAGTGAATTTCCAACTGCCACATATGAACTAAAATCAGCCTCGCCAGCACTATACGTGCCAGAGTCTATCTCATCTTTTATAGATGGTTCACATGAAGCTAATAAAGCTACTGCTGGTAATAGTAATAAATATCTTTTTTTCATGATTTCTCTTTAATTAAATTAAAAACTATAGCTTACTCCTATCCCCCCACTTGTTACAGCAGATTTATATGTTCCACCAAAAGACACATTCTGTCCATCTTCCATATAATAGTCATAACTACTGTTAGTATCACTGAAGTGTAAATAACTAAATGATAAATCGATTCCTATACCATTCTTAAATTTATAACTTAATCCTCCAGTGTATGCACGTGAATCATTACGCGGCGTTTCTGGTGCAAAATACCCCTGTTGTACAGGACTTTCATCAAAATACCACCCCGCTCTTAAGGTCAACTGCTCATTCATAGTATACTGAACTCCTAAACGATAAGTACTAGAGTCTTTATAATTACGTGGATTCTTAGACGTACCAATAGCTATATTATCAACGAATTCTATATCCAATGATTTATATGCTGTCCAAAATGTTCTATTATAATCAAAAGCAAACAACCATTTATTCCAAGTATAAGAAGCTCCTACAGTCAACTCGGCTGGTAGAGGCATTTGCGCCTTAATCTTTCCATCTTTAAAGATACTTGTTCCAAAACCTGGTACTGCATCAAACTTAGATTTACCATCCGTAGCATCCATAACGATTTTTGAACGATAGTTAAGTCCTAATCTTAAATGATCGTCTACATTAACTAAATACCCTGCAGTCCATCCCCAAGCTGTTACATTCTTAGCTTCTACAGTTACATTTGTTCTATTTCCTTGCTCATCGGTCATACTACGAGACAAGTTTTTATTAAAAGTCACACCTCCATTAACGAAGATTGGTCCCCCACCAAAACTGAAATGTTTACTAACTTTAATCGCAATGGTAGGTTGAACGTAAATAGCCTTTAAATCGATATTATTAACTAAATGAGAACCTTGCCAGTCTTTATCCCATTCCACTTTACTTCCATAAGGTGAATATACCGCTAGACCAACTGTCATCCAATCTGTTGCCTTATAACTACCATAAAGATAAAAAGGTGTTCCTGGATTACGTGTTTCATTTTCCCATCCATAGGTTTTATTCTGGAATTTTGTATCTGCTACTAAATAACTAACTCCACCAGAAAAATTAAACCTATTCTCTGAATAAACAGATGCAGCGGGATTAAAGAACAAAGATTCCGCTCCATTATTTATAACCGCTACTCCTGTATGTCCCATTGCAAGTTGCTTATTCCCTTGCATTGCAACTCTATATCCACCTGCGAAAGCCGATGTTGATAGTAAAGTAAGTAGAGACAGTGATAATATTTTTCTTATCATAATTAACTGTTATTTTATAATTCGTTTATTTCAAATATATACAGTTCTTTGAGTTTTACAAATATTTAAGTCTAATTTTAACATTCATATTCTTACTTTTTAATTATTATTAAAATAAAAGGCAAATAAATGAAATTTCACGCATATCATTTAACAAAAACAAACAATTATGCATGCATACATTAACACGGTATACCTTTATACTCTAAACAATTAATTATATAATCTTTAAACACCTGGTAATCTATATCTAAAAAACATTATTTTTAAGAAGTTATTTTCCTTGTCAGATACTTTTCGAAAAATTTAATTTACGAACACTTAGTTATATATTGAATAGCACACTAACTACTATATCTATATCGTTAAAACTTAATCACTCTGAAAATCAAAATATTAACCTTGGTTCAAAAGATGTTTTAATAAAGATATAAAACCTTCAATTGACTACACAAAAAAAGAGGAAGCATCTACTTCCTCTTTTATTTGTATTTTCCAATAGGTCATTCTTAGCAATCACCTTCAGTACTTATATGAGGATTAACCACTGCACCTCATTCTATACTTTCCTATTTTTCTTTTTTTTTCAATTATTTTATAAAAAGATTTCAATACAAGAATAAAGCACTAATAAACGGTATTTTAATCTTACTAAGTACATCTTCATAACTCAACTAAATAAAAAAGAGAATAATAAACTAAGATTATTAGCCTCTTTAACTTCTAAATATCGTTACTGCTTAGAAATCTCTATACTCAACAATACCTGTTTGAGGAACAAACGTTTTTAATATTTCTATATCTGTATTACTAAAAAAATAATTTAACCCCACATCAGTCTTAGTAGATAGTAGATCTAATTCTACCAGTATCTCTTTAGTGTGCTTAGCTACTGCTCTTCCAGAATCGATAATTTTAATATCGTTGGGAATAATCGTTTCTATCATCGGTTTAAGATAAGGATAATGTGTACATCCTAATACTAACGTATCTATACCTTGATCAACCATCGGTAATAAATAACTAGTTAATAACAATCTCATTTCTTCCGAATATAATTTACCTGACTCAATAAGGGTGACAAGATCATAGCCTATTTGCTCGATGATCTGTACATCAGGATACAATTTTACTTTAGAAGCAAAGAAGTCGCTAGTAATCGTTCCTTTAGTCGCTAGAATACCTATTTTCGAAGTTTTAGTCAAGATTGTAGCAGGTTTAATTGCAGGTTCGATTCCTATAATAGGTATATCATACTTCTCACGCATTTCTACAATTGCATTAGTAGTCGCTGTATTACATGCTACAACAATAATTTTACAGTTTAATGAAAGAAGGTAATCAATATTTTTAAATGAGAGATCCACAATCTCTTGTTTAGATTTTACTCCATAAGGAGCATAACGTTGATCCCCAATAAAAATAGTATCTTCACAAGGCATCAAAAGATTGATCTCTTGCCAGATAGTTGTTCCTCCAATACCAGAGTCAAATAAACCTATAGGATTGTTCTTAGTCATATACAAATATAAAAAAACCACTCTATTACAGAGTGGTTTTACTTATGTTTATCCGTTTTTAACTAAAATTAGTTAACTCCTAATTCTTTCTTTACATCAGCCATAAGGTTAGTACCATTAGCTAACAATACACCAGATCCTGTTGAAGAATCTAATACGAATTCAAATCCTTTAGCTTTTCCTACTTTTTGGATTGCAGCTAAAGCTTTTTCTAAGATTGGTTGAGTTAACTCAACTTCTTTCTTTTGAAGATCTTGTTGAGCTGTATTTTGAAACTCTTGGATTCTTTGTTGTAACTGATCAATCTCTTTTGCTCTCTCTTCGTTTTTAGCATCACCAGCAGTAGCAGCTTCAGCTTGATATTTCTGAATTTTAGTTTGGTATTCAGACATCATAGTTGAGAAGTTTTTCTCATATCCTTCACCGATTTTCTTTAATTCAGCTTGAGCATTTTTCATTGCTGGTAATTCAGCCATTAAAGCTCTTGCGTCAACGTGTGCTACTTTTGATTGAGCCATTACAGCAGTAGTACTAACTCCAAAAAACAATGCAGCTGCCATTAATAAAGATTTCATTTTTCTCATCTTTCTCGATTTTTGATTTATTTGATATTTATTGTTATTCTATTGTTTTTTAGCCTTTTCAGCTTGTCTTTTTGCTTCTTCTTGTTTCTGCAAAATTAACTGTCTTTTATCTTCTTGTTCTTTTTGAATTCTTTGACGTCTCTCTTCTTCTTTTCTTAGAGATTCTTCTATCAATTCTTGTCTTCTTTTTAACGCCTCTTCTTTTTTGCGTTGTTGTTCAGCATCTCTCTTCTCTTGAGCTAATCTTCTTTCTTCAAGAAGTTTTTCAACATCTATCGTTGTTTTTTTAGATTGCTGATCTAAGGCTTGCTGTTTTTTACGTTCTCTATCTTCTTTCAACAAACGTTCTCTTTCCGCTTTTATTCTATCAGATTCAGCTTTCTGAGTTTCCATTTGTTGGATTCGATCTTTTACTATTTGATCCTTGCGTTCCTGATTCTGTTTGCGTTTTTCTTCAGCTTCAAATTCTCTTTGCTTCACAAGTTCCTTTTGAGCTTCTACTTTATCATTCGCTTTAGTATCACTCTGATTTTGTAGTCGTTTAGATTCAGCCTCCTCTTTACGTTGTCTAATAAGCTCATTGCGTGCATCTATTTTTTCTTGACGCTCTCTTTGTAAACGTTCAGCTCTTTCTTTTTCCGCTTTTAGCATATCTTCTTTCTGACGCTCTAGCTCAAGCTTTTTCTGATAGTTTACATCATTCGCCAGCTCCTCCTGTCTCTTTTTCTCCTCAATACGCATTTGCTTCTCAGCTTCTTCTTTACGTCTTTGTTGCTCTTCACGTCTCATCTGTCTTAACGACATTGCATCTTCCTTCTCCTCCTCCTCTTCTACTGCCCTAGCTTCAGATTTTGTCATTCCCTGCTTTCGACGCGCAGTAGCTAATCTACGTAAAACTAGGTCGCTAATGTCATGCTTTTTAGTAGCAATCACCATAGTAGATTCTGTATTTTTATCTAATACATAATCAAACTTCCTAGCTTCAGCGATATCTTCTACTACAGCAAAAACTTGATCCTGAATTGGCTTAGCCAACATAATCTTTTGAGTAATCAAATCCCCTGACGTACCAAATCGTTTTTGTTGATACTGAAAAAGTTCATCTTCTAATATCGTAATCTCTTCTTCTTTTTCATCAATCAGCTCACGTGTCAACAAAATTCTTTCAGCAGCTAAATTATCTTTTAGCTTTTTTATTTCAGCTTTCTTTTTATCTACATCGCCTTTCCACGTATTAGCCCTTTCATCTAACTGACCAGTAGCATCTAAGTATTCCGGAGTCTGACTCAAAATATACTCCATGTCTATGTACGCTACACGAGCGCTTCCTCCTTGTCCAAAGGAAAATACTACTCCAAAAATACTAAAAAAAAATACTAAATACGTTTTCATTCTAAATCATGTTTATTATGTAACTAGTACATTAAAACGATTGTCCAAGAATGAAGTGTGTTTCCAATCCATTCTTTTTAGCTTGTCCAGTTACAGGGTCAAATCCATAACCAAAGTCAATACCTAACAATCCAAACATTGGCATAAATACTCTGACTCCGAATCCTGCAGACCTCTTTAATTCAAAAGGGCTATATGTTTTAAATGACTCGAAAGAGTTACCAGCCTCAGCAAATGCTAACACATAAACTGATGCACTTGGTTTTAATGTAATAGGGTAACGTAATTCTAACGTAAATTTATTGTAAATAGTACCTCCTATTTGTTCTCCTCTATCATTATATGGAGTTAATGTTTGATTTTTATAACCTCTCAACTGCACTACTTCACGTCCATCTAATGAATAGTTTGCCATTCCGTCACCTCCAACATAGAATCTTTCGAATGGTACAACCCCGCGATCATTATTATAAGCTCCCATAAATCCAAATTCTCCTAATGCACGTACCACTAACTTGTCGTAAATAGTAGTGTACCAATCTCCTTTAAATTTAAGTTTATAATATTCTAGCCAGTTAAATTTCTTTTGATCGACCTTACCTACATCAGCTGTAGCATCTTGCCAATTATTAACAGGTCTATAATTTTCGTCTAAATACGTTCCTACAGGAATACTAGTTCCAGTAATAGGATCTACTGCACCATCTTTAGCGCGTAACTTATATGCTTCTTCGTTACCTAAATTTTTATAATCAACATTATTAAACAACGAATAAGGAGCTGTAAACTTACCACTAACACTAAAGAAAGAACCAAATGTAGGGAAGATTGGGTCATTACCACGATTATCTCTTCTCAATTCAATCTGATATGCTAAGTTACGAGACTCTCCATCTCCGAATGTAAATAATCCAGTATTATAGTTTTTCATGTTATAATATTGGAAACTTAATGTATGTGATAATACAAAATTATCATCAGGTACATTTAATTGTTTCGCGATACCAAACTGAATTGTTGTAATATCAAATCCTCTACTTCTATCTGTACGTCTATTTACATAATCGTATAGATTCTGTGTACTATAAGCTACAGTACCAAAGAAGTTAATAGGTTTACGTCCATTAAACCAAGGTTCAGAAAAACTCAAACTATAGGTTTGATAATAAGTACTTCCTTGCAAACGAAGAGCTAAAGACTGCCCATCTCCCATAGGGAAAGGTTTATAAGATTTCTTATTAAAAATATTTCTCAAAGAGAAGTTATTAAATGACAACCCTAGAGTTCCGATGAATCCTCCTCCACCGTAACCTCCTTGTAATTCAACTTGACTAGATCCCTTCTCTGTTACTTGCCAGTCTATATCAACCGTACCTGCTCCTGGATCTGCATTCTTCACATCAGGAACAATAGCCTGAGCATCAAAGATGTTTAGCTGCCCTAATCTACGCATTGTTTCCATTACCAATCCCTTATTCCAAGTTTCACCTGGACGTGTTCTAAGTTCTCTATGGATTACGTGATCATGTGTATTATCATTACCAGATGCAGTAATATTATTAAATTTAGCGATAGGTCCTTCAACAATTCTTACTTCGAAATCTAAAGTATCGTTTGCTGTTCTAACCTCAACTGGATTAATATTAGAGAACAAATAACCATTGTTTTGATACAAGTTCGTAATATCATATCCATCAGGAGCTGTTTTATCTTGGATACGTTTATCTAATAAAACACCATTATAAACTTCTCCTTTATCTATTCCTAATACTCTCTTAAGTTGGCTATTAGTATATACTGTATTACCGATAAAACGAATATCACCAAAATAATACTTGTTCCCTTCTGTAACATCAATATTAATACTAACTCTATTGGTCTTAGGATTGTAGTTAGTTGTATCTGCGATAATACGTGCATCGCGATAACCACTCTCTTTATACTTATCTACTATCTTACCTAAATCTTCTTCATACTTAGCTTTTATAAACTTAGAAGGTTTAAAAATACGCAATGGATTAAAAGGGCTACGCTCTTTCGTTTCCTTCATTGCTTTTTTTAATTTCTTATCAACTAATTGAGTATTACCATTAAACGTAATCTCCTGAATACGAACCTTTTTACCTTTATCTACACCTACTACTAAATCAACCTTTCTTCCTGTTGAATCACTTGGAATAGTATTTAGTGTCACTTTTGTATTATAGAATCCGTCTTTCTTATACTTGTTTAGTAAAAAATACTTTGTTGTTGACAAAAAGTTGTCATTCACAATTTTACCTTTACTTAATTTAGCCTCTTTAATAAGAGCCTCTGATTTAGCTTTCTTAAACCCTTTTATCTTAACATCGTTAAGACGAGGTAATTCATTAAGTGTAAGTTCTACATTAATAGTGTCGTTTACTACAGATGTTTCATAAAAGTTGATATCAGTAAAAAAACCAACACCCCATAACTTTTTAAGAGCATGAGAAATTTCTTCCCCTGGCACTGCTATTTTTTGGCCTTTAGAAAGCCCTGTAAAAGTAACTATCGTTTGTGGATTTAAGCTAAATTTTCCTGTCACAGTTATATCCCCTAAAGTATATATTTTAGGAGCTTCAAAAGAAGGGGCTTTTATACTATCTTGTGCTACAGCGTGATTGTATATTAAACCTGCGATAAACAGTGCAAAAAGAGATGTACCTTTTTGAAACATTAGATTCGTTTTTTATTTTATTTGTTCACTTGTTTTTCCAAACCTTCTCTCTCTATTTTGATAGACAAGAAGGGCTTTATAGAGTTCCTCTTCCGTAAAGTCCGGCCATAGTACCTCTGTAAAATATAACTCAGAATAAGCTATTTGCCATAGCAAAAAATTGCTTATTCTTTGCTCTCCACTAGTTCTAACTAATAGGTCAACATCAGGTAGATCATTCGTGTAAAGATGATTATTAATAACTGATTCATCAATATCAGCCTCCGAAATTAAGTTATTTTTAACTTTAAAAGAAATTTCTTTTACAGCATTTATTAATTCAGCTCTAGAGCCATAACTCAGAGCTAGAGTTAAGGTCATGTGTTTATTATCTTTCGTATGCTCAATTACTTCCGCCAATTGCTTTCGAACCTGATCTGGTAGTAATGACAAATCACCAATAGCATTGAGCTTAATATTGTTCTTTGTAAAAGTTGGTAATTCTTTCTTTAGTGACTTCACTAAGATTTTCATCAGCATTTCTACTTCAAATTTTGGACGATTCCAATTTTCTGTAGAAAACGCATAAAGAGTTAGATGTTTAATTCCCAATTGAGCACAAGTACTAATTGTAGTACGCACCGACTTAACGCCATTTTCATGACCTAATGTCCTTAAGAATCCTTTCTGCTTAGCCCATCTCCCATTACCATCCATAATGATCGCTAGGTGAGCTGGTAAATTGTCAACGTTAATTTGTTCTTTCAAATTCATTTAATCTGCGCAATAACATGGATTTTTTCCAAAAGTATAACTTATAGATATACTTGAATAAAAAAACCAATCATTTCCATTTTTCCCGAAACTATAAGATTTCCTATTTGCTTCCGTTGGGCTACTACCATCCAAATTATTGGTAAAAGTATAGTGAGCAGCTACCTCTGCATTTAGATTTATTTGAGAAGTAAGTCTTAATTTAACTCCACCAGCAAAAGGTATTGCCATAGAATTCTTCTTATCTCCTTTTACTAAATCAACACTTTTTGATTCAAACCCTTCTATAGGTGTACTAGGTCTAAAATATAAATCGTTATACCTGATACCTGATAACCCTACAAATAAATAAGGAGTAAAACCAAAGTTTTCTTGATGCAAATCAAATTCAAAAAAATTAAACTCAACACCTACAGCCAATTGTTGAACTGTATTGGTAAAACTATAGCCTCTCTCTTTTCTACTCCCCATATCTGATTTAGCATCATCACCTGATAACTTATGATTAGAATAACTAAACCTAAATGAATGTCTAGGACTTCTATTCCATCTATAAAAAACATTATATCCTACATCTTTTGGAGCAATAAACTGAGTAGAACCAATATCTCCCACATAATTTGAACCTCCCACTCCTACCCCTATCTCATGGATTTGAGCTTTTGCTACAAATGTTGTAAGTATCACTAATAGAGATAATAGAATTTTATTCATTCTGTTAAAATAATTTACAAATATAGTAATATAGACATTTAAAAGTCTCTTTTTTTCTCATTGTTTCTAACATTGAGAAGTACTTATTCTGTTTTAAACGTTTAAACTACTCAAAAAGTATATTCTTTACTGGGATTTTTAATTTCTTTTATCCTCTCCCCAAAGTAATTTATTTCGTAAGGTCTTAATAAAACTTTGTGTTGGAAATTCTACCAAATCTACTGTAAAAGGTGCTTTAGTGATAATAATCTCTGTTTCATTATCTACTGCCTTTGTTGTTGTATCTAATGAAACCAGAAACTGCTGCTCCCTAGAGCTAACTCTCAACCGAATAGCTAGATTATCACGTATCACTAGTGGTCTAACATTTAAATTATGTGGAGCTAATGGAGTTAAGACAAAACAACCTGTCTCTGGCTCAATTATAGGTCCTCCACAGCTCAACGAATACCCAGTAGACCCAGAAGGTGTAGAGATTATTAATCCATCTGCCCAATACGTTGCTAAAAACTCATCATCTAAATACGTTTCTACTGTTATCATAGATGTAGTATTTTTTCTTGATACCGTTACCTCATTCAATGCATACTGAATATCAAATGCATTATTCTTTTCTGGTTTGCATTCCAAACTTAAAAGAGAGCGTTTTGATCTTTTAAATTTATTCTCAAATAACAAGGGAATGTGTTCTTCTAAATTATCATGCTGTACATTAGCTAAAAAACCTAATCTACCTGCATTAATTCCTACTATAGGAATATTAGTATTCTTGATAAAGTTAGCAGCGCGTAACATTGTCCCATCACCACCAACACTAATGAAAAAACTCACTTCACTAGTTAAAGGATTTTTTGTTCCAAACGTCTCGTACTCTCTCTCAAGAATACCTTGTTCATTCAATAGACTGTAAAACTGTTCTTCAAAAATAACTTCAGTATTTTCATATTTTTGAAATAAGTTAAATAACCTACGTACAATATTCTGTACGATTGGCTTAGCAGTCTGTCCATAAATCGCAAACTTCATATTATATGTTTAGATATTTATTTAGATAATCTGTTCTCTCTTTAAGATCGTTAATATGAGTATCTTCAGAAAGTGTACTTACTATATCATACCCATAACGTCTTAAGTCTTCTAAGATGGTCTTGGTATTGACACTATTTGTTTTTATCAAAATCTGAGTTCTATTATTAGTACTAGACAGCAGTAAGAGACCTATTATTCTAGCGTTATTCACCTCTATGATTTGTGTTATCTCTGAAAAACTATACTCAGAGTTACCTCTCTCTATAACAAAAGTAGTACCCTTTTCATCAAAAAACATCGTTTTACTCCATTCATTCAATAAATAATCTCTACTATACACCCCTTTTATATATCCCTCTTCGTCTAATAAAGGAATTGTATTAGTATCACATTGATTAAATAAATCAAAAAAATCAAAAGGATTTAAGTTAGATGTTTCCAATAAGTAAAACTTCTCCAAATCATACATCACATCCTGTATAGAACTCTCTTCACCAGCCACATAGATGTCTTCTGTATTTATATTACCTATCCAAATATTATCCATGTTTATAACTGGTATATGAGAATAATTGTTTTTTTCTAAAAGTGGAAGAATATCTTTAATGAGAGTATTCAGCTTACAGACTGGATAATCCGTTATTAGAAAGAAGTCTGGAGATAACATATTTTAGGTTCTTATTTTAGATGTGCAAAATAATCAAAAATAAAACAATAGACGTTAATTATAGTTTGTATTTTTGTGTTTAAAACCAAAATATATGACTAAGCTATCTGTGAATATCAACAAAATTGCTACTCTAAGAAATTCAAGAGGAGGAGATGTTCCTAATTTATTACAAGTAGCAAAAGATGTTCAAAAGTTCGGTGCACAAGGAGTGACAATACACCCAAGACCAGATGAGAGACACATCCGTTATCAAGATGCACGCAATCTAGTAGACATAGTCTACACAGAATATAATATAGAAGGAAATCCTATGGATAACTTCCTCAATCTTGTATATGAGTGCGCTCCTACACAAGTAACCTTAGTACCAGATGCTGTAGATGCATTGACATCTAATGCTGGATGGGATACTATCAAGCATAAAGCTTTCTTACAAGAAGTAATTCAAGAGTGTAAATCTCGTAATATCCGTACCTCTATTTTCGTAGATCCTGTATTACAAATGGTAGAAGGAGCCAAAATAGTCGGCGCTGATCGCATCGAATTATACACTGAAGAGTTTGCCGCTGAGTATGCTAAAGGTCATGAGAATGCTATCATTCCATATACTAAAGCTGCTGAACTAGCTAATGAACTAGGTTTAGGTGTTAATGCAGGTCATGACTTAAGCCTAGACAATATTGAATTCTTTAAAAACAATATTCCTAACCTATTAGAAGTTTCTATAGGACATGCACTAATAGCAGAGTCTTTATACTTAGGTTTAGAGAATGTAGTAAATATGTATATCCGTAAATTACAATAATGGCAGATATTTTATACTCTAAAATTGAAGGTGAAGGCATCCCTTTAATCGTAATGCACGGATACATGGGAATGTCTGACAATTGGAATACCTTTGGCAAGCAAATGGCAGAGATTGGATACGAGGTACACTTATTAGACTTGCGTAACCACGGACGTAGTTTCCATTCTAACGATTGGTCTTATGACTTTATGGTAGAAGACATTATTCGTTATATGGATCATCATGTGATGTGTGATGCTATCGTCCTAGGACACTCTATGGGTGGCAAACTAGCGATGAAACTAGCAACTCGTTATCCAGCCAAAGTAGAGAAACTAATCATAGCTGATATTTCACCTCGTAGTTATGCTCCACATCATCAAGATATCTTAACTGCTCTTAACGCAGTAGACTTCTCTTTAAAACCATCGCGTAAAGAAGTGGAAGAGATTATCGCTTCACATATTCCCGAAATCGGTACACGTTTATTCTTACTAAAAAGCTTATATTGGGTAGAACCAGGTCAACTTGGCTTTAGATTTAACCTAAATGCATTTAACAACCATCAAGACGCTGTAGGTGAAGGCGTAGAAGAAGGTGCGGAATATACAGGAAACACTTTATTTATCAGAGGTGGTAATTCTAAATACATCCAAGAGAAAGATGAAGTACTTATCAAAGAGCACTTCCCTAATTATATGATCAAAACTATTCCTAATACTGGACACTGGTTACATGCAGAAAACCCTCAAATGTTCTTTGACATCGTTAAAGAGTTTCTAGGGTAGTAATATCAATATCATAAATACAATAAGAGGTCTAGTGTTATACATGCACTAGACCTCTTATTTTTATAGCATAGAGTGCTATAAAAAACTCTATTAGTCTAAACCCAACAAAAAGCAATCCTTAATTTATTTGTACCAACTTGAGTACATCACATAGTTATTAGCGATACGCTCTACTTCACCTGCAAAATCAGAGGCACTTATATCTTTTACTTTCTTAGCTGGCATACCTGCATAAATAGCACCTGATTCTACTACCGTATTTTGAGTTACAACAGCACCCGCTGCAATAATAGTATTACTGTGTATCACACAATTATCCATCACAATAGCTCCCATACCTATAAGTACATTGTCATGTATTGTACATCCATGTACCATAGCATTATGTCCTAACGAAACATTATTCCCAATCACTGTAGGGTGTTTTAGATAAGTACAGTGCACAATAGCTCCATCTTGTATATTCACCTTATCACCAATAGTAATTGAGTTAACATCTCCTCTAATAACAGCATTAAACCAAACACTACAATTAGCTCCAAATGTTACGTCTCCTATTATAGTAGCATTCTCTGCCACATAACAATCCTCTGGTATTTGAGGATATTTTCCTCTTATCTCTTTAATTATCATAATATATCGCAATAAAAAATCCCGATAAATATCGGGATTTTTTATGTATTACTTTAATTGCATTGAAAACAATTAGATTATTAATCTTTTGCTGTAGGACAATTACATTCTAAACTTGTTCTCTTTTGGAATATGTTAAATCCAATTGTAAACTGGTGAAAACTTCCATCTCCAAAAGTAAGATCTCCCATCAACTTTGTATAAGCATAAGAGAAATTAACATTCTTATACGTCCCTCCTAGCATAGGAGAAATATATTGATATTTCTGTGATTTTGACTTGCCATCTACAAAGTAATCAGTTCCATTGAAATTAGAACGGAATGAGGCTCCCGCCCATATCTTACCAAATTCAAATTGTCTGTATACTTTCATATTGATGTCCAACGCAAAGTCTTCTCGCTCTTCTGTATATTGCGCTAAAATGGAAGGCTCATAAATCCAACCTGTCCCATAGCGTATATTACCGAATGCGTAACCTGCTCCTAAGATATACTTCCTAAAATTATTACTCTCTGTATCTGAGTACATTTTACTCTTACTAGTCACAGCATTTTTCACAGTTAACATAGAAAAGAAATTCTGATAGTGATAGGCTGCTCCAAAATCAACAGAGAAATAAGAATCTTTCAATTCTAGTCCTCCTGCTATATTAGGATCAAACCCTCCGAATTCACTCTCATCTAATTTAGTCTGAGCAAAACCAGCACTCATACCAAAAGAAAGTAAATTAAGGTCATATCGAGATTCACTAAATGTAATATGGTGCGCATAAGTCGCTTTAAAGCCAGTCTGTGAATGATAACCATTCTTATCATTAAATCCGATAATTCCAATGGCAGATTGATCACCTATTTTAGTACTGGCATTCATCGTCATTAGACGTGGAGCATCATCTACTCCACTCCACTGCTGTCTTGTAGTCAGCTTGATATTAGTACTATTCTTAATACCCGCCATAGCAGGGTGCAATAGATAATAGTTATCTGCTAAATACTCAGAATTTACCGTTAGTCCTTCTTGTGCAAAACCAATTTGTGAAATCAATAATGCTATAGCTAAATAGCGCTTCTTTATTATATTCATAACTTAATTATCTTTTTAAAGAAAAGTGTCCTTTATAAGTGACTTTACGTCCGTTTCTTTCATCAGTAGTTTTATAATCATTTACAAACTCCACTGTAAACCAGTAGTCAGTAGATGGCATTTGTTTTTCATTCCATGTTCCATCCCATCCTTCTGTATGTGGGCTTAACTGTTTTAATAATCTTCCTGAACGATCATAAATATAGATACGAGCTTCATTATGCCCTTTTAATCCAGGAATATTCCATGTATCATTATAACCATCCCCATTAGGAGTAAAATACTTTGGATATCCAAATACTGAGAATTTAACTGATGAAGAACATCCTGTTTTCACATTTCTTACATAAGCCACATGGTCTCCAATAGGCACATTATAAAACTGACTAGATAATTGAAATGCACTATTGTCAATAGCAAACTCATAGCCATCTGTTATAGGACTTGTACCACCATCTAACACTCCTAGACGAACCATCGTTTCACCTTTTTCGTCTATCTCCATACTATTAATCATCCCCGTCTGATCAGCTCCTTCTACAACAGCCACTGGAGGAGCCTTCACTGTCCACACTATAGTCTTAGCCGAACACGATTCTAACCCATCATAAGGCGGCTCTACAAAACTTGCAATAGCTCTATAGTTACCAGGTTTATCTATTTGTATAGAAGTCTGATTTCCACTACCTGGTACTGTTTGATAAAATATCCATCCATTCTCTCTACTTACTTCATATTCCCATGTAATAACAATTGCTCTATTCTTTACATCTTTATTTTCTACACTTAATAATACAGGGGCTATTTCGTTTGTATTTGTATTAATACACAACTGCTGAGTACTTTCTTTAGGTAAATAATCTATAGCTAATTCTACACCCAAAGATATTTTAAAAGACGTATAATTATCTGCTTTACAATCAAAACCTTCGGTCATAATAACCCTAGCATAGATAGGTCCTTTTATCTCACCCATTTTTATAGGATATGCAGTTACCTTACTTTCTGGCATACGATTGACATCTGCTTTTGCATCATCTTCATCTTCATAATAAACAGTCATTATTTTATCTGTTGGATTTAGATCAGGAATATTAGTAAAAGAAGACTTTCCTTTAAGTATACTCTCATCTCTTCTTAGATTTACTGTTGATTCTCCAGTGCTATTTTCTATTTGACAATAATGAAAAGTACGACTAGCCACATCAGCTGTCTTTAAATTATCATACCCTAAAGATGCATAGAAAAATGCAGTATTAAAATTCTTATCTTCCAGATTAGTTAAACGAACCCATATCTTACGTGTTTCATTTAACTTTACAGTAACTTCTACTCCTACTATTTTATTGGTATTCGCAATCGCATCTTCCTCAGAATTAAAATATCCTATAGAGAACTTTCCTTTAGGATCAAAATCAGGTTTAGCTATTTCTTCATCAGTTGCTATGGTACGTCCATCCGCAATAACTTTGGTTTGTCCATCAATAGTTAGACTATAAGAAGCAATCTTACTATCACAGTAACTCACATTGTCTAGAGCTGGTATAATAGGTTTATCAATTACTTTAAACACTACTTTTTGACTTGTAGTAACTATTGGATTAGCTGATTTAGCTAATTTATAGGAAATACGAGTAGTGACATCCGTTCCATGAGCTCCTTCATAAGGCTTAGAGATATCTATTGGATTCTCATTTTTCTGTGCATCATAAGCAGTCTTGTGAAAAGCAATTGTATAATACTCAGGATTCTCACCAGCAGCTAATAAACCAGGAATAGCTTTCTTTAAATCATAGTTTCCGTATCTATTGTCTTTATCACTTCTTGTCTCAACTGACTCTAAGACAGGATTAGCACCACTAACCTTTAAAGTCTCTATATATAATGTAAACTGACGTACAGCAGTTACTCCATCAAGTGTAATCTTCGCTTCGATTAGTTGATTCTTATTTGTAATAAAATTATCTATCTCAGCATCTGTTAATTTTGTTTTACTAGCACCATTTACTTTAAATAGCTCTGTATTTGAGTTACCATAATACAATTGGTTTCTATCTTGTGTTAAAACAAATGTAGCATTACCATCCTTCTCAGCGGATTTATACTGATCAGGACGACCTGTTATTCTATCATTTAACGTCGCAGGTTCAGGCTTTACTTTAATCAAAAAAGAAGTTATAGTAACCTTCCCATCTACCACAGACTGTCTTCTTAAAAACTTAGTCAAAGGAGCAGTAGCAGAGTTAAACTTAGTTATAGATAATATTTCCCCTAACTTATTTGCCCCACGATCAGCATCGTCTTGTGTATTATGAAAACTATAAATATAGCCCACTGGTATGATAGCATTACCTTCAGCATCTATGATGTTCCCTGTATTTCTATCCTTAATAGCTTCCCCTAAGAACACTCTAAAGTTTTCCGACACATCTTCTGTAGGAAGAGCTTGTTCTATATTATAAGGAGTACCTAACTTCACCTCAGGTTTTGGCTCATCTTGATCATTCTGAACCTCAGCTATCGCTTTACTTTTCAAATACTCGAAAGGGTTTGTACTTCCTACCACGGCTCCTACTGATAGAATACCAGAAAGTACAAATAATGAAAGCCATATTCTTTTGCCCATTTTATCGCTATATTAAATTGTTAGTGCTTACTAATGTTAATTAATTGTTTAAAAATCCTATCTTCGTGACGCTTAGCATTTTTCTTTGCTAATTTTGAAAAAACTTAAATTAACATGTCAAAAATACAAATTCAAAATACGTCAAACCCAACAATTATAAAATTTGTTTTACCAGATTTTATAACTAAAGGTGAAAACTACGAGTTCAAAAACATAGATGAAACTGCAGAATCGCCTTTAGCAAAGGAATTATTCTATCTTCCTTTTGTTAAAACGGTTTATATCTCAAATAATTTCATTGCCATCGAAAAATTTTCAATTGTCGAGTGGGATGAAGTAAAAGAGACTGTTGCTGACCAAATAGACCTTTTCTTGGCTAAAGGTAAGAAAATCCTAATAGATTCTAAAAAAGAAATAAAAAAGCAACCAATTACTATTTATGCTGAATCTACTCCAAATCCTTCAGTAATTAAATTCGTTGCTAATAAATTATTAACAAAAAAAGGTGTAGAGTTTAAAAATATTGATGAAGCTAGCGCATCTCCTCTTGCTAAAGAACTATTTAAACAATCTTTCGTTAAAGAGATTTTCATTGACGAAAACTATGTTTCTATTTCTAAGTACGATTCTTTCGAATGGGATCAACTAATTAACGTTACTCGTGGATTTATAAAAGAATTCTTAGAAAACGGGAACCTAGCGGTAGATGAATCTTTAATCTCAGATGCTAAAGCTATCGAAGAAGAAGCAGATAAGCACTTTGATACATTAGATGAAAAGTCTCAACGAATCATTAATATCTTAGAAGAAAATGTGAAACCTGCTGTACAAGCAGATGGTGGTAATATCGCCTTTCAGAAATATGACCAGGACACGAACATCGTTTATGTACTATTACAAGGTGCTTGTAGCGGATGTCCTTCTTCTACCTTCACACTTAAGAACGGTATAGAGGGAATGTTAAGACATATGCTTAATGATGAAGCTATTATCGTAGAAGCATCTAACGGATAATAACTTCAGAAATTGAAATAAAAATGAGGCAGGACAGTGATGTTCTGCCTTTTTTAGTTTTATGTCATACCCTTATAATTACGAACCAATTTTTCTAAATCCTTCAACATCTCTACAACATTCCTTTAAGATTACTACGTAGAAGAAGTCTTTTATCGAAGCATTGTTCAGGTGATCTTCACCTTGTCTTAAAGAGGAAAGTTTAGTAATAAATTCTAAACATCTACTAACGAATCAGTACATTAACGAAGAACACCCCTTGCTCATCTCCCTGTAAAAGAGGATGGGCAAAGGGTGTATCACAATATCTGAAGATATCGCTAAAATGACGAAAAGGGGCTACTCTCGTATCCCCTTCTCTTCACTTAAATTAAATATAGATTAGTTCATTCTGATGAATGATTTCCTCTTTACATCTGTCTCGAAATCTTTAAACAACTCTAACAATCCAATTGTTGACTTGATTAAATCATCGGTTTCAAAAAGAATAGAGAAGTATAATTTACTATTCTTTGGACTCGTTTCAGTAGTACGGATACGGATAATCTGTTTTTGGATTAACTTATCTACCGTAGCTATTAAATCGTCCTTTTCACTTAATATTTCATCTATCTGAGAGAATTTTTCCTCTGTGAATAGAATTACTATTTTATCAAACAATAGTTGAAGCTTCTTGTCAATTAGCTTAAGATCTCTAATCTGATTAAACTTTAGTTTCTTATGATTATTATCTACGTGAGCATAACTATTCTGTGCGATAAAGTTGATTGCTTTTATCATATCCTGCAAATACCCTAAAGTCAATACATAGAATTTACTTGCTTCCACAGATGTTTCATCCAGATTCTTAATAAAGAAATACACATTTCCTCTTAGATCATCTACTTCCTTCTCTAGTTTTTTTAGCTGTTTTTTACTCTTCTTAAGATTTGTAATATCTTGTAGAGCTACACCATCCACAACTACAGTGAACAATTCATTCGCTTTAGTGATTACTGACGCTACCTGAGCAGAGCTCTCTGACGCTACACCTTGAATAGTCATAATATCTACCTTATCAAGTTTCGCTTCTTTATCTTCTTTCTCTTTATACTTTTTTACATAAGATTTATTACTTCTATAAAGTAATATCCCCACTAAAATCAACATACCTACTAAAGCGTATATCTCTCCTATTTTTAACACATAAGCAATAATAAAGGAAGCTATAAAAGCTACAATAGCTGTTATAAACCAACCTCCAATCACATTAAACACTCCTGCTACGCGATATACTGCCGAATCCCTATCCCATGCTCTATCAGCAAACGATGTACCCATAGCCACCATAAAAGTAACATAAGTAGTAGATAATGGCAATTTCATAGATGTACCTATAGAAATCAATATACTCGCCACAATTAGGTTAACTGATGCGCGTACCATATCAAAGGCTGGCTCATCCTTCTTAGCGGTGTTTTTTGTCTTCTTAGGAAGTTCAAAACGCTTATCCATTTTCAATTGTAGAGATTGAGGTAAGAAATAATTAACTCCCATACCTATCAATACCATACCTCTAACAACAACTTTAGATAAGATATTAGGAGAAAACTTCTCTTCTGTAGTACCAGTATCTTGTCTAGCCAAGCTCATCTCTGTCTCAATAACATTCTTCGCCTTTTTAGATGTCCATAAAGTGTATACCATCACTACACCAGCGATTAGTAAGAAATAAAAAGGGGCTACCACATTCTCTTCTGCTAATTTCCCCATCATATATGTATCAGGAGATTGTCCTGATGCCATAAAAAACTCAAATGACTGAAATGCTGCAATAGGTACTCCTATAAAGTTAACTAAGTCATTACCAGCAAATGCTAACGCCAAAGCAAAGGTTCCAATTACGATAATTACTCTAAGTATATTTAACTTAAATATACTCATCAAGAATTGTGAGAATAAAGTCCAGAACACTAAACTTATTCCGATAATTGTCAACTGATTACTCCCTATCCATAAGCTAGTCTCTTTAGTGATAAAGCTAGCGCCTTTTAATCCTTTTACAAGAATAAAGAACGTAATAGCTGTAATAGCTACACCACCGAATATAGCTCCGAAGTATCTTAATTTCTGTTCTACTTGAAATGTAAAAATTAACCTAGACACATACTGTACAAGTGTACCTAGTGTGAACGAGAGAATAACTGAAAGCAATATACTGACGACAATCTCTGTGGCTTTTTCTGTATTAATATAATTAGGTAATAACGCAATACTCTCATTATTAGCCATCAGTTTTACTATTCCTAAACATACTGCTGCTCCTAATAATTCGAAAACGATAGAAACTGTCGTTGATGTTGGTAATCCTAGAGAATTAAAAACATCTAGCAATAGTACATCTGTAATCATTACTGCCAGAAATATGACCATTACATCATTAAAGGAGAACATACTAGGCACAAAAATACCACTTCTGGCTATCTCCATCATTCCTCCTGAAAAAAGTGCTCCTACTAAAATACCAAGCGAAGCTACAATCATAATCGTTCTAAAGGTAACTGCTTTAGAACCTAGGGCAGAATTCAGAAAGTTAACAGCATCATTACTTACCCCAACAGTTAAATCGATAATTGCCAATACCCCAAGAGCTATCAGCATTACAATAAAAATCTGTTCCATTATATTATATTTAAATTAAGTGTGGTGCAAAATTGGTTATAAAAATCAAGACCCATGTTAACTTAACGTTATTAATAGTAATTATTCTTTATAGTGATAATCCACATTTTCAGTACTTTTGTTAGAGAATTTGAACAATCAAAGCTGATTATGAATACACTACATTTAGAAACAAGTCCTTACCTACTTCAACATGCTCATAACCCTATACATTGGAAAGCATGGAATCAAGAAACTCTAACTCTAGCACAACAACAAGACAAACTTATTGTTGTAAGTATTGGTTATTCTACATGTCATTGGTGCCATGTAATGGAGAAAGAAAGTTTTGAAAATGAAGAAGTAGCATCCCTTATGAATAACCATTTTATTTCTATCAAAGTAGATAGAGAAGAATTACCTCATTTAGATAATTTCTATATGAAAGCTGTTCAAATAATGACCAAACAAGGAGGATGGCCTCTTAATGTAGTATGTCTACCTAATGGCAAACCGATATGGGGTGGTACCTATTTTAGAAGAGATGCTTGGATAGATTCCTTATCCCAATTAAATAAACTTTACAACGAAAAGAGAGATACAGTATTAGATTTCGCCGATCAATTAAATGAAGGAATTAGCTTACTAAGTCAAGCTCCAATTACTCAAGAGGAAACTCGCTTTAATATCGATATTCAATTAGACAATTGGAAAAAAAGTTTTGATTGGGAATATGGTGGATATAGTAGAGCACCGAAATTCATGATGCCTACCAACCTACTTTACCTACAGAAAAAGGCTTTTCTTCATAAAGATGAGATTTTACTAGATTATATAGATCTAACGCTAACAAGAATGGCATGGGGCGGATTGTTTGATACAGTAGAAGGTGGTTTCTCTAGATATTCAGTAGATCACAAATGGCATATTCCCCACTTTGAAAAAATGTTATATGACAACGCTCAATTACTATCGGTATATGCAGATGCTTATAAACGCACAAAAAACATATTGTATAAAGAAGTTATTGAAAAAACAATCACGTTCATTGAAAACAACTGGGTTAATGGAGATGGAGGTTATTTCTCTGCTTTAGATGCTGATAGTCTTGACAGACAGAATATTTTAGAAGAAGGAGCTTACTACATTTGGACTATTGATGAATTAAAAGGGCTTATTAAAGAAGATTTTAAATTATTTAGTATTGTATTTAACATCAATCCTTTTGGTCATTGGGAAGATGGTAATTATGTATTAATACAATCTTCTATGCTAGAGCAAATCGCTAAAGAAAACAAGATCTCTATAAGCGATTTGACTCAAAAGAAAACTAAGTGGGAACAAACTCTTAAATCACATAGAGATAACCGTCCCAAGCCTAGACTAGATGACAAGACCTTAACTTCGTGGAATGCTATGTACATCACAGGTCTTCTTGATGCGTATACTGCCACTCATAATAAGTCTTACTTAGATAAAGCACGTGCGCTATACTCTTTTATACACGTTAACTTATGGAATGAAGAAAGTGGTCTACTGCGTACTTATAAAAATGGCAAAGCTAAAATAGAAGCTTTCTTAGATGACTATGCTTTTTATATACAAGCGTTAATCAACCTTTTCGAACACACAGGAGAGCAAGACTTTCTAATAGAAGCAAAAAACATACTAGATTATTCGCTAGACCATTTCTTAGATATAAATAGCAAATTCTTCTACTATAGCCAATATAAAAAAGAAGATATCATCACTCCTGCAATAGAAACCGAAGACAACGTAATCCCTTCTTCTAATGCTATAATGGCTATGAACATGATAAAACTTGGGGTATTATATGAGAACCAATACTATACAGAACTAGCTACTTCAATGGTAGAAAGAGTCTTATCTATAATAGATTATCCTTCTGCATACTCACATTGGCTATTGTTACAATTATACCTAAACCAACCTTTAGAACTAACTTGGGTTGGAAAAAATGCAGTTGAACAAAACATACTTAGTCGCCACTCTATGAATACAAGATCATTAATCTTTAGCATAGCTACTAAATCAACAATTCCTTACCTATCTAAATACACAGTTCTAGAAGATACTTTACACTATATTTGTATAAACAAAACATGTCAAGCACCTAGTGCTAATCATTCTGAATTAGAAAATCACATCTTATAGTCTATGCAAAAGTTAGATAACTTACTCACTAAATACATTGAAAATTTCTTTGCCTATATACCAGAGATAGTAACTTCTCTTATTATTTTAGCACTAGGAATGTGGCTTATTCGCTTCTTGCAAAAGTTAGCCAAAAAGATTTTTTTAAAAAAGGACATAGACCCTACTTTCTCTAGCTTTATTTTAGATGTGCTAATTTGGGGGTTGCGTATACTCCTTTTTATAATAATTGCCTCTAAACTTGGGATTCAAACTAGTTCATTCGTAGCCATCATAGGAGCAATGAGTTTGGCTATAGGACTATCTCTTCAAGGTTCTTTAAGCAATTTCGCTGGAGGAGTATTGATTATTCTATTTAAACCTTTTAAAATAGGTGATATTATAGAAGCACAGGGAGAAAGTGGTAAAGTACTAACAATACATATATTCTCAACACAGATACTGACCTATCAAAATAATATAGTATACATACCAAATGGAGTACTATCTAATGGCAAAATTAAAAATATCTCTCAAAACAACTTAAGAAGAGCTGAAATAGCAGTACAAACTACCTTAGTCAAAAATACAAACCAATTTATAGAGAGGCTACAAGAGGAACTTGATAATTATGACAAAGTTTTATCTCAACCAAAACCTAGAATTTTAATAAAAGAACTATTAGACACTAAAATAACCTATAATGTACAAGTCTGGGTAGAACATGATAATTACAATATAGTCTGCTCTTATATATTACTAAAAGCAAGAGAAATCAGTGATTCAATCTAGTCTCTGACTACTATATTAATAATCACACCCAAACAGATTAAATGGAAAAAGGTCTAGTATGTAGTTACACTAGACCTTTTTTATATTTTAACCCAGAATCAGCGATAGACATATAACCGAAAAGTAATTATACAAGATAGATTTGAATTAGTCATTTTAGTATAATAAAATTATAGAGCTAATGAAAGAGCTATGAAATAAGATTACTTTGTTAGTATTTGGCTAATGCTATTCTCGGTTTAAAGAATCAGTATCAAATGCTGTCTAAACTAAACATATACTATTGATACTAGCCTCTCTTAGTTTTAAGTTATTTTTTCTTTTGAATTAAAACAAAGTCCTTTAAGTAAAAGGGTTCAAAGTAAGCTACATCTACGAATTCTTTTTTCATAAACTTCTCATACGCCATACCTCCCATTTCTCTTGCAGAAGGATAGGTAATCTCAGGATAATACACAAAGTGCTCGCCATCTAAGATTTCTTGACATTTCATTGCCCCATCACCGACTAAATGCAATGTTGTGCTATATGTAGAGAATGAGTGCTCATCTATTATCATCGCTTCTACTTCGCTGTTCTTCACATAATCGCTGTCAAATACTGCTGTAAACACTTCCATTCTACGTGCATCTAACATTGGAACAATTAGTCCACTTTCTACTCCTGACTTGTCCGTTTTAGGTCAGCACTTCTAGTTTGGATAAGATATCCTCTATTTTAGGATTGCTAGACGCTCTCATATTAAATTCTTCTCCTGTTAATTTATTTTTTAATCGGGCATCTGTTATCTTTTTACATTCATGTATAAAGGTTTTTATTGATGAATTTGTTTGTAATTCTATATGTTTTGAGAGTACTAAAGCAATAAAGCATATTAGTATATGAAGTTTTATAGGTTCTTCTTTATAATGAAAAATAGGTCTAGTTTGTAAATCACTTTTAGATATTCTAAAAGCTTGCTCAATGCGGTACAGCTCCTTGTATTGCTCTATGATAAGCTTATCGCTAGCCTTTTCTTGAGGTAGATTAGTATAATAGCCCTTAACACCAAGTAGTTTAGTTGTTTTAGCTACGAGTTTTTGATTTATTTCCATGTTCTCACCAGATGATTTCGTAAATTTTAGTTTTTTACCTTGACCTGGATTGTTAACTAGGTCTTCTGCTCGTTTTAACTGCTTTTCCATCTCGTATTTATCTTTACGGAACCGTACAGATGAAAAGCTACAAATTAAGTCTCCTGTCACAGTTTTAATTCTCAAGGTTTTACCATCTTCTCTTGGTAGTTGTGAATCTATGGTTTGAATAACGGTACTAGGTAGATTAGCTAATCTAGCACCAACGATAAAATTTATTCCTTTTTTATTTAATGCAATGCTATTTTCCAAACTGATCATTGCAGCATCAGCAACCACTGTAAATGTTTGAATTTGGTTTCTTCGAATAAACTGTTCAATCATCGGAATAAAGGTATGTCCTTCAAAAGTATTGCCCGCAAACACATCATAAGAAATAGGAAGTCCATCTTTAGTTACCATTAAAGCAACTAAAATTTGTGGCTGTTGTGATTTATTATCTTTAGAGAAGCCATTTTTGCGAAGCTCATCTGACTCAAAGGTTTCAAAATAAAGAGTAGTAACGTCATAAAATACCAATTTGTAATCAAAATTGTAATGTAACTGAGCAAAACTAACCGCGATTTGCTCTGCTTTTTTCTGTAATTCAAGCCATTTTGGTGCAAAATCATAATATTTTTGACGTCTATACTTGATTCCAAAATATTCTTCTAACAAAGATATTGAGCGTAGTTTAGAACTAGGCTCTAACATACGTATGATAGCTAAATCAAGTAAGAAACTACTTTGAAGTTTATCAAAACCTACTGAAATAACTATTTTATGCATCAACTCATAAAAGAAATTATAGTAAACACCCAAAAATTCAACCTGAGCTAAATTTACAACCTGATTATTAGTGTCTCCTGTAAAAAGGAATAGCTGCTTTGAAAGCTTTTGAATAAAGTCTCTGGCTAAAATCAGTAAATTTTCTAATTCTTGTTCATCACGAGAAGTACCAATATGACGAACAATCACACGCTTGCGATTTTCAATCTTATATACCTGTACTGAAACAGATCCCTGAGAATACTTAATTTTCCTGATTTTATACATTTCATGCACTTTAGGTCAGCAAAATACGAAAATAAACAAACCAACTACTTAAATATCATTACTTTATATTTTAACATATAAAAAGCGGACAAGTCAGGAATCTAGTCTCTGACTACTATATTAATAATCACACCCAAACAGATTAAATGGAAAAAGGTCTAGTATGTAGTTACACTAGACCTTTTTTATATTTTAACCCAGAATCAGCGATAGACATATAACCGAAAAGTAATTATACAAGATAGATTTGAATTAGTCATTTTAGTATAATAAAATTATAGAGCTAATGAAAGAGCTATGAAATAAGATTACTTTGTTAGTATTTGGCTAATGCTATTCTCGGTTTAAAGAATCAGTATCAAATGCTGTCTAAACTAAACATATACTATTGATACTAGCCTCTCTTAGTTTTAAGTTATTTTTTCTTTTGAATTAAAACAAAGTCCTTTAAGTAAAAGGGTTCAAAGTAAGCTACATCTACGAATTCTTTTTTCATAAACTTCTCATACGCCATACCTCCCATTTCTCTTGCAGAAGGATAGGTAATCTCAGGATAATACACAAAGTGCTCGCCATCTAAGATTTCTTGACATTTCATTGCCCCATCACCGACTAAATGCAATGTTGTGCTATATGTAGAGAATGAGTGCTCATCTATTATCATCGCTTCTACTTCGCTGTTCTTCACATAATCGCTGTCAAATACTGCTGTAAACACTTCCATTCTACGTGCATCTAACATTGGAACAATTAGTCCACTTTCTACTTTTACTTGTCTAGCCAATATCTCTAATGTATCTAGAGCAATCAATGGAATTGACAGTCCATAACACAATCCTTTTACAGAAGACACTCCTATACGAAGCCCTGTATAAGAGCCAGGTCCCTGACTAATAGCTATAGCAGATAAGTCCTTTAAAGTCTTGTCATTCTCCTTTAATATTTCTTCAATAAACACATGTAATTTCTCTGCATGTGAGAAGTTTTCTTCTGCTATTTCTTTATACGCGACTACTTGTCCTGTTATTGACAAAGAGACAGAACAATTCTTAGTAGCTGTCTCAATAGATAAAATCGTTATCATTCTTATTTTTTACTTTCTACTTCTATTTTTGCTCC
The DNA here is from genome assembly GCF_020905415.1 of Myroides oncorhynchi. NCBI lineage: Bacteria > Pseudomonadati > Bacteroidota > Flavobacteriia > Flavobacteriales > Flavobacteriaceae > Myroides > Myroides oncorhynchi. The sequence continues at coordinate 1,859,907 of NZ_JAJJMP010000001.1, read as the reverse complement.
GTGTTGAAGCGTTTTGCTGACTATTGAATATGGCCCTGTGACAATAACTTCACCTTTTTTTAAACCTTCTATAATTTGGATATTGGTTTCATCTTGTATACCAGTTTTTATAAACTTCAATTTCGCCACCCCGTTATCGTTAATAAATACAGCCTCTTTCATAATCTCTTTATCCGCAATACTTTTCTCTTCCTCTTTATTCTTAATCGTATCAGAAGGTACTTTCATTACCACTGCACTAATAGGTATCGCTAATATATCTTTCTTTGTATTAGTAATAATATCCACTGCTGCAGTCATACCAGGTCTGAATGGAGAATAATTCTCTATATTCTTATCTAATAAGTCTTCATACGACTCTTGTAATATCTTAATTTTAACTTTAAAAGTTGTAACCTGGTCTGCTGATAATGTTGTATTAGATGCAGAATTAGAAATACTAGTCACTACTCCCTTAAATTCCTTTTTAAGAAATGCATCCACACTAATACGGGTATCATCACCTAACTTGACCTTGACAATATCATTTTCGTTAATATCTACTTCTACTTCCATACTACTAAGGTTAGACACGCGTAGAATCTCTGTACCTGCCATCTGTTGAGTTCCTAAAACACGTTCACCTAGCTCCACATTAACTTTAGATATAGTTCCATAGGCTGGAGAATAAATCGTTGTTCTCAATAGATTACCTTTTGATTCAGCTAATGCAGCCTTTGAGCTCTCTACACTATAATAAGCAGATGTCTGAGCTGCTTTTGCTACCTCATAGGCACGAACTACTTGATCCCACTCAGACCTAGAGATAACTCCTTTATCATACAGCTTACTATTTCTATCATAGTTAGACTTCGTCTCTTTTAACTGAGCTTCTGCTTGCGAAAGTCCAGCTTTACTAGTAGCGAGCATTGCATCCATTCTATTCATTGCAGATGTATATAAATCCGGATTAATCACAACTAATAAATCCCCCTTATGAACAACCTGTCCTTCTTTGATTGGCAAATTTATGATTTCTCCAGATACTTCTGACGATATTTTAATTTCTATTTCAGGTTGAATTTTACCAGTACCAGACACAGTCTCTATTATACTAGTCTGGTCTAATGTAACAGTTTCGACTTTAATAGCATTTTCCTTTTCTCCTAAAAAAGATCTCCATAACACAATTCCTATCACAACCAATAGAATAGTTATTATTATATATTTTTTTCTCATATCTAGTTAGTTTTTAAATAATGGTATCCCAAAATAGTACTCTAGAATCTTCGTTTTGAAAATATAGTCATACTTCGATCTCAATAAATCTGATTGTGCTGCCACAAACAAATTCTGATTTTGATTTAAATCAAAGATACTAATCATTCCAACTGAATAACGTTCTTTCGCATATTCTAAAGATAATTTACGAGCCTCCAGACTTACATTACTTGCTTCAAACTTACGCATAGCACTTTCTGTATCTGTATAAGCTTTAAAGACCACCTGCTCGAGATTTAAGGCTTTTACTTCTCTTTCATTGCGTACTTGCTCTAGCATTAACTTTTTCAATTTAACCGTGTTTCGGGTAGAAAGTCCATTAAATACAGGTATTTTTAAAGAGAGTCCAAAGTTGGAATTAAAATTATCATTAACTTGATTAAAAAATGAATTAGGTCCTCCATAAATCCCCATGCTATTATTACGCAATACACGTACATTAGATCCTTCTACATAGCCAATTTCACTAGTACTAGATAATATCTCTGTCCCTATCATCCTATCCTGATAACTAATATTTGTTCCTAGATTATAAAATGCTTGTAACGTAGGTGAGTAAGATGACTTTGCTATCTTCACTTCTTGTTCAGCGATAGACACATTTGTATCTGCTGTTTTAAGATCAGTTAAAGCATCAACTGCTTTAGACGCAATATCCTTAGGAGAATATGCCAATACTCTGGACTGTCCTATCTCATAATCAGTATCTATAACATCAAAGGATTCATAAGAAGTGATTTGTAATAACTGTGCTAAATTAAGCCTTGCCATTACTAACTCATTCTGTGAAGTGATTAGTCGTTGTGTTGCTACAGCAACAGTTGCCTGAGATTCTAACAAATCACCTTTAGGTACTACGCCTGCTTCTACCAATTCATTAGTGCGTACCTCTTGGCTTTTATCATACTCTAATTGCAATTTATTCGTTTTAACTAATTCTTTATTAAACAATATCTGTAGATATGAATTAATAACATTTAATGCAATATCTTCTTTCATCTTCTGCAAATTATATTGCGATGCGATAAGTGATAACCGAGCTTTAACTAGCGTGTTCTGCTTAGATAGTCCATTATAAATATCTATATTAACTCCAACGCCAAAAGTACTACTCTGTATTGTTCGATTTTCTATCTGATTACTCTGTTGATTAGGTTGATCAGAAATTGTCCAAGAGTGATTCCCCGTTAAATTTACATTAGGCATAAAACTACCAACTACAATATCCTTATTAATTTCAGCGCTCTGTTCATCTAATACATATTGTTTAATACGAATATTATTATGTATAGCATATTCAATGCACTTCTCTAAAGTCCATAAAGTACTTTCCTGTCCATAGCTTCTATAACTAGAACTGAATATAAGCATACTTAGTAAGCTAAGTAAGAAATAGTTCTTCATACTCTATAAATAGTTTTTCACTGACACAAAACGAATCAATGATATTAGTAACAACTATAAAGTAATAAAAAAAACCGCTAATATTAGCGGTTTTTTATTATGATTTTGTATTTCTTTTGTTTTTGTAGACTTTATAACTAAAATACATTGCTAAACCTACTAGTAAATATGGAAAAATCATAAGATACACTATTCCATCATTTACAGCTTCAGCTTTCACTCCTCCATCTTCAGTTTCTAATGTCGCTCTACACATGGCGCACTGAGCAGAAACTTCCTGAGATAAAAAGAAGATAGACAGCAGAACTCCCCAACCTAACTTTTTCATACCGTACAAATACTATTAATTAATATAATATGGAGATATCATCCAATAAACGATAACACCTGTTACAGCTACGTACATCCACATCGGATAAGTAATACGAGCTAGTTTCTTATGTCTAGCATAAGACCCTGAAATACCACGCACAAAAGTGAACAATACAAAAGGAATAATGATAATAGACAAAAGAATATGCGTAATAAGTATAAAGAAATACACATATCTAATTACTCCTTCTCCTCCAAATTTTGTCTCTATAGAAGTCATGTGATATGCTACATACATTGCCAAGAAAGCTACTGAACAAGCAATACACAATTTAATCAATCGTTCATGCAATTGTTTATTTCCTTTCTTTATAGCTGCAACAGCAAAGAATAATAACACTGCAGTAATTCCATTAATAGTAGCATAAATAGGAGGTAAAAACGATAATGGCTTGACATCGTAGCCTAATTTCTGTAAATTAACTCCAAATAAAATAGCAACTACCACAGGTATTGTAACTGACAATACCCATATCCACTTATTATACTTTTGTTCTGTATTTGATTCCATTTTATCTTATTGATTTTTATTCGTCTAATAATGCTTTAATATCTTCTTTTAGCCAAGCTACTCCTTCATCTGAAGTACCATCATAATAAAAAATAGGATTGCCATGCTCATCCATACGGCTACGAATATTTCCTTCTTTATCAATCAGTGCAAACAATCCAGAATGCTCAAAACCTCCAGGTGACTCTGGATTAACTCCAGTATACAGATTAAACTTTTTAGCTAAATCATAAATATAAGTAGCATCACCAGTCATCATATGCCAATAAGGATTCTTTACACCTAATCCATCGGCATGAGCCTTTAATGCCTCTACAGTATCACGAGTAGGATCTATGGTAATAGAAGCGATACCAAAGTCCATCTTGCCATAGAATGTCTCTTGAAGTTTCATCATATTAGCATTCATAATAGGACATATTGTAGGACAATTAGCAAAGAAAAACTCTACCACATACACTTTACCTTTATAGCTCTCATTATTAATAGTCTTATTATTCTGGTCCACTAATTCAAACTTAGGTGCCGTACCAACAGTATATAGATCCGCCTTCTCAAACTTCTTAATAATTTTAGGCACTGCCCAGATACCAAAAATTAAAATAATAAACGATATCCAGATATATGATTTGTCTTTCATATTATTGTTATTTTGAGTTTAGTTTTTTATATTGTTTTAATGCTAAACGATACTCTGCTAGCACAACCTTCACATCATCCATCATATCGTTATTTAACTCAGCAGCCGAAATGGTAGAGTAACCTTCTTTATACTCATAAGTCCCAATTTTATTATTTCCCTTACGACCTCTAAGATTTCTATCTTTATCTACAATATAAACATTAGTACTTGCTAAGTCTGAATCCAACTTACCTACTAAGCCCAATGAATTATAGAACTCTTGGATCTCTTCAGGTTTTAAAAATAAATAATTCCAATTAGACATATCAGAGATAGGACTAAGATCATCTACTACTTTCTGTGCGGCCTCTTCACTACCGTAAGGCAATACCATTACTAATTGAAAATCTTCGAAATCTAAATAACGTTTATAAATCTTTTGATTTAAATTAAAAGCATCACCTCTATCTCTATATAAGTGTGCCCCAGGAAACCCTAGTACAGTTATTTTCCCATTTAAAGAAGGATTCTTATTTAAAAGGTCTTTCCCCTTAGGTAATTCATTTACCTCTTCTGTAATAATAGGTAAACGCTTAAATTGATTAACACCTGTTGCAAAAAATAGATATGCACAAATAGGCATAACAAATAGCAACGTTAGAATTAAATATTTCTTCATTTTGATATTATGTTGACTAACTAACAAAAATAAAAAAAGGCGGTCAATAAACCGCCTTTAAATATATAATATGTTATTAAAATATCCACTTATACTGTGAGTTGTGAAAAACTTCAAAAATGTAATTTCCTTCTATTAACACTAATGTTATCAAGTAAACACATAAAAAAGAAAGAATACCTGCAACAGACCATCTGAAAGCTGATTTTTCTTGTTCTAAGTGCATAAATGCCCACATAATGTAATAAGCTTTAACCACTGTCAAAATAATAAAGATGTAGTTCAATAAACTTAATCCAAAAATATGCGCATGATGTAGAGATGCAGGTTTAATAATACCTAAAATAACCTCTACTAAAGTGATTACAGACATAATTACGAATACTGTCCATATTCTTTTTGTATTTGAATGATGTGCTTCTGCTGCCATTTTTCCTGATTTTAAAAATTAAACTAAGTAGAAGAATGTAAATACGAACACCCAAACTAAATCGACAAAGTGCCAGTATAATCCTCCTTTTTCAACCATCTCATAAGAACCTCTTTTTTGGTAAGTTCCAATCAATACGTTGAAGAATATAACGATGTTAATTAAAATTCCTGTAAATACGTGGAATCCATGGAATCCAGTAATAAAGAAGAAGAAATCACCAAACGTTTTGTGACCATACTCGTTGCGAATTAAGTTAGCTCCCTCCACTACTAATACTGCATCTTCTAGACGTTTAACAGATTGTTCTCTTGTCAAAATTTCTTTGTGCTTAGTCTCTGTAGTTAACTGAGTTCTAATTCTCACGTTTGGATTTGCCTCAAAACCTGCTTTTACCTCTGCAATAGAATAAGTAGTAGCGTCAGGTCCCTTAACGAACCATGTTGCTTTTGCTCTTGTTAAAGTAGCCTCATTTCTGTTCGGATCAACTTTAGCAAAATCCGCTAATGCAATTTGTTTCCCATCTTCCCCTACGAATTGTAAGATTGACCCTCCACGAGTCTCTACTGCTCCATAAGTTCCGCTGATAAAGTTTTTCCATTCCCATGCTTGTGACCCCAAGAAGACTAATCCTCCTATAATAGTCAAAAACATATAAATAGCCACTTTATTCTTTTTCATTTGATGTCCTGCATCTACAGCTAATACCATAGTAACTGAAGAGAAAATCAAAATAAAAGTCATCAATGCCACATAGAACATCGGCGCATCTACACCGTGTAAAAATGGAAAGTGATTAAATACTTCGTCTGCAATCGGCCAAGTATCCATGAATTTGTAACGAGTAAACCCGTATCCTACAAGGAATCCACAAAAAGTTAATGAATCTGATAATATGAAATACCACATCATCATTTTACCATAGCTTACTTTAAGAGGTTCATTTCCTCCACCCCAAGTAGTTTCTTTAGTAGCTGCTGTAGTAACTGTCGCTCCCATAAAATGTTGTTAGTTATAAAGTTTTCAAATTTAGTTTATTTTTTTTATTTAAAGAATGTAAAAAATAAAAACAAATAAATCCACAATAAATCTAAAAAGTGCCAAAACCATGCACACAATTCAATTCCAAGATATTGCTGTGAATTATACTTTTGTTTAAAATGATTATAAATTACATACAATAGTGATAAAAGCCCTCCTGTCAAGTGAGCAATATGTACTATTACGATCACATATAAAAATGAAGTAGTAATCGTACTTTCACTACCAGTGAAGAAATATCCCATAGATACTACTTCATTAAAGCCTTTGAACTGCAAAAAAACGAATAACAATCCTAATATCAAAGTAGAAACAAGATAAGTAGTCGTTTTATTTCGATCGTTGTTCTTTATTGCTTTAAATGCTAGGTGAAAAGTAATACTACTTACCAATATAGCCAAAGTACTATATAAAAAAGAATTAGGCAATTGAAAGTCTGCTAACCAGTCTGGACGCGATTTACTCACCACATACGCACTAGTTAATCCTGCAAAAACCATCATAATACTCCCTATTCCGAAAAGCATCATTACTTTTAATGCCTTCCCTTTTCTTTCGTATTGTTCTTGAACTGTGTAATCCTCCATGTTATCTTAAAATTTTATCAAGTATATAGATTATCTGTATCAAAGAAATGTACGTTACACTCACTAACATTAGCGAACGTGCTGCCTTATCTGTTCTCTTTTTATACAGTTTAATTCCTGCCCATAACATCCATACACCTGCTAAAAGAACTAACCCTGCAGATACTGGTGTTAGATAAAGCCTACCTGTCATTCCAAAAACAGGGAATACAGAAGCTATAATTAACCAGATAGTATATAAGATGATTTGTATTGCTGTTTTTGAATCTTTCTTTCCTGTTGGCAACATAGAAAATCCACCTCTCTCATAGTCATCATACAAAAACCAGCCAATAGCCCAGAAGTGTGGAAATTGCCAAAAAAACTGAATAATAAACAATGTACCTGCCTCAATACCAAAATTATTCGTCGCTGCTACCCATCCTAACATAAATGGTATCGCTCCAGGGAAAGCTCCTACGAATACTGATAATGGAGTTACAGTTTTTAACGGTGTATAAACACTCGTATACAAAAAGATAGATATAGCTCCAAACATTGCTGTTTTAGGATTAACTATATACAAAATAGCAAGTCCTACAATAGTCAATGTACTGGCTAAGATAAATGCTGAACTAGGCTTAACTCTTCCTGATGCAATAGGACGATTCATAGTACGTATCATCTTTGCATCTAAATCTCTCTCTATAATTTGATTAAATACATTTGACGCACCTACCATACAGTATCCTCCGATAGCTAACGCTATTACTGTAGTAATCTCAATACTTGCTAAATCAGGTATAGCTAAAAAGTAACCAGCTATGGTAGAAAAAACTACGCTGAGTGCCAACCCCATTTTAGTCATTTCCTTAAACTCCGCCAACACAGATGTTGACGTATTTTTTTCAGACGATAAATTCAAAGCTGTTTTCATTTATTTTTAATGATGTGCAAATATAGGTCAATTTTTAAAAACAAACCCTAAAAACAAACAGCACAGCCTTAATATAACGCTTTTTTAAATATCCTCAGCCTTTAGTGTCCTAAAAAAACAACATTCAAACAAAACAACACTTTCACAAAAGAAACTAAGGTGATAATCATAAACAACTACGATTGCTACGCCTTAATTAGTACTTCTAATACTAAGTTTTAACATAATACTCCTTTATACCCTCATCTATTAATCGCATTAACATCAGATCTACCTCTACATCATCCAAAAACAAACTACAATTCACTAGAATATTACAACTTCACAATAGTCAATTAGAACTTAATCCTACTACCTAACTCATATTGCAACGCAAATATATTTGCCTTTATCAATGCTTACTAACCATATTCATCAAATACTTCCATTTCAAACTTTATAATCACTTTAATTCCCTTACAAAATAATTTACTTTTTTTGTTAAATACAGTTACTCTATCCAAAAATTGGAAATTATTGACGTCTATTTAGTCATTTTTTTATGCAAAACATCCATTTACCACCAAAACAACAACCCTAGACAACTTTTTTATACATTTTTTTTAAACCAAAAAAACATCAACAAACTAATAATCAATACCTTAATAAAAAAAATCCAATTATAAGCTATAGCTATACCTCCTTTTGACCACAGCGAATTCAAGCATTAGTGTGAAATCCTAGGACATTTGTAGGACAATACTAGGACAATAGTTGGTTAAAACAGGCTTTTGTCCAATAATCCTCCTATTATCCTTCCGCTATTCTTCTCCTATCAAACACTCATTTAAAAATCACGTTACACAGAGATAGGATTGTGTCATTCCTCAAATAAGTAGATTTACTCTATTTGCTATGCCATACATAATTTTAATCTATTACAAAATTCCAATATTAGAAGTACGGTTGTCACATATAAAGAAGATAGCCTCAACTAGAGTTCACTGATTTGTATATACACGTAGATGGAGTAAATATTGAATTTGAATCTGTGCGGCATTACAAATTGACAAAGAGAAGGTAATCTCAACTACAAAAGGAAGTTACAGATATTGGCATGAAACAACTTAGGATTTTTAAGATGTTTCTACCTTTGTAAAACAAACTAACACAATAGATTAAACTATTTTTAATAGATAAGATGAATACCAACATGTCAAACTAGCATTTAGAAGTCTATAACGCATTAAATCTCAAAATTAAAGTAACATATCACAATAGAATAGATAGGAGATTTAAAGGCATAAAAAAAGACATCTCTATAAGATGTCTTTTTTATATTTTGAAAGATATTTTACTTAGTAACTATCTACAGTACCAGATCCATCAACAATAGTCTTAGCTGAAGAAGTACCCAAACGTTTTACTCCTAAATCAATTAACTTAATTGCAAAATCTTTATCTCTAACACCACCAGATGCTTTTACTGATAAAGGTCCTGCATTCTCTAACATAAGAACCATAGCTTCTAGTGTTGCTCCATTAGGTTTGCCTCCCTCAGTTTTATAGAACCCTGTAGAAGATTTAACAAACACCTTCTCATAGTTCTTCTCACTAAGTTTAGACAGTACAACATTTTTAATCAAAGCTGTAATCTGTACAATTTGAGTATCGGTTAAAGCAGCAGTTTCGATAATCCACTTAACAATTTTACCTGCTTCTAAACCATATCTTGTACATTCTTCTACCTCTCTCTTCACTTGTTCAACTTCTCCTTTTTTGAAAGCTGAATAATCCGCTACATAATCAATCTCATCAACACCATCAGCAACTGCTTGCTTAGCCTCTGCTAATTTAGCTTCTAAACCGCGATTTCCTTCTGGAAAATCGATAACAGTACCAATAGCAACTTTTGAATTTGCTGCATCTACCATTTTACGTCCCATCTTAACTTGATCAGGACGAATCATTGCTAACTTAAAATGCTCATCGATTGCTTCTTGAACTAAATCAGCAACAACCTTATTATTTTCTACTTCTGTTAATCCAGCTTGATCAGCTAGTTTTAAATACGTAGAATCCATAAATTCCCTTAAGTCTCTCATAATCTAAATATATTAAAAAACAAAAAATGACCTCATAATGAGGTCATTTTAAATATTATTTCTTTTTTCTGAAAAGAGTCAAACATAGTAATACCCCAAATAAACTACCTAGACTGTTCGCTAATTCATCAGCCCATTCTGCACTTCTTGAAGAGGTGAAAAAATATTGAAGTAGTTCAACCAATCCACCCATCAAAACAGCTATAGTAAAGATACGAATACTTAACTTAATTCTAGATGTTTTTGGGTTACTTTTCACATAATATACAAACCAAATGACGGAAAATACAAAATAAAAAGTAAAATGTGCAAGTTTGTCCTTATAAGGAATATCAAATCTTGGAGCTTTCGCAATTGTATCACTACTCAACAAACAAGCTGCCAAAACAACTGTAGTCCAAAGTAATCCAATAGCAAAATAAAATTTACGCTCCAATCAATTCTTTATATTGTGCATCCGATAGTAGATCTGCAATTTCATCTACATTAGATACTTTAACTTTAATCATCCATCCTGCTCCATAAGGATCAGTATTCACTAATTCTGGTTCAGTTTCTAAACCTTCATTAAATTCAACAATTTCTCCTGACAATGGTAAGAATAAGTCAGAAACTGTTTTTACTGCTTCTACAGTACCGAAAACTTCGTCTCTATCTAAAGTTTGATCTAATGTTTCAACTTCTACATAAACGATGTCTCCTAATTCTCTCTGAGCAAAATCTGTAATTCCAATAGTAGCAACATCTCCTTCGATAGCTACCCACTCGTGGTCTTTTGTGTACTTTAAATTAGCTGGTATATTCATTATAATAAGTTTTTAGCAAATGTATAATATTATTACATAATTAGGAACGAATAAACATTAATTTCCAAAATTATATCGCATTGTAAATCCTGCTCTAATATTAGTAATAGGATACATAGTCGAAATGACAGCTTTCGAAAATGAATGATCATAGAAGAATATAGCCGTTAGATTTCTACTCAACATATAATCAGCAGTTAATCGCAAAGACCACATATCTTGTCCTCCTCCAGATTGACTATTTCCATAATCTAAATAACGAACAATAGTCTCCCTTTTGGTAAGTGTAAAGTCCGCTTTTATATTGATATCACTTGATATTCTTCCTCCCATTCCATTGTTTGCATACATAGAATTAAAACCAACGTCTTTTACTCTATATCCAAGTCCTACTACGAAGTCATTTCCGTTTGTTTCTGTCAATAGATTATTATCAAAACTCAGTGATAACATCCTGTCCTTACGCATTTCGAAAGACATGCGTATTGATGATTTAGTCTCAGCATCTACTCGGATTAATGGATTAAACTGTTCAAACATCGTAGCATTATTAACCACATATTTTGAAGGGAAGTTTCCGAATTTATTTATTTCATTTGGCGCTTTATAATATTCTGTATTATAACTAAATGAACCTAAAGTATAAGACGCTCTGTAACCATGATTAAGTGAGAAGTTTTTAAAATTATTCTTGAACCACTCTAATTTCATTAATCCTCTATATTTCAAATTCCAGTTAGGCAAAGGCATATTCTTAAATAAACCTGTAGAGACCTTTCCAGCATCTTGACCGCTATATGCTGCTAAGAAAGATGGTAGTAACACAGACTGATTACCTTTACTATACCCTATAGGGAATCCTTCTCTATCTAAATTAGCTGGATTACTAATATCAATTCCACGTTCTGTAGCCAACCTATTTGCAACAATAATACGATTATCCAACATTCTATCAAATGTAGCTGAACTCATTAAATCACTGCTTGAAAATGCAGTACTAATCATGATAGTCGAAATACTAAAGTTTCCATAGCTATAAGGTGCTTGGGGAATATACTCTCTATCCTCAACAACAAATTGTTCGGAATAATTATCAGACTTCATCCGTTCTGCATAAAGGTCTATAGTTAGGTCTGGAATCAATACTACAGATGCATTAATATTCAACGTCTTATTACTAATAGTAGTATAAGGTTGATTCATCTCAGGGAACTCCGTTAAATAACCACTACGAGCAGCATTATACCTAATATCCGCCTGGTTACCAAAAACAAAACCTAAATCTGGTTTTGCTGTACCAAAGAACCCTACACTTGGTAAGAAACCAGGTAACATGGTACCACTATTCTCCGAATAATTTACTTGAATATTTTTTACAGATGTAAGCACTCCTATCATCAAATCTTTAGTCGCAGTCATAAAAGCAGAAGGCTCACTATCTATCTTCTCTTTTTTAGTATTATCCTTAGCTTGTACAACTTTTTGTCCAGGCACTATAGCTGCCTTTTTAGCTTTAGAAGTATTAGATTTTCTTCGTTCAGTACTTTTGACTAATCCTAAATATCTATATAATGTTTCCATTCCAAAAGTTGTATTTAACCTCTGGGTTCTAGAATTTTGAATTGTATTACCAATATTATAATTAATACCTTCAATTTCTATATTAGAATATGCATCAGAAGCACGCTGCCAGTTAAAGTTACCTGTATATGCATAATTAGAACGAATAAATGACAACACTGGTATCTTACTAAAAGGTAATTCATAATTTAATGTTACTTGTTGAGTAAACTGATTCGGTTCCCCGATATTAAAATAATCATCCCATATAGTATTCGTATTATCAACAATGCCATTCACACTATCGTAATAATTACGCACAACATTATTACTTCCTCCTATATAGCTCAATCTAATAGATTTAGTTAAATCAAAATTAAAACCGAAGTTATAGTTAAAGAAATAATTTCTTCTATACAAAGGATCTAACCCAATACCCTCTACATCAATTAATCTAAATTCTTGTCTATTATACTGACGCATAATATTAGAACTAAAAGAGATGTTACTAGGAACGTAATTAAAATTAAAATCTTTAAGTAACCCCCAATAACCTCCTTGCATAAAACCAATATTTTTAAATGGCTCTATCGTTTTGGTCTCGAATGCATAAGTATAATCTAAAGAAGAGCGTACCTGTTGCTCTAGCATAGATTCAACCTCAAAATCATGATGTCTTACTTCATTATATGAATGAGATAATGTCACATTTTCGATATCATAAATACGACTCTTTTGTTCTGGTCCACGCTGTTTATTTACACCTATAAAATTAATACTCTTTCTTTTCGTATAATCAAGAGCTCGCTTTTCTGCTTCTTCCGCTTCGGCAGATGTCTTTGCTCCAGACTTAATGTAACTCAACTTTAAATCAGGATTCATAGGATCATACTCTGGTGTAATAAACTCTTCACTCACCGCATAATTAAAAGGCACAGTAATACCCCATTTCTTAGGTAATAATTGACCCAAATTCACATTAGTCATTAAACTATATGATTGTCTATCCTCTCTACTTCTTTGTTGAGGACCTTGCTCTAATCCACCAAAACCAATAGTAGATTTCATTCCTGTCAAAGAAATATTAGCAAAATCTGCTAGATTAGCATCAACAGTCATCATTCCTGCCCATCCACCTTTATTATCCATGTCAGACATACGCAACTCATCAAACCAAAACTCACCAGATAATGCTTCTGTACCAGGAGTTATATTTCTGATACCAATCATCATCATTCTTACTTTTCCAAAGTTTGGATTTCCCTTTATACCTAATTTAACTTTATTAGGCTTATCTCCTGCTGAAGGATCTAAAGAAACTTCGTCAACGTAGAATATTTTAGAAGTATCGAAGCCTGGTTTAGACACTTCCCCCATTTTTAATACTTTTAACTTTGCCAACAGCTCAAAAGGAACATTTAATTCATTCTCTGTTGGCCAAATATTATCAGGATTAGTCTCTCCTCCATTCGTTATTTTTAAAGGTACCTCTATCTCATAGAAATTTTCGACAACATCACTACCTATACGGATAAATGCTGCCATCTCATAGTCTTGTAATCTTCTAGTAGCCCCTTCTAATGATTCTCCATGTATGAACATCCTCAGCTTCTTATACTGACGCATATCAACATTGAAATTTTTATATACTGCTCTTGCATCCAAAGGAACTAATCCATCAGGATATGTACTCTGATCTTTTGGGTACACTCTTAAAGAAAGAGACTGCTCGTTTTGATTAATTAAAGTGTTGTTCATATACACTTGTTCTCTACGTACCCCAGGAGGCGTCACATAAGGAATAGGTTTACGATTAAAATTATCTGTTAGATTTACAGACGTTACATCAACTTCTGTATTCGGAAACTTCTCATCCACTTTAGCAGAATTATCTTCTATTAAATTTCTGCTAAATCGCTTCCAATCAGACCTTACCAAATTCAAAGTTGCAAAACGCATAGTCACCTCTTTCTCAAATCCTGTAAGATACATACGCATAAAACGCATTGATCTAGTATCTTCTATAGGTCCTATTTTTTTTCCTTTAGCATCAATAGGTATCTTATATTGAATCCATTTAACTTTTCTTCTAGAGCCATCAGGGGATTGTATCTCTGTTTGTCTAACATCTGTAACATACTCATCACCTACTGCAGTTTCTGGTTTGATATTTATCTTATACTCGTAATATGCATTAATAGTATTCATGGTATTATCCCCATCGATATCTTCTGCGTCAGGCTGATTATTACCAGCTCTTCCCCCACCTGCTGGGCTATTATTTTCCATACCATTATAGTCACGATATCTCTCTAATATTCCTCCTTGTGCATCTAAATAATGTATGAAATTATCTGCTGCAGGATCGCTAAAACCAGCAAATTTCTTAAAGAATATTCTTTCTTCATCATCACTTAAGCCATCTAATCCCACATCTTGTAGTCTTCTATTCTCTGCATTTGTATCAAATGCATATACAAGAGAAGGTGCTGAAGGAACTTTTCCCCAAATTGTAGTAATTGTAGTAGTAGAATTCGCTCCTGTATCGGGTAGTCCATTTTCATATTGCTTATGTCCATCTCTTAAAATATCCTCAGATATGAACCCTAAGTTTAAACGGAGTTCTCCTATATTTTGACTTGATAGTTTATCTCCTTCATTTCCATAATAAGGATCCATTACCCAAAATTCGACAAACTCAATATTCGCTTGTTCAAAGTTTGTTGTTGTCAAACCTCTCATTATTCCTCCCCAGTTTTTACGAGGAGTAAGAGATCTAGGATTAGTCAAATAATTTTCATTAAAATTATAAGGTCCCCTTTCTTCTGGATAAAAAGTCAAGTCAAGTGTATTAATCACTCTACTTTCACCATAAGCAATATCCGTATTAGGAAACAGCTCATCACTATATATTCTTCTTGTTCTATTAGAAGACAAATCAAATTCTGTTACGCCAGCAGGCTTAGTTCCTACATAAAATGTTGGATCAATAGTATACCATGACATTTTAGATCGTCTATATCCGTCTTCTAAACTATAAGTAGGTTCTACTACTATATCATTCTTAGTTTTTTCTAGCTCATTTAATCCATGAAACCCAATAGGTACACTAGACAGCTTCCAAGACAACGGAGCTTTAACATCAATCACAGATTGCATCCCTTCAAAATCATCTATATATGAAGTCGCTTCGCCATTCATCTGATCTAATTTTGAATTACCAGGCTGTAAATAGGCAAACTCTCCTCGGACAGAAACCCTTGACTCTACATCTGTATCTATATTAGGTAGTTTATTTACTAATCTCGTTAAGAATGGGACTTCTGTTGAATACTGCGCATTTAAGCCCCATATCGTATTGTTTACTGCTTCTTGTCCATAACTAGATTTATGTGTGAATGGACGCTCTGACATATGTAGAAATGTTCCTCCTACTATAAAGTCTTTACTGAACTTATGTTCAACATGCATACCAAAAAAACGCTTCGTTTGCTGACCAAACATTGTATTATTCTCTACAGATACTTCTATAGGGGTATTTGATGCTTGTAAACCCGGATCTAGAATCATGACACGTCCTCTACTATAATCAACGGTATAATCCACTCCTTCAACTAAAACACGTCCAGCTGCCTTTACCACAACAGACCCTGGTGCAACATTAAATGAACCGATAGGAATCCCCTCTCCCATAGAGCTTGAGAACTTCCCTTTTAATTGGAATTTATTCTTTTCGTTTTGATTTCTAAGTGCTTCAGTTTTAGTAGTACGGTACATACTTCTAAACACATACTTAGCTTGATTTTTATTATATGTACTTGTCTCGTTATAGCCTTCACTTACTTTATTCTCAGCAAGCTTATTAAATAAATGTTCTCCAAATGGTTCTACTGTTGTAAAGATAATACGTCCATAAACTGGATCTATAGTTATTCCTTCAAACGTGTTACTATTATATTGATTATTGTTACCATAACCCCCATTGTTATTTCCGTAACCTCCGTTGTTATTTCCATAACCTCCATTGTTATTTCCGTAACCTCCATTGTTGTTTCCATAACCTCCGTTATTACCATTATTGCCGTAACCATTATTCATATTACCTGCATTGTTAGGATTATATGTATTCTGCCTACCACCATTAGGTAAAAAGTCAAAGAACCCATCTCCTCCTTGTTGAGGGTCATTGGTATAATTTAATCGGTCTAAATGAAATACTTTTAATAATGGAGTGCGTTCCACATCAGCTGCAAGTGGTTTACCATCTACAGAACTAATATAATTTAATGGGCTTGGATCTGTATATAGAATATTAAATCTAAACTTATCTTGTGAGATATACATTGCATTTGGAATCTGATAAATGTTCTTCATCATTAATTTCCATACAGGTTCTCCCACTAATGTAAGATTACTCTTTAACATTTTAAGTATTAATGATTGACTACGTGGTACATCAGGATTATTAATTTCATCTCCAGGAGGCAATACAGTCATACCTCCATCAGTACCAAATTCTCCTACTTGATAGATCTTATCCCCTATAGAATATTGAAAAGCTACTGCTAACACTTCATCATTAGACAATCTCTGATTAAGTGATATATACCCCAATTGCGGATGAAAAGTAAACTCATTAGCATTAAGTTTACGAGCACCTTCTAAACGTACAAAGTCTTTACCTTCTTGTGCCCCCACAGTGAAACCAGAAGACCCCGAAGTATTAAGCCTAATAGCAGGAGTTAAAAAGTTATTACCTATCTGACCCGGGTCAAACATATTATTTGCATTATCAGGATAAGCGTTAGCAAAACCGTTAAATGTAAAGAAATTCAATTCTCCACGAGATACAACCTCTGCATCAGGTCTTCCATTTTTATTTTTACCCTCTCCTAAATCTTGAAGTGCTATAATATTACGAGCATTATTAGCTGTTTGATTAATTCTACCATAGCGATTTGTTATCCATACTTCTACTCTAGTGATACGAACGCGACTTTTAATAAAAGGATATTTCTCTAAAGCTTCATCATAATTATTTCTAAAATATTGAGATAAAAAGAAGTGTCTATCTTCATCATAATCTAAAGCAAATAATTCGAATTCCTCTAATGTACCTCCTCCATCTGCTCTAATAGAAGTAGTCTGTGACTTCTGTTCTGAAAAAACACCCGTAATAGTAGTTCGTCCAAATTGTAGTTCTGTCTTCACTCCGAACAAACTCTGGGCTCCTCTAACTAAAGAACCACTAATAGGCATGCTTACATTACCCACCTCTACTTTGCGCACGATATCATCCTCATCTGGAGCAAACGATAACTTCATCATATTTTGGAAGTCAAATGTAGCTTGAGTATCATAGTTAATATTAACAGCTAGTCTCGTTCCAACCATACCTTGAAGTCCCATGCTAATACGTTGATTAAAATCAAACGCCATGTTCTTACGATTACGTGTAGATACTACAGGGTTATCCTGTTTACTATACCGAACTCCCATATCAAACTCTACAGAACCAGTAGGTTTTACATCAATCGTATTAGATCCAAAAATAGTACTAAATAACTTAGAGTTTACGTAATAACGAGGCAACATATCACGTGTAACTTCTTCATTTTCTTCACGACCATGCATGACATTAAATCTTTGTAAGAAATACTTACGTAGTTCAGCACGCATAATCAAATCCTCAAATTCCTTACGCGTTAATATGAGTGGATAGTTAACATTAAATCCATCAAAAGTCTTAGTTAGATAATAACTATCCTTATAAGGATTATAAGAGTATGCTTCTTTTATTATATCTGGATCAGGTATAACTATTTTCCCTATATCAAATTTAGTTTGAAGAGAATCTGCTTCTTGTATCCCAATATTTTGGGCATGCGAAATTTGTACTCCAAAGAGCAGAATAATTAGCCAAAAAAAAAGTGACTTGGATATAGGAAAATGCTCCTTCAAAATTTATAAATTTTTTAAAGCTTGTTTAATGATGAATTCAACTGATGCATCAGGATCTTGTTTAATAATCTTATCTACAACCTTTTCAGCCGATTTACGCACAAAACCCAATACTTCTAAAGCTGATAACGCTTCATCTGCATTTGTATTGTTAATAATAGGAGAAACTTCATCGATATTATATAATTTTAATACCTTTTCTTGTAAATCTAGAATAACTCTTTGAGCAGTTTTAGCTCCGATTCCTTTTACTGATTGAATAGTCTTTACATCAGCTGAAGCAATGGCTTGTAGTAATTCCTTAGGAGCAATAGAAGACAACATATTACGTGCAGTATTACCTCCTATTCCTGACACAGAAATAAGCAATTTAAAAAGTTCACGTTCTATTTTATCTATAAATCCGAACAAGGTATGTCCGTCTTCTTTTATTTGGAGGAAAGTATATAATCTCAAATTCTCTGAGGAACCAATTTGAGAAAAAGTATGCAGGGAAATATGGATAAGATATCCTACTCCCCCGCAATCTATTACCACTTCAGTGGCAGTTTTTTCTACTAGGCGTCCTTGTATATGTGCTATCATTGTTATATCGTATTTTACATCAAAAATAACAATAAATATTAACTAATTAATAACAAATAATCAGTCGAGCAACTACTACTCAGAATACCAGTAATTTACTTCTTTTTACGATTTTCACGTACTTGAGCATCCACTACAGCTACAGCTGTCATATTTACCATTTCGTCAACGCTAGCACCTAATTGGAATACGTGAACAGCTTTATCTAAACCTAAAATAATAGGACCAATAGACGTTGCTTTGTTCAACTCTTTCAACATTTTGTAAGTAATGTTTGCAGAATCTAAGTTAGGGAAGATAAGTGTATTCACTTTCTTATCTACTAATTTAGAAAATGGGAATTTATTCTTCAACATCTCACTGTTAAGAGCAAAGTCTATTTGAATTTCACCATCAACTATCATTTCTGGAAATTGTTCGTGTAAGATACTAACTGCTTCTTTCATCTTAGTTGGTGAAGCGTTAGGTGCAGAACCAAAGTTAGCATAAGACAACATCGCTACAACTGGCTCCATACCAAACATACGAACTGTCTTTTCAGTCATCACAGCTATTTTAGCTAAGTCTTCTGCTGTAGGATCTGGGTTAATAGCTGTATCAGCTAAGAACATAGGTCCTCTTTTAGTCATCATTAAGTTTGTAGTAGCAACTCTACTTACTCCTTGAGCTTTAGGGATCAATTCTAAGATTGGTTTCACTACATTAGGATAACTGCGAGAGTATCCTGTCAACATAGCATCTGCTTGTCCTTCATTAATCAACATTGATGCGAAATAGTTACGCTCTAGCATTAATTTACCAGCATCATATAAAGTTACTCCTTTGCGCTTTCTTGTTTCCCAATAAGCATTTGCAAAAGCAGTTCTTCTCTCTTTTTGTTCATCCGATTTAGGGTCTATTATTTCAACTTCATCAGTAAACTCTATTTCTCTCTTAAGCTCTAATATAGTCTCTTTATCACCTAATAAAATAGGAGTTACCATACCTTCTTCATAAGCTATTTGAGCAGCTTTCAACACATCTAAATGATCTGCTTCAGCATAAACTACACGTTTAGGTTCAGTCTTAGCACGATTGATTAACATACGCACTAACTTATTATCTGATCCCATTCTTTCTTCTAAAGAAGATTTATACTCTTCCCAGTCAGTGATAGGAGATAATGCAATTCCACTTTCCATAGCTGCTTTAGCTACTGCTGGAGGAACGACAGAGATTAATCTAGGGTCAAATGGCTTAGGAATAATATACTCTCTACCGAAAGTAAACTTTGTCTCACCATAAGCTATGTTAACTTGTTCTGGCACTGGTTCTTTAGCTAACTTCGCTAAAGCTACTACAGCAGCCATTTTCATTTCTTCGTTTATCTTAGTTGCGCGTACATCTAAAGCACCTCTAAAGATATAAGGGAAACCTAATACGTTATTAACTTGGTTTGGATAATCTGAACGTCCAGTAGCCATAATCACATCCTTACGTGTAGAAGTTGCAAGGTTATAGTCGATTTCAGGTCTTGGATTAGCCATAGCAAATACTATAGGATTTTCGTTCATCCCTAATAACATTTCTGGTTTTAATACATCAGCAGTAGATAACCCGATAAATACATCAGCCCCCTTTAAAGCATCTCCTAAAGAGATATCTGTATCAACTGCAAACTCTCTTTGTAAATCAGAAATACGAGTATCGTCTTTTTTCAATACCCCTTTACTATTAAACATTTTGATATTCTCTTGTTTAACACCAAAAGCTACGTATAACTTAGCACAAGCAATAGCAGCTGAACCAGCACCAGACACTACCATAGTAACATCTTCCATTTTCTTACCTGCTAATTCCACAGCATTAATCAATGCTGCTGCCGAGATAATAGCTGTACCGTGTTGATCATCGTGCATTACAGGTATATCTAACTCTTCTTTTAAGCGTCTTTCAATTTCAAAAGATTCAGGAGCTTTAATATCCTCTAAGTTTATACCCCCAAAAGTTGGAGCAATATTTTTTACAGTTTCAATGAATTTCTCAACATCAGTAGTATCTACTTCAATATCAAAAACATCTATATCAGCAAAGATTTTAAACAGTAATCCTTTTCCTTCCATTACTGGCTTAGAAGCTTCAGGTCCGATATCTCCTAATCCTAATACAGCTGTACCGTTTGAGATAACTGCTACTAAATTACCTTTTGCTGTATATTTATATACATTATTTACATCGCTTGCAATCTCTAAACATGGCTCTGCCACTCCTGGTGAATATGCTAAAGCTAAATCTCTTTGTGATGAATACTTCTTTGTAGGAACTACTTGTATCTTCCCAGGCGTTGGTTCTGCATGGTACTTAAGCGCTTCTCTACGTAAACTATCTTTATTCATAAATTTACATTTAATGTGACGAACAAAGATAACCTTTTTGTCATACTATTTAGATTTACGGAATTCACTCCTTTAAAAATTGCATATTTCGCAACAACCCTTCGTATTTAGCCCTCTTTATTGCTGATTTTTTAAATATTTCATTAAAAGTCTCTTTCGTTAGTTCCTTCCATTCACGCTTTGAATAGTGTATTAACTCATTATTAGGAATAAATCTATCCTCTTTATGAGGTACTGCAAAGCGATTCCACGGACAAACATCTTGACAAACATCGCATCCAAACATCCAATTATCTAACTTCCCACTAAACTCATCAGGAATATCATCTTTTAATTCTATCGTCAAATATGATATACACTTGCTCCCATTAACAAGGTAAGGACTTTCAATAGCTCCTGTAGGACATGCATCAATACATTTAGTACAGGTGCCACAGTGATCTGTAGTAGGGCCATCTTCTTCTAATTCCAAATCAATGATCAACTCAGCTATAAAAAAGAAAGAACCACTCTTGCGATTAATAAGATTATTATTCTTACCTACCCAGCCCAATCCTGACTTAGCAGCCCAAGCTTTATCTAATACAGGTGCGGAATCAACAAATACACGACCACCTACATCACCTACTACACTCTCAATATAAAACAACAATTCTTTTAATTTATCTTTTATTACATAGTGATAATCCTCACCATAAGCATATTTAGAAATTTTAAAATTATCATCTATCTGCTTATCTTCAGGATAATAATTTAATGTAAGTGATACTACACTTTTTGCTCCTTCCACCAGTTTAGTAGGATCTAATCTCTTATCAAAATAATTTTCCATATAAGACATCTGACCGTGCATTTGATTATTCAACCATAGCTCTAATCGAGGTGCTTCTGTCTCTAAAAAACTAGCTTTCGAAATACCACAAGACGAAAAGCCAAGGCGTAATGCCTCGGCTTTTATCAAGGTAGCATATTTACTTTTATTTTCTATCATTTACCTAACAATGTAACTTACACACTACGAGTCAAATAATCCTCCTTGTGTACTCGCTTTCACACGACCTAGGTGAGTATAAGCTTTATCAGTAGCCTCTCTACCTCTAGGTGTGCGCAAAATAAACCCCTCTTGAATCAAATAAGGCTCATAAACCTCTTCTATAGTCTCTCCATTTTCTGACACTGCCGTAGCTAAAGTAGATAGTCCTACAGGCCCCCCCTTAAACTTATCAATAATAGTACTCAATATCTTATTATCCATCTCATCTAGTCCAAATGAATCTACATTTAAAGAATTCAATGCGTATTTAGAGATTTCTATATCAATACTTCCATTACCTTTTATCTGTGCGAAATCACGAACACGTCGTAATAAAGCATTAGCAATACGAGGCGTCCCTCGACTACGACCAGCTATTTCAATAGCAGCTTCTAGATCAATATGAACACCTAATATAGAAGAACTACGTTCTACAATAGTCGCTAATAACTCTTTATTATAATATTGTAACCTACTTTGAATACCAAAACGTGCGCGCATTGGAGAAGTTAAAAGTCCTGAACGCGTTGTAGCACCTACTAGAGTAAAAGGGTTTAAGTGAATCTGAACAGTACGTGCATTAGGTCCAGACTCTATCATAATATCTATCTTAAAATCCTCCATAGCTGAATATAAATATTCTTCTACAATCGGACTTAAACGGTGAATCTCATCAATAAACAAAACATCGCGCTCTTCAAGATTAGTCAACAAACCAGCCAAATCACCAGGTTTGTCAAGAACAGGTCCTGAAGTAATCTTAATTCCAACATCAAGTTCATTCGCTAAAATATTAGCCAACGTAGTCTTTCCTAATCCAGGAGGCCCGTGAAATAGAGTATGATCTAAGGCTTCCCCTCTAAGATTAGCAGCTTCCACAAAGATCTTTAGGTTCTCTAAAACTTGCTCTTGCCCCGCAAAATCATCAAATGACAGGGGACGCAATTTCTTCTCAACATCGATTTCCTCAGAAGAAAAGTGCTTATTCGTTGGGTTTAAATTCTCATTCATAGTACAAATATAATCCAAATATTAAACCCCAAATACGCGATAGACATATAAACGAAAAGTAATTCTACTAGATAAGTCTGAATTCGTGAAACAAGCATGCTAGACAATAGATTCAGAACTAAATAAAGAATTATGAAGTAGAACTATTTTGTAGTATTTTTCTAAAGAAATCTAGGGTAAAACCTACATCAACAAAAAAAGTCATCCTTTCGGATGACTTTTATATTTCGAATAAAATATTCTATTAATGATGTAATTGCTCTTCACCTTCAACGTAAGGCATATTTTGAGGAGCAAAGTCGTCTGGTAATCCAGGTTTACTATAGTCATAAGGCCATCTGTAAACAACTGGTAATTCTCCAGGCCAGTTACCATGAATGTGCTCTACTGGTGTAGTCCACTCAAGAGAGTTACTTCTCCATGGGTTCTGTGTAGCTTTTTTACCGTAGAAAATACTGTAAAAGAAGTTCCATAAGAACACTAATTGGAATGCTGCTCCAACTAAAGCAAATACAGTAATCAATACGTTTACGTCATAGAACTCATCAAATAACGGGAATGCCGTATTAGAATAGTAACGACGAGGTAAACCAGCTAATCCGATAAAGTGCATTGGGAAGAATACACCGTAAGCACAAACTGCAGTTACCCAGAAATGGATATAACCTAAGTTTTTGTTCATCATACGTCCAAACATTTTAGGGAACCAGTGGTAGATACCAGCAAACATTCCGTAAAGAGCAGAAATACCCATTACTAAGTGGAAGTGAGCGATTACGAAATAAGTATCGTGAACGTTGATATCTAGTGTTGAATCTCCTAAAATAATCCCCGTTAAACCTCCTGTGATAAACGTAGATACGAATCCAATACAGAATAACATTGATGGGTTCATTTGGATATTACCACTCCAAATTGTTGTGATATAATTGAACGCTTTTACTGCTGATGGAATTGCAATTAACAACGTTGTAAATGTAAATACAGATCCTAAGAATGGGTTCATACCAGATACGAACATGTGGTGTCCCCAAACGATTGTTGATAAGAAAGCAATACCTAAGATAGAAGCGATCATCGCACGGTAACCAAAAATTGGTTTACGAGCATTACAAGCAATTACTTCTGACGTAATACCCATTGCTGGTAAAATTACGATGTAAACCTCAGGGTGACCTAAGAACCAGAATAAGTGCTCATATAATACAGGTGATCCACCTTGGTAATGTAATACCTCTCCAGCTAAATAGATATCTGATAAGAAGAATGAAGTTCCAAAACTTCTATCAAATAATAATAATAAAGCTGCTGATAATAATACAGGGAATGATACGATACCAATTACAGCTGTTGTGAATAATGCCCACACTGTTAATGGTAATCTTGTCATTGACATCCCTTTTGTTCTTAAGTTAATAACTGTAGCAACATAGTTTAACGACCCCATTAAAGAAGATGCGATAAAAATTGCCATCGATACTAACCATAATGTCATACCCATCCCTGAACCAGGAATAGCTTTTGGCAATGCACTCAATGGAGGATAAACCGTCCAACCTGAAGATGCAGGTCCTCCTTCTACGAACAATGATATAATCATTAATACAGCAGAAATGAAGAATAACCAATAAGACAACATGTTTAAGAAACCTGAAGCCATATCACGTGCTCCAATTTGCAATGGAATAAGTAAGTTCGAGAACGTACCACTTAAACCAGCAGTTAAAACGAAGAATACCATAATAGTACCATGCATGGTAACTAGAGCTAGGTAAGCATCATTTTTCATAACTCCATCTGGAGCCATTTTATCACCTAATAACCATTTGAATACTGTAAAAGATTCTTCTGGCCAAGCGATTTGCATTCTAAATAAAAGAGACATTACAATCCCTATGATTCCCATAATAATACCTGTAATCAAGTATTGTTTTGCAATCATTTTGTGGTCTAAACTAAACACATATTTAGTAAAGAAGTTCCCTTTATCGTGATGATCATGATCATGTGAATGATCGTGATTGTTTTCGTGTCCTTCTACTGACATAGTATAGATTGTTTTTAATATGTGAGTTTTATTTTACTACTTGAGCGATAGCTTCTGTTTGTACTTCTTCAGTCACTACAGGAGCCTCTTCTACAGCAGGAGCAGGTTCATTACTTGCTTTTTCAGCAGCAACTTGCTCTTTTAATGTAGGAAGTCCTTTTAACCAAGCATTAAATTCTTCAGGAGTTTCTACCACAACTTTCATTTGCATGTTATAGTGTGATGCTCCACAGATCTTATTACATAACATTAAATAATCAAACGTATATGGATCTAAAGCTTCTTCTCCTTTTTTAATTAATTCTTGGCTTCTTTCAGCTCTAAGAGCATTAATATTACCCACTTTTTTAACAATTGCCTCACGACTTCTCATTTCCTCTGTAGTAACAATCGGAACGAAAGCAAATTGAGTAACCATACCAGGAACACAGTTCATCTGCGCTCTAAAATGAGGTAAATAAGCTGAGTGAAGAACATCTTGTGAACGGAACTTCAATACCACTTTTTTACCAACTGGTAGGTGTAATTCCTTAGCCATCATATCATCAGCAGCATTAGGGTCAGACATGTCTACACCAACTAAATTAACTCCTTCGATAAAACGTACGTTCGCTTTTCCTAATGTATTATCTGTACCTGAGTAACGAACATCCCATCCGAATTGCTTAGCGTAAACTTCAACAATAAGAACGTCTTCTTCCTCGTCAACAAACATAATATCATTCCAAGCAAACAATCCATAAAGAATCAAACCTGATAATGTAATTACAGGAATAATTGTCCAAAGTGCTTCTAACTTATCATTATCTGAAAAGAAACGAGCTTTTCTACCTTTTAATCCACGACCTTGGAATGCAAAGTAGTGTAGTAAAAACTGTGTAAAAATTTGAACAACTCCGATTAACCCCATTGAGATCCACATTAAATTGTCAACCTCTTTTCCGTGCTCTGACGCAGGGTTATCCATCAAAGGAAAACTTCCATACTCTACTAAACAGAAGATAGTAAAGATATAAATGAATCCTAAGAAAGCGAAAGTTAAATAACCATTGATGTTATTATCCTTCTCATTAGCGATCTCTGTAGAAATATCATCAGGAGCAGATCCAACTTGTGTTAAGTCAAAGATCTTTGTTAATTGCCATACAGCAATACCTAATAATACAACCGCAGCTAATATTAATAAACTTGTCATTTGTTTATTTTTAAATATTAATAGTGAAAATGTTTACTCTCTTCAATCAATGGGTTGTTTTTAGCCAATAATGGTGCTTTAGCAATCGAGCTAAATCCAACATAGATAAATAAACCTACGAAGAACATAAACGATGCTATCTCAGAAACACCAATAAACCAAGAACCTCCAACTGTACCAGGAGCAATCATCATAAAGAAGTCAATATAGTGACCTACGATAATACATGATCCTGCCATAACAACAATCCAAGTTAAACGTTTGAAGTCTGTATTGATCAATAATAATAATGGCAATAAGAAGTTCAATACTAACATTCCGAAGAATGGTAAATTATACTCTTGAATTCTAAAGATGAAGTAAGTTACCTCCTCAGGAATATTAGAGTACCATTGTAACATAAATTGTGAGAACCAAAGATAAGTCCAGAATATACTTAATCCAAACATAAATTTAGCTAAATCGTGAATATGGCTTGTATTAACATATTCTAAGTATCCTTTGTTCTTTAAGTAAAGAGTAACAAAAGCGATAGTTGTAATAGCTGTTACAAAGAAACTAGCGAATACATACCATCCGAATAATGTACTATACCAGTGAGTATCGATTGACATAATCCAGTCCCAAGATGCCATAGACTCAGTAACGATAAAGAATACTAAGAAAGCAGCAGAACCTTTAAATATCTTTTTGTAGTATGATTGATCACCTGTAGCATCTAAAGCTAAAGATTGTTTACGAACATACATTCTGTAGAAGTTCCATCCTGCTAAGTAAATAACTGCTCTAATCAAGAAGAAAGGTACATTTAAGTATCCTGATTTCCCCGCAATTAAATGATCAGCTTCTACCACAGCAGGGTCAGACCAAATAAACAAGTGATTACCTCCCATTACCGATACTACTAAAATCACGAAGAAAATAATAGAACCTGGTAATACATAAGCAGATAGTCCTTCCATAACTCTAAATAATACTGGAGACCATCCAGCACTTGCTGCGTTATTAATTGCGTAGAATACAAGTATACCTACTGCAACTAACATAACAAAAATACAAGCTATGTATAAAGCAGTCCAAGGTTTGTTTTTTAACTGCCCATATACGTGCTCTGCATGGTGATCATGGTCAGCTGAATCCGAAACAGAATGATCTGCAGCAGATACGTGATGCTCACCACCTTCATGATGAGCTTGCTCAGTTAAGATCTGCTTTACTTCAGCAAGATCTTTTGGCGCAGTTAAAAAACCATATGCAATCCCCATAAGCCCTAAAGCCATAAGGACGATTGCAAAAGTTTTTAAATTTTTTGAAAATGTGTACATATCTAAACTTTCAAATAAGTTTTACAATTTATTATTCTGATTTCAATTTTAAAACGTAATCCGTTACTAACCAACGCTCATGTTGAGTTAATTGATTAGCATGAGATCCCATCGCATTCAAACCATAAGTAATTACGTGATAAATTCCTCCTTCTGTAAGTTCTCTTTCTTTATAGTTAGGAACTCCTAAGAATTTCTCTTTTTTCACTAAATTACCTTTTCCGTCTCCAGCATCTCCATGACATACTGAGCAGTAAATTGTATACAACGTTTTACCTTTTTCTAAATCTTTCTCTTCAGCAGATAACGGAGACTTTAAATTTACTTTAGCCTCTGCTAAACCTTCAGGAGTATTTGCATACTCTTCAGGTGAAAATCCACGTGGTATAGATCCTTCAGCAGGTAATTGTCCTTCCTTACCATTTTTAAAAACTGTAGTAGGAACTTCAGAATATGTTTCATAAGCTGAAGATTCATACATATTAGCCATGAACTGATAATTTGGACGCTCTTTATTAAAACAAGAAGTAGTCAAAACTGATACTCCTACTAAAGCTACTATTTTATATATCGTTTTCATTCTACAATTGCTTTTCAATTACTTTAACTTCAACTGCACCAGTCTTCTTGAAGAACTCTATAGCTGACTCTTCATCAGTATTTAAAGCTACTTCCATCAAAAAGTGATCATCCGTAGTTCTTACGTCTGGATTCTCAGCTTCTTTGAAAGGCCATAATTTACTTCTCATAAAGAACGTAAGAACCATTAAGTGAGCAGCAAATAACACTGTCATCTCGAACATAATTGGAACGAAAGCTGGCATATTTTGAATGAAGCTAAAACTTGGCTTACCTCCGATATCTTGTGGCCAATCTACAATCATAATATAATACATCATAAATGTACCAAAAGAAAGTCCAATCAATCCATAGATAAATGCACAAACTGCAAGTCTAGTTGGTTTTAAACCCATTGCCTTATCTAGTCCGTGAACTGGGAATGGAGTATAAATTTCTTCAATATGATGATGAGCATCTCGTGTTTCTTTTACAGCATGTAACAACACATCATCATCGTTGTATAGTGCGTGAATTACTTTATTACTCATAATATATTAATGATTTAAAGATTGATGATTCTCTTTGCTGTCTCTTTCTTTCTTGTAAAACTCTCCTGAAGATTTCAAGATAGTTTTTACCTCTGCCTGTGCAATTACTGGGAAACTTCTAGAGTATAATAAGAATAATACAAAGAAGAAACCAATAGTACCAATATAAATACCGGCATCTACAAAAGTAGGTTGGAACATAGTCCATGATGATGGTAAATAATCACGGTGTAATGACGTAACGATAATTACGAAACGCTCAAACCACATACCAATATTTACAACAATAGAAATAACGAATGAAGCTAAGATGTTTGTTCTAATTTTCTTAAACCACATTACCTGTGGAGAAATTACGTTACAAGTCATCATTAACCAATATGACCACCAGTAAGGTCCTGTTGCACGGTTTAAGAATGCATATTGTTCATACTCTACTCCTGAATACCAAGCAACCCATAACTCAGTGATATAAGCTACCCCAACGATAGAACCTGTAATCATAACTACAATGTTCATTAACTCGATGTGTTGTACAGTAATATAATCTTCTAAGTTAGAAACTTTTCTCATAATGATAAGCAACGTATTAACCATTGCGAATCCAGAGAAGATAGCTCCTGCTACGAAGTATGGAGGTAAGATAGTAGTGTGCCATCCAGGGATAACTGAAGTAGCAAAGTCAAAAGATACAATCGTGTGTACAGAAAGTACAAGAGGTGTAGCTAAACCAGCTAATACTAATGAAACTTCCTCAAAACGTTGCCAGTCTTTTGCACGACCTGACCAACCAAATGATAAAATTGAATATACTCTTTTTGTAAATGGCGTAATAGCTCTATCACGTAACATAGCGAAGTCAGGTAGTAAACCAGTCCACCAGAAAACTAATGATACTGATAAATACGTAGAGATCGCAAATACGTCCCATAATAATGGTGAGTTAAAGTTAACCCATAATGATCCGAACTGGTTAGGAATAGGTAATACCCAGTATGCTAACCATGGACGTCCCATGTGAATGATAGGGAATAAACCAGCCTGAACTACAGAGAAAATTGTCATTGCCTCTGCAGAACGGTTAATCGCCATTCTCCATTTTTGTCTAAATAATAATAATACAGCAGAAATTAATGTACCCGCGTGACCGATACCTACCCACCAAACGAAGTTGGTAATATCCCAAGCCCATCCAACGGTTTTATTTAATCCCCAAGTTCCAATACCTGTACCTACAGTGTAAGCCATACAACCTACTCCCCATAGAAACGCTATTAAAGCTAATGTAAAAACTCTCCACCATAGTTTGTTTGCTCTACCTTCTACAGGTCTAGCCACATCCACAGTTATATCGTGATATGATTTCTCACCAATAACTAAAGGTTTTCTAATGGGTGCTTCGTAATGTGACGACATAATCCTTTATATGTTTCTTTAATTAATAATTCTTTTAACTAGATATTTCTAACCTTAACGTGATAGAATACATTTGGTTTTGTACCAATGTGCTCTAATAAATGGTAAGATCTATCTGACTCAGCTAATTTA
This sequence comes from Myroides oncorhynchi, assembly GCF_020905415.1. Classification (NCBI taxonomy): domain Bacteria; kingdom Pseudomonadati; phylum Bacteroidota; class Flavobacteriia; order Flavobacteriales; family Flavobacteriaceae; genus Myroides; species Myroides oncorhynchi. The sequence goes on along the minus strand of NZ_JAJJMP010000001.1, from coordinate 1,829,446 downwards.
GTAATTTCTGACTCTTTATCATTTACATCTCCAAAGATCATTGCTCCACTTGAACAAGCTGCTGAACATGCAGTCTCAAATTCATTTGGACGAACTGCTCTACCTTCATTCTTAGCTTTTAAGATTGTAGATTGAGTCATTTGGATACATAATGAACATTTCTCCATTACCCCTCTTGAACGAACTACTACGTCTGGGTTTAATACCATACGTCCTAAATCATCATTCATGTTGTAATCGAACTCACTATTTTGAGAGTATAAGAACCAGTTGAAACGTCTTACTTTGTAAGGACAGTTATTCGCACAGTATCTAGTACCTACACAACGGTTATACGCCATATGGTTTTGACCTTGACGACCATGTGATGTAGCAGCTACTGGACACACAGTCTCACATGGAGCGTGGTTACAGTGTTGACACATTACTGGCTGGAAAGCTACCTGTGGATTTTCAGCTGGATGCTCTAATTCTTGGAATGCCTCACGGTATTCTCCAAATCCTTTTGTACCTTCTTTCTTAGCTACATCTCCTGCGAATGTATCCTCAGAAGAATAGTATCTATCGATACGTAACCAGTGCATATCTCTACTTCTTCTTACTTCTGACTTACCTACTACAGGTACGTTATTTTCAGCGTGACAAGAGATTACACAAGCACCACATCCAGTACATGCATTTAAGTCAATTGATAAGTTAAAGTGGTGACCCACTGATCTATCAAATGATTCCCAGATATCAATAGTAGAAGCTTTAACTTCAGCGTGATCATAAGATACCACTGGTTTAATGTTCCAAGTCTCTACATCTTCTTTGATAAATTTCTCTAATGTTGTATCTTTTAAGATATCACCTCTACTCATTAAAGTGTTTTGTAACTGAACACAAGCGAACTCATGGTTACCTCCTTCAACAGTAATAGCAGCAGCTTGTACTCCATTAAAGTCTTTGTATAATGTATAAGCATTAACACCTACCTGCATCTCTTCTTTAAGAGCAGCTTTTCTTCCGTATCCGAAAGCTAAACCGATAGTTCCCTTAGCTTGTCCTGGTTGGATTAAAGCTGGCACTTTTTCTAATTTAACTCCGTTAGCTTCGATAGTAACATAGCTACCATCTAAACCTCCGTTAGCTACGTGGAAATTCTTAATTCCTAAAGCTTCAGCATCAGCCTGAGATACAGTTACGTAGTTATCCCAAGATACACGAGTGATCGGATCTGGAAATTCCTGTAACCAAGGGTTATTTGCTTGTTGTCCATCCCCCATACCTGTTTTAGTATAGAAAACTAACTCTAATCCATCTACTTTCTTAGCAGATCCTAATGCAGAAGCTGCAGAAGCGAAATCAGCAGAAGCAGAAACTTTAGCGTTTTCTCCTATAACAGCAAAACCATCATGAACCAATTGATTCCAAGTTTTATCAGCTACGTAAGATTTACCAACAGTTTTTACATATTCGTAGTAAGCTGTGTTATTACCAGCCCATAACAATAATAAATCTTGTAATTGTTTAGTATCGAATAAAGGACGGATAGTAGGTTGCATTACTGAGTAGTGACCTTTTTTGATCATTACATCACCCCAAGACTCTAAGTAGTGAGGAGCAGCAGCAGCTATTGTAGTAAGCAATGCAGTTTCGTCTTCTTTTAATGAGAAAGCAACTGACATTTTAACTTTTTTCAATCCTTCTACGAAAGCAGCACTATCAGCTAAAGTATAAACTGGGTTAACACCTGACATAATCAATGTGTGAACTTTCCCAGCATTCATATCTTTAACTAACTGACCAACTTCAGTAGCATTACCTTTACGTACATTTTTAGTTTGTTCTGGTAAGAAAGCTTGAGATTGTAACTTCTCATTAATAGCGAATACTAATAATTGAGCATTTACATCATCAAGTCCTGATACAAGAACAGCTCTTGAACCACCACTTACTAATTGAGCAGCAGCTTTAGTAACAGCCTCAGCATATTTACCTTCGATAGCAGGAGCAGATACATTAGCACCAACTACTACATTGTAAATCTTAACTAAAGCAGCTTTTTGTTGAGCCACAGTTAATGGAATTCTAACATCAGCATTAGCACCAGATAAAGACATATTCGCCTCAATTTGGATATGCTTAGACATTTTTCCATTTTTAGGAATGCGATTTTGAGCATAAGCTGAATCGTATCCTCCACCTTGCCAATCTCCTAAGATATCAGCACCTACAGAAACAACAACATCAGCATTACCGAAATCGTAATCAGCTAATCCACGTACTCCATACGCTTTCTCATAAGCATCTGCAGCAGCAGAAGATGATACAGCATCATAAACAACATGTTTAGCAGTAGGGTTAGCAGTGATAAACTCTGCTATAACCTTATCAGTTGATGGACTAGCCATTGTATTAGTTAATAATACGATGTTTCCTCCATTTGATTTAGCATCTTGTAAACTTGCTTTTACTTTAGCATCTACTTCATCCCATGAAGCACTTTTACCGCTGATTTTAGATCCCTTCAAACGAAGGCTGTCATACATTGATAAAACTGATGCATTTACACGAGCGTTAGCTCCTGAGTAAGCATTAGCTAGTCTGTTATTATCAACTTTGATTGGACGTCCCTCACGAGTTTTGATCAAAACGTTTACAAAGTCAAATCCATCTGCTATAGTAGTTGCATAATAATCTGCAATTCCAGGAATTATCTCTTCTGGCTGAACTACATACGGAATAGATTTTACAACAGGCCCCTCACATGCAGCTAATGTTGCTGCTGCAGTAGAAAAACCTACATATTTCAAAAAGTCTCGACGAGTTGTTGATGAAGAAGACAATTTATTTTGATCCCCAAGAAACTCATCAGTAGGAATTTCTTCAACAAACTCATTGTTTCTTAGCGACTCAACAATAGAACTATTTTCATTCAGCTCCTCAACACTTTTCCAGTATTTTTTGTTTGATGCCATTGTATATATATATTAGCTTCTTATTCTTAAATTATTAATAGTGACATTTACCACATTCTAAACCTCCCATTTGAGCTACAGTCAATTTCTCAACTCCGTATTTCTCTGATAATTCTTTGTGAATCTTAGCGTAATACTCATTGCTCTCTAACTTAACGTCAGTTTTTCTGTGACAATCGATACACCATCCCATTGTTAATGGAGAGTGTTGTCTCATAATTTCCATTTCTTCAACTGGCCCGTGACAAGTTTGACATTCTAAACCAGCAACGTTAACGTGTTGAGAGTGGTTGTAGTATGCAAAATCAGGTAAGTTGTGTATTCTAACCCATTTAACTGGCTTTTCTTTTCCAGTATATTTCTGAGTAGATGCATCCCATCCTACTGCATCATATAGTTTCTGAATCTCTCCAGTGTAGAATTCAGGAGTATATTTACCATAATCAACTCCAGCTTCACCTGTAAACTCACCAATGTTTTTATGACAGTTCATACAAACATTCAATGATGGAATACCTGATGTCTTACTAGATCTAGCAGAAGAGTGACAGTATTTACAATCAATACCATTATCACCAGCGTGAATCTTGTGAGAGAAGTGAATTGGCTGTACTGGTTCGTACCCTTGATCAACACCTACCTGCATCATCCAACCATACGCAAAGTATGACCCAATTAACACAAGTACTAATGTAGACACAATCACTAAAAACTTATTTTTAACGAATGCAGCACACAAAGGAATAGTTTTGCGAACCTCAGGAGTTAATCCATTAGCCTCAACTACTTTGTTTAATACCTTCTTAACGAAGAATAACATAGTAACTAAAAGCATCAACACAATAACTAATGCTCCTAATACAATCATATTAGAAACACCATCATTATTTGATGTTCCTGCCGCTCCAGCTGCTCCAGCCACAGGTGCTGGTGCTTCAGCTTTAACTTCTGACGTATAAGCTAAAATGTTATCAATATCCTCATCTGACAATGCAGGGAAGTCATTCATAACAACCTTATTCCAGTCGTTAAATAATTTAACAGCAGCAGCATCTCCAGATTTAATTAATGAAGAACTACTTTTAATCCACTTGTGTAGCCAAGCTACATCATGTCGTTCAACTACTCCACGTAGAGCTGGTCCAGTAGAATTTCCATCTAACTTGTGACATGCCGCACAGTTAGAGTTAAACAATTCCTTACCTTTTGCTACATCTTGAGCAAACGAAATTGTAGTAAACGATAGCATTAACGCTAAACAAAAGAATAAAATCTTTGAAAACGAATTATGGTTACCCACTTTTTTCATAGTTATAAAATGATTTTCAACTAAACTTGGTCTTATTTAACAGCCAATTAGACTGCTATCCTATACACCTTATTTACAAACTCCGACAAAAATACAATTTATGACTTACTCTTAAAACCTTTAAAGAGCTTAAAAGTCAATTTATATGCGTTCTAAATAACATCTGATTACCTCATTATCAAGATAATTTGTAAATTTGCCCTAAACATTATTCATTATGAGATTTTTAAGAAATTTTCTTGTCTTAAACTTAGTCCTATTTGCTAATAATCTAATTATAGCACAGTCCTCTAAAACCACGCTAAATGAGCCCTCAGCAATAAAAGAACTACTTAACAAGAAAAAGAATGCGAATACTTCTACAGCAGTAAATGACAAATTCAAGATTCAAATCTTTTATGGAAAAAACACAGAGGCGAGATCTGCCTTAAGTTCATTCAGAAGATTGTATCCTGAGGTAAATGCTACCATTGTTTATACTAATCCTTCTTATAAAGTATTAGTCGGAAATTATAAAACTAGACTTGATGCGGAGCGCAATCTAAAAGCAATCCAAAAAGACTTTGAACATGCATTACTTATTAGACCAGGCAAATAATTCACAAACTTATAATAGACCAAAAAGGGTTGTTAGTTTTTACTAACAACCCTTTTTATTTATATCAAAACATAACTTTAAACCCAGATTACGCGATAGACATCTAAACGATAAGTAATTATACAAGGTAGGTCTAAATTAGTAATACAAGCATACTATAGTATGGTTTTAGAGCTAATTAAAGAAGTACGAAGTAGAAATACTTTGTAGTATTTGGCTAATGCGTAATCTGGGTTAAAACAACGACTAACCTCTTTCAAAATACAAAAGCCTTAACTCAAGAGCTAAGGCTTTTCTTATAATATTCACATCTCTAAATGATGCATTGTTACTTTATTCAATATATGCGAAATACTAACCTACTAGATTAATAATCTTACCTGGCACGATGATTATCTTCTTAGGAGCATTCCCTTGTAATTGAGCTATTGTACGCTCATCTGCTAAGATAGCTGCTTTAATTTCTTCTTCAGTTAAATCTAATGGCAACTCAATCTTAAATCTCATTTTTCCATTAAACGACACAGGGTATTCCTTAGCACTCTCTACTAAATAAGAAGCTTTGAATTCTGGGAACTCTGCATAAGTAATAGATGTCGTATGCCCTAACATTGACCATAACTCTTCTGCGATATGTGGCGCATATGGAGAAACGATAATTGCTAATGACTCTAAGATAACTCTGTGATTACACTTTTGTTGAGATAACTCATTCACACAAATCATAAATTGAGAAACCGAAGTATTGAAAGAGAAATTCTCTATATCCTCAGTAACCTTTTTAATTGTCTTATGAAGTGACTTATACATCTCTGGAGTAGGCTCATCATTTATCACCACTACACCATTATCATCAGCATATAATCTCCATAGTTTTTTCAAGAAACCTGCGACTCCAGAAATACCAGCAGTATTCCATGGTTTTGCCTGTTCTAATGGACCTAAGAACATTTCGTATAAACGTAGTGTATCTGCTCCATATTCTTCACAGATATCATCTGGATTAACCACATTATAATAAGACTTAGACATCTTCTCTACCTCATGACCAACGATATATTTACCATTCGCATTAAGAATAAACTCAGCTCCAGCATAATCAGGTCTCCAAGCTTTAAACTCGTCTGTATCTAACTCTGAAGAAGAATTCACTAATCCAACATAAGCATATAGCTGTTGTACTTTTTCATCCTTAATCATATCCTTAGATATAAAGGTATTCGTGCCTTCTATTCTATATACTAAAGCAGAAGTTCCTAAGATCATTCCTTGGTTAATTAATTTTTTGAACGGCTCTTCTGTTGGAGCAACTCCAAAATCTTTTAAGAACTTATTCCAAAAACGACTGTATAATAGATGTCCTGTAGCGTGCTCATTCCCTCCTATATATAAGTCTACATTTTGCCAATATGCCAACGCCTCTGGTGAAGCGATATCTTCAGTATTCTGAGGATCCATATAACGCATCCAATACCATGAAGAACCAGCCCATCCTGGCATTGTATTTAATTCTAGAGGGAATACTGATACTCCATCTATTTTATCGTTCTCTACTACTTTATTATTTACTGTATCCCATGCCCATACTGCAGCATTTCCTAAAGGTGGTTGTCCATCTTCAGTAGGCAAGTATTTTTCTACTTCTGGAAGAACGATTGGAAGAAATTTCTTATCAATCATCTTTGGAAGATTATTTACGTAGTACACAGGGAAAGGTTCACCCCAATAACGCTGACGAGAAAATACTGCATCGCGTAAACGGTAGTTCGTTTTACCATTACCATGTTCTATTTTTTCTAACGCTTCGATAGCTTTAGCAGTAGCTTCTTTATAGCTTAATCCATTTAAGAAATCAGACTCTATTAATAAGAAACCTTCTTTATCAGCATAAGCTTCTTCAGTAATATCTTGATTAAAAATATTTTTGATTGTAATATTAAAATGCTTAGCGAATGCATAATCTCTAGTATCTCCAGCAGGCACAGCCATAACAGCTCCTGTACCATAACCAGCTAATACATAATCACCAATCCATATCTCGATTGGCTCTTTCGTGAATGGATGTTCAGCATACGCTCCAGTAAACACACCCGAGATAGTCTTCACATCTGCCATACGGTCACGCTCACTACGCTTAGAAGTAGCTTCTACATAAGCCTCAACAGCCTCTTTCTGATCAGCAGTAGTAATCTTACTCACTAAATCATGCTCAGGAGCTAACGTCATAAAGCTTACACCAAATATCGTATCAGGTCTAGTAGTAAATACTTTGATAGTATCTTCTCCTTCTTTAAGATTAAACACCACAGACGCCCCTACCGACTTACCGATCCAGTTACGTTGACTCTCTTTAATACTCTCTGTCCAGTCAATATCATTAAGCCCTTGTAGTAAACGTTCCGCATAAGCAGATATACGCATACTCCATTGCTTCATTTTCTTTCTCACTACAGGATGACCTCCACGCTCTGATAGACCATCTTTGATCTCATCATTAGCAAGTACAGTACCTAACGCAGGACACCAGTTAACTTCTGTTTCTGCTAAGTAAGTCATTCTATATTTAAGTAACATTGTTTCTTTCTCATCTGCACTGAATGCATTCCACTGGTCTGCGCTGAATACTTCGATAGCATCATCACATACAGCCTGCACATTTGCATTTCCTTCTTTTTCAAAAACAGCTACTAATGTATCAATTGATTCAGCTTTATCACTTACCTTATTATACCATGCATTAAACAACTGGATAAAAATCCACTGCGTATGCTTATAATAATCCGCATTAGAAGTACGTACCTCTCTACTCCAATCAAAAGAGAAACCAATTTTATCTAACTGCTCTCTATATCTAGCAATGTTCACTTCTGTTGTTACAGCAGGATGTTGCCCTGTTTGGATAGCATACTGCTCAGCAGGAAGTCCAAAACTATCATATCCTTGAGGGTGGAGAACATTAAAACCTTTTTGACGTTTAAAACGAGTATAGATATCTGATGCGATGTATCCGAGTGGATGCCCCACGTGTAACCCTGCTCCAGATGGATAAGGGAACATATCTAAGATGTAATACTTCGGCTTATCAGCGTTATTCTCGATTTTGAAAGTTTGGTTTTCTTTCCAAAATTTCTGCCACTTAGCTTCAATTTCGTTTGGATAATACTTCATACTATAATTTATATATCAAATTTTACACTTGGGGTCTTTGTTTACCTTCTACAGATTATACCTCTGAGCTCAGTAAATACGTACTAAAAGTAGTCCTGTTATTTTTGAGTAAGCTAAGATAAATACTTTACCCTTAATCCTGCAACTACCATTTACTACGAATTAATTCTACTTTACTTAGCTTCAATTATCTCTTAAACCACACTACAGTGTGCTTTAATCACTAATATTGCTCTGTTTTGTATAATTTATTCTCGTTTAAATGTTTTCTGCAGACTTAAGGTTTAAAAAATGAACTGACTTACAGAACACTTCTATCCTATCTATCAACAACTAATCTGTGATTTCATCAAAAATCCCATCCGTTCAGGCAAAAATAAACTATATTTATAACAATTAGAAAACTTTAATCGTTATTGTCTTAATAAAAACGTTTTTGTTTGTTATTTTTACGCACTTAAATTAGATTGTATGGCAAGCTCTTATGAAAAATATCAAAAGCGAAGATTAATCTCTTCTTATTTTTCTGTTATCCTTAGTATTTTCTTAGTGCTATTCCTTTTAGGATCACTATGCTTATTCGTTATTAACTCTAAAAAAATCTCAGATAACTTTAGAGAGAATATACCGATGACAATATTCATCGAAAAGAGCACTACCAAAGCTGATTTAGACAAATTCGGTGCATCATTAGGTAAAAAGAACTATATAAAAGAAGTAAAATTCGTTTCTAAAGAAGATGCTGCTAAAGAACATCAAGAAACACTAGGAGAGGACTTCGTAGAATATCTAGGTTTTAACCCATTACAAGATTCCTACGATATCCACCTTAAAGGTGAATATGTAGTGAATGATAGTATTGATACTATCCTTAAAGAATTAAATACAAACACAGCTATATCAGATATTAAATACGATAAACAACTAGTAGATTTAGTGAATGAGAATGTAGATAAAGTAACTCAATGGGTACTTATATTAGCAGCATTCCTAACTGTAGTATCAATGCTATTAATCAATAGTTCACTGCGTTTATTAATATTTTCTAGTCGATTCACGATTAAAACAATGCAAATGGTAGGTGCTACTAAGCGCTTCATTAGAAGACCATTTATTAATCACAGTATGAAACTAGGGATTATTGGTTCTATATTAGCTATTATTGCAATCACAGCACTTACTTTCTATGCAGACAGTAAGATGCCAGACTTAAACATCAATCCTAAAGAAGATTATATGCCATTAGTAATTGTATCTATTGGTATATTAGTACTTGGAATGCTTATTACTAGTATTAGTACATTCTTTGCTACACAAAGATTCTTAAACCTAAAATCAGACGAACTTTATTAATATGAAAGATCAAGATCAAAACAAGGATACTCTTCTTTTCTCTAAGAAGAACTACATCATTCTACTAGTAAGTATTGCACTTGTTGCACTAAGTTTTTTCTTAATGGCAGGAGCTACTAATGATGTACCAACAGAATTTAATGAAGACATCTACAGCTTTAGACGTATACACTTAGCACCAGCTGTATTCTTTATCGCTATGGGAGTAGCAATCTACGCAATATTCAAAAAAGATAACAAATAACAAACTATATACAATAAATGGATTTAATACAAGCTATCCTCCTAGCCATAGTAGAAGGACTAACTGAATATCTACCAGTATCTTCTACTGCTCACATGATATTCGTAAGTTCTGCTTATGGAATACAAGAAGACGAATTCGTTAAACTTTTTCAAACTGCTATACAGTTCGGAGCTATCCTAGCCGTTGTTGCACTATATTGGAGAAAGTTCCTTGACTTCAGTAAACTTAACTTTTACAAAAAACTAGTACTAGCGGTTATACCAGCTTTAGTTTTAGGTAAGTTATTTGACGAAGCCATAGACAAGGTTTTAGGAGAAACTGTATATATCGCTATTATGTTGATAATAGGTGGTATTGTATTAATATTTATAGACAAATACTTTAAGAACCCTAAGACAGTTAGAGAAGAAGATATCACTGTTAAACAAGCTATAACTATCGGTTTTTGGCAATGTCTAGCGATGATGCCTGGTACGAGTAGATCTGCTGCTTCTATCATCGGGGGTATGCAACAAGGTCTTTCTCGCCAAGTAGCTGCTGAGTTCTCATTCTTCTTAGCTGTTCCTACTATGGCAGCCGTGACTGTATATTCTATCGTATTAAAGAAATACGAATCAGGAAGAATAGGATACGAGATACTATTAGACAATCCAGATAATATGAAGTTATTCTTATTAGGTAACGTCATCGCGTTTGTTGTATCTATTGTCGCAATCAAATTCTTTATCGGAATTATCAAAAAATACGGTTTCAAACCATGGGGATACTACCGTATTATCGCTGGAGCTATACTATTATTCTACTTCGGATACCTTAAACAATAATGATACAATACAATAAAGAAGCCTTCCAAGAAGGGCAAATACTCTTAATAGACAAACCGCTTACTTGGTCATCGTTTCAGGCTGTGAACAAGATTAAATGGCTATTAAAAAAACACTTTGAATTGAAGAAAATTAAAGTAGGACACGCAGGAACACTAGATCCATTAGCGTCAGGACTACTGATTATCTGTACAGGTAAATTCACTAAACAAATCAGTGAACTACAAGGGCAAATCAAAGAATACACAGGTACGATCACTTTAGGTGGAACTACTCCATCTTACGACTTAGAGACAGAGATAGACCAGACCTATCCTACAGAACATATCACTGATAGCGTATTAGACGAAGCTAGAGTATCATTCATCGGTACGATAGAACAACGTCCACCTATCTTCTCTGCTCTTAAGAAAGACGGTAAACGACTTTATGAGCACGCTCGTAAAGGAGAAGAAGTAGAGATACCTACTCGTCCGATCACGATTGAAGAGTTCGAATTAACTAAAGTAGAGATGCCTGATGTAGATTTTAGAACAGTATGTTCTAAAGGTACATACATCAGATCTCTAGCGTATGACTTCGGTCTTAAAGTTAATTCAGGAGCACACTTAAGTGCATTACGCAGAACTAAAATAGGTGACTTCGATGTTGCAAATGCTGTTACTCCAGAACAATTTGAAGAACAGTTATTAAAAGCACTAGGCATCGACACTCCAGTACAAGAGTAACACATACCTAAATATATAATCAAAAGCTACAAGGAGACTTGTGGCTTTTTTTATCTCATGATTTCTTAAACTAATGTGACAGATTAACGGTAGGCTATCTTTATCCAATTAACTTTCGCTTACATTTATTACATAATCTAGAGAAACTCATCTCCCCTTGCACATATCTCCTGAATAAGTGCCCTTTCACTGCCCTATTCCTGCTCAGGAGGTCTGATTCAGCAAGCGTACCGCATACATACCTCACGCATTGCCCAATACAATAGTATCCAAAATAATAGAAATAAACCTATACTTAAATTTGATTGGGATTATATAAAAGCTAATGAAAGTTGATCTATCAAAAACCCAAAATAATCTTTTGTACATCACTGATTATAAATAAATTAACACTAGTTTTTTTTAATATCACAACTTATGAAAACAGAAAATGACCAACCTAGTAAAGCAGCGATAACTTCCCGAAACATCGCTTTTAATAAGAGTTTAATCAGTCACGTGTACTATGACGAAGATGGCGATTGGCAATTTTTTGATGGAATTACCATTAACGAAGATGATCTTATAGTGGTATCCATTCAACAAATATTAGCATTAGATCCTACATTAAACCTGGATTAAGCGATAGACGTATAAACGAAAAGTAATTATACAAAACAGCCCTGAATTTAAGAAAAAAGCATACTGTAGTATGGTTTTAGAAGAAATGAAAGAGATATGAAGTAGAATTGCTTTGCAGTATTTGACTAATGCTTAATCTGGGTAAAAATCTTTACCTGAAATGGAAATAGGAGAAAGTGCAACTAGAAGTTCTTTAACGGATAATTGGAAGAAATTTTAAAGTAGATTATTTAGAAAGTTATTAGAGGCTGAGATATAAAAGCTTCTTACTAAATAAGTATACAGAGTACAGCTACTATGACACCCTAATGATTACTCTCTTTTTTAAAGGACAGCTTATACTCTACTCCATTGGTATCAGTACCAATAAGTCCTCCCTCCTGTACGCGTCTAACTTCAATATAAAACTGAAGAGAGATACTGTCTTTTGCTATATATCCCGCACCTGTCTCTCCTACTAACCTGACTTTCCCAACAAAATAATCACCTACCTTATTCACTCCTTCTACTAAATATTCAAACACATTCTCTTTGGTATCCGATACTACAGGAGACATCAGAGGCATCACTCTTTCTGGTTCATCTGTATTCTTCACATCCGTATACTTATTACATCCTACAAATGCAACTAAGCTTATAATAAATATTAAATTTACCTTACTGCGCATATTTAACAACATAATTATCTTTTCTCGCAAACGAATGTAGAGATACTATTAAGGATAACATACTGTTAAAAAGTGAACACTAGGTTTTTATGAGTAAGGAACTTAGCAATTATTGTTTTATTGAGTTTGATAATCAATACCACACACCTTATCTTCGCAGAAACAACTTTTTATGCGTATTATATTATTATTTTTTCTTAGTACTCAACTTATTTGGTCTCAACAAACAGATTATAAAGAAGGAGATTTCATCTTTCAAAACATCAATTGCGGTCCGTTATGCGAAGCGATTAATGAAGTTACTCATGGCTATAACAACATTAACTTTAATCATATCGGTATGATTATAGAACATGAAGGAACATTACAAGTCATAGAAGCAACTTGGCCTGAAGTGTGTATCACTCCACTTGATAAGTTTATTGCTAAGAACGTAGAAGCCCAGTATATAGGGAGATTACTACCTGAATATCAAGGATTGATTACTGATGCCAAAGCCTTTACTATAGCACAAGTGGGACTTCCTTATGATGTAAATTATCTAATGAATAATAGTAAATACTACTGTTCTGAGCTGATATACGACGCATTTAAAAGTGCCAATAATAATGAAGAAGTATTTAGACTCTTCCCAATGACCTACAAGTCTAAAAAGACAAATGAATTCTTTCCTGTTTGGCTAGATTACTTTGAAAATCTGAATCAAGAAGTTCCAGAAGGATTACAAGGATGTAACCCAGCAGGTATGTCTTTATCTGATAAGATAGTTATTCTAGGCGCATTATGATGTTGTGATGTTGTGAATATCTCTGTTTATCAAAGGTAATTGTGTTGAACAGAAAGCCAAAATCACAACATCACAAAAAAACTTAAATAAAAGAAGTCATTAATTCTATTACCTCTTTCTGTACTTCATGTCCTTTATCTTTAGTATACCACATTTGCAGTGCTACTTTACCTGCTTCATCTACTACCCCATGAGTAGCTTTATAATCAGTGACAACTTTCTGAGCCAGTATAGGTCTTGGTCCCCAATCTCCTAATACTTTTAAAGTATCCTGTTCTACTATGATCAACTTTGGAATAGCTCTACCTCCATTAGTAAGAAAAGCATCCATCAATTCAAGATTCTGATCTCTAAATACTATTCTTAATTCGATATTATCAGTTGACTCAGCCATCTTGTTAAGTATAGGCACTATTTGCGCCGCATCACCACACCAGCTCTCAGAGATAACAATCCAAGTGTATTTCTTCTTTAATCCCGCTAATTTAGCAATTACTTCTTCCTCTACTTTCATCGTTTTGTCAAGCCTATGTAATCTAGCTTCATTCAGTTCTGCATAAGCCAAATAATCATCTTCTAAGTTCAAAATACTCTTATCAGTAGCGAGTGCTTCAGTCACATAGTGACGAAACTCATTATAACTTAAACTTTTCTCAATGTATTTTGGATCAATGTTTATCATTTTGTTTAATTTTATTGTTTGTTACTATCAAAGATAAACTTTTTAAAGGATATCGAAGTCATAACAAAGAGTTTGGAATAAATAATACAGTAATTTCTGCTAATAAAACAAAGGAGGTATAGACAATCTAGAATACGTCAACAACTCATTAAAAAACAATACACAGAAGAATGAAAGAGAACAAAATAGGATTAGTACTTTCTGGTGGAGGGTATAAAGGAATCGCTCATGCAGGAGTGTTACAGTTTCTAGACGAACAAAATATTAAACCCGACTTTCTAGCTGGTACAAGTGCAGGCTCTATTGTCTCTTCCTTATATGCTGCAGGTATAGAACCTAAAGAAATATTAATCTTCTTTAAGTCTGTCAACTTGTTTAACTGGCAACATTTTACTTTAAAAAAAGCAGGATTAATCGATGTGAATACTTTCGATAGATATCTAAAAAAAGTATTTGGAGAAATGACTTTAGGAGAACTACCTATCCCTGTATATATCAATGCAACAAATATCGTAACAGGTGAACTTCATATATTCAAGAAAAAAACAAAGGTAGTAGATGCTATATTGGCATCAAGTGCTTTCCCTGGTGTATTCTCTCCATACCAAATCGGAGACAAACTGTATAGTGATGGAGGTATATTAAACAACTTCCCCATAGACATAATCAAAAAAAAATGTGACTATATAATCGGTAGCAATGTCACACCAATAGAAGAAGCTACACCTGAGAACTTAACCTCTATCAAAGCTGTAACAATAAGAGCTTATGAACTTATGACTAGAATGCAAAATGCAAGACAAGGCCAACTATGTGACTGGCTAATAGAACCGAAAGAGCTAAACATGTATTCAACCTTCGAAAGAAGTAAGAAAAAAATGGATGAAATTTATGATTTAGGTTACAATACTGCTAAAGAGACATTTACAGAGAATCAACATATTTTTCAAAAAGCTACCCCATAGAAGCATATAATCTTTATATTTGCAAAACTTTAAAAATATCTTTCAATGAAGTACAAAAGAATTCTACTGAAATTAAGTGGAGAAGCTTTAATGGGTGATCAACAATACGGTATTGATCCTAAAAAACTAGCAGAGTATGCTGCTGAAGTAAAAAAAGTTCACGAATTAGGTGTTGAAATTGCAATTGTAATAGGGGGAGGAAATATTTTTAGAGGTGTTGCAGGTGCAAATGTAGGAATGGATCGTGTACAAGGTGATTATATGGGTATGTTAGCTACTATAATCAATGGTATGGCATTACAAGGAGCACTAGAGGCTGCTGGTATGCTAACTAGATTACAGACAGCTTTAAAAATAGAAGCTGTAGCAGAGCCTTATATCAAGAGAAGAGCTGTTCGTCACTTAGAAAAAGGAAGAATTGTAATCTTCGGAGCTGGAACAGGTAACCCATACTTCACTACAGATACAGCAGCTGTATTACGCGGTGTAGAGATTAATGCTGATGTAATCTTAAAAGGGACTAGAGTAGATGGTGTTTATACAGCTGATCCTGAAAAAGACCCTACAGCTATTAAATACGAAAGAATCTCTTTTAGTGACTGCTTAACAAAAGGACTAAATGTAATGGATACTACGGCATTTACTCTAAGTAGAGAAAATGACTTGCCTATAGTAGTATTCGATATGAATAAAGAAGATAATTTATTAAAAGTTTGCCAAGGTAACGAATCAGTAGGTACTACTGTTGCTGTAAACATTAATTAAATCAAAGTTATGACAGAAGAAATCAATTTAATAATCGACGCTGCCAAAGAGTCTATGGATAACACTGTAGCTCACTTAGATAAATCACTATTAAACATCCGTGCAGGAAAAGCTTCTCCACAGATGTTAGGAGCTGTATTCGTAGACTACTACGGCTCTCCGACTCCACTATCTCAGGTAGCTAATGTTAATGCTGCTGATGCGCGTACACTAACAGTGACTCCTTGGGAGAAAGCAATGTTACAACCTATAGAAAAAGCAATCATGATTGCTAACTTAGGGTTAAACCCAATGAATAATGGTGATAACATTATCATTAACATACCTGCCCTAACAGAAGAAAGACGTAAGGACTTAGCGAAACAAGCTAAAACAGAGGCTGATGATGCTAAAATCGGTATTAGAAATTCTCGTAAAGATGCTAATAACGATATCAAAAAAGAAGAAAAAAATGGAACATCGGAAGACATCTGTAAAGATGCTGAAGAAAGAGTTCAGAAACTAACTGATGGTTACATCAAAAAAATAGATGATATTCTTGCTGTTAAAGAAGCAGAAATCATGAAAGTTTAATTAAATCCGCAAGTATGCGGATTTTTTTTTATCTAATATCCTCCTATTTACAAAATATCTTTAAAGGATTCGTATATCCATACCTCCATACTCTTATCTACTTAATAATCAATACTTTTTTCATTATCTTTATAATGTGTTTATTGTTAAAACACGCCAACCTAATCCCAAAAGACATTGATTATGACTACAAAAATCTATTCGCCAGAAGAGTTAAAAACTATGGCACCAGTATTTGGACAAGTTTCATTTGACAATCACGAGCAAATCGTATTTTGTCACGACAAAGAGTCTGGATTAAAAGCAATCATCGGTATACACAACACTACATTAGGCCCTGCATTAGGAGGCACTAGAATGTGGAACTACGCTTCAGAATGGGAAGCACTAAATGATGTACTACGACTATCTAGAGGTATGACCTATAAATCTGCTATATCAGGGTTAGACCTTGGCGGAGGAAAAGCAGTAATCATGGGAGATTCTAAAAAAGACAAAAATCCTGAATTGATTAAAGCATTCGCTCATTACGTAAATTCTTTAAGTGGTCGATATATTACTGCAGAGGATGTAGGATCTACTACTGCTGACATGGATTTAATTCACACTATTACACCTCACGTAACGGGTATATCTGAAAGTTTAGGCGGATCAGGTAATCCATCACCCGTAACAGCCTATGGTGTATTTATGGGACTTAAAGCTGCTGTTAACTTCCAATTTGGAACAGATAACTTAGAAGGTAAAAAAGTTCTTGTACAAGGTATTGGTAATGTAGGTGAAACTTTAGTAAAACACCTAACTGAACACGGTGCCATAGTAACAATCACAGATATTAATGAAGAAAGAGTAACAGAAGTAGCTAAAAAATACAATACTAAAATATTCAGAGGTACAGATTTATATCTCGAAGATGTAGATATCTATGCTCCATGTGCTCTAGGGGCAACAATCAATGACGATTCTATCGAAAAACTCAAAGCAAAAGTTATTGCTGGTGCAGCTAATAACCAATTAGCAATTGAAGCAATACACGGTAAACGTCTACAAGAACGTGGCATCGTATACGCTCCAGACTTTTTAATCAATGCTGGAGGTATAATTAATGTTTTTGGAGAGATAGCAAACTATGGGTTAGATGAGGCTTTAAAACGCACTGAAAATATCTATAATACAACTTTAGCAGTACTAAACTATGCTAAAGAACACAACATTACTTCTCAACAAGCTGCAATGAAAAAAGCAGAAGACAGAATCAATAGCACAAAAAAATAATCTGACACCAGTTATATTGACACAAGGCAATCTCTCTAGAGGTTGCCTTTATTGTATTATTTAAACCCACATTAGCGTTACCCCATAATCAGCGTTAGCTAAATACTACAAAGAGGCTCTAATTCACAGCTCTACCATTAGCACCTCAACCATACTACAGTATACTTGAATTACTATTTCAGATCTATTTTGTATAATTACTTTCCCCCTATACACCTATCTCATATTCTGGGTTAAACTAACATATTATTGGCAACCCCAAACTCATGAAATAGTCTATCATACACAATATTTACAGTAATATCACAATTTCTTTATTCCATAATACACAATAATTTACTATTTTTGCAAGTATTTGAAATTGTCGAAATAAGACAAAGATTACTAAATTATAAATCACGATGAAACATACGAAAATTAACGATCTACTAGCGGGCAAAGGCCTACTTCATGAAGTCAAAGCAAAAGGATGGGTAAAAACGTTTAGAAATAACCAATTTATCGCCTTGAATGATGGGTCAACGATTAACAATATTCAATGTGTTGTTGATTTAGATAAATTCCCTGCAGAGTTGTTAAAAAAAGTACATACAGGGGCTGCAATTTGTGTTAGAGGGACACTAGTAGAGAGCCAAGGAGCAGGTCAATCAGTAGAGATACAAGTAGAGAGCTTAAAAGTATATGGTGAAGCTAATCCTGAAGAATACCCTATACAGCCTAAAAAGCATTCACTTGAATTCTTACGTGAGAATGCTCACTTAAGAATCCGTACAAATATGTTCGGAGCTATTATGAGAGTGCGTAGCGTACTATCTTTCGCTGTACACAAATACTTCCAAGACAACGGGTTTAACTACTTCAATGCACCTATCATCACTGGATCAGATGCTGAAGGAGCTGGAGAAATGTTTAGAGTAACTAACTTAGATCTAAACAACTTACCTCGTACAGAAGAAGGACAAATAGATACAAAACAAGATTTCTTCGGAAAGACAACTAACCTAACTGTATCGGGACAATTAGAAGCTGAGACTTATGCTATGGCATTAGGTTCAGTATATACATTTGGACCTACTTTCCGTGCTGAGAATTCTAATACTTCTCGTCACTTAGCAGAATTCTGGATGATCGAACCTGAAGTGGCATTTAACCATTTGGACGATAACATGGACTTAGCAGAAGACTTTATCAAATACGTAATAAACTACGTATTAGAGAAATGTGCAGATGACTTAGAGTTCTTAGATAAGCGTTTATTTGAAGAAGAGAAATCTAAGCCTCAAGCTGAGCGCAGTGAGATGTCATTGTTAGAAAAATTGCGTTTCGTAGTAGAGAACAACTTTAAACGTGTGAGTTACACTGAAGCGATTGATATCTTAAGAAACTGTAAGCCAAATAAGAATAAAAAATTCAACTATATCATCGATGGATGGGGTGCAGATTTACAAAGTGAGCATGAGCGTTACTTAGTAGAGAAACACTTTAAATGTCCAGTAATTTTATTTGATTACCCTGCTGACATCAAAGCGTTCTATATGAGAATGAATGAAGACGGCAAGACAGTAAGAGCGATGGATATATTATTCCCTGGGATCGGAGAGATCGTAGGAGGTTCTGAAAGAGAAGAGCGCTATGATGTTCTTTTAGAGAAAATAGAAAAGATGGGAATAGACAAAGAAGAATTATGGTGGTACTTAGACACTAGAAAATTCGGAACAGCTCCACATAGTGGTTTTGGTCTTGGTTTTGAGCGCCTTGTACTATTCGTAACAGGAATGACGAATATTAGAGACGTAATCCCTTTCCCTAGAACACCGCAAAACGCTGAGTTTTAATATAACAATAGCTTTATAAAAGTGTTTACTTTATCACATATTTTTATTAAATTTGAAAAAGAATATGTTTTAAAGTAAACATTTTTTTTATTTATACTAAATATTCCACGAATGCTTAAACAGAGTCTACAACTTAAATTATCACAGAAGTTATCTCCTCAACAAATCCAGTTGATGAAGCTAATTCAGTTACCTACTTTAGCCTTTGAACAAAGGTTAAAAGAAGAACTAATTGAAAATCCAGCACTTGAAACAGGAAAAGAGAACGAATCAACTGAAGCAGATGAGTTTGACAACGACTTTGACGATTATGACAATGAGCGTATTGAAGCAGAAGACATCAATATAGACGAATATCTTAGTGATGATGAAACTCCTGAGTATAAACTACAGTCTAATAACTATAGCAAGGATGATGATGAATATGAAATGCCCATTATCGCTCATGAATCATTTCACCAAGACTTACTTAATCAATTAAATACTTTTATGCTAACAGAGGGCGATCGCAAGATAGCCGAGTTCTTAGTAGGAAGTATCGATGATATGGGGTATTTAAGACGTGAAACGCAAGATTTAGTAGATGATTTGGCTTTTACACAGGGTATTTATACAGATGAAGAAACAGTAGAAAGAATCCTGCTAATCGTACAAGAACTAGAACCAGCAGGTGTGGGGGCTAGAGATTTACAAGAGTGTTTATTGTTACAATTGAAACACAAAACACAAACTGATGCCATAGATTTAGCAACAGAAATTATCGCTGATCAATTTGATGCTTTTACTAAAAAGCATTATGATAAACTACTTCAAAAATATAATACTTCTAAAGAAAATTTGAGAAGTGCAATAGATGAAATAGAAAAGCTTAACCCAAAACCAGGAGGTTCATATATTGGCAATGACAGAGCTGTAGAGCATGTGATACCAGATTTTACAATTAAAATAAACGAAGGTGAACTAGAACTACTATTAAATGGTAGAAATGCTCCTGAACTTCATGTGTCTAAAGATTATCAAGATATGTTGCAGTCTTATAAAGAATCTGCTAAATCATCTAATTCTCAGAAAGATGCAGTACAGTTTATAAAACAAAAATTAGATGGTGCTAAATGGTTTATTGATGCTATCAAACAACGTCAAGAAACCTTATTTGTAACAATGCATGCAATTGTCGAATATCAACAAGACTATTTCTTAACTGGTGATGAAACTAAGTTAAAACCAATGATATTGAAAGATATAGCAGATTTAGTAGGTTTAGACATCTCTACTATATCGCGTGTAGCTAATAGTAAATACGTAGACACACCTTATGGTACAAAATTAATCAAAAACTTCTTTTCTGAAGCAATGGTTAATGACCAAGGTGAGGAAGTCTCTACAATAGAAATCAAAAAAATATTACAGAATATTATTGGCGATGAAGATAAGAAAAAACCTTACCCTGATGATAAGTTAGCAGATTTATTGAAAGAAAAAGGTTACCCTATCGCAAGACGTACTGTAGCTAAATATAGAGAACAATTAGATATCCCTGTAGCTAGAATGCGTAAACGTATCTAATCTATTATTACAAGAATGAGAAAAACAGCAAAATATTTTTCTTATATATTTCACCCTATATGTATACCGTTTTTAACAACGTTACTATACTTTTCATTTTCTTATTTCTATTTTAGTTCTATAGAGATCCTTATTATACTGTTTCAAGTTCTCACCATGACTTGTTTACTACCAATCTGTATCTACTATTTATTAAAATCAATAAGAATAATCAATACTAGTGTAATGGTTAGTTCTAGAAAAGAACGTATCATTCCGTTTATAATAAATATTATTTTACTTTTTATTCTAAAGGATTATATATTATATAACAATAGTGCTTATACAATACATATTTATTCTTGGGGACTAATGAATACTTATCTGTTACTTCTACTTTTTGCTTTATTAAAACAAAAAGCAAGTGTTCACATGGCAGTGCTTGCCACTTCCTTAATGTTTTATATTCATTTACTTATAGAATTTCAACGACCAAACATAATTGGATTAATTCTGTTTGTATTTCTCCTAGGCATTGTAGCTTCTTCAAGACTAGTGTTAAGAGCACATACATCAAAAGAAATTATTCAAGGATTCACAATAGGATTGTTACCTCCTATCTTATATATCTTTACTCATTACAGTACATAAAACATTACACCTACATTTAATGTCTTTAGTTTATTCTGATCCCACTTAAGAACTTCATCTTTATAAATATTATTCAAACCATAATATACATAAAAGTTCCATGTATTAAACCCTGCAGACAAATACATTCCATACAGCCATTTATTAAGTTTCTCATCATTATGAAACACTGCAGAATACTCACTAGTAGAAGTCTTAGTTCTATTACTTATTACATAACTAGCTTTGAACCCAAGATATATTCTCCAAAACTTATGACTATAAGGAGTAGAAGTACGCCATCTAAGTTCAATAGGAAAATCTATAGCATGTAAAGACAAGCTACTTTTTTTAAATGAATTCAAAATCACATGTTCTTGATCAGGCGTTATTCCTAAATTCCCTCTTAAGTTTAAATAAGAATAACCTACACCAGGAGCTATAGCTAGTGTTCTATCTTTATTAATAGGAAAGTCTCTTAAAAATCCTCCATTCATACCTATAGAAACAGAGCTAGGAGAATATCCAGCAGGTTTTCCCTGCATTAAAGTATGAGTTATACCCACGTAAAACTGATCTTCTCTATACTTAAGATCTATTCTGTTCAAAGAGTCATTCGTTACTGCCAATATCTCTTCACTTAATTCCTGAGCATAACTAGTCAATGCCGCAATTAGGAATGTGTAGATAATTACTAATTTTCTCATGTCTTATATATTAAAAAGAATACGTTAGCCCAACCCCAAGAGTTTGTTTAAACTGCATTTTTGGTCCTTCCATCACCTGAACATCATCTCTTATAACCTTTGTTTTTACATTATCATCATAAATCATATATGTACCAACATTAGCCCTAACATATTCGTTAACTTTCAAATCCAATTTCATTTCAAACATAAAATCAACATTCCCAAAATTATCAACATAATCACTATACAAAGTAAGTTTATGTTGATAAAACATATTTTTAAATATTTCTTTTTTCCATTCACTACTAACAAGAAAGCCGATTTCTGCTCTATATTTAGATCCCCTTCTAATTATATTGCCTAGATCATCCTTTTCTGCTTTTGTTACACCAAAAGCTCCTTGGTCAGCTAAATCTTGATTATTAACAAAAGTTGCTTTATGAGTAATTGGAGAAATATAAAATTTCATATCCGTTTTTGGATCAACATACTCAGCACCAGCCCCTACAAATAGGTAAGCAGGAGCAAACCACGTTGAAACAGGGTTATCAGTATTTGGATAATTATATCCATTAGTAAACTGAGTCTTAAAGTTCAATTTTGCAACATAATACCAATCAGAAATTGCAGAGGATCTATATCCAAATGTTGAATTAAACTCTAATACATCATCAGTTTTTCTAAGTTCTCTATCCGATTGTTTATTAATCCCATATCTAACATTTAAAAAATTATCCCACACTAAACGTCCTCTTATAAATTTACGTCCAAATTCACCTTTTACAAGTCCTGAAATAGAATTATCACCTCCAGCACTCCAATTCACAAAAGCAATTTGATTAAAGTCTAAACCTAGTCTATTCGTTTTCTCCCAATAGCCAATAATCTCATTGTTAATTGGCAAAACACTTAAATCAATATTGGGATTGTAATTCATCTTAATTTGATTAACCTTAGGCTTTTTTCTTTCTACAAACACTTCCGGTTTAAAGAAAGGCACTTCCCCCCTTACAGTACTTCCATAGGAGATACTACTACCACTATAATCTTTAGCTGGTAAGAACCCCATTAAAGGATTAAAAGGATTTTCTTGTAACGTCAAAGTATCTTTTTTAATCTCTTCAATAATATCCTTTTTATCGCTTGTTTCTTGGGCTACAGAATACCAACACCCTCCTAATACCATTAATCCTATAAAACATTTTCTAAACTTTCTCAAAACCTTAATTCTTTATAATTCCAATTAAACTTTCTATATCTATTCCACAATCTCGTTGTTGTTCCAAAACAGTTGCTTGTTCAATAAATTCATCTTTTACTCCCAATGTTTCTACAAGTAAACAAGGATAATTCTTCGATACAAACTGAGACACTAAACTACCAAAACCGCCAATAACTACACCATCTTCTATAGTAAATATTTTTTCATGCTCCTCACAAATTGCTTGAAGAGCCTTTTCATTCAATGGTTTGACAAACATAAAGTGATAATGAGACCATTCGTCATTATCTGCAACTTTCATAGCTTCAATAACATTATTTCCAATTGTTCCTACAGATATAAATACAAATTTATTCCCTTTTTTTATTTGAGTAACACTTCCTATAGTTATTTTTTCAAAAGGTAAGCGCCAATTATAATTAATATATCCTTTGCCACGTGGATAGCGGATAGCTAATGGGTAGTCTATCCCTAACTGTGCTGTATATAGCAAATTACGCAATTCTAATTCATTAAGTGGAGTAGCCATAACTATATTAGGAATACAATTTAGATAAGCTATATCATATACCCCCTGATGTGTCGCTCCATCTTCACCCACTAACCCTGCCCTATCTAAACAGAATACTACTGGCAGATTCTGTAAAGCGACATCGTGTATAACTTGATCATAAGCTCTCTGCAAAAAAGTAGAATATATCGCACAGAATGGTATAAGTCCTTCTGTAGCCATACCCGCAGCAAGTGTTACAGCATGTTGTTCTGCTATGCCTACGTCGATTGCTCTATCGGGGAAGGCATCCATCATAAACTTAAGCGAACTACCAGTCGGCATAGCTGGCGTGATACCTACTATATTCATATTCTCTTTTGCTAATTCCACTAAAGTCAAGCCGAAAACATCTTGAAACTTTGAAGGAAATTCGCTTTCTTCTTTCTTTATAAGTTCTCCTGTATCTTTATTAAACTTACCAGGAGCATGATATTTTACCTGATTCTCTTCTGCTTGTTTTAATCCCTTACCTTTGGTAGTAATAACATGCAAGAACTTTGGACCTTTGATTTGCTTTAAGCGTTCTAACTCTTTAATAAGTCGAGGAAGATCATGACCATCGATAGGACCGTAATAATCGAAGTGCAGTGACTTAATCATATTATTTGCACGTGGGTTCTTTCCTTCTTTCACTGAAGTTAAATAATCTTTAAGCGCTCCTACACTTGGATCAATACCTATCGCATTGTCATTGAGAATTACTAACATATTAGCATCTGTTACTCCTGCGTGATTTAATCCTTCGAAAGCCATACCTGAAGCAATAGAAGCGTCGCCTATCACAGCGATATGATGCCTCTCGTTTTCACCTTTTAACCGAGCAGCCAAAGCCATTCCTAAGATAGCTGATATAGCCGTAGAAGAATGTCCTACTCCAAAAGCATCATACTTACTTTCTTCTCTTTTTGGGAAACCACTAATACCATTTTTTTGTCTATTCGTATGAAAGACATCTCTTCTACCTGTTAGTAGTTTATGCCCGTAAGCCTGATGTCCAACATCCCAGACTAAATTATCTATCGGTGTATTAAAAACATAATGAAGAGCTATAGTCAATTCGACTACACCAAGACTAGCCCCTAAATGCCCCTCTTTACTAGCCACTATATCAATAATAAACTTGCGCATCTCTATTGCTAGATCAATAAGTTCTTTCACTGATAGTTTCTTGAGATCTTCTGGGGTACTAATATAATCAAGTAGTTTTTTATACATTCTAAATAAAATAAAAACAAAATTACAATTTTGTTTTTACTTTTGACTTTGCATTTATGTTAACACAATACAATGGACACAATTTTCACAGACGAATACTTTATGCGTATAGCCTTAAGCGAGGCAAAAGAAGCTTATCAAAAAGGAGAAATACCCGTAGGAGCTATCGTTGTTGCTAATAATCAAATAATCGCGAAGAGTCATAATTT
Organism: Myroides oncorhynchi; assembly: GCF_020905415.1. Taxonomy (NCBI): domain Bacteria; kingdom Pseudomonadati; phylum Bacteroidota; class Flavobacteriia; order Flavobacteriales; family Flavobacteriaceae; genus Myroides; species Myroides oncorhynchi. Next base: position 1,804,022 of record NZ_JAJJMP010000001.1, on the reverse strand, counting down.
AACAGAACTACTTCACGACGTTACTGCTCACGCAGAGATACAAGCCATATCGTCTGCAGCAAATCATTTAGGGGCTAAATATTTGAAAAACTGTACTTTATTCGTAACTTTAGAACCATGTCAAATGTGTGCTGGGGCTCTATATTGGAGTCAAATCACTAAGATTGTCTATGGAGCATCTGACGAAAAGAGAGGTTTTAAAACTATCGGAGGACAACTACACCCTAAAACGGAGGTCATCTCTGGTGTTTTAGATCACGAATGTGCTATGCTGATGAAAACATTTTTTGAAAACAAAAGAAAATAATAATTGACTACCGCTATGAAAATCAAAAACCTACTAATCCTTATTTGCTGTGCTTTTATAACACTGCAATCCTGTAAGAAAAATGGGGATCTCAATGTCAACCTATCCAATCCAAAACTATTTAGTGAGTATATACTAGCATTCACTGCTGGTGTTATCTCTACTAAAGACCCGATCGATATTAATATTCCAAAGAACTGGAAAAATTGGACAGCTAATGAAGAATTAGATAAAGATATCTTTACAATCACTCCTGCTGTTAAAGGTAAAGTAATTTATCTACCAAATGACGTAATCCGTTTTGTCCCTGAAGAGAGATTAAAACAAGACCAACGTTATAATATTACTTTTCACTTAGGCAAAGTTACAGAGACAGAAGAAGCTCTAAAAGACTTTACTTTTATGGTAATGACTGTTCCACAGACTTTCCACACTGATTTATTAGATCTTCAATATGTCAGTGATACTGAATATGTACTTAATGGTACACTGACTACTAGTGACTGGCTAAGTACTGCAGATGCAAAGAAGATATTGTCTGCAGTGCAAGATAAAAAGAATTTAGACATCAAGTTTAATACTGATGATAAACAAGAAAGTAAAGAGTTTAAGTTTACCATTAATAAGATAGTTAGAAAGGCTGATGAATCTACTTTAGAGGTGTCTATTAATGGAAAAGCAGTAGATAACTCCGCAAAAAGTACAGATGTATATACTGTACCTAGACTTAATGATTTCTATCAATTCAGAGTAGAACCTGTAGAAAATGATCCACAGGCTTTCTGGATTAACTTCTCTAACCCCATTAAAAAGAATCAAGACTTCAGCGGTTTAATCGACTTAGAGAATAACGACGCTAAACTAACTTTCTCTACTGATGGTAACGTACTAAAAGTTTTTGCTGACAAAGCACTACAAGATAAAGTTCTTGTAAGGGTGAGTTCAGGAATCCAAGATTCTAAAGGAAATAAAACACTAAATTCGCAAGTGTACGAACTAAACTTTGGAACACTTAAGCCAGATGTTCAGCTTATTAATAGTGGTACAATCTTACCTAGCTCTGAAAACTTAAAGATCAACTTCAAAGCTACTACATTAAATGCTGTTGATGTTAAAGTTTATAAAGTCTATGAAAACAACATATTGCAATTCTTACAAGAGAATAATCTTGATGGTAAGTACAGCCTTTACAGAGTAGCTGACCCTATAGCGAAGACTACAATAAAACTGACAAACCCTAATCCGAATGCTTTATTAAAGTATAACAACTATGCGCTAGACCTATCTACATTGATAAGTCCAGACCCTGGTGCTATCTATAGAGTAGAGTTTTCATTTAAGAAAGCTTATTCTCTTTATGACTGTTCTAATAGTGAATTAACGGAAGAAGAGCAAGCTGTTGAAGAAGAAACGGATGATACTGATGAGATGGAAAGCAATGATGAGTACGATGATTATGAGTATTACTACTATTATAATTGGGAAGAGAAAGACAACCCTTGCTCTACTTCATACTACCATTACCACGAGAAAGCAGCTACTAATGTATTAGCTACTGACTTAGGTGTAATCGTAAAAGGAGGTAATAACAATATCTATACAACAGTAGTTACTAATCTAATCACTACTGACCCTGTAGCTGCTGCTACTGTCGAATTCTATACATTTAAACAACAACTAATTACTTCTGCTAAGACAGATACTAATGGTATACTAACTGTTAACCTAGAGAAGAAAAAACCTGCTTTTGTCATTGTTAAAGATGACAAGAACACTACTTATGTCAAGATAGATGAGGCGAACTCTTTATCGATGAGTAATTATGATGTAGATGGAACTACTTTAGTTAAAGGAATTAATGGTTTTATCTATACAGAACGTGGTGTATGGAGACCTGGTGATAATATATACCTAGACTTTATTTTAGACGATCTAGCAAACCCTCTTCCAGCTAATCATCCTATCAAACTTACTTTCTCTGATCCATTCGGAAAGGTAGTTGATAAAGTGGTGCAAAAGAAAAATACAAGTAACCACTACTCTTTCCTACTTAAAACAACGCAAGAATCTGTAACAGGTAATTGGCAAGCTGTAGTAAGTGTAGGGGGAGCTAAGTTCTACAAGCAAATCAAAGTTGAGACAATAAAACCTAACCGTTTAAAAATCAAAAATAACATTGAAGGAAAAACAGTTTACAACAACGGAAATAGCGTTGGTATAGACTATAACGTACAATGGCTTCAAGGTAGTACAGCTAAGAATCTTAAAGCTGAAGTAGCACTTAAACTACTTCCTCAAGCAACTACATTTGCTGACTATAAGTCATATTCTTTCTCTAATAGTTTAAGTTCTTCTAGTACACAAGAATCTAATGTTTTCTCAGGAACGACGAACGGTTCAGGAGACTTTGACTTCCGTGTAAGTATGAATAACATTCCTGAGAATACAGGTATGCTTAAAGCTATTTTCACGTCTAAAGTATATGAGAATGGTGGTGATGTATCTACTGATGTATCTACTGCTACTATTTCTCCTCATAATACTTATGTAGGGATTAAAGCACCTGAAGCAAATAAGTATGGATATTATGAAACTGATAAGCCGTTAAATTTCTCTTTTATCACATTAAATGCACAAGGGAAAACGAAATCTCATGATATCGACGTCACTGTCTATAGAAAAAAAGGCTACTGGTGGTGGAGCTCTAATAATGATGGAGCATCTAGTTACAGTAGCTCTGATTACTACTCAGTATATAAAGAAACTGCTGATTACACAACGTCTTCTAACGGTACGACCTCATATTCATTGACTATACCAGAACAAGATTGGGGTACTTACGAAATAGTGGCTCGTGACAAATCAGGTAAACATATAGCATCATCTGTTGTATATGTAGATTATCCTTATTGGTCAGGTAAAACGAAGCACTCGCAAGGAAAAGAAGCAACAGTATTAGCTATCGCTACTGATAAAAAAGATTACAATACTGGTGAGAAGATTAAACTTTCATTCCCTTCTAGTGAGGGGGGAAGAGCTTTAGTATCTGTAGAGAACGGATCTAATGTGATCGAAACGCATTGGGTGAAAACACAAAAAGGAGAAACAACATTTGAGATTACGACTACAGAAGCTATGGCGCCTAACGTGTACATCAATGTATCTGCGTTACAGCCTCACGCGTCTACAGTAAATAACTCACCAATACGTATGTATGGTATCGCGCCTATCAACGTATATAATAAAAAGACAAAACTAGAACCTATTATCACAATGCCTGATAAACTTAAACCTGAACAAGAATTTACAGTTCAAGTAAAAGAGAAAGCAGGTCAGAAGATGACATATACTATCGCTATTGTTGAAGATGGTTTATTAGACCTAACTAGATTTAAAACACCTAATCCTTGGAATAACTTCTATAGTAAAACTGCTCTAGGTGTACGTACTTGGGATATATATGACAACGTCATCGGTGCTTATGGTGGTGCTATTAACCAAGTATTCAGTATCGGTGGTGATGAGGACTTAGGTGCTGGTCAGGTGAAAAAAGCAAACAGATTTAAACCTGTAGTTATTCATTTAGGCCCATTCGTTCTTGACGGAGGGAAAACAGGTACTCACAAGATAAAACTACCTAAATATATCGGTTCTGTACGTGCTATGGTGGTTGCTTCTAACGTAGCGAATAAAGCCTACGGTACTGTAGAAAAAACAGTAAAAGTAAACAACCCACTGATGATACTAGGTTCTCTTCCTAGAAGAGCTGTCCCTGGAGAAAGAATAACATTGCCAGTCACTATCTTCGCTATGGAGAAACACGTAAAAAATGTTACTATAAAGGTTAAAACAGATGATAAATTCCAGATTCAAAACAATGCTACTCAAACAGTAACCTTTGATGAACCAGATGAAAAAGTAGTGTTTTGTGAGTTAGAAGTAATGCAAAAGACAGGAATTACTAAAGTAGAAATAGAAGCTACCTCTGGTAATGAGCGTGCTAGTTATGTAGTAGAGATGGATGTATTAAATCCAAACCCTGTTACAGTTAGAACTGAAGATATTGTATTAGAACCAAATAGCACTAATACTATTGAATGGGAGCGCTTTGGTGTTACAGGAAGTAATAAAGCTACATTAGAGCTATCTACATTTCCTGGCATCAACCTTACTTCTAGACTAAACTATTTAATCAGATATCCTCACGGATGTAGTGAGCAAGTAACTTCTGGAGCATTCCCGCAGATATTCTTAGAAGACTTAGTCTTTGTAAGTAAAAGCAAAAAAGAAAGCTTACAGCGCAATGTGAATGAAGCTTTAAGAGTATTAGCTCAACGCCAATTAACAGACGGAAGTTTTAGATACTGGAGTAGTGATTCTTACTCAGATGACTGGACTACTTCTTATATTCTACACTTTATGTTAGAAGCAGAGAAGAGAGGTTTTGCACTGCCGATAGGAAGTAAAGCGAATGCTATCTCATACCAACAGAATGCTGTAAAACAGTGGTCATATAACAGTCGTTACCAAAATGACTTGGCTCAGGCGTATAGACTGTATACTTTAGCACTTGCTGGTAATGCTGATTTAGCTTCTATGAATAGGCTTAGAGAAACAACTAGTCTATCTAGTGATGCGAAACTGCGTTTAGCTGCTGCTTATGCCTTAGCTAACCAAAGAGATGCTGCTGTGAAACTAATCGCTAATGCGCCTTTAGTAGAGAATAACCAATCTTACTATTACTACTACGGTTCATATGAGCGTAGATTAGCAATGGCATTAGAAACATTGATCCTTACGAAGTCAAATACAAAACTAATGCACGAATATGCTAACCTACTTGCCAAGCGTTTAGGTTCTAATAGTTGGATGAGTACACAGAGTACAGCTTACGGATTAAACGTAATGTCTACTTATGTGAAAAACAATAAATCAGCAGAAGGTATCAATGTTGATTTCACTAATAACGGTACCTCTACTAATGCACTTACTAAAAACAATATGTATGAGTATGACTTCAAGTCTATCGCTGCTAATAATGAAGTAAAACTTGTAAATAAAAACAGTTCTACTGTATATGCTAGAATTGCTTACAGTGGTATTCTTCCAGTTGGTAAAGAATTGGTGGAAGAAAGTAAGCTAAGTGTTCGTACTGCATACAGAACACCAGGAGGTCTGGCGCTTAACCCAGTATCATTATCACAAGGTACTGAGTTCGTTGCATTCATTACTATTACTAATAGTAGTACTACTAGCGTAGACAACATAGCGCTTACTCATATCGTTCCATCTGGATGGGAGATTGTAAATCTTAGATATACTGAGGCAGGAGGAGATAATAATCCTGTTAGACACACAGATATTAGGGATGACCGTACTAACTTCTACTTTAGCTTAAACGCTAACGAGACGAAGACACTACGCGTTACACTTAATGCTTCTTATTTAGGTAAATATTATTTACCAGGTGTACACGCTGAAGCAATGTATGACAACTCTTACAGAAGCCGTACAGCAGGTCAGTGGATTGACGTAACAAACTAATAGATTGTAAATAATTAAGTAAATACAGGGAATCAAGATTCCCTGTATTTTTATTTTATATGAAGATTAAACCGAACTTTAACTGGAAGACTTGGTCCTTAAAAAAGAAAATTAAGGCAGTCATCCTATTGATATTAATTATTCTATACTATTTCTCATTGCCTTCACAGCTTTTCACTAAGCCGTATTCAACAGTTATAGAGAGTAGTGATAATAAACTATTAGGCGCTCAGATAGCTACAGATGGTCAGTGGAGGTTTCCAGAAGTCGACTCTGTACCCTATAAATTTAAGGAGTGCATAGTAGCCTTTGAGGATGACTATTTCTACTACCACTGGGGACTTAACCCTGTGTCCATGGCCAAAGCCTTTAGTGCAAACTTAAAATCAGATAAGATAGTTAGAGGAGGAAGTACACTTACACAGCAGACCATACGTCTAGCTCGTGATGGTAAGAAGAGAAACTATGCTGAAAAATTAATAGAAGCTATACAAGCTACTCGTTTAGAGTTTAAATACAGCAAAGATAAAATACTTAGACTATATGCCTCACACGCTCCTTTCGGAGGTAATGTCGTGGGGATAGATGTGGCAGCTTGGCGTTATTTTGGAACGACACCAGAACATCTGTCATGGGCAGAGTCTGCTACATTAGCAGTATTGCCTAACGCTCCTCGTCTTATCTATCCAGGTAAGAATCAAGAGACTTTACTTAAGAAAAGAAATGCGCTGCTAAAGAAACTACTAAATAAGAAAGTCATAGATGAGAGTACTTATCTCTTAGCTCTAGAAGAACCATTACCTCAGAAACCACATGAGCTACCTCAAATGGCTCCTCACCTACTTCAGTATATATCAAAAACTAATCGTCAACAGCGTAACAATACTACAATAGATTATAATATACAACAAAGGGTAAATGACATCGTCAAAGGGTATTACTTTAATTATAGTCAATCTGAAATCTATAATATAGCTGTAATAGTCATAGATGTAGAAACGCGTAATATTATCAGTTATGTAGGAAACACCCCTACTACAGTAGATCATCAGAAAGATGTAGATATTATACACGCGCAGAGAAGTACAGCGAGTATAATCAAGCCTTTCTTATATGGAAGCATGTTAGATGATGCAGAATTACTACCTAAATCTTTAGTAGCAGACATACCTGTAGTTATTTCTGGATATAAACCAGAGAATTTTAATACCTCATATGAAGGGGCCGTACCTGCAGATGAAGCATTGTTTAGATCATTAAATATCCCTTTTGTACTTATGTTACAGAAGTATGGAGGGTACAGATTTTATAACCAACTTCAGAATCTTGGTTTCAAATCAATTAACAAACACCCTAACCACTATGGACTCTCACTTATCTTAGGTGGAGCAGAGAGTAATCTATGGGAAATCACAAGAGCCTATACAGGTCTAGCCTCTACATTAAACTATTACAATACTTCTAAAGGAAAATATAGAAGTAATGAAATACAAAATCTAAACTGGAATAAAGATATCCACTTAGACTTTGGCAAAGATACGAATGAGAAGACCACATTAGGCGCAGGAGCTATTTATAACACATTTAAAGCACTTACTCAGGTTAATCGACCTGAGGGAGATGAAGCCTGGAGATATTATGACTCCTCTCTTAAAATAGCTTGGAAGACTGGAACAAGCTTTGGCGGAAGAGATGCTTGGGCAGTCGGAGTAAATAAAAAATATGTAGTAGGTATATGGGTAGGTAATGCCACGGGGGAAGGGCGTCCCTCTATTAGTGGAGTGAGAATGGCTGGGCCTATTTTATTCGATGTGTTTAACTTACTACCACGTAGTAACTGGTTTGGACAACCTTTAAATGACCTTGAAGAAACAGAAGTCTGTATACAATCAGGTTATTTAGCAGGACCTAATTGTCCAAAGCGAACAGACTTGGTACCACATAGAGAGAAGAAAACGGAGTTATGTCCATATCACAAATTAGTTCACTTAGATCTAACACAATCTTTTCAAGTAAACAGCATGTGCGAATCACTAGATAATATCGTTAATCAGCCCTGGTTTATTCTACCTCCAACAATGGCACATTATTATAAACGTCATTATAGTAACTATAAAGATCTGCCACCATTTAGAGCAGATTGTATAAATACGAATGGGCAGAGTGCTACTGAGTTTATTTATCCGAAGCACAACGATCTTATCTATCTAACGAAAGACTTCTATTCTAGAGTACAGCCCTTTATCGCTAAAGCGGCTACAACTACACCAGAGAACAGATTATTCTGGTATTTAGACGAACAATTCTTAGGAGAGACCTCTTTATATCATGAACAATCAATAATAGCCGAACCAGGAACACATTACTTAACTATAGTAGATGCAGATGGCAATAGTAAAACGATACAGATTACACTAGAACTAAGTATAACTAAGTCAAAATAAATACAAAAAAACCCGTTAATCCTAGATTAGCGGGTTTTTATTTATTCTGTAAGTTCATTTCCTTTATCATCTAAAAAATGGTATTCTAGATACGTGTAAGCGTCACGAGGAACTATTTTTACCCATTTCTTAAACTCTAAGTACCACTTAGCTCTAATCGATGGGATTCCTTTTGTCAAATAAGCAGCCACGAATGGATGAGTATTTAAAATAATTTTTTTCGACTTATCTTTCGAAATAATATTTTCTAGGTCAGCCTTTATTTTGTCTATTACAAGGATTGGAGCGTCGATTTCACCATGTTCATTAGGGTCCTCTTCTCTCGTTTCTATGTTGACTTCAGGTCTAACGCGTTGTCTAGTGATTTGGATTAATCCAAATTTACTAGGAGGCAAGATTTTGTGTTTTGCTTTATCATCACTCATTTCCTCTTTTAGAAAATCGTATAGTGTCTTTCTATTTTCTGGATTTCCCATATCAATAAAATCGACTACGATAATCCCACCCATATCTCTCAATCTTAATTGTCTAGCTATCTCAGCAGCAGCAATAAGATTTACTTCAAGAGCGGTATCTTCTTGAGATTGAGCTTTGTTAGAGCGATTCCCACTATTTACATCTATCACATGCAATGCTTCTGTATGTTCTATGATAAGATAAGCACCTTTACTCATAGATACGGTACGTCCAAAAGAAGTCTTAATCTGGCGTTCGATATTGTATTTCTCGAAAATCGGAACTTCTAGTGACTGATAGTGTTTCACAATAGAAACTTTCGAAGGAGCTATTTCTTGCAAATAGTCTTTCGTCTGAAAGAACATATCTTCATCATCTGTAACGATACCAGTAAAAGTATCATTAAACACATCTCTAAGAATAGAAGAGGCTTTATTAACTTCTCCAAGTACTTTAGAAGGATGATGAGCTACGCTTAGCTTTCTACACATATTGTTCCAGCGAGTCATTAAGTTTTGCAAATCTTTATCGATATCCGCAACTTTCATACCCTCTGCCACAGTACGCACGATTACTCCAAATCCCTTTGGTTTAATTGTTTGAAGAAGTTTCTTTAAACGTTCTTTTTCTTCTTTAGACTCTATTTTTTGAGAGATAGAAATTCTATTAGAAAAAGGAACAAGAACTACATAACGTCCAGCTATAGATAGCTCAGAACTAATACGAGGTCCTTTAGTTGAAATAGGTTCTTTAACGATCTGAACTAATAAAGACTGATTAGCGCTTAATACATCACTAACCACTCCATCCTTATCAATTTCTTCTTCAAATGGAAAGTTCTTTAGAGAGTAATCTTTTAATTTACCTCCGCTTACAAGTTTAGTGAACTTCAATAAAGTTCGAAGGTTAGGACCTAAATCGTGATAATGCAAAAATGCATCTTTCTCAAATCCTACGTGAACAAATGCAGCATTAAGTCCTGCTACAGGCTTTCTAATCTTGGCAATAAAAATATCACCTACTTGAAAACCATCATCTTCACTCTCTTCTCTCTCTTGATGTAGTTCAATTAGTTTTCCATCTTTTAATAAGGCAAAATCTACTGTTTCAGAATTCGACCTAATAATTAGCTCTTTATTCACACTGTACATTTTTATCCATACTCATTCATTACAAAGTCTATGCAGACCGAACAAGTTTGTATAGATGGATTAAACATCAATATAGATATTACTATCTAAAAAACTCACCTTGCTATCAAGGCAAGTTTTTTGAGTATTCTTTTTCTACTAAAAGAAAAAAGTAGTTTTAAACTACTTTTTCTTTTTGTGACGGTTAGCTCTCGCTCTTTTCTTACGTTTGTGCGTAGCTACCTTATGTCTTTTTCTTTTTTTACCACTTGGCATAATGTGTGTAATTTAGAGATTAATAAATTATTTTACTTTTACTTCTGTGTTTGACTTTACGCCTTCTACAAACACCTTAGCTGGTTTGAACGCAGGAATGTTGTGTGCAGGAATTCTGATTGTTGTGTTTTTTGAGATGTTTCTTCCTGTTTTTTCAGCTCTAGTTTTAATAATAAAACTACCAAAACCTCTTAAATACACATTCTCACCAGCTTCTAGAGATACTTTTACTTCGTCCATAAAAGATTCTACTGTTGCCTGTACCTCACCTTTTTCAAGCCCTAATTTTTCTGAAATTTTAGCTACAATGTCTGCTTTCGTCATTTTAGATATAAATATTTTGTTGTTGTCTGATATTTTTAGAGTGTGCAAATATATTAATTTATATCCCAATAATTCAACCTTAATTGATTAAAATTTAAATATATAAAGTTTTAAGTTTGCATTCAATACTTTTTACAATGATTTTTTCTAACAAACTCATTACTTGGTATTTAGAAAACAAACGTTTTTTACCATGGAGAGAAACTAAAAATCCTTATGCTATTTGGTTATCGGAAATTATCCTACAACAAACGCGAGTAGCACAGGGATTACCCTATTTTGAAGCATTTTTAAACACTTATCCAACAGTATCTGATCTAGCTCATGCACCAGAAGATGATGTAATGAGATTATGGCAAGGCTTAGGTTATTACAGCAGAGCTAGAAACTTACATACTACTGCAAAAAAAGTCGCTAATGACTTAAATAGCATCTTCCCTAACAATTATAAAGACTTACTTACACTTAAAGGTGTTGGTGAATATACTGCTGCGGCAATTGCATCAATAGCTTTTAACGAAGTTGTACCTGTAGTAGATGGAAATGTATTTAGAGTTCTATCTAGAGTCTATGGGATTACATCTGATATTTCTACCAATACTACTAAAAAAGAATTTCAAGCACTAGCAGCTACGCTAATCCCACAGCATGACCCTGCTACCTTTAACCAAGCCATAATGGACTTCGGGGCTACACAATGTACACCTAAGAGCCCAAACTGTTCGATATGTCCTTTTAATAAAGAATGTATCGCTTATGCAACTAATCAAGTCGCTACTTTACCAATCAAACTGAGTAAAATAAAAATAAAAAAAAGATATCTAGACTTTATTATATTACTAGACCCAAATAACAATACGATAATAGAACAGCGAACAGCAAAAGATATATGGCAACAGTTATATCAATTTCCTGTGATAGATAATTTTAAAAACAATGCTGAAAACATATCTTCTGAATTAAAAGAAAAATATGCTTCTACACTTGATATAACAGAAATTAACCTTCTCACAGAGACTCCGATAATCCATCAATTATCTCATCAGAAATTACACATAAATTTCTGGGGAGTAAGCGTAAAAGAAATAAACAACAACAGAATTGCATGGGAAGATTTAAATAAATTTGGTTTTCCAATTGTTATTCATAACTTTATTAAATCCTTAGATTTAAAAACACTAACATATTAACACTATGAACGGCACCCTAAATAAAGTTACACTTATAGGTCATCTAGGTGATAACGTAAAGATGCATTACTTCGAAAATGGCAATTGTATAGGACGCTTTTCGCTTGCTACAAATGAAGTCTATGTAAATAAAACATCTGGCGAAAAATACACTTCTACCGAATGGCATAACTTAGTGGTAAAGAATAAAGCTGCTGAAGTATGTGAAAAATATCTCTCTAAAGGTGACCGTATATACGTAGAAGGTAGAATACGAACTCGTCAATGGCAAAGTGATGATGGCATCTCTAGACAGACTGTAGAGATTATGGTAACTGAGTTTATGTTTTTAGACACTAAAAAGGAAAGTGATTACAAAACAAAAACTTCCTTTGAAGAAGATAAAAAACAAGCTATAGATAATTTTAATATCCCTAAAGAGACTAATAATGATAATCTACCGTTTTAATTAGGTTACATATTTAGGTTAGAACACTAAATGACAATCACTGAAATGAGAATCCCTATTATAACTACCATATTATTATTAACTCTATTCACATCGTGTAAAGAGGAGTCTACCCCTAAACCTAATGCTTTCTTAGCTCTAGATTATCCTAATCAAGAGTACACAACCTATAAGAACGCTAATGGATTTGAGTTTAGCCAGAATAAATGGTCTACTGTAAAAGAAGGAAAGAATAGCTCTTTAGAGATACATTATCCTCAAATGAAGGCTACAATATTTATTAACTACAAACCAGTAGAAAACAACATCAATTTGCTATTAAAAGACGCACAAAAACTAACTTACGAACACTTCGTAAAAGCAGACGAAATCATCGAACAACCATTCATTAATACTAAAGATAGAGTTTATGGAATGTTCTATAACGTAGAAGGCAATGCGGCAACTAATGTACAGTTCTACGCTACAGATAGCGTTAAAAACTTCTTAGTAGCCTCACTATACTTTTATGCTAAACCAAACTTCGATTCTATATTACCAGCAAGCGAGTATGTCAAAAGAGATATGCGCAAGCTAATAGAGACACTACAATGGACAGAGAAACAACAATCATCTCCTGTCCACCCCTAAAAAACCAAGAACATCTCGATTTTTTTATATTTAAATGGAATTAGCTATAATAGTTAATTCCATTTTTTCGTATCTTCTTTCAGTTGAATCCATAGTGACAGTATAGTAAATCCATAGTGACTCCATTAAAAAGGCTGTTTTAATGGACTCACTATGGACTCACGCGGATGAAAAGTCACAAAAAAAACGAGATAAATCATAGAAGATCTATCTCGTACATTATTTGCTTTTATTTCAACTTTTTTCTCCGTTATTATCAGAAATAAAAAAGGAAAAAATTCTCTCTACCTACCTATTTTACACTACTAATATTCGCTTTATCTACTTGATAAATACCATTAGCAATCTTTTCTACTGTCTTTACTAAAGAAGTTACATCCTGTTTAGCATCATCAAACTCTACTACAGCCGTCTTCGTGTCAAAGTCTACATGAGCACTCTTCACTCCATCTAGACCAGCTAATTTTCCTTCGATTAACTTAGCACATCCGATAGCACATGTCATTCCTTCTATCTGAAAAGTAGTTTTCTCCACAGTACCAGCCATTTCATTTGTACTAGTCTGAGTAGTTACCTCTTTCACTTCTACCTCTGCTTTATTTTCATTTTTACACGATGCAAATAGCACTGTCCCTAACATTACTACTACAAATGATCTAAGTATATTCATCTCTTTATTTTTTAATAAGTAATCTTTCACTGCAAAAATAAAAAAAGCAACTGAATGTTCAGTTGCTTTTTCAATTCTATTATTTAGATAATCAATTATTTAAAATCCGCTTCAGCTACTCCTTCGTTGATTTTAACCTCTTTCACTACATTTATTATTTCTATACCTACATTCATCACTTGCTTATAAGGAACTTTAACCCCTTTTACTTCTTTATAATCCTCGTAAGTAGTGGTAATACTCATTACTTGTCCGCCTTGTTCTTGAGAAGTTACACTAGATACTTTAAGTCCAGACTCTACGTCATAATAAGACACTGTCTTACCTACTTTAATACCTACAGCTTGCTTACCATTTACAGTTTCTACTCCTGTTACTACAGCACCTTTATCTTGCTTAAGTTTTAATTCTGAGAACGGAGTAGCTTCAGCTTGTAATGCTTTTAACTCCTCACCTTTCATCTCTATTTTTTGTCCTTGAGCCATTACGAATGCTTCTTTAGGAGTCACCACTTGTTTAGACATTGTATTTCCCATCATTTTTTGTTCTGATAGTAAATATCCCTCTTTTACCTTAGTGATAGACTCTAATTGCATCCCCTGTACTTCCGCCACGCTGCTTATCATGATAGACTTTACTTCTGCTAACTTCTTCTCTCCACCAATAGCATTAATATACTTGTCTGCAATAGAAGATACAGTAAGTCCTTTAGCTGCTAGATCTTGACCTGATGTAGGTTTTGCGACTTCCTCTGCTTCTTTAGAGAAATACTTTATATCATATCCTAGACGTTCTAATCCAGGTAACACATCACTTCCTTTACCGACGATAACAATACGCATATTATCTTTTAAGAAATACTTTTGTGCTGCTTTCTGTACATCTTCTACAGTAACAGCATTAATATTTTTAATATAATTTTCGTAGAAATCAGCAGGTAATTTATATAACTCCTTATATAATGCATACATAGCTACGGTAGAAGGTTTTTGGATTTCCATCACAAAATTACCAACATATTTAGCTTTAGCCAATTTAAGCTCATCCGCTTTCACAGGAGTTGTACGAATAAGGTCTATCTCTTTTATAAATTCAGTAACTGCACTATCCGTAACTACGTTACGAACAGAAGCTCCAGCTCTAAATTTACCAGGATAATTACGTGTTGTACCCACCGAAGAGTAAGCGCCATACGTCCATCCATGTGCTTCACGCAAGTTTAAGAAAAGACGTCCTTCTCCTCCGCCACCTAGGATTTGGTTAGCCAAAATAGCAGCAAAGTAATCTTTATCACTCATCTTTAAATCAACCTCATTTACTAATGCTATTTCTGACTGTACGGCATTAGACATATCAACGAAATTAATCTCTGTAGCATTAACATTGCCTTTATAAGCAACATCTTTATACTGTGTATTTGTCTTACTCCATCCATCAAACAGACCGCGAACAGCTTTCTCCGTTTTCTTATAATCAATATCACCTACTATTACTAAATAAGCTTTCTCTGGTGAATAATATTTCTTATAATACTCTTGTACATCAGCAAAAGTCACATTACTTAATGTCTTCTCAGTTTCGAATTCTCCAACAGGAGTTTTCTTTCCATACAGCACTGCACTCTCAACTCTTCTAGCAATATTCGTAACACTGTTCTCACCAGACTTCACTCCCTCGATAGCTTTAGCCTTAGCTTTGTCAAATTCTTCCTGTGTAAGCACTGAATTTAATGCACCATCGGCAAGAAGATTTAAAATAGTTTCATTGTGTTTTGATAACCCATTAGCAGATGCACCTCCAGAATGAAAGTTAATACGTGCCCCTAAGAAATCTATTTCCTCTTGAAACTTATCTTTATTCATCTTCTTAGTTTCGTTACCTAACATTTCAGATAAAATAGATGATACCCCTGCTTTATCTCCATCATAAACTAATGGATTATCTATAGTCAATGTATATGATACACGAGGTAATTTAGTGTTTTGTACAACCATAACTTTCATTCCATTTTTCAATGTAAAAGTAGTTGGCTGACCAACATGCACAGCAGGAGCAGGGCCAGCAATAGGTTGTTTTCTATCTTGTGCTTGCATTTCTAATGCTGCTAAAGCAAAAACTACACTTGCAGCATAAATATATATTTTCTTCATTTTTGTCTACAATTTAAATTAGTTGTTCGCTTTCTTTACAGGAACATAATCCAGTACTAATCTTTGATTTTTATTAAGGTACTTCTTCGCTACATCGCGTATCTCTTCTCTTGTGATGCTTCTGTAGATATCAATATTGCTATTGATCAAGTTTACATCTCCGTATAACAAATAGTAAGAAGCTAAATTCTCAGCTAAACCTTCCACATTCGAATTTGAATCCACATATTGTTTTTCAAAAATATTCTGAAGTTTTTGGAAATCTCTTTCTGAAATCAATTCAGTTTGTAATTTTAATATCTCATCATCAATCTCATTTACTAAAGCCTCAGAAGCAACTCCTTGCATCGGGATACCGTAAATAAAATACATTCCATAATCCTCTTGACTAAAGCTAAATGATGCCATTTCTAACGCCATTTTCTTCTGGTCTACTACTTTTTTATACAATCTAGAACTTTTACCGCTAGATAAAATAGACGAAATCATATCTAAAACACGAGCTTCACGAGACTTCATAGAAGGCGTACGATATGCTTCTACTACCATCGGAAGTTGGATATTAGGATCTTGGAATTCTGCTTTTAATTCTTTAGTAATAGGAGCTTCTTCAAATTTATTTTTTACCACAGGTGTACCTTTAGCAATAGGTCCGAAATACTGTTTGATCCAATTCTTAGCTTGGTCCTTCTCGAAATCACCCGCTACTACTAATACAGCATTATTAGGGATGTAGAACTTCTTGTTAAAAGCTAAAAATTCATCTAATGTAGCAGCATCTAAGTGATCCATAGATCCAATAGGAGCCCAACGATAAGGGTGGTTCGTAAACAAGTTTTTCTTTACCTCTGTAATTAATTGCCCATAAGGTTGATTATCAACACGCAATCTCTTTTCCTCTTTTACAACCTCATTTTGAGTAGTCACTCCTATTTGGTTTATAATAGGATGCATTAATCGCTCAGATTCCATCCAAAGTCCCAGCTCTAAATTATTAGAAGGAAACACTTCATAATAATAAGTACGATCATCAGAAGTATTGGCATTATTCTTACCACCATTAGAGGTAACTATCTTAAACCATTCCCCACGCTCAATATTCTTAGTCCCTTCGAATAATAAATGTTCAAAAAAGTGAGCAAATCCAGTTCTATCAGGATTCTCGTCTTTAGCTCCCACATGATACATTACAGATGTAACAACAACTGGAGCAGATTTGTCTTGGTGCAAAATAACGTGTAATCCGTTATCTAAAGTGTACTGGTCGAATTCCACTTTTTGAGCTAAGGCAGATACTCCGAAGAATAATGAGCCTAGAACCAATAAAGATTTTTTCATTCTACAATAATTTGAAATTAGGTTATAACCTAATAAGTAGCTACATTTTAGATTATGTTACAGTATTTCTAAAATATTTTCAAATTTTATTAAATAAATAATCAAGTCCCTCACAAAAATGACAAACTACGTCATCGATAAATAAAACTTATACCACTAGTCATACCTACCTAAAAAGGATATCAACCACTATTAATCATTCCTGCTCCTACCTAAGCGAACTTTATAGAATAACAATATATCAGAACTAACTCATTTACACCAAAATAGAAATAAAAAATATTCTAAATGGAAGATATAAAACTTTTGTAAATGAGAAAATAAATGTATATTTGCACCCTTAATAAACATTTTAATTTTTTGTTATGTACGCAATCGTAGAGATAGCAGGGCAACAATTCAAAGTTAGCAAAGATCAAAAAGTGTATGTACACCGTTTGGCATCAGAAGAAGGAACAAAAGTTACTTTTGACAAAGTTCTTTTAGTTGATGACAACAACAACATCACTCTTGGCGCCCCAGCTATAGAAGGTGCTTCTGTGGAAGCTAAAGTTTTACAACACCTACAAGGTGATAAAGTAATTGTCTTCAAAAAGAAAAGAAGAAAAGGTTACAAAAAGAAAAACGGACACAGACAAGCTTTAACTCAAATTGTTATCGAAGGTATCAATGTAGGAGGAGCTAAGAAAAAAGCAACTAAAAAAGAGGCAGCGGAAGCAGCTGAGTAATTAACAGACTAAATTTAAGACGTCATGGCACATAAAAAAGGTGTAGGTAGTTCTAAGAATGGTAGAGAATCAGAATCAAAACGTTTAGGCGTTAAGATTTATGGTGGTCAAGCAGCTATCGCTGGGAATATCATCGTTAGACAAAGAGGTTCTAAGCACAATGCTGGTGAAAACGTTTACATGGGAAAAGATCATACTTTACATGCAAAAGTTGCTGGTGTAGTTAAATTCCAAAAGAAAAGAGATAACAAATCTTTTGTTTCTATTATTCCTTTTGAAGCTTAAGAATCATCATATTTGTTCGTATTAATACAAACAAATAGAAAACATAAGAAAAGACGCTATATTATATATAGCGTCTTTTTTTTGTATATATACGTCGTCTCCCTACAAAATTTTATTCTCTACTTTTTACAAACATATCAGTTTAATAACTATAAGCATGTATTACATCCTTAAAATCAATTACTATTCAATTATAAAAAGTCTTAATTAAGAATAAATTAAAAAAAACACAATCCAAACAAAACACACAAACACCAAACAAACAGGTAGTTAAGATTATTATTTAGATATATTATAAATAATTATTGTAGAATTAGATATTTTATTTACATTTGTTCTAAATAATTAAACGATATAACTATTTAAAAACATGAAAAAATTACTTTTACTTTTTGCTATTACAGCATTTTTAATGACGAGTTGTTCTAGTGATGATAATACACCTATTAGACCTGAGATTAAAGATCAGGTAGAGGTAGGTAAAGAATCACCAATACTAGGTGAATATTCATTTAATCATGCTGGTAATCCTATTCCGTTTCATTTTGAAAAACAAATAATCACTATGAAAATGTCAGGTATGGCAGGAAGTGGTCAAGATGATGCTGTATATGATGTAATTACTACATATAAAAATGAGGCAGGTGTACTAAAAACCGTAGCAAAAAATAAAGAGACAAGTGAGTACAAAGCTTTCTTCTTTAGAGAAATAAAAGATGACAAAAGTGAGTTCATGTTCAATATGGACTTAACTGCTAAAACAGAAATAGAGGCAATCAAAGCTGCTTATCCAGCTAAAGATATTATAGTTGAGCATGATAAAGGTCAATTTGGTTGGTTACCTATGAAAAAAGGAGCTATAGTAGAACCAACTAAACTACCTATTAATGGCTTATACACATTTGAAGATCAAGGTCATAAATACACTTATACCTTCTCTGATGAAGTAGTAAACTTTAATAGTGGATTCTCAGCATATGACATGACTGTAATAGCTCATAATAAGAATACTAATAAGATCCTGCTGGAGGGTAAAGATGAATCAGTAAAAGGTAGATTCTATGTTATACAACTTAAAAATATTAATGGTAAACTTGTTGAAATAGCTCGTACAACTTACTTAGCAGAAGAAAAAGCAAAAGCTGAAGGAGAATTCGCATCAAGTACTCCATTAAAAGATAATAAAGGAGAGAAAGAAGCTTCATATAACAGATACCAAAAAGATACAGAGGCAATATTCGGTGTCCTAGATGGTACATATACAACTGAAGCAGTAAATAACGGATTAGGATTCTATAAATTCGTAATAGGTCAAGGTAATGATGCCTTCTTAATGCTTGGTAACTTTGGAAAAGAAGGAGACCCCATGACAGAAGGTGCAAAACTAACTCTTAAAAAAGTATATAGTAAAGAAGCAGATGGTCAAATCATATATGAAATAAAAAAAGCTGAGGGATACTACTCTGGTAGAACAGGGCAATTCTTAACTGTATATGTAAAAGACATTGCTAATGATGGTTCTAAAGCAACTTTTGCAATAGCAACAAAAGATGGATCTAATTCAATATCAGGTTCAAAAGGTGATGTAATTGGTAAAACTAAAGAAGAAGCTATCGCTATCAAAGCTCCTGAATCTAACAACGTTTTTGTTCCAGCAACAGGAATGATGAAATATGCACACTTATGGATGCAGACTACAAGAGAGTAATTTAATTTCACAGATATTTTAAGCTAAAAAAGAGGTTATAGTATAATACTATAACCTCTTTTTATTTTTATAAGATAAACTATTTATCGTTTCCTTTAATCATATTATACAACTCTAATGCCTTACCATCTGTAAGCATTGAGATGAAGTGGCATATGGTCATTAAACGCACATAAACACTATCACTCTCTATTCTATACTTATCTGGTAATAAAGACATAATCAATAGATCATACTGACTCTCCTCTCCATAATACACGTTATTAACTGCTGTAGTGAACGCTTCTAATAAAGCATTAATCACTTTATACCCTACTATCTCTTTCTCTATCACCTCACGACTCTGGTAAACTTTATTAATACTGACAGATAGGATATCCTTCATTTGTGCAATATAACTACACTTTTCAGTTAACGCGAATGGATATTCCCCTTTGAGTATTTTATCTTCATTCTCCAAAAAGACTTTAGCTACATCTTGTATTAAACTACCAATAGCTAAGGCTCTTAAATAACTCACTCTATCCTCTTTCGAAGCTAGTTGTGCATAAGTCTGTGGATTAATACTATTCTGAACAATTTTAATTAAGAATTCTAAAGCGTGTTCTTCCGCTATCCAACCAAGATTAATTCCATCCTCAAAATCAGTAATGGTATAGCAAATATCATCTGCAGCCTCAACTAAATAAGTTAATGGATGTCTAAAATAAGCAATCTCACTTCTATCTGACTTTTTGATTAAACCCAATTCAGTAGCCATATCTATGAAAGCTTCTTTATCCTCTTGAAAAAAACCATATTTCTTATCAGAGATATCCTTTGTAGGTTTTATTGGTAAGCTTTCTTTAGGATATTTCATAAAAGCCCCTAAAGTCGCATAAGAAATACGCAATCCACCTGCCATACCAGGTCGGCTCTTAGTCAAAATAGCAAAACCGTTAGCATTACCTTCGAAGTTAATCAAGTCCTCCCATTCACTATCCTTCATCTGATCTCTATATGTAGAACCAACACCTCTCTTAAAAAAATCACCTATCGCACGCTCACCTGAGTGTCCGAAAGGAGGATTACCTATATCATGTGCTAAAGATGCCGCCGCTATAATAGCTCCAAAATCGTTTACAGTATAACCATACTCTTCTGCTAAGTAAGTATATTTATTTAATAGACTTGACCCAACTATTCTTCCTAATGAACGCCCTACTACAGATACCTCCAAACTATGCGTAAGTCTGGTATGAACAAAGTTCGTCTTAGACAGAGGGATAACTTGTGTTTTATCTTGTAAGCTTCTAAATGGCGATGAAAAGATGATTCTATCATAGTCCACCTCAAAACCAATACGAGTTTCTAGTTCGTCTAATCTATTTCTAACAAAAGTATCACCATACTTCTTTAGTGATAGTAACTTTTCCCATTTCATCATAAGCAATTGGTCAACTAATTATTCTGATTAGCCTCAAGCAATAATTGGCTATTTATAATATTATCTTTTACTGTTTTAAATACATGATTCTTAGCCTCAGCATAAGAAACCTCATATAACCTATTAATCTTACAGTATTCTGCTGGATACTCCTTTAATAACTTATCGTAATAAAAATCTAAAGCTTCCTTATTAGGAGCAGTATATTCTAGTTGTAATTCAAAACGTCTAACTAGCGCTTCATCTATCATGTGTATTTGATTCGTTGCCGCCATTAAAATAGACTTTTGCGGTAGATTATCTATCAATTGCAAGATAGCATTTACCACGCGTTTCATTTCACTATTATCTTTATTGTCATAATCGCGTATCTGCCCTAGCGAATCAAATTCATCGAAAAATAATACAGAACTTTCATACTGTATCTCCTTAAACAAACTTTCAATATTCTTAGCAGTTTCACCTAATTTAGAAGAAACAATAGTCGCTAAATTAACAATGATAAGTTTCTTATCCAAGTATTTAGCAATAGCCTTCGCTGTCATTGTTTTTCCACAACCAGTCTTCCCATACAGAAGTATCTTATTACTTACTGGTAGGTTATACTTCATAAGTACCTCACGATACTTATATTCCTTTAAAAACTGGGTGATTTCTGCCTTGACATTATCGTTAAACATAACATCATCTAGAGAAATTTTAGTGCGATCTATATAAAATAAAGAACTCATAGATTGAAAATAATTGAGTGTTGTTAGCTAACAAATATACCGCTAATAATCGTCAGATTACTCCTCCAGAATACAGAAAAACAACACTAATACAGTTCGCTAATACAATTAATAATAGTTAGCACGGATAGTAATCTCATATAAAGTCATCCCTCCATTTCTATTTCTATAAAAATCATAATGATTAGAACGAGTCTGAGTCCCCTCTACTTCTTTAATATTTAATTGAAAAACAGGAAATTCTTTACCTTTCCACACCCCCTCTTTATTTAGATAACTATTTTTATCCTTATCCTCCATAAGTTCAGTATCAACAGTAACAATCCAATCATCTACATCATACACTAACTTATAACCTGTAGAATCATTACTATTAGCAAGTTCAAAAGCTTTAGTCACTAGATCTTTCTGAGTAGTTAACATCTCATGTTTGTCATAGACTATGTAGTCTCCTACATTCTCATTCTTAACCTCGATATTCACTTTTACATTATCCGATAAGTAATCCTTCCAATTATCATTTAATGTACTAGGCAGAAACTCCTCTTTCACAAATAATTCAAAATATTTAACTAAATCGACAAAATTGTAACATTTACCATTTATCCCCTTAAAAGCCATGTAATAACTATCTAGTATAGGTTCGTCTGTAATAGTCAAACTATACATATCTAAATTGTTATTGGGAATTATCATATCCTCTATCAATATATCTCCTTTTGTGTTTAACAAAAAAGTAGTTCCACCAAGTAAAACATCATGTCTATCTCCATTTGCTCCAATATTGTCCTTCACACCTCCCTCTAATGCATATAACATTCCGTTGTGTACTCTTGTCATTGCAGAATATATAGGTGGTATTACAACCATTCCTCTATCATTATAAAGCCCTATTAACTCACTCTTTTGATCACTAAAGCGAATAAAGTTTTCACTAGCGTAATCAGGTGCTGCTACGTCATAATAATACACATTATCTATGCGTAAATCTTCTCCATTATCTTGTCTGATTAAATAGTATATATCAAAACCATCATCTGTATCCTCTACAAAAGACCGAATACGATTACTATCTTCTACAATCTTTATATTAAAAGGATATTCGGCATTCCCTTCATTCCAATACTTAACACCTAAAAACACAATCACTCCTATAACCAATAATGTCCCTGTAATGGACAATACTTTCCTCATAAAATTTTATTTAACAGTAAATATAAAGATTATGGACGAAATTCAAACTAGTTTGAGGCAGCCTACTTAGAACAAAAAAAGAGTGCGATATAAATATCACACTCTTCATTTGTTCTTTTATAAGAATACATCTTGCTATTAATTATCACTTTTCTCTTCACTTGCTAAGAAAAACTTAACTGACTTCTTAGGATAAGCATCTCTACTTTTTCCGCTTGGGTTAGCTACAGCAGTCTTCAAACTAATTAAATCACCTAATTTAAAGTTTGCTTCTGTATATTGATAATCTAATAAATAAGGTCCACAGAAATAATTGCCTTGAGCATCTTTCTCTATTATTCCTTTATATATTCCTTCTTTCGTTTCCTTAGCCATAATACTACATTAATTAAAGTACAAAGATACAACACTAATTGTCAATTTTTCAACTTACAAAAAATGAGACACAAAAAAAAGGTAGCCCTAAACGGACTACCTTCATATATTATCATAAAACAAATTCCATTAAGAACCACACATTTCACAATCTTCATCATTATTTGAAGCTTCTCTTGCACGCTGAAGCATCGCTTGATACTCACTTACAGATACCTGTTCTACTTCCTGGATAGCACTAACAGCTTCCTTCTTTTCATTATTCAATGTGAATTTGATCGCATCTACCGCAGACTTGGTACGCAAATAATACATACCTGTCTTTAATCCAGACTTCCACGCGTAGAAATGCATAGAAGTTAACTTAGCAAATGTAGCTCCTTCCATAAACAAGTTTAATGACTGAGACTGATCGATAAAATATCCACGTTCACGTGACATATCTATAATATCTTTCATACTAAGCTCCCATACAGTTTTATACAACTCTTTAATATCAGTAGGTATAAAATCAATGTGTTGAATAGATCCATTAGCACGCATTATCTCTTGCTTTAAGTCTTCATTCCATAGACCTAAATCTACTAAGTCTTTTAACAAGTGCTTATTCACAATGATAAACTCTCCTGATAATACACGTCTAGTATAAATATTAGAAGTATATGGTTCGAATGCTTCATTATTACCTAATATCTGTGAAGTAGACGCTGTTGGCATTGGTGCTAATAATAGAGAATTTCTCACTCCACTAGCCATTACTTCTTTTCTCAATGAAGCCCAGTCCCATCTTCCACTCAACTCTTCGTCTTTTACTCCCCACATATTGTATTGAAACTCTCCTTTAGAAATAGGAGATCCTTCAAATGTAGAATAAGTTCCCTCCTCTTTAGCCATCTCATTAGAAGCTGTTAAAGCAGCGAAGTATATCGTTTCGAATATTTCTTGATTTAGTTTCTTAGCTTCAGGACTAGTAAAAGGCATTCTCAACAAGATAAAAGCATCGGCTAATCCTTGCACTCCTAATCCTACTGGCCTATGACGCATATTAGAATTATAAGCCTCCTGTACAGGATAGTAATTTCTATCTATAACACGATTTAGGTTACGTGTAATACGCTTCGTTACATCAAATAAGAACTCATGGTTAAACTTTCCATTCTCAACAAACATTGGTAACGAGATAGACGCTAGATTACATACTGCTACTTCATCTGGAGAAGTATACTCCATAATCTCAGTACATAAATTAGAAGATCTGATTACTCCTAAGTTCTTTTGGTTAGACTTAGCATTAGCTGCATCTTTATATAACATATACGGTGTACCTGTCTCTATCTGAGCTTCAAGTACAGCTTCCCATAATTCTCTTGCTTTAATTGTACGACGACCTTTACCCTCGTTTTCGTACTTTAAATATAATTGTTCGAAATCATCGCCATAAACATCACATAGACCTGGACATTCATTAGGACACATAAGTGTCCATTTATCATCTGTCTCTACGCGTTTCATAAACAAATCATTGATCCAAAGAGCTAAGAACAAATCACGCGCACGCATTTCTTCCTTACCGTGATTCTTTCTCAAATCAATAAAGTCAAATATATCTGCATGCCATGGTTCTAAATAGATCGCAAAACTTCCTTTACGCTTACCTCCACCTTGATCTACATATCTTGCCGTATCATTATAAACACGTAACATTGGTACAATTCCGTTAGAAGTACCATTCGTCCCTCTAATATAAGAACCTGTAGCACGTACATTATGTATAGAAAGACCTATACCTCCAGCAGACTGAGAGATCTTAGCAGTTTGTTTTAAAGTATCGTATATTCCATCTATACTATCATCTTGCATCGTTAATAAGAAACAAGAAGACATCTGAGGTTTTGGAGTACCTGAGTTAAATAGAGTCGGCGTAGCATGTGTAAAGAACTTCTTTGACATTAATTCATACGTTTCGATAACTGAATCAATATCATCTAAGTGAATACCAACTGCCACACGCATAAGCATATGCTGTGGACGCTCGACAATCTTTCCATTTAAACGCAATAAATAAGAGCGTTCTAGTGTCTTAAATCCAAAGTAATCATAATTAAAATCACGTTGATAGATAATAGTTGAATCAAGTCTTTCTGCGTGTTTTTTAATCACAGTATAGACATCATCTGCGATAAGTGGTGCTTCCTGATTAGTACGTGGATTTACATATCTATATAAATCATCTACTACTTCAGAAAAGACCTTCTTTGTATTCTTATGTAAATTAGATACTGCTATTCTAGCAGCTAACAAAGCATAATCAGGATGACTAACGGTCATTGAAGCAGCTGTTTCTGCTGCCAAATTATCTAACTCAGAAGTAGATACTCCATCGTATAATCCTTCTATAACACGCATAGCTACCTTCACAGGATCTACTATGTCATTTAGTTCATAACAAAGTATTCTAACGCGATCTGTAATCTTATCAAAACTAACAGGTTCTCTTCTTCCGTCTCTTTTTACTACGTACATCTTTTCTTTTTCCTTTTTTTGTTAATAATTAAAAATCAGCATCAAAACTAATCTTATTACCACCTTCTTCTTTTGAAATCACCCCTGCCTTTTGATATTCAGACACACGTTTTTCGAAGAAATTAGTCTTACCTTGTAGAGAAATCATATCCATAAAGTCAAATGGATTTCCTACATTATACTCTTTCTCACACCCTAACTCTACTAATAATCTATCTGTAACAAACTCTAGATATTGGGTCATCAATGTAGCATTCATCCCAATCAAACTTACTGGTAAAGACTCTGTAATAAACTCTCTTTCGATATCTAAGGCATCTACTAATATTTCTCTAATACGGGCTTTAGGAACTTTATTTACTAAGTGATGGTTATGTAAGTGAACTGCGAAGTCACAGTGTACACCTTCATCTCTAGAGATTAACTCATTTGAGAATGTAAGTCCTGGCATTAAACCGCGCTTCTTCAACCAGAAGATTGAACAGAACGCACCTGAGAAGAAAATACCTTCTACAGCTGCAAAAGCTATTAAACGCTCTGCAAATGAATCAGATTCTATCCATTTCAATGCCCAATCTGCTTTCTTCATAATAGCAGGAAATACATCTAAAGCTCTAAATAGTCTATCTTTTTCCTCTTCATTTTTCACATAGGTATCAATCAATAAAGAATATGTCTCGCTGTGAATATTCTCCATCATAATTTGGAATCCATAGAAAAACTTAGCTTCAGCATATTGTACCTCATTCACGAAGTTCTCTGCTAAATTTTCATTTACAATACCGTCAGAAGCGGCAAAGAAAGCAAGAATATGTTTAATAAAATAACGTTCATCTTCGTTTAATTTATTATTCCAATCTGATAAATCCTGGTGTAAATCAATTTCCTCTGCTGTCCAAAAACTTGCTTCCATTTTTTTATACCAATCCCAAATGTCATGGTGCTTAATTGGAAAAATAACAAAACGATTTTTATTCTCTGTTAAAATAGGTTCTTGAAAAGTCATAGCAATTTGAATATAAATATTTTATAAAAAACTCACAATCCGCGAACGGACTTATACAAATATCCTTTTTTTTATCCCATAGAAAAATCCTTTTACACATGACTTATTCACAATTACCAAAAGTTATCAACAATTATCACCTAGTACTTAGAAATACATAATTAATTAAATATCAACCAAATACACAGTCCTAAATAAAACTCAAAACACGTATAACCCTAGCAACATCAAGGCTTTAAGCTACTATATAACACTAAAACTTAAGCACAAAAAAACGGCAACTATCTATAGTTGCCGTTGATATATTTAAAACTTTAAACTACTAAAGTTCAAATGCTTTTTTAGGATTGTTATCTAATAATAACTCAGTTGGGTTTTCTAAAGCCTCTTTAATAGCTACTAAGAAACCAACAGACTCACGACCATCGATAATTCTGTGGTCATAAGATAATGCCACATACATCATTGGGTGAATCTCTACTCTACCTTCTACTGCGATAGGACGCTCGATAATATTGTGCATACCTAAGATAGCAGACTGAGGAGGGTTAATGATAGGAGTAGATAACATAGAGCCAAATACACCACCATTCGTAATAGTAAATGTACCACCTGTCATTTCATCAACAGTGATTTGTCCATCACGTGCTCTGATAGCTAAACGTTTGATTTCAGCTTCAACACCACGGAAAGATAATAACTCAGCATTTCTTACTACTGGTACCATTAGCCCCTTAGGTCCTGATACAGCAATAGAAATATCTGCGAAGTCATATTTGATTTGCTCTTGACCATCGATCATAGAGTTTACATCTGGATACAACTCTAATGCACGAGTTACAGCTTTAGTAAAGAAAGACATAAATCCAAGACCTACACCATGCTTTGCTTTAAACGCATCTTTAAACTCGCTTCTTAATTTGTTTACGTTAGTTAAATTAACCTCATTAAAAGTAGTTAACATAGCAGTCGTATTTTTAGCTTCTACTAAACGTTCAGCTACTTTACGACGTAACATAGACATCTTTTTACGCTCTTCTCCTCTAGAACCTCCTGTTGGAGTTCCCATAGATGCTTTTGCGTTAACAGCATCATCTTTAGTGATTCTACCATCTTTACCAGTACCTGTTACAGTAGCAGCGCTGATGTTTTTCTCATCTAAGATTTTCTTAGCAGCTGGAGATGCACTTCCAGTAGCATAAGTAGTTGCAGCTTTTACAGGTTCAGCTTTAGGAGCTTCCACTTTAGGAGCTTCAGCAGCTGGTTTAGCCTCCGTAGAAGCGCCTCCTGCAGGTTTTGCAGCGCTCATATCGATTAGACAAACTACTTGACCTACAGCAACAGCGTCACCTTCTTCTGCTTTTAAAGTGATTATACCACTTTCTTCAGCTGGCAATTCTAAAGTTGCTTTATCTGAATCTACTTCAGCAATAGCTTGGTCTTTTTCAACGTAGTCACCATCTTTTACTAACCATGTAGCGATTTCAACTTCAGTAATTGACTCACCTGGCGAAGGAACTTTCATTTCTAAGATGCTCATCTCTATATCCTTTAATTAAATATTGTTATGTAAAAATACTATTTTTATTATAAATTCTTGTTGAAAACTTTTTCAACTGCGTAAGCGTAACGTTTTTTAGAACGAACTGAACTTCCAGATGCAGGAGCACTATAAGCTCTATTACCTGCATAACGTAGGGGTTTCTCTTCAAAGTTCATCAATAAATATCCGTAAGCTCCCATGTTTTTAGGTTCTTCTTGAGCCCATACATAGTCATCTACATTAGGATACATAGCGATTACTTCTTTGATTTGTTCTACTGGTAAAGGGAATAATTGTTCTATTCGCACAATTGCAACATCATTTCTACCTAACTCTTCGCGTTTAGCTACTAAGTCATAATAGAATTTACCACTACAGAATACTAATGACTTAACATCCGCTGGTTTAGCAGTATCGTCACCGATTACATACTGGAATTTACCTTCTGTAAAATCTTTAATAGAAGATACAGCAGCAGGAAGTCTTAATAAACTCTTAGGAGACATATTAATCAATGGCTTTCTAAAGTCAGTAATCATTTGTCTTCTCATTAAGTGGAAGAAGTTAGCTGGTGTAGTAACATTAGTAACGAACATATTATTCTCGGCGCATAACTGTAAATAACGCTCTAATCTAGCAGAAGAGTGTTCAGCACCTTGGTTCTCGTAACCGTGAGGTAATAACATCACGATACCATTTTGGTTATTCCACTTATCTTCAGCTGCAGATATATATTGGTCCATCATAATCTGAGCTCCGTTAGAGAAATCTCCAAACTGTGCTTCCCAGATAGTTAATGTATTAGGATTAGTTAAAGCATATCCATATTCAAAACCTAATACAGCATACTCAGCTAAAAGAGAGTTAAATATCCTCATTTCTCCTTTTTGCTCTTTCAGTTTATTTAATAAAATAATAAGTTCTTCTGTATCCTCAGTTTTTACTACAGCATGTCTATGAGAGAATGTACCACGTTCTACATCTTGTCCAGACATACGCACATCATACCCTTCTGTCAATAAAGTACCATAAGCTAACAACTCACCCATTGCCCAGTCTAAAGCATCTTTTTCAAAGAACATTGCTTTTCTGTCTCCAATAAGCTTTTTAACTTTGCTAATGAATTTTTTATCCTCTGGTAATTCAGTGATTACTTCTGCAATAGCAGTAAGTGCCTCTTTTGAAACTTTAGTATTATAATCAGCCACCATTTTGTCGCGACCAGCAATGTTAAAGCCTTGCCAGTTCTCTTCCATAAATGTTCTCACACGTGTAAATTCACATGCACGAGACGTGCTTAATTCTTGTTCTAAAGCATCTTTATATTGTGATTCTAATGACTTAACAAAAGCTTCATCTACAATTTTATCATCTAATAATCTCGCGCTATAAATATTACGTGAGTTAGGGTGTTTAGAGATTAACTTGTATAATATTGGTTGAGTGAATTTTGGTTCATCTCCTTCGTTGTGTCCATATTTACGGTAACCAACTAAGTCAATAAATACATCAGTACCAAACTCCATACGGTAATCTAACGCAAACATAAATGCTCTAACTGCAGCTTCAGTATCATCTGCATTAACATGCAATACAGGTGATTGAGTTACCTTAGCAATATCTGTAGAGTAAGTAGAAGAACGACCATCAGAATAGTTAGTCGTAAAACCAACTTGATTGTTTAATACTATATGTATAGTACCTTCAGTTTTATACCCTCTAAGTTTTGCCATCTGTACGATTTCATAAACAATTCCTTGTCCTGATATCGCAGCATCACCATGAAGGGCAATAGGCAATACTTTAGATGGTTCTGCAGCATAAACAGTATCTTGTTTTGCTCGTGCTATACCTTCGATAACAGCACCTACTGTCTCTAAGTGAGATGGATTAGGTGTTAAGTTAACATGCATTACTTTTCCAGAACGAGTTTTACGAGTTGTAGTAAGACCTAAATGGTACTTAACATCACCATCAAAACCTTCGATAGCATCATAATCTTTACCATCAAACTCTGCAAAGATGTCTTGTGCTGGCTTTTTGAATACATTAGCCAATACATTAAGACGTCCACGGTGTGCCATCCCAACAACAATCTCTTCTACTCCTTTATCAGCAGCAGCGTCCATCATAAAATCTATAGCAGGTATTGCTGCTTCTAGACCTTCTAGTGAGAAACGTTTTTGTCCAACGTATTTCGTATTTAAGAAGTTTTCAAAAGAAACTGCCTCAATCAACTTGTGCAAGATCTCTTTTTTCTCTTCATTATTAAATTTTGCCTCTGTAGTCTCATAGTGATTTTGAATCCATTGTACAGTCGCTTCATCAACGATGTATTTATACTCAATACCTAATGTAGTACAGTAAATTTTTTCTAATCGAGCAATGATTTGCCCTAATGTAGTTGTTGGTAGTTGTATTGTCTTTGCAGCCTCAAAATTAACATTCAAATCTGCTTGAGATAGACCAAACTTCTCTAAACTCAAATCTGGATGCTCTACTTTTCTGTCTCTTAATGGGTTTGTTTTTGTCAATAAATGCCCATAAGTTCTGTAAGCGTCAATTAATTTTAATACAGCAAACTCCTTTTGAAGTTGCCCTAACTGCGCTGAACTATCTACACCAACACTATTACTTGACGTATAAGCTTGTGCTAATTGCTCAACAGGCCCACTATTGTATTCATTTGCAAAATCAAATCCCTGAAAAAAAGCTCTCCAGCTTGGCTCTACGCTATCTGGGCTTTCTGTATACTGATCATATAAATCTGCAAAAAATGCAGTGTGTGCCGCATTTAAGAAGGAATATCTATCCATAATTTCGTCTAAAGACCTTTTGTTTAAATATTATATCTACAAAAATACAACTCTTTATGACAAAACTATAAACTTTTGCTTATTTTTATCTGATAATTATTTTATAAAATTGGAATGAAAAGATTTAACATCAACTATTTACCGTTTTTTTTATCAATATCGTTTTTTTTAGCGACCTCTTTTTCTATTCTTGCACAAGATAGAGGAAATACTGTTCAAAATTATGATTCTGCTAATAAATGGAAATTCGGTGGAGGCCTTGGATTAGGCTTTGGAAGTGGTTATACTGATATTATGATAGCACCTAGTGCACTATATCAAGTGAATCCTTATTTTTCAGCAGGTGTAGGTCTACAAGGGAGTTATATCAGCAGCAAAAACAGAAGCTATTACAACTCTAGCATCAAAGAATACAACTCTTGGATATATGGAGGTAGTATTATAGCACTATCTAATCCTATCCCTCAGATTCAGCTATCTGCTGAACTTGAACAGTTAAGAGTAAACAATACTTATAAATATCACGAAGGCCAAAAATATGATGACAATTTTTGGAATACTGCTTTGTTCTTAGGTGTAGGATATAGTCAAGGTCCTGTGACTATTGGTATTCGATATAATGTTCTTTATAAAGAGAAAGATATGGTCTATGGAAGTGCATACATGCCTTTTGTAAGATTCTACTTTTAATCATACTTTCCATATACAAACAAAGCACCTTATTAAGGTGCTTTGTTTGTATAAAGACTACATCTGTTACAACGTACTCCTAATATATACTTTTTGATATTCTCTCTTTAACACTAAAAAAGTCACCTGTTGTAAATAATCTTCAATATCTGTACTCTGTATCGCCTTTACATCTTTCTCTGCTATATCTATTCTATAAAGTAAACTTGAAAACTTAGATACAGATGTTTTAGTCACTATATTATATAGCTCACTATAGACTTCATGGACTAACTTAGCAGGTGTGTCCGCATATAAAGTAATAGATGTGTCTACTGCCATTCGAAAATCTTTTTCTACTTGTCGAACTAACTCACCCAGCAGATTATACTCTCCTACTTTATTTTCTAAATAAGATACAGCCTCTGTCATCACTATCTGATTATACGCGTCTATCCATTAATTCGTGGCTAAACGTACGCAATTGCTCTTTCTTTTCCTCTGCAATATCCATTTGATCCAAAATAGCAAGTGCCTTTAATGTATACTCTTCTATTAGATCTTTTGATTCTTTAGCAGATCCAGTCTCTACGAATAACTCCTTTACTCTTTTCACTTTATCTTCAGCATTTTGATCAACACTAGAAAAGTATGCAACCAATTCATCGTGTTGAGTATCATCCGCATTCATCACAGCTTTTAAGTATAAAAATGTCTTTTTATTCTCTAAGATATCACCACCCACTTGTTTACCAAAGGTAGCTGTCTCACCGAATGCGTCTAAGTAATCATCTTGTAACTGAAACGCTATACCTAGATTAATACCAAAGTCATATATATCCTCTGCATTCTTAGTACTCGTCTCAGCTACGATAGCCCCCATCTTAAGAGCAGCACCTACTAATACAGCAGTTTTAAACTTAATCATTTGGATGTATTCAGGAATACTCACATCATTTCTATTTTCAAAACAGATATCCCATTGCTGTCCTTCACATACCTCAATAGCCGTTTTACTAAACAACTTCGCTAAGTCGCGAAAAGTATTATTCTCATAATGCTCAAAATACTGATAAGCTAAGATTAGCATAGCATCTCCTGATAAGATAGCAGTATTTGTATTCCATTTTTCATGCACTGTCTGATGACCTCTACGCAGTGGCGCATCATCCATAATATCATCATGCATTAATGAGAAGTTGTGAAACAACTCAATAGCTGTTGCCGCATGGATAGCTTTCTTTGGATCTATACCAAAGATATCAGCTGACATTAATGTTAACACAGGACGAATCTGTTTTCCCCCTAATGATAATATATATGAAATAGGTTCGTAAAGTTCCTTTGGAGTACCTGATAAAGAAATCGAATCGATAAATTCAGAAATCTGCTCTTTATACTTAACTATTGATTGCATTACTTTAATTATTTTGTGTAAAAATACGTGTTTTTTTCGAAGATAATCATTCATCCTCCCTTTTTAAACGCTTATCATTAATGATCCGCACCTGTTATCATTATGTTTATCTACCTACAGCCAACTTCCCTTCTCTATAATTCAATTCTTAAAATACCACTAATATGGTATTGATACCTCAACCAAATCCCCTTATACTTGCATTAATAACAATAAACATTCTCTTATGATCTCACTAGGTATGATAGGGCCTATCGGCATTATTACTATAATCAGCACATATACACTACTAACATTATACAGTATAATACACCTATTTAGAAATAAGAAATTTCAAGGTCTTGAACACGCCTTAATCATCCTATTTATTCTTGCCCTACCTATACTAGGTAGTAGTATCTATCTCTATTCCCAAAGAAGCAATACTCAGTAGTTATTTCTTACTCACTTCCATTTTCTCTACTATGTGCTCGAAGGTAAAAGAAAGTGAACTCGTTTTCTTGCGTTTATAGACCTTAATCATAATCTTTTCCACAGGATACGAATAAGCAATATACACTTTATCCCTTCCTTCTTGATGAACGCCGTTATGCACTAATCTAGTATCACCTTTTCTACTAATCTCACGAATCACTTTATTGTCCTCAGACACACCATATACAAGCACATAATGTTCACTATCATAAGGCAACTCTAACATTATCTCAGTATCTTCTCTTTTTAGCAACTTCACTTCTCCTATATTAGTAACCAACAGAGGTTCCTTGCTACTTATCAAATAAGTATGACTACTAGGTACTGCTACTGTTCCGTTATAAACAATAGATCTTACAGGCTTGTGTACTAAAAAACCAAAAACATTCATATCATCCCCTTGTATCTCCCCTATCTTTTGCTCTAGTCTTATTATTTTATCACGATCCTCTTCTAAATTACTTTTCCACTTACCTCCTTTTATTTTTACTAGATTGGGGGTAATATAATACCCTACCGCATCCTCATAAGTTCCATCTACATAGTTGATTTTAGAAGGCACTATAACAGGCAACCACTCAGGGTTATCAAAGAAGTAACGAGCATCTGGAATACCTAACGCTTGATGCAACTCCATTCTTCGTTTTTGAAACTTTGCAACCATTCCGAATAAACTATCTGACTGTACTTCCGTCTCTATCCCTGCATAAAACAAACTTAGAGCTTGTTCCTTCTCCTTTGGTTTTAAATCTATTAACTTCCAATCAATATCTCCTTCATTTACTACCAGTACCTCATCGCTCTGCTCTAATCCATTAGTCCAATTATCATCTATACGCACTTCATCATCTTTACAACTAACGCAAAGTACCAACACCAACAATAAGGTAACTAATACATTTTTACACATCTTTACAATATTTTATTATTAAAACAATATTTTCAATATATATAACCTTAAAAAACAATGTTTTATTACAACTATTTAACAATTAGAACACGCTTTACACATTACCCCATCATATAAACAAACAACAATGCCTTTACTTCTTTCAATGACAAATCAACAACTATCCTACCTCATTAACACATAACTGTTAAGCTACCGAACACTTCTGTACAGTTAACACCATACCTCCTACTGTTGTGTGCCAACATAACGCAATAAATATCTACAATCTACATCCACAATACTATGGGCATATTACTATACGCCCCGCAACGCACATCCATCATCTATGTCATGCTGAAGAATGAAGCATCTCACATATAACTCTATCCAGCATATAAGATAGGACAATATCTAGCGTGTCACAAATAGTACTACCACAAAAACTACATTTAGAATATAAATAGTACACACAACCAACTATATAAAACAAATTACGTTAAAGGTAGTAATTATATTCAAAAATTTTAACACTTAAAAACAACCTAAAAGATTCCTGAGAAAAGTGAATAACGTCATAGATATTAAATACCTAAAGAATTAACTAACAATGATAGAACAATGATGATAGTATGATGGCATAATGGTCGCATTAAAAAAGGTCAAAACTATGCGACCACTATGCGAGCATTATGCGACCACTCTGTCTCGTTCTTGTCTCGTCCTACCATAACTGTACAGTTTTTTCAGGACGGGTCACCTAATATTCAACACATTAAACTCAATGATAAATAACCAAAATCTACAATTTATACTAACCTAACACCTATATATCCATTCAATTCCTAAAGGGTTTTAAGTGTAACATTAACAGACTATAAAAATGACATATTGGAAACTTTCAAAAAAACAATCTTTTTAAAAAAACTATAACTGTTCAAAAGTTTCCAAAACCAAACACAATTAACACCATTAAAAATAATACTTAACAACAAGTAAAGAAACTCCACGAACAGTTAAAGTTTCCATAATTAATAAATAAACTCAGAAACCCTAAAAGTTTCCATACTATATTTGCCTATCAAAATTACAAATCAATGGATACTCAAATATTAGAAAAAGCAACTCAAATGTTCCTTACTCAAGGATTCAAAACTGTAACGATGGACGATATCGCATCGGAACTTAGTATTTCAAAAAAAACCATTTATCAACATTTCACTTCTAAGCCAGAATTAATAGAGAAAGCATTAGCTAATATTAATGCGAAATTCTTACAGCAGATAGAACAGACTTTAAAACTAGATCAAGAGGCAATCCCAGAAATAGTAGCTGCTCACAATGATATTAATGATGTTTTCTTAGTAGATTTTCCAGGTTGTTTCTATCAATTAACTAAGTATTATCCTAAGTTGGCGCAGAAACAAAAAGTTTTTCACGAAAAAAAATACGTGAAATTAATTGAGAAAAACTTAGACAAGGGAATACGTGAAGGAGTGTATAGATCTGATATAGATGTAGACTACATCGCTAGGTTTCACATTGCTTCCATTGTTGCTGTTGAGGATCTTGATTACTTTCCAGAATCAGATTATTCACATGCAGATGTACACGCCTTACATTTAGAATATCATATTAGAAGTATAGCTACCGAAAAAGGCTTAAAAATATATAAAGATCTAATCCAGAACAAAAAACAATGAAAACGATAAAGATCACGCTATTAGCACTAATCTCAACTTTTATCGCTCATGCTCAAGAGGCTCTTACACTTAAAGATGCTTTAAATTTTGCTTTAGAACACAAAGCAGAAGCAAAACAAGCGACTCTAGATATAGAGAATAGCCAGTATCAAATAGAAGAAGTGAGAGCCAATGCTTTACCTCGTATAGATATAGAAGCTAATCTGCTCAATAACGTAAAAATCCAAGAGATGCCACTGACTATGGGCGGACAGACACAGATGATTCCTTTTAATTTAAAGTGGAACTCTAACATATCGGCTACTGCTTCTCAGGTACTGTTTAACCAAGCTGTATTCATGGGACTTAAAGCAGCTAGATCAGCTAAGGAATTTTATATTATTAATAAGACACTAACTGATGAGCAGATTATAGAGAAAGTAGCGAGTACCTATTATCAAGTCTATCAAACTAAGGCAATGTTAAGAACGATAGAGACGACTATAGAGAGCACTACTAAGATTAAGGATATTATAGAGAATCTACATAAAAATGGATTGGCAACTCAGATAGATCTAGACCGTACTAAGGTGAGCCTTAGCAACATAAAAGCAACAAGACAGAAAATTATTAATGCAATAGACCTACAAGAGAATGCCTTAAAGTTCTTTATGGGTATGGATGTCAATACGCCTATTATTATGCCTGAAACTACTTTTAATGTAAATGAAAAGGGAATTCTAGCAGAAAACAGAATAGAGAACAGAACAGAGATTCACTTACTAGAGAAGCAAAAAGACTTACTTGAATATAAGAGAAAATCAATAGTTGCAGACTATTATCCATCATTAGCAGCATTCGGCAACTTCGCTTATCAGGGAATGGGAGATAAATTTCCTTGGGGAGGTTCACCCGCAGATAAAGTATATTGGACTAATACCTCAGCAGTAGGTCTACAATTAAAAATACCTGTGTTAAGTGGATTTGCTACTCGCTCTAAAGTTAGACAGGTAGTAATCGAACAAAAGAAAGTAGATGTACAGATACACGATACTAAACAGGCATTATCCCTAGACTTTAGTAATGCACAGAAATCTCTAGAGAATGCGATGATTACGATAGATATTCAGAAAGACAATGTCAGTCTTGCGAAAAGCATCCTGTCTAATATTCAAAATAACTATAAGCATGGGCTAGCCACATTAACTGACTTGCTTAATGCTGAGAATGCTTATACTGAAGCAGAAAATAACTATACTACCTCGATGCTAGATTATAAACTAGCAGAGATACAATTAGTAAAAGCACAAGGAGAACTTAAATCGTTATTAGATTAATCTAACATCATAAGAATATGAAAAAAGTAATTACAGCCCTAGTACTAGTTGTTTTAGTAGGAGGTCTTATCTATATATTATCAAGTAATAAAGCGAAGAACGATCAAGAAACAGCTATCGTAGCAGAACGCAGTGCAGAAGTAACTGTAAGAGCTGAGCAAGCGAAATTACAAGTGTATGACGCTACTTACAAAGCTAATGGTAATTTCATACCAGAACAAGAGGTAACCATCTCTGCAGAGACTCCAGGTCGTATCAACAAACTATTAGTAGATGAAGGTACACGTGTACATAAAGGTCAGGTCATCGCAATAGTAAATAGCGATCAAATCAATGTTCAAATCCAAAATGCGGAGGCTACTCTGGCTACGGCTAAAGCTGACGCTACCCGTTTTGAAAGTGCATTTAAAACTGGTGGAGTAACTCAACAACAACTTGACCAAGTACGCCTAATGCTTAAAAATGCGGAGGCTAATCTAAAGTCTGCGCGCATCACAGCTGCTGATGCGAATGTAAAAGCACCTATCAATGGTATTATCAATAAGAAACACGTAGAACTAGGGTCATTCGTAGCACCAGGTGCTCCTCTATTTGATTTGGTAAACGTAGCACAACTTAAGCTAAGAGTGAATGTAGATGAAAGCCACGTAGCTAATCTTAAAGAAGGGGATATCATCACGGTTAAGGCAAGTGTACTACCTAACGATACATTCCAAGGAAAGGTAACCTTCATAGCTCCTAAAGCTGATGCTGCGCTTAACTATCCTGTGGACTTATTAATCGCTAATAACCAAGAGAACAAATTAAGAGCGGGTATGTATGGTTCTGCTATTTTCGACGGAGAGAAAGATGCTGATACTCCTATCCTATTAGTACCACGTAATGCGTTCGTAGGAAGTGTAAGTTCTAATCTAGTCTATACCATCGTACAAGGTAAAGCTGTCTCTAAGAAAGTAGTTGCAGGTCGAAACTTCGGAGACTTCGTAGAAGTACTTGAAGGATTACAAGACGGTGAGACGGTAATCACTTCAGGACAAATCAACTTGACAGAGAACACACCAGTATCTATCATTAAATAACATCCTCTAAAACCAAAGGATCGACTTATGAAAATAGCCGAAATATCAATAAAACGTCCTAGTATCATTATAGTATTGTTTATCGCATTACTACTAGGTGGTTTATTTAGTTATAAAAATCTGAGTTACGAATTAGTTCCTAAGTTTGAAGTAAACGTAATTACAGTTGCCACAGTATATCCAGGAGCTTCACCTTCTGAGATAGAGAACACTGTGACAAAGAAAATAGAAGATGCTGTAGCCTCACTGGAGAATGTGAAGAAGGTAGAAGCGATGTCATTCGAGAGTTTATCTACCGTAATGATTTATTTAAACTCTACTGCTAATGTTGATTTATCCTTAAATGATGCACAGCGTAAGATTAATGCTATCCTTAAGGATTTACCTAAAGATGTAGATCCTCCTTCACTACAAAAGTATTCACTGAGTGACTTGCCTATCTTGACACTGAGTATCACAAGTGACTTAACAGAAAAAGAACTATATGATTTATTAGATAAGAAGATACAACCTATATTCTCTCGTGTAAACGGGGTAGCTAAGGTAGAGCTTATTGGGGGTGAAGAAAGACAGATACAAGTCCTTCTTGATCCTAAGAAATTAGAAGCATACGGATTAAGTGTACCGATGGTACAGCAGATCATCTTAGGCTCTAACTTAGACTTCCCTACAGGTAATGTCAAGTCTAAAGACAAACAAACGATTATCCGTCTAGAGGGAAAATATAAGAACGTACAAGAGATGCGTGACTTAGTAATAGCATCTCAAGGAGGTATAGATATACGCTTAGGCGATGTAGCAGATGTACAAGATGGCATTAAAGAAATTGAGAAAATCGCACGTCTTAATCAGAAATCGACTATCTTAATGCAAGTTATCAAACAGTCTGATGCCAATGCAGTAACAGTAAGTGAGCTGACTCACGAAACAATCAAAGAGGTAGAGAACAACTATAAAGATCAAAACATAAACATTAAAGTAGCAAACGATTCGTCTGAGTTTACCTTAGAGGCGGCTAATGCAGTGATGTTTGACTTGTTCTTAGCGATTGTATTAGTGGCATTCGTAATGTTATTCTTCTTACACAGTTTTAGAAATGCGATTATCGTAATGGTAGCGATTCCCTTATCATTGATTGCCACATTCATTGGGATATATTTATTAGGGTATACCTTGAATTTATTGAGTCTTCTAGCGCTATCACTGGTAGTGGGAATCTTAGTTGATGACGCCATCGTGGTTATCGAGAACATTCACCGCCATATGGAGATGGGTAAAAATAAAGTACGTGCTTCTTATGATGGAGCGAAAGAAATCGGATTTACAGTTACTGCGATTACATTAGTTATCGTAGTAGTATTCTTACCTATCGCGATGTCATCAGGTCTAGTGCCGAATATCATTAAACAGTTCTGTGTTACAGTAATTATAGCTACTTTATTATCACTATTAGTATCATTTACCATAGTACCTTGGTTATTCTCTAGATATGGACGTATCGAGGTAATTAAGCCATCTACATTCTTTGGTAAGATTATACACGGTTTTGAGAAGGGATTAAATGCGTTCACACATACGATATCTAATCTCTTAGTATGGTCGTTAAACTCTACTAAGAACACTATTATCGTGATCATCATCGTAGCCTTATCATTCTTTGGTTCGATAGCGTTGTTGCCGATGGGATATATCGGAGCAGAGTTCTTCCCTAAGACAGATAAGGGAGAATTCTTAGTACAATTAGAATTAGATAAAGACGCTTCACTTCAGCAGACAAATAAAGTAACTCAAAAGGTAGAAGACTTCTTAGGTACTAAACCAGAGGTAGTAGATATGATCACCACAGTAGGGCAGTCTTCTGAGGGGTATGGAGGAGCACAGGCTACTAAATACAAATCTGAGATACACGTTATCTTAACAGATAAGAAGCAACGTAAGGAGAACTCATTCGTCTATGCTGCAAAGTTAAAGAACGAGTTGACACCGCTTATTGCAGATGCTAAAATAAAGACTGTTCCAGTAGGGTTAATCGGAGCTGAAGAAGCACCACTAGCATTAACAGTGACAGGTGCTACCTTAGACGATGCGATGGACTTTGCCATCCATGCGAAAGAGTTATTAGATAAGATACCAGGGACTATGGAGACTAAGTTAACGACTGAGACAGGTAGTCCTGAGATTAATGTACAAGTGAACCGTGATAAGATGGCTGCATTAGGCCTAGATATGTACACTGTGGGTATGACGATGCAGACTGCGTTTAATGGAAATAAAGATGGTAAATTTAGAGCAGGTGAGTATGAATATGACATCAACATCAGATTCCAAGAATATGCGAGAACAACTATAGATGACGTAAAAGAAATTAGCTTCAAGAATAACGTAGGGCAAGACATTAAACTAGCCCAATTCGCCGATATTAAATACAGTTCAGGACCTTCTATCTTAGAACGTAGAGATAAAAGCCCTTCTGTAACCATAAAATCTCAAACGATAGGTCGTGCTCCAGGAGCAATAGCAGAAGAGTGGGTACCTCAGTTCGAAACTTTAAAAATGAAACCAGGTGTAAAATATCTATGGACTGGTACAATGGAAGATCAAGAAGAAGGATTCGGGACATTAGGAGTAGCCTTATTAGCAGCTATTATATTAGTATATCTAGTCATGGTAGCCTTGTATGACAGCTTCTCTAAGCCTTTTATCGTTATCTTCTCCGTGCCCTTATCATTCATTGGAGCCTTATTAGCACTGGCTATCGCTAATATATCACTGAATATATTCACAATATTAGGGATCATTATGCTAATCGGTCTGGTGTGCAAGAATGCCATTCTACTAGTAGATTTCGCTAATCACAGAGTACAGGCAGGAGATAGTGTACACGATGCGTTAATCGCGGCTAACCATGCACGTCTTCGCCCTATCTTAATGACAACTATCGCAATGGTTATAGGAATGGTACCTATTGCTCTAGCAAGTGGTGCTGGTGCTGAGATGAATAACGGGTTAGCAGTAGTCATCATCGGAGGGCTATTATCTTCCTTATTATTAACCTTAGTGATTGTTCCTATTATATACTCAATATTTGATAAAATAGGTAATCGCTTTGGAAAGAAAGAAAAGCTAAATTATGAACACTTGATGAATGCCGATTACGATTATAATGAAGGGTTCATAGATGAGTTCACTTCTAAAAACATAAACAACAAATAGAATTACATAATAGAACAACAACCAAATGCAATGGGGTGAGATAGATGTCTCACCCTTTTTTGTATCTCGAAATTACGGAAATGCTTATTATTAACTCTTGACTTTATTAATCTATATTAACTCTCATCTAATCCCAAATCATTACTTTTAGAAAATATTTTAAACCAAAAATCTCTAGTGAATACTCCTTATATACAAGTTTACTCCCTAAGCGATATTACAAATCGCTATAAGAATGTCCTTACAGACAAAAGATTGGCTATTTTGGATATTGGTCCGAAACACAAACAGTACTTTGTAGTGGACAAACCTTACCAATTTACAACCTTTGGATTGATATTAGTAACAGGAGGTAGATGTGAAATAACGATTAACCTAGAACCTACTATAATTAAAAAGG
This sequence comes from Myroides oncorhynchi, assembly GCF_020905415.1. Lineage (NCBI taxonomy): Bacteria > Pseudomonadati > Bacteroidota > Flavobacteriia > Flavobacteriales > Flavobacteriaceae > Myroides > Myroides oncorhynchi. The sequence continues at coordinate 1,761,620 of NZ_JAJJMP010000001.1, read as the reverse complement.
ACGACTTATTAGTAGTGCTTCCCAATCAATTCTTTGAAATCAAAAGATTGACAGAAGATTTTTCTGTTAAGGCTGTTTTTATAGATCCAGATTTATTCTCAGAAGCTGGTTTTCATGTCAAATCTCATAGTTTAATCTCTTTCTTATCTTCTGAATACCCAAAGGTTATTACCTTAACAAAGGATGTTTTTAGAGTGATTAGAAATACACTTAAGAGATTAACACAACTGAGTTATAACAGTGACAACATTTATGGAAAAAACCTCATCATACATCACTTTTCTATCTTGATGTATGAATTAGGCAATTACTATAGTAAAGCTGTTTTAGAAAAAAATGACATTAAGCTACTGCGCAAAGAAGAGTTAGCCAAAAAGTTCATTTATTTAGTATCTACTCATTTTAAAAGAGAACGAAGTGTACAGTACTACGCAGATGCTATGTTTATCAGCAGAAAGCACTTAACGAAAATCATCTCTGAAGTATTCCAAAAAACACCTAAACAAATCATCTCTGACACTATTATTCTAGAAGCTAAGATCTTACTTAAGAATCCCAAGTCTTCTATCACGGATATTGTTAGTGAATTAAATTTTGCTGATTTATCTGTATTCAGTAAGTTTTTTAAAACCTATACTGGAATTTCTCCTACAGATTTTAAGAACAACTAGGTTAGACAAGAGTCAGTGTTAACCTAATACTACAAAGCAATTCTGTATCATAGTTCTTTCATTAGTTCCTCAACAATACCATGCTTTAATCAAATTCAAACCTATTTTGTATAATTACTTCTCGTCTATATGTATATGACTTGTTATGGGCTAATTTATTTAGAAGGTTTTGGTATAAAAGCGTCTTTTAAACAATTTTAAACGTTTAATTATCTATTCAAAAGTGTCATAATATTCGGATATTTGGACTGTAAACACTAACAACAATAAGAGTTGAGGCAAAACAACTCACTTGAAATAAAGACGCACAACAATATGAATAAAGCGACAACTCAAAAAAACACATACGCTAATATCACCGCTATTGGAGGTTATGTCCCTAAGCAAAGAAGAACAAATAAAGATCTTGAGAAAGTAACAGATACAAATGACGAATGGATAACTAAACGCACTGGGATCAAAGAACGTAGAATATTAGAAAAAGGACTTGCTACCTCCGACATGGCAGTACACGCGATAGAAAACCTACTTGTCAATTACAATAAAAAACTTACAGATATAGATGCAATTATCGTGGCTACTTCTACCCCAGATATGCCCATGCCAGCGACAGCAAATATCATCTGTGAAAAATTAGGCATTGATCATGTATGGGGATTCGATATAAATGCTGCATGTTCAGGATTCTTATATGCTCTAGACTTAGGAGCATCTTTAGTAGAGAGTCAACGTTATAAAAATGTGGTAGTAATCGGTGCTGATAAGATTAGTGCTTACGTGAATATACAAGACCGTTCTACGAATATTTTATTTGGAGATGGAGCTGGTGCCGTATGGTTAGAGCCTTCTAAAGAAACTGGAGTAATAGATGCTTTAATGCAGAGTAATGGACAGGGAAGAGCCTTTTTAAATATAGAAGCTGGAGGTTCATTACACCCCTATTCTGAACTAGAAGAAGATGACGATAAAAAATACATCAAGCAAGATGGTAAAGTCGTTTTTAAACAAGCCATACAGTCGATGAGTGAAGCTTGCTTAGATGTTCTAAACCGAAACCAGCTTACTATAGAAGATGTAAATTGGTTAGTTCCTCATCAAGCAAATAAACGAATTATAGATGCTGTAGGTAAACAGATCAACATACAAGAGGATAAAACGCTAGTAAATATTGCTAACTATGGTAATACTATAGCGGCAACAATTCCATTGTGTATCTGGGAAAACACAAGTAAAATAAAGAAAGGAGACTTAGTATTGTTAACAGCTTTTGGAGCAGGTTTCTCATGGGGAGCAAGCTTACTGCGTTGGTCAATCTAAAGTACATCTAATTAAAAAAGTCCTCAAAGTAATTACTCTACTTTGAGGACTTTTTTTTATAATTTCTTGAAATATTAATTAACTCCCTATAATCTCAATACTTATACTTCTAGTTAATAAATATTAAGTTAAAGAAACTTTGCAGGATAGTCAATTCCCTTAGCATCTAAAAAAGCTAAAAGCTCTCTGTGTTTACTCTCTATATCAGAGATACATTCACATGATATAGGGCATATCAGAGCAGGTGATATCTCTAATATCTTAGCTATCTCATGTAATACTTCATTCTTTAAACGTGTCTTTCCACTTTCTATATCAGAATATGCCTTTTGTGATATCCCTAATCTCTCAGCTACATATTCTTGTGAATATCCTGAGTTTTTTCTAATACTTTTTATCTTATCTGCATCCATAGCCGTGTACTTTAAATCCGACATTCTTCTAAACTACTAAATTTCAATTTAATTCTTAAACAAAAGTACCACTTTTCTACGTATAAAGTAAAACATATCAAAATATTACTTAATTTTGTTCTACAAATTTTCATAAACAACAAGCCAAGTCTAGCTCAAAATGATTATAACTTCGATTTGAATATAATTAGTCATATAAACTAGTCTTAGAAAACTGCTTTCCCCAAGCAGTTTTTTTTTATTTCTATACCTCCCTATTTTTCAATATTGTTCATTTTTATAAAAAACACTGTTCAATATCGAACAGATCTTTTTTTTACATATACATAAACATCTGTAAAACAATGATTTACATCTTTTAATTTTAATTGGCACGCAAATAGAATTATCACTTACAACTAACAAAGTAATGATAACAATGAAAGCACTATTTATAACAACTGCATTATTCTTAACAGCTTTAAGCGTAAGTGCTCAAAATAATATAAAAGGTATAGTACAAGCAGCAGATAAAACTCCTGTAGACTTAGCAGAGGTTTATCTAATAGATACTAATGGAAACTTAGTACAGTCTGCTCTTACCAATGAAAACGGTTCATTCGAGATACACGATATAGCTAATAATACATACTCTTTCCAAATCCATAGCTATGGTGTTAAAGCGTATGATAAAAATATAGAAGTTAACAAAGATCTAGATCTAGGGGTATTATCTATAGAACAAGATACTAAACTAGATGAAATAGTAGTAGAATCGACAAAAAAAGTATTTGAACGAAAAGTAGACCGTACAGTATTCAATATCGAGAACTCTGTACACGCTACGAATAACGATGCTGTAGATTTATTAAAACTAACACCTAGCCTTAAAGTAGACAATGAAACAATCTCTATAGTAGGTAAAAGTGGTGTGCGTGTAATGATCAATGATAAACTAGTTCAACTATCTGGTGAACAATTACTACAGTACTTAAAGAGCATCCCTTCTGACAATATCAAAAAGATAGAGGTAATCACTACTCCACCTGCTAAATATGAGGCAGAGGGAGACAGTGGGCTTATTAACATTGTACTGAAAGAAGCGTTACCTGATGCATGGAGTAATCAAATCAGTGCTGGGTATAAACAAAGTACTAAGAATTTGTTTAGATTAAGTAATAGTTTTAGTTATAACAAAGATAAAGTATCTATTAAAGCTGGGGTAACTGGTAGTAAAGGAGGCTATAATGTTGTAGAAAATTCTAAAGTATACTACCCTACTGAGATTTGGAATGGTGAGAATACTCGTTATAACAATAACGACTATATCTCTGGTAATTTCCAAGTTGACTATCAACTGACAGAAAAGACTTCTATGGGTGGTCAGTATAATGGAGGGAGCGGAAGTCCTAAATTTGATGATGGAGGACTTATAACTGTTAATAACCTTGTTGATAACCCTGTAAAATATATCAGAAGTCAAGCTAAAAACGACGGAGTTGATAACACACATTCAGCTAACATAAATTTTATGCATAAGATTGATACTCTAGGAACTAAATTCACTGCAGATGTAGATTATTTTAAATATGTAAACAACAAAGAGAGACTTTTCAACACAAAAACAGAGGCTGTTGATAACTCTATTAACAAGCTGTTTATAGCTGAGTCCACAGGAGATCAAAAAATAGAAAACTTCAGTACTAAAATAGACTTTGAACAACCACTAAAATGGGCTAAATTATCATATGGTGCAAAAGCGAGTTTCGTAGTAACAAAAAATAAAACAAACTTCGTTGACTACTCATCAGGAGTAGCCATAGAAGACTTAAAACAAAAAGACAACTTCGAATATAAAGAGAATACACAAGCACTGTACTTAAATGCGTCTAGAGAATTTAATGATAAATGGACAGTACAGTTAGGATTAAGATTAGAGAACACTCAGACTACAGGTACTTCTGTAGTTTATGATACAGAGAATAAGAAAAACTATACCAAGCTATTCCCTACAGTATATATAGCATATAAAATGAATGATGACAACACATTCTCTATTAACTATAACAGACGTATCTCTAGACCGGCATTTTGGGAATTAAATCCTTTTAAATGGTATATCACAGAGTACAGTGTAGCACAAGGAAACCCTTCTATCACTCCAGCTTTTACAGATAAAGTAGAGTTTAACTATAATTACAAAGGAAAACTTGACTTCAGTGTATCATACTCAGATACAAAAGACAGCTTTACTCAGTATCCTGTAATAGATGTGGCTAATAATAAAACGCTTTACCTACGAGATAACGTAGCAAATCCTACTAGATATAGTGCTAATTTAAGCTACACATTTAATACTTTCCCTTGGTTACAATCTCAAAGTGGTATCTATGTATTCTATGCAGAATCTAAACTTAGCAAAGATGTGAACTTAGATATGAATAGTGGAGGGGGATATTACTTCTCAACTAATAATACATTAAACTTAAATACGTCTAAAACATGGACCGCTCAAATAGACTTCTGGTACCAACCGAGTGTAAAAATGGGTATATGGGAAATAACTCAAGTTTATGCATTAAACTTAGGAATGAAATACGCTATGCTAGATAAAAAGCTAAACCTATCAATATATGCTAATGACATATTAAAGACTGGTTCGCATACAGCTACTACAAATACAAATAATATACGTCAAGAATATTATAACTACTATGACCAACGCTATATAAACATAGGTGTTAGCTACTCATTCGGAAATAGTAAGATTAAAGTAAGAGATCACCAAGGTGGTAATACTGAAGAAAGAAACAGAAAATAATACAATACAACTAACTAACGATGAAAAAACTATTTACATTACTATTAACGATCCTGTGTAGTCAGATTATACTACCACAGTCTTCTATAAAGGGGACTGTGCTAGACCAAACGAGTAAGCCTGTGGACTATGCTGAAATACAGTTACTACAGTTTGATGAAACTTTTGTAAAACAGAGTTTTACTGATGAGACTGGGTTATTCGTCATAGAACATGTAATACATGGAGATTATATATTAAAAGTCTATTACTTAGGTAATCTAGTGAATGAACAGAAGCTAACAATAAATAGCAATATTGATCTTAAGAACATTCAAATCAAGAATGAACAACAGTTAGACGAGATTGTATTAACTGCTGAAAAGAGATTAGTAGAGCGAAAAGTAGATAGGCTCGTGTACAATACAGCTAATAGTGTGGCTTCACAAGGAATGGATGCGCTAGAAGCATTAGCTACTACTCCTATGGTCAAAGTACAAAACGATAAAATCAGTATCAGCGGGAAAAACAATGTACGTATCATGGTAGATGATAGAATGTTAGAACTGCAAGGTGATGCACTAACAAACTATCTGCGTACACTGCGCTCTGATGATATCGAAAAAATAGAAGTAATAACAACTCCCTCTGCTAAATATGAAGCGAGTGGAAATGCAGGTATTATCAATATTATCTTAAAAAAGAATAAACGCATGGGAGTGTATGGAACTGTAAGTTCTAACTACTCACATAACAACTATAACTCTGGCGGTGGTAATGGTAGCTTAAACTATCAGAACAAGAAATGGAGTGTGATGCTAAAAGGCAATATAAATAATAGTAATAATGCCAACACAAATGATAACACTTATCTAGATGACAAGAGATACTTAGGCAATAAATCTTTAAATGAATCTTCTTATAAAAATAGAGGAGCTAGTATAACAACTAACTATCAGTTAACAGACAATGCTGTTATAGGTGGTTCATATAATTATACTAAATTCTCTGGTGATCCGAGAGCATTTACAACTTCTACTTATAAAAGTTATCCATTTGCAGAAACTGATTCTATTATTAATTCAGTCAACCAATCTTATACTAAAAATAACTATCATACAGCGAATCTCTTCTTTGATCAGAAACTAGATACACTAGGGAGTAAAATAGCTATTGGTGCAAACTATTTTTCTAATTCACCTGATCAATCATTCGATATTAAAGAATATGATGCAAACTCAATTCTTAATAGGTATAATACTTATACCAACACGCTTAAATATAATGTATATAGTATAAATGCAGACTTAAACTATCACTTACCTTGGGCTGAGATAGAATTTGGGGCAAAATACACTACTTATGACAATAAAGCTCAAGTAATCTATTTTAATATAAAGGAGGGGAATACTTTATTAGATCCTCGTAGGAGTAACCGCTTTACCTATACAGAAGATAACTACGCAGGATATGTAAGTTTAACTAAAAAACTTTCTTATAAATGGAACGTTAAAGGAGGAATGCGTTATGAGCAGACAGAAGCTAAAGGCGATCTATTAGACACGAATGAACAATTTACAAAATCTTATGGTAAATGGTTCCCTACTGCCTATATATCGTTTACCCCTAACGAGACACACTCATTTAGTTTTAATTACTCTAAACGTATTAACAGACCATATTCTAATGTTTTAAACCCGTTTAAGTATTATTCTAATAGTTATACGTATCATCAAGGTAATCCAGAACTAAACCCCTCTTATACAAATAACTATGAATTAAGCTACGTATTTAATGGTGCATTATCAGTTAATCTTAATTACTATCATATGACTGATCAATTTGATTATATGAATAAGTACGTAGATGGTGTATTCATGAGTTCGACATATAATATGTTGAACAGTGATAACTATGGTATCGATATCTCTTATAACAATGCAATAACAGCTTGGTGGGAAACAAATACAGGATTAGAATACATCCTATCTTCTCCATACTATAGAAATGCTGAGGCTACACAAATAGGTCTAAAAGGAAACCTATTTGATTACTATTCACAGAATACATTCTCTGTAAATAGTTCAAAGACCTTAAAACTATTGCTTAACTGGTATCACCAAATACCACATAAAGAAGATAATACAAAATATGGTTCTTACAGTTCATTAACATTAGGAGCCAAACTAGCATTACTAGACAAAAAGCTAAATATTAATATAAATATGCAAGATATTTTTAATACCGGAAAAAGTAGAGGTACTTCATATTACAAAGACAATTTACAAACATTCAGTAACTCATGGAATTCACGTAGATTCAGTATTAGTGCATCATACACATTCGGTAACTCTAAAAACAAAAAAGCAATAAAAGAAGCAAACTTCGAAGACAAAAATAGAAGCAATTAGTTAGTTAAATTCAATTATTACGAAAAGGCTAGTATCTCTTCAATACTAGCCTTTAGTTTTTAATAAAAAAAGAGTACCTAAGTACTCTCTCTTATCTTATAATTCTGCATTTCTGCCTTCTATCTTATTATTCGCCTTGAATTGCTTAACATTGTCTAAAGTCACATAAGCGATCTGAGATAAAGCTTCATCTGTAAAGAAAGCTTGGTGAGCAGTTACTAGCACATTTGGAAAAGATGTTAACAATTGTAATCGTTCATCTTCTAAAATTGTACCTGAGAGATCTCTAAAGAATACTTTTTCTTCTTGTTCATACACATCAATTCCCAATGCTCCGATCTTCTTACTTCTCAAAGCTTGTATAACAGCATGCGTATCAATCAACTTACCTCTACTTGTATTAATCAACATCACGCCGTCTTTCATTTTATTGATATTCTCTTCGTTAATGATATGAAGTGTCTCTGGAGTCAATGGACAGTGTAGTGATATGATATCAGATTTAGAGAATAACTCATCTAACTCTACATAACGCACAATATCATCTTTAAGCAAATCTTCATTTTTATAGATATCGTATGCTAGCACCTCAGTACCTAACGCTTTCATCATTCGACAGAATACCGCTCCAATATTACCAGTACCAATAATACCAACTGTTTTCTTATAAATATTTGTACCCAATAATCCATTCAAAGAGAAGTTCTGCTCTCTCACACGATTATATGCTTTGTGTATTTTTCTATTAATTGTAAATAACATCGCAAGAGTATGTTCAGCAACAGCTTCTGGAGAATAAACAGGTACACGACATACTTTTATATTGTGCTTATGTGCTGCTTCTAAATCTACATTATTAAATCCTGCACAACGAAGTGCAATATACTTTACCTTCTTAGCCACAAGGCTTTCTATCACCTCAGCATCTACCTTATCATTAACAAACACACAGACAACTTCTGTACCTTCTGTGATAATGTTTACTGTTTGTTCATCTAAACCTGTTTCAAAGTATTCAAATTCAAAACCAAATTGTTTGTTCTCTTTATTAAAGAAAGTTACATCATAAGGTTGTGTTGAAAAAAAAGCAATTTTCATATCTTACTTGTTTTACATTATTATTCTTAATTTCCAAAATCAGCTAAACTGATTTCACTTATTAAAGTTACGGATAAAAACTCGCTTTAACACAATATGCGACTTCCTTTCGTCCAGAATTTTACAATAATCATACAAATCTCTAATATTTAGTGCCAAATCTTCTAAATCTCGTTATTCACACTATATAAACTTTGTAAATAAAGTGCGTTTAGCAAACAATCAAACCTTTTTTATGTCTATTATTTATAGTTGTTCTACACCATATTGTAAGCATCCATAATCATATCCTTTTCCAAATAATATTTTCAATTAAACGCTTAGTACTTACAATATTTTTTCATTATTTTGTGTTCTTTCTCTAACCCTAATAAAATAAGCCTTTTCGCTAGTATAATGATTGCAAAAATTCAACTTAAATTAAATAACGACGTTCTACTTACTGTCATAAAAATGGTTAAACATACAGATGATTATGTTGTAGAAAATGTAACTGATGCCCTTCTAATAAGCATCAAAGAAGATTTAATCTATAAGTTAGAAGACAAAGCCAAAACAATACAAAAACAGGTATCCATATTAGACCATAATAAAAAACATTCTTTAGTTTTAAAATATCACGAAGCATACTCATTATTCAAACTGCTAGATGCAGTCTACGAAAAACAATTATTCAATGAGAATCTACATATTAAAAAGATAAAAAGACTCATTACTGAACTTAATACTAAATTAGACATCTTCGCTAAAGAGGAAGATATTACTATTATAGATGAAGAAATATTAGATGATATCCATACAGAAGAAGGTAATAATGGTCAAATAAACACAAAATTAATAGTAGAAGAAATAGAAAGTAGTCACAATATTGAACAAATTGAGATTCCTATTCTTTTTGATTTTACAGAAGCTTTTGCTGGTGAGCAGATTGATGAAGATTCTCTTGAGATAACAAAAGAAATTAAAGAAATCGAACCTGTTCTTAACACAGAAGATTCTATTAATCATTCCAACATAGGTTCTGAAACTCTAATTTCGATTGATGAGACAGAAAGTATGAAACAAGAAGCGATTGAAAAAATAGCTATTACGAGAGAACAAGAGATTATCTTAGAAGAGAGTGTTACTTCTATAGAACATTTTCCTACTCAAGAAACAATATACGATACTGAAAGTGATTTATTCTCAACTAATATTCCTAATAGTCAACCTAAACTTGATTGGGAAAGAATAACGACAGAAGATGGTATCGAAACAAAGGAAGGCAAAATTACAGGCGAAAAAGTTGCTTTTAGCAATCCTAAATACAATGAATTATTCTCTATTGCAAAAACAGGAATCAATGTAGAAGCCTCAGACTTAGTTAACGCACCAGCAACTATAGGAGATACCCCACCTACTTCAAGAGATGTTATGCAAATAGAAATATTTGATTTAGAAATTGTAGAAGCCGATCCAGTAGATAATGATAATAAGTCAAAAAAGAAAAAAGAAAAAAAAGTAATCGATAATGAGCAAGCTGGTCAAATCAGTTTATTTTAAGCTTTTATCAAATGAAGTTATCTTGATTTTCTAAAATTCCATATACTACAACATTAAAAGTCATGGGAGACTGAACAACACAATTAATGGTAGGTATGTCAATTCTATGGAGCAAATAAAGTTAAGATAACTCAGAAGGGTTTAATAAAATAATTGGTTTGTTTTCAAGGTATTGAATACCAATATTCTTTCATTTTCTTTAGGCCAATACTCTAGATCATTGTTTTAAAATAAAGTCATCTTGACTTTATAAATATAAAATTACAGCAAAAAACAAAGGTGTGACAAAATCTTCAATTACTACAATATGTCTTTGTAAAATATTGAATATTAGTGTTCAATAGTTTTTCTTCAAAACATATCTTAATAAGAAAGAAACAACATCTTTATGCATACAAAACAACACCGAAACATTACTAATAGAGATTGATAAAAAAGGATTTTGAATTAAAAACACAAAAAAAGCAAGAACTACATAAAGTAGTCCTTGCTCTAGCTATCTTGTTATCTTGTATTTAAAAGACAAGATCTTTAACTCAAAACCTTATCTACTTCTTGTTTAAAATTAGTGTTGTTATTACGCATATCGAAACGCGCTGCATACTCATAAGCCGTTTCTTTAAAATAAGCATACAAATCAGCTTTTTGATACACACCTGACTCTCGATAATAAGGCAATAGTGGTGATAGGTTTAATTCTATTTGTCCCGCTTCTTTAAATAAAGGTCCCATAACCTTAGCAAAGTTATAAATATGCACATCCTCTGCTCCTATTTGCCATTCAGCTACACGGCTAAAGAATGTCCAGACTTCAGGATAATTAGTCTTATACATATATGATACTAATTGCCCCATAGAATAGCCTACAGAACTATCATATTGATCGTGAGCATGGTATTCTTCTAATGCTTTCTCAAAGTATATACTCGCTCTATCATCTCCTTCATCATATAATTTATTAGCAAAGCTACAGAATGTTTGAAACGGCATAGAATAGCAAGTAAGTTTCTTATTGATTAGATCTTGTGCTTTAATCAATGATTCATCAATAAACCCTAAATCAAGTAATGTCTCCACTTTAGTGTCTAACTCACAAGCAGGACAGTTAGCCATATCATCTACAATCTCAGCATCTGCCAACTCTATATACTTCTGAGCTAACCCATAATCCCTTAAATGAAGTGCATATCCAGTCACTACATTATAATAAGCTCGATCACTATATCCGTTCTTTTTAAGACGTCTTCGTAAGTCATCCCCTATTTCTTTAATCTGTTCCGTTGAAATAGCCGCATTGCGATAAGCAGAACAGTACATCCATTTATACTCCCATAAGAACTCAGATTCATCAAAGTAATCCTCATTAGAGTCACTCGCATTTAATATCCATGCAAATGCTGGAAAACTCTCTTCACACTTAGAAGTATTTCTCTCTTTTTGAATTAACGTCAATCTCAGATCAAATCCCCAATCCAAATCATTGTGTTTATCAGCAATGCCAATGGCCTCTTTTAAAGCCTTTACTTTGTCTGTAAAACTAGGTAATTCCTCTACTTTAAGTAGTATTTTCTGTATCTCTAGATTATAATTCATATCTATACTATTATACCATTCATAACTTTTAATTCCATATATTTTTTTGAACAGAAATCACTGCCATTTCGCGCATCGAATCTGTGCCCTAGCTCTGTCGCTTTAGTATCAAAATAAACAAACAACTTATTCATATCATAAATGCCATTAGGCTCATAATATGCTACTCGTGGAGATAGCTTTAGTTCTTTTGTTTTAATTTTTGAACAAATAATAGCAGCGTGTCTAGTCAACATAAAGTGTAAATCATCCTCTGCCCCTATCTCCCAATCAGCAATGCGCTCAAAAGTCTCCCATAGCAAATCATCTTCTAACGCATACATCGTATACATAAAACGAACCATACTATAAAGCATCGAACTATTGACCTCTTTTAAAGTTTCAAAAGAAGCTTTAGCTTTATCTAAATATATTTGCGCTCTAGCATCATTAGCTTTAGCCATGCAATATCCCATCGCACAATATGTCTCAAAAGGTAATGCGAAGTTTCTCAACTTCTTTAATTCTACTTGCTCCATTAAAATAATCGCTTCATCAAATCTCTTCATTAAGACTAGATTCTCAATGCGATAATCATACTCCATAATCTCTACATTCTCCTCGTCAAAAGGTTCCTGCATAGCAAGTTTAATGTACTCCTCTCCTTTTTGATAATCTCCTAAGTTCTGCACATACTCCGCCATAGTGAAGTAATATCCTCTTTTAGTAATCTGATTTCTATCTAATCTCAAATACAAATCATCAGCAATAGCTTGAATTTGTTCTGTAGAAAGAGCTGCATTACTATAAGCAGAACAAAGCATCCATTCATATTCTAACAAGAACTCTGATTCATCAAATCTCTCAGGGTATTGATCACACAGATTTAATATCCAAGCAAAAGCCATTACACTCTCACCACAACTAGAGGTAGCGCGCTCTTCGTGTATTAAACTATATCTTAAGTCTACTCCCCATTCTAAATCGTTATTCTTATCAGCTATCTGTATACCTTGACGTATTAAGCTCATACATAACTCTGCATCCTCTATATTCTCGTCAATTTGTAACAGTAATCTTTGTATCTCTAAACGGTACATCATTTATTAAAACTTAGGTAAGAAATTAGACATCCCTAATATCATAAACTGATATAGTGCATCATTAAAAATATCCATTTCTTTCTTATTGATTGTATATCCACCTAACATTAGCGCCTGTACATACACAACATTAATCAAAGCCTCAAACAACTCTTCATCATCTATCAGCATCACCTTCTCTACTAACTCACTCTGTTGATTAAAACACAGTGTAGGCATTACTTCCTCTTTCTTTTTAAAGTGTTGTAATGTACTCGCGAATGGATTAGCTGTCTGTGATAAACTCTGAATATTCTTAGAAGTCAAAGCATCCTCATTCGCTATATAAATAGCTGTAGTATCCTTAGGTTCGAACCTCTTCACCTCAGCTCTACAGAAGTTTCTCTTCAGTATTTTATTAGCCTTCTCTATAAAGCTATCGATACGTTGACTATCATCTATCGCATCTTCAAACTCTTCTAAGATATCATTAGGAGCAATGCGCTCTAAACTCAACTCTGTATGAGATCGCTTTAACTTCTCAATTAAATCTGTCTCATAGCTATAAGCAGCGTTAATCACTAGCTTATTCTGAGAACCTGCGATACGGCGTATCTGTCTATAATCATCTAAAGATGGTGTATAATATATATTCTTATATGAACTCTTAATCTCTCCGAATGCCATCATACCATGATTGGTCTCAAATGGCAAATAGTCTTCGAACATTGTCATAATCTCATTATCAGAAGCAGCTAATGCTTTAATAAACATATGGTGAATACTGATAATCTGCTCTAACACTTCTGGATTAGTAATAGACAATGTCTTTAAGTAGTCTTTAAAACATTCACTTAGCTCTTTCTTCGCTTCCTGAAGAACAGTATTGTTCATAAGTGATTCGCGAGAAGCAGTAGGCTGTAATCCATTCGAATTAAATATACAACGCACAAAAGAAGTCCACTCAGGCAATAGATTAGTCGCCTGATCACATAAATACATCTTCTTCAGGAATATCTTGTGCTCCTTAGTAGCTGTAGTATTCACTTTATTAGGAATAATATAAGCTACCCCTTGTATCTCACCTGCTTCAGAATAAAGTCTAAATGCGTCTAAGAACTTAGTCTTAAACACATCCTTACCATACGCCAATAACTCTTCTTTAGAACTATTAGTATCTAACCAAACGGGATTGCCATCTAAGCATTGCTCTACCACTCCGTTCTCTATTAAGTTGACTTCGATTGGTAATGCACTTCCATAGAATAATACATTTTGCTTTACTTCATCACGCTTAAACAAACTGCGCCAAGCCTTCTTAGCATCTAAAATCACTTTAGTGCCCACCTCATCTAATAGCGGTATGATCTCTACATCATACGTACCATCGGCTCTACCTGTCCATCTTACAGATTCATCTTTATACAGTGATCTAGATTCCACTACGATTGCTTCACTCACCACTAGACAAGATAGTAAGCCTATACCGAACTTACCGATCAAATCTTTATCTGCTAATTCTCCGCGTTTAGAACTCTGCCCGATCACAGATAAAAACTGATGTACATCATCTTGAGTAAGACCCACGCCATTATCTTTAAAGATAAGGCGTTCTCCTTCAAATGTAATATCTATTTTTCCTTTGAAGCTTTCGTCGATTCCTTTGCGAACCGTTACTGCATCCATTCCATTTTGTAGAAGTTCTCTGACGAATACTGTTGGTGAGCTATAAATATGCTCTGACAACAACTCTATCATTCCCTTCATATTAACTTGAAACTGGTATTGTTTCTGATTTTCCATTATCTTCTTCTTTTACGAGGACCTCCTACGATCTTCTGTGCATCCTCATTTCCATTTTCAGCTGCCTGTTGATACCATTGCATTGCTGATTCATCACTTTGAGGAACTCCTTCTCCTTTTAAATAGCAGTTTGCTAATTCGTATTGAGCCATATCTAAACCTGCTTCAGCTGCTTGCAATAAATAACTTACTCCATACTCGGCATCCTTCTCAGTACCTTCTCCTTTTACTAACATCGCCCCTACATATCCTACAGCCTCCATATTTCCTCTATCTGCTACTTGTTTTAAATAGAAGAAAGCCTCTACTAAATCTCTTTCCGTACCATTGCCATAGAAATAACATAATCCTAAGCGGAATATAGCTGAATCATACTGTCTATCTGCTGCTAGTTTATAATAATGAAATGCTTTAACATCATCTGTCTCTACCCCTAATCCGAACTGGTAACAGATACCTAATCCCTCAGATACGTAATTCCTCTCTTCTGCCATCATATAATATTCGAATGCCTTATCATACTCTTTTTCTTCTCCATATCCATATAAATAGTAGTCACCAAGAGAAAGCATCCCTAAAGGAGAGCCATTTTCTACAGATTTCTCAAACCATTCTTTTCCTTGTACCACATCTGTTTCGGCTAAGTATCCATAAGAATAATATACCCCTATTTTATACTGAGCATAGTTAAATCCAGCTTCAGCACCTTGCATCATATATTCAAATGCTTTTTCATAATCTGGTTCTCCACCATCTATTCCTTCTTCATAAAACAAAGCAATATCCACATTAGCATCTATGAAACCTAGTTCAAGCGCTTTAGTAAACAATGCAAATGACTTCTGTAAGTTTACATCTCCACCCACTCCATATTTATAAAAACGAGCTAAGTTATATACTCCTTCAGACATATCTTGTTCTGCTGCTATCTCGATATAAGATCTAGCTTTATCATAATCTGCTTCTCCTAATGTACCATCCTCATAGATCATTCCTAAGCGAATAGCCGCATAAATATACCCATCGTTTAAAGCCTCTTCATATAGAGTCACTGCAGCAGGTACATCTTGCTCTACACCTTCACCGCGTTCTAATAACATCGCCATCTCTACTTTACAGTAGTTAGAGTTAAAGTATTCGATACCTTTCTCGTAATACATTATTGCTTTTTCTAAATTAGGTTCTCCTGCATACCCAAAACGATAGTAACGTCCTGCAACCTCGACACCTGAAGCATTATTACGCTCAGCTGCAAGTTCAAATAAATACAACGCTTTCTCATAATCAGACTCTTCTTCGAACTCTGCATTTTGATATCCTAATCCTAATCGATAAGGAGCATAATCATTACCCAGCGCCATTGCTTGCTCTAATAAAGACTTAGCCTCTACTACATTTCGCTCTACCTCTTCAGAATCTAATAAAACAAAACCTTTCTCAGACATCGCTCTATCATATCCATACTCTATACCCCTGTCTAATAAACTTATTCCCTCAGCGATATCTTTATAATCTGTATTATATAAATAAATAATAGCAAGCTCTAAAGTAGCTTCATTCGAGTAATATGAAATTGCGTTATCAAACATTTCAATACCCTTGTTGTAATTAGACTCTACCCCTTCAGTACGTGGATAGAAATAAGAATATCCTAATACATATCCAGCATGTGCTATACCATAATCATAAGCGTCAGCAAGTAATTCTCTACCTTGGTCTTCCGTATATCCTAGTCCTTCAAAACGACCATTACACGCCATCATTCCTAGTAGATATTTACTATATGCACTATTATTAGCGACACCATCTTTTAATGCAGCTTCTGCTTTCTCATTATCATCCTCTCTTAAATAGTAATCTGCTAATATATATAAACCACGTTTTTGGTTATTAATCAGATCGTCATACTTCGCTAACACATTCTTTCCTTCTTCTGCTGACTCACATCTTCTAAACTCTATATTAAGTAAGAATAAATTAGCGATATTAGCTCTCTTACCATGTGATGCTGATTCTATTAATGCTATAGCTTCTTCTTCGTTTTTCTCATATCCATTAGTACCATAGTACATTGCATATCCTGTATAGCATTTACATAAATCATCTCCTAGTGCCAGCCCTATACTTAAGAATTTAGCAGCTCTTTCCTCATCTCTATATCCATATCTTGAATTGATAAACAACTCATACTGATAAGCGTATGCTGCTGCATATCCACGTTCAATAAAGATTTCATTCAATGCCTTCACATCTGTAAACCATGCCTCATAGTCTTGATCATTTAAGCTCATACTACTGTGCATACAGTTAGAATCTTCATTAAGTTGATTATATAATGCCTTTATGATTTCATTATTCTTTCCTACCTGCTCAGCTAACATACATACAGCATGCGCCCTATACCATTGGTGAGGATTATTGTAGTCATTTTTATTTATAAACTCTTCTGCATGCTCTGTAATAGACTTACCATCATTAGCATACTCACTTACATAACTTAAATATTCTTGATTGAATTGTTTCATAACTATCTTTTTAACAATCTTACTTTTAGTTTTTGTTCGATTAAACACAAATGTAAGGAAATGGCAAATAACAATATTGATAAGATATTCTTAAAACAACACTATACCATCCGCATTTAGTTAATTAAAATACTAATAATATTCCAAAAAAAAACACTTTGAAGTTAAAAACAAACGAAAAACTTGAACTGAATAAATAACTCACAATTAATGCATAAATACACCGATAGAGCCTCACAATTTGTCAACTATTTCCATGAACTAAGAATAAGTAACAGCGACACTATCACCTTTTTTACGTATTTCTTGCCAAATACGAGCATAATACTTGCTATAATAGCCTATTTGAGCAATAATACCTTACGAATTGGATAAGCATTTTGCACCTGGCTTAGATAGAAACGAATCATAACTAGTCCTTAAAGCTTTTTCATATAAAAACAAAAAGCCATATTATAACTAGTTAGTAATAAAAGAAGTGTATTAAACACAACAACACTGTTGTGCTTATAATTTTAAATAATTAGTATTTACCCTAGAAGAAGATATAAGAGACGCTAATAGCCCCAAAACAACTATAGAACTAAATACTACGAAAATATTTACCCAGTTAAAAGATACTGGATAGGCTAAACCTTCGCGAATAGAAATAAATCCAAAAGCAACTTGTAATGAGACAAAAGCCACTCCCAGAATTAACCCTATAAGACTCCCTACTACACAGATAATCATTCCTTGAAATAAGAATATCTTGCGAAGATCACTTACAGGAACGCCGATTTGATTCAGCGTTTTAATATTTGGCTGTTTTTCAAGGATAATCATAATCATTGCTCCTACTAAAGTGAATAACGCCATAATAACTACTAACACAAATATTAAATAGACAACTAGGTTCTCCATATTAAGCATACGATAAAGCCCATCATTTAATTGTGTTTTATTCTTAATAATGTATTGATCTCCTAAGACATCGTTTATTTTTTGAACTGCCTTAGCCTCTGAAACTCCTTCTGCCAATGCTAATTCAATATTTGTTACCTCATTAAAAGGGATACTCAATAGCTCTCTTGCATTATCAATGTCAACAAATACATATTTGTTATCTAAATCATCATTACTTAGCACATAAACACCTGTAGGCCACAAATGCTTTTTTAGAAAAGCTTCTTCAGGATTCTCGATAGTTCCTTTACCTGGTTTTAATGCTACTGCTTCAAAAGCATTTTCAGTATCAAAAAGTCCCATAGATAATAAATACGACATCCCTACACCTACAACAGCTTCATCAGTATCTGGTTCTAACCAAGTTCCGTATTCTATTTTTTCATCAAAATCTGTAACATTCGTAAAATCAGAATCCACTCCTTTTATTATAGATACAGCTTGCTTATCCTTAAATGTGAATAACAGTCTATCTTCTACAACCTTAGCAACACCAACAAAAAGACCTGATTCTTCTAGATCTAAAATTTGTTTGTCTTCCACAACAAAACTTTTACCTACAGGAGTAAAAACCTTCAAGTCAGGATCTAAATCATCAACAAATGAAAGGCTATATGATTTCAATCCACTAAATACTGACAAAACAATAAACATAGCCATAGCACTAACTACAATACCCACAGAGGCTATTGCTGTAATGACGTTAATTGCCTTACTTTTACTTTTACTAAAGGCATAACGTTTGGCTATGTATAGGGAAAACTTCAATCTATTTTTTCTTTCTCTTTTCTAATAAATCACGATTAAGGATTGGGTTCTCCTCTCGTTTAAGTGCTTGGTCGATTTGGTCGATATACTCTAAACTGTCATCCACATAAAACATCAAGTCTGGCACCTTTCTCATTTGGTGTTTTACTCGTTGTGATAATTCGTGTTTAATAAGTGGAGCATTTGATTTAATACCTTCTAGTAGTTCTTTCCCTTTATCAATAGGGAATATACTTAAGTACACTCTTGCTACTGATAAATCACTAGTAATATTCACTTTAGAAACCGAAATAACTAGGTTAGTTATCCCGTTCTTGCGCACCTCTCCTTGCAAGATATCTACGATATCTTTTTGCAATAGGGCTCCCATCTTCTTTTGTCTATTAGTTTCCATGGTGCAAAAATACAATTTTTTAAATAGTAAACTTTTTTATCTTTGTTACACAACCAAAAAACACTAAGAAATGCGCAAAATAGAACACATCGGTATCGCTGTTAAAGACCTTGAGGCTTCTAACTCTTTATTCGAAAAATTATTCGGAGCCCCTGCTTATAAAGAAGAAGCCGTAGAAAGTGAAGGAGTAAAAACTTCTTTCTTCATGAATGGCCCTAATAAAATAGAACTTTTAGAAGCGACTAATCCTGATAGCCCAATAGCAATGTTCATCGAAAAGAAAGGTGAAGGTATTCATCATATCGCTTTTGATGTAGAAGACATCGAGGCTGAGATAAAAAGATTAATAGCCGAAGGATTCACTGTATTAAACGAAACTCCCAAAAAAGGTGCTGATAATAAATTAGTTGCCTTCTTACACCCTAAAAGCACAAATGGAGTACTAATAGAATTGTGTCAAGAAATTAAATAATTTCACTTAATTTTCTTGCAAGTACCAATAAAATACCATAATATTGCACCCGTTAAACACGATTTAACTGGTCCTATAACTCAGCTGGTTAGAGTAGCTGACTCATAATCAGCAAGTCCCTGGTTCGAGCCCAGGTGGGACCACCACGAAATTTTTCGCTCAAAATGAGCGGTCCTATAACTCAGCTGGTTAGAGTAACTGACTCATAATCAGTAAGTCCCTGGTTCGAGCCCAGGTGGGACCACTAAAATTTCAGAGAAGCATCTATTGTAAAATAGGTGCTTTTTTTTTGCCCTTTTTTCACCTTTTTTTTCATCAGTACAACAAAAGTACAACAATTTGTTTTACCCCATAAAGATAGTAAAGTTTTCATTTTCTTGCAGTTAGTTATATTTTTAGTACTTTTATTACTAACCAACAACAAGACACTATGAATACTATTATTGAAACTCCGTTTTTTTTCTTTCACCAAAAGTTAGAAAAGTTAGGCTCTGTAACTCTTTCCAAGAAGTTCACCTATATAACTGCCGCATTATTACCAATTATATCCCTGGTAACATCCACTTTCCAATTACCCTATTTTTATAGTATATCTAAATGGTATACCCTTTTGCCTTTAACTGCATTGATTTACTCAATATTATTATTAAGTGCTGCAATTAATTTTTACAAAGGGCAGAACATATTTTTAATTAGTCATCTAAGTTTGATATATAAAGAATCTTTTAAATCATTTAAAAATTCTAAAGAATATCTACTAACACTTCCTTCTAAAAAAACAATTACAATTTATAATACAACTCCCTGTAAAAAGAAGCAA
Source organism: Myroides oncorhynchi (assembly GCF_020905415.1). Lineage (NCBI taxonomy): Bacteria > Pseudomonadati > Bacteroidota > Flavobacteriia > Flavobacteriales > Flavobacteriaceae > Myroides > Myroides oncorhynchi. Next base: position 1,741,008 of record NZ_JAJJMP010000001.1, on the reverse strand, counting down.
GAGCAAAAAAAAGACAATGTATTTGTTTTTAGCACAACACATGAGACTCTAATCAAAGAAACCTTGCATGAATTAAAGAAAGAAATTATTAATGATGACACAACAATTCAAGATTTTAAAAAAGTCATAGGATCTTGTATTAGCAAAAAAACAGATAATCCTAATTCTTTTATTAAGTTAGAACTTCAATCACAACATTGCGCCATGTTCTTAGAAGCTTTCTTTATACCTTTTGTAGAGTTATTTACTTTACACAAAACCAACCTTAAAGAAAGTTGTCGCTACTTTCAATATGCAACCTTAGAAAACTATTGTACCATAAAGTATGATTCAATAAGTAAAAAGAGTAGAAAGTTAATTACAAACGCTCATAAAGAAACTTATGCTAAAATCTTAGAAAATGTAAAAAGTCAGTTATCTAAAAAACTGTCCTAAGACTAAAATTAAATGTCGGTTCACCGACAAACAACCATTTCAAGTAGCTTCATTACAATAGTTTAGCGTCATAATCCAAAAAACATTTATTATGACAACGCTAAAAATCATTCAAGAGCTTAACGAGATCAAGCTAATGATTACTAAAGGTAATCAGTTTCAAAAAGAAATCTTCACTATTAAAGATTTGATGGCTTATACTGGCTTTTCAGACAGTACTATTCATAAGTTAACTTCTAAAAACTTAATTCCTCATCACAAACCCACAAACGGCACTTTATTCTTTGACCGCCTTGAGATAATTGAGTGGATTAAACAATATAGAGTCTTTACCGACCAAGAAGTTCTATCACAATTTTCAAAACAGTTAAAAAAATAAAAGCATTGATAGCCCTACTATCAATGCTTAAATAACTATTTCGATAACAAAAGAAAACAGTAGTAAATATAGCTACTTCTTTCTGAAAATTTTTTGATATGAATACAACTGCAACAGAATATATTCGAATAGGAACAGAGTACTATGCGATAAGAAAGAAGAACGTCAACGGTAAAGAAATCATTGTTGAACGTAAACTGTGGAAAAAGTCTGAAATCATCACTGACTTTGGAAAGGATATCATCAAAGAGTTACCCAAATTCTTTGGTTATAAATGTGAACCCTGTCACATTAATTACACTCATTTTATAGGAGATTACTTTAATTCCTACTCTCCTATTTTATATCACATTGACACAGAAAGCCCATTATCTATAGATTCCCTTAAACAGCAGATACCTATTACTAGTTATTTTCTGCATCACATCTTTGGAAATCAATACTTACTTGCAATAGATTATTTTAAAATTCTACTATTCTATCCAGAGCAAATATTGCCAATTATAGTACTTGTATCTAGGAATCGTGAAACAGGAAAAACCACATTTTTAAATTGGATAAAAGAAATCTTTGATAAAAATGCTGTATTTATAAAGGCTAATGCATTTACAGAAAAATTCAACAGTGAGATGGATAGTAAACTTCTCTTATTAATAGAAGAAGTAAAATCTGAGAACAAAGATATTGTTGAAGCAATTAAATACATTTCAACGGCTATGTATCAATCAATTGAATACAAAGGCCAAGAGAAAATTGAACAAAGATCATTTCTTAAGATTATCATGACAAGTAATCACGAACATAACTTTCTAAAGATAGATAAAGAAGAAACAAGGTTTTGGGTTATTAAAGTCCCTCTTATTAAAAACAGAACTACTGAGTTTTACACCAAACTCATTAAGGAAATTCCCATTTTTTTAAACTATCTCTATAGAGTTCCTTTCTCTACAGAAAACAAAACCCGGATGTGGTTTACTCCAGAGACTTTACACACAGAAGCTTTACATAAACTAAAACACGATGTAGATCTTCAAAACAAGAACCTAGTGCTTGATATACTTGATATTATATTCAATGAATTTGATATTGATCAAATAGATACCACTCCTTCGGATATTAATGCTCTGCTGAATTATTATAACAGAGGTCATAATATCACAATGAGAGAGATACAAACAACACTTGAAAACATAGCCTTAGTTCGATCAACTAACTCAAATAATTATGAACGAGTCAAAATAGAGGATAATACTTTAAAACGGACTATTCACAAGGGTAAATATTACAGGATTTCAAAAGAAATACTTTTAAATCAGATGACAGATGACATAAAAAAGTAATAAGCTATTTACCAACAACTTAAGTATTAATAAATCATAAACTACTTGTCATCTACGACTCATCTGCGCTCATCTAATGAATGTAATTCACTATTAGTACAATTATGATCAGATGCTCAGATGACAACTAAATGACATACAGATACCACTTTAAACACTATAAATCAACAACATACAACCAAACAACTCAAATTATGAATATTCAAGAAGCAAAAAACATATCGATTATTTCTATTTTAGATAGCCTTGGTATAAAACCAACTAAAATCAATGATAAACAAGCCTGGTACCACTCTCCTTTTAGAGCAGAAAATACCCCTTCGTTTAGTGTGAGTATAACTAAAAATGTATTCTATGACTTTGGCGATAGTACATATAAAGGAAATGTAATTGACTTTGTAATGCTATATTACAAATGTGATGTAAAAGAAGCTCTAAAGATCTTAGCAAACAATTCTTTTTCTTTTCACCAGCAACTTTTTAATTCACCGGTTAATACAGATGAGAAAGATTATGAGATTACAGCAATTAAACCTCTGAGAAATAAATATCTTATATATTACATCAAGCAAAGAGGCTTATGCATTAAAACAACTCAAAAGTACTGTAAGGAAATACATTATATTCTTAAAGATAAAGCTTATTATGCAATAGGTTTTCAAAATGAACTTGATGGGGTAGAACTCAGAAACAAATATGTTCAAATATGCTTAGGCTCCAAATATCCTACCTATATTAATAATAATTCATCTACCGTATTTTTATTTGAAGCCTTTATTGACTTTTTATCCTTTATAACTCTTAAACCTAATTTAGAATATAGGTTTGATTACATCATTTTAAACTCCGTTAATACTTTAGATATCACACTTATTCAATCCTCGAACAAGTTTTTATATAAAACCTTAGACGATTCTAAAACATTTGAATCTAAATATAAAACCATAGTTGCTTGTTTTGACAATGATACTGCTGGAGATAAAGCAACTGAGAAATTAATTTCAGCATTTCCATTAATTACAAAAGATGCAAGAGTTAGATATAAAGATTACAAGGATGTCAATGATTATTTACTGAGTATTAACCGCGATAAACTGACGTGAGAATCATCGAGATGTGTCTTTGTCCTTACAAATTGAAAATTTGAACCGGAACAAAGACCACTCGTTTTTCTCCCGAAGGTCGCAAAATTGGTGAGACGATGAAAAGAGAACACAAGATAGAATTTAGAGTTACCCTTACTGAATCTCTGCTTATAAAAAACAAAGCAAAGAAAATTGGTTGTAGCGTTTCTGAATATTTACGAAGTACTGCCCTGGGGTATTCTGTAAGTTATAAACTAACTCAAGATGAAATTGAAACTTACAAACTACTAAACAAATTTGCTGACAACTTTAGAAGAATAGGTAACCTTTTTAAACTTGGAGATACCACGAAGGTAAAAGAATCCACCATTGAAACAGCAAACTTAATTAGAGCTCACCTTGAAAAACTAAAGTAATATGATAGCTAAAGCAAAAACATGTATTGGAGGAGCAGCACTTTTTAATTATGTAATTAATCCAAGTAAAGGCTATGAACTTGCTAGAAATAATCTTTCGGGGGAAACTCCGAAAGATATGTATCAAACCATGCAGATTCTACAAAATCAAAACACTCGCTGTAAAAACAATACAATCTCCGTTGTTATATCCCCTACTATTGAAGATAGTAGAAAAATGACAAACCAAGATTTAGAAAATCTCGTAAAAGATTTTTTAGTTGGTTTAAAATTAGATCCCAAAGACGCGCAATACATCGCTTACTTACATACTGAAAAAGAGCACAAACACATTCACATTTTGATTAACCGTATTGATGAGAATGGAAAAGCACTAAAAGATAACTATATCGGATTTCAAGCACAGAGTATTGCTCACGAAATAGCCCTAAAATACAATTGGACTTCAATAAGACAAGAAAATCTAAATAGAAAAGAGCTTTTAAAAACTAATCAGAAACAGACAGCTGAAATAATAAAAAAGGCTCATTATTTTGTTTTAAAAGAGCGTCCTAAAAACTTAGATCAATACATCAATATGATGCTAGCACATCAAATAGAAGTAAAACCAACTGTAAACAAACAAGGTAATATTCAAGGATATAGATTTATTCATTTACCAACCAACACAAACCTAAAAGCAAGTGAGGTTGATCGGAATTTAAAACTGAATGAACTCTTTGAAAATAACATACCAAAACCAAATAATGATTTATTTCATACTGTATTATATAAAGACCAAGACAAACAAATCTGTTTTGAAAATTGGAATACAAATACAGTAAGTCTATTTAGTTTTTTAAACGCTTATGGAAATTACTATGAGGATTATATGCCTGATATAACTAAAAAGAAAAAACGAAAACAAACATTAAATCTTTAACTATGGCAAAGAGACAACCTACACTCACAGAACTCACTGAGTTACTATTTCAGCAGGTAGTTCACTTGCAAGAAAAACTCAAGCAAAATATTACTCTGCAAACTCAGCTTTCAAACAGGATAAATAATATTGAAGTAAAAGTAAATGTGTCTGAATTACACAAAATTGAGTCAAATAATAGACAAAGATTACAAGATGATTTCACTGCATTTCAGTCCACACTTTATGATACTAAAGAAGACCTTTTAAAAGTATATAGGGCTATTAGTCATAAAAAGATGTTCTACATCATAGCCCTTAATATTTTTCTTTTACTCACAAGTGGTTTATCAATTTACGTTGCGATTAAAAAATCAATTCATTACTCTGATTATAATCAGTTAATAGAAAATAATAAGAAATCGAATCTTGAATTAATGTATCTGAATCAATTCTTTAAAGAGAATCCAAAGAACTTTGAGGTCTATAAAAAGTGGAAAATCACTTCTGAAAATAACACAAAAAAGTCTTTATAGTACATTGATTTTTAGTTTTAGTTTTATTTTTTATTAACAATTACACAAAGTTAGGCAATGCCTCGCGGTTCGCTAGCAAGAAAACCCCCATAAATGCTTGACTAAAGTCTTCGCTTTATTGCGCCCGTTTCTTGCGCTTGCTAAGCCATTACCAACTGTTGCTCCATAATTAATTTAAAAATTTAATATTATGGAAACTACAGTTTTAGACAAACAATGGCTTATCGCTTCAGAAGTAGAATTAATTTACAAATCAAAAGTAAAGGCTTCACAGAGACCTCAAATTACATCTTCTTACAATGCATATCAAATAGCATTAAAGGCTTGGGATGGTAATAAGATTGAATTGTTAGAACAGTTTAAAGTTCTTATGCTTTCTAACAACAATAAAGTACTTGGAGTATTAGAAGCTTCCTCAGGAGGAATAACCGCAACAATAGTAGATTTAAGAATTATTTTCTCAGCTTTACTAAAGGCTAATGCTACAGCTTTTATAATTATTCACAATCATCCATCTGGAAAGTTAACTCCAAGTGATCCTGATAGACAAATTACAAGAAAGATAAAAGAAGCAAGCAAGATACTTGATATTACTCTTTTAGATCACTTAATTATAACCGAAGAGAGTTACTACTCCTTTGCAGACGAAGGCACCTTATAGGTGTCTTTGTTTTTTTATATATTCTTAATTACTCTAGTTTTTCACTTTTGTATTTGACTCAAATGAATTTACTTAGAAGCTAAAAATACCCTTTATCAAATAAACATCAAATAAGAAAAAAGCTAATTTTAAGTAGTTTAACTTTTAAAACTAGGTTTGTATCAAATAACCATCAAATAAAAAAACAACTGATTTTAAGCAATTTCAATTCTTAGTTAGAATCGGGCATTTCTAGAATTCCTTAAAACTATACTTATCAATACGAGAACCTAACAATAATTATGTTACCTTAAATAAAAACTGTACCTCAAACCGAACAAGATACCTGCAAGATAAAGCAAATATAAAAAGGTATATAACCTTAGTGTATTACAAAAAAAAGCTAAAAGAGCAAACAGTATATATATTTCTTTTTTAGGCCATTTAATTACACAATTTAAAAAAACGCCAAAAGTTCACTACTTTCATACAAATCAGTTTGATTACAAAAAATAGCACTTTTATGTAAGCAAAAAATATTGATTACAATTTTTGAAGACTAACTAGTTTGATTACAAAAAACAACACTTTTATGTAAGCAAAAAATATTGATTACAATTTTTGAAGACTAACTAGTTTGATTACAAAAAACAACACTTTTATGTAAGCAAAAAATATTGATTACAATTTTTGAAGACTAACTAGTTTGATTACAAAAAACAACACTTTTATGTAAGCAAAAAATATTGATTACAATTTTTGAAGACTAACTAGTTTGATTACAAAAAACAACACTTTTATGTAAGCAAAAAATATTGATTACAATTTTTGAAGACTAACTAGTTTGATTACAAAAAACAACACTTTTATGTAAGCAAAAAATATTGATTACAATTTTTGAAGACTAACTAGTTTGATTACAAAAAACAACACTTTTATGTAAGCAAAAAATATTGATTACAATTTTTGAAGACTAACTAGTTTGATTACAAAAAACAACACTTTTATGTAAGCAAAAAATATTGATTACAATTTTTGAAGACTAACTAGTTTGATTACAAAAAACAACACTTTTATGTAAGCAAAAAATATTGATTACAATTTTTATACCCTAACTAATTTCATTAAAGGTTCAAAAGAATACATCGCAGCTCTACGCCCTGATGATTCTTCTCTTAAAACTAAATAGCCATTATCAACTAATTTTTTAATCATTAGTACTGCTGTTGCATTCGGGATCTTTGTGGTACTAACAAATTTATTATTTCTAAATACTGGATAAGTAAATATAAAATCAAGTATCTCTATATTCCATTTTGAAGATAGTAACTCAGAGAATTCAGTTTTTGTAGTTTCGTACAAACTCTTTATACTCTCAGCTATTTCTAAATTTTTAATCGCTTGATTTTCTACTGCTTTTAAGAAAAAAAGAATCCATTCATTCCAATCCTTTGTTTTGGAAACATTACGCATTTGTTCTATATATTCATCTTTATTTTCTTCAAAATATCCACTAATATAAAAATGAGGTTCTGAAAGAATTTTTTCTCTCCATAAGTTCAGCGTAATTAACATTCTTCCAATTCTTCCATTTCCATCTTTAAAAGGATGCAATGCTTCAAACTCCAAATGCATAATAGCAGTTTTAATTAACGGAGGAAAATCACTATTTTCTAAAAACTTAAAAAGCTGCTCTAATCCATCAACTAGATTTTCTGGCCTAATAGGAATAAACTGAATTTCTCTTTTTAACCTATCCGCCAAATAATTTTGTTCTTTCTTAAATTCACCAGGAGATTTATTTGCTCCTCTACCTAAATATAATAACTGTTGATGCATTTGCTTAAGAAAGCTTAATGAAAAATCATAGCCACTTTCAAGTGCACTTTGAGCATTTTTCAAAGCACGCTGATATAAGATAGTTTCTATTACATCGGCTTTAGCAGTAGTGATATCTTCACCTTCATGATCAGCCTCATATTGAAGTATCTCATCCATTGTGCTAATTGTACCTTCAATTCTAGAAGATAGTACCGCTTCCTGATTTCTTAAAGGAGCTAATAAAATTTCAGTGTTATGTAGGTTTTTTAACATTTGATCAAAACGTGCCAATGCATCAGTAGCCCTCACTAATTCTTGAATAAAAAGAGCATAATTAATACTCTTTGGAGGAAAAACACCATAATGATAATCTACCGCTTTCTCTAAATTATAATTCATACACTTTTATTTTGATTACAAAAATACAAATAAAAAACAAAACAAAGCCTCTTGATTACATAAAAACACACATTATTGTAATCAAAGTATTTTTACTAAATTATAATGTAAAATAGAAACAGATAAATCTCTATTAAAAATCAAATAAGCTTCCCTCTTTACAAAACACGTTTTATCAGTTCCCACAAACATAGTTAAAACAAATTCTCAAATGCCTGATCAAGCTCTTCTCTATTAAAATCCTCTACATAAGCTTCAGTAGTTTTAATAGATTGGTGCCCAAAGGCCTGTTTAAGCATATATAAGTTCACCCCTTTTTTTAATGATAGAGTAGCGAAAGTATGACGAGCTGTATAAAAGGTAATCTTTGTTTTAATCCCGCATTCCTTTGCAATGATATTTAATTGCTTATTATAATAATCCCTAACACTACTTTTTCGTGCTCTTAGTTCTTCTTTAGTATATAAGCTTAAATCTTTATCCAGGATTGAAAAGATGTAATCTGTATCAAATGGCCTATAGATTCTGAAATAGTTTAAGATAGTATCCAAGTCTTTATTCTCTGGTATCTTTACATTAATAGCCACGCCTGTTTTATTTCGGATATAACTAAAACGATTAGAGTTTATATCATCCCATTTTAATTCAGCGATATCAGTAAAGTTCATTCCTCGACAAAAGAAACTAAATAAATAAGTATACAACACCTTAGCTCCTTCAGTATTTTCTGAAAAGTCATAATCAAGTAGCAGCTGTAACTCTTCTTTTGTAAGTGCTTTTTTTATCTTGGTTGATTTCAACTTAGAAATCACATAATCTCTAAATGGATAATTCTCCAAAGATGCTATTTTTGATTTAATAGCAGAATTATAAATAGCACGTATATTACGCATATATATACCTATTCCTCCATTTGTACAGCCTCTTGATCTTAAGTCTGCTTCAAAGGCTACTAAAAAAGAATAATCAATTTGTGTAAACTCATATTTGATCACCCCAGGCTTAAAACGTTTTAAAGCCTTTAACGAATCATTATATGAACTTGCTGAACTAACTTGACCTGCTTCTTTGAATTGCTCAATCCTATTTTGAAAAAAAGCAACAAATTTTACAATCTCAACCTTCTCTGGTCGAAGTAGAGAATCAAATACTTCAAGTGTAAATTCTTTTTCTTGTTCAATCATCAAGTCCAATACTTTTGACGCATCTTGTTTTAGCGTACTTAATATTCTATTGGCCTGTAAAAAATTTGGAAACTTAGAAGTAAACTCCCCCACTTTTGCATTCCAAAATTTAGGTGCAGTACTGTAAGGTGTTTTATAGAATTTAGACCTCCTATTAATAGTAACTCTAAGATTAATTGGGTAAGTTCCATCACTTAATTTTGTCTTTTTTAATACAATTTTTAAACTCGTTTTCATCATAAATAATTTTAAAGTACAACATACGTACAACAAATCGGTACTTATTGTGCAAATAGATGAAACAAAAATATTTTAAAAATTTTGCAACTAGCTAAAAATCAGTCGATCTGAAATAAAATGCAATTAAATACAACATTCATTTCTCCGGCTCATAATCAGCAAGTCCCTGGTTCGAGCCCAGGTGGGACCACAAAAGAACCCCTCATTACCTTGGTAATGAGGGGTTTATTTTTTTTAGGGGGTTGGTTAGGGGACAATTTAAAAGCTAATTTCTCATATCAAATAATCATTTTTTATTACTACTTCCTGCAAAATAGCCGATTAATAGACTTATAGCTGCTGATAAAGCTGCAATTACAGTATTATCATAATTTTCTTTAAATAAAATATATGCACCAAATATCAAAATTAATAGTAACAATAACCCTCCTACAATTAAAGAATTAGTATGGCTTCCAGAAAACTCATCAACTTTACTTTGCCCAGTAGACGCACTAACAGTTCCACCTGTAGACACTACTCTATTATTGTTACCAACAGGAATGCTTCCCCCTTCAGAACTTGAGCCATAATCTTCTATTCCCATATTGTTAGCATGAATTTTCTAAAACCACTTTCTTTTTGTGCTTCACTACGAAACTTAATATAAAAATTTTTTCCTTCCTTCGTTTCTATCTTCATTGGTATAGATATTTCAACATATGTATTCGAATACCACTTCTGCAAAGTATAGTGAATAAAATTATTTTCTTGATTTAGCTCAAACATAGTTCCAAATTCATCTCCCTCATCTACAAAGCTAAATTGAAAACTAAATACAAAACCTTCCTTATCAACGTGAAATATAAGATCATCCTTATCATTTAGCATTAAAATTGATTCAGAATACACCATATGGCGACTCTCTCCTGTTTGTTTGTTAATTGATTTAATCATTTTTATTATTTTTTATTACTTTTCTCTAATAACACCTTCTAATTCACTTCTTTCAAACACTCCCTTATTTGTATACTTTTCTAAAAGAGATTGTATAATTAATTCATCAGCAAAAACACAGTTAGGATGACCTCTTACAACTATAGAATCTAAGACTTCTCTTTTTATACTAATATCTATGAATTTATTTTTATTCAAATATTTCCCGAATCCACTCGAAAAATACTCCATCTGTAAATTATAATCATTCTTGCATTCTTGCAAGGGAGGAAACGGAATCGCGAACAAATAAAATCTCGCTTCCTTCTGAAACTCCCATATTGTATCTTTAAAAGAAACTAAATTCTTAACGTGCTTTATTGCAATCCCTTTATCAGATCTTTCAATAGATTTTTCTTTTTCTTCTTTATAATTCTCTGTATAATTAATCTCTACAAAAAAACCATCTTCTAACCAGAAAGGATTACATATCCAATAATTATCTGTTCTAAGTTCTTCAATAGGTACTGGCATTTTATAAGTAAAATCTTTAATCTCCATTCCCTTAAAATTTCCATTTTCATAAGTATACTCTTCAAAAAAATTTTTAGGTAATTGAATCCTTATCCCCTTCATATTAGTATACATATTCCATAATGCTATATTCTCTATAGAAGATTCTGTCCAACAAGAAACAAATAAATAGTTTAAAACATACTCAGGCATTCCTCTTACTTCGTGCATATCATCAAGTAAATCTATTCTAGAAAAACGAATCTTACCAGTCTCTAAAATTAGTGCTAGAGATTGTATCGATGTATAGTGATATATATATTCCATTTTTACGTCTTAATTTTAAATAAAAATACATATAATTTAAACAAGTTAAAAGGAATTAAAACAACATCATAATAATGACAGATTAAGGCATTTATATTCATTCAGAAATTGACTACATTTGCATTAGAAAACATTACGAACAAGCGTAATCTATCGTTATTGGTTTATCAGAAATTGCGACCTTCAGATGACAGCCAAAATAGCGATAGACTTACGCCCGTGCCTTATATTGGCGTGGGCTGAGTCTGTCTGGCTGTTGGGTTGTCGCAAACCTCTGATAAGGACATGATCTTAGTTCCACGCTTTTTTTTAACCTATAAGGCTATGGCAAATCTATTTGATAAAATTGGTCAACTTGAACCACTAAAGAAAGAGTATATAGGAAATGAACCAGAAGTATTGTTCAATTGCTATATGCCAAAATCTCTACGAGAGAATCTAAAGGTAAAATCCGCTAAAGAAAGAATACCAATGAAAGATTTAGTGATAAATGCTTTAAAAGGATTCTATACTGATCTATAACTATTTTTCTGTATGTCCTCTAAACACGATTTAAAATACAAGTCTTTGTAAATATTCTAGCTCTTCTTTATTCAATTTAATAATGTATGAACTACTGAAGTTTGATTTTTTCTCTACTTTCTCTAAAAGTTTTTTTAGCTTTTGGGTAAGTAGCATATTAGTTTCTTCCTCTCTCTTAATAATATCATTTTTACTATCTAAAAGCTTAAAATAAGAGCCCTTGTCTTTGAATGAATTTTCTTTTAATAGTTTATCTTCTTCAGCTTTTTCTAAAGCAACTTCTTCACGAATCTGTTTTAAAAGATCTCCCTTTAAAATCTCAGAAATGATAGTAACCTCTCTTAAATTGTAATCATTCTGAGTCATTAATTTGTTGATTTTTTTAAAATATAAATCTCCAAACCACTTGCGAAAACTATCGTCTCTTTTGATAAAATCTTTATTGATTTTATCTAAACTTGCTTGTAAATTTAAGTTGATATTTGATTGTGGACTCAAGCCATTCTGAATGAAAAAATCAATCATATCTACAACACAATCATTAATCTTTTTGTATTGATATTCTTTACAAATCTTGTCTAGTTTATTCTTTGTTGAACCTTTAATTCTTATTGAAGTGTCTTTAAAATCTTGCATACACATATTTGTTTTAAAATGAGTTGATTACTAGATATATTGCCCTTTTTGTATTCTTTGTTTCTAAAAAAATGTATGCTTACTAACCACATAAATAACTATAATATAAATAGTTATATATCTACGCATACAAAAACATTGTTTGTGCCTTTTTTAAATAAATTATAAATAATTAATATACAGGAGTTTACATTTCGTACTGCGCTAAAGCGCAGTACCCTCTTGCTATTACTAAGCCGAGAAGAAAATCTGAATAGAAAGCTATAATTCATTAGACTTCATCATTAAATATTCGTTCAGATCTTTATACCCTTTGAACAAATAACGAATGTCCTTTGTCAGATTCTCGTACTTTTTTTGGAAATAAATAGTTGTCTCATTCCCTGTCAAATCATTATCAAAACACAAACAAATCTTATTATATTTCACTATTAGTTCTAACACTGATTCCTTCTGAGAAGTGCTATTTAAAATTATAAAATCAAATCTATATTCAGTCATAGGATATAATATAAGAAGGCTCAAAAAGTCTATCCAACCTTCAAATAAAATAACTTGATTACAATCGTTTTCTATCGTAGTAATTCCCTTGTTACCTAAACATCCTTTGAAATATTTGTTTCTAATTTCATAACCTTTTAACACGTTTTTAAACCCTATCCCAAAGTATATTTTATTATCTCTCTCGTAATGTATTTCTTTACAATATCTATGTAGTAGGGTAAGGTTTAAGCCTCTCTCTTCTGCATATTTGGTCAATAACTTATTCTCAACTGAACTTATACTTGTAATCTTGTAGGTATCTTCTTTTTCACTAGCACTACTTTTGTAAATGGGCTGGTGAAAAGAAAGAGACTCATTTTCTAAAATAACTAGGGCTTCCTTTATATCACAAGTATAATACCGCATAACAAAATCTAAAACGTTACCTCCTTTTCCTTCTCCGTGATCATACCAAAGGTTCTTTATAATATCGATTTTAAATGAAGCTGTCGTCTCATCTCTAAATGGACTTATGTACCAAATTTCACGATTAATCTGTTTGACTTTTTTAGCTCCTACTTTATCCAAAATAGACTCTAAACTTATCTTTTTTGCTTCAATACATGTCATAACTCTACACTCCTTAAATTTTACTGATTTTTTGATGAATGATGACAGAACCTTATAAGCTACTAATAATTAATTAAATACGCTGTCATCAAACTGTCATCATTCATCAAACTAGTATTAAAACCCTCATCAAACTAAATTTGATGAGAGTTTGATGAGACTTTTGATGAGACATAAGTAACTATATAACAAAAGATTACACTATCCCTCATCACTCTCATCAAAATATCTAGCAATTTTGCTCAGTTCAATACTATAAAATCTTCCTGTTCTATCTAATCTTGTAAATTCTCCATAAGAATGATAATCATATCCCAAATATTTATATGAATTCTCTGATGCTGTAAATCCCCAATTTTTAAAAATCTTTCTTATATCATTAGGTTCTATATTACTTCTCTTATTTATCTTCTTAATAATCGCAGAGACCTCCACTGGTGCAAGAAAGATTTCTTTTTCATCAAATCTATCTGCAAGCTCTCTTATTAGCTGTAATACTTCTTGTTGTTGTTTATTCTTATCGGAATTCATTAGTTTCACCAATGCTTCTGTACGTATTTGCTCTGGAGTAAACCACATACGTGTTTTCTTAGTTGTAGAATAGGGAATAGTGAATAGATAATTTAAAAAATCAGGAATCTCCTTAAAAAGTAAGTCTATAAATTCAGGGTTCTTTTCTATTTGTGGAATCTTACGAACCCAAAAACGTATCTCTTCCTTGTCAATTTTCATAAACGAATCTTCAAAGTTACTAGTCATTACAAACTTGTAAAAAGATTCTACTTCCTCTTTATCTCTACCTTTCCTCTCAATTTTATTTCTATCGGCAGTACTTAAGAACTTTATACGTTCTGTTATTTGTTGATTATCAGTAACCACTTCATCTATAAGAACTAATAATTTACCATCTAAATCTGAATTAAAGTTGTTTACAAAAGATTCTGCATTGATATAGGTAGCATTAAATGAAAATATCTTTCTAAGATACTTAAGCATAGTCGACTTACCTGTCTCTCTAGCCTTAGAGACTAGCACAAGTACTGGTAGAACTTGAGTAGGGTATTCAAGTAGAATTTTAAAATAGTCAAGACCTAAGTGGTATTGATCTCCAAAAATATGACGTATAAAGTCTAGCGTGTATTTTAGTTTACTTTCTAAGAAAGCCAAGTCGTCAATAGACCGTTGTACATCGTAGTCTATAGGGTGGTAGATGTTGTAGAAGTCTGCTATCTCTCTGCTGTAATTGATATGTTGTGGAATACAACAGAAGCCGTAATATTTCTTAATATTGGAAATAAAGTCTTTTCCAAAATCATTTACAATAGTCTCCTTATTCCAAGGAAGCATTATCTTTTCAGTTGTTTTGTTTAGTGTAGGTCGTTCTATAATGGCATAGTACGCCGTACCCACACGAATAAATTCGGCAGAATCTAAGTTCATAATAAATAATAGATTATAATCCTTATATTTGCACTATAAGGATTTAATTAAAGAATAAAATTCTAAGCGTTTGGTTTTTGAAGGAAGCAAACGCTTTTTTTATGGATTTAAGAGATGTTGATTTTTTAAAGCAACTTGAATCAATTGCTTTCTTGAGAAGATAGGTCTACCATCAATTTCATAGTAAGGAATCTTTCCTTTATTCTTCCAATTGATAATAGTTTGAACAGTTCTATCAAACATACTAGCTACTTCTTGTTGAGACATTCGATCGTCTCCTGTTGGAAAAAAGGTATTTACTAATACCTCTTGAGATTGATTAGACATACCCTCGCTTTTTTCATTTAAAACATTTGTACTCATTTGAATCGATTTTAAAACATTTGAACACAGCAAAGATTAAATTATACTCAAAAAAAAACAGAACACATTAATACACACTATTATTAATCAACAACTTACTATACTCTTTTTGTTTAATACTTGCCCAATCATTTATATAACTATTGTCCTTATTAAAACTTTTATTACTTAAGGTTTCTCTAGTCAACATATCGTATATCGTTCTTTCTTTTAAAGAGTTCGCTCCAAAATACAGCGACAATAATCTTGGTAGTTTAGTAGGTAACTTGGTAATTAGATCTCCATTTTTAAAATATAGAAATATCGCAATTATATAATTTAAACACTGTCGATCTTGTGCTACTAATCTATTTAAAACGGAATGTGCATAGTTTAATTCAAGTTTACTAAATCTAGAAGGTCCCTCCGTACAATTAGACCAAAAGAAATCAAATACATTTTTATCTTCAAAATAAAATTCATCTTGACAAATGAATTTAAAAAACTGATACAACATAAACTTTATATACTCTATATCCTTGCAATCTGTATTTACATTTATCAATTCATCTTCATCTATTTTTTCTAAAGGGATTGACTGCAAGAAATACTCTTTCGATTTACTAATCTCACGTATCTCATCTAGCCCTATATTTACCATAGGATTAAATCTATAAATGCTGTCACTACTAAAATTTAAATGATTGACAACAGGTATAAAATACATGTCTAACTTATTCATTAGATCATCAACTGTAGTATGTAAGAACATAACTATATTAGGATGTCCTCCATTCTTTTTAATACAGATGGATAGAAAATTAACAAACAGATTATGAGCTATTTTCTTCTCATAAATAAAGAAATACCCAAAAGCATCCCTTATCGTAATAGGCTCTTTTAAATGTTGCTCAAGCACTGCTACTGTTTGAATAATTTCAGTATCAACATCATAAATACTCTCTTTCACATTTATAAAATCCGATATACTCAACAACTTCTTTTTTACACCTATTAAAAAAGCCAAGTACTCAGTTTTAGAACAACTTTGTTTTACATCTTCAAAATCTCTCTTCGAATTAATAAAAACCTTACTAAACTTATACTCTCTTAGGAAAGAATAAGTATTTTCTAAATGATTATTTTCTTGCAACCTAATCGCTAACTCACATATAGAATAATAATCAAAATGCTCACTAATGCTATGGCATAACTGATTATTATCAATATCAGCATTACCTTCTAAATACTCTATTACTTGAGTAGTATATGATTTTAAAATAAGTTGTTGTTTATTTTCTTTTTCACTAGCAAAAAAGAACCTCTTAATCACATCTATAAACTTTCCCATTTATTCAACTCTTTTTGTTTAAATGACTCACCAACGTGGACGTATCTTCTAAAGCTCCTCTCATCTTTATGATTGGTCGTACTTTTAATTACCCTCTCCGAAATCCCTAAAATGATACTATTTGTTATAAAAGTCTTTCTCCCAACATGTGAAGTAATTACATCACACTTTCTGACTTCTGTATCTATTCTATTGGCGCCTATGTAGCGAGTTAATCTAACTTATCAGTAATTCCAACTTCTTCACAACATTCCTTAAGTCTCTCATTCAATTTCTGAGAAGTAATTCTTGGTACAGGGCTATAAGGAGTATCTCTATACTTTTCCAGTATCTCTTTTGCATACGAGATTAAATAAACCTGGTGATGCACAGTCTTAGTCTTAACAACTGTATAGTTCAAATAGTCCTCAACTATATTACAATCTCTAAGGGAGTAGATATCACTATGTCTCTGTCCTGTAAAACATAAAAAACAAAACATATCACGAGCTCTCTCCATAGACCTATTTTCAAAATTATGATTATAAAGCTTCATCAGCTCATCCATAGTCAAAAACACGACTTCTATTTCATTATCAACTCTTTTAATCTTTTTAAAGTCCAAACTATTATGATAACCTCTGTTAAATGCCCACTGCATAAATGCTTTTAATGTAGCTACTAACTTTCCGTAATAATTGTTCAATGTTTTACGCTCAACAAAGCAATATTCCATAAAAGCTTCCTCAAAACGAAAATCTATTGTGTCAAACCGCATAATATACTTTGATGAAGTAGCGAAATCCATAAAGAACGCTTTTACGGAATTATATTTAGTTATAGTTGACTTAGCCTTAGAAATAGTAGAAACTCTAATATACTCACTAAAAGCATCAAAAAAACGGATAGATACACTAACTGTCTCTAACTTATATTTTTCCTCAAACATTTTCTCAGTAAATGGAATAGAATTAAATCTAAAAAAATCGAAGATATGCTCTACTTTATTGATTGTATTAGTCAGTATAGCATTATACTCTTTGTAATCCAAATACAACTCATTATCATCTCTCTTTACATTTCGGATTTGGTTAATCTCAGCATCCCAATCATCGAGTTTTGTCTTGACACTTATGTTCTTTCTTATCCTAACTTTTGGAGCAGTAACAACTAAGCGAATAGGAACCATTCCATCTTTATCTATCTTATCTTTTCTCAGCTCAAAATAGTACTTCATTGTTGTTGTTTTTTAGGGGGGCTTGCCAAGGGGGCAACGTTTTTACATAAAAAAACAGGAGATTTTCCTATTTTTAATTTTCATCGATCAAAATCCTAAAAACATACTCTAAATCTCCATTTTTTACGAAGGGGCAAATTAGGGGTTTAAAATATGATTAAAATGAATTAAAATCAGTTCAAACGAATTAAAACAAATCATATTAAACTGATTATCAATAGGTAAAACTATATAAAAACGAATTAAAAAACAAAACAAGTTCAGGTGGGACCACAAAAAAAGCATCTATTACATAATAGGTGCTTTTTTGTTTTTATAACATATTGATTCTCTCTAAAATCTTATCTACCCACTTATCATCATCTGTTGAGACTATGATAGTTGTAAAGTTGTGTCTTTTTCCTTCAAGCTCCACTCCTACCAAATCATCTATATGAACATCTATGCCAAATGCAGGTGGATACTTAGATATATTTTTTCTCTTTTCTCTTAAAACTTTATCATGCTCATGTTGATTAATAATATAATCTACAGAAATACCATATAACCAAAACATCCTTCTAATTTTCGCTTTACTTCTAAACGAAGTAGTGTATATCCCAACCTTATATCCCTTAGCCTTTAATTGTTTGAATAAAACTATTGTTCCTAAACGTATTCTTTCTGCTCCAATTAACTTTCCCAATAAAGGTTCTTTCTCTAATGCAAATCTACTCTTAGAAATAATCGTATCATCTAAATCAAATGATATCTTCATTAACTTTCTTCTTACTATTTATCTTCCTACCCATAACACACTATCGCAGTCGAATGACTAAAAGTCACCTCATAATACTTAGCTTTACCACTAGATACTACCTTTAAATAAAGCTTCTTAAACACCATATTATCAGCATGCATTCTACCAATATTTAACAATTTAGGATTTCTGAAGTTATCATTATAATCCTTAAGTATAAACTCATCAAACTCTTTCACTGTAAGTGTTTGTATCCTTTGCATAGCAGGTGGCATAAGCCCTCCTTTCACTAAGGTAAACTCATAGACATCAATCTTATCTCCTTGCCTGCGCTTAAAGTGCCATACATCACTAGAATTCATTACTTTAAACTCTCCTAGTCCTTTCTCATTAACATCTATCACCATCGGTTGTTTAATAATAGACTGCCCCAGCACACTTCCTACAGAAAGAACGAATATCAAAAAAACTATAAATCTTCTCATACTATGTTAATAAACAAGCAATTTAAACAATTCTCTCTGTACTATAATCCTTTTATTCAAAATAGTAAAGCCGCAGTTCATATTGAATCGAACTACGGCTTTTATTATTTTGATTTTAGAATTACAGTATCCACTAGAAGTTCATCTTCTGTAGAGAACCATTTGGAGTAAGTACATATATTTCCTTCTTTTCTTTTTCAGCTGGCACACCTTTAGCTTTAATCTCATCGATAGTCAACTTCATTTCATACTCTACTTGGATGACAGGTTCCATAACCTCAGGATTAATCACGAAATCATAATTCTTATTCTCTAAGATAGAATAATAAGTAGTTAGTTTCTTATCTTGATTATTCACATTTCCTGAGCGTTTTCCTGCTATAGAAGAACTACTATATGCATTATATAAACTATAACGCTGCACAGGGTACACTACATTAAAACCATCTTCAAGATACTTATTATAAGCAGATGTAGGCTGTTCTTCTAAGGTATTAACTAGATTAACACGTTCTTTCATCAATACCTCTCCTTTCAATCTCATTTGTTTTCTTACCTCTTCTAATTTACTAGAGATATAATCTACTTTCACTAAATCATAGACCTCAAAGGAAGCAAATAAGCTAACCATTTTATCTAACTGAGCTGCATCGTGGTATTTAATATGAATATTCTTACACAACTCGAATCCGACAGGCACTTCATTATAAGTACGCTTACTAAATATTTTTTTTTCTACCTCATAATCAAAGGTAGGCACCATCGAAATCATATCTATGAAGGTCTCTACATTGCCTAATGTCTTCACGGATTGCTGTATCTGCGAGATGCGCTCATCCATAAGTTTAGTCGCTTCATCCGCTGTTTTCCCGACTTGGTTAATAGAAAATATAGCGACGTAGCTATCTGCATTCACATTGCCCAAACCTCTTACTGTCAGAACTTTTAAAGCATTAGGGGTATTGAGTCTAAAATTAGAATCTCCTGCATTACTCATAGGTGCCCCTTGCCCATAAATGCTATTTCCTGCAACCTGTGCCATAATCACAGAAGAACACAAAATAGACCACATAATTAATATTTTTTTCATAATTAATTTATTATTTAAACTAATTTAACATTTTAAACTTAACAACATATAAAGTAATCATATATTATTTTAAGGCAAGACTATCTTAAATAAAAAAAGCATCCGTATTGTCTTCTACAAATGCTAATTTATTATACTATATATCATTTAATCTACTATCAAACTACAAATCAAACTTACTCTTTCCGTTAATCATCCTAGAGATAATTCCGTTATCTGCACTTAATTCTGCTAACCACACACCAACAAAGTGAATTACCAAGAAACTGATAAAATAATAGATTGAAGCTTTGTGTATTAACTTAAGATCAACTTTAGGTAAAACATCAAGATCAAACTCGATAATTAAACCAGTCAATAGTGAAATAACGACACAGATATAAAACAATAAATAAATCACCGCTTTAAGGCGTGTATTGAGTGTTGCGCCTATTTTAAAGGGATTTAAGAAAGGAACCTTTCCTAATATAGCTAAAACAAAACGCAAAAAAATCAACACAATTAATGCATACCCTAAATAGATATGCCAATCCCACATTGGTTTACGTATCCGTTTTGCTAATACTACCGCTTGTTCTGCAGTCATATCAACCCCCTGCGAATTGATATAATCAATAATAATATCACTGACCCCTGCTTTATTAAGCCAAGTCAATCGCAATAATATTGTTACTAATAATCCTATCATTACTAATGCAATACTCCAATGCAAAAAACGAAACAAGAAACTATAACTATCCCCTCTACCTCTCATTTTTAATATTTTTAACGTCACTTAAAACACAAAAAAGTTAATTTATAAAAATTAACATATTCAAATATATAAATAACAAACAATAATACACACAAAAACACCAAGTAATATAAATCAAATATTAAACGCAGTACACAAGTACACAATATTTTAATTGAACAGACGTTACTTACTATACAAGAAAGCCTAGCTTTCCTATAAATTATCACTTTAATATTGTTTTTAAGAAAACAAGTTCCCTACAGGTATCAAAAATTTAAAATAAAGTATTAATATTTATATTAAATTTGCAAGGTGAAAAAACAAATTGTTATTTGAATCAAAAAAAAATTGGAATGAAAAAGATATTACTTTTAATTGTAATACTAATGTCAATTAGTACTTCTTATGGTCAACGAAAATCTAAAAAAGACGTTGAACAACTAAAGAAAATAGAGTTCACAGATGTAACTGAAATTCTAACTCGTAAAGATGAACTTAAACTAACAACTAAGCAGTTAGCTTCATTTTCTATTAAGAATGAATATATCAAACGTGATTTACAAAGTTTGAACTCTAAAACAAAAATGGAAGACGTAGAGAGAGGAATGCATGAGCGAAACCTTTTTACTGGATATAATCTTTTTATTGACAGAACACTAGATGAAGATCAATTAGAGAGCTGGAATAAAATCAAAAAGGAAATAGCTGAATCAAATGCTGTAGAAACAGATTTTAAAACAGAGTTAAAACAATTAGATTCACAATACTCTATAGATAGTAAAGAAATATACAGAAAGTATAGTAAAGATCGCAAAATCTATTACGCTAGAAGAGGAGTCGCTAAAAAACAGTACGAAACGGATAAAGCTCGTTTATATGCTAAGTATAACCAAACAATGGAAGAAGGTGAAGAGGGCGAAAAAGTACTAACATTAGAAGAAATCGCAATGCTTGCAAAAGAATATGATGAAGCATATAGCAATCAAGCACAATCAAGTCCTTTAGAATATTTAGACATCAAAGAAGAATATCCTACAGAGACAGAAGAAACTACACCAGAGGGAGATTTTTAATCTCTCTTTTTTTTTGTGCTATTCAAAACAAATATGGTACTAAAAAAACAATAATGTCCGAATACCACCAAAATACAAGAATATTAAGCGTCAAGCATTCATCTTTTTTAGTTTACTTTGCATAAAAAATATATTATGTCTTATATCAGCAATGTTATTAGTGGAAAATGTCCTAACTGTGGTAAAGAACACATCTTCCATGACAAAGGAAATCCAATTACTTTTAGAATGCCTAAAATGACAAAAGAATGCGGATCATGTGGCTATAATTTCCATAGAGAAACAGGTTTCTACTTTGGAGCAATGTACATGAGTTATGCATTAACTGTAGCTGAAATGGTAACGGTAATGGTACTTCGTTTAATACTAAATTACTTATTCGATTTGAATATCACTATGTTACATGCATTTATTGGAATTGTATTTGTTATTTTTATTATGTGGACATTTAATTATCGCTTGTCGAGAATTATGTGGTTAAATATGTTTTATAAAAAAGATGAGGAATAGTCTAGGTTTATTAGAATAAAAGTTATTATATTTGCGCCACTTAACAGAGAAACGGGTGTAGTTCAAGGGTAGAATAGCGGTCTCCAAAACCGTTGATGGGGGTTCGAATCCCTCCACCCGTGCAAGCGCAAAAAAAAGCTCCTTAATATTACATTAAGGAGCTTTTTTTATCCATTATACTGAGTAAATACCTAATTATATTTTTTTAAGAATTCTTTCGGAGTATACCCTACTTTCTTTTTAAATACTTTTGAAAAATAAGAATAATCATCATATCCTAACACACTCGCTATCTCATTAAAACTTTTACCTGTATAAATAAGCATTCTCTTCGATTCTAATATTACCCTATCAATAATGATATCTGTTGTAGTTTTATCCACTAGTGTCTTACATACCCTATTAAGGTGCTTCTGTGTCATATTCATTTTATCAGCATATACAGCAGCTGATTTCTCTATATGAAAATTCTTTTCTAATAAATCTTCGAAATGTTGAAGATGATTATTATACTGCATATTGGAAACAGCTACGAAAGAATCTCCTGCTAATAATAATCGATTAAACTCTATATAAAGTAACGAAGCTAAATTCACAAGCACTGTGTTTTTTTTCCATTTATTGTGTGATACTTCATTTACTATACGCATAAACAGATCTCTAAGCATATCCATATCCAAACCATCTACCGTTAATCCATTAGGATAATAAGTAGAGCGAAACACAGGGTACTCCCTGATAGTCTCTCGTACAAAGAATAAATCAAAAAAATCCTGAGTGTGAAAAAATATATATCCATCGATGTCATCTGATAGCACCCAGCTATGTGTCTGACCAGGAGCTAACATAAACACAGCTCCAGGACACACTTCATAACTGTGAAAATCAATCTCATGAGTACCATTCCCTTGCGTAAAAATAATACATACATAAAAATCATGTCTATGGGGTCTCTCTATGTGATTATGATTAGCGATTAAATGTTGTGGAATAGTATTAGCATAAAAGTCTGCTCCCTTTACATCATCTGTCAGATCCCGCATTTGTAAAATAGTAATATCTTCCATGTATTATATAAATTTATATAAACAAAAATAACATAATTACCTTACATATAACTAAATCACAACCGCCTTAGAGATATAATATATATCACTATTTAATCTCCTTAATCACCTCCATCAAGAAAAACACCTTTCTATACTTTTTTCTACAGCATACTACTTTTAATCAATATTTCTAAAGTCATTCTGAGGTGAATTTTTTTACATCATTATAGTTATTATCGCTTAATTTTTTTAAACTTTTTTTTATTTCAAACGCCTTATTAAGTACAAAAATGGATTTACTACACTCACTAAGCTATTTTTTTTCTCTTAATGCGCTATAGAAGTTCTATAATTAATCTATAAATTACTTTTTTATTTATTTTTTTTATTTACATTTTATGTATTCACCTAAATATCAACAACATACCAATTACAACCAAATTAAACTGCTTGCCTCATCTCCCTTTCAGCTCAATGTATTCAAGGCTTAGTACTACATTCTAGGACAATACTTGGACAATAGTAGGACAATAACTGGCTAAAACATCTTTTTGTCCAACAATCCACTTATTATACTTCTACTATTCATCTCTAACCTAAGAATAACACTTCATTCACTTTACTAACAGGTATTATGAAAACGAATAAAAATTTCAATGCACTTGATTCACTTTTTGAAAGACAATGCTGTACAGGATAAATGAGATTAACTTAAACTTCATTATCTTTATCCCAAGTTGAATTAAACAATTGTTATGAAATACATATTATCTATTCTTACAGCAATCACATTAGTATCATGTGGAGGTGAGTCTAAAAAAACTGATTTAGAAACTATCGATAAACAATCAGCACGAGAGGTTACTCTTAAGTCTGTAGTCGTTGGCGATAGCATCTTACACATCACTAGTCAGAAAATCTGGGCAAACGGACAACTTATAACACAAAAGACAGACACACTAAAAACTGCCAAAGAAGCAAAGGCTTGGGGAGATAATACAACTACCTCTTTAGTGAAAGTGCCAATTTATGTAACTGTAGAATAATATATTATGAACAGAAAAAGTAGTAAAGCAGTGAGTCTAGTACTTATTACTGCAGCATTAGCATCGTGCTCTAAGACTCCTGATCAAGAAGAACAAAATAAAGAACAAGAGCAGAAAGTCTATATGCGTGCAGACAGCTCTGCTCCGTATACAGATGTGACACAACAATATAACCAACAGCGCAGTCATAGCGGTGGTGGTATGGGAAGTGCTCTATTGTGGTATATGGCTTTTAGACCTATGATGGGTGGTGGTATGGGATATGCAAGTCAAGGACTTTCTCATCAAGCTAACGTAGGAACCAACACAGCCAAATCTAATGCTGTCAAGAAACATACGTCTTCTAGAGGTGGTTTTGGATCAACAGCTAAATCAAGTAGCGCAAGTTCATAAACGATGAGAGTAAAATACCTAACTGCTGATGCGAATTGGCAAAAGAGATTAGAAGATAATGGATTTGGTTTTCATACTGATGAGAATAATGTACCCTACTGGATAGAACATTATTATTACAGTATAGATGCGCCATTTGCAGATAAAGTATATAATGCTACTACAGAACTATGGCAGATGTGTCTAGAGGCTGTAGGACATGTGATCACAAATAAACTATATGATCAGTTTCAGATTCCATTATTCTTTCATGAACATATCAATCAATCTTGGGAAAACGACGTTCCAAGTATTTATGGCCGATTTGATTTCGTTTATGATGAAGTCAAACAACAATTAAAGGTATTAGAGTTTAATGCTGACACTCCTACTTCTTTATACGAGACAGGAGTAGTACAGTGGCAATGGATGCAACATTATTTTAGTGAGCGAAAAGACCAATTTAACTCTGTACACGATCAACTGATTGCCTCATGGGCCACACTTAAGCCATATCTTAAAGGGGATACACTACACTTTAGTTGTATGCGTGAGACTCTTGAGGATTTGACTAATATAGAGTACCTAAGAGATACAGCTATACAGGCAGGTATTCATACCAAGCTGATCTTTATAGATGATATTGGTTGGAATGGGGAGTCTTTCACTGACTTAGAGGAGGAGACGATCACTGATATATTCAAACTATATCCTTGGGAATGGTTAATCTATGAACCTTTTGCTCTTCACATTCCAAATGATGTAGCACAAGCCAACTGGATAGAACCATCATGGAAGATGATTCTGTCTAACAAAGCGATTATGGCTATCCTATGGAAGCTATACCCTAATCACCCTTTACTATTAGAGACATATTTCGACACTCCTCATAGTATGCGCGATTATGTAAAAAAACCACTGTTATCAAGAGAAGGAGCTAATGTCACAATGTATCAGAACGGTGCTATCGTAGAGGCTACACCTGGCGATTATGGTGATGAAGGATATATCTGTCAGGCACTAGCTAATCTTCATAAAGAGACTACGGGCTATTCTATCATCGGTAGCTGGATTATCGGACAAGAATCGTGTGGTATTACCTTTAGAGAGAGTGATAATAGAATCACGACAGATAAAAGTAGATTTGTCCCACATATCATAGAATAATATTTATACATTATACCTCTGATACACTACAACACTTAAGATTGTATCAGAACATTAATCCCCTACTATATGACACCCGAATTTATCTACGACCAAAAATATAGCAATACAACATTTGGTTTTAATGACATTTCCTTTAGAGAATTTGAAAACTGTAAGTTTGAAAATTGTGACTTGAGTGCATGTTCATTTTTAGCAACCATCTTTATTGATTGTGATTTTATCAATTGCAATTTTAAAGATGCAGAAGTAAACTATGTTGGTCTTCGAAATGTCAACTTCACTGCGTGTAATTTTACACGTGTTAATTTTGCTATGATAGATCAAGTGATATTTGAGTTCACATTTACGGATTGTAACCTTGAGTTTGCACAGTTCTATGGGTTAAAGCTAAAAAAACAGTTATTCTCTAACTGTAGTATGATTAGCGTTGACTTTATGGAAACAGACCTAACAATGGCATTATTTGACAATTGCAACTTGCATAGAGCAGTATTTACTAAAGCTAATGCTGAGAAAGCAGACTTCTACACAAGTTATAATTATGAGATAGATCCTTCTTCTACTAAACTTAAGAAGGCAATATTCTCTAGTCAGGGATTAGCAGGATTATTGACAAACCATCAGTTAGTTATAAAATAAAACAACTAATACATCATTTAAATAAGATAAATTAGTATATTTAGGTATTAATTTATCTTTTTTTATGATTAAAATTCCCAAACGAATAAAAAAAATATTGCTAACTATATTGATCGTTTTTGGTCTTTATCAAGGTGGCAAATATGGTTTAAATCGTTTTATATACACACAACTTCCAGAATTAATAGCTGAGAAGAACACTACACCTTATAATTTCACTTACGAAGATATAGAGTACTCTCCTGCCTTAAGAAGATTAAGTATTTCAGGAATTACGATAACACCTAAGGATACACTATCCCACAAGAACACGACTTATATCAAGGGCTCTCTAGACGAAATAGTCATACAAGGAGTAGCAATGAGAGAATTACTAAAGACAAAAAATCTTCGCGCTAATAAGATAAAGTTTGTATCACCTAACATCACAGTGATACAAGGCGATAGCATTATAGACAATCAACCGAAAGTAGACATCACTAATAATGTGGACATATCCTCTATCATAGTAGAGGCCGCGCACGTACTTATTAAAAACAGAGCTAGTCATACACGCTTAAACGAAGTGTATAACTTTAGTGCTACGATTAATGGAGTACACTTCGATCAAGAGGTTAAAGAAAAGGCAATACCTTTTGGATATGAGACGTATTCATTGAGCTGTGACTCGATATATAATAAGTTAAACGATTGGCATAAACTAACGTTAGGCAAAGTCTCTATCTCTCCTACCGAATTAGAAGTAAGTCAACTATCTGTCAAACCTTTTAATAAAACACTTACAACGCCAGGACTAGAGAAGAACCTACTAGCTGTGGATATCCCCCATTTAAAATTAAAGGGCACTGACTGGGGATATAAGAATGAGAAGGATTTTTTTATACATATAGCTTCTATAGAAACAGACTCTACTGCTATACAAATCAAGAATAACAAACTAAAAGAAGATATCGCAATAGCAAAAAAACAACCTACTAAAAACAAAAAGAAAGGTAAAAACAATAATACTCCTACATCTGTAGTGATACAAGATACCATCCCTAAGCTTGTCCCTTTTGACTTACTCATCGGAGAGATTAAGATCAATAAACTTTCACTAGATGCATTAGATACTTGGAAAACAGAGAAAATGAATATCCTTATCAGCAAAGTCACTAATGAAGTAGATAAAAAATTAAATGTATCTAAGGTACTAATAGATTCTCCTATCATCACTTTCAAACCTAACCACACACAAAAAAAACCTAAACAAATAAAGAAACTACTAATGGATCATATCTCGTTAGATTCATTAGAGATAAATAAAGGTTCGTTTGCGTTGCAAGAAAGAGATAAGAAAACACCTAGCCTAAGTATCAGTGATGTAAATACTGTAATACTTGATATCGATATAACTAACGTTACGTCATCACAGAAGATTCCTTTTTCTTATGGCAAGACCAAGTTCTCAACAGGGACAATAAAGTACAACACACATAAATATTACGACATCACAGCTAGTAACCTTCTGATAGATAACAAAGAACTTAAGCTATCTAACTTCGCGATGAAACCAAAGTATTCGCGAAAAAAAACAGTGAGCATGTTTAGATATGCTGATGATATCTTTACATTAAATGCAAAGGATATCACACTAAAAGATTACTCATGGAACTTTGATAAAGCGGGTATATTAATGTTTAAAACAGAGTTAGTAAACATCAATCAACTAGATGCAAATATCTTTAGAGATAAAGCTCCTACTTTTAATATGAGTACTAAACCCATGTTTAGTAAAAAGCTACGCGATATAAAATTTGGTCTACAGGTAAATAATGTAGCGATTAAAAACTCTAAACTAGTCTATGAAGAGACAGATAAGAACGCTGTTGCTCCTGGTAAGATAATGTTTCACAACTTTAATGCTACGATAAAAAATGTGTACAGTGGTTATGGACAAACTAAAGTTCCTACTACTGCCATTGCTGTAAATGCAAAATTTATGAATGCAGCTCCTTTACGAGTAGACTGGACATTTAATGTCCTGAATAAAAGTGATCAGTTTAATATACAAGGTAAGATTACTAACTTTCCTGCAAACTCAATGCAACCTTTCTTACAGCCCTATGTCAAGGCTTCTACTCAAGGTAGCATTAGTTTAGTAACGTTTAATTTTTCAGGAAACAACCGTTCTGCTACAGGAACATACGGTATGGAATACGAAGATCTACGAGTAACTATTTATAAAAAAGATGGACAAAGTAAGAAAAAACTTCTGTCTGCTGTTGGAAATATATTTATTCGAAAAAGCACAAAAGACGAGGTAAAAACAGTGAATATCAAAACTGTCGAAAGAGCACAAGAAAAGTCTTTTTTCAACTATCTTTGGCTTTGTATTATGCAAGGTCTTAAACAGACAGTATTATAAACAACACACACAAAACAATATGAAAACAGCCTTAATCACTGGTGCTACTTCAGGGATCGGTAAAGCTACCGCACAGGCATTAGCTCCTAATCACAGACTAATCTTATGTGGTAGAAATACAGCAAACCTAGCCTCTATCGAAGCAGAACTATCTAAAGTAACCGAAGTAACTACACTTACATTTGATGTAAGCGACAAGAAAGGAACATTCGATGCAATAGCGAATCTACCAGCTCAATGGCAATCTATAGATGTACTAGTAAACAATGCAGGGAACGCACATGGATTAGCTACTTTTCAAGAAGCTAATATGGATGATCTAGAAGCAATGATAAATATCAATGTCATGGGGATAATCTATGTGACTAAAGCTATCCTACCACTTATGATGGGTAAAGATAGTGGACACATAGTGAACTTATCATCTATCGCAGGAAAAGAAGCTTATCAAAACGGAACTATATACTGCGCGTCAAAAGCTGCTGTAGAGGCTTTCTCTAAAGGTCTTAGATATGATTTGCTATCTGAGGGTATAAAAGTAACTAATGTCGCACCAGGTGCAGTAGAAACAGATTTCTCCTTAATTCGCTTTAAAGGGGACAGTGATAAAGCTTCAAATGTTTATAAAGGATATACTCCATTGGTCGCAGAAGATATAGCAAGTGCTATAGCCTATATCATCAACTCACCTGAGCATATGCAAGTAGCTGATATTACGGTGTTTCCAAAGGCACAGGCAGGTGCAACAACCATTCGTAAAAAAATATAAAAATTATAACATTACTAATTGCAAAACCAATACATTTGCATCGCAATTATAGTATGTTAATCTACTAAAAAAATGAAACAAATAATAGCAATAAGTCTCTTACTAGGACTGAGTTGCACTTCAAGTTGGGCATTCAGAAGTCACTTTACTTCTCTTAATTTACAATTGGATGAAATTGTAAAACTTGACACAGTATATATTGATTTAAAAAATGACCCGGATTTTAAGTTTCAAAATAACTTGAGATGGTATCAAGATAAGAAACTAGAATTGTTTGGAATTAAAAACAGTAAAAATGAGATTTACATTGAACCCTTATTTTATCAAATAGAATCTTTCATAGAAGGGGTTTCTATTGTTTCTGCTGATGACTTTCAAGGAGCAATCAATGATAAGGGAGAAGTTATTATTCCTTTTACCTATGAAGAACTCCAAACTAGTAGTGAATACAAAATAGCATTCTATGAGGGAGGAAAATGGGGATTCTTTAATACAGAAGGAAAAAAAGTAATCCCTGCTATTTATGATTTTGTAGGTGATTTTTCAGATGGATTAGCTCTAGTTTCTAAAAATCAATTATTTGGTTATATAGATCATAAAGGAAAGGTTATTATTCCATTCCAGTATGATTATGCTAGTAATTTTGAAGATGGACAAGCTCAAGTAGAAGTGAAATTTCAATCATTTACGATTGATAAAAGAGGTACGAAAGTAGCAAACTAAAAATATAATCCCAAAATAAGCATTATAGCAATTCTTCTTCATAGCTCTTTTATTAGTTCTAAACCATACTATAGTAAGCTTTAATCTAATTCAGAGTTATTTTGTATAATTACTTTTCATTTATATGTTTATTACTTATTCTGGGGTAAAAAAAACGGTAGACTGTACAAAGGTCTACCGTTTTTTATTTTACCCAAAATATGCTTTAGTCAAATACTACAAAGCAATTCTACTTCATAGCTCTTTCGTTTTATATGTCTATCACATAATCTGAAATTCAAGTAATAATTGATAAGAATCTAAGTCAAGTAAAAAGCCCCAACAATTTTTTAACTTACTCCTATCAAGGTGACCAACTAACCAATGTTATAGTCCGTTGTATTTAATACCTAACATAAACCATCTACCAGGCATTGGCACAGCTCCTGCCTCTATATATGTTGTATCAAATATATTCTGTGCATCTAAGTACACATTATATTTCTTCATATTATAATTTACCCTTATATCGGTAAGCCAGTAGCTTTTATAACTAATACGTTCATTAAAGCGATTCGCTAAAGTGGCGCTAATATTATTATAAGTATAATTTACAGTTCCTACTAACTGGTGTTTCAAGCTCTCTATGGCATATTTAGATATCTTATCTGCTTCCTTATTCTCTATTTTAGGCGATAAATAAGTATAAGACACCCCTAAGTCCCAATATGTGTTTTGAGTCCCTATCTTATACTTAAAGGCAGTATTAAAACCTTTTGTTTTGTTCTTTGAGGCATTATAGGGTTGATATGGTACCGTTGTATCTACTCTTATCCAATCAATAAAATCATTGATATCTCTGTAAAAAGCAAATGCTTCTGCTCTGAATCCTTTATTTACATATTTACCCCCAAACTCTATTTGATATGCTTTCTCAGGTAGCAAGTCAGGATTACCAATATTCCCTGGACGTTGATCTAAATACAAATCAGTGAATGACGGAATTCTACTAGCTGTACCCGCATTAAATACTGCCTTCCAATTCTCATTAAATGTATAACTAGCATCTATACCAGGAAAAACTTCCCATCCGTATTTGGTATTATAATTTACATAAGCACCTACATTGACATCAAGTCTATTGAAGAACTCTTTTTGCATTTCAGCATAGAGTCCATAATTGCTCTTACTGTGATCTCCGATATTCGTAGAATTTATCTCTTCGTATCTCATCTCTCCACCAAAAGAAACTTTAGCGAAATCTGTTAGATACTCCCCTCTTAGATTAGCAGTAATTGCATGTGAATAATGTCTACTACGAGCTTTGCTCAAATTATTTCTAAAATATCTATAATCATCAAAGTTATATCGGTAAGCTACACTTGGCATTAATGTAAAGCGATCATTTACATAATGACGTGAACTAATATTCAACATCGATGTAGACACTACTTCTTTAGATTCTTTATCTCCTGGTGCAGCATAGAATCCATTTGCACCAAACGAGCTACGTGTATGTCCAGCTAGCACCATAATAGCGTTATTCTCATTAGGAATATAATTACCTTGATAGAATATTTTATTATTGTGATAAGCTGTATTATACCGTGTACCATTACCTGAATCATGACTACCAAAAAGCATATGGTTATCTTTCTTGCGTACTAATGTTCCACCTAACTGTACACCTCTATTATTATATAACTCACCATGATCTCCTTCCTTATCCTTCTTAAAACTAGAACCTATATAAGTATTAGCAAACAATCCATCTTGTTTAGGGTTACGCGTCACGATATTAACTACACCCGTTAAACTGTTCACACCATATAGACGTGCAGAAGGACCTCTTACAATCTCAATACGCTCGATAGCTTCTAAAGGTATAGGAATATTCAAGCTATTATGTCCCGTCTGAGGATCGGATATCTTTTGTCCATTTAACAATAGAACATTTTGTTCAAAACTACCACCATCAATACTAAAGTCCGTCTGTGTACCAAATGGTCCACGCTGGCGGATATCTACACCTGTAGCATAACTCAGTAATTCATTAACGGATGATACAGGTAATTGCTTTATCTGCTCTTTATTAATAAATGTAATATTTCTATTCTTTAATGAGCTAGGTAACTGCAACCTTTGATTATAGATAACTATTTCTTCTATTTTAATATCTTTAACTAGTTCTACTGACTTATCTTTTTCTTGTGCAAAAGCATAGAAAGTACTAAACACAGCTAAAACCACGTAAACATTTTTCATATAAGTATTATTCTTTGTGCAAAAATATTTTTATCTATTACATTACTAGTAGTCCACTTTGAATATTGTACATAGTCCAGTACACAATGCCTTATAAACAGAGGTATGAAAAGAATTTTATATTAAAATACTAATTATTTACACTAAAATATTAAATTTGTTTTAAAATTGATAAGAAATGAAACAGCTAACTTTCTGTTTTTTGAGTCTAATAATACTTACTTCTTGCAAGAAGTTTAACTCATTTACACAGACTTTAATCCTAAATGACAGCATACAAGTAACTGCTATTGAAGACGAAGCACTATTACTTATAGATAGTCTATCTATAACCACATTACCAAAAGAAATTCAAAAGTTTTATACAGAGAATTTATATCAAATAGGATGGAGTAAAAGTATCAACCGAGAACAATTATTAAATACTTTGGATTTAGCTTACTTAGATGGTATTAATAACAAAAAATATAATACAACTGAGATCCACAATTATCACGATAATTATTTAACATTATCAGATAAGGATAAAATACAAGCAGACTTCCTATTTACTAAAGCGTACTTCAGAGCTAGCAATGATCTATATAATGGAGTTCTAAATCCAAGAAAGCTTTACAACGATTGGGACATGTTTCCAAAGGAAATCAATACTGCTGCTACAATGCTACTAGCATTAAATAGAGAAAGTATCAATGAAACATTTGACAGCCTTAGATCACCTAATAAAATGTATACTGATCTAAGAAGAAAATTAAAAGAATACTACATTCTTAGTCAAGATACCCTAAAAGTAATAACAAATAAGCATCCAAATATTAATGATACTATACCAGAACTAGTAAATATAAAGAAGCATCTGAGATTTATCAATTATTATCCTGATAGCTTAGCTGCAGATTATATAAATAATCCATTGGTTATTTCTTCAATCAAGAAATTGCAAAAGAAAAGTAAACTTATAGAAAATGGTATTGTTGACAAGAAAACGTTAGATGCGATATTAAAAGAAGAAGATTATATTAAAGAAAAAATAATTGTGAATCTAGAAAGATGGAGATGGTTCCCCCGAAACTTAGGCGAGAACTACATCTTAGTTAATATTGCAGATTTCAGTCTAGTTGCAGTTAAAGATGGGGATACAATTAAACAGCATAAAGTAGTTGTAGGTAAGAA
Organism: Myroides oncorhynchi; assembly: GCF_020905415.1. NCBI lineage: Bacteria > Pseudomonadati > Bacteroidota > Flavobacteriia > Flavobacteriales > Flavobacteriaceae > Myroides > Myroides oncorhynchi. Next base: position 1,707,032 of record NZ_JAJJMP010000001.1, on the reverse strand, counting down.
TGCCCGAAAAACTCCTATACTTACTTCAGTATTAAAGACTGTAGTGATAAATCCTACATGGACAGTACCGCCAACAATTCTTAAAAATGACCTAACACCTAAAGCATCTGCTAATCTAAGCTACTTTTCTAATGCTAGATTTACTATTTATGAAAAAAGCACAGGTAAGGTAGTTTCACCAGAAAATTGGGATTCTAGTAAAGCTTCGTCATACAGATATGTACAAAAAGCAGGTGTAGGTAATACTTTAGGTAGAATCAAGTTTATGTTCGATAATAATCATGCAGTATACTTACACGATACACCTAATAAAACTAATTTCTCCAAAACACAGCGAAACTTAAGTTCAGGCTGTATTAGAGTTGAGGATCCCTTTGACTTAGCACAGTTCATATTTGATGTACAAGAGAATGAAATAACAAAAGAAGAAATTACTAAAATATTAGATTCTCAAAACACAAAGAATATATCTACCAATAAAACACAAATTGGTATTCACCAACTTTACTGGACATTACAAGTAGAACCTAAAGGTAAGACAACAGTAATCGGAGATGTCTATGGATATGATAATGATCTCTATAAAAAACTACAGTAACTAATGTACTACAAACAAAACCGCCTGTAAGAAAATTCTTACAGGCGGTTTTGTTTTATAATCTTTATATTATTATACGATCTTCGAACTATTTAAATATTGATTACTTGGATAATAGATAAATAATAATGATTTTTCTTTAATCATATCTATTAACTCCTCATTTACTTCAAAAGGTACAGCAGGACATCCATAACTACGACCTAATTTACCTTGCGAACGAACTAAACTAGGAGATGCATAATCCGCTCCATGAATAACAATTGCTCTTTCCCTAGCTTTGTCATTTATACCAGCCTCTAATCCATCAAGTCTTAACGAAAACCCATTTCTTCCAGTATATGTCTCACCAGTAGTATAAAAACCTAAACTGCTCATATGAGAGTTAACACGATTTGAAAAGGTAGTAGCATACTCTTCCCCAGTCTTTTTACCATGAGCAACTAACGATTGTAAAAGAATAGTATTTTCTTTCATATCGATTACCCATAAACGTGGCTTAGCTGAAGATAAGCTAAAATCTACTATAGTTAGTTTTTCGTTTTTAACTTTTCCAGATTCAGCCAATTGGTAATACCCTTTTAGAGCTTTAGTAAACACTCCCTTAGATGGGGCAATAAAGTTATTCAAATCAAGATTTGAATACAAACTATTTGCAGTGCTCTCAAAACTACTTTCCTTTGAATCTACTGCGTTATCTGCAACTTTTTCTACTATATTAATATATTCACTCGACGTTGGTAAAGTATTACTTCCTACTACATTTCCAAAAAAAGCCATTGAGGCAAATAACCAATAAAAATTCTTTTGTTTCATATAATCATCTCATTTATAGTCTCTAATTCTATCATTCAAGAACGTAAAATTAAAAAAAATATTATACCATCCAAGTAATTTTTATCATATTTGGAAATATGTCCTATTATTTCGCTAATCAAATATGTTAACTTTATAGAAGTATACGTAAATTTGTATATCACAACTAATTTTTTTAAACGTCACTATTATGAATAAGAAAGTAATATTAATGATTTTGGATGGTTGGGGACAAACCCAAGATCCAAAAGTTTCTGCAATAGAGCATGCTAATACTCCATTTATAGACAGTTTATACACAAAATACCCAAATACATACGTACTTACAGATGGTCTTAACGTAGGATTACCTAAAGGGCAAATGGGGAACTCTGAAGTAGGACACATGAATCTAGGTGCTGGTAGAATAGTATACCAAGATCTAGTTAGAATTAACATGGCTGTAGAAGAGAACACTATAGCTAACGAACCTGCTCTAAAAGAAGCTTTTGCTTATGCAAAACAAAACAATAAAAAAGTACACTTCTTAGGTCTTCTATCTGATGGTGGAGTTCACTCTCATGAGCAGCATCTTTATGGACTGATTAACGCTGCTACTACAGCAGGATTATCAGACATCTATGTGCATGCATTCACTGATGGACGTGATGTAGATCCTAAGTCAGGAGCTGCTCATGTTCAACAATTACAAGACAGACTAAGTGCTTCATCTGCAAAATTAGCCTCTATTATTGGTCGATACTATGCTATGGATAGAGATAAGCGCTGGGAACGTGTAGCTAAAGCATACCATTTATTAGTAAACGGTACAGGTATTCACTCTACTGATGCTGTAAAAAGTATTGAAGCAAGTTACCTTAATAATGTAACAGATGAGTTTATCGAACCTATCGTAATGGTGGATGAGAGTAACCAGCCTGTAGGTAATATTGAAAAGGATGATGTTGTCATTTTCTTTAACTTCCGTACTGACCGTGGACGCGAACTGACTACAGTCTTATCTCAAGAAGATCATCCAGATCACGACATGAAGAAACTTGACTTATATTTCGTAACACTAACAAACTACGATGACACATATAAAAATGTCCACGTCGTTTACGATAAAGATAACTTAGAGAATACGCTAGGTGAAATATTAGAGAAACACGGTAAAAAACAGATCCGTATCGCTGAGACTGAAAAATATCCTCACGTAACTTTCTTCTTCTCTGGAGGTAGAGAATTACCTTTCGAAGGAGAACAACGTATTTTATGTCCTTCACCTAAAGTAGCCACTTATGATTTACAACCTGAGATGAGTGCTTACGATCTTAAGGATGCACTTATCCCTGAACTTAAAAAAGGAGAAGTCGACTTCGTATGTTTAAACTTTGCTAATGGAGATATGGTAGGACATACAGGTGTTATGGAAGCTGCTATCAAAGCATGTGAGGCAGTTGATCAGTGTGTCAAAGAAGTAATTACTACTGCTCTTGATAACGGTTACACCACTATCGTACTTGCTGACCATGGTAACTGTGAGGTAATGATTAATCCTGATGGTACACCGAACACAGCTCATACAACTAACCCTGTGCCGATTATCATCGTAGATAATGACATCAAAGAAGTAAACCATGGAGTGCTCGGAGATTTAGCTCCAACAATACTTAAATTAATTGGAATACCTCAACCAGAAGAAATGACTAGACACTCGTTAGTCTAACATATATTTAAACCCAGATTACGCATTAGCCAAATACTGCAAAGCAATTCTACTTAATAGCTCTTTCATTAGCTCTAAAACCATACTATAGTATGCTTGTATCACTAATTCAGACCTACCTTGTACAATTACTTTTCGTTTATATGCCTATCGCGTAATTTGGGTTAAAAAGCCACTCGATGAGTGGCTTTTTCTATTTACCTACTTTCCAGTAAGCATCTTTTTTTTCATCTTACTAAAAAACTCAGGAGTAACCCCTAGATACGATGCTATTTGCTTCTGTGGCAAACAATATTTAATCTCAGGAAAACGCTCTAAAAAACGAGTATAACGCTCTTCTGCTGGTAAAGATAAGTTATCCATCAGACGTTGCTGAGTAGCTACTAACGATCGCTCTATAAGAATCCTAAAATATCTCTCTATCTTAGGCACCCTATCAAATAGAGCTAACTGATGATCTCTACTTATAGTCATCACTATAGCATCCTCTACAACCTCTAAGTAAGAATTACCAGGTTTCTGTGATAAAAAACTATACATATCTGCAATCCACCATCCTTGTGCTGCGAAACTTACCGTATGGTCTACTACCTGATCATCTAGACAGTAATTACGTACAATACCTGATAATACAAAAGAAGAATTAATGCATACCTCTCCTGCTTCTAATAATTTTGTTTTTGCTGGATAACGAGTAACCGTAAAAGAATCTAATATGATCTGTTGCTCCTCTTTAGTTAGAGATACATGCTTTGCTATACTTTGTAATAATATATCCACAGTAATGAGTTTTTGGAAATATAAAAATAAGGAATAAAGCCAAAAAAAGCCTTATAAATAAGGCTTTTTTAACTTTTATGTTTATGCTAATGCTTCTTTAATACGCTTAAATGCTTCGATTAACTGATCCTCACTTGTCGCATAAGACATACGAATACAATTAGGATTTCCAAATGCATCACCTGTCACAGTAGCTACATGTGCCTTCTCTAATAAATACAGAGATAAATCATCTGCGTTATTAATCTTTACTCCCTGAAGGGTTTTCCCAAAAAAAGAAGCAATATTTGGAAACACATAAAATGCTCCCTCTGGTACATTAATTCTAACACCTGGTATATCATTTAACAATCCTACCACCAAATCTCTTCTACTCTTAAATGCAGCCACCATTTCTTTTAAAACACTTGGATCAGCTTCTACTGCAGTGATTGTAGCACGTTGCGCTATACTATTTGCTCCTGAAGTAACTTGTCCTTGCATCTTTGTACAAGCCTTAGCTATAAACTCAGGTGCTCCTATGTATCCTATACGGTATCCAGTCATTGCAAAAGCTTTAGCTATACCATTTACAGTAATAGTGCGATCTATTAAATTACCTATGGTACCAATGCTGCAATGATTACCAGTAAAATTAATATGTTCATATATCTCATCAGAAAGAATATATACATTAGGATATTTTTCTAATATCTTAGCGATAGCTTCGAATTCCTCTTTACTATATACTGATCCACTTGGATTACATGGTGAACAAAACCAAATCATCTTGGTCTTAGGTGTTATAGCAGCTTCTAATTGCTCAGGAGTAATTTTAAAATCCGAATCAATTGTAGTTGGTACTTCTACTGGAATCCCCTCAGCAATCTTAACAATCTCAGCATAACTTACCCAATATGGAGCTGGTATTACTACCTCATCTCCAGGATTTATCATTACTTGTGCTACATTGTATAATGATTGTTTGGCTCCTGTAGACACAACTATTTGACTAGGTGAGTAATTTAGGTTATTATCTCTTTTAAACTTTTTGCTTATAGCTTCTTTTAACTCCTTATACCCATCCACTGGAGGATACTTGCTATAATTATCTTTAATTGCTTGAATAGCTGCTTCTTTAATAAACTCAGGAGCATTAAAATCCGGTTCACCAAGACTTAAACTAATAACGTCTATGCCTTGTTCTTTTAATTCTCTAGCTTTCGCAGCCATAGCTAATGTCTGCGAAGTAGTTAAACTGTTTATTCTATCAGATAGAAATTGGTTGCTCATGTGTTAACTATTTTAATGAAACTTTAATTCCAAAGATAATTATTAAATCTCTATTAATCCGTGTTACCTTTTATTTATTAACAATAAAAAGCCTACTTTTGTCAAAATTTACGACATGGAAGAAATCTTAAAATATTTCCCTAATTTGACTCCTGAACAGATCGCTCAATTTGAGAAATTGGAAGAAGTATATACGGATTGGAATGCTAAAATTAACGTTATTTCACGTAAAGACATTCACGAATTATACACTAAGCACGTACTACACTCTTTAGGCATCGCTAAAGTAATGGAGTTCTTACCTGGTGCTAATATATTAGATGTAGGTACTGGTGGAGGATTTCCTGGAATTCCCTTAGCTATTCTATATCCAGAAACGAACTTCTACCTAGTAGACATCATCGCTAAGAAAATACGCGTGGTGAATGAAGTAGTTAATGCATTAGACATTAAGAATGTCAAAGCGGAGCAGAAACGAGCTGATACAATTAAGGAGAAGTTTGACTTTATCGTGAGTAGAGCAGTGACTAATATGCCTGACTTTGTAGAATGGATTAGAACTAAAACGAAAAAAGAAAACAAACACGAGTTTGACAATGGTATTCTATACCTAAAAGGAGGTGACCTTACTGAAGAACTAAAAGACTTTCCTAAAGCCGTTCAGTTTGATCTAGCAAATATCTTCTCAGACGAATTCTTTGAAACCAAAAAGGTAGTTTATCTTCCTCTGAAATATAAAGCATAATAATAAGGCTGTCTAAAAGGACAGCCTTATTTACTTTTACTTACCTAGTTTACTCTGTTTGACGAATAATAAACAGGTACGAGTAGGTCGATGTAGTAAGTGATTTGCCACACTACCTAAGAATATTTCCTTAAACCCTGTCGTTCCCTTTACCCCTAATATCAATAAATCCGCATCCTTGTTTCGAACATACTCTATAAGTGAAGCAGAAATATTACGTTCCCCAGCAGGTACTATATCAATATCAGAATAAGTCGCATAGCGTTTATTCCATTTCTCTTGTTTCTCTTTTATATCTTCTTTTGTTACTTTTTCTAATTCTTTGTTAGTCATTGTAGGATAGAACCCCATATATGACTTAGAAATATGAACAGCAGAATGCGCTATCTTTTGTCCTTTCGAATTGTTCTTAAATCGATCTGCCCAATTCATTATATCTACAGTATATTTTGAAAAATCAATAGCATCTATAATAGTTGTAATAGGCACTTTATAAGTATCGGGTACTAAAAGAATAGCGGATGGAAATATACGAACTAACTTATCTGCCAAAGCACCTGTCCCTTCCAATTCTTGCTTATTACCCAATACTAATAAATCATAAACTGATTTTTTAGATAAGTTCATAAATGCCAATTCTGTATAACCTTCAACTGTAACAACAATATCAAAATCATAACTCACTCCCGCTTCCTTAAAATACTGGCTTAACTTACTTGTAATCTTTTCTTTGATCAGATATATTCTATCGGGTTGTAACAATTCTTTAGGTAACTCTCCCAATTTTAGATTGTGAATATAAGTAACTTTATTAATATCTAATATTTGATCTAAAACTTGCATATATTGCAATAGATATTGATCCATTGTAGATAAATCAAGTCCTACTGCGATATTTAATTTTTGATTCTTTTCCATCATTACTTATTTATAGGTTCATCTAATAACTCAGCTATAATCTCTTTATAACTCTTCTCCTCCTTTGACTTTGCCTTCTTAGTTGTTTTTGCCAATTCTTCTCTAAGTCCTTTCTGTAGACTATAACACATAATCAACAGAATAACAGCAAAGGGAAGTCCCGTAATAATCACCGCTGTCTGAAGCGCATCTAATCCTCCACCCCACAACAGTACAATAGCAATAATCCCTTGTGCAAAAGACCAAAATACTCTTTGCCACACTGGCGATTCTCCATTACTACCTGAAGTAATATTATCGACTACTAATGATCCGGAATCTGATGAAGTAATGAAGAAAGAAAATATCAATATAATAGCTATAACTGATAAAAACTTAGAAAAAGGAAAGTTCTCTAAAAACACAAACAGCGCAGTAGACACGTCTTCCTTCACAGCAGCTATCATAGTTACATCTCCTGATAAAATAGTATGTAATGCACTTCCTCCGAAGACATTCATCCATAGCAAAGTAATCAATCCTGGAACAATAAGTACTCCTAAAATAAACTCTTTAATAGTTCGTCCTTTTGAAATACGCGCTATAAAACTTCCTACAAAAGGTGACCATGCAATCCACCATGCCCAATAGAAAATAGTCCAAATATTTTGCCAACCTGAACCAACATAAGTATCATTCCATGTACTAATATCAATAAAGTTAGCCAAATAAGCACCCGTATTTTCTACATATCCTTTCATGATAAATAAGGTAGGTCCTAAGATAAAGATTAACAACATAAAACTCGCAGCTATATACATATTAGCATTACTCAGGAATTTCACACCTTTATCTAACCCTGAGAATACAGATATAGTAGCAATACTTATCACAAATAAGATAATACCCGCTTGCATCATAGGGGTAATCTCCCACCCATATAAATATTGTAACCCTGCTGTGATCTGTATTACACCTAATCCCAGTGAAGTAGAAAGACCAAATACAGTAGCTAAGGCAGATAAAATGTCTATGATATGTCCCCACCATCCATGTATCTTCTCACCCCAAAATGGATAAAAAAGGGATCTGAATGTCATAGGTAATTTACGATTAAAACCAAAGAATGCTAACGCTAATCCTACCATCGCATAAATACCCCATGCATGTAATCCCCAGTGAAGACTAGTAAACTCCATAGCTTGTACAGCAGCTTCTATATTGCCATCTACTGCTCGTGGTGTATTAAAAAAGTGAGAAACAGGCTCTGCAATACTAAAGAACATAATACCAATTCCCATTCCCGTACTAAAAAGCATAGCAAACCAAGAAGCTTTTGTAAATTCTGGTTCTGCATCATCTCCTCCTAATCGAATCTTACCGAATTTACTAAAAGCAAGATAAATAGCAAAGACTAGGATTACATTAACGGTTAGTACAAAAAACCAACCGAAATTAGCTGTTACTGCCAATTGTGCTTTAGGAAACCAAATACTTACTTTTTCTGGAAAAAGTATGCAACTAAGGATTAAAGCAACTATTAATACTATTGAAGTGATAAAGACTGGTGGATTAATTACCAAATTTTTATTGTCAAGTAATTTTTTAAACATGAGTTATACTATTTATAATTAATAATTATAACCCAGTACTTTAAAGATAAAAAAGGATCATTTTTCAGTAATCGAAAAATAATAAAAGCAAAAAAGATAATAGTTTTTACTCAGTCGTTTATAAGTGTACTATGAAAATCATGTTCTCTTAAAAAACGATCCTAATAAAAAGGGACTTTTTTCTATTGTCGAAAAAAGATAAAAGCAAAATAGATAGTGTATTCTTACTTAGTAGTATACCTAGACAACGTAACTATGTTGTCTTAAAATCGGTCATACATCCCCAATAAAAAGCACTGAATTGTATTCAAGTGTAAATTAAAAAAGGTGGTTAGCTCTTTTGCAACCACCTTTTCTATATAATTTTTTATCCTAAGAAAGGATATTTATAATCAGTTGCTGGAATGAACGTTTCTTTAATCGTTCTAGGTGATACCCAACGAAGTAAGTTCAAGATAGAACCTGCTTTATCATTCGTACCAGAAGCTCTTGCCCCACCGAATGGTTGTTGACCTACTACTGCTCCTGTTGGTTTATCATTGATATAGAAGTTACCAGCAGCATTAACTAATGCCTCGGTAGCCTCTGCGATAGCGTAACGACATCCAGAGAAGATAGCTCCTGTTAATGCATAGATAGAAGTTTCATCTACTAATTTTAATGTTTCAGCCCATTTAGCATCTTCATATACATAGATAGTTAATACAGGTCCAAATAACTCAGTCTCCATAGTAGTGTACTTAGGATTAGTAGTTAAGATAACTGTAGGCTCAATAAAGTATCCAACAGATTTATCATACTTACCACCTAAGATTACTTCTGCATCAGCATCAGCTTTCGCTTGATCGATAGCTTTCGCTAATTTATCAAATGAACCTTCTGAGATAACTGAAGATACATAGTTAGTAGGATCTTCTGGAGATCCCATCTTAATAGTAGCCAAATCAGCAGTCATATACTCTCTAACTTGGTTCCACATAGAAGCAGGAACATACGCTCTAGATGCAGCAGAACACTTCTGACCTTGGTACTCAAAAGACCCTCTAGTAAGTGCTACAGCTACTTCTTTAGCGTTAGCAGAAGGATGAGCTAATACGAAATCTTTACCACCAGTCTCACCTACGATACGAGGGTAAGTTTTATAATTACTGATATTTTGACCGATTTGAGCCCACATGCTGTTAAATACACCTGTAGATCCAGTGAAGTGGATACCTGCAAAGTCAGGACTAGCTAACAATGTATCAGTGATCATACCTGAGTTACCATACACTACGTTGATAACACCATCAGGAAGACCAGCTTCTTTAAACACCTCAACAATAACTCTAGCAGAGTATATTTGCGTTGCAGCTGGTTTCCATACCACTACATTCCCCATCATAGCAGGGGCAGAAGGTAAGTTACCAGAGATAGCTGTAAAGTTAAAAGGGGTAATCGCGTAAATAAATCCTTCTAATGGACGGTGCTCTAATCTATTCCAGATACCATTCTCAGAAGCTGGTTGCTCAGAATAGATTTGAGTCATATATTGTACGTTAAAACGTAGGAAATCAATAAACTCACATGCAGAGTCAATCTCAGCTTGGTGTAATGTTTTAGCTTGAGCGATCATTGTTGCAGCGTTAATCTTAGCACGGTAAGGACCAGCTAATAATTCAGCAGCTTTTAAAAAGATAGATGCTCTGTGTTCCCATGGCATTGCAGCCCATTTAGTTTTAGCTTCTAAAGCAGTAGCTACTGCTTTCTCTACTAAAGCTTTATCAGCCTCATGGTAAACACCTAATTTATGTTTGTGATCAAATGGAGGGAATAAATCTTTCGTGTTTCCAGTTCTGATTTCTTCTCCACCAATATATAATGGAATATCAACTGTTGTGTTGTATTGTTCTTTGAACGAGTTCAAAGTCAATTCTCTTTCTGTTGTTCCAGGCGCATAAGACTTAACTGGCTCATTGTACGCAGTCGGAACTTGATAGAATCCTTTTGACATATTACGTTTATAATTTATGTAGTTTCTAAATGAATAATTACAAATATAATCAAAAAAATCGGAAACACTTTTGACCTATTTCTTAAAAACAATCATTTAACACAAATAAAACATTGAATATCAACCCTCTATTTAATTAATAACTATATTTTCTAATTTAGAACAAATAACTAATCAACATACAAAAGTTTATACTGTCTAATAGTTATAAATAACGCACTGTGATTTTACAATAATTAAAGAGATTAAAAAACAAATACTACTTCAACGCTATATCCTTGCTGAAAACATGAGGTATCTCTGCATATTTCCTCTAAAAACGGCTATTTATTCGAAACATTGTTCTTCCATTCTCCTACCAATATTCAATCATTTTTTGCCCTAGATAAATTCATATCTTAACAAGTTAAGAAAAGAAGTCTTCAAATAATCTTATCCTCTTAGGCAACTCTCTCAACAGCAATTATAAAAAAACCTATCAAGCTGCCTTAGCACACTTGATAGGTAATTCAACATCTCAAATATAAATATCGCCTATGAAAGCGAATGAATCTCTTACTCTAATTCAGCACAAAGGGAGTTGATAGTTTAAAACTTGGTATTTCTACTGTAAAAAACTTATTATCACTTAAATTCATTATCTCATAATACCCTTTCATTGCACCTAATGGAGAATTAAGTAAACATCCACTACTATATGAATACTTTGCCCCTGGTTCTATAATAGGTTGCTCGCCTACAACACCTGCTCCCTGTACTATTTTGGTACTATTAAGAGCATCATATATCTCCCAAAATCGACTCCATACTTGAACATAATTAGTCGTATTGTTTTCAATAGTAATAGTATATGAAAAAGTATAGCAAACTTTCTTTGCTCTAAAAAAGCTTCCTTCATATTCAGTATTCACTGTGATTTTTATTCCCTTTGTTGTTTGTGAAACCATCTTCTCCATCTTATTATTAACTATTAAAACATTTTAATTAATATATACCAAAAATAATCTACCTACTAGTAAACAATGTTCTCAGCACTTGCTTCTCCGATACCTATTACTCTATCATATAGATCGTTATTGCCACGATAATATACCAATACTTGATACTTATTAGTCGTTAATGCAAAATTACCGTCTGGAGCTAACTCTGGACTTACTACTCCTTTTTGCAAAACAGTATAACTAAAATTAGTAAACCCTTGTTTTACTAAAATCGTCTGTTCATAAGTTCCTTTTTCCTCATTATACTTCATCTTATTCTCGGGAATCAAGGCATAATCATTGAACATTCCTGTGACATAATAGTCTAAGCCACTTACTGTATCTTCAGCTGGTTTATAACTAAAATAAATCCAACTATACTCTGCCTCGGTTTGAGAATTTCTTCCATTGATAGTTCTAGGATAAAAACTTCCATTGATATCTGGGAAGTATGTATATCCTTTATTCTTTCTACTTTCATTAGTATAGAGATAAGTATTATAAATCCCGTTATCAGTAGTGATAGATCCTATCATATTATTAACCTGTTTAATATCACTATTATCAAAGTTTAGAAACTGGTTACCCGCCCAAAACTGTGTCTGTTCTTCATATTTATAAATAAGATCATTCCCCATGGTATATTGCGGTTTGATATTATTCAGGAAAGAGTCCCATCTACCATTTTGGAATATTGCAATTTTAATATTCTGAACAGGGTTCTGATATATTGCATCTCCTAAAGCTACAGTAAGCTCCACATTCTGTTTGGTCTCAAAATAATCTAAATTACGCGTCCTTTTAATCTGTATGGGAACATTCACTACATTCTCATAAAGAACGAACTTGCGTCTAATGACAACCTCATTACTTTGGTTATAAATCTCTAAAACATAATTTCCACTTTTCAATATGCGATATCTACTGCTAGGCAATGTCAATTTATAATGTGTGTAATTCTGTAAAGTATTAAAAGAATTTTCATAATCCAACATTCTTTGTCTATCAAGACCATCTATATACTCTATTTGCTTCAGTTTAGAAGGCGTCCAATCATAATTATAAGCCTTAACACGATAATAATAATCACTATCATCACCATACAAATCATCAAACTCAAGTGTAAAGCTATCCCCTAACTGAAAGAAAGGGTTAACAGCTCTATTGCTACTCATAAAGCCAACAGTCTTGATATAATCCGCTGTAAAGTTCTGCGGTGCCTGCGCTTTTACGCTGAAAACCCCAATCAAACATAGGATCAAAAAAACGATCTTACTTCGCATAATTACTGTTTTTAAACTTTGCTAAACTATCTCCTTTATATTACTGCAAAAAAGATACAATTTTTTCATTTAATAAAACCATACTCTTCAATTTAAAGTCTGTAATATCAAACCTCTCTTGATCGTATTGTTCCTTATCGGGAATAGCGATGACTATCATATTCGCATTCTTACCAGCTGTAGCTCCTGTAAACGAATCTTCAATAACAATACATTCACTAGGCTGACTACCTAGATTAGATGCTGCTTTTAGATATACATCTGGCGCTGGTTTACCCTTCTCAACGTGTTCTACAGATACAATAGTCTGAAAGAAATCACGAATACCAAGACGTTCAAGTGCTGCATTAATTAAAACTTCTGGTGAATTAGTTGCTAATCCTATCTTGACACCTCTTCCTTTTAAGAATGTTAAGGTCTGTACTACTCCTTCTTTAATCTGCCCCTCAGCGCGAATTAATTCTTCTACTCTATCTATGACTGCTTGCTCTACTTCTTCAATAGTCTTACCTTTCCAAGGAAACAGTTCATACCACAGTTCAGTCACCGCTCTAGTTGTCTTCCCTTGTGTCTGAAGTGCAATTTCCTCATCCCATATAGCTCCAACCGAAGTAAATACTTCCTCCTCTGCTTGTTGCCAAAATCCCTCCGAGTCAATTAAGACTCCATCCATATCAAAAAGTACTGTTGTTATCACTTTATTCTCCATAATATTTCTTAATAAGTACGAAGATAACCATTCGTCTACAGATAGAAAAAGAGTTTTTAAGACGAAATACCTATTCTACTAAATATGTTCAAACAAAAAAAATACCTATATTTATATTTTTAACTAAATATGCAAAAATAAAACATATTCACTTTTAAAAAACACATATATTCACACAAACCAACTAAGTTTGTTCACTATAGAAACATTTATTGCTATATGACAAGTATAAGGTATGTCAATATTGGCAGTTAAATGTATAAATATTGGCAAGTGTACCTAGTTATCTATTTTATTAAGGAAGTGCTTTAACTAAAACTCTTATAAGTCAGTGAATACAAACACTTACTTAAAACACACAGGTATAATCTCTCCTTCTGCTAGACAGTATTTAGTTACTTCTTCAGGAGTAAGTTTATGTATGAAGTCTTCTTCTATAACGGTAAATCCGACTGCTCTAAGCTTGTCAAAATAGTCACGACCGTAGACACGCACGTGGTCATACTGACCGAAGATAAGCGTGCGCTCTTTAGGATCTGTGATAGAATCATCTTGAAAGGTTACTGCTCTAGACATATCTTGTGGAATCTGGAATATCCCCATACCACCAGGTCTAAGGATACGATACAGTTCTTGCATCGCTTTCGTATCATTTGGGATATGCTCTAAAACGTGATTACAAAGAATCATATCAAAGCTATTATCTTCAAAAGGCAGATTACAGATATCTGCTTTAACATCAGCTAAAGGAGATTCTAAGTCTGTAGTAGTATAGTCAAGGTTAGGTTGTTTCTTGAAGCGCTTATAGAACGCCTGTTCAGGTGCGAAGTGTAGTACTTTCTTAGGCGTACTAAAAAAGTCTGTCTCACGCTGTAAATAAAGCCATAAGAGGCGGTGTCTCTCTAGTGAAAGTGTACTAGGAGAAAGAACGTTATTGCGTTGCTTAGCATATCCATAAGGTAAGAAGGTCTTAAAACTCTTCCCATCAATAGGATCCGTAAAGGTATCTCCCTTTAGGTACCATGCCATCATAGGACGAACAACGTAACTCAACCGAATTAATATCGGTCGAGGTACTATGTTCAATATTGTTTTGAATAACTTCTTCATTAATAAGAATGAGTGATTAAAGAACTAATGCTTTAGCTCTAAACTCATCTTCTTCATTACTAGTGATACCTAATGCTTGATAGATATACTGGAATGTAGAAAGTAACTCAGGTTTACCATTCACTAATGCCACATCGTGTTCGAAGTGTGCAGATGGTTTTCCATCACGTGTTACGATAGTCCATCCGTCATTAAGTTGCTTGATATTACGAGTACCTAAGTTGATCATAGGCTCTATAGCTACCACCATACCTTCTACGAATCTTTTACCATTACCAGGCTTACCATAGTTAGGCATTTCAGGATCTTCATGCATTTTAGTACCTAATCCGTGACCTACTAGCTCGCGAACTACAGTGTACCCTTCTTTCTCACAAAAGCGTTGGATAGCACTACCTACGTCTTCTACTCTATTTCCTAATTTGAATTGTCTGATACCTACGTATAGCGATTCTTTTGTAATCTGTAATAACTTCTTAGTAGCTGGATCTACATCTCCAATCTCGAATGTATAAGCGTGATCTCCATAAAATCCGTTCATCACTGTACCGCAGTCTACAGATACTATATCACCCTCTTCTAAAGGACGATTAGTAGGTAATCCGTGTACAATCTGTTCGTTCACACTAGTTAACAACGTAGAAGGACAACCGTAAAGGCCTTTAAATCCTGGTACCGCTCCGTGATCTCTAATAAATTCTTCAGCTTTTGCATCAAGCTCTAAAGTTGTTACTCCTGGTTTTAGCTCTGTAGCTATCATTCCTAATGTTTTAGAAACAAGCAATGCGCTCTGTCTCATCAACTCGATTTCTTCAAGAGTTTTTGGAATTATCATACCTTAAAATTTTATATCCTACAAAATTACACTATTACAACCAATGAAAAAATGATTATACATACTTTTTGTTTGCCTTGTAGATAGTAATGCTGTACATTTAATGAATAATAACGTGTTGCTAAACAAAAAACACACAAAGAAATGAATTACACAACTGCACAAGAAGCCGCTAAGCTTATCAAATCTGGTGACCGAATCTATGTACATGCTGTAGCATGTACTCCTAACCACTTAATAGACGCTATAGTAGAACGGGCGCACGAATTAAGAAAAGTAGAGTTCTGTCATATTCACACATTAGGTAAAGCTCCTTATGCAGATCCTAAATACAGAGAAAGCTTCTTTGTAAATTCTTTCTTTACAGGTGGTAATGTTAGGCATACTATTAAAGAGGGTAATGGTACATATACACCGATATTCTTAGGTTCATTACCAGAAGCTTTTGACAGTGGTCTGGTACATCTAGATGTAACTCTAATACAAGTATCACCACCAGATGAGCACGGATTCTGTTCTTTAGGTACTTCTGTAGAAGCAACACCTGCAGCGATACGCTCCTCTAAGATTGTGATTGCGCAAGTGAATAAATACATCCCCCGTACTTTCGGTGATGCTGCTTTACATATCTCTAAGATAGATGTACTTGTAGAACATCATACTCCTTTATTAACAGAATACAGTGATAGCTATGATGATATCGAAGATAAAATAGGTGGATATATTGCCGAATTAATAGAAGATGGTAGTACTTTACAGATGGGGATTGGATCTATCCCTGAAGCTGTATTACAAAAACTAAAAAATCACAAGCACTTAGGATTACACACAGAGATGTTCGCTGACGGAGTGATCGACTTAATTGAAGCAGGAGCATTAGATTGTTCTCAACAGACGTCTTCTAACAATAAAGCTGTCTCAACATTCTGTGTTGGTACAGAACGTATATACAAGTACTTAGACAACAATCCTTTCTTCGAATTTAAAGAGTGTTCTTATACGAATGATCCTTTCATTATTCGCCAAAATCCTAAGACCATAGCGATTAACTCTGCTGTAGAGATAGACCTAACAGGGCAGATATGCGCTGACTCTATCGGTCCTAATATTTACTCGGGAGTAGGTGGGCAAGTAGATTTTATGCGTGGAGCTACTCGTAGTAAAGGAGGGAAAGCGATTATAGCAATGTCTGCTACAACCAAAAAAGGTGGTAATAAAATAGTACCCTTCCTAAAACACGGTGCTGGAGTAGTGACCTCTCGCGCCCATGCACAATTTATCGTGACAGAATATGGAGTCGCTGATCTTAGAGCCAAGTCTATAGTAGATCGAGTACATGCACTAGCGAATATCGCTCATCCTGATTTTAGAGAAGAGATACTACGAGAATACTTTGACACTACTAGAAATAAGCAGTAAAGTACTAGTACATAGCATTCTTAACCTACATTAAGGATAATAGCACATGGTGTAACTTATCTTTGTAACACAAAATAATAAAGCTATGAACACAAAAATATTATACACAGCAGACAGTAGAGGTTACGCTAATCACGGATGGTTAAAATCTCATCATACCTTTAGTTTCGCTAACTATAGAAATAACGATAGAGTACACTTCGGTGTACTTCGAGTATTGAATGATGACAATGTAGCTGCTGGAATGGGATTCGGCACTCACCCTCATGATAATATGGAGATTATCTCTATTCCGTTATCGGGGAGCTTATCTCACAAGGACAGTATGGGAAATGGAACAATCATTAATGAAGGAGAAATCCAAATAATGAGTGCAGGTACAGGTGTACAACATAGTGAGTTTAATCCTAACGAAAATCAAGAAAGTCAGTTCTTACAGATTTGGATATTCCCTGATAAGCTAAATGTAAAACCACGTTATGATCAGCTAAAATTAAACAAAGAAGATAGAGCAAATCAATGGGATCAAATTCTTTCTCCTAATCCAGATGATAAAGGGGTGTGGATACATCAGAATGCTTGGTTTCACATGGCAGATTTAGAACAAGGCAAAGAGCTTAGCTATGAACTAAAAGACAAGTCAAATGGGGTGTTTATGTTTATCCTAGAAGGTGATATCACATTAGGAAGCGATGTCTTACACAGAAGAGATGCTATAGGCTTCGATGGCGAAGATACTTTCACTATTAAGGCTAATGAAAACAGCCAAGTGTTACTTATGGAGATTCCTATGGAACTTCCAAGCTACTTACAATAATAAGATAACTACAATAAATACATGGAAGTGAACAGATAAGTTTCTGTTCACTTTTTTTATAATTATAAGGCAGACTCACATTTCCCCCTCATTTAACCCGGATTCCGCGATAGACATATAAACGAAAAGTAATTATACAAAATAGCTCTGAATTAGTGAGTAAAGCATACTATAGTATGGTTTTAGAACTAATGAAAGAGATATGAAGTAGAATTGCTTTGTAGTATTTGGCTAATGTGGAATCAGAGTTAATATTAATTATCTTTACTAAAAAAGAAATGACTAGAGGAACACTACTATTGAGTCTACTATTAATGTTAGCTCTTTCTTGTAAAATGGAAGAAAAGGAATACAAAATAGAAGATAACATAGTTACTAATACTGATAAGGAGGTTAAGAAAGAAGAGGATTTACCTCCCGTTTCAAAACTATCCAAAGAAAACAAACACAGTAATGAGGAAATTCAAAAAGCAGAATACCCCGGAGGTATGTCAGCTTTTAATAACCAGTTTATCTCTAAGTTTAGAGTGCCTAATATAGGTTCGCATAGTATACAAATAATCATACAATTCACAATCGAAGCAGATGGTAGTATTACAGATATAGAAGTAGTTAAAGATCCAGGATATGGCGCAGGTAAAGAAGCGATTAGAGTCCTTAACAACATGTCTAGATGGATACCTGCAGAACTTAACGATAAAAGAGTTAGGTCACAATTTACTCTACCTATAGTGATACAAGTACAATAAACACCAATAAAAAAGCTCGCTATCATCTAGCGAGCTTTACATTTATATTGTAGTCTTATTTACTATTCTTAAGGTTTCTTACTTCCTCATCCGTTAGGTGTCTCCATTTACCTCTAGGAAGGTTCCATTTAGTTAATTGACCATACATTACACGGTCTAACTTAATAACATTATATCCTAAAGACTCAAAGATAGCACGTACCAACTTAACGTTAGATGCTTTTAATTTAATACCAATCTCAGTCTTAGGTTGATCATCTACATAAGATACCTCTTCAGCAAATACACGACGCTCGTCGATATACACACCTTTTTGAACTTTTTCTAAGTCTTCGTACTTTAAGTTTTTATCTAAAGATACATGGTATAACTTAGAAGAACGTTGTTCTGTAGAATTCAATTTTTGAAGTAAATTAGTGTCATTTGTGAATAACAATAAACCAATAGTTGTCTTATCCATTCTTCCGATAGGTACTAATGGATATTTAGAAGCTCCTTTAATTAATGACAATACGTTCTCTTCAGTAACAACAGGCTCATTAATTGTAGCAAAACCTTTTGGTTTGTTTAATAACACATAAGTAAGTTTCTCAGGAGTAAGAATAGTCCCGTCAAAGTTAACTACATCCGTCTTCTTTACCCTATATCCTAGCTCAGTGATAACCTCACCATTTACTTTTACATTCCCTGATACGATATAGATATCAGCCTCACGTCGTGAACATACACCTGAGTTACCAATATATTTATTTAAACGCAATTCATCAGAATCCTTAGGAGTATTTTTTACTCTTGGTTTACTATCGTATTTTTTAGTAGTATTAGCGCTAAAAGGTTTTTTGACTTCTTTATTAGCGACAGACTTCTTGTTTGTATCATTATCTCCATACGTCTTTTTTGGTCCTTCTTTAGGTCCAAAAGACTTCTTATTACTATCATTCCCACCATACGTCTTCTTTGCTCCGTCTTTAGAACCAAAAGACTTCTTACCCGCTGTATTTCTACTTCCTGAGCGATTCGATTTATTATTTCCTGAACTCGACTTACCGTTATTCATATCAAAAGATTTTTGCAAAGATAGTTTTATTCTAAGCATTAATTATTAAAACTCTAAAAGTTTACACAACTTTTAGGACTTATAAGTTTTCCTCCAATAGAGTTTTACCATTTATCAACACCTCAGGGTCAATTAAAACAATAGAAAACACTCCTAACAAAATTAATAACTTCAGGCTAATATGTAAACTATGATATTGCATGACTGTCTTAGAAGTCCACAATCTATATAAGAAGAGAATCAGTACTATAATACTGAGATAGAAGTAATAAGTCATATATCCTAAATTCAGATTATTTACCAAAAGAAAGATAGGTATTAAAGTTAGCAGCGTGACCAAAGTAATTAATTCCTTTGCTTTCTTCTCTCCAAATCTCACAGGAATAGTCTGATAATTATTTGCAAAATCGCCTTTAATATTCTCCATATCTTTTATTAGCTCTCTAATTAAAATGATTAGATACAAAAAGGATGCATGCAAAAAAATAGATGGATAATAAAACCTAAAATACATCAGAATACTAAAAAAAGGCAATATAGCTAAAAGAGATGCTGTTAGATTCCCGATAATAGGATACTTCTTTAATTTATGAGAATAAAACCATAATAAAAATATGTATCCCGAGAAAAATAGAGAGGCATGCCATGACACAGGAAATACAATTCCTACAGCTAAAAAATTAAGTGCAAAATAAACACGTAACTTCGTAGTTTGACTAACTAACCGATCTAACATTGACTTAAGTGGTCTGTTAATTAGATCTTTTTCTGCATCGTAAAAATTATTAATTATATATCCTCCAGCAATAGCTAACGAAGATCCAAAGATGATTAGAAACAGCTTCCAATCCAAAATAACATCTAATGCCCTAAGATCAGGAGCAAATATAAAGATAGATGCTAGGTACTGTGCTAGTACTATAATAAAAATGTTATAACCTCTCACTACTGAGAACAAGCTAAATATTTTTGCTAAGAGCAACTTATTTTTCCTAGACAACATTATTCTTGTTTCAATTTTGTTTCGCAAAAGCGAAAGGTTATAACATTTACATATTTTTGATTAGAACTGATAAACCACTTCTAATTTATAATCCTTTAATGACTCTTTAGCCTTGTCAATATCAGGAGTAAATCCTAAGATATATCCCCCTCCACCTGAACCACATAGTTTCAAGTAGTAATCATTTGTTTCGATACCTTTTTGCCAAATACTATGAAATTGCTCAGGAATCATCGGTTTGAAGTGATTTAAAACAACATTAGACAATAACTTTGTGTTACTAAACAACGACTTTACATCGCCCTTAAGGAAGTTCTCAACACATGCATCCGTATACTTTACAAACTGATCTTTCAACATCTGACGGAAACCTTGGTCTTTTAAACTCTCCATAAAAATCGTAATCATTGGTGCTGTCTCTCCTACGATTCCAGAATCAAGTAAAAACACAGCTCCCTTACCATCTACACTTTGAGAAGGAATACCTGCAGGTTCAATATTGTCTTTTGAATTGATTAAAATAGGTAAACTTAAGTAGCTATTTAGTGGGTCTAAACCTGAACTAGTCCCATGGAAGAAAGCTTCCATTTTTCCAAAAATACCTTTAAGCACAAGAAGCTTGTCTTTTGTTAGGTTCTCAAGAACAGTTATCTTATTGTAAGCATATTGATCATAAATAGCCGCTACAAGTGCCCCACTACTTCCCACTCCATATCCTTGAGGAATACTTGAATCAAAGTAAAGTCCTTGTTCTATTTCAGAATCTAATCGCTCTATATCAAACTTCACTAATGAAGGCTCTTGCTCCTGCATATCACTTAGATAAGCTGCAAAGTTTTTTAAACTTTGATTAGATTTTAAAGCTACTCCTTCTAAATGTTCAGACATCTTTAATGCTCCCTTATAAAAATTATAAGGAATAGATAGTCCTTTAGAGTCCTTAATAATTCCATACTCACCGAATAAAAGAATTTTTGAATAAAATAATGGTCCTTTCATAGCTGTTATTATAAATTCACGATGCAAAAATACACATTATATCTGCACACACTCTTTTTTACCTCTTAATTTTTATAAATATCTGTTTTTAAAGCCATAAACGCAATGTCTACATCCGTTTTGGCAGCATTGCCCTTTCAACATGTGATATAGCTCTGTAAAGACAAAATACTCATTCTCCATATAATAATGCAATCCTTCTTCCATCTCACTTCTTCGCTTTGGCAATTCTTTTCCTTGACATGAAGATATCATCTGGTCAAACTTAACCAAACACTCATTACACAAACACTTGTGAAAAGACCCTGCCAAAAAAATACGTGTTTCATTAGATATATTAACATTAGAACAATCACAGTTTTGAATATCTACTGTATTACACAGTATTGGCCCTTTACAATGCGTACAGACTCTATCTTTACTCATAATCTCTTTTTAATTCATTGTAGCAAAGTTATAGAATTTCATTCCTCCTGCTCCCTCTATATCTACATTATGTTCTACACGTTGACCATTTGGACGTTGCATAGTAATCTTTAGTTTATTTTGTCCTAACTGTAGTGGTACTCTTGTATAATTAATTTGAGCAGGAAGTGTTTGCCAATTTCGCGTATCTGCTTTCTCAGAAAACAAATTAAATAACTGAACTCCTAAACCGATTCCTTCTAAAACTGCATTATTCTCACCATTTTTACCATTTGATTTAGCTGCAGCTTTGACTGCGTATTCAGCAGCTTTTTTTACAGCCATTCTAGTCAGTATTTGCCCCAATTCTTTACCTGCCCTTTCTTTTAAAGTTAGCACAGCTAATGCATCAATATCTTCAACTTTCTCAAAACTATTATTATGTGAATCATTGGCTAATACAGTTGCATTTGTATAAGGTACTGGTTGAACTATATATTTAGGATAAGCTATATTAACACTGTGAACATCACTTAAATTAGTCTTCCCTGCTATCCCAAAATCAAGTGGAATCATAATACCTAACGCATTAGTAAAAACTAAACTTCCTGATTCTCCTTTCACTAATGAAAAGAACAAATCCTCTTGTTCCTTAATTGGAGCACGGCCATTCTCCCAAAAGATAACAACTTCACCACCTGGTCCAGCAGGTTGATCTTTTAATTTTAGCTTAAAGTCACGTTCGTATTTTGACAACTCACTATTAAAACCATTCTTTGCAGCCATACGCATTACATCATACTTTAAACTCGCAGGCATAGTTACACCGTAGTAAGTCAAATCTTTAGAAGACTGATAGGTCTCTACTGCATTTCTGTATGAAATAAAAGAATCATTATAATTACCACTATACTCATAAATTAAACCTTGAAGGTTTAACGAGAAAGCATCCTTAGAGTAGCGTGTAGTTTTATCTTTGTACTTATCACCCTGAGCGTAATTTTGCAGAGATATACGTCTAGCCTCTACTATAGCCTCATTAGTCTTTCCAAGATACATATAATTCAAAGCCTTATAATAATGTAGCATAAAAATTTCAAACTCTTCTCCCTTGTAATTTTGAGACATTGAGTTCAAAAACAATCCTACAGCTAAATCACCTGTAGTATTTAATCCATCTTCTACTAATAAATCAGCTTGATTTAAATACTTATTACTTTCTTCGTATGCTCCTTTTAAATGTGCTACTCTTCCTTTCTCCATATAAAAAAGAAGAAGGTTCCTAGGTTTCTGCAATAGTGCATTTTTGTCTAAAGCTTTCTCAGCCTCATCAAATTCTGAAGCCCCTAACTTCTGATAATAATCTGTTATTCTATCGTGATAAGTAGCACATCCAAACACGAAAAACATCACCGCAAAAAGCAGTGATGTTTTTATAACAGAATATATGGCTCTATTTGAAACCATCTATTTCCTTTTAAATTAGTTCTTTACGTACTTAGCGATTTTCTTTTCACCTATCCATACCACTTCACTTGTTTGGATATTTGTCAACTCTAAGTTAACTTGGTAATAAACCACTTTTTGTTTTTTATGCGCATCTACAATAGAATTAATAGAACCTTGCAACATAAAGTCAGCTCCTTGCTCTAAACCGAATTTTTTCATAGACGATTCTGATGCATTTGTTTGCTGATCAGCACGTTCTCCACGTAATTCGTCACGTTTTTTTCCACCTTGTACTAAACGTACTCTTTGCGATTGAATAAAAGCTTGTTCTACATCCTTAGTGAATGTTTCTGCTTCAATATGTTCATGGCTTTTATTATAAACCATTCCAACAATCACTACAGGCTTTTTACCTTCATTTTCTTCACGGAAATTAAAAATCCAAGGCTCTTCTAATATTTGTTTTGTCATGGCTTGAGCCACTTCTCTAGAATCAGAATTATTCCATCTCCCACTAAGGTCAATAGTTTCTTCTGTACTTACACGTGTCACTTGACGTCCACATGATGTAATTGCCAATCCAGATACAGCTAATACTATAGCTAATGCTATTCTTTTAATTTGCATAATTCTATTTTTTTTTCATATTATTTTTTTCGTACTAGATAGAGAACCACCAATTACCAGTTTTAAAACCTATTTGCGGTCTCCAATTATTCCAATTACCCCAACCTGAATTATATCTATTGTAGTAATTTCCATAATAGCCATTGTCATAGCTAGAATATGATCTACCATGTTTAGCACGTTCCATGCGCTCTTCATGCTTCCATTGTTTTTTCTGAGCCTTGCGTTCCATTTTTGCTTCGTACCAATCGTAAGCTTTATAAGTATCTTGAACTGTTGTTCCTAATGTACTTGTCAACGAATCTTTAGCTGCCATATACTTAACCATACTTACCCTATAATTAGGATTCTGATCCGGCGCTAAATCTTGTGCATAAGTTGCTTGAGTAATAAACAAACTACTTAATACTAAACCAAAAATTGTTATTAACTGTTTCATGTCTTTAAATTTTAAGTTCTCAATATGCAATTAACATACCGTTATATAAAATTACAAAAAATTATTTGATTATTAACGATCCCTCTCCTATTTCATCATCTATATATTGTCCATTTTGACAGTACTCTACTAATTCCTGTCTTATAAATGTCTGAACAAAATCCTTATCTCCGACTGGGTAAAGAACGTGGACATTTGCCCCAGCATCTAAAGTAAAGCACACTGGTATAGAAGTTTTTTCTCTAAATGCCCATATTTTTTCAATTATTTCAAGAGTATTGGGTTTCATCAATATAAAATAGGGCATTGATGTCATCATCATTGAATGCAGTGTCAGAGCTTCACTCTCTACTAACGCGACAAAGTCTACTAAATTCCCTTCACTCAATATATTTTTCAACTTAGCCAAATTCTCATGTGCTTGACTAAAGCGTTGCTCAGCATAAGGATGATTGTGCATCAGATCATGTCCTACAGTACTTGATACTTTCTTCTCTCCTTTATCGACAAGCAATATTGTATCACAGTAATTCTTAAACATAGGATGTACCTCATATGGAAATTCTATACCGTATAAATTCGAGCTACCTGTAATATCAGCTTGTTCTCCCCACACCACTACACTACCTGTAATACTTCTACACGCACTTCCAGAGCCCAAACGCGCTAAGAAAGAAGCCTTCTGATTAAAGTATTCAACAGTCATATCTGCGTTTAACAACTTTTCTAATGACATAATATTTACAGCCATAGCCCCCATACCAGAAGCAGAAGATGCTATACCTGAACTATGTGGAAAAGTATTCTTAGTATCTATAACAAAGTGGTAATTCTCTATATAAGGACAGTATTTTACTATTCTCTCGAAAAACTTCTGAATCTTTGGTTTAAAATCTTCCTTAGGCTTTCCCTCAAATAAAAGATCAAAACTTATCCCTTTATCAGATTTTGCCTTATATGTTAACGAAGTCTCTGTCTTACAATTCTTCAACGTAAAACTTAATGAAGGATTCGCAGGTATCTGATTATCTTTCTTTCCCCAATATTTAACTAATGCTATATTACTAGGTGTACTCCATGAGAAACCACCCTCCATAGTCAAATTAACATCTACTACTTGGTCAAAAATAAAGTCTTCTATATTCATCATTCTGTTATTTCTATGACACAAAAATAACATCTTTTATTGATAGCTACTCCATTCTTTAAGAAAGTTATTATTTTTAAAACTGACTGAATACAAAAAAAGCTACTCCCTCCTATAAAAGATAGTTTGGCTGCATACTTAATCTTATCTAACATCGTTTACTAAATCACACTTGATATTATCTAGTAAAAAGGATAACCCCTATCACTATCCAATGATAAACTATTATGGTCCAAAAAAACTGTGAAGATGGTGCAGCAAATTCCTTAATCACATCTAATACTCTTGTTTTAATTTCAGAGCGCACATTAAACTTAGGATCATCAAAAGGGATGTCTTCTAACTTTAATTTAGAGAATCCTAACACCAAGAGATACCTCAGCCATCTATTACTTGTCTCTTGCTTCACATTATTAATCGTCTGAAGCTTCAATACAGAATAATCTATACCGCGTTGTACCATATTTTGTTTTTCAGCATCATTTATTTTCCCCATTGTTTTGTCCATCGCCTTATCCATAATAGGTTCTAAGAATGACTCTGCCCTATCATCTAAAATACGACTTGCTACCTTTCTCATAGCATATTGACTAGAAAAAGAAAAAAGAAAAAAGATACTAATTAAAGTCAAAAAAAGCAAAATAGACTGATATGGATAATCGCTTATAAACGTACTAAAAGAACTTTTGTAGACATTACCATGTTTATCAACCAATAAACCTTTAGACAAAAGAACTATACCAGCAATCAAACTGATAACAGCACTGCCAATCCCTACAAAAGCAAGTTTCATAAAGTTAAAAACCCCAAAACCTGAGAGCTTTAATCCATACTTTACATTATCTATCATAAAAAGTAATTTTTAAATAAATATAATACATTATATAAACATATTTAACAATAAAACGAAACAAATACATAAAACAATGCATTCCTACCTATCCCTATAATTACTATAAGTATAAATACAGCAATATAAATGGTCTTCAACTCTCATTAATGACCTTTTATGTTTTCTCACTTTTATGAATAATTACTTCGCATAAACAAGTGTACCCGGATTATACGTCTTACTGAAGTTGTCTAGACTTCTATAAAAGAACTCTTTTTAAGTCTAACTCCTTCTTATACATTCTTTTCAAATTCGTAACTTAGTCTCAGACTCCAATTTCTATCTAACTAGAAATCAACAACTTTAATTCGCCTAAGAATTATTCATTTATCTCAATAAAAAAGTAACCTCCTTATTTAGCAGTTCCAGCCCAAGAAGCTACTACATGACTTTGTATGAAAGTATATTGATAACATCGTGTATCCATATTGAGAGCATTAAAAATGCCTTTTTAATGGACTGGCTATGGACTCACTATGGACTCACTCGAACCAAAACTGCATAAAAATGCCTATTTCATCCTATTCACGTAAGTTCTGATTATTTTCAAATATTAGCCTCGAAGATTGGCCTAAAAAAAGTATTAAATTCTAATATTCAACACTTTGCAAGTATACAAAATAAAAACTGACTATTTTGCTACTCTTTTGTTTTTTACTGTAGTTTTAAATTTATACAACAAGGTTCAGTTAGAGATCCTAATATCTGGGTTACATTCTATTTTTTATGTAGAGACAAATTTAAGAAGTAAAGTTGGCATCATTTTATAAATCCTTAATCACAAATACCAAAAAAAGGTAGTAAAACTTGAGTTCTACTACCTTTTTTAATATTGTTAATCTTGCTTAACGATACTTTTCTATTGCTTGTTTTATACTTGGTCGAAACTGTACACTAATGTAATCTTCTCCTGTTGGTGCACTAAACATAAACATCGGATTCTCAGGAAAACCTTCTGTAGTTCTAAATAAAACAAAATAACTCTTGCCCGCCTTACCTGCTTCCATCCATTCGTTGAATTTATAATAATCAGGAAGTGAACGACGCTCACGTACCACAATCAATACATCCTTCACCTCATCCCAATTAAGATGCTTATTTTTTAGAGGGCTAACATAGGTAATCCCCGATTTATCAATATTTACTTTGATAAAAAAACATTTGTAAATAAACACAATGAGTAAGAAAATCATAATCACACTCAGTGAAATCGCCAATACATTACCAACCTGCATAAAGAATATAATCATCCCAAGGAATGGCAATAAACAGAATACTGACAGTAAGATCTTACTTGTCAAATTATAATAACTAAACCTCATCTTATTTACTTTCTATTTTAGCAGTAATAGCTTGAGAAGCTATATACCCATTTGTCCATGCATTTTGGAAGTTAAAACCTCCTGTAATCGCATCAATATTTAATATCTCTCCAGCAAAATACAAGTTGTCTTTTACTTTGCTTTCCATCGTTTTAAAGTTTATCTCCTTTAGATCAATACCTCCCGCTGTCACAAATTCATCTTTAAATGTACTCTTTCCATTCACTTGGTACTCTCCTTGAGTCAATTCTCCGCATAAAGCATCCAACTGCTTATTCGTTACATCTGCCCACTTTGTATCTTCTGCTATACCTGACACCACAACCATACGCTCCCATAAACGGTTAGGCAACTCTAGTTCTATACGCTTAATTGCATTCTTCTTAGCGTGTTCCTTTCTGATATGCTGAAGTTCTTCTTTAAGGGATGCAAAGCTGTGCTGTGGCATCCAATTTACTGTGATATGAAACTGATAATTCTTCTCTGCTAAGATTCTCGCTCCCCATGCAGATAGACGTAATATACCAGGTCCACTCATCCCCCAGTGTGTGATCAGTAAAGGACCTGCCGCCTCTAGCTTAGTCCCCTTAACACTTACCTCAGCAGGAGTAGCAACTCCCATTAAATCCTTAATACGCTTGTCATTAATATTAAACGTAAATAAGGATGGTACAGGTTCTATGATCCTATGTCCTAAATCAGACATCATATTCCACATCTTCGGATTACTACCTGTAGTCATTATTAGGTATTCACACTCATAGTTACCTGTAGTAGTATCTAACTTCCAACTATTCTCTTTCTTAAAAATCCCCTGTACACTACTACTCGTGATAACATCTATCTTTAGTTCACGTACAGCTTTCATAAAACAGTCTATAATCGTCTGTGATGAATCTGTATCAGGAAACATCCTTCCATCTTCTTCTATCTTTAACGTCACTCCATGGCGATCAAACCACTCTATTGTATCCCCTGAGCAGAACTGATGAAAAGGGCCTAATAATTCTTTAGCTCCTCTAGGGTAAAACTGTGTCAACTCCTTCGGATCAAAGCATGCGTGTGTAACATTACATCTCCCTCCTCCTGATATTTTCACTTTAGACAATACCTCTTTTCCTCGTTCTATAATAGCTACTTTTAGCCCTTTATTCTGTTCGACTAAATTAATAGCAGTAAAAAAACCTGCCGCTCCACCACCTACTAATATGACATCATAATTCATTGAAAAACCTATTTTAACGTTTAAGACTCTCTCTTACAGTTTTTTTATTGGCTGTAAAAATTTATCTTTACGGCAACAAAGATACTTACTTACGATCGCATCCCTATCATTGTTAAATTAAGAATATGAAAAAATTACCTTTCTTAGCTTTAATCGTCTTATTCTCCATGTGTAAATCTGCTTCACATGTAGCAACTATTACACCACCTAAGGAATTGACTGTTGATGAGCGAATCGAAAAAATCAAAGAGGAAGAAAGACTTCCTGAAGAAAAAGACGTAATCGACTTACCTGATTATGCACAAGTGAGAGATGACTTTAGATCTGTAACAGATAAAACGAAAGATAACTATCTCAAAAACATTAAAGCTACAGGAGATAATTACTCTGTAGTGATCTTAACCAAAGGCTTTAAAGGAGAGAATATCTCTGTTAAAGGAGAGAATAAATCCTACTACTACGGTATGACAATGAGCGACCTTAGAACTGGTATTGCTAAATCTATCCGTGTAGAGAATAGCCAAGACATCCTATTAAAAGACAGTTATACGGGGGGATCACTGACGATAGAAAGTGATCATGCCAAGATGTTCAAATTCATCTATGTGATGAAAAACAACGGAAACAAAACAACTCCTTTTAAAGTTACATTTAGTAATACCTTACGACCAGTACGCTAATTAATTTTTATGGAAAGAAGAGATCTCGTACTTAGAATGATACAACAAACGGCTCAATTACTAAGAGCCGTTTTTAATTCACTTCCTATTGATGACTTCGAAACGGAGCAACAGGTACAAGACTTCACTTCTTCCCTTAAAGAGAGTTTTAATATAGATAAATTTATCCTGCTTACAGATGAAGAAGCTCTAGTATCTTTATTAACCATAGAGGGAATGGATATCGAAAATATAGAATTACTGGCTGACATCCTAAGACTACTAGCTCTCAAAACTCAAGATTCTTTAAACGAAAAAAGTGCTCTCCTGAATAGCAAAGCACTCCTGTTATTTCAATATGTATCAGATACATCTAAGACGTATGATTGGGGTAGAGAGAATAAAATCAGTTCTCTACAGAATCGCCTAGCTTAGTTCTTAGAAGCCCTCTTTTCTTTTATGCCGATTACTAATGCAAAAAGCAAGACCACGACTGCCGAAATAAGTAGAAACAATCCTATTTGAACATTTTTCATTGATATTAAACTTGTCCCTATTGATATCATAAATAGCCCAATGTATAATAGTACTTTTCCTTTTTTCATATTCTTTTATATTTAATAACTAACTATCTCTACCCCTCCTAACACTTCATTACTTGATTCTAAATGGAAATCAACATTATCTTTTGATTTACCAACTCGAACCTTTACATCATTCATTCCAACAAAACTAGCAACTAAAGTTAGTCGTTTAGTATCATATTTTTCAGGAACAACTAATTCATACTCTCCTTGAAGATTGGTTTGAGTACCTATATCAGTCCCTTTTATCATAATTGTTGTCCCAGGTAATTCTAATCCTCCTTCATAAACCTTTCCTCTGATCACTCTAGTATTTTCATTCTTAGCATCATTCTGAACAACTGTTGCTATAGGAGTACTCGCCTTAGCATCTTTACATACAGTTTCTACTTTAGGTTTTTCTTGTGCTACAGCCGTACTTATAGTCGTTAGTGCTAATAAATTCACCATCGTAGCAACCATCCCATTTAGTCCAAAAGACTTTCTGATCTTCTCTTCTTCTAAGTCCACACCTACATACTGAAAAGGTACTCTACCACATATCTTTCCTTCTTTCTTGATATGATTAATGATATCTCGCTTACTATATTTACTAAAGTCTACTACCACTTTATCACATACATCACAGTGCCTCCCCTTATCCTGAGGAGTCATCTTATTCCAGTCTTCATGACAAGGTTCTTGTATCTCGATTCTGTATTTCATAGGTATTAAGGAATATGATTGTTATCAAATATAAACAAATTTAAAAACTACTGACTAAAATACTCTTTCTATAAAAAAAACCTCAGAGCATACACTACGAGGTTTTTCAGTTATTTAAAATTCTTCGCTATTTTCTTCCAGCCCTCTTCTACTGTTTTAGAGAATACTTTTTTCATCTTATCATCACGTTCAATCACGGGTTTATCTATTTTACCCTCATTTGGAATAAGTTGCCCCTTTGCTACTACACTCTCATTGCCATTATATAAGACTACCTTGAGGTCATATTCTCCTTCCTCCCCATCATTACAACTGGAGATATAAGAAACAATAACTTCTGTAACACCGTCATTATCAAGATCTGTAACTACAGTCCCTTGAGGAACATACCCAATATATGAGCCAGTACTTTTTTCTCCACAAGCAACGTGATCATACATCTTAAGTGTCATAATATAGTCTTCTTCAGCGCTTTTCTTCATGAACATATAGGTGTAAATCTCACCTTTAGTCCCTGAAGAGTATTGCCCAAATCCTTTATTAGCAAAGTCTCTATATGGAAAATATCCTGTAGTGGTAAGAATCAAGATCTTCTCACCTTCTTTATCCTCCCATTTGATAGCCTCCATCACTGTTCCTTTAAAATCAAGAGTCTTGGGAATCTCATTATAAAGTAAGTTCTTTGCTTTTATTGGAGATTCTTTATCATAAACTACCATCTTCCACTTAGGCTGTATCGTGCGTTCTATAGAACGTGTATTTTGTGCCACTATTACTGTACTGAACAATAAAGCAAGGCAAGCGAACCAAAAAATATTATTTCTCATTATAAGTATTCCTGTTATACACGTGTTATCTTTTCTTTATCCCAAGATACGACTATCACACCGTCTGAATATTGAGATGCGATTACATCTGCTTCTGTCAAGTGTAGATTTCCTATCTTATACTCTAACTCCAGATTCTCAAATAATATTGCCTTAACAGGCCATTCTTTATGATGTATTTCATATCTAAACAATTCCTCATTAACATATACATAAAGACAGTAACGTTCCGTTAACCATTTTTCTAAAGTGGTTTTAGATTGTACTAAATCGCCTACATTAAACTTTAAACGCAAGAAGAACTTCTTCTTTTCGTTTAAAGACAAATAAGTATCTGCTGTCCTCTTCATCTCAGCCTTTTCATAAGGAAGTCCTGATACCGTACGCGAGACAAAAGCGGAAAGACTCTTCCCTACTTCAATGTTTAAAAAATACACACCTGGTTTGTCATTTATTTTGACATAAGTACGCACATTAAGTTCATCAAAGTCTGATATCATACTAACTGCTGGTAATTGACGAGGACGAATATTCTCCATCGTGAATGGCACTATAGATACATAACACTTACCTTCTAACTGATCTAATTCGATTTCCTCAGGTACTAAAGGTCTTAGTACATCATACGGAACCTCAAAATGAAGAAAGATAGCTCTGTTCCACTCTTGATAAAACATCCATTGCCCTTCAGGTAATTCCCAAGGTCTGTGAGATACCGATTGTAATACATCTTCTACACTATTCATATCGTAATTTTAAAAGCAATTTACGCAATTAATTATTCAATATAAATATACTCTATCGCTTTTTCAATCGTTGCCAGAACTATCTTCTTAACTTATCAATTAGCCTCAACAGTCCACTGTAGTCCACTCACATCTATAAGCCGAATGACAACACCTTTGCTTGGGCGTTCTACAGTTGGAATAAAAGTGACATCTGCTTTTGCTCCTAATGGAATCACAAGACTGTGTTTACCAGGGCCAATTTTAGCAACATAATGATTACTAATATTCGCTTTATCCATTTTAGCTAATGCATCACCGTCCCACTTCTGAAGTACTTCTCCATCGTTAGTTTCTAATTGTATTCCGATAAGGAAAGAGCCATATACATCTGCTCCCTCTACGCGATATACTTCAAAAGCAACTTTTCCATCACGCCAAGTGGCATTAGATAATTCAAGTTTTGGCTTAACAGATTTATTGTGTAACGTGCCCAATACCCCTCCATGAAACACTTGATTAGTATATAAAGTCAATAATAGCACTCCAAAAGATCCAATGAATACGATAGGCTTCAAATTCTTAATTGGCAGCTCACCTGATCCTATGAATCTAAACCATTTTTTCGTTGTAAACGTCTTCTCTTTTTTAATGAAGTAATAATCTAAAGAGCCATAACCTCCACCTGTCAAGAACAACATAAAACCAGTAGATACACCAAGCACACCGATCTGCCACTCATCAAGACAAGTAGTACCTATCCATCCTGACCCTAATAATATTCCCATCGCTAACATAAATACCCCTACTGACATCAGTCTAGTAAAGAGCCCTAGCATAATAAATAACCCTACGATTGCTTCAACAATAGTGAAGATAACCATCGACCACCATAATGCCTCTGGATGAGTAACGAGATATTCGATCAATGGTTTTATTCCCAAAGCATTAGGCAGAAAGTGATTGAACTTCACCCCTATATATCCAGCTTCAGTTTCGATAAGTTTGTTTTCTAAAATAAGTCTGCGCCAAAAAGCCGAAAAGTAAGTCCACCCCACTACTAGTCGAAGTCCTAGAGTAAAGAACCCAGCCGTAGTATACGACTGTTTATTAAATAATTGCATAGTTTTAAATTAAAATAGTGTAATCAATTTGTTTTAGACCGATACACTTTCAGAGTGTATTGAATATTTCAAATCAATTATATAATAGCTAATTTAAACTGCTGATATAACACATATTTAGGAGGATCAGTACCAGCTACATTAAGAATATAATCTCGCTGTACATCACTAATATAATAATATCGTGCCAAGTCTACTTTACTTGAGTAAAATAAAGATGGTAAGGCAAGTCCTTTTACACGTTGTTTTAATTGTCTTGAAGATACTGTTGTAGAAGAAGATTCTATTTCACAGGTAATAGAAGTATTGCTTCCTAACGCTTTGTTAGCGTTTAAAGGTCGCTCTGTAGTCATACCTGATACTTCAAAGAAAGCTTTCTTCGCAGAACAGCCCACTGTTGTGAACATCAACAGAGCTATCCATAGATAACATTGTATTTGTACCGCTAACTTTCTTTTTAAAGTTGACATTTTACTTTTACTTTTCCTTTTTCTTTTAAAGGTTCAAAAATAGTTCTTTAAGTTCAATTTTAACAATTCCAATTGACAAAGTATTGTTAAGTTCGCATTATCTTGCAAATTATCGCCCCCTAATCAACACCAAATCTAGTGCAAAAAAAAGAGGTTTCTTGTTACAGAAACCTCCCTAATTGTCTTTCTCTCCAATTTGCTCATCAAGATTCAGACACTCTTTACTTAAACCTACATTAAGCATTAGTACAATCTAATAAATCACTTCATTAGACAAATACTCAAAACATAGCACTATGCCTTTTCTCTAACTTATGACAATCGCTCTTTACTTCCTAGTTAAACAATACTAATGAATACAGTAAGTTTGTTTAAAAAAACATTATATTATGAATGTCTAAAGGTAAGGCATTTACTCAACACTTAGTAGTAAAACTTCTAAAAAAGCAACATATCTTTGAATCTTATAAGTATTTTATATCCTCTTGAGATAAAATAGTCGTTTGGATCTACTGTTGTAGCTACCATCACAAAGTCTCCACCCCATCCTCCAAGACTCTTAATCGAACCCTCGAAGTCACTAAACAACTCTTGTTTTACTGTAGGTACATCTAAGACATCACTCATAATTTGTTCATGTTCATTCATAAGCGACATAAAATCAACTAAATTCGAACACTCACTCATTTCTTGGCTAATCACAGAGATACGCTTCACTTGTTCATTAATCAAAGGTTTCTTGCTTTTAAAGTTCGCTATTGCCTCCTTACTACTCTTCTTTTGATTGAGATAAACGAAATAGATATCATCCACAAAAGCAGGAGTAAAATCAACCAACTCTACTTTTGGATTATATTTATCCGTTAAGGTATAGAATACTCCTCTGTCATATTGCGCACAAGCAATATCATATCCACTTCCTCCAAAAGAGTCTTGAAGCAATTGATATGGATTAATAGCGAACCACTGTGCTACGTTATTAATCCAAGTAGATGAAGTTCCCAATCCCCAAAGTCTAGGAAAGGTTAACTTACACGTTACTTCATATCCTTTACCACTTTCAAACACATTAGGATTCTGAGAATGTGCAGCACGTAGTACCTGCACTAATGTTTTACAATACTCACTACCTTCAGGTATAGCATCCCTATCAATAATATCAACCAAAGCAACTTCTTCTTCCATCCACACCTTTCCATCTACATCATAGCTAATCCATGAGATACGATCATCTTCTGTTTCGCTTACAATCATAGATTGCCCAAATTTAGTGGGCATAGCGAATGCTTTAGCACCATTTAGTACGACATATTCTCCAGATAAGAGAAGTTTACCATTGCTATAATACTCTTTTATCATTATTGACGTAAACTTTCTAATAACTCAACTACCGCGCTATGTGATACTACATTCTTTTCGAAATGTGCTACTACTTTTACACGTTCAGCATCTGTTGCTTTAAATTGGTTTAGAATATTCATCAAGTGCATCTTCATATGTCCTTGTTGAATCCCCGTTGTAGTAAGTGATTTAACAGCAGCGAAGTTTTGTGCTAATCCAGCTACTGCCACGATCTGCATTAACTCAGTTGCTGATGGGCTTTGAAGCATCTTTAACGCTACTTTTACCATTGGATGAAGAGAAGTAAGTCCACCAACAGTTCCCAGTGCTAATGGCAAGTCTATCCAAAACTTGAATATTCCATTCTCAATACTAGCATGAGATAAACTACTGTATTTACCATTACGTGCTGCATAAGCGTGCACTCCAGCTTCTACAGCTCTAAAGTCATTACCCGTCGCTAATACTACTGCATCCACTCCATTCATCACCCCTTTATTATGTGTTACCGCTCTAAATGGCTCTACCTCTGCAATACGTACAGCCTGTACAAACTTCTCAGCGAATAACTGAGGTTCTTTGATAT
Source organism: Myroides oncorhynchi (assembly GCF_020905415.1). NCBI lineage: Bacteria > Pseudomonadati > Bacteroidota > Flavobacteriia > Flavobacteriales > Flavobacteriaceae > Myroides > Myroides oncorhynchi. The sequence continues at coordinate 1,671,122 of NZ_JAJJMP010000001.1, read as the reverse complement.
CTTTTCCTTTTAAGTCAGCTATTGGACAGCTAACTTCGGCTCTCACGACACAGTTAGGTACATAATTAGACAGAATACTCATAATTACATCGATTACCTTCTCTTCGTCAGTAAACTCAGCGTATATAAGCGCTTCTGATTTAAGTGTCTTTGCTATTATCTCAAGACACGAATTGATGAAGTTTGCCCCCATACTATCCTTCGTTTCAAATGTCACGTGTAGCTGATAGTAGTTGTCTACTTCAGTAGTTTTATCTCTAAGTTCTATAGCAGAGATACCTCCACCGCGCTTTTCCATATTTTGAGTGATAATACTAGTATCCTCATAGAATCGTCTATTTTTCTTATTAATAAAAGAAACTAACCTATCTTTATCTCCTTTGTATATAAAATGTACCTGTCCTATCTTCTCTGTCCCTAAGATTGTAGTTTTAAACCCGCCTCTTTCAGACCAGAATTTAGCTGCTTTAGAAGCTGCAGCTACTACAGAACTTTCTTCAATAACCATTGGTATAGTATACCACTTCTCGTTTATCTTGAAGTTAGGTGCAACACCTAAAGGCAAATAAAAATTCGTAATTGTATTCTCAATAAACTCATCGTGTAGCTTCTGTAATTCTTCATCAGAATTCCAGTATTGTTCTATCATTTCTACAGTATCTGCAGAATTAGAAAAATAGGTTTGTGCTATCCAATTGATTTTGTCACGTTTACTCAGCTTAGAGAATCCATTAATATTACTTTCCATCTTTATTTTTGTTTATGCCACAAAGATAACTCATTCTTTCAAGGTTAAAAAAACTAAAAAAACAGCTATTAGTACTTTTTGTTTATCTAATTATGAAAAACATTATCAATATAGCGTCAATAGAATTAAGCTTTTTTTGGCTTATTCGAAAAATAAATTGGTGTAAATCATATTTTTTCATTAAAATTGGAAGTTTTTTCGATTAAATATATAATGAAACACCTTAACCTAACCTTACTATTTTGTATCATCGCTACTCAATTTGGAGTTGCGCAGAAACAAATCGCTCAAGAAGAAATCTGGAACGGTACATTTAGAACCAAAGCTATGCAATCTGTCAATTCGATGGAGAAGTCTAATCAATACTCACGTATTGAACGCATTGGCAAAGACCACCAAGAGATTAATCTGTATAATTTTGAAACACTTGAAAAATCCAAAACGATCTTCTCTACTAGTGTTTTCGAAAATATCAAATCGATAGATACTTATGTTTTTGACCACAAAGAAGAGCAAATCTTAATTGGGACAAACTCAACTGCTATCTTTCGTCGTTCGGCTTTAGCTGATTTTTACTTGTTCAACCCAACTAAAAATAAGCTGACTAAAATAGCTGATCACAAGATAATGGAGCCTACTTTTTCTAACGATGGTTCTAAAATAGCTTATGCTTATCAAAACAACCTTTATCTTTATGATATCGCTTCTGCAAAAACACAACAAATTACTAATGATGGTAAGAAAAATCATATCATCAACGGTATATCTGATTGGGTATATGAAGAAGAGTTTGGTATCGTACGTATGTTCGACTGGAACAAGGATGGTGATAAACTAGCTTACGTAAAATTTGACGAAACTGAAGTGCCAGAATATTCTATGGATATATACGGTACTGGACTATATCCTACACAAGACAAGTTTAAATATCCGAAGGCTGGTGAGAAAAATTCTCTAGTGTCTATCCATATTTATGACTTAAAGTCTACTAAAACGAGTAAGGTCAACCTTAGCGAGTTTAATGACTTCTATATCCCAAGAATCAAATGGACAAATGACAGCAAGTACTTAAGTGCCCAAGTAATCAATAGACATCAAAACGATCTTAAAGTATTCTTTATCGATGGTACCACATTAGATAAGAAGCTTATCCTTAATGAAACGGATAAAGCTTATGTAGATGTCAATACATTGTCTTTCCTAGATAACAACGACTTCGTATGGCAGAGTGAAAGAGATGGTTACAACCACCTTTACTACTATAACAAAGAAGGGAAGTTAGTAAACCAAATAACATCAGGAAAATGGGAAGTATCTGACTACTACGGTATAGATACTAAAACTAAGAAGTTATACTTCCAATCTGTAGAAGAAGGTTCTATCTATAGAGGTATTTACTCAATAGACTTAACAGGTAAAAACAAACAAAAGTTATCTGATAAATTAGGAACAAATAGCGCTATCTTCAGCCCTAACTTCCAACAATTTATCAACATATACTCTTCTAATAAGGTAGCTCCTACTTATACACTTAAGAATTCTAAGACTGGTAAAGTCGTAAAAGAGATCTTAAACAATCAAGAACTACAAGACAAATTAGTAGACTATAACATACCTACTAAAGAATTTATTCAAATCCCAACAGTTGACGGTTTACAATTAAATGCGTGGATGATGAAGCCTAAGAACTTTGATCCTGCTAAGAAATATCCTGTATTTATGTATCAATACAGTGGTCCAGGTTCACAATCTGTAGCTGATAAATGGTTAGATTCTAACGATTATTGGCACGCTATGCTTACACAAAAAGGGTATATAGTAGTGACTGTCGATGGTAGAGGAACAGGATTTAAAGGAGCTGAATTTAAAAAAGTAACCCAAAATAAACTTGGTAGATATGAAGTAGATGATCAAATCATCGCTGCTAAATACTTAGGTAGCCAGTCTTATGTAGATGCTAGTAGAATAGGTATCTGGGGATGGAGCTACGGAGGTTTTATGTCTTCTAATGCTTTACTACAAGGAAGCGATGTGTTTAAAATGGCTATCGCAGTAGCTCCTGTTATCAACTGGAGATACTATGACAGTATATACACAGAGCGTTATATGACTACTCCACAAGAGAATGCTACAGGATATGATGATAACTCACCTATCACATATGCAGATAACTTAAAAGGACGTTACCTACTTATTCATGGTACTGCAGATGATAATGTACACGTACAGAATGCAATGGCAATGATACAGTCATTAGTACAAAAGAATAAAGATTTCGACTGGTTAATCTACCCAGATAAGAACCATGGTATCTCAGGAGGAAACACTAGATTACAACTATACACTAAGATGACAAACTTCATCTTAAACAACTTATAAGCCAAAAAACCTTACACCTATCAACCAATCAAAGTACTATATCACCAACAGTACGAACTAAAACAACTAATATTTACTTAAATGTCAGCAGAAACAGCTAACTCAGACTTGTTTAAATCAAAGGTGCTTGGTCACCCAGCAGGTCTTTTCGTTCTGTTCTTTACAGAAATGTGGGAACGTTTCTCTTTCTACGGAATGAGAGTCTTATTGATCCAATTCTTAACAGCTAAAGTTATCTTTGGAGATGCTTTCTCAGGATGGGGATGGTCAGCAGAACAAGCAGGTGCTTTATATGGTACTTATGCTATGTTATTATATCTTACACCTATTCTAGGAGGAGTTATTGCAGATAAATACATCGGTTCACGTTGGGCCGTTATTGTGGGAGCTATCATCATGACTTTAGGTCACGCATCGATGGCAGCTGAGGGGATCTCTAAACTATGGTTCTTTGTTGGACTTGCATGTCTTGTGATTGGTACAGGTTTCTTTAAACCGAATATGCCTTCAATCTTAGGAGAAATGTACAAAACCTTACCTGACAAAAAAGATGGTGCTTATACTATTTTCTACATGGGAGTTAACTCTGGTGCATTCTTCGGAATGATGCTTTGTGGATATTTAGCAGAAACACAAGGATGGCATTTTGGATTTGGATTAGCTGGTATTTTTATGCTTCTAGGTACTATCCAATTTTGGTTAGCTAAGCCATTATTAGGGGACCTTGGAGAACTTAAGAAAGTAGATACAACAATAACTAAAACTCCAGAACAACTAAAAGAGGATGAGGACACTAAAAACCCTTATACATTAATCGATTATATCCTAATTGGAGTAGTATCTGTAATTGGTTTACTATATGCATTCAATGACCCGTTATCTAAAAATGGAGTATTTGACTTATTTGCACCACTTGACACAGCAGCATTAAGAGGTCAAAACATAATGGCTATTATAGCGCTTATTACCTTCCTATACTTAGTTATTTCTCGTATTCTACGTTATGGTAAAATCATTAGAGATAGAATGTTTGCAGTTATTCTGTTAGCATTTTTCTTAATGTTCTTCTTCATGAGTTTTGAACAAGGTGCCACTTCACTTGTGTTAGTCGCAAGAGATTACGTAGATAGATCATTAGAAGGAACAGCATTAATGGCTTTCAACATTATCAATACATGTCTAACAATTATCCCATTGCTTATTATATCATGGGTTCTAATCAAGTTAGCTAAAGTTACATGGTCTAAGATAGCGATGTCAAATATTATATTATTCATTTGTTTTGCAGGTATTTGGGCAATGGCAATCTATATGCTAAATGCAGAATTTAATAAAGAAGTATCAGAAATTACGGTTTCATGGTTCTCTATCTTAAACTCATTCTTTATTATTTCATTAGCATCTACAGTGTCTAAATTATGGGACTCTAAATACAATCCACCAGCAGCATTCAAATATGGTATTGGATTAATATTTGTAGCTATAGGATTCTTAATCTTAGGGTTAGGATCTATGGGAGCTACTGACGGGGTAAAAATGTCGATTATATTCTTAATATTAACGTACTTATTCCATACCTTAGGAGAATTATTTATCTCACCTGTAGGGCTGTCTTATGTTTCTAAATTAGTACCAGGTAAGATGCTTGCATTTATGTTTGGTATGTGGTATTTAGCGTTAGCTATTGCACAGAAATTTGCAGCTATCCTTGGGGGACAAATTGAAAACATTAAAGAAGAGTACTCTCTTAGTCACTTCTTCTTCTTATTTACATTAATACCAGCTGCTGCTGCAATCCTGGTAATGTTAGTAAACCCATTATTGAAAAAACTAATGCACGGTGTTCGATAAGAACACGGTGCATTGCACAATAATAAATTAATAAAAAAATGAGTCAAACACAGACATTAGAAGAGATTCAGAATTTCTCCGGTAAATATCCGAAGCAAATATGGAGCTTATTCTTCTCAGAAATGTGGGAGCGTTTTAGCTTCTATGGAATGAGAGGTATGTTGGTTTTCTTTATGATTGACCAACTAAATTTTGGAGAAGCACAAGCTAACTTACAGTACGGAGCAACACAAGCATTTGTTTACGCATTTACATTCCTAGGAGGGATTTTTGCAGACAAAATATTAGGTTTCCGTAAATCTCTATTCTGGGGAGGCTCAATGATGATCTTAGGTAGTATTATTCTTGCTATAAACCCTCATGATTACTTCTTTATAGGTATTGCATTTACTGTAATAGGTACAGGTTTCTTTAAACCAAATATCTCTACTATGGTAGGGTATTTATACAAAAAAGGGGATGAACGCACGGATGCTGGATTTTCACTATTTTACGCAGGTATTAACCTAGGAGCTCTAATCGGAGGCTACTTATGTATTGCTATTGGTAAAGGTCATCTATTCCAAGATTCTATTGGCGAGGCACACCGTTGGAGTGTTGCTTTCGGATTAGCAGCATTCGTGATGTTAATCAGTTTAATCAACTTTATCTTTACGAAGAGACATCTAGGTCCTATCGGGCTACAACCAATGGAAGTTGCTAAAGATGGAACTGAATCTAAAATGCCTCTGTGGAAAGAAGTAGGAACTTATATCTTGACTTTTGCCATGGTTCCTGTAATTGTCTTTATGATTGACAATACAGACTATACTGCATACTTTATGTACACAGTAGGACCATTAGCATTAATCTATCTATTTTATGAGATGACAAAATTGACTAGTGCTGAGCGTAAGAAAATTATCGCTGCTCTAGTATTTATATTCTTCTCTATTCTATTCTTTGGTATCTATGAGCAGGCTGGTGGATCACTAAGTATCTTCGCTGCTAAGAACTTAAACTCTGATTTATTAGGGATGCATTTAGACCCAAATGGTGTGAATAACTCAGGAGGTGCATTCTTTATTATCTTCATTGCTCCGATATTAGGTCTACTATGGATCTGGATGGCTAAAAAGAAAATAGAACCAAATACAGTAATGAAGTTCGGTTTAGGTTTTATCTTACTTGGAGCTGGATATTATGCTTTATTTGCTACTAGACTATTTGCTAATGCTGCAGGTATGACTTCTTTAGACTTCTTTACATTTGCCTTATTAATCATTACTCTTGGAGAACTGTGTTTGTCACCTATTGGTCTATCAATCATGACTAAACTATCGACAGCTAACTTACAAGGAATGATGATGGGTATGTGGTTCCTTGCTAGTGCTTACGGACAATATGTAGCAGGTATTTTAGGAGCTGCTATGGCTAAAGATCGTTCAGAAATAGCTACTGGTAACCATCCTAACTATGATGCATTACTATCTTATACAGATGGATATAAAGACTTAGGTCTATATGCAGTAATCGCAGGGGTAGTGTTAATCGCACTTTCTCCATTAATGAAAAAACTAATGCAAGAAGTTAGATAGTCCACTATCTACACTACTATACAGAAGCGTCTTAGGTAACTAAGGCGCTTTTTAATTTAAAGAAAACTATCTATATAGATTTATACTTGATTAGCTATAAAAACAATAAAAAAACATTGGCTAAATAAATTATACAGACTACCTTACGCTACTCAATTTAAATTATCCTTAAAACTATGTCTGAGAATAATAAATCATTCGTACAAACCTTAACTTCATTTAACAAAAACTTCTGGATAGCCAGCTTTATGGAGCTGATGGAACGCTGGGCTTGGTATGGAATATACACCCTATTAGGTCTATATCTAGTAGGTTCTACAGATACTGGAGGTCTTGGTTTTGACCACGTACAGAAAGGAAATATTATGGGGAACATTGTAGGTATTCTATACTTTCTTCCATTAGTATTTGGGGTTATTGCTGACCGTATCGGATATAAAGTATCGTTAACTATCGCCTTTATCATTATGATTACGGGATACTATCTCCTAGGAGAAGTAAGTAGTTACTGGAGTGTATATATGGTATTCTTACTTGTAGCCATTGGAGCTGCATTCTTTAAGCCTGTTGCTTCTGCTATCGTAGCTCGTAACACAGACGAATCCACTGGTACACTAGGTTTCGGTATTTTCTATATGATGGTAAACATCGGAGGATTTATTGGCCCAGCTATGTCATCAGGACTTCGTACTACCTATGGATGGAAGATTATCTTTATACAGGCAGCAGTAGTTATCGCTATAAACCTAGTGATTTTACTTTTATTCTATAAAGAACCGAAGGTAGAGAAACCGAAAGATTCTATTGGTAAAGCAATCAAAGACTCTATAGTTGGTATTTTTGAAGCATTAAAAGACGTTCGTTTAGGTATATTATTATTATTAATGGTTGGTTTCTGGACGATGTTTAACCAACTATTCAATACGTTACCTAACTTCATCGAAGATTGGGTTAACTCATCAGCTATCAGTAATTGGCTTAACAACAACATTCCTTTATTAGGAACATTAATGACACAAGATGGACAAGTGAAACCAGAGTGGTTCACTAATATTGATTCATTTATGATCATTATTTGTCAGATTAGTATCTCATATTTTGTAACTAAAATGAGACATATTAATGCAGTAATCAGAGGAGCTGTAATTGCAAGTATTGGTATTGCTCTAACATTCTACACACATAACCCTATCTTCACCATCGTAGGTACAATGGTGTTCTCTGTAGGAGAGATGATGTCTAGCCCCACTGTATCTTCATTCATTGCATTAATTACACCTAAAGGAAAAGAAGGGCTATACCAAGGTACATATTTCTTACCTGTAGCAGCAAGTTATTTTGTGACGAGTGTTATCTCTGGAAGTTTATACCAATCTTGGTCTGATAAACTATCGTTACTAAAACGTGAGATGGGTACTCGTAATATTGAGATGCCTGAAGTAGTAACACATGAACAGTTTATGGAACAAGGAGCTAAAATACTAAACATGTCATTATCTGCTTTTGAAAAACAGTTTAATCTAAAAGCAAACTCAGTAGACTGGCAACAAGTTGCTATATCGTTTAAAGAGTATGCTTCTACAAAAAGTATTGACATTAGTCAAGTTCACTTTCCTTTTTCTAAGAACGAATATTTTGCTTTAGCAGAACAGAAACTAGGGATGTCTCACTGGGATATGGTCGATATGTTATGGAACACTTACAATCCAAATAAAATATGGTATATTATTTTTGGAATCGGTATGTTCTCTGTCATCACATTGATAGCTTATGACAGATTAGTTATCCGTCCATTAGAAAGAAAAAAATTATAACAATACACTTATAATATAACAAAAGCGTCTTAGGAAACTAAGGCGCTTTTGTTATATTAATACTACTGTTTCTGAACAGCTGTCTTTTTTGAAAGCTTCCCTACCTTCTTCTCTATTTTAAGAATTAAATATCTCCTTTTTCCAAATTAGATTCAATTACACTTTAAGCCGAATTCTAAGGTAGTCGTAAGTCACCTATCAATACTACATAAATTCTACGTTAATAATTTCTCTAGTGAACTAATTTACAGTTAATACACGAGAAGTTTTCGAGTACCTGAGAGTAGAGGCTGAATATCATAGGGATTGAGAAGACACAAGCTAATATAGCCTTTTTGACAAAAAATTAAATACCTAAAAATAAATACATAGTTGTTGTTTATAGACATGTATTCTAAAGTGGCCAAGAATTTTCATAGCGAAATACCGTTTATGCATAGCTCCACTACTTTGATAATAAAAAAATCACACTTAGAAATTTATACGAATAACAATCTAAAAAGCCTCATTGTATATTTATTCCACAAAAAAACCATAAAGAACAAATCTACTACTGATAATATTCAAACAAAACGCATTCCTATTACTATTCTTCTAATAGAATTAAGCTATTTTTTTTGTACAAGCAAAGAAACTTAACTTTATTTTACTATTTTTAGCCTTTATGATTTTGTTGTTATCATAATTTCAACAAATTAAACCACTAACTAGACATTAATTACAATTATGGAAAACACTACTTCTGCCCAGCCGAATTTCTTCGACAGCAAAGTTCTAGGGCATCCTTCAGGACTCTTCGTTCTATTCTTTACAGAGATGTGGGAAAGATTCTCTTTTTATGGGATGCGCGTATTACTTATACAGTTCTTAACAATGTCCGTAATTGGACTTAACCCTGGTTGGGAAATGAGTGTAGTAGATGCTGGAGCTATCTTCGCTACCTATGCTATGTTATTATATATAACACCTATTTTCGGAGGAATATTAGCGGATAAATATATCGGATACCGCTGGGCAGTAGTGATAGGATCACTAATCATGACTCTAGGTCACGCTTCTATGACATTCGAGACAGAGTTCTTTATGTACTTAGGTTTAATATTATTAGTAGTAGGTACAGGATTCTTTAAACCTAATATGACTTCTATCCTCTCAGAAATGTATAAGTCATTTCCAGAAAAAAAAGATGGTGCTTATACAATTTTCTATATGGGAGTTAATGCTGGTGCATTCTTCGGTATGATGTTATGTGGATATATAGGTGAACGCATCGGATGGCACTACGGATTCGGACTAGCAGGTATCTTTATGTTATTAGGAACATTGCAATTTTGGTTTGCTAAACCTATCTTCGGAGCTATCGGTGATGTACCTAATAAAAGCACTGAAGTTAAAGTAGAAGACACTGTTAACCCTAAAGATTTAACAGAGGAAGAAAAAGAAGATCTTAAGCGCAATCCATTTACTACAGTAGATTATATTCTTATAGTGATTACGTCTATCATTGGCTTTCTATATGCTTTTAGTGATGCTTTTTATATTGTAGGTAAAATCAGATTATTCCCAGAGCAGATCTTTGGAGTGGATGGAAAAAGTGTTGTTGTTGTAGCAGGACTATTAATCTTATTATGGTTAATTATCTCTCGAATCCTAAGATATACAAAAGTAATTAGAGATCGTATGATCGCTGTTATCATATTTGCGTTCTTCACAATCTTCTTTTGGATGTCGTTTGAGCAAGGAGCTACTTCATTAATTATTTTCGCTCGCGATAATACTCAGAGAGTTCTATCGGGAGATAAGGCATTATTATTTAATATCTTCAATACATTGCTAACAGTAGTACCATTACTAATTATATCATGGGTACTGATACTTCTTGCAAAACAAACAATCAAGAAAGCTTTATTCTCTAATATCATCCTAGCGATCACATTCGTAGGAGTATGGGGTGCAGCCATCTGGATGCTAAACAGAGACTGGTCATCACATGCTTATGAATTAACGTATGAAGCTATCCAAATCCAAAAAGTAGATAAAGAAGGAAAGCCTATTTTAGACAAACATAATGAGCCGACTTATGATTATAAAGCAATACATGCAGCCAACTTACCTAAAGAGGGAGACAATGTCGTAAAACATACAGCCATTGTATCGCAATTAGATGTATTAGCAAAAGGTGATAAAGTAGAAATCTATGAAGAGTTAGGTAATTTTAATATTCTAGATACTAAGAAAAAAGAATATTTAATAGCTGAGTTTTCTAAAGCAGAAAAACAACCTGAGATAGTACAAGCTGAAATCACGGAGATCAAGGATAATCAAGTAGAAATCACGGCATCGTGGTTTTCTATACTTAACTCATTCTTTATTATCGCATTAGCCTCTATTGTTTCTAAACTATGGGACTCTAGATTTAATCCTCCAGCCTCAATAAAATATGGATTGGGATTAATCATTATGGCTATTGGATTTGGAGTTCTAGCGTATGGTTCTCATGGTATTACAGAAGGAACAAGAGTTTCTATGATGTGGTTAGTTTTTGCTTATTTCTTCCATACATTAGGAGAATTATTCTCTTCTCCTGTGGGATTATCGTATGTTTCTAAATTAGTTCCAGCTAGAATGATTGCACTAATGTTTGGAATGTGGTATCTTGCCATCGCAATTGGAAACAATTTAGCTGCAAAATTAGGAGGTCAGATCGAGACCATCACTGAGCAATACTCATTATCAGTATTCTTTTTGATATTCACTGTAGTACCTATTGTAGCTGGCTTGTTAGTTATTGCTTTAAATCCGGTGCTTAAAAAACTGATGCACGGGGTCAAATAACATCAATATTAAAAGACGTATGAAAAAACTGTTTTTATTACTTACCATTACTTTCTTAGGATTAACAGCTAATGCTCAAGAAATAAAATGGATGACATTTAATGAAGCTATAGCCGCACAAAAAAAAGAGGCTAAACCTATCTTTATGGATGCTTTCACTGATTGGTGTGGCCCTTGTAAAATGCTTGACCAGAATACCTTCAGCGATGCTAAAGTAATCGAGCATATCAACAAGAACTACTATGCAGTTAAATTTGATGCTGAGGGTAATGAGGAAATAAACTATAAAGGTACGAAGTACACTAATCCTGGATACAACAGTGAAAGAAAAGGCAGAAATGCTACACATGACTTCACTATGTACTTAAGAGTCCCAGGATATCCTTCTATGATTATCTTCAACACTAAAAGTGATACACCTAAGGTAATCGTAGGATATCAGACTCCTCAACAGCTATTAAGCAAAATATAACTTAGTCTGTATTCAACTATAATAAAGAAGACCAATATCCCTTTTCATATATATCGTGAAAAGGGATATTATTTTTAAGACATAGAGTGATACACTTCTTTTTAAACCAAAAAGGGACAGAGTTGTGAAAAATAACAAGCTCTGGTTTGTTCATAATAAGCATTCTCTCAAAGTTTATCTTAGGATGTTGTGCTATTAAAACAATCTCAGTACTAAATGGTAAAATATAATCAATATAGTCAGAGTTAAGAATTAATAGTGTCTTATTCTGCATAGGAATAATTCCTTCTACTTGATGATATCTCGATTTACTAATAGCATATTCGTCCTTATACTTATTAAGGTCATAAATAGATCTACTCACTGTATCCCATTGATTACTTATTATATTTAGATCCTGACCTTCCCTAAGCCACACAGTCATTCTATTTCTACTAGAAGATTGATAAGGCACAATTACTTCTCGATCAATATTGGTCGTTTTTTCTTCTTGAAACAAAATCGTCAATTGAAAACCAACTAATAATAGTAGGGCAATTACTACATACCTCACCTTTTTCTGATAGTAAGCTAGTGTCATCAATACTATAATACCTATAATAGTTGAGAACAAGCTATCACTTAGTTTAACTTGGTTAAATGAAAAGTAATCTCTCCTACTAATATACTCTACACACAAATAAATAATATCCGTAAAAAAATTAAAAATCCTTCCTATCCAAACAGAGACAAAAGAAACTCCTAATGACATTAAATATACAATCCCTAAAACAACTAACACAGTGATTAAAGGGATTACCACAAGATTAGCAACTAGAAAAAGAAAAGAAAACTGATGAAAATAATATAACTGAAGTGGCACAAGACCAATCTGTACACTTATCGAAACATATAGAATCCCTTGTATATATTTCATTATTATATTCTTAGCATAAAGGTTTTTAAACAAAGGAAGAAAATAAACAATACTAATAACAGCTAAATAACTAAGTTGAAAACCAATATCATATACCCAATAAGGGTAAATACATAAACTAAAAAAAAGAGCTAATCCAATATTGTGCTCTAAGGTTTGATCTCTTCCTATAAGTTTACAAATAGTAAACATACTAAACATAAATACAGCTCTAAATACAGAAGGCGAAAATCCAGAAATAAAAACAAAAAGCCATAGAGAAACTATTACCACTGCCCATCTAAAGCGTCTAGGTATAAAAAAGAACACTTTCACCAGCACCAAATAGATAAGCCCGACATGCAAACCTGAGATAGCTAGTACATGCATAACTCCAACTTCTTTAAACTGACTTATTCTATCATCCTCTATAAAAGATTTCTCTCCTAACAATAAAGCCGTTAAAAGTGCCTTAGAAGGCTCATGGAGCGATGAATCCTGAGCATGAATCTTCTCCATAAGTTTTCTTCTCCAATCTAACACCTTAGATCGCCAATTAGAAGTTGTACCTATAAAAACATATTCATTGACATAACTCTGTACATAGACCTCCTTCCCTTTCATATATTTTTGGTAATCAAACTGCCCAATATTCTTAGGAGGAGTTATTCTTTTAATAGTACTATAATACGTTATAACATCACCTACTTTTAGTTCATATTGACTAGAATTAAAATAAAGTGAAATCTTACCATTAATAAGTGAATCATTAACTCTAACTAAGTCAGCCAAAAAACGTTTACTTTCTTTAGTTTTTACTATTTCAGTTATCACGGCATCTACCGTCACTTTCTTTTGTTCTACAACATAGGTTTCCAACTTCTCTAATACTTCATTATGTTGTACTTCCACAATACCTTTAAAACTAATTCCTACAAAAAAGAAAAGAATTCCAAATACTGCTACATCTTTTAAGAATAGAAATAAAGTAGGATAGATAAAGAACTTCTTCACAGCACTTCCTAGTAGTACTGTCAATAAAATAATTATAATACCTACTGCAACACAATAGCGAATAGGATAATCTATATATATTCCTATAAATAAGAATACTGAATAGAATAGAAAGGAGATTTTAAGTGGCTTCATATAAAAACTAAACAACAATATGCTTACCACTAATTGTCAAATTATGAATAATAACCTTATCTTAATATAGCCAACTCACAACTATACAATAAAAAAAATCTGCTTAAGCTATATTATATAACTTAAGCAGATTTTTTATTAAGACGAACTATCTATCTCTTGATATTTGATACTGTTTAGTTCAAACTTTCAGTATCAGTAAAAACTCTATTGATTTGAGCAAATGTTCTACTATAGTAATTTTCTTTTGTAGAAGAAACTATTACCCCTCTACTCGTTGATGAATGAATGAACTTTATTTCATCACTAAGAACTTCCGTGATAATACCTACATGACTAATCCTATTGCCACGTGTTTTAAAGAATATTAAATCTCCTATTTGAGCTTCAGATTTTCTTACAGTCTCACCTACTTGAGCCATTTCACTTGAACTACGAGGAAGTTTAATGTTCGTGTCTCCGAACGCATTAGAAACTAAACCAGAACAATCTATTCCACTTCTACTCATTCCTCCATATCTATAACGTACACCTTGATAATCAAATGCCGTGCTAAGTACTTGGCTTGTCAAATCACTTGACTCAACCTTAATAGCTCTGTTTTCTTCTGGTATATCTGTACCTAACAGCGCATCTATATCACTCTGAATGTCAGCATCTACACTTCTACTCTCAGCTATAACTGTGACTGGTTTCTTCTTTACAGGTTTCTTAGCAACACTATGTGTTTTTGACTTACTCGGTTTTGCTTGTACCGCCTGCACACTGGTCAGCCCCAGAATGGCGATTAATAAAAATGTAAACTTCTTCATAATTTCTGTTTTGGTGGTCGTTGGGTAATCTAGTTTTTTACATGATTGTTTATTATTTCAGTGGCAGTATGATCACTCGCCCCTTCACCGCCCAAATTACGAATTAATTTGTTATATTTTAACAAAATGTCATTTCTTTTTTTGCCTTCTATGATTTTTGCGAATTCTTCTTCTATCCTTTTAGCATTACAATCACCTTGTATAAGCTCTACAACCACATCATCATCCATAATTAAGTTGACTAAAGAAATATACTTTAACTTAATGATTCTCTTTGCTATCTCGTATGAAATCTGGTTTCCTTTATACAACACAACCTGTGGAACATTAAACAATGCTGTCTCTAAGGTAGCTGTACCAGATGTCACTAATGCTGCATGCGCAATATTCAATAAAGCATACGTTTCATTGAAAACAAATGAAATATTCTGATCTTTTATAAAAGATTCGTAAAAAGTAGCTTCTTGTCCAGGAGCACCTGCAATGACAAATTGATATTGTGGATAGTGGTGAACCACAGATAACATCTCATTTAATAGCTTACTTATCTCTTGTTTTCTACTTCCAGGCAGCAGGGCAATCACTGGTCTCTCGTCTAAATTATACTTTAACTTAAAGTCTATTTGTTCTTGAACACGATAATTCTCAATAGCATCTATTAATGGATGACCTACAAATGTAACGGGGAAGTTATGCTTACCTTCATAAAAGTCTTTTTCAAAAGGAAGAATAACATACATAAAGTCAATATCTCGCTTAATATCATTAATACGACTCTCTTTCCAAGCCCAAATTTGAGGAGAGATATAATAATGAGTTTGTATTCCCATTCTTTTTGCCCACTTAGCTATACGCATATTAAACCCTGGATAATCAATAAAGATCAATACATCGGGTTTAAAAGTCGCTATATCTTTCTTACATTGCTTAATATTACGCAGAATAGTGCCTAGATTTTGTACCACTTCTACAAACCCCATGAATGCAAGATCCTTATAATGCTTGACAAGTTTACCTCCCACATTTTGCATTAAATCTCCACCCCAAAAACGGATATTAGCTTCAGGATCTTTTTTATATAAAGAACGCATCAAATTAGATCCATGTAAATCTCCCGACGCTTCACCTGCTATTATGTAATATTTCATCTACACTATTTGTGTTACTATAGTTAAAATTATAACCGCTAAAATACAACCTATCGCTAACAAATCTAACTTGCGATTAATAAAATAAGTAAATAATAACAAATTAAATAGGCTCCCAATTGCTGTAAGTCTACCTATCAATCCGATAGATGCAATAAACTCATAGTCTCCTACTAATTCATAATTAGTAAATAACAAAAGATAAAACTCTATACCTATGATAGTAGCAATAATTCCTGCTATAAATCCTAAAGAGACGTTCAGTACTTTATCTTTCATCTCTATAGATCCCATCTATTTATTCTTTCTAATACTTGATGTGCTGTCAAATCAAACTGAACAGGAACAATAGAAATATAGTCATTTCTCAATGCCCACTCATCTGTATCCTCTCCTTTATCTTGATTGACGAATTCTCCTACTAACCAGTAGTACTCTTTGCCATGAGGACTTACACGTTTATCAAAGTTCTCTACCCATGTAGCTTTAGCTTGTCTACATACTTTTATACCTTTTATATCCTGAGTTAATAATTTGGGGAAGTTTACATTTAAGACAACATCTTTTGGGATACCGTGTTTTAAAGCTTCTATCGTTATTTTTTTAATATACGGTTTTATTTGTTCAAAATCAGCACTCCAGCTAAAATCTAATAGGGAGAACCCTATGGCTGGTATACCACTCATACCCGCCTCCAAAGCTGCGCTCATGGTTCCTGAATAAATAACATTAATAGAAGAATTTGATCCGTGATTTACACCCGAAACACATAAATCAGGTGTGCGATCCAATATTTGTCCTAGAGCAATTTTCACACAGTCTACTGGTGTACCTGAACACGCATATTCAATCTCTATTTCTGGATCTATATTAACCTTTTCTAAAGTCAAAGTATTATTTATTGTAACTGCGTGCCCCATTCCTGATTGTGCACTATCAGGAGCCACTACTACTACTTCTCCAATCTCTTTCATCACGCTGATAAGTGCTCTCATACCTGGAGCCGTTATACCATCATCATTGGTAACAAGTATCAAAGGTTTTTGCATCGTTTATTTTTTTTAATTACATTCGCTAATGTAAGGATTATATGTCATTTAGTCAGTAATATTACCTGTTAATCATGAGTAAACAATTGCGTTTTTTTTGCTAATTATGTGTTTTAACAAATAATTATCGACTTGCCTATACAAATACCTACTTTTTTAACTACTTTAGTTCAAAACTAATTAATGAATACTTTTAAGCTATTTATGAAAAGAAATTATAAGGTTATACTTCTACTTATCGGAGTGTCGGCTCTTCTATGGAGTTTTATGCCTAAGCAAGAGAAAGAAACCCCTGAGAAAGACCAACTCTTATTAGAGTTAATAACGTATATATTAGAAAACACACACTACTCACCAGCGAAGATAGATGATAAGTTCTCGGCTACTGTCTATAAAGAGTACTTGAAGGCACTAGACCCAATGAAGAGATATTTCTTGCAGTCTGACATAGAAGAGTTCTCTAAATACGAATATCTGATAGACGACATGATACAATTAAAAGAACTTTCTTTTTTTAATTTGACTTATGAACGTATCACTCAACGTATGAAAGAAGCTAAAGGAATTTATTCTGAAGTTTTAGACAAGCCTTTTGAATTCAAGTCAGAGGATACATTCGACGCTGATTATGATAATCTTGGATACGCTAAAGACACTGCTGAATTAAAAGAACGTTGGGCAAAGCAATTAAAGCTAAATGTACTTTCTACAGTGACAGACAACCTAAAAATTCAAGAAGGTAAAGATACTGTTGAAGAAGAAGTTGATGAGTTTGGTGACCCTATCATTACTGAAGATAAAAAAGATAGCAAAAAGAAAAAAGACAAAAAACCTATTGAGAAAAAGTCTTTTGAACAGCTAGAAAAAGAAGCTCGTGAGAGTGCTTTAAAATCACTTGACGAATACTTCGACGTACTAAATGATCTAGAACGAAAAGACTGGTTCTCTATCTATCTTAACTCTATTGTAGAACGTTTTGACCCACATACATTTTACTTTGCTCCAGAGGACAAAGAGAAGTTTGATGCTAGCATGAGTGGTAGCTTCGAAGGCATAGGTGCGGTATTAAGAAAGAAACCTGAAGGAGTCGAAATCAATGAACTTGTACCAGGGGGTCCAGCATGGAGAGGTAAAGAAATTGAGACAGGAGATATCATTCTTAAAGTAGCTCAATCTAAAGATGAAGAACCTATTGACATAGTAGGTATGCGCCTTGATAATGTAGTTAAGTTAATTAAAGGTAAAAAGAACACAACGGTTTACTTAACAATGAAAAAAATAGACGGAACTATTAAAGTTGTGCCTATTATGCGTGAAGTTATCGAAATGGAAGAGACGTATGCTAAATCTAGCGTTATCGAAAATGGCGATAAAAAATATGGTATTATACACTTACCTAAATTTTACATCGATTTTGAGAACAAAGATAGTCGTAATGCTTTTACTGACGTAGAGAAGGAAATCAAAGAACTTAAAAAACAGAATATCGATGGTATCATCATGGACCTTAGAAACAATGGTGGTGGATCACTAGAAACTGTTATTAAGATGGTAGGTCTATTCTCTAAAGAAGGCCCTGTAGTACAGGTGAAATCTTCTAGAGGCAAACAAAAAGTATTAGATGATAAAGATACGCCTATCGTATGGGAAGGTCCATTAGTAGTACTAGTAAATAACTTCTCTGCTTCTGCTTCTGAAATATTTGCTGCTGCTATTCAAGATTATAAACGCGGAGTAATAATCGGTAGTAAACACACTTATGGTAAAGGAACGGTTCAAAACTTAATAACGCTAAACGACTTATTGAGAAAACAACCTTATGGCGATCTAGGTGCACTAAAAGTAACATTACAGAAGTTCTACCGTATTAATGGGGGATCTACTCAGCGTGAAGGAGTATTGAGCGACATCATATTACCGGACAGATACTCTTATATCGATATGGGAGAGAGAGATATGGACAACGCTATGCCTTGGGATAAAATAGACAGAGCTGTATATACTCCATACAACAATGATTTCTCTAGTATAATCAAGTCTAGTAAAGAGCGTATCGCTATTAACGAGCAGTTCAAATTAATAGATGAAAATGCAAAGTGGATTAACGAAAGAAAAGACGAAAAGCAATTCTCTTTAAACCTTGAAAAATATCAAGCCAGACAAAAAGAAGTAGAAGAAAAAGCGAAGAAATTCAAAGCTATTTCAAAATATAAAAATAGTCTTAAATTCTCTTCTCTTCCTAGTGAATTAGCACGTATAGAAAAAGACACTTTACTTAAGAGCAAGAGAGACAGCTGGCATGAAATGCTAAACAGTGATATCTACATCGAGGAAGGTGTTAAAATCTTGAAAGACTTAGACACTAAGAAAATTCACAAAGTAAGTGGTGATAAAAACACCTTGAATTCTAAATTATAGAATGTCTCATTCAAGCAAATCATATACGCAAATTGCGCTCCAAAGATTCAAAAAAGATTTTTGGGGCGTTTTGTGTTTTTGGATAATAATCTGTATGACTGTAATTGCTACATTTGCCTACTACTTCATACCTGACGATTCTAAGAATGCAAATGCAGGAGATCTAGCACTCCGATCACAGTCTCCTGGTTTCAAAGTTACTTCTATAGTTATGCCAACTACTATTAATAGGACGTGGAGTGAACTATGGTTCGGAAAGGAAGAAGCTACTAAGTTTATACCTATCTCAACCTACAAGATAGAGAATGACACTATTTATTATATAAACTATAGTAGCCAACCGCAATTAGAAGATGTGAAGAAAATTGCCTTAAGTCAATTTGGCAATACTAAAGAATCTAATATCATTAAAGAGAAAAAATACTGGTTAGGGACAGATAACCAAGGAAGAGATTATCTAAGTCGCCTAGTTATAGGGGCACGTGTATCATTATCTATCGGCTTTGTAGCTGTAATGATATCACTTGCTATAGGAATAACATTAGGGGCAATAGCAGGCTACTTTGGTGGTAGAATAGACGCCTTTATTCTATGGTTAATTAATGTGTTTTGGTCTATACCAACTCTCCTATTAGTAATAGCCATTACACTAGCGTTAGGAAAAGGCTTCTGGCAAGTATTCATTGCTGTAGGACTAACCATGTGGGTAGAAGTCGCACGTGTAGTAAGAGGTCAAGTAATCAGTGTAAAAGAACAACAATATGTTACAGCAGCACATGCTTTAGGCTATTCTAACTTTAGAATTATCACTAAACATATCCTTCCTAACTGTATGGCTCCTGTTATTGTAATATCAGCAGCTAATTTTGCTTCAGCAATACTAGTCGAAAGTGGCTTGAGCTTCTTAGGATTAGGAACACAAGTACCTACTCCAAGCTGGGGAGCCATGATTAAAGAAAACTATAATTACATACTATTAGGTAAACCATATCTAGCCCTTTTACCAGGTTTCGCTATGTTTATTCTAGTAATAAGTTTTATGTTAATAGGAAATGCTCTTAGAGACGCACTAGACGTAAGAAAATAATTATTGATATTTTTATAAAAGGAATGTTCACACTAAGAATATTCCTTTTATAAAAATATCAACACACACACTTCAGTGCGCTTAAAAAAGCTTATTATTGTACTTAAATTTAATTATTAGCTAAGGAACATATAATTAGTCTAAAATACTTCTTTATCTTATTTTCTCTAAATTGAGTCAAAAATGTTTATGAACGACAAAATAGCGTTTGGCTTGCGCTTTCTAGGGGAGTGTTAGCGGGTTCCTAGGGATTTACTTGCCAAGAAGAGGTTTTTCACCAAGAAAGGTGCAAAAAAAGTGCAAGTAAACCACAAGAAAAGGCGTGTCCCCCCTCTTCTCTACAGATATATTCCTAAAAGAATAGATTTCATAATTTGTTATTTATATAAGCGGCAGGATATCCTGCTATTTAAGGATTATCCTGTGCATTTTATCTCAAATGTCTTTTTAAATAATCACATTAAGATAACAGCTATTTTATGGCACTAATAGATCTCGTATATCAGCTTTGCTTCCATTGTAAATATTCAAATCCACTTTACCGTCAATTCCTTCGATTATTCCTTTCTCAGTAAATTGCCAAAAATGCCACTCGGGTTTAATCTCTTCTACAAAAAAATTATAATTAGCAATCCATAAAACATAATCAGGAAACCATTCCTTAAGATGATGGGTATAAAAATTCTCTCCAGAATAAAGTATAGGCTTTACCTTATAATGAGTCTCAACAAGTTTAATCCAGTTCTGAAGACCTTTTCTAAGATTTTCCATAGACTGCTCTTTAGGCATATCTTCGATATCTAAAACAGGAGGAAAATCACCCTCAGATATTTTGACATTTTTTATAAAGTTCTCAGCTTGTTCAGTAGAGTTTTCGTCAGGACGGTAATAGTGATATGCCCCACGTATAAAATGATTTGCTCTAGCTCCTTTCCAATTTAATTTAAACGCTTTATCCCTTCCATCTTTCCCCATAGTAGCGCGAATAAATACAAAATCTAATGATGCTTTACCAGCAACTGAATCAACAACTTTCCAATCTATCACTCCTTGGTAATGAGAAACATCAAACCCAACTAACATATCATTATGTCTATTCAAGACTTCAACTGTCCGCACATCAAAAAGAGACTTACCTTCAATCTTACTATCTCCATTAAAAAAATAGCGAATACCCTCTTTAAAACTAATACCAAACCAAATACCTATTCCTACAAAAAAAGTTATAATAACGACCCACTTGATCTGATTCCAAGTATTAGTATTACCTTCATTTTTCTTTGTAGGTTTACGTTTAATAGGAGTTTTCCTCTTAGGTCTAGCTCCCACAGCTGACATAGGATTTGAGTTTGATTTATTAGATGCCATTTGACGATATAAAGCAACAAAAATAATTCTTTTATTGACTTATCAGATGAATACACACAGATAAGTTATATCAAATTATTCTATCTTATTTAACTTCAATACAGGTACAGGTAGTTCAATACTATTAAGTTTAAACTTCTTATCTATCTCAAAGCGAATACTACTCGCTATACGATCATTGTCGAATGCATTATCTATAAAATAATACAAGTAGAAACGAATAGATGATTCTCCAAAGCTATCAATAAACACAATTGGATGAGGATCTTTTAATACTTCTTCATTATTCTCTACACAAGATAGCAATACAGATTTAACCAACTCTACGTCTGTCCCTATAAAAGCTCCGACTTCAATCTTTGCACGTACAACAGGATCTTCATGAGTCCAGTTACTCATAATATCATCAATCAATTTTCTATTAGGAATAACTATTGATTTTAGATTACGTGTCTCCACAATAGTACATCTAAGATTAATCGCTCTAACTCTTCCAACTTCACCTTTAACATCAATTACATCACCCACATTAAGCGTCTTATCAAATAAGATATAAATGCCAGCAATTAAATCTCTAAAGATATCTTGCAATGCAAAACCAAGACCAACAAATAAAGCAGCAGAAGTAGTTAAAAACATACTTATATTAATCCCTACTACGTTCAAAATAAAAAAGAACATA
Source organism: Myroides oncorhynchi (assembly GCF_020905415.1). Classification (NCBI taxonomy): domain Bacteria; kingdom Pseudomonadati; phylum Bacteroidota; class Flavobacteriia; order Flavobacteriales; family Flavobacteriaceae; genus Myroides; species Myroides oncorhynchi. Next base: position 1,648,838 of record NZ_JAJJMP010000001.1, on the reverse strand, counting down.
ATAAGATAAATGAAGTAATTTATAAAGTTAAATACACTCCTTAAACGAGCTGCTACATCAGGAGTAGCTGTTCGAATAAATGCTTTTCTTAACAATCTTAATCCTACATTAGTAATCATTAACGTAAAAGCGATAAACAACAGTGTACCAATAGTGATAGTTATAGACTTACTAGCATATAACTCATATTCTAATACAGTAGAAAAAAGGTTTTTTAAATCCATTATTAAATATTAATTAATATAAGATACCACAGTTTAGACCTTTAATATCTCAAAAGTCACATCACTATAAGATATCCTTGATACAAGTATGTAATTTAATACAAAAACAAGACTATTCAACAATATTCAAATTAGGAAACTTTTCTCCAAAATATTTAAGATCTCTATCGCTCATATCATTTTTCTCAATAATACCATTATTCGTATCTAGATATATTTCTCCAAAATAAGTCACTTTTCCTTTCTTTATTTCGAATGGAAAATCCAATGTCTTCTCAAATGACTTTAAGTAAATTGGAGCTGCATTATCATTAAATTTGACCAAAGAAAATTGATAATTTCCAGCAAATTCTTTTACAGAGAATAGATAAACAGCTTTACTGCCGTCTACATAATCTGCATCATGCTTCTTTTTTATCATTTGGTTAGGATAAATCCAAATTCTACTTTCATAAACATCGAAGCTATCTTCTAACACTTTATTATAATGGAAAAAATAGCTATTATAAATAGGAGATTTCATCTCAACGCTAATAGTACCCACAATTATACCTTCTGTAGAATTAGGAAGTAAATTTGTAATCACATTTTTAGAAGGTTTACTAGCACAAGAACTAATAACCATAACAACTAGGGTGGTCAATACTAAGGATCTCATACTTAAGAATTTTAAAGACATAAAAAAAGCCTCTTCAATCGAAGAGGCTTACTGTGCGGGTAAAAGGACTCGAACCTTCACACCTTGCGGCACCAGATCCTAAGTCTGGCGTGTCTACCAATTTCACCATACCCGCGTATTTGGTAAGAGATATGATAACTACCTCTTTAAGACGTGCAAATATAATGCTTTTTATTATTTAATTACAAGCTCTATGATAAAAAAAGACCAATAATTATTTTATCTATTTCCCTCAGTTGCTCAATAAAACATAATTTATTAATACTAAATATTTTAAGATCCACTCGTGAATTTTAGAATTAGTATAAACAAATAAACCTTAACTAATGTTAAGGTTTATGCAGAGCGGAAGACGAGGCTCGAACTCGCGACAACCAGCTTGGAAGGCTGGAGCTCTACCAACTGAGCTACTTCCGCAATTGATGTGCTTTTAAAACCTACATCAGGTTTATATAGAGCGGAAGACGAGGCTCGAACTCGCGACAACCAGCTTGGAAGGCTGGAGCTCTACCAACTGAGCTACTTCCGCAATTGATGTGCTTTTAAAACCTACATCAGGTTTATACAGAGCGGAAGACGAGGCTCGAACTCGCGACAACCAGCTTGGAAGGCTGGAGCTCTACCAACTGAGCTACTTCCGCAATTGATGTGCTTTTAAAACCTACATCAGGTTTATGCAGAGCGGAAGACGAGGCTCGAACTCGCGACAACCAGCTTGGAAGGCTGGAGCTCTACCAACTGAGCTACTTCCGCTTTTGTGGATGCAAATATAATGCTATTTTCAAACTATACGCAAGCATTTTTTGTGTTTTTTTTTCAAACAGCATAGGATACTCCATTTTCTATCAGATAATCAAATAGATGGAAAAAACAACAAGTTTAAAAACTTATTATATAGATGCCATCTAAATAATTAAGAAACTTTTAAGTTTGGTTGGTTCGGTAATTACAAAACTAACCGTATATTTGCTTCATTAAAATTTTAACATATAATGCAATACGACCAAGATTTAGTAGATTTATTCCAAGACTTCTGTGCACATCATGAGCTTGTTTACCATCTGTCACCTCTCACAGCACAGATATATACATACATCATGTTTAATAATAACAGAGATGGCGTGACTTTTGATGAGTTAGTTGAAAGATTAAATGCAAGTAAGAGTTCAGTTTCTACTAGTTTGAATCTGCTAATATCAAATAATCAGATTGAGCATTTCAATAAAATTGATGAAAGAAAAAGGTTTTTTAGGTTAAACCCTAATTATATGACTTTAAGATTACAAATAATACGAGATGTCTTAGAACGAGAACATGCTTTAAGCCTAAGACTAATCAAATGTGTTGATGAAGGTACCTTAAAAGCAAACAACTGCAATAATAAAATGGAACTATACATAAACCATTTAGAAAAAAGCAAGAATCACATCGGAGATACAATAGAAAAATTAAAAAGTACAAATTAAGTAATTATATGAAACGTTATTTACAATCGATCACTTTCGCTGCAATCGCTATCACTGTAGCGTCATGCGGAAACAAAGATCAACAACAAGGAGGGCCTCAAGCATTACCTTACAAAGTAATCGAAGTACCTACTCAAAATGTAACAGGTTATAAAAACTACCCTACTACTATTCAAGGGAAAGTTGCTAGTAGCGTTCGTGCTAAAATAGCGGGGTACATTCAAGAAGTTTATGTAGACGAAGGTGCAATCGTTAGAAAGGGACAACCTCTATTTAGACTTGAGACCAACACTTTAAACGAAAGTGCTGATGCGGCTAAGGCAGCAATCAGAACAGCTGAAGCTCAAGTAAATGTTGCTCAAGTAAACGTTGATAAGTTGGTACCTCTTGTAACTAAAGGGATTATCAGTAAAATCCAGTTAGAGACTGCTGAAGCGAATTTAGCTAGTGCAAAAAGTCAAGTAGCTAATGCTAAAGCGCAACACAAAAGTATAGTTGCTAATATTGACTACGCTGTAGTAAAAAGTCCTATCGATGGTATTGTAGGTCAAATTAACTTCCGTGAAGGAGCTTTAGTAAGCCCTAGTGACCCACAACCATTAACAGTGGTGTCTGATGACAGTGATGTATTTGCTTACTTTACTCTTAACGAAAAAGAATACTTCGATTTCTTAGAAAAAATAGATGGAAAGTCTTTAAAAGAGAAATTAAGTCACTTACCTACTGTAAAACTACAGTTAGCTAATGGACAAGTGTATGATGAGTCTGGTAAAATCGAGACTATCTCAGGTCAGATTAACCCTACGACAGGTACAGTACAGTTAAGAGCAGCTTTTAACAATCCTAACAGATTGCTAGCAAATGGTAATAGTGGTACATTATTACTTCCTAACGAATATACTAATGTATTAGTCGTTCCAGAATCAGCTACATTCGAACAACAAGGTCAAGTATATGTATATACTGTAGCAAACGATACAGCTAAAGCTACTAAGATCGAAGTAATCGATAGAATCAACAAGTTGGCAATCGTAAAAGAAGGTGTCAAAAAAGGTGAAAAAATCATTGGTACAGGATTAGGTACACTACGTAGTGGATCACCTATAACTCCAGTACCTGAGAAATTTGAAAAAATTAACGAAGACATCAAATCAACATTCTAAAGTATGTTAAAAACATTTATTGAAAGACCTGTATTATCTACAGTTATTTCTATACTTATAGTAATACTAGGGGTACTGGGGTTAACAGTACTTCCAGTGACGCAATATCCAGATATTGCACCTCCTACCGTACAGATTGCTGCTTCATATCCTGGGGCAAATGCTGAGACAGTAATGCAATCTGTTGTTATTCCTATCGAAGAACAGGTGAATGGGGTAGAAAACATGGACTATATTACATCTACTGCATCGAATGATGGTAGTGCTAGTATACAAGTTGTATTCAAACAAGGTGTTGACCCAGATATCGCTGCTGTAAACGTACAAAACCGTGTGGCACGTGCTACACCTCTTTTACCAGCAGAGGTTACACGTTCAGGAGTAACTACACAGAAACAACAAACAAGTGCATTAATGTTCTTGTCTTTCTATTCGACAAGTCCTAACTACGATGCTATTTACATCCAGAACTACATGAATATTAACGTTATTCCTGTACTTAAACGTGTAAGTGGTGTTGGAGATGCATCTGCTTTTGGTTCTCGTAACTATTCAATGCGTATCTGGATTGATCCAGCTAAGATGAAAGCTTATGGTTTAGTACCATCTGACGTAGTTAGAGTATTAAACGAACAGAGTTTGGAAGCTGCTGCAGGTCAGTTAGGTGAAAACAACGCTGAAGCATTCCAATATGTAATTAAATATAGTGGTAAATACAAAACTCAAGACCAATACGAAAACATCGTAGTAAAATCTTTGGGTAATGGTCAAGTATTGTACTTAAAAGATGTGGCTAAAATAGAGTTAGGCGCTATGTCTTATGTAGGTAGTTCTGAACAGGACGGATATCCAGGAGTAGCAATGGCGATTTACCAAACTCCAGGTTCTAATGCGCAAGAAATTATTCAGAACTTGCATACTGAACTTGAGAAAATGAAGGTGACTTTCCCAGAAGGTGTTAATTATACTGTATTAATGGACACTAACGAGTTCTTAGATGCTTCTATTAGTAAAGTAATTCACACCCTTATAGAAGCTTTCTTACTAGTATTCGTAGTAGTTTATATCTTCTTACAAGATTTCCGTTCTACATTAATTCCATTGATTGCTGTACCAGTTGCCATTGTAGGAACATTCTTCTTCTTGAGTGTATTTGGATTCTCAATTAACTTGTTAACATTGTTCGCACTAGTATTAGCTATTGGTATTGTGGTGGATGATGCCATAGTTGTAGTAGAAGCTGTACATGCTAAAATGGAAGAAACTGGGCAAGATGCGAAAGAAGCGAGTTTAAATACCATGAATGAAATATCAGGGGCTATTATCTCCATTACTCTTGTAATGTCTGCCGTTTTTATTCCAGTAACATTTATACCTGGTCCAACAGGGGTATTCTATAAACAGTTTGGTATCACACTTATTGTAGCAATTTTAATTTCTGCTGTTAATGCCTTGACTTTGAGTCCTGCACTATGTGCGTTATTTTTAACACAACATGATCATAACGAAGAAAAGAAAAGAAACTTTGTTCAACGTTTCTTTGATGCTTTTAATGCAGGATTTAATAGTTTAACGAATAAATATGGTAACTCATTTAAGTTCTTATTAAAACACAAATGGGTAACATTCTTAATCTTAATTGCTTGTTTAGGAATAACTTATTATTCATCTAAAACAATGCCTAGTGGATTCGTTCCAAATGAAGACCGTGGATTTATTATGGGTAATATTGAATTACCTGCTGGGGCTTCTCAAGATCGTGTAACAAGTTTACAAAAAGAGTTCTCTAAAGTAGTTAAACAAATCCCAGGAGTAGAAGGAGTAACTATCGTATCTGGATTCTCATTCATCAATGGACAAGGTTCTAACTATGGTATGGCGATGATCAAATTAAAAGACTTCGCAGAAAGAACTACCCCAGAATTAGCTACAGATGCTATTATTGGAAACTTATTTGGTATCGCAGCAACTCAATTCCAAGATGCTAGAATGATTTTCTTCCAACCTCCAAGTATACCAGGTTTTGGTATGTCTTCAGGTTTTGAGATGAAATTATTAGACAAAACAGGAGGTGCGCTTACTGACTTTGACCAAAAATCAAAAGAATATCTTGGAGCATTAATGCAACGTCCTGAGATTATGTATGCACAGTCTTCGTTTAATACAAACTATGCACAATACGAACTAGATCTTAATATTCCTAGAGCAAAAGAATCAGGAGTATTAGTAAGTGATATATTCTCTGCTTTACAAGGTTACATTGGAGGTATATATGCAGCTGACTTTACTCGTTTTGGTAAACAATACCGTGTAATGGTTCAAGCACTACCAGAATACAGATCTGACAAAAACAGTCTAAACGAAATCTATGTTAGAACAGCTTCTGGAGAAATGGCACCAGTAACTCAGTTTGTAGATTTGAAAAAAGTATATGGTCCACAATCAGTAAACCGTTACAACTTATTTACATCTTCTAACATCGCTGGAGCACCTAAACCAGGATTCAGTTCTGGGGATGCAATTAAAGCAGTGCAAGAAGTAGCTGCACAAACCTTAAGTGCAGACTATGGAATTGACTTTACAGGTCTATCTCGTGAAGAAATTAGTTCTGGTAACCAAACTGTAATGATCTTTGCTTTATGTATTATTTTCGTTTACTTCTTATTATCTGCACAATACGAAAGTTATTTATTGCCTTTAGCAGTAATCTTATCATTGCCTACAGGTATCATGGGAGCTTTCATTGCACAGAAATATGCGGGATTAGAAAATAATATTTACTTCCAGATTGCACTGGTCATGTTGGTAGGACTTCTTGCCAAGAATGCTATTCTTATTGTAGAGTTCGCCTTACAAAGACGTCAACATGGAGAATCAATAGCAGAGTCTGCTATAAACGGTGCTAAAGCTCGTTTAAGACCAATCTTAATGACATCTTTTGCCTTTATTCTAGGTATGATGCCATTAGTATTTGCTAAAGGTGTTGGAGATGTTGGTAACAGATCTATCGGTACTGGTGCTGCATTTGGACTATTGATTGGTACAATATTAGGAGTATTCGTAATTCCTGTACTTTATGCTATCTTCCAGTACTTACAAGAAAAAATTAAACCGATTAAATTCGTAGAGCACAAGTCAGAATAATATGAAAAAACAAACTTTATATAGAGCTTTACCTATTGCCGCTTTAGCAATTACAATGCAATCTTGTATAGTTTCAAAAAACTATGACAGACCAGAAGTAACAAACGAAGCGCAATTCCGTACTGATAAAATATCTCAAGATACTCTTTCTATGGCAGCAATGTCATGGAAAGAGCTTTTCTCTGATCAGATCCTTATTCAGCATATCGAAAAAGGTCTTGAGAATAACCTAGATATCAGAATCGCATTACAAAACATTAATGCAGCTCAAGCTTATATGCAACAAGGTAAATGGGGATACGCTCCTACATTAAACCTAGGTGCAAACTATACACATTCTGTATTATCTAAAAACGGTTCACAAGGGCAAGCTTTTGGAGATACTAGAGTGAAAAATGACATGTATGATATTACAGGACAATTCTCTTGGGAACTAGATGTGTGGGGTAAAATCAGAAGTGACAAAAGAGCTTTTAGTGCAAGTTACTTACAAACCCTTTCTGCTCACCAAGCTGTAAAAACTCAACTAATATCTACTATCGCTACTACGTATTTCCAACTAGTTGCTTTAGATGAACAAAAAAGAGTGACTGAACAAACTATAGTCAACAGAACAAATAGTTTAGAAACCATTGAAGCTTTAAAAGATTCAGGACAAGTTAATGAAGTTGCTGTTAAACAAACACAAGCTCAATTATTAAATGCAAAAGCTCTTCTAGTTGATATCCAAAATAATATCAAACTAACTGAAAATGCTTTTAGTATTTTGTTAGGGGATAACCCTACAGCTATTAATAGAGGTGATCTTAAAACACAAAAATTAAATGCAGATTTAACAGTAGGTGTACCTCTTCAACTTCTTAGCAATAGACCTGATGTAAGAGCTGCTGAATACAGCTTAATCAACGCATTTGAAATGACAAACGTTGCACGTGCAAACTTTTATCCTTCTTTTAGATTAACAGCTAATGGAGGTCTGCAAAGTTTAGATTTTGATAACTTATTCAATACTAGTTCTCTTTTTGCAAATTTCATTGGAGGTTTGACTCAACCTATCTTAAATGGTAGAAAGATCAAAACTGCCCACGAAGTAGCCAAAGCAAAACAAGAGTCGGCATTACTAAGTTATAAAAAGTCGATTTTAACAGCTTCTAAAGAAGTTTCAGATGCTTTATATACATACCAAAGCTCAACAGATAAACTAGTGCTTAAAAAACAAGAGTATGAAGCATATAATTTAGCTACTGAATATTCAGAAGAGTTATTAATCCAAGGTATGGCTAACTACCTAGATGTATTAACAGCTAGAGAAAGTGCTCTTGCAGCTGAATTAAGTTATATTAATACTGAATTAGCTCAACTTACTTCTGTTGTTCAGCTTTACAGAGCTGTCGGAGGTGGTATAAAATAATATTATAGTTAATTGTTATTCATTAAAAAAGAGTAGTTAACTTAATAACTACTCTTTTTTTATACATTTGAGTTATGAATATATCTAAAATCATACTTCCTTTCTTATTTCCAAAATATACTTGGAAGCGCAAGACGAATCAGAAGACAGTTTATCTAACTTTTGACGATGGTCCTATTCCCGATGTTACAGAATGGGTATTAGACATACTAAAACAGTATGATGTTAAAGCTACTTTTTTTTGCATTGCAGATAACGTACGTAAACACCCTCATATATTCAAAAGAATCATCAACGATGGGCACCAGATAGGCAACCATACTTTTAACCACTTAAACGGTTGGAAGAATGAAAATGAATACTATTTAAACAATATTCAATTAGCAAAAGAAGAAATGTCTAAACACTTATCTATAGATAGACAGACATTACTGTATAGACCTCCTTATGGCAAAATAAAGAAATCTCAAGCTAATAAAGTACTTAATAAGGGACATGAAATTATTATGTGGTCACATCTAACGAAAGATTATGACAAGACTATAACACCAGAAGAGTGTTATAAAAGAGCCATAGCAAGTATGGCTCCAGGAAGTATCATTGTATTCCACGATAGTATTAAAGCTAGTCATAATCTATATTATGCACTTCCCAAGACTATCGAACTTTTATTATCACAAGGTTATTCCTTAGATATATTATAACGTATTTGCTACATTAATAAGAGAGTTAGCATCCATGACACCACTTTGACGCCAGATCATACTTCCCTTTTTATACAACATCATGGTAGGCACCTGTTTGATACGAAGCGCTTCTACTAATTCACTATTTTTCTCTACATCGATTTTCACTATACACAACTTATCACCCATAGCCGCTGCAACATCGATTAAAACTGGGGTCATAGTAGCACATGCTTCATTCCATTGAGCATAAAAGTGAACTAAAACTGGGATATCCGCCGTTACTAAATCTCCAAATTTTGACATATATTAAAAATTATCTTTTATTAAATTTACTTTATTAAACCTTCAAAATATGAGTAATACATTTACATGGATCATAATAAAAGTCATCTTATAGAACATCTATAATTAACATTGAATATCCTTCCATATTGATTTATAGGTTTAATATACAAAAATATTAATTTAATACAATATTTCTTGTTTTTTTTAGCATTAATCGTTCTTTTTTCTCCTCAATTCGATTACTGTAATCTCTGGCCAAATCCCTGTTCTTCCCTGATAAGCATGATACCCAAATCCTCTATTCACATAAATATATTTTCCTAACTTCTCATATAGTCCTGCCCATTGCTTATATACGTATTGTATAGGACTCCATTTGATCAATCCTGGTATCTCTATACCAAACTGACTACCATGTGTGTGACCTGATAAAGTAAGCTGAAAGTTCTTTGGATGATCTAATACTTTTGCTTCCCAATGTGAAGGATCATGACTCATTAATATCTTAAAATCCTTAGTTTCTATACCTTCTGTTGATTTGTCTAAATCACCAAACTTTTGGAAGTGACCTCTCACACCCCAGTTCTCGACTCCCACCACAGCTATGCGTTGTCCATCTTTCTCAAACCATACGTGCTCATTACGCAATAACCTAAACCCTAACTTAGAACTAATGTCGCAAATACCTTCAAAATTAGCCTCTCTATCTTCCTCATTATCCCAACGCGCATAATCACCATAATCGTGATTACCTAATATAGAATATTTACCATATTTATACTTGCGTATTTTACCAAATACATCATACCAAGGCATCATCTCATCCGCTAGACTATTTACAATGTCTCCTGTAAATAATAAGGCATCAGACTCCTGACTATTGATTAAATCAACTGCATATCTGATTTTTTCCTCATTGTCAAAACTCCCACTGTGTATATCAGAGATTTGTGTAAACTTAAATCCGTTGAAAGCCTCTGGTAAGTCTTCGTATTCTATAATCTGCTTTCGTACTTCAAATTTATATCTGCCGATAGTTATCCCATGAAGAACAGAAATAAAAGGTATAGATGCCACACCAAAAGCGACTGTCGAAACAAACTTTCTTCTACCTGGCACATAGCTTTCTCTATCATCCTTCTTGATTGTAATGCCTTTCGCGTAATTAACAACCCCTCTAACAATCCTAACAATATCCTCCACCATTAGCAATAAAGTAATAATGACTTTTGGTAGATAAAATAATATAACCAATGCTCCAGCTACTAATGCCTGATGATTTTTACCATGATTACGATCAAACTGTGAAAATCCATAAATCATGTATACTATACCTAAAATGGACACGATAACATATCCCCATCTTAATATTCTATTTTTGGTTACCTGACGAACTGCTTGAAAACAATAAAACTCTGATAAAACAACTACTAACAGTAACACTATAAGTCCCCCCATTTCAATAATCTATAAACAACAAATTTAATTTTTTATAAAAGCATTCAAAGTATCTTTAACAATATTTATTGATATTTTCAATAATCGCATCATATAAAACTTAGTAACCTCTCAACTCCCCTACTACAAAATCACTATCTTTGAGCATCAGTAAATAATTACCTTTAATAAAAAATCAAAGTATAAATGGCTAATAAAAATCGTCTTTTCTTACTTGATGCATATGCTCTGATCTTCAGAGGATACTATGCATTCATTAAAAACCCTCGAATTAACTCTAAAGGACTTGACACTTCTGCTATTCTAGGTTTTATGAACTCCTTGATAGACGTTATTAAAAGAGAATCACCTGATCACTTAGCTGTTGCATTTGATAGAGGTGGTAGTACATTAAGACTAGATCTATTCCCTGAATACAAGGCTAACAGAGATGCTACTCCTGAAGCCATCAAAATAGCTATACCTTACATCAAGCAAATCCTTGAAGCCATGCATATTCCTATCGTTGAAGTGAGTGGCTTTGAAGCTGATGACTTAATAGGAACATTGTCTAAACAAGCTGAAAAAGAAGGTTTCCAAGTATATATGGTAACTCCTGATAAAGATTATGCTCAGTTAGTATCTGAGAATATCTTCATGTACAGACCTGCTCGTATGGGTAATGGAATAGAGATATGGGGAGTTGATCAAGTAAAAGAAAAGTTTGAAGTAGACTACCCTGAGCAAGTGATAGACTTCTTAGGTATGATGGGTGATGCCGTTGATAATATCCCTGGATTACCGGGTGTAGGAGAGAAAACAGCAAAGAAATTTATCAAAGAATACGGCTCTATGGAAAATCTATTAGCACATACTCATGAGCTAAAAGGAAAAATGAAAGAGAATATTGAAGCCAATAAAGAAAAGGGATTACTATCTAAAAAGTTAGCTACTATTATATTAGACTGCCCTGTGCAGTTTAATGAGAAAGACTATGTACTAGAATGTCCAGATATTGAGAAATCAGAAGCTTTATTTATCGAACTTGAATTCAGAAGAATGAAAGAGCAATTCGATAAACTTTTTAACAAAGGTAAAGAAGTCATCCCTACCACTAGTACGCCAACGGCTACTACAACAGGTAGTGATGAACAGTTCTCATTATTTGGAGATGCTTCAAACAACACTGATTCTCCATCAGAACAATACTTTGGTACATTAAGTACAACTAACCACGTATACCAACTGTGTACTAGCGGCATGGCAGTGCGTCTATTAATACAAAATTTACTCAATCAAAAATCTGTATGTTTTGACACAGAGACTACTGGCCTAGATCCTTTCACTGCAGAACTTGTGGGTATCGCATTCTCATTTGAAAAAGGAACAGCATTCTATGTACCTGTGCCAGAAAATCAAGAAGAAGCCAAAGTATTCGTACAGCAATTCAAACCATTCTTTGAAGCGCAAAATATAGAAAAGATAGGGCAAAACCTTAAATATGATATCAAAATATTAAAACAATACGATATTCAAGTACAAGGTCCAATGTTTGATACAATGATAGCCCATTATCTAATCAATCCAGATATGCGCCATAATATGGATGTTTTAGCAGAGACCTATCTTAGATATACACCTCAACCAATAGAAGACCTAATCGGTAAAAAGGGGAAGAACCAAAAGACAATGCGTGACATTGATGTAGAACTAGTGAAAGAATATGCTGGTGAAGATGCTGACATCACGTTCCAACTTAAGGAGAACTTTGCCCCTCAATTAGTTGAAACACATACACAAGAACTATTTGACACGATTGAAATACCATTAGTAAATGTACTTGCAGATATGGAAACAGAAGGTATTCGACTTGATACAGATTATCTAAAGACATTATCTGAGACACTCTCTGTAGATATCAAATTGTTAGAGGAAAGAATATTCCTTGAAGCTGGAGAAATTTTTAACCTAGCCTCTCCAAAACAATTAGGAGACATCTTATTTGAAAAGCTTAAAATAGGAGGTGCTAAACCTAAGAAAACAAAGACAGGGCAATACGCTACAGGTGAAGAAATACTAAGTGATCTAGCTCCTAAACATGAGATTGTACGTGATATTCTAGACTGGAGACAGATGGTCAAGCTACAAAACACGTATGTAGATGCATTACCAGATCAAGTAAATATAAAGACTAATCGAGTACATACAGAATATATGCAGGCAGTAGCTGCTACAGGACGTCTAAGTTCTAATAATCCTAACCTACAGAATATTCCTATCCGCACAGAGAGAGGTCGCCAAGTAAGAAAAGCTTTTGTAGCACGTGATGAAAACTACGTACTATTAGCAGCCGATTATTCGCAGATAGAACTTCGTATCATAGCAGCACTAAGTCAAGAACCTAATATGATGGAGTCATTCCAGCGTGGAGAAGATATTCACCGTTCTACTGCCGCTAAGGTATTTAATGTACCACTAGACGAAGTAACTAAAGAACAGCGTAGCCATGCCAAGACTGTTAACTTTGGTATTATCTATGGGGTATCAGCATTTGGACTGAGTAACCAGACTAATCTATCTCGTTCAGAAAGTAAAGAGCTTATCGATGCTTACTACGAGACATATCCTAAACTAAAAAGCTATATCGCTACTCAGGTAGACTTCGCACGAGAACATGGATATGTACAGACTATCTTAGGACGCAGAAGATACCTTAAAGATATTCACTCACATAATGCAGTAGTAAAAGGAGCTGCTGAGCGCAACGCTGTCAATGCGCCGATACAAGGTAGCGCAGCTGATATCATTAAAATAGCAATGATTAATATCAACAAAAAACTGAAAGCTGAGAACTGGAAGTCTAAGATGTTACTACAAGTACACGATGAGCTTGTCTTTGATGCATATAGAGAAGAACTTGATGCACTGAAGACAATGGTTAAATCTGAAATGGAGAACGCTTATAAGCTAGATGTACCATTAATAGTAGATCTAGGTACCGGTGAGAATTGGCTAGAAGCACATTAATTAAAACATATAAACACATCCAGTTAAATATTCGTTTAACTGGATGTGTTTTTAAATAAAGAGAATAATACAAGATGTAAACTCTAAAATATTATTTACATTTACTACAAGCCAGCATAAATATCATTGATTAAGAGACCGCCATAAACACAAAACGTTCTTCATACTTATCATAAGGACAATAAAGATCTCTATACTTCCTAAATTCCACTTCAGTTAGTATGCCATTATATCTAAATGATTCTTCTCCTTTATAATTATAAACAATAATCTCTTTACTTTCCTTAGAATCTAAGCTTTCTAAGAACAAGACTTGTTCAGTAGTCATATACTTACTATGACTACGTAGTGTTGCTTTGTAATTATCCCAATATTCAGCTAACTCAATCTGTTCAATTGGAACCTCTATTTCACTCAGATCATAAAGTATACGTATAAAGATATATTCATTAAGATTCTTTGCTAAATAAACACCTTCATCTTCTACATTCTCAATGTATACTATAGGAATATCTTCACCAACCTGTCCATTAAAATAAAAACAATACAAATCATGTGCTCCAGTCATACCAAATGGCACTATCTTTATATCTGATAGTACATGGCGATACTTATCTTCACGATAGAACATTTCTAATTCTTCTTCAATAATTTCAGTTGAAAAATGTAATTCCAAATCATAACAATGTAAAAATAACGGAGGATAATCTTTAATTGCAGGGTATACAACTGTATTCCACCCCTCTGAAAGATCGCCATAACTAAACATTCCATCTTCCCACAATTGGTTAAAAATGTGAGGATACTTAAAGCCCCATTTCTTCTCTATATCAGTTAAAGTCATAATCATTCTCTTTGTTATATTGTGTTTTTATCTATGAAGACATCTTCAACTTACTGTTGAATAGCCCCAATATTTCTCAATTTCTATGATGTTTTGGAGCTTTTTACTATCTACTGTTTACAGATCGGTTCTATCTTTTACTTTTGTATTTCTTTTAGCTCTACTAGAGCCTTTCTCTTCTATAGACCATTCCGTATTTTTATCTTGATACATCTTATAATCTATGTTCTCAAAAGTAGGCGCATCAGCACCTGCTAGTATCGCATAATCCTCTCTTTCAGTAGCTCTAGCATTATCAGACTCTACATTTCTAGTTAAATAATACACATGAGCTGAATCTTTAGCGACACTGTTATCAACCAGTTCAAAAGTAGCGACATCTATATCTGTACAAGGCCTTACATCCTCCCAGCTTAAAAAATATACTCGATTCTTATCTTTAGCCCAATTAGAATTCAAAACCTCAAATGATGCGACATCTAAGTCTTTTACTTTTACTTTAAATAAAGGTGTCCCTTTATCACTTGAAGACACTTTAAAGTGATAAAGATTATTAACATCTTTAAACAAAGTAGCATTACCTAATGCTTTAAAAGTAGCTTTATCATAATCTCCTTCCAAGGGTCTAATCTCATGTTTACTAAACCACCCTTGTGATTCATAATAAATACCATTCTTATCTTTATAAAACAACCTGTCTAAACTACCAAAAGTAGGTCGATCTACCCCTTCTAACACCCTACCTTTATAATAGACATGAGTAGAATCTATAAGAATATTCATATCTAGTATACGGCACGAATCGGGGATTACACCTACTAATTCTATATCACTATAATACATCTTATCTTCTCGCTGTTCATAACGCCCTTTTTTATTAATCAAAAAAGGAATAATAGCAAAGGCTATTAATGCGGCAAAGGCTCCTATACAAGCAAGAACAATCTTCCACTTAGTTCTAGATTCTATTTGTTTAGCTATTTTAAATGCTAATTCATTAGATTGAACAATATCTTTATTGTGATATTCTGTCCACCTCTGCCCCATTTTACCATCTCTTTGCACTATCGTATACTCCTGGTTTTGTTCTAATGTTCTTATCAGAGTATTAATCAAAGTACTATCAGCAGATCCAAAATCAATAATAGGCTCAAACTTACCTACTAAATAGACTGAGATAAACTCCTCACGCACACCGAAAAGCCTCTTCACCATTACAACATCTTTTAACAATATCTTCTTCGTTTTACCCTTATATTCTACTTTAATTGAACTTCCATCTATGCTAACAATAAATTCATATCTTAGCTTTGCCTTCAAAAAGATAATTAGCAAGACAGCTCCTACTACCACACCTAAATACACATAAGCCATCATACTCCAATTATTGAAAGCTGTTACAACTTCCAACAGATTAGCGAAACTTATAATACCTATCAAACCAAACAGGCTAATGACAATACTCATATAAACTTTCTTATCGAGCACCCTAAACTTTAATGTATTCATTTATAAAAATCTATTATTAATATTTATTCTAACACCCTTAGGATTACCAACTTATGAAGTAGTAGAAGTCTATAGTGTATATAGAGCTAACATTTGTTACACTACTAACTGTTCTACCCTTTTTTACTAAACATTGTTACTTCATCACTATAATTCTCAGGCTTAGTGAGAAGTGAAATCTCACCTTGTTGCACTATTTACATATTTTGTTTTACACATAAAGTATAACCTTCGTTTTCAACAATATACATAGAGGTTTTATCTACTTTATCTAACTCCTAGAAAATAGACTTCCTATAAACATATTTCTTATATCGTCTATCCTCTAATTTGAAATGACTTATTATCATCAGTGTTATACTAATCAGTGCAATCAATCCTAGCATACCGAACCCTCTAAAACTAATTCAGTGAAATGACGCTTTCTCAGCCTCATCTAATATTTCTAAGAGGACATTAACTCGTTTGACAAACTAAACATCTTACGTCAACACTCTTCTTATTGCTATAAAGAGGAACATACATAGCATGACACTTCATCCTAGACACATATACCTAGATAGAAGCATTACATTTATGACATACATAATGTACCTTCAAAAAATATCCCTTATAATATGATAATTATAAGCACTAATAAAATTGCTTACTTCCTTTTTCAAACTCCACAAGACAAAAACAATTATAGTAAAACTAAAACAAAATATTAACACAATATGAGTATTATTTTAATTATAATTACAAAAAAACATAACTTCACAACAACAAAAGCTTGAACAAAAACAATACTATCTACATAAAGATTAGTTTAATAACACTAATCTAATAATTTGTACACGATTAATACAGTACTGATATGGTTTTAATAAACAACTTATCCGTTTTATTCTATCTTTGTCACTGATATTTAAAGAATAGCAAGATGAAAAAATTACTAGGAAAAATAATGTTAGGTGTTACAGGATGGAAGTACGTTCCTAACAACTTTGACCCTAAGCAAGAGAGAAAGACTGTGTTGATATGTGTACCTCACACTTCTAATTGGGACTTTTTCTATGCAGTAGCTTGCTTCTGGATAATGGGGATGCCTATCCGTATGTTCATTAAAGACTACTATACAAAAGGTTTGTTCGGATTCTTCTTTAGAGGATTGGGATGTATCGGTGTAGATAGAACTAAAAGACAAAATCTAGTAGAATATGCAGTCAATGTCATTAATACAACTGACGATATCGCTATTATTAACACACCTGAGGGTACGCGTGGATATTCTGACAAATGGAAACAAGGGTTTTATCACATCGCCAAATCTGCTAATGTACCCATCGTTCTTGCTTACGCAGATTATAAGAAAAAAGCATGTGGAATTATCAAACTTGTCAATGTAGAGGATAAAACCTTTGAACAAGTACTAGATGAAATAGCACCTTACTATAGTCCTGAGATGGCAAAGTTCCCAGAAAACTACAATCCAAAACTATACTAGACCAAAATACTAAAATAAACAAGCATCCTGATAGGGTGCTTTTTTTGTTGCCTCCATAACAAAAACTCAAGTCATAAAAATAAAGTAACCTCAACTCTAGATGATAGAGCACTACTAAAGTACCTAGTCATACATATAGTCTTGCTCTCTATTACCTTCCTAGAAGAATACTACGTCAATGATA
The DNA here is from genome assembly GCF_020905415.1 of Myroides oncorhynchi. Classification (NCBI taxonomy): domain Bacteria; kingdom Pseudomonadati; phylum Bacteroidota; class Flavobacteriia; order Flavobacteriales; family Flavobacteriaceae; genus Myroides; species Myroides oncorhynchi. The sequence continues at coordinate 1,631,290 of NZ_JAJJMP010000001.1, read as the reverse complement.
AGACCATTCATGGACAAACATCCCCTTAGCTCCACCATTCTCCCGGAATTGTCCATGAATTGTCCAACAAACCACGCATAAGCCTTGTATTTACTAGTATCAAGAGGTGTACTAGACACTAACAAAAATAGACGAACTACACACTAACTATTGAATACCAGTGAATTATAAAATATATTAATTTAAAAAAAGGGTTTCTTTTTAGCGAAAAGAGCTGTAAAAAAGAATTTAAAGGTATTTAAGAGAAAAAAATCGTTTTTTTTCGCTATAAAATAATTATTTGAATCTATTTTTTATCTTTCAGAGTAAAAAACAGGTGAAATTTTTAAGCAAAAATAAGAATGAGATGAGAATGCTTCTATGTAAAATCCTTTTCTTTTGTAAAGAATTACTTTACAAAAGAAAAGCATTTATATATATTGAAATGAAGTGAACCAAAGAAGCATGTAATATTAACGAATTAAAATAATCTTTGAGAATACTGTGTTTATAGCTGGATTAGAACATAATATACAATAGCAGTCCTTAGAATATTGTCTTATCGCAGTAATCTTTACTATTTACAGAATTCACTATCTTTTAATATTAGTTTAAAGCATTCAGAGCTCAGTTTAGAGGTGTAAGAGATATTGATTTCTTTTTATACAGATTGACTAAGCTTTATGCATAAACACAACTTTTGAGATTGATCCGTTTATTCTTGAACAATTCGTAGAAATTAGAAGTATAAAAAAAGCCTCTTCGATTGAAGAGGCTTTGTGCGGGTAAAAGGACTCGAACCTTCACACCTTGCGGCACCAGATCCTAAGTCTGGCGTGTCTACCAATTTCACCATACCCGCGTAATCAGTGGAACATCCTGTTCCTTTAAGACGTTGCAAATATACAATAGGTTTTTTTATCTGCAAGAAAAAAATTGTATTTTTTTATTCTTAGCTTTGTGAGTAACAAAATCAATGTATCCTTTTATATTATGAAAGATTCAAAACAATTTGTTCAAGGAAACAAGCAACGTCTTTTAGATGAGCTAATTGAACTATTAAAAATGCCTTCTATCAGTGCTGATAGTGCGTATTCACAAGATGTAATCAATACTGCTGAAGCAGTTAAAAAAAGTTTAGAAGTAGCTGGATGTGATATAGTAGAATTATGCGAAACACCAGGTTACCCTATTATTTATGGTGAAAAAATCATTGATCCTTCATTACCTACGGTATTAGTATATGGTCATTATGATGTACAACCAGCTGATCCTATTGAGCTTTGGACATCTCCTCCGTTCGAACCAGTTATTAAAACAACAGAATTACACCCTGAAGGTGCTATCTTCGCTCGTGGTGCATGTGATGACAAAGGTCAAATGTTTATGCATGTGAAAGCTTTCGAATACATGGTGGCTAATAATACGCTTCCTTGTAACGTGAAATTTATGATCGAAGGTGAAGAAGAAGTAGGTTCTGTAAGTTTAGGTTGGTTCGTTAAGAGAAACCAAGAAAAACTTAAGAATGATGTTATCCTAATCTCTGATACAGGTATGATCTCTAATGAGCAACCTTCTATCACAACAGGATTAAGAGGATTAAGTTATGTAGAAGTAGAAGTTACTGGTCCTAACCGTGACCTACACTCAGGTTTATATGGAGGTGCTGTAGCTAACCCAATCAATGTACTGACTAAAATGATCGCTTCTCTACACGATGAGAATAACCATATCACTGTACCAGGTTTCTACGATAAAGTAGAAGAATTATCTCGTGAAGAAAGAGACGAAATGGCTAAACGTCCATTCTCGTTAGATAATTACAAAAAAGCTTTAGATATCGACGAGGTATACGGAGAAGCAGGATACACTACGAATGAGCGCAACTCTATCCGTCCTACATTAGACGTTAACGGTATCTGGGGTGGTTATACAGGTGAAGGGGCTAAAACAGTTATCGCAAGTAAAGCATTCGCTAAAATATCTATGCGTTTAGTACCTAACCAAGAGTGGGAAGAAATCACTGAACTATTCAAAAAACACTTCGAAAGCATCGCTCCTGCAGGAGTACGCGTAGAGGTAAAACCTCACCATGGAGGTCAAGGATATGTGACTCCTATCGACTCTATCGGATACCAAGCAGCTGCTAAAGCCTACACTGATACATTTGGAGTAGCACCTATTCCTGTTCGTTCAGGAGGAAGTATTCCTATTGTAGCTTTATTCGAAGAAGAATTAGGATCTAAATCAGTGATGATGGGATTCGGATTAGATACCGACGCAATCCACTCTCCTAATGAGCATTTCGGAGTATTCAATTATCTTAAAGGTATTGAGACTATTCCATTGTTCTACAAACACTATACAGAAATGATGAAATAATCATCTTCTCATGCATATAAAAGCGGGTAAGTATTTACTCGCTTTTTTTCATTAATCCAAAATTGTGGGTTGACTACTTATTTTTCTCTTGTATCCACATTCCAAAAAACTTACTACTCTGGGTAGTATGGTGTTTTAGTATTTCTCCTAAGAAATTCACTCTACGAGTAGCTTTTAAGTCTTTAGCTAAACTCAACACAGTTTGTAACAATACCTCAGCATAATATGTATAATCATAGTTAGTAATCATCAGTTGGATACCGTATCGCTGTTTCTCTTCCCACAATGCTTCATTAGTATACACGACAATTGCTTTATCTATAAAATCAGCCACCTCATCAGCAACAAAACCACACCACTCTAACTCCCCTTTCATTGATTCGACACCTACTGACGAAGATACAGACGGTGTTCCTACACGCATAGCATCTACAAACTTCCCTTTAATACCTGCACCGAATGGTATAGGTGCCAAAAGCACTCTTGCTTTACCAAGTACTTCTAAGGCATCGTCTGCTCTCCCGTGAACTAAGAACCGCTCACGATCATTGTTTAACTGCATTACTTTAGGTGAAGGATAAGCACCATAGATATGCATATTTACTTGTGGTAATCGTTTGCGCAATAGAGGCCATATTTCTTTCTTTAAATACAACACCGTTTGCCAATTTGGCTCGTGAATAAAGTTCCCAATAAACACAAAGTCAGCTCTATCCTCATAACTTCTCCACTTCCTAACTTCCTCTTCACTAATACCATGCTCCATAAAAGGCAGAAATAACAGGCTATTGGGATGAATATGGAATGTATCTGTTAGCAACTTAAACTCGTATTCAGAAATAATCAACGTCAAATCACAACGCAATATACTTGCTAATTCGCGCTTAGTACGCTCTGTATATAGATACTCGGCAATATCCTCTCCTCCTTTTTTCTGCATCTCTTGACGTGCGAAACGCAAGAAATGCAAATCCTCTGTATCTAATATAGTCAATGCATTAGGACACTGTTCCGTCACGCGCCAACCAAACTGTTCCTCTATTATAAAACGATCATACATCACCATATCAGGCATTAAGCCAGATAATACCTCATCAGTACGGATATCATTAAGCCAAAGCTCTACTTCCTGTACATCATAAATAGCTAGATTATCACTTACATCTGACTTCTTCGCTGTACTACCAAAATAGAGCTGCATACCCCAATCCTTAAAACATTGGAGTAGTTGAAGCATACGTTTGCCTGCTGCTGAGGATTTAGACTCTGGCCATACGGAGCCTATTACTAATATTTTCTTTCCTGATAGATTCTGTCCCATTGTACAAAAATAGATTATAATATCAATACATAAGCCAATCATCATCATCGACAACGATTTTTTATCTATCTAATAATTACTACTTTTGTATCAAACGAAAAGGAATTATGTTAGGATTAAAATTATTAACTGACCCACGCTGGGCGAATATCGCTGAGGCTAACTTAGAAGAGATATTAACGGATCACTGCTGGTGTGAACAAAAGGCAGCTACGAACGCTATAACTATTATCGCATATAATTCGGAACACGAAGACTTAGTTACTGAAATGACAGAGATTGCTATAGAAGAGATGCAACACTTCCAAATGGTACATAACATCATTAAGGAGCGTGGATATACTTTAGGTAGAGAGCGCAAAGACGACTATGTAGGTCAACTGTATAAGTTCTCTAAAAAGGACGGTAGTCGCAACGAATGCTTTATAGATAAACTTCTATTTGCTGCAATGATTGAAGCAAGAAGCTGTGAGCGTTTTAGAACACTATCTCAGAATATCAAAGATGAAGAACTTGCTAAGTTTTACCACGAACTAATGATATCAGAAGCGAATCATTATACAACTTTTCTAAAGTTCGCACGTAAATACACAGAACGTGTAGATGTAGATAAGCGCTGGCAAGAATGGCTTGAATTCGAAGGAGAACTTATTCAGTCTTATGGTAATAAAGAACATATACATGGGTAATTATAAAGAGTTTCAGTTGATTTGCTGAAACTCTTTTTCATGTTTCACAATATTCTAGAAGCCTATTTTTAACTTTGGATATACATTATCATTACCACTAATACGTATTTTTATATTCAAATTAAAACCCTTAATTAAAGGGGCTTTATCATTACTAAAAGGAATAGCATACCCCAGACCAATATCTATCAGATTTAATAAAGATACTCCCACTTGTGGTTGTACATGTCGCGTAGAAGCTTTTGCCCCATAGGACAGTAGACCATTTCCTTTTGTGATATCCACATACGGTAACCAATGCCATTCTTTGTGATAAGGAGTTGTCATCACACCTCCACCAAGAAATAACCAGTGTTTATCTGTATTAATCACATCATATTCCATTCCTACCTGTAACATACTATGTGTTCCTTGAGTATATCCAACATTAAATATTGGCTTATAACTCGAATCCCTAGTTTGTCCCCATCCTATCATAGTGATAAAACAAAAATACAACGTAATTATCTTATAATTATTCAAAACTCTAAACACAGGCATAGTGAACAAGATGTTATTTTTAACTTTCTCCCTATCAACACTCAATACCTTTTTAAGAAAATAAAAGATTCCCATATATTCAAAGTTTAAAACCTTATACTAAGATAATTTAAATAACGTGAAATTATACGTTTTCAAATTTTAATAAATAGCCTCTTACATATATTCTATACTTTAACCCAGTATTATTGGTAGACAGATAAGCGATTAGCTCTAATGCAAGATAGATCTGTATTTGATAAAAATACATCCTAGTATAACTATAGAGTTAATAAAAGAACTGTGAAGTAGATTTCTTTATAGTATTTAGCTACTGATGATTCTAGGATTAAACCTTTCGGTCAACAAAAATAAATCTAGTACTCAGCTATAGCCTACAACATTTAGATTCCCTAACGCCCTACTATTTCATCTCTTACAAAATGAACCTCTTTATGTTAAAAACGAACATTACAAAACACATATTTATTAACCATAACTCATAAAAATCTTGTGCATTAAATGTTAATTATCCGTACATTTACTCAATAAAACAATACTAATTTACTCACCTATGAAGTTTATCCCTCTTGCAGAGATAAAGCACTTATTACCAAATGATTGTTGGTATAAAAATGAGACTACTGATTTACCAATACTGTACTATGAGGGACACCAACATTGGGACACCCCTCTAGATCTAGACACTATCGCATCGGAGCAATATCCAAATGACATTATACCTTTTATTCTTATAAATGGCAATCTTACAGTGCCTCAAATTTTTAATGGGGAAATAGATGGCTCTACTGGGTTAGTAGTGCTCGGTCATCTTACAACAAATAATATGGTTGTAGGAGGACAAGAAATTTATGTAAAAAGAGATTTGACTGTCTCTGAATTATTTTGGGGAGATTATAACCATGGTTCTTTAGTTGTAAACGGGACTATACGCAGCCGTTTGTTTATTAATACTGATTATGGTGTTGACGACTATCGTTTTAGTATGAGGGATCGTATAGATGTAGATTTTTTATTAAATCATGATTTAGAACGAGATGTAGCAGAGCCAATAGTACTCTTTCATTTGATTAAACCTGAATTTCTATATACTAGAGAAGAACTTGACGATACTATATACTCTTGGAAAGACTGGTTACACACACCTGCAATACTAAGAGCATTAGCAAATAATCAATCTATTCTATTAGAAACTCCTAACTCTACTTATGCAGATAGAGCTTATCCTTTCGTTTTCCCTAATAAGGAACTCACAGTAGATAACCTTATCAAAATGAGTAGTGGTAACACCTTTGATCAACATCTTCTTCCTAAAGGAGAAGAGATAAGTATTGAATATTGGGAAGGAAAGATGTTTAAACGTATCTACTTTGTCAACGGAGATCCATACAGCACTATTTTATATTTCCAATATGAAGAATTATATGCTATGCTTATTAATATAGATAAAAAGAAATCATTACTTCCTTTCTCTAAAGACTATATTATTAATACGCAATACTGTTACCCAACAGAAACAGATAACTCTTGGAAACCAATGGTTAATACAAGTATAACTGAATCACTTGCGTATGAATGGGAAACTATGCTAACGCACTACAGTGAGATGATAGGTATAGCAAATAGGAAAAGAGAAGTTCTTACTCCAAAAAACTTTAATGCTATCATGCAACAACCGATAGTACAGAAACTAGGAAAAAGATACTATGAGGACGAAGATTCTACTATATTTTACTGTGGTCAACAGTGGCAATTCAGAGTAGAAAACAAAGAACTAGGTCATACCCCTCGTATAACGATTCTTAATTATCTAGGTAAAGATGAACATGATGAGATACAATATGAGTATTTTCATTATGAACTAGAACTTGATACTAAAGGTGTACCATTCGTACAACTATACTACCAACGTGAAAGTGGCTATGATGCAGATGTGTATTTCTTAGAAGTATGTACTCGCCAACGAATGCTTAAAGCAATTAACTACTTTATCTACCTACAAAAATACATAGAACGCGTCTACATCAAAGAAGAAGCTATCTTAACAGAAGAGGAAATCAAACTCCAAGAGGCTATCGATAAAGGAAATTCGTATCTAAAAGGAATACTAGGACATAGATAATTAATTACGAATTATAAACCTAAACTTATAAAGACATATAACTAAAAACGAGATCTAACAGTCTCGTTTTTTTTATCTCTAACAACACACCATCACTCACCTACCCTCACCTTGAGTGTATAATCCTTCTGTACTTGCTTACCATTAACAGAAGCAGGAATCCAAGCATTCATCGTTACCTTATCTATAAACTGAAGAAAATGAATAGTATACTCCTCATTAAAGTCACTACGAATGACCTCTATATGTGAAGCTGTCCCATCAGCATCTATCACAAAATAAAATATGACTGTTCGCTCATAAGGCACTATTCGATTAGGAAACTTTTCATTAAATAACTTCATAAAGTTACGAGAGAGCTGAACGATGCTGATACGAGAACGTACAGCAGTAGCATCCTCGCTATAAACATTAACTGCTTTCTCTTTCTCCTGTTCTTGCCCATACAACTGCACTATACTAGTCAGTGATAATGCTACTAATAGCGATAACAACCTATTTCTCATTATACCTTAATCAATAATCTTAACTATATAAAATATTAGCTTTTTTATCCACGATATTAACAACCTAAATTTCAATACAATATACAAAAATACCAGAAGAATTCTTCAAGTTCTATCTGATTCTTTAGCATACCTCTTATCACGTACACTTTAAGTACGAACTTTAAACTGAGTAAATCACTGGCACTATACTGACAAATAAAGGTTCTAATCTGCGTCACAGCCCATCCTACAACATCAATAGAGATTAGCTCTAGGAAACGAATTTGCAAAACACTACAACCACACCTCAAGTACATTCATAAAAAAGCGTGATATACTAAGTATATCACGCTCATACATGTTTTAATACATTTATTTTTTCAGTACTAATGTTGCTTTCTTAGTTTCTTTATGATCTTTAAACTTCAAGTCATATTCTATATAAGGATCACGCACTCCATCTAGTTTAAAGCCATACTTTCTAGAAGTTCCATAACGAGTATCTTCTAATTCGTTATTCTCAAATATTACTTTGCCTTCTTTACTAAATACACGTACTCGTGTAACCTGAAACCAATTAGGATTAGTATAAACAAAACCAGCATTAATACTATTATCTTTAATCTCCAATGTAGCATGACCATTAGCTGCTCCATCTACATAATTTAATCCACTTACTGTAGTAGAAACTGTTATTTTGTCAAAAGGAGCCATAATGTTCAGCTTAGATTCAGCATTTATATTTGGATCTTTTTTGCTAGAGGCTGTGATAGTCACATTTCCTTTTTTATTAGCAAATGTAGTTACTACACCTTTCTCGTCTACCGTAGCGATAGAAGGATTACTAGAAGTAAACACTAACATACCAGGTTCTATTCTCTCTGGAGTAGTTATTACTTCTAATTCGAAATTAGTACCATATATAACATCATATTCTTTCGGTAACATAGCAATAAGCGTAATATCAGGTTTTATAACCTCTACTTCAACGGTAGCCTCTTTTCCATTAGGAGATTTTACACTTATCAAAACACTTCCTAATGCTACTGGCTCTGCTAATCCCGTTTGACTAACCTTAACAATCTTCTCATTAGAACTACTCCATATTAATCCAACAAGTTCAGCATCTTGAGGATATGCAGCTGCTTTTAGTTGTTCTTTTTTATTTAGTAATAATACTCCTCCAAGCCCTACAATCTGTAACTCACTTATCTCAGCTGGTTTAACAACAACCTTGATAGTTGCTTTGACTTGTTTATTAGTTGCAGCCGCAGTAATGTTCACTTCCCCTTTAGCAAAACCTGTTACTACTCCATCTTTTATTTTAGCAAAGTCATTATTATCCATTGACCATGTCAACTCATCTTTCGCCACATTCTCTAAGGTTAATAATTCGTTTAGGTCAATAGTATTTCCTCTATGAATCTCTACTTTCTCTTGTTTAAAAACGACCTTAACATCCGCTACTATCAACTTTAGGCTAGCTTTCTTATCACTGTTCTTTACAGACGCAATAAGCGTGGTCTCTCCTTTAGCTGTTGCTTTAATCGTTGTACCTGATAGGGTAACAATTTTATCATTATATCCAGTCCATTGAATAGTCTTAGTATCGATATTCTCTAATATGAGTTCATCTAAAAGATTAAAACTCTCGTTAACCAAAAGCTGTTTTTCTTTTGTCTTGAATTCTATTTTACTCGGCTTAACTGGTGTACCTCCGTTGTCATCACTAGAAGAGCAATTAAACAGAAATAATGAACAAGCTACAAATAGTATACTCTTTAATTTCATAATAATAGTGGTGTTTTATATTTAATGTAAATTAACATAAATAAATCAAGGTTATAAAATAAAGTTTTCATTATTTAATCGCTAATCCAAACAATATTATCACCAACAAAAACATCACTTTAAAAAAGTACTATACCCTCCAATATTTACTAATTCGTTCCAAGAAAAATATCTTATAAAATTCTATCACCACTTTATAGAAACACCATTATTCCATCATATTAAAATCTCTATGCAAAATAGCTACCGCATTCAAGAAGATTAAACAAAGAATAAAAAGACTATTCTTGGAAAAGAATTACTTTCATTATCTATATTATCTTAAATAAAAGACGATAACGCTAAAAAAGCACAAGTGTTTATTTTAATTTTTAGGGATGAAATTAAGCAGTTAAATAAAATACCTGATCGGCAAATTCTAATAAGAAGAAATAAACTACTAATCTATCTCACGAAACTAAATATTAATTCCCTATAAAAATTGTTACTTTGTGATTCATATAAAAACCAATAGTAAAAATGATGGGAAACAAACCTCGTATAGCCTTATTTATAGGAATCATCTGTATATCTATCTTCCCAGTGATAGTGAAGTTAAATCTAACACCTAGTTTGATATCAGCATTTTATAGAATGGCGATAGCTGCAGTGTTCGTAGTTCCTTATGCTATCTTTACGAGACAGATCAAGTTATATGATACTAAAACAATGGGATTGATCGTGCTATGTGGAATATTCTTTGGATCTGATATCGCTGTATGGAACTACGCAATCCAGGGTTCTTCTGCTACTCAAGCTACTTTACTAACTAATCTAGCACCAGTATGGGTGGGTATAGGAAGTTATCTATTCTTAAGTACTAAGCCTACGTCTAACTTCTGGATTGGAACGGTATTCGCTATTCTAGGAATGGTCGTTCTTATTGGAGTAGAGGTATTTATGGATTTCTCTTTTGATCTACCTTTTGCATTTGGGATATTGTCAGGGATATTGTATGCGTGTTATATCTTGATGAGTAAAAAGGTTCTTTCTACAGTAGGGGTTATCCCTTTTATGACGTATAGCTTACTAGTCTCTTCTGTGTTCTTAGCCATAGTGAATCTAATAGCGGGTTCGCCTTTTACAGGATGGCCTGCAGAGGGATGGGTGACGCTAGTGATACAAGGTATTATCTGTCAATTATTAGCTTGGTTATTAATCAGCTACTCTACTCAGCATATGCGAGCAACTCGTGTATCACTAAGTCTTCTTAGTCAGGCTCTACTAGCAGCTATACTTGCTTGGGCATTCTTAGATGAACAAATCACGATGCAAATGATCATTGGCGGGATGATTATCTTAATAGGAATAGCTATTACATTTAGAGAGAAACCATTATTAGGAAGTAAAAAATAATTAAATAAATAGATATTATATGTTGTGTCGTAGACGCAATGAGTTGCCTCTACTGTTATGTCGTGAATGATACAGTATATCACCTTGACGATAGGAAAGGTCTCATTCGAGAGTCCTTATAGTATGGGATGCTTCCTTCGTCAGCATGACATTGTTTTTGGATAAATAGTTAACAATTATCCTAGAGCCACACTGAGGCGTTGTTCCAAATAATCTTTATCCCTAAGCCTATGAAAATAATAGAGACTACTACTTTCATAAAGGTCGATGCTAAGAATCCTATTAGAGAACCTGTTGCAGCTTTAAGCGCTCTACGCTGATCACTACTATTATAGATTAGTTCTCCTACTAATGCTCCTACAAATGGTCCAATTATGAAACCAAATGGAATAGGTGCAAAAATACCAACTACTAATCCGATATTAGTCCCCCATACACCGTATTTACTTCCACCGAACTTCTTCGTTCCTTGTGATGGAATGACATAGTCTAAAATAGAGACAGCTATCATCACTATAAAACTCACCCATAGAATAGTATGATTCATCTCTACGCCTTTAGTCAAGTATAGACATAGAATTCCCAACCAACTAACTGGGAGTCCTGGCAAGGCAGGAAGAACACTACCAACTAGCCCTCCGATTAATAAAAACATACTGAGCATTAATAATATATATTCCATCTCTATTTTTCGTATTTTTGATGATTCAAGATTCAATAATCTAAGTTATGAAAAAATTGCTTTTGTTTGTCTTCCTATCTGTCTTTATCTTAAGCTGTCAATCTAAGGCTAGCCAACGATTAGACGAGGAGGTTCTGTTACAAGAAGAGTTAGAAAAGATAGACTGGTCTAAGGTGGATACGTATCCTACGGTAGATTCGTGTGACACCATTGCAGATGAAAAGCTAAAGAAAGATTGTTTCTTTGAGTATGTCACTCAAAACCTACAACTGAGATTAAATCAAGATACTATAACTGGTAACTTTGATAACCTAGAAACATTGAAAATATTAGTGACTGTGCAGCCTGATGCAAAAGTAAACTTTCAGCTTTATGAGATACCTGATAGTTTACAAGGGATGACTAAGGCTATTGATGAATTTCTAATTAAACAAAGTAAAGACTTTTCAGTAGTTCATCCTGCTCTTAAAAGAGGGGTACCTGTAAAGAGTCAATTTGTAGTTCCTGTACAGCTGAATAAACAGTAGACGCTACGCTTTAATTAAGAATTTAAAATTGTTGCCTTTCAGGCATGATATACTTGGATTATGTGATGTACTAGTGGGGTCCTTCCTTCGTCAGGATGACATATTTTGAGGGACGTGTTTTGCGTGACGTAGGGTGATGTGGACTGTAGTTACCTATTGTGTCTCTACTTTTGTTTCTTGTTCCCTGTTCCTTGTTTATCCTTTATTTTTCCCTTTATCTACTTTAAAAGTCAGTACAAAATAGCTTCCTATACTGATGGGCAATACGATATTTAGTATCCATATTAAAGTAGCTACTAATGCTACAGCCCACTGATTAACGCCTAAAGCAGTGAAGATAAACATAGCTATACTCCCTTTGACAGCGAACTCTAAAAACTGAAAGTTAGGCAGTGAGGATGCCATCAAATAAATGGCGGATACAGCACATAACAACTCAAAATAAGGTATCTCTACTCCCAATAAATAGTATAAAATCACATACTGATGGGTAAAAGAGGCATAGCGAAGTAATGCTAAAAAAAGATTCTTACGATGCTTCTTCTTTGGTATTTCATTAAGCAAGTTAATTATCGTCTGTATAGAATATCCCTTGATAGCGAAGTTTCTGACAGTAAATAACAGGGTTAGCACCACTGCTATAACGCCATACACGATATATAAATAAGTGTTAGGAATAATCTCGTGGAATTGGTTAAGAATAGATAACCCGATTAGCCCAAATACAATTGCATAGATGACTTGGACACCATTACAAACCATATTCAGAAAGATTACTCTAGGAGCATCTTTTTTATCAAAGTAAAGCGCTTTACCTGCGTACTCACCAATTCCATTAGGCGTAAATATCCCTAGTGTTAATGCGCTTAATACTTGCTTAGTCGCCTGCCCTACTGAAACTGGCTTGATAAGAGAAGATAGATTTTGCCATTTGAGTATCTCGACAAAACGGTTAGAAAAAGTCAAACACAACAGGGCAAAAATAGCTAGGTAGTTCTCTGGTTTAGAGATTACCTCACTTAGGATATGAAAGTCTAGTGTCTCATCATTAGACAACTGGTTATAGATATAATAAAAAGCAGCACTTACAACCAATATTTTAATTAGAAGTACGAGATATTGCTTAATTTTGTCTGATAGTATCTTCATCAGTGCAAAGTAAATGAATATTTTTACCTGATAGAAGCTTTACAAAAAAAATAAGAATAGTTTGACAATAGAAAAAATCATATTAGGTATAGATCCAGGAACTACTGTAATGGGATTTGGGGTAATCAAAGTAGTAAATAAGAAGATGGAGTTTCTTCAACTTAATGAATTGCTACTGGCTAAATATGAGGATCGTTATACTCGTCTGAGGTTGATATTTGATAGAACAATAGAATTGATAGAAACATTTCATCCTGATGAAATTGCTATAGAGGCGCCATTCTTGGGTAAAAATCCTCAGTCTATGCTAAAACTAGGACGTGCTCAAGGGGTAGCAATGGCGGCTGCCTTATCTCGTGATATCCCTGTGACAGAATATGAACCTAAGAAAATCAAGATGGCTATCACTGGTAGTGGTAATGCGAGTAAAGAACAAGTGGCTAAGATGCTACAACAGTTACTCCCAGGACTAAAAGAGCTTCCTAAAAACCTAGATAGTACAGACGGATTAGCTGCTGCGGTATGTCACTACTTTAATAGTGGTAGAATAACGACTACCAAGAGTTACAGCGGATGGGATGCATTCGTCAAACAAAATCAAGAAAGAGTAAAGAAATAATGGCAGGTATCTATATACATATTCCGTTCTGCAAGCAGGCGTGTCACTACTGTGACTTTCACTTCTCGACTTCCTTAAAGAAGAAAGAAGATATGCTCGACAGTATTAAACGAGAGCTATACTTGCGCAAGGACGAATTAGCAGGTGAGATCATCGAAACTATCTACTTCGGTGGTGGTACACCTAGTATATTAGAAGTCAGTGAAATTAATGATTTGATCCAAACGGTATACAACTTGTTTGAAGTCATTGATTCCCCTGAGATAACGTTAGAAGCCAATCCTGATGATTTGGATAAATCAACTATATACAAACTAGCCGAGTCTAAAGTAAATAGATTAAGCATTGGTATTCAGTCATTCTATGAAGAGGATTTGAAGATGATGAATAGAGCTCATAACTCTACTGAGGCTATCGAATGTCTAGAGTTAGCAACTACGCTGTTTGACAATATTTCGATTGACTTGATATACGGTATTCCCAATATGACCAATGAGCGCTGGTTATCTAATGTACAGCGCATCTTAGATCTTGGTATTTCACATATATCGTGCTATGCATTGACTGTAGAGGAACGCACTGCATTAAATAAGTTGATTAAAAAAGGGGTTATCCCTAGCCCTGAGGAAGAGGTGGCACATCAGCACTTTATGCTACTTATAAAAACCTTGAAAGCTAATGGATATATTCATTATGAGCTATCTAACTTCGCTAAACCTGGTTACTTCTCTAAGAATAACTCAGCATATTGGCTTGGGAAGAAATATCTAGGTATAGGTCCATCAGCACATAGCTTTGATGGGGTATACCGCAGTTGGAATATCGCTAATAACAGTCTTTATATCAAAGATATCTCTGAGGATAAACTTCCTCTAGAGTTAGAAAAGCTAAGTGTCACAGACCGCTATAATGAATATATTATGACTGGGCTACGCACCATCTGGGGAGTAGATCTATCGCGTGTAGAACAGGAATTCGGGACAGTATATCACGATTACTTGGTCAAATTATCTGCTGGATTTATAGGGGATGAATTGATGAGAAATGAGCATAATATACTTACGATTACAGATAAAGGAAAGTTCTTAAGTGATGGTATTGCCTCTGATTTGTTTTATATCGCTTAAGCAATAGCTATAATTCGGAGCAATAAATTTCAATTATTTTATTTAGCTTTGAAATAAAACAATGAGAGCTACGATAACCTATACTGGTAAGGAGTACCTAATCGACTTAAATAAAGCAATAGATATCTCTATACCTCTAGTCAATACAGAGGCTAATCCTATCGCGTGGTATCTCGATACTCCTGAGATATCTCCTGTAGTGATGGATGACTGGATAGGAAAAGTCAGTGAAGGAAAGTCTTCAACTAACTTTAATAATATCGCGTTTAACCCTCACGCACATGGTACGCATACAGAATGCTTAGGACATATCACCTATGACTTCTATAGTGTAAATGATAGCCTGAAGAATTACTTCTTCTTCGCTCAGTTAATCACAATCAGCCCAGAACTTCAAGAGAAGGGAGATTATATAATCACACTAGAACAGGTGAAAAAAATATGGACTGCTAATAATCAAAAAGCTGTTATCATCCGTACTATTCCTAATGAAATAGCTAAGACACATACCAAGTACTCTCATACTAATCCACCTTATCTAGAGGCTCAGGCAGCTACATTCTTCAGAGAACAGGGTGTAGATCATCTGCTTATAGATTTACCTAGTGTAGATAGAGAACAAGATGAGGGACAACTACTAGCTCATAAGGCATTCTGGAATGTAAAAGACACTCACCATCTTAATGAGGATGCTCGATTAGAAGCTACAATCACAGAGATGATCTACGTGCCAAATGAGATAAAGGACGGGATGTACTTCTTAAATATTCAGTTGGCTTCTTTTGTAAATGATGCTAGCCCTAGTAAGCCTGTATTATACCAAATCATCTAGCTATGGAACTAGACGAGTTATACGAATATTGCTCTACATTACTACATGTAGATAGTGGATTCCCCTTTGATAAGAACTTACTTACTTTTCAAATAGGAGGAAAGATATTTGCTATGATTGCATTACACTATTGGGAACAAGGAGACAGAAATATAATTCTTAAATGTCCTCCTGATTTAGCAATAGAACTACGTGAACAATATGAAGATATCACTTATGGCTATACAATGAACAAAAAGCACTGGAATACTGTCTATATGCGAGGAGGTTTCACTCCTACGCAAATCAAAGAATGGATAGACCTCTCGTATGACCTAATATATGATATGTTCACAAGAAAAGAGCTTTTAAACTTACCTAAAAAGAATTTGTAATATGGATATAAATGTGATATATGATTACTGTCTAAGCAAAAAAGGAACAACAGAGGAATTTCCTTTCGATGAAGAAACACTAACCTTTAAGATAGGAGGTAAGATATACTTGCTTTTAAACTTGACAAAGTGGGAACAAGGGAATCGTTTTATCAATCTTAAGTGCAATCCCGAACGTGCGGAAGAGTTACGTGCAGACTATAACGAGATATTACCTGGATACCATATGAGTAAGAAACACTGGAACAGTGTGATATTAGGAGGTTCGGTACAATGGGGACTATTAAAAGAACTGATAGATCATTCGTATGAATTGGTATTTAATAGCCTAACCAAAAAACTAAAAGAGGAGATTAACGCTCAACAATAAACACAAACAAAGAAGATGAAAGTATTTATAGAAACAGATAGATTATTAATACGCCAATATAAAGACAGTGATTTGCCTGCTATGATAGCAATGAATCAAGATGATCAGGTGATGGAGTTCTTCTTAGGTAAGAGAACTGCTGAAGAATCTACAACTACTTTTCACAGTTTTAAAAACAAGATAGATAAACAAGGATACGCATTCTTCGCTGTAGAAGAAAAGAGCAGTGGCGAGTTTATAGGGTTTGTTGGGTTATTAGATATTACTTTTGATGTAGACTTCGCTCCCGGAGTAGAGATAGGATGGCGTATACTACCACAATATTGGGGTAAAGGATATGCTACTGAGGCTGCTAAAGCCTGCTTAGTATTTGCGAAAGAGACTTTAGGTTTAAATAAAGTATACTCATTCACTACGACTACGAACATTCGCTCTTCTAATGTAATGCAAAAAATAGGAATGAAGTATATAAAGGATTTTAACCATCCCTTAGTTCCTATAGATCACCCTTACTGTACACACGTGCTATATGAAATAGAATTATAAAAGCAGAGAGTGAGTTAAGATAAGCACTTTCTATTTTTGTTGTTACTTCTAAAGAGTAACTTGATATAGCAACTAACTATAGAAGCCTATTCTTTACTTTTCTTGCTTGCTTTCTTCTAATAACTTATTTGAATTAATAATAAAATCACTTCCCTTAATAGAGAATGGAATAGTCACTTGAGACTTAACAGATTGCCCTTCTTTTATTTGAGGAGTCCAGGTACCTAAACTTTTTGCAATAGTCTTCATTCTCTCCTTTACATTACTATTATCAATACCTAGTACAATCACCTCATCTATGTCCCCTGTATCGCTTAACACAAGACTAAGAACAAACCTCAGTTCTGATCCATTATACACAATCTTACCACTCTCCTTAAAAAAGGTTTTTAAAAATTCTATTTTAAAATCTCCTTGATAAATAGCTACCGTATCGTGAAGTGGTGTGATAACTTCTGTTACCTCCTTACTCTGCATCCTTTTATTTTTTCTCTGTGCTAGGTTGTCCTGAGTACCTAATGTAAACAAGAGAAAAACAAATATTAATCTTACGATTCTATGTATCATTCTATTTTCTTTTTTAGCAAGCTCAAGATAAACAAAAAAAGAGAGCCTATAGCTCTCTTTTTTGATTTCGTTATACTTCTAATATCGATACATTATTTGTAAATGTAAAACTCATCTTGCTACGAATCGGTTTACTATCATACATAGCTGGGAACCATTTGGTCATCTTTTCTATTATTTCCATAAATTCTGCTAATACCCTCTGCTGATGTCTATCATTGTCAATTCCTTTTACTTGAGGACTAGTCAGCGTACCGTCTTTCTCGATAGTCACTGTAATTGTATATTTTAGTCTATCTCCAACAAAATTAGCTTCTCCACTAGGGCCTCTTTTCTTATTATATTCGTTCCAAAACGCATCTATACCACCTGGATAAGTTGCCATCTGATATAAACTATCCTCTTTCTTCGCATAATATACAGGCTTACTATTTCCTGATTTAACATCTGATAAATTGATATAAAAAGGCACAGAATACCTCGCTGCTACTGTTTTACCATCTTCTGTAGCCGGTTTCCATTTTTTTAAAGACTTAATAAGTGTTGTACTCTGTTCCACTATTGTAGAATCATCGATACCAGGTAATGTAATATTATCAATTATACCTGACTCAGTAATGGTAAAGTTAATTGTAAAAGTAAGTTCTACCTCTGTTGTACTATTGTTTTTAAACTGTTTATAAAAACCTTTTACGAAATCATTCATAAAGTGACCAGGATACTTAGCAGGTACTTTATTTGCTACTTGCTGGAGTTCGATTACTTCTCTATTCACTTTAGCAAAAGTTTCTGTTGAAAGCGACACAAAAGAATTGAAGATCAAAGCTGATACTAATAGCTTTTTGTTAATTATATTTAGCATTTGTAGGGTGTGTGTTTTAAAGTAGGACAAATTATTACTTATAATCCATTTAAAAAAGCACTGCTAAACATTGACATTAAATATCATTAACCTCTGTCAATAGTATAATCGGCAATGTATATTGTGATGTAATCTTCTCTCCGTTATAAGAAGCAGGAATCCAAATATCTACTGTTATATGATAAAGAATCTCTTTTAGTTTATCGTTCTCTCCAGATGTGAAATTACTGCGCAATACACTAATCCCATTAATAGATCCGTCTTTCTCAATGGTTAATTCAAAAACAAGGCTAATATTACTATTCACCTTTTTATCAGGAAAAGCTTGATAAAAATGCTTAGAAAAGTTAATAGATAATTGATTAGAGCTTAAACGTGCCTTAGCTGGTCTAAACTGTTTATTATAAGTAAATTCAATAGTATCCGTATTAGACCTAGCACAGATCAAGGCAGACTTAGCTGTATGCTCATGAATAACTACTCTTTCTTGTGCAAACGAGTCAATAACTAATATAGCTATACAAATAGTGAAGAGGTATTTAAAATAATTAGTTCTCATTTTTTGTTTTAAAAATACAAATTATTCAAGTGGTAGTATAAAAAAACCTGTCTTTTAAAGACAGGTTCGATATGAATTTATTCTTACTACGAAGAGAGTACAAAAGGCAGTACATCTTTATTCTGCTCATATTCATCTTCTAATAGCTTCATCAGTTTATCACTCTGAAGCATCTGTATAAAAAGGGCACCCAGAGCACGGAGTAATCTTTCGTCTTTATCAACACCTAGATTTAACTTATAAATACTCCTTATTGAATCTATAAAGTAATTATATACATCATACTGTTCATTTCTCAGATTCTTCATAATAGCATGGAAAGCAAAAGCTTCTACAAAGGGCATGCGTATATCCTCTGTATTTTTAATACTATTTAGTCCTACACATATCCTCGCCGAGTACTCTCCCTTTGGTGTAATCTTCTCTATACTAAAGAACTTAACTGCAATATTAAGTACTTCATCCATAGAGATAGTATCCTTTGTACTATTCCTCTTTACCACTTGTGAGCTATATCTTTCTACTAGGGGACTAAAAATAGTATCCGATACCATCATAGATAGAAAGCTATCCTGTGATAAACTAATCTCTTTATTCGGGGAAAATGTATTCTCCTCTAAAGGCTCAGAAAAATTCACTACAAGATAGTCCCAAAACAAACGATGTTTATTAATATACTCTGCTCCTTTAATATTAGAGTCCACTTCTTTTACCGTTTTTAAAAAACGCACTTTACCTGAAGATAGCTCAACTTTTTCAAGTGCTAGAAAGTTATTATAATCCTCTAATACCTCTTGTCCCATACTTGTTAGCATACCTCCTAATAGAGTAGCTACACAGGTAAAATAAAGTCTAGATGATGAAAAAATTGTTGCTATTGATCTCATGGTGCTGTTCTTTTAAAAGTTATTGGCAAAGTAAATATCGTACTGACTACCTCTCCATTATGTTGTGCAGGAAACCATTTGGGCATACTCTTTAAGGTCTTAACTATCTCTTCTCCTACTCCAAGTGGGTCTCTTAAAACCTTTATATTCTCTAATGACCCATCTATCTCAACGGTAAACTGCACTACTATTTTAGCTTCGTCCTCTTCTGAATATGGATATGGATCTGTAAACTTCAAAACAAAATCATTCACGAACTTATTCATTCCTCCTGGATATTGAGCTCGCGTATCCGTCACCTGAAAAGGTCTACTAGCTGTATCTGATGCCACTTTCTGATTAGTTGTCTTAGCATGAATAGCAAGTGTACTAACTAGTAAAAAAAGAATGCAAGACATACTAATACCTACTGTATTTCTCCATGGTCTATTCGTTTTTGTAATCATGATGAAACGCTTCTTTGTCAAATTGAAATTAAAAGAGCTTGTTACATGTAACTCATGTTGTTTATACGTCTGAGTTAATAATAACTGTAAATATGCCCCTACCTCTTCTTCTGAAGAAACGCTCAAGCCATCTGCTAAAAACTCGTGATTTAAAGAAATACAAGTCTTATAATAATAGAATATAGGGTGAAACCAAAAGAAAGATTTTAGTACTTCTATCAATATAATATCTAAACTATGTCTTTGCTGTATGTGTACTATCTCATGTAGTAATATTTTGTTCTCTTCTGACAACTCCTCTGTTGTAGGAAAGTATACTGTATTTCCAAAAGAGAAAGCATTGGTGATTTGGCTAGACAAAAGTATAGTCACATCATTGAAATCTATAATTGTTCCATTTCTCTTTAATCTTTTAATTTTGATAGTCTCAACAGCTAACTTAGATAATGAAAACAATATACCTATCAGATATACCACTACTATTCCATAAGACCAATCTATAGTAGAATTATCAATCACTTCATCTTTATGAGATTTAATAATAACTTCATTTAACTCTTCTAAAGTTTGATTCCATGATACAATTTCCACATCTGTAGAAATAGTAACAAAAGGTAAAAAAAGTCCGATAATCAATGTTCCTAGTAGATAATATCTCTTAAAGTAATGTGCTTTACTATTCTCTAGAAACAGCTTATATATCCCAATTGAAGCAATGAGAATGAGTGTGATTTTGGTTAAGTATAATAACATGGCTATCTAGTCTTTAACTGTTCATCTACTATCTTTTTTAATTCTTCTAACTCGTGTTTAGTCATCTTACTTTTTCTAGTGAAAAAAGAAGCAAATCGCAAAGCAGAATTATCAAAGAAATTCTCAACCATATTATTAATATGTTTCTCAAAATAATCCTCTTTCTGTACTAATGGATAATACTCTCTAGAATTACCATATACTTGATAGTTTATAAACTCCTTATCCACAAGTCTCTTTAACAGCGTTGCTAAAGTAGTTTGAGCTGGTTTAGGTTCAGAGTATTTTTCCATAATATCTTTAGCAAAAGCCTTTTCTAACTCCCATATATACTCCATTATTTGTTCTTCTGTCTGCGGTAATTTTATCATTTTCTAACTAATGTATAATGTTCTAATACTCCTTCTTTATAATGCTTGACTTCTATTAAATCACCTTTGCGATTATAAACAAACCAAACTCCCGTATAGTAATAATGTAATCCTTTTTCTCTTTTTGTAAAAACAATCTGTCCCAGTGATTCTATCTTTCTATTGGGATAATAATATGTTACTTCTGCTAAAGAATCCCTAAACACCTCCTTTTTATACAGTTTGCCGTTTTTCTTATATCTCCAAGTTCCCTTCTGAAAACCATCTTTCCTATACCTACCACGATGTACTTCCTCTATGCCTTCTACAGTGTTTTTATAAACCCATCTTCCTACTTTCTCTCCATCTATTTTCTGATTCACTTTACATGAACTTGTAAAGAGTAGCAATATTATAAACGCGATTAATTTAGTGTATCTCATATAGACAATTGTAGATGTTGTTCTACAAATATAGAACAATAAATATAACAACCAAATAAACAGTCATTTAATCCTAATAAAAACTAACTTTTATTTATCCCGAAAACCATTCATATAACCACAACAACAAACATAAAACAACTAATAGCCTTTATAGAAGTTATTGATAATTTGAATACAGTGGAATCATATACCGATGATCAGTACAACTATCCTACTAAGGAATGCCTATTAATATAACACTGCTCTATATTAACACTACCTCTTTCGATATTATGTATTACCATAAACAAGTCACTATATAAAAACAGGAATGCCTCATCTGTTGATGAGGCATTCCTGTTTATTTAAAACTTGGCAAATGAATAACCAATAGTAAACGACATACTATTAAATGAAGAATCCCAGTAACTATAGTTCTTCGTTAACGAACGTTTTGTATTTATACGATACTCAAAACTAAATCGATTATACTTATATCCAACTCCAAAGAAAGCATTATTCCCTGACTTGACATCTAATTCTTTAGTCTGACTAAGTTTTAAGGTGGAACTCATATCAAAGCTAAATTGAACACCTACATTAATAAACAATTTAGACTTATCGCTGATAAACATATAATACCTTGCTCCAATAGGAAGTTCTAGCATATTATATTTCAATTCTTGTACTAGAGTTTCATTTACAACAGTTTGAGATTTACTAAAACTATAGTGTTTATAAGTAGGTTCTATAAACATTCCCCACTTCTTATTATTAAAAGGAAATGTATATTCTATTTCTAAACCTAATCCATATCCTACAGCTGAACCTAAGTCATAATTTGCATTTGATATCTCACTATTATCAAATTTAAAATTAGCAGATGATAGCTGTCCTTTTAATGCCAGTGCAACACTCTTATAGGAACCTTTAGAATAGACTTCCACTGTAGTTTCACCTTCACACTCATTATAATTTTTAAAATACTTAACAAGATCCTTCTCGTTATATTCTAAGCTTTTAATCTTATTTCTTGATTGTATATCACAATTAAACTCTGTCCAAATCTGTCTTTTATACATTTCATTCTTTGCCGTATTACCATCATTCTTCCCTCTTTTAGTATTAGTCTTCATATACTTTTTAAAAACTAATGGTTCAATACTGTTATCCTTCAGATAAAAGAAACGATGTCCTATTGCACTACTGTATCTAAATAAAGTAGCCTTACCTTCTACCAATACTTTTAAGAAAACTGTCTCTTCTTTATATTCAGGCAATGAGTCAGTACTCATATTCTGTAAGTATTCACTAGACATATCTACTTTAACTTTTCCTCTTAAGTATTTTGCTTTTCCACTTATATAGAATTCCTTAGCATCAGCTAATACTACATCACGGACTTCTCCTTCCTCACTATTTTTAAAAGCGAAGCGGACAGGATTATTCTTCCAGTCCATATCTCGAATTAACCCACCTACTTTGTTACCATTATTATCTATATAATATCCTACATCAAACTTATTCTGAGAAAAAGACAAAGAACAAATACAAAAAACTAAAAAACACAAAAATATACGCATAAACATCTATATATTAAAAACAACATAAACTTAATATAGTTAATTTTAACATAAAAATATTTAATAAAAATAATAACCCTTACACAATATAAAAACACATCTGTACTATTTAGCATAATATACAGATCTCACCAATCAGTATTCAAAAAAGGCCCCCATAATAATGGAAGCCTAATATAAATTAACTATTTTGAAACAACTAAATCTTTCACTGTAAAATATGCCGGAGTATTTACTCCCCATTGTCCTTTATCTGATGAATCAACATAGAACACTAAATACTTTACTTTACCTAGTACTTTCAAACTAACCTTTTTCCAATTAGTATCAACCTTCACAACACCATTTCGATAATCAATCAGATAATGTTCTACAGGTGAATTAATAATAACTTTATTCTCATCTAATCCAAAAACTACAACTTTAAAGAAGTCTCCTTTCTCAAATTTCTTTGACATCCCAGGGTCACCTCGTTGAGTAGAATGATAGGTATAAGAGCTTAACGCCAATTCTACTGCTACTGGAGAATAATTATCCTCTAAAGTAACTACTGTATATGCTTCTTTAATATCAATACTCTTACCCTTAACCAAGACATCAGAAACTCCTTCGGTAAAAGCCACTAAGAATGGCATATTATTAGTCGTCTCGGCCATAGTCCCATACATCAACTTGTTAAAAGCACTGCCTTGATCTTTTTTATCAGTACTATTTGAAACTGTAAATCCTCTCCAATATTTATCTGCCCCAAAAGTAGATACATTATGACTAAATGTATATGGAGCAGTTATTAAAGGTGTATTCTCTTTAAATGTCTCACTCCATATCTTTCCTCCTTCTGTAGGAATCTCTAAAGAAATCTTAGATAAGTCTAATGATAACTCATTAGAAGAGTCTGAACTATTATCATCACTAGAACAGCTAGTGAACACAGATGTTGTTAATAAGGCTAATCCTAATATGGCATAGCTACTTATTCTTGTAATTGTTTTTTTCATTGTTAGTTTTATTTTCTTGTAGTAATAGACGTCCCCTCTATGTGCAAATCAACTGCTCCTGCTACCTCAGTAGAGACTTCACCTAGCCAACCTGATTCTTGATTTATACCTGTATACACTTTTATAAAATCAACTCCAGGCAAATTCACCTTATTTCCAGTTTTATCAACAGCCCAATTTATATCAATAGCTGACTCATCATCATTATTAGGTGCATTGTCAGCATATCCCCAAGGATAAGAATAAAGAACCCAATAAGATCCTGTACCACTTTCATCTTTTGAATTGTTAGCTAACCTAGTCCCTTTAAATGTAATTTTATCGCCGTTATACCACTCTGGAAAATAGCTTTGTCTATGAAAGGTATTCTTAGGTTTCCATCCCTTATCTCCTTGATTATCTTCCCATCTGATATATTCTAAATCTGTAGCCCAACTTAGTTTAGGATCTACTACAGGAGCCTTCTTAGGATCTGGTCTGTAATAAGTAATTCCATAATCCTTAATTGTTTCTTTCTTATAATATTCACTACCTGCTATTTCATACCATTCATCATCATCTGGTTTTCCATTTTTATTCTTATCATAAGCAACCATAATAATACCAGGTTCACAACTACCTCCTCGACCTGGCGCATCTGGATTTGGATTTGCAGCCGCCCAAAAAGCATTACCTAAAACCCTAAAATCCCTCTTGCCTGGAACATTAGCTATAGTATGATCAAAGCCAAATACTACATATCCACCAAACCCTCCTAATGAAATCATACCAGCTTTTTCTTTTGCTATTGCTGCTTCAGCTTTTGCAATCATTTTCTCTCTTGTATCTCCTACTACATATTTTGGCAAGTCATTAGTAAACTGTCCATAAGATGGCATAAAATCAAATACTTTGGTAATAAACTTCTTATATGCATTTTCTTCTTTTGCTACTTGAACATCAAATTCATAATTAGTTTTATAAACCTTATCTTTTATATCAACAGAAATTCTATAGACACCTTCTTTCAATGAAATAAAGTCTAAATACTGTGCTGTACTTAATAATGAGTCTTTATCGATATTATTTGCTTTGACAATTTTCCACTCTAAACTTGGATTAGTAAATTTTGCCAATTCAGGAGCCACAGTAACTACCCTACTTCTATCCACATTATAGCTTGACTGTATTTTTAAGTCAGTATCAATTTGCACTAGCTCAACTGGTATAGTGTATGGCACACTATCATCACTAGAACACCCAGTAAACAGTGTCCCCGTAATTAAAGTAATTCCAAAGAGTAAGAAAGTACTTACTCTTATTAAACTTTTTTTCATAATAGATAATTTTGGTTAATTAATCGGTTGTTAGTTTTGGAGGGTAGTGGGGATTGATTAGTTTGAGTATATTATCTAGTTGGTATGTTTACTTTGGCTTTATGAAGATCTATAATACCCATTACCTCAGTAGAAGTCTCTCCTAGCCTTCCTGCGTCCTGATCCATACTAGTATATATCTTAATGAAGTGGATCTTATCTAACTTCACTTTATTTCCTTTGCTATCTACAGCCCAGTCAATATCCATAGCTGCATCTGCCTCACCATTAATATGGTTATCCGCATACCCATATCCTAAAGCAGGTAATTCCCATAATTCACTAGTGCTATTTATAAAAGCATTGTTTGGCAACCTCACTCCCTTAAATACTAACGAGTCTTCCTTAATCCACATAGGATAATAGCTTTGATCGTGAAACTGATTCTTAGGTTTATACCCTTCCTCGCCTTGGTTATTCTTATACTTGATATAGTTTTTTATATTACCTAAAGGTTCACTAGTTGGTCTAAAGAAGGTCATCTCATAATCACGTACTGTCTTAGCATTCTTATACTCACTACCAGCTATCTCATACCATTCATCATTAGGTAATCCGTCTCCATTTTTATCAAAAGACACTAATATTATACCTGGTTCTGAGCTATTAGTAAACGCATTACCTAATACAGAGAAGTCACGTTGTCCTTTGACATTATTTATAGGCTCTGCAAACCCCATCACGATATACCCTCCAAATCCTCCTAACGATATTACATCCGGTTTTTTACCCGAGATAGCCTTAAGAGCTTTGCCCTTCATCGTCTCTTGTGTATCTCCTTCTTCATATTTAGGTAATATATTAACGAACTGACCTGGAGCAGGATGGAAGTCAAACACCTTAGTTACATCACTATAATCATAACTTATAGATCCTCCCTCACCTTCCGGTTCCTTTACATCAGAGCTACTATCACTAGAACATCCGATAAATGTAATCGCAGATAAGCATAATGTCGCCATTAAGCTTAATCTAATTTTTGTTGTCTTCATTATTTAGTTGTTGGTATTATTTCTTTATAAATGCTATATGAGCAGGAATATTCCCACCAGTTGTTTTCCATTTCAACATCCCCTCAGGAGAGAAACAGTACACAAAACCTGTCCCAACATAATCCTGAGCATCTGTCATAAATATCTCCTTTGTCTCAGGATTCACAGCTATACCATAAGGTATCTGTATCTTCTTATCTGTACCGTCTTTAATGATATTGTCTGTAATCACTTTTTTAGTCAGTGTATTCAGTATTCCATAGGTAACCCTATTAGCACCTGTATTGTGTTTATAAGACGTAGCATAGTAATAAAGCTTATCATCATCCATCGTCATGTTAGATACTGGTATATCGAGCTGTTGCTTCACCTTATCTGTATTCGAGTCTATCACATATAGATTAGGTTCTGCATTATAATAATCCCCCCTTGATGACACATAAATATCTCCTGCCTTATCTATCTGCATACGATGTAAGTTTATCGCTACATCAATCTTCTTTGTCTCTGTGAAGCTAGGTATATCTATCACGGACACGGTCGTATCATAGTTTGGCACGCGATATCCTCCCGAATTAGCTACATAAAGTTTATTGCCTTTAATAACAATCTCTTCAGGTTGATAACCTACAGTTACTCTTCTCGTAACTTCTAAGGATAAAGTATCTATCTCAGCAACGAATCCCTTCTCTGCATTCGGATTTATCTCTACCTTACCTGCATACGAACTCACATAAGCCTTACCATCCTTGAAAGCCAAGTAACGACAGTTAGGCACGTGTATTTGCTTAATATGTTTACCTGTCTCTACATCGAATACCTCGATGAAGTTAGACACATTGATAGTCGCATATACTTTCTTACCGTAGATCTTGATATCATTACCTACATCTCCTAGTTCTTTTGTTATATTGGGATTGCGCTCTGAGAATATATCCCTCGTATACGTTCCTGTATGATATTCAAACATATCTATAGAAGCTCTGTTCATACCCATATTCCCTTCATTCAACAAATAGAATCCACTGTATCTCTCAGTGCTAACAGGGATAGACACATCAGAACTATCTGATAAGAATATCATCTCATCTTTTCGACAACTTACCACTGCTAACAAAACAGTAGTGAGCATAATTATATTTTTAAATCTCATATATCAAAGCTTAAAGTGAAACGGAAGTTGCGCCCAGGCATAGGGAAGTTGCTCACTACCTCATAGTACTGATTAGCGATATTGTTAGCTTCTACACTAGCCTTAAATCTATAATCACGCCATTTGAAACTTTTTAATAATGACACATCGTGTGTGTACCAAGGTTGTATTTCGTTTCGCTTAATATTATTTTTATTACCATTATAACGTTCCCCTACATAGATAAAACTATAGTTAAGAGACCAATCTTTATAATCTAAACTCACGATAGAAGAACCAGAATGCCAAGGAGCATAGGGTATTTGATCTCCATAGTATGATGGCTTACCATATAGCGTTTCGCTCTTGTCTTTCGCTACTGTGTATTCATACGTCAGATTAACACCTAATCGCAAGTCTTCCATTAACCTCACAGTAGTTCCTACATTTGTCTCTATCCCATAGTTCTCCACCTTACCTAGATTAGTCATCATCCATCTCATCATACTAGAAGTAGGTGTAGCGATAATCTTATCCGTTATATTAGCGAAGTAAGATTCTAATGACAAATGCACCTCTTCAAACAAAGCATTGTTAAACTGTTTATTATAAGTGAATCCTAAGTTTATCTGCTTAGAAGCCTCTGGTTTTAAGTTAGCAGTACCTAGCTGTGTGTAGTACAAATCATTAAACGTAGGTAATCTATAGATGTACTTATAAAATGAGTGAACCACAAAGTTCTCATCATCCCACGGCTTATAACTCAAGAAGATAGATGGCGCCCAAAATTGACGATCTGGCGCTTCATAATTATAACGTACCTTCTCTTTAGTAAATGTTCCTAAGATATTAGCCTGAGCTTTCACCTTACCTAGATTCACAGAAGTCGCTAACGAAGTTAAAAAGGTATAACGTTCAGGATAAGTAAACGGAGTTCCTTGTCCTATACGAGTAGCATTAAGTTTATTGTATTGTAAGTCCGTAGCTAGAGCCACATCCCATATATCAGTTATCTTATACAGATGTGCAGCTGAGACATAATACTCTTGTTGGAAGTAAGTGTTATCAAATTGAGGATTATAGGTAACCACTTCTCCTTCGAAAGCCACTGTCTTACGAGACAGATAGTGCATCTCATCATAAGCATACTTCCCTTTCAGTTGAAACTGATATCGATCAGAAACAAATCTAGTCCACTCTCCCTGCGCCATAAAGTTCTTATCACTCTGACGTTCATTGATATTTTCAGTCTCTAAAGTGACATCACTCTTCTTAATTACAGCACCTGGAAGACCTCTATCTGATTGATAGTAATAAAGGTTAGCCTGCCAAGTATCTTTATCTGTCTTACCGAACCAACTATTCTCTACACGATAAGCTTTTATATCACTATTCTGCCTGTGACCTATAGTATCATAAGCCACTGTACCATCTATATTATGACGTTTTTGCCTAAACTTATAATCACCATTCGAATAGATATATTCAGCACTGATAGATGTACTAACATTGTCATTAACTTTAATATCTGTACGTACAGATGGATTGACTAACTGTATAGACCCTGCCTTGTATTTAGCTGATACATTTATATCTTTCCCTTCTTCGAATATAGGTTTCTTTGTTTGTAGATAAACTGTAGATGCAGAAGCAAACTCTCTTGCTGATTGGAAGATAGCACTGCGTTGACCATTATATAGTTTTACCGTTTCTATATTATCTAGAGAAAACTTTCCTAAGTCTACTATACCATTCTGAGCATTGCCCACTTGTACCCCATTATAAAACACCCCTACATGATGCGTCCCCATATTACGGACATCTACTGTCTTAAGTCCTCCCATACCACCATAATCTTTAATCTTAACTCCAGCGAAGTATCTAAGAGCATCAGCTACACTATGGCTATTTAAGCGCTCTAGTTTAGCACCATCTAAAGTTTGTACAGGGATTAAATCTTTAAAAACCTCTTTCTGTATCACGATTTCTTTAAGAGAAGTGATACTGTCTTTAGGGCTCTGAGCATATACAGCATAGCTAGCTACACACATCAGAGTAGTTATTGATAGTAATTGCGTTTTGGTCATAATTGTTTTTGGCTTGTTAATCTTGACGATCCAAGAAAACATAAACGCACCAAAACACACTGTCACCAATGTCTAACCTTTTGAACGCTTAATGTCTTATTCCTCGAAAACATCAAAACTTATTGTAGATTGGCGGGTATCCTGACTTGCTCTTAACGAACTTCCTCCTCTCCATAACGACAGAGGATGACTTGATTCATTACATTTATAAGCTTACAGTAGCGGGTCTGTCTAGGATTCTCACCTAATTCCCCCTTAATATCAATTTGATAACCAGTCTTATTGCAAATATATAAAAAAAGGTTAATGGAAAGTATTTAATCTGTTAATGTGTTTTTATTGAAGATAATTTAAACTTTATAGAAAAAAGACATTTGAGATTGATAAGTTTTCAATGCTTGCTTATTCATCCCTTCTTCTAGATTAGGATAGATACGCATTCCACGCTTACCCTCCTTTGTCTCGGTAGAGATAATACCAAGATTCACTAATATCACCTTCGGAAATAAGAAATAGCCCAAATCAGTATCTGTCTTCACACCGATCATCATATAGTCAAACTCATCCCCCACATGATAAGGCACTGTTACTCCTATCTCATTGCGTTGCCAAATAGCAACGAAAAATCCAATCTTCTTAGAAGTAACCTTTGCTTCCCTATAGATAATTCGCTTATCTCCTAATATAAAGCTACACGCACTATACTCATTCTTTTCAGACATCATCTGAACTGAACTAATTATAGTATCATTGCTATAACAGAATACTTTATTTAATGAAGTAATAAGTGATCTGACAAACATATCAAGATATTTATTAATTATTACAAATCTAAATAATCTAAGACTTAATCAATCTCAAAAAGTTTTAGAATAGACTTATTTTCAGAAATGCTATAAAAATAAAAAAGCTCCCCTGCACTAGGAAAGCTTTTCATTGGTCTAACTACTAAACCTTTAGTGCTTGCGCACTTAACAACACAACTACTTTTAGATCCTCTAATTGATGAACATTTAGAGGCCAAAAAAAACCTCCCAACTACATGAGAGGTTCTCTTCTTATTGGCGGTCTGGACGGGACTCGAACCCGCGACCCCATGCGTGAC
Organism: Myroides oncorhynchi; assembly: GCF_020905415.1. Lineage (NCBI taxonomy): Bacteria > Pseudomonadati > Bacteroidota > Flavobacteriia > Flavobacteriales > Flavobacteriaceae > Myroides > Myroides oncorhynchi. The sequence continues at coordinate 1,600,256 of NZ_JAJJMP010000001.1, read as the reverse complement.
AGGCATGTATTCTAACCAACTGAACTACCAAACCAATAATTTCTTTTCTGTATCGCGTTTATTAGTTAAAACCATCAATCTTGACAATTTTTTAAAAAAAGCTCTCCCGCACTAGGAAAGCTTTTCATTGGTCTAACTACTAAACCTTTAGTGCTTGCGCACTTAACAACACAACTACTTTTCAACCCTCTTTTACAAAATTTTAGAGGGCAAAAAAAGCCATCCCACGTTGTGAGAGGCTCCTTTTAACTGGCGGTCTGGACGGGACTCGAACCCGCGACCCCATGCGTGACAGGCATGTATTCTAACCAACTGAACTACCAAACCAGTATTTTATTCTTAAAAGCATTAATTCTTTAACGGCGACAAAGGTAACTCTTTTTTCTAAACCTCCAAACTTTTTAAAGTTTTTCTTTTTTAAGAGTAGATAAATTAGCGCCTATTTAATCAAGACGCTAATCTCTCTTTTGCGGTCTGGACGGGACTCGAACCCGCGACCCCATGCGTGACAGGCATGTATTCTAACCAACTGAACTACCAAACCTTCGTCATTATTGCTCTAATGCGATGCAAATATACAACCATTTTCTACAGTACCAAATCCACACAATAAAAAAAACAATCTTTTTCTAGCCAATTCCTTTACTAAACTAAAAATCAACCATCTAAAAAGTGATTTATTTTTAATTATTTTTTCACCCTAATCACACAAGTACGCTTTTCACTCAAAAAACCCCCTGATTCCACAAAACCAACTCTCCAAAAAAAACCGTTTCACTAGTAAATTCAATACTTGCACATATTTTATATTACAAAATACACCTTCAAATGTTATAAATAAGCTATATCTCCCTTCGAACTTAATTTATGCCGTCCACTTCTACATACTAACACAACTTTTTTATTGCATATCTCTTCTAATAATTAGATATTTAACTAAATATTGCAAACAATGAATAAAGTACATTGGAAGAAAATAGAGGAGTTTCAATTAGATAAATGGACTGACGAATATGGTTTTACACTCCGACTAGCAAAAGAAAATAAGTGGACCAAAAACTTCACCACTCAAGCTATATTAGAATATAAGAAGTTTATGTACCTCGCTGCAACTTCTGATAAGATGGTATCACCCTCTGATGTCGTTGATGTCGTTTGGCACGAACATTTAGTCTTTACTAAGTCATATAAAAACTTCTGTCTTATACTTGGCAAAACCATAGAGCATATCCCTTCAACACATAATCGTGAAGAATATGATATATTCAAGCAAGCCAAAGAGCATACTACACTAATATATAGCCAAGTCTTCGGTGAACAACCTAAAGAGATATGGGAATACCAATCTATGTATGACAGTTTACACTTGCCTAAAACCAAATATAAAATGAGTACTAAACTACTTATAGGAATATTTGTAAGTCTAGCTGCCATCCCCTTTCTTCATTATCCCTTAACCCTTATATACAGTAATATTAGTAGTAGTGCATTCCTATTCGGACTAACGCTCATATTTATTGGCACTATTGCATTCTTAAATGAATACAATAAAAGTGTACTACATGACATAATCAGAAACAGTAGTGAGAACAGCTTTATCCGCAACCTTCATCCTTATGAGATGATGTACTTAAAAAACAAGAATGTAAAAGATGGTATCATTGGTACTTTTAATGAACTTATCGAACAACATAATATCAAGACAGGGCCTAACTATACACTAGAGCTGATCCAAGATACTTATATAAAAAACCGAGAACAAGCTTATATCTTACGTAAGTTAAAACAATTCAAAACAAGAAAATTCACAGAGCTAATACCAAAACTTATAGGTAGACCACTCTTTACTAACCAAGTAACTACTATCCAAGGCATAAATAAATACATCAACAGATCTGCTAAGTTTAACAAGCTCTTTATAACGAACTACGCCATCCTATTAAGTATAGTATTCTTTGCTTTTATGCGCATAATCACTGGAAGTGAACGTCATAAGCCTGTTTTATTCATCACTATATTAACCTTAGTCATCGTCATTAGCTCACTATTTTTCTTACAGAGACTAGCATCAGAAAGTATCCATAAGACGATAATCAGATATTACACACAGCGAGTTAAATTCTCTAAACTGAAAGAAGACAACTGGCAGTGGTCTTACTTTCTGACAGGTAATGCGGCTTTAGGAGCAGCACTCACTACGATGGTGATATTAGCTAACACTCCAATCCCACACATATCATCTAGCTCAAACAACAGTAGCTGTAGTAGTGACGGTAGTAGTTCTAATAGTAGCTGTGGAAGCTCTAACAGCAATTCTTGCGGTAGCTCATGTGGTGGTGGAGGCTGCGGAGGTTGTGGTGGAGACTAAATAATTACGAATTAGGACCACATGCCGTCTATATCCACAATACACTTCCATCCATTAAAAGAATAACATATCCCCTAATGCCGAAGGCAACAATTCTGAATTCCCAATTAAAAAAGGCTCCCATTACTGAGAGCCTTCATATATACATATATTTATTCTTGTGATTACAATAGAGCATCTATTGCCTCAGCATAAGTTTTCTTTGGTGCTACACCTACTTGACGTCCTACTACTTCCCCGTCTTTAAAAATTAATACAGTCGGGATATTTCTTACACCATATTTAGCAGCGAATTCTTGATTTGCATCAACGTCTACTTTACCAACTACAGCTTTACCATCGTATTCTGCACTTAATTCTTCAACTACTGGCCCTAACATTTTACAAGGTCCACACCATACTGCCCAAAAGTCAACCACTACTGGTTTGTCTGATTTTAATACTACTTCTTCAAAAGTAGCATCTGTTATTTCTAATGCCATTATTCTTTGCTTTTTATATTATATCAACAAACTTAATAAATTTATTATACTTTATTATATAGTAGTAATTTTTTTTATCTATAAAACCATTACCAAAAAGTATCACATTGATTAGTTTAATTTAAAATCTACTTGTAACCCTTCTAATTCCTCTAATAATTCCGCTGTAATATTCACTCTACTACTGCGACTAGACATCTCTAATCTATTTACAACTCTAAACTCAGGCACATCTACAGTCGTCATATCTTCTTCAGCAAAACCTTCTATTTCACTTTCTTCATCCTCTGGTTCTCTAAGGGTAATTTGAGATGTACTCAGTGACAATTCCTTCTGTATACGCTCTATTTCTAGTATCTCAAAATTCACAAAACTATCACCTTGATATCGACTAAACGCATCTTTTATTAACTCTACCTGTCTAGAAGCAATATCCTTCACATTCATAACTACTGTCAACTTCTTCGCAAAAGTAGGAATAACCTCATGTAGCAATTTCATTTCCATAAATTGTATACGTGGTTCAGTCTTTTCTCCCGTCTCTTTCTTTATCCATCCTTCTTTAACCAAGATCTTAATAAAGACAAACGTATTATTCAACAAGAAATGTCTAAATTTTAGAAACTCTTCATTAAACATTCTAAACTCAAAACTCTCATCATACCCCTCAACAGTAAACATAGCCCAATCTTTTCCTTTTGCTGATGTGCGAAATTGCACATCACTAATCATACCTCCAAACATAACACTACGTCCTGTAAATGGTACTAGATTAACTAACTCTTCTACTTTTACATTACAGAAGTATTTCATCTCAAATCTAAAGTCATCTAATGGATGTCCTGAAATATAGATTCCAACCACCTCTTTTTCTTTTGCTAACTTTTCCATTGTACTCCATTCCTCACAGATAGGTAATAATGGTTCTGCAATCTGCACTTCACTACTCTCTCCAAACAAACTAAACTGTGATGAATTATCATTTTCCTGAGATTTTGCCCCAAAGCGAATCGCTTTTTCTAAAAACACTATATTATCACTTGGATCCATGTGGAAATACTGAGCTCGATGTGTATTTTTAAAGCAATCAAATCCCCCAGCTAATGCTAAGTTTTCAAAGGCTTTCTTATTCGCTGATCTCAAATCTATACGTTTAGACAAATCAAATACAGAGGTATATAATCCATCTTTTCTATTCTCTACGATAGTATTCACAGCCCCCTGACCTACTCCTTTAATAGCTCCCATACCGAAACGCAAATCATAGTTGTCATTTACTGTAAACTTATAGAATGACTCATTTACATCTGGGCCTAATACCTGTAACCCCATTCGCTTACACTCTTCCATAAAGAAGGAAACAGATTTTATATCATTCATATTATTAGACAATACGGCAGCCATATATTCAGCAGGGTAATGCGCTTTAAGATAAGCTGTCTGATAGGCTATCCACGCATAACAGGTTGAGTGAGATTTGTTAAATGCATAAGAAGCAAATGCCTCCCAGTCTTTCCATATCTTCTCTAACATTGGTTCTGCATGACCTTTCGCCGAAGCTTGTGCTACGAACTGCGGTTTCATCTTATCTAGTACCTCCTTCTGTTTCTTACCCATTGCCTTACGCAGTACATCGGCCTCACCTTTAGTAAATCCAGCCAACTTCTGTGACAGAAGCATTACCTGCTCTTGATATACTGTAATACCGTATGTTTCTTTTAAATACTCCTCACAAGCATCTAAGTCATAAACGATAGGTTCCTCACCGTTCTTACGGCGAATAAACGATGGAATATACTCTAAAGGTCCTGGACGATATAAGGCATTCATTGCAATCAAATCGGCAAACACAGTAGGTTTTAGCTCTCGCATATACTTCTGCATACCTGCAGATTCATACTGAAACACCCCTATAGTCTCTCCTCTTTGGAACAATTCATAAGTCTTCACATCATCAATAGGTATCTTATCAGGATCTATCTCAATTCCTGTACGATACTTAACTAATTTGATAGTATCTTTAATCAGAGTCAATGTTTTCAACCCTAAAAAGTCCATCTTCAGCAGTCCTGCACTTTCCGCTACTGAATTATCAAACTGAGTAACATACAAGTCTGAATCTTTAGCTAACGTCACGGGTACAAACTTCGTAATATCATCTGGAGTAATAATAACCCCACAGGCATGTATACCTGTATTACGCATCGAACCTTCTAATATTTTAGCTTGCTGAATGGTCTCTGCTGCTAGCGAACCATCCTGAGCTAGAGCAATTAATTCTTTTACTTTATCAAACTCCTCTGAACGCAACACTGCTTTCACAGCATTCTCATCTTCTGTTAAGAACCTATTTAAGTTCCACTTAGAAGGCATCATACCAGGGATAAGCTTAGCTATTCTATCTGCTTCGAACAATGGTAAATCCAATACCCTAGCTGTATCTCGAATAGCAGACTTAGTCGCCATCTTACCATAAGTAATGATCTGCGCTACTTGACTAGCCCCATACTTATTGATCACATAATCCATCACTCGGCCTCTCCCTTCGTCATCAAAGTCAATATCAATATCGGGCATCGATACACGGTCAGGATTAAGAAAACGCTCAAAAAGAAGGTCATACTCAATAGGGTCAAGGTTAGTGATCCACAAACAATAAGCTACTGCTGATCCCGCTGCTGATCCACGACCTGGTCCTACAGACACGCCCATATCTCTAGCTGCGGCAATAAAATCTTGTACAATCAAGAAGTAACCAGGGTACCCCGTTTTCTCAATAGTTGCCAACTCAAAATCTAAACGCTCACGGATCTCATCTGTTATCACTGGATATCTCTTCTCTGCACCAATATAAGTAAGGTGCTTTAAGAAATTATTCTCTCCTCTCTTTCCACTTCCATCACCTTCTAAATCTCGTGCATCTTGAAACTCCTCAGGTATGTCAAATTTAGGAAGTAATACATCACGGTGAAGCACGAATGGCTCTACCTTATCCACTATTTCCTGTATATTATAAATTGCATCCGGCAAGTCTTCAAACAACTCCTTCATCTCGTCAGTAGACTTGAAATAGTACTCCTGATTAGGAAGTCCATATCTATATCCCCGACCTCGACCTATAGGAGTTGATTGTTTCTCACCCTCTTTTACACATAACAAAATGTCGTGTGCATTTGCATCTTTTTTATCTAAATAATAAGCATTATTAGTCGCTATTAATTTCACATTATGTTTACGAGCTAACTCAACTAATGCCTTGTTCACGCGATTCTCATCTTCTTGATTATGTCGCATTAATTCTACGTATAGATCTTCACCGAACTGCTCTTTCCACCACATTAAGGCTTCTTCAGCTTGGCGTTCTCCTACGTTTAATATCTTCCCAGGCACTTCTCCATATAAGTTACCTGTTAACACAATAACATCTTCTTTATACTGCTCCACTACTCCCTTATCAATACGAGGTACATAGTAAAAACCATCTGTATAAGCGATAGATGCCATCTTTGCTAAATTGTGATATCCAGCCTTATTTTTAGCAAGTAATACCACTTGATATCCATTGTCCTTTTTGGTTTTATCTGTATGGTTTTCGCAAACAAAGAACTCACAACCTACAATAGGCGTAAGTGTCTGTAATGGTTCTTCACCATTCTCAATACGTTCTTTATTCTTTGCTTCAACTCCTTTATTATGATTATTCACAGCCATAACGAAGTGGAATGCCCCCATCATATTACCGTGGTCTGTCATCGCTACAGCAGACATATCGAAGTCACCTGCTTTCTTTACTAAATTATTAATCGCTATTGTAGACTGTAAAATAGAAAATTGAGTATGCACATGTAGATGGGCAAACTTAGCATTATCAAGTAATTCTCTAGCATGGTCTGATACTTCTACTGAAGCACCACTCTCTTGTTTAGCTAACTTCTTTCTAATCTCTTCAGAAGCTTTCTGTAAATTGATATGTTTAAGCCCTACTAACTGAAATGGTTCAGGATTAACCTCGCGATAACGTTTTACATAATCTTCATCTTGGTGCAATTCTTGAGCAGAAAATGTACCATGCTTAATCAATTCTAAGAAACAACGTGTTGTTGCCTCCACATCAGCAGTAGCATTATGTGCTTCTCCAAATGGTACTCCAAATAAAAATGTATGCAACTCAGTAAGCGTAGGAAGTTTAAAACGCCCCCCTCTACCTCCAGGTAGCTTAAGCATCTCTGCTGTCACTTCTGTACAAGTATCTAGTACAGGTAGTTGATCCATGATACTATCCACGCCTTTACGGTAAAACTCACATCCCATAATATTCAAGTCAAAACCAAGGTTCTGACCTACGATGAATTTCGTCTTGGACAGTGCAATGTTGAATTGTGCTAAAGCTTCTTCTAACGCCACACCTTGCTGCTCCGCTAACTCAGTAGAAATACCGTGTATACGTTCAGCATCATAGGGAATATTATATCCTTCAGGCTTAATCAAATAATCTTGATGCTCTATCAAGTTCCCATACTCATCGTGTAACTGCCAAGCGATTTGTACACATCGAGGCCAGTTATCAGTATCAGTAATAGGTGCTTGCCAACTTTTAGGAAGTCCCGTTGTTTCGGTATCAAAAATTAAATACATGCTTGATTATATGAATGTTAACCTAAATAAAGGTAGAATAGTCTAAAACACAAAGTTACAAAACTTTTATGATTCTGTTCTTTTGTTCTTCTGTGAAGTTGTGATATCATAAAGTTGTTGTTGGCTTGTTGTGATATCACTCTTTTGTTTTGTGAATAAAAAAAAGACCACCCGTAAACGAGTAGTCTTCATATATTTTATTCCTTCAAAACGCTGTCGCAGATTTGAAATCTGTGACTTCATGCCGAAGGCAAAAAATTCGTAATTAAATTATTTTCCAGCACTCACTGGCATTCTATAAATCATACCATCTTGGAATGATTTCATAGGTTGAAGTTTTTCATAAAACTCTTTCTGTTTATCGCTTAATTTATCAAAGCCTTCGGGTTTCCCCTTCTCCATATTAGCGTAAAAACTAGCCGTAATAGTTCCTGGTACCTGCTTTGTATCATCAATATACTTGAATCTACCAGTATTAGTAATACTTTCAGCAGTTCTATAAACAGCTATTTGAACTTTAGTATTCATATCAAAAACTATATATTGCGCAAAAGCAAGAGTATCTCTTACACCACTCTCCTCAAATTGCTTAACATCTCCAAAATAAAAATCCCTTTTTGGCTGATTCTCAAATAGTGTATAAGGTACACGCAAAGCAAACATAGTAGTATCAGTCTCAGCCTTCATGAAAAAAACATTTTCATTAGCTACTTTCAAATCCTCATATTGAGGTCTCCATGTTTCAAACTTTACACCACTCGCACCAGATTGTATTGTATATTGTTCATTATTAACCATAGCAATAATACTAGGATCCCCTGTCTTCGTCTCATTCTCACAAGCGATGAAGCACAATCCTAAAATCAATAAAAATATACCTATTATCTTTTTCATATTTCTTAACTATCTTCTTTAATAACAGCGTTTACAAAAATATAGTATTTTACTCACACAAAAAAGCTTTATTTTAATATAATATTAACTTTTAATAATTACTGAATAACCTAGAAATACAACAAACTATACTTAACATTCTAACTAGTATACAGAAACAAACTTCCTTTTAGTCTATCACTTTCTATATCTACAATTTAAATTTGTATCTTTATAAGTATATATTTATTTCAATTTCACTAGAAATCAAGGATCCTATCTCTTAAGAATTAAATCTATTTTACTCTTTCCAAATCCAAAACCACTTTAGCAATAACTACTTTTAAAGATGTTCTTATCTCCGTTCACATGACTGTATACTGACAACATAGTAAGGCCATAGTGAATCTATTAAAAAGGCTGTTTTAATGGAGTCACTATGGACTCACATGAACCAAAACAGCATAAAAACGCCTAAATTATCTTTACTTATATCTAATCTGATTATTTTGAAAATTGACCTCGAAAATTGGTCTAAAAACATACTAAATATTGACATTCAATACTTTCCAAATATACATATTAAAAACCAACTATTTTTACTACATCTTTATATTTTGTTATCAAGTAAATAACCTCACAATAAGCTTACTGAATTCTCATTATTCAACCAATTAGTAATCTAACTAATAATTAGAGTAAATAATAACTTAAAATGACTTCATTCAATAGATCTAATGTACTCGAATTTTGAAGATAAAAAACAGTACAGTTTTGCAGTTACGCAACTAATGAAAACCAATACTTATGACAGTAGTCTAAGTACTATCTACCAAAAAACAAACATAGCAAAAGTGACATCCACAGAAAAGAACACATAATCAACACAATAGAAGTTTAAAAAAGTTATTATTATCTCTCATTACATCAAAATAAATATTACCTTTGCCGGAATTATAAAACCGAGGTCGGGTACCTCAACTAATTAAATTAATTATGTCTGTAAAAATTAGATTACAAAGACACGGTAAAAAAGGAAAACCTTTTTACTGGGTAGTAGCTGCTGACGCACGCGCTAAAAGAGATGGTAAATTCTTAGAGAAAATCGGAACTTACAATCCTAACACTAACCCTGCAACTGTAGAATTAAATGTTGATGCTGCTGTTAAATGGTTATTCAACGGTGCTCAACCTACAGATACTGCTAGAACATTACTTTCTTACAAAGGAGCAATGTTAAAACACCACTTACAAGGTGGAGTTAACAAAGGAGCTTTAACTCAAGAGCAAGCTGACGCGAAATTCGCTGCTTGGTTAGAAGAAAAAGCTGCTAAAATCAACGCTAAGAAAGATGGTTTATCATCTAACAAAGCTGCTGACAAAGCTGCAAGATTAGCTGCTGAGAAAGAAGTAAACGCAAAACGTGCTGCTGCTGCTCAAGCTAAAGCTGCTGCTGCTGTTGCTCCTGCAGAAGAAACTGCTGAAGTAGCTGCTGAAGAAAGCAACGAAGAAACTCAAGCATAATTTATTAGCGAGATGCGTAAAAAGGATTGTTTCTATTTAGGCAAAATCGCAAAAAAATTTAGCTTTAAAGGGGAGGTACTTATTTATTTAGATACCGATGAACCTGAGTTATACGAAAACTTGGAATCAGTGTTCGTCGACTTCGACGGACAACTGGTTCCTTTTTTTATGGAACAAGCTTCATTACATAAAAGCGATTTTCTAAGAGTTAAATTTGAAGAATCTAACTCAGAAGTAGATGCTGACCGACTAGTCGGATCAGAGATTTACCTACCTTTAACGATGCTTCCTAAATTAGAAGGAAACAAATTCTACTACCACGAGATCACTGACTTCGATGTAATAGATACTACTGAAGGAAATATAGGTACATTAAAAAGAGTAAATGATAGTAACTACCAACCGATATTCGAAATAGACTTTAACGGAACTGAAATATTAGTACCGATGATCGATGAGCTTATACATAAAGTGGATCGTGAAAATAAAAAGCTATATCTACATGTACCTGTTGGACTATTAGATATCTACTTAAAAAGATAATATCTATCTTAATATACAAAACCTCGAATCAACAGATTCGAGGTTCTTTTATTTTTATATTTGTCGATTATGGTAGCACTACATCACTTAGGTAATCGCATCTGCATCATTGGGCTTAGCTCTTCTGGCAAGTCTACTCTAGCACAAGCTTTAGGGAAGAAACTGAATCTAAATATCCTTCATTTAGATCAGATAGCTCATATCCCTAATACAGACTGGGCACCTCGTGATAAAGCACTTATGACAGCTGATCATCAGGCATTCTTAACGGATCATACATACTGGGTGATAGAAGGTAACTATAGCTTCTTAATGCCTGAGCGATTTAAAGAGGCTACGTGCATTATCTGGCTAGACTTCTCTCCTATCGGAGCACTGTATAGATATATAAAGCGCAGTATCACGCATAGAGATACTCGCCCTGGCAACTTAGATGGTGCCAAGGGTCAATTTAGCATGAAGATGGTCAAGTATATCTTATTCGAAGCTCCTAAGAAAAGTACTAAATATCTAGAAATGATTAACAATAGCTCAGCTACCTTCATCCATATCAGAAGCTTTAAAGAGTTGATAAGGTGGTATAGGGTGTGGGAGATATAATATTTTATAAACACAATCTTGAAATAAAATCAGTATATTAGATAAGTTATTAACTTAATTTATCCCAAACAACCATCCTTATGACTAAGTATTTGTTCTTTTTATTTCTAGTATTCACAACTCCTCTAGTAGCACAAACGCCCCACATAGAAATAATGCGATATAATTATAAGATTAGTGTGGCTAATGGTGCAAAGAAACTTGTACGTGATGGTGTAGCTATCTTAGATGTAAATGAGAATAAGAGTCGTTTTACTGATTTGAAAAACTATGAGTACTTAGAATCACTGAATACAGATACTCCACAGAAAAACAATCAATCTATTATTAAATGGACTGTCTTTACAGATGGTAAGAACACAACATTCTACGATAAGATAGGGCTAGATTTAAGCTATTATGAAGAAGATAAGAATGTAATAAAATGGACAATACAACCAGAAGTAAAAACTTGGAATGACTATAAAGTACAAGAAGCAACTGCATCTTATAAAGGCAGAGAGTGGACAGTACTGTTCACACAAGATATACCTGGGCAAAATGGTCCGTATAAATTCGTTAATCTACCAGGGTTTGTTGTTAAAGCTTGGGATAGCGAGAATCACTTTATTGAGTTATCTATTTAGTTTCCGCTAATCATATTTAAAGTGGTTGGTTTCGCTTTAACCATCTTTACAATTGTGTTATGAAAAATAGTTTCCTTAAATAAGGATCTATTTAATCTATATACGAACTCATTAAAGTAAGCTTGGATGTATTTCTTATTGATATGTGAAGGTACAGTCCTAATCCAGGATTTAAGTTGGTGAATTATCACGTGTAATTCTTTAAAATTAGCACCTTTATCACTTTCTTTTTGAGTGATGTTATACTTTTTTTTCAAGGGATTGTATCCCCTCCATTTATCTGTAACTACATTAGCATCTTCTGAAATGTGTTGTTCGAATATAGTAGTTAATGACTTAGCAGAGTAATCGTCAATACACTTAACATAGGCTCTTTTTACTTTTCTTTCAGTATTTAACTCTACAGCTATCACTGCTTTAGCTTTTTTGGTGTCGTAACTTCTTCCTGGTTTTCCTTGTTCGTATCCCCCTACAACAAACTCATCAACATGGACTGTCTCAGTCATAGGAGATTGCTCGCTACTTTGCATAGCTAAACGAACTTTATGCATAAAGCCCCACGCTGTTGGCTGGCTTATACCATAGCGTTTACCCATTTGAATACTAGATATGCTTTTGGTAGAAGTTGTCATTTCAAACACAATCATAAATGCTTTATGTAAACCAAATTTGACTTTGTGAAATAAGGTATTAGCTGTTGAGCTTTCAACATGTTCACAGTTATAGCAATAGTATGAATGATTAGATTTTAAGCAACCTTTTTTGTGTCCACATTTTACACAAGTAAAACCGTTTGACCACTTTATTTTACTTAGATAAGCTTTACAAGATTCGTCATCTGGTAGTTCTTTTACTAAGTTAAGAATGTTTTGACCCTTAAAAATTTCCATACTGTTGATTTTAAGATACTAATATACGGATGTTAAATTAATAACTCAATCACTTTATATTCGAACTCTAAGTACACGACAAAAAACAAAATACATTGATATTTAGTTGATTAACTTTAGAATGAAATAGTCTAGCCAAGTAATCAAGGCCTAATTTTACTACACTAATACTTCTATTTCTATGTTTTTTGAAGGATATAGGTTTAATGTATGTATCGATATAATCTCCAATTTTATAGCACCAAACAAGTGCAAGCATTACTAGCATAATGAGCTGTTCAAGTTTTTTCATACACTTTAAATGCGTGTCTTCAATATTAAAACCACTTGACTTCATTGCTCTAAATAATGTTTCTATTTGCCATCTTTCTTTATATTTTTCAGAAGCATTTTCGGGTTTATTAAAACTTACAATTATACAATAATCAGTTTTGCCATCTGTCATTATCTTTGTGGCTGACAGATAACATAGTTGTCCATGTAGATACACAATTTTTTCATAAGCTCTAAACTCTCCAACTTTTAAATTGTAAAACAGATGATATGCATATTTATCTTCTTGCTTATGAGGTAGATAAACTTTAAAATTGTTTCGAATACGTATATAATACCTAATTCTTTCGTTATTCAAATATTCTATCCAACGTTCTCCAATAAACTCTCTATCAGCTAATAAGCACTCTATACAATCTTTTCCAAACCATTCTATAAAATCATTAATGAGTTCTTTTCTCTCATTGGTATTTGAGTTTCCTTTTTTATCTAACATCTTAAATATTAAAGGGAAAGCAACATTTTTGTAACAAACACCAAGCATCAGTATGTTGATGTTTTGATTTCCAAACTTCCAGTTTGTACGATCTATAACAAGGGTATATTTATCTTGTTTAGGAAGAATAGCAAAGATGAACTTAGCTACAAGTTCAGATGTTAACTTAGCATCATAAACAAAACGTTGAATACGCCTACAGTTACTTTCTGCTTTAACTGAGTTGTCAAATGCTATAGATATATTTGTAAAATTGACTGACTTTACTTTGCATAGAGCCACGATAAATAAGGAAATAAAACTGATCCTAGCTAAATTGAGTTTATCCTTAAAACCTCCTTTTAATATCGTTAAAAGTTCTGTACTTTTGTAATCTAGGCTGTTGTTCGTTTCTAAAGGCATTACGTGAGAATTTTTCCTTTAAGATACTGAATATCAGCCTTTTTTACAAATATATGTCTCGCCTATTTTGTTGTAAATCAGATATTTAACATTTTTGTCGGGTACTAAGATTCGAACTAACTAATAGTCAAAAAAAAACTACAAATTGGGATATACTTGCCAATGAGAAATATACTAAGTACACTAAAGACCAAACCACCAAAGCTCGTAAAATAGCAGCTAACAAAACCTATGCACAATTATTAGAAGAAAAGGGAACTGTCTTAAACCAAACTACTGCTGAATACTTCAATAAAAAAGTAGGTGATAGTAAGAACGCTATTGAACGTGATTTTAAAAAAAAAACAAGTAATCTAATAACATCACTATCAGTAGTTTATTTTTTATTATTATCTTTGCATAGAATCTTTAATACAACGATATGATGACTAATACTCTCAAAGTAATAGACCCTAATATCATAAAAGCAGAAGACAATACTTCTGTTGATAGTTCATGTATTGTTGATAATATAGCAGACTCTCTACTTTCCCCGTCAGAGTTAAATAAAACTATAGATCTAATTTCTATTAAAGCTTTTGCTAAAGAGTGGGAGCAGGAAAATGATGAATATTGGAATAGTTATTAATTCTATATAATAATGAATTACAAGCAGCGTGACTTAGTTCTTGTGAAGTTTCCTTTTACTGACCTAACCTGCTTTAATAATTTCTAATAGTTCAGTCCACAAAAGTAAAGACTATATCATTATGATGGTGACTACTCAGGTAATAGGAGGTTCTTTTGGAATAGCTTTTGACAATACTGACTTAATTACCCCACTGAAACCACCTGTGACTAAAGGATATATTTACACTAAGAAACTTGCAGTATTAGATGAATCACTTATTTATAAAAAGATATCAGAGTTTAATAACATAGTTAAGTTTCAGAGTATATTAGATCAGCACATTAATAGCATCGCTTTAGAAGAATAATTTTTACTCACTGAACAACATAGATAAAACCATAAATTTCTGCACCTTCCTCTATTAGGTCACTACATCTCCTTTTTGTACTTTTGTAAAAAGAATAAACAAGATGTTTGAGTTTAAACAGTTCACAATACAGCAGGATAAATGCGCGATGAAAGTAGGTACAGATGGAGTGCTATTAGGCGCTTGGACACCTGTAGATCACAATCCTTATAGTGTATTAGACATTGGGTCAGGCACAGGACTATTAGCCTTAATGATGGCTCAGCGTACTTATGCTGAACAAATAGATGGAGTAGAAATAGATGAGAGTGCACATGAACAAGCGATAGACAACTTTGAGAACAGCCCTTGGGGAGATAGACTATTCTGCTACCATGCTGACTTAGAGACTTTCGCTAATGAGATGGAAGAAGAGTATGACTTGATTATCTCTAATCCTCCATTCTATAGTGAAGACTATCAAACAAATGATAAACAGAGAGACATGGCACGCTTTCAGGATGCTATGCCTTTTGACTTATTAGTTGAAGCTGTAGAATACTTCTTGTCTGAGAAAGGGGTATTTAGTGTGATTATTCCAGCTAAGGAAGAAGACACTATGATCCGTTTAGCAGCTGAATTTGGTATCTATCCGTTTAAGGTAACTCGCGTTCGAGGGAACGAACAAGCCGAAATCAAGCGTAGCTTAATTGCTTTTTCACGTCAATTAGTAGATAAAATACCGTTAGACGAGCTAACTATCGAAGTACAGAGACATCAGTACACCCCAGCATTTGAGGCACTTGTAAAGGATTTTTACTTAAAATTATAAAAAAAGTTATTTTTATTTTGTTTATTCCAAAATAAATTACTGATATTTGTAACAACAAAAACAAAGAAGAAATAATGAATACAGTTTATACAATGATGATGACAATGATGATGTGGAGAAATCCGCAGGGCTTGTTATTTGCATAAACTTAAATTCAAAATAACATATATAAAGCCCTTGCAATAGCGAGGGCTTTTTTTTTACACCAATTTCAACAGTATATAATTAGAATAAAAACAATACCATGATTTACAATACTAACACAATGATGATGGCAATGATGATGATGAACATGATGATGTTCACACCGCCCTATTGCCTAAAGTCTACGAGTTAGTCATAATCTAAAAACAAGATTAGAATACTTGAAGTCCTTTCGGCAGTGCCGAAGGGACTTTTTTTATGCCCACAAATTAGTAACCAAAACATTTAAAATATAATCAACCATGAGCAATTTAAACTTTTCAACACAAGCATTACACGCAGGACACAATGTACAAGCAACAGCAGGAACAAGAGCAGTGCCTATCTATCAGACTTCATCATATGTATTCGAAAATGCGGATCATGCAGCAGGTGCATTTAACCTATCTATCCCTGCATATATCTATACAAGATTAAACAATCCTACTAACGATATCTTAGAACAACGCTTAGCAGCACTTGAAGGAGGTATCGGAGCAGTAGTAACAGCTTCAGGAGCATCAGCTATCTCTACAGCGTTCTTAACATTGCTAAAAGCAGGTGATCATATCTTATCATCTAATAGCTTATACGGTGGAACATATAACTTATTCAATGTGACGCTTCCACGTTTTGGTATCAACACTACATTCGTTGATCCCTCTAACATAGACAACTTCAGAAACAATATTCAAGACAATACAAAAGCAATATTCGTAGAGAGTTTAGGTAATCCGAAGTTAGACATCATTAACCTTAAAGCAGTAGCAAAGATCGCTAAGGAGTTTAACATACCGTTTATCGTAGATAACACAGTAGCGTCACCTGCTCTTCTTAATCCAATACAACACGGTGCTAATATCGTTATTCACTCACTTACGAAATACATCACAGGAAATGGTACTTCATTAGGAGGAGCAATAATTGATGCAGGAACATTCGATTGGTCAAGTGGTAAGTTCCCAGAGTTTACAGAGCCATCACCAGGATATCATGGTCTTGTTTACCACGAAGCTTTAGGTAATGCAGCATTCATAGCTAAGGTAAGAGTAGAAGGATTAAGAGATTTAGGCGCGGCACTTAGCCCACTTAATGCTTTCCAAATCATCCAAGGATTAGAGACATTGCCTATTAGAATCCAAAAACACAGTGAGAACGCGCTTGCATTAGCAGAGTGGTTAGAGAAGCAAGACACTGTAGCATGGGTTAATTATCCAGGTCTAAAGTCAAGTGCTTACTACGATTTAGCAAAAGAGTACTTACCTAAAGGACAAAGTGGTGTAGTTACATTCGGATTGAAGAAAGGGTTTGAAGCAGCGAAGACTGTTGCTAACGACACCAAGCTTTTCTCTTTAGTAGCAAACATCGGAGATACCAAGTCATTAATCATCCACCCTGCTTCTACTACACATCAACAATTAAGCGTAGCAGAACAAAAAGCAACAGGAGTAGCACCTGACTTAATCAGATTATCAGTAGGAATAGAAAACATCGAGGACTTAAAAGCAGATTTAGCTAACGTATTTAAAACATTATAAAATGAGTACCCAAACAGATATACTAAAACACATTCCGATAGACCCACATACAGGAGCTATAGCAGTGCCAATCTATCAGACCTCAACGTTCGGTCAAGAAGCACCAGGTGTTAATAAGGGATTTGATTACGGCCGTACTAATAACCCTACACGCCAAGTACTTGAAGATTTAATCGCTTCTTTAGAAAACGGAGCAAAGGGATTTGCTTTTGGAAGTGGGCTTGCAGCGATAGATGCAGTGTTTAAAACATTAAGTCAAGGAGATGAAGTCATTGCAGTAGCCAATATTTATGGTGGGACTTACAGACTGTTGAATGAGGTATATGCAAAGTTTGGGATCAAGACACATTATGTAGATACAACAGTGGTAGAGAATATAGAAAAGGCAATCAATAATAAAACCAAGTTGATTTGGATAGAAAGCCCTACTAACCCAACCCTGCGAATATCAGATATTCAAGCCATCGCTACTATTGCTAAAGAACACAAGGTTTGGCTATGCGTTGATAATACTTTCGCTACCCCAATAGCACAGAAGCCATTAGACTTAGGAGCTGACCTTGTCGTACACAGTGCCACTAAGTATATCGCAGGGCACTCAGACGTAGTAGCAGGCTTAGTTATCACCAAGACAGAAGAGATTGGTAAGATTATTAAGTTTCATCAGAACTCTACAGGAGCAATCCTTAGTCCTTTTGATAGCTTTCTTACCATAAGAGGGATTGAAACACTGCTGTTAAGATATAAGGGATATTCAGAGAATGCCTTACAGATAGCAGAATACCTCAGCACACATCCTAGGATAAACAAGATATATTATCCAGGATTAAAAAGCCACGAAGGACATGAGTTGGCTAAGAAGCAACAGAAGTACTATGGAGGAGTCATCAGTTTTGACTTAAAAGACAATACTAAAGAAGCTGCCTTAAAGTTCATTCAAGGATTAGAACTATTCATACTGACTGAGGGCTTAGGAGGAATAAAGAGTTTAAGCAACTACCCTTTTGAGATGTCACATGGATCAGTTCCTAAGGAAACAAAAATACAAGCAGGTATATCAGAAAGTCTAATACGACTATCTATAGGATTAGAAGAAACAGAAGATTTAATAGAAGATATCAAACAAGCATTAGCACAATAAATAACAATAGAATACCATGAGTCGCTTACAAGAAATAACAATCACTAATCACACACTACCAAACGGAACTACACATACTTTTCACTTCACCTATCAGGTGGTGGGACAACCCTTACACAGTGCTCCAATTGTGTTGGTGAACCACGCCTTGACAGGAAATAGTCAAGTGGCAGGAGACAACGGATGGTGGAATAGCTTAGTGGGTTATGATAAAGTAATCGACCTTAATAAATACACTGTTATCGCTTTTGACATTCCAGGAAATGGATACAACAAACAAGAGACTCACCTCATCCAAGATTATAAAGCAATAACTACTAAGGTTATCGCAGAAGTGTTTTGGAAAGCGTTAGACAGACTACACGTTAGTCACTTATACGCTGTCATCGGTGGAAGTTTAGGAGGAAGTATCGCTTGGGAATTAGCCTTCTTAAGACCAACAGCTGTAGATCATTTAATCCCTATCGCTACAAGTTGTAAAGCATCAGATTGGTTAATAGGAAATGCCTTAGTACAAGATAGCATTCTGAATAATTCGACTCGACCTATAGAAGATGCACGTATGCATGCTATGCTACTCTACCGTACTCCTGCATCGCTCCAGCAGAAGTTCGCCAATGGTTTTAAAGAAAGTGAAAACCAATACGCTATAGAGAGTTGGCTAAAGTACCATGGGCAGAGTTTAGAAGATCGCTTTAAACTACCCGCTTATAAGTTGATGAATCACCTTCTGAAAACAATAGGCCAAGAACAAACACAAGATAGTTTAAAGGCTTTTGCTCAACAAACAAGTGCACAAATACACTGTATAGCAGTAGATACAGATTATATGTTCACAAACAAAGAACAAGAGCACACAGTAGCCTTATTAAAAGACTGTTGTAAACACATTACATACCAAGAGATTCAATCAATACACGGCCACGATGCCTTTTTAATTGAATACGAACAATTAAACAATTTACTAAAACCATTATTCTAAAATCAGCACATCATGAAAGTATTAAAGTTTGGAGGAAAATCTCTTGCATCAGGACAAGCTTTTGAAAACGTTATAAACATTGTCAAAAATAAAATAAGTGAAGGACCTATCACTATCGTTGTTTCTGCTATCGGAGACACAACAGATACCCTTGAAAACATATTAGACTTAGCTAAGACTAAACAAGATTACACAACTGCTTTTGAGGCATTCAAAAACAGAACATACCACAATGAGGCAGATATACTTACTGAAATAGAAGTATTGAGCAAATTATATGAAGGAGTTTCTTTAATTGAAGACTATGGAGTAAAAATTAAAGACCAAGTATTAGCACAGGGGGAATTAATATCGAGCAAGATATTAGCTGCTCAGTTAAATGCAAAAGGCATTAAAGCAACTTCAGTAGATAGCCGTCAATTCTTTATCACAGACAACAACTTCGGTAGCGCACAAGCGATAGATGAAATATCAAAACAAAAAACTAAAGCTTACTTTGACAACTTAGACAAAGGAACAATAGCTGTAGTGACAGGTTTTATTGGGGCAACTGATAAAGGAGAAACTACTACACTTGGACGCAATGGTAGCAACTACTCAGCGGCTTTATTAGCAAACTTCATTCAAGCAGATGAATTGCAAAACTATACACACGTTGATGGTATTTATACTGCTAACCCTGATTGGGTAAAGAACGCACAGAAGATAGAAGAACTTCACTTTGACGAAGCTAATGAGTTGGCAAACTTCGGAGCATCTATCTTACATGCTAAAACGATATTGCCTTTAGTAGAGAATAATATTCCGCTTCGAATCTTAAACACACTAAACCCTGAGAACAAAGGAACATTGATATCTAATAAATCAACAGCTAAGGGAATCAAGTCACTTTCTGTTCAGTCTAATGTTGCTTTAATACAATTCGAAGGACGTGGATTATTAGGTATCGTAGGGATTGATGCCCGTGTATTCACAGCTTTAGCTAACGAAGGAATTAGCATAGGAGTTATCTCTCAAGGTTCTTCAGAGCGTGGTTTAGGATTTATAGTTGAAGACAAAGACGCTGATAAAGCAGCTGATGCTTTAAATAGAGAATTCTCTAATGACTTCTATACTCGTGATGTAAACAGTATCTCTATTATCAGAGACTTAGCTGTTATCTCGATCATCGGACAGAACTTAAGCACTTTTGACAAACCTTATGCTGCATTGGTAAAGAATAAGATCGTCCCTATCCTATTCAACAATACAGTAACAGGTAAAAACGTAAGCTTAGTTGTTCGAAAAGAAGAAGCTAAAAAAGCACTAAACGTTATACACGGACAGATATTCGGTATTGCTAAGAAGATAAATATCGCTGTGTTCGGACATGGATTAGTTGGTGGAACATTGATAGATCAAATCTTACACTCTGCTCAATCAATCGAAGACAAGAAGAACATATCACTGAACATCTTCGCTATTGGAAACTCTAAAAAAGTACTCCTTAACGATGGCGGTATTAACTGTAACTGGAGAGATGACTTAAAAGAGAAGAGTGTAGCGTATTCTATACAAGAAGTAATAGACTATGCAAATGCAAATCACTTAGAGAATCTAATTGCAATTGATAATACAGCTTCGGGCGAGTTTATCAAGAACTATATCCCATTAGTAGAGAATGGTTTTGACCTTATCTCTTCTAACAAAATAGCGAATACAATATCATATAGCTTCTACAATGAACTTCGTCAAACACTAAAAGCGAATCACAAAGAGTATCTGTATGAAACGAACGTAGGTGCAGGTTTACCCTTGATTGATACGATTAAACTTCTTCACTTATCAGGAGAGAATATCACGAAGATCAAAGGAGTGTTTTCAGGAAGCTTAAGCTACATCTTCAACAACTATTCTATTCAAGATAGGCCCTTTAATGAAGTGCTAAAAGAAGCAATAGAAAAAGGATATACAGAACCTGATCCACGTGAAGACTTATCAGGTAATGACGTAGGGCGTAAGTTATTAATCCTTGCACGTGAGTTAGACTTGCAGAATGAGTTCGAAGAAATAAACATACAGAACCTTATTCCTACAGAATTACAAACAGTAGATACACCGACATTCTTAAACAGCTTAGAGAAGTTAAACCCTTACTTCGACAAGATAAAACAAAGCTTAGCACCTGACACTGTACTTCGCTATGTAGGAGAACTATCAGGAGACTTACAAAAGGACAAAGGTGTATTAGAAACCAAACTAATTGAAGTACCTACTAGCTCTGCCTTAGGACAGTTAAAAGGCTCAGATAGTATATTCGAAATATACACAGAGAGCTACGGAGACAATCCTATCATTATTCAAGGAGCAGGAGCAGGAGCATCTGTTACAGCACGTGGAGTGTTTGGAGATATCTTAAGATTAGCTGATAAATAATAAAATAGTTTACAGTGAACAGCTTACAGTTAACGGACTAACCAACGTAACTGTAAAAGTGACACAAAATATTGTGTCAAACACACTGTTAACCGCTGTCGCGGATTTGCAATCCGTGACGAGATTAATTTATAAAAACCAAAAACAAGATGAGTACAACTAACAATGAAGAAGGATGTTGTTTTGAGACACAAGCCATAAGAACACAGACAGAGCGCTCCCAATACAATGAGCATTCTACACCACTTTACCTAACCTCAAGCTTTGTCTTTGACGATGCTGAGAATATGCGTGCCGTATTCGCAGAAGAAGTAGACCAATATTCTTACTCTCGCTTTACTAATCCTAATCAGACAGAACTTGTAGAGAAGATAAGACTATTTGAACACGCAGAAGCAGGATACGCATTTGCAACAGGTATGGCAGCTGTGTACTGTAGCTTGTTCCCTTTATTAAAAGCCGGTGACCACATTGTTTCTTGTTCTAACATCTTTGGTTCTACGAGGGGGTTGTTTAGTACTATGTTTCCTGAGTGGGGAGTTGATACAAGTTACTTTGATCTAAACCAGGTTTACGATGTAGAGCAATTGATTCAACCCAACACGAAGATACTCTTTGCAGAAAGTCCGACTAATCCAGGGGTTGATATATTAGACTTAGCCCACTTAGGAGAGATAGCGAAGAAGCACAACCTTATTTTTATTGTTGACAACACCTTTGCTACACCCTACCTACAGAACCCTATTCTCTTAGGAGCACACGTAGTGATACACTCAGCGACTAAGTTAATCGATGGTCAAGGTAGAGCTTGCGGAGGAGTGACAGTAGGTAATAAAGAATATCTAAATAAGATATACCTATTTGGTCGTACCATCGGCTCGAGCATCTCTCCCTTTAACGCATGGGTGTTATCGAAGAGCCTTGAGACTTTAGCTGTGCGAGTAGATAGACATTGTGAAAATGCCTTGACCATAGCGGAGTATTTAGAACAACACCCAGCGGTAGAGTTTACTAAATACCCTTTCTTACCAAGTCATCCACAATACGAAATAGCAAAAAAACAGATGAAACAAGGAGGTAACATCATTGCCTTTGGTATCAAAGGAGGACTTGATGCAGGTAGAGCATTCTTAAATGCCTTACAGCTATGTAGTCGTTCTGCGAACCTTGGAGATAGTAGAACTATCGTTACACACCCTGCTTCAACAACACATAGTAAAGTTCCTGCAGAAGAAAAACTTGCCACAGGTATTACAGACAACCTGATTCGTCTATCTGTAGGCTTAGAGAATACAAAAGATATTATCCGTGACTTAGAACAAGCATTAGCTGCTGCACAGTAAAATGTACGTAAAGACACTTCAAAACAAATTGATTAAAAGAGAAAATTATGTCAACAACACTTATACAGACTGATATCAGAAGCCTATTAAAAGAACGCACTTTAGTACTCGATGGAGCCATGGGTACTATGCTTCAGGCTTACCGATTCTCAGAAGAAGACTTTAGGGGTGAGCGCTTTGCTGATTGTGCTCATTCACTAAAGGGAAATAACGACTTGTTGTCAATCACTCAACCTGAAGCTGTTAAAGAAGTTCACAGACAATATCTTTTAGCAGGAGCTGATATTTTATCGACTAATACCTTCTCAAGTACTACCATAGCTATGGCTGATTACCACCTTGAAGATATAGTATATGAATTAAACTACCAATCGGCTAAAATAGCAAGAGAAGTAGCAGATGAAGTAGAAGCATTAAATCCAGATAGACCCCGCTATGTAGCAGGAGCTATCGGACCGACTAATAAGACTGCAAGTTTATCTCCTGATGTTAATAACCCAGGATATAGAGCTATTACTTTTGAAGAACTTCGCAAAGCTTATAAACAGCAAGCTGAAGCCTTACTAGACGGAGGATGTGATTTACTTTTAGTAGAGACCATATTCGACACGCTAAATGCTAAAGCAGCTTTATTTGCCATAGACGAAATACAAGCAGAGCGAGGGATAGATATTCCGATAATGATATCAGGGACTATTACTGACGCATCAGGACGTACCTTATCAGGGCAAACAGTAGAGGCATTTCTTATTTCTATTGCACATATTCCTTTATTGAGTATTGGATTTAACTGTGCCTTAGGAGCGGAGCAATTAGAGCCGTATATCAAACAGCTAAGTCAACATGCTGCTGTCAACATCTCTGCTCATCCTAATGCAGGTTTGCCTAATGCCTTTGGTGAATATGATCAAACGCCTACGGAGATGAAGCAACTTATCGATAGCTTCCTTAGTCAAAACTTAGTGCAAATCATCGGTGGGTGCTGTGGTACTACACCAGAGCACATCAGGTTGATTGCTGACGCAGTAGAGAATAATAAAGCTGCGAGAAAGACACACCCTCGTAGCACACCTAAACCTGTGCTTGCCTTATCAGGATTAGAACCGCTTTACGTGACTGCCGAAGCTAATTTTATAAACATCGGTGAGCGTACTAACGTTACGGGTTCTCGTAAGTTCCTTCGTTTGATTAAAGAAGAACTATTCGACGAAGCACTTGCCATCGCAAGAGAGCAAGTAGAAGGAGGGGCTCAGGTTATCGATATCAATATGGACGAGGGACTGTTAGACGGTGTACACTGTATGACTAACTTCCTAAACTTGATCGCATCAGAACCAGACATTTCTAAAGTGCCTATTATGATTGATAGTTCTAAATGGGAAATTATAGAAGCCGGTCTTCGCGTTGTACAGGGTAAGGCTATCGTTAACTCTATTAGCCTTAAAGAAGGAGAAGAGTTATTTATCGAACACGCTAAACTTATCAAACGCTATGGCGCTGCTACAGTAGTGATGGCATTTGACGAGAATGGACAAGCGGATTCCTTAGAACGAAGAATAGAGATATGCAGACGCTCTTATGATATATTAGTTAACCAAGTAAATTTCGCACCTCAGGACATCATCTTTGACCCTAACATATTTCCTGTTGCTACAGGGATGGAAGAGCATAATAACAATGCTTTAGACTTTTTTAATGGAACCAAATGGATTAGAGAGAACCTTCCTTATGCCAATGTAAGTGGTGGTGTAAGTAATGTCTCTTTCTCCTTTAGAGGGAACAATAAAGTACGTGAAGCAATGCATGCTGCCTTCCTTTACCACGCTATACAGCACGGTATGAATATGGGGATAGTGAATCCTGAGATGTTAGAAGTCTACGATGAGGTGGATAAGGATCTAATGATACATGTAGAAGACGTTCTTTTAAATAGACGACCTGATGCGACGGAGCGATTACTTGACTTTGCGGAGAGCATTAAGAACGAGAATAATCCTCAAATAACAGAAGCTAAGATACAAGAATGGCGCTCAGGTAGTATCCAAGACCGTTTGACTCACGCTTTAGTGAAGGGTATCGAGGCACATGTAATCGAAGATACTGAAGAAGCCCGCCTTAGCGTACCTCAACCTATCCAAGTGATAGAACAATATCTAATGAATGGGATGAACGTAGTCGGTGACTTATTTGGCGCAGGAAAGATGTTCTTACCTCAGGTAGTAAAGTCTGCCCGTGTGATGAAGAAAGCCGTAGCATATCTGTTGCCTTATATTGAAGAGAGCAAAAAGCAGAATGCAGAAGCACACATCGGTAACGCAGGCAAAATACTAATGGCTACCGTTAGAGGGGATGTACACGATATCGGTAAGAATATAGTAGCGGTAGTATTAGCGTGTAATAACTATGAGATTATCGACCTTGGCGTAATGGTGTCTCCTGAGAAGATCATTGAAACAGCTATTAAGGAGCAAGTAGATATCATCGGATTAAGTGGGCTTATCACACCGTCATTAGATGAGATGGTTCACTTAGCTAAAGAGTTAGACAAGGTCAACTGTACTATCCCGATTATGATCGGTGGGGCAACTACTTCACGTGTTCACACTGCTGTGAAGATAGCACCCGAGTATAAGAACTGTGTCGTACATGTACACGATGCTTCCCGTTCTGTAACTATTGCTAACCAACTTTTACAAAAAGAAGTAGAAGCTACGTTTAAGGGCAATATCAGAGCAGAGTATGATCAGCTGAAACGTGATTACTTAGGAAGAGCAAGAGACAAAAGTTACATCACTATTGACCAAGCTCGTGCTAATAAAGTCAAGGTAGAATGGGATGCTAAGGACATTGTCAAACCTAATTTTATAGGAACTAAAACAGTCACTGTAGAGTTAGACGAGTTATTGCCTTTTATCGACTGGGCACCTTATTTCCGCTCATGGCAGTTATATGGTAAGTTTCCAGAGATATTGACAGATGAGGTAGTCGGACAGACAGCTACACAGGTTTACGACGATGCACTTATTATGTTAGACAAGATTATAAACGAGCGTTGGTTTGAAGCAAGAGGTATCTTAGGTATTTTCCCTGCAAATCAAGTTAACGATGACGACATCGAAGTCTATAACGAACAAGGTGAGGCATTAGACAAGTTACTAACACTGCGTCAACAGTCATTAAAGAATGTAAAAGCACCGAATATAGCACTTGCAGACTTCGTAGCACCTAAAGACAGTGGATTAGAAGACTACATCGGACTGTTCTGTGTAAGCACAGGCTTCGGTGTAGATGAGAAAGCTAAGCTATACGAAGACGACCTTGACGATTACAGTGCGATTATGGTTAAGGTATTAGCAGACCGCTTAGTAGAAGCCTTTGCAGAGTACCTACATCACCGTGTCCGTAAAGAGATTTGGGGATATGCATCAGATGAACGTCTTAGCAATGCAGAATTAATCAAAGAAGAATACCAAGGTATCAGACCTGCACCAGGATATCCAGCTTGTCCTGATCATTTAGAGAAAGGTACAATATGGAAAGTACTACAAGTAGAAGAACGCATCGGTGTAAGCTTAACAGAAAGCTATGCGATGTACCCTGCCTCGTCTGTATCAGGTTATTATTTTGCTCATCCACAAAGTAGATACTTTGGATTGGGAAAAATAGAACAAGACCAATTAGCAGACTATGCAGAAAGAAGAAATATAACGACAGAAGAAGCAGAGCGTTGGTTATCACCCAACTTAGCTCAAAACAATAAATTAACGACTAACGAATCATGAAAGTAACAGAACATATCCAAAAAGCAAATGGTAAAACTCAATTCTCATTTGAGATATTACCTCCGTTAAAAGGGCAAAACATTCAAGGAATATTTGACTCTATCGAACCGCTAATGGAGTTTGAACCTCCTTTCATAGACGTGACGTATCACCGCGAAGAATATGAGTACAAAGAAGCAGGCAACGGACTGTGGGAAAAAAGAGTTGTCAGAAAAAGACCAGGAACTGTCGGCATTTGTTCGGCTATCCAAAATAGATTCAAGTTGGACGCCATACCGCACATCTTGTGCGGAGGCTTCACCAAAGAAGACACCGAAAATTTCCTTATAGACCTTGACTTCTTAGGCATTGACAACGTCGTTGCCCTAAGAGGAGATGCTGTAAAGAACGAAACTTACTTTAAACCTGAACATAAAGGAAACAAGTACGCCTCTGAATTAGTAACCCAAATAAACGAACTAAACCAAGGTATCTACTTAGACCCAGAACTTGAGAATACCAGTAAGACGGACTTTTGTATAGGAGTAGCGGGCTACCCTGAGAAACATATGGAAGCTCCTAACTTTGACACTGACCTAAAGTACTTAAAGCAGAAAATAGACAATGGTGCAGAGTATATCGTTACTCAAATGTTTTTTGACAACAGTAAGTTCTTTGCCTTTGTGGACAAGTGTAGAGCCATCGGTATTAATGTACCTATTCTACCCGGACTTAAACCATTAGCTACACTAAGTCAACTAAATCTATTACCTCAACGCTTTAAAGTTGACCTACCAGACGACTTAGTGGCTGAGGTCTTAAAAGCAAAAGACAATGTAGCCATCCGTGAGATCGGTATTGAGTGGTGCGCTCAGCAGTCAAAAGAACTAATAGAAGCAGGCATCCCTATCGTACACTACTACTCTATGGGTAAATCTGATAATATAAAAAAGATTATCAAGATTGCTACTGCTTAGTTAACAGTGATGAGTAATGAGTGAGCAGTGATGAGTAATCAGACAGTAATAAGCTGTCATTATTT
The DNA here is from genome assembly GCF_020905415.1 of Myroides oncorhynchi. Taxonomy (NCBI): domain Bacteria; kingdom Pseudomonadati; phylum Bacteroidota; class Flavobacteriia; order Flavobacteriales; family Flavobacteriaceae; genus Myroides; species Myroides oncorhynchi. The sequence goes on along the minus strand of NZ_JAJJMP010000001.1, from coordinate 1,572,351 downwards.
ATAAATTGGTTGTAATCAGAAACCTCTTGTCTATATAGCAAGGGGTTTTATGTTTTTATACAGGTTATAATTCCATACAGTAATCACCATCTACATCCACCATCCATGTCATGCTGAAGGATGAAGCATCTCACATATAACTCCACACAGCATAAAACATCTAAAGATATTTTATGTGGGCGTAAAGTGTTACGCCCCTACCGTAGTGCGCAAACATAACGCAATCATTATCGACAATCTGCATCCGCAATAGTACAGGCGTATTACTATACGCCGCGCAACGTACATCCACCATCTATGTCATGCTGAAGAATGAAGCATCTCACATATAACTCCACACAGTAACCACAATACTTGCGTTGGCGCAGACTTGTAATCCGTGCCGTGTATGTCCACACAGTAACTACCATCATTATCGACAATCTACATCGACAATAGTACGGGCGTATTACTATACGCCCCCCAATGTACGCCTACACATCAAAACACCTTGTCAATCAAAAACAACCCTTTTTGATTGACAAATAAGATTATTGTTTACCTCTCTCTCCACATAAACAAATATTTAAACCTCTACTACATTATATACCTAACATCTATTACATTTGTCTATAAAAACATCAAATACTATGAAAAAGACACTTAATCTATTAACCTTAATGCTATTTATAGCCGTAGCCTCTTGTGCTAAATCAGGAGAGCTTAGCGAGGCGTCTGTCGCATCCCTTCAAGACATTAGTACAACAGATGCTGCTGCTGAATCTGCAAGTGACAACACTACGGAAGTTAAACAAAATCAAGATACAGCTGAAGAAGTAACAGCTCCTGAACGCATGATCGTGAAGCAAGGAAGCATACGCTTTGAAACTTCTAATGCACAAGAAACGAGAAAAAACATTGCTACAAGCATTAAAAAACTAAACGGATACCTATCACAAGATAGCTCTACAGTATATGGCAATCAAACAGAATATACTATAGAAATACGTATCCCTACTAAGAACTTCGAAACCTTATTAGAAGGTGTAACTGCCACTGCAACTAAAGTAGATAATAAGAATATCAGTGCCTTAGATGTAACAGAAGAGTTCATCGATGTAGAAGCGAGAATCAAAACAAAAAAGGAAATAGAAGAACGCTATAAAGAGTTGCTAAAACGAGCGAATTCTATTGAGGATATTCTTAAAATAGAAAGTGAATTAGGAACTTTAAGAGCTGATATAGAATCGTTCGAAGGACGTTTAAAATACCTAAAGAGTAGAGTTTCACTAAGCACACTCTCTGTTACTTTTTACGAAAAAGGAGAATCTACCACAGGCTTTGGATACGAGATCTCATCAGCCTTTGGCTCAGGTTGGGAAAATCTATTGTCATTTGTCATCGGAATATTCTATATATGGCCATTCATCCTTATCGGTACAGGACTATTCTTTGTGATAAGACGCATCCGAAAACGCAGAAAACAGAATAAAGTAAATTAGTATAAAGCAAACGCCCTTCCATACAGAAGGGCGTTGGTTTTTTATAACTATAGATAGAAACAAAACTCTACTTCATCAACGCTCTCAACTGTTCTTCGAAGTCATCTTCTAACCCTTGATCAAATATCTTTAGCACTCTGCCTTCTAGATTAAATAACACATAATAAGGAGTTCCTCTCATCCTATATTTAGCTATGGTTGAGCTCATCATTCCTTTTTTATCCCAAACAATTACTCCCTTATCTCCTTTTAAATCTTTATACTGTTTTGCACTAACTAAATCATTATCTATACAATAAGTCACATGTACTAGCTTATCCTCTAATGCTTCCGTTATCTTAGTCGTTATAGGAACAGCCTGACGACAAAACCAACAATATGGAGAAGAAAAGTCAAGTAACACATACTTACCTTTAAAATTGTCACTAAACTTACTCTCTTTTTGGTTTAAATCTAAAGCTATAAAATCATAATACTTATCTCCTTTCACTAATGGTTCTTTATCTAACAAGGTTTTTAAAAATACCACAGCATCAGTATTTAGATATTGATTATCGACTAAATTATACAGTTCTTTATGATGATTAGTATTGTCATCATTAATTATAAATCCCAATATATAACGTCCATAATCAGTATTAATATTTTTCTTTAGAAACTCATAATCTAAGTCTTTGATATTTTGCTCCATACGTAAATATTCCTCCTTGTAAGAAGCCATAACACTATCTTGAGACATCCCCTCTTCTACAAGTTTAGATATTTTACTTTCTATTACATCTCGTGCTATTCTAACATCTTTAGTTAACAACTCACTCTCATATCTTAAACCATCATAAGCAGACCCCTCCGCTTGTAGATATTTTAAATTATTTACATTACCTTCAATAGTAACAGACTCATTCCCCAAGAAAAAAGAAGTGTACTTAAAATCTTCTCCATTCTTGATAAACAAATAGACGGAAGTAGGTGCTTTAATAATCTGAGTTTCTACTTCAAATACTCCATCTACTGCTTTAAACTCTATTTCTTGCTTATCATAAGAAAGACTCAAAGTAGCCTCATTAGGTATCCCTTCTATCTTACCCTTTATTCTAAGTTTATCTTGTGCTATTACTCCTATTGAACAAAACAATAAAAGCATATATAGTAACTTATTAGTCATAATCTACTCCATTTAGCTAGCTAAGATAACAAAACATTAGAAAAATAAATATCATAAATCAAACGGTTATAACGGCATCACATTAAACCTAAAATCTACATAGTGCTTTTTGTACTGACCCGGCCTGAAATAGGGGTGGTCGGCTTGTGATCGGCATATGATAGGCAGGTGGTCGCCTTAAAATATGCTATTTTAAGCCTATCATATACCGATAACTTAACTACCACTTACTGACCATTACCTAATTAAATCAATAAGAACAATATTTTTTACGATGCTGTAAATAGAGTTTTTATGAATACAGTGTTCGTAAAAAGAAAGGATAATCAGAATTAAATTATCTAAAAATTGGTCAATTCGAAATATTGTCTATTTTTGTTATACAACCAAAAAAAAGATATTGATATATGAAACCAGATTTATTTCAGGCACCTGATTATTACCTATTAGACGACTTGCTTACAGACGAGCATAAGTTGATTAGAGATACAGCTAGAGCATGGGTAAAGAGAGAGGTAAGCCCTATCATCGAAGACTTCGCTCAACGTGCAGAATTTCCAAAACAGTTAGTACCAGGGTTAGCCGAGATAGGTGGATTCGGTCCATATATCCCTACAGAATATGGAGGTGCAGGCTTAGATCAAATTTCGTATGGTCTAATCATGCAAGAGATCGAAAGAGGTGATTCAGGTATCCGTTCTACCTCTTCTGTTCAATCTTCATTAGTGATGTATCCGATATGGAAATACGGAAATGAAGCACAACGCATGAAATATCTGCCTAAGTTAGCGAGTGGAGAGTTTATCGGATGTTTTGGATTGACAGAACCAGATCACGGATCTAATCCAGCAGGTATGTTGACTAACTTTAAAGATATGGGAGACCACTACCTACTTAACGGAGCGAAGATGTGGATCTCTAATGCACCATTTGCTGACATCGCTGTTGTATGGGCAAAGAATGAAGAAGGACGTATCCATGGGCTTATCGTAGAGCGTGGTATGGCAGGCTTCACTACTCCTGAAACACATAACAAATGGTCACTGAGAGCTTCAGCTACAGGTGAACTAATATTTGATAATGTAAAAGTTCCTAAAGAAAACTTACTTCCTAATAAATCAGGATTAGGTGCCCCACTAGGGTGTCTTGATTCGGCTAGATATGGTATCGCTTGGGGTGCTATAGGGGCAGCAATGGACTGTTATGACACTGCGCTGCGCTACTCTAAAGAGCGCATACAGTTTGACAAACCAATCGGGGCTACTCAACTTCAACAAAAGAAATTAGCAGAGATGATCACAGAGATTACTAAAGCACAGTTACTAACATGGAGATTAGGAGTACTTCGAAATGAAGGAAGAGCTACGTCTGCCCAAATCTCTATGGCAAAGCGTAATAATGTAGCTATGGCATTAGACATCGCTCGCGATGCTCGTCAGATGCTAGGTGGTATGGGAATCACTGGAGAATATTCTATCATGCGTCATATGATGAACTTAGAATCTGTAGTAACGTATGAAGGCACACATGATATTCACCTGTTAATCACAGGTATGGATGTAACAGGATTTGCAGCATTTAAGTAATAAATACATCAATAGATAAACTTTATATAAAGAGCTTCGCCTTTCGGTGAAGCTTTTTTACTTTTGCACCAAATTAAGTAGATATGACTATTCAAGAAATCAATGTACAAATCGCTGAAGAAAGAAATGCTTTACTTCAACACCCACTTTATAATAAGATAAAGACAATACCAGACTTATGTGCTTTTATGGAAGGGCATGTATATGCGGTTTGGGATTTTATGTCCTTACTTAAAGCGTTACAACAGCAATTAACTTGCACAACGACTCCTTGGTTTGCATCCCCATATCCACAGACACGTTATTTGATAAATGAAATCGTCTTGGCAGAGGAATCAGACTTGGCTTATGATGGTCAACGTCTTAGTCACTTCGAAATGTATCTAGATGCAATGTTAACAGCTAATGCTGATACTACAGGTATCACAGCTTTAATCAACAATCTAAAAGGAGGTACACCTATCTTCGAAGCAATTGCAAAAACAGATCTAGATACAGGAATTAAAGAATTTCTAGACTTTACGTTTAAAACTATCGAGACAGGTAAATCACACGAGATAGCAGCGGCCTTTACTTTCGGACGTGAAGACTTAATTCCGTCGATGTTTAAAGAGATTCTAAAAGGGTTTCAACAGAACTTCCCTGAAACAGACTTAACAAAACTAGTATATTACTTCGAACGCCATATCGAATTAGATGGAGATGAACATGGCCCAATGGCTATGAAAATGATTTCTGAGCTATGTGGTGAAGATGAACAGAAGTGGAATGACGTAGTGGTAATCTCAAAACAAGCGCTAATAAAACGCTATAATTTGTGGAATTCTATCAAAAAGTTTATAGATAAGAATTAAATTTAACATTAGGGAAACACTAATTTTCTAATAAATTACATATCTTTACATTAAAGCATTAAAAACATGAAATTGAAAGGTAAAAACGCAATTATCACAGGTGGTGGAAGAGGATTAGGTAAAGCAACAGCAATCGCTTTTGCTCAAGAAGGGATAAACGTAGCTATTACTGGTAGAAACGAAAAAACATTGCAAGCGACAGTTACAGAATTAGAATCATTAGGAGTGAAAGCTACTTATGCAGCATTTGATGTAACTGACAAGGCAAAAGTAAAAATAAAGATAGCAAATATTATAAATACATTAGGAGGAGTAGATATATTAGTGAATAATGCTGGTATATCAGAGTTCGGAAAGTTTACAGATATGTCCGCTGAGCGTTGGGAAGAGATTCTATTAACTAACGTAATGGGAGTATATAATGTTACTAAAGAAGTACTACCTCATCTAATCGACCAGAACGAAGGAGATATCTTTAACGTAGCTTCTACAGCTGGTCTTAACGGAAATGCAACTACGTCTGCATACTCTGCATCTAAATTTGCAGTGATTGGAATGTCTGAATCACTGATGAAAGAAGTACGTAAGAATAATATCAGAGTGTGTACACTAACACCAAGTACTATCGCTTCAGATATGTCGATAGATTTAGGTCTTACCGATGGTAATCCTGATCATATCTTACAACCTGAAGACTTCGCCGAACTTATCGTAGCTACATTAAGATTACCTAGAAGAGCCATGGTTAAAACAGTATCCCTGTGGACAACTAACCCTCAATAAATTAAGGGAAGAGACGTATGTCTAATTTCTTATTACTTATTATGATTACAACCTAAACTCGCTACTATGGCGAGTTTTTTATTTAAATAGTATAGGCTAACCAAATAAACAGACATTAATACAAACAAATTATGTATCAACCAATTAACAACCTTTAATCAGTATATTTAATATTCTATTAATCAAGAAATACATTAAATCTATTTTTTGAAAAATGAACCATTATTTTAATTACTTTTGCTCCGTTTTTTAACCCTCTTCTTTCGTTATGATAAGAAAAATAACACGATTTATCTTTAAGGCTATTCTAGCTTTTTTCATATTGAGTTTAACTTCAGTAATTTTCTTTCGCTTTGTGCCGATTCCTTATACTCCGTTAATGTTCATCAGATTATATGAACAAGTTAAGGATGATAACCCCATGACACTCCAACATAGCTGGGTACCGATGGAAAACATCAGTACTAACTTACAGAAAGCCGTTATCACTAGTGAAGATGGTACATTTCTTCAACACAATGGATTTGACTTTAAAGCCATTGAAAAGGCAATGAAAAATAACGAGAAAGGAAAGAAAATAAAAGGTGGAAGTACAATATCACAACAAACGGCTAAAAATGTATTCTTATGGCCTGGTCGTAGTTATATCCGAAAAGGATTTGAAGCATACTTTACTGTTTTAATAGAATTAATTTGGCCAAAAGAAAGGATACTAGAAGTATATCTTAATAGTATAGAAATGGGTGATGGAATATACGGTGCCCAAGCAGCAGCTCAACATTGGTATAAGAAAGATGCTAAAAACTTAACTGCAAGAGAAGCAGCTGGTATTGCAGTAATCTTACCAAACCCACGTAGATATAAAGCTAATAACTCTGGTCCATATATCAACAGAAGGAAAAACACAATAACACAATACATAAACGGGTTTGGCTCTTTAAATTTCAAAAAAGAGGATTCATTACAAAAGAAGAAAGATAAAAAATAACATTTTATAAGTGAAAAACACAATTGTATATTTATTTTTTCTAACTTTGATATGAACTAAAATAGAATTACTATGAAAAAAGTATTGTTATCATTCGCTGTTGTAGGACTATTATTCGCTACATCATGTAAGGACAAAGTAGAAGGAGAACCTTCTACTGAATCAGTAGAAACTACTACAGAAACACCTGTTGAAACAACAGAAGCTACTGCTGAATTCGAAAAAGCTAAAACTGACGCTGAGACTAAATTAGCTGAAGCAAAAGCTGCAGTAGAAGAAGCAATCAAAAAAGGAGATAAAAAAGCAGAAGAACAAGCTAAAAAAGCTTTAGAAACTGCTCAAAAAACTTGGGATGATGCTAAAGCCAAGGTAGAAGAAGTAGCAGGTAAGACAGGTAAAGCTGTAGAAGACGTTACTGAAGCTACTAAAGAAAAAGCAGCTGAGGTAAAAGAATCTGTTAAAGAAGCAACTGAAGCTACTAAAGAAAAAGCGGCTGAAGTAAAAGGTAAAGCTGAAGCTATATCTGATATAATAAAAAAATAATATCAAAATGGTATGTAAAAGGAGTTCTTAGGAACTCCTTTTTTTATACATTTTAACCAATTAATCATCCCAAGTCAATAATAGTTTTCAATAGTCACATAAACACAAACAATTGTTTATCAATATAATTCACACAGATACTTAGTAAATTTACATTGTAATAAAAACTAATTAAGTATCAAAAAAAATAGAACTATGAAAACAAATATTGGACTTACAGACAAAGCTAGACAATTCAATGCAGGAGTATTATCTCAATTATTGGCAGATGAATTTATCTTATATACAAAAGTTAGAAACGCTCATTATAATGTAACAGGAGTTGACTTTCATTCTAAACATGTGTATTTTGAAGAGCTATATACTGAATTAGCAGTAAATGTAGATGCCATAGCTGAGCGTATCAAAACATTAGGACACTATGCTCCATCTTCTCTAAAAGATTACTTAAAACTTACTCATCTAACCGAAGAGAGATCTACTACTAATACAGATAGTAAGTCTTGGATTAGTGAATTATTAATAGATTATGAAATCATTGTTAGTTTTATTAGAGAGAACATCGATGCTATCGAAGAGTCTAATGACAAAAGTACAGCTGACTTTTTAATTGGGTTGATGGAAGCACACGAGAAAACAGCATGGATGCTACGTGCTCACTTAGGATAATAACACATTACCATAATAAAATGATAAAAGACTTGCCATTGTGATGGCAAGTCTTTTATTTTATACCTATTAAACAAATTATAAGACATGAAGAAACTTATTGCCCTTGCATTCATTGCTTTTTTAGGTATAAGCTGTAATAATACACCAGCTAATGAAGCAGAAAAAGCTGTAGTATTTCAAAAAAATCTTAATAAAGAATTTAGCGATATGGAGAGTTCACCACTTCCTAAAGATGCAATTAAGAAGTTTAAAGGTCTAGATTTTTTCCCTATAAGTAACGATTTCGTCATACAAGGTAAATTAGAACGTACACCTAACGAAAAACCTTTTGAGATGCCTACTACAACTGCAAGAAGACCAACTTATATAAAATACGGCGTAATAACTTTCTCCTTAAAAGATAAAGAGTATAAAGTCGATGTGTTTCAAGATTTGACTGTTAGAGAGAAAGAAGAATATGTAAATCATTTGTTCCTACCCTTCACAGATTTGACATCAGGAGTTACTTCGTATGGTGGTGGTAGATATTTAGATCTACAAATACCTGATGGAGATAGTATAACGATTAACTTTAATCTAGCTTATAACCCTTACTGTGTGTATAACCCAAAATTCTCATGTCCTATTCCACCAGAACAAAACTTTATAGATGCAGAGATAAACGCAGGTGTCAAAGATTATAAATACGAATAATACCAAAAACTAATAAATACAAAAAGGCGAGCCAACTCATTGACTCGCCTTTTTTACTATCTAGAATAAGCTATTCTTATTTTAATTTCTTGATTCCCATATTGTATAATGTGAACGCTTGTAAGTCTACATGCTCTTGAATTTGTTGAGCGATAGATTTACCTGCACCATGTCCAGCATTTGTTTCGATACGGATAAGCATAGGGTTCTTACCTGTATTTTTAGCTTGTAACTCAGCAGCAAATTTAAAGCTGTGAGCTGGTACTACTCTATCATCATGATCACCTGTAGTAACCATCGTAGCAGGATATGCTACAGCTTTTACATTGTGTAATGGTGAATATCCTTTTAAGTACTCGAACATCTCTTTACTATCTTCTGAAGTACCATAGTCATACGCCCATCCAGCTCCAGCTGTAAAAGTATGGTAACGAAGCATATCTAATACTCCTACTGCTGGTAAAGCTACTTTCATAAGATCAGGACGTTGAGTCATTGTCGCACCTACTAATAAACCACCATTAGAGCCTCCTTTAATAGCTAAGAAATCAGATGAAGTATATTTATTATCAATTAAATACTGACCTGCTGCGATAAAGTCATCAAATACATTTTGTTTTTGTAATTGAGTACCTGCTACGTGCCATTCTTTACCATACTCTCCACCACCTCTAAGGTTAGGCACAGCATATACACCACCATTCTCTAACCAAATAGCATTAGCAATACTAAATGAAGGAGTCAAGCTAATATTAAACCCTCCGTAAGCATAAAGCATAGTAGGATTCTTACCATCTAACTTAAGGCCTTTTTTATGTGTGATAATCATTGGTACTTTAGTTCCATCTTTAGAAGTATAGAATACTTGTTTAGACTCATACTTAGACGAGTCAAACTTCACCTTAGGTTGTTCATATACTTTAGACGTTCCATCTACTGGATTGAATGCATAGATACTACCTGCTGTAATATAGTTAGTGAAAGAATAGTAAATAGTAGTATCCTCTTTCTTTCCTCCAAAACCACTCACTGTACCAATACCTGGTAGTTCAACTACTCTTACTTTCTTACCAGTGTAATCATACTGCTCTACATAAGCTACCGCATCCTTTAAGTAATTAGCATAGATATATCCTGCACCTGTAGAAGGCGTTAATACATCTTTTGTCTCAGGAATAAAATCAACCCAATTCGCCTGTGCAGCATTCTTAACGTCTGCTGTAACCACCTTCATATTAGGTGCTTTATAATCAGTAGCAATAAATAACTTACCGTCTTTACTATCTAATATACCATTACTGCTATCGAAGTTATTAACTAACATCACGATAGGGCTGTTCGCTACTGAAAGATCTTTTAAGTAAAGTTCATTTCCATACGTAGAGTTAGCTGCTGTGATAACTAAATATTTGTTATCAGCAGTTACTGATCCTCCTACATAACGTCTCTTTTGATCTTTACCAAAGATAAGAGTATCCTCTTTTTGAGCTGTCCCTAACTTGTGGTAATATAACTTGTGTTGATCTGTCTTAGCAGATAGCTCACTTCCTGTAGGTTTATCATAACTAGAATAATAGAATCCATCATTCCCAAACCAAGAAACACCACTAAACTTTATATCTACTAATGTATCTCCTATTACTTTCTTTGTTTCCGCATCTAATACAATAACCTTTCTCCAGTCACTACCCCCTTCTGAGATTGCATAAGCTACTTTAGATCCATCTTCTGAGAAGTCTACACTACCTAACGAAGTAGTACCATCTTTAGAGAATGTATTAGGATCTAAGAATACTTCTTCTTTCCCTGCAGCATCTTTGCGATATAAGATAGATTGGTTTTGCAACCCGTCATTCTTAAAGAAATAAGTGTACTTACCTTCTTTAAAAGGAGCTCCTATTTTCTCATAATTCCATGCTTCTTCCATTTGTTTCTTTAGGTCATCTCTAAAAGGTATTTGCCCTAAATAATCAAAAGTAACTTGGTTCTCAGCTTTTACCCAAGCAGCAGTTTCCTCAGATCTATCATCTTCTAACCATCTATATGGGTCAGCTACTTCCACACCGAAGTAAGTGTCTTTTACATCACCCTGCTTCGTTTCAGGGTATTTTAAGTCTACCACTGCTTCCTCAGTAGTTCCTTGTTTACAAGAAACAATGATCGTAGCAACGAGTAAGGTCATAAGTGTTTTTTTCATAAATGTTAAGTTAGTTATTCTTACTTTAAATAATAAGATAGTAAATATATCTATTAAATAACAAAGAGCAAGGAGGAATCCCCTTACTCTCTATTAATTAACATTATTTCCTATTATTAATGTTTGTGTTCATGGTCTCCCTCTCCAGGGTTTACAATATTCACAGTTCTAAATTCCATAGCTTGGTTACCCGCTTTATCTAATACTTTTACAACAAAGTGGTATTCACCTCTCTTAGCATCTTTATCTATTACGATTTCATGGTGATGTATATGTGCATTACGCTGTCCATAGATATCATCCCAACTGTTTTTATACTTGAATGATTTGCGGTGTGCATTCTCTGGATCTTCCTCATGATCATGATCATGGTCTACCTCTTTAATAGTTACGCCATGAGTATGCGAATGTCCTTCAGCAGAATGTATATCTATATCATAAGATCCTAAAGCGATATTATCTGATAAATCCATATCAAAATGAATGTCTTTCCCTGCTTCTAATTTTGCACCTTCTACTGGTGCATTAAGTTTTATTACTGGCTTTTCAGTATCTATATCCCCATCACTTTTTAAACATGATGTGAACAATACGCTACTTAATAATGATATGCTTAATATAAATTTTAATTGTTTCATTTTCTTAATGTGTTAAACCCACAATCCGCATTAGTCAAATACTGCAAAGCAATTCTACTTCATAGCTCTTTCATTAGTTTTAGAACCTACTATAGTATGTTGATATCACTAATTCCTACCTATCTTATATCATTACTTTTGGTTCATATATCTATTGCGTATTTTAGGTAAAACTAGATTGTGCTGTACTAAATACCATCCACAATCTAGTTGTTTAATAATTTGTCTTTGTTTCTTCCTCTTGCAAAATGAGTATTGGGGGTACTAATTAGCAGGAGGACCTCTTAACCAATAAAAGGGAAATAGACATTCTTTATAGCTGGCTACTACTTCGACTAATATTACATCACATAATCTCTCTATCCAAAAGTCTATAGGTTCTACTAGGTTTTCTATAGATGAAGAGAGTTTACACAGATACTGCTCACAATAGTGAATAGTACTACTATCAACAAATTCTAATGCATTGGATTTATTTCCAAAATGATGATCAATGATGACATAGTGAAGAGTATTGTTCAGTAATGGTACTAAAAATAAAGTGCACCATAATGAACATACTATAGCACGTATGTTCTTATCTGTCATATTAGAAAGGTACTTGGATCATTAATTGTATTGAACGTCCTAGCTCAGGTATGCCTAACGGTCTATAGAAACTAGTGTGATTAAGTATCTTCGTATCGAACATATTAGTAACAGAAAGCGTTGTACGCGCTTTCACTTTACCTAACTGCATTGTAGATGACACCCCTGCACCAAAACTCTGGCTACTAGGTGTAATTTCTTCTCCTTGTGCGATACGCTCTTGTTTAGCATACCATTTACCATTAAAATAAATATCAGACTCTTTAAACAGATTAGTATCTCCGAAAGTATATCTCACCTCTCCGAATACATTCATCGGAGGTGTAAATGGCAGTGGGTAAGCCCCATTCTGTCCATTCGATACCTGTTGATTATAGATATACTCTAATACCGCTGATACATTTAAGCGTTCGAAGAAACGCTTCTCTACTTTCCATTCAAAACCACCGATGACAGCCTCTGACTGTGTGTACTCGTATATCTGCCCACTATCCGGTAATATAGAGAACTTCCCTGATGGTTTAAGATATATATAGTTAGAGAAGTAATACAGATATGGACTAAAAGTAGTGTTAAACGTCTCTGTCTTAAACTCTGCTCTAAAGTCAAATGCGATACCTTTCTCTGGATCTAAATCAGGGTTTCCTTTCTCATGTCTAAAAGCTCCGTGGTGTACACCATTAGATGCTAACTCGATAGCAGTGGGGAATCTAAAGTTAGTACCCACGGTAGCTCCAAAATTAAACTTATTATTAAGAGCGTACTTCGCTCCTATCATTCCATTGACACTTGTAAAATCTCTATTAGTAGTTGTACTTCTCTGTGCATATTTATTAGCTAACTGATCAGCATATCCCTGCTCTTTTAAATAGTCAAAAAGAAACTGATCATAGAAAGGCTTAATATGTACACTTGCATAATCAAAACGAGCTCCTCCTTCTATTGTTAGCTTATCATTTACAAAGTATTCATATAACCCGAATACTCCCGTACCCTGCTTATTATACTTTGGCAATAAGAAACCATATCCATCAATGATGTTATTTTGAAAATTCTGTTGAACTCCTAAAGTCAACTTGTGATTGTTATCAAACAGGTGTTCATACTTTACAGAAGCATCTACTGTGTTTAACACAAATTGCAATTCAAGATTTGGATTTGAAATAGGTGGAGTCTGATCATCAAAGTGAGAATGAAACAGACTGTGCTCTTGTCTTCTATTATTTTGATACGCTACCATAAACGTCCACTTATCTTGCAGTGAACTATCCCAAGTAGTAGTATTTACTACTTTAAAGTGATTTACATTTTGACGTGGATATTCTATATTGCGGTGATTTCCATCAGCTGCTACAGCTGCTACATTAGGCAACCCGTGCGATCCAGGGAAAAAACCACTCTTATCATACACATTGCTAATACTCAGTATATTCTTAAAATTGTCATCCACATAGCCTATCTGCCCATATAACGCAAAGTTCTTAGAGGCCGTATTCTTCATTCTATTCCCATAGATAGGGATAATTGTATTTAGGTAGTCTATCTCAGATACTGGTACACGATAGTCACCAGCGTCCTGTCCCGTAGCTTTAAACTTATAGAAGAACTTCTCTCCTCTACCCTTTATTTGTACTGAAGCACCATAAGAATCATTTACAGTCTTGCCAAACATCGTAGCACTACCACTAAATGAGTGTACTTCAGGTACTTTCTCGTTATTGATCTTGATCACGCCACCGATAGCATCACTACCGTACTCGATAGTACCTACCCCCTTAATCACCTCAACTTCCTCAGTACTAAATGCATCTATCTCTAGACCGTGATCAGCACCCCATTGTTGTCCTTCTTGTTTAGCTCCGTTCTCAGCCACTGCCACACGGTTAAATCCAAGACCGCGAATGATCGGTTTAGAAGCTCCAGCTCCTATTTCCATAGCGTTTACTCCAGGCACAGATGTCAAAGTCTTGGCAAATGATCCTGAGAAATTCTCTACTAGTTTTTTATTGGTAACTACTTCTGTGTTAGCTACAGTTTTTAAGCCATGAGTAGACACTACTACTTGATCTAGTAGCGTGTTATCTGACTTTAAATGCAAGTCTAAATACAGATCTGACTTAACATTAAGTAACGTATCCACAGATACATACCCTAAGTATTCTACTAATAAACGGTGTTGTCCTGCTGATACAGGTGTAGATATAAATTGTCCTTTCAGGTCAGTTCCAGACTGTAATCCTGCAAAAGAAATATTACTCCCTACTAACGCTTCTCCATAAACATCTGATACTTTAGCTTTCACAACATACTGCTGTGCATAAGTACCAATAGAAGTCATCAGTGAAAGTACAAGAATAGTAATTCTCATATAATCGCTAAATTTTAATTGCACATAAATAATCTATCTCACTACGAATAATGTAGAAGATTTTATCGATAGTTTATGCCAATGTAGGGGGTGCCCTAAGCGAAAAGAATATTTGAGATAGAGGAACAACTGATAGTGACACAACGTCCTGTACACCTTTAACTATATCAAAAGGCATAAAGTCTAATGATAAAATATCAGTACTAATAGCTGGATTAAGTATTGTATCACATACAAAGCACTTGTCTAGTTGACTATGTGCTTCCGCAAAAGTAACTTGCCTTGTATGATCTCCTCTTTTTTCTGTGAAGTGAGCATGTGTGCTATGTTCTTTCTCATATTCGAAAGAAGCAGAGATATGCTCATAACTATGTACAAACTGAAAAACAATGGTAAATAGAATGGCTACCACCAATAGTATTCTCGCTATGTTTTTCTTTGCTTGCATATTGCAAATATAGACAAGAATTAAAGATATTGACAAAAGTGATAAAATAATTTAATGATTAGTTCACATTACAAAACTTTCTTTAATAACCAAACAATGACAGTAACTAACACTTTTACTACTAATTATCAAATAAGAATACAAGTTTAAAATAGAATACAAAATAAAACAAAAGACTTAAAACTTCCACTTAAGGTAACTTTCACTATCATACAACTACCTGTCTACTTCAAATTTTAGAAAACTTTTTTTAGTTTACCATTCATAAATTCCCCTAAAAATGAAATAATACAGTTATAAAGACTCCTTTTTCTTCCAAAATCCTTCAAACAAACTTGATAACAAACTCAAACTGCATTTTTTTATACATCTTTTTTTAATCAGTTTTACAACAAAACACTATTATTCAGTACTTTATACTAATAACATAAAATATGCACTATATCTAATACCATGCTTCAAGCCAATAAATACGGGCATTGCTTTGTGATCCTTGGACAATTCTTGGAGAATAATAGGACTATAATTGGGTAAAACGGACTTTTGTCCAAGAGTACTCCTTTTATTCATCCGCCATTCTTCTTCTTTCAAACAATAAAACTCAAATTGCTTTCACATAGATTATAATGAAAACTCACTAAAACTGAAGTGAGTTCACTTATTTACTTTCTTTGATAATGGAGTGAGTACTGAACTACTATTAATCGTATTTTATCCTTGA
This sequence comes from Myroides oncorhynchi, assembly GCF_020905415.1. NCBI lineage: Bacteria > Pseudomonadati > Bacteroidota > Flavobacteriia > Flavobacteriales > Flavobacteriaceae > Myroides > Myroides oncorhynchi. Next base: position 1,556,626 of record NZ_JAJJMP010000001.1, on the reverse strand, counting down.
TTTAACCCAGATACTACTAGCCAAATACTACAAAGTAATTCTACTTCATATCTCTTTCATTAGTTCTTAAACCATACTATAATATGCTTTACTCACTAATTCACAGCTATTTTATATAATTACTTTTCGTTTTTATGTCTATCGGGAATCTGGGTTTAAAAAGTATAAGAGGTATATTCTTGACCTTTATATATTACTACAATTCTACACCTCGTTATATATGTCACAAATAATCAATTGTGTTTTTGTTACCTTTGTTCTTCTAAAAACAGACAAATGAATAGCAGACTATTAGGAAGTATATTGATTATAGCAGGTTCTTCTATAGGAGGGGGGATGTTAGCTATGCCTATTACCTCAGCTGGAGTAGGGTTCTTAGGAGCCACTCTACTGTTATTTGTTATTTGGTTTGCCATGTGTTATACAGCATTACTAATGGTTCGTATTTACGATTTTAATAGTTCTAAAGATGGGTTTGACACATTGACTAAAAAGTATGCTGGATTATTAGTCAATAGAATAGCTGGTCTAAGTCTTATGTTTTTAATTTATGGGCTTACTGCTGCTTATATGTCTGGAGGAGGTACTATTCTTAAAACCAATATTGACCTACTATTCGACACTAATATAGATGACAGGTTAACTGTGTTAGCCTTCTCTCTAGTCTTTAGCGCCGTGGTTATTATTGGAACGAGATGGGTAGATTGGTTCACACGTATCTTATTTGGTGCTAAAGTAGTCTTCTTAGTACTATTAGTGATTTTAATGACCCCGTTAATCAAGTGGGCTAATCTACTTCATATGCCGTTATCACAAGGAATAGTGATTATGTCTATCCCAGCTATATTTACCTCTTTTGGTTTTCACGGTAGTATCCCTAGTATAGTAGATTATCTAGATGGAAATAAGAAGATGCTTAGAAAAGCATTTATACTAGGCAGTCTACTTCCCTTAGTTATCTATTTAATTTGGCAAATAGTTATTTTAGGAAGCCTAGATCAGACTGTGTTTATGCAAATTCTAAACGAGCATTCTGAAGTAAAAGGATTATTATTAAGCATTAGAGAATTATCTCATTCTACATCTATAGAAACCTTGTTTAGTTTCTTCGCTGCGACAGCTTTAGGTACTTCATTCTTAGGAGTGAGTATCGGTCTATTCGATTACTACCGAGATTTATTTAAAGATAGAAAAAAAAGCACTATAAGACCACTAGCAACTATCTGCACATTTGTACCCCCTTTGATGTTTGCATTATTTTATCCAGAAGGTTTTATTCTTGCTTTAGGATATGCCGCTATAGCAGGTGTAATCTTAGCTCTCGTTATCCCAATCATCCTGTATCTAAAAGCGATGAAATTTCACAATATTAGGATTTCTTCACTTCAATATTTTATTATAAGCTTTATATTACTACTTTCTTTATTAATCGTTTACGCGCAACTATTAGTCGTTAGCAACAAGTAAAGCTTAAGGAAAGGTAAAACTTTCTAAAAGTTAGTTAATAAACGCTTAATCTCATTGTTTATTAATGTAGTTCAAGTCTCTTAAAGACGTAAATTATGTAAATTTGCATCCTTAGAACATAATATGATAAAACACTACTCACTAACAATATTAAGCATTATCTTTTTGATAACAAGCCAGATAACACTTGCTCAAGAACGTGCAGGTGATTTACCTAATGAAGAATCGCGGGATAGTACAGCAGCAAAAAAGAAATTCTTTGACCGTGTAGTTTCTTACTTTGAAGAAGCTAAAAAAGACAAATCACAAAGCAAGTTTGACTTATCTTTTATAGGAGGACCAAGTTACTCTGTAGACACTAGGCTTGGCTTAGGCATCGTCTCTTCAGGATTATACAGAATAGATAAAGAAGATTTAAGTTTACCTCCTTCTGATGTAGCTATTTATACTAACTTTACTACTAGTGGATTCTTTTCTATTGGAGTAGAAAACACTACTATATTCCCAAATGATAATTATCGCTTTCACTATGACATGGCTTTTAAGTTTATGCCTAGTAAATTCTACGGAATAGGATATGAAGCTGGAGATTTAGGAGAATACACTAAATATGATGAATACCATCTAGGTCTAAAATTTGATGTACTGAGAAAAGTATTGCCTAATACTTATGTTGGATTAGTATTCTCCGCACAAAATATTCAGAGCAGAAATTTTCAGACAGACGAAATAAGACCTAATACTGACAACAAGAATACTGCTGTAGGTGGAGGTTTTATTCTTTCTTATGACAGTAGAGACTTTATCCCGAACCCTAGTAAAGGATTATTTGTGCAATATGAACAAACATTTTACCCGAAGACATTAGGTAGTAATAAGCATTTTGGAAATATTAAATTTACTACACGTGCTTATCAGGAGATATGGAAAGATGGATTGATTGCTTTTGATTTGAATGGGGAGTTTAACAATGGTGAAGTACCTTGGACTATGCTATCTAAGATAGGTGGTTCTAGGCAAATGAGAGGATACTTTATGGGTCAATATAGGGATAGAAAACAGCTAAACACTCAAGTAGAATTAAGACAAAAAATCTATAACCGCCATGGTATAGCGGTATGGGGTGGGGCTGGAAATGTATTCAAGAATATGAAAGAATTTGATTGGTCGCACACATTACCTACCTACGGTATAGGATATAGATGGGAGTTTAAAAACAGGGTGAATGTACGCCTTGACTATGGATTTGGTAAGGGGCAGAGCGGATTCTACTTTAATATATATGAATCGTTTTAATTAGAACTATGGAAAACAATATCCAGACTAAGGGATTATTCAGCAAAATTATTACTAATCCGATAGCATTATTTTGGTTCTATATTCTAGTGAATATGGTACCTAGCTTTTATTTCGCCTTTACACAACCAGTAGATCTACTAGGTAAAATAGTTGTAATCTTATTCCCATTAGGATTATTTATGACTATTTTCTCTGCATTTAAGAATTCAGGAGCGTGGCTATTGTTGTGTTTCCCTCTAATGTTCTTACACGCATTCCAGATTGTACTGTTCTATCTATTTGGAGAAGATGTTATTGCAGCCGATATGTTCTTAAATGTCGCTACAACAAATACCTCTGAGATTAATGAACTATTAGGTAGCTTATTACCTTCTATTGCATTCGTATGTTTTTTATACATCCCACCTATCATATTGGCTATTCGTCAATGGAAACAAAAGAATTACTTAGATTGGAGTTTTAGAAGACAAACATTGTTACCAGCTGTATTGCTATTAATAGCATCACTAGTTTTGTCTTTCTTTAGTGCAAATAAGAATACGAATACCTTTGCTTTTAATCAAGATGTTTATCCTATAAATGCATTACACAACTTCGGTTTCGCAGTTAACAAATGGGACAAAATAAAACGCTATCCCGAAACTTCAAAAGACTTCTCTTTTAAAGCTTATAGAGATAGTATACCAAGTAAGGAGAGACAAATATATGTACTAATCATAGGAGAAACAAGTAGAGCAGATAACTGGTCCTTATATGGCTATGACAGAGAAACTAATCCTAACTTAAAAAATCAAGAGAATCTAGTTGTATTTAAAGATGCATTGACTCAGTCCAATACGACTCATAAGAGTGTATCTATGATACTCTCAGATGCAGAAGCAGAAAACTATAATTCTATCTATCGCAAAAAAGGTATTGTACACGCTTTTAAAGAAGCAGGATTCAAAACAATCTGCCTTTCTAATCAAGCAGAGAACTCTTCATTCATCGAATTCTTTACTAAAGAAGCTGATGTGTATAAGACGATACGATCTACAGATAGTAAAACACGGATGACTGAGAATCACTATGACGAGGAACTTGTAACATTAATGCAACAAGAAATAAAGCAAAGTGCTGGAGATTTATTCATACTTCTACACACCTATGGTTCGCACTTTAATTATATGGAACGCTATCCAGAACAGTTTAGAAAGTTTACTCCTGACAATGTAGGTGGGGTGAAAAAGTCTGAGAAACAACAACTGGTAAATGCTTATGATAATACCATTGTTTACACAGATTATTTCTTATCACAAACGATTAAAGCACTAGAGCAGACTAATGCAGAAATAGCGATGTTATATACATCTGATCACGGTGAAGATCTGTTCGATGACAATAGAAATAGATTCTTACATGCCTCACCTAGTCCTACCTATTATCAGCTGAGAGTACCGTTCATCATGTGGTTTTCTAATCAATATATAGCTAACAATGAAAAGAGAATGAAGGCTATCTACGATAATAAAAATAAGCCTATCGCTACGAATGCAGTATTTCACACTATGATCAACGCAGCACATATCCGCACAGCTTATCTAGAGAAAGACTTATCATTAGTCAATAGAGCATTCAATGTAGAAGCGCGTATGTATCTTAATGACCATGATATAGCTGTACCATATACAAAGATGAACTTGAAGAAAGAAGACTTCGAGATGCTTAAAAAGAACAATATTAAAGACTAACAAAACAACAATATGACAACAAAGCCAAAACTTAACATACTTACTTTACTACTACTTGCCTTGCCTTTCGCAGCAACAGCTCAAAGTGAAAAAATAGAATCCATTCGCTTAGGTAATATGGATCATTGGATGGTACGCGAGATAAAAGAATCTTTCGTGATCGGTGGTAAAACACAGTATCTATATGAGATAACAGAAACAAAAGATACTTTAAAAGACAACACTCCTTATAAAAACAAAAAATCTCCATGGGCTACCTCGTCTGTACTCGCTACAGTAAGTGGTATTACCAAAGGTAGCGTAACAGTGTTTCCAGAGAAAAGAGACAATGGATATGCTGCTCGTTTAGAAACTCGTATTGAAAAAGTAAAAGTATTAGGAGTTATCAACATCAATGTATTAGCAAGTGGTACTATCTTTTTAGGAGAAATGCTAGAACCAATTACAGATACTAAAAATCCACAAAGCAAATTAGTAACAGGTATTGCTTTTACCAAAAAACCTAAAGCACTCCAGTTTGATTACAAAGTTATCACTGGTGGTCAATCCAAGCATGTAAATGGTATGGGAAGCGGAACCGATGCCAAGAGAACAGATAAAGCAGAGGTACAGATTTTACTCCAAAAAAGATGGGAAGACAAAGATGGGAACATACATGCTAAACGCATAGGTACAGGATGGGAACTTATGGACAAATCTATTAAAACATGGCAAAACAAGCATCGCTTAACTGTAAACTATGGAGATATCTCTAAACAGGGTTACTATGCTTCACACATGGCATTAAGAAGTGGAAGTAATGCCTACTACGCTAGAAACAGTAAAGGTAAAATGGTGCCAATCAAAGAAGAAGGATGGGGGACAGCAGATGATGAAGTCACACACTTAATCGTACAGTTCTCTTCTAGTAATGGAGGTGCGTACATCGGTAATACAGATAGCCGACTATGGGTAGATAATGTGGGATTGGTATACTAATATATATAAAAAGGTGCTTAAGACAAAAACTTAAGCACCTTTTTATATTACCCACTTAAAGTAAACTATTTCACTCGTGTACTATCATGACTATGCGTCTCTATACCATCATTCCACAGTGTAAGAATATCTGTAGCGACTGCAGCTCCACTACCAGCAGCTATAGCTAACTGACTTCTATGTCCAGCCAATGTCCCTACTACATAAATTCCATCTACTACTAGATGATCATTATTCTTAAGTTGTATTCGATTCTTACTAGCCAATGATTTTTTATGAGGCTCTACGAATTCTAGCAAACCTCCTATATCAAAAGTAGGACTAGAATTAACAGCCACGACTACTAATCTAGTAGTGAATATCTCTTTATTCGTATGTACTTCATACAATTCATTTGTTCTATTAATAGAGGTTACTTTCACTCCAAAGATTTGAGTCAAATGATCATAATAATTCAAGTCTTCTATAGACTGAGCTAACAAATCACTCCCTAATGTTCCCTGTTTAATACCATAAGCATTATAAAAAATTGCATCTTGGAGCATAGAAGCCTTTTGGTGCATGATTATTCCTACTTTCTTATCTGCTACAAATGGCTTTTTTACAGCACTACCAAGTACTTGCGCACATGATACTCCCGAAACGCCCCCTCCAATAATAAGAACATCAAATACTTCCATCTGATTTATTTTGTCTTATCGTTTATCATTTTTGACGTACGATAGATCAGTATAATACACACTGCACAAAGCACTGCCACAATACCAATCAATGCTATAAGACTATCTCCTTGAAAAAGGTTATTAAAGTCTAATTTAGTGGCGTTTAACACGACTAATGCTACAGCAAATACAATAATTATGTAACTAAATATTTTCATTTCTAATGATAAAGAATTTGATTTCACCTCCCGAAAGTACAAAAAAACCATCACTAGGGCAATCCTTTAACATACATGCTAATTATTTTAACAGCACTAATATCAACCACTAAATTCCATTATCAGATAAATATTATAAGGAACCCAGACTTATAATTACAATACTTTAATTCTAAACAAGGTAAATAGGCTTATTTAGAATCAAAACATTAACACTATAAACAAATTTATAATTAACAATTAGAGTCATCAAATAAACAACTAACTCGCTTCAAGTGTTTTATATTGAAACTAAATAGTAGTTCTAAAAGGTTAAACTAAAAGCAAAAGAAATTATTTGATTAAAGATTCGTAATTTTGCACCCAATTATATATAATATTCAGATGTTTCAAATAGGAAAAACAATAGTATCAGAAGAAGTTCTTGAAAAAGAATTCGTGTGTAACCTATCAGCTTGTAAAGGAGAGTGCTGTATTGATGGAGATGCAGGTGCTCCTGTGGAAGACGGTGAAGTAGAAATACTTAGATCTGTATATGATAAAGTAAAACCCTTCTTACGTCCAGAAGGTATTGCTGCTATCGAAGAACAAGGTACCTCAATATATAGTGATGATGAAGAATATGAAACTCCATTAATAGAAGGAGGAGAATGTGCTTATGTAATCTATGAAAACGAAATGGCACTTTGTGGTATTGAGAAAGCTTATAATGAAGGATTAATTGATTGGAAAAAACCAATCTCTTGTCACTTATACCCTATTCGAATTAAAGAATTCTCTTCATTTTCTGCTGTTAACTATCATAAATGGCATATCTGTAGTGATGCATGTACATTAGGTCAAGAGCTAAGTGTACCTGTATATAAATTCCTTAAAGCCCCGCTAATTCGCAAGTATGGAGAAGACTGGTATAAAGAGCTAGAACTAGTAGCTGAAGAATGGAGTAAGTCTAAGCGATAATCACTTATTGTAGATAGAGAATTTGCTCTTTATAATCTATAATAGCATTTCCATTAAGTAACACATCAGAGCCTATAATACCATGTACAGTTTTGACCTTATACTCTACTAAGGCCACATTGACATGCGTAAGATCTAGTATTACTAAATTAAATGACATACTAGACCAGCGACTCATTTGTAATTCGTTGTGATAGGCTACTTGAGTGTGCATCCCATTCGCACCTGCACCAGATGCTTTAGTAGAAGAATGCTCAGGACTAATCTTAAAAAAATCGACATAACTAAAGTCAATACAACTATTAGAAGCTCCTGTATCAATGATAAAATCTCCAGACACACCATTTATCTTTGCAGAGACAAAAAGGTGATTTGTTTTTGATACTTTAAACCTAATTTTCTTATATCTCTTCTTTTTTAATATTTCCTTCATGTTTTCCATCAATCAAATGTAGTTTAAATTCTTTTTAAAAGGTACTTTTGTACCATTAATCTAGCAATTTAGAAAAACACACTATTCAAAATGATTTTTACTGATACGCATACACACTTATATTCAGATGCTTTTGCAGATGATCGTAAAGAAACAATAAATCGGGCAATATCTAGTGGCGTTACACGTTTTTTTATACCAGCTATAGATTCGAGTTATGCAAAAGCAATGTTCGAATTAGAACAGGAATTTCCTGACAATATTTTCCTTATGATGGGATTACATCCAACAGATGTAAAACTAGACAGCTATAAGCAAGAACTTGCCTTCGTAGAAACAGAACTTACACGAAGAAGATATTATGCAGTAGGAGAAATAGGAATAGACCTATACTGGGATAAAAGTACATTGTCAATACAACAAGAAGCTTTTCAGTATCAAATACAGTTGGCTAAGAAACATAAACTTCCTATTAACATCCATTGTAGAGATGCATTTGATGAAGTGTTCGAAGTACTAGAAAGAGAAAAAGGAGATGATCTAAGAGGTATTTTCCACTGCTTTTCAGGGAATGAAGAACAAGCTTTAAAAGCAATTTCATATAACTTAAAGCTAGGTATAGGAGGAGTTGCTACCTTTAAAAATGGTAAAATAGACCAATTTTTAAACAAAATAGCATTAGAGCATATCGTATTAGAGACTGATTCTCCGTACCTTGCACCTGTTCCTTTTAGAGGTAAAAGAAATGAAAGCACATATATTGTAAATATTGCAGAAAAATTAGCCGATATTTACGCACTTCCTTTGGAAGAAATAGCAAGACAAACTACAGCAAATTCAATAGCTGTGTTTGGAATATAACATAAGAAACAACATTAACTTGTTCATAATAACACATTACACTAATGTCTAAGTTTGATTCTATACGCCACTACCACGATCACGAGGTAAATGAAGTCTTATACCAGATTTCTAAGCACCCTATGATAAAAGCGCTAATGGCTTATACTTTTCCTAACAAAACAGAAGAAGAATGGATGACTTCTCTAAGAGAGGTTAAATCAATTCAGCAATTTCAAGATGATTTTGCTTACTATTCAATTCAAAAAATCTTAGAGAAAAGCTCAAATGGCCTAACCACTTCTGGATTTGACAAATTAGATAAAGACACAGCTTATCTATATGTCTCTAATCACCGAGATATTCTCATGGACACTTCTCTTTTGAATGTTGCCCTTAAAGATAATGGTCTAGTCATGACGGCTTCTGCAGTCGGAGATAACCTAGTACAAAAATCATTCTTACTAGCTCTAGCTAAAGTAAACAGAAACTTCTTAGTTAAACGTGGATTACCACCTAGAGAATTATTAGAAAGTTCTAAACTGATGTCTGAATACATACAGTATTTACTTACTAAAGAAAACAGATCTGTATGGATAGCACAGAGAGAAGGTCGTACTAAAGATGGAAATGATGCAACTCACCAAGGGGTTCTTAAGATGATCGGAATGGCATCTGATGAGTTTAATCTTATGGATTACTTTAAGAAAGTAAAGATTGTACCTGTATCTATTTCTTATGAGTATGATCCTACTGATGCTCTTAAAATGCCTCAATTACTAGCGAAGGCAAATGACGAAGTTTATATCAAAGATAAAAACGAAGATTTTATCAACTTATACAGTGGTATCATCGGTCAAAAAAGAGGCATACACATCGCTGTAGGTAAAGTACTTGATACAGAACTTGAGTATATAAAACAAACAGAAGATAAAACAAATAAACAAATGCAGGCTGTAGCTACGGAAATAGACAAATCTATCATCGCTAACTACCACTTGTGGCCTACGAATTATATTGCATATGATATCGTATATGGTACAAATAAATTTGCAGATAAATACACCGAAAAAGAGAGGCAACTATTCGAAAGACGCCTTGAGTTACGTGTAGATAAAGAGAATAAGATAGTAGTAGATGGTTTCTTAGCTATGTATGCTAACCCTGTTGTCAACAAATTAAAACAAAACAATGAACAATAAACCTACTATTCTTTTAATCTATACTGGTGGTACCATCGGTATGGTTAAAGACTTCAAAACGGGTGCTTTGCGCGCTTTTAACTTTGATCAATTAGTAGAACGCATACCTGAGTTACATATGCTAGATTGCTCGATAGAGACATACTCATTCGAGACCCCTATAGACTCTTCTGATATGAGACCTGAGTTATGGGGACAAATGGCTACAGTGATAGAGGAGAATTATGATAAGTTTGATGGGTTTGTGATATTACACGGTTCTGATACGATGTCTTATTCTGCTTCAGCCTTAAGCTTTATGCTTCAAAACTTGCGCAAACCTGTTATTCTTACAGGTTCACAGCTACCTATAGGCGACTTGCGAACAGATGCAAAGGAAAATCTAATCACTGCTATTCAAGTGGCTGCTGTACAGGAAAACAATGTACCTGTAATACAAGAGGTATGTCTATACTTTGAGTACAAACTATATAGAGGAAATAGAACTTCTAAAGTAAGTGCTGAGTTATTTAATGCGTTTACTTCCCCTAACATCGCTCACCTAGCGGAGTCAGGAGTTAACTTGCGTATAAACAAACATTTGCTAAACTATAGTACAACTGAGTTACCATTTACAGTACATAAAGAAATGTCTACTAATGTGATGATTCTAAAGATGTTCCCTGGTATTCAAAAAAATGTACTAGAAGCTATCCTTAATATTAAGGGCCTAGAGGGTATCGTACTTGAAACTTATGGAGCAGGGAATGCACCTACTGAGTCATGGTTCCTTACTACTCTAGCTGATGCCATTAAGAATGGACTAAAAGTAATCAACGTTACTCAATGCTCTAGTGGAAGTGTGCACATGGGTAAATATGAGACGAGTACTGAACTTAAGGAAATAGGCGTAATCTCTGGTAAAGATATTACTACAGAAGCGGCTATTACTAAACTAATGTTTATGCTTAAGCAAAAAGACATTACAGACTTTAAAACCACCTTCGAAACTCCACTCTGTGGAGAAATGGAAGAATAAAAATAACAAAAGCTCTTAGAGGATATCTAAGAGCTTTAATTTTATCTCGTTATTTAAGTTCAGGAAGACTTTCTAGCATACGAAGATTATACATCATCATTGCTTCTGTTTTCCATAGTTCTGGATTTTCTATAAACTTATAATCAACTAAAAGAAAGTCCTTACCTCCTAGTGTTATTTTCTTAATATAGCTATAGGTAGAATGACTTAATGTTTTATACTTAAAAATAATAGTATTGTGATCTTTATAAATTACTGAGATATTATTTTGTCTATTGTACCAATAATCTACTTCCTTAAAATCAAACTTGTAGTTATTGCTATCAAAAATAAACTCTTTATTTACAGCTTGTTTATGTAACCTATCCCAAACCTTATTAGTATCCATTGCTAAAGGTATTGAGATATACTGTTGCCCACTGATTACCACTTTTCCATCTACAATATCAGACACCACCTTAGATACATACTGTCTTTGTTTTTCAACTGCCTGTAACATACTCGGACTAAAACTTTTCATATAGTCGTCCCATGTTTTAAAAGAAGTTAACTTATTCTGACTAAAAAAAGCCTTAACTATCCTTAGGTCATCTATGATGAAATCAAGCTTAACAGGTAAGTACTCACCTCTCAGTTTAAAGAATGTATCTGTATAAAACACAGCATAAACACCTTCGGTAGCAAAATACTTAAAAAATTGTGCATATATATTTTCGCCTTGTTGGTAAATAACACATTCTTTATCAAAATATAATACTTGGTATTCAATACCTTCTAGTAAATCATCTACAGTTATGGCTTGAGGGTCTTTACTACGAATAAAAAACAAATCTCCAGCCCTCATATTGCTTTCCTCTTTAATTGAGAATATATGATTGAATTGAATATTTAGTTCACTATCAGTTATACTTAAATCACCTACACTTAAATGCATAGCTCTATTCTCATCTTGTTCCCATATATCACATGAATACATAAATGGTATCTGCTTCTCGACACCATTTATGAAAACAGGAGTAGTTGGTAATCGAAGACGTAATCTCTCTCCTATAGTGGTAGTATCCATAGTTATCGTATGACTAAAGAACTCTTTCTTAGCTTCATTAATACTATCAAAATAACTTCTAATTTCATCCCTTGAACTACCCTTCTTACAACTACTACATACCAAGACCAATCCTATCAACAGGGATATATACACTCTTAAATCCATAATCTAATTCACTACTGCTCCATTCTTAAACGTCTCTTCTTTTCTCACTTCACCTCTAGAAGTCCATTGAGTCCACTTGCCGTCTTTCTGCCCGTTTACATATTTGCCTTTTACTTTTGGTTTCTTAGAATCAGCCCATTCTTCAGTATAATCTCCATCCTTATTTCCCTTGTCATTATAGCTACATGTTATTAGGTAATCACCATTATTAGACGATATCAGAGATACCTCTTTACCGATCTGCTTCCCATTGACGAAAGTCTTCTCGTATTTCATCTTCCCTTCATTTGTAAAAGCCTTAGACACACCATCTTCTTTCCCTTGTTTAAAGTTGCGCTCCTGCTCTACTTGACCACTTGTATAGTAGGTTACACGTTTTGTCATACTATCATCTGCATAGACCTCCATACAGGTAACATCATACACAGTAACGACAATGCAATTTTCTTCATAATTATAGCTTTTAATTAACACTTAGGAGAGGTCACCACCCTCTAATTAACATAAAAATAATCATAAATTATTAATTATCAGTAACTAAAAAAGATATAATAATCTGATCAACATATAAACTAATTATAATGATGGTATCCTAAACGTTTAAAAAAAGGCAAAAAAAAGCAGTTTGCTACTACTACAAACTGCTTTTAAACTAAAATTGATAACTAAATAACTATCTTATTGAATTCATCAGATTAGTAATCAATCGCTACGCGCTCTGTTACTACTGATTTAATAAAGTCAACTACTTTTAAGTGTTCTGGGTGTTTAGCATAAGCATCTAACTGATCAAAATCTTTAAACGTTGTATGTAAGATCACCTCAAAGTTTTTAGGATCTGCTTGAGCATCGTTAAATGACACAGCAATAGACTCTAATGCATCTACTTTTCCTTTAAGATCTTCTAAAAGTCTTTTCATTTCTAACTTGTTGGCTTCTTTATTTTCATCTTTCAGCCTCCACATTACTATATGTGTTATCATAATTTATATCTGTTTTAAACAAACAATGTACTCAAAAACATTGTTTTATCTAACATTTATATCTTTATTTTTTTAATTTGTCTTTTATGCGATTGGCTTCAGCAATAAAGCCCGCAAGATTCTTTGTATCTCCTTGTTCTAAATAAGTCTTAAACTCAGTCAACTTATCTAAATAAGTATCTAAAATAGGTAAAATATGTTCTGCATTTTGTTCAAAAATAGGCAACCACATATCTACGGAACTCTTTGCTAACCTAACAGTAGAAGCAAATCCCCCAGCCGCCAAGTTAAAGATAGCTGTATCATCCTTCTCTTTATCCAATACTGCTACAGCCAATGCATAAGAAATCGCATGTGATAAATGGGATACATAACCGACATGCTCATCATGTGAATTAGAATCCATTAATATCATGCGTGTCTCTAAGTGATAATATAATTCAGATATCGCATTCAGTGCTTTAGGATTAGATTTTTCAGGGTTACATATAATGGCTACCCTATCTTTAAACAAGCCCCTAAAAGCTGCCTCAGGTCCACTAAATTCGGTACCTGTCATCGGATGTGTTGCCACAAACTGATCTCTACGAGGATGTCCGTCTACCTCTTTATCCAATAATGACTTAGTAGATCCTACATCCATCACATACTGTCCTTCACTAACTCTATCTAATACATACGACACTAACTTCACGCTCGCATTCACTGGAGTCGCTATAATTATTATATCTGATCTTTCTATTAATACATCTAAGTCAGTTATCTCATCTGCGATACGCAACTCTAATGCTTTATTTGCATTGCGTTCAGATAGATCTGATACCAATACTTTAGTAGCGAAGCCTTTCTCTTTCAAATCTAATACAATAGATCCACCGATAAGACCAACACCTACTAATCCAACTATTTTTGCCATATTACTTCTATTGTGTTTAACAAAGCTATTAATACCTACTCTGTTTTCACACAAGTAACTCTTATTTTTATAAAAAACTTTCCAATTCTAGTCTCCTAGTTGCGCAGTCTCGCTGCGCTTAACCACATTTTCGTAACAATATAACTAACCAAAAAACTAAAAATAATGAAACTAGAACTGAAAAAGTTATAACCTATTTATCTGATGTTTCTACTAAAGCATAGAGGTAGGACAGACAAAGTCTGTATGGTCTAATGCACTCTCTTTACTGATAGCATTATATCCTCCTATTACATCTACTAGATTAGTAAATCCATATTTATAAAATATAGATGCCGCCATCATACTTCTATACCCTCCAGCACAGTAGATAATGTACTTAACATCTTTAGACAATGTATCTATTTTATCTTCTAATGCATTAAGTGGTAAACTTTTCGAATCCTCTAGATGTTCTGATTTAAACTCGTTGATCTTGCGTACATCTAATAATATCCCTTTACCTTCAGAATATAACTTATCCATCTCAGCAGGTGTAATACGTTTGATAGTTTGCACTTCTTCTCCTGAAGATTTCCAAGCTTCAAAACCTCCATCTAAATACCCGATAGTATTGTCATATCCTACTCTAGACAAACGAATCATACTCTCCTCTTCCTTGCCTTTTTCAGTAATCAATACAATGGGAGCTTTAATATCTTTAATCAACTCACCCACCCATACAGCAAATTGTCCATTTAATCCAATATTTAAACTTCTAGGAACAAATCCTTCTGAGAATGACTGAGGATTGCGTGTATCTAAGATAATAACCTCATCCCTCTTCATTAACTCTGTTAACTCACTTACAGACAAAGGCTTATTACCACGCTCTAAAATAGTGTCTAAATGCTCATATCCTGTAATGTTCATCAATACATTTTTAGGAAAATACTGAGGAGGAGTTGCTAGTCCTGTTAGTAATTCAACTACAAACTCATCTTCTGTCATATCCGCTCGAAGTGCATAGTTTGTTTTTTTCTGGTTACCTAGGGTATCCACTGTTTCCTTACTCATATTCTTCCCACAAGCTGACCCTGCGCCATGATTAGGATAAACAATTACATCATCAGGCAATACCATTACCTTAGAACGAAGCGATTGGTATAAATGTCTGGCTAGAATCTCTTCCGTTACAGCCGAATTAACTAACTGTACTAAATCAGGACGTCCGACATCACCGATAAATAGAGTGTCTCCGCTAATTATAGCGTGTTCTTTTCCATTTTCATCTATAATAAGATAAGTACTGCTCTCCATAGTATGACCTGGAGTGTGTAATACTTTAATCTCAATATCACCCAACTTAAAAATCTGATTATCTACAGCGATAATAGCGTCATAACTAGGTGTAGCTGTAGGTCCGAAAACAATCTTTGCCCCAGTTTTTTGCATTAAGTCAAGGTGACCACTTACAAAGTCAGCATGAAAGTGTGTCTCAAAAACATACTTCACTACAGCATGATCGCTATTAGCTCTTTCTAAATATGGTTCTACATCTCTTAATGGATCGAATATCGCTACCTCACCATTACTCTCTACATAATAAGCTGCATGAGCTATACATCCTGTATATATTTGTTCTATTTTCATATTTATAACACTTCTTTTGAAACATTAAAAGTACTAACCATCAACAAGTTAAAAAATGACAATTATCATAATTAGAAACAATATAGATAATACTAATATCGCGCTGAATGTTACAGTACTTCTAGGAAAACAACACCCTAAATCAATATTCTGAAAATAAAAAAAAGCATCATTAACTAAAAATGATGCTTTTGATTGACTTTATACAAATCCTTCTTTAAGTACTAATTGAATTAAATTTGCCGTATCTGAAACGCCAAATACATGCTTCATTTTAGCCAATCTTTTCTTTATGGCTGGATTAGAAAGTGGAATATGATTCTCTAACTCTTGTAGTTTATAACCTTTAGATAACAGAACTAAGATCTCTCTATTATAATCATCATACATAACTTCTTTCCTAACGATTTCATTGAGGCAATGCTTCACTATATCACTCTGATAACGCTCACCATTCAACACACGCTTTACAATATCTAATAAATTATCAGGAGTTATCTCATGCTTACTTACCAATCCATCTGGTCTTATATTTTTGACTATATTATAAATAGTAATAACCTCTGTGTGGCCTGTTAAAATAATAGTTCTACAATTAGGCATTAACTTTTTAATATAGCCCACGATATCACCACCATCTTTTAATAAGGAGTTCTCTTTGTTTGGAAGTGAAAAGTCAATAATAGCAAGATCAAATTGTTCAGAATCTTGAACAGTTTGATCAATAATTTCCTTAGCATTACAACAGTCAAACGACTTTTCGAATTCTAAACTCCCCAATTGAAGTTTCTCTTTTGAAAGAGCTAATACATAGCCCTCTACAATAAGGGGGTGATCATCCACTAAAAGCACTTTACTCATAAAATCTTGTTTTGAGAATTATAATTCAAATTTACAACATTATGTCACTAATTAAAAACACTAACAAAGCCAAATATTCACAACTTATACAGTTGTTATTAACACTTGTGTTAAAAAATAAAACATAATATTCCTAAAAATACTACATTATGAACTAATCTCACACATTATACGCAAAAAAAGCATTAGATATACTATCTAATGCTTTTTTTAAACTAATATTTAGTACTAAACTAGCTTATTTTCAATTAAATATTCGGCAATTTGTACTGTATTTGTAGCAGCTCCTTTGCGCAGATTATCAGCAACAATCCACATATTTAAAGTATTCTTTTGACTCTCATCTCTTCTAATACGACCGACAAACACATCGTCTTTTCCTTGTGCATACAATGGCATAGGGTACGTATTTGTATCATTATTATCTTGTACTACTACTCCAGGAGTATCGTGTAGTACACGACGTACCTCAGCCAGATCAAAATCATTCATAAATTCAATATTCACAGCCTCACTATGCCCTCCTACTACAGGAATTCTTACAGCCGTAGCAGTTACTAATACAGTATCGTCTCTAAGAATTTTCTTAGTCTCTTTCACTAACTTCATTTCTTCCTTAGTGTAACCATTATCCTCAAATACGTCACAATGAGGAATAGCATTGCGGTGAATCGGATAATTATAAGCCATATCACCTTTTATTCCCTCATACTCATTTTCTAACTGTTGTACTGCTTTAACGCCTGTACCTGTAATAGATTGATAAGTAGAAACAACTACTCTCTTTATCCCATATTTTTTATGTAAAGGAGATAATGCCATCACTAACTGTATCGTTGAACAATTGGGGTTAGCAATGATTTTATCGTCTTTAGTTAGAGAATCAGCATTTATTTCAGGGACAATTAATTTTTTAGTTGGATCCATTCTCCAAGCTGAAGAATTGTCAATAACTGTGGTTCCAACCTCTGCAAATTTAGGTGCGCAATCTAGAGAAATACTTCCTCCTGCAGAAAACAAAGCAATATGTGGCTTCATCATAACAGCTTCTTCCATGGACTTTATAGTATACTTCTTACCTTTAAACTCCACTTCCTTACCTACAGACTTCGCTGAAGCTACAGGAATTAATTCTGTTACAGGAAAATTTCTCTCCGCTAATACTTTTAGCATGATCTCACCTACCATACCGGTAGCGCCTACTACTGCGATTTTCATTTTTATAAAATTAAGATTGTTAAATAGCTTTATATTTGATAAAAATAACACTTTATTCAATTACCATGACAATTGCATGTCTTTTATTTGCAATTGAATAGTCCTTTTATTTCTCCAGTTATTCTCTTCTATAGCGTAAATTATGTCAAAAAGATCTTTTTCTTTAATCCTTTCATAATAAGTCGTACCAAAATTAAAACCAATAGCATTAAACTTAAAACCACTAACCCCTCTCTGTTTAAAAGAGGCCTTAAGATGTTCGCCTTTCAATCCAGCTAATTTAGCGTAACCTGTATCAAAAACACTTTTACTTAAAAAGAGAGGATTAGGATTATTGGGACCAAATGGCTCAAATTGTTTTAAAATACGAATAAACTGATCTGTTATATCTGAAAAATTAAGCTTAGCATCAATCTCTATTTCTGGTATTAAATCCGTCTCTTCAATAGTATTAGTAACGACTTCTTCAAACTTTTGAATAAAAGGTTTTAGATTTTCTTTCTTGATTGTTAGACCTGCTGCATACATATGTCCACCGAACTGTACAATATATTCTGAACATGCCTCCAATGCCTGATATACATCAAAATTCTTTACTGAGCGAGCAGAAGCAGCTAAATACTCTCCACTATCTGTAAATACAATCGTAGGTCTATAATAGGTGTCAATAAGACGAGATGCTACGATTCCAATTACTCCTTTATGCCAAGAGGAACTATAAACTATTGTACTTTTCGAATTGATCTGTTTAGTCTCTATAATCTGTTTTAATGCCTCTTCAGTAATACCCTGGTCAAGAGACTTCCTCTCTTCATTAATACCAACAATTTTTTGGACAGCTTCATTAGCTTCATTTTCAGTAGAAACTGTCAATAAATGGACTGTAAAATTTCCATGCTCTATTCTCCCAGCAGCATTTATCTTTGGAGCTAATTTAAATACTATGTCATTCATAGTATAATTAGATAAATTATATAGTTTCATTAACGCTTTTATACCTTCGCGAGGAGAAGCATTCATAACAATCAAACCGTAAAAGGCTAATATTCTATTCTCACCTGTGACTGGTACAACATCCCCTGCAATAGCGATGGCAACCAAATCTAAATATGACTGTATATTATCAAATGGCTTATTCAAGTGTTGATTAATACCTTGAATCAACTTAAAGCCAACTCCACAGCCACATAGTTCTTTATATGGATATAAACAATCAGAGCGCTTAGGATCTAATACAGCTATTGCAGCTGGTATAATATCTCCTGGGAGATGGTGATCGCAGATGATAAAGTCAACTCCATGATGCTTAGCATACTCAACGTGTTCTATTGATTTAATTCCACAATCTAAAGCAATAATAAGCTTAATACCATTCTCTTTGGCATAATCTATTCCTTGAAAAGAGATACCGTAACCTTCATTATAACGATCTGGAATATAAGAATGTGTATGAATACCAAGCTCATGTAAATAGGAAGACATCAATGCTACTGAAGTAGTACCATCGACATCATAATCACCAAAAACCAATACTGACTCGCAAGTATCTTTAGCTATGATGATACGGTGAACAGCCTTATCCATATCTGCCATCAGAAAGGGGTTGTGCAAATCTAAAAGAGAAGGTCTAAAAAACTTTTTAGCATCCTCGTAGTTAGTAATACCTCTCTGTGCCAATAACCTAGCAATAATGGCATTAACACCTAAAACCTCTTGTAAATGAGCAACTATGTTTTCGTCTGGATCTTCTTTTAAATACCAGCGCATTAATTACTCTTTATGATAATAAATATTAGTTTTAACTTCCGAAAATTCTCTAAACATATCCATTACTCCACAATACTTCTCAATAGATAAATCAACAGCTCTCTTTAATTTATCTTCCTCTAAGTTAGCACCTGTAAAGTGGTAATCTACTATAACAGTATGATAAGTAGCTGGATCAGTATCTGTAAGCACCCCTTCCGTTTCTATTTTAAAATCAGAAACTTCTAATCTCATCTTTTTTATTAAATGCGCAATATCTAGTCCAGAACATCCTGCAAGTGCTGATAACATAAGAGCTTTTGGTCTAAGTCCCATATTATCTCCTCCATTCTCAGGTCCTGCATCTATTCTAATCGTTCCTCCACTAGGATTAGTAGATTCGAACTGCATATTTTCTATCCAACTTGTAGTTACTTTATGTGACATAATGTTCTGTTTTTACCAAATGTATCAAAAAAAATTCAATGTTCACTTGTTAAAGAAGCTGTAAAAAATGAACCTAGCACTAAACTTATACCCCACACCATAGATCTATTAGACTTAAACTGTTTATCAGTATTATCTAAGAATCTATATTAGACAATCTCTTTACTGAATATAAATATCCAACATTTACAGTACAATTAATTTCTTCAACACTTCCTTAACATCTCCTCAACAATACCTCTCTACAAGTTCTCTTTCTTGGAGAAATATTAAAGCAATCTAGAGATAGTGTTGAAGACATATAATCTAACCAATCTATATCCCCGTAGAGCTTTTGATAAAAAAATGCCCATAGCAATATCTATGGGCATTATTCTATATTATAATAGTCTACTATATAAAGCAATAATCTATCTTCTATTTACTTTTTCCTGCTACAATCACTACAATCTCCCCTTTAGGTGGCTTTGCTTCGAAATGGGCATGTACCTCTGTTACTGTTCCTCTCACTGTTTCTTCATGTAATTTTGACAACTCTCTTGATACAGAAACCTGTCTATCTTCACCGAAATATTCTTTAAACTCTACGAGTGTCTTAACTAATTTATGTGGAGAGACATATAGAATCATTGTTCTTGTCTCTTCTGCAAGTATTAAGTATCTCGTTTGTTTTCCTTTCTTATCAGGTAAAAAGCCCTCAAAAACAAACTTATCATTAGGCAAACCGCTATTCACTAAAGCTGGTACAAATGCTGTTGCGCCAGGTAGACATTCAACATCTACTCCCTGTTCTACGCATGCACGTGTCAATAAAAATCCAGGATCTGAAATCGCAGGTGTTCCAGCATCTGAGATAAGTGCAAAGGTTTCTCCAGCCTGCATTCTCTTAACTAATCCCTCTACTGTCTTATGCTCATTATGCATGTGATGACTAAACATTGGAGTAGTTATTTCAAAGTGTTTTAATAATTTACCACTATTACGTGTATCTTCTGCTAAAATATAATCTACCTCTTGCAATACTTTGATTGCACGATAAGTCATATCTTCAAGATTTCCAATTGGCGTAGGTACCAAATAAAGTTTCCCCATAATTATATAAAGCGTTTTTCTACTAACGCCATAAAACGTTCTGCATATTCTTCTTTACCATCCCAGTTATTGTATTCTGGTTTTACTAAATGTTCAATTAAGCTATTCGCTTCATCAAAAGAACTTACTGTATTTAATTGAGACAACACTCTATTAAAATCCTCTGCACTTCCATTAAACAAATGTCTTTCAAAAGCAATTCTATCATTAAGTCCTACTACTATAGTAGTATTATAAATGTCGTTTAACGATTTTGACTTTAATATTTTAGGCTCGCGTACTGATGTGCTCTCTACATTAAACAATGTACTTTGCGCGGCAGTCACCTCTACTTTTTGAGTCGAAACATCTCCTAAAGGCTGAATAATCTTCTCTTCTGCTTTAGGTAAGTCTTTTTGAGTTTCTATACTTTCAAATTGATTATCAAACTTACTCACCGTATTTTCGTCAAGACTTTCAACACGTACAAACTCTACATCACTAAAATCAAATCCAAAAAAAGGATCATCACTTGATTTCTTTTGTCCATCTACACTAGTACGTTCTTCAATAACCTTAGAAAATGGTTCTTGAACTAAGTCTTGTGTAGGCTCATCAATTTTAGCTGATGCAAACTGCTGATTAATACCCTCTAAAGTATTCTCAAGACTTCCCACTTCTACATGTACATTGTCTGAGTCAACAAAGTGATTATCATTCAAACTATCTTCAACCGTTATAACCAAATGCTCCTCTACTCCAGGTTTTTCTACTAATGCACTGTCAATAATAATATTATCTTCTCCTTCTAACTCAGAAACACGCTTATCCTCATAAATAGCTGTAACCTCAACATCATCCATCAAATCTTCTTCAGTTTCTACCGAAGAATCTACTCTATTTATTAGATCTATATTACGCTCTTCTACCTGCTTCAGCATTGCTTCATGTTGATCTAAGTAATTATGGAGTTGAGCATCGTCTTCAGCAGTTGTACTCTCGTCAATATACACATCTGTAATAAAAGGTTCATCATACGTAACAATCTTTGTTACTACAGGAGTTTCTTCTACTACCTCAGGACTTATCTTGATTATACTATCAGCGATCAAATGACTGTCTAATGTGCTGACAACTTCCTTTTCCGCTTCAGCAACTATTGGGTAATCTTCCTCTATTAAATCAATAGGCATTTGATGACGTATATTTTCATCTACCTTAGATTCATTAAGATTACTAATCGCCAAAGCTTTTAACGCGTCATTTAACTGCTCAGGAGAAACGTCTTTTATTCTTCCCTCATCTAGATGATCTTGATAAAACTTCAGCACTAAGAGCTTTTCGTATAATTCTTTAGCTTCCTTAAAAAGACTATCTATCTCCTTATCTTTCAATTGTAATACACGATGAGCGAGACTTAACAACTCTCCTTCTAAGACTTTCTTCATAACTTTTATTTTGCATTAGTAAATTGACGAGCTTTTTTTGATAAATTTGCTCATTACAAAAATAACAGAAAAAACCGCTGGTTTCAGCTTGAAATTTACAAAATGTTTCTCGAAAATCCCGTTAATCACAAAGAACAATTTGGTTGGATCGAAGTAATCTGTGGTTCTATGTTCTCTGGCAAGACAGAAGAACTAATTCGCAGACTTAAAAGAGCCAAATTTGCTAAACAAAAAGTCGAAATTTTTAAACCGGCTATTGATACAAGATATCACGATGAATTCGTTGTATCTCATGACTCTAATGAAATAAGGTCTACACCTGTCCCTTCTGCAGCCCATATCAGACTACTAGCTGATGGCTGTGATGTCGTAGGTATAGATGAAGCTCAATTCTTTGATGATGAGATTGTAAGTGTTTGTAATGATCTTGCTAATTCTGGAATCAGAGTAATAGTTGCTGGATTAGACATGGACTTCAAGGGAAATCCTTTTGGCCCAATGCCTTCTTTAATGGCAACTGCAGAATATGTAACTAAAGTACATGCTATATGTACGCGCACTGGAAATTTAGCTAACTACAGTTTTAGAAAAGCAGCAAGTGAGGATATTGTTATGCTAGGAGAGACTCAAGAATATGAACCCTTAAGTAGAGCTGCATATTATAATGCTGTACGAGGAATAGAAATAAAAAAAGCTGAAATACAGAATACAATACCACCAGAACAAATAGAATAGAATAAAATAAACGCCCCAATATACATGAAGAAAATAGCTCAAATCTACATCGACTCTTACAAAGGTTTATCTACAGCATCATGGATGCTAGCAATTGTAATGTTAATTAATAGGTCTGGGTCTATGGTATTACCTTTCTTAGGGGTGTATATGACAAAAGAGCTTCATTTTAGCCAAGAAGAAACGGGTTATGTATTAGCTTGCTTTGGAGTTGGATCTATTATTGGTACAACATTAGGTGGATGGATAACAGATAAAATAGGAAACTATAAAGTACAATATTTAAGTCTTCTAGGTAGTATCCCTGTTTTTATCATGTTGCCACACTTCACTTCTGTGATAAGTTTAGCTTTAATGATGTTATTACAGAGTGCAGTAAGTGAAATGTTTAGACCAGCAAACTCTGTAGCCATAACGATGTATGCAAAACCAGAGAATATCACACGTGCATTTTCTCTTAATAGAATGGCTGTAAATCTTGGATTCTCAATAGGACCAGCGATGGGAGGAATACTTGCAGCTGTATCTTATGCTTTATTATTCTACGTAAATGCTACAGCAGCTTTCTTAGCAGCTATAGTGTTCATATACTTCTTTAAAGGTAGAAAAACGAATAAAGAACTTTTACTAGAACAGAATGACCTAGAAGAGTTAAACGAAGTAAAAGATGTTTCTAATAAATCTCCTTATAAGGATAAGATGTTTCTTATATACAGTTTCTTTTGTACTCTATATGCAATTGCTTTTTTACAGTTATTAAGTACACTTCCTATCTTCTATGAAAAAGCTGTTGGTCTTGATGAAATTCAGATTGGTCTAATCTTAGGTTATAGTGGACTGTTGATTTTCTTAACCGAGATGTTACTAGTATATGTAGCTGAGAAATACTTCACTATAAGACAAACTATCGTATATGGTGTAATGATTAGCGCACTAGGTTACGGTATGTTAGCCTTTGACCATGGGTATATTGCCATATACATTTCTATGACCATTCTATGTGTTTCTGAGATGTTAGCAATGCCTTTTACCTCAACAGTAACCGCTATGCGAGCTGGAAGCAAAAACAAAGGAGCTTATATGGGGGTAAATGGACTTACATTTGCCATTGGATTTATTATATCTCCTATTTTAGGAACAAAAGTTGCGACGCACTTAGGTTATGATATTCTTTGGTTAGGAACAGCTATATTAGTTGTTATAGCAGCAATAGGACTTAACTACTCAGTTAAGAAAATGGAATAGTTGTTCCTATTGTTTTTTCCATTTTTAAAAAAGTATGTGTACCACCATTAGTTTGGTTTTTGAACTTACCTACATTTATAAAGCCTAGTCCTTCATAAAAATCAATACACGACTTATTAAAAGCGGCTACTGCAACAGCTATTTTTCTTACAGCCTTACGCTCTGAGAGAGCCTCTTCAGCATACATAATAATTTCTTTGCCATATCCCTTATGAAGGTGTTTAGGGCTAATGGCTAGAATTATTTCCGCAGTATAATTATCTACTAAATAGTAGTAAAAATACGCTATCATATCTTCTTCTCGTTGAGTCCTTACACTAAAGGTATTTTGCCCACGTGCATTATCATCCAAAAAAGTTTTTAGATCGTCTTCATCCGAAGTCATATTATAAAAACTTAATTCCCCTTCATATTTCCAGTTATAGGCAATCTCAAGCGCCTCATCATGGCTCATAACTTCAAAAAACAGTTTTTTCTCTTCCATCATTTAAAATGTTAAAAAACACCCACCCTTTAACAACTATGTTTAATATTAGCTAGAAACAAATATATTTGTCCCTATATGAAATTTTATACTAGACATATAGCCTGGCTATTTATTTTAATGTTTGCCATCTTCGGAATAGAGAAAATAAACTTCTCTAGCGAACCTATATGCAGTAAGAATCTAAAGTTTTGTCCGAATGCTACTATGTATATTTATAATACATATAGTATCACAGGTAATAATCAATCTTCAGAAAAGTCTAAAGAAACTAACTCTAGTAAAATAACAACTATCTCTTGTGAAAGCTATTTCATTAATCAAAGCCAAGTAACTTTTTATTCTAAAGAAAACACTTCTAATAACTTAAGTCTTTTCTATTACAAACCTGTCATCCATTCAACACCATATATACCATTAGTAGATCCTCCCCCTATAGTTTAGCGTTCTTTATTCTTATACAAATGTACATCGCACTCAATAAACATAAAAGATACTTTTTCTTAATTTATTATTATAAAAAACAAATATTTAACACTCTAAATTCCTTATTACCCTCATCCAATCAGTTCTTTTACGTTATAATATTAACACAACAAAAAAGAGCTAAAATATAATTATTTTAGCTCTTCAAGATTACGGTAAGTAATATAATCAAAATCGATAAAGTCTTCACTTTTATAGTAACCCTGCTAAAAGCTACACCCTCTATCTATTCTAATTAATTTGTTTCTAGGTGTAAATAACCTGTTTTCTTAATCATGCGACTGCCTGATTTATCATTATACTCATATGATACAATGTAGTAATATGTACCAGTAGGTAATTGCTCTCTTTTATTAATTGTAATACGTCCTTCTGAATACCCTTTGAATACATTACCATGCGTATCATAATTCGCAGTTTCATATACCTTTACCCCCCATCTATTAAAAATCTCAACCTTATTATTAGGGAAGCGTTCTATATTATCTATTCTGAAAAAATCATTCTGTCCATCACCATTTGCGCTGACTAGATTATAAATCACAACATCTCCTTTAAGCATCTTATCAGTCTTAACTGTTCCAAGCGTAAAGAATCCATAGCTATCTAATGAAGCTGGAGTAGTAACTGTCTTATTTTCTACATCTACAATACCGCCTTCATCTACCCAAAGTTGTTCTTTAGCATCCCATCTTAGGATATGTAGATTCTCTTTTGCCTTAGCATATATCTCTTTAGGTGTGGTGCGTTCATCCCAACTCAATGTCAAAATAACATTACTCGATGTTGATTTAGAATGTTCGATTACCCAATACTCTTTAGTATTCACTTTATCTACTATACCAGCAGCATTAGGCCTAATCTTAAAGAATTTATGATCATCTAAACTATATCTTCCTACATAGATATCCTTAGTACGTAATGGAGCAGATATACTCGCTTGTCTATAATATCCTTTATCTCCCTTAGGATAAGTAAACTCCTCATTTCCTTCTTTCTCTACTTCACCTTCTATATGACTGTGATCTCCTACATGAACAACTTTAGAGTGATTAAGAAATGTAAATGCACCTTTGACAGAATCCACTTTTGCTATTCCATCTAAAAACTCAACATTTCCAGCAATACTCAAAGGTGCTTTAATATCAAATGCCTTATACTTAGACGGATTATTTAAAATCAGAGAATTAAAGTTAGTTATAGTCGCTCCTTCAATCAGTTGAAGTTTATTACCAACAAGATAAGTTCTACCTTGAGGACTATTTCCTTTATAATCAAATATCTTTCCGTTATTAATAAGATTATCATGAAGATAGAGTTCTCCATTGTTCTCAAATACCCCTTCTCCTTTATTCTCTAACGGATAATACACTGAGACTACAGAACCTGGTTTGATATAAAATATACCTTTATTAACTGCCTGACCATAAGATATAGTTGGTAGTAATCCGATAAGCATTAGTAATCTAGTATATATATTCATCTTCATAAATAGCTATTGTTAGTCTTTTACTACGAATACGATATTCATAATCGTACAGTCTGTGGCTGCTGCCTTTACATCATAAGTCATTATTCCTTCTTTAGTAATAGACTTGATGGTAAAAACATCCTTGTCATAACTGGTTACATAGTAATATAAATCAGTTGGTTTCTCAAAGTAAGGAATCCCTGACGTAGGCGCCCCTTCGCTAATAAAATGACTAGTATTCGTTAAAGCAAATTGCTTTTTATACTCTTCAAATAAATTAATCTTTACACCTGTACGATCTTCTGAGGTATCAAACAATATCGATGGCATATAAAAAAACTTCACAGCTTTATAATCCTTCGTTACCATCTGCTGCCACTTATTTCCATCGTTGTAATAAAACCCTACAACAACATCGTTCTGTGCCTTTGTGTTATATACAGTCATACCAGCGACATGAGCACTTAAAGGTGCAAATGATTTAGTAGATGTCAACTCTACTCGAGGTAATAATAATCCTTTATTAGAAGACTCTACCTCAAACATTGCATCCGCATTTATCTCAGGTGATGTACCAATTTTAGTTTGTGCAAAACTCAGAGCGCTAAAAAGCACAGCAAGCATTGCGAAATATAATTGCTTC
The DNA here is from genome assembly GCF_020905415.1 of Myroides oncorhynchi. Taxonomy (NCBI): domain Bacteria; kingdom Pseudomonadati; phylum Bacteroidota; class Flavobacteriia; order Flavobacteriales; family Flavobacteriaceae; genus Myroides; species Myroides oncorhynchi. The sequence continues at coordinate 1,529,220 of NZ_JAJJMP010000001.1, read as the reverse complement.
ATCATTTATCTTTAAATTCATTGAAAAAAAGTGCGAGTCTTTATTCAAGACAAGACTCGCACGGTGTGAGTTGATTGAATTCTTGTTGTTTACTTTTATAGCTCTTATTATTCCGTGAACTCAACGATAACATTGTAATCCCCAGAGCCTATCATATAGTATTGATTACCTGAACCAATATTAAACTCTAACTTGTTTCCTACCACTTTAATGTCAGTTGTAGAAGTCGTCTTAAGCATCTCTCCTTTTAATACTTGGATACTTACTACAGAACCCACTTTAGCCCCCTCAGGAATAATTACTCCTGATGTCTTAGCAGAATTTACTTTCTCAATATTAGTAGTTCCCATAAACTTGTATACTTTGTGTCCGTTTATTGTATTACCAGTATTAATTATCGTCTTGCTTGTACTTGAGATATGATCTCCTAAGATGTTTTTAATCTTCTCTACATTATTAGTAATATAGTTAGAAATAAAGTCAAAGTTGATTTCTTTCTTCCCACCATTCTCGTCGATTTGGTAGAATACATCTCCTTTACCTTCAGCTATAGCACCGTAGTACACATTACCTCCTTTATTAATATACTTAGAGATTAGGTCTCCTACTTTATACGTTTTATCCCCTTCTTTTACTTCTTGGTTTAAGATATTATTGAAGTTATTCACAATATTATCTACTACATCTACTAATATTCCACCTTCTGTATCGCCTTTAATATCAGCTGCTGTTTTACCACTATTAGCTGCTAAGAATGCTTTTACAGCTACCTCATTGAAGTATTTATACCCTACAGTCTTACCGTTCTTTTCAACAGGTACAACTACAGTAGTCGTTTCTGTACTTGAGATTAAATCTTTAAGATTAATCGATTCGTACTTCCCATTGTTGTAAAATTGAAACTCCCAATTGTCGCTTCCTTCTTTACCTACATTTTTATAGATTACGTTACCATCAACCTTCGTAGACATATTTTTAATCAACTCTTCTACTGTATAATATTCAGTTGTACTACTGTCTTTTAGAACAGTTGTCTTACTCGTAAAGAATTGATTGATATTTCCTGTGATATCACCTATTACATCTATTGATACTACTCCAGGCGCATCATTAGGCACATCTTCTTCTTTTTTTCCTTCATTTCCTTTTAGCGCTAACCAATTCTGGATAGTCGTTTCTGAGAAGAATAAATATTTCTTTGTTTTGTTATCACCAGAAGCTTCTAATATGCGGAAGAATGTTTTAGTCTCTTCTTTAATAACCATATCTTCCATATCCACGTCTTTCGTCTCGTATTTATTCTCAGTTGAATTATACGTTACATACTTGAATTCATTTTTCACAGGATCAAAAACAATAGTTGTATGACCTTGTTTAACTCCATCTTTATTATCTGGATTAGATGGCACGATATAGTTAATCACATCTTGAATATTCTTCACATCTCCTTCTAACTTAGTAACATTCCCTCCCAAACCTTCTATAACAGTGTTTAGCTCTGTTTTACTAACTATTCTATTCCACTGTCCACCTTTCTCTGTTGTCCAGTAATAGAATCCTTTTAGAATATCTTTATCTTTTACTTCGTTCGTATTATAAATCAATAGACTTTCTACTTTCTCACCGTCAATAGGAGCAAACACAGTTAAATCTGTTAAATTAATACGCGGAATAAGTACCCCTCTATTTGTTGAAAGAATTTCAAGTTCTGCAGAAGTAGCAGGCTCTGGTGTTCCGATACCTACCTGAGCAGAAGCTGTGTACATTGATCCTAATAAAGTGGCTAAAATTGTAATCTTTTTCATCTGTTGTAATTTCTATTGTTTATTGTTTTATTATTCTATCTTTTTACTTGGTAACATTGGGTTAGAGAATATTCCATCTCTATATCCTTTTAAGAAGGACAAATCATATATCTGAGAGGTACTACAGCCTGCAAGGTTTGTTATCGTCAATCTGATTTTACCTTTCTTCTGATTCCAATTCTCTCCATTTACTATTGCGTTCTTTGGGAAGTTTACTGTGGCAATACCTGTACTTACTTTGGTAATGAATACCCCACCTTGCTGTTTGATAACTAGGTTGCCTTGTTTATCAAATACAACATTTCCTTTTGCATCACGCTCCACAATGGTTTTTCGAACTTCAACCACTGGGTTATCAACAGTCATAAATGGCAAGCTCTTCCACTCTCTCTCTGAATCAAACAGATACTCCCATTCATATAATTGTATCTCACCTATGACAGTTGGCAACAATTGCAATTGTTGCCCTCCTTTAATCCTTATCTCTTTACCAATGATGCTTTCCTTTCCTTTTATATCCATCGTTACAACTTTTACAATAGAAGGCATCTCATTAATCTTTATCTTAATTGGTGTTTTTGTTCCTATCTTACATCCATTTCTATTAGCTTGTACATATACTGTAAACTCTTCACCTACTTTATATTGTTTTGAAAGGTCTACAGTAAACATATCACCTAATGACGGCAATCTATTTCCTCCTTTTTCACTTGTATATACTTCATAAGTCGTACAGTGATTATTTTGTGGTTTTATTCGAAGCGGTTCACCAGCACATAATTGAAGTACTTGTTCTAACTCGTACCCATATTCATCTACCTCTAATTGCATTCCTACATCCACTGTTGGCACTAAATCCACATTATAGATATGTGTAAAGTCACCTAATACACCTACTACTGATCCATATGAAATTTTGACTCTATCAAAAGGTTCTTTAGAAGGAGCAACTATAATACGATATCTATCTCTACCTCCTATTCCCAATAATCTTAAGCGCAAGGCTCCATTAGATTCTGTCAACGGATCACCTACTTTCTTATCTCCTAGGTAACGCTGGATCTTAAATCCTTTGACTAACTCTAAACTCAGTATACCAGGGTTCTTATTTTCTGCTGTAATATGTAACTCATCACCTGGCATAGCAGTCTGCTTAAAGACTACAGTCAGGCTCGCCATATTAGCTACTGCAACTCCCCTGCTTATCACCGCATAGCTATCAGGATTATCATCTACTGCATTCCACGGATGACTAACAGATGCTGTAGCACTTGCTACCCCTAACCCTATATCTTCTACTCCGTGTAACACATCTAATACATTCGGATTGATATTAGGCAGTACTGGTGCGCAACTTGGGTTATCAACAGCTTTATTCACATAAGCACCATAAACCTTAGCATTCTGAGCCACTCCTAATGTAGATCCTAAGACTACTTGTACCCCTAAGTACTTCTGTGGCCCTTTTTTATTAGAAGGAACAAAAGTGTATTCAACTACATTATCTGCTGATAATAAATCTACCAAACCTCCATCTACACCTTGTAAGGAACCTATTACCTTTCCTCGTGCATCTAATCCTGCTACCGTTAATCCTCCTAAAGCTACTAAACCACTGTATTCTTTACCTAACTTAATCGTTACAGGTGTTCCTGGTTCTTGTTCTTCAGCGAAGTATAAATTCTGCCATGTAGTTCCCAATCCTAATAATCCAACTGCTACTGTAATCGTAGAATAGGTATCAGGTCGTCCATCTATTGCATTTCCTTTATTAGAAACACCTCCAGTCAATGCAGAATACCATGCCGTATAGTCTGTCGCCCATTCGCGTTGATAAGTAGGTGGGCATAAACTATCGTCAAATACATTAATTTGTACTGTTTTTACATCTGAGCACTCATTCTTATTTGCTCCTACTACAGTGTAATTATATACACCAGGAGTATTAAAAATGATAGGTTGTGTTCTATCGCTTATCTCCTTACCTTTATGATCATACCACTGTACCTTATCTGTCGAATTAACGATTACCACTAACGGCAATACCATCGCTTCCCCTACATTTAGATTATAAGTAAAAGAATCAGTAGGGTTCTTCAGTACTAACTTAGGTGTTGGCAGCGTAGTTACTTTCACTTTGTTTGATTCATCAGAACTCACCCCGTTAAAGACATATACTACAGTATATACTCCAGGTTCTGTCACAGCTATCTGATTCGTAGGCAAAAGTTCTTCTATTACCTTGCCGCCCTCTAGTATTTTATTAGGTTCTGTGATTTTAAATAAATTACCATCCCTAAACCATCGGTATGAATCAACTTTTAACAAGCCTCCCAAAACAGGTTCTTTCGCCGTCAAGACTGCTTCATCACCTTCACATATCACAGCGTGATCTACTCTTATTGTAGTAGCTTCATGTGGTTTACCAATAATCTTGGTCTCAGCGATAGCACTTAATTTAGTAGGATCTACATAAGGCAACCTAAGGTTGGTTACATTTAAAGAAGCTTCATTTGATAAAACTCCCTTCCCTGGATAACCTATTACTGTTCCTCTAATAATTACTCTCGAAGATGAATGTGTATCTAAAGACACTTTCCAATTGACAATATTCTTTGCCATAAACATACTTGTAACCTCTTTCGGTGGTGTCAGCGTATTCTTTGTATTTCCAAGATTATCAAATGACACTTCCTCTACTCTGAAAAAATCCTTAATAGACTCGAGATAATCACTTAACAAAAAGTCTTTATATAGATCCGAAGAGTGATTAGACATCTCTATCGTATAGGTCAGCTTATCCCCTTTTTTGGCTTCTAATAGATCAACTGTTTTATTTATTACTAATCCTTCAGGAGTCGTTACATTTAAGTTTCTGATTTCGTGTATATTTACAGCATCTCCAGTAGATGCCGCAAAACCAATTTTTAAATTTTCATAAGGAAGTTCATTATAAGTATAACTTAATACCTCTTGCATTTCTCCCTTTAGTGAGATTTGGTAACGAACTTTTATAGTATAAAATCTATGTATAAAAGGTGTTCCATCTGGATTCTTTCTATACGGATCTTCAATATTATAAGGTTTCATCTCAATCTGTGCTCTTCTATAATAATTAAAGTCATCTGGTCTCGTTGGACTTGTATAAAAATTATCTATAGTTGTTCTTAAAGGCATTGTAGTATGCTTCAAATATGACGCAGAAGAGTAAACATCATTAAATATCTTTCCTCTGATCGAAATATTCTGAGAGAAATCTGTTCCCTTAGGTTTGTTGTTTGCTAATCCAACAAAATTTCCAAACTCATCAAAACCAACAGCTATATATCCACCTGTAACTCCATTAGTACCACTTCCTGATCCATAACCTAAAGCTCCTCCATAACTACCCAGCTTAAAGGTTTTTGCATTATACTTTGCATCAAATAGAAACACTGATATACCATCTCCTCCCGTGTTAATTTTACCATTCTTTTTACGCCAAGTTTTATACTCAAAATCTATCAAAACTCCTCTATTAGAAGGAAAACTCTCGTCTATAATAGCATACCCCTTTTGCTTCATCGCATCTGATGTTAATCTAAGCCAGCCGTTTCCATAAGAATCAGTTCCATTAGCAGCTGTTAACAATGCATTGTCTCCTAATTTTACTTTACTGTTTACAGATCTATGACTAAAACTTTCTTGTATATTAAACTGGGCATATACAGGTGAGAATACACCAAGTACAACACTGACAACAACTAATAAAATATGTAACATTCTTTCACTCATTTCTTACTTAATATTTATACATAACAATCACATATACAAACAAATAAACATTAAAAATGGACTATCAAATATTTAGAATAAAGACGAGTACTCCCTACTCGATAAATACTGTTCTTTATCAAGTTTGTCCTATTGACATTACTTTATTCATCTTATATGTTAGATGAACTAAATCCGTTAAACTTCAATGCAGTTTGCAACCAAAGGAAATGTTGCTATTTTATTTTATTCTTTCATTCTCTCTTTTTAGATAGTGTGAGCGGATCAACTTAAAGTAGTTACCCCAACTATACTATTAAACTTACTCTATCTGTTAATTACAAATACCACGCCATAGTGACTTATTAATTAAAAAAAATCACCTATCGTGATGTGCACAAAAACATAAACAACTGTATTAAAATCAATTAACAACAAATAATTTGTTACAAAATATTTTAATTTCACTGCAAAAGTAATACAAATAATTCTCAATAATAACACACTTTACAACAAGACAATCAATAACAATTCTTAATGTCAAGTGAAAAATTATTATTTTATCATAAATAATCACGTTAATGTAAAAACAAACTTATCAAACAATAACATCTACAATACAAAGCCTATTTCACTAGCAAAAAAACACAGCTAATATTCACATTACGTGACTGTTAAATTTCACACAATGAAAGGTTATACTAAAAAACAAGTAGTTTAATACTATATTTATTACATTTAAGAAAAATACACAATATGAGCCAAGACCTAAACACACCTTTTATAACAGAAATAATTACTGAAAAAGTAGCTACATTGTCATTTTATAGTCCCGCAAGCAACTCTTTTCCAAGTACTCAACTAGCGAGATTAACAGAAATGATTGATACCTTAAGTAAAAATACTACTATAACTACCATCATTCTAAAAAGTGAAGGAACTGGTGCTTACTGTGCTGGTGCTTCTTTCGATGAATTACTTTCTATAAAAGATACTACTACCGGACAAGCTTTTTTCTCTGGTTTTGCTAATGTAATCAATGCCATGCGCAAAAGCCCTAAAATATTTATTGGTCGCATCCATGGTAAAGCTGTAGGAGGGGGAGTCGGATTAGCTGCAGCATGTGACTATTGCTTCGCAACATCAAATGCTGCAATAAAGTTATCAGAGCTTGCTATAGGCATAGGACCTTTTGTAATCGAACCAGCAGTTTCTCGAAAAATAGGGAAGACTGCCTTTACTAATATGTCCTTAAATGCTCATGAATGGAAGACTGCCAACTGGGCACAGATACACGGGCTTTATGATGAAGTATATGATACTGTAGACCGTATGGATCTAGAGATAAGTACTTTCGCTGCTAAGATTAGTGCTTATAATCCAGAAGCATTGTATGAAATGAAAAAAATATTCTGGGAAGGTACTAATCATTGGTCAGAGCTACTACTAGACCGTGCTAAAATATCAGGTAAATTAGTATTATCCGAATTTACAGTCAATGCTTTAAATCAATTCAAAAACAAAAAATAGGCATTCAATTATAACGCTTATATAGAGCTCGTTAGGCATTATTAAATATTCATTTACACATATCAAATTCATAGACCTATTTACTAATCCCTAAGATCAAAGCTAAATCTGTAGACTTCATAAAGACAAATAACAGAAGCCTTTTAGCATTCAATTATTAAAAATAACTTTACAAAACACATTTTTATACATAAAAATAGCGTATACATCAACAAATATTCATTTTAATACTTAAATTAAAACAAATTAACTTCATATCTTATCTTTGTTAAAAAAATATGATTATGAAAAAATTAAACTATTTAATTCTAGTTTTATTAATTAGCAGTAGCGTATTTGCATCTAAATCAACTATGATAGAAGATCATGACAAGGGTAGATACAGTACCTCTCATTATGATGGAGTGTTTCTTAGTCACTTAAATGTAGCTGCAGGAGTATCAACATTAGGCTTTACTATAGAAGCTGCTACACCCCTATCGGAACGCTTAAAACTAAGAGCAGGAATTGACGTGTTTAACTTCAATACCAAACAGTATGACTTTGATATCGATGATACTGAAGGCACTTTACACGAGGCTTTCGGATTTACACCTACTTATGAGTCAAAAGGATCTTTAAATGCTGTTCACGGACATGCATTAGTAGATTTCTACCCTTTTAAAGGAGGAATACTCCACTTAACTGCTGGAGCATATATAGGTAGTAATAAACTAAAGGCTAAGGGCATCCTAACAGATGGCAATGGTACTCTAGTAGAACTTAAGCCAGGTTATGAATGGCCAACGATAGACTTCGATGGAAAAGAATTAGATATAAACCACGGTCGTCTAGATGCAGAACTAACACTAGGACAAACTATCAAACCGTATATCGGTATCGGACTAGGTAGAGCTGTATCTAAAAAACGTTTAGGTGTTAAATTTGAGATAGGCGTAATGTACCAAGGTGATTATACCTTAAAACAAAATGGGAAGACAGTCGCTACTACTACTGATATAAATGCATCTATAGAAGATGCTGATAAAGTAACCAAATGGCTTAAATGGTGGCCTATGGTTAATCTACAACTCAACTACCGTATTTTCTAAAACTTTCTGAAGTGAAACATCTAATCTTAATTTTAATAGGTAGTTTTTTTTTATGCGCGAACAACTTATGTGCACAAGAGAAAGAAGAGACTATAGTGTCTAAATTACAACCTGAAGAAGATATTAAAGCATCCGCTGAAAAAGAAGAAAAAACGTCTAAAGACAAGAAAAAGAAAAAGAAATCTAACCCTACATTGCCTCCTAACAACTCTACTGCATTCCTTCAACATTTAGGAGGCGAAGAGTTCACACGTGATAATATAGCAAAGCACTACTCTGACGAGTTCTTTTATGACTGGACGATAAGTGCAGGACTTTCTACTATGGGATTAACAATAGAAGCATTAACCCCTATTAATAAATCACTAAAGTTTAGAGCAGGTATAGATCTTTTCTACTATAACTCTAAACATTATGAAGTGGGTATTGATGATCCTAATGGAGACTTATCAAAAATATTTGAATACAAACCAAACCTAGCTATCAAAGGTAAAACACATATCATACACGCGCACGCCTTGGTTGATTACTATCCTGTTACTGATGGATTATTCTTCCTTTCAGGTGGTTTTTATATAGGAGAGAATAAAACTAACTTAGATGGCTATCTTATCAATCACCAAGGAGAAAGAGCTGTCCCAGTTAATGGATGGCCAGAACACATTGACTTCCAAGGAAACCAAATCAAAATTACTGACGGTAGTAACGTAAAGGCAAATGTAACATTAGGTAGCATTATCAAAACTTATCTAGGAATTGGTATGGGAAGAGTAGTAACCAACAAGAAGTGGGGCATCTCAGTTGAAATGGGGATGATGTATCAAGGGGATTATACTATAAAACAAGATGGTAGTAAAATCGTCTATAATCTAGATAATTCTTTTGAGTACAACGAAAAAGCAGAGAAATGGTTAAATCGCATCAAATGGTGGCCTAAGCTATCCGTCCAAGTTAGATATAGGTTATTCTAATTGTAGATTGTATACAATGGTCTTCTGTTAAACCAAGCCTTTATTTTATGAGGGCATCTATATTTTTATGTACCTTTGCCAAAATTTTTAGTTATGCCTAAGATTAGAATTACAAAACAATTCACATTTGAGACAGGACATGCACTATATGGTTATGATGGTAAATGTCGTAACGTACATGGCCACAGTTATAAACTAGCAGTTACTGTTATTGGTACTCCTATTGAGGACACGACTAATGTGAAGTATGGTATGGTTATAGATTTTGGAGACTTAAAAAAAATAGTGAAAGGAGACATCGTTGATGTATTCGATCACGCTACTGTTTTCAATAGAAATACCCCTCATATAGAATTAGCAAAAGAGCTAGAAGAACGCGGACACCACGTAATTCTTGTAGATTACCAACCTACTAGTGAGAATATGGTAATTGACTTTGCACACAAGATTAAAAGCAAATTACCACAAGGTATTGAGCTTTACTCATTGAGATTACAAGAGACAGAATCATCTTATGCTGAATGGCATCAATCTGATAATTTATAAGCCTTGAATTTTACGATTAACACACCTAAGAGCATTTACTTTGCTTCTGATCAACACTTCGGCGCACCTAGCCGTGAGAAGAGCCTTCCTCGTGAAGAGATATTCTTACAATGGTTACGCGAGAAAGAAGAAGATATGGGAGCCTTATTCATACTTGGAGATCTTTTTGACTTCTGGTTTGAGTATAAAACAGTAGTGCCTAAAGGTTTTGTCAGAATATTAGGTAAACTAGCTGAGATTAAAGATAAAGGAATACCTGTATATTTCTTTGTTGGTAATCACGATCTATGGATGGGAGACTACTTCAAGACGGAGCTAGGCATACCAGTATATCACGAGCCTAAAGTATTTGACATTAATGGTAAGAAGTTCTTTATAGGACACGGAGATGGATTAGGTCCTGGTGATATGGGATATAAGAGAATGAAAAAAGTATTCACTAATCCCTTCTCTAAATGGTTATTTAGATGGTTACACCCAGACATCGGAGTTAGACTAGGTTCATACCTATCTGTAAAGAATAAACTAATCTCAGGTGATGAGGACATTAAGTTCTTAGGTGAAGATAACGAATGGTTAATCTTATATGCAAAGCGCAAATTAGAGACTACACATTATGATTACTTCGTTTTCGGACACCGTCATCTACCAATGATTATTGACTTAAATGAACAATCTAAATATATCAACCTTGGGGACTGGATCAACTACTTTACGTATGGAAAGTATGATACTAGCCTTCATCTGATAGCATATAAAGATGAATTAGCAAAAGCTAACAAATAACAAAAAACGCATACTTCTAAGTATGCGTTTTTTGTTTATATCTTTTTAAACCCAGATTCCGCGATAGACATATAAACGAAAAGTAATTATACAAAATAGCTCTGAATTAGTGAATAAAGCATACTATAGTATGGTTTAAGAACTAATGAAAGAGATATGAAGTAGAATTGTTTTGTATATTTGGCTAATGCGGAATCTGGGTTAAATCAACTAAAATGGCTTCTCTAATATCCATCCACAATGACCAAAGTAATCCCAACTCACTGCCCCCAAATCTACTGTTGAATCAACAAAATTGCTTAACTCTCTATTATTAATAGACACATAACTCTCGGCATATACAGCTACATCTTCACCTTTAGCCTTGTATTCATTCTTAATACGTTGAGCCATCTGCCAGATCATATCTGGAGAAGATAGACGCGCTAATTGCTTCTGAGACAACACATCTTCTATATCATAATATTTGCGTTCTCCTGTCTTTTTATTCTCTGTAATATAGTTGGTATATCCTCCACGAGATCTCAACATCATACGCCAACTTAAGCGATGTCCTTCATCTGTCCACAACACATCTCCTTTTATAAAATAATGTCTTAGAGGTAATACAAATTGTATAAACATGAAGCATAATAAGAAATACGTAATACCAGGTCTTAACGAAAAAGCACTAGGCTGTACAGTCAATAAAGTTGTCTCAGCTAGAACAGGTTTCTTCTTAAAGAACCAGCCTCGTACTTGCCCCGGTTCATAAAAAAACACAGCAAAACTAAGTGCAAAATAGGGGAAAATACCGATATGTAAGGTGATAGAATTAAATAAATGGAATATTAATGATGCTATAACTGCCAATGTACGTGTACGTTTATTTAACAACAAGAACACAACTAATCCGTCAAATATAATTCCCAAATAAGCTATCGTGATAGCAAACCAATCTTGTGTAAATATTTCTTTAAATACATCAGGAATATTTGCACCTTGATACATTAGTTTAGTAAAGGTACCATCTAGCCAATCCGGGTAGAACTTAGCTACTGTTCCATAGATATACAACATCCCTACCTGAAAGATAAAGATCCACGATATATACGTTGGCATTGATAATTCTTGTTCTACTCTATTGTGTTTAACATCTAGTGAAGCATATCTGTTCGCTGGTAAGAAACACATATAAACACAAATCACTAATAACATATAATAGTGATTATTATAAGACGTCTTTTGAAGAAAATAGGCTCCAGCCCATAGCACTGTTAATAATGGCATTGTCCATTTATAGCGGTAACCTAACATTACTGCTATTGAAACACATCCCATCAAAAAGAAATATGCATACATCTGAGGTCCTACTAAAACCTGCAAAAAATCCATATAGATATGAGAAAAGGTAAACTTTACATCTACGAGATTGTCCCTTACCCATCCTGTAGCAATCGCACCAAACGACTCACAGGCAAATAACAAACCAAATAAAATACGGAAGATAATTAACGATGAATTATCTATCTGTTGGAACAGTTTTTCTTTCATAACAACTAAAGAACTCTCTAGTCACACGTTCATCATCATTTAACTTCGCAACTAACTCATCAAGTCCACTAAACTTTAATTCATCTCTTATTCTGTCTAAGATACGAACTTTTAGCCTTTGGTCGTATAAATCACCAGACCAATCTAGATAATTAACCTCTATTGTATAGGGATGATCTGCAAACGTAGGATTAATCCCTACACTCATCATTCCTTTCACCTTCTCACCATTTAGTTCAGATTCTACGACATAAACTCCATTCTTTGGTATCAGTTTATAATCTTCATCTACTACGATATTAGCTGTTGGGAAACCAAGTGTACGACCTAACTTCTTACCGTGTACCACTACTCCAGAGAAGTAGTATTCATAACCTAAGAACTCATTTGCCAACGTCATATCTCCTACTTCCTCTAATGCGGTGCGTATCTTCGTTGAGCTAATAGATACGTGATCTATCTCTTGAGCAGAAATCTCTTCTACTTCGAACCCATACTTCTCTCCGAATGCTTTTAGATCATTGATGTCTGCTGTTCTATTTTTTCCAAAACGATGATCGTGACCGATGATAATCTTAGAGATATTAAATTTTTCAACTAATATCTGCTTCACGAACTCCTCAGCTGTCAACTGTGAAAACTCAAAATCAAACTTTTGAATAACCAAATTATCCAAGCCTAATCCTTTTAAAAGCTCTTTCTTCTCCTCTATTGTATTGAGTAATCGTATCGTGTTATCCTGCTTTAAAACCATACGTGGATGTGGAAAGAATGTCAATACCAGACTTTCTCCACCCGTTGCATTTGCAGAATCTACTAGCTTCTTAATGATCATCTGATGACCGATATGTACACCATCAAATGTTCCTAAAGTTGCTATTACTCGTTTCTCACTTTCAAAATTTGATATAGAAGAAAATGTTTTCAATTTTTAAAGTTTATATCAGTTACATTACTAATTTTGTCACCCTTTTCTAAAGAGGTAGGATGCAAAATAAAACCGTGTAAAAATACATCATTTTTACAAAAGCCTCTTTATAAAAACAATATAATGTAATCCCTTTAACATAATTCAATATGCCTAGTACGAGATTTTTAAAAGCCTTATTACTTCTATCTACTACCCTATTCTTATCATTCACTATCCAAGCACAAGTAAAGATTATGACTTGGAACCTACTTAATATAGGAAAAAGCAAAACAGAGGAACACATAGAATACATCGCTAAAATCATTAAACAAACAGATATTATCGCTATCCAAGAGGTTGTCACTAACCCATCAGGTGCACAAACCATCGCTAAACTAAACGAGGAGCTAAACAGATCTTCAGGTGCCAAATGGGATTATTCAGTAAGTGATCCTACCATAAGTTCTCCTTATCGCTCAGAGCGCTATGCTTATATTTGGAGAACAAACAAGGTTAAACTTAAGGGAAAACCATTCTTAGAACCAACCTACCAAGAAGAAATAGAAAGAGAACCTTATATAGCAACCTTTATTTATAAAGGAAAGGAGATAACGATAAGCAGCATTCATACTTTGCCTACTAAACATCAACCAGAAACCGAAATAAAGTACTTGAAGTTCTTTCCTGAAATATACCCAGAACACAATCTTATATTCTTAGGGGACTTTAACCTACCTGAGAGACACACTGTATTTAATCCCTTAAAGAAACAAGGATATGTAGCGAGTTTTACTGATCAAAAGAGTAGCCTCAGACAGAAGTGTATAAAAGGAGATTGTCTAGCCTCAGAATATGACAATATATTTTATCACAGTGAAAAAAACGAACTAGTAAAAGCGACACCTATTCTCTTCTTTGAAGATTTTGAAGACATTACTATTGCAAGAAAAGTCTCTGATCATATCCCCTTAATGATTACTATCAATCCACTATAAAAACAAGAAACGCCTTCTGTGTAGAAGGCGTTTCTTGTTTTTATATCTTTATTATCTTCGATTCATATAGATCATCACATAGTATAGCAACGTAGCTAATGAACTTATCGCTGCTACTACATAGGTACGTGCAGCCCACTTAAGCGAATCTTCTGCCCCTGCATATTCCGCTTGAGTTACCATATTCTTTGCTTTTAACCACTTTAAAGCGCGATTACTAGCATCGTACTCCACTGGTAAAGTAACAAAAGAGAATATTGTCGTCATTGCAAATAAGATAATCCCAATTAACAATAACTGTGGAAAACTATTTAACATCAATATTCCTCCTAATAGTACGAATGACATAATAGAAGAAGTGAAGCTAACGATTGGTACTAATTTAGAACGCATTGTCAGCCAGTGATAAGCTTCAGCATGCTGTACAGCGTGTCCTACTTCATGTGCTGCTACTGCCGCTGCCGCTGCATTACGCTCATTGTATACTGCCTCACTTAGATTCACTGTTTTATCCATCGGATTATAGTGGTCTGTTAATCTGCCTGGAGTAGAGATTACTCTTACATCACGGATACCGTGATCCATTAGCATCTTCTGTGCTATCTCAGCACCACTCATACCATTTTGTAAATGAACCTTAGAATAAGTTTCAAACTTCTTCTTTAAACGATTACCAACTAACCAGCTGGCTCCCATTATAGCGATCATCAAAATCCAAATCATACTAATACTTTTTTATTGCTTTGTAATATGTGTGCAAAATACAAGCCAATTTTAAAATAAGACAACTTGGCAGAAATCTTTACCACAAACTTAACAATTAACCCAGAATCAGCGCTAACCAAAGACTACAAAGCAATTCTACTACACAGTCCTTTTCATGAACTCTTAAACTATAGTATACTAAAATCAATGATTTGACCTAGTTTTCATAATTCCTTTTCATTTATAAGTCTATCGCGTATTCTCGGATTAACTGACGAACACAGTCAACAAATACTATAGCGATTTTTAATCAAAAAAAAAGCTTGTCATCACTGACAAGCTTTTTCTAAATTATATTTTGATTATTTAAGTTTCTTCTTAACCTCTACTTCTTGGAAAGCTTCGATTACGTCATACTCCTTAATATCATTGTAATTTTTGATTTGAATACCACAGTCATATCCTTTAGATACTTCTTTAGCATCGTCTTTGAAACGTCTAAGAGCAGTTAACTCACCAGTGTAAATTACAACTCCCTCGCGGATTAAGCGGATTCTAGAGTTACGGAAGATCTTACCATCTGTAACCATACATCCAGCGATAGTACCAACTTTAGAAATTTTGAATAGCTCTCTAATCTCAGCAGTACCAGTAACCTCTTCTTTCAACTCTGGAGATAACATACCTTCCATTGCATCTTTAAGGTCATCGATAGCAGCATAGATAATAGAGTAGTTACGGATATCGATTTCTTCTTTATCAGCTAATTGTTTAGCAGACGCCATCGGACGAACGTTAAATCCAATAATAATAGCATCAGAAGCAGAAGCTAACAATACGTCAGACTCTGTGATCGCACCAACTCCTTTGTGGATAATGTTGATTTGAATTTCTTCTGTTGATAATTTAGAGAATGAATCTGATAATGCCTCAACAGAACCATCCACGTCTCCTTTTAAGATAATGTTCAACTCTTTGAAATCTCCTAATGCAATACGACGTCCAATCTCTGCTAACGTAATGTGACGTTGAGCACGTACTGATTGTTCGCGGATTAACTGAGTACGTTTAGATGCAATTTGTTTTGCTTCTTTTTCCTCTTCGAATACGTTAAATTTATCACCTGCAGTAGGTGCTCCATCTAATCCTAATACTGAGATTGGTGTTGATGGTCCAGCCACTTTAATTGATTTACCACGCTCATCATGCATAGCACGAACTTTACCATGGTTACATCCAGCTAATAAATAATCACCTACTCTTAATGTACCAGCTTGAACTAATACAGTAGATACATATCCTCTACCTTTATCTAAGAAAGCCTCCACTACAGTACCTACTGCTAACTTATCTGGGTTAGCTTTAAGGTCAAGCATTTCAGCTTCTAATAACACTTTTTCAAGTAATTCAGCCATACCAATACCTTGCTTAGCAGAGATATCTTGAGATTGATAAGTACCACCCCAGTCTTCTACTAAGAAATTCATTGAAGCTAATTTCTCTTTAATTTTCTCTGGATTAGCCGTAGGCTTATCCACTTTATTGATAGCAAAGATGATTGGTACACCTGCCGCTTGAGCATGGCTAATAGCCTCTTTCGTTTGTGGCATAATGTCATCATCCGCAGCGATTACGATAATAACGATATCTGTTACTTGCGCACCACGAGCACGCATTGCAGTAAACGCCTCGTGACCTGGTGTATCTAAGAAAGTAATCTTTTGACCATTTTCTAATGTTACCCCATAAGCACCGATGTGTTGTGTAATACCTCCTGACTCACCTGCGATAACGTTAGCTTTACGAACATAATCCAATAAAGACGTTTTACCGTGGTCAACGTGTCCCATTACAGTAACAATAGGAGCACGAGATTGTAAATCTTCTGGATTATCTGGTGCTTCTTCAATAGCCTCTTCAATAGCAGCTGTAGTAAAGTCAACTTCATATCCGAACTCATCAGCTACGATAGATAATGTCTCAGCGTCTAGACGTTGATTCATCGTTACCATAATACCTAATGACATACAAGTACCAATAACTTTAGTAATAGGCACATCCATCATTGTAGCGATTTCTCCTACAGTAACGAACTCTGTTACCTTTAACACCTTGCTTCCTGCCTCTAATGCTTTTTGTTCATCGTCCGTTTTCTTACGGTGAACATCACGCTTATCACGACGGTATTTAGCAGATTTAGACTTATTACCTTTACCTTGAAGACGTTCTAAAGTCTCCTTAATTTGGTTTTTCACTTCTTCGTCAGTAGGCTCAGCCTTAACGATAGGTGTTGTAGTGTTACGTCTTTGGTTTCTATTACCAAATTTGTTACCACCACCATTATTGTTATTATTAGGACGTTGTCCTCCACCTTGGTTTCTGTTGTTATTCCCACCAGTATTATTAGCACCTCCAGTATTGTTGTTAGTACCTCCAGTAGTATTACCACCCTCACCAGGTTTAGCTATACGTTTTCTCTTATTCTTATTAGCAGCATTACCAGCACCAGGCTTAGCATTGTTACCTGCATTACCACCTTTCTTAGGTTCTTCTTTTTTCTTTTTAGGCTTATCGAATTGAGATAAATCGATAGTCTGTCCAGTAAAAGTAGTACCTGATAGTTTTTGGTAATTTGTCTTAATTGTCTCATCTACCACCTCTTCAGTCTTAGTTACTTCAACTGCTGGTTTGGATTCTACTTTCTTAGCATCCTCTTTTTTAGATAAAGCATCCTTACTTCCTGTTACAGATTCTTTCTGTTTTGGTTTTTCTACCTCTTTTTTAGCTTCCACTTGTTTACTTGAGTTCGTTACTTTAGATGCTTCCTTCTCAACCACAGGTTTAGCGACAGACTCTTTCTTATCCTCTATAACCTCTTTAGATTGCTTTTGTTTATTCTCTTTAGCAGGAGCCTGAGCATCTTTTTCAAAAGATTTATTTTCCTTATTTGAATCGTCTGAAGAAGCTTTAGTCTTTTTAGGTTCTAAGTCGATTTTACCCACAGGCTTGATAGCTGCTATTTCTTCAGCTTTAGCACGGATAACTTCTTGCTCGCGTTTAATACGAGCTTCCTCTTGCTTTTTCTTCTCTTCTAATTCTTTATCGCGCTCCACTTTTAAGGCTTCTTTCTCTTTCTTCTTCTCCTCACTTACTTCAATAGATGCCTCTTTCTTACCTTTATCAGCAGAAAATTGTTTAGTCAAAACACTATATTCTTGATCAGAAATTTTAGCATTAGGTGTTGCGTCGATATCGAAACCTTTACCTTTTAAAAAGTCAACGGCTCTATCGAGAGAAATATTCAATTCCCTTAAAACTTTATTAATTCTTATTGCTCTTTCTTCAGACATATTATCCTTTTAGTGTATTAATTGTGTTGTGTTGTTAACCTGTATTCATTAGTCTTCGAATTCTTCTTTCAAGATTCTAAGGACATTCTCAATTGTTTCCTCCTCAAGATCAGTACGTTTCATTAACTCATCAACACTTAGGCTTAAAACGCTTTTAGCTGTATCTAAACCGATTCTTGCAAATTCTTCAATTACCCAATTTTCGATTTCGTCACTGAATTCTCTTAATTCAACATCGTCATCCTCTGGGTTCAATTCACGCATAACATCAATATCATAACCAGTTAACATACCAGCTAGTTTAATGTTTTGTCCACCACGTCCTATCGCACGTGATACCTCTTCTAACGCTAAGTAAACATTCGCTTTCTTAGTCTCTTCATTTATAACTACCTTGTTTACGTTAGCAGGTGCTAATGCACGCTTTATAAACAACTCAGTATTATTTGTAAAGTTAATTACATCGATATTTTCGTTACCTAATTCACGTACGATACCGTGGATACGAGAACCTTTCATTCCCACACATGCTCCTACTGGATCGATACGATCATCAAATGTATCTACTGCTACTTTCGCTTTCTCACCTGGGATACGCACTACTTTCTTAATAGTGATATGACCATCAGCAATCTCAGGAATCTCTTGCTCAAATAATCTCTCTAAGAACTGTTGTGATGTTCTAGACATAATGATTTGTGGTTTCGCTCCTTTTAATTCTACTGCCTCGATAATACCTTTGATAGTCTCTCCTTTTTTAAAGAAATCTGATGGAATCTGTTTATCTTTTGGTAAAACGATTTCATTTCCTTCCTCATCCATCAAAATTACAACTTTTGGACGGATGTGGTGCACTTCAGCAGAATAAACTTCACCGATAATGTCTTTAAACTGTTTGTATAAAGTAGTGTTATCGTGCTCAGTCACTTTAGAATTTAAGTTTTGGCGCAATGCTAAAATAGCACGTCTACCTAACTCCTCTAATTTAACTTCTTCTGAAACTTCCTCTCCTACCTCAAAATCTGGTTCGATTTTGCGTGCTTGAGATAATGAAATTTCATAGTTCTCATTCTCTACTTCACCATCATTTACTACGATACGGTTTCTGAATATCTGACAATCTCCTTTATCTGGGTTAACGATAATATCAAAGTTATCATCATTCCCAAATCTTTTTTTCAATGCATTTCTAAATACATCTTCTAAGATTGCCATCAGCGTTACACGCTCAATATCCTTTTCGTCTTTAAATTCTGAGAATGAATCTACTAAATCTCTATTCTCCATGTGCTTTTTTTATTTTAAAATGAAATTATAACATTCGCTTCTTTAATATTCTCGAAAGGTATAACAGCTTCTTTATCCACTGTTACTTTTCCTTTTCCTACTGGCTTAGCTTCTCTCGCTTTCCATTTTAGGACAATCTGATTATCGATAACATTATCTAGAGTAGCCTCATATTTCTCTTGATCTAGAGTCACTACTTTCAGTTTTCTACCAATGTTTTTATGGTACTGACGTAGTAACTTAATAGGTGCTGTAGCTCCTGCTGACGCCACCTCTAGTCCGAAATCTTCTTCTTCTCTGTCTAAATTATGCTCTATAGCTCTACTAAAATTGATACAATCTTGTAGTGTCACACCCTCATCCCCATCAATAGTAAGAAGAATCTTATTATCTGGAGACACTGTAAAATCGATAACAAAGATAGACGTATACTCTTCTAAAGCCTTATCTATTAATTCTTGTACTTTACTTTTTAATGCCATATGCTATAAAAAGAGGGGACTACATGTCCCCTCATTATTTAACTTTTTTAATAAATAACAGTGCAAAGATATTAATTTTTTTATTACAAATAAAACTTTTGCCTATTGATAATTATATTCTTAACTTTAAATCACGTAATTAAATTGAAATAAAACAACAAATATCACTATGAAAAAAATACTAGTACCTACAGATTTTTCTACACAAGCCTATAATGCTATCAAAGTAGCATCGTGTATTGCCAAAAAATCAGAAAATGCAGAAATACTATTATTACACATACTTGACTTACCACAACAAGGAAATGATAGTATCCAAAAAGGAACTCCTGCACCTGAAGTTATGTTCTTTAAAAATGCTGCTGAAGAAAAACTTAAAGAACTAGCTCTATCAGAAACATTTAATGGGATCAAAGTATCTACCAGTTTAATATTAGACAGAACTTCTTACGGGGTAACTAAAACAGCAGAAACCAACGATGTAGACCTTATCGTAATGGGATCTCACGGTGCTAGTGGTGCTAAAGAATACTTCGTAGGATCTAACACTCAGAAGGTAGTAAGAACCTCTGATGCTCCTGTCTTAGTAATCAAAGGGGAGGGTGATGATTTTAAAGTAAATGATTTAGTATTTGCTTCTGATTTTACAGATAACATGAAGGAACCTTTTAAAAAGATACTTCGTTTACATACAATGTTTAATACGAAACTACACCTTTTAATGGTAAACACTCCGAATAGCTTTAAACCTACTCATGTAGCTGAAGAAGTATTTGAAGAATTCCTAGAAGATATCACTGAGACCGAATATGATCTTTCTATCTATAATGACCTAACTGTAGAAAAAGGAGTACTAAACTTTGCTAAGAAAGTAGATTCTAATCTTATCACCATAGCTACACATGGACGCACAGGATTATCACATTTCTTTAATGGAAGTATCAGTGAAGACCTAGTAAACCACTCGCCTATCTCTGTACTGACTCTTAAGATAGACTAGTATTTAAAATCACAATATAGAATACAGCTGACTACTAACAAATAGTCAGCTTTTTTTATAGTATAAACCCTATCAGACACAACTATTCTCATTAACTTTTTCCACAAAGTAAATTCACCTTACTTCCTTAAAACACTCCTCATCACTCATTCTGTTCTTTACTTCGTTTTAATGCTTCTAAGATAGATTGTGGCTCGTAATCCTCTATCTTCTTAAACACCTCATGATTTATAAGATTTGAGGAGTCCATATTTTCTACTGCTTGAGTTTCTGCCTTTGCACTATCTACATCGTCTATTGTCCCTATTTCTATACTATCCAACTTAATAGTTTCTTCCTTTACTCCTTCAAAAGAAGTAAATACCCCTTTTCCTGTTTTCTCTACACCATTTTCAGCTTCTAATTTTCCACTAACTGTGTTCACCTCCACACTTTTTTCCTCCGATTCTGCATTCTCCACTTCCACAATTTCATTCAGTTCTGTGACTCCATGGTAAGCACTCGTGCTAACTAGCTTACCATCTGCAGATTTCCATACACTCCAGAAATGTACATTACCTTCTACCCATTCGTTAGGCAAATCAAAGTGTACATATTTATCCTCACGCTTAGCAATAGATTCTATCTCTTTAAATTCAAGTAACTTTTCGCTGTAAGCGATTATAGTCAGACGATCTGAATCCTTTGTCAATATATTCATAATCGCATTATCCCATTGCACCTTAATTTTCCCAGTCTTAAGTTTACCTATTTTCTTAATCACAGCAGGAGGCAGAGTCCCAATAGACAATAATACGCTAGCAATATCTAGGCACAGTTCTCCTTCTATCTTCAAAATCCCTTCCTTCATCAGCATCGAAATCAATTGTTCCTTACCAGTAGCCATCTTATCATTAAGCATCGTCAGTGGATAATTTGCATTGACAAAGTCCTTGACTTTATTAGCAAAAGTCGATACCAAACTCAACTTACTACGTTGCGCTATCTGCTTCTCAGAAGCACTCTTATTTGACTTACTTGGTGTAGAACGCAAGAAATACCTTCCTCTCCACATAAACCCAACTACAGGTCCAATCTTACCGTGTACACCCCCTAATATTCCATCTTTAATTTCTGCCATAATTGTAATTATTTTTCGCTGTGATTTACTTTTTCACACACTACCCTTTTTATACAACCACAAGATATAAAACACAGTAATACAATTATTTAATTATTCAAAGAGCTTTCAAAAAAAGTAGAAATATAAGCATACACCCACCATTAGCATAAACTCACTATCAAAAATGAAAAATATCAAAGCATCACTTTACCTCACTTTAGGAGTAATCTCATTTCATTTATCATTTTCAATTAAAGGAAAGTACTATATCAATACCAGAAGTATTCATTGATAAAGACACCTCTAGCTCCACTATATATGGCTTATTATCCACGAACTGTCGACCAATTTTACATCGAGTTAGATTCTACATAGCTTCTAGAGTAGTCCTCTAAAACTAAAACAGACACTATCCATATATAATCTATTGAAATGCAAATATTTATACTTTTAACGAGAAAAAAAACAGGGTGTAATTTTTTTCATAATCCTCCGATATAGGGTAAATCGGCTAGCTATTAAGGAAAAAAGAGATCAAACAGAAAGAATAAAGCCACTTTAGGAGTAGCTACGGAAGTAAAATAAAAAAAGCAGTCAGCTAATTTTATCTAATTCAGTTAACTATAGTTAAAATCTGCTAGTCTACAAAAACTTCTTCTTCATATTAAGCATCAAAGATATGTTTAAAATAAAAATAATTATTTAGCTTTGAGATAATTATCCACTATGAAGAAGCAAACAGAACAGCTATTATTAACTCTTGAGGGAAAAACAATAAATATAGGAGAGTTGCATATAGCACTTCATTCTATCAACACAAGCAAACAACATCCTTATCTATATAGAGGAGATGTGACCTTAGATAGCAATGCACCACCTGAAGCCTTACACTGCTTATTAACTGAAAAAGTTGTGGCAGTAAATACCTATGTGTTCTCGGCAATTGACACTTTAGATATTGCGATAAATAAATACCAATTAACTCTCGCTAATAATAACACACGAGTGTACAATATCTACATCGAAGAGAATAATATCGAAATAGAATGTGACTTTCCAATAAAAAAGCAAGTAATAGAATAAGAAAAAGGCGAATACTCTAAATGAATATTCGCCCTCTATATTTTAACACAGATAAGAAGTATCTGTTATTTAACTATTTCGATATGACTTTCTGATACTTTAGCAATAGGAAGGTAATGTTTCTTCCCTTCTACTAATAAACACAAATAGATATTGTCTATAGAAATTACATATCCCTCTAGCCCATCTATGCGTATTAACTGACCTAATTCAAGATTCTTACGTGCATAAAAAGAAAACAACAATCTAGTCACTACATCTTTAGATCCCAATCCCAGCGACAATGCCACTGTAAGTAAGATCGCTCCTACAATGATAGAGATATTATTAGTTATGATATCCGTATTGATTCCCATCTGATTTAGTGTAGTGATAAACACAAACACAAGGATCAGATAAAACAAAATATTACCTATCATACGTGCTCCACTGAAATCAACAGCTTTAAGCACTTCCACTACTGCTTTTTTAATCCAAGTAGCAAAATAAAGCCCTCCAACAAAAATCAATAATGCTACGAATACTTTAGGAATATATAACATCAGATTACCAATCTCACGAGAGACAATCTCTAACCCAAACAATTCGGCTCCTACTACCACTATTAAGAATATCAAAAAAACCTTTACAAAAAAGATTAAAACACTTGATACACTAATTTTAATATTAACTTTATTTAAAAAGTCATTTTCACTAAGTAGATTTTGTACCTTCTCAAGGCGTATTACTTTAAATAGTTTCTTTAATAGATAAGAGCACACTCTAATTAACAACCAAGAAACTAAAATATAGCCTACTAAAAAGACAAAGCCTACTAACCCCTGCAACAACGAATTCAACACAGAATTTATCATCTGACTCGGATATTCAAAGTTATATTGTTCCATCATTTTTACTATTTTTAATTTTATTGATTATTTCATTTTCTTTTTTCAAATCTTTCTCACCTATTAAACTCCCAAGAGTTTGAGGAACCTTGACAGTGTATAATTCAGACACGTCAAGTGATAACTTAATAAAGTTGAGATTATCTATTACCCGATCTTTTAAGTAATCTGGTAATTTTTCATCCTGAAGTATTTTTTTGAACGGATTTTCCATAATTACAACGAGTTATAAATTTCTACAATCTTTTTCTTAGCCCTATGGAGTCGCATTTTAACTGCACTTTCTCCTAAATCTAATAGATTAGCTATTTCCTTTATTGACTTGTCATCTTGATATTTCATCAACAAAACAATCTTATCTTCCGGATCTAATCTAACCAATGATTCTTGTAATCTATCCACACTCAAAGAAAATATTTCTTCATCTGAGATTTCGTCTTCTATAGATAATGCATATTGATTCTCATCATCCAATACTTCTTCATTTCTCTTCTTCTTAAGAACTAACCTAGAATAATTGACACAGTGATTATACGCAAAAGAATACAACCAAGTAGAAAACTTAGATTCTCCTCTAAAATTCTTCAAGTTTAAGTATAACTTCACAAAAATATCCTGAGTCAAGTCTTCAGCCACATCTTTTGATTCAGCAAAACCTAAACACTTACCATATACTTTCTGTGCGTACCGATCATAAAGTATCCCAAACAAGTTAGTATTGCTACTCTGAACGATGAATTGCACTAACTCCTCATCGGTCATTGTTGCAAAATTACTATTTTGCGAATTAAACTTCATATTATTATTTTTCAGGTGCAAAGTAAAGTATTTTACACCAATAGATAACTCAAAATTCTCAGTTTTTAATTTAACCCCCTCACTTTCATCAATTTAGACACGTACTTTCCTACCACGTCAAACTCAAGATTCACAACGGTTCCCACCTCATATTGCTTAAAAATCGTATGCTCTATGGTATATGGAATAATCGCCACTTTAAAGGTGTTAATACCAGAATCAACAACTGTAAGACTAGTACCATCAATGGTAATAGATCCTTTTTCTATAGTTACATGCTGTGAAGTTTTTTTATATTCAAACCCAAAATATGTACTTCCTCCTGCTTCTTCGATACTCACACAAGTAGCGATGTGATCCACATGGCCTTGTACAATATGACCATCTAAACGACCATTCATTAACATAGCTCTCTCTAAATTCACAGCTTGTCCTACTTTCCAAAAGCCTATACTCGTTACATCAATAGTTTCTTTAATCGCAGTGACAGTATAAAACCCCTCTCCTAAAGATACTACCGTAAGACAAATACCATTGTGTAGTACACTCTGATCTACTTGTAACTCATTCGTAAAAGTACACTCCACAGTAATATGTAAATTTTCTTGATCTTTTACTATACTTTTTATATTTCCGATGTTTTCAACTATACCTGTAAACATAACTCCATTTATTTTTATTAAATTTGCTTTCAAAAATAGGAATAATTTAGACGATACTATGAGCCAGAAGGAAGAAATTATAAAAGTAGGAATCTCTATAGGGGACCTAAATGGGATAGGCAGTGAAGTCATACTCAAATGTTTCGAAGACAATAGAATGCTAGAAATTTGCACCCCTGTTATTTTCGGAAACTCAAAGCCTCTATCTTACGTCAAAAAGATAATAAACAGCAATACTAATATACAAGGAATAGACAGTTTAGATCAAATCATACCTAACAAGTTAAATGTTCTGAACCTCTGGAAAGAAAATGTCAATATCACTTTTGGTCAAAACGATCCTCAAATAGGGAAATACGCTATCAAATCTTTTATAGCAGCTACTGAAGCGTTAAAAAATGGACAGATAGATGTATTAGTAACAGCTCCGATTAACAAGTATAACAGTGTAGATGAAGAATTTAAATACCCTGGGCACACTGATTACTTAAACGAACAGCTAGAGGGACAAGCTCTAATGTTACTCGTTAGTGAAGATTTAAAAATAGGTCTATTGACAGATCACCTACCTATCCAGGATGTTGCTAAAGCAATCACCCCTGCATTAATACAGCAAAAGGTGAAAACAATCAATACCTCGTTGATTCAAGATTTTAACATACTTAAACCGCGTATCGCTATCTTGGGGTTAAACCCACACGCTGGCGATGGAGGTGTAATAGGCAAAGAAGAATTAACAATCATAAAACCAACAGTAGAGAAACTAAATCAAGAAGGTATTTTAGTATCTGGTCCATTCCCAGCAGATGGGTTCTTCGGATCAGGAACACATAAACACTTTGACGCAGTTATAGCATGCTATCACGATCAAGGTTTAGCTCCTTTCAAGGCACTTTCTTTTGGCAGTGGAGTAAACTACACTGCAGGTTTGGACAAGATAAGAACATCTCCAGATCACGGAACTGCTTATGAAATAGCTGGAAAAGGCACAGCAGATGAAACATCATTCAAAGAAGCACTATACTTGGCTATTGATATTTATACCAATAGAAGTAGAAATCTAGAAGCATCTGCAAACCCATTACAGCCTCAAGAAAAAGATTTTAGTACAAAAAAATTTGATAACTAGCTTGTAATTATAATAATTTTTTATCTTTGCACGCTCAAATCATGTATTTCATGAATATTGAAAAAGACTTTTTAATACCTTTCACAGGATTAAAAAACGGCAAGCATTCGTTTGATTTTAAAGTAGATGATCGTTTTTTCGAAAACTATAACTACAGCGATTTCAATCATATAAATGCTGAAATAAACGTTCTTTTAGACAAGAAAATCAATTTATTTGAGTTGCATTTCACTAGTAAAGGGTTCGCAAATGTACCTTGTGACGTGACAAATCAGGATTTCGACTTACCAATAGATAGTGAAATTGACTTGGTAGTTAAATTCGGAGAAGTTTATAATGATGACCACGATGAGATACTCGTTATTCCATATACGGCACATCAAATAAATGTAGCTCAATATATCTATGAAATGATAGCTCTGGCAATCCCACAAAAAAGGGTTCACCCAGGAGTAAAAGACGGGACATTAGACTCAGAAGCTTTAGACTATCTAGGTTACGTTCACGAAGAGGAGAAAGATGAAGACGATGACTTCGGAGGTTTATTTGATGATGAAGATGATGAAATCTTCGGTTTAATAGACGACCTTGAGAACGATGAAGAAGAAGAGACAGAAGAAGAGAATACAAACAAAGATATTGACCCTAGATGGGCAGAATTAAAGAAACTATTAACGGATAAATAATATAGTAAAATGGCACATCCTAAGAGAAAAACCTCGAAAACAAGAAGAGATAAGAGAAGAACTCATTACAAAGCTGTAGCTCCAACAATTGCTACATGTCCTGTAACAGGAGAAGCTCACTTATATCACAGAGCTTACTGGCATGAAGGAAAAATGTACTACAGAGGGCAAGTTGTAATTGACAAAACAACTCAAGTAGAGGCATAAGCTTTAAACAAAGTACAAATTAACTCTCACAGTGTGTGAGAGTTTTTTTTTGGTATATAACCTATTTTAGAGAAACATAAAACACACGTTAATCGTACTTCATATTGCTAAACATTGTTATAAATCTATACTATAGTATACTTTTTATTATGTTCACGTATGTTTTACTCAATAAATTGTAGTTTATTCGCTTTTCAGAAATTTGTGTTTTAGCCCAAAAAAAGTACTTTAGAGCACGAAAGAACCGTTAATTCGTTTTTTTTTTGTAATTTTCGCTTCTTTTTGGAATGTTTTTATAAAGTAAAGCAATACCATATGACAAAAATACACGCAGCCATTACAGCGATTGGATGTTACCTACCAGAAGACAAGTTGACGAATGTTGACCTAGAAAAACTGGTAGACACAAACGACGAATGGATAACGAGCCGCACAGGAATTAAAGAAAGAAGAATTCTTAAAAAACCTGGAGAAGGTGCTTCATATATGGCTATTAAAGCCGCAGAAGATTTATTACGCAAATCTGGTACAGATCCTAAGGATATAGACTGTGTAATACTATCAACAGCTACACCAGATATGCCTGTAGCAATTACAGGAGTGTATGTTGCCTCAAAAATTGGAGCAACCAATGCATTTTCATTTGATTTACAAGCAGCTTGTTCTAGCTTTTTATATGGTATGTCAGTAGCTTCTGCATATATAGAATCAGGTAGATATAAGAAAGTGTTATTAATCGGGGCAGATAAGATGTCTTCGATTATTGATTATACTGACCGTGCTACTTGTATCATCTTTGGAGATGCTGCAGGAGCAGTTTTATTCGAACCTAATACTGAAGGTTACGGAGTACAAGACGAATACTTAAGAAGTGACGGCGTAGGTCGTGAGTTTTTAAAAATAGAAGCAGGTGGATCTATCCTACCAGCTAGTGCAGAAACAGTTGTAAACAAACAACACTACGTATTCCAAGATGGAAAAACAGTATTTAAATATGCTGTATCTAATATGGCTGATGTAAGTGAAAAAGTAATGCAACGCAACAATCTTACTCAAGAAGATGTGACTTGGTTAGCTGCACACCAAGCAAACAAGCGAATCATCGATGCAACAGCTCACAGAATGGGATTAGATGATTCTAAGGTATTAATGAATATCGAAAGATACGGAAATACAACGTCTGCCACTTTACCATTACTACTTTGCGATTACGAAAAACAACTTAAAAAGGGTGATAATATAATTTTCGCTACTTTTGGAGGTGGTTTCACGTGGGGTGCAATGTACTTAAAGTGGGCGTACACAGCGAAATAAAAACAACTAACCAATACATAGGTATGGACATTAGAGAGATTCAAAACTTAATCAAGTTCGTAGCGAAATCAGGTGCTACAGAAGTAAAATTAGAAATGGATGATTTTAAAATCACCATCAAAACAACTGAGGCAGGTAATACTGAAACTACTTACATCCAACAAGTACCAGTAGGTTCAGCTTTAGCTCAAGCACCGTTAGCTCAACAAAATGTAGCACCAGCTGCACCAGTAGCTGCGACAGAACCAGCTCAAACTGAAGATTCGAAATACATCACTGTAAAATCACCAATTATTGGTACATTCTACAGAAAACCTGCTCCAGATAAAGAACCTTTTGCAGAAGTAGGTAAAACGATCAAAACAGGAGACGTAGTTTGTGTAATTGAAGCAATGAAACTATTCAACGAAATAGAATCTGAGATTTCTGGTAAAATCGTTAAAGTATTAGTTGACGATGCTTCACCAGTAGAATTTGATCAACCATTATTCTTAGTTGATCCATCTTAAGAAATTTACAATATACCCATTTTACTTTCTAACAAAGTAAACACACTAAAGTTAAATTAAAGTTTCAAGAGATGTTTAAAAAAATATTAATCGCTAATAGAGGTGAAATTGCCTTACGTGTTATCAGAACATGTAAAGAAATGGGCATAAAAACTGTAGCAGTTTACTCTACTGCGGATGCAGATAGCTTACACGTACGCTTTGCGGACGAGGCTGTATGTATCGGACCCGCTCCAAGTAACTTATCTTATTTAAAGATTTCAAATATTATAGCTGCTGCTGAGATTACGAATGCAGATGCTATACACCCAGGATATGGATTCTTATCTGAGAATGCTAAATTCTCTAAAATCTGTCAAGAGCACGGTGTTAAATTCATCGGTGCTGGACCAGAGATGATCGAAAAAATGGGAGACAAAGCTACAGCTAAAGAAACAATGAAACTAGCTGGAGTACCAACAGTACCAGGATCTGAAGGATTACTAGAATCACTAGAACACGCTAAAAAAACAGCAAAAGCTATCGGTTACCCAGTAATGATGAAAGCAACTGCTGGTGGTGGAGGTAAAGGAATGCGCGAGATCTTCAAGGAAGAAGAATTAGATAAAGCATGGGAAAGTGCACGTCAAGAAGCTGCTGCTGCATTTGGTAACGATGGTATGTACATGGAGAAATTAATCCTTGATCCACGTCATATCGAAATCCAAGTAGTGGGAGATTCATACGGTAAAGCTTGTCACCTTTCTGAGCGTGATTGTTCTATCCAAAGACGTCATCAGAAATTAACAGAAGAAACACCTTCTCCATTCATGACAGATGAATTGAGACAAAAAATGGGTGATGCTGCTGTAAAAGCTGCTGAATTCATTAAGTATGAAGGTGCTGGTACTATCGAATTCTTAGTAGATAGAGATAGAAACTTCTACTTTATGGAAATGAACACTCGTATCCAAGTAGAACACCCAATAACAGAACAAGTAATTGATTACGATTTAATTAGAGAGCAAATCCTAGTTGCAGCTGGTACACCAATTTCTGGTAAAAACTACTTGCCAAAAATGCACTCTATAGAATGTCGTATCAATGCTGAGGATCCATTTAACGACTTCCGTCCATCTCCAGGTAGAATAACTACTCTACATACTCCAGGTGGTCACGGTGTACGTTTAGATACTCACGTTTATTCTGGATACTCTATTCCGCCTAACTATGACTCTATGATTGCTAAATTGATCACTACCGCTCAAACTAGAGAAGAAGCGATTAATAAAATGAGAAGAGCATTAGACGAATTTGTGATTGAAGGAATTAAAACGACAATCCCATTCCACAGACAATTAATGGATGACCCAAACTATATTGCTGGTAATTATACAACAGCATTTATGGAATCATTTGTAATGAAACCATTAGAAGAGGTTTAATCTTAATTTCTTATAAAAAAAAGGCTATTCTACATAAACAGAATAGCCTTTTTTTATTCCTTAATCACTCTACTAATCATTCACTAACAGTACTCATTTTGAAATAAAATCGGATAAAAAGAACAATAACTAGCTGTATTACAGACTACCTATAATCATCTATCGGGAAGATCACTTTCGTTAAAAAAGCTAAATAATCCAAAATCACTACTATATCTTTACAACTAATTAAAGGGATTAGAAAGAAAACAAAGCTCCTGACTTGTCCGCTTTTTATATGTTAAAATATAAAGTAATGATATTTAAGTAGTTGGTTTGTTTATTTTCGTATTTTGCTGACCTAAAGTGCATGAAATGTATAAAATCAGGAAAATTAAGTATTCTCAGGGATCTGTTTCAGTACAGGTATATAAGATTGAAAATCGCAAGCGTGTGATTGTTCGTCATATTGGTACTTCTCGTGATGAACAAGAATTAGAAAATTTACTGATTTTAGCCAGAGACTTTATTCAAAAGCTTTCAAAGCAGCTATTCCTTTTTACAGGAGACACTAATAATCAGGTTGTAAATTTAGCTCAGGTTGAATTTTTGGGTGTTTACTATAATTTCTTTTATGAGTTGATGCATAAAATAGTTATTTCAGTAGGTTTTGATAAACTTCAAAGTAGTTTCTTACTTGATTTAGCTATCATACGTATGTTAGAGCCTAGTTCTAAACTACGCTCAATATCTTTGTTAGAAGAATATTTTGGAATCAAGTATAGACGTCAAAAATATTATGATTTTGCACCAAAATGGCTTGAATTACAGAAAAAAGCAGAGCAAATCGCGGTTAGTTTTGCTCAGTTACATTACAATTTTGATTACAAATTGGTATTTTATGACGTTACTACTCTTTATTTTGAAACCTTTGAGTCAGATGAGCTTCGCAAAAATGGCTTCTCTAAAGATAATAAATCACAACAGCCACAAATTTTAGTTGCTTTAATGGTAACTAAAGATGGACTTCCTATTTCTTATGATGTGTTTGCGGGCAATACTTTTGAAGGACATACCTTTATTCCGATGATTGAACAGTTTATTCGAAGAAACCAAATTCAAACATTTACAGTGGTTGCTGATGCTGCAATGATCAGTTTGGAAAATAGCATTGCATTAAATAAAAAAGGAATAAATTTTATCGTTGGTGCTAGATTAGCTAATCTACCTAGTACCGTTATTCAAACCATAGATTCACAACTACCAAGAGAAGATGGTAAAACCTTGAGAATTAAAACTGTGACAGGAGACTTAATTTGTAGCTTTTCATCTGTACGGTTCCGTAAAGATAAATACGAGATGGAAAAGCAGTTAAAACGAGCAGAAGACCTAGTTAACAATCCAGGTCAAGGTAAAAAACTAAAATTTACGAAATCATCTGGTGAGAACATGGAAATAAATCAAAAACTCGTAGCTAAAACAACTAAACTACTTGGTGTTAAGGGCTATTATACTAATCTACCTCAAGAAAAGGCTAGCGATAAGCTTATCATAGAGCAATACAAGGAGCTGTACCGCATTGAGCAAGCTTTTAGAATATCTAAAAGTGATTTACAAACTAGACCTATTTTTCATTATAAAGAAGAACCTATAAAACTTCATATACTAATATGCTTTATTGCTTTAGTACTCTCAAAACATATAGAATTACAAACAAATTCATCAATAAAAACCTTTATACATGAATGTAAAAAGATAACAGATGCCCGATTAAAAAATAAATTAACAGGAGAAGAATTTAATATGAGAGCGTCTAGCAATCCTAAAATAGAGGATATCTTATCCAAACTAGAAGTGCTGACCTAAAACGGACAAGTCAGGAAAAAGAACAATAACTAGCTGTATTACAGACTACCTATAATCATCTATCGGGAAGATCACTTTCGTTAAAAAAGCTAAATAATCCAAAATCACTACTATATCTTTACAACTAATTAAAGGGATTAGAAAGAAAACAAAGCTGAATGATTAAATAAAAGACAAAATTTAAAAAAAAGTCCAAAAAAACTAAACTTAGTTCGAAACAAACATTATATTTGAAGATAATTTTATTTATTTCAATACAATGCATACAGGCGTAATTAAGTTCTTCAATGAAGACAAAGGATTTGGTTTCATCACTAATG
Organism: Myroides oncorhynchi; assembly: GCF_020905415.1. NCBI lineage: Bacteria > Pseudomonadati > Bacteroidota > Flavobacteriia > Flavobacteriales > Flavobacteriaceae > Myroides > Myroides oncorhynchi. The sequence continues at coordinate 1,496,510 of NZ_JAJJMP010000001.1, read as the reverse complement.
AAGCTACAAAACAAGACATTTTTGTTCACATCACAGGTTTAAAATCTAAAAATGTAAACCAAGGAGATCACGTTTCTTACAACGAAGAAAAAGGTAAGAAAGGTATCATCGCAATCGATGTAGAAGTGATAGGAAATTAATTTATTTTATATAAATTTTCAATTACTAAAAAAGCCAACCATGTCATAATGGTTGGCTTTTTTTATTACAGCACCTTCTATTTATAATTAATCCAAATACATATTAAGCCAAACAAGTCAAAGACTACAACACCTACAGTTCCAAAACTTTGTAAAACGAGAACTCGAATGTATATTTGTATGTTGTATTAATATAAATACCTTACATATGCAGGCAAGTCAACTTGATTTTATCCCAATTTTGATGCAAATAGCTCTAGCGGCTGGTTTTGTATCGATGACTATTTGGGTATCTGGCAAATTAGGACCAAAGAAATCTACTAAGATTAAAGACAGTACTTGGGAATGTGGTTTAGAGTCACTAGGAAGTGCACGTATTCCATTCAATGTAAAATATTTCCTTGTAGCTATATTGTTCGTATTATTTGACGTTGAAGTAATTTTCCTATACCCTTGGGCAGTTAACTTCCTTGAATTAGGATGGGACGGTTTACTAAAAATGGGAATATTTTTATTTGTGATTCTTATAGGGCTACTATACGAATTTAAGAAAAAAGGTCTTGAATGGGACTAATAAATTAGAGAGAGAGATGAGCGATAATAAATATAACACAGTACAAGCTCCTGAAGGATATGTGGGAGAAGGATTCTTTGCTACTAAATTAAGTTCAGTAGTAGGGTTAGCACGAGCAAATTCGATGTGGCCTCTTCCATTCGCAACATCTTGTTGTGGAATTGAGTTCATGGCAACTATGGCAGCTACGTATGACGTAGCTCGTTTTGGTTCAGAGCGTATGAGTTTCTCACCAAGACAAGCTGATATGTTAATGGTTATGGGTACTATTTCTAAAAAAATGGCCCCTATATTAAGACAAGTATATGAACAAATGGCTGAACCTAAATGGGTAATCGCTGTTGGTGCATGTGCATGCTCTGGAGGGATTTTTGATACATACTCAGTACTACAGGGAATAGATAAAGTAATTCCAGTAGATGTTTATGTTCCCGGATGTCCACCAAGACCTGAGCAAATCCTAGATGGCGTTTTACGTTTACAAGAGATAGTAAAATCAGAATCAGTTAATCGCAGAGGTTCTCAAGAATATGATGAATTATTAAATTCATACAACTTAAACAAATAGTATGGCTTTAGATAACACTACAATACAAAAGAAGCTAATTGACACATTTGGTTTGTCAGTGAGTGAGTTTCATGAACAACATGGGATGTTGTCATTTGAAGTTGCAACTAATGCTACACATGATGTGCTTAAGTTCTTAAAAGAAGATGACGAGATGAATTTTAACTTCCTAACGGATGTTTGTGGAGTTCATTACGCAGATTTACCTTCAGAAAAACAACTAGCAGTAGTCTATCATATGCACAACTGGATAGATAACGTTAGAATCCGCTTTAAGACTTTCTTAGATATCAAGAATCCTGTGGTTGATTCAGCTACAGATTTATTTAAAAGTTCAAACTGGCAAGAAAGAGAGACGTATGATTTTTATGGAATTATCTTTAAAAATCACCCTCAACTAAAGAGAATTTTAAATATGGACGAGATGGAATCTTTCCCATTAAGAAAAGAATTCCCTATGGAAGATGCAGGAAGAACAGACAAAGACGATAGATTCTTCGGAAGAACAGTTCACAATTCTTAACTTAAAGCAGTAACTATGTCAGACTTATTATTACCTCCTGAAAAGCGCTACGCTAAACTTATTGAAGAAAAGTTTCAAGAAGACGGGACAGAATTACAGATACTTAACTTAGGACCTACACACCCTGCTACTCATGGTATTTTCCAAAACATCATATTACTTGATGGAGAGAAAGTAGTAGAAGGAGAAGGGACTGTCGGATATATTCATAGAGCATTTGAGAAAATCGCTGAAAACAGACCTTTTTATCAAATCAATGTTCTAACAGATCGTTTAAACTACTGTTCATCTCCAATCAACAATACTGCTTGGTGGTTAACTGTAGAAAAGGCACTTGGTATTGAGATTCCTAAAAGAGTACAATACTTACGTGTAATCGTAATGGAACTTGCTCGTATTGCTGACCACATCATTTGTAGTTCAGTTATGGGAGTTGATACAGGAGCCTTAACAGGTTTCTTATACGTATTCCAATACAGAGAAAAAATATATGAAATATTCGAAGAAATTAGTGGTGCACGTTTAACTACTAATATGGGAAGAATAGGTGGATTCGAAAGAGAATGGTCACCTAAAGTATTCCAACTTATCGAAGAATTTCTAAAAGAATTCCCTCCTATTTGGTCTGAATTTGAAGGTCTACTTACTCGTAATAGAATCTTCATGGACAGAACAATCAACGTAGGTGGTATCTCTGCTGAAGAAGCTATAAACTTCGGGTTTACAGGTCCAAACTTAAGAGCTGCAGGTGTTGACTATGATGTACGTGTAGCTACACCATACTGTTCTTACGAAGACTTTGATTTCGAAATACCAGTAGGTACAAGCGGAGACTGTTACGACAGATTCTGTGTACGTAATGCTGAAATCTGGGAAAGTTTAAAAATCATAAGACAAGCTTTAGATAAGATGCCAGAAGGTCCTTATCATGCAGATGTACCAGACTACTATCTTCCTCTTAAAGAAGATGTTTATACAAACATGGAAGCCCTTATATACCACTTTAAAATTATCATGGGAGAGGTACCTGTACCAGTTACAGAACTATATCACCCAGTAGAAGCTGGTAATGGAGAATTAGGTTTCTACTTAATCACTGATGGTAGTAGAACTCCTTATCGTTTACACTTTAGAAGACCTTGTTTTATCATCTACCAAGCGTACAATGACATCGTAAAAGGTGGTATGCTATCAGATGCAATTATCACTCTGTCAAGTATGAATATTATCGCAGGAGAATTAGACGCTTAAGACTATGGAAGTAAAAAAATACAAACAAGACATAAATATCACACCAGAGTTGCAACAACGCATTGATGAGTTGATTAGCCACTACCCTGCTGATAAAATAAAATCTGCCTTATTACCAGTATTACATGAAGTACAAGATGCTCATGACAACTGGCTAAGTGCAGAGTTAATGAATAAAGTAGCTGAAATATTAAACATAACACCTATCGAGGTATATGAGGTGGTTACATTCTATACAATGTACAACCAAAAACCTGTAGGTAAGTATATGTTCGAATTCTGCTTAACATCATGCTGTGGTATCAGAGATGCTGATGATATGATGGAATATACTTGTGAAAAACTTGGAGTAAAACCTGGAGAGACAACGCCTGATGGTATGTTCTCTGTAGTAGGTGTTCAATGTTTAGGTGCTTGTGGATATGCTCCTATGATGCAATTAGGGGATTTCTATAAAGAACACTTAACAAGAGAAAAAATAGATAAAATCATCGAAGATTGTAAAGCTGGCAATGTAATTCTTCACGACAAATAGTAATATGGCAACAAAAATATTATTAGATAAAATCAATATTCCAGGGATTAAGTCTTACGAGGTTTATCGCCAAAATGGTGGTTATGCTTCAGTAGAAAAGGCTCTTAAATCTATGACTCCTGATGAAATAACAGAAGAAGTAAAAGCTTCTGGTCTAAGAGGTCGTGGAGGTGCAGGATTCCCTGTTGGATTAAAATGGAGTTTCATCGATAAAAAGTCTGGCAAACCAAGACACTTAGTTTGCAATGCTGATGAATCTGAACCAGGTACTTTTAAAGACCGTTTCTTAATGGAACATATTCCTCACTTATTAATTGAGGGAATGATTACATCAAGTTTCGCTTTAGGGGCTAACCTATCTTACATCTATATTCGTGGAGAATATATGTGGGTATTTAAAATCTTAGAGAGAGCTATCAAAGAAGCGTATGCTGCTGGATGGCTTGGTAAAAATATATTAGGAACAGACTACTCATTAGATTTACATGTGCACTGTGGTGCAGGAGCGTATATCTGTGGTGAAGAGACGGCTCTAATCGAATCACTGGAAGGTAAAAGAGGTAACCCTCGTATTAAACCTCCATTCCCTGCTATCAGTGGATTATGGGGTAATCCTACAGTAGTAAATAACGTAGAATCTATTGCTAACGTGCCTTGGATCGTTAATAATTCAGGAGAAGCTTACTCAAAGCTTGGGTTAGGTAGATCTGCTGGTACAAAGCTAATCTCAGCTTCAGGTCATATCAAAAAACCAGGAGTATATGAGATAGAAATGGGAATCACTGTACACGAATTTATTAACTCTGATGAATACTGTGGTGGTATGATTGATGATCGTCCAATTAAAGCATTAGTACCTGGAGGTTCTTCAGTGCCAATCTTACCAGAACATTTAATCTACAAAACAGCTAACGGAGAAGATCGTCTGATGACATACGAATCACTATCTGATGGAGGTTTTGAAACAGGTTCAATGTTAGGTTCTGGAGGTTTCATTGTATATAATGATACTGCTTGTATCGTTAGAAACACTTGGAATTTCGCTCGTTTCTATGCTCATGAGAGCTGTGGACAGTGTTCACCATGTCGTGAAGGTACAGGATGGATGGAAAAAGTATTACACCGTATCGAAACAGGTAATGGTACTATGGATGATATCGACCTATTATGGAACATCCAAAGTAACATAGAAGGAAATACAATTTGTCCATTAGGAGATGCTGCTGCTTGGCCAGTTGCTGCTGCTATCAGACATTTTAGAGAAGAATTTGAATATCACGTTTTATACCCAGAGAAAGTTAAGAACAGAGACCATTATGTCAACGAACCTTTCTCAGCAGTAAAACACTTGATCAATAAATAATATACGCTGACTATATATTCAGCTTAAACAAAGCACAGTTTATGAAAGTTACTATAGACGGACATGAAATAGAAGTAGAACCAGGAACATCCATTCTACAAGCGGCAAGAATGATAGGAGGCGAATCAGTACCTCCAGCAATGTGCTACTATTCTAAATTAGAAGGTACAGGAGGTAAATGTAGAGCTTGTTTAGTAGAAGTTTCTAAAGGAAGTGAAGCTGATCCACGTCCGATGCCTAAACTTATGGCTTCTTGTAAAACAGGAGTTATGGATGGTATGGAAGTGAAAAGTATTACTTCTCCTAAAGTACTTGAAGCACGTAAAGCAGTTACTGAGTTTTTGTTAATCAATCACCCTCTTGACTGTCCAGTATGTGACCAAGCAGGTGAATGTGACTTACAGAACCTTGCTTTTACTCACGGTAAAGAACAAAAGAGATTTAAAGAAGAAAAGAGAACATTCGCTCCAGAGAATATCGGAGAGAATATCCAACTTCACATGAATCGTTGTATCCTTTGTTACCGATGTGTAAAAACTGCTGAGCAACTTACAGATAGTCGAGTACATGGTGTATGTGGACGTGGAGATCACGCACAAATATCAACATACATCTCTGCTGCCATAGATAATGAATTCTCAGGAAACATGATCGATGTATGTCCTGTGGGAGCTCTAACAGATAAGACATTCCGTTTTAAATCACGTGTTTGGTTTAACAAACCATATAATGCACATAGAGACTGTCCTACATGTTCAGGAAAAACTACAGTATGGATGTTCGGAGAAGAAATTCAAAGAGTTACTGCTCGTAAAGATGAATTCCACGAAGTAGAGGAATTTATCTGTAACAGCTGTCGTTTTGATCACAAAGACACAAAAGATTGGGTTATAGAAGGACCTCGTAAATTCGAGAAATTCTCAGTTATCAATCAAAATAACTACACTAGAAAATTAGATACTGTAGTTATGAAAACTGAAAAACAAATCTTAGAAGGTCGTGAGCAAGATCGCTTAAAGATTAGTATGAAGGAGATTCCTTTTACAGATAACGAATCAAAAGAATAAAACGGCATAAGTATGGATAAAACTATTATTATAGATAAAGCAGTTATTATTGTAGTTGTGTTTGCAGTTACAATGCTTATGGCGATGTATGCTACTCTTGCTGAACGTAAGATTGCTGCTTGGATACAAGACCGTATAGGTCCTAACCGTGCAGGTAAAGGTGGTTTATTACAACCTTTAGCAGATGGTTTAAAATTATTTGCTAAAGAAGAGACTCAACCAAATACACCGAATAAATTCTTATTCAAATTTGGTCCTTTCCTTGCGATGACATTAGCACTTATGACAAGTGCTGTTATTCCATGGGGAGATAAGTTTCATTTATTTGGAAGAGATATAATTCTTCAAGCAGCTGACTTAAATGTTGGTCTACTATACATAATCGCAGTACTTTCTGTAGGAGTTTACGGTATTATGATTGGAGCTTGGGCTTCTAATAATAAGTATTCTCTTATGAGTGGTATTCGTGCAGCTTCTCAGATGATTTCTTATGAGATTGCAATGGGGCTTTCATTAATAGGTCTTCTATTAATGACACAAACACTAAGTATGCGCGAAATAGCATTACAACAAGCAGGAATGAACTGGAACGTATTCTACCAACCAGTTGGTTTCTTAATCTTTTTGATTTGTTCTTTTGCAGAGACTAACCGTGCACCATTCGATTTAGCAGAATGTGAGCAAGAGCTTATCGGAGGATTCCATACAGAATATTCTTCTATGAAGATGGGATTCTTCTTATTCGCTGAATATGCTAACTTATTCATCTCATCTACTATCATCGCTGTTTTATACTTCGGAGCGTATAACTATCCAGGTATGTCATGGGCAGTAGAAAATTGGGGTGTGAATATCGCAAACGTAATCGGTATTTTTGCTTTATTTATTAAGATCTGTTTCTTCATATTTGTTTATATGTGGGTGCGTTGGACTTTACCACGTTTCCGTTATGACCAATTGATGAACTTAGGGTGGAAGTCATTAATTCCACTTGCATTGTTAAATTTAGTGGTTACAGCTATTGTAATCCTACTTATAAAAGGTTAAGCATGTCGACAAATACTTACTCATTATCAGGAAGAAAAAAGGAAGTTTCTAATAAGACACTTACTTGGACTGAGAAGATCTACTTAGTAGCTATCTTCAAAGGAATGATGGTTACTTTAAAACACATGTTTAAAAAGAAAGTAACGATCGCTTATCCAGAAAAAACACGACCATTCAGTGATGTCTATCGTGGTAGACACACATTAATGCGTGATGACGAAGGAAGAGAGCGTTGTACAGCTTGTGGTTTATGTGCTTTATCTTGTCCTGCGGAAGCTATCTCTATGAAAGCAGCAGAACGTACAGCAGATGAAATGCACTTATATCGCGAAGAGAAATATGCAGAGATATATGAAATCAATATGTTGCGTTGTATATTTTGTGGTTTATGTGAAGAGGCTTGTCCAAAACAAGCTATCTACTTGACTAAATCTAAACAAATAGCTAAAGCTGATACTTCTCGTGATAGCTTTATCTTCGGAAAAGACAAATTAGTTATGCCTCTTGATGCGGCAATTGCAAATACGAAACAACAGAATCAAGCTTAATCATGGTAGAAATATTATTTTATATCCTTTCGACTATTACACTCGGGAGTGCAGTCCTTACCCTATTGAGCAAGAATCCTATCCATAGTGCACTATGGTTAGTTGTTAGTTTCTTTTCAATAGCTGGTCACTATATTCTTTTGAACTCTCAGTTCTTAGGTATGGTACACATCATGGTATATTCAGGAGCGATTATGATCTTAATGTTATTTACGATCATGTTGATGAACCTTAATATTAGCCACGAGGTCTCTAAGCCGATTATCACTAAAGTAGTTGCTACTATAGCATTCTGTTTAGTAGGTTTATTGTTACTTTCTATTACTATGCGTGGAGCTCAAACTTATGAATTACAATATGCAAATCATGGTCAAGACTTCCAATCTGTACAAGTATTAGGTAAAGTATTATTAAATGAATACGTAATGCCTTTCGAAATGGTATCAGTTCTATTATTGTTAGCAATGATAGGTGCTGTACTAATCTCTAAAAAGGACAAAACCGATAAAGAAGCATAATTATGGAGAATGTAATTGAAATAATTGGTATTGACAGATACATTTACCTATCGATCATCTTATTCTGCATCGGGGTATTTGGTATTCTATATAGACGTAACGCAATTGTGATGTTTATGTGTATCGAGATTATGTTGAACTCAGCTAATATGTTATTAGTAGCGTTTTCAACTTATCATCAAGATGCACAAGGACAGGTATTCGTATTCTTTACTATGGCAGTAGCCGCAGCAGAAGTAGCTGTAGGTCTCGCTATCTTAGTAACGATATACAGAAATATTGGATCAATTGATATTGATAAATTAAAAAACTTAAAAGGATAATTCCGCATGGATACGAACGTAATTTTACTTTTATTATTGGCTCCTCTAGTAGGGTCACTAATCAATATTTTCTTCGGAAAGAAATTAGGTAATAGTGCTGGAATGATTGCTACCCTTGCAGTTTTAGTTTCATTCATTATTACAATAATTGCATTTGTACAAGTAAATGGTACAAATGAACCGATACAAGTTGACTTGTTTAACTGGATCGCTACAGAGAGATTTAATATCTCTTTTGGATTCTTACTTGATCAGCTTTCTTTATTATGGTTATTGTTTGTAACAGGTATTGGTACGCTTATACACTGGTACTCTACTAGCTATATGAAAGGCGATGAGAACTATGGAAAGTTCTTTGCTTACCTTAACCTATTTATCTTCTTTATGGTGGTATTAGTAACAGGTAGCAACCTTCTTATTACATTCATTGGATGGGAAGGAGTTGGACTATGTTCATACTTACTTATCGGATTCTGGCATAAGAACCAATCTTACAATGACGCAGCTAAGAAAGCCTTCATCATGAACCGTATAGGGGATTTAGGATTCTTAGTAGGTGTATTTATCTTAGCTTTCTTATTCCAGTCATTAGATTATATGACTATTAAGCAAGCTATTTTAAGTGGAACTAACTACCAAGTGAATACTTGGATTGGTTTTGCTGCATTAGCGTTATTCATTGGTGCTGTTGGTAAGAGTGCTCAGATTCCATTATACACATGGCTACCAGATGCGATGGCAGGACCAACTCCTGTGTCTGCATTAATCCATGCTGCTACAATGGTTACAGCGGGTATCTTCTTAATCACAAGACTTAACTTTGTATTTGACCTTGCACCACAAGTGCAAAACATCATTGCTATCGTAGGAGCGTTCACTGCTCTATTTGCAGCAACGATTGGTCTAGTACAAAACGACATCAAAAAAGTGTTAGCGTACTCTACAGTATCTCAATTGGGATTAATGTTTATGGCTATCGGTTTTGGTGCTTACGAGATAGCAGTATTCCACGTGATTACACACGCTTTCTTTAAAGCATGTTTATTCCTAGGTTCTGGATCGGTAATTCACGCAATGGGTGGAGAACAAGATATGCGTAGAATGGGTGGTTTACAGCCATTCATGAAGGTTACTTATCTTACATTCTTAGTTGCTACTCTAGCAATATCTGGATTCCCTCTAATGTCAGGTTTCTTCTCTAAGGACGAAATCTTATTGATTGCTTTTAATCACAATATCGTTCTTTACGTTATTGCTTCATTAGCGTCTATTATGACAGCATTCTATATGTTCCGTTTATTCTTCTTAACATTCAAAAAGAACTTTAGAGGAACACAAGAACAAAAGAATCACTTACACGAAAGCCCTTCTTCGATGACTACACCATTAGTTATCTTAGCTGTTCTTTCTATCTTCGGTGGATTAATCAGCTTACCTAATGGGTACTCTTGGTTAAACGAATTTTTAAAACCTGTTATTGTAAATACAGTAACTAAGCATACTCACGCCTTAGGTATTTTAGAATACTCATTAATGGGAGTAGCTACTATCGGATTCATCATCGGACTATACTTAGCTTATAATAAATATATCCAAAAAGGTGAAGTACCTCAAGAAGACGACAAAATCGTTGGTTTCCACAAAGTACTTTATAACAAGTACTACATCGATGAGATTTATCAAAAAGTCTTTATCAACCCTATATACACTCTTGCGACATTCCTAAGAGACGTAGTAGAAGTAGCATTATCTGGAACTATATTTGGTTTAGGAAAGATAGCAGACGGGTTATCATTACAAGGTAAAAAAGCGCAAAACGGTAATATCGGGTTGTACTTATTCGCTTTTGTATTCGGAATCTGTTTGATTTTATATTATTTATTCATTGCAAGATAACTTAGAGAGATGAACGTAACTATATTATTATTAACGTTATTAGTCGGAGCTATTGCGACTTACTTTGCAGGTAAACAATCTGCTGCTAAAGTTGCTTTGCTATTTGGACTAGTTGCTTTTGTAGAGACTTTAGTTTTAATCTGTTCACATACTTCTGGAGTTGACACAGGATATGTAACGCAATGGATGACTAACCCTAATATTCATATTGCTTTTAGAGCAGATGGATTAGGTTTAGCTTTAGTTTTATTAACAACAGCATTAACTCCAGTGATTATACTAACATCACTAGGAGATCACATAGAGAAATCTAATACATTCTATGCCTTAGTAATGTTTATGTCATTCGCTATGACAGGAACATTCTTAGCATCAGATGGATTCTTATATTACATCTTCTGGGAGCTATCATTACTACCGATATACTTTATTGCATTATTATGGGGGAATGACACTTTCGAAGCACGTAAAAAAGCTATTTTCAAGTTCTTTATTTACACCTTCGCAGGTTCTCTGTTTATGTTAGTTGGGTTTATATACCTATACCAACGTGCAGGAAGCTTTATGCTTTTAGACCTGTATAACGTACAGTTATCATCTAAAGAACAGTATTGGATATTCTTATCATTCTTTATTGCTTATGCAATTAAGATTCCAGTATTCCCATTCCACACTTGGCAGGCATCTACGTATGAGAAAGCTCCTACAGTAGGTACTATGTTATTAGCAGGTATTATGCTTAAAATGGGATTATACTCTATCATCCGTTGGCAATTGCCTATTTCGCCTATCGCTGCGAAAGAAGTAATGCCTACTATCTTAGTATTGTGTATCATCGGTGTGGTATATGGTTCTATCGTAGCTTTAAAACAGTCGAATATCAAAAGATTCTTTGCATATTCTTCATTAGCTCACGTTGGACTTATCGCTGCAGGTGCATATTCATTAACACTAGATGGATTAAGAGGAGCAGTATTGCAAATGATTGCACATGGTTTTGTAATCGTAGGTTTATTCTACGTTGCAGACATTATTTATAAGCGTTACCAAACTAGAATGATTGGTGAAATGGGAGGTATTAGACAACAAGCGCCTAAGTTTGCATCACTATTTATGATTATGATGTTTGCATCTATCGGTCTTCCTGGTACATTCAGTTTTATCGGAGAGTTTAATCTGCTTTTAGGATTATCTCAAGTTAACATCTGGTATGCTATCGTAGGAGGTACTTCTATTATTTTAGGTGCGTTCTATATGCTTAGAATGTTCCAAAAATCAATGTTAGGAGAAACTAATGCAAAGCCTTTTGCTGATGTGACTACTAAAGAAGCAGCAGTATTAGGTGTATTAGCAGTAGCTGTCATATTCTTCGGTATATTTCCACAGCCTTTATCTGACTTAATCACACCTAGTTTGATCGAGATAATGACTTATATTAAGTAATAAAATAGTAAGGAGTCAGTACAACTGATGAATTTAATTCCAAAATAGAACAAATGAATACATTAATAGCAATTGGAGTATTAGCGGTCTTAGTCCTTGTACTAGAGATCATCAATTTGCGCAAAGTAGTCATTCCTGTGACACTTTTAGGACTACTAGGTATCCTTGGATACACAGTATGCAACATTGATGTGATTCAAGCATATTATAATAATATGTTTGTAAGCACTAAGTTTACTACAGCATTTTCAGCTTTATTTATCGCCTTAACTATTTTCTTAGTAGCATTAAGTAAAGACTTTTATAAAACAGAATTTTCAAAGATATCAGATTATATCTCACTGAAGTTATTCTTACTAATGGGAGCCATCTGTATGGTAAGCTTTGGTAATATGGCGATGTTCTTCTTAGGTCTTGAGATTCTTTCTATCACACTATATATCTTGTGTGGTACAGATCGCAAGAACATAAAAAGTAACGAAGCGTCAATGAAGTACTTTCTATTAGGTTCTTTCGCTTCAGGAGTAGTACTATTTGGTATTGCACTAGTTTATGGAGCTACAGCATCATTTGATATCGCTACGATTAAAGAAATATCTACAACTACTTCACTACCTATCTGGTATGCATTAGGGGTAACAATGATCATCATCGGTATGCTATTTAAAGTAGCAGCAGTACCATTCCACTTCTGGGCACCAGACGTATATCAAGGAGCACCTAGTCTAACTACAGCACTAATGAGCACATTAGTTAAAGTAGCAGCAGTCGCGACACTATACAGAATAAGTATATTCTTATTCGGAGGATTACCAGGAGTGTTCATTAACGTTATCGTTGTAGTAGCTATCTTAACAATGACAGTAGGTAATATTATGGCTATTCGCCAAGATAATATGAAACGTCTATTAGCATACTCAGGTATCTCACACGCAGGTTTTATGCTGATGGCTCTTACAGCTTTAGGTTCTGCTTCTGCTAACCTATTCTACTATGCTTCGGCTTATGCTGTAGCTGGTATAGCAGCATTTACAGTGCTTATCGCAGTAACAAAGAATAAAGACAACGAACTAATCTCTAACTTTAAAGGATTAGGGAAGAAAAACCCACTATTAGCATTAGTGCTATCTATAGCATTACTATCTATGGGAGGTATTCCTATCTTCGCAGGGTTCTTCGGTAAGTTCTTCCTTTTCCAACAAGCGATTAGCAATGGATTTATAGCCTTAGTGATCTTCGGGGTTATTAACTCATTCATAAGTATCTATTACTACCTTAAAGTGATCGTAACGATGTACACAGCGACAGAAGAAGAAACTGCTAGCATCGAAGTACCACTAGCGTATAAAATAGTAGGAGTTACAGCAGTAGCAATCAATATTATCATGGGACTATGTCCATCGATCCTATTGAATCTATTCAACTAGAACAAATATATTACAACTCAATACCCAAAAAGCTGGTCTTAAACTTTTAAGACCAGCTTTTTTTTGTGTCTATATCTAAGACTCAATATACAAACACCCTACTCACAAGAGGCAAAAGACAATCTATTCACAACTATTTTACAACGAAGCAATACTCTACACTTTTTTAAAACTAAAATGATAAATAACAATATTTTAATATTTAATATACATATAATACAAAAGTAAAATAAACTTAATAACCAATATTCCAACTATTTACAGATTATTAAAACAAGATATTTAATATACAATACTCAATATAATTTCAAACAAACCGCTATTATTACAATAAACTAAACTTAGAACAGTTAAATAGTAGTTATAATTATATCTTTTAATATTATAAAATTGACCACAAAAATAACTTAAAGAAAACACTATCAATTAATTAAGATTTAATTACTACAAATCTAGTTTCTATATTATTATTTACATTAGTACTATTAATTGTAACTACTTTTTAAATGAAAAACCTGAAAGTAAGTGCGATGATACATCCTCAATTCAAAAATCAAAAAGAAGAATTAACTAACATTATTAAAGCCTATGATCAACTAACTACTTACATTGCAAAAGGCACGCGAAATTCAATAAAGTTAACAACGTTATCCAATGGAAAACAAATCGCTATAAAGTCTTTTAAAAAACCAAATTTCATAAATAGATATGTTTATACGTTCCTTAGAAAATCAAAAGGATTAAGATCATTTGAACATGCACAGAGACTTAGTGAACTAGGAATTAAAACTCCTTACCCTATTGCATACTTTTTTTACACTAATAAAGGGGCGCTAAAAAACTCTTACTATATCTCAGAGTATATTCAAACTGACATAACATATAGAGATCTAGACAATAACCTAGACTGTCCTGAACGAGAATTGTTACTACAGAAATTTATAGAATTCACCTATAAACTTCATGAACAAGGAATAAACTTTCTAGACCATTCTCCAGGGAATACACTAATAAAAACAACAGAAAAAGGTACATTAGATTTCTATCTTGTAGATATTAATCGCATGAAATTTGATCAAAAGATGAGTTTTTCAAATAGAATGAAAAATCTTTCTCATTTGACTACTAATATAAGTGACATTGAAAAGATGGCTACACATTACGCCAATCTCATTGGAAAAAACTCTAGAGATGTCTTCATCAAACTATGGTTAGAAACCATAAAATTTCAATACAAATTCTACAAAAAGAAATCTATTAAAAATAGAGTAAAGAAAATGTATTACTAATCGCACCTAAACACTCCTATTAATTAGGAGTGTTTTTTTATATAAGTTCAAATATTTAGCCCATCTTGTTCTCAATAATAAAACATCAACAACAATATTACTAACGTCATTTAACATTATTGAGGATTTTTGTATCTTAGTGAAGTCAAATTATTTATAATAATAAAGCTATATGTTAGATAATACTCAGAAACCTCTAGTAGTGTGTTTTGGTGAAGTGCTGTGGGATATTTTTCCCACGTATAAGAAGATTGGTGGTGCTCCTCTTAATGTTACTTATCACCTGCATAAGATGAATATAGATTCGCACATCATTACGAAACTAGGTAATGATGACTTGGGTCAAAAGATAATCACAAGACTTAAAGAGGTAAAAGCAGATATAGATCATATACAAATAGACCCTACTCAAAAAACAGGAACAGTATTCGCAACATTCGATGACAGAAACGAAGCGAGCTATGAGTTTCTTAAGAATAGTGCTTGGGACTTCATAGACTTTAAACAAGAAGATTGTGATCTAGTTGCTAAATCAGATGCATTCGTCTTCGGGACATTAGCAAGTAGAACACCGCATACCCGTGAGACATTACACAAGTTACTCGAAGCAGCTAAGTATAAAGTCTTCGATGTTAACTTTAGACCTCCGCACTATGAGATATCATTTGTAGAAGAGCTAATGCATAAGGCAGATTTATTAAAAATGAATAAATTCGAACTTAAAGAAATCTTAGAGCATATTGATAAGCCATACACAACAGAAGAAGATGCTGTCAGATATATTCAAGATCACTTTAAATGTGATGAGATTATCGTTTCTAAAGGAAGTAAAGGAGGTATCTATCTAGATAAAGAAATGTTATACACTTTCCCAGCTGTGGATATTGTGATTAGAGATACAGTAGGAAGTGGAGATTCTTACTTAGCAGGATTCTTATCTGCTAAACTATTAAGAGAAACGCCAACAGGAATACTTAAGAAAGCAGCTTCATTAGGTGCCTTCGTAACTTCACATTCAGGAGCTAATCCCGAGTATGAAATGGAAGATTTCGAGATATTCTATTGCGATACGATATTCGAGGATGAACAAATCACCTGCAAAAACATATTGGAATCACCTGAAAACACTAAGAAATAGAACAAAATAATATATTTTTTATAAAAAAGTAATAGATGTTAAAAAAAATTATAATTTAGCACTATAACAAAAGAACAAAAATGAATACTCAATTTTTAAATACTAATTGGTGGTGGCTTACTAAATCCTTACAGGGTTCGGTTGGTCGTACGATGTATTTAAATTGCGGTATATTATAGATAGATTATATACACATTATATATACAGTAAGCCTGCTAGGATCCCCTAGCAGGCTTTTTTTATTCCCTTAACTCAAATAATATTTCATTATGAAACTACACATAAATCACAAAAAGATACTTGGAGACCTATATACTCCTATAGAAATTTACCTTAAGCTTAGAGATAAATACTCTAATAGCTTTTTACTAGAGAACTCGAGTAACCACTCGAGAGAGAATAGCTGTTCATATATCTGCTTTGACCCGATGATGTCATTCAGTGTAGAAGCTGAGATTACAACTGTACAAGACTTAACTGAAACAAAAACATACCCTACTGCTACTATTAATGTCCTTGAACAGTTACAACTCTTCATTGATACGATACAGGTAGAGAACTCTACATCACCTGATTTCATCAAGGCTGGAGTCTATGGTTACACGAGTTATGACAGTATCCCCCTCCTACACGATATTGCCTTTAAGCCAGCGGATCTAACCTTGCCTGTAATGCAATATCACTTCTTTAGATACATCATAGTATATGATCATTATAAGAATGAATTACACTTAGTTGAGCACACTTTGCCTAATGAAGATAGCCAATTAGATAAGATACACAGCTACCTCAACACGAATAGCATAACTCCTTATCCCTTTAAGACTACTAATGAGCCGACTACACCATACACAGATGAGGAGTTCTTAGAGATAATCCAACAAGGAAAAGAGCACTGCTTCCAAGGAGATGTATTCCAACTAGTGCTGTCTCGTAAGTATAAACAAGGATTCACAGGAGATGAGTTTAACGTATATAGAGCCTTGCGCTCGATTAACCCTTCTCCATACCTATTCTACTTTGACTACGGATCGTTTAAGATTTTCGGATCTTCTCCTGAGGCACAGGTGGTCGTTAAGGATGATAAGGCGTATGTGAATCCCATAGCAGGTACGTTTAAAAAGACAGAGGATAAAAGACAAAATGAGTTACTAACAGAACAACTTCTAAATGACCCAAAAGAAAATGCGGAACACGTGATGTTAGTTGACCTTGCTCGTAACGACTTAAGTATTACTGGTAAGGAAGTAACAGTAGAGGACTATAAATCAGTAGAACAATACTCTCACGTCATCCACCTAGTTTCTAAAGTAAGTGCTGCGATAGATATGAAGCGAGATGGTCTAGCAGTGTTTAAAAACACCTTCCCTGCAGGTACATTATCAGGAGCGCCTAAGCATAAAGCGATGGAACTTATCGATAAGTACGAGCCTGAGAACAGAGGTTTTTATGGAGGTACAGTAGGATTTATCAACCTCGAAGGGGGTATTAACCACGCCATCTTTATCCGATCTGCCCTAAGTTATCAAAACGAGATACACTATCAAGCTGGGTGCGGTATAGTGACCAAATCTGATGATCTATCAGAACTAAAAGAAATAGAAAACAAGCTGGGTGCAATGACTCTTGCCATTAGCCAAGCTCAAAATATATAAGCTATGAAAGTATTAGTAATCGATAACTATGACTCGTTTATTTATAATGTGATTCACATCCTTAAAGAGCTCGGAATAGAGACTGTCGATGTGGTAAAGAACGACAAGGTAAATCTATCTCAGATAGATCAGTATGATAAGATCATCTTATCACCAGGTCCAGGTATCCCATCAGAATCAGGCAAGCTAATGGAAGTCATTGCTTATGCCGCTGCGCATAAAGACATCTTAGGTATCTGCCTAGGTCATCAGGCTTTAGGGGAATATTACGGACATCCGCTGAAGCGACTAGAGACTCCTCTACACGGTATCTCTTCGCCTATTATATTAGCACAGCCTGATAACCTGTTTGATAACGTGCCTGACCACTCTCCTATCGCACATTATCACTCGTGGGTAATCGAGGAGAATGACAGCCCACTCGCAGTTACAGCCTATGACGAACAGCAGAACATTATGGCGATCAAGCATCGCGAGTTAAACATAAGAGGAGTACAGTTTCACCCAGAGTCGATCCTTACCACTTATGGCAAAGAGATTATTAAAAATTGGATTAAAAACTAACGTTATGAAAGAGATATTAAATCATCTGATACAACATAAAACACTGACCTCTGACCAAGCCAAATCTATCGTAATCAATATGGCAAATGATAAATATACAGATGCACAAATGGCTTCCCTATTGACGACATTCATTATGAGATCTATTACTTTGGACGAATTGAGAGGATTCAGAGAGGGATTATTAGAACTAGCCAATAAAGTAGATTTATCACTATACAACCCAATGGATCTATGCGGTACAGGAGGAGATGGTAAAGACACTTTTAATATATCTACCCTATCGTCATTCGTGACAGCAGGAGCTGGTATTCCCGTTGCCAAACACGGCAATTATGGTGTATCGTCTATCTCAGGATCTTCGAGTGTGATGGAGACTCTTGGTATTCCGTTTAAGAGCACAGAAGCAGAGCTGAAGACACAGTTAGGAGAGGCGAATATATGTTTCTTACACGCACCATTGTTTCACCCTGCTATGAAGCGCATCGCTCCAGTGAGAAAAGCTCTTGGAGTGAAGACGTTCTTTAATATGCTAGGCCCACTGACTAATCCAGCTCAGCCTAAGGTACAGTTAGTAGGATTATTTAACCTAGAGTTACTGCGTATGTATAAGTACTTCTTACAGGCTGAGAACACACAGTACAGCATCATCCACGCATTAGATGGATATGATGAATGTAGTCTGACTAAGTCCGCTAAGCTTGTGAATAATAAAGAGGAGAAGTTAATAGATGCTTCTTACTTTAACAGCCCAGTGCTACATCCCGAAGATATTAAGGGTGGAAAAACAGTAGAGGAATCAGCTTATATCTTTTGGCAAATACTAAAAGGACAAGGTACTTCCTCTCAGAATGAAGTAGTCCTTGCTAACAGTGCATTAGCTATTAATACCTACTATCCTGAACTAAGCATCTTAGAAGCAAAAGAAAGAGCAAAAGAATCACTATTAGGTGGAAAAGCAAAAGAGAAGTTTGAGATACTAAAAGAGATACGATGAAAATATTAGAACAAATAAAAGCACATAAGCTTATTGAAATAGAACAACGCAAGGCTATAAAGAGCATTAGTACTCTGAGAAACGCTCCTTTATACAGCAGAACACCTATTGACTTTAAGTCTGCCATAACAGTTAAGAACTGCAGAGCTATAATTGCTGAGTTTAAGAGACAGTCACCTTCTAAAGGAATCATTCATCCTAATGCAGATATTCACAGCATAGTGAAAGGATATGAATCTGCAGGAGCTGCTGCCTTATCTATATTAAATGACAATCACTTCTTTGGCGCTTTAGCTACAGACTTCGCTGACGCAAGAGCAACGGTAAGCTTGCCTTTACTACAGAAAGACTTTATCCTAGATGAATATCAGCTGGAGGAGGCTAAATCTATCGGAGCAGATGCTATTCTATTAATTGCAAAGATGCTTCCCGTAGAGCGCGTGAAGGTATTGACAGACTATGCACATCAGTTGGGCTTACAAGTATTGTTAGAAACGCATACAGAACAAGAGATAACGGATCACCTGCATACAGCATTTGACCTTATCGGGATCAATAACCGTGATCTAAACACATTCGAAGTGAATATACAGCACAGTATTGCCTTGGCTAATCTACTACCTCAGCAGGCAGTGAAGATAGCAGAGAGCGGAATCCAAGATGCTGCTACTTTATTAGAATTGGCTGACAACGGATTTGCAGGTTTTTTAATGGGAGAATACTTTATGAAGCACACTAATCCTCCTGAACAATTACGATTATTACAACAGGAGATAAAGAGATAAGAGAGCTATGAAGAAGATAAAAATCTGTGGAATGTTTAACCCTGATAATATCAATGCAGTAGGGCTATCGGATATTGATCTAATGGGATTCATCTTTTATCCGAAGTCAAAGCGATTTGTAGCAGAAGATATTAACACCACTGTTGATAACCTACCTTCTCATATTAAGAAGGTAGGAGTATTCGTTAACGCGACAAGAGAAGAAGTAATAGAAAAGGTACAACAATATCACTTAGACTATATTCAACTTCACGGTGATGAGACAGTAGAGGAATGTCGCTTTTATACAGAAAAAGGAATCAAGGTCCTTAAAGCTTTTTCTATCGGGACAACAGAGGATTTAGACAAGACAAAGCCATATAGCCCTTACTGTGAGCTATTCGTCTTTGATACGCCTACGGCAAACTATGGAGGTAGTGGGCAGTCATTTGATTGGCGTGTGTTACATCATTATCATGGAGAAACACCTTACCTACTCAGTGGGGGACTAGGAATACACAATATAAAACAAGCTCTACTGCTAACAGAAGAGAAGTTAATCGGCTTCGACATCAATAGCAAATTAGAGAATAATCAATATCAAAAAGACATCAATCTAGTACAACAACTAGTTAACAACATAAGAAAACATGAAAGAATTTAACCCAAACGAACAAGGATATTACGGAGAATATGGAGGTTCATTCATCCCTGAGATGCTGTATAAGAATGTATCTGACTTACAGGAGAATTACCTAGACATTATACAGACAGAAGAGTTTCAACAAGAACTAAACCTTCTACTAAAAGACTATGTCGGGAGACCGACACCCCTATTCTACTCTGCTAATCTATCTGCAAAGTACAAGGCAAAGATTTACCTAAAGAGAGAAGACTTAAATCATACAGGAGCACATAAAATCAACAATACCATAGGACAAGTACTACTAGCAAAACGCCTTGGTAAAAAGAGAATTATAGCTGAGACAGGTGCAGGACAGCACGGGGTAGCAACTGCGACTACATGTGCCTTACTAAACCTAGAGTGTACTGTATTTATGGGAGCGCACGATATCGAACGTCAGAAACCTAACGTAGAGCGTATGCGCATGTTAGGAGCTAAAGTAGTAGCTGCACAAAGTGGTAGCAAAACGCTTAAAGACGCTACTAATGAAGCGATTCGCGAGTGGATTAATAATCCACAAGAGACTTATTATGTGATAGGGTCAGTCGTAGGTCCACATCCTTACCCGGATATGGTAGCGAAGTTTCAATCTATCATCAGCAAGGAAATCAAGACGCAGTTAGTAGAGCACGAGGGTACTCCTAATCCTAATTATGTAGTAGCTTGTGTAGGTGGAGGAAGTAACGCTATGGGGGCATTCTACCACTTTATAGATAACGGTCATACGAAGTTAGTCGCTGTAGAAGCAGCAGGCTTAGGAGTAGAATCAGGTCAAACTGCGGCTACCATTGCCTTGGGAAAACAAGGAATTATACACGGTAGCAAAACATATCTTATACAGACAGAGGACGGACAGATTATCGAGCCTTATTCTATCTCAGCAGGATTAGACTATCCGGGTATAGGGCCAGCACACGCTTATCTAAGTGATACGGGTAAAATCACAGTGGGTAGTATCACAGATGACGAAGCGATCAAGGCTGCTTTTGAACTAACGCGTATAGATGGTATTATCCCTGCTCTAGAATCAGCCCATGCGTTAGCTTACTTAAATAAAATGGACTTAAAACCTAGTGATATCGTAGTAGTGAACTTATCAGGACGTGGAGATAAAGATATGATTACGTACTCTAAATACTTTAATGATGAACAATAGAATAAACACACTCTTCGAACAGAAGAAGTCAGATATATTATCGATTTACTTCACGGCAGGTTATCCTGCGATAGACGACACATTGACTATTTTAAAGCACCTAGACTCAGCGGGTGTAGATATGGTAGAGATAGGGATGCCGTTCTCTGACCCTTTAGCTGATGGACCTGTGATACAGCACAGCAGTGAGCAGGCTCTTTTAAACGGCATCACGGTAAGTAAGCTTTTCGAGCAATTAAAAGACATGAGACAGCATATAAAGATGTCTATTGTCTTAATGGGGTATCTTAACCCTATATTGCGTTATGGTATAGAAGCCTTCTTAGTGAAGTGTGCAGAAGTAGGTGTAGATGGTATCATCCTACCTGATTTGCCTATGGATTATTACCTCTCTCACTTTAAACCACATTGTGTAAGCCACAATATCAGTAATATTATGTTGATAAGTAATGATACTTCAGAGGAGAGAGTAAGACATATAGACGAGCAGACAGAAGGGTTTATCTACTTAGTATCTTCTAATGGTACGACAGGGTCTAACAAGACACTAGAAGACCAACAGGTATATTATAAACACATCCAAAGTCTAAACTTAAAGAACCCTTCGCTAATCGGATTTGGTGTAAGAGATAAGCAAACGTATGACTTGACTAATCAGTATAGTGCAGGAGCGATTATAGGAACAGCCTTTATGAAGCATATAAATGAATATGGTATAGATCAAGAGAGCATTCATAACTTCGTCAAGAGCATTAGGCAAGTATAGCCCTAATTATGGCGAATTCGCCACATTTAAGATTTGACGATATATACTTATACAAAATAGGCAACTCACATGAGTTGCCTTCTTTGTTATAATTAAGAATACTATACTAAGAACATCCACAGCTACCTCCGCCACAAGAACCTTTCTTATTACTATTATTCTTCCAGAAACCTTTTTTAATGATATACCCTAATGCAATAATTACAATTGCATAGGCAATTATTTCTTGGTATCCCATATTGTTTTATTTTAAGAGTTGATATGCTATAAGTGCAGCGACATAAGCGAAGACCGTCATAAATACCAATTGGTAAATAGTCCACTTCCACGACTTAGTCTCTCTACGTACGATGGCTACTGTAGCAGTACACTGCATCGCAAAGGCATAGAAAAACATCAGAGAGACCCCACTCGCAAGAGTGAATACAGGCTCTCCAGTATCAGGCCATATTTCAGCTGCCATTTTTTGTTTAATACGTCCATCTTCATCATTCTCATCCCCAGAACCTACGTTATAAATAGTTCCAAGTACTCCGACGAATATCTCACGTCCTACGAATGATGATAGTACAGCGATACCTACTTTCCAGTCATACCCTAGAGGTTTAATAACAGGCTCTATGGCTTTCCCTAGAATACCGATATATGAACTCTCTAATTTATAACTTGCTATATGTTCGCTAAGTTCTTCTTCACTTACTCCTTTATCTTTATATACTTCAGTGATGTGTTCTTCTGCTTTTTCAAAGCGTTCTCCTGGTCCGTGAGCTCCTAAGAACCAAATAATGATAGACAATACGAAGATAATCTTACCCGCACCTACTACGAATGCCTTTGTCTTCTCATACATATTCATCACTACGTTCTTGATGATCGGCGTACGGTAGTTAGGCATCTCTATAACAAAGTAAGACTTGCGCTCACTCTTAATATACTTGCTCAATGCCCAAGATGACAATAGAGCAGCTAAAAATCCTACAAAGTAGAATAACGTCAATGTTAACCCTTGAATACTTAAGAATCCAAAGATACGCGTATCAGGAATTACTAAAGCAATAATGATAATGTATACTGGTATACGAGCAGAACACGTCGTGAATGGAGTTACAAGTATGGTAATTAATCTCTCTTTAGGATTCTCGATGTTACGAGCAGACATAATCGCAGGAATAGCACACGCATTACCAGAGATAAGAGGCACAACTGACTTACCACTTAATCCAAAAGGACGCATAAGCTTATCCATTAAAAAGACTACTCTACTCATATATCCTGTCTCTTCTAAAATAGAGATAAACATAAATAAGATAGCGATCTGTGGTATGAAAGGCATTACCCCTCCTATACCAGGTACGATACCATCTGCTATAAGATCTGTCAGTTTACCTGGCTCCATTGTAGCGTGTACCCACGTACTCAGATTAGCAAACTGCTCATCTATCCAATCCATCGGGATACTAGACCACTCAAATATTGCTTGGAATACCAATGTCATAATACCAAAGAAGATAAGATATCCCCATACTTTATGCGTAAGGATTCTATCTACTTTACTACGTACATCTGTTGCCTTATTTACATCTCTAGAATATGTTTCCTTTAATGTATCGTTGATAAACTGGTAACGTTTGATTGTTTTTTTGTGTTGAAGCTTTTTGATTTCACTTTCTTCTAAGTGAATTCCCTTTGCTTCTATTTCTTTCTTCCCAATATTGCCAATCTTGATATCCTGAGAATAAATCATCCACAGTTTAAAAACAGAAAGGTTAGAGAATGTCAAGGCAAGTTTACTAAAAAACTCAGTATTTACATCTGTAGCATTAAGACAAGGTTCTATTGAATGGTCTTTATAATTAAGTACAGCTTCCTTTAACTCTTGTATTCCAAGTTTCTTTTTAGCACTGATAAGAACAACTTTTGTCTTCAGTTTTTGTTCTAGTTCAGCTATCTTAATGCTAATACCTTTTTCCTCCATATTATCAGCCATATTCACAGCTAATATAGTTGGTACGCCAAGCTCTTTCACTTGAGTAAACAGCAGTAAGTTACGTTTAAGATTTTCTATATCAGCTACAACAATAGCTACATCTGGAAAGTCTTCGTTCGTAGGATCGAACAATAAATCTAGTACAATGCGCTCATCCTCCGAGCTCGCATTAATACTATATGTACCAGGCAAGTCGATGATCGTGGCATTCACATTATCATCCAATTTTGCTACACCAGATTTCTTATCAACAGTAATACCAGGATAATTACCTATCTTATGGTTTAAACCCGTTAAGGCATTAAATACAGAGGTTTTCCCTACGTTAGGATTCCCTATTAGGGCAACTTTTATATCTTTTTTCATTAACTACTTATAATATCTTAATCTAATTAGCCAACTAAGTCTACTTGTATCTCTCTAGCTAATTCTTTGCGAATAGATAAATGTGTATCATTAATACACAAATATATTGGATCTCCTAAAGGAGCTACCTCAAGAAGCTCTACGGCGTTACCAGGTAAACATCCCATTTCCAATAATTTTAAAGGAACTTTTTGCATATCAAAGTCTACAATAACACCTTTCTCATTTCTTTTCAATAAGTCTAAAGTTGTACTCACCTTATTTAGATTTAATTTATATTGCAAATTTAGTCAATAAAAAAGATTTAAGAAGTATTATTTAGATTAAATCTCATAATAAAAACTACTAATAAGCTTACTTACACCTTTTTCTACCTCAGTAAAAGTGTTGTTTCATACAATAATTACAACAATAAACAGAAATCATACAAATAACAAGAGACAACTAATACTATAAAAGAAAATAAACTCTCTTGTTAGTAGAAATTCGCAAAGACCAATTGACTTTTATATGATTCTTGCGAAACGTTGCCCATTCATAGCCTATTCATAGAACAATACCTGCTGAGAAGACTTCTTTCAGCAAGAACACTGCTAGCGCACTTTTATCAAACCTCAACAATCCTACACAGGAAAAACATAGACTATAACAAACTATCACAAAAAAACCACTTAACTACATAGCTAAGTGGCAGATCTATTTTATAAAGTACAAGGTTACTTTTTCTTACTCTGTTCATGTTTATAAAGCCATTGAATATCTTCCCATAGCTGTTGCATATTCTTAGTTTCCTCATCTGGTGTATCAAGATTAGTACCATCATAGAAACCCCTAATACGTCCACTACCATCTACTAAAACAAAGTTTTCGGTATGTACCATATCATACATTTCTTCTGGAGATCCTGTCTTAACTGCTAAATATGAATTACGAGCGATGTGATAGATATCACGCTTATTACCAGTCACTAGGTTCCATACCTTATCATCCACCCCTTTGCGAATAGCGTATTCTTTAAGTACAGGTACACTATCAATATCAGGCGTTACAGAATGTGATAATAACTTCACACCAGGCGTTTGTTTAATCTTCTCTTGTAGCCATACCATATTATCACTCATAATAGGACAAATAGTAGTACAAGTAGTAAAGAAGAAGTCCGCCACATAAATATGTCCATCGTAATCTTTATTCGCAATGGTATCACCATTCTGATTAAAGAACTTAAAAGCCTCTATTCTGTGCTTTTGTTTATTAGCTTCATGCTGTATTAAACTATCTACCATCTCAGGGTTTACCATAGCTGGCGTGTATACAGGCAATGATTTTCTATACTTAAGCGCATTGTAAAACATAAACATGATCCCAGCACATAAAAGGAAAAAGAAAATAAAAAAGTATTTATATTTCTTGAAAAAGTGTAACATTTCTATAAGAGTTTCGACAAACTTACAAAATACGTTTTAACCTAAAGGTTAAAGACATGATAAATACAAGATATCTTATTTATATGACGTAATTCTGCGATAATTAAAGATATTTTCTATTTTTGTTATAATATCAATCGAGACAAAATCAATTTTATACTATGAACAAAAGAGTTTTATTAACTTCTGCCTTTGCTGTAGTATCATTAGTGGCTTGTAAAGACGCTAAGAATACTGAAGACAAAGAAGATCAAGTAGCACACGGAATCAACCTAGAATACATGGACAAAAATGTAAAGCCTGGTGACGATTTCTTCCGTTATGTAAACGGTACTTGGTATGACAAAACTGATATTCCAGACGATAGAACACGTTGGGGAAGTTTTGACGAATTAAGAAAAAATACAGACAAAGATGCTATTGACATCTTAAAAGAAGCTGTAGCAGACACGAAACTTGACCCTAAGTCTGATCAAGCAAAAGCTGTAGCTATCTACCAAACGTATTTAGATGATGCTAAGAGAAATGAGTTAGGTGTTAATCCACTTAAACCTTACTTAGATAAAATCAATGCAATCAAAACTCCTGAAGATGCAACTAAATTAATCAATGAATTAGTAGCAGAAGGTGGTCTTGGTATTTATTCAATCTACGTATATGCTGACGCTAAAAACTCTCAAGCAAATGCAGTATACTTAAGTACAGGTTCTTTAGGACTACCTGACCGTGACTATTATGTATTAGATGATAAAGATACTAAAGAAAAACGCGATCAATATGTAGCTCACGTGGCACGCATGTTAGAATTAGCTGGGGAATCTAAAGATGAGGCTACTACTGATTCTAAACGTGTATTATCTATCGAAACTAAGATGGCTACACCACGCCTTACTAGAGTAGAGCGTAGAGATAGTCGTCTTACTTACAATCCTATGACAATCGCTGAGTTACAAAAAACGACTCCTGCAGTAGACTGGAATGCATACATTGCAGCAACAGGTCTTAAGAATGTAGATAAAGTTATCGTATCTCAACCAAAATATATGAAAGCTCTTAATGAAATCCTTTCTGCTAAGAATATAGAGGAGTTAAAAGCATATATGAAATGGACTTTAGTAAACAGTAATGCTAGCTACTTATCAACTGATATGGAGAAAGCGAACTGGGAATTCTATTCTAAAACTTTAGAGGGAGCAAAAGAGCAAAGACCAGTTGACGAAAGAGCACTTGCTGTAGTAAATGGTACTGTAGGTGAAGCTTTAGGTCAATTATATGTTGCTAAAAAATTCCCTAAAGAAGCAAAAGAAAAAGCACAAGCAATGATTAAAAACGTACTTACTGCATTCGGTGAGCGTATCAAAGCATTGCCATGGATGGCTGAAGAAACTAAAAAAGGAGCTTTAGAGAAATTAGCTACTACTACGGTTAAAATAGGGTACCCAGACAAATGGGAGGATTACTCTAAGATGACTATCAAATCACCTAAAGACGGTGGTAACCATTTTGAAAACATGAAGAATGCAGATAAATGGGGTATCGCTAAGAACATGGCTGACTTCGGTAAACCAGTAGATAAATCACGTTGGGGTATGGCTCCACAAACAGTTAATGCGTACTTCAACCCTATTTATAACGAAATCGTATTCCCTGCTGCTATCTTACAACCTCCATTCTATGACTATAAAGCTGATGAAGCTATCAACTATGGTGGTATCGGAGCTGTAATCGGACATGAGATTTCTCACAGTTTTGATGATTCAGGTGCACGTTATGATAAAAATGGTAACCTGAACAATTGGTGGACTGACGCAGACTTAACTAGTTTTACTAAACTAGGTGATGCTTTAGCTGCTCAATACAGTGCTTTAGAGCCATTACCAGGAGTATTCGTAGATGGTAAATTCACTTTAGGAGAGAACATCGGAGATTTAGGTGGTGTTAATGCTGCTTATGACGGATTAAAAATCTTCTTGAAAGAAAATAAAGATCCAGGTCTTATTGACGGATTCACACCAGAACAACGCTTCTTTATTTCATGGGGAACTATCTGGAGAACTAAAGCTCGTGATGAAGCTATCAAGAACCAAGTTAAAACAGATCCACATGCTCCAGGTCACTACAGAGCGTATGTACCTCTACAAAACGTAGATGCTTTCTATGAAGCATTTGGTATCAAAGAAGGTGATAAATTATATATCAAACCAGAAAACAGAGTTAAAATCTGGTAGTATATATCTTGTTATAAACTAAAAAGGGCTGTTTCTAAGTTTTGAAACAGCCCTTTCTTTTTTGATACTATGTTCTATTTTTTAGTCACTTTCTCATCTATCTTTTTAATCATAGGATCAAATGTAAGCATCCAGTGATAATAATCATCAGCAGTATACAATTGACTTAAAAACTCCCCTACTAAAAAGCGTTTGACTATTTGTTTTCGTTTATCTAATTTGAAGAAAAGCTTATTGCCTTCTAAGTGCTTGACATACGATTTAAATACTTTATCATCAGACATCACATAGTCTATCACTTGATCCTTACTCATCTTATCAAATGTATCTCTTGCCTTATCTATCTCTTGGAATACGAAATAACTAACGATACCAGATTTCATCAGTAACACTATTGTATCATCACCGTGTTTATTGCCAATAGAAACAAACCTATCAGGTACTATACCTCCTCCTCCATATACTACACGTCCTTTGAGCGTTTTATATTGTAAACTATCTGCAATCTTAATACTATCTGCTGCATATAATTCTCCATGTGTATAACGAGTTCTAAAATCGTTATTATATTCTTCTACTCCCATTTTATATGACTTCTGTATAGATCGCCCAGATGGAGTATAATAACGCGCTGTAGTCAATCGAATAGCTGACCCGTCTCCTAACATCAGTTCTCGCTGTACAAGTCCCTTACCAAAGCTCCTACGCCCTACTATTGTTCCTCTATCATTATCTTGAATAGCACCCGCGATAATTTCACTAGCAGAAGCAGAGTTTTCATTAATCAGAACATATAAAGGCTTGTCCGTATATAGACCTGTCCCTTTTGACTTGGTAACCTTTTCCATTCCTCCTTTATTTATGGTTTTTACGATTACCTGATTTTTCTCTAACAAGTCATCTAGCATGCTAATCGCCTGATCCATGTATCCACCACCATTATCTCTTAAGTCTAAGATAAGACTTGATATATCCTGCTTAAGCAAATCTTTAAGTGCAGTGTTAAACTCCTCATACGTAGTACTGGCAAAGCGATTAATTTTAATATATCCTCTTCCCTCCTCTAGCTTTAGAGCAACATCAACACTCTTAATCGGAATAGGTTGCCTGTTTACAGTTACCTTTAATTTCTTATTTATTGCCTTGCGATATATTTCTAACTGTACATTCGTATTTATATCACCTCTAAGATATTTTGATATACTATCAGAGGTTATATTCTTGCCAAATAATTTCCTACCATCCGCTCTAATAATACGATCTCCAGGTTTTATACCAGCTTTAAATGATGGTCCATTTACGATATCTTTAATGACCGCTATACTATCATTATAGTAATAATAGTTTATCCCAATCCCAACAAAACTACCTTGCATAGACTCTGTAACAGATTGCAATTCGTTCTTAGCAATATAAATAGAGTGTGGATCTAACTGTTCTAAAATAGTAGTTACTGTACGATCAACGATAGAATCAGTATCGACATTATCAACATATTCTTGTTCAATAAAGTCAATCAAACGATTTAGCTTCAGTTTATTGTGATTCGTATAAAATCCTGTCTTACCACGGTAAGAAGCAGATACAATAAAGCCTCCTAATAATATACCTAAGGATAGCGCAATCGACACTGTAAGAGGCCAGAAAAACTTCTTCATTTTTAATACAATTTAATCTAGATCAGGTAAGTATAGTACTTCTACACCAGCTTTTTCTAAAAAATCTACACCTTCAGTATCTCTATAATCTTCACAATACACGACTCTAGTTATACCAGCCTGGTGTATTAATTTACTACAGTCTCTACAGGGAGACATCGTTATATACAATGTAGCACCTTTACAACTCTGAGTAGAGCTAGCTACCTTAAGAATAGCATTAGCTTCAGCGTGCAAAACATACCAATACGTAGACTCATTCTCATCTTCACAACAGTTTTCAAAGCCAGTAGGAGTTCCATTATAGCCATCAGATATAATCATTCTATCTTTTACAATGATTGCTCCGACTTTTTTTCTTTTGCAATAAGATAATTGTCCCCATTCTCTAGCTATTCGCAAATAAGCCTTATCGTATTTTGTTATTTTAGAAGTATTCATAACTATTCAGTCTTTAGCAAGTATGTTACATTAACCTAACAAAAATACACATTCCTTTTATTTAATCAATCAACCTTATGAACTAACTACTTTAGTATTTATTATCATATACTCTTCAAATACAACTATACAAAACTATGTACATCACACCATAAATTATCATTAGCATAAAAAAAACATAAATTAAATATCAAACCCATAATTTATCATTATATTAGGTACAATAAACCAAACATAATTATTAACCAAAAAAAACAAAGATGTCATACTCAGAATTATTTGATTTAGGATTTAGAGAGAGAAACAAGGGACACTTTGCTTCCATAGTACGTGTGGCGTTAGCAAATGGACATTTTAGTCCTGAAGAAAAAGCTTTCTTAGACGAGTTAGCTATTCGCCTTGAGATATCGGACGAAGACTACACTAAAATATTAAAGAACCCAGAGAGTTATCCTGTTAATCCTCCTTACCTAGAAACTAATCGTATCGAAAGGCTATACGACTTAGCGAGAATGGTATATGTTAATCATGTCTTAGGGCCGAAACAAAAGGAAATACTAAAGAAGTTTACCGTTGCATTAGGTTTCACAGGCGATATAGATCACCTAGTAGACAAAGCACTATCGCTCTTAGTATTAAATGTAGATGAAGATACATTCATTCAAGAAATACACGATAGAAAGAAATAAAAAAAGGAGCTAAATCATCACTGATTAGCTCCTTTTCTTATAATAATGAAACACTATTTATTCATAAACTCTTCCGCTTTTTCTACCATGTTTTTACTACCACAGAAGAAAGGAACGCGTTGGTGTAATTCAGTTGGCTCAATTTCCATGATACGACCATACCCATCAGAAGCTTTTCCTCCAGCTTGTTCAACGATATACGCAATAGGATTACATTCGTATAACAATCTTAGCTTACCTTTAGGAGCTTTAGTACTCGTAGGATAAATGTAAATACCACCTTTAAGGATGTTTCTGTGAATATCAGACACTAAACTTCCGATATAACGAGAAGTATAAGGTCTATCATTCTCCTCAGCTTGACAGTATTTTAAATATTCCTTTACACCTTGAGGGAAGTGTACATAGTTACCTTCATTGATAGAGTAAATATGACCATCCTCATTAATTTTCATATTTGGATGAGACAAGAAGAAAGTACCAATAGCAGGGTTTAATGTAAATCCATGTACTCCGTTACCTGTAGTATATACTAACATTGTTGAAGAGCCATATACAATATATCCAGCCGCTACTTGGTTATCTCCTTTTTGTAAGAAATCCTCTTTTGTTACGGGAGTTCCTACAGGAGTCACACGTCTATAGATAGAGAAGATAGTACCTACAGATACATTCACATCTATATTAGACGAACCGTCTAGTGGATCCATCAACACCACATACTTATTATCGTTGCTACCATCTCTTCCATGGATAGAGATGAAATCATCTTCTTCTTCAGAAGCGATACCACAAACGATTTCTCTATTGATAAGTGTTTTAATGAATACTTCGTTTGCAAAAACATCAAGTTTCTGCTGTTGCTCACCTTGTACATTTTGTTTTCCAAAAGCACCTACGATGTCAACTAAACCTGCTTGGTTAACTTGGTGACTTACCACTTTTGCAGCAAGTCTAAGAGAATTAATTAATCTAGATAACTCACCAGAAGAATACTTAAAGTCTTCTTGTTTCTCGATGATAAATTCTCCTAAAGTTTGAGATCTTTCTGTTGTCATTTTTAAAAATGATTCTTTA
Organism: Myroides oncorhynchi; assembly: GCF_020905415.1. Lineage (NCBI taxonomy): Bacteria > Pseudomonadati > Bacteroidota > Flavobacteriia > Flavobacteriales > Flavobacteriaceae > Myroides > Myroides oncorhynchi. The sequence continues at coordinate 1,464,400 of NZ_JAJJMP010000001.1, read as the reverse complement.
GTTGTGTATTTTACAGTGCAAATATCGTTAATTTTGTTGTGTAACCGAAGACATTAACCATTAAATCAATAACTATAATGAATATTAGACCAGCGACAACTAATGACATGCCAGATGTATTGGCTTTAATACAAGAATTAGCTGCATTCGAGAAAGAACCAGATGCTGTAGAAGTAACAGTAGAAGACCTTGTCAAAGATGGTTTTGGAGAACATCCATTATTCAATGTTCTTGTTGCCGAACTAGATAATCAAATTATTGGAATGGCATTATTCTATAACAGATTTTCCACATGGAAAGGTAGAACCATTCATCTAGAAGATCTAATCGTTACAGAATCTGCACGTGGTACAGGAGCAGGTTATGCACTATATAATGAAATAATGAACATCGCAAAAGCAACAGGTGTTCGCAGAGTAGAATGGGTAGTTCTAAACTGGAATGAACCCGCTATCAACTTTTACAAGAAATCAGGAGCTACAGTATTAGAAGATTGGTATACTGTACAAATGGATCAAAACGGAATAGAACAATTTAGTCAAACTAAGTAAATGAGAGTATTCAAATTTGGAGGAGCCTCAGTAAGAGACGCAGAAAATGTAAAGAACGTATGTGACGTTTTAAGAAAAGTAGGATATGAAGATAGTCTAATCATCGCTTCGGCTATGGGAAAGACGACCAATGCATTAGAAGTAGTTGTACATAACTACTTTCAGAATAGATTTGACCTAGCTGAATCTGTTGATGTAGTAAAAGACTACCATTATAACATCGTTAGAGACTTGTTCCCTAATGAAGATCACGCCATCTACACATCACTTCAAGAATTATTTGAAGAGATTACTTACTTCCTTTTAAATAACAAATCTCCAAATTACAACTTTGTTTATGACCAGATAGTGAGCTATGGTGAGATTATCTCTACTACTATCCTACACTACTACCTGATCGAATCAGGTATAGAGAATAATTGGCTTGACTCGCGCAATCTTATCAAAACAGATACTGTCTATCGCGATGCTAATGTCAATTGGGATATAACAATCGAACTTATAAAAGCGAATATCTGCACAAAGCAATTATTCGTCGTGCAAGGATTCATCGGTTCTGACTCTAACGGATTCTCGACGACGTTAGGAAGAGAAGGGTCTGACTACTCAGCAGCTATCTTTGCCTATGCACTAGATGCAGAGAGTGTGACGATATGGAAAGATGTACCAGGTGTACTTAACGCTGATCCTAGATACTTTGAAGAGACTACCTTACTTCAACACATATCGTATGCTGAAGCGATAGAACTAGCCTTCTATGGAGCTTCAGTAATACACCCTAAAACACTACAACCATTACGCCAAAAGGAGATACCTCTATATGTAAAGTCATTCCTTAATCCACTATTAGAAGGAACAAATGTATCTAAGGGAGCACCATTGACTCCGCATGTACCTTGTTTTATTGTGAAGAAGAACCAACTGTTAATATCTCTTTCATCTAAAGATTTCTCTTTTATAATGGAACAGAATATAAGTGACATCTTTAAGCTATTCGGAGAATATAATATCAAAGTTAATGTAATCCAAAACTCTGCTATCAGCTTCTCTGTCTGTGTAGAAGACAAGTTTAATCACTTCGAAGATGTAAGACTTATCTTAAGCGATAAGTTTAAAGTAAGCTATAATGAGAACGTATCCTTATATACCATCAGACACTTTGATGATGACTCAGCACAGAAGGTACTAGAAGGCAAAACACTTATGCTTAAGCAAGTAAACAGAGAAACAATGCAAATAGTCACTAAAGAATAGTAATATAAAAATGGCGTCCTTATCAAGACGCCATTTTACTTTAAATATTATTAAAACTTCTTCTCATTCATTGTCATCATAGACACTAATAAAATATCTACAATTACAGCGAGCAAAACTCCCCCATAAAAAACAGGGTCTTTTAGGTAACTCGCATAATCACCAATATGAATTGGATTCCCTACAAAGTAGAATTTATAGAAACTATAAAATACTATCGAACTAATAAACAAATACGCTATATACTTCATATTTCAAGTCTTTAAATATTATCTGTACTAAAAGTACATCAACATGTAAAAAACAACCCAATGTATTTCAAACAAATGCAAACAAAGTATTACAACATTCAAAGAGACATAAAACACATATACCTTATAGTGCTAAATAGAACACTCCTCTCATCAATGCTATCCCAAAAAAAGTACTCCCTAGAAATATCATAACGTACTTCTGTCTACCTACTTGTTCTTGTTTTATATCGCGTATTATCTTGTATAAATACGTTCCCCCTACTCCTATTATAAGACTAGATATCACCCACACCAAATAAAATTTACTCTCGTAATCCATAATCAATACTTTATTTACGTTTAATAAAGATACTAATTACTACTGACTACGAAATGTAAAAAACACTACTTTTATAGCACAACCAGAAAGAATACTTATGCTAGACATCCTAAAAACCAACTCTGATAATATAGATTTTCTCAACCTCATCATAGAGCTAGATAAATATCTGCGTGTATTAGATGGTGATGATCATGAATTCTTTGCTCAGTATAATAAAGTAGATCATATTAACCACGTTATTGTCATCTATTCGCAAGGTGTCGCTGTAGGCTGTGGTGCAATTAAAGAATATGATAAAGACACGATAGAGATAAAACGTATGTTTACTACCCCTGAAGCTAGAGGAAAAGGTATTGCATCTATTGTACTAACCGAATTAGAACAGTGGGCTAAAGATCTAGGCTATACCAGATGTATCTTAGAAATGGGTAAGCTACAGACCCAAGCAGAAATATTATACCGCAAGAACAACTATACTGTTATCCCTAACTATGGTCAGTATGAAGGTGTGGAAAGTAGTTTGTGTTTTGAGAAGGTATTAGATAATTACAAATATTCTACTTACTAACAAGCCTTTAATCATTATATAAAAGTACTGAAATAAAAGTTTTCACCTCTTTCATTCGTCTATCCATATTATTATCCGTAACTTAATTTTTAATTTAAAACAACCAGCATTATGAAATACGTAAAAGAATTCAGAGCATACGATTTTGACAGTAACATCCTTGTTATTGACTTTAAAGACCACCAAATAGAGAATCCTATTGTACAAGTATCAGAGATAATCGACGAATTCGTTTATCAGGTTAAACCTTGTAAAATCTTTATTTCAAAAGCACACAATATTGATATATCTACTGATGTACCATTTAGAGGAAGAGTTATTATCCGATAACTAGACTTACCACAATATAATATAAAGGGTTATCAACAGTGCGTTGATAACCCTTTTATTGTCACCTTAAATCAGATAAATCAACTCTATAAACTAACCTATTTATACCATTATTCACTTTAACCCAGAATCAGCATTAGCCATACTATAGTATGCTGAAATCACTAATTCAGACCTATTTTGTATAATTACTTTTCGCTTATCTATCTATCACTGATTTTGGGTTAAACCCAAAATCCTTACTTTTGCCTTTTAAATAAGAACGAATGATTAATAGATATTCTCTTTGTTTTCAACCTGATGATGCGACTATAGAAATAGTGAGACAGATGAAGTTACAGCTAGCAGGCCATATCGGATGGTATAACAGTAAGAACTCTCTAGCACATATGACTATATCTAAGTTTCAGACAGATAGTATGGGTGTAAATAAGATAGCTCAGTTAGTCAGACAGCAATGTAGTACCTTCACACCTACGCAAGTACTGTTTAATGATTACGGCCAATATCCCAACGGCGCATTCTTCTTGGCAGTGGATAAAGAAGATCAGGTCATGCTAAAAGAATATGCTAAGAAAGTAATGAGTAAAGTATCCTTACCCGATGTTTATAAAAGTAACGAACCCCACATGTCTATCGCTCGTAAACTAGAACCAATCAAGCTTCAGCAAGCGCTAGTGTTCTTCGAAAAACCTGCTATTTCGTTTATGTGTGATAAAGTTGCTCTGCGCCAATTTAATCCTGAACGCAGACAATACGACATCATAGACATATTCCCTTTTTTAGGAATGCCTTCTAATGAAGCGGAGCAGTTGTCGTTGTTTTAAAACCTTATAAAAAGAATAAATACATTTATTTCCCTATTTTTGGAATTAATCAGAAACAACAAGATGGAGAATAACAACAATACATTGACTTGGGATGAGTTCTCAAAAGTAGAGATGAGAGTAGGTACTATCATTGAAGCGGAGGTATTCGCTGAAGTGAGAAACCCTGCTTATAAATTAGTACTTGACTTCGGAGAAGAAATAGGTAAACGCAAATCATCTGCGCAAATCACCAAACTATATACACCCGAAGAATTAATCGGTAAGCAAGTAGTGGCTGTAGTAAATTTTCCTCCTAAACAGATAGCAACCCTGATGAGCGAATGCCTAGTAATGGGAGCTGTAGAAGGTAAAGAGGTAACGCTTATGACAATGGATAAACCGACCAAAAATGGTCTTAGAATAGGGTAATTAATGGTTTACAGTGGGCAGTTTACAGTTAACGGTATTTGCCTACGGCATGAGGGATATAACGGACGGTCTGTAAAGACGTCAATACATTGCGTCTAACACAATCCTTATTAATTAAAACAATTTGCGGTTTACAGTCTGTAGACTGTAAACCGATTACTGTTAACCTTATTTTCTTTTCCCTAATTTCTTAAGGAATTCATTCTCTGCTTGATTAAACGCATACATAGCTGAGTGTGTAGAGGTAAATGTATCTGTAAGCTTAGAGCGAAATGCACTATACAGCGACTTACCATCTGCTTTAAAGAAGTCAACTAATGCTGTATACTCTCCAGTATCAATATTATGTAAGATACGCGACTGATAGTTACCAGGCTTATCTTTACGACCTAGTTCACGATATTTCTGCCCTTCATACATATAGACATTAAAGAAATACTCACTCACATAATCAGCATCTATTCGTTGCGAAGCTAAACCATTACTGTCTATCAACTCAATAAACAATCTGTTAAATCGCTCTGCTACTGTCATATCAAAATCTGCATAAACAGTAAAGACAGATTCTTTAATCAGTGTTTTTCCCTCTCGCATTGCCTCAATTATATCATCATCATTAGGAAAATTCTCCCCCCAGATTAACTCTTCTGCAATTTCTTCTATAAAAACATCTCTTGTACGATGAGTACTAGGATAAACGTTCATCATAAAAAAAGGCAATCCGTCCTCTCCTGTAACCTGGTCAAGGCCATAAACAGAGTTGTCAGAAATAATACTTGTAATTTGAATCTTATTAATATAACATGGCATATCAGCTGCTACAATGCATCGCACATCAAGAGTTCCCTTAACATGAAGTTCACCATGATTATACTTTGCATAGACTACTTCTCCATATACATTACCTCCTATATAATGGACATTACCACAGAAGTAAGCATTCTTCACTATTAAATCCCCTAATACAACAAGCATAGGAGAGAAATCTAATTCTTGACAAAATAACGAATCTGAAACTTTCAGATTACCCATAAAGATATAACCTTGTATATCGATATCGTAATCTTCTATAAGACCTAATACCTCTAGTTCATCTATCTCGACGTCGTTATCTATCACTAAGAAAAAAGAACTCTCTTCTCCCAAATCATAAACTAAATTATCTAATGTAAAAAGCTCATTGTCTTTATCATTAACCCCTTTTAACCCTTTTAGTATCTCAAGACCTTTCCGAATACTAACTACTCTACAGAGTATTCCATTGTAGAATATTATATCTATAGGTGGTTCTTGATTGATTATATCAGGATGGAAGAATTGCGCTTGTTCCACCATAGCACTAATCTTATCGTCAAATTCGAAAAAATGATTGACTGATAATAATAGATCACATGTATAACCAAACCACTGTTTAGCAGTCTCTATACTTTGTTCATCTTTAGGTGTTAATAGAGATAGTTTGTCTGAATAAGTATTGTGTGCTTGATAAAAAATCAAAACATCACTAACCTCTAACCCTAATCTACGAATGAAATAATGATACATCTCTGCGTCCTTCTCTCCTTCTTCATTTATATAATCACGAGAGATAACTAATCTCGTGTTAAATTCATCTTCCTGAAAATAAATTGCCCACTCACCTCTCTTGAATTCATCATCATCGTTTATGCTATAAGCTTCGATAAAATCAGAAACGAGTTGTTCATCCCTAAGTATTAACCATTTATTATAATACAGACTTTGAACAATAGGCAAGCTGAATATTCTCCTAACAGCATCTAGTGATAAGTCTCTATCTTTATCTTCAATGCAAAACATTTCTCTTAATTTCATACTTTTCTACTGTTTAACTGCCCTATATACTTCTTAAAACTATTGGTGTAATAAAGTGTATAACGCAAAAGTTCCTAACCAATGACTTCCCATATAATCATCTCCTGTAATATTGCCAAACGAATTCTCAAAGTGCTTCACTGACAATTGATTCAGATTAGGTGCTAACTCAGGTATTGCCTTACTTATTTCTTTTAAGCATGTCGCTCTACTAAAGTTAAGACCATCTAGATGCACCAAATGCCCATCCGAACGATCAGATACCTTAGCAATCTCTAATGTAAAACTCTTGTCAAATATCTGAGGCAAGAATGACTTCGTCCACGTGCGGAATGTATCTTGATTCATCACCTTACTCATTAGGCGTGCTTCTTCTAAACATGGTGATAAGAAGTCATGTCCGCTTGGTTCAAAGGCGATATTACATCCTTTATCTTCTCCATATAAACGCTTAGCATTAGTCACTATTAATTCTTCAAATGGCGCATTTCCCATCTGACGTGCATAATCTAATGATAGTGATAATCCGAATGCCGTATTATCATGTGTACCTGTACGGATAGGGTATACTAGCTTTGGTAAATATTCTACATAACGCTCTTGCATGATTTTAGCCAATGGCTCTATCGTCTTTGCCCATCGTTGTGCATCAGCATCTTCCCATTTAGACAGTGTTCCGTGTAATTGGAACAACCAAGCCCATCCATAAGTACGTTCAAAAGTCTTGTTATTCGGATCGTGGAAGAACGCTAGTTCAACTGCTACATTCTCCTCTGTAATCAGATTATTCAGCCTAGCACGTATCTGCCCATCTGTATCTAACTCCGGAAACTTTTGTAATAAAGTAACAATAGACCAAAATCCGTGTACAGAAGAGTGCCAATCAAAACATCCGTAGAAAATAGGTCTAAGCTGTTTCGGTGTTTTTAGATCTTCATCTTTCCCTATTACTTGTCCTAATTTATTAGGATATTCAATCTCTATACAGTGTAGCGGAAGCTCTATAATCTTCTTCGCCTCAGCTATAGTAAGTGTTAATGATGTTGGTTCTTCCGTATTTATTGATTCATTCGAAGGCTGCTGTTTCTCTGTACATGAGAACATCAAAACACTTGCGAATAGAAGGCTTCCTATTTTTTTCATAATCCGTTTATCTCTTTATTCCTCTAAAATAGTAAAATACTCCTACTTAAAAAGTGTATTTATAAAAAAGAAAAGCAAAAGTTCTTTGTTCCTATAGCTGAAGGCTTATTTTTGTAAAAGCAAAAAACAAACTATAATGAAAAAAGGAATTTTAGCACGCTCACTTGTGCTTTCACTACTTGCTTTTACAGTAGCATGTAGCTCTGAAGATGATAACCGAAATGAAGACGGCTTTAGAATTACCCCACCTTCTGCAGCAACGCCATTAATCCAACCAACAGGCTTCTACATTGCCAATGAAGATTGGTTTGGACATGATAAAGGAAGCGTAAACTTCTTAGATTACGGACTAAATAGAAAATACAGAATATACACTGAGGCGAATAGCGGTAAGGAACTAGGTGTGACTACTACTATGGGGGTAGCTTATGGTGAGAACTATTATATAATCTCTAAACAAGGAAATAGATTTGTCGTAACAGACAAGAACTTTAAGGAAGTTAAATCTTTTGAAAATATTCAAGGAGACGGTAGAGCATTTGTAGGAGTGTCAGATTCTAAAGGATATATTTCTACAGGCTCTGGAATCACTGTATACCACATTAACACAAAAGCTATAGGAGGAAAAATAGATGGTATTAGCAAACAAACTGGTAATATGGTTTATGCCAATGGTAAAGTGTATGCTGTAATTCAAGGGGAAGGATTAGCTATTATTAGCACCGATACAGATATAGTAATAGACAAACTAACAGGTGGATATACTCAAGTCACTTTAGATCAAGAGGGTATAGTCTGGGCAGGTAAAGGAAATGAAATAGTACGTATCAATCCTAAAGACAAAAACGATACAAAGACTTATCCTATCGCTAATGCACCTATCAATGGAACTTGGGGTGCTTGGAATCCTGGATCATTATCATCAAGTGTGAAAGAGAATGCACTATATTGGACAAAAGGAGCTAACGTAGTAAAGTTTAATACACAGACAGGAGAACTTAACGAAGAGTTTTACACATTAGGAGAAGACGGATTTAATAAGAAACTACTTAGTACCCGACAAAAATGTTAAATATCTGATTTACAACAAAATAGGCGAGACATATATTTGTAAAAAAGGCTGATATTCAGTATCTTAAAGGAAAAATTCTCACGTAATGCCTTTAGAAACGAACAACAGCCTAGATTACAAAAGTACAGAACTTTTAACGATATTAAAAGGAGGTTTTAAGGATAAACTCAATTTAGCTAGGATCAGTTTTATTTCCTTATTTATCGTGGCTCTATGCAAAGTAAAGTCAGTCAATTTTACAAATATATCTATAGCATTTGACAACTCAGTTAAAGCAGAAAGTAACTGTAGGCGTATTCAACGTTTTGTTTATGATGCTAAGTTAACATCTGAACTTGTAGCTAAGTTCATCTTTGCTATTCTTCCTAAACAAGATAAATATACCCTTGTTATAGATCGTACAAACTGGAAGTTTGGAAATCAAAACATCAACATACTGATGCTTGGTGTTTGTTACAAAAATGTTGCTTTCCCTTTAATATTTAAGATGTTAGATAAAAAAGGAAACTCAAATACCAATGAGAGAAAAGAACTCATTAATGATTTTATAGAATGGTTTGGAAAAGATTGTATAGAGTGCTTATTAGCTGACAGAGAGTTTATTGGAGAACGTTGGATAGAATATTTGAATAACGAAAGAATTAGGTATTATATACGTATTCGAAACAATTTTAAAGTTTATCTACCTCATAAGCAAGAAGATAAATATGCATATCATCTGTTTTACAATTTAAAAGTTGGAGAGTTTAGAGCTTATGAAAAAATTGTGTATCTACATGGACAACTATGTTATCTGTCAGCCACAAAGATAATGACAGATGGCAAAACTGATTATTGTATAATTGTAAGTTTTAATAAACCCGAAAATGCTTCTGAAAAATATAAAGAAAGATGGCAAATAGAAACATTATTTAGAGCAATGAAGTCAAGTGGTTTTAATATTGAAGACACGCATTTAAAGTGTATTAAAAAACTTGAACAGCTCATTATGCTAGTAATGCTTGCACTTGTTTGGTGCTATAAAATTGGAGATTATATCGATACATACATTAAACCTATATCCTTCAAAAAACATAGTAATAGAAGTATTAGTGTAGTAAAATTAGGCCTTGATTACTTGGCTAGACTATTTCATTCTAAAGTTAATCAACTAAATATCAATGTATTTTGTTTTTTGTCGTGTACTTAGAAGAAACTAGCATTCTATGGCGCAGGACTTAGAGTAGATCCTGTAACTGATGACTTAGTATTATTAGTCAAAAGATCTGGATGGGGTGATAATGGAAGTTATAACTGGACTAGAATAATCTCTAACCAAGGAGTTCTAAAAGGTCAAGCATTTATGGAAGGTGGTAATAGCAATGATCAGAATGGACATTACTGGTTCCCTTCTGTTCCTTTCTTCCAAGATAATAATGCACCTGAAATCTTAGTAAACCAAATCGTACTTAAGCCAAATAAAGAATTTAGAGTTGCGCTTAAAGATATAGTGATAGATCAAGATAGCCCTTATGCATTAATCGAAAAGTCTGTAAAGAACTTAGAGAATATGTTCGGATACGCTACAATAGAAGGGGATGAATTAGTCATCAAAACCAATGAGAATACAGGAAAAACGTCTATGAGTATGACAGTAATCTCTAATGGTAAACGCCTACAGAAAGACATCGAAATTTGGGTTAGAAACTAATAATCCAACAAAAACAGATAAAATAAAGGTCGCTATATAGCGGCCTTTATTTTTACAGATAACCCATTTGAAAACAGCGAATAACGCAATTGAAAATAGTTAATAACGTAATCTCTTTTTTTGTACTTTTGACTAAAATTTACGCTATGAAAACAAGAACTTTACTAACTACATTATCACTATTCTTAGTGCTATTACTTAGCAGTTGTAACAACAAGGATATCTCAGCTTCTAAAGCGTATGATACGATAGAAGTTTACCTTTCTGATAAACCAGAATACGAGACAACAACAATAAACTTAGGAAAGAAGAAGCTTAGAAAGAAGAAAGACAGTCTGCAAATAGAGCAATATAAAGCACTAGAGAAGGACGGATACATTGAGTTCGCAGAAGAAACTTCTAAAAAGAAATGGTTATCTAAAGACTCTATTTGGAATGTGACTCTTAAACTTACGGAGAAAGCTCACCCTTTCGTGATTGACCAAAAGAATGATAAGGTAACAGTAAAAACGATACTATATACGTTAGGCGATAGTAGTAATCTACAACTAAACAACAGAAGTAAAAAATCTGCTACTGCATCAGTATTGCTTAACAAAGAGTATACTCCATTCATCTCTCTTGCAAAAGACAAAAACCCCAATACAAAGTTCATCACTAAGAAGTATAAACTTCGCTTTACTGAAGAAACAGGTTGGACGATTAACCAATAAACAATGGGAAAGAACATCACTATACTAGCACTAATACAAGTTATTCTAGCTATAATTTCTTCTCTATTGATAGCCAATATGTCTACATTAGGAAGAATAGGAATAACCTTAGTCAAAAGAGAATATCTTATTTTTAAGACACCTTGGAAGACTGCATTAGCGATATTCGCTGTACAAATGACCGTGATACTAGTACTTGCTTTATTTAAGAAATTTACTTCAAGTAAGACAAGTCATACTATATCATTTGTATTCTTAGTCATCGGATTAATCGGAGCATACTATACATATATTGACTTCACGACTACCTCACATAAGCACATGAAGTTTTATTTCCACTTAGGTTTCTATCTATTTTGGTTCAATTGGATCTTTAGTTGTATCTACTTCTTTTGCCTTAAAGGACACAAGAAGGCAACATCTATCTCATCTGACGACATCAATCAACCGATGCAACCTAATCTAGAATAAGCTCACTCCAAACAACAACAATAAAACTCACAATACATATAAAATGACTAAACACGTTATACTAATCGCTACTATAGCCCTACTAACTGTAGGATGTAAAGAAAACAAAGACACTACTCCAACAGAAACAACGCCTGTAGAATCAACATCTAAAAGCACATCAGAAGATCAAGGGCCTACTGCTATCCCTATGCACGGTACAGGTGAGAACAGCTCATCTTCTAGCAATGGGAGTTTCAAAATGGATGATGATATGAAAAAAAATATCCAACAACAAAAAGGACAAGAGTAGAAACTCAAAACATACAACATAAGCCATTAGTCAAACTATGATTAATGGCTTTTTTATATACAGTTTAAAAAGAAAACATCTTAGATGTTTTATGAGCGCGTAAAGTGTTACGCCCCTACCGTTATGTGCCAACAGTACGTCTATATCCTTACAATAGTCACAATACTTACACTGTCGAAACACTATACTCGCCGTCACGGCAATCCGTGACGTGTTTCTCCACACATTAATCCTCTATTTTTTATCCTTCCATCCTCTTTTGCTCTAAAAATTAGAATTCTGTAGCTCCAAATACATCCCTTTTTTTTGCTCTACCCTATCCACAGACGATATAGCATATTCAATACTACTTTTTTTAATGTTTTTTTAAAATGAAACTAATTATAAATATATAATATTCAGCATCTTAATAAAAAAACACATACAACGCCTAACCTCTAATACCACCTTTAACCCCAACAAATTCGGAATATGTTATCGAATTCTAGGACAGTTCTAGGACTATTCTAGGACTATTCTAGGAGAATAATAGGCTAATAGAATTTCTGCCTAATAATACTCCTGTTATACTTCTTCTACTCTTCTTAAACTGGATAACTTCATCCTCTCTACTTTCTCACAGTATAAGACGAAATCTGTCTAAAAACGAAAGGTTTTTTAGCGCTTTTAGTTTCTAATTAATTCGCATTCAGCCATCAAGGCAGAGTGACTAAGGGCTGAACAGCCTATAACTATTTTTCATTACTTATGTACTTGGTATGCTGATTTTTATATATTAGAAAACAGGAATGGTACGGGTGAATAGCCATTCGCCCCAGCAAAAAACCAAAATCACGAAAAAACAAAAAAACTTAAGTTATGGCAGAAATCAAACAGCCTAAAGACTCTAAACCTACCGTACAAAGTTACCAAACTAATGAAGGAGTATTTGAGGGAGTACGCTCAATCTTAGAGGTTCCTGATATCAGTGATAATTAATTACGAATTTCAAATTAGGAGTTAGGAATGTGTACCTACGACATTAGGTGATATGTATAAAGCATTGTTTGGCGTCATCTAGGTGTAGGGGCGTATAACTATACGCCCGCATAAAACATCAAATGATGTTTTCTTGTTACGATAATAGATTGTGGTTACTGTATCAAGTTACGCGTGAGATGCTTCATTCTTCAGCATGACAAGGATTATGGTTACAATATTCCCCCATGCTATGTCCTCCTGACAGAGTATATGAGAAGGATCCTGTTATATTAGGTAATATAGATGATAGTTAATGTGTCGAGTTACGCGTGAGATGCTTCATTCTTCAGCAGGACATGGATTGTGGTTATGTTATATGCTGATGAGACATGATATACGTTATACATTTCACACAAAACTTGTCATCCTGACGCAAGGAAGAATCACATTATAATAGGCAATATAGATGATAGTTACTGTGTCGAGTTACGTGTGAGATGTTTCATTCTTCAACAGTACATGGATTCAGGATAATTGATGTGCTGATTGGGTACTTCGACAGACTATATACTAGGTGAAAAATAAATAACAGTATTCCATTAGTATTGTTTATTTTTGCATATTACAAATTAGTTTGAGATTAACAGTAATTGATATATGATACAAGAACCTAAAAGATATACTATTACAGCAGCCTTACCGTACACGAATGGACCTATCCATATCGGGCACTTAGCTGGTGTATATGTACCTGCTGATATTTATGCAAGATTCTTGCGTTTGCAAGGAAAAGACGTAGCTTTTATATGTGGAAGTGATGAGCATGGAGTAGCTATTTCTATGAAAGCTAAAAAAGAGGGAATTAGTCCTCAACAAGTAATTGATAAATACAATGGTATTATCAAGCAGTCTTTTATGGATTTCGGTATTTCATTAGATAATTACTCACGTACTTCATCATCTATTCACCACCAGACAGCATCTGAGTTCTTTAAGAAGTTATATGCTGAAGGGAAGTTTATCGAAGAAGTAACAGAACAATTATATGATGCGAAAGCAGATCAGTTCTTAGCTGACCGTTTCGTGACTGGTACTTGTCCTAAATGTGGTAACGAAGAAGCGTATGGTGACCAATGTGAGAAATGTGGTACATCATTAAACGCTACGGATTTAATCAATCCTAAGTCAACTATCACAGGGACTAAACCTATATTAAAGTCTACTAAACACTGGTTCTTACCATTAGATCAATATGATACTTTCTTACGTGAGTGGATTTTAGAAGGTCATAAAAATGACTGGAAACCTAACGTATATGGTCAAGTAAAATCTTGGTTAGATGACGGACTTAAACCACGTGCTGTAACTCGTGACTTGGATTGGGGTATCCCAGTACCAGTAGAGGGTGCAGAAGGTAAAGTACTTTATGTTTGGTTTGACGCTCCTATCGGATACATCTCTTCTACTAAAGAATGGGCTGCAAGAGAAGGGAAAGATTGGGAACCATATTGGAAATCTGATGATACTAAATTAGTACACTTCATCGGTAAGGATAACATCGTGTTCCACTGTGTGATTTTCCCTGCGATGTTAAAAGCGGAAGGTAGTTATATCCTACCTGATAACGTACCTGCAAATGAGTTCTTAAACTTAGAAGGAAACAAACTTTCTACGTCTAAAAACTGGGCAGTATGGTTACATGAGTACTTAGAAGATTTCCCAGGTAAACAAGATGTATTGCGTTATGCCTTGACTTCTAATGCTCCAGAAACAAAAGACAATGATTTCACTTGGAAAGACTTCCAAGCTAGAAATAACAATGAGTTAGTAGCTATCTTCGGTAACTTTATCAACCGTGTGGTAGTATTAACTAACAAATACTATGAAGGAGTAATCCCTCAGCCAAATGAATTCTCAGAGGTTGATATCGCTACATTGACAGAATTAAGAGCATATCCAATTGTGATCGAAAATTCAGTAGATCGTTACAGATTTAGAGAGGCATTAGCAGAAATGATGAATGTAGCTCGTTTAGGGAACAAATACTTAGCAGACGAAGAGCCTTGGAAGCTAATCAAAGAGAATCCAGAAAGAGTAAAAACGCAGATGTATGTAGCGCTTCAAATCGCGGCTGCGTTAAGCACACTTGCTGAGCCATTCTTGCCTTTCACAGCTGATAAATTAAAGTCTATTCTTAAGATAGAGACTACTATTACTTGGGGTACTATCTCTCAAGATAAAGTATTACTACCTGCTGGACACACTATCGGACAAGCTGAATTATTATTCGCTAAGATAGAAGACGAGGAAGTACAAAAACAATTAGATAAATTAGAAGCTTCTAAAAAAGAGAACGCTGCTGCTGCAAGAGTAGTAGAGCCTCAAAAAGAGACTTCGACTTACGACGATTTTGCTAAACTTGACTTACGTGTTGGTACTATCGTAGAAGCTGAGAAAATGCCTAAGGCAAATAAGCTTTTAGTATTAAAAGTGGATACTGGTATGGATGTTCGTACAATCGTATCTGGTATCGCAGAACACTTTAAACCAGAAGATATCATCGGTAAAAGAGTAACTGTATTAGCTAACCTTGCTCCACGTGCCTTAAGAGGTGTTGAAAGTGAAGGAATGATCCTGATGACAGAAGACCAAAATGGTAAATTAGTATTCGTTAATCCTGACGAAGAAAATGTAAAAAACGGAGCTACGATTAACTAATCACAGCTTACAGCATAATAGAAAAGACCACTGATTCCATTCAGTGGTCTTTTTTTTTGATCATTAATTATTAAAAAGAGTATCTTTAAGTGTTAAAAAAATAATTATATCATTACGAAATGAATAAGAAAATAACACAATACTTTCCGACTTTAATACTAATAATAATTATAATTGTTGCTTTTTTCCCATATAAGCAATCCTCAGAGGATAGAGTCAACAAGTCTGATAATGCAGATTATACTTTGAGACAATTCACCACTGCTATGATTACTTATGACAAAGTACCTGCTATGATTATGGATATAGAACCAGGAAGCATTTACTACAGTAATCAGCCCTATACGATTAGACTGAGTTCTGAAGAAGGAACACTATATTATTATACTAATGACAACGACTATAACTTCTATCAAGTAGGCAAAATAATCAATGTTTATGTTGATTTAGACACTGGTGCTACTTATATTCTTGACATTGATACAGAACTAAGGTTAGTAATACAACTATGTGTGTTTTTTCTTGGAATATATATAGTTATAAAGCTTTTAACTAACTTTAAAACTACATCTATAACTATTCTCAACAAATTTTACATTGGAATATTTAAACCGTTGTTCTATACCTTCGCAATAATACTTCTTTTAGACTTAAACATAGAAGGATACAATGCAACTGATATACTTACACCCAATTCCCTACTAGTAAATATTATTCATTTCTTCTCATTAATAGCATTACTAATCTACCTATATGTTATGTATAAAGTTTACCTTTTTTATAAGAAACCTAAGCACGCTAATAGTCAACAAAATTAGTCAATTAAGGAAAGAATACAGCTCTGACTAAAAAGCTAGCTTAATGTATCACCTTCAATCTACTATCAAATCATTCCTTCAATTTAAAATAAAAGACGTTATCTATTTAGGGGCTACCCTTTTTATTACATCTCTTTTTGAATAAACACCATAACTAAACTAAAATTAAGGTCTAACTTTATGCCTACCTTAAAAACACAAAATATGAAATTTATAAATGTAGCATTACTACTCATCGTAAGTGGTGTATCCAACTTATTAGCACAAACACCTAGTGCAAAAATAAATACATTTATCACCAATATTGAAGATACGTATCAGTTTGAAGAAAAAGACAATAACTTCTTTTTCGTGATGACTAATTCTCATATAGAGGCACATAAGACAGATGCTTCATTTAATGTAGTAAGTACTATAGCAGAAGACTTCGATGCTAAAAAAAAGCTACTCGTGGGACATACTACAGATACTAACCTTAATCCAACGCTGTATTGGTTAGAGAGAAATGGAAAAGAGTTGACTTCAATGTCATATGATTTCAACTCAAAAACAAAGCCAATAATCAACAATATCGTGTTCGATCTTAAAGATGAAAATATCGTTACAAGTTTGGGCGTTGACGGTATGTTTTATGTCATCACAAGTTTAAAAAACACAAACTCTATTAGAATAATAGAGTACAACTCTCTATTAGAACAACTTAGTGACTCACAAATAGATTTAGACAGAAACAAATTCTATGATAATGAGGATAACTTAACTACACTACATCAAGCACTTCAAGGTCTTGAATCAACTAAAGGACCTCTTAATATTCTAAAAATAAGAGAAGAGCTTCCTAGTGCAATAACGACTGCCAGTGCTAAAAGAAAAGTATACATCCGCAATAAAGCAGTGTACATTACCTTAGATAATTCTGACAGAAGAACAGTTTTGCTGTTTATTGACTTGAAAAGTAAACAAGCAAGTAGTAGTATATTTAATCAAAATACTGAAAATAAAGACTACTTGAGTATTAAATCTAATTCGTTCTTACTAGAAGATAAAATTGCCCAAATATGCTATACGAAAGATTTTATAAATATTAATATCAACTATCTGAGTGGTGATCTAATACAAAAGTTTAGAATTGATAAAGCACAAGATATTAGTTTCTTAAATGGAGAGATTTATCAAGCTGTTGACAATAATCTTAATAGAGCTAAAACCATTACAAAAACAAGTCAGTTTCTCAACAGGAGTTACCGTTCTAGTATGAATGGTTTATCTTTATTTCCTAATGCTAATGGTTACACCGTGTGTTACGGTGGAGCAACAATCCTGAACAAAAACCAACCTGTATATGGTCAATATGGATTGATAGGAGCATTAGTCGGAACAGCTATTGAAATGGCCATAACGTCAATAGGTGGAGATAACCTAAACGCTTACGGAGGTACACAGACCATCCTGGCATATAGCGCATTAGACAAGGAGTTAAAACATAATCCGACGGCTGCAGTAGCAACAAATAAAGTCGATGAAATACGCAATTACATCGCTGATAACAAGATAAAAACTAACTATTCAATGATCTTTAGAAAAGGAGATCATTACTACTTAGGTCTACAACGTAAGAAAAGTACAACATTCGAGCTTATACAATTCTAAAAATTGAAAAAGGCAGACTTCATATTGAGTCTGCCTTTTTCAATTTTTAGAATAAAATTTCTATTTCCTAGTATACACTTGCCTTATCAAGTAGAGCCACTTCTTCTACAGACAACTTAATCTCCATAGAACGGACTAAGCTTTTTAATTGAGTGCTAGATGTAGCACTCACAATAGGTGTGCTAATAGTTGGTTTGTGTAATTGCCAAGTTATCGCTACTTCTGCTATTGTTGCATTATGCTGTTTTGCTATTGCATCACATTGATTAAGAATAGTGATACCACGTTCGTTTATATATCCCTTCACCATATCTTTACGAGAACTTCCCTCTATATCTTCTAAACTTCTATACTTACCACTTAAGAAACCACTAGCTAATGCAAAATAACTCATTACAGCAAGGTTTTCTTTCTCAACTAGGGGCAAGTACTCCTGTTCATACTTAACACGATCATATAGGTTATAAAGAGGTTGTATAGCGATATACTCAGCCCATCCCTTTTCTTTCGCAAGAGCATTACTACTGCTAATGCGATCTGCTTCTAAGTTAGATGCTCCTAAATAACGTACTTTACCAGCCTTTACTAAATCATTAAAAGACTCCATAGTTTCTTCTTGATTAGTCTCTAGGTCATCATGATGAGAAAAATAAACATCAATATAATCTGTATTCAATCGTCTCAAAGAAGCGTCTACACCTTGAACAATCTGTTCTTTAGATAAGCCACGACTAACTTCATTCATACTCCCTCCTACTTTAGTAGATAGCACAATATCATGACGTTTCTTATGCTCTTTAAACCACTTACCTATAATTGCCTCTGATTCACCTCCAACATTACCAGGAGCCCAATAAGAATAGTTGTTGGCAGTATCTATAAATGTCAGACCATTGTCATAAAGTTCGTCTAACATCTTAAAAGAATCTTTCTCATCTAATGTCCATCCAAATACATTACCGCCAAAAGACAGTTGTGGAACGTACAAGTCTGATTTACCAAATTTATTAATGCGCATAACTTATCTTTTTATTATAACCCTAAAATTACACAATAAAAAAAGGAGACCGTAGACGATCTCCTTTTTTGTGATATATTTTTGTATAACTGTTAGAAGTTATAACGTAAAGTAGCATTCCAAGTTCTTCCAACACCAAAATATACTTCATTTCTAGTGTCTAAACCTTTCCAAGTTGTACTAGTTTCTGTAGCATGAATATTAGTTCTTGATGCAGTAACATAAGTAGTATCAAATACGTTATTAACATTCACACGCATAGATACAGAATTTTTCTTACCTTTTCCAACTTCCATTTTGTAAGATAATCCAGCATCAAACAAGTTAAATGATGGTAATTTTACAGCTCCTGCATTTCCTTCTTTAGAAAAGTCTTGAGGGTTTATTAAACCATAATACTTATCATTAAAACGGTAGTTACCATCTATTTTTAATCCTGGTACAATTTCATAAGCAGCCCCTAAATTAATTATAAATTGAGGAGCATCTCCTACTTTAACACCATCTAAATATAATTTACTTGTCATAAATCCACTACTTGGATTATTAGGATCCACTAAGATAGGGTTGTTATCTTGTAAGTTTTGATAATCTGCAGTAACGTTACCTTTATATTTCCAATCTCCCCAAGATAAAGACCCAGTGATATCTAAGCGACTAACTGGATTAGCAATAAAATCAAATTCAAAACCTTGGTGTAACTGTTCAACTCCATATAAATTAGCATAAGCATCGACTATGTTATTCTTATCCTTATAAACATCATTAGCAGTAGTTCTGATAATTCTATCTTTCCACGATGTTCTATAAACATTCACATTAGCTTTAAATCCAGTTAAACGAAGACCATAACCTAATTCAAAACCTAAGATCTTTTCGTTTTGTAAATTAGGATTCATATCATTACTATTATTGATATAAACACCATTATTCATGAATGGTTGACGTGAGAAATATCCAGCATTACCAAAAACATTGTGGTTTTCATTAATGTTATAGTTAAGCCCCCCTTTAATACTACCACCAACTAAACTTTTATAACCAGATTTATACTTATCCTGTCCAGCTTCAGTACGTCTATCATATTTCATATAATCTACACGTTGAAACCATTGATTAGAGATAGATCCTTGTGCAAAAACTGTTAAGTTATCTTTAGAGTACTCTACTTGTCCAAAACCACCTAACCATTTTACATCACCATCATTATTATAACCAACCTTTTCTCTATCATTCCAATTAACCCATGGATTTAATGAAGATTTAGCATTATACGTTTCAGAAACGACATGTCTTCTACTTGCTTCAGTTTGAGCATTACCATAGTTAAAATCATTAGTATCAGCATAACCATTAGCTCCATAAAGATTAACTAAGTTTTGGAAATGGTAACCTTTATACAAACGAGCATCTAGACCTATATCAAATGTCCAATTCTCATTTACTTTAGCATTTAAGTTCATAACTGTACCATACCAATCATGAGAGTTAATACTTGCTCTTTGAGCAAAACCATTACTTCTATCAGTAATATATTGTCCTTGATAATCTCCTGTACCTTGAGGTTTTAAAGCTCCCCAACCTGCTACATTTTGTCCAGTGTTATAGCGTTCAATATCATCATATCTTACGTGTCCTTGAGCATCTCTAAGATTACTATCACGGTCACCAAATTTACCAATCTTACCAAGTGTTCCAGTACCTCCACCACGGCCCCAAGAACCATAAACTACTGTTGAGAACTTAAACATTTCGTTTATATTGAAATCCCAGTTTAAAGACATTACTGGTTTGTTGTAGAAATTAGATCTCCAGTTGTATCCCTCTCCTTGATATTGACCATAATCAACATTCCACTTTCTATTAATCTCACCATTATTGTACTTATACATATCATCAATAGTAGTCATTGTAGAACGTTGTCTGTGATCTTGACTAGCTCCAGTAAAAGTAAACTGTAAGTTGTGACGGCTATCTTTAGAACGGTATCCTAAACCTAAGAAATAGCTTACTGCTTCGAAATCAGTTCCTTCAACATAACCATTCCCTCTATTATAACTCATTAAAACAGAAGCAGAGAAACCATTCTCCAAAACTCCAGTATTATAAGATGCTAAGCCTTTAAAGTAATTGTCATTACCCACACTTGCCATAACAGAACCTCCTTCTCTTGCATCAGCTGTACGTGTTAATACATTGATTGTTCCTCCTACAGAAGAAATAGCAATTTTAGAAGATCCTAATCCACGTTGAACTTGCATAGCAGACGTAACATCTGATAAACCAGCCCAGTTAGACCAATAAACAGCTCCACCTTCCATATCATTAACAGGCATACCGTTAATTAATACAGCGATGTTTCTTTGATCAAAACCACGGATATTAATAGTTGAATCTCCAAATCCACCTCCTGCTTTTGAAGCATAAACAGATGGCGTTGTGTTTAAAATTTCAGGAAATTCTTGAGAACCAAGTTTTTCTTGAATTTCAGCTGCCTTGATTGTAGAAACGGCTACTGGAGTTTTACGATCTTTAGCTACGTCAGCCACACCCATAATAACGATGTCATCTAACATGCTCTCGTCTGCAGCAAGTACTACAGTACCAAGATCAGCTTTCTTGTCAGCGCCAACTGTGAAAGCTACAGTTTTAGTTTGATATCCGATAAAAGAGATAACTACTTCTCCTTTATCCCCAGAAACACTCAATTCGAACTTACCATCTGTATCAGATGATGTACCATTCTGAGTTCCTTTCAATATCACAGTTGCACCAGGTAATCCCGATTGGAATTCTCCATCTACAACAATACCAGTGATTTTGTTCTGTGAAAATGCGGATACTGAGGTAAATATCATTACCATCATTAGCATCCAGTTCTTCAAGTTTTTCATTTTGTAAGTGTAAGTGATAAAATTATTTTCGCGACAAATGTACAAAAACATATATTCGCAATGTTACCAAAACATTAAAATTAACGTTTAACCACTATTTAGACTTATTCTACTATTCTGTTTTTCACAAAATAACGCAACAAAAACTCAGTAGAACTATCATGTTCGCAAATATTTTTTGTTTTAATTTCGTTTTGTATATTCTTTGCCAAAATCTTTCCGTACTCTACACCGAACTGATCGAAGCTAAAAATATTCCAAATTACACCTTGTACAAATGTTTTATGTTCATATAATGCGATCAATTCCCCTAGAGATTTAGGTGTCAACTTCTGAATTAATAACGTATTAGAAGGTTTATTTCCACAAAACTCTCTAAAATTACTTAAAAAAGGACCTCCATCACTATCATATTGTTCTCCTACCTTTCCCTTTAATAAAGCCTCACTTTGCCCAAAAAAGTTAGACATTAAAATATCGTGATTAGTACTTTCTTTAAAATGAGGATTAACAAAACCAATAAAGTCTATTGGTATCACTTTGGTACCCTGATGAAATAACTGAAAAAAAGCATGTTGTGCTGAAACACCTACTTCTCCCCATATTAATGTACCTGTCTGATAATTAACAGGATCGCCATTTCTATCTTTATTCTTACCGTTACTTTCCATAATCATCTGTTGTAGATGAGCAGGAAGCTTACCAAGTAATTGACTATACGGAACAACAGCTTCAGTCTCATAGCAATAAAAGTTATTATACCAGACACTCAACAAAGCTAATACTACAGGTATATTATTACTAAAATCTGCCTCAATAAAATGACGATCCATTGAATATGCACCTTCTAAAAGCATTTCAAAATTATCATAACCAACTGCCAAAGCAATAGAAATACCTACAGCGCTCCATAAAGAAAAACGTCCTCCTACAAAATCCCACATTGGATAAATATTTTCACGCTTTAAGCCAAAACTCATAGCTTCTTCTATTGCAGCAGATACCCCAACATAATGATTACTCAAATCAACAGCACCTAAACTATCCTCTAACCAATACTTAACCTTCTTAGCATTTTCGATAGTTTCTTGAGTAGTAAAAGTTTTAGATACAATTAAAACTAAAGTAGTTTCAGGGTTTAACTTTTTCAATACAGATTGTAAATAATCATCATCAACATTTGAGATATAATGCATCCCTAAATCATTGCGATAATTTGCTAAAGCATGAACAACCATCTTAGGTCCTAAGTCCGAACCTCCGATGCCTATATTTATAACATCTGTAAATCTCTTACCCGAAAAAGACACATACTGTCCTTTTAAAACATTGGATGTAAAATCCTTAATACGTTCTCGAGTATTTACTATATCAGACATTACGAATTCACCTTCTACTTCTAAACTAGATGTAGAAGAAAGGTCTCTTAATGCTGTATGCAATACTGCTCTCTTTTCCGTAGCGTTGATGACTTCACCTTTAAACATTGCCTGAATAGCCTCCTTAAGCTTTAATTCATTAGCAAGTTCGAACAACAGATTCATCGTTTCATCTGTCACTTTATTCTTAGAATAATCTAATAAAAAATCATTCCATTGAATATGCATTTTTTCTGCTCTATCCGAATCTTCAGCAAAAAGATCTTGCATTTGCACAAACTCCATTTGTGCAAAATGTGCTCTAAGCTTTTTCCAAGCCAAAGTACCAGAAGGATTTATACTATCTAACATTGCATCTCCGTTCTTTATTCTCCTAGAAATTTTTCGTTTAACACTTTATCTAACTCAGCTTTTAGTGGATTAATATAGGCTTTAAAACCTGGTAAATCTCTCTTCTCCATTGGCACTGAATTTGGAAGATTCTGGCTTAATGGGTCAACCTGCACTCCATTTTTCCAAAATCTATAACAAACATGCGGCCCTGTTGCTAACCCAGTACTTCCAACTAAACCTATCGTCTGTCCTTGATCAACTCTTTGTCCCACTTTTACAAGTATTTTGGACATATGCAAATATTGCGTAGAATATGAACCACTGTGTTTTACTTTAACAAAGTTACCATTTCCTGCGGTATATCCAGCTCTTTCTACAACTCCAGATGCTGTTGTCATAATTGGTGTCCCAGATGGAGCAGCATAATCTGTTCCATTGTGAGATTTCCATCTTTTCTGAACAGGATGAAATCTATTTTTAGAATATTTAGAAGTAATTCTAAAGAATTTTAAAGGTGCTTTCAAAAACATTGCCTTCATAGGTCTTCCTTCTTCATCAAAGTATTCTACTGATTTACTCCCATCTCTTTTATATGGAAATGAATATAAATCCTTTCCTCTATATCTAAAATAAGCTGCTTCTATTTTTGAAATACCAAGATAAACTGTATCATTTATATATTTCTCTTCAATTGTGAAAGCAAATCTATCTTCAGGTTTTAACTTAAAGAAGTCAATAGACCAAGCAAAAATCTGAGACATTTTTGTTGCTAAAGATTGATCCACTCCCTCTTTTGCAAGACTAGCAGATAACGAACCTTCTATTTCTGAAGCAACAGTTCTTCTTTTAATAGTTACGGGATAAGTAATTGTATAAGCTCGAACAGAATCACGTAAATCAATTACTTGATATCCTGTTACATTTGGATGGTATATAAATGCAGCTAACTTCTCTTGATCTTTCCTATGTTTAACTAGAGCATAAGGTTGTCCTACTCTAATATTTCTAACATTAAAAGTATCTTTTACTTGTGTTACAATATTAAGTACTTCTGTAGAACCAATATTATTCTCTCCAAAAATCTTACCTAAATTATCTCCACTGCGAATGGTGTCTTCTACCAAAACATAATCCTTTAGTTGAAAACCATATAGTTCTCCAACTATTTCTTCGGCATGTTCAACTTTTGGTTGCTCTTCAATTGTAACCTCTTCTGTCTTTTTACATGAAAAAAGTGCAGAAGCGATTAATATACTATATATAAAATGCTTCAAAACTCTAAAATATCTTTTATTTACAACTTCCTCTCCTTATTTTCCCCAATTAGCTTTCTCTTCCTCACTCCATAAATCAGGGAAGAAAATGCGCTTCTGATACTGTGGCAACATATACTTCTTCCAATCACTTCCCCCTGTAGCTTCTTTAGTTTCCCCCTTATTACTTTCTAAATACTTCAGTGCCGCTTCATAATGCCCCATTACCCATGTAACATTCACCGTTTTATCAAAATGCCTCATCGTATTAATCAATTCAATATCTGATCTAGACTCTAAGGGTAACTTTACAAATTTCTGCCATAAATTTGTTTTTTCATAATCTTTCATGGCTTTAACAAATATTTCACAATACTTATCTTCAAACTCTCTAAGTAAATATGATTTCTCTCCTGTCACGTAATCCTTACCAGCTGCCTGCCAATACATATATTCTAACGCTTCCTTTTCAGAAATATTTTGTGGTAAATCGCCAACAAAACGCTTGTCAATCAAATTAATCCAATCTGTGCAACCAAATTCAATCAGTCTATATTGACTACTTTGAAATCCACTTGCAGGAGCTAAGGTATTTCTAAACTTAAGATACTGCTCTACATCCATACCCTCTTTCATAATAGTAAAAGAAGATGTTAACATGTCAAAATAACGACTTATCCTATTCAAGCGATCTTTAAAGAACTCAACTGTAAGCAGATTATCAGTACAAGAACTAACTTGATCTAATTCCCACAATATCATTTTAAAAAGCAATTCGTTTACTTGATGATACATGATAAATACCATTTCATCAGGCAATACTGTTCTTTGTGTTTGAAGACTAAGTAAGGCATCAGTCTGAATATAATCCCAATATGTAATAGGCTTTGCATACAGCATACCTTCTATTTGTGTTTCAGCCTTAATTCCTAATTCATTAAAGCGTTCTACCACATCAGAGAACTTTTGATTTATCATAATTTTGGTGGTCTGTTATTTTTCGAATTTCAACTTCGTTACTAAATTTTTATAGTCAGATAAATCTGCTTTTAAAGATCCTACTGCAAGACTAGCTTTGATGCGAACTGGTACTTTATTCACGTCAGAACTTACCCAAACAGTCAAGCTCTCTTTCTCCTTAAACACTCTTCCTGCCATCACATAAGGACGAAACTTTAAAGTTTTCAATTTACCAAAATTTGTCTTTAAAACTTCCTCTCCAAGAAATTTTAATTTAAATTTAAATATCTCACCATCAAAAAACATGTCAATCTCAATAGATTCGCCTATTTTAAGATCATTTAAGCCAGGGTATTTACGCAGATAATAGAACGCTGATACAATATCTTGTACATTGCGCGTGATACCATATTCTTTCTCTGTCTTTTTCTCATAGTCTTTCACTGTAGACTTCATTGTCTTATAGTTAAACCATCCTTCCTGATCTTTTGTATACCCCCCTTCATCTATTTTACGTATAAAACGATGTGGGACTACACTATTTTTTTCAAAATAACTTTCGTAATTATCATAGACTTTAAAAAACACTTTGGTAACGCCCGTTGTATAACCAATACCCTTGGCATGATATACAGGAATGCCGTTATGAACTGTATCAGTCAAGCGCAATGTCGCAATACCAGCATTTACTGGACCATAACTAATTCTAAACTTAAGGAATTCTCCTTTGTCAAAGGCTTTCACAGAAGATTGTGAATATACAAAACTAGTGCACAAAACAAACACTAGATATATTAGAAGATTCTTTTTCATATTAGTCGTATTTTAATCAAAAATACTAAACAAAAAAACCCAGCCAAAGAAATGACTGAGTTTTTATGCTATTAACCAACCAAAAAACTATAAATTATGAAAAATTTATTACACTCAAATAAAGCTTATGACGACTTTATTTTTGCGAGTGCAAATGTATGTTTTTTTTTCGGTTAATACCACATCTATTAGTTTTTAACCTATATTTAACTTATAGAACCAACAGAAGCATTATTTTAGTATTTAATTAACTGAATTCTAAAGTGTTCCTCTTTTTTCTTGCTCTCTCTCGATTGATTCAAAAAGCGCTTTAAAGTTCCCCGCACCAAAACCTCGAGCTCCCATACGCTGAATAATTTCAAAAAACAACGTAGGACGATCTTCCACAGGCTTAGTAAATATCTGTAATAGATACCCCTCTTCATCCGCATCTATCATAATACCTAATTTCTGAAGTTCATTAATATCCTCTTTCATCATATCCATGTGTACACCTAGACGTGTAGGGATCATATCATAATAAGCTTGGGGAGGTGCAGATAAAAACTCAACACCTCTATTCTTCATTGCTGCCACAGTTTTAATAATATCATCTGTTGCTACAGCTATATGTTGTATACCTGATCCATTATAAAAATCCAGATATTCCTCTACTTGTGATCTTTTTGCTCCTTCAGCTGGTTCATTGATTGGAAACTTAATTCTACCATTTCCATTAGACATTACTTTACTCATTAAAGCTGAATATTCTGTATTAATTTGCTTGTCATCAAAAGACAAGAAATTAACGAATCCCATCACATCCTCATACCACTTTACCCAAGTGTTCATCTCATTCCACCCCACATTACCTACCATATGGTCAACGTATTTCAAACCTACTGATGAAGGATTATAATCACTTTCCCACTTCTTAAAACTTGGCAAGAATGTTCCCGTGTAATTTTTGCGTTCTACAAACATATGCACAGTCTCCCCATAAGTGTAAATCCCTGCACGAACTACCTCGCCAAACTCATCTTTTTCAACTACAGGCTCCATATATGATTTCGCTCCACGACTAGTAGTTTCTTCATAAGCTTTACGTGCATCTTCTACCCATAACGCCACCACTTTTACACCATCTCCATGTTTTACGATATGGTTATTCAAATCTGACTCTGCAGTAAGTGGAGTGGTTAATACAATTCTTATTTTATCTTGTACCAGTACATAAGAGGCACGATCTCTAACACCTGTTTCTAATCCTGCATAAGCTAAAGATTGAAACCCAAATGCCGTTTTATAAAAATGTGCTGCTTGTTTTGCATTTCCTACTATGAACTCTACATAATCGGTTCCTAATAAAGGCAAGAAATCCTGTGCTCCTTCAAATATTTTTTCCAGTCCAAACTCTACAGACTTTACTTCTTTACTCATAATTTATAGTTTTTAGGTTGTTGTTTGTTTTTTTACTTCTCTGGTTCTAACCAAGATTGATAATATTTCTCATCTGCTATTTTCATCGCCTCTTCTGTCACCATTAAGGGTTTGAATGTATCCACCATAACAGCTAATTCTTGTGTTTCAGTCTTTCCAATTGATCTTTCTGCTGCACCTGGATGAGGGCCATGAGGAATACCTGCTGGATGTAGTGATATATGTCCTGCCTCAATGTCATTACGACTCATAAAGTCTCCGTCTACATAATACAATACCTCATCACTATCTATATTACTATGATTATAAGGCGCAGGTATCGAATCTGGATGATAATCATATAGTCTAGGCACAAATGAACAAATAACGAAAGCATCTGTTTCGAAAGTCTGATGTACAGGAGGCGGTTGGTGAATACGCCCTGTAATTGGTTCGAAATCGTGAATAGAAAATGCATACGGATAGTTGTAACCATCATATCCCACTACATCAAAAGGGTGTGTAGCATAGACCATATCGAATATCTCATCTTGCTTTCTAACTTTAATCAAGAAATCCCCTTCTTCATTATGTGTTTCTAAAACTGCTGGACGGCGAATATCACGCTCACAAAATGGAGAATGTTCTAATAACTGACCAAACCAGTTTCGATATCGTTTTGGAGTATAAATAGGCCTTCTAGACTCAACGATAAACAATCTGTTATCTTCAGTATCAAAGTCTATTTGATAGATAATCCCACGAGGAATCAACAAATAATCTCCATACTTAAAAGTCAAATTACCTAGCATTGTCCTAAGTGTTCCTGTACCTTTATGAATAAACAGTAACTCGTCAGAATCTGTGTTTTTATAAAAATATTCCTTCATTGACTTTTTAGGAGCAGCTAACACAATAGTACAATCACTATTTGTTAAAACGGCTTTTCGACTATCTAAATAATCATCTTCTGGATTAACTTGAAATCCACGTAAACGGTATGATTGAATATTATTGGCTTTTGCTATTTTAGGAGCAACACTATATTGTCCTAAAATTTTCTTTACTTGAGTTGGTCGATGTTCGTGATACATATTAGTTGACATACCGTCAAAACCAATAGTTCCAAACAATTGCTCATAATACAAGTCCCCATTTTCCTTTCGAAATATGGTATGACGCTTAGGGGGAATTTTCCCTAAATGGTGATACAAAGGCATAATTACTTATATTTTTTGGTTGGTAATAAGAATCTTAGAATAAACTATATAGATCAAAGTGCATATCTCAATAAGCATTAAAAATATCCCTTAGATAGATTTAATAAACTCATAGAATGCTCATATATAGAAATAGCTAATTATCAAGAAAGATAGTAGACTATTAATAAATCGATACGAATGAAACTAACTGTTGTAACCAGCTATTGATTAACTTAAAGTAGTATAATAAAGAACTCACTCACTCAGGCTTGCGCTTGATGAGGAACTTTAAATAAGCTAATAATCCGTTCCATTGTGTTTTCATAACAACACAAATATCGAAATAAAAATGAATTATACAAGTTTTAGTCTAAATTTATTTTACATATCCATAATAAAATTAAAGAAAATGAATGATATCCTTAAACCCAGAATCAGCGATAGACAAATAAACGAAAAGTAATTATACAAAATAGATCTGAATTAGTGATAAAAGCATACTATAGTATGGTTGTAGAGCTAATGAAAGAACTATAAAGTAGAATTGCTTTGTAGTATTTGGCTAATGCGGATCCTGAGTTAAACCCAGAATCTAAAAAAGGCTTACCAAGTTTCCTTAGCAAGCCTCTTCTTTATTCTACCTCTATATTTCTTAAAACCAGAATCCTACAGAGAATATAGCGTATGTACTTCCTGTATCAGGAGAATATGTATATTTAAACTCTATAGGGCCTATCATACTCTGCATACCATAACCTACTGCATACCCAGAATACTTTGTTTTCGTAAACCATTCGGAACTTGCAAATATCTTATCTCCTGCATTAGCATAATTAGCCGTTAAATTTATATGATGTTTTTTAAAAATCTCATAATCAAAAGTTATACTCCCAGTTATAAATGAATTTCCACCTATCCCCATCAAATCATAACCAAAAAAAGAAACTATATTATCTCTATCTGCAAAACCATAACCTCCTAGATAATAACCAAATCCAAGACTTGGCAAACCTCCTATCACAGTCCCTAATCTAGATTTCAAATCGACTGCGAGTTTATCTGTGATACGAGTAGCATAACCTACTTGTCCTGTTATCGTCGAAAAGTTCTCAAAATCATAAGAACCATTTTTCAAACTATTACTTGAGTAAAAAAAGTTTTTATATTCTCCTTTAAATAAAAATCCTCTTCTCGGAAAATATTTATTATCATAAGTATCCACAGTTACATTTGCAAAACCTCCTAAGTAATGATTTCTATCAAATCTTGCAGAAGGAACATTCAATGTTTTACTTCGAATATCTAAGAAACGATGTTCTATACCTATATTCAACAAATATTTCTGCTTATAAAAAGATTGAAAATAAAGCTTGTTCTCTAAATCAGCATAGTCTACTCCAAACTTAGATGGTGCGTTTTCTATGACATTACTATCTCCTACAGCATCCACAAGCATCTGATAAGGCAAATCTCTGTTAAATTGATTATAGCGCGAAGACACACCTACACTCCAGTAAAAACCATTATCTATAAAGTAATTAAAGTTATAGCGAACATTGTCTCCTAAAGCTAAATCTAGAGATGCCACATCACTTTTAGTAAATAAGTTTTTTTGTGTAACATTCACTAAAGCGGCTGCCTTATACAAAGCATCGTAATGCACTCCTAACTTTAAATATCGATTAACAGGATTTTCTACTAAAGTTATATCTAACTCATCTTTATTCCCATCTGCCATAAAACGGTACGTCATACTACTAAAGTTCTCTGTACCATTAAGCTGAGTTATACCTTCTGACATTTGATCGAAAGAAATCTTTGTATTGGGTTTAAAACCTAGTTTACCATGTACATATCGACGTGTAAATCTATTTAAGCCATGGATATCTATACTCGATACATGAATAGAATCAGACTGCTTAGGTACATAATGCTCCTTTGCTACATCCTTGTTCCCTCCTAACAATTTTAAATCAACTATCACCTTATTCGCTGCATCTACTCCCCTAGAAATAATAGGCTCACCTTCGTCAAAAGAAACTACTGTATAGCCTACAATATCAGGTTTAATATAAACATCTGTTTTAGGCAATTTTTCTTTCATTTGCCTAATCGTAGAATAATTTGATATCTGAAGTAGTAAATCAGGGGCACCTTGTATCTCCTTAATTGTCTTTAAGTCATCTTGTACATCTACTCCTATGACTATATCAGCTCCCATTTCACGCAATTGATCAATAGGATAATTATTCACTACACCACCATCTATCAGATACTTCCCATCTATCTCTACAGGAGCGAATAACGATGGAAAAGCCCCACTCGCTAATATAACTTGAGGTAAATAACCATTCTTAAGTACCACTCCTTCTCCAGTCTCAAGGTCAGTTGCTATACATAAAAAAGGAATCTTTAACTTGCTAAAATCATCTATATGACGGACATGGGCTAATAATCTATTCATCAAGTTATAGTTGTACATTCCTCTAGATAACGCCTTTGGAAATCCTATCTTAAAGTTATCAAATGGCAATGAAAGTGCATATATCTCATCATTCTTCTTCTCATAAAACGATTTTGAGATTCGTGGTATATAATCCTTAATTAATGCAGATACATCTATACTATTAAAAATTGAGTCCAACTCTGAAGCAGTATACCCAGAAGCATACAGACCACCAACGATCGCCCCCATACTCGTACCTGCTATATAGTCTACCTTGACTCCTTCTTCTTCTAGTACTTTTAGCACCCCGATATGAGCTAATCCTTTAGCACCACCTCCACTAAGTACTAAACCTACCTTAGGTCTTTCTTTCTCTCCTTCCGCCCCATAACTATTGGTTACTAAACAGATAGAAAATAATGAAAGTATTAATAATCTATACATAGCTTTTATTTTTCATCTAATTTACTTGAAAAAAATCAAATACTAGCTTCCCTTTTG
This sequence comes from Myroides oncorhynchi, assembly GCF_020905415.1. Taxonomy (NCBI): domain Bacteria; kingdom Pseudomonadati; phylum Bacteroidota; class Flavobacteriia; order Flavobacteriales; family Flavobacteriaceae; genus Myroides; species Myroides oncorhynchi. Next base: position 1,432,326 of record NZ_JAJJMP010000001.1, on the reverse strand, counting down.
ACTTTCCTATTACTTTTTCTAAATCCTCTTGGCTAGCCTCCTTGATTCTCTTAGTCGACTTAAAGTGATTCATCAGCGTAGTCTTAGTCTTTTCGCCTACTCCCGTAATATTATCAAGTTCACTTGTTATTGCATTCTTACTTCTCTGGTTTCTGTGAAAGGTCAAACCAAACCTATGTGCCTCATCTCTAAGGTTAATAATCACCTTCATCGTCTCTGATCGCTTATCTAGATAAAGAGGAATACTATCTCCTGGATAAAATATTTCTTCTAATCGTTCTGCTAAACTGATAATAGAAACTTTCCCTCTTATCCCTAACTGATCTAGACATTTTAAGGCTACACCTAACTGTCCTTTTCCTCCATCAATCACGATTAAGTCTGGTAAAGGCAACCCCTCTTCTAACACTCGCTTATAACGTCGATGCACGATCTCTTCCATAGAGTCATAATCATTAGGTCCCTCGACAGTCTTCACGTTAAAGTGTCGATAATCTTTTTTACTTGGCTTACCATCTTTAAACACTACACACGCCGCTACAGGGTTAGTTCCTTGTATATTTGAGTTATCAAAACATTCGATATGGCGAGGCTCCACATGCATACGCAAATCTTTTTTCATCTGTGTCATGATACGATTCACATGACGCTCTGGATCTACTATTTTGATTTGTTTTAACTGATCTATTCTATAATACTTTGCATTGCGTTCAGATAAGTCAAGCAACTTCTTCTTATCTCCTAACTTAGGTACAGTCACATGTATCCCCTCTTGAACCTCAACTTCAAATGGAGTAATAATCTCTTTAGAGTTTAAGTGAAAACGCTCTCTTAGTTCTGTAATCGCCAATTCTAATAACTCTTCATCCGTCTCATCTAGTTTCTTCTTCAACTCCATCGTATGCGAACGGATTATAGCTCCATAAGAAACCTGCAAGAAATTCACATAAGCCACTCCTTCATCAGAGATAATAGAGAACACATCCACATTGCTAATCTTAGAGCTAACGATAGTGGACTTAGACTGATAATTCTCTAGTAAGTCTATCTTATCCTTAACTTTCTGCGCCTCCTCAAATTCCATATTAGATGCCAATTCCATCATATAATCCTTAAACTCTTTAAGACTATCTTTAAAATTCCCCTTCAGAATATCTCGAATCGCTCTAATCTTATTATCATATTGCACATCACTCTCTCGCTCCTCGCAAGGACCTCCACAGTTGCCAATATGATATTCTAAACACACTTTATACTTTCCACTTCTTATATTACTTGTAGTCAAATCAAGACTACAGGTACGCAAAGGGTATAACTCCTTAATCAAATCGATCAACGTATGTACTGTCTTGATACTTGTATAAGGACCGAAGTATTCAGATCCATCTTTCACCATACGTCGGGTAGTAAACACTCTCGGAAAGGGTTCTTTCTTAATACATATCCACGGATAACTCTTATCGTCTTTTAACAAGACATTATAGCGAGGTTGTAGTTGCTTAATCAGATTATTCTCTAACAGTAATGCATCTGTTTCAGTAGGAACTACAATATGTTTAATCGTCACAATCTTCTTCACCAAGACATTCGTCTTCGCGTTATCGTGAATCTTATTAAAGTATGAACTTACTCTTTTCTTTAGGTTCTTTGCCTTCCCTACATAGAGGATTTTATCATCCTTATCATAGTATTGATATACTCCAGGCTGATCCGGTAATGTCTGTATCTGTAACGCTAAAGAAGGTGAAATTTGCATAATTATATATTGTATTTACAAAAATACAAAAACTATTCGCCCTACTAAAAAAACTGTTTAGTTTATACAAGACGCTGCGCTCAATTAAGAATTAGGAATTAAGAATCAGTACCTACGGTATAAAGTGATATAGAATGTGTATTCTCACATAGCATCACACAAGGCATTCCACCAAATACATAAGGTACAGACGCAATTAGACCAACACGCCTCCTGTCTCATTCACTAAAAACATCTACAAGATGTTTTCTTAACGTTCTGTCCAGTGTCACATAATGCGCCACACCACAATCTGAAAACTATAAATTATTACAAAACAAACGATTAACTAAAAAACTTAGACTATATATTCATACCTTTGTACATCATTCCCTTAAAACCAAACACACATGATAGCTCAATTAATCCAAGACGATGAAGGTAAAACTACAGGAGTTTTTATCACAATAGAAGATTGGGAACAAATCAAAAAAACTTACCCAGATATTGAGACTTTTGATTATGAGTTACCACAATGGCAAAAAGACATCTTAGATGAACGAATCAAGGACTTAGACAAACCTGAGATGCTACGCCCTATCAGTGATATTTTTGACTTTATTGATTAAGAATGACCTATACAGTCCTGTACCATATAAATGCTAAGAGTGATATTACTACTGCAAAACTGTGGTATAAAGATAAATCACACAGTTTAGAGAAGCGATTTCTAAAATCTGTTCAAAAAACAATTAAGCAAATCTCTTCCAATCCTTACTCTTTTGAAACAAGATATTGAGATACTCACATAACGTTTACACCAACATTCCCATACGGCATCCACTACCAAGTTAACGATAGTACAAAGACAATAATCATCTTAGCTGTCCTCCACACCTCACTAGCTTCTCACTACTAGTACTTCATATAGCACACCTTTAAACCTATTCTAAACAATAAACAACTGGTGGACTATTAAACCCTTCATTATAAATATACAGTCTGCTACATAGAGGACACTTTACTACTATAGTCATCTTATTATAAAGAATTTCAGCATCTATTAAACCACTATAATTATCATATTCTTCATCATAAATCATTAAATACTGATCACGACTAGGCACTCCACTAAGGTTTATTACTTCACTACATTCACACTTAAGCTTAGGCATATATTATCATTTTAAAACCTTATTATTCCTCTTTTAAATGTTCTAAATTAATCACAATAGTATACTATTTAAAGCTCTTACCTTTATAAATACATTCTATTAACAGAAACTAATTCTATCATCTATACCAATACCTTCCTTATCCATAACATATACATATATCCCAATTTCATCACCTACAATATTCAACAAACTAAGTTCTGCTTCAATAGTATATTCTACATAATCTGTAGCATACCAAAACACTCTGATTTCTTTCTCCTTTAAATGGATATCAGAAAAACCTATTCCTAAATCTTCTTTTAATTCTTCTTCAAGAGAGCTATTATCTGGCAAGCTGATCAGCCATTTAAAACCAGCTATAGCTTGACTATAATACTGATGTGCATCCTCTTTACTCTGTAGAAAAAACGGTACTCCCTTCTTCATACTTAATTACTTTACTTATAAATATGGTATTCATCAAAACCAACTTTTTGATAATTTTCATCCATATCTTCTACATAATTAAACTCACCTAACTCAACATTCATCGCTCCTAATAAGATAATCTTAACCTCTATATCATAACTCATATAATCATACCCTAACCATATAAATGTAATTCTTGAATTCCTGAAGCTCAAATCTTTTAAATAGACGGAATCTATACTCTTTGCTAGCATATCTATATTATCTCCATCACTGCACCATGTATCAATTTTCTTCTGTGCTCTCCTATACAAAATACCCATTTCATCTGTGCTCCTAAAGTATAAACTATCCTCTCTCATTATTAATATTGATTAACTTAAACACATTTTCGTTATTTATATAGACTCCCATATCTTCCTTCACTATCAAAATACAACTCGTTAGTATCAGTTACATCACCATTATCCATACAACAAGAATAAGTACTAAAACTATATATCAACATCACCCTATCACACCATAACTTAAGTCCATCTAATTTATCACGAGTTGTTATACCTACTAAATCCTCAATATCAAAATACAGTAATATCTCCACATTATCTCCTTGTTTAGTAAAATCAATATACAAATCGGGTACAACATAATTTTCTAAAGTCAGAACACTCATTCCTAAAGAAAAGAACACATAACTTCCTTGACCTAACTCATCCAAACGAAAGTTTTCTCTAGCAATCTCCTTCTCATTATACTGTACATAATCACACATCTTACCATTAAGATGCAGGTATGACAACAAATTGTAAATACAATCATTATAAACCCCGATGAACACAACATCTATTAATACTTTGAACTTCATACTTGTTTTACTTTCATCTACTTAAGTTTTTACTTACCTCACATCTGTTAAACCTTATCATTGACTTCATTCTTAGACTGAACCCAACAACATAGTAATCATAACATTACTACAGTAAAGTTAACGACTTATACTTATCAAACAATCCGTTTTCCTAATTATTTCAACATACTGAAATAATTATAACAATTACATAATCAATATTTTACATCACTAAAGCGATACCAACACAAAAACGCTAATTCTAAAGTTAAACATTTCAATAGCGCAAGAATAAAGACTATCAAACACTTTCATAATGCTCAAACTCTATTTATATAACATACTCCATCAGATAACCACTAGTTCACAGAGTCATATTTTACACCTCCCTTCTACTGATCCCTATATGTTAGGCAAATGATAGGCAGGTGATAGGCTTATTAATAGCACTTTTTAGCCGAGCACATGCCCATCAATAGCCGATCACAAGCCGACCACCCATAAAAAAGCACTAAAAACACCACTAGTAACGATTTGTCTCTTACGATTAAAACACGAATGCGAAACTTTTAATATCTTCACAGTTCCAAAATTGTTAGAAAGATGACTATACTAGATGAAACAATACATCCTGGTGAAACCAAGACTTTAAATTTAGAAATCGCGCGGTTACACACCGCTACTAAACTAAAAATACCTGTGATCGTCTCTAGGGCAAAACTAGACGGCCCTACAGTATTACTGTCTGCTGGACTACATGGAGATGAACTAAATGGTGTAGATATCGTACGTCAGATTGTGCATAAAGGAATGAATGTTCCTAAACGTGGTACTATTATTTGCATCCCTGTTATCAACATATTTGGATTCATTAACCAGACAAGAGAATTTCCTGACGGCCGTGATATGAATCGCGTCTTCCCAGGTAGTAAGACAGGTTCATTAGCAGGTAGATTCGCCCATTATCTAGTTACTTATATCTTACCTCATGTAGACTATGCTATAGACTTTCATGCAGGAGGTGCCAGTAGATTTAATGCTCCACAGATACGTATCACTCCAGAAAATGCAGAGTTAGAAGAATTAGCGACTATATTTAATCCTCCATTTCTATTATACTCTGCGCAGATATCAGGATCATTTAGAAATGCCTGTGCCAAAAAAGGGATTAAGATGCTATTATTCGAAGGAGGAAAATCACTAGATATCAACCCTGACGTTTCGGATATGGGAGTAGAAGGAACTAAGCGATTCTTGCGTTCATTTGATATGCTTAGAGATCAATTTAAAATTGACATTCCTAAAGAAGAAATGACAGTAATCACCAACTCTATTTGGGTACGAGCTAGACGCTCTGGGCTATTACACGACCAAGTAAAGATAGGTGCTTATGTCGAAAAAGGTGCTATACTAGCTGAAATATCTGATCCTTACGGACAAGAAAACACACTAATGAGAGCACCAAATGCGGGTTATGTAATCAATGTGAATGACGCACCCATCGTCTATCAAGGAGATGCTGTGTTCCACATCTCAAAAACACTAAAAAAATGAATAAAGACGAATTAAGAATTAAATATAAAAACCTTCGCGATAACTTAGACTTAGATAGAATAGATGATTTAAGTTTAGAAATAGCAAATCAAGCACTACATTTACCTATCTGGGATAAGGTTAACTATCACCTGTTTCTAAGTATTCGAAATAAAAAAGAAATAGATACAGAATACCTACTTCAGATATTAGCAGGTAAGGATAAAAATACTATCTTATCTAAATCTGACTTTAAGGAGGGAACATTATCACATTATCTCTTGACTGATAACACTACAATTAAAGTCAATAACTATGGTATACCAGAACCTGTAGATGGCATCCAAGTAAGCGAAAAACAACTTGATGTAATCTTCATTCCTCTATTAGCTTATGACAAACAAGGAAATAGAATAGGCTATGGCAAGGGATTCTATGATCGATTCTTAGCAGAATGCAAGCCCGATGTGATCAAAGTGGGATTGAGTTTCTTCCCACCAGAAGACCACATTAGTGATGTAAGAGATGGAGATATTCCTCTTGACTATTGCATCACTCCGACAGAAGTATATCGATTTTAACACATATAAAACGAGGCAATATTTAGGTATTATCTCGTTTTTTTTATAGGTCAATTTAAAGACATATACCTTGCTGTTATGCTTCTGTCAACAGTTAAAACTAAATTAGTATTAGTGAGTTAGGGAAAATATTTTTATGTTTATTAAAAATATTAACCAATGATCAAAAACACTATCACCTTACTTACACTTTCTCTTGTAAGTTTAGCATGGGCACAGCAATCACCTAAATTTGCTTCTACCCCATCACTAAGCCCAGATGGAAAGACAACTTACTTTAGCTATAATGGCGATATATGGCAAGCTCCAACAGCTGGTGGAGAAGCGCTAAGAGTAACTGCCTTAGAGGGTAACGAGACTAACCCTCGCGTATCTCCTGATGGAAAATGGCTAGCATTCTCTTCTGACCAATACGGCAACAGAGATGTATTCTTAATGCCTCTAACAGGAGGACAAATCACACAACTTACTTACCACCAAGCATCAGAAGATGTAGAGAGTTGGAGTTGGGATAGTAAGACGATTTACTTCACATCTAATGCTAATAACAACTTTGGTTCTTACACCATAGGTATTAATGGTGGTACTCCTAAACCACTGTTTACAAACTATTTTAATAATACAAATGGATTAGTCGTTACGCCATCTGGTGAATACCTATTCACTAGCTCTATGGAGAGTGCTAGTCAGACTACGCGTAAGCGTTATAAAGGAGAGAACAATCCAGATATACTAAGCTATAACCCTACGACTAAGGCATTCAAATCTTATACAGATTATGAAGGAAAGGACTTTAATCCTACCGTAGATAAGAACGGGAAGATATACTTCATCTCAGACGAGAACAATGGTAACTATAACTTATACACCTTCGAGAATGGGAAAAAAGTAGCGTTAACTAACTTCGATACTTCTATCAAGAAGCCTTATGTATCAGCAGATGGTAGCAAAGTTGTTTTTGAGAAAGATTACATGATTTATGTTCTTGACACAGCTACTAAGTCTATAACACCTCTAGCTACTTCTGTAAACACGAATAAAGCAATCGAGAAAGAGCAGTCTTATGCTGTAGAAGACAATATGGAATACTTTGATGTGTCTCCTGATGCGAAGAAGATTGCATTCGTTAGCCGTGGGATATTATTCGTCTCTGACATCGAAGGAAAATTCATACAAGCAGTATCGGATGGTAAAGAACGTGTAATGGAAGTAAAATGGTTGAAAGACAACAAGACGTTACTATACAGTCAGACTTATAAAGGGTACCAAAATTGGTTTAAAAGATCTGCTGATGGCAAGGGAACAGTTACTCAATTAACTTCTGATAATCGCAACAACAGAGACATTACTTTAAATAAAGAAATGACTAAAGCGGTATACCTAAGTGGTAGAGATGAAGTGAGATTATTAGACCTGACTGCCTATACTTCTAAAGTAATAGTGAAAGATGAGATATGGGCATTCCAAAACTCTACACCTTCTTTCTCTCCTAATGGAGAATATGTGTTATTCACTGCTAAACGCAATTTTGAAGAAGACATCTTTGTACACCATATCGCAAAGAATGAGACAATCAACCTAACGAATACAGGTGTTGCAGAGTCTAGCCCGTATTGGTCTCCTAATGGTAAGTATATTTACTTTATGAGTGATAGACTTAATCCTTCTTATCCTCTAGGGATGCAGAATCCTAGTATCTACCGATTCTCTGTAGACTGGCAGACAGATGCATTTAAGTCTGATCAGTTTGACAAACTATTCGTAGAAAAGAAAGAAGAGGATGCAAAAGATACTAAGAAAAAGGACAAAAAGAAAAAACAAGACGATACTCCAAAAGTGAAGTCGATTAAGATAAACACAGAGGGACTACTTGATCGTATAGAGCAGGTAAGCGACCGTTTTGGTAGCCAATATAATCCTATCGTATTCGCTGATGATAAGAAAGAGGTAGTATTCTATAACACAAATCAAGAAAACGGAAAGGGCAATTTATACAAAACGGTTTACGAAGACTTCGAAGACAATAAAAGTGAAAAGGTGTTCGAAAAACGCGCTAATCAGTTACTTCAACGTGATAAAAAGATATATGCGCTAATCAGTGGTAATATCTATAGCTTTGAATTAAGTAAAGGAAAGCCTGAGCAGCTTAAAATCAAGCACAGCTTTACTAAAAACTTAGCTGATGAGTTTAACCAAATGTATTATGAGACATGGGCTGGTGTAGAGGAGAATTTCTATGATGAAACTTTTCACGGAATTGATTGGGATAAAATGAAAGAGCAATTCGCTCAATATCTACCTGATGTTAATAGTAGAAATGACCTTCGCGTCTTACTGAACGATATGCTAGGAGAACTAGGTTCTTCTCACTTAGGGTTTAATTCGTCTGGAAATGAAGAAAAAACGAAACTGAACTATAGATCTTACGAAACAGGTATAGTATTTAATACTGATACTCCGTATCAAGTAGATCACATCGTACGTAAATCTCCAGCTTATGCGTCTGATATAGATATTATACCTGGTGATATTTTAACCAAAGTAAATGGTCAAAAAGTAGATGATAAAGTGAATAGAGACACTTACTTCACATTTGCGAATAGTCAAGAGGAAATCACACTGACATTTAACCGAGGTGGTAAGGAAATCACTCGAAAGTTACATCCAATTTCATTCACATCAATGAAGACACTATTATATGACGAATGGATATACACTAATAAAGAACGTGTAAATAAGCTAAGTAATAATCGAATCGCTTATGCCTATATGAAGAATATGAGTACTACAGAGTTAGATCAATTCTTACTGGCAATGGTAGAGCAGGAAGCTAATAAGGAAGGGGTGATTTTAGATTTGCGTTATAACACTGGCGGTAATGTGCATGATAAAGTATTAAATTTCTTAGCACAAAGACCTTATCTTCAATGGAAATACAGAGAGGGACAACTTACTGTACAGAGTAATTTCACTCCTAGTGGTAAGCCAATAGTATTACTTATCAATGAATCGTCTCTGAGTGATGCAGAGATGACTGCAGCAGGATTTAAAGCTTTAAAACTAGGAAAAATCATTGGGCAAGAAACCTATAGATGGATTATATTTACTTCTGCTAAAAGTCTAGTAGATAATTCTAGCTACAGATTACCTTCTTGGGGTACTTACACATTAGATGGTCAGAACCTAGAGAAAACAGGTGTAGCACCTGATATTTATATTAAAAACACATTTATGGATAGATTAAATAACAATGATCCTCAACTTGAGAGAGCTGTTCAAGAAATCCTAAAAGATATCAAGTAAAATAGTAAAGGCTTCCTACGGGAAGCCTTTTTTGTATCTATATATACATTTAATCACGTTCTTCATCAGCACAACATAGTGCTGAGTCGAAAACAGACTGGTTTAAACAATTATCTTTTTCAAACCACACAATTGATATACTCAAAAAAAAAGCTCCCTAAAAGGAAGCTATATATTTAGTTTTTAAAAACTTTCTTATTAAAAATAATTAGGATACCTACACCAACAGAGATTGCCACATCGGCTAAGTTAAATATCGCATTAAAAAAGGTAAAATACTTACCTCCCCATATTGGCAACCATTCAGGTAAATACCCTTTCCATATAGGAAAATAAAACATATCTACTACCTTACCATGAAACCAACTACCATAAGGCTGATCTGAGAACATCGTTGCTATCTGTCCTGGTGTACTCTCATTAAAGATAACTCCATAAAAGATAGAATCAATTATATTACCTAATGCTCCTGCCATAATTAAAGCTATTGCAACAATTAAATAGTTAGATGCTCTTTTCTTAAAAGAGTCATTCAACCACCAACCAATACCGAATACAGCCACTATTCTAAATAATGTCAAGGCAAGTTTCCCATAATTACCAGGTAGTTCTACACCCCATGCCATACCCTCATTCTCTATAAAATGAATACGGAACCAATCAAAGAAGATAATCTCATCATTCAATAAAAAGTTAGTTTTAATATATATCTTCAATACCTGATCCAGTACTAATACAACCAGAACAAGTAGGTATGCTTTCTTTAACGACATTTTCCTTTAATTTCAAGGAACAAATGTAGTTATTTTATCACATAAAAAAAACGCTCTTATAGGAGCGTTTTCAATTTTATTAAAGATTAACGTTGCAAATTCTTTGCTTCGATACTCATAGTCGCATGTGGAACTAACTTCAATCTCTCTTTATCGATTAGTTTACCTGTTACTTTACATATTCCATACGTTTTATTTTCAATGCGTACTAATGCATTTCTTAAGTCACGAATAAACTTCTCTTGACGTATTGCTAATTGAGCATTCGCTTCTTTAGACATTGTCTCGCTTCCTTCCTCGAATGCTTTGAATGTAGGTGATGTATCATCAGTTCCATTGTTCAAATCATTCATATAGGCGCTTTTAATCAATTCTAAATCCGCTTGAGCTTTCTCAATCTTAGCTGTTATTAACACCTTAAATTCAGCTAAATCCGCATCAGAATAACGTACAATCTCACCTACTTCTTTCATAATTTTAATTATTTTAAAATTAACACTCGTGTTTTTAGCTCATCAAACTCTACATCTACACCCTCGCTTAAATCATTCACGAATTCTAATGTATGTGTTAGGGTCTCAGACTTAATATAGTCTTCATTCGCCAAAACAGCCTCTTTTATTTCTTTTTCCTCTAGTATTTTTACTATAATCTTATCTGTAACTTCGAATCCTGAGTCTTTTCTAATATTCTGAATTCTATTTACTAATTCACGTGAGATACCTTCTTTTCTCAACTCAGGGCTTATCGTAATATCAAGAGCGACTGTAAGCCCTCCTTCATTAGCAACTAACCAGCCTTCGATATCTTGTGATGTTATCTCAACGTCTGCAACTGTTAAAGTAACACTTTTTTCTGTTAAATTAAGTGTTATTCCTCCATTTCTTTCGATTTCTGCGATTTCTTCCTGACCAAAACCTTGTATCTTATTCGCAATCAGCCCCATGTCTTTTCCAAATCGTGGACCTAATGTTTTAAAGTTAGGTTTGATCTGCTTCACTAATACTCCAGAAGCATCGTCTAGCAATTCTATTTCCTTCACATTCACCTCAGCCTTGATTAGATCCGCTATAGCTAAAATTTCATTCTTTTGGTTATCATCTAATACAGGAATCATAACTCTCTGTAGTGGTTGACGAACCTTGATCATTTCTTTCTTACGAAGTGATAACACTAATGAAGAAATAATTTGAGCTTTTTGCATTCTACTTTCTAATGCTTTATCAACGAACTCTTCCTTAAATTCTGGGAAGTCAGCCAAATGTACAGATTCAAAACTTTCTCCATGTGTAGCTAAAGTTAAGTCTCTGTAAAGTTTATCCATAAAGAACGGTGCTATAGGAGCTCCTAACTTCGCTACTGTTAACAAACATGTATACAATGTTTGGTATGCAGCGATTTTGTCTTGAGCATATTCACCTTTCCAGAATCTTCTTCTACATAAACGCACATACCAGTTACTTAAGTTCTCTGTTACGAAATCCGTTATTGCACGAGCAGCTTTAGTAGGTTCGTATTCTGCATAGAATTCATCTACGCGTTGAACTAATGTATTTAACTCTGATAAGATCCATCTGTCAATCTCAGGTCTATCCGCTAATGGAATATCCTTCTCTTCATATTTAAATCCATCAATATTAGCATACAACGCAAAGAAGTTATAAGTATTATATAAAGTTCCGAAGAATTTTCTTCTCACCTCTGTAATACCATCTAAATCAAACTTCAAGTTATCCCATGGGTTAGCATTCGAAATCATATACCAACGTGTAGCATCTGGTCCATGTTCAGCTAATGTTTCAAAAGGATCTACTGTGTTTCCTAAACTCTTAGACATCTTTAATCCGTTCTTATCTAATACTAATCCATTAGATACAACGTTTTTATATGCTTTAGTATCAAATACCATAGAAGCAATAGCGTGTAAAGTATAGAACCATCCTCGTGTCTGATCTACTCCCTCAGCGATAAAGTCAGCAGGATAAGATTTATTATTATCTATTAATTCTTTATTCTCAAATGGGTAGTGCCATTGTGCATAAGGCATGGCTCCAGAATCAAACCAAACATCTATTAGGTCAGATTCACGACGCATTGGTTTTCCAGAAGCAGATACTAATACGATATTATCAACTACATTTTTATGTAAGTCCACTTTATCATAGTTTTCTTCTGACATATCTCCTACTGCAAACCCTTCAAAAGGATTAGCTGTCTGGATACCAGCAGCCATAGACTTCTTAATTTCATTCATTAATTCCTCAACAGAACCAACTACTAATTCTTCTGTCTTATCCTCAGATCTCCAGATAGGTAATGGAATACCCCAGAAACGAGAACGAGATAAATTCCAGTCATTTGCATTCTTAATCCAGTTACCAAAACGACCTTCCCCAGTTGCTTTAGGTTTCCAGTTCACCTCTTCATTTAATTCGAACATGCGCTCTTTTACCTCAGTGATCTTAATAAACCAAGAATCTAATGGGTAGTATAATACAGGTTTGTTCGTTCTCCAACAATGTGGGTAACTGTGAACATACTTCTCTACTTTGAATGCTTTGTTCTCTTCTTTTAGACGGATAGCTATTTCTACGTCTACAGAACGCTCAGGAGCTTGTCCATCGTCATAGTATTCATTCTTTACATACTTTCCTGCTAAGTCTCCCATTTTCTTTACGAAACGTCCTTGTAAATCTACTAATGGAACTGGGTTCTCATCAGCATCAAGGATAAGCATAGGTGGCACTTCTGGTGTAGCTTCTTTAGCTACCTTAGCATCATCTGCACCAAAAGTAGGCGCTGTATGTACGATACCAGTACCATCTTCTGTAGTAACGAAATCACCCAAGATTACTCTGAATGCATTCTCTGGGTTTTGATATGGCAATGTATATGGTAACAATTGTTCATACTTAGCTCCCACTAAGTCAGCACCTTTAAATTCCTTAACAACTAAATAAGGAATCTTTTTATCACCTTCTTTATATGCGTTTAATTCTTCTTCTGTTTCTACAGTAGCAAACTTACCAGCAAACTGTTTAGCTACTAGCGGTTTACCTAATACTACATTAATCGCCTCTCCTGTATATTGGTTAAACGACTTCACTAATACATAGTCAATCTTAGGACCTACAGTCAACGCTGTATTTGACGGTAATGTCCATGGAGTAGTTGTCCAAGCCAAGAAATGAATAGCACCAAATCCTTTTAAGAACTCAGGTAATGTCTCATCAATAGCTTTAAACTGTGCTACGATAGTCGTATCTGTGATATCTTTATATGCTCCTGGTTGGTTAATCTCATGTGATGATAGACCTGTACCTGCTTTAGGCGAATATGGTTGGATTGTATATCCTTTGTATAACAAGTCTTTATCATAGATTTGTTTTAACAACCACCATACTGATTCCATATACTTTGACTTGTAAGTCACATAAGGATCGTTCATATCTACCCAATACCCCATCTTCTCAGTAAGGTCATTCCATAGGTCAGTATAACGCATTACAGTACGCTTACAAGCTTGGTTGTATTCTTCTACTGTAATTTTAGTTCCAATATCTTCTTTAGTAATTCCAAGTTCCTTCTCAGTACCTAATTCAACAGGTAATCCATGTGTATCCCATCCCGCTTTACGCTTTACTTGGTATCCTTTTTGAGTTTTATAACGACAAAAAATATCCTTAATAGCACGAGCCATCACGTGGTGAATTCCAGGTTTTCCATTAGCTGAAGGTGGTCCTTCGAAAAACACGAAAGGTTTATTATCCTCTCTAGTACTAATACTTTTTTCGAATATTGATTGTTCTTTCCAAAACTCTAGCATCTCTGATGCTACCCCTGACAAGTCAAGATTCTTATATTCTGTAAATTTAGTGCTCATCGTTATTATTATAATATTTTTTAATCAATTTCGCGAATTTAAACAAATTACTTTAATATCCCCCTAATTAATTGGTAGGAAAAACATTAAAAATAGTCAATTAGAGAAAACTTCCTTCAAAACTTCCAAAGAATTCGGTTTTTTAAAGTCATTTAGATGTCGTTCATAATAACTAATCAACATCGCTAACAGTCTCTTTCTATCTCTATTATTAAACACTTTTTGGTCACTAGAGAAACCTAATTCCAATAATTTCCTAAACAAAACAGTAGGCTCTTCATCAAAACAACTTGGGGTAAAATGATTACTAAAAACCCCCTCTTCCCAGTTAAAATAAAGCTTATTACTAGTGTCTAAAGCGGGGTAAAAACCAAAGTATTTCATCAATTCTGTCATTAAAATAAGATGAAAATTAGCTACCTCATCATGTGTGTCAAACCACAGTAATGCAATCTCTAGAAATGTAAAAAAATCTTTGTCTGCAACTGGCTCTCTAAATGCGGAATGAAGTACCTCTCCCACAAAAATAGCTATACAATTCTTATTATAATTATAGTAAATATCTTGGTAAATATGAGCTACCTTGACTTCTTTAAAGTATTCTAATCCTCCTTTATTCTTATGAACAAAATCAATATCCAAGATAGTCAATGGCTGGAAGTACGCTATCTTCTGAGCAGATTTGCCCTTGGCAAAAGCATTGCGAACAAAGAAGCTAACCATCCCAACATCCTCAGTAAAACACTTTACAATCAAGCTTTTCTCTTGGTATTTTAAAGCACTAAGTACAATCGCTTTTGTCTTTATCTGCATTTATCCTTTCTTTTTAAGAGCTTAAAAATAATCATCTTAGTCTAAATCTTTGCAAAAGTACTAAAATAAAGCATACACATCGGTTCAAAAAACTCCTAAACAACATCTAAACAAGACATATAACACACTATAAAACAGCATAAATACATCTAAAATCAGAAGCGATCGAAATCTTACAATATGAGATTATAATCACTACAATTTTCATAGCTTTGCACTTATCTATGAAAAGAAAAAAGATGAAAAAAATCTTGTTAATCCTATTCCTTTCAATCGCTATTACAAGCTGCAAGAAGGATAAAAATTTCTCTTTTGAGGAGAAAGTATACCAAAAAATATTGTTGGAAACTTGTATAGACGAAGACTGTACTGAAATCAAAATCACTACAGCTGAAATCACAAATCCCCTAGAAGATATAAGCAACAAGATTAATACGAACAATTTAATTATCATAAATGATATTCTCTCTTTTGAAGACGAGAAGAAACCAGCTTCTAACTATGATAATATAGTTGCTTCATTCACCAATGCCTACACAGATATGGTTAAAAAGTTTCCTAAGGCAACCATTCCGTGGCAAGCTACTGCAAATAGTATTGTGACATTCTACGGTGATAACCTATTGAGTTTTTCTCTAGACTATTATATTTTTACAGGAGGAGCTAACGGATTTAAAGGAGAGAAAACAATTCATTATAACCCTATAACTGGGGATCAATATACTAATCAACAATTATTCAAAAACTATAAGGGTTTTGAAGAACTAGTAATTACAAAACTTAAGAAGAATCAAGTGGAAGTTAACAGAAGTACTTTTGAGTTGCCTGAAAACATATTTGTATACGACGATGGCCTTGTACTAAACTTTAATACCGCAGACTTAAATGCACTATCTAGTAAACTAATAACACTTACATTTACAAAAGAAGAAATAAACCCCTACTTAAGCTTTGATTTAATACCTAAAGCAAACACAAATAAATAATACCCCTTAAACAACAAGTTGTGAGCATTTACAAGAAAATATTTAAACAAACTGCTATTTATGGATTAGCAGCTGTATTCCCTAAAGTTATTGGATTCTTTCTAGTTCCATTTCACACAGACCTCATGCAGAATAACGACTATGGACAATAT
This sequence comes from Myroides oncorhynchi, assembly GCF_020905415.1. Classification (NCBI taxonomy): domain Bacteria; kingdom Pseudomonadati; phylum Bacteroidota; class Flavobacteriia; order Flavobacteriales; family Flavobacteriaceae; genus Myroides; species Myroides oncorhynchi. The sequence goes on along the minus strand of NZ_JAJJMP010000001.1, from coordinate 1,416,134 downwards.
AGTGTTATTTTTTCTATCATGATGTTTCTCAATGTGATTCTTTCTTTTGGGATGGAGACTGCTTTCTTTAGATTTTATAATAAACAAGATGACAAAAAAGAAGTTATTAATAACAGTTTATTATTTCTTGGATGCACAACATTACTATTTGCTATAATTAGTGTATTGACCTTAGATTTTTGGGCTTCTATCCTTAGTGTATCAAATGAACTATTATACTATGTACTATTTATTCTAGTACTAGACGCTTTAGTCATAGTTCCCTTTGCTAAGCTAAGAGCAGATCAGAGACCTCTATACTACAGTGCCATTAGAATCGCAAATGTATGTATCTACACAGTGCTAAACATATTCTTTTTATACTATCTACCAAAACTAAGTACTAGTTACCCTGATAGCATATTCCATACCATCTATAGACAAGACAATCAAGTAGTTTACATCTTTGTAGCGAATCTAGCTGCTAGCTTATTCACATTCTTAGCCTTCTATAAAGACTACTTCAGTATCAAATTTAAGTTTAATAAGGAGCTGAATAAACAGATGCTTACCTACAGTTTTCCTATTATGGTAGGAGGACTAGCATTTGCTATTAATGAAGGTTTTGACAAAATACTTCTTGAGCGACTACTACCAGCCGATATCGCACTATCAGAAGTAGGAAAATATGCAGCTTGTTATAAATTAGGTTTGTTTATGGTCCTATTTAGGCAAGCTTATACATTAGGTATAGAACCATTCTTTTTCAACTATGCTAAGAATCATGACGCACCTACTAAATATGCTACTATTACCAAGTACTTTACTATTTTTGGGAGTATTATTATGTTAGGCGTTATCGTATTTGCAGATGTATTGAAAGTCTTGTTTATTAGAAACGAGTCTTATTGGGATGCGATGATAGTCGTACCACTTATCATCTTAGCCAACTTATGTATGGGAATCTATACCAACCTATCTGTATGGTATAAGCTAAGAGATAAGACAGCCATAGGAGCCTATATTTCTATTATGGGAGCTGTATTCACACTGATCTTTAACTTTATCCTTATCCCTATTTGGGGATATATGGGATCAGCGATAGCTACTCTGATAGCCTATGCATCCATGATGTTAGTCTCTTATGTAATGGGACAGAAACAGTATCCAATCCCTTATGACAAAAAGGCTATAGGAGGATATCTAGGAATATCTATACTCCTAAGCTTTACATACTTCTACTGTTTTAGAGAAAACTACTTCGTAGGAATAGCCTTTATACTCGTATTCTTAGGTGTTATATACAAATTTGAAAATACTGTTATCAAAAAGATAATTAAACGATAAATCAGAATTCATTACTAATTAAGTGATGGATTTTTTTTCACATGTATTTAATTGTCTTATATTTAATACTCTATAAAACACGTTATGGCTAACTACACCTACTTAAGTATTAAGAAAGATGAGGAGAATACATTTTTATTTGAAGGAAAGAACACTCTCCCTTTCTTCTGGATTTGCCTACTAGACATAACAATACTAAAAGAAAAACATCCAATCTGGGAACAACTTATTATTAGCGAAGAGGAGGACGATAACGATGAATACGAAGAATCTGAATATACTATATCTCCTTCTGACATCATCTTAACTAAAGAAACGTTTAACACTAATGCTAAGAATAGACGTATATTTATCGTTAATCAGATTCCTGAAGCTCTAACTCTGTACGACGATTTTATCTCATGTATAGATAATCAACTATACAATAACGCTGTAGTCTGTATAGAGTTACTCGAATACATCTGCTTCTATGATGATGTTCAGTACTTTATTACTTCTATTACAAAAGAATTACAAGCTTTAGACACACTCGATATAAAAGCTATCTCTTATTTAGATACCCATGATTTAATTAACAATGGAACAGGATTTACTTCTATTGACAATGGTGATTTCTCTGAGTTAGCAAGCTATAAACAAGCGGAGATTATAAGAAACACCCCTAAACCTGATAACACGCCATACAAAAAAGGTGACATCATGAGTTCAATATACCCCTTACTAATCTGCATCGCTTTTTCAGGGATTACTTATTGGATGTACATAGAAGACAGCCCTTTATTTGCCGTTATCTTTATTGGTTCATTAAACTTATTTTTCTATTACGTATCATTCAGGATCTTACTAGAAAATATAAAGAAAAGAAATGCTAAAACAACTCAGCTGTAATGAGTACAAGACCCCATAATAAGATAACCATACAGATGAGAGTACTAGCACTATGCCAAATAGCCCTAGTAGGCTTATTTATCTATCACATTAGTCTAAGGAATACGTATAGCATCCTTATATTCGTAGATGCACTTATATTTATCTTACTAAGTGCTTATATAAAGTATTTACTCACTGTTAAGCATCCCAATCAAAAGAAAAAGAGGAAAAAAAAGAAAAGATAAAGGTAACCTTATGTTAATGTCTTCTTTTAACAACTCTCAAATTCCATACAGGGTTAACTCCTCTGTCGGCTAGTACTTAATTCTCAGTACCTAATCCATACTACTATTTACTCATGTAGCACTACAGTTAGTATAGCTCTAATCAAACATTACCCCATCCATCTATTTACTACAATAGCATAGAACCTCTGTCCATCCACTCTCCATCCTTCCTTCTTGGACAGTAGGTAATCAATCTCTGAAGCATTCTTCGACTAATATTTCTCTAGCCCACTATTTACGGCGTATTCTCCACCCATTGTCGAGCAACTTCACATCATCATAGACAGATACTAAGATTGAGAAGGGTATAGCAACTACATAAAAAGAACACAAATAACACAATCAACTAAACAACAGCAATTTACAACAAGTACTTGTTTAAAAAAATATATCCTTTTTTTGAATTATTGATTTAACATCCGTATATTAGTATCTTAAAATCAGTAGTATGGAAATTTTTAAGGGTCAAAACATTCTTAACTTAGTAAAAGAACTACCAGATGACGAATCTTGTAAAGCTTATCTAAGTAAAATAAAGTGGTCAAACGGTTTTACTTGTGTAAAATGTGGACACAAAAAAGGTTGCTTAAAATCTAATCATTCATACTATTGCTATAACTGTGAGCATGTTGAAAGCTCAACAGCTAATACCTTATTTCACAAAGTCAAATTTGGTTTACATAAAGCATTTATGATTGTGTTTGAAATGACAACTTCTACCAAAAGCATATCTAGTATTCAAATGGGTAAACGCTATGGTATAAGCCAGCCAACAGCGTGGGGCTTTATGCATAAAGTTCGTTTAGCTATGCAAAGTAGCGAGCAATCTCCTATGACTGAGACAGTCCATGTTGATGAGTTTGTTGTAGGGGGATACGAACAAGGAAAACCAGGAAGAAGTTATGATACCAAAAAAGCTAAAGCAGTGATAGCTGTAGAGTTAAATACTGAAAGAAAAGTAAAAAGAGCCTATGTTAAGTGTATTGACGATTACTCTGCTAAGTCATTAACTACTATATTCGAACAACACATTTCAGAAGATGCTAATGTAGTTACAGATAAATGGAGGGGATACAATCCCTTGAAAAAAAAGTATAACATCACTCAAAAAGAAAGTGATAAAGGTGCTAATTTTAAAGAATTACACGTGATAATTCACCAACTTAAATCCTGGATTAGAACTGTACCTTCACATATCAATAAGAAATACATCCAAGCTTACTTTAATGAGTTCGTATATAGATTAAATAGATCCTTATTTAAGGAAACTATTTTTCATAACACAATTGTAAAGATGGTTAAAGCGAAACCAACTACTTTAAATATGATTAGCGGAAACTAAACAGATAACTCAATCCTTTTTTTTAGAATAGAGCTTCATTAGTACCCATAACCAACGTTTTTCTAAAAAAAGAGAGAGAATAACTCTAAAATACACCTGATTAATATACCTAAAACAGCATTTTTTTAAAAAAGAGAAGTGTGTTTTTTAAAAAAATACGAAAAGACTATTATAAGTATTCTAACAGAATATGATTAGACACTTATACATAGAAACAAAAAAGAGCCACTTCTGTATAGAAGTAGCTCTTCATATTGATATTTAGACGACTATTTCTTAGCGTCTTTTTTAATTTTATCTTCGATGCGTTTAGCGCGTTTCTCACTATCTGGGTGAGTAGAAGACATCTTACTTACTAATGATTTATCAGCTCCATACTCTTTCTCCATATCAGCAAATTTTTTAAATCCATCTGCTAGTGCCTGAGGATTCTTGCTATTAGCAACTAAGAATTTATACGAATAATCATCAGAATCTGATTCTTGATCTCTAGAGAATGCTGCTCCGATAAACTTCTCTGCCATACCTCCAACATCACCTTTCATTAAGTCACCTACAGTACCTGGTGTAGTACCTGCATACTGTACTGCAGCTTCTGCCATTAGTACTTTTCTATACCCGTTTAAAGAGTGCTTTAACTTAACGTGTCCGATTTCATGTCCGATAATACCTAATAACTCATCATCACTCATAATATCCATCAATGAAGAGAATACACGTACACTTCCATCAGGACAAGCAAAAGCATTTACATCAGTTACATAATAGACTTTGTAGTTTAGATTAAGACCATCATAGTTTTTGTATGGACCGAATACACGCTCTAGACGTTCAGCATACGCTTTTTTCTTAGGGTCTTTATCCTTCACTGTACATACAGGATTATTCTCATCCATCCACTTAACAGATGCTGCTGCAGACTGAGCTACTTCTTCATCACTTACTGTAAATGCTTTAGCTGCTTTTAGACCAGCTTCAATTTTCTTTGGATTTAATTTACCAAACTGTGCATTAGCTGTTCCTATTGCGAAACATACTAAACATGCAGATAATAAAACTTTTTTCATATTAAATATTTTTTTACACTAACAAATGTAATGCTTTATTTTAAATTCTCGTAATGAACACAAACAACTCGAAATCAATCAAAAAACCAAAAAAAAATATCGCTAAATGAGCCAAAAAAGAACTTCCTTAAGCAAAAAAATCCTCCCATAAACCTTTACTTACACAACTAAAAATGGTACAATAAAAAAGAGAGCCTATCTTGGCTCTCCCTCTCAATATGAAATACAACAACAACTTTTATATTAAAATACTCTTCTTTGTTTGCATAGTGTAACTAGAAGAATAAATCGTATCGACAAACCTCCACTCTGCCTTAGCTCCTACAGAAGTATAATCCACATATAGATAACCTCTATCAGATAGATTAACATACTCTAATTCATCTATTAGCATAGGCATTACTTGCTCTAATTGTCTTGCTTGAGACATATCATTAGACAACCCTAAATAAGTTTCCATACCAGGAGAACTGATAGAGCTAGTTGCTAACTCATATCCTACTACCTCACCACTTTGCGTTTTCATTTGGCTATACCACGCATTATGAGTATCGCCCGCAAGTGTCATAACTTTTTTACCTTTACACAAACTATATAACTTCTCTCGTTCTACTGCATACCCATCCCATGCATCTAGATTATATGGCAATACTGTTGTGATTCTAGCCTTCTCTACCGCTGTCAACGTAGGATCCCCTTTAAGCATACGGGTCTTTAAGACTACTAACTCACCAAGTGTTTTTTGTAAAGCATCTAATGATGATGCAGATGCACTACCTGCCTTCTCTATCTCCGCCATAATCTGATTAACAAGCATCAGAAACTCCGTAGGTACAAGCATCTTAGCCATCAATACTTGTTGTCCTAATACTTGCCAAGTAGCTTTACTATTACTCATTTGCCCCACTAACCATCCTAATTGCTCTTGTCCCATTAGTTGGCGACTAGGATTCATATACGCCTGCATAAATTTGTTTTGATCAAAACCTTCACTTGAGAAATAGTCATCATAATTTAACTGTTTATCTCTCGCTATCACTCGGGTATCTAACATGTGAAGTGATAAGATATTACCAAATTCGAATGATCTATATATACGCGTGTCCTTACCTGTCTTTAATGGAATAAATTCACTATACGCTTGTAAAGCAGCACGTTTTCTTACCTCAAAACTCCCCTCAGTATCTGGTTGATGATTCTCCGCCCCATCTTTATAAGTATCATTTGCTATCTCATGATCATCCCACACACAAATAAAAGGTTTCTTCTGATGAGCCAACTGCAAGTTCACATCACTTCTATATTGTTTATATCTTTCTCTATAATCTTCTAGAGAAACAATTTCTTTATTTGGTTTGTGCGCTCTATTTAGTGAAGCTGTATTCACATTAGTTCCGTATTGTCCAGGTGCATACTCATAGATATAATCTCCTAAGTGAATAATCACATCAACGTCAGACTTAGCCATATCAGCATATATATTAAATAATCCTGCTGGATAATTAGAACATGAAGCCACAGCGAGCTTAACATTAGATACATTATCTGTATAAGCAGGTAATGTGATTGTCTCTCCTATAACCGATGTGTCTTTAGTAGATTTATTATAGAATCTGTAATAGAACTTACTATTAGAAGGCAGCCCTTGTACTTCTATAGCAAGTGTATGATCAGTTGAAGATGAGATTAAAGCAACGCCCTGGCGTACCACATCCTTAAACGAAATATCGCGTGCCATCTGCCAGTTAACTTCTAAATCCGCCTTAGCATAACGTGTCCAAATAATAACACTTGTACTGGTAGGGTCAAAACTAGCCACTCCGTAATCAAAGTTTCTAATGGTTAAATCTCCTTCCTGTTCTTCAGTAGAGGTATTATTATCATCGTTAGAACAGCTAACAATAATCGGTGCTAAGAATATACTGCCTGAGGCTAATAAAGAAGAACGTAAGAAATTCCTTCTATTTAATTGTGGTTGTTTCATAATTCAAAAACTTTTTACAAAACAATACTTATAGTATTACTAAATAATTAATCTCAAGTTAACTATCAGTAATATTAACCGTTATCATGTTAATAAATAGCTTTTAAGTTATTTATCTCTTCTTTTGTGAAATGTCTCTCTATAATGCCCATTATTATCTTTAGCGATAATACTTATACTTCCATTAATCTCTAAAGTGGCTAATTTAACTTGTTTAAAGTACTCTACACCATGTTCATGCATAGCCTCTGTTAGTTCATCAGAAGTAATACCTAACTGAGTAGCTTTTGCAAAGTCTACTACACCGTGTTGAATAATGACTTCAGGTTTTTGTTGTAATAATCGGTTCACAAAAGCATTGCGTGCGATAAGTCTTTTCATTCCATAGTTAACTGAAAAGAGAATAAACGCAGCTACTATTCCTCCTTCTAAACTAGTATTAGGTCCTACCATAGCATTCTGTACCGAATTGCTAATTAGTAGCATCAACACCACGTCAAAAGTATTTAATTGAGACAATTGTTTCTTTCCGAATACACGCATTGCTATAATCATAAACAGATACACTGCAATACTCCTCACGACAATATCTAAATACTCCATATATTCTACCTTTTACATCAAATTTAAGTAAAAAGGCGAAGTACAATGTACTTCGCCTTCTTTAATATCTATCTAAAAGAATTTATTTACTTATATCTTTAGCTTAAAGATTAAGTGTTTGATTCTTATCTGATCTCACTTGATAACCAAAACGAAGTGTTTTACTCTCATTTGCTTTAAGTTTAAGATCCCATTTCACTAACCCTTTCTCTGTATTCACAGTTCCTGATGAAGTATCAGTTAACTCTATCTCAATATCTTTATTAGAACTAATAGGATACTGATCCTCTACCTGTATCGTTACTTGCTCTGCCTTATTATTGCGAAGAGCGATGTCATACACAAAGTTTTGAGACTTCTTAGAAGACAGTATTTTAGTACCAGACTTGTCTTTCATTAAAACACGAGAAACAGACACTTTAGGGTCTTTACCCATATTCAATCTCATTTCATCTTCCGTATTTGCAGGGTTAAGACTTGTCTTACCTACATATACACCATCAAAGATTACATTAGCTTCACCTGCTAATAGATTATAGTTACCATAATCTTTAATCGTTGCTACTAGATAAGCATTCTGATCTAACTTCGGTGCCACATAGTATTTATATTCTGCGGGAATAGAGAAGTCATTTAACGTCACACTGTGAGATTTGTTGTTAGACATCACTGTATATGGGATACTAATATCAAATGACACATTTAATTGAGACTCATTGACTTGGGTAAAGCTACTCATCGTACTTTCTTCATATACTATAGATTTTTCAGCTTTAGCATCAGCTAAATAAGATGTTGACACACTCTTTAACTCATCAGAAGAAACTCTTTTATTAGCACTATTTACCCCATACACTCTGACACTTAGCGCATTAGAAACAGAATTATTATAATCAAGGAACCAAGTTCTCCAAGTAGGAATAACATTACTCTGATTAGCTACTCCACTAGTCAAACTCAGGTTCACACCTCTCCAGTCAATACCAGAAGACTGCTTTACATCCGCTTTATAAACCACTTTCACAGGAGAGTTAATCTTATCCACTCTCAAGTCATAAAACGGTTTCCAAGCGGCAGCTTGAGTTAAGTATTTAATCTGAAAAGGTACTTCACCCTCTTTATCATTCATCACCTGTATGATGAGTTTTCCCTTACTTGATTTCTCACTTTTACCTTCATTAAACGCAAGTTTATCCTTTAGATTAACAAGTCTAACATTCAAGTTGTCTTTCTTCTCATTTAGCTTATCTAGCTCAGTACTCAGCTGCAATCTTTTGGTTTTATAATAATCTACCATTTTCATTACTTCAGCTGTGGTTGTGCCATTATCACCACCTACTTTCTGATTCATATCTAACAGAGACATTGTTCTACTCTCTGCGTCGATAGCGTTATTTACCTTTTTTAGCTCTGTCTCCACAAGCTTGATACTATCTCTAACAGGTTTAAGCAATGGCGAATCCACAGCGCTATCATATTCCTCTACATACCGATTACTGTACTGTATTGCCATTACTGTTACATCTGATATAGAACCGACCTGTATAGTCGCTTCATTTAGATAATCCGCCACATTAGTAAACACCACTTCTGATGTTCCTTTAGGCAGTTTTACTTTTGCCTTATGTGTTAGTTCCGCACTATTAAAATACACACGGGCACTCTCTAGTTTAGCAGGTGTAAACACAGGCTTCTGCGCCCAAGTCACAATACTGCATAAAGCCAGTACAACAATAGTTAAACTCTTTTTCATAGTATTACAATTTAATTTATCCGAAGAGGTATTCTACTACATCTTCGATCTTAGTTACGAGTACAACTTTAATACCTCTACTCGAGTGACTAATCTTGTTATATTTTGAGACAAAAATAGTTGAGAACCCTAATTTCTCAGCTTCTTGTATACGTTGATCTACTCTATTTACAGGTCTTATCTCTCCAGATAAACCAACTTCACCCGCGAAGGTAAAGTCTTTGCCTATTGACAGGTCTTGATCTGAAGACAAGATAGCAGCTACAACTCCTAAGTCGATCGCTGGGTCATCTACAGTGATCCCTCCTGTGATATTAAGGAAGACGTCTTTCTGTCCTAATCTAAATCCTGCTCTCTTTTCTAATACAGCCAAAATCATATTTAAACGCTTCAGATTATATCCTGTCGCACTACGCTGTGGCGTACCATAAACAGCAGAACTAACTAACGCCTGCACCTCTACCATCAGAGGGCGCATACCTTCTAATGTAGCTGCGATAGCAGTTCCTGATAATTCTTCTTCCTTATGTGATATAAGTATTTCAGAAGGATTAGATACCTCTCTCAAGCCACTACCTTGCATCTCGTAAATACCAAGCTCAGCTGTAGAACCAAAACGGTTCTTATTCGCTCTAAGTATGCGATAAACGTGATTTCTATCTCCTTCAAATTGTAGCACTGTATCTACCATATGTTCAAGCATTTTAGGCCCTGCAATACTTCCATCTTTCGTAATATGTCCAATGATCAGTACTGGTGTCCCAGTTTCTTTAGCAAACTTGGTAAGTTCAGCTGTGCACTCTTTAATCTGAGAAACAGTTCCTGCAGAAGATTCAATATATTCTGTATGTAGAGTTTGGATAGAATCGATAATAAGCACATCAGGTTGTATCTCTTCTATCTGACGAAAGATGTTCTGTGTATTTGTCTCTGTTAGGATATAACAGTTATCATTCACTGGATTAATGCGCTCAGCACGCATCTTAATTTGCTTTTGACTTTCCTCTCCAGATACATACAATGTCTTAAAAGGCAGTCTCAGTGAAATCTGTAATAATAAAGTACTCTTACCAATACCAGGTTCTCCACCCAATAGCACCATAGACCCAGGAACTAGTCCTCCACCTAATACTCTATTAAGTTCACCATCCATCGTATTCATACGAAGTTCTTCTGTACTATCAATATCTCGAACCTTAAGAGGTTTCGCTACTTTTTTTACACTATTAGGAGAGCTACTAACAGCTTTCCACGCTGTCTTTTCTTCTTTTTGAACTACCTCTTCTACAAGTGTATTCCACTCTTTACATGCATTACATTGTCCTTGCCATTTAGCGTATTGTGTACCACAACTTTGACAGAAAAAAGCCGTCTTAACCTTTGCCATTACTCTTATAGTTTATTATCAAATGTTTCAAATTTACAATATATACCTTTATTTCATACGTTATATTAAAATTATCGAATTGCACATTAACGTATACCTTACTTGTTATATTATAAAAAAAATATTAATTTTAACAAAAAAATATGAAAAAACTATTCACTATTGGATTAACCCTATTGCTAACAGGGTTTACATTTGCCCAAGATATTAGAACCAAAAAAAATAAAATCTTATTTGACAAAAAAGAAATAGCTCAAATAACCAGTAAAAAAGGCATCTATACGCTTAGTGACCTTGAAGGTAAAACAGTCCTTGTCATAGAGCCTGTCAAAATAGAGATCACAGCTAGAAAGGTAATGACTTACTATTTAATAGAGTTACCTGATGGTTCAAAAAAGACAAGAATAAATAACCCTGGTAGTCAAAATGCCTTCTTCCCAGAAAAAAAATTGTTAACTGACTATACCTTCGGACCATTTAAACTATTGACTGCTGATGGACTTGACTTAAGTGTTATAGACCAAATGTTTGAAAGCGATCAAACTGAATTAGAAAAAATGCTGGAATATAGATTAGAAAGTAGAAAAAACGCTACTGAGCATAAAAAAATATTTTCAGACTCAAGAATATCTTTTAATTCAGAAAACCCTACTTCTTATGGTTATATCGTAAACTTTAATGACTATATCGTACTTGGGTATATCACACGAAGTACAGAAGAGCTTCAAAAGAGATATACTGTAAAGGATAAAAACAACAATGTCCTAGCAATATGGAATGCACGTGAAGATAATATGTTACGAATCACAGGAGTTGATGAAACATACTATATACATCACAGTAATGCTACTAAAGACACGACCCCTTTAATGTTTGATGATTTAGCACAAATTATGCTAGGCCATTTAGTAGAAAAAGGCCTTATAGTGGTTCCTACAAACAAGTAATCCCATGAGAAATATCTGCTTATATCTACTATTATTACTAGGATGGACTAAAGTAGCATTCGCTCAAGAGTTCATTGCTAAGTATAATAAAAAAGCAACTGTAACTGCTTATGGAAGTCAATACTTAATAGTGTATAACAACAAAAAAAACATTGAGATACTAGATGCTTCGGGCAAATCTATTCTAAAAAAAGGCATTGTCAACGACAAAGTGATTATAGATCGAACTAATGGTACGCTCCTTTATGGAGGAGCACCACTAACCTTTAGGAATGGATGGATCAATGATATCTTTACAACTGAGAAAGTACTTTATGATATAGCGACTACTACTGAGAAAAGCACGACTTACACTATAGGAACATTTAATTCTAAGGAAAACACTACTAGTACTACTGTACTAGATCTAACGACTAAGAAAGTTGGTATCATCTCTGCAAATGCTCAAATAATAATACCTCCTATCTATGATGGTATTTGGTTATATGACAAATCATCTAACTACTATCTAGTTATGGAGGAGAATAAATACTATCTAATAGACGAGAATAACCACAATATATTAGGTCAAAAATTTGTTCAACCTTCTTCAATTTATAAAGATAAAAAAACTCCTAAAGCGTATCACATACCTAATCTAAATACAACCATATTAGCTTCATTAGATGGAGTTAAAGTTGGATTATATGATTATATAGCCAAAACATATAAAGTACCTTTAAAACATAACTCTATAGCTTTAGTAGGAGAAGACTTACTATTAGCTCAAACTGATAAGTATCTCGAGTTCTATAATACAGATGGCAAACTGTTATATGATAGTACTTTTAAGATAGACGCGATACTAAAACATCACTATTGGGGAGCTAATAGACTTATCGTAGTTAAACAAGAAGGCAATCCTGAGAAAGTTAATTTAATACATAAAGACTTGCTTTGGTTCGAGTCAGACTATACCCCTGAGAATATCTCATTTTTACCTACTCAAACTAGTAATCCTCTTCTAGGTGGTACTTATGATTCTAAGTATCAATACATCTATGACCTAGATAAAAACATGGAAGTAGCTAGATTTAATCATACTGGTTTAACAATAGAATCCGCTAATTACCTAGAAGATAATACTCAATATTTAGCAATTAAGTTTAAACACACGAATAGTGATTCAGAAATAGGTTACTATAATACCAAAACGGCTTGTTTATTAATGACCCCCAAAGATGCAACGGTAGAAATAGTATCAGTGGATATCACTAGACAAAGAGCCTTTTATGTTATAACTTATAAAGAAGGTATAGACATAGTCACTAAAGTACTGATCGATTGTAATAAGGTAATATTACCTCCTCAAAAAGCAAGTACAGTGAACTTTGATGTAGATAATAGAACTTTTTTAATACACCTCAAGACATCAACACCTCAAATGATGAATGGGGTTAAATATGCCGACAATGTAATCACTGTAGAAACTAAAGCGTACGACTCTAAAGGACAATTAATATCAAAATAAAATTATAATGAAAAAAATATTACTACTTACTCTTGGGTTAATGAGTACAGTTGGATTTGCTCAGAAACTAGTTGCCAAAAAAGATGGTATCTATATCGACAAAGAGAAAACACCTATCGTAGCTTATGAACTCAATAAAAAGGAACTTACATTCATAGATAAAGATAAAAAACCAGTCTTTATGATTACGAATGCTCAACATACTACTAAGAATGATGATGTCTATCGCTGGGTGACCTTAAAAAACTTAAGTACAAATGAATCGAACGACATTCCCTTAGAAAGTAAAGATTTCTTTGGTAACATTGAAAAACAAGCACTTAACTACACTACAGAACGTGAACCTATCATTATCTCTAAAGACGGTATAAATATCGACAATCTAAAACTTCATATCGCTTCTACTAAAAGAGACATGAGAGATTTAATGAAAAAGAAAGATGATTCAATCGCTCAGATTACTATTCGTGGTTATGAAATCTTGAAAGAAAGAAACATCAGAATAGAAAAAGACAATACCATTACTGAAGATGGTAAAGACATCGGGATCTTCGTCATTGAACATGCAATGCTAAGAACTGAGAATACTTATGCCTATTACTTATATACTGGTACAGGGGATAACAAGGCTTTATATGCAGCATGGATAGGGGGTACCGCATTTCCTAGTAAGAACTTTACTCCTTATACATCTATAGGAACAACATACTTCAGCTTAAGAGCTTTTGATGGTACTAGCTACAATGTTGGTGATGTCTACTCAAACAAACAGAATACTCAAGATCTAACTAAAAACCCACTTGCCCGTGAGATCTTAGCTACATTATATGGCTACAACAAGAACTTAGCAAATGGAAAAGTAGAAATAGCTGATTTTATAGTTTTAAAAGAAAAACAAAAACAAGAAGCTATTGAGAGAGAAAAGGAAGCAAGAAAAGGAAGTGAAGGTTACATTACAACTCCTACTGGTGAGAGAATAAATGGTTTAATAACTGTCGGGGATACTAGAAACGTTTCTTTAGTTAATCCAGAGGAAATAGGAAATCTAGCAAGAGTAACTTATAATGACGATGCTGGCCAAGAACAACAACTAACAATAAATGCAAATGAGCCAGGTTATACATTTACAACCACGTTGAATGGTGCGATGAAGACTTTTAAAGGTTTAGATGTATCCTTCGGTAATACTCTCTCTTTTGCATCTGTAACAAGTAGTATAACTCTAAGTGGAAAAACATTCTATGAGCTTTTATATGAAAATGAGACCGGAGAAATCTATTCTTACCTACAAAACAAAAAACAATTTGTAGTTAAACTACATAATCAAGAAAAAGGCTTGTACCTAAAAGATGCCAAAAACAAGAAAAAATCACACAAAACTATCCGCACTTACTTAAACTGTCAAAATATAAATCTTGATGGTCTAGAAGAAGGTACATTAGATGGATTAAAAGAACTCTTAAAGAGATATGAAGAAACTTGTAAGTAACTTCAAAATCATAAGTTAGCCAACACTAATTAATAAAAAGAAACTACTAAAGGGTTTATAGAATCGAGATGTTCTATAAACCCTTTTTTATAAATCAAATTTACAACATATCTCATCAATTCAGACTTTCTATAAATATTAGTAAATAAAAATATTTTGAAAAAGATAAAAAACAAATTACTTTTAACATAAAAATGAAAAAAAATAATCATTTTAACTCTAGTAATTTTACTTAATGGATTATCTTTTGGACAAAAGATAAAAAGAAAAAATATTGTTTAACAATAACAAAATTGCTCAAATTACAAGCAAAAAAAGAATCTATACTATAAGCGATCTAGAAGGAATTCCTCTCCTCAATGTACAAGCTATAAACATCGAACTAACAGCGACAACTACAACCTTATACTACAACATATCTCTACCTGATGGTTCCAAATCTAAAAACATAAGGAACATATACGATAAAAATGCATTTACACCAGAAAAAAAACTTCTGCTAGACTTTGCTTATGGGTCCTACAAATTATTAACTCCCACAGGGTTAAACCAAAGTGCAATTACTTCAATGTTTGAAAGTGACCAATCAGAACTAGATGAGTTACTAGAATATAGATTACAATACAGGAAAAACGTTGAAACACATATCAAAATATTCCAAGATTCTAAGTTAATTTTTGATGACTCCACAACAAATACATTTGGATATAAAAAGGGATTTGATGAGTATATAATTCTAGGCTATATACAACGCAAGATAGATAATGCTCAAAAGAAATATACAATAAAGGACAAAAAGAGCAATGTCATAGCTACTTGGAATGCCAAAGAAGATAATATGTTGAGAATAGAAGGATCAAGTGATCTTGAATATATACATCATTCTAATACCACTACTGACGACAAAGAACTAGATGATGACAACCTTGTAAAAGCTATGTTAGGTTATCTTATAGAAAAAAGTAAAGTAAGAATTCCTAAACATATATAACAAAAAAAGACCTACTCGCTGAGTAGGTCTTTCTATATCTATTATTAGCTATTAGTTAGCTAATATAATAATCTTATTATCGCTTAATTCGATAGTTCCAAGATTGATTGCTAAGTGATAAGTATCTTTAGCTACATTCTCAAATTTTGAGCTAAACTCTGGTTCAATAGAGATGTTTTGCCCTGTGAACTTTACACTTCCTTTTGTTAGGATAGAAACAATAGGAGCGTGATTATTTAACATCTGAAACTCTCCGTTTGCTCCTGGAACTGATACTGAAGTAACCTCTCCAGAAAATAAAGTAGCCTCAGGTGATACAATTTCTAATCTCATGTTGATCTCTTTAAAAATTAATTAGATTATATTTCAGCAAGCATTTTCTCTCCAGCTGCAATCGCTTCTTCGATTGAACCTTTTAAGTTGAAAGCCGCTTCTGGTAGGTGATCTAATTCACCATCCATAATCATATTAAATCCTTTGATAGTCTCTTTAATATCAACTAACACACCTGGGATACCAGTAAACTGCTCAGCTACGTGGAAAGGTTGAGATAAGAAACGTTGAACACGACGAGCTCTGTATACAGCTTGTTTATCTTCTTCAGATAACTCTTCCATACCTAAGATCGCGATGATATCTTGTAATTGTTTGTATTTCTGTAAAATCTCTTTTACTCTTTGAGCACAAGCATAGTGGTCTTTTCCTAAGATCTCTGGAGTCAAAATACGAGAAGAAGACTCTAATGGATCTACTGCAGGATAAATACCTAACTCAGCAATCTTACGAGATAATACTGTAGTTGCATCTAAGTGAGCAAACGTAGTTGCTGGTGCAGGGTCAGTTAAGTCATCCGCAGGAACGTAAACCGCCTGTACAGATGTAATAGATCCTTTTTTAGTTGAAGTAATACGCTCTTGCATAGCTCCCATTTCAGTAGCTAATGTAGGTTGGTAACCTACTGCAGATGGCATACGTCCTAATAATGCAGAAACCTCAGAACCCGCTTGCGTAAAACGGAAGATGTTATCAACGAAGAATAATACATCTTTACCTTGATCATCACCAGCACCATCACGGAAGAATTCAGCGATAGTTAATCCAGCTAATGCAACACGTGCACGTGCTCCTGGTGGCTCATTCATCTGACCGAATACGAAAGTAGCTTTCGAATCTCTCATTCCTGAACGATCTACTTTAGATAAATCCCATCCTCCATTTTCCATAGAGTGCATGAAATCATCACCATATTTGATAATACCTGATTCTAACATCTCACGTAATAAGTCATTCCCTTCACGAGTACGCTCACCAACTCCAGCAAATACTGAAAGTCCACCGTGTCCTTTAGCGATATTATTAATTAATTCTTGAATCAATACTGTTTTTCCTACTCCAGCACCACCAAATAAACCAATTTTACCACCTTTTGCATAAGGCTCGATCAAATCGATTACTTTGATTCCTGTGAATAATACTTCAGTTGAAGTAGATAAGTCTTCAAATCTTGGAGCTGGACGGTGAATTGGTAAACCACTTTCACCTTCTTTAGGTAAGTTTCCAAGACCGTCAATAGCGTCTCCTACAACATTAAATAATCTACCGAATACATCTTTCCCAATTGGAACTTGTATTGGTGAACCTGTAGAAACCACTTCATATCCTCTACTTAAACCGTCTGTAGAGTCCATTGAAATTGTTCTTACTGTATCTTCTCCAATATGAGATTGTACCTCTAGGATTAATTTAGTACCATTTGGTTTTGTGATTTCTAATGAATCATAAATCTTTGGAAGTTCGGCATTTGCAGTGTTGAATACTACGTCAACTACTGGCCCGATAACTTGCGCAACTTTTCCTGTAACTTTAGACATTGCTTATGTATTTATTTAACAGCTATTTACGTTTATTGAAAAATTCTACTTTTTCAGAGTGCAAAGATAGTTTTTTTCTCTGAATATTAAAAAGTTTGAAATTTTATTTTATATAAAAAAAAGCGAGCCCGAAAAAGGCTCACTTTTTTAGTATTATTCAACCGTCACAGACTTTGCTAAGTTTCTAGGTTGGTCAACATTACACTCTCTTAACACAGCAATGTGGTAAGATAAAAGTTGTAATGGAATTGTCGTCAATATTGGAGTTAATGCCTCTGAAATACCAGGTACTTCGATAACATGATCAGCAAGTTCTCTCACTTGTCTATCTCCTTTAGTTACTACAGCAATGATTTTACCGTTTCTTGCTTTAATCTCCTGAATATTACTCACTACTTTATCATAGTGGTCTTGACTAGGAGCGATAACGATTACTGGCATATGCTCATCGATTAAAGCAATAGGCCCGTGCTTCATCTCTGCTGCAGGATATCCTTCTGCGTGAATATAAGAGATTTCTTTTAACTTAAGAGCTCCCTCTAACGCTACTGGATAATTATACCCTCTACCTAAGTATAAACAGTTAGTAGAGTCTTTGTAAACCTTCGCAATATCAAGAATCTCTGGATTCTGTGTCAATGCTTCTTCTACACGTTCTGGAACTAATTCTAATTCGTGTAAATATTTTAAATACTCTGAATTTGCTAAAGTCCCTTTTGCCTTAGCTAACCTCAAAGCAATTAATGTCAATACCGTAATCTGAGTAGTAAACGCTTTTGTAGAGGCTACCCCGATCTCTGGACCTGCATGCGTATATGCACCAGCATGTGTCTCTCTTGCAATAGAAGATCCTACTACGTTACAAACTCCGAATACGAATGCTCCTTTTTCTTTCGCTAATTTAATAGCTGCTAATGTATCAGCTGTTTCTCCTGACTGAGAGATAGCAATTAATACATCACTTGAATCTATGATAGGATTTCTATATCTAAATTCAGAAGCATATTCTACCTCTACTGGGATTCTTGCAAACTCCTCGATTACATATTCTGCTACTAAAGCAGCATGCCATGAAGTACCACAAGCAGCGATAATAATACGCTTAGCATTTAAGAACTTATCAATATTATCCTCTATCCCAGCCATTTTGATTAGCCCTTGATCAGCTAACAAACGACCTCTAAATGTATCCTTAATAACTTCTGGTTGCTCATAAATCTCTTTAAGCATAAAGTGGTCATAACCATTCTTCTCTATTTGCTCTAAGTTTAACTGCAACTCTTGAACGTAATGCGTAACTAAAGAGTCATCTTTAATCTTGCGAATACGCAATGGTTTGTGTAATCTAATAATAGCCATCTCTTCATCTTCTAAGTAAATAGCATTATTAGTATACTCTATGAAAGGAGAAGCATCAGATGTAATAAAATACTCATTCTCACCAATACCGATAGCTAATGGACTTCCCAATCTAGCTGCGATAATTTCATCTGGCTTCTTGATATCCATTACTGCGATAGCATAAGCACCTATCACTTGATTTAATGCTATCTGTACAGCTTTTCCTAATTTTACACCTTGAGTCTTTTGAACATCCTCAATTAAGTTAATTAAAACCTCTGTATCTGTTTCTGACTTAAATGTATATCCTCTCTTAATCAATTCTTGTTTAAGAGTATCATAATTCTCTATAATTCCATTATGAATAAGAACCAGCTCTCCAGAGTTAGAGAAGTGAGGGTGCGAATTCACATCATTTGGAACACCGTGAGTAGCCCATCTTGTGTGCCCTATACCTACTGTTCCTTTTTTTACTTTATCAGTACTTTTTTCTTCTAGATCAACTACTTTTCCTTTCGTTTTACAAAGATTTATCGTCTCTCCATCAAATATTGCTAGACCTGCAGAGTCATATCCTCTGTATTCTAATCTTGTTAAACCTTTAATAATAACCGGAAACGCATCGCGATGCCCTATATATCCAACAATTCCACACATAGCTGTTACTTTTTATTTTTAGCTTTAGTATAATAAATTTCTAACTTCATTCTTTTGCTCTCATCAACTGCATTTGCTCCATGAAGTACAACTCCTACTGGACAACTTACAGAAAGTGATGGGATAACATTTATATTAGTTGGGGTGTTATTTATTACATTTCGTGTTTTTTGATTTGTATATCCTGCTACAGCATAATTATTTGCTACTATTAAACCTAGCTTAGGACTAACATTATTTTTACTTTTTAAAAGTCCTCTAATGTGATCCGTAACTCTAAATCTATAATAATATCCTTCTTTGTTATTCTCTTTATCTTCCTTCACAAAGATACCTCCATAACCATATTTTAGATATTGTGCTGTACTTACAGCATCGTTTCCAAAATCTGTCAGAACCATACTATTATCAAAATCATACAAGAATAGGCGTTCTGGGATAGGTAATCCTGACATGCGTTCTTTATCCACAAAAACAGTTAAATACGCATCGTTTAATAGTCCACCATCCTCTTTTATAGCTTTTAATTCCTTAAAATCATCTGCTCTAAAAACTTCCAAAACGGCCATACTACCTTGTCCTCCTCTAAGATAAATACTTTGATCTCCTTGTTCTTTATTAGCATTACTTACACCTGATTGATATCCTCCGTCGTTTAACGTATTAAACACATTAACACTAAACTTCTTAGATCCTATAACATTCGTTCCTATACTAATTGAAAGCTCTTTTCGTTCACGTGTAATTGTCTCTTTTCCATCCGCATCAGTCGTTTTTTTATCATCGTGAAGAATAACTACCATCTTAGCTCCCGTAAGATTTAATAACCCTACTACACCTTTACTTCCATTAGTTGCTTGATTAGTTTTAAGATAAAACCCTTTAAACAATTCATTAAAGCCATTGACATCAGATAGCTTAGATTTGTTCTCCGTTATGAATTTTTCAAAATAACTTTCATTTAAATCCAACCACATACCAGGGTTCAATCTCTCTTTTATCAGATGATCACCTGTTTTTTCATCTTTAATTGGGTTACCATCCTTATCTTTTTTATAAATAACGATTTCACTATTGTCAAAAGAAAAATTTGTTTTCTTATTCAGAACTTCACCTACTTTATTGCTATCAAATGAACTTCCCATATCAGTATAAAACTTAGATATTGATCCATCAGACAAATCAACATCCATTAAGTGATACTTGTTTTGATAAACTTTTAAGTCAATAGACCCCTCTCCATATACATTTTTCAGTTTATATTTATTTACTTTTTCTTCTACTTTATCAAACTGAGAAAAATATGGTATATAAACATATACTGAATCCACTTTTACATTATCACCCACTCCAGACACAACAGTACTTGACTCATTTAGCTGCAACACTAGATCACTACTTGTAGCTCCAAATACTCCATTATCTAAATATCCAAAAGGAACTTCTATTAATCTACTACCATCTACCGGACCATAAGTTTGATTATATGCTTTAAAATCATTAACTCTATACGATACAATATCGAAGTCTCCACCTCCTACTAAGTCATTACCTGTTGATGTATAATCACTTTCACAAGCTTGTAAGGCAAATAAGCCTAAAACAAGAGATATTCCTTTTACAATTTTTTTTTGGTTCATCTAGTCAATCCAATATATTTGGGTTATTACAATTTTATATTGATGCAGTTCTTAAAAAAACTTCTGATAAAATTCAGTATAGGCTTGTGCAAACTCATCTTTAGCTACGAAAGGTAAAAAAGGTTTTTCAGAAGACTCTATAAATTTTGTTAAAGTTGAACTCACTTCTTCTGAAGCCACTATTACACCATCTGAATTTTTAATAGCATTCTTCATGATGTTTTCATACGTAGGATTAGTAAAATCATTAACAATATCCTCCGAGAAACCATCGAATGCAATTTTCTCCTTCATTGTTGCATCTAATACTCCTTCGAATCCTTCACTAAATATAGAAGTAACTACTTTAGTATCTGAAAAAATAGCTTCATCTTTATAATAATGCTTTAAATAAGTTGGTAACAATGACGCCATCCAACCTTGTACATGTATCACATCGGGTACCCAGTTAAGTTTCTTAACTGTTTCTATTACACCTTTTGTAAAGAAAATAGCTCTCTCATCGTTATCGGGATATAATGTCCCATCTTCATCTGAGAATGTTGATTTTCTTTTAAAATATTCGTCATTATCTATAAAGTAAACCTGAATTCGCTCTTTCGGTATAGAAGCTACTTTAATAATCAATGGCATATCCATGTCATTAACGACTAGATTCATACCAGACAGTCTAATAACTTCGTGTAATTGATGTCTTCTCTCATTTATACTACCATATCTAGGCATAAAAATTCTTATCTGTCCGCCTTGATCGTTAATCATTTTTGGAGCATCATAAGACATTAATGAAACTTCGTTTTCAGCTAAATAAGGTACCACTTCAGATGATACGTATAATATCCTCTTTTCTTTCATCTTCAATTATAATTTCTGTGTTTGAAATAAATAAACATTGCAAATTTACAAAAATTTATGCAGTTATTTTCTAAATAACTAATTTTGCCATTATTTTAAACACGAAGCTAATGTTTCTTTTTAGTACTAAAGCCGAATTACAAGCGTATCTAAAACCGTTTAGACATGCTAATAAGGCAATTGGTCTTGTACCAACAATGGGGGCTATTCACAATGGGCACCTTTCATTAATGGAACAATCTTTAAATGAAAATGAATGTACCGTAGTAAGTATTTTCGTTAATCCGACGCAATTTAATAATGCTGATGATTTAATAAAATACCCTCGTACTTTAGAAAGAGATAAGGAGATTATTAAGTCTCTTTCTGAACAAATTGTAATATTTGCACCATCAGTTGACGAAATTTATGGTGGAAATACTGTAGCCCAATCATTTGATTTTGATGGACTAGAAAACGAAATGGAAGGTGCTTCACGCCCAGGCCATTTTGATGGAGTTGGAACCATTGTAAGTAAATTATTTGAGTTGGTATCACCAACCAAAGCTTACTTTGGAGAGAAAGACTTTCAACAATTACAAATTATTAAAAAGATGGTTGATAAACTCCATATTGCAGTACAAGTAATCGGTGTTCCCATTTTTAGAGGTCTTGATGGCTTAGCCATGAGCTCGCGTAATGAGAGAGTTTCTATTGATGGATTAAAAAAATCCACTTTCTTATATCAAGTGTTACTAAAAGCCAAGGAAGTATTTAAAAGTGAAAGTATTTCTAAAGTTAACGATTTTGTAGAGAGTGAATTTAAAAATAATCCTAACTTTGAACTCGAATACTTCACTATTGCAGAAGAGGCAACTCTAAAAACAGCTACTGCAAAAGATCCTAATCACAAATATAGAGGATTCTTAGTGGCTCATATTGAAGGCGTTCGATTAATTGACAATATATCTTTTAACTAAAACTCACGCGAAATGCAAGTTGAAGTAGTAAAATCAAAAATTCACCGTGTAACTGTAACTGGAGCAGATCTACACTACATCGGAAGTATTACGATTGACGAAGTTTTAATGGAAGCTTCTAACATCATAGAAGGCGAGAAAGTTTCGATTGTTAACATTAACAATGGAGAACGTTTTGAAACTTACGCTATTCCTGGCCCAAAGAATAGTGGAGAAATCTGTCTTAACGGTCCAGCAGCACGTAAGGTACACAAAGGTGATATCATCATCATTATTACTTATGGCATTATGGACTTCGAAGAAGCGAAGACATTTAAGCCTTCTATCGTATTCCCAAATGAAGAGACCAACACTTTAACTTAGCCTCTTTTTGAAGAAGAATATCAGTAAATTGACTAATATATTACTCCCACTCTTGTTGGGAGTTTTTTTGGTATATTATGCTTATAATCAGTTTACTGACCAACAAATAGAGGAGATGAAATCTCAATTTAGTGGTGCTAATTACAACTATATTCTCATCTCCTCTTTCTTTTCATTATTAAGCCTTTGGGCACGTGCCTATAGGTGGAAGTACGCACTTAGCTACATGGGACACCACGTCTCTACCTCCACTAATTTTATGGCTATTTCTATCGGCTATCTTTTAAATCTTACTGTCCCACGATCAGGTGAAGTCTCACGTGCTATCATTCTACAGAAGTATGAAAAAGTACCTTTTGACAAGGGCTTTGGTTCTATCGTATCAGAGCGCGTAATAGATCTTATCTGTTTACTACTATGTGTATTAGCTGCTTTATTACTACAGTATAGCGTTCTTAAAGACTTCCTATTATTAAAAGTTCCTGTTGAAAAACTAGCCATTCTAGGCACTATAGCTCTTTTAGGTCTATTAGGTACCATAGCAATATTTTATTATAGCAAATGGAAAGTTGTAACTTTTATCAAACAGAAAATTAAAGGGTTAACGGAAGGTATCAGTAGCATCTTTAAGATGCCTCATAAAGCAGCATTCCTATTCCATACTTTTCTAATTTGGTTTGGGTATATCGCCACGTTTTACTTTGGTACACACGCCTTAGAAGCTACTAGCACACTAAGCATTCCTATCGTCATGTCCGCATTTGTAGCGGGTAGTTTTGCTGTATCTTTTACCAATGGAGGCTTCGGAGCATTTCCTCTAGTTATCGCAGAGTTACTATCTCTTTATGGTATATCTTTTGTCTCGGGAACAGCATTTGGATGGATATTATGGACTACACAGACAGGTATAGTAGTCATACTCGGAGCATTATCATTCTTAGTCTTACCACTGTACTATAATCAAAAGAAAAACTAATCTCACAACCCCTCATCATAAAAAAAGTACCTATCTAGAAAACTAGACAGGCACTCTTCAATAGTACAAACCAGTAAATTGGTATAATGACGGTATAAACAGCGCTATCAGTTATAAATCATTATTTCCTTATAGGTTACTTCTTCGTGGGGATTTTTTATTATTTTAATATTGTGCAATTAAATAATTGATCATATCTGTAGTTGTAACTATTCCTTGTAATACATTGTCTTTATCTACCACTGGAAGTGAGTGAAACTGTTGTTTTGAAAAGATCTCTGCTACATCTTTAATACTAGTATCATCCATTACTACAATCGGATTCTTTGTCATCACATCTTCTAATTTATAAGCATCATAAATAGCATCTAATGCATTCTGGTCTAAATCATTGGCACCATATCCTATTTTTAAGATATCATTGCTACTGATAATTCCCACTACATTCTCTGCTTCGATAACAGGAATATGTCTAATATTATATTCTACTAATAATTGGTTTACTTCACTTAACTTTTTATTAGTTGGCACAGCTATAAGTGCTTTAGACATAATTTGAGATACAGGTACTCTTTGTTTCATAGTGCTATAGTGTTTTATTGTTCTACTACAAAGATTGCACATACAAATATCATAATACATGATAAAAAGCAGTTTTTAATAAGTAATATTGTCGTAATTTTTATAGCATAGTCCTCCTCTTAGCATAGGATATTCACTAAAAGTGAATATCCTATGCTCCCCACACTATCCAATTCCCTATCAATGCTAGAAAAATCAAAATTGTTATAATTTTTCGCAATCTCCCTATAAAAACGAACCCATATTTTATCTAAATTGCCTCATATTTAACAACTTATAAATGTAATTTATGGCAACAACAAACACCTATCTAACATTCGACGGAAATTGTGAAGAGGCATTTAATTTCTACAAATCTGTATTCGGAGGAGAGTTTATGTACTTGGCTAAATTTGATAGCATACCTGATAGTCCAGAATTCACTGTCCCAGCAGAGGATAAAAACAAAATAATGCACGTCTCTTTACCTATTGGTAAATCTATCCTTATGGGAAGTGATAATACATGTAGTAGTCCAGCTCCATTAGTACAAGGAAACAACTTCTCTGTATCCATATCAACAGATAGTCAACAGGAAGCAGATGATTTATTCTCTAAGATCGCTGTAGGTGGCACTGTTATTATGCCAATCGCAGATATGTTCTGGGGAGATTACTTCGGAATGATACTAGATAAGTTTGGTATTCAATGGATGGTGAACTTCAGTAGAGACGGACAGTACTAATATTATCTTTAGTCTTAACTACCTTATCCAAATAGTAGCTGGTACATAGGGATTATTAATAACTCAAAAGAATGAGGTATATATCAAATAAAAAAGCCAGTCATAAGACTGGCTTTCATGCTGCTCCCTCTCTTGGGCTCGAACCAAGGACCCTCTGATTAACAGTCAGATGCTCTAACCAACTGAGCTAAGAAGGAAGGTTATAAATTACCTTTATTGCATTGCAAATATAGGTAATTTTAAATAATTAAAAAACACTTTTTCGAGGTTTTTAGCGACTTTAACGCTATTCAGTCCTCGTAAAACTCAAAACACGCTCAAAATCAGGTATAAGTAATTTAAACTTTTTTAAATATATTTTTTATTAAGTGCTCAAATTAACTCCTAGGCAATCAAACAACACCCAAAAAATCTTCGCACTACCACTAAAAACAACGTGAAAAACTTAAAAATTATAGTCCTAAAAAAGAAAAGGATAATACTATAAGACACCATAAACGGATCCACAGCCAGCTATATAAAATAAAAAAGCCAGTCTTACGACTGGCTTTCATGCTGCTCCCTCTCTTGGGCTCGAACCAAGGACCCTCTGATTAACAGTCAGATGCTCTAACCAACTGAGCTAAGAAGGAAGGTTATAAATTACCTTTATTGCGGTGCAAATATATAACGTTTTTTAGTTTCTCCAAATAATTTAAATAAAAATTATAGACTTTTTTATTCCTCGCTCTTCAAGGTCGGAAGACCCAATTTATAACGGGTTGCTATTAAACGAATTACAAAAACAGATACAGCGCAAAAAAGTTGTGTAAAAATTATACCTACATTGAAAAAATCTAACACATAGTAAATCATCACTCCAAAAATACAAGTCAACGCATACCATTCTTGTTTAAAAATAGCTGGAATCTCATTAATCATAATATCCCTAATAATTCCTCCTACAACTCCTGTAATAGTTGCCATAATTACAACCACCCAAAACGGATACCCTAATGACATCGTCTTCTCAGTACCTACAACTACAAATAGTCCCAAACCAATACCATCAAACCATAAAAATGTATTATTTAAATGCACTAATTGTCGCCTAAAGACAATCACAAATAACAGAGCTACAATAGTACACCATATATAAACACTGTTTAACATCCAAAAAGGAGTAACTCCTAATAACAAATCTCTTAGAGTTCCTCCACCAGTCGCAGTAACAAATCCTACGACAACTGCTCCAAACCAGTCAAGGCTTTTTGCAGATGCCATACGTATACCTGATATCGCAAAAGCACATGTCCCGAAGAACTCAATAATATCTACAAAATGTATTGTAGTCCAAAATTCAATAAATTTATCAAGCATACTACGACAATATAAAAACCGTACTATTTAATTACAACTGATTTCTTATTCACAAATGACAATAATCCTTCTTTTGCCATCTCCCTACCTATTCCAGAAAACTTATTACCTCCGAAAGGCACTCTTGGATCAGAGATTACCATTTCGTTTATAAAAACGGCTCCCTCGTCAAATTCGTGTATCTTAGATTTCAAAAACATAACATCTTTACTAAACATTGCTACTCCCAGCCCAAATCTAGAATCATTACTCATCGCTATAGCTTGGTCAAATGTATCATAACCTACTATAACAGCTAGTGGGCCGAAAGTTTCTAACTGAAAAGCTGGCATCTGATCTGTAACATCTGTAATCACTGTAGGTTCAAACTTCGCTCCATCGCGCTTACCACCAGTTAATATCTTCGCTCCCATCTGTACTGACTCCAACATAATAGTCTCTAACTCTACAGCGAGATCCTCTCTAGCCATTAAACCTATCCCAGTGTTATAATCCATTAAGTCGCCAAACTTGATCTCTTTAACAGCTTCTACGAACTTCTCTGTAAACTCTTGTTTAATACTATTTTGTATCAAAAATCTCTTCCCTGCTATACAGCTCTGCCCCGTGTTTTGAAACCTTGCATTTATAGCTATTGGAATAATCGAATCTATATCCACATCCTCTCTTATAATAAAGGCATTACTTCCTCCTAATTCTAAGACAGTAGGTTTAATCAACTCCCCTGCTTTCTTCCCTACAGAACTACCTGCAGCCTCACTTCCAGTCAACGATACCCCCTTAATAATTGGTGATTCGATAATACTATCCACCTCTTTACCTGATACTGTAATATTAAAATACACTTGGTCAAATCCATCTACATTAAAACACTCTTCCAATGCTTTAGCACTTAATGGTACATTACTTGCATGCTTAACCACTACGGTGTTCCCTGCTAGCAAAGTTGGTATAGCAAATCTAAATACTTGCCAAAAAGGAAAGTTCCAAGGCATAACACCTAAAATCACACCTAGTGGTTCATTTACAGTATATGTTTCTGTCCAATCTGTTTTGATGGTACGCCCCTTTAATAACTCAGCTCCATTCTCAATATAGTAATCAATCAGACGAGCACTTTTCTCAGTCTCCGCTACGGCTTGTTTAATAGGTTTATGCATATCTAATGTCATACACTTTGCATAATCCTCTAAATTCTTTAACAACTTGGCTTTGACTTTCTCAAGATATATCACTCTCTCCTCTACACTGACTTTCTTCCAACCTAGATAAGCTTCATTTACCTTATATAGAGTATCTGTAATTGTTGTGTTCATGTATTGAATATTTACTTTTCTCTAAAATTAATAATTGTTTTGATTATCCATAGTGTTCTAATCAATAAAATTTGATAACTCAACTAAATTAGGTAAATTAGTATCACATTAAAACGAAATGACTATGAAAAGAAATCAGTTACTCTTTTTACTTGGCATCGCACTATTTGCCTTGTCATTTACACTTTTCTACCTAAATATAATCGGTGCTCAATTTGCCTATTTTATTATATTAGTTTCATTTGTAATGATAGTAAGCCCTTTAGTTATCTATTTGTTCAATAAATTAAACTAAAGCCTTATTTTTGCAATAAAACAGCAAGCATGGATAAAAATGTAAAGTTATTACTTTTAGGAGCCTTCCTATTTATAATCACGATTATACTACGTACTATAGATTCTATTCCAAGTAGTGCAGTAATAGCATTAGCCGCTATTGCGCTAATCATAGTAGTAGTACCCTTATACAAACTTGTCTTTAAAAGACTTCGCAAATAAAGAAAGTGAATCTATGTCAAAAGTTGAAGACTAGAGAGGTTATTTGAAACAAGAGCTCATCAAGAGTGAGTCAAGAATTCTTCAGTAAAAAGAACTTATTGTGGAACAATGTTGTGATAATGTTGAAGAAGTGTTGAAGGGGTTGTATAATGGTCACATAACCTCAGTAATACCACTAGTTTTACAAGTATTCATATTCTCTCTATTCCTTCTTACTACACACAAGATATAAAAAAAGCCAGCTATATGCTGGCTTCTTTCTATAATAGAACTACTATTTCTTTAATTCTCTAGTAAGATTTTCTAACATTACTTCAGTCATAGAAGTTAAGTCATACTTATGCTTCCATCCCCAGTCTTGTTGAGCAGAAGTATCATCAATACTTGCTGGCCAGCTATCAGCAATAGCTTGTCTAAAATCTGGATTGTATTCAATAGTAAAATCAGGAATATGCTTAGTGATCTCAGCTGCGATCTCTTTCGGAGTAAAAGAAATACCTCCTAAATTATAAGAAGAACGAATCTTAACATCCTCTTTCTTCGCTTGCATAATACCAACTGTAGCATTTAAAGCATCATCCATATACATCATCGGAAGACCAGACTCTTCAGATAAGAAACAGTCATAATGTTTATCTTCGATTGCCTTATAGAAGATATCTACTGCATAATCTGTGGTACCACCACCTGGAGGTGTAGTCCAAGAAATTAAACCAGGGTAACGAATACTTCTTACATCTACACCAAATTTATTATGGTAATACTCACACCAGCGCTCTCCTGTTTGTTTAGAAATACCATATACTGTACTTGGCTCCATCACTGTATATTGTGGTGTATTATGTCTAGGTGTAGTAGGTCCAAAAACAGCTATAGATGATGGCCAAAATACCTTTTTAATTTTACCTTCTTTGGCAAGATTCAATACATGGAACAATGAATTCATATTAAGATCCCAAGCAAATGCAGGGTTTTTCTCAGCAGTTGCAGATAATAACGCAGCCATTAAATAAACCTCCTCTACCTGATGTTTTTCGATTACTGAAGCAACAGCATCGAATTCCATAGCGTTTACTGTCTCGAAAGGACCTGAACTCATAAGAGCCTCATTACCTTCTCTAATATCAGAAGCGATCACATTTTCACTTCCATAAACTTCTCTTAATTTAAGCGTTAGCTCTGAACCTATCTGTCCGCAAGCTCCGATTATAAGAATTTTGGTTCCCATTGTTTGTGTATTTAAAAAGTACACAAATATAGTTTAAGTCCTATTACAAATCAATTTTCAGCACAAACATTCCATTAACTTTATAACTTATATAACAATCTGACAATGCAAGTAATATAAAATAGCGGATAACTTTGTATTTTTGACATTTAAAAAACTATAGTACGATGAAAAGCAATTCATATATATTATTACTATTCTTAGCTTCAATCTTTATGTATTCATGTAAAGACAATGATCAATTTTCGAAAGATCAAGAATTAAAGATAGCACAACACAATGATAGTGTCTATAACTACCTAACAAAAAACTGGAGTCTTCGAATACCATCTGTTACTCCAGAACTAGATGTGATACTTAAAGAGTGGAAACCTTGGCAAGAATTAATTCAAGAAACAAAACTAAAACCTGTCTCAACAATAGGTGCATTTCAGAAAAAAGCAAATAGGATATCTGAATTATTAACATCTCTTACTTATCAACAATATCCAGAGCAATTAAACCTACCTGATATTAAAGCTAGAGTAGCACTTTTACAGACTGCGTTAAACAACCTAAGCATGTTTCTAGAAGTAGAACCTATAGATATAAAAAAGTTAGACCACGATATCAAATATGTCAATAGAGCATTTAGGCTATTAACCGCACAAATGGAAGAGAATGTTAGAAAAGCTCAATTACCAAAAGAAGAAGGAGAAACAGAAATGCTAGAAGCAGTCGATACAGAAAGAAGAGCTAACCCAACAACTGAAAATGAAACAGAATAATGGAAATTAAAAAGCGCTTTCAAGAATCTTCGAAGACCAAACAACTCCTTCAAGAATTACAATCTAAGGGAAATAAAATATATTTAAAAGGGCTAATTGGCTCGGCTATCTCATTTCAAATAGAAAGCCTGTTTAGTCAGGCAGATGCTCCCTTCCTATTAATTTTTAATGATAAGGAAGAAGCAGCATATTACCTAAATGATTTAGAAACATTAATTAATAAAACAGATGTATTATTCTATCCTGGTTCTTATAAAAGACCATATCAAATAGAAGAGACAGACAATGCTAATGTACTACTCCGCGCAGAAGTACTAAATAGAATCAGCTCTCGTAAAAAGCCTGCTATCATTGTATCCTATACCGAAGCAATATTTGAAAAAGTAGTCACCAAGAAAGTATTAGAAAAGAATACACTAAAAGTACATCAAGGAGATAAACTATCTATAGATTATGTCAATGAAGTACTATTCGAATACAACTTTAAACGAGTAGATTTCGTTGCTGAGCCAGGAGAATTTTCGGTACGTGGTGGTATTATTGACGTCTTCTCTTTCTCTAATGATCATCCTTATCGCCTAGAATTTTTTGGTGATGAGATAGATAGTATTCGTACTTTTGATGTAGAGACTCAGTTATCTGTAGAAAAACAAAAAAAGATAACAATCATTCCTAATGTAGAAGATAAGTTTACAACAGAGAACAGAGAGAGTTTCTTAGATTATATCTCTGATAAAACTGTAGTACTAACTCAGAATACAACGTTGATCATAGATCAGTTAAACAGACATTTTGAGAGAGCAGCCGCTACATTTGAGAAACTAAATAAAGACTTAAAATACAAGGAGCCAAAGGATATGTTCTTAGACGGACAGTCTTTCTTACATAAATTAGAGTTATTCACTCTGCTAGAATTAAATGATACGAAACTACTAAATATCAACAACACAGTAGAGTTCTACATAAAACCACAACCCTCATTTAACAAACAATTCGATTTACTAGCGCGTAACTTAAATGAAAACACAGATAATGGGTTCTATAATTACTTATTCTGTTCTAATGAAAATCAAGCTAAGCGTTTTAGAGACATTTTCGAGTCATTAAAAGAAGACGACAATCACAAGGTAGTTCAGTCCTTTAAAACTATCGTAATGCCTATATTCGAAGGTTTTATTGATGAGGAAAAGCAACTAGTTTGTTATACAGATCATCAAATATTCGAACGCTACCACAAGTTCAGTATTAAGAATGGCTATACTAAAAAGCAAACAATAACCTTAAAAGAACTTAATTCACTGTCTGTAGGGGATTATGTCACGCATATAGACCACGGTATAGGAAAGTTTGGAGGATTGCAAAAAATACAAGTAGAAGGAAAGACACAAGAAGCGATTAAGTTAGTATATGCCGACAATGATATCGTCTATGTGAGTATACACTCTCTACATAAAATATCAAAATATACAGGTAAAGATGGTGCTGTACCTAAGATCCATAAATTGGGTTCTGCGGCTTGGAAGACCTTAAAGAATAAGACTAAAGCTCGTGTAAAACACATTGCCTTTAACCTGATACAGCTATATGCTAAACGCAGATTACAAAAAGGATTTCAGTGTTCACAAGACAGTTATTTACAACACGAATTAGAGAGTTCGTTTATCTATGAGGATACTCCTGATCAACTAAAAGCGACACAAGAAGTTAAAGCAGATATGGAGCTAGAGAGACCAATGGATCGTCTAGTCTGTGGTGATGTAGGTTTTGGGAAAACAGAGGTGGCTATTAGAGCTGCTTTTAAGATGGTGGATAATGGTAAACAAGTAGCTGTATTAGTACCTACTACTATCTTAGCTTTCCAACATTATCAAACTTTTAGTGAACGCCTTAAGGACATGCCTGTACGTGTATCTTACATCAACAGATTTAGAACTGCAAAGCAAAAAACAGAAATATTACAAGACCTAGAAGCGGGTAAAATAGACATTCTCATTGGGACACATCAGTTAGTCAATAAAGGGATAGTGTTTAAAGATTTAGGATTACTAATAATAGATGAAGAACAAAAGTTCGGAGTAGCAGTAAAAGATAAATTAAAAACAATATCAGAGAATGTAGATACATTAACGTTGACAGCTACCCCTATCCCTCGTACATTACAATTCTCATTAATGGCGGCGCGTGACTTATCTGTGATAAATACTCCACCGCCAAATAGATATCCGATAGAAACAAATGTAGTAGGATTCAATGAAGAGGTGATTAGAGATGCTGTGTCTTACGAGATAGAACGCGGTGGTCAAGTTTACTTTATTAATAATCGCATAGAGAATATTAGAGAGGTAGCCGGTATGATACAACGTCTAGTGCCTGATGCTAAAATAGGTATCGGACATGGTCAACTAGAAGGTAAGAAACTAGAGGAGTTAATGCTTGCATTTATGAATGGAGAGTTTGATGTCTTAGTAGCGACCACCATTATTGAAAGTGGGCTGGACGTGCCTAATGCTAATACAATACTAATAAATAATGCTAATAACTTCGGATTGTCTGACTTACACCAAATGAGAGGTCGCGTTGGTCGAAGTAATAAAAAAGCGTTTTGTTATTTTATATGTCCTCCCTATTCTGTTATGACAGAAGAAGCTCGTAAGAGAATACAGGCATTAGAACAATTTAGCGATCTTGGCAGCGGATTAAACATCGCTATGAAAGATTTAGAAATAAGAGGTGCTGGAGATATCCTAGGTGGTGAGCAGAGTGGTTTTATCAATGAGATTGGTTTTGAAACTTATCAAAAGATTATGCAAGAAGCCATCGAAGAACTTAAAACAAATGAATTTAAGGATTTATACGAGGAAGAAAACAAAGAAGAGAACAAAGTCTTTGTCAAGGATACACAGATAGATACAGATTTTGAGATTTTATTCCCTGATGAGTATGTTAATAATATTACGGAACGACTGAACTTGTATAATGAATTAAGTTTGATTGCAACTGAAGAAATATTACAAGAGTATGAACAGCGCTTAATAGACCGATTCGGGGCGTTACCTCGTCAGGCTATTGCACTATTAAATAGTCTGCGCATTAAATGGCATGCTGCTAATATGGGAATAGAAAAAGTAGTAATGAAACAAGGCAAAATGATCTGTTACTTCTTGGGAGACCAACAATCAGACTACTATCAATCTGCTAAATTTAGAAAAGCACTTCTCTTCATACAACAGAGGTCTAATCTATGTGAAATGAAAGAAAAACAAACTAAGAATGGTTTAAGATTACTTCTTACATTTAAAAATGTAAAATCAATCAAGCAAGGACTAGAATTAATCGAATTACTTGATTCGTAGCATCTACATAAATTAAAAAAGGCTTTACACGATGTGTAAAGCCTTTTTGTTTTATTAATATTTAACCTTAGTATCCAAATAAATCTTCTAAGCTAAGCTCTTTTACTTTCCCCATCTTCTTAACTGCTTCCCAATCTAAATTTTCTTTTTTACCCAATAAACCAACATTAAAAGTTTTTCCTTTTACATATTTATCAAAATAATTAACTAAATCAGACATTTGCATTTTCTCAACTTGATTATAAATATCTTTATTAATATCATAATCAATTCCCTTTTGTTTTAAGCTCAACCAATAATTAAATATCTGTGCTTTTGTATAACGTTGAGTAGCGATACTCTTAAGTACTGTACTTTTCGCGTTCTGGAATTGACTTTCTCCTTGAGGCATGTCATTCATTAACTCCATCATTGCCTCTACAGCTTGTGGAAGTTTATTTGCTTGAGTTCCTACATAAGCCATAACATAATTATACTTATCCGCTTTAGTTGCATTCATATAATATGCATAAGCAGAATAAGCTAATGATTTAGATTCACGAATCTCTTGGAATACCACAGAAGCCATACCTCCTCCAAAATAATTATTAAACACAGAACTAGTTGCTAATAAATCTTTATTAAACTTACCTTCTCTAGCTCTATAAGTAATCTCTGCTTGAACCATGTCATAAGGAGCAAAGTAAAGTGTACCATCAGTAGCTGGTTCAGGATAAACCTTAGCAACAGGAACTTTTTTACCTTTTCCTAAATTATGATTCTCAACAATAGCTTTCTTAGCAATTTCTTTCTCACTTCCATAATAGAACACATCATTATTATAATCAAAGAAGTTGTGAACTAACCCTACTAGTTCGTTAGGTTTTATTGACTTAAGATCCTTCTCAGTTAGAATATCCTTAAATCTACTTAACTCACCATTAGAAACGATATAGCTATTTAAAGCACGTTGGATTCCTCCCTTACTAGATTTAGCATCTAGGCGCCCTTTTAAAATTTGCTCAACCATATTCGCATAAGCTGTATCATCTGCTTTTGCATCAGTAACTAAGTGTTCCAATAGCTTAATACCAGCTGGTATATTCTCCTTCAATCCACTAATAGAAATAAATGTCTTATCTGTACCAGCATTGATGCTATAATCAACTCCTAGTTTATAAAATTCTTTTTTAATATCAGCTGCTGAATACTTACTAGTACCTAAATAATCTAAATAACTAATCGCTAATGATAACTTATTGTCATTATCAGAACCTACCTCAGTAATATAAGTAACCGTAGCTAAATCATTTGTAGTATTTTTAATTGAATACAACTGACTACTTCCTTTACCTATTTTTTCTTTTTGAATTGAAGCATCGAAATCAACAAAAGCTGGAGCAATCTCCTTTACTTTCATTGCACTAAGCTCTTTGTAGAATATAGATTCACTATCTCTATTGATATCAATTGGTGTGATTCCTGGATTTTCTACTCTTACTAAATCCTTATTCTCCCCTTGGCGTTTATAAACGATAACATAGTTATCTTTATAATTAGCATTAACGAAGTCAACGATTTCTTGCTTAGTGATTTTAGACATTTTATCGATATCAGATACTGATTCTTCCCAAGTACGCCCTTGAATGAAAGCCTGGTACATTTCAGAAGCCATTGCATCATTACTTTCTAAAACTTTCATTGAATTCTTGCGCAACTCATTTACTACTGCTTCAAGTAACCAATCATCAAACTCTCCTTTTCTAATCTTATCGATTTGAGCAAGTAATAAATCTTTTACCTCTTCAACAGTCTGTCCTTCATTAGGCATACCGATAAGCTGATGTACTGAATAGTCTTTCATAATCATAGGAGAACTTCCTGCATACAAAGCTTTTTGCTTTTGATTAACATCTAAATCAATAACTCCAGCCTGTCCATTGCTTAACAGCATATCTATCAAACTTAAATAGATAGCATCTTTGGTCTTTATTCCTCCTAAGCGGAAACCTATTTGAACTCTTTCACTCTGAGGACTAAAAATATCCTTAACCTGAATACCTGTCAATGGAGCTTCTTTAGCAATATACTCTGTAGGTTGAACTGCTTTTTTCATTGTACCAAAATAAGCATCTACGAGTTTAATCGTTGGCTCGAACTCTAAATCTCCCACTAATACTACAGCCATATTATTCGGCACATAATATTGATTAAAGTAGTTATTTATAGCCACCATAGAAGGATTCTTCAAATGATCAGATGTTCCTATAGTAGTTTGCGTTCCATAATGAGATTTAGGAAACAACATTTTCATCATTGCTTCACTTGTAGACCATCTATCATCATCTTGACCTCTGTTAAACTCCTCATATACCGCTTCTAGTTCAGTATGAAACAAACGAAGTACTAACTCCGAAAAGCGCTCTTTTTCAATAAACAAAAACTTCTCTAATTCGTTTGAAGGTATCGTATTTTGATAAACTGTTTCATCATACCATGTGTGAGCATTTGTTCCTGATGCTCCGATAGAGGCTACTGACTTATCGTATTCATTAGCAACGGCATATTGAGATGCTACTTTAGATATCTCATCTATTTTTTTATAGATAGCTTTCTTTTTCTCAGCGTCTTTCTCTATTTTATGTTGCTCATATAAATCGGAAATCTGTTTAATCAACTCTTTCTCCTCTTTCCAATTAACTGTTCCTAACTTAGAAGTTCCCTTAAACAGCATGTGTTCAAGATAATGGGCTAAACCTGTACTATCTTCAGGATCGTTATTAGACCCTGTACGAACAGGTATATAAGTCTGAATTCGTGGTTCATCACTATTCTGTGCTAAATAAACTTTCAAGCCATTATTTAACGTATAAACCCTTGTCTTAGAAGGGTCGTTCTCTACATATTCATAAGTAAAGCCTTTAGCATCTTTTTTAGTAATCGTTTTATACTGCGCATGCATCGAAGCACTTACAGAAAAAATAAAACCAAAAAGTAAATACCTTTTTTTCATGTTTTAGTGTTTTTGTGTCTATTTTTCAAATCTATAAAATAAATCCCACACTATTTTATTAAAATTCAATCTAAATTACAGTTTAAAAAAAAAGTCACTCACAATTATATGTGAATGACTTCATTTCTATCAAGATTATAAATTTATTTTACATTTATAGCTTCATGAATAGGTGTTCCGATATTTCCATTAGGAACCTCTATTTTTAGTATTTCAGCTATTGTTGGAGCAATATCTGTCATATGTGTTTCACGTGTAGTTTTACCTTGTTTAACACCCCATCCCATAAATACAGCTGGAATATGTGCATCATAAGACCCCCAAGTACCATGCGTTGTTCCTTTACCATCTTTTTTTCCACTAAACCATTGTGGTTCTAAAATATATTGAATAACTCCGCTTCTCTTAATATTATATCCATTAATGATACGCTCGCGTATTTTCTGAGGAATGGCTGCTGTAGCCGCTTCATCCATATCAGTCACAAAAGCAATTCCTTCTAATTTCTTCATCTCTTTCACGATATACTCTCTGATATCTTCTTCATCCAATTCTTTCTCCTCTACCAAAGCATTATTCAGATGTACTTGATAGTTAGTTAAACTCTTTATGATATCTTTTTGAGCAAATTTCTTCTCAAGTTTTTCATTTAGAATTTTTCTAGCCTCGCTTGTATTAAAATATCCTGCATTACCTTTGATATCTTGGAAGTACTTAGGATTATGAGCAGCTCCGTGATCTGCTGTTAAGAAGAAAGTATAATTACCTTTACCTACCTTCTTATCTAAGTAAGTTAAAAACTCTGCTAAATCAGCATCTAATCTTAAATAAGTATCCTCTATCTCAATAGAATTAATAGCAAACTGGTGTCCCACATAATCTGTAGAAGATAGACTAACTGCTAAGAAGTCTGTTACTCCTGCAGGGTTAGCTCCTAAGTCTTCACTGTCTATAGCTGCTTTAGCGAAATCAAGTGTCAAAGAGTTACCAAATGGAGTAGCTTTAATTAAATCATATCCGTTATCCTTTTTTAATTTTACCAAGTTACGTGGAAACACAGGTTTATCTTCCCCTTTAAAAGGTTCTTCATATACATTATCATCACTTGTACTTAATACATACGACTTGATAGGGTACAATGTACTCCAACCTTGTTTAAAGTATTTATCAGCTAATTTCTCCTTGTTAAAAGATTTTACCCACTTAGGAAGGTCGTTCATATAATATGTACTTGTAATCCAATCACCTGTAGTACCATCCAACCAATAAGCAGCATTAGCAAAGTGTCCTGCAGGCAGAATCCCACCTCTATCTTTAATAGCAATACCTACTACTTTTGATTGGAAGTTAGTCGCTAATCTCAATTGATCAGTTACAGTCGAAACTAATAAATTCTTTGGAGATTGTTTTCCAATCTTACCAGCTCCTCCACCAACACCTTCTACGTTATCATCTTGTGTACAGTACATGTTTTCACCCGTCGCCTGCATAATAAAATCATTTCCGGCAATACCGTGTATTGCTGGCACACTACCTGTATAGATAGTACTATGACCTATAGCTGTATATGTTGGAACATAGTCAATATATGTATTCTCACTAGAAAACCCTTCATTTAATAAACGCTTGAAACCATTATCTGAATAACGATCATAGTATTTATATAAGTAATCCCATCTCATCTGGTCAACTACTACTCCTACTACTAGTTTTGGTTTCGGTAATGTTCCACTTGCCATCGCTGACAATGATAACATACAGCCTACTGCTGCAAATAAGGTTGTTTTGATTTTCATCTTTTTAATTAAGGTTAGTATATGTCTCTAATAAAGTCTTCGTTTACAAAACTATTAAACTCAACTACTTTACAAACATTTATTACATAAAAATATTCAACATTAACATTTCGTACAATAGAGCCCAAAAATATATAATCTAATCAACTCGAAGATTAAGCGTATGTTATCTCTTAATTAGAATGCCATAAACAAAAAGACCGTTCATTTTTATGAACGGTCTTACTTGCTAACTAATTTCTTTTACTAATTGAATTATCCCAAATTATATATTTGGGTTATAATCTGATTCTTGTCTAGGGATTACATAAGTCCAATTATTATTTTCTGTTGGTAAAATTGTAACACCTAAAGCAGTACTATAATTTCCTCCTTTATCAGCCTCTTTTCTAACAATAGGTAGATTCCAACGTTTAAGGTCAAACCAGTCAAAACCTTCTCCCCATAACTCTATTCCTCTATATTTAACTATTTCATCAAACAAAGGTTTACCTGATTTTGAACAAGTATAACTTGCATCTCTACCTGATACTTTTGTCAACTCTTCTAGTAATTTTGCAGCTTCAGAATCACGCCCTAAGAAATGTAATGCTTCGGCTTCTATAAAATACATTTCAGATGAACGGAAATGATTTAAATGACCTACTCCTTGCATCTCATTTGCTTTTACTTTAAACTGCATATAAGCAGCAACAGATGCATTTGATTTAATATCAGGAAAACGTGTTCTAGCATCTTGATCCAAAGGAGACTTAGCTTTTGCAATTCCACTCACAGCAGTATATGTACTAGGATCATAGCCAGTTGGATCTAAAAACAAGCCTTTGCGAATATCAGTTGCAGGAATAGTTTCATAAAATTCTTTACTAATGCGTCCTGGCATAGTTCTAACAACAGTAGTACTCGCATTATACGCTAAATATGCTTGATAAGAATAGAAATATAAAGTTTCTTCTAGAGCTCCATAACTACTCCATATCCATTCTGATGTAGGATTTGCGAACCCAGCATTATAAGCATTGACATTCATTAGATTATATCCCTTTCTCGCTAAACTAGCTTCTCTTAAAGCAACAGCATAATCCTGTTTTATTAATGCAGCCCTTGCATAAACTGCATGAGAAACATTAGAATCAACTAAATAATTTAAACTTGCAGATCTTTTATACTTGCTTTCATCAAACAAGCGTATTGCATCATCTAAATCTTTATATATCTGTGCATACACATCATTCTGAGTAGCTAAAGGCATAGCTTTAGGATCATCAGGATGTAGTCGAAGAATAATACTTTTTTTAGTTCCTTTCTCAGCATCTTGCCAACGATGTCCGTAGATCTGATTTAACATCGTAAATGCATAAGCACGATAAGTAAGAGCTTGAGCTTTCAAATATTTTCTTTCATTTTCAGGTCCACTAGCAGCATCAACATTTGCAATAATTGCATTTGCATTAGTCACTAACATGTAATAATAATGCCAAGGATAATTATTATAACTAATATCATTATTAGACATGTTTAAACCATTAACTTGATTCATCAATCTATTGTCATCTCTTCTAAAATTACTCCCAGAATATTCTCCATAAAACAATTTGATTGTCCCCTCACCATTAAAACCTTGACTAGTGTGTTGAGCTGTCATCAGTTTTGCTAAACCATTAACAGCCATTGTTACACTTTCAGTTGTCTTAAATGCAGTTTCTGGAGAAGTAGCATTAGTAGGAAATGTATCCAAATAATCTTTACTACATGAACCTAAGGTTAACACTGTAGATAATAATACGTACTTTATATATTTAATTTTCATCTCTTTAAATATTTAATTCTTTATACTTTCTAATACTAGAACCCAACATTAACTCCAAATATAAATGTTCTAGGAGGTACCCATGAATTCATTACTTGACCTGCAAAACTCATTTGTGAATTCATTCCTTTTAGTTTAGTAAATGTTGCTAAGTTTTCAACAGATGCTGTTAAAGATAAATTACTTACACCAAATTTCTTAACTACATCTTTTGGGATATCGTATGCTAAAGAAACATTTTTAATAACTAAATAATCTCCATTCTGCATAAAACGCGTTGAACGAGCACTACTTAATGTACTTCTAGTAAAATCAAGAACTGGTAATCCGTTTGGATCAATTCGATCAGGAGATGTTGTTGTCATACCTTCTGGTACTCCATCCCAAGAACCTAATATATCTTTATGCATAGCTCCTGGAGAAGTAGGTGCTGACATTAAACCTGCGTAAGAATAGTCATAAACTTTCGCTCCTAAACTATATGTAAATAAAGCAGAAAAAGAAAAATTCTTATAGCTCAACGATGTATTAAAACTTCCTTCCATTTTTGGAATTGCACTTCCTGCAAATCTCTTCTTAGCATAAGTAGCATTTTTAGTATACACCACTCCGTTAATTTCTGACAAATCTTTAGCTACATCCTTATCTGGTGCTGATCCATTTACGTTATACTTCACGTCATCAACAACATATAATGCATCTCCTGTCATTTGATCCACACCTACAAAATCATTTAAATAGAATTCATAAATACTTTTCCCTTCAACTCTTAAAAAATCACCACTGATAATTCCATTTTTACGATTTTCCTCAGGTAACTCAGTAATTTTATTTGTCAACCAAGTAGCATTAGCACCAAAGTTCCATTTGAAATCAGGTGTCTTAATAAGATCTACATCAAAAGACAATTCAATACCTCTATTTGCAATACTTCCAATATTACTCTTAATAGTTGAAGCAGCAGTTCCTGGTGATATTGAACCATTAGATAATGGCATCGTTAAATCAAATAACAAGTTCTGAGATTTTTTATCAAAATATTCAACAGTAAAATTAGCGCGATTAAATAATCTTGCGTCAAGTCCTATATTGAATGAAGATGATGTTTCCCATTGTAAATTTGGGTTCCCATTTTGAGATTTATATAACGCAGGTTTTCCTCCATTTTTAACTAAGGCATATAAAGCATGATAAGCATATGTACCAGCTCCACCATCAGCTCCAACCTCACCATAAGAAGCTCTAAGCTTTAAATAATCTATCTGTTTAACTTTGAAGAAATCTTCAGCTGACACAATCCAGCTACCTCCTAAAGACCAGAAGTTACCCCATCTGTTATCTTTATGGAACTTAGAAGAACCATCTCTACGGAATGACGCTTCAGCAAAATACTTATTAGCATAGTTATACTTTGCTCTAGAGAAAAAACCTTCCGTTCTATATTTTACAGTATAATCATATATATTACCTGCTTCTGTAAAGTTTATCCACTCATCCATTCCTACGAATGTTTGATTAGTTTTCATTCCATACATATAACTGTAATCATTATTGAAATTCTCATGACCTACTAATACATCAACGTTATGATCCCCAAAACTTCTATTCCAATTTAATAATTGTTGTGCGCTATATGTTTTTTCTCTATAAATATCTCTTCTAGAGCGTCCGTTTGGAGCACCATCTCCAATTAATGCATTATCATATTTTCTTGCCTCACTATTTCTAACACTTAAATCTCCTCTAACAGTAAAAGTAAAGTCTTCTAAAAACTTAAAGTCTGCAAAAACTTGAGAGTTCATAGTGTT
Organism: Myroides oncorhynchi; assembly: GCF_020905415.1. Lineage (NCBI taxonomy): Bacteria > Pseudomonadati > Bacteroidota > Flavobacteriia > Flavobacteriales > Flavobacteriaceae > Myroides > Myroides oncorhynchi. The sequence goes on along the minus strand of NZ_JAJJMP010000001.1, from coordinate 1,373,683 downwards.
TCTAACACTCGATTGTTTATTCAACTCTGTCTCCAAAACAATATGTCTTCCTGGTAATTGTTTACGTGTAGTTTCACCATTATCATAAATCTTATTTCCATGCTCATCATACAGAAAATCACCACTTAGAGGATTATGTGCATATACAGGGTAAATAGGTGCGATATTACGTGCGAAATAAAATGGATTTGCAATAGTACTATTATCATCCATAGAAGCTGATAATCCACTTGATTCTTGATGTGAACTTGCAACGTTAGCTCCAACTTTTATAGCCTTATTTACCTGGTAATCTGCATTAACTCTAAAATTAAAACGCTTAAAATCACTATGTTTCAAATAACTTTCATTATTTAAAAAACCTCCTGAGAAATACGCTCCTCCTTTTTCATTAGCAACTCGTCCATTCATATTAATATCTTGGTACATCCCTGTTCTTTCAATAGGTTTAAACCAATCTAGATCCCCTGCATAACCTGGTAAAATTTGAGCATTAGGAACTATCTTTCCATTATCATCAAATAATTGCTCGCCTGGCAGATTATAAATATTAGTTAACAAATAATCTGGTATTAGTGTTGCTGATGCTTTTCTATTTGCGTCTGCTAAACTATTATTTGCTAATAGTGAATTCCTATTAGCTTTCCACATAGTCTCCATAAACTCATTAGGACCAAGTTTATCGTATTCTGCAGCCCCTCTAGTAAAAAGCCCTTGTTTTAAACTTACTCCAAAGAAACCTTTACCTTTAGAGGCTTTTTTTGTAGTAATAATAACAACTCCATTAGATGCTCTATTACCATATAATGTTGAAGCAGAAGCATCTTTTAAAACAGACATACTTTCTATGTCATTAGAGTTTAAATCTGAAATATTTCCTTCAAATGCAATACCATCTACAACTAATAATGGACTATTTGAAGTTAAAGATGAAAATCCACGAATACGAATAGTTGGATCTGAACCTGGTTGACCAGAAGTATTGTTTACACGGATACCTGGAGCAGCTCCTTCTAATGCTCCTAAAGCACTTGAGCCTGGTCTTTTGGTGATTTCGTTACTATCTACCACTGCTATAGCACCAGTTACAGACTCTTTAGTTGCAGTACCATAAGCTACCACTACTACGTCATCTAGTATTTGACTATCTTCTTTTAATTTTACATCATAATGTGACTTTGATGTTATTCTAATTTTTTGTGTCTCATAAAACACATAAGAAACGACAAGAACATCTCCCTCTCCAGCATTAATAGTAAAAATACCGTTATCATCGGCACTAGTACCAAAATCTGTACCTTCAAGAACAATTGTCGCTCCTATTAAAGGCAAACCATCTGTGTCCTTCACACTTCCTGTAATTGCCTTTTTTGCTTGCGCAAAAACTACACTTGTTAAAACAAGCATAGAAAACGTTAAGTAAAGTTTTAATTTCATAAACATCCTTTTAAGATTATTTTAGCATTGCCAAAAATATAAAAAAAATAATATAAACAAACACATATCATATAATTACAATAAAAAATAATAAAATATATTAAATAAACAAACATAATAAAGAATATATAATAAATAAATTAACATAAAAATCAATATTTAGAAGGTATATTATTCACATATTATGTATAAATGCAAAGACTATTTAAAGATTTATTAATTTTAATTTAATAAGTACTTAACATATAAAAAACACAATTTATATACAACTTTATTACAATAGCATAGATATCAAAAGGGATAAAACGTATATTTACGACACATATCTTAAAATAATATGACTTATGAAACCCTTTAAAGTAGTTGCTTTTGATGCAGATGATACCCTATGGGTAAATGAACCTTACTTTAATGATGCAGAGAAACAATTCTGTGTCTTAATGGAGGATTACCTAACACACCAAAGTATCTCACAGATATTATTCAAAACTCAAATAGATAACCTACCTCTTTATGGGTATGGGATTAAAGGCTTTACCTTATCCATGATAGAAGCTGCAGAGATAATATCTAAAGGCACTGTAAGTCACAAAGTAATAACTAGAATTATCTCTATTGGGAAAGATCTATTAACTAAACCAGTCGAGCTTATAGATGAAGTAGAAGATGTTTTGAAAGAACTTAAAGGAAAATATAAACTAGTAGTCGCTACTAAGGGTGATCTTAAAGATCAACACAGAAAGCTTCACAAATCAGGCTTAGGCTCTTACTTCCATCACATCGAAGTAATGACCGACAAAGAAGAACTAGATTATCAGAAGCTCCTAGGACGCCTTGATATCAAACCTGAAGAGTTTATCATGATAGGTAACTCACTAAGATCGGATGTTCTTCCTGTACTAGAATTAGGGGGGCACGCAGTACACGTCCCTTTTCACACAACTTGGCTGCACGAGCATATAGATCACGAGATTGTGCATCCTAACTTCACGGCTATCACTAAACTGTCTGAAATAAGAGGTATACTATTATAACCTTAAATCTGCAACTACCATTTACTACGAATAAATTCTACTTTACATAGCTTCAATTAGCTCCAAAACCACACCACAGTACGCTTTAATCTAATATCGTTCTATTTTGTATAATTCATTCTCGTTTAAACGTTATCTCCAGATTTAAGGTATAACGAAAAGAGGCTGTCTAATCAGACAGCCTCTTTTCTCTTACACTTATAAAATAATCTATTCACTTAGAATCTATATCCCACGAAGACATTAAAGCTTTGGTTATATATCTTTAAGTCATTCCCACCTGCATTCTCTTCTAATCCAAATGTATTAGAGTTGTCAAAAATACTAGCAAACCCTCTGCTATAACTTGCTCCTACTAAGAACCCACAGTCAAACTGATACTCTGCACCAGCTACTATCCCATAGTCCATCTTTTGTAAGTACTGTCCATCTTCTTGATCATCATCAATGCTACCGAAGATACCGTGATCTTTATACTTATTGCCCTCTTCATCTACTGCTGTAAGTGAAGAATACACTAACATATTCACATACGGACCTGCATATACTTGTAATCCGCCAGTCTTAAACACTGCACTGATAGGATTAAGACGAATACTATTCATCTGAAGTTTTGCATCTAATGTTACATCATCTTCTAACTCTCTATCAAAACGACCTCCATACTGCTGGTAAAACAACTCATGTTTTAAACCGAAGTGTTTACTTAAACTATTATCTACACTTACTCCTACGAAGAAATTATTGCGTTTACTTATTTTACCATCTATCGCTAGATACTCTAGGTCATCACCTTTAAGCGTAGACTGTATCCAACCTCCTTTTACACTAAAAGTAGTATTTCCTTTTAAATCGTGATTGACATCTTGTGCTAATGCAGTACCACATACTACTATCACTGAACAAACACTTAATATTAAGTTTCTCATACTTCTATTTCTTAAAAATCAATATCCCAAATACCCACTGCATTCTCTAACTCTACTAACGATGATGCATAACCAAATAAAGTTTCTGCATATGCTAATTGTGTTTCGTTATAAGTACGTTGAGCATCTAATACTTCTAATAAACTACTAGCCCCTCTTTGGTAACTATACTTAATTCCCTCAAACACTTGTTTTGCCTCATCTAACATCCCTTTCTCAAATCGGTTGATTTGCTTTTGTTTCGTTAGATAGTTTCTATATGCTTGAGTAATCTCTTTCTCTAGTTCTAACTCTATTAGATCGTACTCTAAGTGAGCTTGACGTTCTTCATAAAGAGCCGTTTTTAATCCTGCTTCTTTTCGATTAGAGAACTTAAGAGGCACAGAGAATCCTGCTTTCACTACAGTGTTTCCAGGTGTTGGAGCAATGGCATTCTTTACAAATGAATTGTTCTCTACACCGAAATTAAGTCCTAAGTCTATAACTCGCTCTGCCTTAGCTAAAGTCACTTGCTTACTAGCTACTACTTTATTCTGTCTAGCCACTAAGAAGTCAGCTCTATTATTTTGCGCTGTAGTGATTAACTCTTCCAGATTAAATAGTCTATCGAACTTATTAAACTCTCCTTTTGGCAAATAGATAGTATCATTGCGTTGTGTACTAATGATATTTCTAATCTCTATCAAGCTATTTTCCCAAGTATCATTGGCATCCTGAAGCTCATTATACATAGACTTAGCTTCTAAGTTACTTTGTATAGCATCTACTTTACTAATCTGACCTAGATTATATCGGATACTATCAGACTTCGCTACTTGTCTCATAGACTCATAAGAATCTTTGTGTATATCATATAGCATCTTATTTTGCATTGATTCTAAAAACAAGATAGTCGACTCTGCACGTAGCGTTTGGAAGAACTCTTGAAGCTCTAATTCAGCTAATACCTTTTGATCTGCTGCTAAGTTCTTTCTAGCTTTACGCTTTCCTCCTAATTCTAGATCCCATGATAACTCCGCCTCAAAACCATATCCCATCTGCATACGCTTCTGTTGGTTATCAAACCAACCAAAACTAAGCTCCGGATCAGGGAATACTTTAGCAGCCTGTACCTCAGCTTCCGCAATATCTATATTGTATTTAGCGGCAGCATAACCTAAGTTATTCATTGACATCTTATGAAGAAATTCTTTATATGTCAACACCGTTTTACCATCAACTTCCTCTGTATGGAGCTGTGCGAACACAACCCCATTACAGAATACAGATAATAATCCTACTAGTATATATTTTTTAATAACATTCATATCCAATACTAATTTTCTTCGTCCATTTCACTCTTTACAAAATCGTTGTCATTACCCCATTTGCGTTCTACCATATAATATAAAGCAGGCAATACAAACAGTGTTAGTACAGTCGCAAATAACAGTCCATATACAATAACTGTTGCTAATGGTCTCTGAACATCAGAACCTATTCCAGTCGCTAATGATGCAGGGAATAAACCTAACACAGCTACTGTCGCAGTCATTAGTACGGGTCTAAATCGCTGTTCTGCTCCTGTAAGCACAGCATCTTTAAGTGCTGTTCCCTTTCGACGGAGATCATTGATATGGGATATCATAATCACCCCATTCTGTATCGCAACTCCAAATAAGGCAATAAAGCCTACTGCAGAAGATACGTTTAATGACATTCCTCTAATATTCAAGGCTAACATACCTCCGAATAAAGCTAATGGAACAACAATCATCAGTAATCCAGCTTGTCTAAACTGTCCGAATGCACCATACAATAACACAAACATTAAACACAATGTCAATGGAACAATAACTGCTAGACGGCTATAAGCTCTATTTTGATTCTCAAACTGTCCTCCCCATTCGATGTGAAACTTCTCGTGATCATAAGATATATCACTTTCTATCTTTTGTTGTGCTTCTTTTAATAATGACGCTAAGTCTCTATTACGCACATTTAACTTTACAGTTAGGTGACGTCTATTCATCTCACGAGTGATCGTACTCTCTCCTGTACTGGTCTTCACATCAGCTACCTGAGATAACGGAATCTTAGCACCTGTACTAGATGTCAACATTAAGTTGGCTATCTTCTCAGGAGTATTTCTACTCTCTTCTGTATATCTAGCACTAATATCATAAACCTTATTACCAATGAATATTTGTGAGATAGCCTTACCACCAATTGCTACTTCGATAAGCTCTGCTACGTCAGATACATTAAGTCCATATTGGGCAATCTTGTCTCTATTAGCGTGTATCTGTAACTGTGGTAATGGTGGCTCTTGATCGATAGCTAAATCCACTGCTCCATCTACTGTACGCAGTGTACCTAATACTTCATTAGCTATACGTCTAGTCTCGTGAAAATCTTCTCCATACACTTTAACTACTAGCTCACTATGTGCACCCGATATCTTATCCATAACCCCATCGATCATCGGCTGTGCAAATCCTACTGTAAATCCTGGTATAGATTCATATTCCGCAGCTAACTCTTCGATTAAGTCATCTTTAGTCTTACCTCTAGGCCATTCTTTATATGGCTTAATACCTACCGAGCATTCGAAATGTGATGGAGTGAATGGGTCAGTACCATCGTCATTACGACCTGACTGAACCATAATATAGGTTACCTCATCATACTTCATAGTTCTCGCACGTAACGTATCACTCATCTCTTTTGATTTCTCTAGTGATATACCAGGAGGTAGCGTCACTTGAAGCCAGATAGAACCTTCATCTAAAGGGGGTAAGAAGTCTTTACCTACCTTCATTGACAACCCTACTGTTATCGCTAAAACAACTAAAAGTGGAATGAATACTTGCTTTGGTTTATTAACTATTTTGATAATTCTGTTGTGGTATAGACTAGTTAGCTTCTCTAACCACTTGTTGTGGTATATCTTTCTAGGTTTTCTATACACCGCATACGCAAGACCTGGTATCAATATCAAGGCTACTAATAATGCACCTATCAAAGCATATCCTACTGTAAATGCCATTGGCGTAAACAGCTTCTTCTCTACACGTTCAAATGCAAATAAGGGTAAATATGCTGTAATGATAATCAAGGTTGCAAAGAAGATAGGCTTTGCCACCTCTTTCGTTCTTTGTGCAATAGACTTTTCTTTTAACTCTTCCTCAGGATTGTCCTCCCTCTTCTTTAATATGGACTCCATCATCACAATGGCTCCGTCCACGATAATACCGAAGTCTATAGCTCCTAATGAAAGTAAGTTAGCTGGTATATCTGTAAAGTGCATCATAATAAATGCAAACAATAACGAAATAGGAATAGTAATAGCAACCAACAACGCACCCCTCCAGTTACCTAAGAATACAATTAATACAATGATTACTAAGCTAATCCCTTCTATTAATGTCCACGATACAGTATGTAAAGTCGTATCTACTAAATCTGTACGATCTAGAAATGTATGTATTCTAACTCCTTCTGGTAATATTCCATTGTTTAGTTCATCAACATATTTGTGTATTTTCTCTAATACTACAGATGGATTCTCGTGTTTTAGTAACAAAACAATTCCTTCTATACTATCAGAATAATCTCTTTCTCTATCTGTAAACCCTAGAACACCTTTGCGCTCTACGTTACCATACTTTAATCGACCTAAATCATTTAAGAATACTGGTATACCATCCTCTGCTTTCACTACGATCTTACCTAGATCCTCAAGGTCTTTAATCAACCCGATACCTCTCACTACATAACCTAAGTCTCCTCTAGTAAGAACGCTACCTCCTGCATTAACGTTATTCTCTTCAATTGTTTCTGTCACATCACTAAGCGACAGTCCATATTGTTCTAATTTATGTGGATCTAACTCGATTTGAAACTGAGTAGTAATCCCTCCGAAGTTAGTCACCTCAGCTACCCCTGGCACTTGATTAAGTTTAGGAATAATCACGAAGTTCTGTAAGTCTGTCAATTCTCTTAGACTGTATCCATCCCCTTCTATGATATATCTGTACACCTCTCCGATAGGCGAAGTAAGTGGATCTAACTCTGGTGCTGCATCGTATGGTAACTCTACATCATTTAATCGCTCTTGGATACGTTGACGAGCGAAGTAGTCATCTACTCCATCAGCAAACACGATAGTGATCATAGACAGTCCGAACGTACTGTTACTACGCATTACGTGCATCCCTGGCATTCCATTTAAGGCGCGTTCTATCGGTATGGTAATCTGTAATTCTATTTCTTCTGCTGCCAGTCCTGGCACTTGAGTTACTACCTGTGAAGTAACATCTGCAATGTCTGGATATGCTTCAATTGATAATTGTTTCCAAGAATAATATCCAAATATACATAGCAAAGCGAACAACGCTGCTACAAGCCATCTTTTGTGAATAGCTGTATCTATTATACCTTTCTTCATTGTATTGTTGTTAATGATTAAAGAGCTTGTGGTAAGTAAATACCTCCCTCACTCACTACTTCATCAGTTCTATCTAATCCTGATAGGATTACAGTCTTCTCTCCAGAGACTCCACCGATAACTACACTTTTCTTTTTGTACTTATTCTCACCTGCTTTGACGAATACGAATGAAGTATCTTCTCCTTGTAACACCGCTCGCGATGGTATCAAAATTACTTGTTGTGGTTGATCAATAAAACGCACGTTCACATACATGCCTGGCTTAAGGATTCTTTTATCATTATCTACCTCGATAAGGACATCTATACTACGGGTCTCCTCATCCACAAAATCGTTAATATGATAGATTGTCCCAGTAAGTGGAGCATCTGGATATGCTGCTAACTCTACTTGTACTTTATTAAGTTTCTCTAAATGCTTAATATCTTTCTCCTTGATTTTACCAACTATCCAGATCTTACCTAGTGAAGCAATCTTAATTACTGGCTCAGCTTCATCACTGATAAACTGTCCGATAACCAAGTTATTCTCTAATATCTCTCCAGCTATAGGAGAGCGCACTGTTAGAGCCTGACCTAATACTAATGATCTAGCATCTACGCTATATATCTTAAGTGCTGCGATAGCATTATCATAAGACGCTTTGGCAATAGAATATTCTGTTTGTGACTCTTCAAACTCTTGTCTAACTCCTACGCCATTAGCTAATAAGTCTTCCTGACGCTTTAGGTTAAGAGCCGCTTGTTTAAACTCTTGTTTGGAATCAAAATATCCCTTTTGAGCCTCAAAGTAATCTGGCGATGACACATCAAATAACGGTGTATTCTCACTTACTTTCTGTCCTAATTTGATATATGATTTAACTATTCTTCCTGAGAAAGGAGATGCAATTTCTGCATAATGGTTGGGAATAGCCTTAACTATCCCTGCAGTAACTAGATCAAAAGTAAAGTCTTCTTCAGACACCTTACTCGTTTTTATTCTGTCCTTTAGATTAGAGTTTTCAGTTAAAGAGACTATATGATTCTCCACTGTGAACTGTGCACTATCTGTAGATTGTTCTTTCTTTTCAGAACAATAGCTTAATAATACGCTAACTCCTAAAATACCTGCTAGTTTTAATGTTTTAGCCATTATGTATATATTTTTATTACTAATTCTTATTACTTGTCTATTAGGTTTAACTTAAATTCCTTTAAAGTTACCTAATTTAATACATCTTATACATTTTTTTATAATGATTTAATATAACAATCATTATCCTTCTGCTGATAAATCACATCTCCAACGAAGTTTTCGCATCCTTATCTAAATAATTTATGTTAATAAATACAATAACCATGCTAGAAAAATCACATCCTAATCTAATCTCTAGCCAAACTCCTCTTATCTATTCTAGGTTAAAGAATTTAGTCGCTAAAGCGAAGTAAATCAGTAAACCAGTAATATCTACTATTGTCGTAATAGCAGGACTAGCTGCTACTGCAGGATCACCCTTAAATCGGCGAACTATAATTGGCAGTAAAGCCCCTATAACGGTAGAGGTTATAATTTGAAGAGACAAAGCCAAGGCTATAACCCCACCTATCGAAACTAAAGAATAATCTATAGGAATCTCTGTTCCATAATTTAGAAACACAACAATAGCAAAAGCTACAAGTCCTAAAAAAACAGAAAGCATTAAGGCTATTCTAGTCTCTTTCCACAACACCTTAAGCCAGGACTGTATCGTTATCTGACCAAGCGCTAGTGATCTTATCACGACTGTTGCCGACTGACTTCCTGCATTACCTCCTGTAGAAGCGACCATTGGCATATATAAAGCTAAGATCATTAATTGCATCAATGTTGCTTCATAGCTGTATATTATCATACCAGCACCTATTCCTATTACAGCTAATGTGACTAACCAAAATACTCTTTTCTTAAAATGGCCAAATATCGACGTCTGGTTATAATCTAATTCTTCATTATTGCTAATTATCCCCATGAATCGCTCCATATCTTCAGTATGCTCAGCCTGTATCACGTCTAATGCCTCATCATGAGTCACTATCCCTACGAGCTGTTTCTTATCATTAATAATCGGCAGGGCTACTAATTGATATTTGTCTATTTTCTTAGCGACAGATTCACTTGTATCACTAAGGTATCCGAATACAAACTCTGTGTGTAACTCATCTTCTACTAATACATCTGGCTCTGCTATAATCAAATCCTTCAACGTAATAAAACCAACTAATGTCTTGTCCTCATTTACAACATATACATAGTAAATTGTCTTTTTAGAAGGCGAGTCTTTACGCACTTGCTGTATTGCTTCAAAACAGGTCATACTCTTAGATACTGTAGCAAAGTCAGTAATCATAATTCCTCCTGCTGTATCTGCTGGGTAAGAACTCAATGATAGTACGTTCTCCTTGATATTCTTATTTAAATAAGGCAATAGATCAACTTGTTCTTGCTGCGTCATCAATTGAAATAGATCGGCTCTAGCATCTGATGGCATCTCTTCGAATATTCTAGCGAATAACTTCTTACTCACTCTCTGAAAGAACCCCAGCTGCTTCACTAACGGAAACTCTGCAAAAATCTCTCCTTGTTCTTCTTTTGTAAACTCATTAAACACAAGAACCAAATCATCATTAGCTACTCTGCCAAGTATTTCACTAATATCTATTACAGGCATTTTCTTTATCACAGGCATCATCATCGTTATCTTATCCATACTACTCATATCGATAGCTATCTTCTGTAGATTTTTTAAATCTCTATTTTGCATTTTCATACCTCTCAAATTTTAAAAATTAATAAGAAGTAAGCTCCCATGTTACTTCTGATACCCCATATTCCAAAGACACCTTACTAGTAATCTGCTCTAAAACATCATCTTTCTTTCCCATAGCTAGTATCTCAAATTTGAGATAAGAAAAAGCAGGATTACCATTATCTGTACTCTTTAAAGAACGCAATTGCAAATCTTTCTGAGAACGTAAATTCTCTAATACCATCACTCTGATGTGATTTTCTACTTGTTCTTTACATCCCACAATAATTTCATAATGCGCCTCCGCTGAGTCGGCTTCCGTTTCAAACGAAAGCTTATTTATGATAGCCCCTAATGGTCTTAATGATAAATGAGCTACTAAGATTAATATTGCCATTGCCATTGCTTCCATCCATAACCCTACAGCACACATAGATCCAACTGATGCAGAACACCAAATCGTAGCAGCTGTATTCAACCCACGGATACTAAATCCGTCTTTCATAATTACACCCGCACCTAAAAATCCAATTCCACTCACTACATAAGAGGCTACTCTACCTACAGCTTCATCGCCGATAGTGTATGCCATTAAGACAAATCCTGCTGCTCCGATACTTACTAAAGTATTCGTTCTTAAGCCTGCACTTTTTTGTCTTACTTGTCTTTCTGCTCCGATTAATGCACCTAATATAAAGGCAAGCACTAATCTTCCTATAAATACTGAAATTAACATAATAACTATTTTTTGCTCTTCCTGAGCTACATTGTTATTATGTACTTTCAGAAAGAAGGTTTAACATTCTCGTTCTACTAAACTGGACTCTGTCTCCATCTCTTATTATTTTTTTGACTTGGCAAAAGTAGGTATTACACGTCCTAGAGGCTATTAGAAAGCTTTTAGAAAAAAATTAGAATCCTATTAGAATATCCACACATAGTGTCCCAAAAGCAATAAAATCATCACTCTGCTTGACATTATTTCGTTTTAAGCCAGAATCAGCGATAGACATATAAATGAAAAGTAATTATACAAAATAGGTCTGAATTAGTGAGTAAAGCATAGTATGGTTTACTCACTAATGAAAGAGATATGAAGGAGAATTGCTTTGTAGAATTTGGCTAATGCGAATCTGGGTTTAAGTTCACTTGATTGCCTAATGATACAGATATGATAGGCTAGTGATGGGCTATTTTTGGTACTTATAAGCCGACCAAATGCCCATCACTAGCCGACCACATGCCGACCAACCCTATCCAAAAAGGAAAAAAAAGACATTCAACAAGATTAAAACTCCTTCTAATTTCTAATAATAATGAGAAACAACACCACAAAAAAAAGCACCCCTACTAGGAGTGCTCTCTACTATTATTTGGTTGTACTATAAGGTTATAGCAAACTCTGTACCTTTATTTATCTCTGAAGTGACTGTAATAGTACCTTTATGTAAGTCAATAACTTTCTTGGTCAATGAGAGTCCGATACCATTCCCTTCTAAGTGTTTTCCATTCTCACCTCTAAAGAATGGTTTAAAGATCCCATCCAGATCCTCAGTACTCATTCCTAATCCTTCATCTGCTATCTTAATCACTACAGCATTATTCAGATTAGAAATACTCACCTTACCATGATGATTATCGGAGTACTTACATGCATTCTCTAGTAAGTTAATAATCGCTACTTCGAGTAAATAAGGGTTTGCTCGTACCGTCACTAGTTCTTCGCTGTCTATCTCTTCATCTATCATAAAGCTGAAAGTATATCCAGCATTGCCTCTCTGTATCTTCTGACAGGCATCTAATATCACCTCATCTATTCTAGTAGGTTTGAATACAATTTCGGTAGGATCATAACTCGCCTTTGCAAAGTCTAATAAACTATTCGATAGCCGAACCAACTTCTTAGCATCGGATAGAGCATTCTCTATCGTTCTGATATAACTAGCTGTGTTCTGCTCCTTAGACAGTGATAATTCTAACTCTGCAATCACGGCTGCTAATGGAGTGCGTAGCTCATGTGAAATATTCGACACGAACTGCTTCTGCGAATCAAAAGACTGCTCTAGTCGGTCTAACATCGTATTAAATGTATTCCCTAAACGGCTTAATTCGTCTTGATTTAGATCTGTGCTTACACGCAAATCTAAATTAGTAGCCGTGATATTATTAATTTCTTCATTCATAAGTTTCAATGGGCGTAAAACACGCTCTGCAAAGAAACTACCGACAAAATAAATAACAATTAAAGATATTATACTCAACACTAAAATAGTCAAAAATAAATTATGCAATTTTGTATAACCATATTGATCAAGAGCAATAGCTGTAATTACATAATCTTTATCACCACTATTATACACAATACCTATCACTTGCCAATCGTCTTGAAATAGATGAACACGTCCCTGGGAAGCAATTTGATCAATCATTTCTTTGGTTTCTTTCACACTATCAACTTCTTCGGCATCATGATATAATAAATTAAAATCATAATCGTACACTGCAATCTGTACTTCATTAATCACCTCATTATTATACTTGTATATCTTGTGGAGAGTAGAAGACTTTATCTCTGTTTCCAAGTATAATTTTGCTTTAGTAATTGCTTCTTTCTCTAACTCCTCAAAAAATTCAACTTCCCTATTCTTAGACGATGACCAATACACTACTACAGCAAATACTAATAATATAGATGCCACTAGTAACGTAAACAATAAGGTAAGTCTAGTCTTAATTCTCATTACTCTTCAGTATGAATCCCATACCTGACTTGGTATGAATAACTTTGTTTAAAGGATCTGTCTCTATCTTCTTACGCAGATAGTTAATATATACATCTATAAAATTTGTTCCAGTATCGAAATGTGTATCCCATACTTTCTCCGAAATCTCTGTACGAGACAGTACACGCTCAGGATTTTCCATCATGTATTGAAGAAGGTTAAACTCTTTAGGGGTCAAGTGTATCTCTATATCACCTCGCTTAAAGACCTTTTCTTTCAGGTCTAAGGCTAAATCAGAATATTTTAATACCGTCACATCCGCCAAATTACTATTTTCAAATCGCTTTAACAAAGCTCTGATACGTACATAAAGCTCTCTAAGTTCAAAAGGTTTGACTAGATAATCATCTGCACCTGCATCGAATCCTTCCACTTTATCATCTGTAGTTCCAAGTGCAGTAAGCATAATAATAGGTGTTTGAGGAAGTGTTTCTTTAATCACTTTACATAAATCTATTCCGTTTATCTTAGGCAAGATTACATCCGTTATGATTAAATCATATTTCTTCTGTAATGCTAATTTCTTTCCTAAATATCCGTCATAAGCAAGATCTACTTCGAAATTCTGTTCTTCTAAACTACGCTGAAGCAGCTCAGCCACACGGACATCGTCTTCAATAACTAATATCTTATCCACTCTATTAATGATTTAATTACCTTGAGCCAAGGTACTGATTTTTTAAAAAAGACAACAACCTATGGCGAATAACTAACTTTATCAACTAACTACCAAAAAAAAGTCGCTCAGTATCTACAAGGATATTGAGCGACAACAGAAATAATAAAACTTTACTTACTGCCTAGAAAAACTAATTCTGAAACAGCAATTTCGGTAACATAGCGCTGATTACCTTCTTTGTCTTCAAAACTACGATTAACTAATTTACCTTCAACAGCAACCTCCTTCCCTTTATCAACAAACTTTTCAACAATATCCGCAAGTTTTCCCCAAACAGTAATATTATGCCAATCACAGGCCTCAACCCGTTCTCCAGCATCATTATAATATACATCATTAATGGCTATAGAAAAAGAGGCTCTCTTTTTTTAGAGTCATACACTTTTATAACAGGAGCTTGACCAACTCTTCCTATCAATTGTACTTTGTTTTTTAACGAACTCATAAGTCTTGTTTTTAATAGTTAATAAATTGTTACAGATAAATCTATTCCCTAAACACAACATCAAAAACAACTCCATATTTTAACATTTATTTGAATATTAAACCAAGATTTCGATTTACTTTGTTTTCTTTTATTCGTAAATTGCAAACAAAAAACTCATTATGGAAGCTACTATTAATAAAGTAGAATTAAGAAACCTATTGATTGATGACTATTTAGAGTTAAAGAAATCAATGCTCGAATCTTATCAAGAATTAGAAGATCAGTACTGGAATAAGGAAGAAATAGAACAATTATTAGAAGTGTTTCCTGAGGGGCAATTAGTAGTACTCGTAGACGGTGTAGTAGTGGGATCAGCCTTATCACTTATCATCGATGAAAAACAAGCGATGGGTGCCCATACTTATGAACAAATTACTGGTTACTCTACTTTTAGCACACATAATCCAGAAGGAAATGTACTGTATGGTATAGACGTTTTTATCCATCCTAAATATAGAGGACTGCGATTAGGAAGAAGGCTATATGATGCACGTAAAGAAATGTGTGAACAACTAAACCTAAAATCAATAGTATTCGCTGGACGTATTCCTAAGTATTCAAAATATGCTGATGAACTAACTCCTAAGCAATATCTAGACAAGGTTAGGATGAAAGAAATTCACGACCCTGTGATGTCATTCCAAATGGCAAATGACTTTCACATGGTGCGTTTAATGCGTCATTATCTAGAAGGAGATACTAGTTCTAAAGAATATGCTGTTCTTCTAGAATGGAACAACATATATTATGAAAAAGACGTACAGTTAATCAATGCTAAAAAAAGCGTTATAAGATTAGGTCTTATACAGTGGCAAATGAGACCACTTAACGATTTGCAAGAATTTTTTGACCAAGCCGAATTCTTTATTAATGCAGTATCAGACTATGAAAGTGATTTCGCTATGTTTCCCGAGTTGTTTACCGCTCCTCTGATGGCAGACTATAATCACTTATCAGAAGCTGATGCTATTCGTGAGTTGGCAAGGTACACAGACTCTATTCGCAAAAAGTTTCAAGAATTTGCAATTTCTTATAATATAAATATCATTACAGGTAGCATGCCTTACATGGTAGATGGAACACTCTATAACGTTGGTTTTTTATGTAAACGAGATGGTACTTACGAAATGTATTCTAAAATACATATCACGCCAAATGAAGTTCACTACTGGGGAATGAAAGGAGGTTCTAAAATTCAGACCTTCGATACAGATTGTGGTAAAATAGGTATCATGATATGCTATGATGTAGAGTTTCCGGAACTTTCTAGATTACTAGCAGATCAAGGAATGGATATTCTATTCGTTCCGTTTTTGACAGATACCCAAAATGGATATACACGTGTAAGAAACTGTGCTGCCGCTAGAGCCATCGAAAATGAGTGTTATGTAGCTATAGCAGGATGTGTAGGTAACTTACCTAAAGTAAATAACATGGACATACAGTTTGCTCAAGCCGCTGTATTGACTCCTTCTGACTTTGCTTTCCCTACAAATGGAGTAAAAGCAGAAGCTACACCTAATACAGAGATGACACTTATAGTAGATGTTGATGTTGACTTACTTAAAGAGTTACATGAGCATGGTAGTGTGCGAATCAAAAAAGACAGACGTACTGATCTATATCAAACAAGAGCACTAAAATAATCTAAATCATATAAGTAGTGAGCATCCATATGGATGCTCACTTTTTTTATAATGAATATCTGCCGTAAAATACAAAATTCAGCGTATCCATATAAAAAATATTGAAACAATATTTATACTTTTAACACGTGCCAATACAATAATCCAAACTATTCTTATTTCTAAATAATGTTTGTTTTACAATTATCAGATGAATACTTAAAATACTTGTGGCAAGGATATTGTACAGACCTTTTTTTAAAAAACTTATATGAAACAATACATTCAATCTTGTTTACTGCTGATTCACTTATTAGCGACTTCATGTATAAAAGATGAAGAACTAGACACTAATGCAGATATATTAGAAGCTTACATACCAAGTGAGTTCCTAAAGACTGATCCAATAATCACAAATACTTCAATCGAATTTAGAGTTAAAGCAAATGTAGATCTAGAGAAGCAAACTCCCTTTTTCATCATTTCGCCTAATGCTACAATGGATCCTCCAAATGGTACAACGCAAAACTTTACAAATAGTAAAGAAGTAGTGATAACAGCTCAAGATCACAGATGGAAAAAAACGTATACTGTAAGTTTCACTAGTGATGAGCTTAGTACATTATATACATTCAACAACGCCGAATTAGTAGATAAGAACAGATACTACAAATTCTTTGAAATAGGCTCGAATGGGGACAAAATATATGATTGGGACAGTGGTAATCAAGGATACGCAACTGTAGCAGGTAAAACTCCTCCAGAAGGCTATCCTACAACAATAACTCCTGGGAGAAGAGGAGGATTAGCTGTCAAGATGCAAACAGTATATACAGCAGATTTTGCCGCGGCTACGGGGAACCCCATTGCTGCAGGAAACTTATTCTTAGGTCAGTTCAAGCTAAATATGTTAAACACATTAAAGTCTACTCGTTTCGGGCTCCCATACACTGGTGAACTACCAACAAGTCTACGTGGTGTCTTTAAATACGAGGCAGGTAAAGTGGTAACTGACAAAAACTATAATGAGGTTGTCGGAGCAAAAGATTCATTTGATATCTATGCTATCCTATTTGAGTCCCGAAAAAAGGATAATTTCCAGTATGGAGATCACAACTTTAAAGATCCTAGAAATATTGCAATAGCGCGTATAGATGAAAAAGACAGAAAAGAAACTACACTGTGGACAGAGTTCAATGTACCTTTTAAATTACTCCCTGGTAAAACCTATGATAAGACGAAAGATTATGTCTTAGCCATTGTAATGACCTCTAGTATAGACGGAGCAGATTTTAAAGGAGCAGTAGGTAGTACGTTATTAGTTGATGAAATAGAATTAGTATATGAACAAGATAATAAAAACTAAGATGAGTAACCTAAATAGATATATATCTTGCATTGCTATACTGATAAGTGTAAGCCTAGTAGCCCAAGAAAATGATTCCATAGGATTTAAAACATTCTTTAAGGATAATATGGAATATCAATTGAGAGGTCAGTTTAGCATTGGTGGTGCTACTCCATTAGGAATGCCTGCACAAATACGAGAAATAAATAGCTATAACCCTACGCTACAACTAGGATTAGAACTAAATGTAACTAAATGGTTTACAGATGAACATAAGTGGGGAGTCCGAACTGGATTACGCATGGAAGGAAGGGGAATGAAAACTGATGCACGTGTAAAAAATTACTATACACAGATAGATGGAGGAGACGGTAAACAAACAAAAGGATACTTCACTGGAAATGTAAAAACAACTATGAAAAATTCATATATTACGTTTCCTATATTAGCCATCTATAATATCTCAAGTAATTGGAATACTTATGGTGGTTTATATTTTTCGGGTTTAATTGATAAAGATTTTACTGGATATGTATATGATGGAATATTAAGGGAAGGAACACCAATAGGAACTCCTGTCGAATTTGAAGGAGATTCAAAAGGAGATTATGATTTTTCCAACGACTTAAACAGATTTCAGTATGGAATACAGTTAGGAGGAGAATATAAACTAAATACACACTTTCGGTTATTCACAGATCTTAACTGGGGGTTGAATGGGGTATTTAAAAATAACTTTGATGCAATCTCTTTTAAAATGTATAATATCTACGCTAACATAGGCTTTGGATATACCTTCTAACGTTAAATATATACTAAACTCACAAGGGCAATCGGATTGATTGCCCTTTTTTATTTCAATGCCATTTAACATAACAGCAAAGTGTACGCCTGTTTTTATTCAAATGAGCAAGAAAATCAGTTCTAAAAAACAAAAAAGGTTGATTATACAACCTGCTGTTTACGGTACTGTCACAATCTTAACGCTTCTATAAGGAAACGCCCATTTAGAGTATAATCAGTACCTTTGTAGATTACTTTATTGACTTATATGTTAAGTCAATATTAAGTTTAAACCTAAACATAAATAACAAAACACGAAACTCCATGAAAATAAATTACTTATTTTTCACCCTACTGACAATGATAGGGATAACCTTCTCGTCTTGTATCAAAGATGAGGCGATCGGTAGAGAAACAGATATTACAGAGGCGACTATAGAAGGAGCTAAAGAATATCTATCTATGACTCCAACTATAACAAATAACAAAGTGTTCTTCCTTTTACATTCAGATATCAAGAAAAGAACATTTGCACCAACTTTTCAATTAACAGAAGGAGCGACAATAGAACCAGCTAACGGAACTACTCAAGATTTCTCTAATGGTGCTGTAAAATATACTATTACATCAAGTGATGGTCTTTTTAAGAAAGTTTATAATGTTAGTTTTATCAATAATACTTTTATCAGTGCGTACAGCTTTGAAAATGTAAAGACTGAAATTACAGATGGACCAGAAGGAATCTATCACGAATTCTATGAAAAATTGCCTACAGGAGAAGAAAAATACGATTGGGCAAGTGGGAACCTAGGTTACAATATGTTAGCAGAAACATTACTAGAGGATGGTCAAGAGCTATCACCTGAAGTTTATCCTACTTTTTCTATCACTAATGGTTACCAAGGAAAAGGGGTAAAAATGGTGACTCGAAGTACTGGTGGATTAGGAGAGTTAATGAAGACTCCTCTTGCAGCAGGAAACCTATATTTAGGAGTATTTGATTTTACTTTCCCTCCAATAAATTCCACTAAATTTGGTATCCCTTATGGACAAAAACTTAATATGCCGTTATCTCTAACTGGATATTATAAATATAAGGCAGGTGATAATTTTAAAGTTAATAGTACAGATGGATCCAACTATACTAAAGACGGATGGGATGCTTATGCTATTATCTTTGAAAAAGGCAGTGATTCTAGCAAAGAGTATTTAGGTGGAAACCACAGTTTCCAAGATCCAAGAATGGTAGCTATGGCACGATTAAGTGATAAACAAAGATTAGAAGCAAATGATTGGACAAGCTTCGAAATACCATTTATAGTATTACCAGGCAAAACTTTTGATCCAGAAAACAACTATATGATAACAATCGTATTTTCATCAAGCGTTGAGGGAGATAGGTTTAATGGAGCTGTAGGAAGTGCACTTTACATTGATGAGGTGAAACTTAACTATGACAAATAATAAGCATTCTCTAAACTAAAATTAAACATACAATGAAAAAAATCATATATAGTATTGTATTATCTATAGGTGCAATTATAACAACAAATGCTCAAGAAAAACAGACAAATACAATAGAAACAACACAAGAAACAAATGAGTTCAAAGAGTTTTTTACACAAAATATGGATTACCAAGTAAGAGCTCATTTCAGTATTGGAGGTTCTGCTCCTTTAGGATTGCCTAAAGAGATAAGAAAAATCAATAGTTATAACCCAGGATTACAATTAGGCTTAGAAGCCAATGCTACAAAATGGTTAACTGATGATAAACAATGGGGAGTTCGCTTAGGTCTGCGTTTTGAAGGAAAAGGAATGACAACCAAAGCAAATGTAAAAGAATATTTAACTGAGATTATACAGGATAATTCTAAAGTAAGAGGTTACTTCACTGGAGATGTTAAAACTAAAGTAAAAAACACTTATCTAACTGTTCCTGTTAATGTTGTTTACAAAATCAATGACAATTGGAATATCTACGGAGGTTTATATTTCTCAGCTTTAATTGACAAAACATTTGATGGATATGTTACGAATGGGTATTTAAGACAAAATACTCCTAACGGGCCTAAACTAACATTTGAGGACGACAGTAGTGCTCCTTATGACTTCTCTAAAGAAGTACGCAAATTCCAATGGGGTACACAAGTAGGAGCTGAATGGAAGCTAAACAACAATTTCTTCTTATTAGGAGAGTTAACATACGGATTTAATGGAGTATTAAATAGTGATTTTGACGCTATCTCATTCTCTATGCACAATATATACTTAAACCTAGGGTTCGGATACCAATTCTAAGTTAGTATCTTAAACCCAGATTCCGCATTAGCCAAATACTACAAAGTAATTCTACTTCATATCTCTTTCATTAGTTCTTAAACCATACTATAGTATGCTTTACTCACTAATTCAGACCTATTTTGTATAATTACTTTGTTTATATGTCTATCGCGGAATCTGAGTTAAAACACAAATAAAAAGGCTTGTAGATATACTCTACAAGCCTTTTTATTTCTATATAGTCAATGAAATCTATTTCACTAATACTTCTTTTGCTACTTTATCTGTACCATCTATTTCTTCTGTAATCTCTAAACCTAATATCTTAGCTATAACAGGATATACATCTATATTCTCAAATGTACCTATTGTTTTTCCTGACTGGAACTGTGGACCCTTAGCTAAAAATATAGCATGCATCTCCTTAACCGAATTTGGATCAAAACCGTGACTCCCTGCTAATTTTCTGTTAGTAAAATAGTATGGAGCTTCAGCAGTCACAACGATATCACCAATTCTTCCAAATCGATCGTGCTCTTTACTAAAATTAAACTCTTTAGGTAAGTCCTCTGTCTTATATACTTTCATATATTTAGGATTGCTCGCCTTCTTGATCTTCTTATAGTATTTATTTATCTCTTTTTTATCATTAATGAATGCACTGATATAAGTTCCGTTACTAGCCAACTTCATCTCATCTCCTTTTAGCTTTAATGGAAAACTCAATAGTGTATTTTGATCTAAAGTAAGCATTCCATGATCTGAAACAATTACATAATTAACAGGTAAATTCAACTTATCTACAGCCGACACTAACTTCTCTATTGATTGGTCAGCATAATGTACTGCCTCCTCTGTTTCCTTAGCATCAGGTCCAAAACTATGTCCTGCATGGTCAACTTCTGGTAAATAGAATGTAATAAAGTGTGGTCTCTTTTCTTCTGGTAATGTCAACCAATTCACCACTTCATTAATACGTCCATCCATATCAAACTTCTCAGAGTAAGCATAATAATACGATGGTAAAGTTCCCTTAATAGGGGCTTCTGATCCTGGCCAATAATAACATGCACTCAACATTCCTTGTTGTTCTGCTAATACCCATAAAGGAGTACCACCATACCATGCTGGATCATGCACAGCCTTGTAGTTCCTTAATGAATATCTCTCTTCAATCTTTGGGTCATATATATTATTACCAACTAACCCATGGTGTGAAGGATACAATCCTGTAGCTATAGTATAGTGATTAGGAAAAGTTACAGAAGGATAAGAAGGCTGCATAGATTCAGCTCTCACACCTTCTCTTCCAAGCTTCTCTAAAAACTTGGTTCCATATTTCTCGATATAGTCATATCTAAAACCATCTATTGAAATCAAGATAACATAGGGCTTATCAAACTGTTTAGTGTCATTAACTCTATTCTCAATCACTAATTGCTTCTGTATATCTTGAGCAATCAACATATTGGGCATTGTTAGACACAATCCTATAGTTAATAGGGGAAATAGTAATTTCTTCATGTTGTTTGTTTTTGTTGACCAAATATCCGTAGATAAATTTATCCTTACAAAGGAATTGATTATTTTTATAACTATTTTAAAATTTACTTCTCTAAATATGAAACATATAAGCATACTAGGCAGCGGGTGGTTAGGTACACCATTAGCTGAAAATCTAATAAAAAAAGGATATCAAGTCAAAGGATCCACTACTACTCTTGCAAAAATGAATATACTAGAGGAACACCTTATCAAACCTTATCACATTAACCTATATGAGGATAACATTCAATTTCTAGACCCTTTTATTGGTAATGCAGATCTATTGATAATCACCATTCCTCCTATAAGAGGAGAAGTACATCCAACTTACTCTGACAACTTTAAAAAGCTTATTCCATACATACATAAACACAACATAAAGAATGTTATCATGATGAGTTCTGTGTCTGTTTATGCTCCACAAAAAGAAGAAATAATAGAAGAAAACAATATTTTTTCCAATGAGTCTACAGCGATCCAAATCAGAGAAGCAGAAGATGTCTTACTAAATGAAGCAAATATAAATACTTGTATTTTGCGATTAGGCGGTTTGTTCAGTGAGGACAGAAAGCCTGTTGATTATATCGTCAGAAAAGAATTATTAGACAACCCTGAACTACCTATCAACATGATTCATCTAGATGATATCATTGCGTTTTCTAGTGCTATCATAGAACAAGGTTTTACAGGTAATACTATCTATAATATAGTGTCTCCAAAGTATAAGAATAGATTTGATTATTACAATCAAGAAGCGAATAAACATGGGTTGACTCTACCTCCCTTAGGTGATAACAACAGTGCATTTTATAAAAAAATTAACGGAAATAAGATTACCGAAGCGGCTAAGTTATCATACAAATTTTAGGCAAAATAAAGCTAATACTCTAAATAAGTGTCAATGTTAATCACACATAGGTAACAGAATTGTAAGATAATTTCTAATGAGATAAAAATAAATACTCATCATTTTTTTTACTACCTTGTATGCTAGATGAAAGCACCATATTATGAAAAAGATATTATTCCCTACAGACTATTCAGAGACTGCTAATAACGCATTTAAATATGCCTTACAATTAGCTGATTATAGAGATTCTGAACTATATGTATTACATGTATACGATCCACCTGTAATTTCAGGAGGTATTAGTCCACATTTAGTTGAAAATGTTCTTAGAAAAACTTCTTTCGAGAAATTAGAGCAACTACACGCAAATAGTCCTAAGCTTATTGATATGAGAAAGGAACTAAATCTAGAACATGTAGAAGTTCTATTTAAAGTAAAGGAAGGACTGTTAGTTCCAGAAATACTTCATGCAATCGAAGAGAATGAAATTGATTTCTTAGTAATGGGTACTGATGGTGCCAATTCTAGTTTTCACAAGAAAATACTAGGTTCTAATACAATTAATACAATATCTAAAGTAGATATACCTGTGTTAAGTGTTCCGAAGGAAGCTCACTTTAGAGAACTAAAGAATATCATCTTTACCTCTAGATTCGAATTAGAAGAAGAAGCTACTTTAGATGATATTATTAAAGGTGCAGAAAAGAACGGTGCTCAAGTAAAATTAGTTCACGTAAAACAAAAAGGATGTACTTCTTGTGAAGAGGTGTATACAAAATGGAAGGAAAAATACAAAGATGCTCCTTTAAGTTTTCATTTATTTAATGCCGAAAATATAGAAAAAACTTTACTAGATTTCATAGAACATGAACCTGTAGATATGGTAGCAACCATTAAACGAAATAAGACTTTCATAGAAAACATTATTTCTAAAAGTATAACACAGCACTTAGCTAAACACTTAAAAGTTCCTTTTTTTGTGTATAAATCTAAAAAATAAAAAGAATAGGCTATCTCGTGAGATAGCCTATTCTTTTATTCTAAATCTTCTTTGATTTCCTCTTCTACTATGATCTCTTTAGGAGTTCTTTCTTCTCCAAGTAAATATCCCCAAGGTCTTAAACTTTCAACTCTATCACAAACTATCTTTATAATTGCTAAAGTAGGTATAGCGAGTAACATACCAGAGATTCCCCAAGCCATTTCTCCAAGAATAAGCCCAATAATTACAACTAAAGAATTTACTTTAACTTTAGATCCAACAATCTTTGGCATGACTATATTACCATCAATTGCATGAATAATAACAAAAGCAAGTAATACAAAAGCAACTTTAGCTCCTGTCGCAGTTGCAAAAGTAATTAACATCGTAACTATTAAAGCAATAAGAATACCTACATACGGCAACACATTAAGTATACCTGTTATAACAGCTAACATTAAAGAATATTTAATATCAAGAATAGCAAATGCTACTAAAGCAAGTGTACTAACAATAATCATCTGTAATAATAACCCCACAAGATACTTCTTAACCATGTGTTGAATAGCATTTACTGTATCTAATACCTTAATTCTATGCTGATCTGGAAATAACATCATGATAAATCGCACTAAATGTCCTCTATAAATTAGTAGAAATACTGAATACAAAAAGGTAAATACTATAAACATTAGCAATGTAGAAATGGAACTCATAGCCGCTCCTAAAATATCTGTTCCTGTCTTTAGAGAGTTAGATGCTGCTGATTCTATATAATTCATCTGATGTTCCTTTGCGATACCAAATTTAGTATACACCCATTCTTGTACAACGCCTACACTGTCCATCAGCTGGTTCTGAAAAGCTGGCCATTCATCTTCTAAATGTGTTAATTGCATCCCTATTAAAAACAATACTCCAACTAAAACAGAAAGAGCTATTAACACTACTATAATAGATGAAACTCCTCTAGAGAATTTAAACTTATTCTCTAAAAACTGACTAAAGGGAACTAGCAAAGAGGCTACCAATAGCCCTAAAAACAAGGGAACAAAAATATTCTCTAACAATATGGCTATATAACTAAACACCACAATACTCAAGAGTACACAAGTTATCTTTAGATATAAAGGATAATTTATAAACTTATTCATACTATTTTTTTATATAAAAATACTCATTTACAACTTCACTCGACTGCTATTTAAATAAAAAAGAGCTCTTAGGAGCTCTTTTAATCAGTTTTTATAAACTCATCTCTGGTATATCTCCCTCGATGATCAAAGTTACTTCTGTTGCTTTTATAATGTCTTCTACTGTAACCCCAGGTGCACGTTCTAAAAGTTTAATACCTTTATCTATTACTTCCATCACTGCTAACTCAGTTACTATCTTTTTAACGCACTTAACTCCTGTTAGTGGTAAACTACACTGTTTTAATATCTTTGATTCACCTGCTTTATTTACATGCATCATTGCTACAATAATGTTTTCTGCAGATGCAACTAAGTCCATAGCTCCTCCCATTCCCTTGACCATCTTACCTGGTATCTTCCAGTTAGCTATATCACCATGTTCTGACACTTCCATAGCTCCTAGAATAGTTAAATCTACATGTTGTCCACGTATCATACCAAAACTAGTAGCAGAGTCAAAGAAAGAAGCCCCTGGTAAACTTGTGATCGTTTGCTTTCCAGCATTTATCAAATCAGGATCTTCCTCTCCTTCGAATGGGAAAGGTCCCATTCCTAAAATACCATTCTCACTCTGAAACTCCACATTCATACCTTCAGGAACGTAATTAGCAACTAATGTTGGGATACCTATACCTAAATTCACATAGAAGCCATCTTTAACTTCCATCGCTATACGCTTTGCAATTCCTACTTTATCTAACATAATTTAAGTTTAAAATGGTGATTAATTCTTAGTGCGAACTGTGCGTTGCTCAATTCGCTTCTCATACTTCTCTCCTTGGAATATACGTTTGACAAATATTCCAGGTATGTGAATCTCATTAGGATCTAGCTGTCCTGCTGGCACTAGTTCTTCTACTTCTGCTATAGTCACCTTAGCCGCTCCAGCCATACATGCATTAAAATTACGCGCTGTACCCTTAAATATCAAGTTCCCTGCTTCATCACCTTTCCATGCTTTAACAATGGCAAAATCAGCTTCAAATGCCAATTCTAATATATGCGGTTTACCATGGAATTCTCTCACTTCTTTTCCTTCTGCTACTTCTGTACCATACCCTGCTGGTGTATAAAAACCTGGTATCCCCATCTGTGCTGCTCTACACTTCTCTGCTAATGTTCCTTGCGGTGTAAGTTCTACATCAAGCTCTCCCGATAACATCTGGCGTTCAAACTCTGCGTTCTCTCCTACATAAGATGATATCATCTTCTTAATTTGGCGCTTTTGCAACAATAATCCCAATCCGAAATTATCTACACCAGCATTGTTAGAAATACAAGTTAACCCCGTCACATTCATATCGACTAATTCTGCTATACTATTTTCAGGTATACCACATAACCCAAATCCTCCTAGCATGATAGTCATATCATTTTTTATATCTGCCAATGCCTCTTTTACATTAGCTACTTTTTTATTTATCATAATTCTTTGGTTTAGTAATATGTTTCTAAAAATACAAAAAAAAACGCCTTTAAAAAAAGGCGTTTTATATATCATCATTAAAAATCAAATTCTTCTGTATCTAATGCTCCTTCAGTGACATCATCTGTCTCTGGTTGCACTATCCTAGTACAGTCTACTCTGATAGATAAATGCTCTGGTATCGGGAATCCTCCTTTAGAAATACTCAGTCCCTTATCAGCATAACACTTATTCATAAAGATACCCCAAATAGGGAGTGCTAACGTAGCTCCTTGTCCATAAGTCA
Organism: Myroides oncorhynchi; assembly: GCF_020905415.1. Taxonomy (NCBI): domain Bacteria; kingdom Pseudomonadati; phylum Bacteroidota; class Flavobacteriia; order Flavobacteriales; family Flavobacteriaceae; genus Myroides; species Myroides oncorhynchi. The sequence continues at coordinate 1,346,813 of NZ_JAJJMP010000001.1, read as the reverse complement.
TAGATCTAAAATGAGCTGCTCTATCGTCATTTCCTACCCATATACCTGTAGCTAAGTTAGGTACCATACCGATAAACCATCCATCACTGTTATTCTGACTCGTACCCGTCTTACCTGCAATAGGGTTAGTGAATTTATAAGGGTGACCAGTCACACGCTTATATCCTGCTCCTTGCCAAGTAGTACGTAATCTAACACCAGACCCAGATTCAGTAACCCCTTCTAATAACTTAATGATAGCGTAAGCTACATCCTTACTCACTACATCCTTAGTCTCTGGAACAGCATTAAATAATACAACTCCATTCTTATCCGCTATTCTTGTTATAAAAGTCGGTTTGACATAGATACCTTGGTTAGCAAAGGTACTGTATGCAGCCACCATATCACTTACTGTAATATCTACAGCTCCTAATGCAATAGCAGGACTCTGTGGTACATCTGCTGATATACCTAAATCTCTACACATATCCACTACTGCCTTAGGCCCTACCTTATCCATTAACTTAGCTGTAATCGTATTAACAGATCCTGCCAATGCTTGCTTAAGTGTCATGATACCTCTATAAGAACGGTTAGAGTTCTGTGGACTCCAATCTTTAGAAATTCCATATCTACCTTTAGGCATAGTGAATGGTGAATCAATAATAGAATCACAAGGTGAATAATGTAGTTGCTCTATAGCTGTCGCATAAACGAAAGGCTTGAAAGTAGATCCAACTTGTCTTGCTCCTTGTCCAACGTGATCATACTGGAAGTGCTTGTAGTTAATTCCTCCAACCCAAGCTTTGATATGTCCCGTTTGTGGCTCCATAGCCATCATACCTGCTTGTAAGAAGTGTTTATAGTAACGTATAGAGTCCTTAGGTGTCATAATAGTATCTCTATCTCCTTTCCAACTAAATATACGCATCTCTGTCTTCACATCGAATGACTTGATAATATCTTTCTCAGACTTCCCTTGTTCACTCATCTGTCTCCATCTCTCAGAAGTCTTCATCGCACGCATCATAATATTATCAACCTCTCCTTGGTTAATCTTATAGAATGGTGCCATTTTATTATTCTTTTGATCGATAAAGAACTCTTCCTGTAGATTAGCGATGTGAGCTTCTACAGCCTCTTCTCCATACTTCTGCATACGAGAGTCTATAGATACATATATTTTCAATCCATCGCGATAGATATCATAGGTAGACCCATCCTTCTTAGGATTCTCTTTCACCCAACGACGCATATAATCACGTAAGTACTCACGGAAATATGTTGCTATCCCCTCTCTGTGGCTTTCAGGAGTAAAATGTAGTGCTAATGGTTTCTTTTGTAACTTCTCACTTTCCTCTTGTGTAATATGTCCATTACGAGCCATTTGGTGTAATACTACATTACGTCTCTTCTCAACTAACTCTGGACGACGAACAGGATTAAAATAAGCAGGGTTCTGTAACATCCCAACGAACATTGCTGCTTCATCTATAGTTAAATCTTTTGGTTCTTTACCCATATAAATACGAGTAGCAGAACGAATACCAACTGCGTTATTAACGAAGTCAGCTTTATTTAAATACATTGTTAGAATCTCTTCTTTTGTGTATTGTCTTTCTAATTTAACAGCTATAACCCATTCTTTTGCTTTCTGTGTAATACGCTTTGGTAAGCTCCTAGATCCCTCACCGTGAAATAATAGTTTAGCTAACTGTTGTGTAATAGTACTCGCACCTCCACTACTACCAACCGAAGTAATCGCACGTAACGTACCACGTGCATCTATACCTGAATGCTCTTTAAAGCGTTCATCTTCTGTAGAAATAAGGGCATTAACTAAATAATCTGGTAAATCTTCATATTTAATCGGTACACGGTTCTCTAAATAAAACTTCCCTATCGTTTTTCCATCTGATGAAATAATCTCTGTGGCTACATTACTTGCAGGGTTTTCTAAATCATCAAATGTTGGCATCTGACCAAAAACTCCCCAAGAAGCACATAGGAAAAAGAAAATAACTGCTGCGACAAAACCAAGGAAACCTAACCAAAATATTTTTAAATAATTCTTCGGCCCTTTAACTCCTTGTTTCTTTGTTTCTTTGTTGTTGTTTGAACTCATAAAGCGTTTAATACTTCTAAAATCTTTTTTATTGTTTCTCTATACGAAATCCCACTTCTGAAACTCCCTTTAAAGAATTAACTCCTTCTACCTCTCCCAATTCTCTTACCACTTGTTCTACAGAGAACTTATAGCTACCTGCTTCAGGAAAAACATAACCTTCCTTCAACTCTAATTTACTCTCTTTTACATCCGAAAAACTATTACCTAATAATGTACCATCTGGTTTTGCCATCTGAAACTGTAAAGTATCTATTAGAATATCAGAATTAGGTTGATGTATCTTAAAAATAACAAATAAGTTACTATAAGGATAACTCTTATTAACTCTTAAATTCATAAAAAGATTATGACGTTGAACAGTGTCTTGCACGTCATATACGAACGTCTTTACATCCTTCTTATCCCATGTCCCAGTAGTTTCCTGATATTGATCAAATAACATTTTGCTATCTTCTTGGCAAGATGAAATTGAAAATATAATAAAACTAAGTACAATTAGATAACGACTAATTCTCTGTATTAGCATTGTCACTATTATTACTATTATCTTTCTTAAAATTCTTATTCCTATTTGGGCGCTTTTTGTGATGTTTTGCTTTAGGAGTATCTCCTCCTTCAGCAATTCCATCTACTGTCTTTGTCCCCTCTTTTTGTCCACCTTTATTCTCTCTAGGTGCTTTATTTTCTCTAGGCCCTTTAGTCCCCTTATTTTCTCTAGGTTCTCTTTGAGTTTTGTTTTCTCTAGGTTCGCTATTCTCTCCTTGAGTCCCCCCTTTATACTCTTTACGTACATTCTTAGATTCACCAATAGAAGTCTGCTTCACTGCAGTATCATTCCCTTCTGGAGTTCCTTCTTGTCTGTTTTTATTGCGATTACGTACTTGTTGTCTATTCTGAGTATCTCGTTCACCAGGTTTACCTTGTCGCGATTTGTTCTCATTATTAACAGGACGTTCTTTTCTCACTACAGGTGCCTGAGGATCTTGACCTCCTTTTATAGGAGCCTCTTTTTTCTTATTTCGAGTAGGTTTTTTCTTGCGTTTAGGTTGATCGAATCGAGTTACACTATCTTGCTCAGACGCATTGTTAAAATCAATATCATCCGATTCTATTTCAAGCATATAACTTTCTAAGTCCTCCCCTTTTTGATCTTTTTTATTCAATGCAAGAATTTCTTTCACCATCTCTGTTGACAACACATACCAGTTCGCAGAGTTGTTAATATAAGCAAACCACATCTGCCCTTTAAAGATATCTATCTTCTGACATATCGCTAATCCTTTTACAGTCATTAATTTTGTATCCGAATCAGGCATATCCTTTAATGCCTCTAGATAAGTATCTAATTCAAAGTTCAAACAACACTTCAGCTTACCACATTGACCTGCTAACTTCTGTGGATTTAATGAAAGTTGTTGATAACGAGCAGCAGAAGTATTCACACTTCTAAAATCTGTTAACCAGGTAGAACAACATAATTCGCGTCCACATGAGCCAATTCCTCCTAAACGAGCAGCCTCCTGACGGAAACCTACCTGCTTCATCTCGATACGGATGCTAAACTCACGTGCAAAGTCTTTAATCAATTGTCTAAAATCAACACGCTCACTTGCTGTATAATAAAAAGTTGCTTTAGAAGCATCACCTTGAAACTCTACATCCGAAATCTTCATCTCCAGCTTTAAAGCAATAGCCATCTCACGTGCTTTAACTTTAACTTTTTCCTCTCTATTACGAGCTTCTTGCCAGATATCTATATCTTTTTGAGTCGCTTTGCGATATATCTTTAAAACCTCCCCATTTGGATCAGCTTTTTTCTTCTTCATCTGCACCTTCACTAGTTCTCCCACTAATGATACGATACCGATATCATGTCCTGGAGAAGACTCCGTAGCCACAATATCTCCCATCGAGATACTAATCTCTTTTGGGTATCGATAAAAATCTTTTCTACCGTTCTTAAAACGAACCTCTACTATATCATATATCTCAGTGCCAGTAGGATAAACCATATTTGACAACCAATCGAAAACTGCTAATTTATTACAGCCATCTGTACCGCACGTTCCTTTATTCTGGCATCCCTTCGGAAGCCCACTACTATCTTTATCTGTTGAACAATTTGTACAAGCCATCTATTTATTTTTATATATTGAATCCCGTTTGGGAATTATCGCATTTATTTACTCGCTGTAAAGATACTATTTTTACATCTCTCTTAAATAATTTTTTATTACACAAGATTTTCACAACCTATTTTCTCTAAATATCTTATTTAAAATAGACTACACAGCATACCACTACCATGTACTAAATCGTAATTTGACAATATTTACACTGTTTATTTCAATCTATTTGACCTTGTATTTTACAAGATATAAAAATAAATGCAACCAAACATACCTGCCTATCACTAAATACTATTTTTTCATAATAACCAAAATGAAACACAATCTCTCTTGCTACCAAGTGCGGATTCATTGTCCTATCTATGAGATATACTAGCCATAGAGGCTGTTTTCAGCAAGAAATGTTCAACGCATACCTCTCTCATTCCTCAGACCTAGATATAGGGAGCAAATTATAAATCAAATATAGGTTGCCTTTATTTTCGTAATTTTGAACCATCAAATATCAATTCAATTATGACATCATATAAAACGATAGGAATATTAGGTGCTATACCACAAGAGGTAAATGGAATAATCTCGCAGCTAAAAGATAAAACTGAACAAAAGATAGGCAACCGTACTTACTATGAAGGTTACATCAACAACCAAAAAGTAGTGGTAGTCTACTCGCGTATTGGAAAAGTAGCTGCAGCTGCAACAGTAGCAACTCTTATTTTAGAGTTTAAGGTAGATAGTATAGCCTTTATAGGAGTAGCAGGAGCAATACACCCTAATGTAAAAGTAGGTGATGTAGTAGTAGCAAAGAATTTGGTACAATATGATATGGATGCTTCACCTTTAAGACCTAAATTCGAAATACCTCTATTAGGCAAAACATACTTTGATACAGATGATCAATGGTCAAAAGAGACGCTTAACCACATAGAGTTGATGTTCGGGTTAGAGAATTTACACCAACTAATCAGTGTATCTGAGTTGGCCAAATTTAATATCACCACGCCTAAACTGCACTATGGAACTATAGCAAGTGGAGATCAATTCTTTTCAACATCTGAACAAAAGAATAACCTACAAGTACAATTGCCAGAAGTATTATGTGTAGAAATGGAAGGTGCAGCAGTAGCACAGGTGTGTTATGAATTTGACATTCCATTTATCGTTATCCGTACAATCTCAGATAACGCTAACGAAGAAGCAAGCTTTAGCTTTCAATCTTTTGTAGAAGAAGTATCTTTAGTCTATGGACAGGAGATCATAGATAAGATGTTTTAAATACATAAATTTTTACTAGATATAAATCCCTATTTTCGAACTTTCAACATCTATCCAACACTTCTCCAAAATTACTCTACATAGAGCGCCTTTTGTTGAAGAGCTATTGAAGAGGTTTTGTGACAGTGTTGAACAAGCGAATAACTAGTAATTAAAAACTTTTTTCTGTAATTTAATTTGACTTAACAGCATAAAAAAAGCTCGGCGATGCCGAGCTTTTTAATTTTTATAGTAATAAATCTAATTACTTGATAAACTTAATATCATCAATGTTGATTCTAAGTCTATTTTTTGAGCTTCTTGTAAAAGAAACATTTTGTATTTTAATTGATACTTTATCCGTTGCTTTTGCAGTAATATCAAAAGAAACAAGAGCTAACTCTTCTTTCTTACCAATTTTTTTACCACTAGATTTCCAAGTTTTTCCTCCATCTATTGAATAGAATAATTCTACAGCATACTCTTTATCTGCATCAGTAGATTCATTGAACTTAGTTCCTCCAAATTTAAATTCTACTTTTTTCAATCCTGTAACAACAAACTTAGATTCAATGAAAGCTTCAGCTTTATCATTTCCTCTAAATCTTACAGATTGTTTTCCAGAAGACTTTAAATCACTTACATCTGAAAACACACCCCCATCAGAGAAAGCCCATTTACCAATTGCAAAATCTAACTCTTTAACGTCATAGCTACCAGCTCTATCTTCTTTAGTAAATTCTTTTTCAAAATCTTCTGAAAGTGTTTTAGCTTCAGGTAGGTCTCCAGTAGGAACTTCAGGATCAGTACCTCCATCTTTACCTCCAACAACTCTAAACTCATCTACTAATATATCATATTCCCCACCTGTACCAACTTTAAAAGCAAAGAATTTACCTTTAGCAGAAGTATTATACTTAATGCCTTTAAGATTTAAGGTAACTTTAATCCAACGTCCTCTAGTATTAATAGAACCATTATAATTATTCAAATACTTATTATTCGCATCAATAACAGCTTTATCTAGAGTAATATCATCTGCTCCAACAATTCCAAGGTTAAAAGCTGTATCATACTTAGAACCATCCTCGTTATAAAGGTTAATCGAAATTGATTTACCTCCAGTAGCTTTACCTTTTAATAAGAAAGTAATTGATTCTGCATCTGCTGGTACTTTATTATCAATAACTGTAAACACGAAATCATTTGCAGCTGGTTTTCCTTTTATAGCTAATGCATCTGTACTTTCCCATCCTTGACCTTTTGCTTCTTTTGCGTAGTCTTTTAACTTGACTCCTTGATATTCATCAAGAGTTCCCATAAAAGCATTAAAATCTTTAAAATCTCCACCTAACCAAGCTAACACTCCTGTCAGTTTGATTTCATGTTGTGGAAGTGTCTCTTCAGTTTCTCCTTCAAATGCAGGTTTATCTAAAGCCATGTCTTCCATCGTTCTTGGATAGAACTGAAGCGTTTTGTTATATTCACTTACAATACCAGTGATAGTACCACTCTTATCTGAAGCAATTTGGTCTTTAAATCCGTTAGAATATTTACCAGTTCTAACAACTAAAGAATTACCTTTTTTATCAACCATTTTTCTTAAGGTATACCCTTGAGCATCATTACCAGGATCTTTTTCATCATAGTATGTTTTACCCACGACAGCTCTATCAAACTGTACCTCGCTAATTCTGATTAATTTTCCGTAAAGAGTTTTATCTGTTTTTAGTTGCTCTAAAGTAACAACATTAATATACTTATTAAAGTCATCCCCTGTCTTAACCACACAAGATCTATATAGAGAGTTTCTCAATTTAGTACCTGTAACAACATCTGGATATTTATTACCTGTACCTGATGTGTAAATACCTCCACCAATAGTAATCATTCCAAAACTATTTTGGATATAAGTACCATTAAGTTTCATAAATACTTTAGATCCTACAGGGTATAAAGCAAAACCTCCTTTAATATCTACTTTTAAAGTAACAGGAGTTTGTGTATTTTCATCAACAATATATAACTGTTGGTAGAAGTTACCTGATTTATCACTAGATACAACTATACCTGATATCGTTTCATCTTTAGTATAAAGATTTACATCTTTACCTTCTTTTATCGTAGAATATAGATTATCAATAGTTTGATTAACAGCAATATTTGGTTCATCACAATTAATTGGAGGAACAGAAAAGTCGTCATTCTTAGCACATCCTGTAAGGATAAGTCCAGCGAATGAAAAATATAATAATGATTTAAATAATGTTTTCATCTTAAATAGGATTTAGAAGTTGTAATAAACGTTCACAAAGAAATTACGGCCATACGCATACCAGTATTTATTGGCAAAAGTGTTTGTTCCACTTTGAGTATTTAAACTCTCACGTTGATAGTTTGCATTTCTTGCTTGTTCGAATCCACCTGTTTTATAGTGCTTATTAAACACGTTATTTACACTAGCGAAGAAACCGATAATATTTCTATTTGGCATTCTCCAAGATTTACCTCCTGTAATATTTAGAACAGTGAAGTCTGGTAATTGTTCTTGTTTTAATACAGATCTCAATTTATCTTCTGTTAAATCAGCGAAAGGCTGTCCAGTAGAAGGATCCGTCACGAAGTTCTCAGTTCTTCTAAGCGCAGAGATATTAGTATATGCTCTATCCATATAGTTAATATTCGCACCAACCCACCAGTAAGCAGGAGCTCTATATTCTAAACCTAGAGAAAGAGCTGTTTGCGGTCCATTAGCTACTCTATAATCTTTCATGTATGATGTCCCGTAATCAAATGTTTTTGCTACGTTATCAGAATTCAGACGCAATGTAGGATTATTAGTATAAATAGACTGACCGATTGTTGCAGCAGCAGTAGCTTTTAATGTTTGTGTTAATTGATATTCAGCACCAATCTCTACACCCATATTACGCTTATTTACTCCTGTTAAAATTTCTGATACAAAAGCACCTCCAGTACTAGATAAGAAATCTCCATTCTCATCAACAATACCAATACCATCAGCATAGTAGAAGTTTACTTGAGTACTATTCTTGATTTCAGATAAATATCCTGAAACACGAGCTTTTAACTTTGGTGTTCTAACAATATAACTACCATCTACACTAAAAATATCTTCATTAGTAAGATCTTTCGTTACTAAGTTGTTTACTCTAGCATTAGAAAAAGTGTTTCTAATAGATGGTGCTTGATTATAATAAGCAGCATTCACTCCGAACGCATGACGTCCTGTTAAGTGATAAACTACTCCTCCTTTAAAACCATAATTATTAAAATCAACTAAACCACTTTTACCATAAGAATTTTCAGAATATACAGCATTTCTATACTTTCCATCTCTCTCATAAGATGTATAACCTATTTTTTGTGCTATATAGAAATCAAATTTATCGTAATCAAAGTTAAATTGAGTAAATACATCTATTACGTTAGAGTCAACAGTGTAGTTATATCCAAATTTATCTCCTGTAGTAATAACGCGATTAGGATTATTCAAATCACTATCTTGTTTACCTAACTTTTGATAAGTATCGATATCTAAATAATATTGTCCTCCTAATAAGTCTGTTGCTTTTTTGTAATTGCTAGAATGCACACGTCTATAATTAATACCTGCATCTAAAGTTACGTGATCAGATAAAACCGATTTGAAGTTAGTATTGAATGACAATGTTTGATCATCTTGTCTATCTTCATATAATAATGTTTTACTAAAACCATCATTAGCTTGATTAATAGTATAGATATTGTCCCAATTGATTTGACCATACTCTTGAAACTCTCTGCCTACATTATTAGCTTGATTTAAAGCTGAGATAGTAGCATTTTTAAAATCACTATCGTTTGGTAAATTATTGAACTCATCTTGACTCATAGACCAGTATTTTGGATCTATTTTATTCAAGTGAAAACTTGGCATATTTTTGTAGTAAGTAGGGTCAGGGTTTAGCCCATCTATATATCCTAAACGACTATTTGCAATGTGTCCAAATTGGTAAGACGCTGTAGTTGTCAGTGTATTTAATTCATCTATCTTCCAATAGTGTGTTAATTGGAAGATTGGTTCAGAAACATCTTTATAACGAGAGTTTCTCTTGTCTCCATTCTGCCATCCCCAATATGAATTGTATTTAAAGTCTTTTAAACTAGCTTGCTCGTCAGTAATAGGAGAGTTTTTCCCTCTCTTATTTTGAGCATAAATAGCTGTAAAGTTTAAACTGTGATTATCATTGAATTTCTTTTCAACAGCTGCAAATAATGATAAAGCATCATAATCTGTACCATCCCAGTATCCTTCTTTTGCTCCTCTATAAGAAGCAGATAGAGCGAATGCCCATCCGTTTTTATTTAAACCAGAAGAATAAATTGCATAAGGTCTCCAAGTATAGTTCGTGTTAGAAGCTGAGAAACCTGCTTTAGCACCCTTTCTGATTTGAGATGCTCTTGTAGAGATGTTTTGAGTACCTAAGATACCCCCGAAGTTAAAATCAGATGGTGTAGATCCTGATGAAAAAACTTGATTACGCGTTGCGTCATTAAGTCCTCCCCAGTTCCCCCATTGTGGGCGACCATCATTAACCTTGTTCATTACAACACCGTTGATCAGTGTTTTACCATATTCATTATCAAGCCCGCGCACTCTAAAGAATGCTGACCCCCAATTATAAGCTGCTGCTTGTTGAAAAGGGTCTTTTGTTGCTTGTAACAAACCTGATGAAGTGTCGTTACTAGAGTTATCATCACTAAGATCATTCTCTGTTAGTGATATAAGCCCTAATTGCTCAATAGAAGCGAAATCCTCATCTATAGAAACTGTTCCAAGATCGATGACTTTATCACCAACCTCTACTGGCAAACGCTTCGTTATATATCCCACATAAGAGATAACAACGTCGTGATTACCAGTTTTAACATTTTCTAAAGTGAAGTTCCCTTCATTGTTTGTTAAAGAGGAAATTGTTGTAGACTGTATTCGCACAGAAACCGAATTAATTGGCATCTGTGTTTTTGCATCTACTACTTTCCCTTTAATTTCCTGAACTCCTTGCGCATAAGATATAACTACCTGTAACACAAAGAACAAACTAAATAAAAGTTTCTTCATAAATTAAAAAAGATTAAAGTGCTATGTTTTAAAAAACCTTAAGGTTATTTCCATCACAAAGGTATGTTATTATAATAATATTAGCTATTTTTGTCATAGAAATAAGACAATTCTTTACTTTAATTTAACCTAGTTATGAACATCAAACTTCAAAAACTATTTTTATTCTTTTTTCTCCTAACTTTAGGAGTACAAGCGCAAGAAAAAAAATACGAAATTCAGACAATTGCATTTTACAACTGTGAAAACTTGTTTGACACAATCAGAGATCCTAAAATCTACGATGAAGAATGGACTCCTAAGGGAGCTCAAGCTTGGACATCAAAAAAGTACCACAAGAAACTACATAACCTAGCGAAAGTTATGTCTCAAATTGGCACAGATGACAACACTAAAATGCCTGCTATCATAGGCGTTGCAGAAGTTGAAAATAGAAGAGTATTAGAAGACTTAATACGCGATCCACAATTAGCTTCTGGCGATTATGGTATTGCTCACTTTGACTCTCCTGATAGAAGGGGGATTGACGTTGGATTACTATACCAAAAGAAACACTTTAAACTAGCTAATGCAACACCACACCCTCTATATATCTACGACATGAATAAAGTCGATAAAAGTACAGGTGAAAAAGGAGCTCGTATCTATACACGTGACCAGTTACTAGTGAGTGGAGAGCTAGATGGTGAAGAAGTTCACTTCATAGTGAATCACTGGCCTTCTAGAGTAGGTGGAGAAAAGAAAAGTAGCCCTCTACGTGAAGCTGCTGCAGCTTTAAACAAGAAGATTATAGATTCATTATATACAATTAACCCAAATGCAAAAGTAATTACTATGGGAGATATGAATGATGGTCCTTATAACAACAGTATGAAAAAAATACTTCAAACTGTAGGTAAAAAAGAAAAACTAAAATCACAAGGCCTTTTTAATCCAATGGAAAAAATGTCTAAAGATGGTTTAGGAACTTTAGCATATCGCGATGCATGGGACGTTTTTGATCAAATGGTAGTTAGCGAACCTTATATGAGGGGAGATTATTCAAGTTGGGGGTTCTGGAAAGCGCGTATTTACAAAAAACCTTTTATGGTACAACCAACTGGACAATACAAAGGTTATCCCTTAAGAAACACCAATGGAGAACCAGGATATAGTGATCACTTTCCTGTGTACATTTACTTAATTAGAGAAATGAAATAATACAACTCATAGAGAAGCCGCTTAAATTGCTTTAAGCGGCTTTTTTATTTTAAATAAAGCATGACACCTCCTAACTAATAGAATCTCCTTTAGACAAAGGTTATTGAGCCATTATGATATAAAAACATAGTGGAATAAGCTAAATAATAAAATAAAGGCTTTTTAAGACAGAAAAGGTGAGCAGACAGTAAAATCAACAACACACCGAAAACAACACCTTAAAAAGACCTACAATCATCTTAAACACACACTTAACATCGCCATCTACAAAATTAAGAATATAAAAAAAGGTCACTCAGTGAGTGACCTTTTTTTAAAATATTTTGTAAGATTAATTGTTTAATGCTTCTGCACCACCAACAATCTCTAAAATTTCATTTGTAATCGCAGCTTGACGAGCCTTATTATAAGTTAATGTCAAGTCGTTTTTAAGTTCCTGTGCGTTATCAGTAGCCTTGTGCATAGCAGTCATACGAGCACCATGTTCAGAAGCAACAGAATCAGCAACAGCTTTTAATAATTGAGTTTTTAAAGATAAAGGAATCAAAGTATTAATGATTTCTTCTTTAGATGGTTCATAAATATAATCAGAACCTACTACATCTCCTCCTTCTACAGGTAACAATGGTAAAAACTGTTCAGTCACTACATCTTGTGTCGCAGCATTTTTAAATTGATTATATACAATCTGAATTGAATCATACTTTTCTTCAACGAAAGCATTCATCATCTGCTCTGCAATAACAGCACAATTTGCAAAATCCACATGATCAAACAAATCACTTCTATTCTCAATTACAGTAAAACTCTTACGTAATATATCGTGACCTTTCTTACCAATAGTCAATAAATCAACATTAACGTCTTTATATTGAGTTGCTTTAAGTGCATTTATTTGCTTAATGATATTAGCATTAAATCCACCACACAAACCTCTGTTTGAAGTGACTACAACTAAAAGAACATTCTTAACCTCTCTAGTCTGAGAATATACTCCAGAATTATCACCTTCTAAAGTTGCGCTAACATTTTGAATCAATTCAGTCAACTTTTCTGAATATGGACGCATTGCCATAATAGTATCAGTAGCTTTTTTTAACTTAGCTGCAGATACCATCTTCATAGCAGATGTAATCTGCATAGTCGATCCGATTGATGAAATCCTATTACGTATTTCCTTAAGGTTTGCCATTGTAATTTATATATAAATTCGCCTACAAGTAGTAGTCTTTCGACCATACTTGTAGACAAACATTATTTCTTAATATTTTGCAGAAATCTCTTTAGCTACTTTTTCAAGAACAGAAGTCTGCTCATCACTGAATTTTCCAGCTTTTAAAGCATTTAATACATCTCTATGACGAGAGTTTAAAGCATCTAAATAATCTTTTTCAAATTCTTTTACCTTGTTAACAGGTACATTTCTTAAAAGGTTTTTAGATCCAGCATAGATAATAGCAACTTGATCTTCCACAGTGTAAGGATCGTTAACAGCTTGTTTTAAGATCTCTACGTTACGTTGTCCTTTAGAGATAACGTTCATTGTAGCAGCATCTAAATCAGAACCAAACTTAGCGAAAGCCTCTAACTCACGGTATTGAGCTTGGTCAAGTTTTAATGTACCAGCTACTTTCTTCATTGATTTAATCTGCGCAGAACCACCAACACGAGATACAGAGATACCTACGTTGATCGCTGGACGTACACCAGAGTTAAATAAGTCAGATTCTAAGAATATCTGTCCATCAGTAATCGAAATTACGTTAGTTGGGATATATGCAGAAACGTCACCAGCTTGAGTTTCGATAATAGGAAGTGCAGTTAATGAACCACCACCTTTAACGAATGGTCTGATAGACTCTGGTAAGTCATTCATATTCTTAGCGATTTCATCATCACCGATAATACGAGCAGCACGCTCTAATAATCTAGAGTGAAGATAGAAAACGTCTCCTGGGTAAGCTTCACGACCTGGTGGACGACGTAAGATTAATGACATCTCACGGTAAGCTACCGCTTGTTTAGATAAATCATCATAGATAATTAATGCAGGACGTCCTGTATCACGGAAATACTCTCCGATAGCAGCACCAGCCATTGCAGAATAAACTTGCATTGGAGCAGGGTCAGAAGCATTAGCAGCTACGATAATAGTATAGTCCATTGCACCTTTATCTTCTAAAGTTTTAGCAATACCTGCTACAGTAGAAGCTTTTTGTCCAATAGCTACATATATACAATATACTGGTTGCCCAGCATCGTAAAATTCTTTTTGATTTAAGATAGTATCGATACAAACAGTTGTTTTACCTGTCTGACGGTCACCAATTACTAACTCACGTTGTCCACGTCCAACTGGAATCATTGCATCTACAGATTTAATACCTGTTTGTAATGGTTCAGTTACTGGTTGACGGTAGATAACCCCAGGAGCTTTACGCTCTAAAGGCATCTCATATAAATCACCTTCGATAGCACCTTTACCATCGATAGGAAGACCCAATGTATTAACAACACGTCCTACCATTTTCTCACCTACTTTAAGTGATGCGATACGACCTGTTCTTTTTACAATAGATCCCTCTTTAACACCAGTAGGAGCTCCTAACAATACAATACCTACGTTATCTTCTACAAGGTTTTGTACCATTGCTTCTAGTCCATTCTCAAATACAACTAACTCTCCGTATTCAGCATTTGTCAACCCGTAAACACGAGCAACACCATCTCCTACTTCAAGTACTGTTCCTACTTCTTCTAAAGAAGCCTCTGAGTTAAATCCAGATAATTGTTTCTTTAAAATCGCTGATATTTCAGCTGGTTTAATTTCCGCCATTTTTATCTATGTTTATACACGAACATTCGTGCGGTGATTTTTTAATTAGTTAATTCTCTTTTTAAAACTTGTAATTGACTCGCTATTGAAGCATTGTACTGTTTATCTCCCATTTTCAAGATAAATCCTCCTAAGATAGAAGCATCTACTATATTTGAAATAACAATCTGTTTTCCAGGAGCTAAACTTTGAACTTTAGATAAAACTTTGCTCTCTAAAGCGGCATCCATTGGGATAGCTGTAGTAACTACAACTTTCTCTCTACCTTTCAAAGTGTCGTATTGCTCTTGGAACTTTAAAGCTATAGATCCTAAGATTTCAAATCTATTATTTGCTTTAAGCACTTTAAACAACTCTTTAGTACTTTGATCAACATTAGCGAATACTTCTACTAAAGCACTTAATTTAATCTCACCAGTGATAGTAGGATTAGTTAAGAATACCTTTAAGTCTTCACTTTGAGAAACTGATTCAGAGATCAAGATCATATCGCTATTAATAGCTTCAGCATTTCCTTTTTCAACAGAAACTTCTAGCATTGCTTTTGCATATCTTGCAGCTGCTCTAGTGCTTATCATAATGATCCTTTTATTAGTTTAATTTAACTTCGTCTAACATCTTCTCAACCAATTTTGCTTGAGCTTCAGTGTTAGCAAGTTGTTCTTTTAATAATTTTTCAGCAATTTCGATAGAAATAGAAGAAACTTGAGTTTTTAACTCAACGATAGCAGCAGCTTTTTCACTAGCGATAGCAGCTTTAGCTTGAGCAATCATTTTCTCACCTACAGCTTCACCTTCAGTTTTAGCATCAGCTAACATCTTCTCTTTAATCTCACGAGCTTCTTTAATTAAAGCATCACGCTCAGTACGAGCTTCTGCTAATAATTTCTCGTTATCAGCTTTTAAATTAGCCATTTCTCTTTTAGCATTTTCAGCAGCTGCTAATGCATCAGCGATTCCCTCTTCACGAGCCTCTAAAGCATTTACAATTGGTTTCCATGCGAATTTCCCTAATATAAATACAATTACCACTAAAATGATAAACTGCCAGAAAAATAATCCAAAACTGAAATCGTTAATTAATTTATCCATTATATAAAATTATACTTTTTAATACCTATGTTGTTTAATTAAGAAGTTTACCTGCAACCAACCGTTGCAGATAAACTTTTTTTACTTTTCTTGGATTAGTTATTTCCTAAGATTAAAGCACCGAATGCTAAACCTTCCAATAACGCACCAATGATAATCATTGCAGTTTGGATTTTTCCAGCAGCTTCTGGTTGACGAGCGATAGCGTCCATTGCAGAAGAACCAATTTTACCTAAACCGTAACCAGCTCCGATTACGATAAGACCTGCACCAATAATAGTTGGGATTGTCATAATGATTGTATATATTAATTAAACAAATTTTACTTTTTTCTAATACTTAATTATCCTAGTGATGTGCTTCATCATGTTCATGTTCAGCAACTGCCATTCCGATAAACAGAGAAGACAACATTGTGAAGATAAACGCCTGTAAGAACGCAACTAATATCTCCAATAAAACTAAGAACGTTGATAAGAAGAATCCTACTCCGATTGCACCACCTGTTCCTAAAGCTTCTTTCATTACAAAGATGATAGCGATAAGTCCAAATACTACTGAGTGACCTGCGATAATGTTAGCGAATAAACGAACCATTAATGAGAATGGTTTGATTATAGCTCCTAACACTTCGATAGGTGCTAACATAATTTTCATTGGTACTGGCACACCTGGCATCCAGAACATGTGTTTCCAATAATCTTTATTTGCAGAAAACTGTGTGATTATAAATGTGAAGATTGCTAAACAAGCAGTCACCGAAATACTTCCAGTAACGTTAAATCCAAGTGGAGTTAATCCCAATAAATTCAATAAGAAAATCAAAAAGAATACTGATAATAAGTATGGCATAAACTTTTTGTACTTGTCTTTTCCGATATTCGGAACTGCCATCTCATCACGTACATAAATGACCATAGGCTCTAAAGCTCTAGCAAAACCTTTTGGAAGGTTATTTGGTCCCTTTTTGTATGTCTTAGCTAACCCTAAGAACATGATGAATAATAAAAATGTAGTAAAGAATAATGATGCTACATTCTTAGTAATAGAGAAATCTAGTGGTTTCTCATTTGTTGGGTGATGATTTGCATCGTACTCGATAGTACCTGCAGCATCCGTTTTGTATATCTTACCGTGATATAACTTGTAGTTTTGTCCGTCTTTCTCAACTACGTTCTCCCCATAGTTAAACTCAGATGACATAAATAATTTAAGACCATTGTCTATTAAAATAACTGGCAATGAAAAACCGTAGTGTTTACCAGTAGCCTCATCTGAGAAAAAGATGAATGAATAATCATCTGCTAAGTGGTGCGTGATATGCTCTTGCACTTTTTCAGCTTGTGATTTCTCACCTTCTACAGGTTCAACTACCGCTTCATGATCTGCATGTCCTGCAGAAGCTACTGTGTTTTCAATTGACTGCTCAGTCTCCTGGATAGAATCTCCAAGGGTTTGAGCATTACTTTGTGCGTACGAAAATACCGACGATGCTGTAAAAATTACAGCTGCTAATAAATTCAGTGATTTCTTCAGAGTCACCATACCTTAACTTCTTGAATATTTATGGTTCTTAAAATTTTGTGCAAAACTACAATAAATCTTAGACAATCATAGTTTCTTATGAAACTTTTTTTTATAATGTTCCCTTATACACTCTTTAAATTTGAATTATTACAACTATTACAGTGTATTTATTTACTAATCAAGACTATCTTATACAGATATATCCATTTTTATTTAGTAGTCACGTTAATATTGACAATACAAAAAAAGAGTTAAATAGCATTGTGTATATGTTCAAATAACACCTTTTACTTTTCTTTTTTATTTAAAACATGATATGCTATAAAAGCATCTCCTCCTAAATAAATCATCACGACTAATAGAAAATTATACTTAAACAATTCGTCAACCTTCTCACTATCTAAGCCAGCTCTTACAAATAAATAACTTGCTAATAAACGGACTGTTATAAAACCTAAAAAAACATATCCTAAACTATTAGGCATACTTGTTTTCATACCTTCCATCGCAAACAATATTCCTATTGTAAAAAGAAACTCAAAACTATAAAATCCAGTTAGTGAGTACCCTAATTCTACAAATGACTGACCAAAGTCAGTAAATGCAAAAAGTGCGAAATGTAATGCAAATGTTATAGCTAGTACACCTACTAATTTTAGTCCTAGACCTAATGTTCCTTTATCCATTAATCCTTATTTAATTGATTCACTTGTTTTATAACTTGGTACAAAGCTAATCCTACTCCTAGTAACGTACAAATTTTATTTGCTAATCCATCCGCTAAATTGTATTTATTATCTAACCAAGTTCCTAATAAGTGAAATAAATATATAATAACCCCCATTTGTATAGGGATGTTTATTAGGCTCAACCAACGATTAGGTCTAGAATTTTTACTCACTTTAGACTATTTATTCTTTTTATCCGAGTTCGCTGATGTATCACCTCCTATCACCATATCGCATTTAACTTGTATTTTAGCACCAGGCACTACAGATAAGCGTCCTACTAATAAGTCTCCTTTAATAGTAGCAGTCTCCTTTACATGTAGTAAGTCTTTCACATTTAACGCCCCTTCAACAAAACCTTCTATATCAGCATTCTCACACTCCACATTACCCAATATTTTTGCTTGAGGTCCTACTACTACTTTACCTTTTACTTTTAAGTTGCCATGTAATTCACCATCTAAACGTATGTCAGATAATGCCTCGATATCTCCTCGAATTATTGTAGCCTCAATAATTCTATTCGTTTTACCTAACTGATCGATAGGTCCGTTTGTTTTAGTTTTTTGGAACATAAATCTTATTTTTTTTTTCAACCGTATTTCTATTTTACTGTGTCAGATATTCCTCCCAGTTTTTCTTAATCTGAACAAGAATATAATTCTCTACACTTATTGTCTTAGCATTGTTTTCTATACTATGAACTACACTATCAGCCTCTGTTTTTGACTTAAACCCATGCAAAACAAAAAACTCACTATCACCTAAATACATATCTTCAGAATACTTAATGCCCTTACTGCTATTATTGCTAGCAAAAGTCACTAAACTACGACTTAAATACTGATTTTCAGAACTTTGTTTATTATTAATCAAGACAACTACTTTCCAACTCTTACCGTCTCCTTGCGTAAAACTCCTACCTTCCAACTGAGGAATTGTTGTCTTTAACAACTGTTCTGCTTCTTTTCCTTCACGTGATGAGCTATAGGTCAAGGCAACGAAATTAAGAGCTTCCTTATATGCAGAAATCCCCCTTAGTTTTCCTATTACATGTGCTTTTAGCAATTCTAATTTACTAACATACCCTTCGTCATCAAAACGTTCTAAAGCACTGTCAATAGCATTAAGCACTTTGTTATAATCACCTCCTTCTGCATACATCTTATACACTTGCGAATAAATTTGCTCTGGAGACAAATCATCTATTTTATCCCTAGAAATATTTAGAAGTAATTTTGCATATCTAGAATTTGGATACTGATTAATTATACTATCTTTCATCGCCATAGCTTTAATCATATCTATCTCTAAATAAACCTTATATAACTTATACATACTTGGCAAGATTAATCGCTCAGCTGGATCGAATGTCAATAATGACTCTAATCTACTACTTGCCAAATCATATTTCTTAAAGCGATCTGCATACATCGAACCCAATTGGAAATAAGCGAAATCTCTATCTTTTTTCAAAGACGCTATCTCTAATTCATCTACTGGAATTTTATTGATATATTCATTTATATCATATCGAGCATCATTAAAATTAGTCGGAGTGCTTGTGTTACTTGTATTGGGAGTACTTGTAGTTGTACTTGAAGCATTTGCATTATTCAGTGCCTCTTGAATATCGCTTGCCCAACGCCAATTATCGACTAAAGGTCTATTACCCCACCTTCTTTGAAACTCTACTTTACCTAATGAAGATGCTTGATTTGAATAAAAATAGAATGTACTATTTCCTCCATTATTAGAGGTGTTAACACTATAAGCGCTATCGATAATAGAACCAAAATTAACTGTATTAAAGAAATTTAAATTCCCTGCTTTTTTACCTTTTAGATTAACTTGTGTTTTTCTGAAATCTTCTATCTTCAAATCATCCACATATTTTTGAAAATAAGCTATACGCATACTTTCATCCATAGCTACTAAGCGAAGAATACTATCATTAATATGCGCTACTTTCTCAAATGCCACCACATCACGTAGAGCATCACGTCGTTTAGTGATTCTAAAGCGTTCTTTAGCTTTCTCAGGCATGATTGACAGCACACTATCATAATACTGCCCAGCTAAAGCATATCCAGCCTCATTAAAATATATCTCAGCTATACTTAAATAATTCTGTGATTTAAGTTGTTTATCTCCTTTGCTAAGTTTTACTGCTCGCTTAAGAGATTTTAAAGCTTCTTTAGTATTTCCATTTCCTTCATAGAATAGCCCTACCTGACGGTGAAGTACGTCTAAGTATGCTCTATTTTCCCTATCTTTTATAAGTTTCTTATACTTTTTTAAAAAAGCTACAGAGTCCTTTGCAGCTTCTGGCGCAAGTCCATATTGTTGAGCATGAGATTGTATAACATAAGATCTAGGACTTTTTCTATTCATTTCTATTACTTCTGTAAAAGCATGATTAGCCTTATCTTTTTGTCCTACTTTACTATAAAGTTGCCCTAAGATAAACGTATAGCGAGCTCTTTCCTCTTGATCACGAGTGGCTTCAATTGCGTTTTTCAGAGGTGTTATGGCTTCCTGATACTCTTCTATATTAATATACGCTTGTGCTAAAGTAGCATTGGCATCCGCTATCTGTTGTTTTTTTAACACTAATGCTTTATCTCTCAAAAGTAATTTTAAATTCTTTATCGCAATATCATCGTATGTTAAGCGAACATTCGTTTTTTCACGCCATATAATAGCATCATTAATAAGACTGCCATCTGGATACTTATAAAGGATATAATTAAACGCTTCTAAAGCTGGGACAAATCGTCCATCATAATATCTAGCCTGCCCAAGCATTAGATATGCATCATCAATCTGAAAGTTGCGTTCACGTCCCTTGATATACATAGAGTGCTTTTGAATAGCTTTAGCTGCTTTGTCTTCAGCTCGTCTAAATCCAGCTTCTTCTTGATTGCCATTTCCTCCTAAATTAGAACCATCTAATTGTACATTCTCAAGTATGGACCCCTTCTTTGACTCTAATGATCGACCTCTATCAAACTCTCTTGTAGAATCAATCTTAATATCAATCCGTTCAACAGGCAATATCTCCCAAAAATTATCAAAATAATCATTCTTTAAGGACACTAATGCCTCATCGTATGCTAATTCGCCATTATATAAGATATTATATCTAGTCGTCATCGCGTGATACCCCCTATTAATCAACCTATCCTGTTTAACAGAACAAGCGCCTACTAACAGTAGTATCACTAAAAAGATTATATATTTTATATTAGTATTCAACACAATGAACTTTACTTAAAAACTACTATTTTTTATTTTTAGTATGTAAAAATACATTACTTTTTTAGAAATAGCTCACAGTACTCAGAAAGTTTTTTTAATACTTGAGAAGTAGTTAAACAGCTAACCAACTACTATGCAATCTATTACTAATAAGTAAACAAATCTACCCTGTCCAAACCTACATAAATTACTTCACTCAATCGCAACATTCTCTTCTGAACTAGAAACAAAAAACTCTAGTAGAAATAAATTCTACTAGAGCTACTATAACTAATCAATTCTAATCATTATTCCATCAAGACAAAATAAAATTGTCTGTATGTGAACAATATTTTCTAGACTTGGAAGATCTCTTCCAATGCCTCAAATGTTATTTCTTCTGTCAATACATCCTTCATTACTTGCCCTTTTTCTAAAGCGATAATGCGATCTGAAACCTCAAATGTATGCTGCAAATCATGGCTAGAGATGATAATCGTTACTTCTCTACTCTGCATGTTTTGTTTCACTAATTCTTTTAATCTAAGTTGTGTAGTAGGATCTAGATTAGCAAATGGTTCATCTAAAATAACCAGCTCAGGTTTACCCATAAATGCTGCGATAATACCAACCTTCTTTTGATTCCCTTTTGAAAAGTCACGTAAGTATTTGCGTTGATTCAAAACCTCTCCATTAAAAAATCCTTCATTCGCCTTTAAGTAGTTTACAACATCCTCACGAGTCATTCCTCTTAACTCACCAACAAAATAAAAGTATTCTTCAGGCGTTAAATAACCAATCAAAAATGAATCATCAAAGAAAGAACCTGTGCACTTCTTCCATTCTTCACTCTCATTCACTACCACTCCTTTTATAGCGATACTTCCTCTAGTAGGTTGAATCAAATCAAGTAATAAGCTAAAGAAAGTAGTTTTACCTGCACCATTATTACCTACTAGCCCTATACTCTGTCCTTTCTTAATCTCTAATGAAGGAATGTCTAAAACAGTCTGTTCGCCATATGACTTTACTAAATTGTTTACTACTACCATATTATTTTGATTTAAAAGCATTTATCGTGCTATATTTTTCTTTTTTATATATTTTCTCAATGTATCTAAATGCAGGATCTTGAAAGAACATTCCTATAACACCTATAAGTATCAACATTCCAAAACCTCCCCAAAACCCATATATCATATATCCAACATAATATACTATAACAGGTAAAAAAAGCTTAGGCAACGAGATTAGCATCACTCTAAGATTAAAAGCATTCTTATCTCCAAATACATTCTTATTAGCTGTTAGATCCACAGGACTCTTAAGGTATGCTCCACCCATCAGTACTATATATCCATTAATACCAATATTAAATACCCCCATAGCAATAATCATATACACTAGATCCATACTCTTATGGATATATAACAAACCTCCTAACATTGATACGGCTGTCCCTAAAGCAATGATTAGCCATTTAGACTTTAGATAGTTCTTATACGTGATATTCTGAGTCATCATAAGTGGATAATACGAAGAATCCCAGCTAGGAACATACTGTCCGAACATCATCAGAAATCCTCCTGACACAAAGAAAGAAACAAATATCAACATAAGGCTAGAGTATGTTCCTTCTGCATTTGGTATTAGTACTAAGAATCCGTAGAACATAAATAATACGCTCATTAATACTGTAGTACGAGCACGCTTATTACGCATGATTAATCTCACATCGTTCTTTAAAAATGACGCATACGTACCAAATCCATCTAGCCATTTCATCTCCTGAGTAGTCCCAACTTCTACCTTAATCTTAAGTAGATCATCCATATACATATTATTCACATAATAATGAATAGTCATCCAGATCGCCATAGTAAAGACTCCTCCATAAGCCAGTACTAATACAGGATATTCATATACACTGTATAGCAAATACTGTGTATATACTGTACTATCAAATAGATCAAAATATTGAATAGCAGCTAATGACCCGAATACACCTATAACCGCAATAAATACAGCTTTATAAGACTCTATCAGTATGTTAACAAAGTGCATTGTACAGATACATAAATACATAGCTAATGACCATGCCAGTACACCTATTATGGAATAGCCCTGCATAAGACATACAATTGCGAAGGGTACTATAAATAATAGTTGAACGAAATTAAATGCACTAACAAATGATCTACCTATGTAAAACTTAACTATCTTAAGTCTAGTAATAGGTAATACTAACAAAGGTTTTATACTCGCAGTCGGCAACTTCTGTAAGGCGAATCGCATAACCATCTCTGCCACCATATAGTACATCCAATAACGACTTACAACCTGTATTGGTGATCCCATACCTAAAGCCGCTTTCTCTATACCAAAGAATCCACTAATCCCTAACATTAAAAAGACAAAACCAAAGTAAACAATAGCCAACCACTTAAACACTTTTAATAGTGTGTTCATCTGTTCACCACCATTACGTGCAAGCCTCCTTTTCTCTAAAAAAACAAATAACTTATGCATAACTAAAATTGTAATACTATCATATTAGTATCAATTATAGTTTTTTGTTACAGCTTAATCATCATTATTTTGATTTTATTTAACTAAATAAAAAACAAACACAGTAAAGTATCTTAATTTTTAGCCTTTTATAACATATAACATCTATTGATAGCTAAAGAATGTTAAACGACAACACAAATTTTAATCCATAAAAAAAGAGCTATTCTAGAATATAAGAACAGCTCTACTTAACCAAAAAAAAACTAAAACTATGAAGTTAACTTTCAACTATATACAACCAAAAACAATGCCATAAAAGGACTTCTATCCACCTATCGTTATTTATATCAAAAAAAATTATCTTTGCGACAAAATAGATACAATGAAAAAAGACATAGAAATACCAGTTGTAAAGAATATCGAATTAGTAATTATCAAAGAATACAGCGAAGAGTTTTTAGCAGACTCTTGGTATGCATACCTATTTAATAATTCTGAAGAAGAAATGGAAGCTATCCTAGTAGTATCACAGGCGATAGGCGAAATAGATGGTGAGATACGAGGTACTGGACAGTTTAGACATGCATTTAAGTCAATTGCTCCTAAAGAAAATGTTAGAGTAGAATTAGTAGATGAATCTGTGTTCAGATTGAGTAATACTTTTATGGTTACTTTCTTTCAAGGGGGTAAATTATATGATAAAACATATACCTTCTTAGCGGATACTTTAGGAGATAAATATATTAAGGAGTTACCTTTCACAACTAAAAAAGGCATCGTTGCAGAATAACATAACAACCTAATAAACAACAGTTAACAACTACCTTTATTTATATTCAATCCAAAGATTAGTTTTCTTAATTTGCTATACTAATCTCAAAATATGATTGTTATGAAAATAAAGAACCTTTTTATCATTCTAAGTTGCCTAGGAGTACTTGTAACTTTATTATCATTTAACACCTCTTCTATAATCACAGAGACTAAAGTAGGAGACCCTATCTGGAAAAACTTGAAAGTATTACCACAAGATATCTCTAATGATAGTCTTAAAGGACTAATGAGAGGGTTTAATGATGCTCTAGGTGTTAAATGCGGTCATTGTCATACACAAATTGAAGGAACAGATAAACTAGACTTCGCTGCAGACACAAAAAAAGAAAAGGAATTTGCAAGACACATGATTACAATGACTCAAAAAATCAATGCTGAGAATTTCAACTGGAAAGATCACCCTAAACCTGAGACAATCGATGTAGTAACCTGCGCAATGTGCCATAGAGGAAACACGAGCGCTACTAAATCACTTAAATAACACTAAGAGGATATATTTTGTTTTAAATATATCCTCTTATTTTTTATTCAAAATATCGATTAACTCACTATTATTCTTACATTTAATGTAAATATTTCTAAATAATATAGAATACAAATTTATAATGTCTAAAATGAAGAATATGAAACATACTGTTAGTTTCCAGGTAGCTATTATAGATAACTACTTACTATTTCCAATTCATGACAAGAGTGAAGAAAGCACAATTACAATCCTAGACGAAGAAGGTAATCTTTTTAAAACATTCCATATTAGAATAGCAGAAAGACCTCCTCTATACTATCTCAAAATAGATGTCAGTGCATTTATCAATACATCATTAGAATTAGAATTTAATTCTCGAAAACTACTTGACATTACTCCTTCACACATAAAACAAACTGGGGACTATCAGCATCAGGATATTGAACTTCACAGACCTACTTATCATTATAATTCCTCTGAAGGTTGGATTGATAATCCTGTTGGTTTATTTTATAATACTGGTATATACCATTTATATTATCAACACAACCCCTATGGCACGAAATGGGGAAATCTAAGCTGGGGACACGCCACTTCTAATAACATGGTAGACTGGACAACACAATCTTTAGCTCTACGCCCAAATAATTTAGGCGAAATCTACTCTGGTAGTACCATCATAGACAAACAAAATTGTGCAGGCTTTGGAGAGAATGCCATCATTGCTTTCTACACAGCTTCCGCCGATACGCAAACGCAGTGTATTGCCTTTAGTACAGATAATGGTCATACTTTCTCTAATTATGAACATAATCCCATATTAACCAATACAACTAATACAGATTTTAAAGATCCTAAAGTTTTCTGGCATGAGGAAACAAATAAGTGGATTATGGCACTAGCAACATTCCAAAGTGTCTTATTCTATAGCTCAACTAACTTAAAAGAATGGCTTCTATTAAGTGAATTTGGTATGGGAATAGGGTCACACAAAGGACTATGGGAATGCCCCGATCTATTTAAACTCCCTTATGGTAAAACGTATAAGTGGGTACTCTTTGTAAGTGTGACTGCTGGTGGGCACAATAAAGGTAGCGCTGTACAATACTTTATTGGAAACTTTGATGGTGTTACATTTACCCCAGAAACACTACCCTATCCATTATGGTTAGATTATGGCAAGGATTGTTATGCTGGAACCACATGGCATAATAGCCCAAAAGATAAGCCTGTCTATATCGCATGGATGAGTAACTGGCAATACGCTAATATACTTCCTACTAAGATATTTAAGAATGCCATGACTTTGCCACGTACACTAGACATAGGTAACAATGGAGAGCACATGATTGTCAAAAGCTATCCTATCAGAGAACTAAAAAGCAGAAGAGAGAAAAAACAAGAATTTCAAACGCAACTTATAGACAAATCTCTTCATATACAATATCTATTAGATGATAATCAAGGTGCTTATGAAATAATATTAGAATTTGATATCGTTGAAAGTAAAACATCTGAAATTCACCTTACTTTAAGCAATACTATTAATGAAAAAATCACATATACTCTAAATCTAGATAAAGGTAAACTTACCTTGGATCGGACAGACAGTGGAGAGATTTCTTTCTCGAAAAAGTTCACTAAACATAAAATTACTGCACCATTACAGAGAGAAAAAAAGTACAAGATTAAACTATATGTAGACAAGTGCTCTTCAGAACTATTTATAAATAAAGGTAAAACAGCTATGACTAACCTTATCTTCCCGAATGAACCTTATAACACCCTAGATCTAGAAATAGAACAAGGTAGAATAGATATTACCAAATTTAGAATATATAGTTTCCAAAAAGAAGAATAACAAACTATCACCATTTCTAAGTATAAACTAAAAGCCCCTCCGTATTACGAAAGGGCTTTTTTATATCTAAACTAATTAATCCCAAAATTAGCGATAGGTATATAAACAAAAAGTAATTATACAAAACAGCTCTTTCATTAGAGCTATGAATAAGAATTGCTTTGTAGTATTTAGCTAATGCACAATCAGGGTTAATCTTAATTTTTTACAACTTCTTTCTTTGGTGGGAACATAAATGATGCTACTACAGAAAGAACTAATACCCCTGCGATAACAGATAATGACACCATAGAATCGACGTGATAAAATGGAGATATAATCATCTTGGTACCAATAAAAGATAAAATAATAGCTAGGCCATACTTAAGCTTAGAGAATTTGTCCATGAAGTTCGCTAATAGGAAATACAATGATCTCAATCCTAAAATAGCAAAGATATTAGAGGTATATAAAATGAATGGATCATCTGGTGCAATTGCGAAAATAGCAGGAATACTATCTACTGCAAAAATCACATCTGTAAACTCAATTACCATAAGTGCAACGAATAAAGGAGTTACCATGCGCACTCCATTCTTCACTGTGAAGAACTTCTCACCATCATAGTCGTCGCTTACTTTAAAGAATTTGTGTACCATACGTACAGCTAAGTTTTTAGATAAGTCCTCATTCTCATCGTGCTCTTCTTTAGCAAACCAAGACTTAACACCAGAATACAGAAGGAAGAATCCAAAAATAGTTAGCACAGCATTGATCTCAACTGTCATTCCAAATATATCCATAGCTGGCAGATAAGTCATATTAATAATCTCAACCCCTGCAAAAATAAAGATAGCTCTGAATACTAATGCTCCAATAATTCCCCAAAACAATACACGGTGATGTAGTTCTTTAGGTACTTTAAAAAAAGTAAAAACAAGGATAAAGACAAATAAATTATCTACAGATAATGCCTTTTCTATCCAATACGCAGACTGAAAACGTGCAAAATTCTCAAAGTCCATGTAATAATAGATTACACCACTAAAACACATCGCCAAACCTATCCATACTACAGTCCAGATGATAGCTTCTTTAGTCGATACAGTATGACTGTGTCTATTAAATACTCCTAAGTCAAGAAGTAGCATAATAATAACTACTACCCCAAATACCCCTAATAAACCAGGGTGATTAATTAAATGATCCATGTTTTTTATTTTAACTCGACAAAACTATAAGTAATATTCTCCCCCAAGAGAACAACTTATAACTAACAATAAATCAACAATTTACAAACATTATTTTTAACATTCAATAATCTCAATAAAAAAATAACCTATTGACATACAATAGGTTACTTAATATATTTTATTCAAAAACCAAACAAGGCTAATTAATTATTTTTTTTAATCTAATTTTTCTGTTAGTTTTCTAAATACCTTCTTAGGATCTTTACCATTATACAGAATATCGTATACTGCGTTGATAATAGGTGTTTTAGCGCCGTATTGCTTATTTAATTCATAAGCACTCTTACTAGCATAATATCCCTCTGCAATCATATTCATCTCCATCTGAGCAGACTTTACAGTATATCCTTTACCAATCATATTACCAAACATACGATTACGAGAGAACAAAGAATAGCCAGTAACTAATAAGTCTCCTAGGTATGCAGAATTATTAATATTGCGTTTCATACGATGTACTTTTTTGATGAACTTTTTCATCTCACGTATTGCATTACTCATAAGCAATGCCTGAAAGTTATCACCATACCCCAATCCATGTGCTATACCACAAGCTACAGCATAGATATTCTTTAATACTGCTGCGTATTCAGTACCTATTATATCATCAGTTGTTTTCGCTTTGATATAATGACTCGTGACACAATTAGCGATTGTCTTAGCGTATTCTTCTGTCTGACAAGCAATAGTAAGATAAGATAGTCGTTCTAATGCAACTTCTTCTGCATGACAAGGCCCTGTTAATACCGCTATATTCTCATAAGGTACATTATATGTCTGATGGAAATGTTCTCCAACAATAAGACTCGTTTCTGGTATTATCCCCTTTATTGCTGAAATAATAACTTTTCCTTCCAAACTCACATGAAGATTGGTCATTTCATGACATAGAAATGCAGAAGGAATAGCAAATATTACATAATCAGCATACGAGATTGCTTTATTAATATCACTTGTCAATCTTAATTGTTCTACATCAAACTCCACCGAACTAAGATAATTAGGATTATGGAAGTTTACTTTTATCTCTTCTAATGCAGACTCATTTCGCATATACCATGCTATCTCAGATAGGTTTTCACTCAACATTTTTACTATAGCAGTAGCCCAGCTCCCACCACCTATAACTGCAATCTTCGGATATTCATTCATACACTAAATTTATTAGTTGGTCAAAAGTAAGTAAAAAACACATTGCAAACAATGACATAGATAATAGCTTATGATGAAAGATTACGTAATTTATTCAACAAAAATTAAAATATCCATAAGTTATAATCAAAAACTAACCGATTAAAAGCATTTTTACTTACATATATGTATTTTAGATTAATTAAAGACAAAGCATATAAATACGTTTATAGCAATTACTTTTAGATTAAATTAACAGTAAAAAAGATATACTGCTAAATCAATATCCATAATACACAAAAGCCACTATAAGTGTACTGCACTCAAAAACAGTGCACTTATAGTATATTACAAACTCATTCTCACTATCTCTCTCACTTTATCAAGCGTGATATTCTTCATCTCTCCCATCGCGACCCATCCTCTTTCCTCAAAGCGATTAACAATCCATTCTACAGCTTTGTCACCTTCGTCTATATAATTTCTTAGTGTAGTCTGTACACCTAGTGAGTGGAAGAACTTCACCATTTCTTCTATTGCTTGATTTGCTACTTCTTCATCACTTCCACTTAAATTGAATACACGTTTACCAAACTGTGCTAATTTCGCCTTCTTCGTCTCGAACATCACTCTATATAAATTAGGTCCTATAATAGCTAATGTCCTACCATGATCTATACCATATAAAGCAGTTAACTCATGTCCTATAGCATGTGTAACCCAATCCTCTGTAACTCCCTTAGAGATTAACCCATTTAGAGCCATAGTACAGCACCACATATAATTCATCGCTGCATCGTAATCATTAGGGTTTTTTAAGACTATAGGCGCCACTTCTATAAGTGTCTGAAGTATTCCCTCAGCAAACCTGTCTTGTACCGGAGCATTTTGTGGATATGTAATATACTGTTCTAGTACATGAATAAACGCATCAGTAATACCATTCGCTATTTGCTTCTCAGGAAGTGAGGCTATCACTGTTGGATCGCATACAGAAAATACTGGATACAACACCTCTCCTGAGAAAGATAACTTCTCTTTAGTGACTTCAATAGTCACGACTGCGCCACAGTTCATCTCACTTCCTGTAGCAGGTAGAGTAAGAATAGCACCATAAGGCATCGCTTGCCAGTTGACATTTAATTTCTTCTTTATGATATCTATTGTATTTCCTTGATAATGTACAGCAGCTGAAATAAACTTCACACCGTCGATCACACTGCCACCTCCTACACCTAGGATAAAGTCAACCTTTTCTCGCTTGATTAGTTCCACTGCTTTTATTAAGGTCTCATATCTAGGATTAGGTTCCACACCTGCAAACTCTACTATTTCAAAACCATCTAGGGCCTTAACAACCTGATCATACACTCCATTAATCTTGATACTCCCACCCCCATATACGATAAGTACTTTACTTCCTTTATTTATAAGATTAGCAGCCTCTGCTATCTGTCCCCTCCCATATAATAAACGAGTAGGGTTATATAATTCAAAATTCAACATAACATCTTTCTTTTAATGATAGTATAAAATTAAAAAAAGGAATGCTAATGCATTCCTTTTAGTGTATTAATTATTTCTTATAAAATAGGTTGTGGTCGATATACTTCCAAACCTCTTTATCTAATAACGGCATAATATTCTTACCTTCTTTAATCGAATCTCTAATAAAAGTAGCTGAAATCTCCATAATCGGAGCATTCTCTACCAAGTGGATATTTGGATGCTTCAACAGTGGATTCTCCTCCTGTCTATCTTCAAATATACGTGGATAAACATAGATAGCATAACGTTCTAATAAGACATCAAAGTTTTTCCATTTAGGAAAACTATCTAAGTTATCTTGCCCCATTAATAACGAAAACTCATACTTAGGATAACGCTCGTGCAAGTGCGCCATCGTATTAACAGTATAATTCGGTTGTGGCAAGTTAAACTCTATATCAGAAGGCTTTATATAGTCATAATCTGCTGTAGCTAGATTCACCATATGTATTCTATGGAAATCCTCTAGCAGTCCTTTCTTTTTCTTCAGTGGACTATGAGGCGTCACCACCATCCATACCTCATCGAGATCAGTATACTGCACCATATGGTTCGCAATCACTAAATGCCCAATGTGTATCGGATTAAACGTCCCAAAATATAACCCAACCTTCATTACTTTATTCTTTTATTTTATAAAATTCTTCACTAGCTCTACAGCTTCATTCTTAGCCGTATCTAAATCATAATTCTTAATAATCAAATCAAACTGAGGAGCTGTAGCTAACTCTACAGAAGCCTTAGCGATACGCATATTGATTTTATCTTCACTCTCAGTTGAGCGTTTCTTCAGACGGATCTTCAGTTCATCTATACTTGGTGGCTTTACAAAAACAGCCAAAGTCTCCTCAGGAAACTTGCGTTTAATACGAAGACCTCCTGCTACATCGATATCGAATATAACATTCTTACCTTCTGCCCATAGACGTTCTACTTCGCTGCTAAGTGTACCATAGAAGTTATCTCTATATACCTCTTCCCATTCTAAGAACTTCTCTCCTTTAATGTTTTGTTTAAACTCATCAAGAGAAATAAAATAGTAGTCTTGACCATTAACCTCTTCACCTCTAGGCTCACGAGATGTACAAGAGATAGAGAACGCTAAGTTCAATTCTTCTTGTTCTAATAAATGTCTTACTATCGTAGTCTTACCTGAACCTGATGGCGCAGAAAAGACAATTAATTTACCTCTTTGCATAATAATATTCTGTCGTGTTGTATATATCTACTAAAGCACGTTAAGTACCTGCTCTTTTATTTTCTCTAATTCATCTTTCATCTTCACTACTATCTTCTGCATCTCAGCATGGTTAGATTTAGATCCCATAGTATTGATCTCACGCCCCATCTCCTGACCAATAAATCCAAGCTTACGACCATTTGCTTCTGACCCCTCTATTGTTTCGATAAAGTAATCAAGGTGTTTACTTAGACGTACTTTCTCCTCTGTGATATCCATCTTCTCTAGATAATAGATTACTTCTTGCTCATATCTATTCTCATCTATATTCAGTTGAAGCTCCACTAGATTAGCACGTAGTCTCTCTTTTACAGTTACAATACGTTCTTTATCTAACTCAGACACCTCATCCATATACTTGCGGATATTACCGATACGCAGTCTAAAGTCTTTTTCTAATGATGCTCCTTCACTAGCACGAAACTCCTTCATATTAGCGATCGCCTCAGTGATAACCTTCTCAATCTCTTTCCACTCGTTCTCGTCTAGTTCAGCGCGTTCTACTTTTAAAGCATCAGGCATACGAACAGCCATTTTCATCAACTCTGTCGTATCAGCATCAGCGATGATGTCTTTCATCTGATTAATATATGCCATCACGATAGGCCCGTTGATCTTATTAGAAGTCTCCTCAGCTGTTATCTCACTATATAATGAGAAGTCAACTTTACCACGCTCTAATTCAGATGCTATAAGGTTACGAAGTGGTAATTCTTTCTCTCTATAAGTCGATGGTAGTCTGACATTTAGATCTAAGCTTTTACTATTAAGCGATTTTACTTCTACTGTGATTTTCTTTGTTGGTAATTGCAAACATGCTTTACCAAATCCTGTCATCGATTGTATCATATATTAAAAAAAATAATAGCTACAAAGGTATGAAAATCATTACTAACTAGCTTATAAATAGCACAAAATACTGACTACGATGGGGATATTTATAATCATTCACAACTTTAGTAGAATTTAAGTTAGCCCTCTAGTAAAAGAGAATGCAAGGAATCAAAGAATAATTGGTAAAAAATTTAAGTACTCAAAAAATACCTAATACTAGTTCACATCAATAGGGGGAAAGCATTATCTTAATAAAAAAACTAGATATGGGATCAAATAGCTCAAGCAGCAATTCCTAATGAATTAATACACAAATAACAGGTTTTTTTCACACCTATATCTTCTATAAATACAGAAAAATGTTCTATATAGGAGTAACAAATAACTTACAAAGAAGAGTATACGAGCATATAAACAAAACAAACACTTCATGTTTTACTGCAAAATACAATGTTATAGAACTAATATATTATGAACAGTCAATCTATATAAATAACGCTATCACACGTGATAAGGAACTAAAAGGGTGGAAAAAAGATAAAAAGATAGCCTTAATAAAAACTATAAATCCATATTTAAAAACTATTTTCTTGTAATAAAATCGCCATATTTATTTGATGCTATTGTCACCCTGACGGCAAGGAAGTGTCACTTTATATTAAATATAGTGCTTGCTAGAATTGCTCGTGAGACCCTTCGTTCCTCAGGGTGACAAACTAAATGGATATTGTATCAAAAATACTCTACACACAACTATTAAAGCACATATCTAATGCTATTATTTCATAAAGATAAGAAGTCACACAATAAATCTGTACTTTTGTAGCTCTATTATCATTTCTATCTCATTAGAAATCAAAGACCTTAACCCTTGTAAGGACTATAGATTGTATCACCTATCTCAAAAAAAATAAACCACCTTTTTTTTATTACCTTTTCCTACCTACGAAGTTGCTATGTGGCTTTGTATGAAAGTATATTGATACCATCGTGTGTGCATAATGACTCCATTAAAAAGCTCGTTTTAATGGAGTCACTATGGACTCACTCGAACCAAAACTGCATAAAAATGCCTATTTTCCCCTATTAACGTCTGATCTGATTTTTTTTAAATATTAGCCTCGAAGATTGGCCTAAAAAACTGTATTAAACACTAATGTTCAACACTTTACAAATATAAGTATTAAATTCTAACCTTTTAATACACCCTTATATTTTTTCTAAATTAAGATAAAGAAACAACATATTCTTAAGCGTTTTAAACTATATAGACAGAACAAAATGTCTAATAGCTCAAAAAAACAAAGAGAGCCCATAAGCTCTCTTTTGTATTTTATACTCCTACTATAATTCGTTTCATCGCCTAAATAGGAGATAACCAAAACAACCATAACTATGAACTACGCCTTCTAAGTCCTTATTTAGACCACCACAATCTACAAAGTCAGCAATAGTTTAGTAACTGCGATGAAACTATGTGAATTAAATTCCTTTCTTAAAACAAACAACCTAACCTAAACCTTATGTTTTAATTTAATTCCCAAACACTTAAAACTTTTTCTTTCTTTTCTTTTTATAAAGGAATTATAGCAATTCTTCCCTTTCGTTTTCAATATTAAGACAACAAACATCACATTTGGTCACACTCGAATTCAAAAAAAAAAGAAACAAATCACATAACATTTTGTTTTTAAGCTACTTAGTTATTAAAAAAAAGCTAAGACACAATGTGCCTTAGCTCAAAACATTAAATAAAAACCTAATTATTTGATTCTTGAAAATCAACTTAGTTTACTTACACAAAACTTAAACTTTAAGGCTACCTAAAGTCATTCGTTTACTTTTATAGAACCGGCGAAGTATTGGTTCAATTATATGTCAAAACAAGTATCTATATTAACCTGTATTATTTTTCTACTTTATAAGTAAGCTGTACTAATCCTGATTCAAAAGCACTAGAATCTAATAACACTAATCTTTGCTCAGGAGAACCCTCCTCAAATAATCGTATCCCAGCTCCTAACATCACAGGTATAACAGATAAAATGATCTTATCTATCAGCTTATCTGTTAATAATTGATTTGCTAATTGTGCTCCCCCGTCACAGAATATATCTTTCCCTTCCTTGGCTTTAAGATTAGCTACTAATTCTTTTAAATCACCATTATAGAATATTACATTTCCTTCACTAGGCAAATCCTGTCGCGTCATCACATACGTTTCCGTATCCGCATGATGAAATCCCTGTCCTTGCTTAACTACCCAGTCATAAGTGCGTCGACCTATTAATACAGTATCTATACTATCTGTAAATGTGGTATACCCATAATCCTCTCCTTCTATCTGCACTGCATCTAAGAAACTCAAATCATCTCCTGGCTTAGCAATGTATCCATCTAAACTACACGAAATATATAAAACTACCTCTCTCATAAAACATCGCTTTAGAAGATCTAAAGTCGTTATTTTAATCCCACTACTCACATAAACTTACTCTAAACGGTAAAAAAGCCTTCTGAAACGTCAGTATCAGCTATTAATGACAATAACTAATGTCAAACTGAAACAAAAAAAGAGTCAGCGGTATACTGACTCTTCTCTATTTATTTATTCTTTACTTGTTCCATAGCAGCTTCTACTACTTTCTTACTATTCCCAACATAAATATTACCATCGACAAACATTACTGGGCGGTTTAGAAAAGTGTACTGCTCTAGAATAAGCTTTCTATAGTCCTCTTCTTGAAGATTCTTATCCTTTAGCCCTTCGCTTTTATAGAGTTGAGCACGTTTATTAAATAGTTTTTCATAACTACCTACTACCGCGTACATCTCTTCCAACTGAGCATCGGTTACTGGATTCTTCTTGATTTCTTGTAATTCAAATGTATCGAGTTCTGGCATTTCACCTAGAATACGCTTACATGTACTACAAGTACTTAAATAATATATCTTTCTCATGTTATACATCTTTTACAGTGATGATGTGTACAGGACACACTTTTTCTGCCTGCTCACAGCTGTCTAAGATAGTATAATCTGATGATTTCAGCGTGTGAAACCCCTTGTTATTGACAGATTTTAATAAAACTGTCTTTCCATCCTTCTTAGACATTTGGAACTGCAGAGGAGCTACCTCAACACAATAATTACACCCGATACACTTATCTCGCTGTAAAGTAACTATAACCATTATGCTTCCACTATTTTATATAGTTTATCTGATAGGCGAACTCTAAATGGAAGTTTAATAGTGCAGTCATCCCCTTTAGTTGCTTTCTCGACTTTTTGCTCGTTTGCAAATAGCTCTTCCACTACTAACTCTTGGGCACCAGTACTTGGTCCAGTGATAAGAATTCTATCCCCAACCTTAATATCATAAGCTTCAATTTTAAACTCTCCGATAGACGCTTTTTGGAAATAATGAGCAGCTTTACCTACATATACTTTCTTTTGAGTAGCATTACTTCCGGGATTATCACTCCACTCACCAAGTTTCTGTCCTAAGTAATATCCGCTCCAGAAACCGCGATTATATACCGTCTCTAGTGCTTTCATCCACTCAACTACTTTTTCTTGAGAATAGGTTCCATCTGCTACAGCATCTATAGCTTCACGGTAAGTGCGAATCACAGTAGCTACATACTCAGGGGCTCTACCTCTACCTTCGATCTTTAATACTTTAGTGCCTGCCTCAATCACTTGATCTAAAAAGTCTAACGTACACAAATCCTTAGGAGACATCATATACTCGTTATCTATCTCTATCTCAAAACCTGTTTCTTGATCGATAACCGTATATTTCTTACGGCAGTTTTGCTTACACGCTCCTCTGTTAGCAGAAGAGTTATGAGAATGTAGACTTAGATAACATTTACCTGATACAGCCATACACAATGCGCCGTGACCGAATATTTCTATCTCGATAAGATTACCTGATGGTCCTTTTACTTGTTCGCGTTCGATACCTTCAGTGATCATTTTCACTTGGCGTAAGCTTAGCTCACGAGAAAGCACGATCGTATCAGCGAATAAGCTATAAAACTTAACAGTTTCAATGTTCGTCACATTAAGTTGAGTAGAGATATGCACTTCTAATCCAATAGCTCTTGCCGAAGCAATAACTGCCTGATCAGATGCAATAACTGCAGTAAGCCCTGCTTCTTTTGCTTTGTTTAACAATGTCTTTACCACTGATAAATCGTGGTCATAAATGATAGTGTTTAACGTCAAATAAGTACGTACATTCTTCTCTTTACATCGTCTAGCAATTTCCTCTAAGTCATCTATAGAGAAGTTCACTGTTGAACGTGCGCGCATATTTAATTGGTCTACTCCGAAATATACTGAGTCTGCACCGTTATCTAATGCTGCCTGTAAAGACTCGAAGTTACCTGCAGGAGCCATAAGCTCTACTCTTCCTGAAACTGTCATATTCTTTATCTATTCTGTTATTTTAAACAATTGGTCATTCTTACGAATACGGAATTCTACTTCCATAGTCATTTTATCTCCATTATTAGCTGTGCTAACTTCCACACCATTCACCATCATCTTCTCTATAGTTAGACGTTCATCTCCTGTCGTAGGCCCTACGATAGCGATTTTATCCCCTATATTTAACTCCTTGTCTACAATAAACTGTGCTACACTAGCTTTAGTAAAGTAGTGTTGTGCTGAACCAATAAGTACTTTGCGTTCCACTTGTTTCTTGCGAATCTGTGTTACTGCGCTAACTTTAACCGCTTTAATCTCATCGAATATATTGCGTTCCTTTTGGAACTCAAGATTCTCTGAACGACCTTTTTTAAAGATAAGATTACCCTTCTGAACACCTTGACGCAAGCGCTTTTGTTCGTCTTCTGGTAATTGAATAATATCTAAACATGGGTCTGAACAGCATCCGTGCATTTTCTCAGCACACTCATCACATTGAATAAACAATAGATGACATGCTTCATTCGCACAGTTCACATGTGTATCACATGGCTTACCACATTGGTGGCAATTAGAGATAATATCATCTGTAATACGCTCTCCTAGACGGTGGTCAAACACGAAGTTCTTACCGATGAATTTACTTTCCAGTCCTTCTGCTTTTACCTGACGTGTGTATTCAATGATACCTCCTTCTAGTTGGTACACATTCTTAAACCCGTGATGTCTAAAGTAAGCTGATGCCTTCTCACAGCGGATACCACCTGTACAGTACATCAGTAAGTTCTTCTCTTCCTTAATGTTCTCTAGTTGGTCTTTAATGATAGGTAATGATTCTCTGAAAGTATCCACATCTGGTGTGATCGCACCTACGAAATGTCCCACTTCACTCTCATAGTGATTACGGAAATCAACTACTACAGTGTTTGGATCTTCTAATAATGAATTAAATTCTTTTGCCTTTAAGTGAATTCCCTTATTTGTAACATCGAATGTGTCGTCATTCAGACCATCTGCTACAATCTTATTTCTAACTTTAACTGTTAGTTTTAAGAAAGACAAATCATCTTGTTCAACGGCAACATTCAGACGAATACCTTTCATAAAGTCATATTGCTCTAGCGTATCTCTAAATGCATCAAATTGTGATGCAGGTACAGACATTTGTGCATTAATACCTTCATGTGCTACATAAGTACGTCCTAAAGCGTCTAATGCATCCCATGCTAGGAATAACTCGTCTCTAAATTGTTGTGGGTTTTCTATTTTGGCGTACGCATAGAAAGACAAAGTCAAACGGTTCTCTCCCGCTTGCTCGATAAGATCTGCTCTCTCTTCTGCGCTTAATGTGTTATACAGTTGCATGCTATAAACTTTTAAGTGTAGATTATTATATGTTTGAAACCCTAAATGGAAGAATTTCGCTGCAAAGATAATATTTTGAACTACAATAGAGGTTTTAATAGAATAAAATTTACATAAATAACTAACTATCAAAACATTCAATCTCTTTTTTAGAACCTCAACTTCTATTTTACTTCAGATTATGCATTAGCCAAATACTACTTGAATAATATTTAAAAAGAATATTATTCAAGTTTATCATTGAACTTAACTGATTCTTTTTCTAACCTCCCATATATCCCTATAAATAGCCATTTTAATAAATTTTCAGACCATAAACAATAATAAATCAAATATTTATACAGATATTTGATTAAAATAAAACTTAAAAAAATGGATAACAAAACTTTATCAATCGTATCATACATCACGATAATCGGATGGTTAGTAGCCTATTTTATAGGAAAGGAAAAAGCAGATGACTTATTAAAATATCACTTAAGACAATCATTAGGAATAATGCTGATCTCTATCGTCCTAAATGTTGCACTTGTCATTGTTATTTCTATTATACCTTCATTATATTTCTTAGCATACATTGGATACGCTATTATGTTATTCTGGATTATTGGTATTATTAATGCAGCAAATGAAAAACAAC
The DNA here is from genome assembly GCF_020905415.1 of Myroides oncorhynchi. NCBI lineage: Bacteria > Pseudomonadati > Bacteroidota > Flavobacteriia > Flavobacteriales > Flavobacteriaceae > Myroides > Myroides oncorhynchi. The sequence continues at coordinate 1,307,473 of NZ_JAJJMP010000001.1, read as the reverse complement.
AACCATTACCAGTTATAGGAGAGTGGGCTGATAAAACATTTACTTTTATTAAATAAATATTTTGAATATAGAGTCAAGTGAACTACTTGCTATGTCAAATAGACTATAAATAACAAAAGCTACCCTTATCAGGTAGCTTTTATATGTGTATTACTGTAGTATTATTGCTTAATATACTCTTCAACTACGCCCTCTACATCTAACGTTAATACATGATCCTCTATTGCGTAAAAAGGAAACACGCCTATCTCTGTTGATACGGCTCCATCACCTTCCAAAACTAATGTATTGTCTACTACTTTCCATTTTTTAAATGACATAGTGACTTTATCATCAACATTAACCACAGTACCGTCTTCCTTTAGTTGAAAATCAGGTAGAACATAATTTTTATTGCCTTCTGGTAATCTCCATGTACCAACAAGCTTAGAAATATTGTCAACCACTGGAGTAGTCTGCTCTGTTGCTATTACAGTATTTTCTTCCACAACAGGAGCTTCAGTTTGATTTTTACAAGAAGCGATAGCGATAGCTACAAAAGCTAAAGCAAGAACTGTTTGTTTCATTTGTACTTAAAAAATCTAAATTAGACTATTTTTTAGTGAATGAATCTTTTGACTCACCATTCACTAGGTTTAATGTTTTACCATCAACTACCTCAAATTGGTATGACACAGTATCTACACTAGATGTACCATTACCAATGCTCTCTTGTTCTAAGAACAATTTATCTCCTTCTACCCACCACTTATTTGTTTTAAGTGTAGCCATATTAATAGAAGTAGCTGTTCCGTCTTCTTTTAATTCGAATCCTTGTACTTCTTTATCATTAATAGGATTTGGTTGAGTCCAAGAAGCAACTAATATTGTAGTGTCCACAGCTTCAGGTGCTGTAGTCTCTTCTACTACTTCAGTAGTTGTTGTTTCTTCAGATACAGGAGCTTCAGTTTGTTGTTTACAAGAAGCGAAAGTAATAGCTACTAATGCAATAGCTAAAGTCATTTTTGTTAATTTCATAGCGATATAAATCTTTAATTTTGATAGACCAAATGTATATCACTAGAGTGTGAAAATTTCATTTTAAGAATAATTTAACTCCACGAACAACAAGCAGAAATACAATTAATTACAAATAGACTTTCTCACTACAATTCGTTTTTTAGTTAAATAATGACAAGAGGTTTTCCAAAATATTCTTACAAAGTATTACAAGATCCCAAAAGAATAATACAACTATATTAAATAGCAATTAACTTCATCCATCTAAAACCAAAAAATCCCTACAATTAAACACATTATAAGGATCTTCTTTATTCCATCATTATGGTTTCATTTTATAATCTGTAAAGACCTTGCCTTTCATAATCTTATTTAACTTTGCAGCTATAAGTTTCTTTGTGAAAGTGCTTAGACGGTCTGTAAATAACACACCTCTTGTATGATCATACTCATGCTGAATAATACGTGCTGACGTTCCGTAAAATGTCTTTGTATGCGGATTAAAATCACGATCTAAATACTCTATAGTAATAGACCATGGGCGAGTCACACGTTTAAAGATATCAGGAATACTCAAACATCCTTCTAATTCATCCCAAGTCTCATCAGACTTACCGATGATACGCGCGTTAATAAACGTCTCACGCATTCCCATATCCCCCTCAACAAAGTTAGCTTCACGTTCATCATCCTCAGCATTTTCATACATCACTATACTATCCACTACGAATAATTGTTTTACCTCTCCTATTTGCGGAGCTGCTAACCCACATCCATAAGCTCCTTCCATTGTCTCCCACATACTATCTATAAGAGCACCTAACTCTGCTGTATTCTTCTCTATAGGCTCACAGTCAACGGTAAGCTTCTTATTACCATATGCTAATATTGCTAATTTCATTATTGTCTTATTTAACTACAAAGGTCGATATAAGATAGAAAACACACAATAAACTCAGCCTAAATAATTTACCTTACTTCAATGTTATTAAACAAACCTATCAACCAACAGTATTGCTATAAATTATATCATAGCAAAGGAGACTACTCCGCCTGCTATAATTCATAGCATAATACCTTAACACTCTTGGACTGTAATTATTTTATATTACTTTTACATCAGTAAGAATCTAATTTTTAAAAAAATGAGTGCAGATAAAGAAGCAAAATTAAAAGCGTTACAACTTACACTTGATAAGTTAGACAAAACTTATGGTAAAGGAACTGTGATGAAGTTAGGTGATACAGCAGTAGAAGAAGTAGAGGTTATCTCTTCTGGTTCTCTTGGTATTGACCTTGCGTTAGGTGTAGGAGGGTTTCCTAGAGGAAGAATCATAGAGATCTATGGTCCTGAATCATCTGGTAAAACGACTTTAACGTTACACGCTATTGCAGAAGCTCAAAAAGCAGGTGGTATTGCTGCCTTCATTGATGCGGAGCACGCGTTTGACCGTTTTTATGCACAAAAATTAGGCGTAGATATTGACAATTTAATTATATCTCAACCAGACAATGGTGAGCAAGCTTTAGAGATTGCTGAGAACTTAATCCGTTCAGGTGCTATCGACTTAGTTGTAGTCGATTCTGTTGCTGCCTTGACTCCTAAGAGTGAGATCGAAGGGGAAATGGGTGACTCTAAAATGGGACTTCACGCTCGTTTAATGTCTCAAGCATTGAGAAAACTTACTTCTACAATTAGTAAAACAAACTGTACTGTATTCTTCATTAACCAACTTCGTGATAAGATTGGTGTTATGTTTGGTAACCCTGAGACGACTACTGGTGGTAACGCATTGAAGTTCTATGCTTCTGTTCGTTTAGATATCCGTAGATCAACTCAAATCAAAGATGGTGAGAACGTAATCGGTAACAGAACGAAAGTGAAGATCGTTAAGAATAAAGTAGCTCCACCTTTCCGTACTGCAGAGTTTGACATTATGTATGGTGAAGGTATATCTAAAGTAGGTGAAGTATTAGATATGGCTGTTGACTATGAAATCGTAAAGAAAAGCGGTTCTTGGTTTAGCTACGGTGATACTAAATTAGGGCAAGGACGTGATGCTGTTAAATCAGTAATCAAAGACAACCCTGAGTTAATGGAAGAACTTGAACAACTTATCAAGGAAGTCATTAAATCTAAAGAAGCATAATATATTCTATCCTTATACGTAGCCCTCTAATAACGAAAGTTGTTAGGGGGTTTTTTATATATTACTTTATAAACTCGGCTAATTGGGCATATCGTCCCATCAAGGCTACAATATAAATAATCCCTATAACATATAATATTGAACCATGTTTATCATCACTATCTGGTCTAAATAGCAATAGATATAGAATAGCCCCTATAGCCATCCCAAATAGAGTAAAAACGGCTAACATCGATGCTTCCCACTGATCTTGTTGATTATAAACTTGAACTGCTAATAGATAAGGAATCGTTAGAAGTATAATTCTAGCAACAAGCTTCACAAAGAAATTATCAAAAAACGTCATCATTATAAGTTCAATACGTTATAAATTTTATCTAATAAATCATTCACAAAAATAACGTTAACAAGTTACTAATATTATTCTACACAAACGCCTTTTATATAAAACTCTATTCTTACTAGCCAACATAAGCGGAATCCCTTATTTTTGTACTTACAAAAACATAATACAAAACATGAGATTACGCTTATTAGCATTACTGCTAACGATTACAACTTTAATTAGCTGTGATGACCCATTTAAGAGACAAGACTTTTATCTTTCTAACCCTACTGATAAAGAGATTTCAGTATCTATAGATGGTAAGAAATATACACTAGCTCCTAATACTTTCGAAGTATTAAAGCTAGATAATGGAAACCATGAATTAGAATACAACGGTCAAAAAAATAAGTTTAACGTATTAAAACAAAACACTGGGGGTATCATTAACCCTACCTTAGAACCTCACTACATCTACTCTATGGTGTACGCAACAGAGGGTAACTTTGACAAATTTGGTTCTACTAATAGAGAAGTTAATATCGACGGAGTGACGTATACTGATAATATCAAATCTACTAATGCATTGTTTATCGATAATAACCTATACAGATGCTCCTATTATCTAGGAGAAGAATATCCTGAAGAACTAACTACGAGCAACAAAAATGCGGTAGGTAACTTCTATAATAAGTTCTTTACTAAAGCGGAGTTCGTAGCGTTCTACGATGAAGATATGCCTGCAGAACACAAGGGATATTACGCACAAAACAAAATAGATAATGGCGAGTGCACCATCACTGAACCCAATACTGTAGAATTAAAACTACCAGCTATAGATAACCAAGAAATGCTTAGCTCATATAAGAAAGAGATGGAACTACTAGCTGAGTTCCGCACTTCTACTGATGCAGGCAAACAAAAGGATATCCAAAAAGAACTATTTGACCTAGCGATGAGTCGCTCAAAAATAGACATCAATTACAGCAAATATACCACTGAACAAAACCAATCTATGAACGACTTTGTTCTTGCGAGTGGTAGAATATCAGGTGCTGGAATCATTGTCCTTTAATACCCATAAACCATATATAACTAAAAAAGCGGTGAAGTACTCTGTACCTCATCGCTTTTTGCATTACTTATTCTTGTATTCCTCTTCCCAAGCCAACACTGGCTTATAAAGTAAGTCGAATGTACTATCTTTTAACTCTTTTCTCTCTGTCATAGTCAATCCTGTAGTCACTATAGGTGCATAGATCCTCACAGGCACTACTCCTGGATGTCCAATCCCCCAGACGAACGGAAAGTAATGTCTCAACCTTCCGAATGCTAATGGAGCTATGGGTATCTGATGATCTATTGCTAGTCTATATGCACCGTCTTTAAAGCTATCTAAAATGATACTTCTATCATCTGTCACTCCTCCTTCCGGAAAGATACAAATACTAAGTCCTCTACTTAGACGTTCTTGTGCGCTGTCAAAAACTCGCTTTTTACTTGCAGCATCTTTTCTATCTACTAAAATACAAGTGCGTTTATAGAAATATCCAAATACCGGTATCTTCGCTAACTCTGCCTTCCCAACGAATACAAATGGATTATCCTTCACTAAGATCAACATCATCATAACATCTAACATTGACGTGTGATTAGCAATAAACATATAGCTTCGTCCTTTCTCTAATGGATGCTCTTCTTCGATATGATACCTCATCCCAATACCATAAAAAGTAAGGATAGCCCATAGACGTGCAACTTTAAAAAATGTGGGATAAGTCTTCTCTGATTGTATTGTACACAACAACACAGGAGACAAAATCACAATCACAATCACCATCCACACATAAAACCACAACCGCCAAAGTGAACTAAAAAACACGCGTATTACCTTCATCTTACTGACTTATATTCTTTCTTTTGTTAACCTCAAAAATACACAATTCTCACGCCTAATAAGCATATTGCCAATAAAAACAAGGCAACTAAAATCTAATTCCCTTATCTTTGTTCTTTTAAATTAATTAATATCACGCAATGGCTAAAATTCTAACAGGAGTTCAGAGTACAGGAACTCCACACTTAGGAAATCTTTTAGGTGCTATTCTACCAGCAGTAGAAATGGCGAACAAAAAAGAAAATGAGTCTTTTATATTTATTGCGAACTTGCACTCTGCAACGCAAATTAAAGACGCAAAAACTTTACAAGAAAACACCTATAGCGTTGCGGCTACTTGGCTTGCTTGTGGTATAGACATTAGTCATGTAACTTTTTACCGCCAGTCAGATGTACCGCAAACAACTGAACTTACTTGGTACCTTAGTTGCTTCTTCCCATTCCAACGCCTTACTTTAGCACATTCATTTAAGGATAAAGCAGATGTGTTAGCAGATGTTAATGCTGGTTTATTCTCTTACCCGATGTTGATGGCTGCAGATATATTGCTATACGATGCAGAATTTGTACCTGTAGGGAAAGACCAATTACAGCACTTAGAAATCACTCGTGATGTAGCCTCTCGTTTTAACCACCAAATGGGTGAAACATTTGTATTACCTGAAGCAAAAATCCAAGAGGATGTAATGGTAGTACCTGGTACTGATGGAAACAAGATGAGTAAGTCTAGACACAATACGATCAACATATTTCAAACGGATAAAGTATTGAGAAAAGAAGTGATGGGTATAGAGACAGATAGTACACCACTAGAAGATCCTAAAAATCCTGATACTTGTAACGTATTCACTATGTATAAGCTACTAGCTACTCCAGAACAAACCGAGCAACTGAGAGCAAAATACTTAGGAGGAAACTACGGTTACGGACACGCAAAACAAGAATTATACGAACTTATCGTGGAGAAATTTAAAGATATCCGCGAGAAGTACGAATACTATATCAATAACTTAGAAGAAGTAGACCGCCTATTAGGTATCGGAGCTGATAAAGCTTCTGTTATTGCTACAAGAACATTAAATAAAGTAAGAGAAAAGCTAGGATACGGTACGAAGTAACCAATCTTATTATTTACAAAACCAAAAAGCCTCATACAGTCGTATGGGGCTTTTTACTAAATTACCTCTAGCGAATCAACTCAAAATACTTCCCAGGTAACGGTCTTACCAGCCCTAACATTTCAAGATTCAAAAGAATACTGCTTACCTTATAAATAGGGAGAGAACTACTCAATGCTATAATATCTAATAACTCACATTCACTCTTACTTAAAAAATCAACTATTAGTTGCTCTTCTGGGTTGAGATCTAAGAACAGCTGCGGTTGAATAACTTTAGGAGTTTTCACAGTACTATCCCAATTCAGTGTCTCTATAATGTCATTAGCAGAAGCCAGTAGTTGCGCTCTGTTTTTTTTTATCACATTATTACAACCTTCACTCATGATATCACCAACTCTACCAGGCACAGCAAATACATCTCGATTATAATCATTCGCAAATGTTATAGTACTCATAGAGCCACCTTTAATCGCACTCTCAATTACAATAGTTGCCTGAGTCATTCCAGCGACTATTCTATTTCGTTGAATAAAATTCTCTCTATCTACCTTGCTATTTATCCAAAACTCAGATAGACATCCACCGCCATTCTCATCTATCTTACGTGCTATAGAAGTATGTACATCAGGATAAATACGATTAAGACCATGTCCTAATACAGCATAAGTATCCAGACCATGCTCTAATGCTGCTAAATGAGCTGCTACCTCTACCCCATACACTAATCCACTTATTATAACAGGATTATAGGGTTTAAGATCTTTAATTAATTCACAACAAATATCTATACCACGTTTACTAGGATTTCGAGTTCCTATAAAGCTTATCATTTTTCTATTGACAAAATTGAAATTAGGTGTAGTACTAAATAATAAAATAGGCCCGTCATCGCACTCCTTTAAAAGCATAGGATATGCCTCTTCTTGATAACTATAACAAAATAGATTATAGGCATCAATATAATTCAACTCCTTCTCTGCTCTTTTTAGAACCTCCTTATTCTGTAGATTTTTCCATATAACCCTCCTATACGATGAACTGTTAAAATGTCTTTTTCTTTAGCCAAAAAAACATTCTTAGCTGACCCAAAATATTCTAATAATCTCTTTGCTGTAATTGGGCCTACTCCAGATGTACTTTGTAGGGCTAACATATATAACAAATTCTCTTTTTCCATAACACTTGAATTGCTAATCTATATAACTTTTTGTACCTTCCCTTAAGAGCATCAAAAACCTATCCAGCAATAGTCCAATCCCTTATAATCTTTCAATTCTTTTAGAAATAGACCTCACTTGACTTAAAAAAATTAGGAGATATTAAAAATAATTGTGAATATTCTTTTGATTGAGTTATTGTTTAATGTAATTTTGTCCTTATGAAGATCGAAAAATACATATCAGCGTTACTATATAGATACCAGTGTGTTATCATACCAGGTTTCGGGGCATTGCTAACAGAAATAAAGTCATCTTACTACAGTGAGGAGAAGCTTTGCTTCTTCCCTCCACAGAAGAGTCTTTCTTTCAATGTTAATATAAAGCACAATGATGGTTTGTTAGCTAATCACATTGCTACAGAAGAGAGTATTTCTTATGATGAAGCAGTTCTTCTAATCAAAACTGAAGTTAATCGATGGAATCTAGAGTTAACTAATATTGGTAGACTAAGTCTAACTAGTATTGGAGTATTCCAATCTAATAATGAAGGAAACCTAGTATTCGAGCCAATAATTAACAGCAATTATCTAACGACATCTTTCGGTCTGTCTACAGTAGATGCTAATATGATCACTCGTACGCCTATCGTTCCTCTTATAGAAACTGTAGCAGTACCTGTAGCAAAGAAAAACAAGGTATTTACTTACTTAAAATATGCAGCTGTCATTGCTATATTCGCTAGCACAGCTAGTGTATTAGTAAACAACGGATATGAAGCATACTTAAATGATCAATCATATATCGTAGAAAAAAATGTACAGGCTAAAGTACAAGGCAAAATACAACAAGCTACTTTTATAATAGAACCTGCTGCTACTACTATATCTATTCCTGTGAAAGAAGAAGTAATAGAAGAAGCTCCTGTGATAAATAACACGCCTTACCACATTATAGCATGCGCATTTAGAGCCGAACGCACTTCTGAAGCTGAAGCACTTAAACTAAGACAAAAAGGGTTTGAAAATGCTGTAGCCTTACCTCGTACTAAATATGGTGTATATCCTGTATCGTATGGAGGCCATGCAACTCAAAATCAAGCACAAACTGAAATGAGAAAAATCCATAACACGATTAATATTGATGCTTGGATTTTAGTACAATAAATAGTTAAACATGAGTCCTGAACTTTAAAAGTTCGGGATTTTTTGTTTAATGTCTCTATATTTGTCGAAAATATTCACAATGGAAGCAAAACTAGTATCTGAATCAGCAACTTTAATGACTGACTTGGTTCTACCAGGAGAAACTAACCCTCTAAACAATATGTTCGGTGGAGAGCTTTTAGCTCGTATGGACAGAGCTGCTGGTATCGCTGCCAGAAGACACTCACGTAGAGTATGTGTTACAGCATCCGTTAACCACGTAGCTTTTAACAGACCAATTCCCCTAGGTAGTGTAGTGACTGTAGAGGCTAAGATATCACGTTCATTTAATTCGTCTATGGAAGTATATTTAGACGTATGGATTGAAGATAGAGAATCTGGAATCAAAAAGAAAGCAAATGAAGCTATCTATACATTCGTAGCAGTAGATGACACAGGACATCCTGTTTCTATCCCAGAACTAATCCCAGAAACTGACTTAGAAAAAGAAAGATATATCGGTGCTTTAAGACGTAAACAACTGAGTTTAGTCATAGCTGGTAAAATGAAACCAACAGATGCAACAGAGCTTAAAGCTCTATTTAATGATTAATACATTATGAAAAAATTATTATCACTACTAGTAGTAGCGTTTTTCGCATTACAGACAGCGAATATATTTGCATGGGGTACTACAGGACATAGAGTAGTAGCCGAATTAGCTGAAAGAAACCTTAGCAAAAAAGCAAAGAAACAACTTAAAGAAATCATTGGTAATCAACAATTAGCATATTGGGCAAATTGGCCAGATTTTTTAAAGTCTGATCCTACTTGGAAGTTTTCAGATAGCTGGCATTATATCAACTTACCTGGTGATCTAGACAGAGCTGCTTTTGATAAAGAATTAGCAAACTCTACAGATGCCAACTTGTATAAAAGAGCCCTTGTCTTAATTGAAGAATTAAAAGACAAGAACCTTCCATTAGCAAAGAAACAAGAGAACTTATATTTTCTAATTCACATTATTGGTGATGCACACCAGCCTTTACACATAGGTAGAGCTGATGACTTAGGTGGAAATAGAGTAAAATTAGAATGGTTTAGAAAATCAACTAACTTACACAGTATTTGGGACTCTTCATTAGTAGATTTTGACAAATATAGTTATACAGAATATGCTACAGTATTAGATGTACATGGTAAAGCTTATAATCAAAAGCTAACAGCTGGTACATTAGAAGACTGGATCTTCGATTCATATACGATGGCTAACAAAATCTATAATAGTGTACAACCAGAAGAATCATTAAGCTACCGTTATCACTTTGATCAGAAAGATAATATAGAAGCACAATTGCTAAAAGGAGGATTAAGACTTGCTGAAGTTCTAAACGACATCTTCAAATAATCCGATTTTTATCACATATATCAAAGGGAAAGTACACTGTGCTTTCCCTTTTTTCTTTCCCTTAGTCAACATCCCCCTCCTATCTCAACCCATTGGCATCCCTCTTAAAACAATTTATTGTAGTTTGAAGCTATAAATTCAACTTCAAAACAAAAAATAGCAACAAAGAATACTACTTGCTACACCCTATTTTTTTTACTTCCTTTTTTAAATATCTTCGGCAAAATAACTATAAAAAGCAAAATAGCATACCTATGGAACTATCTCTTTGGGGTTATATCCTTTTTATATTTCCATAAAGTGGCTAAAAGACATTTTTTTTAATTTTATTTTTATAGATAAAAAAACATAATTATCTGACTTGTAACAAAATAACTAAAAAAACACTTGGTAGACTAATATCACAAACACAGCTTAACGCTAGTAAACACAGGCACTAGTTGCCTTTAGTAGGACAATTCTTGGATAATACTTGGGTAATAAGGCCTTATGCCCAACAATACCCCTCTTATCCTTCTGTCATGCTTCAGCTAAAGGTCATCAATTATAAATATAGTTTCTAGTCAACGCTGTTGTATTTGAGTTTCAAACAAACAATCTCTTTATCTGATATACTCATCCCTTAAAAAACCATAGATATCTCCATTTAAACAATGAATGAATAGAAAAGACACAAATAGTACTTCCCGCTAAAAAAAGGCAACAATAGTCCTTAAACCCAGAATCAGCGTTAACCAAATGCTACAAAGTAATTCTACTTTATGACTCTTTCATTAGCTTCTCAACCATACTATAGTATGCTTTTGTCACTAATTCAGACCTATTTTGTATAATTGCTTTTCATTTATCTGCCTATCATTTATTCTAGGTTAAACAAGAACTCTCGATTAGGTAACTAAAAAAAGAGAAGACATTATTCTATACTTGAATAATGTCTTCTCTTTTTTATTATTGGAAGGATAAAGCACTTTATAAAAGTGCCCAAATAGCTAAGTATATTGTACTACGCTATGTTATATTATCTGCTATAACTTGATCTCGATGAAGATGAAGAAGATGAGCTACCACTACTTCCTCTGCTATATCCTCCTGAGGAACTACTACCTCCAGACGATCTGCTGTAGCTACTACCTGAACTACTAGGGTATGAACTACTTCCACCACTGTAACTAGATCTAGATGACGAGCTACTGCTAGGATAAGACGAGCTACTAGATGATCTGCCATAAGAACTACTAGAACTACTCGGATATGACGAACTACCTGAGCTATAACTAGATCTTGAGTAAGATGAGTTATTAGAAGTGCTCGGTGTAGATGTACTTCCACTGCTATAGCTACCTCTTGAATAAGATGAGTTATTTGCGTTAGAACTTGCACTATTACTAGATGATGAACCATCACCAGTATAGCTACCTCTAGAATAGCTACTTCTACTTGATCCACTTGTATTATTATCTCTGCTATAAGAAGAATTACTGTTGTCGCTCGCGCTATTTCCTCTACTATAGCTACTGCGAGAACTATTATCAGTATAAGCAGCTCGGCCATTAGTAGAACTAGAATAGCTATCACGAGAATAACTACTACGCGAACTAGTATTACCTCTTGAGCTAGTTAAATCATTGCGGTTATAGAAACTATCCTCTCCATATCTCGTTCTAAATGATTGGTTTGGATTTTGGCGTTCATAAGAATCCTGTCTCACATCATAATGCATACGTTGAGCCCTTGTACTATAACGGTTATTAGAATAATAATAATTATTATAATGATTAATCTGGATGTTAACGTGACTCATATAACGATCTGTAGCATATGGAGAATAACCATAATAATAATCAGGGTAATAATTCCATCCCCAAGAAGAGCTATATGGTCTATAGTTATTAGTCCAAAATAGAGTAAACATAGGAGGTCTACTGATATATACTGGCTCATAAATATAATTAGGCCCATATAAGTATGAGTTACCGACTACTTGCATTAGCACTACATTCTGTCTGCTATCTTTTTCTAATTCTATAGTTGCAACATCTTGGAATAAATCTTTTCCTAACACAGCCTGTATTACTACAAGATGTGTTCTCCCCTCCACTAATTCCACAACTCGTAGATAATCTACATACCCATCTCTATTTAAATCAAGGTTATTAATGCGTAGATTAGGGTCATTTAACCTAAACTCAAAGTCTGCAAGATCTTTAGATTCACCGAAGATTGAGGCTACTGCCTGAAGGTCTAAGTTGTCGCTAATGTCATAGCTATTAGCGGTTACGACTGCTCGCTGTCCAAAACTTAGTGTCGTGAATAGCGTCAGAAGTATAAGTGATATATAATGTATTTTCTTCATTTCAATTAATTGTAAGAGGTTATCTGTCTTTTATAATGGCAATAAACGTACCATAACAATCTATAGCAAGGTACTGAAAAACAAGAAGTAAAACATTCTTGATATCATAAAAAACGCAAATGTTTTCATAATATTTGTTCATTTAAAGGTATTGATAACAAATTAATAAACAGTTATTTACTGTATATTCTCATTTAGTCTGACAATTTTATTAATTTTGTAGTATAATATAAGTTTATATGATTGAAAGAGAAGAAATAAATTTTGAACGTTCTGTAATCGTAGGAATCATTACACAAAATCAAGATGAGTCGAAACTTAAAGAGTATCTAGATGAGCTAGAGTTTTTGACATTTACAGCAGGAGGAGAAGTATATAAGCGCTTTACACAAAAGATGGATAAGCCAAATCCTAAGACCTTCGTAGGTACGGGGAAAATGGAAGAAATCCATAGTTACATTGTAGAGAACGATATTCATACGGTAATATTCGATGATGAGTTGACACCAGCTCAACAAAAAAATATTTCTAGAGAATTAGATTGTAAGGTATTAGACCGTACAAACTTAATCCTAGATATCTTCGCTCAAAGAGCACAGACTTCATATGCACGTACGCAAGTGGAGTTAGCACAGTTCCAATATTTACTACCTAGACTATCAGGTATGTGGACTCACTTAGAGAGACAGCGTGGAGGTATTGGTATGAGAGGACCTGGAGAGACAGAGATCGAAACGGATAGACGTATCGTACGCGACCGTATCACTTTACTTAGAGAGAAACTAAAGGTTATCGATAAACAGATGGCTTCTCAACGTGGAAATCGAGGAGCAATGGTACGTGTAGCACTAGTAGGATATACTAACGTAGGTAAATCTACCCTAATGAATGCTGTGGGTAAGAGTGAAGTATTTGTTGAGAATAAACTATTCGCAACATTAGATACTACAGTGCGTAAGATCGTAATTGGTAACTTGCCATTCTTATTATCAGATACGGTAGGATTTATCCGCAAGCTACCTACTCAATTAGTTGAGTCATTTAAAAGTACACTTGACGAGGTAAGAGAGGCAGATTTACTGTTACACATAGTGGATATCTCACATCACGATTTTGAAGAGCATATCGAATCTGTAAATGAGATCCTAAAGGATATCAAGAGTGACGACAAGCCAACAATCATGGTCTTTAATAAGATCGATGCTTATAAAGCGGAGACTATAGAAGAAGATGATTTAATGACAGAGCGTACTTCTAAACACTATACAATAGAAGAGTGGAAGAAAACGTGGATGAGTAAAGTGGGAGAAGAGAACACCATATTTATCTCTGCTACAGAGAAGGAAAACTTCGAAGAATTTAGAAAGAAAATATACGAGACGGTACGTCAAATACACGTTACGCGCTTCCCGTATAACAACTTTTTATTCCCCGATTATGAACATTTAATGGAGCCTTCGGAAGAAGAATAGAATATTTGTTCATAAAATAAATTAACAAAATAACTGTATGTAATAATATTTTTCTATTTTTACAGTATTGCTAAAAAGCTGATTATATGTATCTATCAATGAATAATAATTTCTCTAATAATAATTTGAATCGTATCTACGACTCGAAGAGGAATCCTATTGGCATTGATTTAAGTTAATTATATATTATTTCATTATCCGTTTAAAGGCTCCTCTCTGAGGAGCCTTTTTTTATTTTAAAACATTTTCAAAAACAAAAAATCATGAGCAAAAAAGAAATTTTACAGACAGAAAAATCCATTGCCTTAGTGAAAGCACAATTCTCTAAAAGCCTATGTGATGCACTTAACTTATTCCCAATTTCATCACCAATGATCGTAAATGAGGGGACTGGTATTAACGATGACTTAAACGGGATAGAGCGTCCAGTGTCATTCCCTGTAAAATTTCTAAATAACAATCGTGGTGTAGTGGTTCACTCTTTGGCAAAATGGAAAAGAATCAGACTACAAGAACTAGAACTAGATGCTCACGAAGGTATCCTAACAGATATGAAAGCATTGCGTCCTGATGAAGACAGTAGCCCTATCCACTCTATCTATGTTGACCAATGGGACTGGGAATTAAGAATAGAAAAAACAGATAGAACACTTAGTTACCTAAAGAATATAGTACGTCAAATCTACCAAGCCTTATTAGATACAGAAGAGCAAGTGTACAAAGATCAAGGAATAGAACCTATCTTACCAAAAAAGTTGTCATTTATTCACTCTGAGCAATTATTACAGTTATACCCTACTCTATCTCCAAAAGAAAGAGAACACGCCATAGCGAAGGATTATGGAGCTGTATTTATCATCGGTATCGGAGGTAAACTATCGAATGGCGAGGCGCATGATAGCAGATCTGCTGATTATGATGACTGGACTACAGCTACAGAAGAAGGTTACAAAGGATTAAATGGAGATTTACTAGTATGGAACCCAGTACATGAGAAGTCTCTAGAACTATCTTCAATGGGAATAAGAGTAGATAAAGAAGCATTAGAACACCAGTTAGATTTAGCTGGTGCATCAGATAAGAAAACACTGTTATATCACAGCTTATTGCTAGCAGAAAAGTTACCTCTATGCATCGGTGGTGGATTAGGACAATCAAGAATCTGTATGTTCCTATTGCGCAAAAGACACATAGGTGAAGTACAAGCAAGTATCTGGCCTGAGGATGTAAGAAAACAAACAGAATTAGAAGGAATCAATCTACTATAAACAAGAAAAGCTCGGTGATATCACCGAGCTTTCTTATTATATCTTTGGCACTAATTAGAAATTATAATTAACTCCTACACCAATCATTTCTCTAATTTGGAAACCTTGGAATGCAAGATCATCATAGATAGTTTGGAATGTGAAGTTAGTAGAAAGATATTTATTAATCTTCATTACTACATTCAATTGGTAATCTACAACTACGTTCTCAGGTTTCTTTAAGTAGTTAGAATATAAGTTTAAGATATTCTCAACAGATACATTCTCCATAACATCGAATTTATAGTATCCATTAATAGACATCCCCAGTTGGTACTTCATTGATTTACCTTGTTCAACACCAAAAGCATCACCTAATTCAGTAAAATGGTTGTGAACAAAAATAAGACGTGAAGTAGCAGGTGCAATATTCACTTTTAAATTATCACTCTTCTTCCATAACATACCAGGTCCAATTTGTAAATAAGCAGGAGACATAAAGTGCGAATTATACTCTCCCTCTTTACTAACTCCTCTATCAAATTGAGTCTTAAAGTTTACAAAAGCAGAATAGAACCAATTCCCTTGTGCTTTTTTACCTAATAATGAATTGAACTCAAATCTATCGTCAGTTTTCTTCTGATCTTGACCTTGTAATTTAGTCAATCCATAACTTCCTAAAACTTTGTTGTCCCAATTCCAATCACCTTCTTTGTAATTAAAATCATAGTTCACCTTAATGTTTCCAGAGATATTATTATCTCCACCAGCTTGCCAGTTAGAAAAACTAGACTGATTAAGCAAAAAAGTAAAGTTTCCAGCCTTTGTCCATGGACTAGCCATTTCAGGTGTAGTAGTTGCTTCAGTTTCCTGAGCATGAGTCGAATACACCGCTAATACAGTAAATAATCCTACTAAAAGTTTTTTCATAATGTTAAAATTTTAATCAAAAATAATAACAATGAGTTAAATTCGCAAAAAATGAACTACTTTTTAGACGAACGTTTATAAACTGGCACTGCAGAGCACGCTTCACCGAACATTACTGAACGCGCGTGATTCATCATTAATTGTGTAGCTAAAACATAAGCTTCATCAGGAATTTCCTTCTTTGAGCACCCTTTAATAATAACAGGCAAATCTTCATATTGCGAATAATCTAATGCAAATAATAACTCTTGATAAATAGATTTTTCTAAATGAGCTTTATCTCCAAGAAAAATACGTTCAGCCACAGGTTGTAAATGACTTGTCAATAACATGTATGCCCATCCCGGCAAGATAGCATCTGTCGAACAAAAAAGTCCCACATAAGCTCCTTTATAAACAGTCCAATCAACCTCTTTAAGAGCGGTTCTATACTCCTTTTCTCTTAATACAAAACCTTCATATAACCACTGCGCAATATCAATATCCATACGAGGATTAGCAGGATATAAATCCTCTAAATCAAAAACTTTCAAAGCGCTATTCGCTACTTTATTTACGATTTCTCCTTCCATACTTATAGCATACCAAGCTCTAACTTTGCTTCTTCACTCATTAAGTCCTTTGTCCAAGAAGGATCAAAAGTCAATTCAATTTCAACTCCTTTAACATTGTCTATAGAACGAACCTTTTCTTCTACTTCCATAGGTAAAGTTTCTGCTACAGGACAGTTAGGTGAAGTTAGTGTCATCAATATCTTCACATCGTGACTCTCATTTACGAATACATCATAAATAAGTCCTAACTCATATATATCAACTGGAATCTCAGGGTCATAAATAGTCTTAAGTACCTTAACTATATTCTCTCCTAATTGTTGTACATCTATTTCTTCCATACTATGTTTTATTATTGTTGTTTAGCTTCAAAAGCTAAAGCGTACATTTTAATTTGTTTTATCATTGACACTAATCCATTAGCTCTTGTCGGTGATAGGTGCTCTTTCAAACCAATCTCATCGATAAAAGACATATCAGCCTTCAAAATATCTTCCGCTTTCTGTCCAGAGAATACACGAATCAAAATAGCAATAATCCCTTTCGTTAGAATAGCATCACTATTTGCTGTAAAGAATATTTTATCTTCTTTTAATTCTGCGTATAACCAAACTTGCGATTGACATCCTTTAATTAGGTTTTGTTCTACCTGATACTGAGGATCAATTAGAGGAAGGGACTTCCCTAATTCTATAATATACTCATAACGCTGCATCCAATCGTCGAACATTGAAAAATCGTCAACTATCTCTTCTTGAATTTCTTTAATTGTCATATCGTAATATTTTTTTTAATTTAAGCTAACATCATTTGTGCTTTCTTCACTGCCTCTACTAACACATCTATTTCTTCTTTCGTATTATAGAAAGCAAAAGAAGCTCTGATTGTACCTGGTATTCCGAAGAAATCCATAATCGGTTGAGTACAGTGATGACCTGTGCGTACAGCTACACCAAGCTTATCTACAATCACTCCAACATCATAAGGGTGTATTCCCTCAAGATTAAAAGAAATTACAGATGTCTTCTCTTTCGCTGTACCGTATATCTTAAGTCCTTCGATCTCAAGTAAACACTTCGTTCCATACTCAAGTAACTCATGCTCATAGGCTTCAATATTCTCAAACCCTAACTCATTTAAGTAGTCTAAAGCAACTCCTAATACAATACCGCCAGCGATATTCGGAGTACCTGCTTCAAACTTATGAGGTAAACATGCATACGTAGTTTTCTCAAACGTAACTGTCTTGATCATTTCTCCACCACCTTGATAAGGAGGTAATTTATTTAACCACTCCTCTTTACCATAAAGAATACCAGTACCAGTAGGTCCACACACTTTATGTCCAGAAAACACATAAAAATCACAGTCTAAATCCTGAACATCAGGTCTAACATGTGGAGTAGCTTGAGCCCCATCTATTAGAACAGCAGCTCCTACTTTATGCGCTTTCTCAATAATCTCTTTAATAGGGTTGATTGTTCCCAGTGCATTTGAAATATGATTCACAGCAACCACTTTAGTATTCGATGTTAATAACTTATCGAATTCTGCCATAATCAAATCTCCATCAAGATTCATAGGAATCACTTTAAGAGTAGCCCCAGAACGCTCACATGCAAACTGCCAAGGTACTATATTAGAGTGATGCTCTAAAGCTGATATAAGTATCTCATCACCCGCTTTTAACATCGTTCCGAAACCATTCGCTACAAGGTTAATACCAAAAGTAGTACCTGCTGTAAACAGTACTTCATAATCATACTTAGCATTAAGATGTCTTTGTACCTTTTTACGAGACTCTTCATACGCATCTGTTGCCAATTGGCTTAATGTATGTACTCCTCTATGTATGTTTGCGTTGATAGTTTCGTAGTAATGAATAATAGCATCCTCTACTACTTTAGGTTTCTGTGCAGTAGCAGCATTGTCAAAATAAACTAACGGTTTCCCATTTACTGATTGGGTAAGGATAGGAAAATCCTTACGTATCGCCTTTATATCTAACATATTACTTTTCATTTAATTAAAAATCCTTTATTCGCTCTAGCGCTAATAAAATATAATAGCAAAGATACGCATTAGTATACTTTAGCCTACTAAATAATAATTTAAAATTAATCTAAATATGTTTTGTATCACATAAAAAACATTCTATTTTTGCCATAATTTAGAACTATTTCAAATAACCAACCTTTATGAAAAAACTAGTCGCATTATTTCTAATCGCAACAGCCGTAGTAAGCTGTAACAACAAAAAAGAACAAGAGTCTACACCAGTAGAAACTGCTCAAGTTAAAGAAAGAATTATCTCACTAAATGGAGCTATCAGTGAAACATTAGTAGTCCTAGGAGAAAAAGAAAATATCATCGCTGTAGACGTAACAAGTACATACCCTACAGATTTAAAAGAAACAGCACAAGATCTAGGTCATACTTCTAAAATATCTGTAGAAAGCATTATGGCTTTAAAGCCAACTGTTATCTATGCGACAGAGAAAGACCTAAAAGATGACTTTAAAGCATCTCTTCAAAAAGCAAACATCCGTTTAGAAATCCTTAAACAAGAGTTCACATTAGAAGGATCTAAACAATTAATACAAGCTGTAGCTAAATCTTTAAACAAAGATAATTACAAAGAACTTCAGGATAAAATAGATCAAGACTTAGAAGGTGTAGTTAAATTTGAGAAAGCTCCTAAAGTATTATTTATCTATGCTCGTGGCGCAGCAACATTACTAGTAGCAGGTGATAAAACACCAGCTAACAGTATCATCAACTTAGCAGGAGGACAAAATGCAGTAACTGAGTTTGAAGATTTTAAACCTCTTACTCCAGAGTCACTTCTAAACAGTAACCCTGACTATATCTTAATGTTTACGACAGGATTAGAAAGTATGGGTGGTGTAGATGGCGTTCTAAAAATAGACGGTATCAGCAAAACTAATGCAGGTAA
Organism: Myroides oncorhynchi; assembly: GCF_020905415.1. Classification (NCBI taxonomy): domain Bacteria; kingdom Pseudomonadati; phylum Bacteroidota; class Flavobacteriia; order Flavobacteriales; family Flavobacteriaceae; genus Myroides; species Myroides oncorhynchi. The sequence continues at coordinate 1,287,760 of NZ_JAJJMP010000001.1, read as the reverse complement.
AAACAAAAAGATAATCGCTATGGATGGTCAATTACTTAATGGTTTCGGACCAAGAGTAGGTCAAGCAGCAAAAGAATTAAACAAACTACTATCAGAATAATCACAGAATGAAAACCAAACTCTCTTTTTACGCATTGCTATTATCTATTATCTTAATTGTAATAGCCACTGTGTCTATATTTATAGGAGTTTACCAGTTTGAAGCGGGTACGTTTCAGACATTATATACAATATTGTTCACAACGCAAGAGGTAAATCCAAGCGACCATTATGTATTTTTTGATGTTCGACTTCCCAGAGTTATAATGGCAATCTTAACGGGCGCTGGACTATCTCTTGCAGGAACAACTTTACAAGGAATGTTCAAGAATCCTTTGGCATCCCCAGATCTTATAGGTATTACCGCAGGTTCAGTATTATTCGCTGCCCTAACTATCGTGTTAGGAGCACATATCAAACCGCTAATTCCAGAGGTAATACACTACTCACTATTAAGTATAATGAGTTTCGTAGGAGCAATTATAACGATGACATTCGTTTATAAAATGTCTACGAATGGAGGTAAAACTAATGTAAGTATACTTTTGTTATCGGGAGTTGCTATTACAGCTCTTACAGGTGCAGCAACAGGTCTACTTACTTACTTATCAAGTGATGAAGAACTAAGAAACCTTACTTTCTGGACATTGGGGAGTTTAGCTGGAGCCACGTGGACTAAAGTAGGTATTCTGGCTGCAGTAGTACTTACTTCTATTGTCTTACTTATCAATAAAGGCAAGGCTTTAAACGCAATGATGTTAGGTGAACGAGATGCGACTCACCTAGGAATTCCAGTTGAGAGAACTAAAAAAATGATCGTCTTACTATCTGCTTTAATGGTAGGGACTATCGTAGCTTTCACTGGTACTATCGGATTTGTAGGACTAATTGTTCCCTATATTTTACGCCTAGTATTTAAGTCTAATTATTACTTTATCTTGCCATTATCAACACTATGTGGAAGTATCTTACTTCTCGTAGCAGATACAATAAGTAGAACGTTAGTACCTCCATCAGAGATACCTATCGGAATACTAACTTCTATCATGGGAGCACCAGTATTTATAGCTATATTGATAAAGTTTAAAAAATCACTCTAAACCATGATTGAAGCATATAAAATAAACTACTTGGCCAAGGGAAGCTATATAATCAATGATATAGACTTCGAATGTAAAGAAGGTGAGTTTATCGCTATTCTTGGGCCTAATGGAGCTGGTAAGTCAACTTTCTTAAGTATACTAGCTGATGAAATACATGAGAAAGGTAACAAAGTACTTCTTAAATCATGTGAATATCCTAAATGGTGTACAAAAGAGCTACCAAAGCACAAAGCGAAGTTCTCACAACATCACAATGGCGATATTCCGCTTAATGTAGAAGACGTAGTGATGATGGGAAGATACCCTTACTTTGATCATATCCCTACTGAGGAAGATAAAACTGCAGTGAAGGAGAGTATGGACTGCATAGATATCTGCCCGTTACAACACAGAGAATACAATCACTTATCCGGTGGTGAAAAGCAACGTGTACATTTAGCCAGAGTTCTATCGCAATTAAACAATAATGTAGAGAATAAACTGTTATTCTTAGATGAGCCTTTAAACAATCTTGATGTCTTGCATCAGCATCGCATTATGGATATCATAAAGGAATTTACTGCTAAAGGCAATACTGCCATTGTAGTATTACACGATCTAAATCTAGCCGCTCAATATGCAGATAAGATATTGCTTTTAGAAAAAGGTAAGAAAGTAATATATGATGTCCCTGAACAGGTACTAACACAAGAAATTATTACTAAAGTATATAACTTCCCCTGTGTAGTGGCTAAAAACCCAGTGAGTAATAATCCTCTAATCATCTTTGGAACATAAAAACAACAACTATGAATACAAACACTCAAACTTTAAAAGAACGTTGGGATGCTTTAAAAGCTACCAATCCTCATACTAGAATACGCAACGCTGCTAACGAACTTAACGTTAGTGAAATGGAGTTATTAGCTACTCAAATAGGTGATTCTGTTACTAGATTAAGACCTGAATTTGAAGCAATGCTATCTGAAGTAGAATCTTTAGGTAAAGTGATGGCACTAACACGCAATGACGAATGTGTACACGAACGCAAAGGAGTGTATGCTAATCCAGACTTTAGCAGCCCTCATGCAGGTTTATTTGTCAATCCTGATATTGACTTGAGAATCTTCTTAAGCCATTGGAAAAAAGTCTTTGCTGTAGTAGAGAAAACAGGAGATAAAGATAGAATGAGCTTACAATTCTTTGGTAAAGATGGAGAAGCTATTCACAAGATATATTTAGTAACACAGAGTAATGAAGAGGCATTTCACGCCTTAGTAAAGAAATATACTTCTGATGATCAATCAACAGAAGAAACTACTGAAGCTTACTTACATAATCTTGACGAGAGATTAGATGAGGAGATTGATGTAGAAGGTTTCAGAAGCGCTTGGAAAGAATTAAAGGATACACATGATTTCTTTATGTTACTAAGAAAGTTTAATGTAACTCGTACACAAGCACTACGCCTTGCACCAGATGAATTCTATGCCAAACAAATCACTAAGGATGCAATCGTAACTATGTTAGAAGGAGCTTCTGAATCTCAAACACCGATTATGGTATTCGTAGGAAACAGAGGAAATATTCAGATCCATACAGGTGAAGTTAAGAGAACGATGTGGCACCAGAACTGGTACAATGTACTTGACCCAGACTTCAATATGCACTTAGATATGGATAAGATCGCTCAGACTTGGGTTGTACGCAAGCCAACTGAAGATGGCATTGTTACCTCTATCGAAGTATTTAATGAAATAGGAGAAATCATCGTTCAATTCTTTGGTAAGAGAAAACCAGGAATACCAGAATTAGAACAATGGAGAGAATTAGTAGCTAAACTAGCTTAATTATATTTTAGATGCGGGAGATTATTCTTCCGCATTTTTATTTTTAGCTCATTCTATATTGCAAAATAAACTTAGGTAAATCTCCTAAATCTTCTTAGAGTTGCAAAATACGGTACGTAGAAAATAGAAAAAATTATACGATACCCTTCTATAAAATCATCTAATAAGTAGACCACCTTCTACATCTCAAAAAACACAAATTACATATTTTCCACCTCCTTTCTGTAAAAAGCAGAAATAGCTAAATGGGATTAGGATAATCTAATAACAATAAATTAAAATATAAAATGTATCTCCGTTTAACGACATAATGCTATATTTGTAGTCTAAAACATAAGAAAGTCATGCTAAACCTTTTTACCTTTTCGGCTGAATTTACAAGTGAAGAAGCTTGCCGTTTACATTTTAAAGAGCAACGTGATAAGTTAGGAGTTACTTGTCAAAGATGTGGTCATGATGCCCACTATTGGATTCAAAGTAGATGGAGTTATGAATGTAAAAAATGTCGTTCTCGTATGACTTTAAAAAGTGGTACAATTATGGAGCATTCAAAACTATCTTTTTTGATATGGTATAAGACAATGTTCTTAATGACAGCGACTAAAAAAGGCTTTTCAACTTTAGAAATTCAAAAGCAATTAGGACTAAAAAGATATGAGCCAGTATGGGCAATGGTACATAAGCTTCGCAAGGCAATGGGTAATAGAGATAGCAAGTATACTTTAGAGGGAATGTTAGAGATGGATGAGGGATATTTTAAAGTAGAAACATCTGAAATAGAGAAATCTAAAACTAAAAGTGGTCGAGGATCTACAGGTGTTCAAAATGTTGCTATTATGGCTGAAAGTACAGTTTTAGAGAACATAGAAACAGGTGAAAAACAAAATCATGTACGCTTTTTTAAAGCTGTTGTTTTAGAAGATCATAAAGCTGAAAGTGTTAATGAAATGATCAGGAAAAATATTGAAGAAAGTAGCATTGTCTTAACTGATAAGAGTACTTCTTATGTAGATATTTCAGATTTTGTTCAGATACATATTACTGAAAAATCATCAGAACAAACAACAAAAGAGACTCTAAAATGGGTACATATAGCTATCAGTAATGCTAAAAGAAATCTACTGGGAAATTACCATAAAATTAAACGAAAATACCTTCAAGCTTACTTAGATGAATTCGTTTATAAACTTAATAGAAGATACTTTGGTGAAAAGCTCTTTGATAGGCTTATTATTGCCAATATTACAGCTTATGACAAATAACGGACATACATAAAATATAAATACTCCTACCTAAAAATTGATAATCACAACATTTATTCAAAGAATAGTTATCAACAGATATTTAATAACTAATTACACATTTCAAATATTTTTTATTGATTTAGTCCTTAGTAAACAGTAAATTAGCTAAGATAACTTTGTCAGTTCTTTACAATGCTTTAGGCACTTATCACAGTGTTTTAGCTAGTTTAAAACAATTAGCCATGTACAAAACAAGTCGTTTTGAGGTAGCAGAATTTGACAAGACTTATAAACCAAATAAAATACAGCTATGTCGATTTTTGATAAAAGAGTAAACTACAAACCTTTTGAATATCCAGGTATATACCAATTCACGGATGCTATTAATAAGTCTTTTTGGGTACATAGTGAAGTTGACTTCACAGCAGATACACAAGACTTCCATTCACACTTAACGAAAGAAGAACAACTAGCTATTAAACACAGTTTATTGGCTATCGCTCAAATCGAAGTAGCAGTTAAGACTTTCTGGGGAAACTTATATCAACATTTTCCAAAACCTGAATTTAATGGACTAGGAAGTACATTTGCGGAGTGCGAATTCAGACACTCTGAAGCATATTCAAGATTGTTAGATGTTTTAGGTTACAATGATGAGTTTGAGAACTTATTAACTGTACCTGTTATCAAAGAAAGAGTAGAGTATTTAACTGAAGTTTTAGAAAATTCAGGTAACTATACTGACCGCAAGAAATATGTAGTATCACTTATCTTATTCTCTTTACTTATAGAGAATGTCTCTTTGTTTAGTCAGTTTGCTATTATTTTATCTTTTACGCGTTTCAAAGGATTAATGAAAAACGTTAGTAATATAATAGCTTGGACTTCTGTAGATGAACAAGTACACGCTAATGCGGGTATCTACATTGTCAATATTATTAGAGATGAATTCCCAGACTTTTTCGATGAAGACCTAATCAACCATGTAAATGAAGTAATTCATAAATCAATTGATATTGAAAGTAGAATATTGGATTGGATCTTTAGTACTGGAGAAATTGAAACTGTAAATAAAGCAGATCTTTTAAACTTCATGAAATTCAGAGTTGATGAAAGCATGCAAAAAATAGGTTTGAAAAAAGTATATAACATTACTAGCGAACAATATAACCCGATGAAATGGTTTGAAGAGGATGTATTTGCTAACAGTTTAGATGATTTCTTTGCAAAGAGACCAGTAGATTATACAAAACATGATAAGAGTTTCTCTGCAGATGACCTTTTTTAATTAATCACTTTACATTCCATACTATTATATGAATAATTTCTCATTACCATTACAGACTGAAGATAACGATAATAACCTAGTACCTAAACTATGGTGGAAGAACTCTGAAAGTGAGCAAATCCTTAACAGAGGTTACTTATTAAAAGGCGAGACAGTTGAAGGAGCTATTGACCGTATTACGACTGCTGCTGCTAAACGTTTATATAAACCAGAATTAAAAGAATCTTTTCAAGAGATGATAGAACGTGGATGGATGAGCTTAAGCTCTCCTATATGGGCTAATATGGGTACAGAAAGAGGATTGCCTATCTCGTGTTTTAACGTACATATACCTGATGGTATAGAAGGTATTACACATAAACTTGGTGAAGTGATTATGCAAACTAAGATTGGTGGTGGTACTTCTGGATATTTTGGTACGCTACGTGAGCGTGGAAGTGCAGTTACTGATAATGGTAAAAGTAGTGGTGCAGTAAGTTTCATGAAGTTATTTGACACGGCTATGGACACTATCTCTCAGGGAGGTGTACGCCGTGGTGCATTTGCAGCTTATTTAGACATCGATCACCCTGACTGTGAGGAATTCCTAAATATTAAAAATATTGGTAACCCTATTCAGAATCTATTCTACGGTGTTTGTATTCCAGACTACTGGATGCAAGAGATGATTGATGGAGATAGAGATAAAAGACAGTTATGGGCTAAAGTATTAGAAAGTCGTCAACAGAAAGGAATGCCTTATTTATTCTTCTCTGACAACGTGAATAGTAATAAACCTCAAGTATATAAAGATCTTAATATGCGTGTGAACGCAAGTAACTTATGTTCTGAGATTATGCTTCCTTCATCTGATGACGAATCATTCATCTGCTGTTTATCATCTATGAACTTAGAACTATATGATGAGTGGAAAGACACAGAAGCAGTGAAGTTAGCTATATTCTTCCTTGATGCTGTATTACAGGAGTTCATCGAGAAGACAGAAGGTAACTATTACTTAGCAGCAGCTAATCGCTTTGCTAAACGTCATAGAGCCCTAGGATTAGGAGTATTAGGATGGCACTCATATTTACAGAAGAATATGATCCCATTTGAAGGGTTACAAGCTAAAATGCTAACAAACTCTATATTCCAAAACATCAGCACTAAAGCAGATAAAGCTTCTCAAGAGTTAGCGCGTATCTACGGAGAACCAGAGATATTAAAAGGATACGGAAGACGTAATACCACTACGATGGCTATTGCTCCTACTACATCTTCATCAGCTATCTTAGGACAGACATCTCCAGGTATCGAGCCATTTAGTAGTAACTACTACAAAGCTGGACTATCTAAAGGAAACTTCATGCGTAAGAACAAATATCTAATGCAACTTTTAGAACAAAAAGGTCTAGACAATGAAGAGACATGGAGAACTATTATGCTAAACGGCGGTAGTGTCCAGACGATAGAAGGATTAACTGAAGAAGAAAAAGCAGTATTCAAAACATTTAAAGAGATTAGTCAACTAGAGATTGTACAACAGGCAGCTGTTAGACAAAAATATGTGGACCAAGCACAGAGTTTAAACCTTAACATCCCTTCTGCCCTTCCTATTAAAGAAGTTAACAACTTAATGATCGAAGCGTGGAAACTAGGAGTTAAAACACTTTACTACCAACGCAGTCAAAGTGTATCTAAAGAAATGGTAACTAACTTAGTTACTTGTAGCAGTTGTGAATCGTAAATAATTTCGATTATTATCTTATATCTATAAAGAGAATCTCTACGGAGGTTCTCTTTTTTTGTTACCTATACTCAGTCTATTATTTCCCTTCCAAATAAATAGCTCTAAGAAGATATTATTTCCTAAAAAACAAAGTGTACATCTCTTGATCTACTAAATGAGCTCAAATAAGCTTAAAATACCTCAAAACTATACATATTGCTGCCACTACCTATTAACTGAAGGAGCTAAGTACCTCATCATCTCTACGATAGACCAATTCACATTTTATATTTACATCAACTTATTAACACATTAATAAAACAAAAAACAGCTTAATTAATTTAAAAACATAATAAAAACAACATATATCAATATTAAAATACGATAAACTATTTTTTTTAGCACGGTATATGTAATAGACATAGTACAACAAAAACAACAAACATTCTTTTTCTTAAACGACCTAGTTATCCCCAAGTAACTAGGTCGTTTTAATAAAACCAAAACATTGACATTATAAGCAAGATATACACCACCAGAACAACCACATGCATTAATATAAATGCAAAAAGAGACTACCGATTGGCAGTCTCTTTTTTATTTGACCAAGTATAAAAAACGTGAAATTAAATTTCAAATCCCATTGATACTCCTAATTTGTTAGCAATAACCTTAGCTACTTTTGCTTTTAGCTCAGGTATTTTTACAGACTCCATTACTTCATCTGTAAAAGCATACATCAGTAATGCTTTTGCCTCTTTTTGAGGAATACCTCTTTGACGCATATAGAACATTGCATCCTCATTCAGCTGTCCTATTGTACATCCGTGTGAACACTTCACATCATCAGCGAAGATCTCTAACTGTGGTTTAGCATAGATAGTTGCTTTCTCACTTAGTAATATGTTATTACTCTTTTGGAAACCATCTGTCTTCTGTGCTATTTTATCTACATAGATCTTACCATTAAATACCCCTGTAGAGTTATCATCATAGATACCTTTATAGTTTTGATGGCTCTCACAGTTCGGTTGATTATGAGATACTAATGTATAGTGATCCACATGCTGTTTTGCTCCTATCAGTGTTATGCCTTTCAGTGTACTATCAATACGTTCGCCATCTTGGTAGAAATTCAAGTTGTTTCTCATTAACTTCCCACCGAATGAAAACGTATGTACAGACACTCTACTTTCTTGCTTCTGTGTCACATAAGTATTATCAACTAAAGTAGCACTATCCGTATCATTCTGTAGTTTATAGAAATCTACGATAGCACGTTTCTGTGCTACGATCTCTGTTACAGCATTTGTTAATACTATCTCTTCATTAAGAGACTGGTGTCTCTCTACGATCTGAACATAAGCATTCTCACCTACTACCACTAAGTTACGCGGCTGTACTAATAACGCTTTATCTTCTACTGTAGATAAATATATAATCTCGATAGGCTTAGCCACTACCTTACCTTTAGGAACATTAATAAACGCTCCTTCAGTAGCAAATGCAGTATTTAAGGCAGTCATACTATCAGACTTATCAGCCGAGTTATTATAAAAGGCATCAATTACCATTTTATATTTAGGCTTAGTCATAGCAGACGACATTAGACATACATCTAATCCATCGTGTGTAGTAGATGATAAGTGAGAACTGAATACACCATTGATAAATACCAATTTATATGTATCAGAATCACTTAAGAAATACCTTTTAACTTCTTTGTATTCTATCGCTTTTTCCTCTTTTTGAAGTACGCGAAACTCATTCTTTAAAACTGAATTTAATGATGTGTATTTCCACGCTTCATCCTTCTTAGTAGGAAAACCTTTATCTTCGAATGTCTTTAATGCCTCTAAACGGATGTTGTGTAGCCCTTCGTGCTCACCTTTCAATCCTTGTTCAAAAGCTACAAAAGACGTAACTAATTTATCTTTAAGCTCCATAATTCTTTCTTTGCAATTAGATTAAAATGATTGATTCTCTTGACTACTTCTCTAAAGAAGCTTTGATCCAATCGTATCCTTTTTCTTCTAATTCCAATGCCAATTCTTTTCCACCTGTCATAACGATTTTTCCATCGTATAATACGTGTACGAAATCTGGCACGATATAGTCTAATAAACGTTGGTAGTGCGTAATCAAGATTACTGCATTATCCTTGCTTTTTAATTTATTAACTCCGTTAGCTACGATACGTAGTGCATCAATATCTAATCCTGAGTCAGTCTCATCTAAGATCGCTAACTTAGGCTCTAACATAGCCATCTGGAAGATCTCATTACGCTTCTTCTCACCACCAGAGAATCCCTCGTTAAGAGAACGAGATAAGAACTTTCTATCGATCTCCAATAACTCCGCTTTCTCTTTAATTTTTTTCAACATATCACTAGCAGGCATTTCTTCAAGTCCTTGTGCTTTACGTGATTCGTTGATTGCTGTTTTCATAAAGTTAGTTACAGAAACACCTGGGATCTCTACTGGATATTGGAACGATAAGAAAACTCCTTTATGTGCTCTCTCTTCTGGTCCTAATTCTCCTAACTCCTCACCTTCTAAGATGATCTCACCTTCTGTTACTTCGAATGCCTCATTACCTGTGATTACAGATGATAATGTACTCTTACCAGCACCATTAGGTCCCATGATAGCGTGTACTTCACCCGCTTTCACTTCTAAGTTAATTCCCTTTAATATTTCTTTATCTTCAACACTTGCGTGTAAATTCTTTATCTGTAACATAAGATTGTCTTGTTTAATTTTGTTGAGGTAATCTGATTTTTATTCTTTAGTCGATGGTAGATTAACCTACACTTCCTTCTAAAGAAATCTCTAATAATTTTTGTGCTTCTACAGCGAACTCCATTGGCAACTTGTTTAACACCTCTTTCGAGAATCCGTTAACGATAAGTGCAATAGCTTTCTCAGTAGGAATACCACGTTGATTACAGTAGAAGATCTGATCTTCACCAATCTTACTAGTAGTAGCTTCGTGCTCTATCTTAGCAGTCGTATTCTTCGCCTCTATATAAGGGAATGTATGAGCACCACACTCATTACCCATTAATAAAGAGTCACATTGAGAGAAGTTACGAGCATTCTCAGCTCTTGGTCCCATGTGAACCAATCCTCTATAACTATTTTGAGATTTACCAGCAGAAATACCTTTCGAAATAATTGTCGACTTTGTATTCTTACCTAAGTGAATCATTTTAGTACCAGTATCTGCTTGTTGGAAGTTATTCGTCACAGCGATAGAGTAAAACTCTCCGATAGAGTTATCCCCTTTCAAGATACAAGAAGGATATTTCCACGTTACAGCAGATCCTGTCTCCACTTGTGTCCAAGATATCTTAGCATTCTTCTCACATAAACCACGCTTCGTTACGAAATTAAACACCCCTCCTTTTCCACTACTATCCCCAGGGAACCAGTTTTGCACAGTAGAATATTTAATCTCAGCATCATCCATAGCAATAAGTTCTACTACAGCAGCGTGTAATTGGTTCTCATCACGTGATGGAGCAGTACATCCCTCTAAGTAAGAAACATAACTTCCCTCATCAGCAATAACTAATGTACGTTCGAATTGACCAGTACCAGCCTGATTAATACGGAAGTAAGTAGATAATTCCATTGGACAACGAACCCCTTTAGGAATATAACAGAACGATCCATCAGAGAATACAGCAGAGTTTAGCGCTGCATAGAAGTTATCTGTCTGTGGTACTACAGATCCTAAATATTTCTTCACTAGCTCTGGGTGCGTCTTAATCGCCTCAGAGATAGAACAGAAAATAATACCACGTTCTGCCAATGTTTCTTTAAAAGTAGTCGCTACAGACACTGAGTCCATAACGATATCCATCGCCACACCAGTTAATCGCTTTTGTTCATTAAGCGAAATCCCCAGTTTATTAAAAGTCTCTATTAATTCAGGATCAACCTCGTCTAAGCTCTTATATTCATCCTTTTTCTTAGGAGCAGAATAATAAGAGATTGCTTGGAAGTCAGGTTTTGTATAATGTACATTAGCCCATTCAGGTTCTACCATAGTCTTCCATATACGGAATGCCTCTAGTCTCCAATCTGTCATCCATTCAGGCTCACCCTTTTTAGCAGAGATAGCTCTTACAATATCTTCATTTAGTCCCACAGGAAACGTCTCAGACTCTATATCAGTATAAAATCCATACTCATACTCCTTGGTCTCTAATTCTTTCTTTAAATCTTCTTCTGTATACTTACTCATATATTTATACTTAAAAGCCACTACTTTCTCGTACGCTTCTTTTATTTAACTAATTATCAAAAGGAAAGAAAAACAGATGAAAAATCCGTCTCTCTCTTCCTTGAAGTTTTATAATGAAAAGCTCTCTCCACATCCGCAAGTTCTACTTGCATTTGGATTATTGAAGTAAAACCCCTTTCCGTTTAATCCTCCAGAATACTCTAAAGTTGTTCCCACTAGATATAAAAAACTTTTCTTATCAACAGCAATTTTCACGCCATTGTCTTCAAAAATCTTATCATCTTCGCCCACTTCACGATCAAACTTTAATTGATACGAAAGTCCGGAACATCCTCCACTAGTAACACCTACACGCACATAATCTGCTGTGTGGTCAAACCCTTCATCTTCCATCAAAAGGGCAACGCGTTTTCTCGCTATATCTGAAACTTTTATCATACCTTTTTTAAAATAGATTACTTCTAAATTTTGATTTACAAAGGTATCATAAAAAAATGGTTTCTTACGCTAACTAACATATTTATAACGATTAGAAGTTTTAATACTAATATCAATAAAAACTATCGTTAGAACTTGTTTTTTGGTATTCTTTCCGAAATACTTTAGTGAAAAACCTACTAATAACTAATCACTTACTATTCTTTGATTACCTTTATTTCTAAACACTCTACAAAGATTGCAACTTTAGCTCTAAATTTCAAGGACATTTAAAAGAATGTATTGAACATTTAATGGTAAAACCATTAATCTTTACAAAAAAGACAAAGTTATCCTTTAGGAACAAAATACCAAAACATAATTATATAAATTATTCAAAATTGATCTAATAAACCAACCGAAAATATCTCTTTAAGATAAAATAACTGCTTAACTAACTAAAAGACATCTTTTATCTAGTTAACAACGTTTTACTATCACTATTAAACATTGTCACCGTTATTCTTACATAACACCTATACATCATTAAAAAGATCGTTTTTTTTAATATTTATTATTAGTAACAAACCTAATTATTTCCTCTAAATAAAAAAGTCCTATCTTGATACAGCATATCATTAGTGCTTCGAAGTTATCTTAACTTTAAAAAAACAGAACTCATTTAAGTCAACTTTATTCTTATACATTTAATTTCGTAAATTCGATTCACTTCTTATTTTATTTATAATTATAAATCAATGATTTAAGTATTTATAAAGATTGTGTTTTGGATTCCTTGTCCAAAGAAAAAGAAAAACTACCTTATTTATCAGTCCCTATCTATGACGTTCCTATCTGGTTTGATATGACAGTATATTGACAGTATCCAAACAAAAGTGCATAAAGATGACTATCTTTCCTCTTAACGTATATTGTTCTGATTATTTTTAAATATTAGCCTCGAGATTGGCCTAAAAAAAACGATTGAATGCAGATATTCAATACTTTGTAAATATACATATTAAAAATAAAATATTTTTATCTCCCTTGTTTTTTTTACAACCTTAAAGTTAAGATGAGTTTTTCTAGTAAATTTGTATAAAAACAATTAATATGAAAAAGATATTTTTACTAATGCTTGTTGCTGTACTAGGATTAACAGCGACATCGTGTTCTAAAGACGATGACATAGTTCCTAATAAAGAGGAAGGAATACAAGAAGCATGGAGGCTTGTGAATTTCTCATACCTAAACAAAGACAGAAAACGTATCTCAGGTGTTATTCCTGCAATTAATGATTTTAACTGGAAAGAGACTGAGCTCTTCTTTAGAAAGAATGACGGTCGCCAAACAAGATTTGAAAAAGGGAATAAAGGAGAAGATATAATCATTAATTGGGACTTTGACTACCATGTAAAAGACAATCAACTACTAATGATTGATAAAAAATTAGGACTAAACGATTTAGAAATATACACTATTGATGAAATAACAAAGAGTTCAATGTATATCCGTTATCACACTACACCTAGAGAAGTACAACAAAGTAACATGCCTAGGGACACAGAATACATCTTATATTACTATAGAAAAATGTAAGACTAATAAAATCAAAGTTGCTTACAGGATTGTAAGCAACTTTTTTTATGCGATTAAATATCACTCTACCCTTAGAATGAATGTCAATTTTGTGGCAGCTATAGGTAATATAAAAGATGATTTTTCTATAGGAACACACCACCCTACTCCTCCCAATAATAATTATATAACAGAGGACATACTGCTTGCATAGTCTCAGGTTCATCATCATCCCAATCAAAATCAATATCCTGATTATACACGATAGGTGAATCAACATAATCCTCTATATCACCTCCAGTCTTTATCTTAAAAGCGACCGAAGCCACATAACCAAACTCTTCAAATCCAGGTATATCATCATCATCCATAATCTTAGTTTGACTAATTAAAGTATCCGCATCTTCTACCGCCTTATAATAAACATCCTTACCGCGAGAGACTACCCAGTTTCTAAAGTCGATAAATCCATCATCTGAGCATCCCTCATTCATTAGATAACCTGCGCACCACATAGTAGAGGTATAAATCTTATTAGTCAAATCATCAGTAGTCAAATCAAACCCAATGATCTCAACTGGGCTGAGCTCCTTTAATCGTTGAATTAAATATTCATCCTGCCCTTCTGAAGCTTTTGCTAATTTTAACGAATCAGCGATTAAAGACCAGTATTGATCTTCAGTCATTAATGTAGAGCAAGGGGTCAAATCTTTTAAGTATTCATTCTTTTCCATAGTTTTATTTTAAATAAATAGCAGTATAAATATATTAAAATTAAGATACTTTAACAACACCATCATTTCTAAAATGGAGAGGTATTTTAGGTAGAGCATTTTAGTTACTACCTCCATTTAACCCAGATTCCGCATTAGCCAAATACTACAAAGCAATTCTAATTCAGAGCTATTTTGTATAATTACTTTTCGTTTATATGTCTATCACGGAATCTGGGTTTAATACGCCTTTTTCTAAAAAATACATTCTACTCTCTGATTAATTATGTAATTTGCACCTAACTCAAATAAACTAAATCAATTATGAAATTATATGCTATAGAAAGTGGAAACTTTAAACTAGACGGTGGTGCTATGTTTGGAGTAGTACCCAAAGTTATCTGGAATAAGACGAACCCTGCTGACTCTAATAACCTAATCGACTTAGGTGCTAGACTATTATTAATAGAAGAGGGAAACAGGCTTATACTTATAGATACGGGAATGGGAAATAAGCAATCAGATAAATTCTTCGGATACTACAATCTATGGGGAGATCACACTATCGATAGATCACTGGCTAAGCACGGATTTCACAGAGATGATATCACAGATGTATTCTTGACACACTTACACTTTGACCACGTAGGAGGTGCAGTGGATTGGAATGCAGATAAGACGGGTTATGTAAATGCGTTTAAGAATGCAAAATACTGGACAAATGAGAATCACTGGGAATGGGCAACTAAACCGAATGCTCGTGAAAAGGCGTCATTCTTATCTGAAAACATTTTCCCCATCCACGAGAGCGGAGCACTTAATTTTATAAGTAGATCAGAATCTGACTTGTTACATAACTCAGAACTAGGCTTTGATATTTTCTTTGCAGATGGACATACTGAGAAGCAGATGATCCCTATTATCAATTTTAACGGTAAGAAGATTGCCTATGTAGCAGACTTACTTCCTACTGTAGGGCACATTCCTCTACCTTATGTTATGGGTTATGACACTAGACCATTGTTGACTTTAGGAGAGAAAGAGAAGTTTTTAAAGATAGCTGCTGATGAAAACTGGTATTTATTCTTAGAACATGATGCTTATAACGAGATTATAACAGTACAACATACAGAAAAAGGAGTAAGACTAAATGAGAATTTAAAAGCTAATGAAATCTTAATTTAGTGTTAAGTACCCTGCTAAGAAGTAACTTATTTATATTTTTAGCACGAATAACATTGATAATTTAAATTTAACTATAATGCGATTGATTAAACCTTTATACCTATCAGCTGCTTTAGCTTTAGCTCTAACGAGCTGTGGGACTACAAGTAAGGTGGTAAGTACTCCTATAAGTGGAGTAGATAATTTACCTAAAAGAACAACCAAACTAACTGAAGAACAGTTAAAGAGATGGAGTCATTTAGACATCCTTAATGATACTGTCCCAGGAATGTCAGTGGATAGAGCTTATGAAGAAATCTTAAAAGGCAAAAAACTTCCATCAAAAGTAATAGTTGGTGTGGTAGATTCAGGTATTGAAATCGATCACGATGATTTAAAAACACAAGTTTGGACTAATCCAAAAGAGATTATAGGTAATGGTATAGATGATGATAACAATGGATACATTGACGATATTCATGGCTGGAATTTCTTAGGTAAATCTGTACACGAAAACATGGAGTTAGTTCGTGTTATACGAAGAGGAGATGATGGTTCTGAACAATATAAAAGAGCATTAGAACAACTTGATAAAGAAGTAGGTGAAGTAGTAGAAAGCAAATTGCGTCTAGACATGTTAACACGTGCAAATGAACGAATTGCAAAACACTTAAATAAAACTAATTACACGTTAGAAGACTTAAATACTATCTCTTTAGATTCCCCTGAAGAAATTATTCATTCTAAAAATGTAATGTACAATATCTTATCTGGTGGTAGAGAATTATCTTGGTTAGACTCTTACAAAAATAGTGTAGATAGCAAATTAAAATATCATCTTAACCTAGACTATGAAGGTAGAAAATTAGTAGGTGATGATCACACTAACATCAATGATAAAATTTACGGAGATAACAATGTATTAGGTCCAGTAAGAGACGAAGCAAAACATGGTACTCACGTAGCAGGTATTATCGCACAGACGCGTGGTAATAATCTTGGAGGAGATGGAGTAGCATCGCAAGTTGTCGAGATAATGGCAGTTAGAGCTGTTCCTGATGGGGATGAGTATGATAAAGATATTGCATTAGGAATCAGATATGCTGTAGATAATGGAGCTAAAGTAATCAACGGAAGTTTCGGTAAATACTATGAAGAAAACAGCCAGTGGGTACGAGATGCTATCAAATATGCTGAAGAAAAAGATGTACTTATCGTAGTAGCAGCAGGTAATGATGCTATGGACTTAAATATTGCTGGTGGTGTAGAGCGTTACCCTAACGATAACGTAAAGATGGGACCAGAGATATCAAACAACTTCTTAGTAGTAGGAGCACTTAATCCAGAATTTGGTAAGAATATGGTAGCTCGTTTCTCTAACTATGGTGATTATGATGTAGACGTATTTGCTCCAGGTGTAAAAATTTACGCAACTGTACCTAACAACACATACGAGTACTTGCAAGGGACTTCTATGGCATCTCCTAACGTAGCTGGTGTAGCTGCATTAGTAAGAGCTTATTATCCTCAGTTTTCAGCTGGAGAAGTAAAAAAGATTATTATGGATTCAGGTGTTGCAGTAAACTTTGATGTAGTAGTAGGTGAGAAAAAGGAAATTAGAAACTTCCAAACAATCTCGACATCAGGTAAATTTGTTAATGCATACAACGCATTATTATTAGCAGAAAAGCTGTCTCAAGCGAAAAAATAAACCGTAAACTAAGTAACCTTAATAAATACTCCACATTTATGTCTCATATCTGTGGAGTTTTGATTTCAAACACAATATGAAAAAAATTTTACTAGCACTAGCGATTTGCTCTATCTCACTTATAGACGCATTCGCTCAAAACAATCCAAACCCAGGTTATTGGCAACAGCATGTTGACTATAAAATGGATGTAAAAATGGATGTAAAAAAGTATCAATATTCAGGTACACAAAAACTAACATACACGAACAATTCGCCTGATACATTAAAAACTGTTTACTTTCACTTATACTACAACGCATTCCAACCAAACAGTGATATGGATGCTTTATTATCTAATATTGCAGATCCAGATTCTCGTATGGTAGATACAAAAACAATACGAGGGCGAAAAGTATTCGAAAGTAGAATATCTAAACTTAAAGATAGTGAAATCGGATATATGAAGGTATCTAAGATGACACAAGATGGAGAGAGTGTAGATACTAAAGAGGTAGGTACGGTGCTTCAGGTAATACTTAAAAAACCTATTGCACCAAAATCATCTAGTACATTTAACCTTAACTTTAATGGTCAAGCTCCTGTAATGATTCGCAGAGCAGGTAGAAACTCAAAAGAAGGCGTGGCACTATCAATGTCTCAATGGTTTCCAAAAATAGCTGAATATGACTTCGAAGGCTGGCATGCAGAACAATACTTAGGTAGAGAATTTCACAGTGTATGGGGAGATTTTGATGTAAAGATTACTATTGACAAAAATTACATTTTAGGAGGGACTGGTGAAGTAGTAAATAACAATGAGGTAGGTTATGGCTATCAAGACGCTGGCATTGATAACAATTCAATAAAAAAAGGAAAAGATCTAACATGGAATTTTAAAGCAAAGAATGTATTAGACTTCACTTGGGCAGCTGACCCTGACTATATCCACGATATATATAATGGCCCGAATGGTGTAAAATTGCACTTCTTATATAAAAACAATCCAAAAATAGTAGACAACTGGAAAAAACTACAACCAGTCACATCGGATTTAATGGAGTTCATTAATGAGAATGTAGGTCCTTATCCATACAGCCAATATTCAGTAATACAAGGTGGAGATGGTGGAATGGAATACTCTATGTGTACATTAATCACAGGAGAACGCACCTTCCCAAGTTTAGTAGGTGTAACTGCACATGAATTAGCCCATAGTTGGTTCCAACATGCATTAGCAACTAATGAAACTAAGCATGAATGGATGGATGAAGGTTTTACTTCATTTATATCTGATTTAGCAGTACTAAAAGCATTGCCAAAAGATCAACATGAAGATGATAATCCTTTTGCTTCTACATATAAAAGCTACTACAACCTTGTGGCTAAAGGAATGCAAGAACCACTTAGTACTCACGCAGATCACTATATGACTAATAGAGCTTACTCAATATCTGCATATAGTAGAGGTTCAATCTTCTTAACTCAATTATCTTATCTAATCGGGTGGGATAATATGATGAAGACATTACAGACATATTATAATGAATACAAGTTTACTCACCCTACACCTAATGATTTTAAACGTGTGGCTGAAAAAGTATCAGGAGCAGTATTAGATCAATATATGATCGATTGGACGCAGACAAATAATACAATTGACTACTCTATCCTATTTGTAGAAGAATTACAAAAGAATCAAACTTTAGTTACTCTTGGTCGATTAGGAAGAATGGGAATGCCTTTAGATATTCTGGTTGAATATGAAGATGGAACAAAAGAAACATTCTACATTCCTTACACTTCAATGCATTGGATTAAACCTAATCAATATGTACAATACGAAAGAACAGTATTAGATGGATGGGGATGGGCACAACCACAATACAAATTTACAATCAATAAACCAAAAGCTACAATAAAAACTATTATGATAGATCCAAGCCAGTTTATGGCTGATGTCAATCAAGAAAATAGTGTTTATAATAAATAACCTAAACGGTGATCTTAATAAGATCACCGTTTTTTTATTCAATTCTCGAATCTTGTTCTTTCATTTTATTTATAAATATCTCGCATTCCTTTGTTACCTTTGTCAATGATATGGAACAAAAGAAATTTACATACCCTAAGAAGGAAAAGCTAAAGAGTAGAATCGCTATTGAGGAACTATTTACTACAGGTAAGACTGTAACTAAATATCCATTGAGAATGGTCTATGTTCAGATATCCAATGATGATAATTTACCTCTTAAAGTTGGCGTTTCTGTATCTAAACGTCACTATAAAAAAGCAGTAGATCGCAACTACTTTAAAAGGTTATTACGCGAAGCATATAGAATAAATAAACACATGTTATTAGATCATGTTAGTTTAGATAAGCCTTATTCAATGATGTTATTCTATCAATCAAAAGATCGATTGACATTCGAAGAAGTTAACAATAAAATGGTCAAGCTTTTTGAGAAATTCATTGAAGCTACTACTGAAAAAAAAGAAGAAGATTCTTTATAAAATTCTTTTTTCCACAATATATTTGCAGCATATAAGAATAACACTTAACTTAATACTTTTATGAGTTATTATTTAATAATCTTTCATATTAATATCAAGTCAAGTAAGTTAGAACTAATACCGAATGCTTAAAACTCGACATGTATAAATACTTGTAGATCTTACAAAAGCCTATAATAATTACCTCTAAAAATATTAGAGAATATATAATGGTAGCACTATGCGAAATTTAAAAAAAGACAACAATTCTATTCAAAGAACTGATGTAATCTCTACAAAAAACATAGAGACCTTTGAGCTTTGTGTATTAGAAACAGATACAGAAATAACTGTAAGTGGTCTTCGTCAGCTTCCATTGGAAGGACAATCAAATTTTAGAGATTTAGGTGGTTATAAAACCAAAGATAACAGAATTGTAAAATGGGGACAGCTATTTCGATCTGGCCAATTAAGTAACCTCACGACAAGGGATTTAAACTACTTATCTTCTATACCTCTTACAACTATCATAGATTTTAGAAGTGAAGAAGAAAGCATAGAACAGAAAACACTCTTGCCTTCAACAGTTTCTAATGAGATATTACTACCTATAAGACCTGGTAATCTAAGTAAAAATAATGTGATGAAAATCGTCATGGATGCTAATGACGAACTCGCAAATAAATTACTAGTTGACATCAATGAACAACTAGTATTACACAACCAAAATGAATACAAAGCCTTCTTCAAAGAAGTACAAGGTGCTAATGCTCCTCTTATGTTTAACTGTACAGCAGGTAAAGATAGAACAGGATTAGCAGCTGCTTTATTACTAACAGCGTTAGGAGTAGATATAAATACAGTAAGAGAAGACTATCTGCTGACTAACCAATGTGTGAATCTAGATACTCTAAACATGCAAGAGAAGTTTCTACTAAATGATGATCAAACAAACGTTTTACTTACATTATTTACTGTAAAAGAACAATATCTAAATAAGGCATTAACCACTATCGAGCAACACTATAGTACAGTTGAGAGCTTTTTAATTGATGCTCTAGATGTGGATATACCTTTATTAAAGTCAAAATATCTTTACTAGAGTATTGTTAGCCTATTGGATGTTTTTGTTACACACTTTGACTACCCCACTTTTAGTAACCATACAGTTACAACATTTTAAGTATTAAACCTCACATTTATGCAAGCAAATTCATCGCATGGCAATCACTCCCAACTAAATAAAATAACATTGGGAACCCTATTAGTCACTTTAGGTATTATCTATGGGGATATTGGTACGTCACCTCTTTATGTAATGAAAGCGATACTGGGTCAAGAAACTATACGAGAAGACATTGTCTTAGGTGCAATCTCATGCGTATTCTGGACCCTTACGTTACAAACTACGATTAAGTACGTATTTCTAACCCTTAAAGCAGATAACAATGGTGAGGGTGGGATTTTCTCACTTTTCACTCTAGTGAAGAGACTGAAGAAACGCTGGTTAATCATACCTGCCATTATCGGTGGTAGTGCATTATTAGCTGATGGTATTATCACTCCTCCTATCTCGATATCATCAGCTGTAGAAGGACTGAGAATCTATGAACCTAACCTTAAAACTATTCCTATTGTTATTGGCATTATTTTTATTCTATTTGCTATACAGCAGTTTGGTACTAAAGCTATAGGTAAATTCTTTGGTCCTATGATGACATTGTGGTTTTTAATGATTGGCGTTATCGGTTTAACACATATAGTAGATAATCCTTCCGTATTTAAAGCACTAAATCCTTACTATGCTGTACATCTACTATCTATTCATTCAGAAGGATACTTCGTACTAGGTTTTGTATTTTTATGTACTACAGGTGCTGAAGCACTTTATAGTGATCTAGGTCACTGTGGGATAAAAAATATTCGTATCACCTGGGCTTTTGTAAAATCAATGCTAGTATTGTGTTATTTTGGACAAGGAGCTTATTTAATAGGTTATTCAGGTCAGACACTACTAAGTCTCTCACCAGATAAAGTTAATCCCGCAAATCCCTTCTTTTTAGTTATGCCAGATTGGTTTTTACCATTCGGTATAGCTATTGCTACCTTAGCAGCAGTAATTGCTTCTCAGGCATTAATCAGTGGATCATTCACCCTAATTAATGAAGCTATACGTCTAAACTTATGGCCTAAAGTAAAAGTAAAATTCCCTACTAACATAAAAGGTCAACTGTATATTCCTTCTATAAACTGGTTATTATTCTTAGGTTGTGTTTTCGTTGTACTACATTTCGAAGAATCAGGTAATATGGAAGCTGCTTATGGTCTAGCAATCACGCTATGCATGATTATGACGACTATATTATTAGGATACTATATGTATCTTAAACGAGTACACATACTAGTTATCATCTTAGTCGAAGCTGCCTATTTAGCCTTAGAAATATCTTTCTTTATCGCCAATGTACAAAAATTTACTCATGGTGGTTATGTCACAGTATTTATCGCTTCGTTACTTGCAGGTACAATGATAATTAATTACTTAGCCAAAAAGATTAGAAAGAATTATACCGAATTTGTCAGTATAGATACTTATAAAGATATTTTAATAGATATAAGCTCTGATACAAGTATACCAAAATATGCTTCCAACTTGATTTATTTAACGAATTCTAATACCTGCTCCAAAATAGAATATAAAGCCTTATTCTCAATTACTCAACGAAGACCAAAAAGAGCAGATAACTATTGGTTCGTTCATGTTAATGTAAGTGATCAACCTTATAATTTAGAGTATAAAATACAAAAGATGGGAGCCGATAATATTATACGTGTTGACTTCTACTTAGGTTTTAGAAACGATCAAAAAATTAGTGTATTATTAAAACAAGTTTTAAAAGAGCTAGTTGATAATGGAGAGATTGATGTTATTAGTAAATATGCTTCATTACAAAAGAACAATATCAACACTGATTTTGAATACGTATTGATAGAAAAAGAATTGTCATATGACAATGAGCTACCTGCACATGAAAAGATTATACTTACGATGTATGAATGGCTTAAGAAACTAGCCTTATCGGAAGAGAAAGCTTTTGGTCTTGACAGCAGTGCAGTAACCGTAGAACGTTTCCCTATGATTATAAATCCAATAGAAGAACTACCCTTAAAAAGAAAATATTAGTATAAAAAAAGACACCTAAAAATTAGGTGTCTTTTTTTATACTAATAATCTTATCAATTATCATTAAAACTAAGCGTATTTATGATAGCTTCAACTTCCATTAAGATACTTCTCTTTCCCATAGAAGGATTATAAACCAAACCTTCAATAAACAAGTATCTATTTGTCTTTACATCTCTAATAGCATAACTTAGATAAGGTCCACTCATAAAACTATTTTGCATGTCCCAATCTCCTGTAAACTCATACACTTTTCTTCCCTGTTTAGTTGATTCACGTTTTATAGGAATAGAACCTTCATTAGGACTCATAAATGAATTATCTTCTATGGAATGAATATACATTCCATTTACAGAATCTTTGACAAACAGAAGATTGTTTGCTATCGTATTCTTATTATTTTCAATCCTACTCAATGGTATATCATAAATTAGAACGTTGCTATTTCCAGATGCAATATCTTTTTTATACCAAACAAATCGATTGTGATTACTCACAAGTTTATAAGTTGATGGTAGTGTCAAATGAACTTTAAACTTATCCTGAAAATAATTAGGATCAATTATACTTCCTCGACTTATTCGCTTTGTAATAACATCAAATTCAGAATTAAGAATAGAATTAGTGATAGAATCTACATTCTTTTTAAATTCATTAATCAAACCAATCTTAGACTCTCCACTTACTGAAAAATACATTTGTAGATCTGTAAACTTGTTCTGTTCAAACTGGAAGCTATTCTTGTTATAATTATCTGAAAACACGATAATATTTCTCCTATTCTTCGTTCTAGAAGAGAAAAGGTTAGGAGAAATCTGTTCTATAAAAAACTTTGACTCTGGAGGAGATATACCTTCTATAGGTTCGGCTAAATATTCTCTAATACTATCACCTACTGCTCCATACCAAAGTCTATCATTTATAACTACTAATATCTGACTAGATTCTTCAGTATGGTTTGTCCCTATATCATTAGCTGTTCTGTCCTTACAGCTTACAAATAAAGAAAACAATATTACTATAAAACAACCTAATAAATATCTCACTAGTACTTAACTTTATAAACTTTATCTAATTCACTCTCAACTTCATTCCAGGACGTATTGCATCAGATCCTTTCATGTTATTTAAAGACTTCAACTTAGTCACTGAAACTCCAGCAAATTTCTTACTGATAGAAGATAGTGAATCTCCTTTTTGAACGGTATAGAAATTACTCTTACTACCTTTACTAGAAGCCTGAGCAACTGCTGTTTTACCAATAACTAGTTTTTTACCAGGATAAATAACACTACTTTTCATGTTATTCAGTTTCTTAAGATCTGCCTGAGACAGTCCATATTTCTTAGCAATACTTCCAAGGCTTTCCCCTTTTTTAATAGTATGGTAACGTGGGTTGACAGAAGCTGTTTCAACAATAGATTCAGCTACAATACTATAATTTGGTTGCTCTTTTCTAGCATCTAAAAAATCAACATAAGCATACATCTTTTCTTCATTTGAAGCCATTAAACCAATCTTCTTAATAGGTAATCTCAAAAAGTTTTGTTTACCACTATCATAAGGGATTACACCTAATTTATAGGTAGGATTCAAGAAATTTATCTCCTCTTTAGAAACATCTAATAAACTAGCGATTTGGTCAAAAGACATTGTCTTCTTAATTGCAATAGTATCTGTTTCAACAACTTTTATAGGAGTCTTCTTTGATACAATACCATGCTCTTTAGCATACTCAAAGATGTACATCGTAGCATAGAAAGCGGGCAAATAATTTTGTGTTTCACGTGGAAGATTCGGTCTAATATTCCAATAATTTGTATATCCATTAGAACGACGAATCGCTTTACTCACATTACCAGGTCCAGCATTATAAGATGCTAAAACTAAATCCCAATCACCGAACATACCATATAAATCAGAAAGGAACTTAGCAGCTGCCTCAGATGATTTTAATGGATCTATACGATCATCTATATAAGATGTTACCTCTAAGTTATACTGTTTCCCAGTAGGATACATGAACTGCCATAGACCTGTTGCCCCCACTCTAGAACGAGCCACTGGATTTAGCGCAGACTCTACAATAGATAGATACTTAACTTCTAATGGGACATTCTGTTTAGCTAATTGTTCTTCGAACATTGGAAAATAGTATTCAGATAAACCTATTAACCTCTCAAAAGAACGTTTTCTCTTCTTTAAGAATGATTTAATCACCTTTTCTAATGTTTCGTTGTACTCTACATTAAATGGTGTTTTCTCATTTAATCGTTTTAAACGTTCTTTTAAAAGCTCAGTAGGCAACTCATCTAAACGAATATCTTCGTCATCGAAGTTTGCATCAGCTAACTCACTTTCTAACTCATTAAACAAATCTTGATTCATTAATTCATTCAGCCAACGCTTCTCAATAGAAGCACTATTAGCATGATTAACAAATGTTTTTTTGATCGAATCCAAATACACTGCTGGATCCATCTCCTTCTTTAAAGGCTCTGTCGGCGTACTCGGTTGATTCTGTCCCATTGATGAAAAAGAAATCAACCCAAAGGCCAATAACGTTAATACTTTGTAATTCATTGCGCTATGTATATTAAGATCCCTATGCTTGAGTATCCAAGCATAGGGATCTACTAATTATTCTTGTATTGCTTTTACTCCTGGTAATACTTGTCCTTCTAACATCTCTAACATTGCACCACCACCGGTAGATACATAACTCATCTTAGGCGCTAGACCAAACTGCTTAACAGCAGCCACAGAATCTCCACCTCCCACTAATGAGAAAGTACCATTCTTAGTAGCCTCAGCGATGAAGTTACCAAGCTCGATAGTTCCATTAGCAAATTTATCCATCTCAAATACTCCTAATGGTCCATTCCATAAGATAATTTTAGACTCAGCTATCACAGGCTTAAGGCTCTCTAATGTCTTTGGTCCTACATCAAGCCCTTGCCATCCATCAGGAATCTCATTAGCAGCTACCACTTGTACATTAGCATCTGCAGAGAATGCATCCGCAGCTATAATATCCACTGGTAAGTGTATCTGTACATTTTTCTCTTTTGCTTTTTTAAGAATATCTAAAGCTAATTCGATTTTATCATCTTCACAGATAGAATTACCAATCTTACCACCTAACGCTTTAATAAACGTAAAAGTCATACCACCACCGATAATCATGTGATCGATCTTATCTAAAATATTCTCTATAATCGTAATTTTAGAAGACACCTTAGATCCTCCTAATACAGCAGTTACAGGTTTATCAGTACTATTAAGTACTTTATTTAAACTGTCTATTTCTTTTGCTAATAAATAACCAAAGCATTTCTTCTCTCCAAAATACTTAGCTACAATGGTAGTAGAAGCATGCGCACGGTGAGCTGTCCCGAATGCATCATTCACATAAAAATCAGCTAGATCAGCTAATTGTTTAGAGAATGTTTCATCGCCCTTCTCCTCCTCAGCGTAGTAACGTAAGTTCTCTAATAAAATGATGTCTCCAGCCTTACTAGCAGCGATAGCATCCTTAACTGTAGCTCCAACACAGTCAGTAACAAATGTAACTTTACGACCTAATATTTCTTCAGTCTTACTTACGATATGACGCAGTGAATACTTATCATTTCGCTCTCCCTTTGGTCTTCCTAAATGCGACATTAGAATAGCCACACCACCGTCCTTTACTATTTTATCAATAGTAGGTTTAGCAGCTTCAATTCTATTCGTATCTGTAACATTAAAGTTCTCATCTAAGGGAACATTAAAGTCAACTCTAACTAGTACTTTTTGATCTTTAAAATCAAAACTATCAATAGATTTCATTTTTACGTATTTAAATATTATACCATAAGTTACACAAATATAAATCTTTTTACATATCAGAGTACTTGATTATTATACTGTTATACAATTATTTTAACAATATACACTTATTACTATATCACATAATAGTCAATAAACTAAATTTAATACAATAAAAACACATAATACATGATTATAATTTTCGTAATTAAACTATTTACATACATAAATACAAAATATAAAGAGGATACATTTTTTTACACTAACAAGTAATTAATACTATAATTCTTCTCCTACAGAATAAGTATTCTCATAAAACAATCCAATACTAAGTCACCATGATTCCCTTATGTTAGGCAGGTGCTCCCCTAATGATAGGCTGTTTTTTACTTATATAAGCCGATCATATGCCGACCACATCCCGATCACCTACATTAATAACTGAATACCAATAAGTTAAAAATCAATCTAAATACGCTAAAAACAAAACTTACTAGACCCCAATACCAAGTCAAATAACTTAATATAATAAACTATAAATTAGGCTAATAACCTTTAAAACAAGAAATACATTTTCAGTACTACCTTTTGACAATGCACTTTACTGCATACTAGGTGAATTCCATTAAATAATCAATTTGTATAGTTGTTTAATACACATGTATACAGAACAACACCGATACTCATTATCACTAAAATACCTAGACAATTATAACCATGAATATTTTAAACACTTGATAATTAATTTATCTTTGCCTTATGCAATTTTCAGATATCATAGGTCAATCCTTCCTAAAAAATCACTTAATACAATCAGCAGCATCTGGTAGAGTACCACATGCTCAGTTATTTATTGGTGGTGAAGGTACAGGTACACTTCCGATGGCGATCGCTTACGCTCAATACTTGTTATGTAAGAATGTAGGCAATGAAAACAATGGTGGAAATGAAGCTTGTAATATCAAGTTTAATAATCTAGCTCATCCTGATTTACACTTTGTATATCCAGTAGCAAATACTGAAGCTGTAAAGAAAAATGCTACTAGTGATTTGTTTTCTGATCAATGGCGTGCCTTTCTTAAGACCAATAAATACGGTAATCTTTTCGATTGGTATTCTCACATTGACATTCAGAATAAACAAGGTCAAATAGGAGTGGATGAAGCTAGTGAAGTACTTAAAAAGCTATCTCTTAAGTCTTATGAAGGTGGTTATAAGATTATGGTCATCTGGATGGCAGATAAGCTAAATACAGAGGCTTCTAATAAATTATTAAAGTTATTAGAAGAACCTCCTGCTAAGACAGTATTTATACTGATAGCAGAGAATGAAAAGAACATCTTACAGACGATCTTATCAAGATGTCAGGTGCTTAAGTTTGCTCCATTAAATACAAGTGAAATACAAGAAGCGCTAATCCAACGTGAACAATGCGACCCTCAAGAAGCAACGATTATTGCTAATCAGGCTCAAGGCAGCTATAATAAAGCACTTAGTTTACTGAATAACAAAGCGAACGCTTTACCATTCGAAAAGTGGTTCGTACAGTGGGTGAGAGCAGCCTTTAGAGCTAAGGGAAATGCGGCTGTCATACAAGAACTAATAGAATGGAGTGAAGAGTTAGCCGCTTTAGGTAGAGAACAACAAAAGCAGTTCCTAGAATTCTGTATAGAGCTATTCAGACAGGCATTGTTACTTAATTATCAAGCTCCAGAACTAGTCTACTATAAAACGACAGTAGATAAATTTAAACTAGAAAACTTTGCCCCATTCGTAAACGGAGGAAATATAACCGAAATATATAAAGAACTAGGTGATGCTATATACCATATTGAACGAAATGGGAACGCTAAAATGATATTTACAGACTTGTCTATAAAACTGACAAGGTTGATACATAAAAAATAAACAAAAGGCTGTCCATAAGCATACATGACAGCCTTTTATTTTATTCTTTTTTCTCTGAAATAGCTCGTTGATAGAGTTTAAGTTCTTCCCATGAAAACTGCTCTTCTGTACTCGCTTTTATTTCTGATAAAGGTTTCCCTTCATTACTAATAAAAAGTTGCTCTAACTCTTTAATACGAGCTTCTGGTAATACTTCTTTTAGCTCTATATGACCATCCATTATCAACTTACCTAAATGAGAATAGATAGTCGTTGTCGTAAGCTTTCTAGTCAATGCGATATCCTCTATATTAGGATTCTCTTTCCACATCTCTAAAGTAGTTACAAAGGTAGATTTCTTTTTCTCTTTCACACCATTCTTAGGTGTAGATGAATAGATTTCTATATCTTGCTCCTCTTCTACTCCTAGCTTAGTGCTTCTAATCAGATTAGCAATATTAACCAAGTGATTTATCTTATATTCACTAATCTCTAGTGAACGCAGATTCTCCTTGCATATCTTCTTATCTTCCTCTATAAGTTTAAGCACTATAGAAGCTTTCTTCATCTGGATAACTGTCTTTAATAAAGTTTCTTCTAAAGGTACTAACTCATCATAGAGCGCTTTTGATTTCTTAGCCGTCTTAACCTGAGCAATAGTAAATAGCAACTCAAACACCATGTGATCCATACGCGGAAAGAAGTAATCATATGCTTTAAGCACACGTTCCTTCGTATATTCAAATCTAAATGGCTCTTCAGCAAACAACGCTCTCAACTGATTAACAAACTTCTCAGAGTGTATTACCATCTCATCTAAAGAATTATTCATCTTCTGAGCCCAATTTCTAAAACTGTTCTTCTTACTGCGTTCTGTCTCTGTATTATAACTATGTAAGTGTGAATGCCACTGCGTACTTAGGTTAAACCACGAATAGGTCTCAATTAAAAACTTACCTAAGAAGTTCTTCGTCTCTAGGCGAAGTTGTAAATTAAGTTCTTCAACACCTGCTTTATTCTGTGCATAACTCATGACATCGCCATCATTAACTAGTCCATTCATCTGAATAGGTGATAATAAAACCAGTCCTTCTAATGAACGAAGTCTAGATAAAGCTACATAAGCCTGCCCAGGTAAGAACACTTTAGATACATCTAGTATAGCCTTATCGAACGTTAAACCTTGACTTTTATGCACTGTGATAGCCCATGCTAGCTTAAGAGGATAGTGACTAAATGTACCCATAACTTCCTCTACAATTTCTTTAGTATTAGGGTCAACCGTAAATTTTACATTCTGCCACTCGTAGCGCTCTACTTCGATAACTTCCTTATTTTCAAACTCTACAAATATCTCATGCTTCGTTAAGGTCTTCACTATACCCATCTTCCCATTATAATAACGCTTCTCTGCTGAAAGATCATTTTTTATAAAGATAACCTGTGCTCCTACCTTTAACGATAACTTCGCTTCAATAGGATATATTTTCTCAGGAAAATCTCCCACCACTTCTGACATAAAGCTATACTCCTTAGTAGTCAGTCCCTTTAGAGCATCTGTATTAATCTGGTCTGCCTTAGCATTATGTGTACTTAGAGTGATATACCCTGGATTATCTTTTATATTAAAATTTGGGTTCGTATATTGATTTAGTAGTGCTACATCTTCTCTAGATACGTTATTATTACGCAAATTATTAAGTAGATTAATAAATATTTGATCAGACTGTCTATATACTTTTTCAAGTTCTATATACAGTGGAGGATACTGACGTACTACTTCAGAATGAAAGAAAAATACACCATCGTAATAGCGTTTAAGAACATCCCATTCTTGATTCTTAACCACTGGCGGTAACTGTAATAAATCTCCAATAAATAGAACTTGTACTCCTCCAAAAGGCTGTTGGCTTTTTCGAACGGTCTGAAGCATAAAATTCATGGCATCAAGAACATCAGCACGTAGCATACTCACTTCATCTATCACGAGTAGCTCCATACTAATAAACAATGATTTACGGGCATTATTCATCAACATATGGCGTCTTAGAGACACCCTATTCTCAAACTTAATCGTATCAGTGAATATAGGCGGATTCTTTGTATCTGGTACAAAAGCCGCAAAAGGTAAATGGAAGAATGAATGTATCGTCACACCACCAGCATTAAGAGCAGCTATCCCAGTAGGAGCAACAATCACTGCATTTTTATGGGTCGTGTTTATGATCTCTTTTAACAGTGTAGTTTTACCAGTACCCGCTTTACCAGTTAAGAAAATTGACCTGTTCGTCTCATTAATAAACTTAAGTACATACTCCGCTTCTGCTGAAAAATTATTCATTCCTATTTTTTTTACAAAATACGATAATTAAGTTGTTCTAAACTAAAAAAGCCCCTGTAAAAACAGAGGCCTTTTATAAAGCAATTCAAACAAATTACTTCTTATCTTCAGTTGCAGCAGCAGGTTTAGTCTCCTCTAATTTAGCAGGAGTTGCACTACCTTTATACTTAGCATTTAATTCTTTTACCATTGCATCAGTGATGTCATTACCTTCTTTACTGTAAATTACAGTAGAAGCATCCTCTGTATTAAACACATAGTCTAACTTATTTTTCTTAGCATATTCAGCGATGTGCTCTTTTACTTTTTTCACAACAGCTTCCATTTCCTCACCACTTTCTTTTTGTAAAGATTGCATAAGAGTTTGTTGCTTAAATTGTAATTCTTGTTCTTTCTTTTGAAGACCAGCAGCAGTTTGTTCAGCCCAAGCTTGACCTTTTTGACGAGCATTAGCTTGGAAGTTTTGAACCTCTCTTTGGAACTGTGCAACTTCTGCTTCTAAGCTTTTTCCTTTTTCTTCAGATTGAATCTTGTACTTCGATTCCATATCTTTCATCTCATCATACTCTTTCATCAATTTTGCAGAATCTACGTAAGCAGTTTTGAATTCAGATGTTGGAGTTGCCGTATTATTACAAGAAAATAATAATCCTGCTATACCTAGCATTAAAATTGTTTTTTTCATTTTCGCTTTTTTAAACCTGTTGTAAATGTAATAAACTTTTTACAGTTACCTAAAAATAATTATCATATAATTAAAAACTATCATTTAACATATTTTAGATAGATAAACCTAATCAAAACACACTCTTTTTAAATACTAATTCTGATAATAATTATAAACAGCTATACATTGACTCAATTTTATACTAAACCCTATCTTAAATCGCTTTAAAATAAGAAACATAACTAATTATAGTTGTAAATCTTCTACCAATCAGATTCTATACGTCTTATTCCTTTCTTAGGTAATAAATCAAAGAAGAGTATTCTAAATTACTTCTAGCTTCTATATTTGACTTTAATCCTATGCTAAATGCTTTAAACCAATTTTTCTTACCAGTCTTATATTGTTCAGATAACAACGACACATAAAAACTGTCGAACAGCATTGGGTAAGTTTCTACAAGTGCAAAATTATATGGATTAAAAAGTAGAGGAATAGATGACTGACTAAAATGCCAAAGATGACGAGGTGCATCAAACGCTGCCCAATGTTTTCCATAATATTTAGCATCGTACGAATTATAATTAGGAACAGCTATTAATAATGTTCCTCCTTTTTTTAAAATTCGCTGAAGAGATTCTATTTGTTCATCTAGATTAACTACATGTTCTAATACATGCCACATTGTAATAGCATCTACAGAATGATCACTAATATTATCTAAACTATCAATCATAGTTACTCCTTTATCTATTCCTAATTGACGAGCATTTTGATTAGGTTCTAATCCTAGAGTAGTCCATCCTCTATTATTTCCTTCAACTAAAAATTCTGCAGTACCACAGCCTATATCTAAGAGTAATCCTTTAGCAGGATGTACATCTTCTAATATTTTAAACTTATTTTGTATCGCTTTTGATTTGACTATCTGATATATTTTATCAAAGAAAGTTTTTTTACTATCTGTATGCGAAATATATTCTGGACTCTCATAGTATAAACCTAATTTATCTAATTCTGGAACAGGTTCAGTTTTTAGTAACTGATAAGTTTCATCAAAATAAAGTTCGAACTTTTCTTTCGATACAGAGAAATCCTCTACTTCGATATATTTAATATTTGCATTTATATCCATCCATGTAGTTTTTAAAAGCCACACAAATATAAACAACATAAATTGCCTATGATTCTAAAACATCAAAAAAAAGATAAACAATATAACTCCAGCAAGTAAATAAAAGGTATAAACATAACCTTCCTTTCTAGAAATAAAAAAGTACTTACATTTAATTTCAACTCTTAAAGACATAATAATAAAAACGAAATACATCTCCTCTACCTCATTTAATCTTAATCATAAATAAAACATCTTATGTAAATTCGGTTTCAAGTAATATTGAAAACCCTCCTTAAAAGAATAAAGTCAGAATACACAAAACGCTTTTTATACATCACTCAAACATTCAACATAGAATTAATATAACACATTATATCTAGCTTTCTTGTTATTATATTTAACCTTTAAATAAGTAATATAATCCACTCTATTTAAAGGTTTTTATATATTACCTAAAGTAATACTCTAATAGATAAACAGCTTTAGAGCAGTAGCCTAAACAACATTTTAACCTATTAATAATACCTAAGTATATTGTATAAAAAATGCCTTTTGTTCCACGTGGAACAAAAGGCATTTTAATAATTTATCTATATAAAATATTGCTATCTACCCATATGGATAAGCAAGATAGATATGTCTGTAGGAGTTACACCACTTATACGTGATGCCTGAGAAATAGTAATAGGCCTAATCTTTTTAAACTTCTCACGAGACTCAAATGATAGTGATACTATCTTATCGTAGTCATAGTTTTCAGGTATTTTTACATCCTCTAACCTAGTCAATTTATCTGCATTATTCTTCTCCTTCTCTATATATCCAGAGTACTTAACTTGTACTTCAGCTTGTTCTAGAATTTCTTGATCTAGATCGTTTTCCTCGATATACGTCTTTACTTTCTCGAATTTAAGGATATCTTCTAACTCTATTTGAGGACGTGAAAAAACCTTAAACATCTTATCTGCTTGATGCATTAATGACGATCCTTTCTCCTCTAAAATAGGGTTTCCCTCTTCAGGTTTAATACTAGTTTCTTTAAAGAATTGCACGAAGTTTTCAGCCTGAGTTTGCTTATGCTCCATTCTTCTCATACGTTTTTCAGATGCTAAACCTAGTTCAAACGACTTAGGTGTTAATCTAAAATCAGCGTTATCTTGACGTAAAAGTGTACGATATTCTGCACGAGAAGTAAACATTCTATATGGTTCTTCTGTTCCTTTAGTAATCAAATCATCAATAAGAACACCTATATATGCCTCATCTCTTCTAAGAATTAATTCACCTTTTTGCTGTACTTTTAAGTGCGCATTCATACCTGCCATTAATCCTTGCGCAGCAGCTTCTTCATATCCAGTAGTACCATTAATCTGCCCAGCAAAGAATAAACCATCTATCAATTTAGTTTCTAATGTATGCTTTAACTGTGTAGGTGGAAAATAATCATACTCAATAGCATAACCTGGTCTAAATATTTTAGCTTTCTCAAATCCTGCTACAGAACGAAGAGCCTTAAACTGAACTTCCTCAGGTAACGATGTAGAGAACCCATTTACATAAATTTCACATGTATTCCATCCTTCAGGTTCAACGAATATTTGGTGTCTTTCTTTATCAGCAAAGCGATTAATCTTATCCTCTATCGATGGACAATAACGTGGTCCAATACTTTTAATACGACCCGTAAACATCGGTGAACGATCAAATCCTTCACGCAATAAGTCATGCACTTCAGGCGAAGTATATGTCATATAGCAATCTCTTTGCTCTACTAATGGTTTTGTTATATCTAAATATGAGAACTTAGAAGGGTTAACATCACCACCTTGAACTTCCATTTTACTATAATCTAAAGAACGTCCATCTACTCGCGGAGGTGTACCTGTCTTCATACGTCCTGAAACAAAACCAGCTTTCACTAAGTCTTCAGTAATACCATAAGCAGCACTCTCTCCAGCTCTACCTCCACCGAATTGTTTCTCACCGATATGGATAAGTCCATTTAAGAATGTACCATTAGTTAGAATTACCGTTTCAGCTTTTATCTCTAAGCCCAGATTAGTAACTACTCCTTCTATCTTATGATTTTTAATAATAAGTGAGCGTACCATGTCTTGGTAAAAATCCAAATTAGGAGTTCCCTCTAGCATCAGTCTCCATGTCTCAGCGAAGCGCATACGATCCGACTGAACACGGGGTGACCACATAGCAGGCCCTTTAGATTTGTTAAGCATCTTAAACTGTATCGCTGTTTTATCAGAGACAATTCCAGAGTACCCCCCTAAAGCGTCAATCTCTCTAACGATTTGCCCCTTAGCGATTCCTCCCATTGCAGGATTACAAGACATCTGGGCGATGTTTTGCAAACTCATTGTTATCAATAAAGTTTTAGAACCCATATTTGCAGCAGCAGCAGCAGCTTCTGAACCAGCGTGCCCTCCTCCTACTACTATTACATCATATTTATCAGCGAATATACTCATTGTTCCACGTGAAACATTAAATTAAATTACTTAGAAAATACTATTGTTCCACGTGGAACATAGCCATTTTCTCCTCTTCTTTACTGCGCATTAAACGCTCGTCTTCTGGTGATTTGTCTTTATATCCACAGTAGTGTAACACACCATGAGCCATAACTCTCACTAATTCAACATCAAAATCAACATTAAATTCCTTGGCGTTCTCACGAACTCTTTCTACAGACAAGAAAATATCTCCTGAAACTATTTTACCTTCACAATAATCAAAACTAATAATATCTGTCAATGTATCATGATCTAAATATTTTACATTTATCTCATGTAAGTACTCATCATCACAAAATATATAACTGATATCACCAGGGATTAATCCTTCTGAAGTTACTATCTCTTCTATCCAATCTTCATATTTAGTTAAATCAACTAATTGAAAATCAGTTTCATAGTTAAAAAATATCATTCTTTTCTCTATTAAAAAATAATTGTTGCAAAGGTACACGGAAAAATAAAAAATAGACTTAAAAAGCCCTTAAAATATCAATCTTACGAATTAAAAACTCAGATAGTTAATGAATTAGCTTTAACTCCCTTAAATACGCACCAAAACACATGCTCATAGTCAATACAACCACGTGAGCTTTCAATATTCTACGCATCTATAAAGTAAAATTCAAATATCAAAACTACGACGCGAAGTTTTAATAAAAATCTACAATAGTAAAGAAACCTAATAAATTTAGAAAACCAAAGTTACATAAATCATTTCCCTTTACACTAACAAAAGAGAAAACTATAAAAATAATTATTTCGATTACCCTTCACTACTTCCCTAAAACATTCCACGTGCAACATTTTTTTAAATACAACAATCAGAACACATACTTTGATCAACAGCTAAGAACTAAACTACAAAAAGACAAATCGAGAACTATTATTTACCCCATTACAATTCCTTTAAAATATTTTGTGTAAAACATTTTTCTAAATAGAACAACTACATCGCCTACTTCGATTATTAGATAAAAACATTTAAACATACATTTTAAAAGAAACTAATTTCCTTGCTATAATTTCCATAAAACGGACTAAGTCACATTCAAAAAAAAATATGGAAATCTCAGAGCGTTATAAAAGATTATTATTTTTCCAAAAAACTAAAGACGTAAGATAAAGTCCTCCGAAAAAACCTATACGTAAAAAATCTATAAAAAGAAAATGAAGTAAATCAAAAAAGTAATGGTATAACAAAATGTTCCACGAGGAACATTTTACTTTTATGAATGGCTAACCACTACTACACTATTTTTTATTTAGCATAGATCATATAAAATATTTGCTAAATACAGGAAGATTACCAAATACTATTTTCTTTTAACCT
Source organism: Myroides oncorhynchi (assembly GCF_020905415.1). Classification (NCBI taxonomy): domain Bacteria; kingdom Pseudomonadati; phylum Bacteroidota; class Flavobacteriia; order Flavobacteriales; family Flavobacteriaceae; genus Myroides; species Myroides oncorhynchi. The sequence continues at coordinate 1,251,375 of NZ_JAJJMP010000001.1, read as the reverse complement.
TACTAAAAAAGAACTACACACCAGTTGGATATCCAAAACTAATCAGAGAAGAAAATAATAAAATAAGACTACGAAATTCTAAATTTTAAACTTAAAATTCTCCTTGTACTCCTAAAAATTTACCATCTAAAAATTACCTTATTCTAGAAAAATAAAACTAAATATCTTATTTAAAAAATATACATCTAGATCCAATAATGAGATACTAAATATCTTAAAAATCCAAGTCCAAAAACACACAATACATTTTCTATATTTAACCCTGTGGCCCACCAAAAAACATATACACAAATTACAGAAGCTATCTATAAATTGTTGCACGATGAACAATGCATTTTATAAAATTAGAACCTACTTATATTTTTTTAAGCAAACTACAAAGCGTCGAAAAATATTTCGATAAAACACATCCTTCCAAGTTTTAAAAAACAACCCTCCATAGCTTCAATATTTCATATCGAACAAGATATCATACCATACATCGAAAACAAAAACAGTTATCAACGTTATTAACATCTATAATATATATAAATAGATTTTTTAAAATTTTAAAATAAACTAGTAGTATAGTATTGTCTGTTAATATGTACAATAACTTTTTTCTATAAATTCTTTAAACTTGATTATTAAAACTTATCAACAGGATGTTAATTCATAAATCCTTTAAAATAAATTGTTTATATTGGTTATTAACAAGCTACTTTTTGGTTATCAACAGCTATTTTTAGATAAATGAGGGTATGTAAAACTGTTCACAACCCATACTTTTGATCTTAATATCCTTACAATATCTTTTAGAAAGTATTTTTGCAAATGTGTGTGGATGAGCTGTATTGTAATTTATTTGAAATAAACAAAAAAAAGTTTTTTCTAAGTTTTTACAGTTATCAACACAAATTGTTAAATCTTAGTTTGTTTAAAATCAATACTATACTGTATCTTATTAACAATGGTGTTTAGAATGTAAAAGATTGTTTTATAATACTTTACAAAATATAGTAAATTTGGTTACTATTTATTTTAATGCCTGTTGTGAACTTTTATTGTTTATGTATAACACCCTTTTCACCATATTTTTTACTAGTAAACGCATTATTTTTAGGTGAATTTCAAACATATTATTCATCTATTTAAATTGGATTTTTAAGAAAATCAAACTTTACTAGACTGGTGTTTTTCTCATTATTTTTAAAATTCACATCCGTTTTACAGGTATTTTTTTTGACTATTACGTATACAGGTACTGATCGTTTTTAAGTAAAAAACTAGTTTTTAAAAATTCTTTTATGTCATCTTTTATAGGGGAATTTTTTGCTTGTAAATACATCAAAAAAATAATCAATGTTGTTCTTTAAAAGACTATCAAAACACTCAATTTTTGAACTGAGAAATACGGAAATATTACTCTATGATTAAGGGTAGATATATACCTATGTATTATGCCTTTTTTATTCTTTTATAAGTGTTGATTTTATATTGTTTTTACTGTGAGTAGTGTGTAGAAGAGTTTTGCTTTTGAGGGAAAGCTCGAGAAGAATAATAAGACTATACAAGGACAAAAACCTTCTCAGCCCAAGTATAGTCCTATGATTGTCCTTTTAATGTCCTATAATTCCAACATAAGGCTTGAATTTACTGGGTGCAAAGGGTGTTTGAGGAAATTAGTTAATTGAAGGAATATTAGTTAAATGATTGAAAAACAATAAATTAATAAAAAAGTGCTTTAAAAAAAAAGACAAAAATTTATCAAAAAGAAGATTTAGATTGTATTTGGAAGTGATAAATCAAAAAAAGAGATGATTTAGGGTGCTAAAAAGTAATTTTCTTAGTTGTTTAGGAATGGAAAAGTAAAAAAAAATAAAGAATTAGTGGAGAAGTTTTTATATGATTTTTGGTAAATACTTGTGGAGAATGGTGTGCAAACAAACTTTGAGATGTTTATTGAAGAGAGAAGAACGATCTATTCTTTATAGTTTAAAAGACATATATATTAGTGTAAGAGATAATGTTTAAAAAGGCATATTTGTCAAATTATATAATTCATGATTTGATAGGCTTATAGTTAGGTATACAAAAAAAAGGTCACTCTGTTACAAGTGACCTTAAGTATGATATTATTGCTGATTTTTACCTTCTTTTTCCATTTTGATTAGGTGAGCCATATTACTGATGACTTTGTCATGTTTCTTAACGAAAGGATTCTCTTCATCCCAAACATATCCAGCTAAAACTGAGCAAATTTTTCTTTTTACATCAGGATTTTCTGGTTGATGGAAGAATAATTCTTGTAGATTACCTGTGTACCATTCTTGAATATAAGTAGTAAATACGTCAATTCCTTTATTCATATGATCACTATACTGCTGTTGCCAGTTTACATCTTCCCCTTTGATTTGCTTTAATGCCAGTTTAGCTGCGAGCATACCTGATTCTGTTGCAAAACAGACACCTGACGAGAATACAGGATCTAAGAACTCTGTACTGTTACCAGTTAGTACATATCCATCTCCAAACATTTTTTGTACACTAATTGAATAATTAGCTAACTTAATAGGAGTAAATTCAAAAGGCAAATCACCGAATCGGTTAATGTAGAAGTCTGATAGTGTTATGGCTTTTTCTAATGCTTCTTTAGTAGAGTCATTAGTAGACAGAGAGTTAATAAAGTCAGTAGGAGCAACTATTCCTACACTAGTATTGCCATTAGAGAATGGTATGACCCATAACCAAACTTTAGTTTCTAATATATCAAAAGAAATCTGAGTACCTTCTACACCTTCAGGTCTACGGATATCATTTATATGGCTGAATATAGCTGAGTGAGGACTTAATTTAGATGCTGCATCTAAATTAAGTAAGCGTGGTAATACGCGTCCATACCCACTAGCATCGATTAGGAATTTAGCATGTACTTGCTTTACTTCTTTATTTTTATCTATAATAGTGGTAATAGAATCAGTTCCGTTAAATTCGATGTTCGTTACTTCAGATTCAAATTCTAGATCTATTCCTTTTTTAATCATTTCATTGGCAATAGCTAGGTCAAAATCGGCTCTTGGGATTTGCCAAGTCCAATCCCATCCTTCAGAAAACTTGTCACTAAAGTCAAAAATACATATTTCATTGCCACGTATAAAACGTGCACCAGGTTTCTTTTGGAATCCCATTGTGTCCAGTGCTGGTAACAAATCTGCTTCTGCGAAATGATCCATTACACGTGGTATTAGGCTTTCTCCTACTACGATTCGAGGAAACTTAGTTTTCTCTACTACTTTTACATTCACTCCCATTTTATGTAGATAGCTTGCCGCTACACTACCTGAGGGTCCTGCTCCGATGACTAAAACATCTACATTTTCATTTAACATTTTATAGTTGTTATTATGTTAATAGTATTAAATTTGCCTTAAAATATTGTACATCAAATTTATTGACATTATTTAATAATAAAAAGCGTTTAATCAAAAAATAATAATTTACTAGTAATGAATATCTTAAAAGACTTCTTGACCCTAAAAAACTTTGTAACTATCTTAAGTGATAAAGAGAAAATAGTTTTATCAGAAGAGTTGGTAGCTCGTGTAGAGAATAGCTTCTCTTTTCTATTAGATTTTTCTAAGAATAAAGTTATTTATGGTGTGAATACAGGTTTTGGACCAATGGCTCAGTACCGTATACAAGAAGATGAGTGTATTCAATTGCAATATAATTTGATTAGGAGCCATGCTTCTGGTATTGGTCATCCTCTATCAGTAGATCAGGTTAGAGCAGCTATTTTAGCACGTTTAAATACACTTTCGCTTGGATATTCAGGAGTTAATCTTAGTGTCATTCAGTTGATGAAAGAATTATTAGATAGACATATTACTCCTTTAATTTTTGCACATGGAAGTGTTGGAGCTAGTGGTGACTTAGTACAGTTAGCACATTTAGCATTAGTATTAATAGGTGAAGGAGAAGTATTCTATAAAGGAGAACGTAGAAGTACAAAAGAAGTATTTGCACTAGAGGGATTAGTACCTATAGAGATACGTATTAGGGAGGGACTATCACTAATGAATGGTACGTCAGTGATGACAGGTATAGGGATATTAAATTGGCATAATGCTAATACTTTATTAGATTGGTCAGTGAAAATGTCATGTGCAGTCAACGAAATAGTAAGTGCATATGATGACCATTTTTCAGTAGAACTAAATCAAGCTAAACTACATGAAGGACAGCAGTATATCGCAGAACAAATGCGTGCTAATCTATCTACTAGTCAACTGATAAAAAAGAGAGAGGAACACTTATATACTGGAGAAAATCAAGAGAGTATCTTTAAAGATAAAGTACAAGAGTACTATTCTATTAGATGTGTACCTCAGATCTTAGGTCCAGTATATGATACGATAAGTACAGTAGGAAAAGTGCTAGAGAATGAGATTAACTCTGCTAATGATAACCCTATTGTTGATCTAGAAACTAAGCAAGTTTATCACGGAGGTAATTTCCATGGAGATTATGTTTCATTAGAAATGGATAAACTAAAGTTAGTAATCACTAGGCTAACGATGTTATCAGAAAGACAGCTTAACTATCTACTAAATGCAAAAATAAATGAACTTTTACCTGCATTTGTTAATCTAGGTAAATTAGGGTTTAACTTCGGTATGCAAGGGGTACAGTTTACCGCTACTTCGACTACTGCAGAGTGTCAGACATTATCTACGTCTATGTATGTACATAGTATTCCTAATAACAATGATAATCAAGATATTGTGAGTATGGGTACTAATGCTGCTGTATTATGTGATAAAGTAATAGAGAACAGCTTCGAGGTATTATCTATACAGATGATTACTATTGCTCAAGCAGTAGATGCTTTACAGTGCAAAGATAAATTATCGCTAACAACATTAGAATGGTATAATGATATACGCGCTATAATTCCTACATTCGTAGAGGATGTAGTGATGTACCCATTCCTACAACAAGTAAAAGAATATTTAAAAAAATAAACTTGTATGAATAAACTCGTTTTAACAATAGGACTATCAATGATGATGGTATTTGCTTACGGTCAAGAACTAGCATTATTTAATAATAATGGCAAGGTTGGTTTTATTAATAAAAAGGGTGAGACTGCTATAAAACCTGTATTCAGTAAAGCACTTGGCTTTTCGGACGGATTAGCTGCTGCTGCTTATTCTGGTAAAAAGTATGGTTATATAAATACAAACGGTGAGTTTGTGATTCAACCTATTTATAGTTCTGTTACTAGTTTTAAAGGAGGGATTGCAATAGTTGTAAAAGATAAGCAAACATTCTATATAGATAAACAAGGTAATGAAGTTCCGTTTTCTAATTATAAACTGTTTGAGTTTAACGAACAAGGGGTAGCTATTTATAAACAAGGAGAACGCGTAGGACTGATTAATGCTCAGGCTCAGGTGATAGTAGAACCTAAATATGATATTATACGTCCCTTTACAGATGGATATGCTAAGGTATGTCTTAGTAAGAAATGGGGTATTATAGATAGTAATGGTATTGAAGTAGTACCAGTAGAATATTTAGAAATAGGTAATTATATTAATGGTTATGCTTGGGCTAAGTTTGGTAACTGTTTTGGAATAATCTATCAAGGTAATTTTAAGGAGATTATCGGTGCCGATAAGATATTAGATATAGAGAATCCTGAGTATATTATTGCTCGTAATGGTAGATCATGGGGAGTGGTAAATGCTAAGCTAGAGTGGTCAATCGCTCCAATTTACGATAACTTGCGACAAATGTCTCAGGGGCTTATAGCAGCAAAGACAGATAAGAAGTGGGGATATATAAATGAAAACAATGAGATAATAATTCCTCATAAATATACAGATGCATTAGCGTTCTCTAAAGATGGATTAGCAGCTGTAAAGGATAATAAGTGGGGGTTTATAGATACTAAAGGTACGTTAGTAGTACCATTTGAGTATGATATAACAGCACTTGGTTTTTCTTTTAAGACTCAGGGTAAAGGATTTAAGGATGGAGTAGCTAGAGTCAAAAAAGATAAAAAATGGGGGTATATCAATACCAAAGGAGAGTTGTTAGGCAATAAGTGGTATGACAACTTAGAATTATTTAGTAAATAAAAAATAGAGTATGAAAACTGCTATAGTAACTGGAGGATCAAGAGGAATAGGTAGAGCAATATGTTTGCGTCTAGCAGCAGAACATAAATATCATATATTAATCAACTATCAATCTAATGAGGTTAAAGCTTTAGAGACGCTAGCTGATGTAGAAGCATTAGGAGCGACAGGAGAGATTATTAAGTTCGATGTGAGTAATCACGATGATGTAGTATCAACTTTAAATGAATGGACAGAGACTAATCCATCTGCTATAGTGGAAGTCATTGTTAATAATGCTGGTATTACTCGTGATGGACTGTTTATGTGGATGCCAATTGAAGATTGGAATAAAGTGTTAAATACTAGTTTAAATGGCTTTTATAATGTAACGCAGTTCTTTATGCAAAAAATGTTGCGCAATCGATATGGTCGTGTCATTAATATTGTATCTGTATCTGGAGTAAAGGGTACAGCAGGTCAGACAAATTACTCAGCGGCTAAGGCTGGAGTAATAGGGGCTACTAAGGCATTAGCTCAGGAGGTAGCTAAGAGAAACATCACTGTGAATGCTGTAGCACCAGGATTTATAGAGTCAGATATGACAGCTGAACTGGATCAGAAAGAACTTGTGAAAATGATACCAGCTAACCGCTTTGGTAAGGCAGAAGAAGTAGCAGATTTAGTTGGTTTCTTAGCTTCTGATAAAGCTGGATATATCACAGGAGAAGTCATTAATATTAATGGAGGTATATATTCTTAAGATATGAATAACAGAGTAGTAATTACGGGTATGGGTATTTACTCTTGTCTTGGACTAGATTTAGAAGAAGTAAAAAAATCGTTATATACAGGTAATTCAGGTATTATCTATGATCAACAGCGCCATGATAAAGGGTTTAGATCAGCCTATACAGGTATGGTACCACGTCCTGATTTAAAAAGTGAATTGAGCAGAAGACAGCGTATTTCTATTGGAGAAGAGACTGAGTATGCTTACGTGGCTACAGTGGAGGCATTAAAGAATGCAGGGATTACAGATGCTTATTTAGAGCAACATGAAGTAGGAATATTATATGGTAATGACAGTGTGTCTAATGCAGTGATAGAGGCAACAGATATATTTAGAGAGAAAAAGGATACTGCTTTAATTGGGTCAGGTGCCATTTTTAAATCGATGAATTCTACTGTTACGATGAATCTATCAACTATCTTTAAATTAAGAGGAATCAATATGACTATTAGTGCTGCATGTGCTAGTGGATCACATGCGATAGGATTAGGATATCTGATGATAAAGGGTGGACTACAGGACATTGTGATCTGTGGTGGAGCACAGGAGATTAATCCTTATGCTATGGCAAGTTTTGATGGATTAGGAGTTTTCGCTGAAGAAGGAGTTACTCCAGATAAAGCGTCTAGACCATTTGATGCTTCTAGAACAGGATTAGTACCTAGTGGTGGTGGAGCTACTGTAATTTTAGAAAGTTACGAATCAGCCATGAAACGTGGGGCTACTATAATAGCAGAAGTTATGGGATATAGTTTCTCTTCTAATGGAGGACATATTTCTACACCAAATGTAGATGGACCAGCTACAGCGATGAGAAGAGCGATAGAACAGTCTGGAGTAGCAATCGATGAGATAGGATATATTAATGCTCATGCTACCTCTACTCCATTAGGTGATGCAAATGAAGCAAAGGCTATCTATGATGTATTTAAAGGATATTCACCTGTGGTTAGTTCTACTAAATCATTGACTGGACATGAGTGTTGGATGGCGGGAGCATCTGAGATTGTTTATTCTACTTTAATGATGAATAATGATTTTATTGCGCCTAATTTGAATTTTGAAAATGCTGATGAGGATTCAAGTAGATTAAATATAACGAATAAGACCTTAGATAAAAAATTTGATATATATTTGTCTAATTCTTTTGGATTTGGTGGAACAAATTCAGCATTAGTAGTTAAAAAAATATAAATAAGAAATGAATCACGAAGAGATTTTAGAAAAGATTAATCAAATTTTAATAGAAGAATTTGAAGTAGATGCAGATGTTATTGCGAATGACAATAACTTGAAAGAAAGTCTTGATTTGGATAGTTTGGATTATGTAGACTTAGTTGTGTTAATTGAGTCAAACTTTGGAGTTAAGTTAATTGAAGCTGATTTTGCTAATATTGTAACATTTCAAGATTTTTATACACTTATAGAAACAAAAGTTGCAGCAAAGTAAGTGAAATGACACAATGGCAAGGTAAATCAAAAGGGACACTCTTAGGATATAGAATATTTGTTTTTTGTATTAAGAAGCTAGGTATTAGAACAGCTTATAGTGTTTTGATATTTGTAGCTTTTTACTATTTAACAACAGCATGGAAGTCTAATCGTTCACTGTATTATTATTTACACAATAGACATAGATATTCTATGTTAAAAAGTATTGGAATGATGTACATGAGCTATTTTAGATTTGGACAAGTTCTTATAGATAAGACAGCAATTTCTCTAGGTTTACGAGATCGTTTTACTTACGATTTTGATGGAATTGAAATACTTAAACAATTATTAGAAGAGAAGAAAGGAGCGATATTAATAAGTGCTCATGTAGGTAACTTTGAAGTAGCAGAGTATTTTTTTGCTGACATTGATTTTGAGTGCCGAATAAATTTGGTAACAACAGATAGAGAACACTCATTTATAAAAGAATATTTTGAGAGTATATCTATCAAGACAAACCTTAATTTTATTATAGTAAAGGATGATCTATCCCATATATTTGAGATTAATAATTGTTTGTCAAATAATGAAATTATTTGTTTTACAGGGGATAGATATTTTCCTGGAAGCAAGGTATTGGTAGAGGAGTTTTTGGGTGAGCAAGCTGTTTTTCCAGCAGGACCATTTAGTATAGCTTCTCGTATGAAGGTTCCAGTTGCATATGTATATGTAATGAAGGAACGCGGATTACATTATCACCTCTATACTCGCCGTGCAGAGGTAAAACATAGAGATGCACAGCATCTATTAAAAACATATTGTGATAGTGTTACTCAGATAGTAAAAGAGTATCCATTGCAATGGTTTAACTATTATGATTTTTGGGATTCAGATAGGATGTAATAAAAGATGAAGAAAGTACTTGTTTTATATTATTCGCAATCAGGGCAGCTGAAACGTGTTATGGACCGTTTAACAGAGCCAATAAGTCAATGTGATAGTGTAGAAATTACATATTGTAAAATACAGTTAGAACAAGAATTTGATTTCCCATGGGACAAAGAGACTTTCTTTAATGTTTTTCCAGAATCATTTAAACAGATACCTCAGTCAGTATCCCCTCCCTGTACTGAAGTATTAAATACAAAATATGACTTAATTGTATTAGGATATCAAGTCTGGTATCTTTCCCCCTCTATTCCAATTAATTCTTTTTTAAAAAGCTCTTATGCTAAAACTTTATTTAAAGATACTCCCGTAGTTACAGTAAGTGGAAGTAGAAATATGTGGGTTATGGCACAGCAGAAGATAAAGATACTATTAAATGATTTAGACAGCACACTTGTAGGTAATATTGCTCTAGTAGATCGCAGTATTAATTTAGTTAGTGTGATTACTATTGTTGATTGGATGTTTAGTGGTAAACAACGCAAGGTTTGGGGTTTTTTGCCAAAACCAGGTATTTCAGATCAAGAAATAAACAGTAGTAATCGTTTTGGAACGGTAATTAGCGAATATTTATTAAAAGATAATTACCAAGGTATGCAAGATGTGTTAGTTGGCTTAGGAGCTGTAGAAGTGCGCCACTTTTTAGTATCTATGGATCGCAAAGCAAATAAGATGTTTAAGATATGGTCATCACTTATCTACAAGAGTAAGAAGAGAAAAACATTATTAAAGATATTTAATTATTATTTATTTATAGCGATATGGCTAATCTCGCCTATCGTACATATTATTCATCTAATCTTATACCCTATTAACTATGGGAAGATTAAAAAGGATGAACGATATTTTAAAGGAATAGACTAGAAATTACTATGAATAAAGTTTACATAACTAGAAGTGCCAAATTTCTACCTAATAAAGCAGTTGATAATGATCAAATGGAAGCTAAATTAGGTAAGATTGATGATAAAGAATCTAAAGCTAGACGCATTGTATTGCGCAATAATGGTATTGAACAACGCTATTATGCTATAGATGATAATGGCGATGTTACTCATACTAACACTGATCTTACTTATGAAAGTATAAAAGGGCTATGTGATAGTCACTTTGATCTCTTAGATATTGAAGTGTTGTCATGTGGGACCTCTACTCCAGATCATTTGCTACCTTCGCATGCAGCCATGGTACATGGTTTAATGAAGACTAAGTCAGTAGAGCTTAATTCGGCTTCAGGTGTATGTTGTTCTGGGATGAGCGCGTTAAAATATGGGTATATGTCTGTGAAGTCAGGTAACTCTGTGAATGCAGTTTGTACCGGTTCAGAGCGTGTATCGTCATGGATGAAAGCTGATAGATTTGAAGCAGAAGTAGAGAATCTAAAAGAGTTGGAACAAACGCCTATTATAGCATTTAAGAAGGACTTTCTAAGATGGATGTTATCTGATGGAGCAGCAGCTTTATTATTAGAGAACAAACCACGTGAGACAACATCTCTTGAGGTTATGTGGATGGATGCTTACTCATATGCTTATGAGTTAGAAGCCTGTATGTATGCAGGTGGAGATAAGTTAGAAGATGGCTCTATCAAGCCTTGGAGTGATTACGAAGCTAGTGAATGGCTTACTGAATCAGTGTTTTCTTTAAAGCAAGATGTAAAGATTTTAAATGAAAATATTTTGCAACGTGGCGTACATAGTATGAAGGAAACGATGACTAAACACAATATTACTACAGAGGATATAGATTACTTTTTACCTCATGTCTCATCACATTATTTCGTAGATAATTTATGTACTATGTTTAAAGAAGCAGGTTTAGAAATAGCTAAAGAAAAGTGGTTTATGAATCTTAAAAAAGTGGGTAATGTTGGATCTGCATCTATATATTTAATGCTAGAAGAACTGATGAACTCTGGTAAATTAAAATCAGGTGATCGTATTATGTTATCTGTACCTGAGAGTGGACGATTCTCTTATGCTTATGCATATTTAAAAGTAGTGTAGATGGAGAAGTTAGTAGATATAATAGATAGAGTTTTAGTAAAGCAGTTGATACCTCAGCGCGAACCCATCGTGATGGTAGATGCGCTATACGAATATACGGAGACAGAAATAACTGCTGGACTAACAATAGAGCAGAGTAATTTATGTGTGAGTAACGGTGTATTAAGAGAAGTAGGTATAATAGAACACATGGCTCAGTCAGTGGCATTGCATACTGGATATCAATTCTATTTACGTCAAGAGCCCGCTCCTGTTGGATATATTGGTTCAATTAAGAAAATAGATATAAATAGCCTACCTAAAGTAGGAGATATGATTTATACTAAAGTAAATATATTACAGGAATTTATGGGAGTGACTTTAGTAGAGTTAGTAACTTACTGTGAAGGAATAATAATAGCTTCAGGTTCGATGAAGACTGTATTAGCAAAAACTTAAGTAATGGGAAGATCTACTAAGGCTGTTGATATTCAAAATTACTTACCTCATCGTGAACCTATGTTGATGGTAGATATAATTAGTGAGATATCTAATATAGCGGTGAGTACGACATTTTTGATAGAGGAAGATAATATCTTCGTAAAGAATGGAACTTTACAGGAAGTAGCTTTGATAGAAAATGCTGCCCAAACGTGTGCTGCTATAGTGGGACAGTCATTCTTTTTTGATGAAAATGATCAAGAGAAGCAGAATGTTCGAGTACTTGGATTCATTAGCTCTATTAAAAAAGTGAGTATTAAAAAGCTCCCTAAAGTAGGTGAAGAGATATTAACTATGGGGACTTTAGTGTCTAAAATAGAAGGAGAAGATACAGTAATTTGTGTAATGCAAGTGAATACATTATTACATGATGTAGAGATAATGTGCGCAGAACTTAATCTATTCTTACAAAAACAATAGCAATGAAAGAATCTGACGTACCCCAAGATAAGAGTAGTCTAAAGCAGAATGACATAAAAGAGTTATGCTATGCTGTAAATGAGGAAGGAGAATATGTAACAACGTTGAGCTCTGGATGGGATACTAAAACAATTGTACAAGAAGCGACTTTGTCACAAATACAGGAACGTATAGATATGGCTAAACAACAAGTAAGCGATGGAATATGTAGTCCTATCGTGTATTATATGGAAGTACACAGAATGGATATGCAGACACTATGTGCTTATGTATCAATGTGGAAATGGAGAGTGAAAAGACATTTTAAACCGTCTGTATTTAAAGGGTTAAGTAATAAAGTATTACAGAGATATGCGGATGCATTTAGTATCACGATAGATGAATTAAAAGCATTTAAGGGAAAAGAATAGATTATGATCGTAGATTTTATACATCACCAATCAGCACATTGTGAAAATGGTGTTGCTTCTAATTTATTAATAAATCAAGGACTGGAGATGAGCGAACCAATGGCTTTCGGGCTTGGTTCAGGGCTTTTTTATGTTTATTTGCCTTTTATTAAAGTTAATCATGCCCCTGCGATTAGTTATCGTCCTTTACCTGGATTGATTTTTAATCGTTTGGCTAAGCGTTTAGGATTAAAAGTAAAGCGTATTAAGTTTTCTAATAAAGCTAAGGCACAACAAGTATTAGAACAAAAGATAGCAGAGGGTATTCCATGTGGATTACAGGTAGGTGTGTATCACTTGCCTTATTTCCCTGATGAATATAGATTTCACTTTAATGCACACAACTTAGTTGTTTATGGCAAAGAGGATGGTAGGTTCTTAGTTAGTGATCCAGTGATGGAATCTACTACCCTACTTACTCCAGAAGAACTAGAACGAGTACGTTTTGCACAAGGAGCTTTTGCACCTAAAGGTCAGATATATTATCCCATAGCTCTTCCTAAAGAGATAGATTGGGAATATGCAATTAAGAAAGCAATTAAGAAAACATGTACTGATATGTTAGCTCCAGTACCCATAGTAGGGGTTAAGGGAATACGTATGGTCGCTAAAGCAATTGTGAAATGGCCTAAAAAAGTAGGAATAGCTAAAGCAAATCACTATTTAGCACAGATGGTGCGTATGCAAGAAGAAATCGGTACTGGTGGTGGAGGATTTAGATTTATATATGCTGCTTTCTTACAAGAAGCTGGACAGAAAATAGGTAATACTGTTCTAGAGGATTTATCTAAAGAGATGACAGCCATTGGTGATAGTTGGCGTGATTTTGCTGTGAATGCTGCTCGTGTTTATAAGAAACGCAGCAATACAGAGGATGTCTATACTGCTTTATCTAAAGAGTTAATGAACTTAGCAGATAGAGAGGAAGTATTCTTTAAAAAATTGAAAAAAGTGATATAATGCAAAATAAGATAGTAGATATCGAATGTCTTTATAAGAAGTATGAGGGTAGTGAGTTCTTCTCAGTGAAGGACCTTACCCTTAGTATAGATAGAGGTACATTCTTTGGCTTTTTGGGGCCGAATGGTGCTGGGAAGACGACTTTGATATCTATGCTATGTGGATTAATTAAGCCTACTTCTGGAAAGCTTTTAGTCAATGATTTATCTTATAGTACGCATGATAGTGTGATAAAACAACAGATAGGTGTAGTACCTCAAGAATATGCTTTGTATCCGACGCTTACTGCTTATGAGAACTTGTGTTTCTTAGGGAGTATGTATGGGCTTAAAGGTAAAGTATTAAAAGAAAGAGTAAATCACTACCTTGATTATTTAGGGTTAGAAGCTTTTAAGCACAAGAGAGTTGATACCTACTCAGGTGGGATGAAACGTAGAGTAAACCTAATAGCAGGTATACTCCATGAACCCAGTATTCTTTTCTTAGATGAGCCTACCGTAGGCGTTGATTTACAATCGAGGTTAGTTATCGTTGATTTCCTTAAACAGTTACATCGTAAAGGAACGACTATTTTATATACCTCGCACCATTTGGCTGAGGTAGAAGAACTGTGTACACAGATCGCTATTATTGATAAAGGTAGTATCTATGCACTAGGTACAAGTGAAGAATTGAAAAATCAGACGGAGACTGAGACTTTAGAACAAGCATTCTTATCTCTGACTGGTACTAATCTTAGAGATGATGTATAAACTGTGGATGACCATACGCAAGGAGTTCTTGTTGTTGATTCGCGACTTTGGTGGATTGGCGATACTCTTTGTGATGCCTGTATTTTTGGTAATTACAGTTACCTTGATTCAGAATAACACCTATGAGAATATTACAAATCAAAAGATGGAGATTCTATTGGTTGATAATGATAAAGGCGAGATATCTAACAAGCTAATAACTGAAGTAAAGCAGTCTGGTACATTTGAGTTTATCAGTGTAATGAACAATACTCCTTTGACAGAACAAGGAGCTAAAGAAGCTGTGCTTAAAGGACAGTATCAATTGGCTATTGTTATCCCTGAACATTTGAGTAGTTCATTAACAGAGCGTATAGATAGCAATGTTAATCGAGTACTTGCTCATTTTATGGAGGGTGATACGCTTAATAATCAGGAAGTATTCGTCCCGAAGGAAGTAAAGTTATATTTCGATCCTGCTTTACAGACTTCTTTTAAAGAAGGAATAAAAGGAGCAATAGACAAGATAGTTGCTACGATAGAGAATAAGACGATATACGGAGCTTTTGCAACTCAGTTGAGCGATGGTGATGAACCTCAATCATTATTCGCTCAAGAAAGCTTAATACAGTTTAAAGAAATAGCGCCAAAAGAACAGGAATTGAATAAGATTCCGAATGCAGTGCAGCACAATGTACCAGCATGGAGCTTGTTCGCTATATTCTTTATTATTGTCCCACTTGGGATGAACATTGTCAAAGAAAAAAACCAAGGAACAAATATCAGATTATATACCATGCCCACCTCTCCTATCATTACTTTAGGAGGGAAAGTAATTACCTATCTCACGATATGCTTATTACAGTTTTATCTAATCATTTTAGTTGGAAAATATATATTTCCATTGATTGGATTAGCATCGTTTGAGTTTAGTAGTAACCTAATAGGACTGACAGTTGTAACGCTATTTTCAGGGTTAGCAGCAGTTTCTTTAGGAGTGCTTCTAGGGACAGTAGCTAAAACACAAGAACAGTCTTCTCCATTTGGAGCTACTTTTGTTGTTATACTAGCAGCTGTAAGTGGAGTATGGGTACCTACGTTTGCGATGCCTAAAGTAATGCAATACATCGCTAGTGCTTCACCTATGAACTGGGCATTAGAAGGGTATTATACAATCTTACTTAGGGATGGAGGCTTATGGGAAGCACGCTATATGATTATTTTGCTACTTTTGTTTTCAATACTAATACTATTAATAGCCCTGTTTTATGATAAGAAAAAAAGATCTTTATAACGAAGTATCTCCATTAATAGAGATAACAGAAGTAAGGGTTCGTTTTAATGAGACGGATGCATTAGGGATAGTGTGGCATGGGAACTACCTTACTTATTTTGAAGATGGACGTGAAGCGTTCGGTCGCAAGTATAATATATCTTATTTAGACGCTATAGATAACGGTTATGTTACACCTATTGTGTCTTCATCTTGCTCACATAAGTTAACGGTCAAGTATGGAGATGTGCTTAGAGTAGAGACAAGTTATATCAATACTCTCGCAGCTAAGATTATATTTAAGTTCAAGATATTTAATCAGAAAGAAGAAGTAGTCTGTACAGGAGAAACAGTACAGGTATTTTTAGATAAAGAGGGTAATCTACAATTGCAGTTGCCTGATTTTTATGAAGAGTGGAAAAGAACCGTTGGTTTATTGTAGTATGAAGAAAGTATATATCACATCTACTTCTTGTCTGAGTAGTGTAGGCGCTGATAAGCATCTTACATGGCAAGGAATAAAAGAAGGTCGAACAGGAATAAGGAAAGTAAAACAACTTGGTTTTATAGAGGACATCTATGCAGGTCAGATAGCAGATGATGTTATCGCTGAGCAATGGAATACCTTGAATATATCAGGTAATTATACTCGATTAGAGCAAATGCTTATCATAGCACTAAAGCCTTTAATCGATCATAAGCTACCTACTCCTACATCTCAGTTAATTTTAGCTACAACTAAAGGAAACATAGCAGACATCGCTCAGTCTGGTGCTGAAGGAGCAGATATCAATGTAATGATACAGCGCATTGCAGATTTGTTTGGATTTAGTACTAAACCTGTAGTGGTATGTAATGCTTGTGTTTCTGGTATTTTAGCAGTATCAGTTGGAAAGAGAATGATACAGATGGGTAGATGTGAGGATGCTTATATCTTAGCTGGTGATGAACTTACGCCATTTGTTGTGTCTGGCTTCAATAGCTTTCAGGCGATGAGTGATGAACCATGTCGTCCTTTCGATGCTTCTCGTAAGGGAGTGACTTTAGGAGAAGCTACAGCAGCGGTATTGTTATCAGCTGATAGATCTTTGGATACTACAGTATTCGAAGTGATCGGAGAAGCATCTATAGCAGATGCAAATCATATATCAGGGCCATCTCGTACAGGAGAAGGACTGTATCAAAGCATACAAGGAGCACTTAGAGAAGCAGGTATATCTGCTGATTTAGTAGACTTAGTATCAGCTCATGGTACAGCGACTAACTATAACGATGAGATGGAGTCTATTGCTTTTGAAAGATCTGGTCTTGCTTCTAAATATACACATAGTCTTAAAGGATATTTTGGTCATACACTTGGAGCCGCTGGATTGTTAGAACTAGTGTTGGTGACAGAAAGCATGCTTCATGAGCAATTGATAATTTCTAAAGGATTTGAATTATCAGGTGTGTCAAGAGATTTAAATATAATTACAGAGAATAGTATTGTGCCATTAAATATCGCTCTGAAAACAGCATCAGGTTTTGGAGGTTCAAATACTGCATTATTAATAGCTAAACGACAATAAGTAAGATGGAACAGCACAAATATAGCATCAGCCAATGGTGTACTGTATCAGACGAAGTAGTAAGTCGTTTAGATAAGGTTGTTTTTGAAGGAGAAAAAGGTGACTTCGGTGTCTTCGCAAAAGCGTATTATAAAGCAAATGAAATAGAGTATCCTAAATTTTTTAAGATGGATGCGTTGAGTAAACTTGCGTTTATAGGATCAGAATGTTTGCTTCAAGGAGAAGAATTTGAACAACCTAATTCAGATATAGCTTTGTTGTTTAGTAACGCTAGTTCTAGTTTAGACACGGATATTAAACACAGTGAAACTATAGTAGATAAAGATAGTTATTATCCTAGCCCTGCAGTGTTTGTCTATACATTAGCCAATATCTGTTTAGCTGAGGTTAGTATTAGACATAAGTTACAGTCAGAGAATGCGTTTTTTATTTCTCCTTCCTTTGATGTTGACTTAATGTACACGCAGGCCACTTATCTATTAGCGAGTGATAGAGCGAAGAAAGTCATCTGTGCTTGGGTTAATTACCTTGAAGGAGAGTATCGTTTCTTTGGGTATATCGTTTCATCATATCAGGAAGAATTATTAGATCACACAAAAGAGAATATTAAAAATTTATATAAAGGGAAATGGAAGATTTAAAGATTGAATTAAAGACTAAGATTATCGATGTATTAAACTTAGAAGATATCACTGTAGAAGATATCCAAGATAATGATGCACTTTTTGGTGATGGTCTAGGGTTAGATTCTATTGATGCATTAGAGTTAATCGTGTTAATGGACAAGGATTATGGAATTAAGTTAAGTGATCCAAAAGAAGGTCGTAGTATCTTCCAATCAATAGAAACAATGGCAACTTATATAGCTGCTAACAGAACAAAATAAATCCAATGCAAGAACGTATAGTTATTACAGGTATGGGCATCATCTCGGCAATAGGTAATACTGTCGAAGAGAATTATCATGCTCTATTATCAGGTCAGTCTGGTATCGGTGAGATGACCTTGTTTGAATCTATTCATCGAGGAGTTATTAAAGTCGGAGAAGTCAAAAAGACAACAGATGAATTAATAAGCGAACTTGGATTAGACGCTAATAATAACTATACACGTACAGCGTTATTGGGAGCTTATGCTGCACGAGAGGCTGTAGCTAATGCAGGAATAAAGGATATCAATTCTCGTGCAACAGGATTGATATCTTCTACTTCTGTTGGAGGCATGGATTATACAGAGAAGTTCTTCTATGAATTTGAGAAGACAGAGACTAGTCGCAAGTATATCGATACACAGGGAGCAGGAGACTCTACAGATAAGATAGCAGATTATCTTGGTTTACATGGTCTAGTTACTACGATTAGTACTGCATGTTCATCAGCTGCTAATGCAATTATGCAAGGATCAAGATTACTTAAAGCGGGTAAACTTGATCGCGTTATCGTTGGAGGTACTGATGCTTTATCTAAATTTACAATTAATGGTTTTAATACTTTGATGATTCTTACGGATGGGTATAATACACCTTTTGATCAAAACAGAAAGGGATTAAATTTAGGAGAAGCTGCAGCTTACTTAGTATTAGAGCGTGAAGGAGTTGCACTGGCAGATGGTAAGACTATACTAGGTATAATCAGTGGATATGGTAATGCTAATGACGCTTATCATCAGACTGCCTCATCTGAGAATGGAGAAGGTGCTTACTTAGCGATGCAAAAAGCATTAAAGATGGCAGGCATATCTCCTAATGAGATAGATTATGTTAATGCACATGGTACTGCAACACCAAACAATGATTTATCAGAAGGTAGGGCTATGGAACGTATTTTTACTGATAAAATGCCTGTCTTTAGCTCGACAAAACCCTATACAGGGCATACTCTTGCAGCTGCAGGAGCTATCGAAGCTGTATATAGTATATTAGCAATGCAGTATGGAATAGTGTTTCCTAATCTGAATAATGTGACTCCAATGGAAGAACTTTCGATTAGACCACAGACTGACTTATTACATAAGGAAGTTAATATTGTATTATCTAATTCATTTGGTTTTGGAGGTAATTGTTCAACAGTTATTTTTTCTAAAAAATAAGGTTATGAAAGTATATATAAATGGTATCGGTTCAGTCTCTTTTCAGGAGGGAACGAGAGATTTTAAATCAGTTAAACTTGAAAGAGTAGAACAGGGAATTAATCTAGCCAAACAACCTTCTTATAAAGAACTTATTCCTGCCGCAATGATCAGACGTATGGCTAAGGGAGTAAAGATGGGAATATATGCATCACATTCAGCTTTAGAAGAAGCTGCTATAGCGATACCTGATGCTGTCATTACGGGTACTGGGTTAGGATGTCTGATAGATTCAGAGAAGTTTTTATCAACAATGTTAGATAATCAAGAGAGTTATCTTACACCTACTTCGTTTATCCAATCTACGCATAATACAGTAGGTGGACAGATTGCATTACAGCTACAGTGTACAGGATATAATTTTACCTATGTGCATCAGAATACTTCATTCGAATCTGCTCTATTGGATGGTATGTTACAGTTGCAGTCTGGTGAATTGACAAATGCATTAATAGGAGGTATAGATGAAATTGGAGATATTACCATGCATTTTCTACAACTATCGAAGAAGATTAATACTACAGATGTAGTATTTCCTAAAGGAGTTAACTATGGCGAAGGGGCTACTTTTATCATGCTAGATAAGAAGAATACAGACACATCGTATGCAGAACTAGTAGATACTACTAACTGTAATAAGATAGATAATGTACGAGAGTTTATTCATTCATTTTTGACGAGAAATTCTTTGACGAGTGCACAGATAGACGTATTAGTTCTAGGAATTAATCAGACAGCTAATGATGGAGATTACTATTTACAAGCAGAAGCTATATGTCCTAATAGTGTAGTAGAAACCTTTAAGGAGTTTAGTGGTGAATATCATACAGCTTCGGCTTTTGGTCTTTTAAATGCCTGTGAAATGTTGAAAAAACAGGTATTATTAAGTACAGGAGAATCTAAATCTATAGAATATCTTTTAGTGTATAATCAATTCGATGGCAAAGATCACAGTCTAACTTTACTTCAAAAATGCTGAGATTAAGACTTATCAACTCTGTTGGAATCTTGTATTTCATCGCAGTTGCTTTAGTTGTATATATTTATAAGGCAAGCCTATGTTGGTTTCTATTAGGTGGAGCTCTATGGTTAGGTATGCTCGCTTGGGGGTCTTTTGATATTCGACTAAACGTTTTTGTCAAGGCAATCTCTTGTCGCAAGGGTGAATCTCGTAAGCGCATTGCCCTTACTTTTGACGATGGTCCTACCCTAGTTACTCCTAAAGTACTCGACTTACTGAGTCAGTATCATGCGAAAGCGACATTCTTTAGCATTGGAAAACAAGTAGAAGTATATCCTCATATTTTGCGCCAAGTCCTTGATCAGGGACATCTTGTCGGCAATCATACTTATACACATACGACACGTATGGGTTTTCTTTCAGTAGATGAGGTTTATCAAGAAATTTCACTTGCAGAACACGCCATAATGGAGGTTACGGGTATTAGACCAGGGTGGTATAGACCACCTTTTGGAGTGACTAATCCTAAAATAGCCCAAGCGTTAGCTAAAACACATTATAAGATAGCAGGTTGGAATATTAGGTCATTAGATACCGTTATTAACAAAGAACAACGTATTTTTGAACGTATAAAACACAAGATAAAGCCTGGAGGAATTATCTTGCTTCACGATACGACAGATAAAACTGTACAGGTGCTAGAGATGTTGTTAATAGAACTCACTAAACAAGGGTATGAGATGGTCACTCTAGATGAATTATTAAACAATTAAAAGTATGAATAAGGTATTAAGCACATTGTTTTTATTAGTTATTACAACAGTTTCTTTAGCACAAGAAAAGGCAATGAGTCAGACTGAGATTGCAACATTTAAGAAAGACGTCATCTCTAAAACGAAGGAAATAACTAGTCTATCAACTGATTTTACCCAGTATAAACACATGAGTTTTATGTCTAAAGACATAGAATCTAAGGGTTCGATGTTACTTCAGGTACCGAATAAATTATTGTGGAAATATAGTAATCCATTTGAATACAGTATTGCTTTTAAAGACAATAAAATCAGTATCAATGATCAGGGTAAGAAGAATAAAATAGACATCGGAAACAATAAGAAGTTCGCAAAGATTAATACGCTTATCGTAGGTAGTATCAGTGGAAATATGTTTGATGATAAGGAGTTTAAAATCACTTATTATAAAAACAACAAACGAAGTATTGCTAAACTAGTACCTACTAGTAAAGAAATAACTCAATATATCTCACAGATAGAATTATACTTCGATGAAGGACAAAGCACTGTATCAGAAGTGAAGCTTATCGAACCTTCGGATGATTATACCCGCATCGTATTTAAGAATAAGAAAACTAATATCAAGTTAAATGATTCGAGTTTTACTAATTAGCATTTGCGTATTAATAGTGGTCTCATGTAAGAGTGTTAAGCTAGATAATGTATATAATGACACCTTCACTCCTAAAGAAATAGTTATCGATAATAACTACTTTGCTAAGGTCGGAGAAGAACATATTTTTAGGGCGAATGTGACTGTGTTTAAAAATGAGCTAAGCGGATTATTAGTGATTAAGCGCATAGATAAAGATTTACATAGAGTAGTTATGACGTCAGACTTTGGCAACACATTGTTTGATTTTTCTATTTATTCGGATAGATACACAGCAAATTATGTGATGACTGATATAAATAAGAAATTTATATTGAATATACTAGCTAATGATTTTCAATTGTTTACAGCTGTAAAGCTACCTACATCGGCTGTATCATTAGGGGAGACTAAGACTATCTTTATTGGGACGTATAATAAGCTTAAGACTGTCGTGTTTTGGGATAATTACTTAGAGAGAGTATCTCGTGTAGTCTATGGTACACCAAAGAAAGCTAAAGTATCTTATTGCTATACAGCAGTCGAAAATGGTAAGCCAGTCTTATCGATAGAGCATTATAACTTCCCGATGAAGATTATACTTACTCCTGTCAGTGAAGAGTGAAACATCTACTAACAAAATAACACACTATAATCATGAAGAAACTATTATTACTCTTATTAGTGATCACAGGTGTAAGTCAGACTTATGCTAAAGAGAAACAAAGAAAACTAAACCCTGGTGTACGTGCAGGTTGGAGCATTAGTAATATAACAAATACTGGAGGGGAGTATCGTACTAATTTCTATGCTGGAGTTCAGTTACCTATTCGCTTAGCTAAGTTTTATGAATTACAACCAGAGCTAGTTTACTCACGTCAAGGGGCTAATAATGCTACTGATAGATATGTTTACCCTGAGAATTATCGTGGTAACACAGATATGACTATTGATTATATAGACATTAATATGATTAATAAATTCCATTTCGGTCGAATTAATCTACAAGTAGGACCTGGTATTGCAATTAATACTAGTAGTAACGAATCGAATATTACACCAGTAGATTTGACATTTAACTTTGGTCTTGGAATAGATATTACTAGACGTTTAGGGATAGAAGCTAGATGGATGCCTGGGATTATAGATATAAACGACACAGGTAATTATTCATACAGTGGTAACTATTATGACAGTTCTGAGACTATGCGTAATAATACTTTCCAGATAGGAGCTTACTTTAAGTTTTAATCTGCTGATAGAAAAGGTTTAAGTTGTTCGAGAGAATAGTTTAAACCTTTTTTTATATAGTGATGTTTCATCTTTCTAGGACATTATGCTTAATAATCCTTTGACAAGTAAATGTGTATTGTACTAGATAGTGAATGTACTATAAACAAAAGATTATTACACTAGCATAATCAATATTATATAATCACAATTTTGGTTAGTCCAAGGTGAAAAACGAGTATGTATTGAGCCTATTCTCAGTGATTATAGGATGGTGTTTTTTGTGCTGAAAATGGGGTGGTCGGCATCTGGTCGGCTGAAAAGTGCCAAAAACAGCCTACCACATAGGGAACACATAGGGATAAAGAAGAGGAAACCTTAGATAGAACATAAATAGGAAGACGTTTTTCTATGGGTAACTTGGTTCTGTGTAGAAGGGATTTGAAGAAGGGAGGGGTGTTGTTGTTCTACGAGTGTTATAAATTGTTGTAATGGATAGAGAAGAAGATGATTAGGTTGAGTGCAAAAGAGATGAATAAAGTTTAATTTTTCAGATATATTAAAAATTAACCTAATGGTTTAGAGTTATATGTTAGTGATTAGGAGGAATTATCGGATAAATAAGAAAATAGCTACTCTATAAAGGGGAATTTTTGTAAATAAGTTAAACGGCGTTTAAATAGGTATTTGTTTTTTTTAATTAGTTTTGCAATACTATTATAATATATAACATTGTTTTTTATGCTTATAGACAATTTTTATGAGGTAGTTAGTATTAATAATACTGACACTAATTTATATTCTGCATTAGTTCGCTTAAATACTTCACATGATGTATTTAAAGGGCATTTCCCCAATAATCCGGTGATGCCAGGTATATGTATGATGCAGATAATTAAAGAATTGTCTGAAGGGATAGTGAAGCGTGAACTATTTATGGAGCAAGTGCTCAATGTAAAGTTTATGGCTTTAATCAATCCTGAAAAGTGTAATGAATTGACTTTCTCTCTACAGATAGATGAGCAGGAAGAGATATTGAAGGTAAAAAGCTCTATTGACTTCATGGGGGAAATAGCATTAAAGATGAGTAGTACTTATAATAAACAGTAATTATGAGATTATTGACTATATTTTTTATTAGCATGTTATGCTGGTTTCAGTCTGCTAATGGACAGATTAGAGAGAGTTTTGAACATGCAGATGAATCTGCCGAACTGGCGGAGGTATTCTATAAGCAAGCAAGTGCACTTAGTAGTTCTGATTTGTCTAATGCATACTTAGGAAGTGCATTAATCACTAAGGCGAAGTTTGAGAAGGGAATCAAGAATAAGAAACCGCTGATTGTGAAAGGTGCTGACCTATTAGACAATGCCGTTAAGAATAAACCGAAAGACTTAGAGATAAGATTAATTAGGTTAATTATACAGGAGAATGTACCAGGTATCGTGAAGTATAAGATGTTTATACAAGAAGATAAAAAGGTGATAATAGAGAACTACAGCAGTCAATCTGCAGATATTAAGAAATGGATAAGTGGCTATGCTAATCAATCAAAAGCGTTCACTACTGAAGAGAGAAAAAAACTTCTGTAACGGAAGATAAATAAATGAAAGACAACCTTACCTTACTCAACACAAATAATACGATTACCGAATTAGGCATCTGTGTCTTAATTCCGACTTATAATAACCATAAAACTTTACGACGGGTTATAGACGGAGTCTTGTCTTATACGGATAAGATCATTGTCGTTAATGACGGATCCACTGATGATACTTCAGCTATACTTGCAGAATATACTACCAAAATACATATCATCACATTGCCCAATAATAAAGGTAAGGGAAATGCATTGACAGTTGGTTTTAGAGAAGCTATTCGTCAGGGGTATCAGTATGCAATAACGATAGATAGCGACGGGCAGCACTACCCTACTGATATACCTGTGTTCGTACAGGCATTAGTGGATAGTGAAGAGAAGAATTTGCTGTTAATCGGGAGTCGTAATATGGCTCAAGAAGGCGTGCCGAAGAAGAGTAGTTTTGGCAACAAATTCTCTAATTTCTGGTTTTGGTTTGAGACAGGTGTTAGGTTGACAGATACACAGTCAGGATATCGCCTATACCCTCTTAATTCATTAGCAAAAAAGTATTATACGAAGAAGTTCGAGTTCGAGATAGAAGTTATTGTACGAGCATCTTGGAATGATGTGGCTGTACGTAATGTACCTGTACAGGTGCTCTATGATGAGTCAGAGCGAGTATCTCATTTCAGACCGTTTAAAGACTTTACGCGTATTAGTATCTTAAATACCGTATTAGTAACCTTGTTGTTACTGTATATCATACCACGTAATTTTATCAGAAAGTTCAAAAAAAAAAGCTTTAAAGACTTTGTCAGACAAGATGTTTTAGGTAGTGATGATTCGCCAAGTATAAAAGCAATCTCTATCAGCCTAGGAGTCTTTATAGGTATAGCTCCGTTGTGGGGACTACAGTCATTTTTATCTATCTTTTTGGCTATAACATTTAGATTAAATAAAGTATTGGCTTTTACATTTTCTAATGTGAGTATTCCTCCAATGATCCCTATTATCATATTCGCATCACTTAGAACAGGATATTACTTGATTCCAAATGGAACAAAAGACATTATCTTAGACGAATATTCGCTAGAGTCAATGTCTACTCATTTAGTACAATATCTAATAGGAAGCATTGCATTAGCGAGTATAGTTAGTGCGATATTCGGAATAGGAAGTTATATATTATTATCTATATTCAATAAAAAAGAAAGTCATGTCTAGTATGTTTTACCATATCTATATTTGGGGACAAAAGAATAAAATATTGTTCTTTATATTGTCATTGCTATTTGTGGCATTGACAGCGTATGGTGCATTTAATATAAAATTTGAAGAGGATATCACGCGTATTTTACCTAAGAATGAGAAGACAACTATTACTTCGAAAGTACTTAGTCAATTGCGATTCTCTGATAAGGTATCTGTCATTATTGAGAAACAAAAGGATGGAAGTACAGAGGATTTAGTAGAAACGGCTAATCAATTCTTGGATTCCTTAGCAGTGAAAAGCGAGTATGTCAAGTCTATACAAGGTAAGGTAGATGATGAGAATATCAGTGAAGCAATCAACTTTGTATATGCACACCTACCATTATTCTTAGAGCAGAAAGACTATGATAAGATAGCAACAAAGCTAAATAATGATAGTCTGAAACAAGTAGTAGAAGGTAACTATAAGACGTTTATCTCTCCGACGGGAATGGTCGCTAAGCAGTTTATACAGCGTGATCCACTTGGGATAGGCTTTATGGCTCTGGAGAAATTACAACAGCTTAATATTGGTGATGACTTTCACTTAGTGGATGGGTTTATTATGAATAAAGCTGAAGATAAATTACTTCTTTTTATTGATCCTGTCTACGATGGTACAGAGACAGAGCACAATACTGTTTTTGTCAATTATCTTGAGCGAGTGAAGGGTGAGCTAAACAAGGCTTATGTTGATAAGGTAAGTGTAGATTACTTCGGTGCGTCATTCGTTGCTGTGGCTAATGCAAAACAGATCAAGAGTGATATCCAAAAGACAGTAGCAATATCTGCAACAGCATTAATGATTATGCTAATGCTGTTCTATCGCAAGTTACTTATTCCTATTATACTATTTATACCGACGGTGTGTTCTGCTATCATGGCGTTGTTTGTATTGTATTTTATTAAAGATTCTATTTCTGCTATTTCTCTAAGTGTCGGGGCTATATTGATAGGGATTACCATAGATTACGCCCTGCATATCATGACACATTATAAGCATTGTGGCAATATTAAAGAGGTGTATCAAGAGATTACAAGACCTATAATGATGAGCTGTGCTACTACAGCTGTAGCGTTCTTGTGTTTGATATTCGTACATTCAGAAGCATTAAAAGATTTGGGAATATTCGCTTCTATCACAGTGATGGCTGCAGGTGTATTCTCTTTATTGTTCATTCCTCATCTGTATAAACCATCTGAAAAAGATAAGATAGGAGAATCAAATACAATAATAGACAAGGTAGCAAAGTATCCATTTGACAAGAGTAAGTGGTTATTATGGTTGTGTTTATTAGCTGTGATAGTGAGTGTATTCACTTTAGACAAGACAACATTCAACAAAGATTTGTCTTCAATGAATTACTTTCCAGAGGAACTAAAACAAGCAGAACGAAAGTTAGAGAGTACGATGAATGGTGAGGGCAAGTCTATCTACCTGACTTGTTATGGAGAGGATGTGAATAAAGTAGTAGAACATAATGCTGAGTTGACACAACTTCTTAAAGAACAAAAGAACCAAGGGAATATAGTACAATATAGTTCATTAGGTGATATCGTATTGTCTAAGGGGCAACAAGAACAGAAGTTGAAACTGTGGAATGACTTCTGGAACAAGCAAGATGTATCTGCTATTAAGCACACTTTAATCCAAGAGGGATATAAGTTTGACTTTATGGAGAATACATATAATGGATTTTATGACTTATTAAGTACTTCATTTAAAACTATTCCAATACAAGAATATACACAACTCAATCCACAAATTATGGATGAGTTCTTAATAGAGAAAGACGGATTCTATACCATTAATAGCTTAGTAAAAGTTACAGAAGAGGATAGAGCCACGTTCGTTAAGGAAATAAAGTTTGGTGTAGAAGACTTTCTTATCATCGATAGAAAGGCTATTAACGAGACATTTTTAAGTAACCTGGTAAATGACTTTACCAGTTTAGTAAATTACTCGATGATAGCAGTATTACTTATCTTGTGGTTCTTCTTTAGACGTATAGAGATGGTGCTGGTAAGTATGGTACCTATCCTTGTGACGGGGCTTATTACGGCTGGAGTGATGGGGCTTTTTAAAATAGAATTTAATATTTTTAGTTCGATAGTTTGTACCTTAGTTTTCGGTCAAGGGGTTGACTTTACGATCTTCATGACGAATGCTTTACAAAAAGAGTATACCACAGGTAAGGATGATAGTCCTACCTATAGAGTATCGATCATATTAGCTGTATTGACTACATTATTAGCAGTTGGAACATTAGTATTCGCTAAGCACCCTGCTTTGCGTTCTATTTCTGTAGTTTCATTATTGGGATTATCTGTATCTGCTATCGTAGCATTTGTGTTGTATCCTCGATTATATCGTTTCTGTTTTACAAATAGACAAAGTAAAGGCAAATCGCCTATCTCACTTGGGATATTGTTATTTAGTATTGTGTCGTTTACTTACTTCGGTGTATGTGGAATATTATATTCGTGTATAGCGAGAATATTAATGTTGATATTACCATTGAGAAAGGTGGTAAAGTTGAGGTTGTTTGGTAAAGGGATGTCAATGTATATGTCTTCTACTCTTGCCTTAAATCCTTTTACTAAAAAGGGAATTATCAATAAACAAAAAGAAGACTTTAAGAAGCCAGCTATTATCATCGCTAACCATACATCATTTTTAGATTCGCTGACGATAGGGAGGGTTAATTCGAATATCGTTTATTTAGTAAATGATTGGGTATATAAGTCACCTGTGTTTGGTAGAGCAGTACAGATGGCAGGGTTCTATCCTGTATCTCAAGGAGTGGATAATAGTGTAGAACACTTAGAAGAACGTGTGAAGCAAGGCTTTTCATTGATGATATTTCCTGAGGGAACACGTTCGATGACTAATGATGTACAGCGTTTTCACAAGGGGGCTTTCTTCTTAGCAGAAACACTGAAGTTAGATATCCTACCGATGTATATCCATGGTAATGCTGAGGTAAATGGCAAGAGTGATTATATCATCTATGGTGGGCATATTATCACTACTGTAGGAGAGCGTATTGCTTATGATGATATGGCCTTTGGAAAGGATTATTCTGAACGTACTAAGAAGATAAGTAAGTTTTATAAAGCACAGTTTAAAGAGATTCGAACTCAGTTAGAAGATAAAAACTACTTTAGAAAGAAGTTGTTCTTAAGTTATTATTATAAAGAAGGAACTGTCTTAGCGGAGGTGAAAGCAGACTTTAAGTTATATAGTGAAGATTACTATGAACTAAATAATCACTTGGCAGACAATGAGAAAATATTACATCTGGGTGAAGACTATGGACAAGTGAATTTCTTATTAACTTTACAACAAAGCAGACGCAAGGTATATGCTTATATTAGTGATGCCTATAAACGCAGTATAGCAGAGACTAATTATATAACTAAACGCAGAAGTATTATCTATCTAACCGAAAGAGATAAGATAGAGCATAATGTGATAACATTGCTAATATCTACAACAGGGATTAGTTATGTCAATGAACAGATAAATAAAGTAGTCGTTTTGAAGCGAAAAGCGAATGACTATGTTCCTGAATCAGGGTTTAGATTAACGACTGATAATGAATATATCAGCGTATATACAAGAGAATAGAATGTATGGAGAAGAAGTATGATGTAGTGATAATAGGAAGTGGTCTTGGGGGATTAGCTTCTGCTGTGATCTTAGCGAAAGAAGGGAAGAAGGTTTGTGTACTAGAGAAAAATACGCAGTATGGAGGTAATCTACAGACGTTCTCTCGAGACAAATCAGTGTTCGATACAGGAGTGCATTATATCGGTGGTTTAAGGGAAGGAGAGAACTTATACAAGTACTTCTCTTATCTTGGTATCATGGATAAGCTAAAACTTCACAGATTAGATAAGGATGGGTATGATATGATTTCTTTTGAAGGAGAGAATATTGAGTATCCCCATGCACAAGGCTATGAAAACTTCGTACAACAATTACTTGTTCACTTTCCGAATGAGGAGAAAGCACTGCGTATCTACTGTGATAAGATCAATGAGATATGTCATCAATTTCCAATGTATAACCTGGAAGATGGCAAGGGGTATGACGAGAATGTAGTGTGTATAAAACTTGTAGATTTCTTAAATGAGATAACTACTAATGAGAAACTAAAGGCTGTGCTTATAGGTTCTAACTTTTTGTACGTAGCTGATAAGGAAAAGACACCCCTGTATGTACACGCACTAACAGTAAACTCTTATATACAGAGTGCTTGGCGATGTGTCAATGGCGGTAGCCAAATTAGCAGGGCTTTAATCAAGATACTTAAGAGCTATGGAGGCGAAATCTATAAGCATAAAGAAGTAGTTGGATTTACTTTTGATGACCAACGTTTAAGTTCATGTACAACGGCTGATGGAATGCAATATCACGCAGACCAATTTGTCTCTAATATCAATCTTAAACATACGATACGCATGGTAGGAGCAGATAGATTCTCTAAGCCATTCGTTAAGCGTATCATGAGTTTAGAAGAGGTGCCATCGGTATTCTCTCTTTACATTGTATTTAAAAAAGATAGTTATCCATATCAGAATAGCAATATATACCACTATAACAGTATAGAAGATGTATGGGATACACATCATAAAGTTGCGGATAGATGGCCTAACTTATTAGTGGCGTCTATGAACTGTACTGCGCCAAATCAGAAGTGGGCAGATAGTATGACTGTGATGACGTATATGGATATAGAGGAAGTCAAGCAATGGCAAGATACGTTTAATGTATCAACGATAAAGGAACTTGACAGTCGAGGCGAAAGTTATGAGTCGTTTAAGAAAGAAAAAGAACAACTCTTATTAGCGAAGTTAGAGGCTAAATATCCTGGTATTCGTGAAGCGATATTAAGCGTACACTCTTCTACTCCCCTATCTTATCGCGACTTTATAGGATCAGAAGGCGGTAATATGTATGGCTTCGTCAAGGATGCGAATAGCCCTATGAAGACATTTATCTCTCCTCGTTCTAAGATTGGTAACCTATTCTTCTCGGGACAGAATGTGCGTATGCATGGTGTGATGGGAGTGACTATCGGAGCATTTGTGACTTGTCTCGAGATGGTAGATAAAGAGACTTTAATGCACAAACTAAATAAGTTTAGAACGAATGAGGCATTGGTATAACTATTTTTTGATTTTAGCGCTGAGCGCTGTCGTAGCGAGTTGTGGTGTGAAGAGAGGGCTAAGAGATGTCCCTGTCTTATCCGCTTATGACACGATAGTACCTCATGTGGTTAAAGTCAATGATAGTGTGTATACCACTAATAAGGGGTTTTTAAGTAAGAATAAGCAACAGTTGTGGGAATTATATGTTAGTGGTGATGCTTATCAGATAGGGTTGAATACAGGCGCTCTAACAGAGTCGTTATATCAAAAACAAGAAACAATCTTCTTCTCGAAAGTAGAAGAGTTAGTTCCTCCTGGATTTAAACAAAAACTGCTTATCAAGGCATTAAAATATTACAATAGGGATTTGTATAAGTATATCCCTAATGAATATAAAGCGGAAATTTACGGACTGAGTAAATATGCTACTACTCGATTTGATTTCTTAGGAGAGGCTTATCAACGCAATCTTTACTTACACGGTGCACATGATATAGGCCATGCTTTTCAAGACTTGGCATTAGTCGGTTGTACATCGCTAGCGGTATGGGGAGAGAACTCAGCAGATGGCGGATTGCTTATAGGGCGAAACTTTGACTTTTATGTGGGAGATGATTTTGCTGAGAATAAGATAATCGCATTTATAAAGCCAGAGCAGGGTAATGCGTTTATGTCTGTGACTTGGGGAGGGATGACAGGTGTTGTATCTGGAATGAATGAGAAGGGACTGACAGTAACACTCAATGCGGGTAAGTCGTCTATACCTCTAAAAGCAAAAACACCTATCTCTGTAGTAGCGCGTGAGATACTACAGTATGCAGATAATATAGAACAAGCTATCGCTATAGCCAAGACGAAAAAGGTATTCGTATCGGAGTCGATTATGGTGGGTAGTGCAGAGGATAAGAGGGCAGTATTAATCGAGATCGCACCTAAGAATTTCGGTGTATATGCGGTCGCGAATAGCAGTGCACTTATCTGCTCTAATCACTTTCAAAGTGAAGCTTTTAAAGAAGATAAACGCAATCTAAAGCAAATAGAAGAGAGTCATTCTCAGTATCGATGGGATAAGGTGAATGAGTATGTGACAAATGATGAGGTACTCACTCCACAGAAGATGGTGGATATTCTTAGAGATACCAAAGGATTAGAGGGTAAAGAAATAGGCTATGGTAATGAGAAGGCGTTAAATCAACTCCTTGCACACCATGGTATTGTATTTCAACCTGAGAAACGATTAGTCTGGGTATCGTCTAATCCCTATCAACTGGGGGAATTTGTAGCGTATGATTTGACTAAAATATTTAAGGACAAGAGTGAGAACTATCACTTAGGAATAGATAGTTTGACTATAGTTAAAGATTCGTTTATTACTAGTAAAGCGTTTAAAGATTACGAGCGTTTTAGAGTAGAAGATCACATCTTTCAAAAGAAGATAAAGCAGAAGGAAACAGTGTTAGAGGAGTATATTACTACTTATCAGGATTTAAATCCAGCGTATTGGTTAGTGTATTATAGAGCAGGACAGTATTATATGCAACACAAGGAATATGCTTTAGCTCGTGAGCAGTTTAATATTGCATTGACTAAAGAGGTAACAACATTACCAGCAGAAAAACAGATAAAGAAGTATTTAAACAAAATAAGAAATAAGTAATGGACATCTCTCGTATAGATTATCAATCAGCCGAAGATATTTTGACTTATCAGGAGCAAAGGTTACAAGAAGTATTAGCTTATGTCAATGCGAATTCTCCTTATTATAAAGAGCTATTCGAAGAAGAAGGAATCGATGTAAGTAAGATAAAAACATTAGAGGATTTGCAACAATTGCCGTTGACTACAAAAGATGAGGTACAACGTCGAAATGATGATTTCTTTTGTGTACCGAAGACTGCAATTATCGACTATGCTACGACTTCTGGAACACTTGGGGATCCTGTTACATTTGGATTGACAGATAGTGATTTAGATCGTTTAGCGGAGAATGAGTATCAGTCATTTAAGATAGCTGGTGTACAGAAAGGCGATGTGGTACAACTGATGACGACTATTGATAGGAGGTTTATGGCGGGGTTAGCGTATTTCTTAGGACTTCGCAAGCTTGGTGCTGGAGTAATCCGCGTGGGTGCTGGGATACCACAACTACAGTGGGATTCGATCTTACAGTATCAACCAAAGTATGTAATCGCTGTACCTTCATTTTTATTAAAGTTAATCGACTATGCTGAAAAGAATGGCATTGATTATAATAACAGTAGTGTACAAGGGGTAATTTGCATAGGCGAATCACTTCGCAAGGATGATTTGAGTCCGTCTATCTTAGCACAGCGTATTACTGACAAGTGGAATATTAAGCTGTATTCTACGTACGCATCTACAGAGATGGGAGCAGCGTTTACAGAGTGTGAGCACAATGTAGGTGGGCATGTGAACCCTGAGTTAATTATCACAGAGGTATTAGATGAACAAAATAATGTAGTAGCTGACGGCGAGTTAGGTGAGTTAACAGTGACAACACTTGGGGTAGAAGCATTGCCATTAATTCGATTTAAGACAGGAGATATGGTGCGTAAGTATTCAACTACTTGTCAATGCGGAAGACATAGCTATCGCATAGGACCTGTGGAGGGACGTAAGAAACACATGATTAAATATAAAGGGACAACACTATATCCACCTGCTATCTTTGATTTACTGAATTCGTTTCCTCAAATTAAGTTATACTTGGTAGAAGTAAGTACAAACGAGATTGGAACTGATGAAATCATCATTCGCATCGTAACGGAAGATAACAGTCACGAGTTTTCTAAAAACATCAAAGATACTTTTAGAGCAAAGTTGCGCGTAGCTCCTAAAGTAGCGATAGAAGACTTCGAAGTACTACAACCAATTGTATTTAATCCGATGAGTCGAAAACCGATTACGTTTATAGATAAACGCAGTTAATCACTTTGTAGAGTGAAATGATAGAAAATATTATCCTAAATAGCAGTAGATAAATATTGTTAGTATTTATCTTTGTAAAAAATTTAAAACAAAATGGCTAAGCAAGTTCGTGTGCGTTTTGCACCAAGTCCAACAGGACCTTTACACATTGGTGGCGTAAGAACCGCATTATTCAATTATTTATTTGCTAAAAAGCACAATGGTGTATTCTATATTAGAATTGAGGATACAGACCAAAATCGCTTTGTACCTGGAGCAGAAGCTTATATTTTAGAGGCTTTAGAATGGTTAGGGATTTCACCTGACGAAACTATTGGTAAGAATGAGAAGTTCGGACCTTATAGACAGAGTGAACGCAAGGAATTATACAAACAATATGCTGATCAACTTATAGAGAACGGTTGGGCATATTACGCTTTTGATACAGCTGAGGAATTAGATGAATTGAGAAAAGTAGCAGAAGCTGAAGGAAAGACGTTTATATACAATCATACCAATAGAGAGCAGTTAAGCACATCTATTAAGTTAAGTAAGGATGAGGTAGCTACTAAGATAGCGAATGGTGATGCGTACGTTATACGCTTTAAAACACCAGTTGGAGAGACATTGCACTTAAAGGATATTATCAGAGGTGATATCAAGTTTGAGACAAGTCTATTAGACGACAAAGTATTGTATAAGAGTGATGGTATGCCGACTTACCACTTAGCTAATATCGTGGATGACCATTTAATGGAGACTTCACATGTGATTAGAGGAGAAGAATGGTTGCCATCTATGCCATTACACGAGCTATTATATAAAGCATTCGGATGGGAAGCACCTGAGTTCGCTCACCTTCCACTAATCCTTAAGCCAGTAGGTAATGGTAAATTATCTAAGCGTGATGGTGATAAACTTGGTTTCCCAGTTTTCCCATTAGATTGGCAAGATCCTACATCAGGAGAGAAATCTTCAGGATATAGAGAGAGAGGATTCTACCCTGAGACAGTGGTAAACTTCCTTGCTTTATTAGGTTGGAATGACGGAACAGATCAAGAGATTTTCTCTTTAGAAGAGTTAGTAGAGAAGTTTGATTTAACACGTGTACACAAGGCTGGGGCTAAGTTTGACCCAGAGAAAAACAAGTGGTTTAATCAACATTATTTAAAGCTTCAGAGTGATGCTGACTTAGCTGTGGCTTATCAAGCTATCCTTAAGGAAAAAGGTATTGATGCATCTGATGCTTATGTAGAGAAAGTAGTCGGACTTATTAAAGAGAGAGCTACATTCGTAGTTGATTTCTATGAGTTAAGTGACTTCTTCTTTGTAAAACCAACAGAGTATGATGCTAAGGCATTAAAGAATTGGAAAGAAGATACTTCTGATATTATGAATCAAGTAGCTGCAGTGATTAAGAGTATCGAATCATTTGAAGCAAAGAATATTGAGACAATCGTTAAAGATTGGATCAATGAGCAAGGTATCGGAATGGGGAAAGTAATGCAACCCCTACGTCTAAGTTTAGTTGGAGCTGTTAAAGGTCCAGACTTGTTTGATATCATCGAAATGATCGGAAAAGAAGAAACAATCGAAAGATTAGCAATAGCTGTAGAAGCTAATAAATAGTATAAGTAAGCCCTGGAATTATATTCTGGGGCTTTTTTTATTGTTATAGCTTATTTTTTGATATTGATGATAGATTTGAATTAATTGCTTAATTTTAAATAACAATTTACAACTATCAATATGAGAAAGTATTTATACATAGGATTAATCGCTTTAGGAATGGTATTTACATCGTGTTCTAAGGATGATGATAGTGCTGGAGCAAAGGCTGAGAAAGAATGGATCAAATTCGTGCAGAAACACCTTATAGGCGAATGGACTCCCTATCAGATAGAAGTAAAACCGCTGATAGGTGCTGCTGTTTTCAATACTCCTTATCACCATAAAGCTAACTGTAATAAAGATAAGCTTCTATTAAAGGATGACTTCACAGGAATGTTTAATAAGTCAGTTGAAAATTGTGTTTTAGCAAGCACTAATTTTAAGTGGAATCACAAGTTAGGAGAACTTAGTTTTACTCTTCAAGATGGTACAGAAGTCCAAACAATTCTACTTAAAAAATCTGAGAAAGTACTTGTATTAGCACTACCTGCTAAGGCTGTAAAGCCATATCTTATACCTTTATTCCCAGAGATAGAACATCTAGAGCATAGTCAGTTAAGTAAGTTGTTTGCTAATATCATATTAGTTAAGGAATAGATTTGGTATTTAGTAAATAAATTTTTATTTTAACAGGATAATTCATAAAAATTGCACTATGACACCAATGTACTTTATAGTTGGAGCGATAGTAATACTATTGCTTTTAGGTTTTTTTACAGTAAAACAGCAGTCAGCTGTTATCATCGAACGATTCGGAAGATTTAATAGTATTAGACATTCAGGATTACAAATTAAGATACCTTTCGTGGATAGAAAGGCAGGGGTAGTTAACCTACGCATCCAACAATTAGATGTTTTAATTGAGACTAAGACTAAGGATAACGTATTCGTTAAATTGAAAGTTTCTATTCAGTTTAAGGTTATTCAAGATCGCGTTGAAGATGCGTTCTATAAATTAGAGTATCCACACGATCAGATTACATCTTATGTTTTCGATGTTGTACGTGCAGAGGTACCTAAGCTGATATTAGATGATGTATTCGAGAGAAAAGATAACATAGCAGTAGCAGTAAAGCGTGAATTAAATGAGGCAATGACTACTTATGGGTATGATATAATTAATACACTAATTACAGATATTGATCCAGATATTCAAGTTAAGAACGCGATGAACCGTATTAATGCTGCGGATAGAGAGAAAGTGGCAGCTGAATATGAAGCTGAAGCTAGTAGAATACGTATCGTAGCAAAGGCAAAAGCAGAGGCGGAATCTAAACGCCTTCAAGGACAAGGTATCGCTGACCAACGTAGAGAGATTGCTCAAGGACTAGTAGAGAGCGTGGATGTATTGAATAAAGTTGGAATTAACTCACAAGAAGCTTCAGCTTTAATAGTGGTTACTCAGCATTATGATACACTTCAGTCTGTAGGTGCGGATAGTAGATCTAACTTGATCTTACTACCTAATGCTCCATCAGCAGCTAGTGATATGTTGACGAATATGATAGCATCATTTGCTGCAAGTAGCAAGATGAAAGAAATGAGTATAGATAACGGTAATTCTAATCGTTATGATGGATCTTCTACCAGAAATGATAATAGTAGTCACGGCGGGTATGAACAAGCCTTAGAAGACGAATAAATAGCATAAAAAAAGCTCCTGAAAGTTCAGGAGCTTTTTTTATGCTATTTATTATTTCGTATCTTTTTGAAAAAGTATTTCATTGCCGCGGATATCAGAAAAGCTTGAGCATTATTAGATCCTTTGACAAAGGACGTAACAGTACCAAAAGTATTCCTAACGAGATTATTTGGTGTTAGTTCTTCTTTGATATTATCTACAGATTGAAAGATCTTATAGTAATGAATATCTTTCTGAACTTTCAGAATCTCTAAATCAGCATTAATTTCTTCAATAGAGGAATATGACTTCTTCATCAAATAAATATTTAATCGTTAAAAATTATTTCAGACAACTTCTTGATAAATGGTCTCTCTACTAGGGGCTTTCTAAATATATAAGCTATAAATGCAATGATTAGATAAAAAGTTCCCATCATTAAAAAACCGATAGCATTGCTTTCAAAATATACAGCTAGGGCATAGGCAGCACATAGAGAAAATAAGAAAAGAGACATCATAATAAAAAGTGAGACAAGCAGTAAAGTCATAAACTTACTACCAGCTTTAGCTGTAACTTTAAATCCCCATAAGCGATAATAATCCAGACTAGTATTGATTAACTCCTCTGAATCTTTTCGTATATCACTTATATTATCCTTTATATCCTCAAATGCCATTATCTACCTTATTATTTTTTAACGCTATCTGCTATTGTATCAGCTTTAGCTTTTAATTCGGCTAATTTTTTTTCTAAGTTAGCAATAACATCGTCTTTTTTATCTTCTGAATTTGCTAGAAATTCATTGAATCCAGTTTCGAAGTCATGCTTCTTTTTAGAAACAGTGTTGCGAACTTGTTTTTTTAATTCGTCAATCTTATCACTTAAATCATCTTTCGAATCATTAAAGGATTTTTTTATTTTTTTACGTGTTTTTTTTCCTTCATCAGGAGCAAATAAAATTCCTAATCCTGCTCCTACTACTACTCCCGCTAATACTGCGATAGCTGTATTTCCTAAATTCTTTGACATAACAATTGTTTTTAAAATGATTAATACTTTAAAATTAAACAAAAAATGGTGCTTTAACCGTTAATACTTAGTTAAAACACCATTTTATAATTATATTATCAATAAAATCTATTATTTCTGTTCAAGTTTTGACCATGTATCTCTTAAACCTACAGTTTTATTAAATACTAATTTATTGGCAGTACTTTCTTTGTCTACACAGAAGTAACCTAATCTTTGGAATTGGAACTTATCCCCCTCTACAGCAGTGCTTAAGCTTGGTTCTAAATATCCTTTAACTACTTGTAGTGAATTAGGATTAACGAATTCTACAAAGTCAACCTCTTTATTTCCATCAGGATTTTCATCTATGAATAGACGATCATAGATACGCACTTCAGCCTCTACAGCATGTGGTATAGATACCCAGTGGATAGTTCCTTTTACTTTTCGCTTACTCGCTTCACTTCCACTTCCACTTCTACTGTCTGCATCATAAGTAGCGTGTATCTCAGTGATGTTTCCATTCTCGTCTTTCACTACGCTTTCACCTTTGATGATATAAGCATTTTTAAGACGTACTTCTTTACCAAGTGTTAGTCTAAAGAATTTGTTATTCGCTTCTTCTTTAAAGTCTTCTTGCTCGATATAAAGCTCTTTAGAGAACGGAACTTTACGGTAAGTCATAACTTCCTCTTCCGGGTTATTCTCAGCGTCTAACCATTCTTCATAATCTTCTGGATAGTTAGTAATCACTAACTTCACAGGATCTAAAACAGCCATAACACGAGGAGCAATTTTATTTAAATCTTCTCTAATACAAAATTCTAAAAGAGATACATCGATAAGGTTATCTCTCTTCGCGATACCAATCGTATTAGCATAGTTGACAATAGAAGCCGCTGTATACCCTCTTCTTCGCAATCCAGAGATTGTAGACATACGTGGATCATCCCATCCAGTCACAAATCCTTCGCTTACTAGACGAGCTAGTTTACGCTTGCTTACTACTGTATGAGAAAGGTTTCTTCTAGCGAACTCGCGTTGTTTTGGGCGTATATTATTCTCATCAACGATCTGATCTAAGAACCAATCGTATAATTCTCTGTGAGGAAGGAACTCTAAAGTACAGAATGAGTGTGAGATACTCTCTAAGTAGTCACTCTCTCCGTGAGCCCAATCATACATTGGGTAAATACACCAATCGTTATTCGTTCTATGGTGAGCCTTTTTCATGATTCTGTACATGATAGGGTCACGCATAAGCATATTAGTATGTGCCATATTTATTTTAGCACGTAAGATATGAGTACCTTCTTCGAATTCACCGTTTTTCATTCTTTCGAATAAATCTAGGTTCTCTTCTACAGATCGATTTCTATATGGACTATCTACACCTACAGTAGTTGGAGTACCTTTTTGTTGCGCCATAACTTCTGAAGTCTGGCTGTCTACGTATGCTTTGCCATCCTTAATCATTTGGACAGCCCAGTCGTATAACTGTTGGAAATAGTCAGAAGCATAAACCTCATTTGCCCATTTGTACCCAAGCCATTCTACGTCATGTTTGATTGCGTCAACAAACTCCTGTTCTTCTTTAGATGGGTTGGTATCATCAAAGCGCAAGTTAACAGGCGCATTGTATTTAATACCTAATCCAAAGTTTAAACAAATAGAACTCGCGTGACCTAAATGTAAATAACCATTAGGCTCAGGCGGAAAACGGAAATGAAGTTTTTCTGTAGGCAAACCATTCTTGATATCTTCTTCAATGATTTGCTCAATAAAGTTTAATGATTTCTCTTTTGTTGACATGGAAATAATTATTATAACTACAAAGGTATCAAAAAACTAATCAATTGCTGATAGTCTTTCGGCATATTATACATATAAAGCAGTCAAATTATTTGTACTTTTAGCCTTTATTATACAAATACGACTGTTATGGGAATAATTAAATTAAATAATATCAGAACTTTTTCTTTTCATGGATGTATGGATGAAGAGGCAAAAATAGGTTCTGACTACCGCGTAGACTTAATAGCTAAAGGAGATTTTACTATGGCAGCAGCTACAGATGATCTTCACTACTCTATAGATTATGTTACTTTAAACACTATCGTAAAGGAGGAAATGGCTATCAGATCTAAATTGTTAGAACATGTAGCACAACGAATTATTGATAGAATACTACTTGAAATAACAATGGTAGAGGATATAACGGTACTAGTTTCTAAAATCAATCCTCCTGTGGGTGGTGACGTAGAATATGTAACTGTTGAAATGCAAGGAGTTAGATAAATAGTGTTCAAATTGTTGTAAAAAAGTACATCGAATGGTTTTGAAATATCAAAATTAGTTGTAAGTTTGCAATCCAATTCAAGGACAAGGCTTTGTGTCCGAGTGGCTAGGAAGCGGTCTGCAAAACCGTCTACAGCGGTTCGAATCCGCTCGAAGCCTCAAACTAAAGGATAGTGTAACAGCTATCCTTTTTTTATGTCTAAAAGTTAAGAAAACAATATAAGGGATCACAGTCAAAAGTTGGGGACTAGGCAATATAGTTGAGTCAAGAGCTCATCAAGAGTGGCTCAAGAATTCTTCAATAAAAAGGACTTATAGCGGAACAATGTTGGGGTAATGTTGAAGAAATATTGAATCACAGTCAAAAGTAGGGAACCTAGTAAAATACTTAGTTAATCTAAAGGACAATTTTTTTTATCTCTAACGTCTATTTACATCTATTGGAGTTGAGACTTCTCTGCTTTAACACCAAAAATTTACCTATAGCTTTGCAGCTAAGTACTTGGGATTATATTCCAATCGTGTATTATTATTTCTCTTGTTTGTTTATTTGTCCAATGATTATGATGTACATGTAGCTTAAGTGACTTGCCTCATAATGGAAAGTCTTCAATGGTAATTATACTATGAAAGACTTTTGAGATTGATTGTGGATCAGCTGATTTCCATAATTATACTTTTCTTCGAAGTAGATATGTAGTTTTGATTCTGATTCTTCTATTTTTATATTATTAAAGTGTTCTACTAAGTAGGTAAGATTAATTTTAGTATTTCTGGGCTATCCATTATAAGGCAAAGAGATTATTTTACACTTTTCTACCCAATTTTGAATGTTTATATTAAGTGTAATTTACTTATTTTGTCTTCTCTAGATTAGAAAGAGGTAGATTGATACCATTTTCAGTTGATTTAGGCAATATCCCCTTTATCATGATTACTAGTCCGAAGATTATAATAACGATACTACTGATCTTCTTTACTTTTAGGATGTTTTTAGCAGTTAACTTCTCTCGTAGTTTCTTAGCTAAGAATATTTTAAATAGGTCAGTAATGAAGTAAGCTAGAATAGTGAATCCAAAGAAGGTAAACATCTTGTTAGGATCCATATCCATCTGAGGACCTAATGTGATGATGATACCTAGCCAAAAACCAAGTACTCCTACATTAATAAAATTAAGTAAGAATCCTTTAGCAAAGAGGTTTAAGTATTCACGTCTTAGATTTGGTGGTGCTAGTTGTAAGGTATGTACCTGTACTTTCTTTAGTTTTACAAATGATATGATACCGTAAGTTAACATAATCATTCCTCCAAAGAGAAATAGTGCAGGGTCATCTTTTATTGCATTGATTAGTTTAAAACTACTGAAAAACGCTATAGCAAAGAATACCGCATCAGCTAGTATTACACCTATATCAAATGCAATAGCTGCTTTAAAACCTCTAGTTATACTTGTCTCAATAAGAATAAAAAAAACAGGGCCTATCATAAAACTTAGAAAGAATCCAAGTGTGACACCTGTTAATAAATTATCAAACATCCTATATAATTAAAAAATGCCAATCCTAAAATTGGCATTTATTCAAAATCTTTTTGCAAGATACATTATTTTTAAATAATATGTGTGTTTTACTCACTTACTTTTGTAATTACACCTCCTAAAACGTTCTTCTCGTTTATTTTTTTAGGGTTTCCAAAAATTCTAATTTCTCCACCTGCTCTAACTTTAGCCTCTACTAAATCACTCGCTTTTACTTCAGCAATTCCTCCTGCATTTACCGTTACAAGAGCTTGATTAGAGTTTAAATCTTTGTTTTTTACTTTTGCTCCTGAACTATTTAGTACATCTTGTACATTTGTTTTTCCTGTTAGGGTAATTACTGATCCTGCACTTGATTTAATTATTGCTTTATCTGTATCTATTTGGGCTGTAATAATACCTCCTGTTTTAGCATTAAGAATTAATGAGGTAGCTTTAATTGCTATCTCTCCTTTTATAGTTGCTCCTTGTTCTGCAACTATTTCACTTAAATCTTTATAGTACAGTTTAACCTTAATATCTTCTCCCTGAAAACTATTAACGAAGTTCATTTTAACTTTTAAGAAACCATTTTTGTTTACTACATTAACGTATTCTTCTTTATCTCCTTCGATTTCGATTTTACCTTCTTCTCCAGGTATAAGGGTTAAGGCAATTTGGTCATAAACAGCTAGTTTTTTAAACTCTCCTACTACCTTCGTAGTCTGAGCGAATGTAAGTGTACTAGCCATAAAAGCTATAATAAGAGCTATTTTTCTCATGTTTAGTTTACTTTTTTAATATAGTTGAAGTCTAATTGTTTTTTCACTAGATCTGCATTTTTTACAGTTACAATAACTTCGTCACCTAGTTGTAATAGTTGTTTAGTTGACTGACCTACTAAAGCATATTGTTTGTCATCAAAGACAAAATAATCGTCTTTAATCTCTCTAATACGCACCATACCTTCACATTTGTTTTCTACTATTTCTACATAGATACCCCACTCTGTAACACCAGATATAACACCAAGGAATTCTGTATCCTTTTGGTCTAGCATATATTTAACCTGCATGTATTTAATACTGTCTCTCTCTGCATTAGCAGCCAGGTTTTCTCTAGAAGAACAGTGAGAACATTTAACCTCAAAAACTTCTGGATTCACATTAGCGCCATGGTCTAAATAATGTTGTAATAGCCTGTGAGCCATAACATCAGGATAACGACGAATAGGTGATGTAAAGTGTGAATAGTAATCAAATGCTAGTCCATAGTGACCAATATTGTTTGTAGAATAACTTGCCTTACTCATACATCTGATTGCTAGTGTATCCACAAGATTTTGTTCTTTCTTGCCTTCTACATCTTTCAGTAGTTTATTGATAGATTTAGAGATACTTGCTTTAGATTTAAAGTTTAGATTATGTCCGAATTTAGAGATAACATTTTGAAGACCGAATAATTTCTCTTGATCTGGCTCATCGTGAATACGATAAACAAAAGTTTTCTTTTGTTTACCTATAAACTCAGATACTTTTCTATTTGCAAGTAGCATAAACTCTTCGATCAAGTGGTTAGCCTCTTTAGATTGTTTAAAGAATACACCTACAGGTTCAGCATTTTCGTTTAAGTTAAACTTTACTTCAACTTTATCAAATGATATAGCACCGTCACTCATACGTTGTTTACGCATTATTTTAGCTAATTCATCTAGTTTAAGTACTGCATTCGCTACTTCTTCACTGATTTCTTGATCTTCACCTGTAAGCGAAGTGTCAGCAGGTATTACTCTATCTTTAGAGTCTATGATATACTGAGCTTCTTCGTAAGCCATACGTTGATCAGAATGTGTAACAGTGCGTCCGAACCACTTGTTTTTAATCTCAGCCTTGTCATCTAATTCAAATACTGCAGAGAATGTAAATTTATCTTCATTAGGTCTAAGCGAACAAGCGAAGTTAGACAATACTTCTGGTAGCATAGGTACTGTTCTGTCTACTAAATACACGGAAGTAGCTCTGTTATAAGCTTCTTCATCTAAAATTGTACCTTCTTTTACATAGTGAGAAACGTCAGCGATATGAATACCGATTTCGTAGTTACCATTCTCTAATACTTGGAATGATAAGGCATCATCAAAGTCTTTTGCATCTTTAGGGTCAATGGTAAACGTAAGCACTTCACGCATATCTCTACGCTTAGCTACTTCATCATCATTGATTGATGTATCTATTTTGTTAGCGAAGTCATCTACTTCTTTAGGGAATTCAGCTGTTAATCCATATTCAGCTAAGATAGCATGTATCTCGGTATCGTGTTCTCCTTGTTTACCCAAGACTTTCATTACTTTACCAAATGGGCTATCAGCTTTCTCTGGCCAATCTTCTAATTCCACTACAACAACTTCTCCATCGCGAGCATCCCCTACTTTTTCTTTAGGTATGAATATGTCTGTGTACATTTTAGCATCTGATGTAGAGACAAATGCAAAGTTCTTTTGAATTTCAATAACTCCAACGAATTGGTTTTTGTGTCTTTCAATAACCTCTACCACTTCACCTTCTGGTTTTTTACCTTTTCGTTTGTTGTAGATATACGCTTTAACTAAATCACCATCAAGTGCTTTGTTTAAGTTGTTCGTTGGGATAAATACATCCTCCTCTACTCCTTCTACTACTAAGTAAGCTGTCTTACGAGACGTCATA
Organism: Myroides oncorhynchi; assembly: GCF_020905415.1. Lineage (NCBI taxonomy): Bacteria > Pseudomonadati > Bacteroidota > Flavobacteriia > Flavobacteriales > Flavobacteriaceae > Myroides > Myroides oncorhynchi. The sequence continues at coordinate 1,206,761 of NZ_JAJJMP010000001.1, read as the reverse complement.
TCTATACGTCCTTCTACATAATTAGCTTGAGGGATAAATCTGTATTTACCAGTTTCTATTTCTTCTATTTTTCCTTTAGCGATAAGGTGTTTGATCTCCTTAATGATTTCATTTCTACCTTGTGTATCATCTACTCCTAACTGACCAGCTATCTGCTTATAGTTATAAGATTTGGTTGTGTTCTTAGATAAGAACTTTAATATTTTAGGAGCAAAATCAAATGATTTACTCTTCTTATGTTTAAGGTTTTTTGCCATTTTCTAATTCATTATGTTTACCTAAAATAGGGTTGGTAATTATTCTTAAATGTACGAATTACTAACTGTTTTATCCTATTTTTAGTAATATTTTAATTTGATTGTTTTAATCAACGATAGTATTTCCTCTTTTGTAGCTAAGTTTTTGAAGAAATAGGTCGAGAAATAACTCTTTAGAGAAAGGAAGGTTGAGTTATTTAATACTTATATTTTATCGTTGATCAGTACACTGTACTTTCATTGTTTTAAGTACGTTTGATAATGCAAATTTATAGTGTTCTAGTTTATTTTCCAAAAATCTCTTAAAAAGAGAAGTGAAATAATACAAAAAGCAAGAATAAGGTACCTCAATATCCTATTCTTGCTTTACAATTTATTCCTTTAACGTAGTGTAAAAGTGGATTAGTCAAAGTTTAATCCATGTGAGAACTTCCCATTTTCGTAATAGTCTATTTTGATTACTTTTTCGTTTTTGTAGTAACTTCTCTGGTCAAGTTTTCCTCTAGAGGTAAACTTATCTTGTTGCGTAATAATACCCTCTACGTATGTAGTTGTATATTTTATTTTACCATTGTCATAAAAGCGGTGGTGTAATTCTTTCTTATCGTTTCTGAATAATGTCTCATATTCTATCTTTCCATCATCATCATAGAACTTACTTATCCCCTCTTTTAATCCCTCTTGATAAGCATATATTCCCTTTGTCTTGCCATTTTCATAAAAGGTTTTGTACTCTCCTTCTAGCTTACCTTGTACATATTTGCCTTCTGAGAAAAGCACTCCATTTCGATAGTACGTTTTTCTAATCCCAGTGCGCATTCCTTTTTCATAAGTGACATCCTCTACTTTTATGTCATAGTCATTGTATCGTTGTATTTTGCCATTTAACGGCTTGCCGTCTAGTTGAAATAATACAGCTTCTTCTTGTCCATATACATTTGTTATTGTGCAAGTAAGCAAAATACATAAAATTGAAAATATAGCTTTACTCTTCATCTTCATCAGGATTAAAGGTTTGCATTGCTTTAATAACTAGTGGTTCGTGGACACTTTTATAAATGACATCTGATTGATCTACCAGTTTTCCTTTAGCATTGTGTAGAGTCGGTCTACCTACTTCATACCCGTTTTGGAATGTTCTTTTGATGTATAGATCAGCAGCAGCATATTGTTTGTACTCCCCATCTAAGAGACCGTTGACATAGTTCATTTCTTTAACAGGATTACCTTTAGTGTTCGTGACTTTTCTTAAACCACTCCTCTTGCCATTTAGATAATAATTTTCTTCTAGTAACGTACCTGCAGGGGCGTATACTTTCTCAGGACCATCTTTTTTATCATTCTTATAAAGTGTTTTAATCTTTACTTTGCCATTAGGGTGATAATAGAAGAATTCCCCATCGAGTTTATCCTGTATATAGGTAGATTTCTGTAGAAGCTTCCCGTCTAAGTAGTCTTTTGAAATCCCATTAAGTACTCCATTTTTATAATTGTACTCATCTTCTAGCAGTCCATTTTCTGAGTAAGTTTGAGCTAATCCTTCTCTATCTCCATTTACGTAATTTGTAGAGTAGGTTAGTTTGCCATTTGCATAATATTCTTTAAACGTTCCGTTTAGTTCGTTGTCTTTGTAGGTACATTCTTTTTTTAGCTTTCCATTATCGTAGTAGCTTTTATTAATACCTTCTTTTTTACCATTGACTAAGGTTACCTCTTCTGCTAATTGGTTGTTGGCATAAAAGCACTTTAGCTTCCCATTTTAGGGCTTATTTGTATCCGCATATTTGTAAGTACCATCGTCTATTTGTGCATACATACTTATAGAACAGAAGACTATGCATAGTATTCCTATTAATCTAAGTTGTCTCATATTCAACTGTTTTAATTATACTTATAGGGTTCTATAAAGTTACTGATTTATAATCTGTTAGTTGTTTTTGCTATACCCATATTTATGGTGTTAATTACTTGTTGATTTGACTAAAAGGGCGTAATTAGAGAATAGAGTAATTTTTTGAGGATAATGATGCCTTTTATGTAGTATAACTAAGATTATTTATAGCAATTAATTATATAAACCGAATTGTATTTAAAATTTCGTACTTTAGAAAAACCAACAAAAAAATTATATTTATGAACACTATTTCTTATGTGCATGGTGCATCTGATACACCATTGTTAGGAGAAACCATAGGACAGAATCTAAAAAAGATAACAGATCAATACCCCAATAACGAGGCATTAGTCAGCGTTCATCAAGGATTCAGAGCAACTTACCAAGAGTTCTATAACTTGACTACTCAAGTTGCAAAATCATTGTTAGCGCACAATATACAGAAAGGGGATCGCGTAGGGATATGGGCGCCCAACTGTTATGAATGGGTGCTCATGCAGTTTGCTACAGCTCGTATAGGGGTAATTCTAGTTAATATTAACCCTGCTTATCGAGCACATGAGATAGAGTTTGCAGTTAATCAATCAGAAATATCTCTTATTGTATCTGCCCCAAGTTTTAAAAGCAGCGATTACAGAAAGATTATCTCCTTGATTTTTGAAGATTGTCCTTCGTTAAAAGAAGTTGTTTTCTTAGGAGAAGAATGGGATACTTTCTTATCAGATAGCGATCAAATAACAGATGGAGAACTAGCCATTATAGAAGATTCTGTACAGTTCGGAGAAGCTGTTAATATACAATATACTTCAGGGACTACAGGTTTCCCTAAGGGAGTAACTCTTACACATCACAATATCCTAAACAACGGCTATTTTATTGGCAAGCGTTTAAAGTACACTACTGCAGATAGAGTCTGTATCCCAGTGCCTTTTTATCACTGTTTTGGGATGGTTATTGGTAATCTGTGTTGCACTTCTCATGGAGCTACAATGGTAATTCCAAATGATGGATTTGACCCAGCGAAGACTCTTCAGGTAGTACAAGACGAGAAGTGTACTTCATTATATGGTGTACCTACTATGTTTATCGCAGAGTTACAGTTGCCTAACTTTAAAGAGTACAACCTTACTTCTTTGAGAACGGGAGTTATGGCAGGCTCGTTATGCCCTGAGCAAGTAATGCGTAAGGTAAAGTCTGAGATGAATATGGAGGAAGTGAGTATCTGTTATGGTATGACAGAGACTTCACCTGTATCTACTCAAACTCATATTGGTATTGATATTGTTAAACAGACGACCACAGTAGGAACTGTACAAGATCATCTAGAAATAAAAATTATAGATCCTGAAACTGGTAGAATAGTACCTAGAGGTGAAGCAGGCGAACTGTGTACACGTGGGTATTCAGTGATGCTGAAATATTGGAATAATCGCACACTGACTTCTGAAGTATTAGATGAGAATAGATGGATGCATACAGGAGATTTGGCTACTATGGATGAAGATGGATATATCGCGATTACAGGGCGTATGAAGGATCTTATCATTCGTGGTGGAGAGAACATATCACCTAAGTGGATAGAGGACTTCTTATATACGCATCCAAATATTGCCGATGTACAGGTTATCGGTGTTCCTGATGATAAATATGGAGAAGAGATTATGGCTTGGGTTATTCTTAAACCTGGAATGACCGTTACTCCTGAGGAGCTAAAGGCGTTCTGTAATGAGAAGATAGCCCACTTTAGAATACCGAAGTATTGGAAGTTCGTATCAGAATTCCCAATGACCATATCAGGTAAGGTAAGAAAAGTAGAGATGAGACAAATAGCAGTGGAAGAATTAGGGGTGTAGAAAAGATTTATTCTTAACTTTGTACAAAATTATTCAACACAACACACAATGAAAATAGCAATCGGAAATGATCACGCGGGACCTGAATACAAAAAGGCTATCGTGAAGTATTTAGAAGACAAAGGAATTACTGTAACTAACTATGGAGTAGATGACTTTTCATCTGTAGATTATCCTGATTATGCACATAAAGTAGGTGCAGATATAGATGAAGGTAAGGCAGACTTCGGTATCGTTATCTGTGGTAGTGGTAATGGTATAGCGATGACCGCTAATAAGCACCAAGGTGTACGCTGTGCATTGTGTTGGACTAAAGAGATAGCTGAGTTAGCGAGATTGCATAATGATGCTAACGTGATCAGTATACCTGCTCGTTATACTTCTATAGAACAAGCTGTGGCGATGGTAGAGACTTTCTTAAATACAGCTTTTGAAGGTGGAAGACACCAGAATAGAGTGAACAAGATTACTTGCGCATAAGTGAGTAATCAGCATATTTTAAAAACAAAAAAGCACGTAGTCTATAGACTACGTGCTTTTTTGTTTTATTACTGTCTTTGATTATATTCTGTGATATATTTCACTATTCCCCATACTCCTTCATCATCTGCTGTATTGCATTAGAGAATAGAATAGTTACTCTTGAGATTTTTTTTCTGCTCTAGTTTGTTCTATAAGTTTATCTAATCTGTCTAAAGCTCCTGATGCTTTTAATTCTTCAAAAAGTTTGTTCGCAGCTTCTAGTTTAGGATTGTGTATTTCTGTATAGATAACATCATTTGTTTCTATAATATCTGAAGTAGAGGCTTTCATTCGCTTATTTTGTTCTATAGTTTGTTTCATGACTAATTAGTTTAGATGTCTTTAAATTGGTGTAATCATATAACCAAAATACTTTGTATCCTTCTTAAATATTACAAAGCCACCATTAATAGTTAATCCATAAATGACAAAGTATTTAGATAGATTATCATAGTTATTTGATATAGCCATTCTGTATAATCGCGTTCTTGCTGGAGTACTGCCTGTAAAGTATATTTTATAGAAACCTTTATCATCTGTAAAGTCAAGGACAGCCCTAAATACAGTAGCCAATACTCTATTCATATCACCATTATTACTAACAATTCTATCGTTTATACGTAAAAAATCCTCATTAGAATTTGTTCTATCTCCAAAGCTTAAATTATAAGCTTTTGATAAGGTCAAAGATAATAAATTTCTTGATTACTTTGCTATCAGATACACTAGTAAACTCATAGACTGTTTTTTCTTTATTCGCTGTAAGTGAGTAGTATGGGTACCGCATATCTAACCGATTAGGGTATTAGAAATGCCAAGTTAGGGATAATCTTAAAGACTAAATAACAGTATTCAAAGACTGCCTTTATTTATTCCACCTCGAAGATAGCTTGTATCTCTACAGGAGAATTAACAGGGATAGAGCTTGCACCTAAAGTACCTCTAGCGTGCTTACCCTTATCGCCAAATATAGCTACGGATAAGTCAGATGCTACATTCATTAGATTAGCATGTTGGGTATAATCAGTAGTGGTGTTAAATATACCCGTCAGTTGTACCGTTTTCTTTACTCTGTTTAGGTCGCCATTTACCGCAAGTTTAAGCACAGCGATTACGTTAAGCATAGTTTGCTCTGTAGCCTTCTTAGCCTCTTCTTCTGTGACGTCTACTCCTACTTTACCAGGATAGAGTACTTTCCCCTCTTTCAGAGCCACTTGATTAATGAAGACAAGATTACCTGATCTAGAGTACGGAGTATAGTTCCCTACAGGATTAGGCGCTGTAGGTAGTATTATATTCTTTTGTTTTAACGTTGTTTTGATATCTGTAGTCGGTTGTTTAGCGATAGTAATTTCAGTCTTATTAAAAGTTCCTTTTAAGGCTGTAGCTACTTTAGCGAAGTTCATTCCTTGCTCATAAGCGACTAGTAATTCGCTCTCACTCGGGCGTACGACTGCCTTATTAGAGGCAAGGCTACTTGCTCCTAAGACACTGTTCCCCTGCGGAATGCTCTTATCTAGCTTATCCATAGCTCTGATGCCATTCGATACTAGTATCATCCCATGTACTGCTAGATTGTTCCAGAACGACTGTAATGCTAGCTCCTTCCCCGCTCCACTACCAGCAGACATAAATACCGCCGTAGGCATTCCTTCTAAGGTATGAGCAGTCCATAGATCAACAGTCTTCGCTAGAAAGGCACTCATCGGAGTACTGATATTACCAAAATAGACAGGCGATCCCCATACGATGCCATCATAAGTAGGTAGCTCCTCAGGTGTAGCTATCTGTAGATTACTTAACAGTGCGTTTTCTGAAGGTTGTACTAGTTTTATAGTCGCCTCTGTGTGAGGATTGCTTTCTATTCCCTTAGCGATTTTTTGTGCCATTTTATATGTACCTCCCGTATCAGAGTGGATAAGTACTAATATTTTGGTTAGGGTATCTTTTGCCATAATCTGTGATGTTGTGAAGAGTAGTGCACAAGTGATTAGTGCAGTATATAATGTTTTCATATTATTTATTTTAAGTATAATCACAAAGGTATGTATGCAGTTTATATTATATTTGTCAAAAAATATATGCAAAACGCCAATATCAAATGTGGATTGACTGAGAAACTCTTAGGAGTATATGATGATACTAATGAGGTACAGGCGTATGTATGGTATGAGGACAACTTCGTTCACGATGAATATCAGCACGCTCATCAGCGATATCAACTCACCTATGTAGAACAGGGCTATCAGTACCTTCACGTAGATAACTGTATCTATCTAGTGCCTCAGTATCACGTAGCTTGGATACCTTCTGGACAGCAGCACGCTACTACTTCTACAGCGAAGGATATCAACCTAAAAGTACTGTTGTATAAAGATGTGCCGGCTGACTCATTCTATGATCAAGTACATATATTCCCTGCGCCTACTGTGCTGAGAGAGATGCTACAGTACGCGACGAAGTGGAACAGAGTAGTCCATACAGAGTTAGAGAAAGAACAGTTTTTACAGGCTATTCTGATGAGTTTAAAATCGTTCTGTGAAGAGAATCAATCGCTTCAATTACCTATTCCTACAGATCATAGGTTAATACCTGTATGTGCTTATATCAATGAGCATTTTACCTCAACGCTAGACTTAGATGAACTAGCCAGTATCTCTACTATGTCTGTGCGCAATCTACAGCGCCTGTTCAAACTAGAGACGGGTATCACTCTACAGAAGTACCTTCAGATCATCCGTATCTTGAAGAGTATAGAGCTAGTAGATACAAGAGAATTTACCTTGAGCGAAATCGCTTTTAAAGTAGGATATAAGAGCCTAGTTGCTTTTAGGAACTCTTACTTTGACATCATGAAAGTATATCCTAAAATTAAAAAATAAGCGTATACACCCCTGACAAAAGGTTGTCACTACCCTACTCTACTTTTGCTCCATAATCTTAACAATAGAAAGTATGATACGCTTAAGTAATGCACCAGTGTGTGCGATGGAGTTCACCAGTTTTAGAAAAAAAGCAACAGTCAGTGATGACGAATTATTATTTGTAGTAGCTCGATTTGAGCGACAGCTGACCCAAGTAGAAGGACTAGTATATCATTGCTTAGTGCGCAACTATGATAACGAGTATGCGAATGTGCTGTTCGCTACTTCCATGGATGCGATTAAGTCATTAGAAACAGTGATAGGAAATACAAAAGAAACCCAAGACTTTTTCAGTATGGTAGACATGAATACAGTGCAGATAGAGTATCATGAGATAAGTAAGTCTAACTTCACAGTGCCTTCCTACTTTGGCTGTATTGAGAATGGTAAGTTTTCTCTTAAAGATACCGCCCAAGCCTCTACTCTATTATCTGCTTCGGATGCTGTAGAAGAATCTTACCTCAATGCTTTCGAGAACACAAAAGGACACTTTATCTCCACTCGTGGCGATAACCAATATGCCGAAATCGTATTAGGTCTAACCTTAGGCAATACGAAGGAGATTTGCTATGGTTATTTTGGGAATGAGGCTTGTCTTTCTCTTCTTGGTTTAATCGACGAGGGCAGTATGAATCTTGGTTTTTGGTATGTTTGACCCGTCCTGAAAAAACTGTACAGTTTTAAATACCAATAAGAGATGGAAAAGATTAAGATACAAGAGACTTATGACTGTGGTTATAAGTCTTTTTTTTTTTGGGGGGGTATTATCTTTTAAACACCATAAAAAACAGGGCTACCTGTATCGCTAGTATTGCGAAGAACTTGACCTTAAAGGAGTCTTTAGATATCTTATGTCTAAGTTTACTCATCGCAATCCATGCACCTAGTGTTCCTCCAAAAAAGCAAAGAGACAAGAGATTCTTCTCAGAAACACGTCTTTTGTTTTTAATAGCTTGTTCTTTATCATGAGCAAAGATGGTATAGGCTAGGTAATTAATTATAAACAGATAAAGGAATAAAAACTTCATAAGATTTATTTATTGTTACAAAGGTAGTATTTTAGCTATTCTTAAAATAATAAAATATGACGTTGATTGAGTTTATTCAACAAGCTGTGAATGCAAGTGCGAAGAGTATTGAGAATACCTTATCTCTATTAAGAGAAGGGGGGACGATACCGTTTATCGCTCGATATAGAAAGGATAGTACTGGTAACTTAGATGAAGTAGTTATAGAGAAGATAGCACGATATAGTGAGCTGTACGATGGGATAGTAAAGAGAAAAGAGTCTATCCTAAATTCGATAGAAGAACAAGGTAAACTGACTGATGAATTAAGACATAAGATCTCTAGTAGCTTTGACTTGACAGAGATTGAAGATTTGTATTTACCTTATAAGAAAACACGTAAAACTAAGGCCGATACAGCTAGAGAGAATGGATTAGAACCGTTAGCTAAAGTAATTATGGCTCAGAATGCTACTGATGTAGAGTCTATTGCGTCTAACTATCTTAATGATAAAGTAGGTAGTGAAGAAGAGGCAATACAAGGGGCTTCTGATATTATCGCTGAGTGGATTAATGAGAATATGTATGTGCGTAAATCACTGAGAAGAAAATTTCAACGCAGTGGTGTGATCACTACTAAGGTGGTTAAGGCTAAGAAGGATGACGAGCTTGCACAGAAGTTCGTACAATATTTTGATTGGGCTGAACCTGTGTACAAGATACCTGCACACCGTTTATTAGCGATACTAAGAGCAGAGAACGAGGGGTTCATTAAGTTTAACGTAGCAATAGAGAAAGACGAGGCGATTAGCTTTATAGAAGACAATGTAGTAAAAGGAAAGAATGAATGTGGGAAGATAGTAGAGAAGGCTGTAGCAGATAGCTATAAACGATTATTAGAACCTGCGTTATCTAACGAGGCATTAAGTGAAGCAAAGGAGAAAGCAGATGCTAATTCGATACAAGTGTTCGCTGATAACTTGACACAGTTATTATTAGGCTCGCCATTAGGTCAAAAGAGAATATTAGCGTTAGATCCTGGATTTAAGTCAGGGTGTAAGGTAGTCTGTCTAGATGAGCAAGGAGACTTGCTATATAACGAGACTATATTTCCTCACGCACCACAGAAGGATACAACTATGGCAATGAAGAAGATCCGCTCTATGGTGAATGCCTATAATGTGGAGGCTATCGCTATCGGTAATGGTACTGCTTCTAGAGAGACAGAGTTCTTTATTAAGAAGATCGCTTTTGACAAACCAGTACAAGTATTTATAGTGAATGAGGCTGGAGCATCTGTATATTCTGCATCTAAGATAGCGAGAGAAGAGTTTCCTACTTATGATGTAACGGTTAGAGGTGCTGTGTCTATCGGACGTCGTCTATCAGATCCTTTAGCAGAGTTAGTGAAGATAGATCCTAAGTCTATCGGTGTAGGTCAATATCAACACGATGTGGATCAGACGATGCTTAAGAAGGAGTTAGATAATGTGGTGATGAAATGTGTGAACTCAGTTGGGGTAAATCTTAATACCGCGAGTAAATCTCTATTAAGTTATGTATCTGGTATAGGGGAGAAGATGGCTGAGAATATCGTTCAATATAGGGCTGATAATGGACCATTTACCAGTAGAGCAGCACTAAAAAAAGTACCTCGATTAGGAGAGAAAGCATTCCAGCAGGCAGCGGCATTCGTGCGAATTAAGGATGCAAAGAATCCATTAGATGATTCTGCAGTTCACCCTGAAGCATATAGTGTAGTAGAGAAGATTGCTAAGGATATGAAAGTCTCTATTGGTGATATGATTTCAAATAAGGCATTAATCGCTCAAGTGGATACTAAGAAATATGTTACTGGAGAAGTAGGAGTATTAGCGTTACAAGATATCTTGAAAGAGTTAGAGAAGCCAGGGCTTGATCCTAGAAGAAGTGCTAAGGTATTTGAGTTTGACCCTAGTGTGAAACAGATTACAGATTTAAAGATAGGGCAAGTACTACCTGGTATAATTAATAATATTACCAATTTTGGTTGTTTTGTTGATGTAGGGATTAAAGAAAGTGGACTAGTTCATATATCTCAGTTAAAAGCTGGTTTTGTTTCAGATGTTAATGAGGTGGTTAAGCTGCATCAACATGTACAAGTTAAGGTTACTGATGTAGATGTAGCTAAAAAGAGAGTACAGCTATCTATGATCTTAGAATAATAAAAGGACATTTATTTTAAAAATACTTCTTGAAACTTTGTTTTTGGCACGGTAGTTGTTTTTAATGTAGTACTTGAGTTTGAAAACAATAAAGTGTTATTGAAAAAGAAAACGAACAGGTAAGTAGTGTTTTTATTATGTTTTATAAGTGAAAGTGCCTATCTATTATTGTCAAGATAGGCACTTTTTTTGTTTTATATTATTGATAATCTATATTGTATAGTTATTTAATCCAGAATCAGGGTTAGTCAAATACTATAAAGAAGTATGTAAAACAAAAAAGCGTTATACAGCCTAGGCTATATAACGCATCTATATAATATTTAAGAACAAAGTTTACTCTGTCTTAGAATTGTCTTGAGTATTCTCGTTCTTAGTAGTTTGTTGGGCATTTGTGTCTTTAGTAGCATCTTTAAATTCTTTGATACCAGTACCTAGACCCTTCATTAGTTCAGGAATTTTCTTACCTCCGAACAATAAAAGAACAATAGCTACAATAATAACTACTTGCCATGGTCCAACCATTCCTAAAAATATGTGTAACGAGTTCATAATAATCTGTTTGAAACATTAATTGGAGACAAATATAGTAAGAAAAATATAAAACGCTTATTCATAAAAGGTTTTATTTAACTTTTAACGTTTTTGTAGTTCTATTTTTTCCTATTATATTGTGAATATTTAGATAAAGAGTCTAAGCCAAATTTTATAATTATTATATTTGTGTAGTAATACTATGTATAGATGTTAGGAAAGGGCAACAAAAGTAAAAAGTGGAAAAGTACACTTCTAAGTAAATATCGCATTGTTATAGTTAATGATAAAACTTTTGAAGACGTTAAGTCTTTTAAGTTGAATTTGCTTAATGTTTTTGGAGCAAGTACTACTTTGGTATTCCTTTTTATATTATCCACAGTGCTCTTGCTGGTATTAACACCCCTTAAAGAATATATTCCTGGTTATTCTTCAGCAGAATTGAAGCAGAGAGCGGTAGAGTTAGCATTAAAAGTAGATTCGTTAGAGAATGAGTCTATTCGAAATCAAAAATATCTTAATGCAGTTAAGAGTGCGTTGCTTGGCGAAATACAAGTTACAGAAGCTAGTATCGACTCTTTAAAACTAACACAAAAACCTTTGAATCAGATTGAACATAAGGAGCCTAGTGATACAGATTTAAAGCTTAGAGAAATGGTGAGATTAGAAGATAAGTATAATATCTTCGAAGAGAGTAAACCTAAAGTTAGTCAAGTCTTGTTTAGCCCTATAAATGCTGAGGTAGTCAAGAAGTATGATAGTCGTACGATGCATTTTGGTATTGATTTTAGAGCACCTGCTAATACACCTATCAAAGCAATAGGAAGAGGAACCGTCTTATTTGTAGATTGGACTATTAAAGATGGGTTTACTATTATCTTATTGCATGATGAAGGATTGATTTCCGTTTATAAGCATTTAACATCACTTACTAAAGGAGAATATGAAAGTGTTCGGTCTGGAGAGGTTATTGGTTTGTTTGATGGAAGCAGTGAAGCTACAGCATTAAATTCTTCTACTAAGTATTTTCACTTTGAATTATGGAAGGATTCATATCCTTTAGATAGTTCATTATTTATAGATCTTGAATAAAAAAATATGTCAATAAAGTCATTTGCTGCAAAAATATTTGCTTCAATTATAGATAAGAAAACACAAAAATGGGTTACTAATCCTATTAATACACAAAAGGAAGTTTTTGAACAGTTGATTAAAGATGCTAAACATACAGCATTTGGAAAAGATCATAATTTTGCTTATATTAATAGCTACGAAGATTTTGTAAAGCAAGTACCTGTGCGAGACTATGAAGGACTAAAACCTTATGTAGATAGAGTAGTAGCTGGAGAAAAAGATGTGCTTTGGACAGGACAACCGTTGTACTTCGCAAAAACTTCGGGTACAACTTCGGGAGCTAAATATATTCCATTGACTAAAGAGTCTATGCCTTATCATATTGAGGCAGCACGTAATGCTATCTTAGCTTATATACATGAAACTGGTAAAGCAGACTTTGTAGATGGCAAGATGATATTCTTGCAAGGTAGTCCTATACTCGATGAAAAGAATGGTATTAAGTTAGGAAGGCTATCTGGAATAGTGGCACATTATGTTCCTGCGTATCTACAGAAAAACAGATTACCTAGCCTAGAGACGAACTGCATTGAAGATTGGGAAACTAAGGTGGATGCAGTAGTTGAGGAAACTGTTGATCAGAACATGAGTGTAATCTCTGGTATCCCAAGTTGGGTACAAATGTATTTCGAGAAGCTTAAAGAGAGAAAAGGTATGCCAGTAGGAGATATCTTCCCAAATTTTAATTTGTTTATATATGGAGGTGTGAATTATGAACCTTATCGAAGTAAGTTTGAACAAATGATAGGACGTAAAGTTCCATCGATAGAATTGTTTCCTGCTTCTGAAGGGTTCTTTGCTTATCAGGATACACAGACTGAAAAGGGGATGTTGTTACTGCTAAATGCTGGTATCTTTTATGAGTTTATAAAAGTAGACGAATTCTTTAATGAGAATGCTAAGCGATATACAATAGGTGAAGTAGAGTTAGGGGTAAATTATGTATTGATTATCTCTACCAATGCTGGACTATGGGGCTATAACATTGGAGATACGGTACAGTTCGTTAATCTAAAGCCTTACAGAGTAGTAGTGTCAGGACGTATTAAACATTTTATATCAGCTTTTGGAGAACATGTAATTGGCAAGGAAGTTGAGTCAGCTATACAAGAAGCAATGGAAGGTAGTGATGTAACTGTAAATGAGTTTACCGTAGCGCCACAGATTAACCCTGAGGAGGGATTGCCTTATCACGAGTGGCTGATAGAGTTTGGTAATGAACCTGAAGATTTAGAGGCTTTTTCTTTAAAGGTAGATAGTGCACTGAGAAAACAGAATATGTATTATGATGACTTAATAGTAGGAAAGGTATTGAGAACATTAGTCATCTCTAGAGTAAAACAAGATGGCTTTCAGGAATATATGAAGAGTATAGGAAAGCTAGGAGGGCAAAATAAATTGCCAAGATTAAGCAATGATAGGAACATTGCTGATCGATTAAAATTATATTAGTAAAATAGAAAAATAAGACGTAAAAAAGGAGAAGTATATGAAAGAGATAAAAAATATATCTAGAACGAGAGCACAAGTGTCGTCTGCAGCCGTAGAGCGTATGTATATTACAATGCGCCATTTGTTTAACAGAGGTTTTTATAAACCGATGGGGGTGTCTGGTGATACGTTAAGAGAAGCACTGTTAGAATTGCGTCCAGAAATATATGGTACAATAGCAGAGGAGAAAGTTGAGTTAAATGGATTATTATACGTTATAGAACGCCTTCCGATTGGGATAGAGGAATGCCGTTATATCAACTTGACATCTGACGAAGGTTATTCTTTCTCTCATTTTACTGCAATAGTACCGCCGAAAAGAAGAAGAAACTGTTACCGAATAGATGAAGAACAAATGAATATTGAGATTACTAGAGGTAGATCAGATATTTATGATGTATTGACACACTTGACTTTTATATTCATCGAGTCACATAAGATTAAAGATCGTGTGCTTATAGGAGAAGACGGAAAAGTAACAAGGGACTGGAAAAAAATAGAAACAGGAGCAAATAAGAAAGAACCATTAGAATTAGAAGAGAAAGAGGTAGTAATGTCTCATTTATCTAATGTATTAGGACGCTCTTTTGCTGAGGTATTAGATATATATGAGAAGTTCGCTATACCTGAGAATCCTGATCGTTTCTTAGATGTAATCTATTGGTTAGGAAAATTAGCAATAGAGGAAGAGGTAGATAATGATAAACGTACTATTACGTTTAGTCCACTCTTAAGAGAGCGTTTAGGTCATCATATTTATGGTGAGATGTGGTCTGATAGAATTAAGGAGGTACTAACAGAAAAAGGTCTATTAGAACGCCCTATCCACGTAATCAGTGCGAATATGCACAGTGTAATGAACTCAATCTTCGCACCTGCAGTAGTAAAGAGTGAATTAGAAGTGAGTTCTGAACTAGAGGTATACGAAGAGCTAAGTAAGCCAGAGAACAAACATCTTAGAGATCTTGTGAATGAGCGTGCTGAAAGAGAAGGTATGGTGTTCTTAAAAGATGAATCAGGTACTAATATCGATGTACAAATCTTCGATACAGCGATGATTAATCTTAAAGATACAAACTTCAAAACAGCATTAATAGATGGAGAATATCCTGTGATTATCGTGATGGATTACGCCTTCGGTGAGCAAGCTTATGAGACTATTGATGAGCTCCTAAAACCGTATAAAAAGACTACTATGATAGATGTAGAGTCTGTATCTATCATGGGGAAAGCAGGTATATTAGTTGGGGATAAAGGAGATATTATGATTCCATTTGCTCATATTAATGAGGGAACAGGAGATAACTATCCATTCGATAACGAACTAACTGTAGATATGTTTAAGAATGATGATATTCCAGTATTCGGAGGAACGATGGTTACTGTATTAGGAACGTCACTTCAGAATAAAGACTTATTAAAATTCTTCCATGATTCTACTTGGGGTGTAATCGGCCTAGAGATGGAAGGAGCACATTATCAAAAAGCGATACAGTCTGCTTCTAAAATTAGAAAAAGTATCAATCCAAATGTAAAAGTAAGATATGCATACTATGCTTCTGATAATCCATTAGAAACAGGTAGTACTCTTGCATCAGGAGGATTAGGTACAACAGGAGTAAAACCTACATACTTAATCACAATTAAGATATTAGAACAGATATTTAACGTTAAGTAATTATTACTTAAATGAATTAAGATAAGTTAAAGCCATAGTAAAGATTTCTTTACTATGGCTTTTTGTTTTTTTTATATGTTCAATTGTGATTTTAAATGTAATTTTATAAACTTAGAATTTATTAGATAAGAATGAAAGTTATCAGCACACCTATTAGCGATTGTTTAATAATAGAACCTAAAGTGTTCTGCGATGAGAGAGGGTATTTTTTTGAGAGTTTTAATGAAAGTGTTTTTGAGAAGGAGACAGGATTATCTGTGCGCTTTATTCAAGATAATCAATCTAAGTCTTCAAAAGGAGTTCTTAGAGGACTTCATTATCAAAGAGGAGAGTATCAGCAGGCAAAATTAGTACATGTATTACAAGGTGAAGTATTAGATGTCGTTGTAGATTTACGTACGGACTCTATTACGTATGGACAACATTTTACACAAGTGTTGTCTGAGGATAACTTTAAGCAAGTTTTTATCCCTAGAGGATGTGCACATGGGTTTCTAGTAAGAAGTGAAACTGCAATATTTGCGTATAAGTGTGATAATATCTATAATAAAGAGTCTGAGGGGGGAATTATATATAATGATCCTAGTTTGGGTATTAATTGGGACTTTGACTTGAAGGATATTATAGTATCAGAAAAAGATGCAGTTTTGCCTATATTTAAAAATGCTTTAGCACTATGATTAAAGTATTAGTAACGGGAGCAAAAGGTCAGACGGGTCAGTGCTTACAATCTATTGCTAATGAATACAGTGATATGGAATTTGTTTTTCTAAATTCAAAAGAACTAGACCTTACTAATGCAAATCAGATTGAAGAAGTATTTAGTAATCAACAACCTGATTACTGTATTAATCTTGCTGCTTATACTGCGGTAGATAAAGCAGAGGATGAGGTAGAATTGGCTTATAAGGTTAATGCCTCGGCAGTATTGTCATTAGCTGAGATGTGTACTAAATATCGTGTTACCTTAGTTCATATATCTACTGATTTTATCTTTGGTGGAGAGAAGAATACTCCTTACACAATATCGGATATACCTAATCCTATCAATGTATATGGGGCATCTAAGCTAAAAGGAGAGGAATATATTAAGGCGTCATTAGAGAAGTTCTATATCGTGCGTACATCTTGGGTTTATTCTGATTACGGACATAATTTTAAGAACACGATGCTTAGACTAGCGCAGACTCGAGATGAAATTAGCGTAGTGAATGATCAGATAGGTAGCCCTACCCATGCTGTTGATTTATGTCATTTTATATTGATTTTAGTGAGAGAGAATAAGGCGTATGGTGTCTATAATTATAGAGGATCAGTGATTTGTACATGGTACGATTTTGCTATATCTATATTTAAAGAGAGTAGTATAGACATAAAGGTTAATCCCATAAGTACAGAGGAGTATCCTACTAAGGCTAGAAGACCTAGATATAGTGTATTAGAGTTGTAGAGCTAAGTATGTCTAGTTTTAGCTTATTTATGGTGTTATCATTATTGATTTGGTTTAATTTTGTGTGATTAAAGTTTGATATAAGAATGAAAAGAGTATTAATTACTGGAGCAGCAGGTTTTTTAGGATCTCATTTATGTGATAGATTTATTAAAGAAGGATATCACGTTATTGGGATGGATAATTTAATAACAGGAGATCTAAAAAATATAGAACATCTATTCAAACTTGAAAATTTTGAGTTTTACCATCATGATGTGACTAAGTTTGTTAATGTTCCTGGACAATTAGACTATATATTGCATTTTGCCTCACCAGCAAGTCCTATTGATTATTTAAAGATTCCTATTCAAACTTTAAAAGTAGGTTCTTTAGGAACCCATAATTTGTTGGGATTAGCTCGTGTCAAAGGAGCTAGGATATTGATAGCATCTACTTCTGAGGTTTATGGAGATCCATTAGTACATCCCCAGACTGAAGAATACTATGGCAATGTCAATACAATAGGACCTAGAGGGGTATATGATGAAGCAAAGCGTTTTCAAGAATCTATAACGATGGCGTATCATACATTCCACAATGTAGAAACTAGAATAGTAAGAATATTTAATACCTATGGGCCTAGGATGCGTTTAAATGATGGAAGAGTTATTCCTGCATTTATAGGACAGGCTCTAAGGGGAGAAGATTTGACAGTTTTTGGAGATGGAAGCCAGACAAGGTCATTTTGTTATGTAGATGATCAGGTTGAGGGTATATATAGGTTATTACTATCAAACTACAATTTACCTGTTAATATTGGTAATCCAGATGAAATTACTATTCTCGACTTTGCAAAAGAGATAATTGCTTTGACTAATTCTGAGCAAAAGATAGTTTACAAAGATTTGCCAGTTAATGATCCTTTACAGAGATGTCCAGATATTACAAAAGCAAAGAATATTCTAGACTGGACACCTCAAATAGGAAGAAGTCAAGGGATGAAAATAACTTATGAATATTTCAAGACTTTTTCAGATTGTGATTTATTAAAAGAAGAACACAAAGATTTTTCAAAGTATATTTATTAGAACAGAACCTATAGATAAGAAGAGAATACGTATAGTATTAACAATACTATTTTTACGAGAAGATAAGATAAAAGTATCTAGTTTAAATTAGATGCTTTTATTTTATACGTTACTTTCGTTATTGTCTTATTTATATTTATTTTTGATGCTTAATAACAAACAACACAATTAATGAAAATTTTACTATTAGGTTCAGGAGGACGTGAGCACGCACTTGCTTGGAAAATGCTTCAAAGTTCTAAATGTGAAGAGTTATTCGTAGGTCCAGGTAATGCTGGTACTGCGAAGATAGCGAAGAATGTAAATGTCAATCCAAATGACTTCGAGGCAGTGAAAGCTACTGTTCTGGAACTAAAGATTGATATGGTGGTGGTAGGACCTGAAGACCCACTTGTAAAAGGAATTGTTGATTTCTTTAAAAAAGATGAACAAGTCAATCATATTCCTGTTATAGGACCATCTATGAAGGGGGCTCAATTAGAAGGAAGTAAAGACTTTGCTAAAGAGTTTTTGTTTAAACACAATATACCAACTGCGGCCTATGCTACATTCACGAAAGATACAGTAGAGGAAGGGAAGAGATTCTTAGAGACACTTAAAGCTCCTTATGTATTGAAAGCGGATGGATTAGCTGCAGGTAAGGGAGTAGTAATCTTAGAAGACATCAATGAAGCTAAAGCTGAACTTGAGAATATGTTAGTAGATGCTAAGTTTGGCGATGCAAGTTCTAAAGTAGTTATTGAAGAATTCTTGTCTGGTATAGAGCTTAGTTGTTTTGTACTAACAGATGGTAAGTCTTATAAATTATTGCCTACAGCTAAAGACTATAAACGTATTGGCGAAGGAGATAAAGGATTGAATACAGGAGGTATGGGGGCAGTTTCTCCAGTTCCTTTTGCGACACCTGAGTTCTTAAAGAAAGTGGAAGATAGAGTTGTTATTCCTACTGTTAGAGGATTACAAGAAGATAAATTAGATTTCAAAGGTTTCGTATTTATTGGTATTATTAAGGTAGGAGATGATCCTTATGTTATTGAGTATAATGTACGTATGGGAGATCCAGAGACTGAGGTCGTAATGCCAAGAGTTAAAACTGACTTAGTAGATCTTTTTGAAGCTGTAGCGAATGAGACTTTAGGTAATATGGATATTGAGCTTGACGAACGTACAGCGACTACTGTTATGTTAGTATCGGGTGGATATCCTGAAGACTACGAGAAAGGAAAAGTGATTACTGGGATAGAAGATGTAGAAGATTCTATCGTATTCCATGCTGGAACAGCTCTTAAAGATGGAGAAGTAGTGACTAATGGAGGACGTGTATTAGCAGTGACTTCTTTTGGAAATACTTATGATGAGGCATTAAAAAAATCTTATCAAAATATAGACAAGCTAAATTTCGATAAGATTTATTTCCGTTCAGATATAGGTTTCGATTTGTAAAAATCGAAACTATTTTAAAAATGAGTGGGCTGTAGTATCTTGGTTATCTTCATTATTTGCCTTGAACATTTTTAGTTGTTTCAACCAAAAAACGAAAAAGTAACAAGTAATAAGGATAAACGCCCAAGTAATAATATTTGCAGTCCACCAATTTGTTAATTCTAATTTTGCAAAAAGATCCATTGGAATAAATAGAACTTTTTCAAATAGGAATCCTAAACCAAGAAAAAATGAAGTCATCGTACTTTATTTTAAATTAAATAAAACTATTTTATCAATCCGTTACTAGAGATATCCTACTTTGAAAAAGTGAGAATAGCTTAAGTATGTACAAAAATATAAAATATATAAATGTTAGCAAGTATTTTTAGTAAAACAAAACCAATTAATTACATTATACTGACCATCTTAATCTTATTGATCAGTGTTTTGTATCTATTTATAGACCAAGATCAGTTGATTTGGACTAGTTATGAATTTGGTAAAAGAACTGTTTTATTAGGCTTGTTGATGGTAATGATGTTCTTATCACAGTTCGTCGTTACTAAGAATAGGTTAGTGAAGGATAATGCATATGTTCCTTTGCTATTTGTCTCTTTTCTAATGCTCTTCCCTACGGTTTTAGTACATAGTAAGGTTATTATAGCTAATTACTTTGTTATGCTTGCTTTGCGTAGAATATTTTCTTTGCATTCACTTAACCAATCCAAAGAGAAAATATTCGATACTTCGTTATGGATATTTGTAGCGAGTTTATTCCATTTTTGGAGTGTATTATTCTTTTTACTTCTTTTTGTTGCTATAGCTTTTTTTGGAACCAAAGATTATCGCAACTGGTTTATACCTGTTATCGCTTTCTTTTGTGTGTCAATATTCTTAGAGATCTATCTAGTGATAGAGAATATCAGTTATTATGATTGGTTTTGGGATAAGTGTAGAGTGAGTTTTGACTTTATGTACTTTGAGAATCAGTATCAAAACATTTCATTAGCAGTATTTGTACCTATTGCTTTGCTGTTTTTTGTTAGTCAAGCGCTAACGATTTCTTCAAAACCATATAATATGCAAGGAACCTATAAGAAAATCATTTTGTCATTCCTTATAGGTATTGCGATATATGTTGTTTCGGCTGATAAGAATAATGGAACACTTCTTTTTACATTCTTTCCTTTATCAGTGTTGGGAGCTAACTACATTGAGAGTATCCCTCAGAGATGGAGAAGAGAAGCTGTCGTATACAGTGTATTTGGACTAGGAGTATTCTTTTATATCATGCAGCTAATACTATAATTTGTGTCCATAAGCTAAATCTCCTGCGTCTCCTAGACCTGGTACGATATAGTTATGGTCATCTAGTTTCTCATCTAATGTAGCTACCCATAAATTCACATTGTCAGGAAGATTCTCTTCTAAGAACTTGATTCCTTCTGGAGCAGCGATAACTACTGCGATATGTAGTTCTTTTGGCTTTTCTTCAGCCATTAATTTGTTGATCACAGCTACTAGAGATTGTCCTGTAGCTAACATTGGATCGATAAGGATTAGTATCTTATCTTGGAATGAAGGTGCAGCTTGATATTCTACTAAGATCTCACTTGCCTCTCCATGTTTTCCATGACGACGATAAGCGGATACGAATCCATTCTCAGCATTGTCATAGAAGTTCATAAACCCTGTGTGTAGTGCTAATCCTGCGCGTAGGATAGAACATAATACTACATTGTCTTCGATACACGTTGTGTGTTTTACCCCTAATGGTGTCTGTACAGCAATATCCTTAAACGGCAATTTCTTACTTAGCTCATAAGCCATAATCTCACCGATACGCTCGATGTTTTTTCTGAAGCGCATACTATCTTTTTGGATAACGACGTCTCTTAATTGTGCTAAAAAGTGGTTTAGAATACTGTTTTCTGCGGAAATATAATGAATTTTCATCTCGGTATAATTAGTACGATAAAGGTATAAAAACTATATTTGTAAATAAAATATTTAGTATGTTTTCAGAATTAGCATTTCCAATATTCGAAGAGAGTATTCGCGACTATCATAAATTTGATAATGTTGATCAACCAATCAACAATCCATATCCAAAAGATGATATCAAACATTTATTGTATTTAAAGAACTGGATTGACACTGTACAATGGCATTTCGAAGATATTATTCGCGATCCACAGATTGATCCTGTAGCAGCGCTAACTCTAAAAAGAAGAATTGATGCTTCTAATCAAGAACGTACAGATATGGTAGAGTATATCGATAGCTATTTCTTACAACTACATAAAGATGTACAAGTAAAAGCGGGTGCTAAGATTAATTCTGAAAGTCCTGCGTGGGCTATTGACAGACTTTCTATCTTATCTCTTAAGATTTATCATATGAATGAAGAGGCTACAAGAGCTGAAGCTACTCAAGATCACAGAGATAAATGTCAAGTTAAGTTAGACGTTCTTTTAGAACAAAAGAAAGATTTAACTACCGCTATTGATGACTTATTAAATGATATCGCTAGTGGAGACAAGTACATGAAAGTGTATAAACAAATGAAAATGTACAATGACGAGGAATTAAATCCAGTGTTGTATCAAAACAAGAAATAATTATATCTTTGATAAAAATATATAGAAAGCGTGAGTCATCACGCTTTTCTTGTTCTTAACCTAATTTAATCTGTTGTGGCACAGTTGAAACATATATCGGTATTTAGATTGTCTGCTATGGGGGATGTCGCTATGACTGTACCTGTAGTTCGTGCTTTAATAGCACAGCATCCTGATGTTCGAGTTACTATTGTATCTCGTCCTTTTTTTAAACCATTCTTTAAGGATATAGATAGAGTCGAATTTTTTGCAATAGATGTAAAGAAAAGACACAAAGGCTTCTTGGGATTAATCCGCTTATTTAGTGATCTGAAGAAGCTGAAAGTTGACTATTTTGCCGATTTTCACAATGTTCTTCGCTCACAGATTATCCGTACACTTTTTAGTTTGACAGGAGTCAAAGTGGCTGCTTTAGACAAGGGAAGAGAAGGGAAAAAAGAATTGACTCGTGCAGAGAATAAGGTATTTAAACAGTTGCCTACGATGTTCTCTAATCATCAGTCAACCCTTGCAAAACTTGGATTTAATGTTGATTTAACTAATCCACAGTTTCCAGAAATACCAGCATTAGCGTCAGAACTATTACAGTATGTAAAAGAGAAAGATACGATATGGATAGGTATAGCTCCTTTCGCACAATATGAGACTAAAGTATACCCATTAAACTTTATGCAACAGGTAGTAGATACTCTTGCTGAGCGTGAGAAGTCTATTATTTTCTTGTTTGGAGGTGGAGAGAAAGAGATTGCATTATTAAACCAATTGAAGCGAGATAATTATAATGTAATCGTGATGGCTGGTAAGGTGAAGTTTGATGTAGAAATCAACCTGATTCAGCATTTAGACGCTATGTTATCTATGGATTCAGGAAATGCACATATCGCAGCTATGCTTGGCAAGAAAGTTGTTACGTTATGGGGGGCAACACATCCTTATGCGGGGTTTGCACCATTTAATCAGCCTGCGGATTATTGTATCACAGCAGATAGAGAAAAATACCCATTATTACCTACTTCAGTGTATGGAAATAAGAAGGTAGAAGGGTATGAAGAAGCAATGTACACCATAGATCCACAAATAGTGTGTGATAAGATAATTGAAGTAATTAAATCAGATAAATAATTGTATTTTTGCAATATAAAACATTGACTATGAACATAGCAGATTATATTAGAGATATTCAAGATTTTCCGAAGGAAGGTATAGGCTTTAAAGATATCACTCCATTATTAAATGACCATGCTGCCATGCTGGAAGCTGCTAAGCAATTATTAGCATTAGTAGGTGATAAGAAGATAGATAGAGTAGTGGGTATGGAGAGTAGAGGTTACTTTTTTGCTACTTTGTTAGCAGAGAAATTAGGTGCTGGTTTTGTCCCTGTGCGTAAGCCAGGTAAACTACCTTTTGACACTATATCTGAAGCCTATGGTTTAGAGTACGGAACAGATGTTTTAGAGATACACACTGATTCGATTAAGCCAGGAGAGAAAGTACTTATCCATGATGATGTATTAGCTACAGGTGGTACCGCAGGAGCTGTATGTAAATTAGTAGAACGCCTTGGAGGGGAGATAGTACAAGTTAACTTCTTAATGGAGCTTTCGTTCTTACACGGAAGAGACAAGTTAGGTAACTATGAGGTAAAGAGCTTGATTAGCTACTAAATACATTGATATATACGATTTAGGGCCTATCCAATATCTTATAACATAAGGTATCGGATAGGTTTTTTTTTGACTTTTGGTTTGGGTGAGTCCATAGTGAGTCCATTAAAACAGCGTTTTTAATGGACTCACTATGGACTTACTATGTAGTTATTATTCATTCATATGGAATGAGAATGCGATAAGATAGTATTTGAATTAGGGGGGAGTAAAACAAGTAAGAATTACTTATTTATTGACTCTATTTTGTGTCTGTAATCCTCTTATTTAGGAAAATA
This sequence comes from Myroides oncorhynchi, assembly GCF_020905415.1. NCBI lineage: Bacteria > Pseudomonadati > Bacteroidota > Flavobacteriia > Flavobacteriales > Flavobacteriaceae > Myroides > Myroides oncorhynchi. The sequence goes on along the minus strand of NZ_JAJJMP010000001.1, from coordinate 1,182,755 downwards.
GAAGGTATAATCATCACTGGGAAATGAGTGATTTTGTTTGCAACAAAGTTAATTAATAAAAAGATAAATTTAGAAGCTATTCGACGTAAAATAATAGATATACTATGTTGCTTCTTAAAAGTAATTTTTATTAATTCCTTATAATCTCTTAATTTATAAGGGATTGAAAGGTGTTTTAATTTTTTAAGAAAACACTTGCAAAATCAAATAATAATTAGAAAACTTTGTTCATGCTTATTAAGCAGAGAATTAACTTATGAACAGAACCGGTTTAAATATAACTTTTATTTCTAACAACCTTGCTCTAGCAATTGTTGCGGTTACTTCTGTTTCTATATCGCGGTCAACTCGCGTCCGGGCTTAATCTTTTTTAGCCTTTTTTAGATATAATGTCTTTTTTGGCATTATATCTGTACATATATCATTGATTTTTAATGCTTTTTCATACAGTCTGAGGATTATTGTACCTATTTGGTATTAATACCTTGACTCGTTTGATTCTTAATCACTTGTTTTGAAATGAATTCAAGTCAGTTTATCGTTATTCCTGCGAATGAAACACACGTAGGATATGCGGAACAAATTTGTGAAGAAATGGCTCAGTCTGCTCTAGCTAGAGGGACTGGTATCGCTAGAAGAAAACCAGAGTACGTTGCCAATAAAATGGTTGAAGGTAAGGCTGTTATCGCCCTACATGTAGATGGTACTTGGGCTGGTTTTTGCTACATCGAGACTTGGAGTCACGGTGATTATGTAGCCAATTCTGGACTGATTGTTAATCCTGTTTTTAGAAAAGAGGGATTGGCTAAAGCGATTAAGAAATGCGTATTCGACCTATCGAGAACAAAATATCCAAAGGCTAAAATATTCGGCTTAACTACTGGTTTTGCTGTAATGAAGATCAACTCAGATTTAGGGTATGAACCTGTTCCTTATTCAGAATTAACTCAAGATGAGACATTCTGGAAAGGGTGTGAGAGCTGTGTGAACTTCCAAATATTACAAAGTAAGGAAAAGAAGAACTGTCTGTGTACAGCAATGCTTTGGAACCCTGAAGACAAAGAAAAGGAGCTTCGGAATAAAATAGACCAAAAGACCAAAGCAAAAGAGCGACTTAAGAACATGCAAAAGAAAGTCTCTTTGCTTAAAAGATTGCAATTGCAATTAAAGAAAACAGTCAAAAAAACAAATCTATTTTAATTTTTAAACACATCGATCATGAACAATAAAAAAGTAGTATTAGCATTTAGTGGAGGATTAGACACTAGTTTCTGTGTAATTTATTTAAAAGAAGAATTAGGGTATGAGGTACACTCTGTAGCAGTTAACACTGGAGGATTTGATGCAGAAGAGGTTAAAGCTATTGAGGAGAGAGCTTTTGCTTTAGGTGTAGCATCTCACAAGACTATAGACGAAACGGAAGATTACTATAATGACAGTGTGAAATACTTGATATTCGGAAACGTTTTAAAGAATGCGACTTATCCATTATCAGTGAGTGCAGAGCGTGTATGCCAGGCTACAGCTATCGCTAACTACGCTAAGAAGATTGGTGCTGAGGCAGTGGCTCACGGTAGTACAGGAGCTGGAAATGACCAAGTGCGTTTCGATATGATCTTTAATATATTAGTGCCTAATGTTCAGATTATTACGCCGATTAGAGATCTAAAATTAAGCAGAGAGAAAGAGATTGCGTTTTTACAAAAACACGGTGTCGAAATCAATGCAGAGAAAGCTAAATATTCAATTAATAAAGGATTATGGGGAACTTCAGTAGGAGGAAAAGAAACCCTAACTTCTAATCTATATTTACCTGAGGCGGCATGGCCTACACCGATTACAAAATCAACTCCTGAAACAGTGGAAATCGAATTTGAAAAAGGGGAGCCTGTGGCGTTAAATGGTAAGAAACTTAAACCTACTGAGGTCATCCAACAGTTGCAAGATATGGCTCAACCATTTGGTATCGGTAGAGATATTCACGTAGGGGATACGATTATCGGGATCAAAGGAAGAGTTGGTTTTGAGGCAGCAGGACCTATCATCCTTGTAAAAGCACACCACACTTTAGAGAAGCACACGTTGACAAAATGGCAACTAAGTTGGAAAGAGCAGTTGGCTTCTTTCTACGGTAACTACCTACACGAAGGACAATTTCACGATCCAGTGATGAGAGATATGGAAGCATTCTTAACGAGTACACAGCAGACTGTAAGTGGTAAAGTGATCGTAGAGTTGCACCCACATCGTTTCGTAGTGATAGGTATAGAGTCAGCACATGACCTAATGTCTAATAAATTTGGTAGCTACGGAGAGATGAATAATGCTTGGTCAGGTGAGGACGTAAAAGGGTTCTCTAAGATATTCGGAAACCAAGTAATGATTTGGCATAAAGTTAATAACCAAGACCAAGAATAATATGCAAGAGATAAAAGTAGGAATAGTAGGGGGTGCAGGTTATACAGGAGGAGAGTTATTGCGTTTATTGCTACCTCATCCCGCAGTAGAGATTGCCTTTGTACACTCTAACAGTAGTGCGGGTAAGCCTGTGTATGATGTACACAGCGACTTATTTGGCGATACGGATTTGCACTTTACTAATGTGTTGATGGACGATATAGATGTATTGTTCTTGTGTATGGGACATGGTGATTCTAAAGTATTCTTAGCAGAGAATAAGATAGATAAAGAGATCAAGATCATTGACCTTAGTCAGGATTTTAGATTAAAAGAGACAGCAGGTGAGTTCGTTTATGGATTGCCTGAGTTGAATAAAGAGAAGATAAAGAAGGCACATTATATCGCTAATCCGGGTTGTTTTGCTACAGCATTACAGTTGGCGTTATTGCCATTAGCTGATGCAGGTAAGTTGCCTGAGTCTGTTTATATCAATGCGCTGACAGGATCTACAGGAGCAGGACAGAGTTTATCTTCTACTTCTCACTTTAGCTGGAGAGCGAATAATGTATCAGTATATAAAGCATTCACTCACCAACATTTAAATGAGATAGGAGAAAGCCTTGTACAGCTACAGCTTGATTATGTAAAGAACATCAAGTTTATACCTGAACGTGGAGATTTTGCGAGAGGGATATTTGCAAGTGTGATGTTTGAATCGACTTTATCAGTAGAAGAGCTTTACGCAATGTATACTAACTACTATGCACCTCATCCTTTTACGCATGTTAGCAAGAAAGGAATTGATTTAAAGCAAGTAGTTAATACCAATAAATGCCTTGTGTCTATTGTGAAGGAAGGTAATGATGTGTTGATAACGAGTGCTATAGATAACCTATTAAAAGGGGCAAGTGGACAAGCTGTTCAAAATATGAACTTGTTATTCGGATTAGAAGAGAATACAGGTTTACAACTTAAAGCTTCGGCTTTCTAAAGAGAAGTAATTATGATGAAATTATATGATGTATATCCCCTAAACCCTATCGAAATAGTAAGAGGTCAAGGGAGTTATGTATATGACAACAAAGGTCAAGAGTACTTAGATTTATATGGTGGACACGCTGTGATCTCTATTGGACACACACATCCACACTATGTGAAAAGGGTAACAGACCAATTAAATAAAATAGGATTCTATTCTAATTCGATAGAAATTCCTCTTCAGCAGGAGTTAGCTGCTTTATTAGGAGAAGTAGCAGGATTAGATAAATACCAATTATTCTTGTGTAATTCTGGTGCTGAAGCAAATGAAAATGCTTTAAAGTTAGCTTCTTTTTACAATGGAAAGAAGAAAGTAATCGCTTTTGACAAGGCGTTTCACGGTAGAACATCTCTTGCGGTATCAGCTACTGACAACCCAAAGATAGTTGCTCCAGTGAATCAAACGGATAATATCGTGTTCTTACCATTTAATGATGAACAAGCGCTTGAAACAGCATTTGCGGCTTATGGCGATGAAGTTACAGCAGTTATTATTGAAGCAATTCAAGGTGTAGGAGGTATTAAGGTAGCTACAGATAGCTTCTTAGCGAAGATCAAAAGCTTAACTACAAAGTATGGAGCAGTGTTTATAGCTGATGAAGTGCAGTGTGGATATGGGCGTACTGGTCAGTTCTATGGAGTGAATGATGGTGGCGTAGAAGCTGATATTTATACGATGGCTAAAGGGATGGGGAATGGATTTCCTATTGGTGCGATTGCTATCGGTGAGCAGTTTAAACCTTGGCATGGACAGTTAGGTACGACTTTTGGGGGTAATCACTTAGCATGTGCAGCCGCATTATCTGTATTAGAAGTAATGAAGCAAGATAACCTAATGGCAAATACAGCTAAGGTAGGAAATTACTTAATTAGTGAATTAAAGAAAATGGATAAGATACAGGAAGTAAGAGGGAAAGGATTAATGATCGGAATAGACCTTGCTCCTGAATTAAAAGATGTTCGTAAAGAACTTTTAGTGAAAGATCACATCTTTACAGGGACAGCAAGTCCTAATGTAATTCGGCTGTTGCCAGCATTAAATCTAACTCAAGTAGAGGCTGATTTATTCTTGGACAAATTCAACAGCAGATTACAACAATTCTAAAAAGACAATTACAATGAAACAATTTTTCTCCGTTAACGATATATCATCTCTATCTAATGCTGTAAAAGACGCATTAGCATGTAAGGCAAATCCTTTTGCAGAAGAGACTCTTGGTAAGCATAAGACGATAGGTTTAGTATTCTTAAACCCAAGTTTGCGTACGAGGATGAGTACTCAGAAGGCTGCGGCTAACTTAGGGATGAATGTTATGGTGATGAATATGACATCTGATGGATGGGCTTTAGAGACGAAAGACGGTGTCGTGATGGATGGAAATACAGCAGAACATATTAGAGAAGCTGCAGCTGTGATGGGGGAGTACTGTGATATCTTAGGACTTCGTTCTTTCCCAGGACTTAAAGATGCAGAAGAGGATTATAGTGAAGAGCTATTTAGCAAGTTCGCTAAATATTGTGGAAAACCTGTAGTGAGTTTAGAGAGTGCGACAAGACATCCTTTACAGAGTTTTACGGACTTAATCACTATCGTAGAGCACTTTGATTATAAATATGACGAAGCACAAGAGAAGTTAGTCCCTCAAGGGAAGAAACCTAAAGTAGTACTTACTTGGGCTCCTCACGTAAAGGCATTGCCACAGGCAGTACCGAACTCTTTCGCAGAGTGGATGTGTAGAGCACAAGCAGAAGGTCTTGTTGATTTTGTAGTTACTCATCCTGAAGGATATGCGCTTAAAGAAGAGTTTACTCAAGGGGCGACAGTGACTATGAATCAAGATGAGGCATTAGCTGATGCAGATTTCATCTATGTAAAAAACTGGTCAAGTTATGAAAACTACGGACAGATAACATGTACAGACTCTTCTTGGATGTTAACTTTAGATAAATTAAAGGCAACTAACCAAGCGAAAGTAATGCACTGTCTGCCGGTTAGACGTGATTTAGTAATCTCTTCTGAAGTATTAGATAGTGAGCACGCTATCGTGATCCAAGAAGCGGGTAACAGAGTATGGGCTGCACAGTCAGTATTAAAAGAAATGCTTAAAAAACAATAATTATGCAAAGCCTTACAGTTATTAAGATAGGAGGGAATATCGTTGATAATGAGTCTGCGTTAAGCGTTTTTTTAGACACTTATGCAAAAATAGAAGGACCGAAGGTCTTAGTGCATGGTGGTGGAAAGTTAGCTACGCGTATGGCTACGCAGTTGGGGATAGAAACTCAAATGGTCAATGGGCGTCGTATCACAGATGATGCGATGTTACCCATAGCTGTAATGGTGTATGCAGGATTAATAAATAAACAAATCACGGCTCAGCTTCAGGCGAGAGGTTGTGATGCGATGGGAATCTCAGGAGCAGATGCTAAGCTTATACAGAGTCGTAAACGCCCTATAGAACCAATTAATTATGGTTATGTGGGAGATTTTGAAGCAAGCGATGTGAATGTGGTTCGTCTAAAACAATTGATAGAGATTGGGATTAACCCTGTATTCTCTGCAATTACGGCTGATAAGGAAGGCCAACTACTAAACACTAATGCAGATACCATAGCTTCTAATTTAGCTGTTGCTTTAGCTGCTGAATACAAGGTGGCTTTAGTGTACTGTTTTGAACGCAAAGGTGTGTTGCAAGACATGAACAACGAAGACTCTGTGATAACGACCATTAATCAAGAGAACTTCACACAACTAAAACAACAAGGGGTGATAGCAGATGGTATGTTGCCAAAGATAACAAACGCTTTGGCGGCTGTCAACCAAGGAGTAAACAGAGTATGTATCAAGAAGGCTGAGGATCTATTAGATGAAATGGCTGGTACTACGATTAAACTCTAAAAACAGAATAAAACACAAAGACCACTAACTATTAGATAACCATAATGAAAGATAACTTATCACAACAGGCTATAGCTTTATTAGAGCAGTTAATAGCTACTCCATCATTTAGTAAGGAAGAACACCTTACTTCTGATCTTATTTCTAATTTCTTAGAGAAGCATGGAGTATCTATACACCGAGAACTTTTTAATGTTTGGGCTTTTAATAAACATTATGATCCGAGTAAACCGACTATTCTATTAAACTCTCACCACGATACGGTGAGACCGAATAAAGATTATACTCGTGACCCTTTTAAACCTGAGGTGATAGATGGAAAATTATATGGATTAGGGAGTAATGATGCAGGGGGATGCTTAGTATCGCTTATCGCTACATTTCTTTATTTCTACGAGCAAGAAGGGTTAAAATATAACTTCTGTATCGCTGCTACGGCAGAAGAAGAGATATCGGGTAATGATGGCTTAGAATATGTAATACCTAAATTAGGAGAATTAGAGTTCGCTATTGTAGGAGAACCTACACAAATGCACTTAGCTGTAGCAGAACGTGGACTAATGGTACTCGACTGTGTAGCTCATGGGCGCTCAGGACATGCAGCGCGTAATGAAGGAGATAATGCGATATTTAAAGCGATAAAAGATATAGAGTGGTTTAATACCTATCAGTTCCCTAAGGTATCTGAAGAGTTTGGACCGATTAAGATGAGTGTAACGATGATCAACGCAGGTACACAACATAACGTGGTTCCATCTACATGTGACTTCGTGGTGGATGTACGTGTGACAGATGCTTATACGAACGAAGAGGTGTTAGATATGGTCAGAAAACACGTAGACTGTGATGTCAATGCGCGTTCTACTCGATTAAAACCATCTTCGATAGCAAAGGATCATCCGATCGTACAGGCGGGTATCGCATTAGGCAGAACGACTTATGGTTCGCCGACTACGAGTGACCAAGCTTTATTAAGTATTCCATCGCTTAAGTGTGGACCTGGAGACTCTGCTCGCTCACATACAGCAGACGAATTCGTCTATGTAAATGAGATCGAAGAGGGAATAGCCTTGTATATAGAGATGTTAAAACAAATCGTGTAGCAAATGAAATTATGGCAAAAGAATACTACTGTAGATAGTTCTGTAGACACTTTCACAGTAGGACAAGATAGAGTGTTAGATATGAACCTTGCGGCATTTGACGTTATGGGGTCACTGGCACATACACAGATGTTAGAAAGCATAGGATTACTAGAGTCAGAAGATTTAGTAGTGATTCAAAAAGAATTAAAACAAATATACCAAGAGATATTAGCTGGTCAATTCGAGATAGAAGATGATGTAGAAGATATACACTCTCAAGTAGAGTTGTTATTGACTAGAAGAATAGGTGACGCTGGTAAAAAGATACATTCAGGACGTTCAAGAAACGACCAAGTATTAGTAGACCTTAAACTTTATTTTCGCCATGAGATAGAAGAGATAGTGATCAAGACTAAAGAGGTGTTCGATACGCTACAGCAGTTGAGTAATCAGTATAAAGATGTCTTATTACCTGGGTATACTCACCTGCAGATAGCGATGCCTTCTTCATTTGGATTGTGGTTTGGAGCATATGCAGAGAGTTTAGTAGATGATCTAGAGATGATGTTAGCAGCGTGGAAAGTAACGAATAAGAATCCGTTAGGATCTGCTGCAGGTTATGGTTCGTCATTCCCATTAAATAGGCAGATGACTACAGATCTATTAGGATTTCAATCTATGAACTATAATGTGGTCTATGCTCAGATGGGGAGAGGGAAGACAGAGCGTATATTAGCACAGGGACTAAGTTCTATAGCGGCTACTTTAGCGAAGTTCGCGATGGATGGTTGTCTATATATGAGTCAGAATATGGGCTTTATCAAATTCCCAGATCATTTGACTACAGGCTCGAGTATTATGCCTCATAAGAAGAATCCTGACGTATTAGAGCTAATTAGGTCAAAATGTAATAAGATACAAGCTTTGCCTAATGAAATAGCTTTAATGACTACTAATTTGCCTTCTGGATACCACAGGGATCTTCAGTTGTTAAAAGAGAATTTATTTCCTGCTTTTACATCGTTAAAAGAGTGTTTAGATATCTTGAGACTGATGTTAGATAATATAGAGGTGAATAAAGAGATATTAAGCGATCCGAAATACGACTATTTGTTTAGTGTTGAGGTCGTGAATGAATATGTGCTAAAAGGGATGCCATTTAGAGAAGCATATAAAGAGATAGGGCTGTCGATAGAGGCAGGTACTTATCAACCGTCAAAAGAGGTAAATCATACACACGAAGGTAGTGTAGGTAACCTGATGAACGATGCAATCAAAGGAGAGTTTGACCGTGTATATGGGGCATTCAACTTTGACCAAGTAAATGAGAAACTAGTAAGTTTAGTGTTGTGATAGATTGAAAGAGGCTTTTCCACGCGGTGGGAGGGCCTCTTGCTATTTATTAATTTATCAATGTTAACTATAATTGATTAAGAGTTGTATGAAGTGATAAACTTTGTGCAGCTCTTTTTTGTTTTATTTAATTATCTTTAATGTTCTTAAAAAGAAGATAATGAAGAGATTATTATGTTTATTATTTATCTGTGCGACATCTTTGGTATCCGCTCAGATTACAGATATTGCTGTAAATAAATCTTCTTTTGAGAAGTCAGACTTTCCTTATAAAGGAGACAGGGTGCTTCTGGTAGATCGAATAAATGGTTCTAAAGAAGAGAACATATTTGTCTTCGCTAAGAATAAACGAGAAGAAGAGCAGGATATACTCTATATACAGCAATTCACTAAAGAGAACGATAAGTGGGAACTTAAAGTTAATAAAGTAATAGCTGATGAGGGTATCGTTACTTCTGTTTATAATAACCGCAAGGCATTTAATGATGTAGAGAAAGATGGTTTAGTCGATGCATTATTTATATATACGCGAAATAATAGGGGTGATATGGATAACCCTATTGAGATTATAGGCTTATTGTTTCACAAGCATCAGTTGTATTGGGTATCTAGTACATCTAGTTCAAACTTTACAGATGATACGTACAGTTCTAATTTTAGTACATTACCTAATACTGTTCAGGATTATGTATTAGACTATTGGAGGAAGTTAGATAAGAGGTAGGGTGTCAAATTTACGGCTATGAGAGAGATCTATTACTTGTGTAGTATATGTTGATTATAGTAAAGAGTGCAACAAAAAAAGCTCTCCACTGTGGGAGAGCTAGTATATTATATATACGTCTATTAAACGTCGTCGTAGTCTACATAAATTTCGTCTGAAGTAACGATAGCTTGACACGATAGGATTATACCGTCTGCTATTTCGTCGTCAGACAGGATACTGTTCTTTTTCATCACAGCAGATCCTTTTACTATCTTACACATACAAGAGCTACAGATACCTCCTTGACAAGAATAGGGTGCGTCAACACCTGCTTTAAGAACACCATTAAGCAATACTTCGCTCTTCGGCATCTCAAAAGTAGTTTCTTCATCATCTACTAGTGTAGTTACTCTAGTAGTACCTCCGTCTGCTTGTACAGGATCTACACCATCTGTATTAGGAGTAAAGATCTCAAAAGCGATTTTGTCTTTAGAGACACCTTTCTCTTGAAGCGTAGTGCTCACTGTATTGATCATATCTTCTGGCCCGCATAAGTAGTAGTGGTCAAATGCAGTATCTTTATGTTTATTGTTTACGACGAAGTTAATGTTCGCTTTGTCAATTCGCCCAAAGATAGAGTCATTCTCTCTGATACGTGAGTATACGAAGTACACATTTAGACGTTCAGGATATTGTGCTTGTAAGTCGTGTAATTCTTTGTAGAATATTGTTTCTTCAGCATTCTTGTTTCCATATACTAATACGAACTTGCTGTTAGGCTCTTGTTCTAATACTGTCTTTAGGATAGCCATCACAGGAGTGATACCACTACCTGCTACAAATGCTGCATAGTTATTCGCGACAGTAGGGTTAGGCTCTAACATGAATCTTCCTTCTGGGCTCTCTACTTCTAGCTGATCACCGGCTTTCAGTGTTTCGTTTGCAAAAGTAGAGAACACACCGTGTTCTACTTTTTTTACTGCTACACGTACTTCTCCACTAGTAGGAGTAGAGCAGATAGAGTAAGCTCTACGAATCTCTTTCCCCTCGTGTTGGTATTTAATATTAAGATATTGACCTGCTGTGAATGCAAATTCCTCTTTTAGGTTGGCAGGAATATCAAATACTATTGATACTGCATTAGGAGTTTCTCTGCGAACTTCTTTTACAGTTAATAGGTTGAATCTTGACATAGGTAGTTTAGTTTGAACTGACAAAAATACAAAAGAGAATGAGTTAAAGGTGAATTTAATGTTATAATGACTAATTCTTTTACAGTTAATTAACGCTTTAGAACTTTCTCTACTTAGGTATTGTCTTATTCTGTGAGTTGATGTAGTAGTATGAAGTCAATGAATATAGAAGTTGGCGATGTGATGAGGTACTGATAAGAGATAGAGGCTCAATGTAGTGTTGACATTTTTAGAACAATATAATAGTCAAGGTGTAACAATGCAATAAATACACTGACTAATAGTTAGTATTAAATAAAACCTAACCAATGAAACAATTTATTACACTTTTTACGCTTCTGTTTGGTTTGGCTGTATTCGGTCAACTAAAGGGAAGTATAAAAGACAAAGAGGGTAAGCCCATTAGTTATACTACGGTATATCTAGAGAAAAGCCAACAGAATACAATAAGTAATGAACAGGGATTATATGAATTAAATCTATCTCAGAAGGGGGAGTACACAGTCGTATATCAATTCTTAGGCTATAAGACGTTGCGAAAGAATATTACCCATACTGGAGCTGTCCAAGAGGTAAATGTGGTGCTGGAGTCTGAAGACTTTATATTAGAAGATATCGTGATCACGGCAGGTAAGAACCCTGCAGATGATTTGATCAGACTAGCGATAAAGAACAAACAGAAGAATACGGAAGGTATGTCTGCTTTTACCGCAGATTTTTATTCTAAAGGGATGTTGAAGACGCTGAAGATGTCTAAATTTTTTCAAAAGAAGGTACAGGTGAATGGAAGTGGATTATCTGGTGTGGATTCACTGGGTAGAGGAATAGTGTATCTGTCAGAGACCGTGTCTAGCCTAAAGTATCAAAAACCGAACAAACTAAAGGAACATATCATCGCGTCTAAGGTAAGTGGTAGTAATAGTGGATATAGCTTTAATACTGCGGATGAGTCATTCTATGACTTCTATGATAATCATATCGTGATCGGTGAGATGGACACTAAACTAATCTCTCCGATAGCAGATGCAGCGTTCTCATACTATAAATACACGCTAGAGGCTACCTTCAGAGATCAAGGTGTATTGATAAATAAGATCAAGGTGATGCCTAAGTCTGCTGCTCAGCCTGTGTTCTCTGGAGATATTTATCTAGTAGACGGTATAGGAGCTATATATGGTGTAGACTTAAAAGTAACAGGTGTAAGTGTACAACAACCACTGATAGAAGAAATCAATGTGAGTCAGAACTTTAGTTATAATGAGGACAATAAGAGCTGGGTGAAGCGCTCGCAGAACCTTGACTTAGTGTTTGGAGCATTAGGAGTACAGATACAAGCAGTGTTTTTAAGTGTGTTTAACAACTATAACTTTACACCTAACTTCACTAGAGCGAGTTTTGATAAAGAGATTTTATCTTTTGCAAAGGATGTAAATAAGAAAGGGGATGACTTCTGGGAGCAGAATAGATTATTTGCTTTGTCAGAAACAGAATTGAATGATTATCGTGTGAAGGATAGTATAAGGCTAGTGAAAGAGTCTCCTGCGTATAAAGATAGTATTCGAAAAAAATATAATAGATTTAAAGTAGGTGATGTATTCGGTGGTTATAACTATAGAGGAGAAGATAATAAGTATAGTATTGGATATACTGGATTAATAGGCATAGATAAGCCTGGATTTAATACTGTGCAGGGGTTCAATATGAAGACAGATGTATATGGTTCTATCTATGATAAGGATAAGGTAGGGTATACATATGGTAGAGCTAGTTTTGACTATGGGTTTGCTTCTGATAGACTGAGGGTGTATGGAAAGTTATTGCGCCAGTTTAAAGGGGAATCTAAATCAGCAGTGTATATAGAAGGAGGAAGTAAAATAGATCAGTATAATAAAGAGAATATACCAGAGCTACTAAATACTGCATTCTCACTATTAATGAGAAAGAACTATGCGAAGTACTATAATCACAATGATATATATGTAGGGTATTACGGTCAGTTCTTCAATGAGGCTCTAAAAGTACATACTGCGATAGGGTATGAGGATAGAAGTCCTCTGTATAATAATGCTAATGGCTCATTCTATAAAGGCGGTAGAGCATATACGTCTAATGACCCACTAGCGCCTCTAGATATGAATAGTAGCCCTATCAGAGATCATCACTTATACAAGTTTAGAGTAGGGACTACACTATCATTAGGGATGAACTATGTAAGCTATCCTGACAAGCGTATCTATATGCGAAATCCTAGCTATCCTCTGATAGAGGTGAACTATGAAAAGGGATTTAGTGGTAGTAATAAAGGGCTAGAATACGATAAGCTGGAAGCTAGGTTTAGCCAAGGACTAACGGTGAGTAATAAAGGGAGATTTGAGTATAATGTATTGATGGGTAAATATTTTGGTGCTGATGGAATCTCTTATGTGGATAGAAAACATTTCACAGGTAACGAGACTCATCTAAATATCACGAATGATAGACTGACTTCGTTTAATCTATTACCGTATTATGCTCTGAGTACAAATAAGTCTTATGTAGAGAGTCATTTTGAGTATGATTTTAAAGGATTCTTAATTAATAAGGTTCCTTTGTTAAGAGAGACGGGGTGGAATGTAGTACTAGGATACCACAATGCTATGGTAAGTGATATAAAGCCATATCACGAGTTTACAGCCGGTTTGTCTAACTTCGGATTTGGAAAGATTAATTTCTTCCGTATAGACTACGTACGCTCTTATCAGGGAGGGTCATTTGCTAAAGATGGTATTATGATAGGAGTGAAGAAAAGCTTTTAGTTAATTATCATTTATTTTTAGATATAAACAGTCCTTATGATCCATGTTGTGATTATAAGGGCTTATATGTATAAGGGTATAAAAAAACACCTCATCTAGATCAGATGAGGTGTTTTTAGTATATATCGTTTTCTTATTAGAAGTTCGATTTAAATTGTTCTAAGAAACGTACATCGTTCTCAAAGAACATACGGATATCTCCGATTTGGTATAACAGCATAGCAATACGCTCTATCCCCATACCAAAGGCAAAACCACTGTACTCAGTAGGGTCGATATTACAGTTCTTAAGAACGTTAGGGTCAACCATACCACATCCCATTATTTCTAACCATCCAGTACCTTTAGTAATACGGTAGTCTGTCTCAGTCTTTAATCCCCAGTAGATATCTACCTCAGCACTAGGCTCAGTAAATGGGAAGTATGATGGACGTAGTCTAATCTTAGATTTACCAAACATCTCTTTCGTGAAGTATAACAAAGTCTGTTTTAAGTCAGCAAAAGAAACATCTTTATCAATGTAAAGACCTTCTACTTGGTGGAATATACAGTGTGAACGAGATGATATAGCTTCGTTTCTGAATACACGCCCTGGAGATATAGTTCTCAATGGTGGTGTATTCTTCTCCATATAACGAGTCTGTACAGAAGATGTATGTGTACGCAATAGTTGTTCTGGATTAGTCTGAACGAAGAACGTATCTTGCATATCACGCGCAGGGTGATACTCTGGGAAGTTCAACGCAGAGAAGTTATGCCAGTCATCTTCAATCTCTGGCCCTTCAGAAATATTAAAACCAATGTTATTAAAAATATCTACAATTTGGTTTTTAACTAGAGATATTGGGTGTCTAGAACCTAAGTCTAAAGGGTATCCAGGACGTGTCAAGTCACCGTAAAGACCTTGTACATCTTTAGATTCTAGTTCATCTTGAATAGATTTTACTTTATTCTCGACAGTGTTTTTTAATAGATTGATAGCTTGACCAAACTCTTTCTTTTGCTCATTAGACACAGTTTTAAAGTGTGCAAATAAGTCGTTTAAAATTCCCTTTTTAGATAAGAATTTTATTCTAAATGCTTCAAGCGTCTCTTTGTTATCAGTGGTAAAGTATTCCGCCTCACCGATGTATTCCTTTATTTTATCTATCATCTTAAGTAAAGTAAAAAGCAAATTTACTGCTTTTCAATTAGACATAAAATTATAAAGCCCTATAATTTTATTAATTGTTACTATAGTTAGTTAATAAACTTGCTTTCTAAAAAGTAGTTTACAATAGCTTCTTTCATTAAAACTGACTGTTCACCAGCTTTAAGATTTGGTAAGCTTTCTTTCACGTGGTAGTGTGGCCATCCATCTTGATCGAAGTGATCAAACTCGTAATAACCATAAGGTTCTAATAAACGACATATTGCAATATGCATCAGATTAAGTTTGTCGTCTTTTTTATATCTCTTTTTGATTTTACCTAATTCTTGTACTCCGATTAAATATATGATAGCTTCTAAGTCTAGTGTTTCTCCGTCACCAAAACGATCAGATACCTTCTGAACCACGGCGTCCCATCTAACTTTTAATTGTTCATCTCTTGCCATAATGTTATTTATATAGGAGCAAAGATACTATTATTGCTTTATTGTAATTGATAGATTTATAATATCTTCGCATCAAAATAGATTTAGAGTTATTATGTTTTTAGATTTTTTATTCCTTATTGCTATTGGCTTTGCCATATTTAAAGGAGCAAAGGATGGTTTATTCATCTCTGTAGTTTCTTTCTTATCTTTATTTATAGGAATGATAGGAGCTCTAAAATTCTCTAATATCATTAAGGATTTCTTAATGAATTCATTAGGATGGGAATCGCCATCAATCCCATTATTGGCTTTTGTTGTTGCTTTCTTTTTAGCTATTCTAGCAGCTAGATTTGTAGCGAAGGTGGTGACTAAGTTTTTTGAGACTGTTTTTTTAGGGTTCTTTAATCGAGTATTTGGAGCAGTATTTCAGATTTTGATTGTTGTTTTAATAGGAAGTATATTCTTATCTATATTTGATGAGATTAATAATATATTCACTTTTGTTCAACATGATACATTGATGAACTCTGTGAGTTATAAGATATATATGACATTATCAGAGTCTATTCTTCCTAGCTTATATGATTTGGTAAAATCTCTATTCAGCAAGAGCATTGACCTATTGAAAGAGGTAAATGAACAACAACCTGTTTCTGTACAGTAACTACCATCATTATCGACAATCTACATCGACAATAGTACGGGGCTGTCTCATAAAGACAGCCTCTTTTTTTAGTCATATTTAGTATATTTACACTCTTATTATTTGTTTATTTAGTTGATTATCAGTATTTTTAAGTTGATAAATCAATGTGTTTATGGCAAAACAATCCCCTAGATTTAAATACTACGCTCAGAATCAAATGAGCTTAATTCCTCATTCCTTAGATGATTTTATCCCTAAGTTACATCCTGTACGTATTATTAATACAGTAATAGATAAGTTAGACTTAGAAAGCTTATATGATAGCTACTCTAAATGTGGTGGTATCAGTTATCATCCAAAGATGTTACTAAAGGTTCTAATTTATGGTTACCTAAACAATGTGTACAGTAGTCGCAAGCTTGAGCAAGCCTGTTTAGAGAATGTTCATTATATGTGGTTAAGTGGTATGTCCTACCCAGACCACAATACAATTAATCGTTTTCGCTCTTCAAAACTTAAGGATTATATAGAGCAAATCTTTACTCAGGTTGTTGAGTTATTCATAGCGGAAGGTTTTATTAGTATTGAAGAGGCTTATATTGATGGAACTAAAATCGAGGCCAATGCTAATAAATTCACCTTTGTTTGGAAGAAAGCTATTTCAAATTATAAAGAAAAGATGGTTCAGCAGATTCTAGAAATATGGGGTTATGCAGACTCTATTGCCAGACAAGAAAGTGAACTTCCACCACCCCCAGACTTTAAGAAAATAGATGCAGAGACTATAAATCAAGCCATTGACACATTAAATGCAGCGTTAAAAGACAATCCAGATGTTGACCAGAAAGTAAAGAACAAACTTAAGTATATCAGCAAAGAGTACCCTACAAAAATTCAAGAGTACCAAGAGCATGAAGCTATACTAGAAGATCGCAATTCTTATTCTAAAACAGATAAGGATGCTACTTTTATGCGTATGAAGGAAGATCATATGAATAGTGGTTTTCTAAAAGCAGGCTACAATGTTCAAATATCAACCAACAATCAATATATCCTTGCCTATAGTATACATTCAAACCCAACTGATACAACTACATTAATACCTCACTTAGAAAAATTCAAAGAGAATTATGGCGAATATCCAAAGTCTGTTATAGCAGACGCAGGGTATGGTAGTCAAGAAAATTACACCTATTTAGAGGATCAACAAATTAAAGCTTTTGTGAAGTATAATACTTTTGAGCAAGAGCAAGAACAAGTAGAAAAAAAAACCAGGAAGAATGCTAAGCAAAGTACAAAGCCTTTTGCAACAGATAAATTATTTTACCAACACAAAGGTGATTATTTTGTATGTCCTATGGGACAAGAAATGCACTATATTGGAGATACAACAAAAGCTACAACTACAGGCTTTATCCAAACATTAAGGCAATATCAAGCTAAAAATTGTCAAGGTTGTCCTTTAAATGGTGTATGCCATAAAGCAAAAGGCAATCGGACTATAGAAATAAACTTTGAATTACAACGACACCGAAAAAAAGCAAGTAAATTACTCACTACAAAAGAAGGTGTTGACAAGCGTACACAAAGGTGTCACGATGTAGAAACAGTTTTCGGAAACATTAAACAGAACCATGGGTTCCGCCGATTTATGCTTCGTGGTAAGGAAAAAGTCGCAATAGAATGGGGATTATTGGCAATTGTACAAAATATTAGAAAGAGAGCTGCCTAAAAAGGCTCTTTTAGTTCCTTTTTTCTTTAATATCCTTTTTCAATCCTCTGAGGTTTGCATATTTTAAGAAAATCCTCTAAAAACAATATCTAAAATATCAGAACAAAGAGAGCTGTCTCTTTTTGCAATGAGACAGCCCCTTTTTTAATGCGATTGTTAGATGTACTTCAATGTACTTTCTTCTATCCACCCTTCTTCTTGGTTATCTAATTTAACTTTAACCCAGCGAGCTTTTTTTTCTAATATATAAACTTTAGTGCCCTCGTGTAGCTCTTTGATAGTTTTAGATGTGTTTTTAGCTTCTTCTTTAAGATTAACCTCTTTCGTAAACAAGATTCCCGTCACTTCCTTTGAGGCATACTTTTGTTCAAAAGAAGCAGCATACATTGCTCCTCCAATTAGAATAATAGATAGCCCTATAAAGACAAAACATATACGTTTAACAGTACTACTATTATTTAGATAATAAACTACAAAGCCTACAAAAACGAAGAAAGCTAATACTGTAGCTAGTGTAGCCCAACCATCAACTGATAGTTTCTTTAAACTTTGGTGTATGATATCCTGATTGTCATATTCCTTAATGATAGTGATATCATCTACTAACTCCTTGCGGGCATAGTTCAGATTAGTATCTATTGATTTGTTCTCAGGAGTTAATTTTAGTGCTTTCTCATAATAGTATACTGCATTGACATAATCCTGTGTTTTATAGTATGTATTACCTAGATTAAAATATACTTCAGGAGAAGTAATCCCTTGTTTCTCTATCTGCTGATAAGCAGAGATAGCATCTGTATATTTCTCTTTTTGAAAAAGCGAATTGGCTTTTTCGAATTGTTTCTCCCAAGAATCTGTTTGCGCCCAAGTATGAAAGCTCATAACAAATATAAAAAGAGTGATGATATGTTTCATGATGGTCTATTTGAATTGTTTTTCTAATTCAGAGATAACAGTAATTGCATTGTCATAGTCTTTATTTACATTGACTTGGTCAGTCGGAGCATATCGCGCCCACTCACAAGCATTCTTTAAATCCATAAAGTCTTTTACAGCCTCTTCTGTTATGTTTTTATCTGATAGTATATCTATTATGTTTTCGTTACTCATTTCGCTTGTTACCATATCAAGCTTCGCTTTTAGGAAGTTATGTAGACATCGTTCTAATGCTTCGTAGAACAATTCTTTGTTGTTCATATGCTTCTTCGCTTCTCCTAAATATTTCTTTGCTAATCTATTGTTATTTCTCAGTCTAATACCATCAAAGTCTGATGCAGATCTACGACGCTGTCTAACTACAATAATAAAGAAAGGTATGGCTAAGAAAGGCAATGCTGTAAATACATAGAATAAGGTACTACCCCAATATGAACTAGCATAAGGTTTAACAATAGTTGGTTTAGCTATATTAGCTTGAAACAATTCACTTTTATCAACTACAGTCGTACTTTTAGCTTCATTATTCTTAGGAAGTGTTGGTCCTTCTAACACATGTATTGCTAAACTGTCTATGTTTATCGTTTTATACTTCTTTGTATTTAAGTCAAAGTATGAGAATTCCATAGGATCTATAGCATAGTCCCCTTTATATTGTGGAATAATAATATAGTTATTCACACGGCTTCCTTGCATACCATTTACGCCTGAAGTAATCTTATCAGCTGTAGTGGGATCATACATCTCAAGGGCAGAGTGTGCATGAGGGGTAGGCATAGTTAGTAAGTTCAGGTTTCCTTTACCTGATACCTCCAGTTTCAAGTTCAATTGCTCCCCTGCTTTTAAACTAGTTTTAGTAGGGGTTACTTTAAAGTCAAAAGTACCTACCGCACCTGAGAAGTTAGCTGGCTTATCCACTTCAGGTAAATCTTTTACACGAATTGTTATTTTGCCAGTACTGTATTCTTTTTCAGTGTATCCAAACTCAGGATGTCCAAAAAAGTCTCTTCTGCCTGTTGGAATTTCAGCCTGAATTAGTAAAGCTAAGGGATCTATAGTTATAGCACCTGCTTCTTGAGGCATTAAAACGTCCTGTTTTAATAAGATGTAGTTAGTCTCTTTTCCTTTAAATTTTCCAATTTTTACATCAGGTCTTTGAGGTAGATTTACATTATGAACCCAAAACTTTTCATAAGTTGGAATATTCTTACCTGTGAATCCTGCTATGTTAGTATTAAAATATAACTTATACGTAATGGTTATTGGCTCATTAAGATAAGGAGAGGTATTATTGACTTCCGCAACTAAATGGATATCTGCTAAAGCTTGTTGTTGTATTTGGTTGTACTGTTGTTGACGAGGGTCTTGTCTAACAACTGCATCTGTTATGGTAACACTGATAGGTTTAGTCTTATATACTTGACCTTCTATATCTATAGATGCTGATCCTATAGTGAATTTACCTTTTCTCTTTGCTTGTAAGAAATAAGAGTAGGTTTTATTAAATGTTTTTTTACCATTAACCCACGAGAAGTTTACAGCCTGATTAGGACCTCCTACTATATTGAAGTTATCAAACTTAGGAGGTACAAAATTGTCTCCATCTTGATTCATAACAAAATCAACACGGATGTTTTCATTAAGAGGAATGTTATCTCTACTGACAGTGGCCTCAAAGCTCACCTGAGCTAAGATAATCTGTGTGGAGATTAGAGCAAATAATAATATGTAGTAACGCAGTGTTTTCATTGTAATCTACCAGTCTTTTTTTCTTTTTTCAGGTTGTCCAGCAGTTTTCGCTTTTTCGCCACCTTTAGGGTTTCTTTCTATTAACCTTTGTTGTACGCCTTTTTCATCTTTGTTCATAGCATCTAAGATACGGTCTATTTGATCTCTACTTGGAGCATTAGGATTGTTCTGTTGAGGTTTATCTTGTCCCTCTTTATCCTTGTCCTTGCTGTCTTGATCTCCTTTGTCTTTTTGATCTTGATCCCCTTTGTCATTCTTATCTTTCTGATCGTCTTTTCCTTTATCGTCTTTTCCTTTATCGTCTTTATTGTCTTTGTCCTTTTGATCTTTGTCTTGATCTTCGTTATCCTTGTTCTGATCTTTGTTATCCTTGTTCTGATCTTTGTTCTGATCTTTGTTGTCTTGAGGATTTTCTTTATTCATCTTCTTTGCAACAGCGTAGTTGTAACGAGTTTCATCATCTTTAGGATTGTTCAGTAATGCCTTTTTATATGCTTGCTCTGCTGCTTGGTAGTTTTTAGATTTCATATAAGCATTTCCTAGATTGTGATAGGCAAGGTGTTTAGCTTCTTTAGTAGATGCTTTCTGAGCAGCTCTTAAGTATGCCGTTTCAGCCTCTTTATTCAGCTTCTGTTTATACATAGAGTTCCCCATATTATAATCAGCAGTAGATTTAGCATCTCTAGAGTTTGCTATTCTATAAGCTGCTTCTGCTTGACTATAATGCTTGCTTTCATATCCTTCATTTCCCTTGCTTAGTGCTCTACCTACAGATTGAGCAAAAGAGCTAAGAGAGAATAACAAAAAAAGTAGTAGGTATAATGAGTTTTTCATAATAAGTGACATGCTATTCTTTTTCATTAAACAGATTAAGTTTTTTCATCCAAATCGTTTTTCTTTCTAGTATGAATAGATCTATAAAGATTAGCAAGAAAGCAAATCCTAAAAACCATTGGTACTGTGCTTGATATTCTGCTATTTGTTGATCTTCAAAGTCTGTTTTTTCTATTTTGTTTAAGTCGTTTTTAATTAGATCAACGATCTCTTGCGTGTTTGAACCATAATAATATTTCCCACCCGTAGCATCTGCAATGTGTTTGAGAGTAGAAGGATTAAGTTTAGTGGTTACTATTTCATTATCCCAATCTCTTTTGTATTCTGTTCCTTTTGCAATTTTGATAGGTATAGGACCTCCAGTTTCTGTCCCCACCCCAATGGTTATAATTTTAATTTTCTTTTCTTTAGCAATCTTAATAGCATTTTCCATTTCTTCTCCGTGATCTTCTCCATCCGAGATAAGAATCATGACCTTACTCGTATTAGGGTTATCAAAAAAGTTACTTGCTACATATATGGCATCTTCAAATGCTGTTCCTTGTGATGAAACCATATCAGTATTCATCGTTTGCAAGTACATCTTTGATACATAGTGATCTGTAGTTATAGGTAATAATGGGAAAGCTGTTCCTGCATAACCTACTATACCAACTCTATCTGGACCTAGATTATTGATGATCTGAGAAACTAATTGTTTCATTTTACTCAACCTATCAGGAGCCATATCTTGAGCTAACATACTTTTAGAAACATCTAGTGTAAATACAATATCTACTCCCTGACGTTTAACAGTAACTACTTTGGTTCCAATCTTTGGATTAACCAATGCTATCACGATAAAACCTAAAGCAGCGAGATATAGAGATGCTTTAATAATAGATTTGTTCTTAGATCTATTTGGTGCTAAAGCTTTAATGGCTTTATGTGTAGCAAAAGATTGTTGCTTCTTTTTCTTCCATAGATTATTTGCTATAAAGATTAGTATCAGTATAGCTACTATTAAAAAAAGAAATAGATATTTTTTATTGTCTAACTCCCACATAATCTATTATATAAATCCTCTGAAGATTGTTTTTTGTAAGATGAAATCAAGGCATAAAAGAATAAAAGCAAAAAGAACAAGTAATTGGAACTGATCATTTGCTTTGACAAACTTCTGTTCGTCTATCTTAGTCTTTTCTAGCTGATTGATTTCTTCATAAATTTCTTTAAGTTTCTTAGTGTCTGTTGCTCTAAAATATTTGCCTCCAGTAGTTTTAGCTATTGACTTCATCAAGGCTTCATCTAGTTCTACAGGTATTCTTTCATAGACAATTTCTCCGTTTTCTTTGATTCCAACAGGAGACTCTGCTAGTCCATTCGTCCCAATACCAATAGTGTATACTTTTATATTGTATTCTTTTGCTATTTCAGAAGCTAACTTAGGGTCTACTGTACCTGTGTTGTTAACACCATCTGTAAGTAAGATAATCACCTTGCTTTTGGCAGGGCTATCTTTTAATCTGTTAACAGCTGTTGCCAATCCTACACCTATGGCAGTACCATCTCTTAAGACATTGTCATATTTAATACTTTTTAGGTCGTTTAAGATAAGTATCTTGTCACTAGTTACAGGTGTCTTAGTGTAAGCTTCTGCCGCGTAAATAACTGTACCTATACGGTCTGACATTCGCTGTTCAATGAAGTCTGCAGCTACAGCTTTTAAGGCTTCTAGTCGATTTGGCTTTAAGTCTTTTGCAAGCATACTACCAGATACGTCCATTGCCATCACTATATCAATCCCATGACTAGAGTGTATCTGTGAGTTAACATTAACAATCTGTGGCCTTGCCATCCCCACTATAATTGCACTAAGAGCAAGTATTCTTAAAACAATAGAGATAGGCAATAACTTAACTAATAGTGAAGTTTGCTCTTGTACACCTTTGATGGTGCTTAATTTTACTGTAGCACGTTGTTTTTTTCTATTGCTATACCATATAAATATTGCTATAGGCAATAATATGAATAGCCAAAAGAATTCAGGGTTTGCAAAAGTTATATTCTTTATCATTGTTATTTCTGCTCTTGTTTATAAAGTATCGAATCAAATATACGCTCTACTAATGCTCCGGCATTAGTATCTTCTGTTAGATAGAATACCCACACTTGATCTTTGTTGTAACCATGGCCAGTTATAACACCTTGGAAAGATATGTTTTCTTCTTTTTTGTTTTCAGAATTTTTAAAAGAAAAAGAACCTTTTACTTTTGTTCCAGTGATACCATTAGCATTCTCAAATTCTTCATCCTTATATTCTAGATTATCTGTTTTATTGTTTTGAGTTAAAATAGAAATAGAATAGGTAATTAGTTCTTTTTGAGAGTATTTAAATTCTTCAGTTGTCACAACATTATTCACAACAATATGAATAGGGTCTTCTAATACACCAAACTTGAACTGATTTAAAGATGTTATTCCATCAGGTTTAGTCTGTTCTAATATTGGTTCGTTTTTACGTATTAATACTTCAGGAGTAGAGACGGTTATACCAGGACTAGTACCATATTCACTAGTAACCCATTCCTTGTTTAACAATTTCTTAGTGTTGTTAAACGTTAGCCAATGATAATCCTCTTCTGAAGTAACATTAACTAGATATATGATACCTGTAATGATTACCAGAACAGAAGTTACTATAGTAGGTATCCAAATACGTACTCTTTTCTTCTTTTTCTTGCGTTCTTCTCTTAATCTGATTAACTCAGTTTGAGTAGCAGCAGAGATAGGATAAGCTATATTAATGCCATTAACGATATGTTGTATCTTAGATGTATCAGCTGTTATCTCTCCCTCTGTAGGTTGTGATTTTGCAAATTTTACTAAATCGGCAGCTTCTAATACTCTTTTTAAGTCTTTAATGATATTCGGATCTAACTTAATTTCTTTATCGTTTAGAGTAGCTTTAAGTATAGTAATGATTTCAAATGTAGTTAATTCTTTAGCTGAAATACCGAAAGTTTCTTCTATAAAGTTTCTAGTAATAATACTCATATCAGAATAATATGGCTTAGCATCACCACGATTCCAATTTTTCTTCTCTTCTAATTTTTTAAGCTTTTTTACAGCTTTCTCAAAAGGAGTTTTATATTTATCATCTTCTGTAAGGTTCTTCTCTTGTTGTTTTTTGATATACCAGTACATACCAATACCTAGGATTATAGCAAATACAATAAATAAGATGTAATACCAGTATGTAGAGAATGAAGCCCCTTCTTTTGAGATGTTTTTGATTTCGAATAGAGGCTTTTTGATAGTATCTACTTCTATGTCCTGTACATTTATCTTAATAGAATCTGTATGAAATAACTTAGAATCTACAATGACAGGTATAGAAGGGACACTAAAATCTCCCGCATCAAACTGTGTAAGATGATATTTTTTTATTAATTCTAGAGTATTGTCGTTACTGATTGTATCTATTGGGAAAGACTCAACTACATCAAAATTACCCAATTGTTCTGTAGCAGGGAATGTAACTAATGTACCTGCTTTAGTATGGGCTTTAATCGTATATAGAAAGGTATCTCCTAGTTTAATAGAAGTAGTATCTACTGAAGTCTCTATTCTATTCTGTGCTAGAGACGAAAAAGTAGTTATTATACAAAATATAACGATATGTAGAAAATTAGATTTCATGTTACTTATCTTGTTTTAAAGTATCCTAATAATTTCTTTACATAACTATCATTTACTTCTATATTGATAGTTCCTGCTCCACATTTTTGAAATACCTTTTTAAAGTTTTCTTCTTGCTTATTAAAGTGAGAAGTATAAGCATTTCTCACAGAGGCATCTGAAGTGTTAATTAGTTGTTCAGTATGATATTCAGCATCAAACACATTGATTAGACCTACATTAGGTAACTCTTTTTCTCTTTTGTCATAGATTCTAATACCCGTAATATCATGTTTTTTAGCTGATATTTTTAAAGTTTGCTCAAAGGAATTTGTTAAGAAGTCAGATAGAACGAATACGATGGCTTTCTTCTTAACGACTTTAGACAGGTACTCTAATGCAAAACCAACATCAGTTTTTAAGCTTTTAGGCTTAAAATCAATAAGCTCGCGTATAATCCTTAATACATGTGTCTTTCCTTTTTTAGGAGGAATGAATAATTCAATCTGATCAGAGAATAGGATTAAACCTATCTTATCATTGTTCTGAGTAGCAGAAAAGGCAAGTGTAGCAGCGATTTCTAATACGATATCTTCTTTAAATTGATCAGAAGAACCAAAGTTTTCAGAACCACTTACATCTACCAAAAGCATCATTGTCAATTCGCGCTCTTCTTCAAATACCTTAATATAAGGTTCGTTATATCTCGCTGTAACATTCCAATCAATAGCTCTTATATCATCACCGAATTGGTATTGACGAACTTCAGAGAAGGTCATACCTTTTCCTTTAAAAGAAGTATGATACTCTCCTGAAAAAATATGGTCGCTTAGGCGTTTAGTTTTTATCTCTATCTTTTTGACCTTTTTTAAGATATCTTTCGTTTCCATGACAATTCAACTTTCTAATTAACAAAATCATCAAAACCTATCTACAACTCTTTATAAATAGGTTTTGTATTATATGAAATACTTCTCTACTAAGGAACTTCTATCTCATTTACGATTTGGTTAATAATATCAACAGAAGTTATACTTTCAGCTTCAGCCTCATAAGTAACACCGATTCTGTGACGTAGTACATCTATGACTACAGCTCTTACATCTTCTGGGATAACATATCCTCTCTTTTTAATGAACGCATAACATTTTGCTGCTAGTGCTAAGTTAATACTTCCACGAGGAGATGCACCAAAACTAATCATAGGCTTTAGTTTCTCAAGTTTAAATTGTTCTGGATAACGTGTAGCGAATATGATATCTAAGATGTATTTCTCGATCTTCTCATCCATATACACTTTCTTTACCGCTTCTTGAGCTCTTTGTATCTGTTCTAGAGTGACTACAGCATTAACTTGAGGTTTCTCACCCGCTAAGTTTTGACGGATAACTAATCTTTCGTCTTCTAACTTCGGATAATCAATAACTGTTTTAAGCATAAAACGGTCCATCTGTGCCTCTGGAAGAGGATATGTACCTTCTTGCTCTACAGGGTTTTGAGTAGCCATTACTAAGAATGGTTTATCTAATATATAAGTCTCATCACTAATTGTTACTTGCTTCTCTTGCATCGCCTCTAATAAGGCAGATTGTACTTTTGCAGGAGCACGGTTAATCTCATCCGCTAAGATGAAATTAGCGAATATTGGCCCCTTTCTAATAGAAAAGTCATTCTCCTTTACATTGTATATCATGGTACCGATTACATCAGCAGGGAGTAAGTCTGGCGTAAACTGGATACGATTAAACGATCCATGTACTGCTTTAGATAAAGTATTAATGGCTAAAGTCTTTGCTAGACCAGGTACTCCTTCTAGTAATATATGTCCCTGACCCAACAATCCTATCAATAACCTATCGATCATATGTCTTTGACCAACAATAACTTTATTCATTTCCATTGTAAGAATGTCGATAAAGGCACTTTCTTTTTCTATTAATTCGTTTAGTTCACGGATATCATAATTAGATCCTGTTGTGTCCATATAGTTAGTTTTTTTCTAAAGTAATATACTTTTTTGATTCTTAACGCAAATTCAAAAAATATTCTTTACCTAGTTGTTAATGTATGGTTAAATATAACATTGAGTTTTCGCATTTAGGTCTGAATTGTGACTTTCTTTTTATAATTTTAAGAACAAAAACAAAAATGTTGTGATTAATAAGAGATTACTTATTAAAAATTTACTGGCACATTATGATGAAAATAGCTTCTATGACAAGAAGCGACAACTCAATTTGCACAGTAAATCTGGCAAGGCTAAGTTTCTAAAACATATCTGTGCCTTAGCCAATTCGAACCCTGATAATAGTTCTTATTTATTAGTGGGTATTGAAGACGAAGATAATGAAATAGTGGGAGTAGACTTCTATGATGATAGTAAGATTCAGAATTTAGTGAATGCTTATCTCGAGAATCCTCCTTTTATTACGTATGACAATGTAGCGTTTAATGATCTGCCTAAAGATAGGGTAGTAGGTTTAGTATCGATTCGTTCAATAAATGGATTGACAACTTTCAAGAGAACCATTGGCGAGGTAGTAGAAGGAAGTTATTTTGTACGTATAGGAAGTACCTCTATGCCTGATGTAATTGTTCCTCGTAGCACAAACAAGGAGATAGTGAACAGTATAGAGAAAAACTCTCAGAACGATTTAGCGAGTATCCTAGACAGTGTTATCTCTTTTATGACAGATACCCATAGGGATATGAAACCTAGATATAATGTGTTTAGAGAGCAGTTTATTATCTGTTGGGCTGGTAATAAGAAAATGGTCAGGGGAATGCCTTTTTATTCTCGAGTAGATATAGAGTTCGTTAATGAACATATTAAGTTGTTCTATTCGGACTTAGATTCGGTAACGATTGCTTATAATGGACATAAGTTTGTTATTACTGAATATCTTAACTTAGGACTAAATGATAAAACGAGTTTCTATCCATTCGAAGAAGTAATGATTACATTCTCAGAGAACGGTACTTACTCTATGACTAATACAGTATTATTTAAAGCTCCTTCATATAATAGAAATATATTAGGACATATCTATGGAAGTAGTTTAAATGTTATTTTTAAAGTTCAAAACAATCTAAAACTTACGATAAAAGAAGAACGGGTATTGGGAAAACTATGTTTTAATTTGATGCTATGCTATCTAAATGGTTTCGAAAATGCTAAAGATGAACTAATCTCCGTTAAAGATTATTTAAAATATTCAGATGACCCTCAGCTATTTATAGCCTTTAAGGAAGTAATGCGTATCTTGCGTAAACTAAAATATGAAACAGAAATAGATGAGTAGAACGTTAGTTATAGGTGATATACACGGAGGATATAAAGCGCTGTTACAAGTCATGGAGCGTGCTAAAGTTACTCTACAGGATAAACTGATTTTCTTAGGTGATTACGTTGACGGATGGAGTGAATCTGAGAAAGTAGTTGGTTATTTATTGCAATTAAGAGAAACACATACATGTATATTCTTAAGAGGAAACCATGAGACGTTATTAGTAAAATGGCTTCAAACGGGTATAGAGAATAAAATATGGGAAGGCAATGGAGGTAATGCATCTATGAAGTCGTATGCTTTAGATAATATCACACAAGAGAAACGCGATGAACACCTAGTGTTTTTTGAGGATTTATTAGTAGATTATCACATAGATCAAGATAATAGATTATTTGTTCATGCTGGTTTTACAAATCCAAGAGGAGTAAAAACGGAATTCTTTAGCGAATACCTATATTGGGATCGCACTTTATGGGAGATGGTGATGGCTATGGATTCTTCTATCTCTGAAGGTGATTCTCGTTATCCTAGAAGATTACTTCATCACAGTGAAATATTTATTGGACATACACCTGTGACTAACTTTGGCTTTAAATTCCCTACGAATTATGCTAATGTCTGGAATATTGATACTGGTGCTGCCTTTTATGGATGTATATCCATTCTAGATGTGAATACTAAGGAATTCTGGCAGAGTGACTCTGTTGCGAGCTTGTATCCTAATGAACAAGGGAGAAATCATTAATAATAAACGCTTTTAGTATATTTGTCTAAAATAAAAAGGTTATATGAGAAAATTATGTCTGGTACTGCTGTTTGTAGCAGGTACAATAGGGGCCAAAGCCCAAGCTGTGAATGAAGTGAAAATTAACGTATTTAATACTTTAGCTTTAGCTTCTGTAGAGTTAGGTTATGAGCATTTTATTGGACACAATCAATCAATAGGTGCTAATTTTAATATCAACGATCGTTTTGCTTATCACAAAGAGAAAGGAGGCAAAGATCAAAAGTTTAATACAAACAGTTTAGTAGTAAACTATAACTATTACTTTGGTGGAAAGAATGGAGAACACGGAAGTGGCTATGTAGTATCTCCTTTTCTAAAGTACCGTTTTGGTAATTTTAAAGAAGATATTTGGAATGCTACGGATAATATAGCTATAAGAACAGAGACAGATATGAATAGTTTTATCTTCGGTGTAGGTGGTGGATATAAATGGGCTTTAGGAGATTCTTTTACAATCAACCCATTTGCTTCTATAGCTAGAAACTTTAGTAGTGAAGTGAATAACAGATTCTCTGCTATAGAGTTTAATGCAGGAATTAACTTAGGATATAGATTTTAATCTCTAAGAGTATATAAAAAAAGGAGTTAATCAAATTTGATTAACTCCTTTTTTTAGTTCTGAAATATTTTGACATTCTAAATTACACTATTCTATAATTCAAGAAAGTACCTATAAGAGAATAGACAAATCTACTCGCCATAGGCATATCAATTTTATTGGGTAAAGAAGGAAAGCTAATTTTATTTAAATAATTATAAAATATAAGGGTGTAGTAAAAACATAAGTAATTAATACATATTGAGTTATCTGTTCAGTTTCCGCTAATCATATTTAAAGTAGTTGGTTTCGCTTTAACCATCTTTACAATTGTGTTATGAAAAATAGTTTCCTTAAATAAGGATCTATTTAATCTA
The DNA here is from genome assembly GCF_020905415.1 of Myroides oncorhynchi. Lineage (NCBI taxonomy): Bacteria > Pseudomonadati > Bacteroidota > Flavobacteriia > Flavobacteriales > Flavobacteriaceae > Myroides > Myroides oncorhynchi. Next base: position 1,153,159 of record NZ_JAJJMP010000001.1, on the reverse strand, counting down.
TATACGAACTCATTAAAGTAAGCTTGGATGTATTTCTTATTGATATGTGAAGGTACAGTCCTAATCCAGGATTTAAGTTGGTGAATTATCACGTGTAATTCTTTAAAATTAGCACCTTTATCACTTTCTTTTTGAGTGATGTTATACTTTTTTTTCAAGGGATTGTATCCCCTCCATTTATCTGTAACTACATTAGCATCTTCTGAAATGTGTTGTTCGAATATAGTAGTTAATGACTTAGCAGAGTAATCGTCAATACACTTAACATAGGCTCTTTTTACTTTTCTTTCAGTATTTAACTCTACAGCTATCACTGCTTTAGCTTTTTTGGTGTCGTAACTTCTTCCTGGTTTTCCTTGTTCGTATCCCCCTACAACAAACTCATCAACATGGACTGTCTCAGTCATAGGAGATTGCTCGCTACTTTGCATAGCTAAACGAACTTTATGCATAAAGCCCCACGCTGTTGGCTGGCTTATACCATAGCGTTTACCCATTTGAATACTAGATATGCTTTTGGTAGAAGTTGTCATTTCAAACACAATCATAAATGCTTTATGTAAACCAAATTTGACTTTGTGAAATAAGGTATTAGCTGTTGAGCTTTCAACATGCTCACAGTTATAGCAATAGTATGAATGATTAGATTTTAAGCAACCTTTTTTGTGTCCACATTTTACACAAGTAAAACCGTTTGACCACTTTATTTTACTTAGATAAGCTTTACAAGATTCGTCATCTGGTAGTTCTTTTACTAAGTTAAGAATGTTTTGACCCTTAAAAATTTCCATACTGTTGATTTTAAGATACTAATGTACGGAAGTTAATTTAATAACTCAAAATACATATATTTATAGAGTAATGAATATCAATCTTCATGAGCATTTCTAGAGCCAATCTTCATGGCTAATATTTAAAATAACCATATCATACGTTAATAGGAATACCTAGGTATATTTATGCGGCTTTGGTTCAGTTGAGTCCATAGTGACTCCATTAGAACAAGCTTTTTAATGGAGTCAATATGGACACTCCATGCTGTCAATATGCTTTTAGGCAAAGCTGTATAGTAACCTCCTAAATAGGAATTGGTGACAATAAAGTTTTATCTTGAGATAAGGTAGAATATATAATCCTTAAGTGGATTAATCTCTTTGATTTATAATTGTGAAAACACAAATTTAAATTGAGTATATATGAAAGAAATAGGCTAAAATAGATTCTGTTTTTAAAAGTCAAGAAGCTCTTCTCGTGTAATGAAGCCTTAGAAATAAAAAAAGCACCTACTCTCGTAAGTGCTTTTGCTATTTATATTTTAATCTTAGAAGTCAAACTTGATACCTTGTGCTAATGGCAGTTGAGTACCGTAGTTAATTGTATTAGTCTGTCTTCTCATATATGCTTTCCATGCATCTGATCCAGACTCTCTACCTCCTCCGGTTTCTTTCTCTCCTCCGAAGGCTCCACCTATCTCTGCACCAGACGTACCGATATTCACATTAGCGATACCACAGTCAGAACCCGCTTGTGATAAGAATAATTCCATCTCTCTCATACTATTTGTAAAGATAGAAGAAGATAGTCCTTGAGGTACACCATTTTGCATAGCGATAGCCTCTTCGATATCTTTATACTTCATTACATATAAGATAGGAGCGAAGGTTTCTGCTTGTATAATCTCGAAGCTGTTTTTACCCTCTATGATACACGGTTTCACATAACAACCACTTTCATAGCCAGCACCATTTAGGACACCACCCTCCACGATAATCTTTCCTCCTTCAGCTTTTGCTTTTTCGATAGCATCCAAATAATCTTTTACAGCTCCTTTGTCAATAAGTGGACCTACGTGATTATTAGCATCTAAAGGGTTGCCTATTTTTAGTTGAGCATACGCTTTTTGTAGTACATCGATTGTTTTATCATATACGCTTTCGTGGATGATAAGTCTTCTAGTACTAGTACAGCGTTGCCCTGCAGTACCTACAGCACCGAATACAGCTCCTACTAATACCATATTGATGTCTGCATGTTCTGATACAATTATAGCATTATTACCTCCTAATTCTAGAATAGTGTTACCAAAACGCTCTGCAACAGTTTTAGATACATGTCTTCCGATTCGCGTAGATCCTGTAAATGATACTAGAGGTATTCTAGGATCCGTGTTGATAAGATCACCACATTCATTACCGATAACTAGATTACATACTCCTTCTGGAATATCATTCTTTTTAAAAACTCCTGCCACTATATTTTGACAAGCTACACCACATAAAGGTGTTTTAGAACTAGGTTTCCAAATACAAACGTCACCACATACCCAAGCTAACATAGTGTTCCAACTCCATACTGCCACAGGAAAGTTAAATGCAGAGATGATACCTACTACACCCATTGGATGCCATTGTTCATACATTCTATGCATTGGGCGTTCAGAGTGCATTGTTAATCCGTATAATTGACGAGATAGTCCTACAGCGAAGTCACAGATATCTATCATCTCTTGTACTTCTCCTAATCCTTCTTGTAAGCTTTTTCCCATTTCATAAGAGACAAGCTTACCTAAGTATTCTTTCTTGTTTCTTAGTTCTTCTCCGATTTGTCTTACGATTTCTCCTCTTTTAGGAGCAGGTACTAGGCGCCAGCTTTTAAATGCTTCTTCTGCTTTAGCCATTACTTGCTGATAATCTTCTTTTGTAGACGCTTGTACTTTAGCGATAAGTTGACCATCAACTGGTGAGTATGATTCTATGATTTTTCCATTAGAAAACGAATTAAGACCAGTAGATGAACCTTTGTTCTCTGCTACAAGTCCTAATTTTTCTAATACTTCCGATATACCAAATTGGTTATTAGGTGTAGTCATTTCTTTTTGTTTATAGTTTGTAATTGATTGTTACTTGCTAATATATAAAAAAAATAGTTGACTATGTGTGTAATGTTCAGTATACTACCTGAAATCTGCAGGCATAATTGTTTGGCAACAATCACATGTTCTCAACTCTTCTGAAGAATAGAAGTGTTTAAAATGAGGAAGAAAGTCTTTTTCTATATCAGTAAGTTTAAAGTATACTTCATATAGTTTATGATTACAGTTCTCACAGAACCACATAAGACCATCTACTGCACTGTCATCTTTTCTCTTTTTTTCTACTACTAATCCTACTGAGTTTTCAGTACGTATAGGCGAGTGAGGTACCTTTGCGGGTAAAAGATATATATCACCCTCATTAAGAGTAATGCGTTTTCGTTCGTTATCTTCTTGTATATCAATGTGGATTGTTCCCTCTAATTGAAAGAAGAATTCTTCTGCTTCGTTATAGTGAAAATCCTTTCTAGCATTAGGTCCTCCTACTACCATAATGATATAGTCAGACGCCTCTGGATAGATGTTTTTATTACCAACAGGTGGTTTTAATAAATCCTTATTTTCTTTTATCCAAGTAAATATATTGAAAGACGATTTTAGATTCATAATTTTAAATACGTATTAATTACTTCTACTTAACCAGCTTTGTGGGTTATAGATATCTGTATTTCGAGATAATAAGAATTTAAGTACAGTCTGACCTGTACTATTAGTGCTAATAGAGCCTATATCCTGTTTTGTAGTTACTTTATCACCTTTTTGCACAGAGACACTACCTAAGTTTTGGTAAACTGTGATGTAATCCCCGTGTTGTATTAATACTGCTTTATTTCCTCCTGGCAATACTTGTACTTGGAGTACCTCTCCTCCGAATACAGCTCTTGCTCTAGTACCAGATTCAGTAGTGATTTCTACTCCACTATTGTGTATTGTCAGTTGAGTTTGTATTGGGTGTGGCTGATCACCATAAGGAAGAGAAATATATCCCTTCGCTACAGGCCAAGGTAACTTACCTTGATTAGCTTTAAAGTTATCAGCGACTAACTTGCCTTCAGGAGTAAGTTCGAACGTTGTAGATGATTTGCTAGAAGAAGTAGATTTAGTCGTCTTTTTACCTTCTTTAGCTGCTTTTTCACGCGCTATACGGTTAGCTTCTTCAATAGCTTCTTTGATCAATTGTTTGATCTTTCTATCGATAGCTTTTGATTCATCTTGTTTCTTCTTGATATGTTCGTTATATTTCTTTTGATCTTTTTGTACGATAGACATTAAGTTCTGTTGTTCACCTAGGTCTTCTTTTAATGTTTTTTCGTTTTGTTGTTGCTCTGCTAATAACTTTTGTTGCGTATTTTTCTGGGCATTTAACCTAGTTACAGATACTTTCAGTGCTTCAGCCTTAACTCTTACTTCTTCAGCTTGAGACTTTCTATAATCAGCATATTGCTTCATATATTGAACACGTTTATAGGCTTGAAGAAAGTTGTCAGATGATAAGACAAACATAAGTCTACTTTGACTAGACTTTGTTTTATATGACTTTAGCACTAGATCAGCGTACTCTTTTCTTTGTTTTGCTAATTCTGTCTCTTGAGTATCTACTTCTTTTTGGGTATTAGAGATATTGGTATTTGTTACAGCAATTTGTTTCTGTACATTACCAATCAACTGTTTGTTTAAGTTAATCTTTCTGTTGTTATCATCTATCTCTAATAATATATTGCGTTCCTTAGATTTTTCTTTTTTAAGTAAATCTTTGACAATATTAATCTCAACGAGAATTTGTTGTTTTCTACGTTCAAGTTGTTCTTGCGTTTCTTTCTTTTGCCCGTATGCAAAAACTGTACATAGTAGTATAAATAAGGATAAATACGCTCGTGTCATTTGTAGATTACTTCTTTGTTAAGTAGAATGAACCATAAATTAGGCTTATGGATATTCTGTTTTTACTCTTATTGTTTTATTCCGATTTGTTTATAACCCGCTGGTACTTTGTAATTAAAGTTGAGATTCTCATTAAAAGTCACGTTGTCATAACGAATGTTCAAATGTATGGTTTTTTCTTGTCTTGCGTCTATATTTATTTCAGTAGGAGTGGTATATTTTTCTACTTTTTTATATTCTGGATAAGAGATTGTCACTAATCTGTTACTAGAAGCCTGAGTTATCTGTTCTTTTTTTAATAATCCGTTCTGATCTTCGAAGAAGTAAGCAGACTCGATGTCCTCTTGTACTTTAGATTTTATTTTGTGTAAACCATCTTCTACAGTAGCAACATATTTTGTTGTTTCAGATTGAGTATCTAATGCCTGTCCTAGTAATAAGTTTTGAAATTTGTTGTAATTCAGATCTGTTCCAATCCATTTGCTCAGCATACTAAAGTCTCCTTCAAAATACACTTTATTCCACTTCTCATAGTACTGTACCCCCTTAGGAGTCACATACGCCTTAGCAATAGGAATACCTATAAAACGGATGTTTAGTAGTATTTGTTTATCTTTTTCTATAAAGATATCCATAGAAACTTTTTTAGAATCACCATTATCCTCATAGGTAGATGTTGTTCTAATAGCTGCGGTTTGGAAGTCTAAGATCTGTTTATTGTGATTGTTTAAGATGTTAAGTACCGTCTTAGCATTATTCGCTTCTCCTTCATCTAATATATTATTCGCGTTTTTCTTTTTACAGCCAACAGCTAAAAATAAAGCACACAGAATAAGCAAGGTTATTTTTCTCATAAGTATTTAGTATAAACACATTTTATGTAGCAAGGTATATAAAAAAAATCCGTTTTAAATAAAGTTTAAAACGGATTTAGTATTTTTTGCACGGTTCATCAGTGCATATTTGCCTTTTAATCTAATACAGAATAGTCACCGATACTAATGCTAGTATACTTACCATCATATGTAGCATGGTTACCCACCATAGCATTATCTAGATTAGCATTCTTAATTGTTGAGTTAGTCTGGATAAGACTGTTTTTTATTGTAGCATTTTCTACTTTACAGTTATCACCTAATGATACATTAGGACCTATAATAGCATTTACTAATACTACATTCTCACCGATATAACATGGACGAATAATTGTACTGTTTTCTAATGTAGCATTAGCAGCGATATAGTTCTCATTGTCGTTTTCTAAGAAACCTAACATTCTATTGTTAGTATCTACAGTCACATTCTTATTACCACAATCCATCCACTCATCTACTTGACCAGGTACGAAACGCATACCTTTTTGTTTCATGTTTTCTAAAGCATCAGTCAGTTGGTATTCACCACCTTTGATAATATTATTGTCTAATAGATATTCTAATTCTTTACGCAATGCCTCACCACTTTTAAAGTAATAGATACCAATAATAGCTAAGTCAGATACGAATTCTTTAGGCTTCTCTACGAAGTCTACGATATCATTGTTCTCATTTAACTGTACTACACCGAAAGCGCTAGGATCTTCTACTTGTTTTACCCAGATTACACTATCAGCATCTTTCTCTAAGTTAAAATCAGCACGGAATAGTGTGTCTGCATAAGCTACTACGATAGGACCTTGCATCGCTTCCTTAGCACATAAAATTGCATGAGCGGTACCTAAAGCTTCGTTTTGGTAACAGATAGTACCTTTAGCTCCAAGTTTAGTTGCGATAGCGATTAAGTCATTCTCAACCTGCTTACCAAAGCTTTCATGAATGATAAACGCTATTTCGTCTATTTTATCATTAAGTACTTTAGCGATATCCTCTACTAATCTATGTACAATAGGTTTACCAGCGATAGGTATTAATGGCTTAGGTACAGTTAATGTATGGGGACGTAGTCTAGACCCACGACCTGCCATTGGTACAATTATTTTCATTTCCTTACTTTCTTATATATTTTCATTCACTATTTTACTCCAGTACTTCCAAAACCACCAGCACCTCTTTCTGTCTCAGAAAGTACTTCTACAGGAGCCCATTGGATTTGTTCAAACTTTGCTATAACCATCTGAGCGATACGTTCTCCATTTTCGATAACAAATGGTTCTTTAGATAGATTTACTAAGATTACTCCGATTTCACCTCTATAATCAGCATCTATAGTACCAGGACTATTTAGTAGAGTAATTCCTTTTTTAGCAGCTAGTCCGCTTCTAGGTCTTATCTGTGCTTCGTATCCTTCAGGTAATTCGATGAATAAACCAGTAGGAACGATAGCTCTTTCTAAAGAGTTTAAGGTAATAGGCTCTTCTATGTTAGCTCTTAGATCCATACCAGCAGACTGATTAGTCTCATAGTTAGGCAAAGCATGCTTTGATTTATTGATGATTTTTATAGACGTCATATCTTTTTTTGTTTTGGATAACAAAGATAAAAAAGATATACCTAATATTCGTGTTTAATGCTATTTACTACATTATATACAGTGTTTTTTTCATTGACTGTTATATATATAGATAACGTCAAAGTATGTCATTTAATTGTTTAATATTGATATAAGTTATAGCAAATTTGTTGATTATGAGTTTTTTAATTATTAAAGGAAGTATTTTTACATTAGAAGTGATAGTGTAATTATAAAGATAAAGTATGACTTTTTACTTTTTAAGTGATGTAAATGATAAGACTAAGTAATGAAAAAGATATTTATCTCTTCTAAACATTGTATTTTTGGACAAAACGTTTTTTAAGCAAGTAGTATATGTATGAAGGTAACAGATATCACCGACTGAGTACTATCCTCTCGAGGGTAAAGGAAATCGTGGATAGTGCTATCGCGAATAATTTCTTCTGGTTAAAGACGGAAATAGGTCAGCTTAAGGAAGATCGAAAAGGTCATATCTATCTAGAATTAGTAGAAAATTATGAGGGTATAACCTTAGCAAAGTGTCGAGCAAATATTTGGCAAAGTAACGCTAGTGTTATTAAGAATATGCTAGGAGATAATGCTAAGGAGATATTAAAAGAAGGAGCAGAGATTATGTGTTACTGCGAGGTCACATTTAGTAATGTATATGGTCTATCTATTAATATCCATCGTATTGATTTGTCTTATTCATTAGGGGAAGTAGAACGCATCAAACAAGAAAACTTAGTCAAACTTAAGGAGAGAGGGTACCTAGATCTTAATAGAACACTTCCTATACCAATAGTAATACAGCATATCGCTTTAGTTAGCTCTGTTGGCACTGCAGGACATGCGGATTTTATTAAGCAGCTAGAAGTGAATGAGAACAACTTTGTTTTTCACATTACACACTTTGACTGTCAAGTACAGGGAGAGCAGGCTGTCAGCAGTATTATAGCTGCTATAGATCAGATACCTGCCGATACCTATGGTGCCATCGTAGTGATTAGGGGAGGAGGATCGCCATTAGATCTAGATGTATTTAATAACTATGATTTGGCAGTAAAGATAGCTACGGCTCATACACCAGTACTCACTGGGATAGGACATGAGACAGATAGTACGATAGCAGATTATGTGTCTTCGAGATATTTTAAAACACCTAGTGCTGTGGCAGCTGCTATCGTAGAAAAAGCTACTATGTATTATGTCAGTGTATTTCGTTCTTTTGAAGAGATTAGACAGATTTATAAACAGAAGATGATGAGTGAGGCACATCAGTTAAATGTGAATGAGCGAGAAATCCGTTTATATGGATTAGGACATTTTAAACAAAAGAAAGATGAATTACATATACTTTCTAATCGCATGGTTACCGAAATCAGGAAGCATCTTAATAAAGAAGAGGCTTTCGTAGTAGGGGTTACACAGACTATTTCTCATCGTGCACAACGTATCACGCATAGAGAGTCACAATCTCTTGTCGAAAAAGCAAGATTAATCACCTTCTTCAGTCAGCAGAATTTAGAAATGGCGAAGTATAAATTAAACAATATTGCTGAGCGTCTAAAATATCAAGTACACAACACAATTAAGAAAGAGAAGGTCAGATTAAATACTTTTAATGAAGTTACCACTGCTTATGAATTAGGTAATATTCTTAAGAAAGGCTTCGCAATAGTATATCACAACGGCGAACGACTAGATGACAAGAGTACTTTACAGATAGGAGATGAGCTAGAAATAACTGTCTACAACAAGAAATATAGAATCAAATTAGCAGAAATAAAAGAAATCAATCAATGGAACAACTTACTTACGAACAAGCAGCTTTAGAATTAGAAGATATTCTAAACGACCTTAAGAACGATGAAGTAACAGTGGACGATCTAGCGAATAAGGTAGAACGTGCATCTAAACTTATCGTATTTTGTAAAGAGAAACTTACCTCTACGGAACAACAAGTAGAAGGAATTATAGAGAAATTAGGGTTATAAATAAAACAATGGTTTTGGATCATATCCAAAACCATTGTTTTATTCCTACTTCATAATATTATTCTGTAGGAAATGTCTCACATCATCCGATGATGGCAACTCAAATACTTCTAAGTGGAAGTAATCTACTGCTGCTAATACGTGGTCAAAGATATCGGCCATTATATTTTCGTACTCCGCCCAGATAATAGTATTCGTGAACATATACAGTTCTACTGGTAGACCATGCTCCGTTGGTTGGAGGTGTCTTACCATTAGAGGATACTCCTTATGTATGTTAGGATTTTGCTTTATATATCTCGTTACATACGCTCTAAACATACCTATATTTGTGATTCTTCTACCATTTATTGGCATAGACTGATCAGCTTGAGTTAGTTCATTATAATCTGCTATTTCCTGCTGACGTTCCTCTATATAAGGAGCGAGCAATTGTATTTTCTTAAGCATATTAATCTCATCAGCATCCAGATAACGTATAGAAGAAATCTTGATATTAATACTTCGCTTTATCCTTCTACCACCAGAAGTTTGCATTCCTCTATAGTTCTTAAAAGAGTCACTTATTAAGAGGTGAGTAGGGATAGTCGAGATTGTTTTATCAAAGTTCTGAACCTTCACTGTGCTTAGATTCATCTCTAGTACTGTACCATCTGCACCATATTTAGACATTTCTATCCAATCTCCCACGCGTACCATATCATTAGAAGAGACCTGTATACTAGCGACAAATCCCATAATTGTATCTTTAAATACTAAGATTAAGATAGCAGAGGCTGCTCCTAAAGAGATTAAGAATTTGATAGGATCTGTACCTGTAACAATAGAAAATATAATGACTCCAGAGAAGAAGTATAAGATAATACTGAATACCTGAGCATAACTATCTAGTGGCTTATCTATCATACGAGGTTTAGTCTTCATATAATCACGTACACTACGGATAAGTGATCGGAATAAGAGTGTTATCGCTAGAATAAATAAGATATCTGTGACAGACATCATAAACTTCGTGATATTAGGAAAGCCTAAAAAGAAAATAGGAAACAATATTTTCGCTAAAGTGATAGGTATTAAGTGTGTTATATTGTGAAAGAACTTGTTATTCACTAATAGGTCATCAAAAGTAGTTTTTGTTTTAGTAGAAAAAACTTTTACCAAGACTAAAAAGAAATTCTTCAAGATATAGTCTAGTATAAACATACAAATCGTGAATGAAGATACTAGTAATATAGCTGTCATCACATGGGTAGCGTAGTCTGATAGATTTAGAAAATCTAAGAGATTAAAAAACCATTGATATAATCCATTGAAGTTTTGTGGATCTAGAATGTGATCGATATTAGTAACTAGTAAGCTATTAATCATAGTGTATGTTTGCCTTTTTTTATTTGAATATTTATAAGATACATAATATTTAACCCAATGGCAAATACTCATGTCTTACATAAGTTGAAAATTAAATAATTTTATAGAAACTACCTCATGTTATCATTGTTTTTATGACAGATTTTATTTGCTCTTTAATGCTAGAGTAAGTTTCAGGATATTAAAGTTGTACTTAGGTTATTGTGATAGAAAAGTAATGGCAAGGTCATAGGTATGTGGTCGGCTTGTTTATAGTGTTTTTTAGCCCATCACATGCCCATCACATGCCGACCACTAGCCGACCACCCCTATTTCAGTACCAAAAAATGCTATAGTATATTGATGTATTTCGTGTTTGATTTAAAGATTATTCGTAAAACCAAAAAAGCGAAGTAAAATTGTACTTCGCTTTTTATGTTATTAGAGGTATGATAGAAAAATTATCTTAATGTAGATTACAATTGATTCAACATCGAGTTGATTTTATCTAAGTTAGGCGTTAAGATTACTTCTATACGTCTGTTTTTAGCTTTTCCTTCAGGAGTATTATTACTCATTAGGGGAGCGAACTCACTTCTACCTGCGGCAGTTAGGTTGCGTTTATCTATACTAGGTGTTTGTTCTAATATAGAGACGATAGTTAAAGCACGTTTAGTAGATAGATCCCAGTTGGTCTTTATTCCCTCACCTAGATTACCTAGTATTTTATCGTTATCAGTATGTCCTTCGATGAGTACAGTGATATCAGGATTATCAGCTAATACCTTTCCTAGTTCGACTACAGCGCCCTTCCCTTCATCACTGATAGTCCAGCTACCTGATTTAAACAGTAGTTTGTTCTCCATAGAGACATATACCTTCCCGTTCTTCTGCTCGATAGTTAATCCTCTTCCTTCAAAAGCATTAAGAGCACTAGACAAATTGTCTTTTAAAGTGCGCATTTGTTTATCATTAGCTGCTAAGATACTCTCTAGTTCTGCTACTCGTTTTGATTTAGCTTCAAGTTCAGTTTTTGCTTTTGCTAGGCGCGCAGCCTCAGCTTTTAGCGTCTCTGCACTGTGTTGTTCTAGATTGTTATATGAACTTTCTAAGTCCTTTAATTTGTTTTGAGCAGCCGAAATCTCGGCATTTAGATTACTTCGCTCTTGTTGAAGCTCTTTTAGTTGGTCAGCTAGTTTGCGTTTAATATTCTCTAAATCTGTGTTTGAACTATTCATTAGATCTAGTTCACCATTAATTCTTTCGTTTTCTGCTAGAGCATCTTTATATTGTTGATCTAATTCGTTATAAAGCTTTCTAGTTACACAAGAAGAGAACATAACAACGGCTAGTAATCCTAAACCAATACGTTTTATAGCTATCATATTTGTTGTTTTTAGTGGGTATATTTAAGCATCTATTTCAACTAAAATAGGGCAGTGGTCAGAGTGCTTAACGTCTGGTAGAATAGTCGCATGCTTAATCTTAGCTCTTAATGACTCAGTCACTAAGTGGTAGTCTATTCTCCATCCTTTGTTATTATTACGTGCATTAGCTCTGTATGTCCACCAACTATAGTTATGCGGTTCTGTATTAAACATACGGAAGCTGTCTATAAAGCCATTATTGATAAACTTGTCTAACCATGCGCGTTCTTCTGGTAAGAACCCTGAAACCTTAGCATTGCGGACAGGGTCGTGAATATCGATAGCTTCGTGACAAATGTTATAGTCACCACAGATGATAAGGTTTGGGATTTCTTTTTTAAGTGTATCTACGTAGTTAAAGAAGTCGTCCATATACTTATATTTAAAGTCAAGTCTCTCTATATTAGAGGCAGATGGTAGGTATAGTGACATCACAGATACGGTGTCATAATCTACTCTGACGTTGCGTCCTTCGAAGTCCATATAGTCTATTCCTGTCCCGAACACGATGTTCTTAGGCTCTGTTTTGCACAAGATAGCTACACCACTATATCCTGCTTTTTGAGCAGGGTAGTAGTACTGATATGGGTATCCTGCCGCTGCGATATCTGCCACTGGTACTTGATCTTCTTTTGCTTTTATTTCTTGAAGGCAGATGACATCTGGGTTTTCTTCTTGTACCCAGTCTATAAATCCTTTGCTTATAGCAGCACGAATGCCGTTGACATTATATGAGATAACTTTCATGTATAATATTTAAGTAATTTGAAAAATCAAAAATAGAAAAAATATATCTTTTGATTAAATGTCTTATCTTTGTTTTAATCAGATATTTATATATATTATAAACGCTTTTTGAAGTTTAATACGTCTTGTCTGAGAAAATAAAATGGAATAGCTAAAGATTTTAGTATATTTGTATTACTTAATTTTGAATTTTAATGGGGTTAGTAACGGCGAAGGAAGTAGCAAAAGCAATTAACTTAGATAAATACGGTGTATTAGGAACTTTCTCAGGATGGTTATTAATGAAAACGCTAAAAATCACTACGTTAAACAAAATTTACGACCGCAATAAGCATTTGACAAACTTAGATTTCTTAAATGCTATCTTAGAAGAGTTTCAAATTGAATTTGAAATAGATCCAGAAGAACTTAAAAGACTGCCTAAAAAAGGGCCATATGTTACCATTTCTAATCATCCATTAGGAGGGATAGATGGTATATTATTATTAAAACTAATGTTAGAGCATGACCCTGACTTTAAGATAATCGCTAATTTCTTATTGCATAGAATCGAACCACTGAAGCCTTATATTATGCCAGTGAACCCATTCGAGAACAATAAAGATGCTAAATCTAGCGTTATAGGGTTAAAAGATACATTAAGACACTTAAGTGATGGCAAACCTTTAGGTATTTTTCCTGCAGGAGAAGTATCTACTTATCAAGATGATAAACTTGTAGTAGATAAACCTTGGGAAGAAGGTGCTATTAAGTTAATCAAGAAAGCAAATGTACCTGTAGTGCCTATTTATTTTCATGCAACAAATAGTAAGTTATTCTATTTCTTGTCAAAGATAAATCCTACGTTGCGTACAGCAAAGTTGCCTTCTGAATTATTAACACAGAAAAACCGTGTAATCAAAGTAAGAATCGGTAGACCTATATCTGTAGAAGAGCAGAATGAGCACTACGATATTAATGATTATGGTAACTTCTTGCGTTTTAAGACATATCTTTTATCAAACGCTTATAAAGATGAAGATACACGTAAGTGGATTAAAGTACCTTCATTTAATTTCAAATTTCCAAAGAGTGTGAAAGATATAATCGAACCACAACCGCAAGAAAAGATATTAGAAGAGGTTAATGCACTTAGAGAAGGTGATCATCGCTTACTACAAACGAAGAACTACGAGATTTTCTTGTGTAAATCGGATAAAATACCTCATATCCTTACTGAACTAGGTCGTCTTAGAGAGATTACTTTTAGAGAAGTAGGCGAGGGAACGAATAATGAACTTGATCTTGATAAATACGATAAGTATTATCATCATATGTTCTTATGGGACAGTGAGACAGAGAAGATCTGTGGAGCTTACCGTATGGGATTAGGTGCTGAGATATATAAGAAGTACGGGATTAACGGGTTTTACCTTAATGAGTTGTTCCGATTCGAGTCTGAGTTATACCCTATGATGGCGCAGTCTATAGAGATGGGACGTGCATTTATTATCAAAGAGTATCAGCAGAAGCCTATGCCTCTGTTCTTATTATGGAAGGGGATCATACACACTACGCTGAGATATCCAGAACATAAGTTCCTAATAGGAGGGGTGAGTATTAGTAATCAGTTCTCTGATTTCTCTAAATCATTAATGATAGAGTTTATGAGATCTCACTACTTCGATCCGTACATCGCACAGTATGTAACACCGAAGATGGAGTATAAGGTAAACCTGAAGGATAGTGAGAAGGACTTAATATTCGGAGATGCTGAGGCGGATCTAAATAAATTTGATAAAATCATCGAAGATGTAGAGCCTGGGAAGTTGAGAGTACCTGTATTAATCAAGAAATACATTAAGCAGAATGCTAAGGTTATCGCGTTTAATGTGGATCCACTGTTTAATAATGCTATCGATGGTCTGATGTATATCAAGATTGCAGACTTACCTGAAAGTACAGTGAAGCCTGTAATGGAGGAGTTCGAAGCTGAGTTAGAACGCAAAATCCAAGAAGAGCAAAACAAAAAATAAGACAGTATATATAAGAGAGAGCTCCATAGTGAGCTCTTTTTTTATGGAATAAAGTCCCAAAGAATCAACATCTTGATAATACGCAATGATGATGTGATTAGGAGAGTGAATAAGTGTGTATTGGTGGACACGAGGGTAGTATTAGCTGACTATATGCTAGCTAAGAGAAATAAAAAAGGCTTTATTCTACAGAATAAAGCCTTTTTTATACGTGTATTACTCTTAAAGTAACTTGATTTTATCAATAATAACTTGCGCTAACTTCTCTTTGCTTTCGAATGTCCATCCCGCTATATGTGGAGATAACAGTACATTCTTTGCTTGGATTAAGTATTGCATAGGTTCAGAAAGACTATTGTCAGAGAACATATTTTCAAATGAAGACTTCTCATACTCTAGTACATCTAGTGCAGCACCTCTTACTTTACCTGATTTTAAAGCATTGACTAAGTCATAGGTATTCACTGATTTTCCTCTGGCTGTATTAATAAACCAAAAAGGTTTAGCAAAGCCGTTAATAAACGATTCATTAATTAAGTACATTGTCTCAGATGTCTGAGGGGTATGTAGACTTAATATATCAGCTCTCTCTTGTAGTTCTTGTGGGGATACTTGTTTCGCATATTGATTTTCTAGACCATCTTTTAGGTCATAAAAAATGACTTCGCAGTCGAATCCTTGAAGACGTTTAGCGAAAGCATTACCCATATTGCCATATCCTATAATACCTACTGTCTTTCCTTCTATCTCAAAACCTCTGTTGCCCTCGCGTATCCAGATGCCCTGTCTTACTTCTTGGTCTACTAGATTAAGCTTGTTCATTAGACTTAGAAGCATCCCTAGAGCGTGCTCTCCTACAGCAGATCTATTGCCTTCCGGAGCTGCGATAAGTGCGATGCCTTTGCTTTCTGCATACATGCAGTCTATATTCTCTAGTCCTGCACCTACGCGACCAATGAACTTTAGATTAGTAGCTTTCTCTAAGAATGATTGGTCTATAGAGAAGCGACTTCGAATGATGATTCCTTCATACTCATGGATAATATCCTCTATCTCCGCCTTACTAGCAGTGTAGTTCTCTACGTTAGTATAACCTAGGGCTGCTAACTGAGTGATCATTAGAGGATGGTTACTGTCGATATGTAGTACTTTCTTAGTATTCATTTTAAAAATCTAGTTGTGTAAATTAGGAACTTAAAACCCTAAAATCACTTTGGCAATAGAGAAATATATCAAAATACCAAAGATGTCATTACTTGTTGTTATAAATGGACCAGTAGCTAATGCGGGGTCTATGCCATATTTGTTTAGTAAAATAGGTACAAAAGTACCGATAAGGCTTGCTATAATTATTACACTGATTAAGGCAATAGAAACAGTAATACCGATGATGTAGTCAACTCCTAATAAGAAATGACTACCTAACATCATCAAGATTGCTAGTAAGAATCCATTTAGTAAACTAAGTGTTACTTCCTTTCCTAATCGTTTCCATATAGAACCAGTGATAGTGTTATTTGCTAATCCCTGTACGATAATAGCAGAAGATTGTACTCCTACATTTCCTGCCATCGCTGCAATAAGGGGAGTGAAGAAGAACAATACTCCGAATTTCTCCATAGCTCCTTCAAAACTTCTCGATACATTAACGGCAACGAAGCCTCCTATCATAGCTAATACTAACCATGGTAATCTAGCACGTGTAAGCATTAAAATACTATCGTTAGCCTCTACATCTTGAGAGATACCCGCAGCTAACTGATAATCTTTATCTGCTTCTTCTTTAATAACGTCTACGATATCATCTATCGTAATACGACCAACTAATCGACCCATCTCATCTACTACTGGAATAGCTTCTAAGTCATATTTCTGCATGATACGGGCTACCTCTACATCTTTAGTATCTACTTTTACATAATCTACGTTACGTATATAAACCTCGCTAATGTGTGTAGTAGTTGAAGAGGTAAGTAAATCTTTAAGTGATAACCTTCCTTTTAGACGACCATCGTCATCTAATACATAAATAGAGTGAACGCGTGATACGTTCTCTGCTTGTTTACGCATTTCTTTTACACAAGTTAGTATCGACCAATTTTCATTGACAGATACAAACTCCTTCGCCATAAGTCCCCCAGCCGTATCTTCATCATAACGCAAAAGATCAACAATATCTTTTGCGTGTTCTAAATCTTCTAACTCAGAAAGAACTTCCTCTTTTTTGTCTTCAGGTAATTCGGAGATAATATCAGCAGCGTCATCCGTGTCTAATTCATCTAATTCCTCCGCAATTTCTTTTGGGGACAGATTCTTTAATATCTTTTCACGGACGTCTTCATCTAATTCTAGAAGTATTTCGGCTGTGACTTCACTATCTAATATGTCGAATAAGTATATGGCTTCCTCTACAGAAAGCTCATTCATAATCTCGGCTATATCGGCATAGTGTATGTCTTTTAGGATGTCTAATAATCCTTGTTCATTGTTTTCAGCTATTAATTCTTCGAATTGTTGTAAAGATTCTTTACTGATTTTAAACTCCATAGGCTTCTATTATCTTAGTTAGTTCTATAAATTGTTTATAGTCTAATTGTTCTGGTCTTAAGTTAAATACTTCTTGTGCTCTGATTTCTTCAGGTAGATTATACGTTTTTAAGCTATTGCGAAGCGTTTTTCTTCGTTGATTAAAAGCTGTTTTTACTACAGTGAAGAACAGTCTCTCGTTACACGGTAGGCTATAGTCTTCTTTTCTACGCATACGCATCACACCCGACTTAACTTTTGGAGGTGGGTTAAACACATGCTCGTCTACAGTGAACAAATATTCAGTTTCATAGAATGCTTGTGTTAGTACAGAAAGTATTCCATAAGCTTTAGTTCCTTTTTTCTCACAGATACGTTGTGCTACTTCTTTTTGGAACATTCCTGAGAACTCAGGGATATAATCTCTTAATTCCAATGCTCTAAACACGATTTGTGTTGAGATGTTATAAGGAAAGTTACCGATAACAGCGAACGGCTCTTGATTAAAGGCGCGTACAATGTCAAATTTTAAGAAATCTTGTGCAAAGATGTGATCGTGCAGTTTAGGATAATGTTCTCCTAAATAGTCTACAGATTCTGTATCTATCTCTACGACGAAGGTTTCTGTGGGTTTGTCTAGGATGTACTTTGTAAGCACTCCCATACCAGGACCTATCTCTAATACTTTTTTATATCCATCTAGTGTCAGGGTGTCAGCGATACGCTTAGCTACACTTTCGTCAGTTAGAAAGTGTTGTCCTAGATGTTTTTTTGCTTTTACTTTATCCATGGTATGTTATTGATGTTCGCTTATTAATTGTAGTTCTGTTTTGAATGTCAACATTAGTTCTCCAAATAACTTCTTCGCTTCGTTCTCAAAACGATCAAAGTCTTCTTTGTAGAATTGGTCAAGTCGTTCTTTATTTGTTGTTTCAAATTGAAGTGAATAGGTTTTACCTCCCATTTCTTCTTCAATTAATACTTTTATGATACGTGCTTTATCAAACTTACCTGTAGCAAGCATGGCAGGTATATAAGCATTCTTTGTCCACTGCATCCACGTATCGTGGGCAGTCTCATGTATATTAATTGTAACGTTATAAATAATCATAATTTAAATAAGCGGAATTATTTTATTTGTGCAAAGATAAAAAAAGCACCAAAACTCTGTTTACTAGTATTTGGTGCTTTTAGTTATAAGATTATACTTTTAATTTGACTTAATAATTAGTCGATGATATCAAACCCTGTGTAAGGACGAAGTACTTCTGGTATTACGATTCCTTCTGGAGTTTGGTAGTTTTCTAAGATACCTGCTAAGACACGTGGTAATGCTAATGAACTACCATTTAATGTATGAGCTAATTGGTTCTTTCCTTCTTTATCTCTAAATCTTAATTTTAGTCTATTCGCTTGGAATGTCTCGAAGTTTGATACAGAGCTTATTTCTAACCATCTGTCTTGTGCTGTAGAGAATACTTCGAAGTCATAAGTCAGTGCAGATGTGAATCCCATATCTCCACCACATAATCTCAAGATTCTGTATGGCAGTTTTAATTCGTTTAATAGACCTTTAATATGTTCTACCATTCCATCTAAAGCTTTATAAGAATTTTCTGGATGTTCGATACGTACAATCTCTACTTTATCAAATTGGTGAAGACGGTTTAAACCTCTTACATGCGCCCCATATGATCCAGCCTCTCTACGGAAACATGGTGTATAAGCAGTACACATAACTGGTAATTCGCTTTCCTGTAAGATTACATCTCTAAAGATATTTGTTACTGGTACCTCTGCTGTTGGGATTAAGTATAGATCATCAACTGTAGAGTGATACATTTGCCCTTCTTTATCTGGCAACTGCCCTGTACCGAATCCTGATGCTTCATTAATCAAGTGAGGCACTTGGTATTCATTATATCCTGCTCCAGTATTTTTATCTAAGAAGTAAGAGATTAATGCTCTCTGTAGACGAGCTCCTTTACCTTTGTATACAGGAAATCCAGCTCCAGTGATTTTATTACCTAGTTCAAAGTCGATAATATCGTACTTTTTAGCAAGTTCCCAGTGAGGCATTGCTCCTTCATGTAATGTTGGCACTTCACCTGCTTCGAATACATTTAAGTTATCATCAGCATCTTTACCTGCAGGTACGATGTCTGTAGGAACGTTAGGTATAGTATATAACTTCTCTGTTAATAATACAGATACATTATTAAGATCTTCTGTTAATTGTTTGCTTTGGTCGCGTAAGTTTGAAGTTTTTTCTTTGATAAGTTCTGCTTTAGCTTTCTCACCACTCTTCATTAACTCTCCGATACTTTTGGATAGTTTATTAGATTCAGCTAATACATTGTCTAACTCCACCTGTGTGCTTCTTCTTTTCTCATCTAATTCAAGCACTTCTTTTAGTAAATCAGCAACATCAAGATTTCTTTTGGCAAGTCCTTTTATTACCTGATCTTGATTTTCTCTAATAAAACCTATCTGTAACATATTATAAAATATTAATTGTTAAGCAAAGTTAGAAAATAGTTTTCTATTAACAGCTATTTTACCTACCTCTTTGTGCCTTTTGTCTAACAATATGCATTTTATTGGGTAGTTTTTTGTTTTTTTTAAATCAACATTGTGTAGTAGCGATTATTCTGTGTGACTAGTATTTAGGTTCCTTTTATAGGTTTATATCGAATTGCTTCTCTTGATTTATGTGAAAGAATTGATAATTTAAGCCTTGAATTAAAAAAATGTAAGATTAGTTAAAGTAAAATTTTACTTTTGTCTTAATAATATTACAGTTTGTAAAAAATAAAAATGGATATACTTATTAAATTATCTCAATTCTTATTGAGCTTGTCTTTGTTAATTATCTTACACGAGTTAGGGCATTTTATTCCTGCTAAACTTTTTAAAACACGTGTAGAGAAGTTTTACTTGTTTTTTGATGTTAAGTTTTCTCTCTTTAAAAAGAAGATTGGAGATACGGTTTATGGAATAGGTTGGTTACCTTTAGGTGGATATGTGAAGATATCTGGTATGGTGGATGAAAGTATGGATAGTGATCAACTTGCAGGAGAGCCTCAACCTTGGGAATTTAGATCGAAACCAGCTTGGCAACGTTTGATTATTATGTTAGGTGGTGTAACAGTTAACTTTATTTTAGCCTTTCTTATATATATTGGTATGGCTTATACTTATGGTGAATCGTACATCGCCAATAAAGATATTAATAATGGTATTTGGGTGCAAAATCCAATCTTAGAAGAAGCGGGTCTTAAGACAGGTGATAAGGTTTTAACTGTAGATGGTAAGGAGATTGTGAAGTTTAATAGTCTTCCTGAGGCTATCCTTATGGGAAATGATATAGAAGTTGAACGAAATGGTGTAGTAGAGCATGTCAAACTACCTGTTAATTTTTTAGGACAAATTACTGAGAACAAAGGGAATGGTTTTATTGGATTGCGTATACCTTTTATCGTTTCTGGATTCAGTGAGAATTCTATTAATGAAAAAACATTAGCCCTTAAGGACATCGTGAAATCAATTAATGGAATTGATACTCCATTTTTTGATATGGTAGCCCCTGTTCTAGAAGATAATAAAGGAAAGACAATTCCTGTTGTTGTTAATCGTGACGGAAATGACATGACAGTTAATGTAAACGTGAATGCAGAAGGTAAGATGGAGACATATTATGCACCTGCGTTGCCTTTTGATAATTTGCAAAAACTTGGACTGTATGAGATCAGTAGAGAAGAGTATTCTTTAGTAGAAGCTATTCCAGCGGGATTACATATGGGAAAAGATAGAGTAGTTAGTTACTTTGGGCAGTTAAAGAAAATTGTACAGCCTGAAACAGGAGCTTATAAAGGAGTAGGTGGGTTTAAAGCTATCTATGATATTTTTCCACAGTTCTGGAGCTGGCAAGTTTTTTGGAGCATTACAGCGATGCTGTCTATTATGCTTGGTGTAATGAACTTATTGCCTATTCCTGCACTAGATGGTGGACATGTAATGTTTTTATTATACGAGATGATCTCAGGGCGTAAACCAAGTGATAAGTTCTTAGAGAAAGCACAAATGATTGGTTTCTTTATACTTATAGGTTTATTGTTGTTCGCTAATGGTAACGATATTTATAAAGCCATCTTCGGCAAATAAAAAAATATTAAAAAAATGCTTGTTGTGTTTGCAAGAATGAAAAAACGTTTTATATTTGCATCGCAATAAAGGTAATATATCACCTTCCTTCTTAGCTCAGTTGGTTAGAGCATCTGACTGTTAATCAGAGGGTCCTTGGTTCGAGCCCAAGAGAGGGAGCAGAGAAGCCAGTCATTGACTGGCTTTTTTTTTATAACCTTAAGGTTATAGAATTTTAAAAACAAGAATACAAGTAGAGAAATTTACTTTTTAAGGGGATTGAAAAGCGATATCATTAGGTATCGCTTTTCGCTTTTATATAAGTCTGCGGTTTTTAACTACATTATAATACAGATGATAGAATTAAAAGTGTAGAATTGTTTTCAGAGTTAATGAAGCAAAATATTTAAAGATCAAATAGTTTTTAACTTCAATATATATTAAATAAGACCCCGAAGCGAATAGCTTCGGGTTTTTTTATACGTTTTATTTTCAAGTAAGCTCTTCAATACTTCGTCAATACTTCTTCAAGAGTTCTTCAAGAAAAAGGTATTCTAGCAGAGCAATCTTGTGGTAATGTTGAAGGGGATGGTATAGAGGTAGATGTTTGTTGGGCTTAGGAGGTATTAGGCAATTTATATGGAAGTAGTAGAAATATGTATTAATAACTGAAAAACAATTAGTTGTAAATTTAAACACACATAATGAGAACGAAAAAAGCATATTACTTTTTGTCCAAAAGCTAGGTAGAAGGTTAAAATAGAACTGATTAACAGAAAAAAGTAGCTGTAAACAATACAATAAACTTACATAATAAGAAATAGACACAGCCCAAAACAAGAAAGTAAGGTACAATTAATCAAAAACACGTTATATAAGAGGTATTCGCATTTCTATCTATATATAAGAGTAAAGAAAGAACTTGAAATCTCAATATTTACCTACAATAGGTATTACAGCCTCAGGACGCGATATAATAGAAAGCAACCAAAACAAGCTCGCTATATATAAGAGTACACTATAATATATAGACTACAACATCAAAACCCCTATCAGAAGCACATCCACAAGAGAAACCTGCCAAAGGCAAAAAAAACTTTACTAGCTAAAACGTCGGATAATAGCGAGTTATAAAATACTTTCAAAAAAAGGCAATATAAAGTTTGCAAGTAAAGGAAAAGATGCTACTTTTGCATCCGCATTAGAGAAGTAGTTACCACGGTAACTAGGGATCGAAAAGCAGACGATCATATAAAAATAGTGAAGCAAGTATTACTTAAAAATAGTTTTAAAAATTTATAAAAATAAATTTGGATAACAATAAAATAAGGTAGTATCTTTGCAGTCCGCTTCAGTAAAAACGAGGGGTTAGCGAAAAAGAGGGGTTAAATTTTCTCAAAATAAATTTTGCTAATTCAAATAAGTTTTTTACTTTTGCACTCGCTTTGAAACAGAAGTGATAAAGACTAGAAGAATACGTTCATAGACATATTGGATTGACAGCATACAAATAAGAGAGTAAGGCAAATCGCAAGATTTGGATTATAGTTTTTAATTTACGAAATTAAAAATATACGATGAAGAGTTTGATCCTGGCTCAGGATGAACGCTAGCGGCAGGCCTAACACATGCAAGTCGAGGGGTAGAAGAGGCTTGCTTCTTTGAGACCGGCGCACGGGTGAGTAACGCGTATGCAACCTACCTTATACAGGGGAATAGCCCGAAGAAATTCGGATTAATGCTCCATGGTTTATTGATGTGGCATCACATTAATAATAAAGATTTATCGGTATAAGATGGGCATGCGTATCATTAGCTAGTTGGTATGGTAACGGCATACCAAGGCGACGATGATTAGGGGTCCTGAGAGGGAGATCCCCCACACTGGTACTGAGACACGGACCAGACTCCTACGGGAGGCAGCAGTGAGGAATATTGGTCAATGGAGGCAACTCTGAACCAGCCATGCCGCGTGCAGGATGACGGTCCTATGGATTGTAAACTGCTTTTGTACAGGAAGAAACCTCCCTACGTGTAGGGACTTGACGGTACTGTAAGAATAAGGATCGGCTAACTCCGTGCCAGCAGCCGCGGTAATACGGAGGATCCGAGCGTTATCCGGAATTATTGGGTTTAAAGGGTTCGTAGGCGGCTTTGTAAGTCAGTGGTGAAATTTCCTAGCTTAACTAGGACACGGCCATTGATACTGCAGAGCTTGAATAATATGGAAGTAACTAGAATATGTAGTGTAGCGGTGAAATGCTTAGATATTACATGGAATACCAATTGCGAAGGCAGGTTACTACGTATTTATTGACGCTGATGAACGAAAGCGTGGGTAGCGAACAGGATTAGATACCCTGGTAGTCCACGCCGTAAACGATGGATACTAGCTGTTCGGATTTCGGTCTGAGTGGCTAAGCGAAAGTGATAAGTATCCCACCTGGGGAGTACGTTCGCAAGAATGAAACTCAAAGGAATTGACGGGGGCCCGCACAAGCGGTGGAGCATGTGGTTTAATTCGATGATACGCGAGGAACCTTACCAGGGCTTAAATGTAGATTGACAGATTTGGAAACAGATTTTTCTTCGGACAATTTACAAGGTGCTGCATGGTTGTCGTCAGCTCGTGCCGTGAGGTGTCAGGTTAAGTCCTATAACGAGCGCAACCCCTATTGTTAGTTACCAGCGCGTTAAGGCGGGGACTCTAGCAAGACTGCCGGTGCAAACCGTGAGGAAGGTGGGGATGACGTCAAATCATCACGGCCCTTACGTCCTGGGCTACACACGTGCTACAATGGCAAGTACAGAAAGCAGCTACCTGGCAACAGGATGCGAATCTCCAAAGCTTGTCTCAGTTCGGATCGGAGTCTGCAACTCGACTCCGTGAAGCTGGAATCGCTAGTAATCGGATATCAGCCATGATCCGGTGAATACGTTCCCGGGCCTTGTACACACCGCCCGTCAAGCCATGGAAGCTGGGGGTACCTGAAGTCGGTGACCGCAAGGAGCTGCCTAGGGTAAAACTGGTAACTAGGGCTAAGTCGTAACAAGGTAGCCGTACCGGAAGGTGCGGCTGGAACACCTCCTTTCTAGAGAATAATTAGGATTATAATAACTTTACTCTCGCTGTTAATACCAAAAAAAAAAGATACAAACAATAAGTATAGAGTCTCGTAGCTCAGCTGGTTAGAGTACTACACTGATAATGTAGGGGTCGGCAGTTCGAGTCTGCCCGGGACTACTAAATACTTAAGGTTATGTATTAAAAGGAAATACTAGAGGTTAGCTAACCGTTTTTGTGGTAGTGATACCGATAGAAAAAACGGGGGATTAGCTCAGCTGGCTAGAGCGCCTGCCTTGCACGCAGGAGGTCATCGGTTCGACTCCGATATTCTCCACTAGGCTTTCAAAGCCAAAACGATCATTGACATATTGATAACTTAACTAACAAAATAAAGTTAGAAAAGAATACAAACAAGATATAGAAATATATTAAAATTTATAGAAAGTACGATTCGAAAGAATTGTAAGCACATAAGCAAAATAAGGGCGTATGGGGAATGCCTAGGCTCTCAGAGGCGAAGAAGGACGTGATAAGCTGCGAAAAGCTACGGGGATCGGCACACACGAATTGATCCGTAGATATCCGAATGGGGCAACCCACTATGTTGAAGACATAGTATCCAATAAGGAGGCGAACCCGCTGAACTGAAACATCTAAGTAGGCGGAGGAGAAGAAAACAAAAGTGATTCCGCAAGTAGTGGCGAGCGAACGCGGAATAGCCCAAACCAAAGTTGTTACGGCAATTTTGGGGTTGTAGGACCACGATATTTCTTGCGGATTGAATTAGAACTACTTGGAAAGGTAGACCATAGAGGGTGATAGTCCCGTATAAGTAAGAGAAGATAAGAATAGTGGTATCCTGAGTAGGTCGGGGCACGTGAAACCTTGATTGAATCCGGCGGGACCATCCGCCAAGGCTAAATACTCCTGAGAGACCGATAGTGAACCAGTACCGTGAGGGAAAGGTGAAAAGAACCGTGAATAACGGAGTGAAATAGATCCTGAAACCATACGCCTACAAGCGGTCGGAGCTTCTACGTGAAGTGACGGCGTGCCTTTTGCATAATGAGCCTACGAGTTACCGTTGCTGGCAAGGATAAGTGATTAAGTCATGGATCCGTAGCGAAAGCGAGTCTTAATAGGGCGCTTTAGT
This sequence comes from Myroides oncorhynchi, assembly GCF_020905415.1. NCBI lineage: Bacteria > Pseudomonadati > Bacteroidota > Flavobacteriia > Flavobacteriales > Flavobacteriaceae > Myroides > Myroides oncorhynchi. The sequence continues at coordinate 1,127,533 of NZ_JAJJMP010000001.1, read as the reverse complement.
CAGTAGTGGTAGACGCGAAACCGTGTGATCTAC